>JADJWM010000021.1 GCA_016716365.1 Chloracidobacterium sp. | reverse complement strand
CGTTTCGCGGACTCATCGTCGATCTCGGGGATGAACTTGCCGACGGTGTCGTTCAGCCGAAGCTTGCCCTGTTCGATCAGGATCATGATCGACGTCGCGGTCGCGACGGGTTTCGTCAGGCTGGCGACGTCGAAGATCGTATCGACCGTCATCTTCTCGACCGTCGGGACAAGCGAGCGGTTGCCGAACGCCTTGCGGTAAACGATCTTCCCTTTCCGCCCGACGATAACGACCGCTCCCGGCAGTTTCTTGTCAGCGATATCCGCAAGCACAAGCTGCTCGATCTGGTCCAGCTTCGCGGCGTTCATCCCGACAGACGCCGGCGCCGCCACCGGGAGCCCCTGGCCGTTGGCAAAGTAAAAAATAAAAAGTAAAAAGACAGATCCAAGAATGGACCGCACTAAGAAATTCTTTCTAGTTTCGAACAACAAATACTTCATCATCACCAAGCCGTTTCCCTTCTACTTTTCACCCTTCACTCTTCACTCTTCACTTTTCACTTTTCACTTTTTACTTTTCACTTTTCACTTCTTACTTTTTACTTCTTACTTTTCACCTCCTCGCCCTCAACTCCTTCTCGCGCTCGCCAAAGCTCTCTTTGCAAAGCCGGACGAATTCCTTACCGATCGGCGAAAAATGCCCGCCGCGAAGCCGTGCCAGGCCTAGCTCCCATTTGATCTCGGCGCCTTCTATCAGCCACGACACCAGCTTGCGGTCGCGTATCTCGCGGGCCACCGATTTCGCCCCGGCCATGCCGACGCCCAGGCCGCGTTCGACCATTTTCGTGACAGCCTCCTGCCGCGACAGTTCCATTATGATGTTCGGCTTTACGTTGGCGGCCTGGAAAAACTCATCGATCATCCGACGCGTATTCCCGCCGCGTTCGCCCAGGATGAGTTTCTCGCCGGCCAGCGTCGCGGCGCTGATGAACTTCTCCTTCGCTAGAGCATGTTCGGGGTGGGCGATGGCGACGATCTCGTCCGAGAACAGCGACTCGGTGCTTATGTTCAGATTATCGACCGGCAGCGAAACAAACGCCATATCGATCTCGCCGTGCATCATCTTATCAACCAGCGTTTGGCTCGTGCCCGACGCGACCGATAGCTCGGCATTCGGGAACTTATCGCGGAGCCTCGCCAGTATGCCCGGAAGCTGATTCATCGCGAAAGTGCCCGACGCCGTCCCGATCCGCAGACGCCCATACTCGGCCCCAGCCACCTCGGCTATTTCGGCCAACGCGGAATCATGCTCTCGCAGTATTTTCCTCGCACGTTCCAGAAGGTATTCGCCCGCCTCGGTCAGGATCACACGTCGCGGCGTGCGTGTGAAAAGCGGAAGGCCGACCTCCTCTTCCAACTGACGGATCTGCATCGAGATGGCCGCCTGCGTCACGTTCACCCGCCGGGCCCCGGCCGTAAAGGTCTTTGCCTCGGCGATCGCCAGGAATGCTTTCAGCTGTCTGATCTCCATATTGTTTTGAGTCCCGCCTTTAGGCGGCTGCTTCGCCTACGCAGGCTTTCAAGGGGATGTGAACAAACGCCGCCTAACGGCGATCCTGCAAACGGTCTGCGTATCACGCAAACTTATTAAATACATAAAATCTGTTAAATTTGATTATATGTCAAGTATTGTTAAGAATGGTGGAGTTTTTTTTATCGGGAATCCTCTCCGATGGTTTCGAAGGGAAAAAGAGAACCAAAAAGTTCGCGGCCGCACCAATACTATCTTGGCGTGGATGGGGGCGGCACAAAAACGCATATCGCCGTGGTGAATGCTGCCGGCGAATTGCAGTGCGAGGGCTTTGCGGGGCCGGCAAATCCGCTCCGCGTCGGGCTTGAGACCGCCGTCGCCAACATCGTAAAGGCGGTCAACGAAGCCTGCGACCGCGGCTCCGTCTCACGCGGCGACATCTTCGCGGCCACGCTCGGACTTGCCGGCGTTCGGCGTGCCGACCTCCGCCAGCGCGTCCGCGAACGCTTCGTTAAAAGCATCGGCATCAGGAACGTAACGGTCGTGACCGACGCCGAGATCGCTCTTTATGCCACCACATTCGGCGAGCCCGGCCTGGTCGTGATCGCGGGTACCGGCTCGATCTGTCTGGGCAGGAACAGCAAGGGCAAGATCGCCATCTCCGGCGGCTGGGGCCCGCTGGCCGGCGATGAGGGCGGCGGCGTGGGTATCGCGCAGGCGGCCCTTCATTCGGTCGCAAAGGCTTCCGACGGCCGCGGCATTTCAACTATACTTAGCGAACGCGCCGCCGAATATTTCCGTGCATCCGGGCCGGAGAACCTGATCGTCGCCATATATTCGCCGCAGGTCGATAACAGCCGCATCGCGGGCTTTGCCCGGTTCGTCGTCGAAGCGGCACAAGAGGGCGACGCGGTTGCCGTGGACATCCTGAACGAGGCCGGCTCGGAACTTGGCCTGGCCGCGTGTGCCGTTATCGAGAAACTAAAGCTCGGGAAGGATAAGGTGCCCATCGGGTGCGTCGGGAGCGTTTTTAAGGCCGGCGAGATCCTGACCAAACCGATGATCGAGACGATCCGCACGGTCGCCCCGGACGCCTTTCTGACCGAACCGACGATGCCCCCGGCCCAGGCCGCCGCCCTGCTCGCGATGCTCAACGGAAGCTCCGCCGACAACAACGGAACCGGCCAAAACCGGAAGCGGTAATAAGTGGACTGTGAGCGGTGAGCCGTGAGCCGTGAGCAGAAGGCAGAAAGCAGAGGGCAGCGAAAAGTGGCTTGGTCAGAGGTATTTAACGACCGGGTTCTTGTCAGAACCGGGAGCGGTAGCGACCGGGGTTCTTGTCAGTACCGGGAGCGGTAGCGACCGGGTGCATTTGGGGCGTCGGGTAATTCTCAAAACCAGGGCCTTTTTGATGCGGCCAGTGGCCCCCGATCATTCACTATTGAATCAATGCTGCCTGTAACTGAACAGGAAAACCCAAGGACCTCCGAGATCGATCGGCTGCCGACTCTCGATGCCCTTCGTCTGATCAACGACGAAGACAAGCTAGTCGCCGGTGCGGTCGAACTGGTCCTGCCCGAAATAGCAAAGGCGGTCGATGAGGTCGTAAAGCGGCTTGAAAACGGCGGGCGGCTTCTCTATATCGGCACTGGCACGAGCGGCCGGCTCGGTGTTCTGGATGCGTCCGAGATACCGCCGACTTTCGGCGTCGGTTACGACCTGATCCAAGGAGTGATCGCCGGCGGTTACGACGCTCTTTACAAGGCAAGCGAGGCGAGCGAAGACAACAGAGAAGCCGGTGCCGAAGACCTGAAACATCGCGGCCTCACTGAACGAGACGCCGTGATCGGCCTTGCCGCGTCGGGACGAACGCCGTACACGATCGGGGCGGTTGAACATGCAAAAAACCTCGGCTGCTTCACCGCATGCATCACGTGCGTGCCCGATTCGGCGATCACGAAGTCCGTCGAAATCGCGATCGTCCCCGTCGTCGGCCCGGAGGCGATCACCGGCTCGACCCGGATGAAGGCAGGCACCGCGCAAAAGATGGTCCTGAACATGATCTCGACCGTCACGATGATCCGCCTCGGCTATGTCCGCGGCAACCGGATGACGAACGTCCGGGCCTCGAACGAAAAACTCCGCGACCGAGCGGTGCGTATCTTGATGGCCGAAACAGGAATCAGCGACCGCAAAACGGCGGAGGCAATGCTTTCCGAATCAAATTTCTCGATTCGGAAAGCGATCGATGGTCTTGCAGCTAAAGATCGTAATAATGATTAGTTTGTTGGCAAATCACTCGATCAAATTTTTCGTGATAGTTGCGGCGGCGATCATGCACATTTCTTGTTCGGAGTGGGTCAATTCCGACTGGGGAGATTGCGGCTATTCCGCCTACTATGAATTAAAGAACGATGGCAAAAGACCAGAACTGATCTTTTCAGATATCCTGGACGAAACAGTCAGCGGTCACCGAAACTGCGGCTACAAATTTATTAAAACAAGGGTGGACAAGCCTGAGATCAACGGCACCATCTTGCCGGAGCGGGTTGAGTCGGACGCATACGGACAAACCACCTACTATTATGAAGTGCCCGCGGGGTTCGACCCGAAGACCATGGTGATCACGATTCAGGTAAGTGGAACGACATATCGTTCAGATCTTTCATCGGTCAAGGAAACTGACGACAGAGTTGATCTCAGATTGAAGGCCAGTTCGATCTGGTAGATCAAAGATGCAAACCCTAGACCTCATCATCATCTTCGGCTATCTGATCGGCATAACGGCCTTCGGCATTTGGTACGCCGGCAAACAGGAGACGACCGAGGATTATTTTGTCGGCGACCGGAGCGTGCCCTGGTGGGCGATCGCGATGTCCATCGTGGCGACCGAGACCAGCACTATTACGTTCATTTCCGTTCCCGGCATCGCCTTTGCCCGCGGCGGGAACTTTCAGTTTTTGCAGCTCGTATTCGGCTACCTGCTCGGCCGGGTAGTGATCTCGCTTGTCTTCATCCCGCTCTATTTCAAGGGTGAGCTTCAAACGGTTTATCAGCTCCTCGGCGAGCGTTTCGGCGGCAAGGTGAAGGTTCTCGCCTCAGGCCTTTTCGTGATAATGCGGAACATCGCGGACGGCATCCGCCTGCTGCTCACGGCCATCGTGCTCGCGGCCGTTTACACCGCTTTCAATCCGCAGGCCTCGCCCGAGGTCGTGATCATCGGCTCGATCCTGATACTCGGCATCGTGACGATCGTCTTCACATTCTACGGCGGGATGGAAGCGGTCATTTGGATCGAGGTCGTACAGCTTGTCATCTATATCGGCGGTGCGGTCGCGGCCGCGGTCGTGCTGATTCAGAACATCGACGGCGGCATTGCGGGAGCGATCGACATCGGCCGGCAGTACGACAAATTCGCATTGTTCGACTTTAACCTCGACTTCGCAAAGACATATACATTCTGGGGCGGCGTGCTCGGCGGCTGCTTCCTTACGATGTCCACCCACGGCACCGACCAGTTCCTCGTCCAGCGTTATCTTTGCACGGACAAGCCTCGGGCGGCCGTGACCGCGTTGATGACGTCCGGCGCCGTCGTCCTCGGGCAGTTCATCGGTTTTCTGTTTATTGGAGTCCTGCTGTTCGCATTCTTCGCGCCGTACAACGATCCGCTTTTTGCTCAGACGGCCGAAGCGTGCGCCAAACTCTTCCCTGCGGACGCGGCAAGATGCGCGGCCGACGGGGCTTACGCTTCATCGCGGACAGCGGTCTTCCCTTTCACCGGCGGCGACCGCGTCTTCCCGGCTTTCATCACGCAGCATATGCCGACCGGCCTTTCGGGCCTCGTCGTCGCTGCGATCTTCGCAGCCGCGCTCTCGTCGTCGCTGAACTCCATCGCCGCAACAGCGGTCAACGATATTTACAAGCCGTTCGCGAGGGCCACGACCGACAAGCACCTGATGAAGATCGCCGGGATCCTGACGGTCGTCGTCGGCATTGTCCAGATCGCGATCGCGGTCGGCCTTCGCAACGCCAACAGTTCAGCCCTTGGCATGGCTCTCTCGGTCGCGTCGCTCATCAACGGCCCGATCCTCGGCGTTTTCCTCGTCGGTGCATTTCTGAAAAGGGCGCGTGAGGTCCACGCCCTCATCGGCATGGCCGTCAGCATTTCCGTAATGGTTTACGTCCTGCTCGCATCTAACGGATACGTGCCCGGTCCCGTGATCGCCTGGCCGTGGTACGCCCTGATCGGCAGCATCACGACCGTCTTGACCGCGTTCGTTTCGACTTTGGTAATTAGAAGTAATGAAGAAGTTTCTTAGCCTTGCGTTATTACTGTCTATCGTGGCGAGTTCACAGTCCGCTGTTGCAACTGCGATTCCGCACTCCGCAGTCCGCATTCCGCAGTCCCAAAGGCTGGAGCCGTCCAAAAAGTCCTGGGACCAAGCCGCGAAACTCGTCCGAAAGATGACTGTCGATGAAAAGGTCGGCCAGCTCGTCCACGTAGGGATCAACGCGCGATTTGCCAATCAGCAAAGCCCTTTCTTCAAGGACCTGCAGCGTCACGTCGTCGAAAATAAGATCGGCGGCATCATCTTTTTTGGCGCCCCGATCTACGAGACCACCCACATCGCCAACCGAATGCAGGAGGCGGCAAAGTATCCGCTGCTGATGTCGCTCGACGCCGAGACCGGTATCGGTATGCGGTTCGAGGATGCTACCAACTTTCCGTGGGCGATGGCCGTGACCGCCACGGGAAATCCCGAGTTCGCCCGCCGGATGGGCGTCATCACCGGCCGCGAGGCCCGGGCCATCGGCATTCAGCACATTTTCGCCCCCGTACTCGATGTAAACAACAACGCCGGGAATCCGGTGATCAACGTCCGCAGCTTTGGCGAAGATCCTGAAGATGTTGCCCGCTTTGGCGTGGCATTCGCCGAAGGCATCCAGTCGCAGAAGGTTATTGCGACCGCCAAGCATTTCCCCGGCCACGGCGACACGAACATCGATTCGCACCGCGGCCTGCCGATCATCGAACTCCCACGTGCTCGGCTCGACTCGCTTGAGCTCCTGCCCTTCCGCCGGGCGGTCGAGGCAGGCATCGGCTCGATCATGGTCGCCCACATCGCCCTCCCGCAGATCGACCCTGAAGAGATCCGCCCGCTGAAAAATTATCAGGGCGGCGACGCCGAAGCAGGTGCCGAGATCGTCAGCGAAAAAGCCTTCATTCCGGCCACGCTGTCGGCAAAAGTCCAGTCGGATATCTTAAGAAAAGAGATGGGCTTCAAAGGCTTGATCGTCTCCGACGCGATGTCGATGAGCGGCCTGACGCTCTATTTCACGCAGGAAGAAGCGGGCGTTCGAGCGTTTCTCGCCGGCACCGACATTCTCGAAAAACCCGAGAACGTCGACGCGATGCTTCGCGGATTGAAAGCGGCGGTCGCGAGCGGGCGCATCCCGATGTCGCGGCTTGATGAATCCGTGACGCGGCAGATCGCTTGGAAGCACGAGCTCGGATTATTTAAGAACCGCTTCACACCGCTCGACCAGATCGACCGCATCGTCTCGTCGCCGGACGTCGGCCAACTCGCCGACGAGATCGCCAACGCCGCGGTCACGCTCGTTCGGCAAAGCGATGGTGCCCTGCCGATCGACCGTACGAAAAAGATCGCCGTCATCGGCATATCCAACGGTTTTGACGGCGGTGCAGTGATGAACCCGCTCGCGGGTGCGCTCCGGTCGAACGGGCTTCGGTTCGCCCAAGCCTATCTTCAGGAAAACTCGCTGCAGCAGAATGTTGCCGCCGCCCGCAAGGCCGTCGGCGAGGCCGATGTCGTTATCGTCGGACTCTATGGCCGCGTCCGCTCCGGTGCCGCCAACAGCGTCGGTATCCCCGAGAACGGCGCCGCCATCCTCCGCGAAGCCCTCGCCGCCAACAAGACCGTCATCGGCATCAGCTTCGGCAACCCGTACATTCTGTCGTCGTTTCCGGAAATGAAAAATTACATCGTAGCCTACGGCGACATGCCGTCACTCCAGCGAGCCGCCGCCCGTGGCCTGCTCGGGATGCAGCCGTTTACCGGCAAACTTCCGATCTCACTTCCCGGGCTTCATCCCCGCGGGACGGGGATTCAGCTAGCAAAATGACTGGAGGGCAAGCAAGACTGGAGGGCAAGCATCCCTGCTTGCCATGAGTGCGAAGCACGAACAGCAGCGATGACCAACTGCGACTTCAAACCAAAGCAGACCCCCGACGAATTCGGCTGGTACAATCTGGACAAACTTCCGCATTTCGACGGGCCGGAGCATCCGCAGTTCGTGACTTTCAGGCTTTCTGATTCACTTCCCGCCGCGGTCGCCGAGAAGCTTCGAAAAGAAGCGATCGGTGATCCGGCATACCGAAAGAAGATCGAAAGATATTTGGACTCGGGCTACGGAAGCTGCTGGCTCCGGCAACCGAAGATCGCGGCGGTCGTCCGCGATGCGATCAATTTCAACGATGGAATTACGCACGATCTTTTTTCATGGGTGATCATGCCGAACCACGCTCATGTCCTGCTCAGCCCGAGGCCGGGAATCCACCTTCCCGATATTCTTCACTCCATCAAGTCATACTCGGCTCAGATGGCAAATCGGGCGTTAGGCCGGCGGGGCCGGTTCTGGCAGCACGAATCGTTCGATCGGTACATCCGGGATCGCAGGCATTTCGTGGCGGTGATCCGCTATATTGAGATGAATCCGGTTAAGGCTGGATTGTGTAAAATGCCTGAAGATTGGGAATTTTGTAGTGCATACGAAAGATCGCGTAAATAGATTTTAAGATCGTGTTCGCACTTCGTGCTCATGGCAAGCAAGGATGCTTGCCCTCCAGTCAATTATGTCGAGTTGGCAGATCGAACATTTCCTTACCGTTAAGGACAACCGCCTTCACATCGACGGCGTCGATGTCGTTGAACTTGCACGCGAGCACGGCACGCCGCTGTTCGCATTCAGCGAATCGCGCATTCGTCACAACATCGATCGTCTGAAAAAGGTAGCCGATGTTATCGATTGTCCGCTCAAGCTTTGCTACGCGGCCAAAGCGATGTCCACGATGGGCATCCTTCGCGCGGTAAAGGACGCGGGCTGCGATATCGAGGTCAATTCCGGCGGCGAACTGTGGAAGGCCCTAAAAGCGGGCTTCACCGGCGAACAGATCAACTTTAACGGCAACAGCAAAGAGGTTTGGGAACTCGAACTAGCGATCACGAACGAGATCTACGCGATCCAGGTCGACTCGCTTTACGAGCTTTCATTGATCTTAGAAACCGCGATTCGTTTAGAAAAACCCGCGAATGTAAGTCTTCGAATGGTTCCCGAGATCGAAAGCGGCACGCACTCCGGTTTGCAGACAGCGATGCTCACCTCAAAGTTCGGTATGATGCCCGACGAGGCTTTTCGGGCCTTTCGAGTTTACGCAGACTCGCCGCACCTGAACTTAAACGGCATCCACCTGCACGTCGGCTCGCAAAACCCGGACCCGCAGGTTTATTCCGCAGCTCTCGTAAAACTCTTCGACGCAATGTTGCAAATTTTTAACGAGACAGGAGTCAAGCTCAAACACATCAATCTCGGCGGCGGCTTCCCGGTCAACTACTCGCGCGGCAGCGAACCTCCCATTCCGCCTGAAATGCCAGAATTTGCGAACAAGATCAAGAAAAGTTTCGAGGAGGCCGTCAAGCTGGGATACATCGAACATGATCGCGGCGACGGAACCGTAATGCGAGCCCCCTTGCCAAGAGAGTGGGTGGAGATAGCCGCTAGGAAAAGTATGCTTTCGGCAGGATACGAGCCCGATTCGGCGATCGCCGAGGCCTGGAAGCAAGTACGTGAGAATGCCGAAGCTGCGGGCATGGAACACCTTCTTTCAGATCTCACGGTTCTCCTCGAACCTGGCCGCAGTATTATTGCCGACGCGGGGATCTGCCTGACCACGGTTCGAAACGCAAAAGAGCGCCCGCTGTCAGATATCAATTCATTGATGGAAGATGCGATGAAGATCCATCGGAGAAGAGACGAAGAAAAACCACAGCAGAGCGGCGCAAGGGTTTCATTCGGAATTTACAGCATTCAACGGGGTTTTGTCGATCCGGCAATTACCGCCGAACACTGGCTGTTAACAGATGCCGGCTTCAACATCCTGCTCTCGATGGAAACCTACAAATGGTACTACCACCTAATATCAGCGGAACGGGCCGGCGAGCCGCATGATTTTCCATACAAAGTTGCGGGCCCGCTATGCGATGGAGGCGATGTTTACTTCGACCACGAAGGCCACGGCCGCCTGCCCGAACACCGTTTTCTCCCGCGTGAAATCCGGCCCGGCGAGGTCCTCGCCCTGCTCAACTGCGGCGCCTACTCGCTCGCCCAGGGGATGCAATACAACGGCCGATTCCTGCCGCCGGTAATATTGATCAGAGAAAACGGTGCCGCCGAATTGATCAGGAAGCGTGAAGGCTTCGAGGACTTGATCGCGAGCGACGTTAATATCAAAGATTGACAATGTCTGTTATTCCGGTTAGATTCTTCCGTGGGAGGCGTGGTTCATGAATGTATCGCTGACACCGGAACTGGAAGCACTGGTTAATGAAAAAGTTCGATCGGGCGACTACAATTCCGCATCGGAGGTGGTCCGTGAAGCCCTGCGCCTATTAAAAGAAGCCGATGAGCTAAGGAGAATTCGGCGAGATACGGTTCGACAGGAAGTGCTCAAGGGGGTAGTAGAGGTTCGAAACGGAAAAGGTGTTGTTTATCCGTCAACAGAAGCTCTTGCCGACGATGTGATCAGGCGGGGCAAAGCCAGAAAAGCTAAATAGACGGGCTATGAAAAAGTTGACGATCGCACCGTCAGCATTGAGCGACCTCGATGAAATATGGAACTACCTTGCCGAACAGAGCGAATCTGCCGCTGAGAAAGTCATCCGCGATCTGACCAACAAATTCGATCTTCTTGCTTCCAACCCGGTAATGGGCGTTGCTCGCGACGATCTTATGATCGATATGCGAATGTTCCCGCACAAACGTTACAACATCTTCTATTTCCTGAACGGGGAGGAACTCGAGATCTACCGGATCCTTCACGCAAGCCGCGATATCGACAGTATCTTCGACCTGATCGCTTAGTTATCCCCGACGGACGTCGCCTAAGCAAATGCGAGCTTGATCCCGGCGGCGATCTCGAGATCGGGAGCGTATTCAATGTGGATCACCCGCCTCTGCGCTTCACTTTTCGACTTCGAGGATGCGTGGATCAGCAGCGGGCTCATTGCCAGCACCCCGCCCTTGGCGACGTGGCATTCGACCGACCTCCGCTGTGTCCAACGCAGGAACTCGGCATCATCGCTGATCCGCTTTTGATGCGAACCGGGAATAACCCTAAGCGGCCCGTTCAACTCGGTCGAAGCGTCAAGGTGGATCCGAAGGGCAATTACTTTCTCAAGTGCAGCAGTCGGCGCGTGAACGAATTTGATTCCCTCTTTCTCGGTCGCCGGCCCCCATCCCTCGGTGTCAGGTGCTGACTGAACCGGCAACGCAGTATCCTGATGCCACGACACCAACCAATTCGCTTTTCCGGTCTTTTGAAAGAGGGTCGCTTTGAATGGTATCAATGGCTCACCATTGATTCGCCCAATGATCGAATTCAACCGGGCATCACGAGCCAACTCGTTCACCCGGCGATCGTTCATCAGATGACGTCGGCCGGCACAGCATTCGTCCTTACAGAGTTGTTCGATGAATGAATCGCATTCAGCCTCCGTCAGCACGTCTTCAAAGATCTCAAATCCGCTCTCGCTGAACATCTATTAGGGCCTTTCGTGTCGCGGCTGATAGACCCCGAGTTCGCCGCCGCCCGGCAGGGTAACGGCGGTCAGGATGCCCCAGCGCTGGTCGGCCGCGTCGGTGCAGGTAACGCCCTTCTCTCTCATCTTCTCGACAAAAGCGTTGACGTCGTCGCACATCAGGTAAAGCTCGTGACGGTCGTTCTCGTTGTGCGGGTGAACGGCCGCTTCAGAAGCCGGCAGGCCGAAGATCAGCCAGCCGTCGCCGGCATCCACACTCGGGAATTCGAGAACATCGCGCAGGAATGCCCGGTCGGCGGCCGCGTCCGTCGAATAGATCACGATATGCGCACCGTTTATCATCTTCTCCCTCCTGTTAGCTTGAAGATCGGCCTGAACACGCCGCGCTGCTGCGAACGCGATGAACTGCGTCGATTCGCGAAGCTTTTGCTTGCGACCCTCTCGCCTTAGAAACTCTGCTGCAGCGTCTGCATCACGATCTTTTTCAACCACTCGCGGTCCCCGTCGGTCTCCGATCTTTCGAGTTCTGCAGCGACGCCGGATAGCTCGGCCAGGGCGGCGACTTTCGTGCTCTCGTCCTTGATGGCCGCGATGACCTCCAGGCTTTTTTCAAACGCATCATTCGACCTTTCCCCGTGATCCAGCTGAGCGAAACGGCGGGCGGTCTCGGCATAGGCCGATGCACGAGACGCGAGCTGCGGCACTTCTTCTGCCAATGCGAATGCCTCTTCAAGCAAGCCGACCGCTCTCTCCGTTTCGCCCGCCGAGGCAAGCGTATCGCTCATGTGAATAAGGGCAATGGCACGCTCTGCATCTTCCGGGATGGCGGCCAGAGCGGTCCTTGCCAGTTCCTCGTTCCTCTGAAAGGTCAGAATGTTCGCGATCTGGCAAGGGGCGGTCATTGACCGGCCCTCGTCCTCGATATCCGACGCCAGGTCAATAGCCCGTTCGCCCTGCTCGAAACCGGCGAACTGGACCGCGATGCTTCCCATGAGGGCGAATCGGGCCCGGCTGTCGCGAGTTTCCTTGTCGGCCTGAGATCGAAGGATCGCATTTGCCTCCTCGAGCGCATCCATCGCCTCTCCGCGGTCATCCTTGCGCCAGTATTCGCGCGAAAACCCGAGCAGGGCCGATGACATTTCGGTCTTGTCGCCCACGGCGTCGAGGATCCGGTCCGCAAGCTCGATGCTTCCCGCCCGGAGCAAGCCGACCGAGGTCTGGCCGAGAAAGCCGTCGCGGTGGACGTTGTCGAGCCTCTCGGCATATTCGCGGGCCTTGTCCAGAGTTTCGATAGCGCGGTCATTCCGTTCCGCTGCCGAGAAGGAATTCCCGACATCGATCAACGCCCTGATCCGCTCCTCCTCGTGCTCGATCTGTTCCGCTTCGGCGGCTGCTTCGTCCAGAGCTTTCACCGCAGACGTCATATCACCCTTTTCTATCGAGGCGGCGGCGATCGTCAACAAAGCATGCACCGCGGCCGATGGGAACGTGATCTCTGCCAATGCCTCGGCCGCCGCCTCCTCCAAACCGTCCTGATGGTGCCGGACTGCGATGCCGGCGAGCACGCGATCGCGGTGGTCCAGCGAGTCGGACACCGATCGTGCCTCGTCGGTCTTACCGAGGTCGGCAAGCCGCGTGCCGATCTTCTCCAAAGCCTGGGCCTGCATCGCCGGTTCGTCCATCGCTTCGACCAGCTGAAGGGCATATTTCTCGTCGTCCGTGGCGGCACACTGTTCGGCGATCGCGCAAAGCAGCCGGTCTCGGGCATACGGGTCGTCAAGCGTGTTCGCAAGCTCGGCCGCGAGATCGACATTGCCTTTTCCCAAAAGGGCCGGCACGACCGCCGCCATCGCCTCGGCCCGCCCTTCGTTGCTCTGGATCGATTCGGCCACATAGGCCGCGCATGCCAGGAGGTCGTTTTCGGCATCCTCCCTTAAAATGAAATGTTCTGTATTTTGCATTAGTAAAGATCTGAGGTGCTTGAAAACAAGGGGAACACCGCATTGCGCACGATCGGAAAATTCACCAAAAAGCTATCTGAAGTAGGCCTAAACCTTTGCGGAAAACGCCTGCCTGATCGAAGCCGGAAACCAATCGTCAAGACGCGTTGCGACCCATTCGGCCCCCGCGTCGCGAAGCTTGCCCTCCGGGACAGTGTTGGCGACCCCGAGCACTTTCAGGTCGGCACGACGGCCGGCGACAACACCCGGCGGCGAATCCTCGATCACCAGACATTCATCGTGCGTCATCGGTAAATGGCCCCGCGAGATTCGGTAGAGGTCGACAAGTTCGAAACCGCGGCGATAGCACTCCGGATCGGGTTTGCACTTGCGCACATCCTCGGCACTAACGATCGCGGAAAAGCATTCGGTGAGGCCCGTCTTTTCCAAGACGAAGTCAATCTCTTCCCGCTTCGACATGCTTACGAGCCCAAGCGCAAATTCGACCGACATCTTTCGTATGAAGTTCTCGACGTCCGGGAAAAGCGGCACCGCGCTTTCGATCGACTCGCGCTTTTCGGGTCTTCGATGCGGTCAACTCCGGCACCCGATCGATGTCCGCCGGTTTGCCCGCCTCTTCAGCACCGAAGCCGCGAACGTCTTGTCGTCCATCCCGAGCCGCGAATAATACGCCTCGTCCGAAACCTCGACCCCTTCGTCCGCGAACATCGAACGATAGATCGCCAGTTGGATCGGCTCGTCATCGATCACCACGCCGTTAAAATCCATCAAGATCGCTTTGATCATGAAGTTATGAGTCCCGCCTTCAGGCGGTCGGCTATGTCCCTACTCCAGCCAAACATATTCCCTCTCCCCGAGAATATTCTTCGGGTCAAACGCCCGCTTCAGGTCGGCCATCTCGTTCAGGTAGCGTTCTCCCATCATAACGTAAAGATATTTCGACTTCAGCTTGCCGATGCGTGTTCGGCCGAGATACAGCCGCCGAGCATGATCGATTGCGCGACAAACGGCCGTAGATATGCCTCGCTACCCGCATCATCCTTCGGCAGAAGGTTCGCGTGCAGATGGCAGTCCCCGATATGCCCGAAAATGACATAAGTCGATGCCGCTGCGTCGAGCATCTTCTTCTGAAAATCAGGGATCCGGAAAATTCTCGTGGGCACCGCCATATCCAATCCCGATCTTTTTCTGCTTGTTCCGGACAACCCGCTCGTTCACCGCGACCGGCAACGCGTGCCTAAAGCTGCGCATCTTCTCGCGGTCCTGCTCAGTCGTCGTGAACCATGAACGGTCGAGATCGGCGTTGTGCTTTTCGAGCAGAGCGTTCCACTCTTCCATCAAACGATCCTCGTTTCAGCCGTCGTCTCCTGCTCGAAAAAGACCGCTCCTGCCATCCCGTTCGGCGTTTCGGGAAACTTTTCGTGTATAAACTCAACGCACGGCCGTCGAAATATTCGATCAGCGCCGCATCAATGGAGAGCGGACACTCCTGTCCGCACTTTCGCGAAGCGAAAGAGATCTCCTTGAGTTCATCGACAAACGCAAGCAGGTCCTCGTGCCGTTCAAAGAACACGATCCCGCTAAAAAAGCCTTCAGGTTTCGCCATCAGCCCCAATTCGATCTCGACTATCACGCCGAGCGTGCCCTCGCTACCGATGAACAGGTCGATCGCGTCCATCGGCCGTTCGTTGAAATATCCGCTCATTCTTCCGCACATTCGGGCGGGCGTGTGGGCAGATTCGCCTCGATCTTTCGTCCGGAAGCTGTCGATAATTCGATGCGGCCGTCGCCGCCTGAAAACACCTCGCCGCGTCGAATTTTCAGAACATCGCCATCCGCCAGCACGACCGTCAACCCAACAATGTATTCGCGTCGCTCCCGTACCTAAAGCTTCTGGCGCCGGAGCATTGGTCGCTACGGTCCCGCCGATCTGCAGGCTCCACTCCGTCGGGTCCGGCGGGTAGAGACAGCCCATCGGCCTCGACCGCTTTCGCAAAGTCGGCCAGGACGACGCCCGTTCGACCACCGCACGCCGACCTTCCTTATCTATTGACTTGATGGCGTTTAGACGCTCCAGCGAGATCACCCATCCGCCGAACGGAACCGCACCGCCGACCGTCCCCGTCCGGGCGCCTGAGACCGTCACCGGGATCCCCGCCATTCGCGTCACGCAGTATCGCGGCAACTTCTCCGCCGTCTCCGGTACCAACAGCCGTTCGGCGTGTCCACCCGGCATATTGCTGGCGTCGGTCAAATAATTGAGGATGTCGTCTGGCTGGGTCTTTACCGCATGGCCGAAAGAATTAAGGTAAAATCAGATTCTATCGAATCCGCCTACTACTTCATAATGAGCCAATAAACGGTTCTAGCGAATTTCCGATTTCCTGGAACTTCCTGCTATTGAAAGTCGTTCGTTCACCGAAGATATGATCAAGAAACCAGCGAAGCTGACGCTCCTTTTTCTCGTTGATGGCCATTTCTTATGGCCATTTGAACGCCCAGACCGCCGGGCCCAATGCCTACAAGATTGCGTTTGAACCGGCAAATACCCGGCTGATGAAGATCGAGGCCGACCTGACCGCCGCAAGCGATATTTTCGAGATGAGCGAATACGCGCCGACCCCAGTTTCGCGGCCGCTGGGCCAATTCGTACGCGGTCTTCGCGCGTACGGCGCTAACGGCACGCCTCTCGATGTCAAAGATCTTGGCGATGCGAAAATGGCGGATGCGGTTAAGCCGGGCGAGAAGGTCCGGCTGAATTACAACGTGCTTCTCGATCAGACAAACACAAGTGGGCGGCCGGGATCGACAGCGTTTCTTTCGTTCGGGATTGGGGCGTTTACGCAAGCGGACGCTCGTATTTCATTACGAACGGGCCGAGATCGGGGAAGGCCTCGGTGACCTTCGACCTGCCCAGGGGATGGAACGTCACAACGCCATGGCCAGCCGAAAAAGGCGGCCGTAATTCGTTCACGGCCAGGGATGCTGCCGACTTGACGGGATCGATGATCTTCGCCGGCACGCACAAAAAATTCGTCATCGCCCGCGACGGCTTTGAGCTTGTGTTCGCCATCGGAAGCGAGGAATTGTTGCCGAAGAAGAAAGGTACCGCTCGCTCGCGAACGGCGTAATGGACTATTACATCAAGTTGATGGGCGGCGTTCCGAACCCTCCGCCGTCAACCCGTTCTCGCTAGCGTTAGTGATCGTCAGCCCCGGCGAGCAGACCGACGGCGAGTGATCGGCAACAACATCTGCACATTATCGTCGGCTCCAAAACGACCCGATGTCCGATCTTTTCGCCCGGTTCATTTTTGCCCACGAGTTCTTCCATCTCTGGAACGGCAAATCGATCCGCCCGAAGACCACGGAGGACGGTGGTTCAAGGAAGGGGTTTACGAACATCTACGCGATGAAGACTTTGTATCGGATCGGCGCCATCAGCGAGGCCGAATTGTTCGGCGTTCTCGAAAAAAAACGGGCTGTTCTACAAGCGTTATTCGACCGACGAGTCGTACGCGAAAGCCTCGATGCGTGATGTTGCCGGCGGGACGAAAACACAAGCACTGGGGCCTGATCTGCGGCGGCGGAATGTTCGCGGGCCTGTGCATCGACACGGAGATCCGGCGGGCTTCTGCGAATGAACGCAGTCTGGACGACCTGATGAGGTCCTTCTATTCAAGGTATTCGGGATCGGACCGCACCTACGTTACCGACGACCTGAAGGCAGGTAAATGAGTTCCCTCTCAAAGTCTGACCTGAACACGTTCTTTGGCGATCGCATTTACGGCGCAAAGCCGGTTCCGATCGACCGCTGTCAGGATAGTGTTGGCCTTAGGGCTGAGATCGCCGACGGTAGTTTGAAAGTGAGCCGCAAACCCGATGCCTCGGCGGCCGAGGCGGATGATCGCCGGGCTCTTGAAATGATCCGGCCGGGCCCGACGTATCGATGCTCAACTCGCGTTCGCGCAGATACTTCCAGCTGGTCGTATCTCCGCCGCACGCTCGAATTTCATATCCTTTGCGGCGGCGCATATCCACCTCGAACCGCGATGGTTTCCTTCAACTGTTTCGGCGAATACTCTTCGAGCGCATCAAGCTCGAGCGGCAAATTTGAAATAATCGGCCTCATACGCGGTGACCAGCGTCGCTTCGGTCCGGTTTGACGATCGTCTTCGGCGTAATACCGTGTTCGGCGTTGTACTCTTCCTGGATCGCCCTTCGTCGCTGTGTCTCGTCGATCGCCCGCCGCATCGAATCGGTTATGACATCCGCGTAAAGGATCGCCTTCCCTTCGGCGTTCCTCGCCGCACGTCCCATCGTCTGAATAAGCGAACGCTCCGACCGCAGAAATCCTTCCTTGTCCGCATCCAGGATCGCAACGAGCGACACCTCCGGCAGGTCGAGGCCCTCTCGAAGCAGGTTGATCCCGACCAGGACGTCGAACACCCGCGTCTCAGGTCCCGCAAGATCCCAGTCCCTCCTGAGCGTCGGGATCTCGCTGTGCAGGTAATTCACCTTGACGCCCACCTCAAGGAAATATTCGCTCTCTGGCTCTCCGCCATCCTCTTTGTCAGCGTGGTGACAAGCACGCGTTGATTCCGCTCGGCCCGCTGTCTGCATTCCTCCAGCAGGTCGTCGATCCGCCCTTGACCGGCCGCACCTCGACGATCGGGTCCAGCAATCCCGTCGGCCGAATGATCTGCTCCACGATCTCGCCGCCGGTCTGCCTCAGCCCCATTCGCCCGGCGCGGAAACATAGATCGTCTGCCCGCGGCGAGCCTCGAACTCTTCAAAATTCAGCGGCCGGTTGTCCTGCGCTCGGCAGCCTGAAACCGTATTCGACCAGCGTCCTTTTCCGCGACTGATCGGCCCTGAACATCACCCAACTGCGGGATGGTCTGGTGCGATTCATCGATCGCGATCGTCGCGTCTTTCGGCAGATAATCGAGCAGCGTCGGCGGCGGCTCGCCCGGCTTCTTTCCGGTCAGGTGCCGAGAGTAATTCTCGATCCCGCGGCAAAAGCCCATCTCCTTGATCGTCTCCAGGTCGTACATCGTCCGCTGGTGGAGCCGCTGGGCCTCGACGACCTTTCCTTCGCCGACCAGGAACTCCTCGTGCTTTCGGCTCTTCCCGATCGTGTTCACGGCCCGCTTGACCGTCGTTTGGTCATTACGTAGTGAGTTTTCGGAGATCGGCACGCGGTTCTCATGCTTCTCGATGACTCGCCGAGCAGCGCGATCGATCGTCGCATCCGAAACCATCTCGTCGCCCCAAAACTCGATCAGATATGCGTTGTCTTCGAAAGCTCGGATAAAGCTCGACCACGTCGCCACGCACCGAAAAGTGCCGCGTTCAAAATCGATGTTCACGCGTTCGTACTGCGGTTTCGACTAACCGCTGGAGCATCTCGTCCCGCTTGATCTTCATCCCCGGCTCATAAACAGCAGCATTCCGTAGTACGCATCCGGACATCGCCCAGGCCGTAGATGCACGATACCGAAGCCACCACGATCACGTCGTCGCTCAAACAACGCCCGCGTCGCCGCCAGCCGAAGCCGGTCGATCGTCGTATTACCGTCGCCTCCTTTCTGATGGTAGGGTCCGACGCCGGAACGTGGGCTTCCGGCTGGTAATAGTCGTAATACGAAACAAAGTACTCGACTGCATTATCGGGGAAAATCGCGAAACTCCTGGTAAAGCTGGGCCGCAAGCGTCTTGTTGTGGGCGATGACCAGCGTCGGTCGCTGCACCCGTTCGATCACGTTCGCGATCGTGAAGGTCTTGTCCGCTCCCGGTATTCCGAGCAGGACCTTGGTCCCTTCTCCGCCTCTCCAGCCCGCCGACCAGCTTCTATCGCCTCCGGTTGGTCACCGGTCGGCTTGCTCCCACTAATGGTGGACGAAATTGCATCTTTCGGATCATACGCAGTGCCTCTGCGGCACAAAGCGTGCGGGCCTTTGAAAACCTGGTTCTGACGGTCCGCATCAAACCGGATGCATTTGGAACTGGAGGCGCATCTCGTTGACCTTTGACTCTATCGACGGCGAGGTTATGACGCGTCAGAAGCTCGTCCAACCACTCGGCGGTGATATGCTTCCTCGCGGAGGTACCGGATCATATGGAGGATGGCGAG
>JADJWM010000020.1 GCA_016716365.1 Chloracidobacterium sp. | reverse complement strand
GCTTGTCTTCATCCCGCTCTATTTCGCGGTGAGCTTCAAACGGTTTATCGTTTCCTCGGCGAGCGCTTCGGCGGCAAGGTGAAGGTCTCGCCTTCAGGCCTCCTGCGATAATGCGGAATATCGTGGACGGCATCCGCTCGCTGCTCACGGCCATCGTGCTTCGCACGTTTTCATACCCGCTTTCAACCGCAGGCCTCGCCCGAGGTCGCGATCATCGGCCCGATCCTGATTACCCCGGCATCGGGACGACCGTCTCACATTCTACGGCGGATGGAAGCGGGTCATTTATCGAGGTCCGACAGCTTGTCATCTATATCGGCGGTGGTTTACCGCGGTCGTGTTGATTCAGAACATCGACGGCAAGATTGCGGGAGCGTATCGACATCGGCCGGCAGTACGACAAATTCGCATTGTTCGACTTTTAACCTCGACTTCGCAAAGACATACATTCTGGGGCATGGGTGTCGTATATTTTCGCTTCCTTACGATGTCCACCACGGCACCGACCAGCGTCCCTCGTCCAGCGTTATCTTTGCACGGACAAGCCTCGGGCTACGTGACCGCGTTGATGACGTCCGGTTGCCGTCCTCGGGCAGTTCATCGGTTTTCTGTTTATTGGAGTCCTGCTGTTCGCATCTTCGTTTCTCTTACAACTGATCCGGCTTTGCCCAGACGGCCGAAGTGCTTTCCGAACCTCTCTCCTGCGGACGCGGCAAGATAAAAGCATGACGGGCTTACGCTTCATCGTGGACAGCGGTCTTCCTTTCACCGGCGGCATGACCGCGTTCCCGGCTTTCATCACGCAGCATATGCCGACCGGCCTTTCGGGCCCGTCGTCGCTGGCGCATCTCTGCAGTCACGCGCTCTCGTCGTCGCTGAACCTATCGCCGCAACAAAGGTCAACGATATTTACAAGCTGTTCGCGAGGGCCACGACCGACAAGCACTCTGATGAAATATCGCCGGATCCTGACGGTCGTCGTCGGCATTGTCCGTGATCGCGACCGTGGTCGGCCTCGGCAACGCCAAAAGTTCAGCCCTTGTGATGGCTCTCGGTCGCGTCGCTCATCAACGGCCCGATCCCCGGCGTTTTCCTCGTCGGGGCATTTCTGAAAAGGCGCCATGTGAGGTCCACGCCCTCATCGGCATGGCCGTCGGCATTTCTGTAATGGTTTACGCGTCCTGCCTGCATCTAACGGATACGTGTTCGGTCCCGCGATCGCCTGGCCGTGGTACGCCCCTGATCGGCAGCATCACGACCGTCTTGACCGCGTTCGTTTCGACTTTGGTAATTAGAAGTAATGAAGAAGTTTCTTAGCCTTGCGTTGCTCGTCTATCGTGGCGAGTTCGTTGCGGTCCGCTGCTGCAAATGGCGAATCCGCACTCCGCAGTCCGCATTCCCGCAGTCCCAAAGGCTGGAGCCGTCCAAAAGTCCACGGGGACCAACCGCTGAAACTTGTCCGAAAGATGACCGTCGATGAAAAGGTCGGCCAGCCTCAACCACGTAGGGAACAACAACGCGCTCTGTCAATCAGCAAAGCCCTTTCTTCAAGACCCGCATGTCACGTCAGTCGAAAACAGCATCATAAGGATCATCTTTTTGCCCGATCTACGAGACCACCCACATCGCCAACCGAATGCAGGAGTAAGCAAGGCATCCGCGTTGCTGATGTCGCTCGACGCCGAGACCGCAGGTCATCGGCATGCGGTCTGGAGGATGCTACCAATCCTCTGCGGGCGATGGCCGTGGACCGCGACGGGGAAATCCTGAGTTCGCCTGCCGGATGTATGTCATCATCGGGTCGCGAGGCCCGGGCCATCGGCATTCAGCACATTTTCGCCCCTGTACTTCGATGTAAACAGTCAACGCCGGGAATCCGCCATCAACGTCCGCAGCTTTGGCGAACATCCTGAAGATGTTGCCCACGGCGTGGTATCTGCCGAAGGCATCCAGGTCGCAGAAGGTTATTGCGACCGCTATGCATTCTGGCCACGGCGACACGAACATCGATTCGCGCCTCGCCCCGCCCATCATCGAACTCCCACGCGCTCGGCTTCACCAGCTTGAGCCCCGCCCTTCCGCCGGGCGGTCGAGGCAGGTATCGGCTCGATCATGGTCGCCCACATCGCCCTCCCGCGAGCGACCTTGAAGAGATCCGCTCACAAATATCTGAGCATCGACGCCGAAGCAGGTGCCGGCATCGTCAGCGAAAAAGCCTTCATTCCGGCCACGCTGTCGGCAAAAGTCCAGCCGGATATCTTAAGAAAAGACAGCCTCAAAGGCTCGACCGTCTCCGACGCGATGTCGATGAGCTACCTGATCGCCCTATTTCACGCAGTGAAACAGCGGGTGTTCGTTGTTTTCGTCATTACCGACATTCTCGAAAACCTGGAGAACGTCGACGCGATGCTTCGCGGATTGAAAAGCGGCATACGCGAGCGGCATCCTGATGTCGCGTTTGATGGAATCCGTGACGCGGCACATCGCTTGAAGCACGGTTTCGGATTATTTAAGAAATCGCTTCAACACCCTGCTTCGACCGTATCGACCGCATTATCGTCTCGCTGTCGCCGGACGTCGGCCAACTCGCCGGACGCATCGCCAACGCCGCGGTCACGCCTGTTCGGCAAAGCGATGGTGGCCTGCCGACCGACTGCGTATGTGAAAGCATCGCCGTCATCGGCATATCCAACGGTTTTGACGGCGGTGCAGTGACCAACCCGCTCGCGGGTGCGCCCGTCGAACGGGCTTCGGTTCGCCCAAGCCTATCTTCTTCAGGGAAAACTCGCCGCAGCAGAATGTTGCCGCCGCCCGCGTCGTCGGCGAGGCCGATGTCGCGTATTGTTGATACCTTTGCGGGTCGCGTCTGCTCCGGTGCCGCCCAACAGCGTTTGTATTCCTGAGAACGGCGCCGCCATCTCTGCGAAGCCCTCGCCCCGAACAAGACCGTCATCGGCATCAGCTTCGCATCCAGGCTATTCTGTCGTCGTTTCCGGAAATGAAAAATTACATCGTAGCCTACGCATGGTTACGGCATGCCGTCACCCATGAGCCGCTCGTGGCTCGTTCTCGGGATGCAGCTGCTGTTTACCGGCAAATCTCCGACTATTTCGGGCTTTATCCCCGCGGACGGGGATTCTGCCATAAATGACTGGAGGGCGGGCAAGATTGAGGGTGCCATCCTCTGCTTGCCATGAGTGCGAAGCACGAACAGCGCGCGATGACCAACCGCGACTTCAAACCAAAGCAGACCCCGACGAATTCGGCTGGTACAATCTGGACAAACTTCCGCATTTCGACGGGCTGAGCATCTGCAGTTCGTGACTTTCAGGCTTTCTGATTCACTTCCGGGCCGCTGGTCGCCGAGAAGTTTCGGAAAGAAGCGAACGCTTATCCGGCATACCGAAAGAGCATCGAAAGATATTTGATTCGGGCTACGGAAGCTGCTGGCTCCGGTAAACCAAAGACCGCGGCGGTCGTTCGGCGATGCATCAATTTCAACGATGGAATTACGCACGATCTTTTCTGCTGGGCGAACATGCCGGTAACCACGCTCATGTCCTGCCCAGCCCGAGGTTGAATCCACCTTCCTGATATTCTCTACTCCATCTTGTCATACTTGGCTCAGATGGCAAACTGGCGTTAGTTTATGGGCCGGTTCTGGCAGCATGAATCGTTCGAGCGGTGCCATCCGGATCGCAGGCATTTCGTGGCGCTTTATCCGCTATATTGAGACAGAACTGGTTGGCGCTGGATTGTGTAAAAGCCTGAAGATTGGGAATTTTGTAGTGCATACCGGTGACTCGCCTTAATAGATTTTAAAGACGTTCCAGACCAAGGGCGCATGGCGCTGGGCGATGCTTGCCCTCCAGTCAATTATGTCGAGTTGGCGCATCGAACATTTCCTTACCGTTATGACAACCGCTTCACATCGACGGCGTCGATGTCGTTAAATCCGCACGCGAAAGGACGGCACGCCGCTGTTCGCATTCAGCGAATCGCTATACCCGTCACAACATCGCATCGTCTGAAAAAGGTACGATGTTATCGATTGTCCGCTCAGCTTTGCTACGTTACCAAAAGTGATGTCCACGATGGGCATCCTTCGCGCGGTAAAGGACGGGCTGCGATATCGAGGTCAATTCCGGTTATTGAACTGGTGGAAGGTCCAAAAGCGGGCTTCCACCGGCGAACATCAACTTCAACGGCAACAGCAAAGAGGTTTGGGAACTCGAACTAGCTGCATCACGAACGCAGACTACGCGATCCAGGTCGACCTGCTTTTACGAGCTTACTGGGAGCTTAGAAACCCGCGATTCGTTTAGAAAACCCGCGAATGTAAGTCTTCGAATGGTTCCCGAGATCGAAAGCAGCACGCACTCCGGTTTGCAAACAGCGATGCTACCTCAAAGCCCGGTATGATGCCCGACGAGGGGTTTCGGGCCTTTCGAGTTTACGCAGACCTCGCCAGCATCTGAACTTAAATGCAGCATCCACTCCGCACGTCGGCTCGCAAAACCCGGACCCGCAGGTTTATTCCGCAGCCTCGTAAAACTCTTCGACGCAATGTTGCAAATTTTTAACGAGACAGGAGTCAAGTTCAAACACATCAACTTCGGCATACTTCCCGGTCACCACTTCGTTAAGAAAGGAACCTCCCATTCCGCCTGAAATGCCAGAATTTGCGAACGCATCATGAAGTTTCGAGGGAGGCCGTCGTAAGCTGGGATACATCGAATACGACAAGTATGACGGAACCGTAATGCGAGCCCCTTGCCAAGAGAGTGGGTGGAGATAGCCGCTAGGAAAAGTATGCTTTCGGCAGGATACGAGCCCGATTCTCCGGCGATCGCCGAGGCTCTGGAAGCAAGTACGGGAATGCCGAAGCTGCGGCATGGAACACCTTCTTTCGATCTTCACTTTGTCTTCCCCGAACCTGGCCGCAGTATTATTGCCGACGTGTGGATTCGCCTGACCACGGTTCGAAACGCAAAGAGTTTTCCGCTGTCAGATAACACCTCATTGATGGAAGATGCGATGAACATCCATCGGAGAAGAGAGACGAAGAAAACCACAGCAGAGCGCATGCAAGGTTTCTGGTCTGGAATTTACAGCATTCAACGGGGTTTTGTCATCCGGCAATTACCGCCGAACACTGGCTGTTAACCACAGATGCCGGCTTCAACATCCTGCTCGATGGAAACCCTACAAATGGCAATACCACCTAATATCTGCGGAACGGGCCGGCGAGCCGTATGATTTTCCCCCCATACAAAGTTGCGGGCCTGCCATGCGATGGATATGATGTTTACTTCGACCACGAAGGCCACGGCCGCCTGCTCCAAACACCGTTTTCCTGCGTGAAATCCGGCCCGGCGAGGTCCTCGCTCACCAACTGCGGCATGCCTACTGGGCGCTCGCCCAGGATGCAATACAACGGCCGATTCTCAACCGCCGGTAATATTACCAGAGAAAATGGTGCCGCTTGACCGATTCAACAGGAAGCGTGAAGGCCTTGAGGACTTTAATGTTACGACGTTATTATCAAAGATTGACAATGTCTGTTATTCCGGTTAGATTCTTCCTGGAGGCGTGGTTCATGCATCGTATCGCTGACACCGGAACTGGAAGCACTGGTTAATGAAAAAGTTCGACCGGGCGACTACAATCTGCATCGGAGCGTGGTCCGTGAAGCCCGTTTGGCTGTTAGCCGATGAGCTAAGGAGAATTCGGCGAGATACGGTTCGACAGGAAGTGCTCATGGGTAGTAGAGGTCTGAACGGAAAAGCGTGTTGTTTATCCGTCAACAGGAGGTTTTATTGACGATGCCGATCAGGCGGGGCAAACAGAAAAGCTAAATAGACGGGCTATGAAAAAGTTGACGAACGCACCGTCAGCATTGAGCGACCTTGATGAAATATAGAACTACCTTGCCGAACAGAGCGAATCTGTCGCTGAGAAAGCTCATCCGCATTCGGACCAACAAATTCGATCTTCTTTGCTTCCAACCTGGTAATGGCGTTGTTCGCGACGATCTTACGACGATATGAATGTTCCCCGCACAAACGTTACAACATCTTCTATTTCCTGAACGGGAGGAACTTTGAGACTTCCTTTGATCCTTCACGCAAGCCGCGATATCGACAGTATCTTCGACCTCGACCGCTTAGTTATCCCCGACGGACGTCGCCTACAAATGCGAGCTTTCGATCCCGGCGGCGATCTCGGAGATCGGGAGCGTATTCAATGTGGATCACCCGCCTCTGCGCCACTTTTCGACTTCGAGGATGCGTGGATCAGCAGCGGGCTCATTGCCAGCACCCCGCCCTTGGCGACGTGATTCGACCGACCTCCGCTGTGTCCAACGCAGGGAACTCGGCATCATCGCTGATCCGCTTTTGATGCGAACCGGGAATAACCCTAAGCGGCCCGTTCAACTCGGTCGAAGCGTCAAGGCATCCGAAGGGCAATTACTTTCGCAAAGTGCAGCAGTCGGCGCGTGAACGAATTTGATTCCCTCTTTCTCGGTCGCCGGCCCCCATCCCTCGGTGTCAGGTGCTGACTGAACCGGCAACGCAGTATCCTGATGCCACGACACCAACCAATTCGCTTTTCCGGTCTTTTGAAAGAGGGTCGCTTTGAATGGTATCAATGGCTCACCATTGATTCGCCCAATGATCGAATTCAACCGGGCATCACGAGCCAACTCGTTCACCCGGCGATCGTTCATCAGATGACGTCGGCCGGCACAGCATTCGTCCTTACAGAGTTGTTCGATGAATGAATCGCATTCAGCCTCCGTCAGCACGTCTTCAAAGATCTCAAATCCGCTCTCGCTGAACATCTATTAGGGCCTTTCGTGTCGCGGCTGATAGACCCCGAGTTCGCCGCCGCCCGGCAGGGTAACGGCGGTCAGGATGCCCCAGCGCTGGTCGGCCGCGTCGGTGCAGGTAACGCCCTTCTCTCTCATCTTCTCGACAAAAGCGTTGACGTCGTCGCACATCAGGTAAAGCTCGTGACGGTCGTTCTCGTTGTGCGGGTGAACGGCCGCTTCAGAAGCCGGCAGGCCGAAGATCAGCCAGCCGTCGCCGGCATCCACACTCGGGAATTCGGAGAACATCGCGCAGGAATGCCCGGTCGGCGGCCGCGTCCGTCGAATAGATCACGATATGCGCACGTTTATCATCTTCTCCCTCCTGTTAGCTTGAAGATCGGCCTGAACACGCCGCGCTGCTGCGAACGCGATGAACTGCGTCGATTCGCGAAGCTTTGCTTGCGACCCTCTCGCCTTAGAAACTCTGCTGCAGCGTCTGCATCACGATCTTTTTCAACCACTCGCGGTCCCCGTCGGTCTCCGATCTTTCGAGTTCTGCAGCGACGCCGGATAGCTCGGCCAGGGCGGCGACTTTCGTGCTCTCGTCCTTGATGGCCGCGATGACCTCCAGGCTTTTTTCAAACGCATCATTCGACCTTTCCCCGCGTCCGTTGAGCGAAACGGCGGGCGGTCTCGGCATAGGCCGATGCACGAGACGCGAGCTGCGGCACTTCTTCTGCCAATGCGAATGCCTCTTCAAGCAAGCCGACCGCTCTCTCCGTTTCGCCCGCCGAGGCAAGCGTATCGCTCATGTGAATAAGGGCAATGGCACGCTCTGCATCTTCCGGGATGGCGGCCAGAGCGGTCCTTGCCAGTTCCTCGTTCCTCTGAAAGGTCAGAATGTTCGCGATCTGCGCAAGGGCGGTCATTGACCGGCCCTCGTCCTCGATATCCGACGCCAGGTCAATAGCCCGTTCGCCCTGCTCGAAACCGGCGAACTGGACCGCGATGCTTCCCATGAGGGCGAATCGGGCCCGGCTGTCGCGAGTTTCCTTGTCGGCCTGAGATCGAAGGATCGCATTTGCCTCCTCGAGCGCATCCATCGCCTCTCCGCGGTCATCCTTGCTCCGGTATTCGCGCGAAAACCCGAGCAGGGCCGATGACATTTCGGTCTTGTCGCCCACGGCGTCGAGAGTGCATCCGGTCCGCAAGCTCGATGCTTCCCGCCCGGAGCAAGCCGACCGAGGTCTGGCCGAGAAAGCCGTCGCGGTGGACGTTGTCGAGCCTCTCGGCATATTCGCGGGCCTTGTCCAGGAGTTTCGATAGCGCGGTCGTTCCGTTCCGCTGCCGAGAAAGGAATTCCCGACATCGATCAACGCCCTGATCCGCTCCTCCTCGTGCTCGATCTGTTCCGGCTTCGGCGGCTGCTTCGTCCAGAGCTTTCACCGCAGACGTCATATCACCCTTTCTATCGAGGCGGCGGCGATCGTCAACAAAGCATGCACCGCGGCCGATGGGAACGTGATCTCTGCCAATGCCTCGGCCGCCGCCTCCTCCAAACCGTCCTGATGGTGCCGGACTGCGATGCCGGCGAGCACGCGATCGCGGTGGTCCAGCGAGTCGGACACCGATCGTGCCTCGTCGGTCTTACCGAGGTCGGCAAGCCGCGTGCCGATCTTCTCCAAAGCCTGGGCCTGCATCGCCGGTTCGTCCATCGCTTCGACCAGCTGAAGGGCATATTTCTCGTCGTCCGTGGCGGCACTGTTCGGCGATCGTTAAAGCAGCCGGTCTCGGGCATACGGGTCGTCAAGCGTGTTCGCAAGCTCGGCCACAAGATCGACGTTGCCTTTTCCCCAAAAAGGGCCGGCACGACCGCCGCCATCGCCTCGGCCCGCCCTTCGTTGCTCTGGATCGATTCGGCCACATAGGCCGCGCATGCCAGGAGGTCGTTTTCGGCATCCTCCCTTAAAATGAAATGTTCTGTATTTTGCATTAGTAAAGATCTGAGGTGCTTGAAAACAAGGGGAACACCGCGCATTGCGCACGATCGGAAAATTCACCAAAAAGCTATCTGAAGTAGGCCTAAACCTTGCGGAAAAGGCCTGCCTGATGGAATCCGGGAACCAGTCGTCAAGGCGCCTGGCGACCCATTCGGCCCCCGCCTCGCGAAGCTTACCCTCCGGGACCGTGTTGGCGACCCCGAGCACTTTCAGGTCGGCACGACGGCCGGCGACAACACCCGGCGGCGAATCCTGATCACCAGACATTCATCGTGCGTCATCGGTAAATGGCCCCGCGAGATTCGGTAGAGGTCGACAGTTCGAAACCGCGGCGATAGCACTCCTGATCGGGTTTGCACTTTCAGCACATCCTCGGCACTAACGATCGCGGAAAAGCATTCGGTGAGGCCCGTCTTTTCCAAGACGAAGTCAATCTCTTCCCGCTTCGACATGCTTACGAGCCCAAGCGCAAATTCGACCGACATCTTTCGTATGAAGTTCTCGACGTCCGGGAAAAGCGGCACCGCGCTTTCGATCGACTCGCGCCATTTTCGGGTCTTCGATGCGGTCAACTCAAGCACCCGATCAATGTCCGCCGGTTTGCCCGCCTCTTCAAGCACCGAAGCCGCGAACGTCTTGTCGTCCATCCCGAGCCGCGAATAATACGCCTCGTCCGAAACCTCGACCCCTTCGTCCGCGAACATCGAACGATAGATCGCCAGTTGGATCGGCTCGTCATCGATCACCACGCCGTTAAAATCCATCAAGATCGCTTTGATCATAAAGTTATGAGTCCCGCCTTCAGGCGGCCGGCTATTGTCCCTACTCCGAACCAAACATATTCCCTCTCCCGAGAATATTCTTCGGGTCAAACGCCCGCTTCAGGTCGGCCATCTCGTTCAGGTAGCGTTCTCCCATCATAACGTAAAGATATTTCGACTTCAGCTTGCCGATGCCGTGTTCGGCCGAGATACAGCCGCCGAGCATGATCGATTGCGCGACAAAACGGCCGTAGATATGCCTCGCTTTTTCGGCCTCCGCATCATCCTTCGGCAGAAGGTTCGCGTGCAGATGGCAGTCCCCGATATGCCCGAAGATGACATAGTCGATGCCGCTTGCGTCGAGCATCTTCTTCTGAAAATCCAGGGATCCCGGAAAATTCTCGTCGGGCACCGCCATGTCCGTCCCGATCTTTTTCTGCTTGTTCCGGACAACCCGCTCGTTCACCGCGACCGGCAACGCGTGCCTAAAGCTACGCATCTTTTCGCGGTCCTGCTCGGTCGTTGTGAACCATGAACGTTCGAGATCGGCGTTGTGCTTTTCGAGAAGAGCGTTCCACTCTTCCATCAAACGATCCTCGTTTTCAGCCGTCGTCTCCTGCTCGAAAAAGACCGCTCCTGCCATCCCGTTCGGCGTTTCGGGAAATTTTTCGTGTATAAAACTCAACGCCCGGCCGTCGAAATATTCGATCAACGACGCATCAATGGAGAAGCGGACACTCCTGTCCGCACTTTCAGCGAAAGCGAAAGAGACTCCTGAGTTCATCGACAAACGCAAGCAGGTCCTCGTGCCGTTCAAAGAACACGATCCCGCTAAAAAAGCCTTCAGGTTTCGCCATCAGCCCCAATTCGATCTCGACTATCACGCCGAGCGTGCCCTCGCTACCGATGAACAGGTCGATCGCGTCCATCGGCCGTTCGTTGAAATATCCGCTCACATTCTTCCGCACATTCGGGCGGGCGTATGTGGGCAGATTCGCCTCGATCTTTCGTCCGGAAGCTGTCGATAATTCGATGCGGCCGTCGCCGCCTGAAAACACCTCGCCGCGTCGAATTTTCAGAACATCGCCATCCGCCAGCACGACCGTCAACCCAACAATGTATTCGCGCGTCGCTCCGTACTTAAAGCTTCTGGCGCCGGAGGCATTGGTCGCTACGGTCCCGCCGATCTGGCAGCTCCACTCCGTCGGGTCCGGCGGGTAGAACAGCCCATCGGCCTCGACCGCTTTCGCAAAGTCGGCCAGGACGACGCCCGGTTCGACCACCGCACGCCGACCTTCCTTATCTATTGACTTGATGGCGTTTAGACGCTCCAGCGAGATCACCCATCCACCAAACGGCACCGCTCCGCCGACCGTCCCTGTCCGAGCGCCCGAGACCGTCACCGGGATCCCTGCTTCATTCGCGTCACGCAGTATCGCGGCAACTTCGTCCGCCGTCTCCGGTACCAACAGCCGTTCGGCGTGTCCACCCGGCATATTGCTGGCGTCGGTCAAATAATTGAGGATGTCGTCTGGCTGGGTCTTTACCTGCATGGCCGAAAGAATTAAGGTGAAAATCAGATTCTATCGAATCCGCCTACTACTTCATAATGAGCCAATAAACGGTTCTAGCGAATTTCCGATTTCCTGGAACTTCCTGCTATTGAAAGTCGTTCGTTCACCGAAGATATGATCAAGAAACCAGCGAAGCTGACGCTCCTTTTCTCGTTGATGGCCATTTCTTATGGCCATTTGAACGCCCAGACCGCCGGGCCCAATGCCTACAAGATCGCGTTTGAACCGGCAAATACCCGGCTGATGAAGATCGAGGCCGACCTGACCGCCGCAAGCGATATTTTCGAGATGAGCGAATACGGCGCCGACCAGTTTCGCGGCCGCTGGGCCGAATTCGTACGCGATCTTCGCGCGTACGGCGCTAACGGCACGCCTCTCGATGTCAAAGATCTTGGCGATGCGAAATGGCGGATCGCAGTTAAGCCGGGCGAGAAGGTCCGGCTGAATTACAACGTGCTTCTCGATCACGACAAACACAAGTGGGCGGCCGGGATCGACAGCGTTTCTTTCGTTCGGGATTGGGGCGTTTACGCAAGCGGACGCTCGTATTTCATTACGAACGGGCCGAGATCGGGGAAGGCCTCGGTGACCTTCGACCTGCCCAGGGGATGGAACGTCACAACGCCATGGCCAGCCGAAAAAGGCGGCCGTAATTCGTTCACGGCCCGGGATGCTGCCGACTTGACGGGATCGATGATCTTCGCCGGCACGCACAAAGAATTCGTCATCGCCCGCGACGGCTTTGAGCTTGTGTTCGCCATCGGAAGCGAGGAATTGTTTGCCGAAGAAGAAAGGTACCGCTCGCTCGCGAACGGCGTAATGGACTATTACATCAAGTTGATGGGCGGCGTTCCGAACCCTCCGCCGTCCAACCCGTTCTCGCGCAGCGTTGTGATCGTCAGCCCCGGCGAGCAGACCGACGGCGAGGTGATCGGCAACAACATCTGCATTATCGTCGGCTCCAAAAACGACCCGATGTCCGATCTTTTCGCCCGGTTCATTTTTGCCCACGAGTTCTTCCATCTCTGGAACGGCAAATCGATCCGCCCGAAGACCACGGAGGACGAGTGGTTCAAGGAAGGGTTTACGAACATCTACGCGATGAAGGCTTTGTATCGGATCGGCGCCATCAGCGAGGCCGAATTGTTCGGCGTTCTCGACGGGCTGTTCTACAAGCGTTATTCGACCGACGAGTCGTACGCGAAAGCCTCGATGCGTGATGTTGCCGGCGGGGACGAAAAACACAAGCACTGGGGCCTGATCTACGGCGGCGGAATGTTCGCGGGCCTGTGCATCGACACGGAGATCCGGCGGGCTTCTGCGAATGAACGCAGTCTGGACGACCTGATGAGGTCCTTCTATTCAAGGTATTCGGGATCGGACCGCACCTACGTTACCGACGACCTGAAGACGGCAATGAGTTCCCTCTCAAAGTCTGACCTGAACACGTTCTTTGGCGATCACATTTACGGCGCAAAGCCGGTTCCGATCGACCGCTGTCTGAATAGTGTTGGCCTTAGGGCTGAGATCGCCGACGGTAGTTTGAAAGTGAGCCGCAAACCCGATGCCTCGGCGGCCGAGGAGCGGATGATCGCCGGGCTCTTGGGAAAATGATCCCGGCCCGGGCCCGATCTATCGATACTCCAACTCGCGTTCGCGCAGATACTTCAGCCGGTCCCTTATCTCCGCCGCACGCTCGAATTTCATATCCTTTGCGGCGGCGCGCATATCCACCTCGAGCTGCGCGATGGTTTCCTTCAACTGTTTCGGCGAATACTCTTCGAGCGCATCAAGCTCGAGCGGCACCTTGAAATAATCGGCCTCATACGCGGTGACCAGCGTCGCTTCGATCGGTTTGACGATCGTCTTCGGCGTAATACCGTGTTCGGCGTTGTACTCTTCCTGGATCGCCCTTCGTCGCTGTGTCTCGTCGATCGCCCGCCGCATCGAATCGGTTATGACATCCGCGTAAAGGATCGCCTTCTTGGCGTTCCTCGCCGCACGTCCCATCGTCTGAATAAGCGAACGCTCCGACCGCAGAAATCCTTCCTTGTCCGCATCCAGGATCGCAACGAGCGACACCTCCGGCAGGTCGAGGCCCTCTCGAAGCAGGTTGATCCCGACCAGGACGTCGAACACCCCGCGTCTCAGGTCCCGCAAGATCCTGATCCGCTCGAGCGTCAGGATCTCGCTGTGCAGGTAATTCACCTTGACGCCCACCTCAAGGAAATATTCGCTCAGGCTCTCCGCCATCCTCTTTGTCAGCGTGGTGACAAGCACGCGTTGATTCCGCTCGGCCCGCTGTCTGCATTCCTCCAGCAGGTCGTCGATCTGCCCCTTGACCGGCCGCACCTCGACGATCGGGTCCAGCAATCCCGTCGGCCGAATGATCTGCTCCACGATCTCGCCGCCGGTCTGCCTCAGCTCCCATTCGCCCGGCGTGGCGGAAACATAGATCGTCTGCCCGCGGCGAGCCTCGAACTCTTCAAAATTCAGCGGCCGGTTGTCCTTTGCGCTCGGCAGCCTGAAACCGTATTCGACCAGCGTCCCTTTCCGCGACTGATCGCCCTTGAACATCGCACCCAACTGCGGGATGGTCTGGTGCGATTCATCGATCACGATCATCGCGTCTTTCGGCAGATAATCGAGCAGCGTCGGCGGCGGCTCGCCCGGCTTCTTTCCGGTCAGGTGCCGAGAGTAATTCTCGATCCCGCGGCAAAAGCCCATCTCCTTGATCATCTCCAGGTCGTACATCGTCCGCTGGTGGAGCCGCTGGGCCTCGACGACCTTTCCTTCGCCGACCAGGAACTCCTCGTGCTTGTCCAGCTCTTCCCGAATGGTCTTCACGGCCCGCTTGACCGTCTGTTTGGTCATTACGTAGTGAGTTTTCGGGTAGATCGGCACGCGGTTCTCATGCTTCTCGATGACCTCGCCGAGCAGCGGATCGATCGTCGAGATCGAATCGATCTCGTCGCCCCAAAACTCGATCCGATATGCGTTGTCTTGATAGCTCGGATAAAGCTCGACCACGTCGCCACGCACCCGAAAAGTGCCGCGTTCAAAATCGATGTTCACGCGTTCGTACTGCAGTTCGACCAACCGCTGGAGCATCTCGTCCCGCTTGATCTTCATCCCCGGCTCGATAAACAGCAGCATTCCGTAGTACGCATCCGGATCGCCCAGGCCGTAGATGCACGATACCGAAGCCACCACGATCACGTCGTGGCGCTCGAACAACGCCCGCGTCGCCGCCAGCCGAAGCCGGTCGATCTCGTCGTTTACCGTCGCCTCCTTTTCGATGTACAGGTCCGACGCCGGAACGTAGGCTTCCGGCTGGTAATAGTCGTAATACGAAACAAAGTACTCGACTGCATTATCGGGGAAAAAATCGCGAAACTCCTGGTAAAGCTGGGCCGCAAGCGTCTTGTTGTGGGCGATGACCAGCGTCGGTCGCTGCACCCGTTCGATCACGTTCGCGATCGTGAAGGTCTTGCCGCTCCCGGTGATCCCGAGCAGGACCTGGTCCCTTTCTCCGCCCTCCAGCCCGCCGACCAGCTTTTCGATCGCCTCCGGTTGGTCACCGGTCGGCTTGTTTTCACTAATGAGACGAAATTGCATTCTTTGATCATACGCGAAAAGGCCCGCGGCATAAAGCGTGCGGGCCTTTGAAAACTCTGGTTCTGACGTGCCGGATCAAACCGGATGCATTTGGAACTGGAGGCGCATCTCGTTGACCTTTGACTCTATCGACGGCGAGAGGTTATGACGCGTCAGAAGCTCGTCCAACCACTCGGCGGTGCGCTCTTCGCGGAGGCACTGGATCACATGGAGGATGGCGAGCTTCACGTCTTCGTCGCGATTCTCGGCAAGGGCGCTGAACACCTGTTCGGTCTCGCCCGATCGGACCAATAACACTGTCAATGCAAATGCCTCGTACGCGATCTTCCGGTCCTTGTGAACCAACCGGTCGAAATATCTCCTGACCAGGTCTCCTTCGACCGCGGCGCGTGCGGCATGCCGCATCCGGGCGAGATCGCCGGACTCGACGATCCGCGTCCACGCTTCGGCACGATCGAAGGTCAGTTTCGAGAGTGCTCGTGCCGCCGATGCCCTCACTTCGCGAGTCGGGTCGGCACAGCACGTGACGATAGTTTCGAAAACCGATTCATGGTCGATCGCCGCCAGCTGAAGGACCGCATCCGAACGCAGTTTTGACGAAAGATCATAGAGCGCATCTGTGCGATCGCCGCGACCGAGTTGGATGTCCGAAATCCAGAAAGAAGCTTCAGTGCCTGCATTCGAACGCTCGCATCGTCTTCGATCTCTACGTTCGACTCGTCGATCGCCTTCAGGAGCGACGGATCGTTGGATTCGTGGAGCTGAACGTAAGGAATCGACCGCTGCAGCCTGACGAACGACGCGACCGGCAGATTGGTGAAACCTTTCTTGACCGGCTGGGGTGTTGCAGCGGCAGCTTGCTGTCGTTCGGAGATCACCGGTTTTTGCGCCGGCTTTTCCTTATACGACAGCCGCAGGCCGTCCGGTACTTGCTCGGCATGATCGAAGCTTGCCGATGCCCGACGGATCTTGAAGATCAGTGCCGCGGCGCCGGCCGCGATCAGCAGGACCGCGTAGAACCAGATAGAAGTGAAGATCGAATCTTCAGCGGGCGCCGCGTATCGCGGGTCGCGATATTGCGCGAAAGCAAACAAATTATTGGCGGGGATAAGTATTGCCGGAAGCAGGGCCCTGCAGAAATAGGAGTTCAGGCGGATCATTTCAATTATGGGGCTAAGATTAAAACTTCGTAATGTGGGGGGTGGAGCGGACCGGCCGTTGTCGGCTGCTTCGTCCGTTATCTCCATTATGCATATTTCCCGTTCGTTTGTCATCGCAAATAACAACCGTGTTAATATAGTTTCAACGATTCGACGGTTCCTGAATTTTTTTGCCCATTCGCTTTACCTTATTCCCCAATCGGTTTAGAGTTATGAAACCGTTTTTCAAGGTCCTGATCATCAATGGCAGCCGCATCGACTGTTAGCGAAACCCATCTGGCCGGCCTGAATCTGCTACACAGGGGCAAGGTCCGCGATGTTTACGAGGTTGGCCCGGACGCACTCCTTTTGGTTGCGACCGACCGCCTTTCGGCATTCGACTGCGTCCTTCCGACCCCGATAGAACGCAAAGGCGAGGTCCTGACCGCGCTTTCGGTCTTCTGGTTCAAACAGTTGAGCGCAATCGTCGGAAACCACCTGATCGAGTCGGAATTCGATCGGATGCCGGATGACATTAGGGAACATGATGAACTCAAAGGGCGGTCGCTTCTCGTGAAAAAGGCGAGTGTCTTCCCGGTCGAGTGCGTCGTTCGCGGCTATTTGGAAGGGTCCGGATGGAAGGATTATCAGGCGACGGGCGAAGTATGCGGCCATCGGCTCCCGGCCGGCCTCCGACAGTGCGACCGGCTTCCCGAGCCGCTGTTCACGCCCGCGACCAAGGCCGCCGAAGGGCACGACGAGAACATTTCCGAAGAGCGGTTCGCCGAGATCATCAGCGATGAGGCAGCGGACAAACTTCGGTCGATAAGCCTTCGCATTTATGAAGACGCGAGCCGATACGCCCTCGATCGCGGCATCATCATCGCGGACACTAAATTTGAATTCGGCCTGGATCCGGACGGAAAGATCATTCTTGTCGATGAGGTTTTGACGCCCGATTCATCTCGATTCTGGGATGCCGCGGCTTATGAGCCCGGACGCGCCCAGGCTTCGTTCGACAAACAATTCGTCCGCGAATATCTTGAAACGCTCGATTGGGACAAACGGCCGCCGGCACCGCCGCTTCCCGACGTGATAGCCGCCGCGACGACCGAGCGGTACCTGAAAGCATTTGAACTTCTGACCGGATCGCCGCTGCCCGTCTGATCTTCGACGGGCGTGCGGCTCCATTTTCCGTTGTTTAGTACGGCCTCCGCGTTTCTTTGCCCATTTGAACGATGCGTCTCCGAGATCAAATGAAATCGATGATCGATGAGCTGGTAAAGAGCCGCATCCTTTTGAACGAAGCGGTCGGGGAGTTCGAGAAGCTGTATATCCAGTCGGTGCTTGAGCGAAATTCCGGGCACCTTTCGCGATCCGCCGACGCACTCGGCATTCATCGAAATACTCTGGCAAAGCGGGTTGCCGAATACGAGGCGGCCGTCAGGCCGAAAACGAAGAAGAATGGCTATGCGCGCCGAAACTCCTCTTCGAAAAAATAAGAACTAGCTTTTTTCGAGCACCTCCACTTCGTCCCCAACGCGGACCGTCCCGCCCGGGTTCTCGGCGATCAGGTTCTCTCCGAACAATACCTTATTATCAAAGGTCCGAAACGAAGCCAGCGTCCTCAACGGCTCTTTGCCGTTCTTGATCCCGGTCGCCTGATCGACCGTCGTCAGCACGCAGCGTGCACAAGGCTTAACAAGGTGAAAGATTGTCTCACCGACCCGGATCTTCTTCCAGGTATCTTCGGCAAACGCATCTGAACCCGCAACGACCAAATTCGGCCGGAAACGGTTCATCGGCACCGGCGTTTCTAACCTTGAATTCAATTCGGCCAGCGAACCCTCACCGATAAGCAGCAACGGATAACCGTCGGCAAAGCTGACGTGATCTTCACCGGGCCGAACGGCAAACTCGGCCGGCAATAGCCGCCTGGTGTCTTTGGGCATAGTGACCAGCCGGCAATCGGCTTCGAGCACCTCGGAGAACCACCGGTTCACTTCGTCGCTAAACATCGCCGCCGCGACCGGCCCTTCCCAGATCCCGACCTCGACCGGCTTCTCAGCTTCCGCCGGCACAGCCAGTTCCCAGCCGTCAAACCGCACCGCCAGCCCTTTGCCGTTCACACTGGTCTCGATCAACGCCATCTTCGGAAAATCCCGCTGCGTCATAAACTGTCCATCCCCATCGACCAGCATCCACCGCCGGTCGAACCGCAGGCCGCGTGCTTCGACAGGAGACTCCGACAGCTGTATGCCCTTCAGCGATTTGACCGGATAGATATTTATTTCTGAGAGAATCATAGGTCGACGTTAGAGCACGTGCAGGTCGTGGAGAATCACCGCAAATCCTTTTTCGCGTTTTTTGAACTCGAACTGTGCCGTTAAGTCACTCCATTCGCCGTTGATGGGAACGTCATGATCGAAAAAGTATCCTGACCCATCGTCAAACGGCTCAGGCGGGTAAAACCGTACCGGTCGCAAATCGTTTGGATCCGATATGTGCGGTGGTCCCAAGTCACCGTAATTCTCGCCAAAAGTGTCTAATAGCAACTCATTAATCAAATCGGGAGTCCAGACTGTGCCGTAGCAATTTGGCTCGTCCAGCGAACGGCAAGCCTCCTCTGAACGGCCGTCGGACATCATCACGAACCAGTCTTTTACAAATGGAATTATGGATTTGTCGGGACGGTCCGCATTTATTTGAATCATATATCTGACAGTTGAACCGACACCACAAAAAATCAAAAGCTCCGTTTGCGCGGCACCTATTTCGCCTCTTCGGAGCTCGCTCAACTATAAACGCGTATTTCTACAAACATATCGCTCCTAACGGAGCTAGCCTAAATCTTCTCCCCAAACTTGACAACACCCTTATCAACTTTTCTGAATACGTTAATTCACTATTGACAAGTTTAACCTTGTTTGCCTAAACTAGCACTCATAGGCTTCGAGTGCTAGAAAGTTTCATTGTGCTTGAGGGCCGAGTTCATTTTAGTCATTATCTTTAACTTAACAAAGGAGCGAACCAGAAATGGCAACGACAATTACACCACTGCACGACCGTGTGATCATCAAGCGGATCGAAGATTCGACCGAGAAGACGGCCGGCGGGCTTTTCATCCCCGATTCGGCCAAGGAAAAACCGCAGGAAGGCGAAGTGATCGCCGCCGGCGACGGCAAATATAAAGAAGACGGCACCCGCCAGGCGCTCGACGTCAAAAAGGGCGATCGCGTTCTGTTCGGCAAATACAGCGGCAGCGAGATCAAGCTCGACGGCGAAGAGTACCTCATCATGCGCGAGGACGAGATCCTCGGCATCATCTCGCGAGCAGGAGAAGCAGCAAACTAGTTGCAGAGTGCCGGAGTTACGGAGTTTCAAAGTCGAATGATCTGAATCCGCAACTCTGAAACTCTGTAACTCAACAACTCAGACAACTATTTTTTCGGAGAAAAAATTATCATGGCAAAACAAGTAGTTCACGGTGAAGATTCACGTTCCGCAATCCTGCGCGGTGTAAACCAGCTCGCGGATGCGGTAAAAGTCACGCTTGGCCCGAAGGGCCGCAACGTCGTTATCGACAAGAAATTCGGCTCGCCGACGATCACCAAGGACGGTGTTACGGTGGCGAAGGAAATTGAATTAAAGGACACCCTTGAGAACATGGGTGCGCAGATGGTCCGCGAAGTGGCCAGCAAGACCAGCGACGTAGCCGGCGACGGCACCACGACCGCGACGGTTCTTGCGCAGGCGATCTTTAAGGAAGGCGTCCGCACGGTTGCCGCGGGTGCAAACCCGATGGCGCTCAAGCGCGGCATCGAGAAGGCCGTGGTCGAGGTTGTCGGCGAGATCGGCAAGCTTTCGAAGCCCGTTTCGGGCGACGCGATCGCACAGGTCGGCACGGTTTCGGCCAACGGCGACGCCACGATCGGCAAGATCATTGCGGAAGCGATGGACAAGGTCGGCAAGGACGGCGTCATCACGGTCGAGGAATCGAAGACGATGGACACCAGCCTAGAGGTCGTCGAAGGTATGCAGTTCGACCGCGGCTATTTGTCGCCCTACTTCGTGACCGATCCGGACAGGATGGAAGCCGCTCTCGACGAGCCGTTCATCCTCATCCACGAGAAAAAGATCTCGAACATGCGCGATCTTCTTCCGATCCTGGAGCAGGTTGCCAAGCTCGGCCGCCCGCTGCTGATCATCGCTGAGGACGTGGAAGGCGAAGCTCTCGCGACGCTCGTCGTCAACAAGCTCCGCGGCACGCTGAACGTCGCTGCCGTTAAGGCCCCGGGCTTTGGCGACCGCCGCAAGGCAATGCTCGAAGACATCGCTGTCCTGACGGGCGGCAAGGTCATCACGGAAGATCTCGGCATCAAGCTCGAAGCCGTGACCATCGACGACCTCGGCAAGTGCAAGAAGGTCACCATCGACAAGGACAACACGACCATCGTTGAAGGTTCGGGCTCGGGCGACTCCATCGACGGCCGCATCAAGACGATCCGCAACCAGATCGAGGAAACGACCTCGGACTATGACCGCGAGAAACTGCAGGAGCGTCTGGCCAAGCTGGTCGGCGGTGTTGCGGTGATCAAGGTCGGAGCCGCGACCGAGACCGAGATGAAGGAAAAGAAGGCCCGCGTTGAAGACGCGATGCACGCCACGCGTGCCGCGGTCGAAGAAGGCATCGTCGCCGGCGGCGGCGTCGCTCTTGTCCGTGCGGCAGCGGTGCTCGAAGGCTTCAAGGCCAGCGAGGAAGACCAGGACGAGCAGATCGGCGTCAACATCGTTCGCCGTGCCCTCGAAGAACCGCTTCGCCAGATCGCCGCTAACGCAGGCAAAGAAGGCGCGGTCATCGTAGGCAAGGTCGCCGAAGGCAAGGACAGCTACGGCTTTAACGCAGCTACCGAGCAGTTCGAAGACCTCGTCGCAGCCGGCGTCATCGACCCGGCAAAGGTCACCCGCACCGCTCTGCAGAACGCGGCCTCCATCGCAGGCCTCATGCTCACCACCGAAGCAATGATCGCCGACGCCCCCGAAGAAAAGGGCGACGGCGGCATGGGCATGCCCGGCGGCGGCATGGGCGGCATGGGTATGGGAATGTAATGTTTCCGAGTTAAGAGTTCACGCTTTAGCGCGTTGTATATAGAAGGCTCTGCTCGGTCACGGGCAGAGCCTTCTGTTAGCTGCACTTCAGATTATCACCAGAAATCATGCCACGACCAAAATCCCTCTCACGCATCTACAAGGGTCTTCGCCCCCATATCGAGGAAGTCACGAAGGCGACAATGATAAACCCTGATTTTTACGAGATCAGCTTGCGCGCCGCGTTGGCGAAGAGCTTCGATTTCAATGAGCATGTTGCGAAAAAATCTACGATTGGACATTCTTTTTATCTAACTGCTACGCTCCGAGGTGTCTGCGAAGATCTGATTGCGTTAACATCGTTTCACCACTTACCGAAAGACGAGCGCTCGAAACTTATTCAGAATATTCAATTACTCAGTTGCTTCGAAGGTATGAAGACCCAGGAAGATTTTTTTCAAAAAAATCGTCCATGGCAAACTGTTCCTTGCTATAAGGATATCGATGATCTCGTTCAAGATAAAAAGACAGAATTGGTCGACTTATATAAGGAACTCAAACTCGTAGTCGGGAAGCAGAAATCGCCAAGGGTCAAAGATTTGGCTGAGCGTGCAGGGCTACTAGCCCTCTATGAGTTCATATACTCAGCGACATCGCGTTGGGTTCATTTCAATCCCCACGTACTCCTGCGAATGGGTTGGACGAAAGATGTCGATTTCTTATCTGGCATTTATACCTTTTCACCTAGCCACTTTTCCGTATACTATTTCGCATTTAATCAGTATTATGGTGCGTACCTTTTCAAATTATTCTACGACACGTTTGCAAGTGAACT
>JADJWM010000019.1 GCA_016716365.1 Chloracidobacterium sp. | reverse complement strand
GTCGCGGCTGTGATTTTGATTCGATGACGCATTCCATCGCACCCGTCGAGTTTCTCTTCATCAACGGCGTAATGTGGCCGAAATCGGTCAGGTCGCAATACGTATCCCGCGATTTCGTCCGCGACAAGGCCGAAATTATCGGCCGCATCATGTGGAACCGTGAACGGCTCCAGTCGATAGTGTCGCCCATCTTGAAAACCCTCATCAGATTCGAGCGCGACGGTTCGCCCGATTTGATCGGCAAAGCGTCACGCCGTTCGATCCCTTCGTCGCCAAGCTGTTCCTGCTGCTGGTGTGTGGGAGAAATAAGCATCTTCGGTCGGACGCGAAATGTAAACGGGCCCCCATCTTCTTCTGACAAGATTCCTCAAACGCCAACACGAATACTGTGTCTTTCATGGGGCGATCAGAACTGGGCACGAGAATCTCGCGGCGTCTGGGCGCTCATAAGGCCGAGCCTCCACCCATCTTCCTTCGCGGCAGCTAAGTCTGGCATCAATACTGCATCTTGGTTCGCTCGGTAGCGCATCAACAGAATTCGTATTACCGGTCGAACCGCTTCCAAGTACGGTAACCATAAGTAGGAATGCGCTCTTTCACGCTCCGATATGGGCTGAGGCCCCAATACCCTCATGCCGGTCCGATGGGCTTAGAAAGCCCGACGCCCGATCCGCTCGGCCGCAAGATCGTACACTTCTGAATGCCAAATGTAAGCATGCCCTGCTTTAATACACGTGTAATCAACGAATTCGGGGGCAAAAATTCACACCGGACGCCATACAAGCCAGTTGGTCCAACCGGAGACTCCATCTTTGACCGGATCTGAGCCGAGAGCTCTCATTGCCGTTTCTGACCACCTGCTCGACTGTTTCTTGGCCCTTAAACTGAGGGGGCACCATCCATGCCTGCGGCGGCGTGGAAGTTTGTTCCCGGTCGTGAGCCGGGGCAAAGTGGGCAAGCATTCGAACGCCGAATGGCTGGCTCCTCGGCGATAGCGGGCAGCCTCGGAAAACGAGGTGACAAACGCTTTGGTTGCCGCATAAGTCCTAATAAGCGGTATCGGCTGGAAAACCGCAGCCGAGGAAACATTGATTATAGTGCCCTGTCCACGGTGACGCATCCCCGGAAGAAAGCGATGTGTAAGGGCGCACGAGACTTGGACATTCAGGTCGATCATACGAAGCTCTCGCGATCCAGTTCGAGACGAGATCGGCGAAATCGCCCATCGACCCAAACTCGGCGGTTGTTAAGACCAGCCAGGCGACGACAATTCCCCGCTAGTTTCGGGTTCCTCTCTGGGTCCCAAAGCCAGTTCTTTTGGTTCTAAGTGTCGACTTCTGTAAAGATCAAGCGGGATTTGGGTACTGCCGCGATCGCGCTTCTTGTTTCCCCTCCAGCTCCTCGGCAAGCGTGCTTTGTTTGTCGGCCGACCTCGCGACCAATACGAGGGTTGTGTTTGTCAGCAGCAAGTGACGGGCGAAAGCTTCGCCGTAGATGCCGCCTGACGCACCTGTGATAAGCGAAGCCTTCATATTTCCTCAAACTCCTGTATCGGCGAACGAAAGGCGTGGCAGATCGAAGGCGACGTGGCTGCCGCAGCGAATGTCAAAGTACTGGCTAAAGGAATGATTCCCGCGCGACTTCCATCTTCGTCGATTCCAGCAGGCCTAGCCGCGTAAGCATCTAATTCCGGAGTCGTGGAGCCTTCCTTCTTTTTCATGCCGGTCAACCCGCTAGTCAAGACAAGCTGGCAGCCACGGCATCAGCGGCATAAATATATACGTTAATTATGCGTTTTGCCCGACCCGCAACTTGCGCTATCTAAGCAAAACAATAATCCTCGTTCCACCCTAAAAATTATCCGACAAAGACGACGGCACTCCACGTCTTCTGGAACAGAGAGCCTCCCGCTATCATCATGAATTCCCCGAAGAGCCTGGAACAGCAGGTGCCCGGTTTCGTGTATCGGAGATCGATCGCATCCAAAACCCCGGGCCATTTCCTGGTCGGCACGCGAAATCCACAGAAAGTGATGAGCAAGCATCGCGAAAAATGAGCTTCGGATAGCTGAGGGTCATATGGGGTCGCAGTGGTCATTGGCCCGACAAGCCTGAGTAATTATCTAGCGGTGACAGCTAAATCGTACCGCGTGCAGAAAGAAGGAGCGGCCAATGTCTGGTCACAAAGACCGTTGCGTGCGATGAACAGCCGTATCTGCTCGTTGAACTCGTTTGGCTTTTCCAGTGTATTGCAAAAAAATGACTGACGCCGTCCCATACATGGTAATCCGTTTTCGGCGCGATCGCCTTATACCGCCCTTCCATTTCCGCCGGCCACATTGGATTCGCGGCCATGATCGCAAGCACAGCCACGTCTATCATCCCGTGAGTCGCATACGCGTCGTCGAGCATCAATTTCATGCAAGCTTCGTTCCAACGTGTTCCGGTGTGGTCGCATTGACGTGCGGATGGGATCGAGGTCAGGCTTGACTTGTTTCAGGCAGCATTCCGTCTATGGACGCCGGAACCCCGGTCTTGTGGTCCTTGAAAAGCGGTACAAAAAAGAACTGCTCGACCTGGGTCGCGTGGTCCGAAGGCAGCAGGGGCTCCGTCAACGACTATCAAACCTGCAGTTTTCTCGGAAAGAGCTTGTAGTATTTGCGAATGATCGGCGTGCCCATGCTATGCCCGGCAAGCACCGCTCGCTTGACCCCGGCCTTTCTCATTACCGCGTCTACCGCCCGCAAAAACTCCATAGAGTACTCGACCTTTGGCTTATCGCTTTCCCGTGCCCTGGAAGGTCCATAGCAATTACCCGATAGTTCGGGAGGAGAGGTGCTGTTCTTTCAAAACTCGACGTTACAAGTCCAGCAGTGTACCAGGACGAGTGCTGGCGGATCGTTTGTTGCCGATGTCGTAATAGTGGATCTTGTTCCCGTTAAAGTCCGCTTGCAGTGACTGGGCTTTTGCCTTCCGCTCTGGTCTTGATCGGCCTTAGGGTTAGGCACTAACGGCGGTAATGATCGCAAAACGTCAGAGTAGCCACGATCGTTAGCACTGATGCACTCCTTACTCTCATACCATCTGCACTCCCCGCAAAAATTCCTCCCTTGAGATCGCGTAAGATCGGCATTCCATCCCGTAAGCGATTATCATCTTCTCGAAATTCATTCCGCATTTTTCCATGATCCGCCATGAGCCGATGTTTTTCTCATCGCAAACGGCGACGATCCTCTCGAGCCCGGCCGATTCGGAAACCATATTTCAAACACGCGTAGGCCGCCTCATAACCGATTCCCTGCCGCCAGTACTTCTTTTTCAGGCTGTATCCAACTTCGATCTCGCCGGTGTCCTCCAGCGGCTGCAATCCGCTCCCGCCTATCGTCTCGCCGTTCTCTTTGAGGACCATTGCCGACATTCCGAAGCCTAATTTCTCATAGCACTCAAGGTAAAATCTAAAGCGCTTTCTAATTTCGTCCGGGTTCTGTCGTTCAAGCCCGCCTAAATATCGGTAAACATCCGGATCCGAACGCATCTCGATCAGTTCATCAAGATCATCGAAGGTATATGGGCGTATAAAGAGGCGTTCCGTTTCAAGCTGCATAAAAAAAATGGAAGAAACCGATGGATCAGCCCGTCTAATTATCGACAAAACAGCCATAGAGGACAATAGCTACGATCCAAAACCAAACGATCACGTCGTGAGTTTCTCTTGACCGCGGGCCTGAGTGCTGCTTCGCTGCCGCTCTTCCTGAACTGCAGCGGCCTTGCCACAAGCAACCGACGATGGAGACTCGATTTTGGCCCGAATAAGGAAGAATGCACGGCCCGATGGAGCCGAAGGAATGGGTGCGATCAATTTTCCCGCGAATGTTGGTACGAAGTTCGACCTTGCATCTGACAAGGACAAAGGCGAGTTGATGAAGATCAGTGGGACCGTCTTTCAACCCGACGGGAAAACACCCGCTGCAAATACCCTCATATATCTTTATCACACCGATATCGAGGGTTATTACGGCCGCACGGCTGATGTGCATAAGCACGGGCGGTATCGCGGCTGGATGCTCACCAACAAGGACGGCCGCTACGCCTTCGTCACGATCAAGCCGGCCCCGTATCCGGTCCAAAGGTTTGCGGCTCACATACATATGACAGTGACTACCCCTACCGCTCGCGAGGACTGGATCGATTCGATATTGTTCGAAGGCGACCGTCTGATCTCGGCTCGTGAACGCGAAGAAGCGGGCCGGCGAGGCGGCTTCAACCCCATCCTGAATCTAAAGAAAGGTGACGGTGGGTGTTTTATGCAACGAGGGATATAAGGCTCATGGCTTAGGACGAAGGAGAAAAGAAATGTTGATCGTTATTCTATTTATCGCAATGTTCTCACCTGAAACTGCTGAAGCCGGTTTGCGAAAGCCCGCCGGATGCGATTTTTTTACCCGGGCGAATGCCGAGAAGATCCTCGGCAGCGAAGTGACCTGGACAGGGACCGATGCGACCGGGAGCGACCCAAAGAAATGGACTTGCACCTTTGTTTCGAAAACGGCAGCCGATGGGCGGAAGGTACACTTCGGACTGATCAAGTTTGGGTCCGAACAAGCCGCACGGGACGACTTTGACTCGATAGTCCGTTCGAATACGGAACTTAAAGGGTTCGAAAAATGGTCGGGCATCGGTGAAGATGCTATCGTCCACACCGATGGCCTACTCAACTCATCGTAGTGCGAAGAGGCCAGCGGAGCTTTCGGATCAAGGTAAACCCTGCCGGTTCAACGTCGATCGAAGACGTTAAATTCGTCGCTCGCGACCTCATCCGAAAGATGATCGAGCTCGATGGAGGGAAATCGTAATGGGGGGCTCCCTGATATTGACCATGATCCTCGGCATCTGCTTGAGTACGACAGAGGGCGTCCAAGATCATAAATGGGAGCGGGTCACATCGGCAGCACCGTATCAGCAGGGATATAACTACCCGGTATTTGTTTTAGGGGACAAGATGGTCGCGTTCAACAACGGGGCATGGCTGTCGAAGGATGGCAGAAACTGGACCAAGACCGAACTGCCCGAAAGCGGCTTGAACTCAGCTTGCCAAGAGTTCGCGCAGTTTAAGGGTTCAATCTACGCCCTCGGATCGCTGACCGGTAATTATGAGCGGTTCTCGATAACACCTAAGATCCTCCGTACGAATGACTTCAAACGCTGGGAGGCCGTTGCCGAAATCTCCGAAACCTGCCGCAGCGAATCTTTTACGGACTGGTGGTTTTCGACAACAAGATGTGGATGCTCGGCGGGTTTGACGGAAGCCGGTATCACAACGACGTCTGGAATTCTGCCGATGGCGTTGTATGGCAGCGTGTTACGGAGAGCGTCGAATGGTCGCCGAGAAACATTTCGGTCGTCACGGTGTTCCAGCGCGAGATCTGGCTGCTCGGCGGTGGCGTCATCGACGGCGAAAGCCAGACAAACCGAACTTCTGAGCGGGAAGTCTGGCGCTCTGCCGACGGCAAGACCTGGCATCGGGTTGATGCGGATCTCAAGCGAAAATGGCGCGGAACTCCCGTCGTCTTCGACGGCAAACTGTGGCTTGTCGGGGCCAATCGGGGCGGAACATTTGAAAGCGCGGTGTGGGTGACCGCGAACGGCTCGAAATGGGAGGAATTAGCTGCACCATGGTCGCCCCGCGGGGCCGTTGCGGCTTGGGTCTTCGAAAATAAGCTATTCATGACGGGCGGGAAATCGTCGCACGAAGAGAACGGTGAAATAAGATTCGTTTACAGTAATGATGTTTGGGTGATGGGCAAGACCGTGGAAGGAGGGAAATGATGAAAATTATTGCCATTTCGATGGCCGCTTTATTGTCTGGTGCAGCCTTTTTTATTGATACCGAGCCAATGGATCTTATCGCGGCTACAGAAAAAGTAGGGGAGCTCAAAAACATCGAGTCGATGGGGACGGATCGAGCGGCGCACGCGGCGACCCTTCTTGACGACGGCCGAGTTCTGGTGACCGGCGGATTCCGAACGGGCGGAGGTTCGTTGACCTCGGCCGAGATCTTCATCACGTCAACGGGCCGGTTTGCTGCCGCATCGAACATGACCACGGCGCGGGCGGGTCATACGTCGACACGGCTTTCGGACGGAAAGGTTTTGATTGCGGGCGGGTTCGACGGCGGCTATTTACAGACCACCGAGATCTTCGACCCTGCAACCGGGAGATTCTCGCCGGGACCGCCGTTGACCGTCCCTCGGAGCGAACATACGGCGACTTCCCTCGCCGATGGCCGCATATTGATCGCCGGTGGTGTCGGCACAGGCTGGAGATTCCTTTCCGAGGCGGAGGTCTACGATCCAGCGGCTGGCCGTTTCTTAAGAATTGGAAGCATGACCGTGCCGCGAGAATCGCATACGGCGACGCTTCTCAAGGACGGGCGAGTGCTCATCACCGGCGGGCATAAGGGCCGGCGCGAATCGATGACGGTGTACAATTCAACCGAGGTGTTCGACCCGACGAGGAATTCGTTCGAATCGCTGGGCGAATTGACCGTAAGACGCCATAAACATGCCGCGATTCTTCTGAACGACGGGCGGGTACTGGTTGCCGGTGGATCGGACGAACGCGACTCGCGCGGATCATACGATTCGCTCGAGACCTTTGATCCGAAGAGCGGCCGGTTCATGGCGGTTGGCCGAATGCGGGCCGAGCGATACAAGCTCAACGGAACTCTTGTCTTATTGCGTGACGGGACCGTTTTGATAGCTGGAGGATCAGATGTTGCGGAGATATTCGACCCGGTGAAAAAAACGACACTCGAGGCCAAGGGAAGTTTCGGCACTGACAGGCTGTTCTCGTCCGCGACTTGTTTGAACGACGGGCGCGTTTTGATTGTCGGCGGTTACGATCAATCGAATCGAGTGAGCGGCGGGGCGTGGATGTTCGAAAGATCCGTTGATTAGATCTTATACGGTAGACAGGACCTTAGGCCTCGATGGAGAGCATCTCCTTAGTGCCGGAAAGCACGAATCAGCATTCAGACCTGTTTGACGAGTGCCGCCGCGGCAGTCGTGAAGCAATGCGTTCGATATTTACCACCCATCAGCGGCGGGTATACTCGATAGCACTCAATTTTTTCGGAGGTGATGCGGATAAAGCGGCCGATGTAACGCAGCAGGTTTTCCTTAAGATCTTTACCAAGCTGAACTTTCGTGGGGATGCCGAATTTACCACGTGGCTGTATCGATCAACGGTCAATGCGTGCATCGATGAAGCACGAAAAGGGAGAAGGTTCTTCGGATTGGCCGATCTTTTCAAGGCAGACGAACCTGTTGCGAGGGTTTCGCCGGATGAGCAGATTCGGTCGCGGGAGATCACACGAGAGGTGCAGGTGGTCCTCGGAAGCCTGAAACCGAAATACCGAATACCTTTGTTGTTGAAATACGTTGAGGAGCTTTCTTACCAGCAGATCGCGGATGTCCTGAATTGTTCGATAGGCACTGTTTCGTCGAGGTTGAGCCGCGGGCATCGGATCCTCGCCGCAAAGCTCCAGCATTTGAAGGGGGAGGTCTCGTGAAGGGCCAATTGGATGAGTAATGATCACGTAAAAAAAGATATTCCCGGCTTCCTTGACGGCGAACTCACGCAATCCGAGAAGAAGCTCGTTGCGGAGCATCTTATCCGCTGCGAAACCTGCCGGAAGGAGCATGATATCGAGAAGCTTGGAGTTCTTTTTGCCGCCCGGCTTCCCCAAGCAGATGCGCCGGATCAGGTTTGGCAGAGAATCGTGAGTTCCACGGATCAGCGCTCGGGGCCACGACTCGGCCTAATGCCGCAAGCATCTTGGTTCAGTCTGAGAAAGGGACTTGCATTTGTGGCGGCTATCGCGATCGTCTCGCTCATTTCGTCACTAGTTTATATTGGGCTGTTCCGCGACGGTAATGTTCGCGTTGCCGAAGTTGATGATGCCAGTCCAAGCGTCTCACTTCCGTCCGGACCTGACCAAACCGAGGGTGCCGATGCGGCGGATCCCGAGAACATAGCGCATGCACAGACGGAACAGAACACGAATGCCGGCGTGAACTCCCTGCAGCCCGATTTGGCCGCAAGGCCGCCCGAGGTGCTTCCGTCGTGGCAGGTCGAGGCCATCGCGGGTGCGCCGAAGATCAATGGCGGGGGCATCGAGAAGATAGCCGTCGGCCAGCTGCTCGAGACCGACGGCCGTTCGCGGGCGCGAATCGTTGTGGCAGACATCGGAACGGTCGATGTTTCGCCTAACTCTCGTATACGGCTCGCCGAAACAGGCAAAGACCTGCACCGGCTCTCGCTGGAACGCGGCAAGCTTCACGCTAAAATATTCGCTCCGCCGAGGCTTTTTATTGTTGACACGCCATCGGCAAAAGCCGTCGATCTCGGATGCGAATACACACTGGATGTGGACAAGAAAGGGGACAGTGTTTTGCACGTGACTGGAGGCTGGGTCGCCCTCGAACGCGGGGGCCGCGAATCGATCGTGCCGGCGGATATGATGTGCAAGACTCGGAAGGGCATCGGCCTCGGGACGCCGTTCAGGCCGAATGCCACCGAGAAGTTCAAGAAAGCACTGGACAACTTCGACTTTTCAGGTGGCCGTGGAGCGGAAGTGGAGGTGCTTGTCAGGGAGGCCGACTTTTACGATATGTTCACGCTGTGGCACCTGCTCTCGCGCGTTGAGAAGGAGGACCGCGGGCTGATCTTTGACACGCTGGCCGGGTTCGTAAAGCCGCCGACCGGTGTGACCCGCGAGGGAGTTCTTGCTCTGGACAAGACGATGATCGAGGCCTGGAAGACCGAAGTAGAAACGGCCTGGTTCAATTAGGGTGAAAGCCGCGAGATCTCCCAACCCGCTGCAACCCGCAAATACTGGATCCGATCATGGAGGCGACTCGGGCGGCCCTGCCAAAATTCGAAGATCTCCGGAGCGACGCGATAGCCGCCCCAATGTTCGGGACGCGGCACATTGCCTGTGGCGTATCTCACTGCCAGTTTTGCCGCCCTGGCCATTAGTTCGACCTTCGAGTCTATTTTCTCGCTTTGGTTCGAGGCCCACGCGCCGAGGCGGCTTGTGAACGGCCGCGACTTGAAATACTCGTCCGATTCCTCCGGTGATACCTTAGCCGCCGGCCCGCTGATCCTTACTTGTCTTTCGATCTCCGGCCAGAAGAAATTGATCGCGGCGTAGGGATTCTCCTCTAACTCGCGGCCTTTAGTGCTGTTATAGTTTGTAAAGAAAACGAACCCGTCGCTGTCAAATCCTTTCAGAAGCACCATCCTCGAGGTTGGCCTGCCATTCGCTCCGGCGGTCGAAAGACACATCGCGGTCGGCTCGTGCAATTCCGCAGCGATCGCGTCGTTCATCCAGTGCTCAAATTGTACGAATGGATCCGGGGACACATGGTGCTCAGAGAGTTCCTCGCGAGAATATTCACGCCTGATATGTGCGAGGTCTTTGTTTTTCATTTCGCTCAGATCAGATGGACCAGAAGTCCGTCCTTGAGCTTGGGCTCGAACCAGGTCGACTTCGGCGGCATGATCTCGCCGGCATCGGAGATCGCGAAAAGGTCTTCCATGGTCGTTGGAAACATCGAAAAAGCGACCGCGAAATCGCCATTGTTCACCAATCTCTCGAGTTCGTCGATACCCCTGCCACCGCCCACGAAGCTGATCCTCTCGTCTGTTCGCGGATCGCCGATGCCGAGGATCGGCCCGAGAACATTCTTCTGTAGGATCTCGACATCAAGCCGTTCGAGCGGATCGGGTTCTCGGAAATAATTCACGTTATATCTCAGGCCGTACCACTTTCCATCCAGGTACATCGAAAACCGGCCACGCTCCTTGGGTTCCCGCCCGGCGTCATGATCGACGATGAAAGTCGAGGCCAGCTGTTCCAGCAACTGTTCCGGGGAATGGCCGTTTAGGTCCCGAACCACGCGATTATAGGCAAGGATCGATAGGTCCTCTGACGGGAAGATCCCTGCCATCATGAAGTTATAATCTTCTTCGCCGGTATGCCCGGGGTTTGATTCCTTTAGCTCTTTTCGTGCAAGCGACGAGCTTTCGGCACGATGGTGGCCGTCGGCTACGTACAACGCCGGGATCCTGGCGAACGCATCCGTGATCGCCGTACCTTCCGGGACGCGCCAGACCGTTTGACGAACTCCGGCAGGGCAAACAAAGTCATAAAGCGGCTCAGCCTCGCAAGCCTCGCGGATCAGTCCTCGCATTTCGTCCGTATTGCGGAAAGCAAGGAAAATAAGGCCGGTCTGCGCGCGAAGCGCCAGCATATGGTCCGTTCGGTCGCGCACTTTATCAGGTCGGGTCTTTTCGTGCTTCTTGATCAGCCCGTTGTCGTAATCATCGATGGCGCAGCATCCGACCAGGCCCGTTTGCTTGGTAGTGCCCGAATCGAGCCGGTAAACATAAATGCAGGGTTCCTCGTCAGCGACGAGAAGGCCGTCCGCAACGAATCCTTCTAGCCTTTCCCGTCCAACGCGAAAAGCAGCAGCGGGATCAGAGGTCCCAAGATCGGCCTCCGGCCGTGTTACGCGGAGGAAACTCTCGGGATTCTCCGAAGTGATGCTGCGGACCTCGGCGTCCGAAACAACATCGTACGGTACACAGGAAACGGTCTCGGCCTTTTCTTTCGGTGGGCGGATCGCCCGGAATGCTCTTACTATTGACATGTTCCGCGAATGGTCAGGGCTGCTGCGTGTTTTGGTTAGTCAAATTATCGAGACCCCGCATATTGCGTTCGGCGTCTTCCATCAAACGCTGTGCGAATCCCTTCTTATCGATCTTCCAGACGCCGTCCTCAAGCACAAACGGGACGGTTTCCCACTGTCCCGTCGAATTCTCAACTTCGAGCGTTGCGTTTTCCCCGTCGATCTTTTCATTCCTAAGCTTTACGGTCGTCGTGGCCTCTGAAACAAGTGTTTCGCGTTTTACGATGTCGTCCACGGTCACGCCTTGGGCCTGGGCCTCGAGCTCATGCATCTGCAGAGTTGCGGACGAAAGCAGCAGCTTCATCGTCGTCGTGTCTTTGTTCTTGATCGCCTTAGAATAGGTCTTGAACGTCTCGATCGGCGTCGCCGGTCTGTCATCGCCAGACGAGCAGCCGAAGGCCGCGGTAATGAGAAATGCGGCCAAGTAAAAACGTGAGAATGCGTACTTCATTAATTCCTTATAAGATATATAAATTGGAACCCAAACTCGTAATTATATAGCAATTCAAGGGGTGGAAAAAGATGGAACGAAGGAAACTCGGGCCTGAAGAGGTCGCAAAATTGCTCGAAGATCTTGACGGTTGGTACGTTGACGGCGACTCGATCAGGCGTCGGTTCGAATTCGGCAACTTTGCCGAAAGCCTGGACTTTGTGAATAAGGTTGGGGCGATCGCCGAAGATGCGGACCATCACCCGGATATAACGTTCGGCTGGGGCTATGCAGAGATCGCGACGACCACACATGACAGCGGCGGTGTGACGGATGTGGATTTAGCACTCGCAAGCAAGATAGACGCGATCACGACTGCTTCTTGACGATAATCATAAACCCGACTAAAACACCCTTCTTTGCGCCCCAAACCCTTAATCGGATAAAATCAAGGGTTTAAGCAATTGATCATAAACTTTTCAGATACTTTTTAAGGGAAAACTATGTCTAACGTACCTATTACAGTTGCGCATGGCGACGGCATCGGGCCGGAGATCATGGATGCGACGCTGCATATCTTGAAAGAAGCCGGTGCCCGGATCGACATTGAAACGATCGACATCGGCGAAAAGGTCTATTTATCGGGTAATTCGGCCGGCATCGCACCGGAAAGCTGGGAAAGCCTGCGTCGTACAAAGGTGTTCCTGAAGGCCCCGATCACTACACCCCAGGGCGGCGGTTATAAGTCTCTTAACGTTACCGTGCGAAAGACGCTCGGCCTTTACGCAAACGTACGGCCGTGTGTCTCATATCACCCGTTCATTCGGACGAAACACCCGGTAATGGACGTCGTCATTGTTCGAGAGAACGAAGAAGACACGTACGCCGGCATCGAACACCGCCAGACCGATATGGTCGAACAGTGTTTGAAACTGATCTCGCGGCCCGGCTGTGAAAAGATCGTTCGCTACGCCTTCGAATACGCGGTGACGAACAACAGAAAAAAGGTCACTGCCTTCATGAAGGACAACATCATGAAGCAGACCGACGGCCTGTTCCATAAGGTCTTCGACGAGATCTCGGCCGAGTACCCGGGGATCGAAGCGGATCATTGGATCGTTGATATTGGGGCCGCGAAAATGGCCGACACGCCTGAGAATTTCGATGTCATCGTGATGGAGAACCTTTATGGCGATATCCTTTCGGACGTTGCGGCGCAGATCGCCGGTTCGGTCGGCCTTGCGGGTTCGGCGAACATCGGCGAGCAGATCTCGATGTTCGAAGCTATCCACGGATCGGCACCTCGGCGCGCCGGCCAAAACCTGGCCAATCCGTCGGGGCTCTTCCTTGGATCGGTGATGATGATGGTCCACATCGGGCAACCCGACGTCGCTGAGGCGGCCCACAATGCGTGGCTAAGGACGATCGAAGACGGGATCCATACTTACGATATTTTCAAGGAAGGCGTCTCAAAGGAAAAGGTCGGGACAAAGGAGTTTGCGGAGGCCGTGGCTGATCGGCTCGGACAGAAACCGGAGACGCTCAAGGCGGTCGAGTATAAACAGGTCGAAGAGGTCGCCGAAGCCGATAAGAAGCCGATCTACTCCGTGCTCAACCCAGCGAAAAAAGAACTCGTCGGCGTCGACGTCTTTCTCCATTGGTGGAACGGCAATTATTACGGTGCCGGAGCGGATCTCGGGCCGAAGCTCGAGGCCGCTGCGAACGGCGACGGCCTAAAGCTCGTGATGATCTCGAACCGAGGGACAAAGGTGTATCCGAAAGGATTTGAGGACACTTTCTGCGTTGACCACTGGCGTTGCCGATTCATGGCCGATGAAGAAGGCAAAAGCATCTCTCATCAACAGGTGATCGACCTTCTATCGCGGGTAAACCAGGGAGGGTTTGATTTTATTAAGATGGAACACCTCTGTACTTTTGACGGTGAGCCCGGCTTTTCGCTCGGCCAAGGGCAATAGCGTGGGCGAATATTGAGTAAACAAAGAGCAGCGAATCGATCCGCTGCTCTTTTTGTTTCATTACGAATTTGTTCGGGTGAACAGAAAAATTAGCACGACAATTACGACCACAACACCGGCAACGACGGCTATTTTCAGTGACGACGATGTCGATTTTTTTATCTCTACATTGGTGGTGCCGGATGCCGTTTCAAACGTGCTATTGATCTTGAAATCTCCAACTTGATCGTCCAGAAGGTTAGCGTTGTGGATAAGATTTCGCATCTCGTCCTGCGCCGCCGCGTTCCTATACTCGGCTTTTCGCTTTTCAACAGCAAGGCGTACAACCTCATCGGCGGCCTTTTCGGTAACACGCCGAGCCTGCGTTTCGTCAAGGTTCTGAAGCGCGTTATCGACAATGTCCTCAGCCGAGATCGGAAACAAAGATTGCTTTCTTGGGGCAAGTTCTGTACTTTCGTCGTCCTTTTTCATTGGGTCCTTCGAACATTTAGCCGGATCGCGCCGTAGGGGAATTCTAGCATATGGGTGACTTTCGGCTTCAGATGTTGTTGATCGAGCAATTCCTCCATTGCATAGAATTCATCGCGAAGCGTCGAAACCATGATACGGCCTTCCTCGGCCTGCGATGCTCGCAGTATTGACTGAGCCGCTTGCATATCTCCGTCGCCGAGCCATTCAAGTTGGCGTTCGACCTCAAACGGAAGTTGTGCCGTAAACGCCTTTTCGATGATCTGCCGAACCAATGGCTCGAGCTTCCTCTCCCAGTCTTCGGTCGTGACGTCCAGTTCGTAAGTCTCCTTCGAAGCGTATTCTTCCATAAAATGCCGCAGGACCTCGCATTTCAGATCGTAACTCATCACTTTGGGAAGATGCACCAGAAATCGCTCAAAGGTCTGGGTAGCCGGTTGGACCTTTCCCGTTCTCCATTTCGCTATCGTCTTGCGTGCATAGCGTGCCGGACCCGGGCCGAACTCCTTCTTATAAAGTTCCATTAGATCCTCAACTGCACTGTCGTTTAGTTGAAGCAAGGTGCTTACCAGTGTACTCGTATGAAATCTCCTTTGACTGAGCCAACCAGTACTTAGGCTAGATCTTCGATGATCAAGAAACCATCGAATGAGAAAGCCCATCCCAATGACCAGGAGGACAAAATAAACTAGATCGGGAGTGAGAGTCATAGGTCGTTCAATTCAAAGAAGCGAATCGAAAAGCAATTTTTTGAGTACGAAATTGCGAATAGACATGCACTAACTTTCTTGCCAGCTTCACTCTATTTTAGTAGTTCCGAAACAGCGAATCCCAGGTATGTTCCGATCGCGTTTCCGACCGTGCCGGCCAATAGGCCCGGTAATTGAAGGTCGGGTCGCCCGAGACTTGCGGCGCAAACCGGGGCCGAGGTAGATCCGCCCACGTTCGCGTTCGAAGCGATGGCGACGATGTCCCAATCCTGCTTCAGAATGCCTCCTACGACGAATCGACAACGCCGTGCAGGAAAACGATGATCGTAACCCAGATCAACAGGGTCCCAGCGACGCCGCCGGCCCCAGCAAGCGCCCGGAAATCGCAGTACGCCCCAATTACGGCAAGAAACAGCATTATAAGGAGATAGCCTAGCAGCCGGCTTCCGTGAAGTCTCTGAATGAATGGGATCTGGGCAAGCAGTAACGCGATCGTTGTCAAAATGATGATCGAGGGCAATCCGGGTAATGCCGCCGCAACCTGCGAAGAAATAAAAAGACTCCCAAGTCCCAACGCGAGAAGCATCGCGATATTTCCGAGGCTGATGGTGCCTTCGTTCGACGTAATTTGTTCCCTGATCTCCTCGTCAAACATGCCCTCAAGATAAGGCGGGATGCTTCGTTTTCGCGGAAAATACCGCTGCATCACTCGAGGAAGCGCAAGCGTCAGGATCAGCCATACGGTCGTGAGGATGTTGTCCACGGCATTCACGGCCGCATACAACACGCCGTCCTTGTTTACCCCGTACGCCAAGGCGACAGCGTTTAGGTTGGCGCTCCCGCCGGTGTAGGTGCCTGTGTACATTCCCGCGATGGCGAATGCCGAGGGGATCTGTTCCTGTGGCGAAACGAGCTTGTAGCTTATGATCGCCCCAGCCACCGTTGCGGCAGCACCTATCAGAAACATCGAGATCATCGGAAGGCCGGCAAATCGAAGGTCCTTAAGCCTGACTTCGAGCAGCAGAAAGAATATGCCGAGCGGCGCCCCGTATTGAAATATCGTGTCGTAAAGCGGCGGCGGATCCTGGGACGAAGGGATCAGCCCGAGATTGGCGAGCACGGCCGCCGCAATGATGACGATCAGTACAGAACCGATGTGGTTGAAGAATCGCTGTCTGGCCAGCCATTCGGAAAAGACGATCAAGAAAAAGAGGACCGCGAGAATGTAGACCGGTTCGTTGATGAACGTCATCTGAGGATGGGCGCCGCTATGTCGATCACGTCCGCACAGTTAGCCGCCAGAATTATGAGGCGCGATGGCCGTGCCCTGGACCGCTGACGACGCCTCGTCATACGGCGGATAGAGGCGTTCGAACTCTGGGTCCCCGTGGAGTTTGGCAAGGTCCGGGTCTTGCCGCGTCCAGACCGGATTGCGGTAACCGGCCTCCCATGCTTTTTTGAGAGCGATGATCGCCTCGGGCAGCCGGTCCATCTCGCACAGCGTACAAGCGCTGTTATAGAGGATCATTGTGTCGTCCGGACGAAGCGCCATCGCAAGGTCGAGTTCGCGTTGCGCTTCATCAAACCGTCCCTGATACGCATAATTGCCGGCGAGCAGCACACGAACGCGAGCATCCTCTGGAGTTTTTTTCAGCTGGCTTTCGAAGATCGCGATCTCACGAAACGTGTAGTTCTTAAGCGCGTCGGTCTTGCCCATCGCACCGAGGGCGTTGTGGATCGGGATCGTCGTATTGTAGTTCTCGCCGGCGTGAGCGAGGGCATCCTCCATAATGTCAAGGACTTCCTGATACCGGCCCGATTCAAAAAGAGCACGGCCGTAAAGGTGATATCCCCCGTCGATGTCCGGATCCCGGGCGAGGGCGGCGCGGATCTTATCAACGGCCGACCCATAATGGCCTTGGGCGAAGTCGAGCCAGGCCTCGGCACAACGGATCTCAGGCTCGTCGCGGCCTGTTGCGATCGCCTTTGAGCGGCGACGTGCAACTGACCATCCACTCCTGCTTGCGTTCGAAATAGTAGTAATACTGCGCGCAAACGTTAGCGATCGCCGCATGAGCAACCGCAAAATTGGGATCCAGTGCGACTGCGTTCTCATACATCTGCAGCGCGAACTGCATATCCTGACGCCCGACCCGGCGGGCGAAATTCCTCCCCCTTAAATAGAGATCATAGGCGTGCAGATTCTCGGTCGGTTTTGCGGCAAGCGCTTCCTGTTCCTGCGGTGAGAGCGTGATCCTGAGTGCGGCCGCGATCTTCGACGCGATCTCGTCCTGAACCGCGAACACGTCCTCCATCTCACGGTCGTAGCGCTCTGACCACACTGGGAAATCGGTAGTGGAATCAAGCAATTGCGCGTTGATGCGGATCCGATTTCCAGCCCGACGCAGGCTTCCAGAAAGAACGTATGCGGCGCCGAGATCCTGTCCGACACGGCCGGCCGTGACCGTCTTGTCGCGGTACGGGAGCACTACCGCCCTCGAAAAGGTCTTGAGACGCTTGATCTTCGACAATTCGGTCGTTATATCCTCGGGCGATCCCGTCGCGAAGATACTCGTCCTCCTTCATTCCGCTCAGATTCTCGAAATAAAGTACGGCGATCGAGTGTTCGTGCGTCGGAGCCGAGGGCATTCGGCTGGTATGAATTGCGGAACTGGACTCGCCGGTGTGACGGCCGGAATCGAGGTCTCTTTTGAGCCTCTTCAGTGCAGTTTTAAGCTCAGTTGCACTCTGAAAACGCAGGTCGCGGTCTTTTTCGAGTGCCTGTGAAACGATCCTTTCGAGTTCAAGCGGCAGGGCCGGATTCGCTTCACTCAATGGGGCGGGACTCCGATTCAATATCGAGTCGAAGACGACTGCTGACGTATCGCCCTGAAACGGGAGCTTACCGGTCGCCATTTGGTAAAGCACGGTCCCGAAAGAGAATATATCGGTGCGCGCATCCGTCACCTCGCCGCGGGCCTGCTCCGGGGACATATATGAGACGGTTCCCATCGTCGCCCCGGCCGACGTCAGTTGCTCGGCGATAGCGGTAGGAACGTTTGAGGCCGCCTCTGGCTTCTGCTGATCGATCTTTGCAAGGCCGAAATCCAGTATTTTGGCTTGTCCCCGAGAAGTAACGAAGATATTCGCGGGTTTGAGGTCCCGGTGAACGATGCCTTTCGAATGGGCCGATTCCAACGCGTCTGCGATCTCGATGCCGAGTTTCAGCACGGAATCAATGTTCATTGGTCCGAACCTGATCTTGTCCCCCAGCGACTCGCCTTCAAGAAGCTCCATGACGATGAAGTGTTCATCCCCAAACTGTTCAATTCCATGTATGGTGCAAATATTGGGGTGGTTTAGAGCTGACGCCGCACGGGCCTCACGCTGAAAACGCTGGAGGAGATTCTCGTCCTTCGCCATCGCCGGCGACAGGAATTTAAGTGCAACGTGTCGTCCGAGCTTCGTATCTTCTGCTTCGTAGACAACACCCATTCCGCCCTCGCCGAGCTGCGAAGTTATACGGTAGTGCGATACAAGGTTACCGATCACTGGTTCAACCTACCTCTTCGAAAGATTTGGGTGCTGAGTGACAAAAGAGTAGCACAGCTTTCTCATTACTGTTAAGCGGCGACCAAACTCGACTAATTTGCTTTCGGCCTTTAACTCCTTTATTTTTAGGAAAATGAAAGCCCGCCCTCATCGATCTTTGAAGATGCTGTCGTCCGCCCTGGTTATCCTCATTGTAGTGGCGGGCTGCTTCGGGCAATCGAATCCCTCGTCGAAGGAGGTGTTTCGAGATTCCGACGGGAATCTGATCTCGAACAATGAATTCGTCGATATAAGGATGGCGAATTTCCATTACCCCGACAAGACCATTGTGAAAAAGTTCGATGACGGGACGACAGAGTTTCGCCTCCAGAAGATCCCGCAGGAAGGCATGCGCGCTCCGGATATCGCGGTACGCACGATCGACGGAAAGGTGCTGGACTCGGACAACTTGAAGGGAAAGGTCGTCGTTCTGCATTTTTGGTTCATTGGCTGTCCTGTATGTCACGCTCATATTCCAATGCTCAACAAATTGAAAATGCGATTCGCCGGCATCGAGGATGTGGTCTTCGTCGGGATGACGGGCGACCCGGCGACCGAAGTGCGAAGGTATGCGGCCCGCGAACGGCTCGATTATTTGCATGTGGCTGATGCGAAGTCGGTAATGGACTCATTCGTTTTTTCCGGTTACCCGAAGAACATCGTTATCAGTAAGACGGGCGAGATCGTTTACTGGCGAAGCACGATCAAAGCATGGGACAAGTTCGAGTCCGTGATCAGGGCCGAATTGGCGCGATGAAGGACCATTACGTTTGCCCTATCTGTGGGAAACCGGGTGAGCGGTCGCCCAGATATCCGAAGTACGTTTGTCTTGATTGTGCAACACGGGCCGCCGACAAAGAAGGACGAGGGCTTGCATTCGGCAACGTTTCGATCTCGGGCGGTTACGCTGCCTGGTACCAGGACAACAAGGAGCCTTACGATAGTCACATCTGCTACGTGGATGGCCGGACCTGCTGGGCGGACGAGGCCCACATGGGGGGCATTGTGGTGAGCATCTATGACGGTCCGATCAACGAAAAATAAGCAGCCGCTTGTTTCGATCATCATGGGCAGTAAGTCAGACTGGCCGACAATGGAACGAGCCTCGACGACCCTGGATGAGTTCGGGGTGCCGCACGAGACCAAGATCGTTTCGGCACATCGAACGCCAGACCTTCTTTTTGAATTCGCCAAAACAGCGGAGGAACGCGGTATCGAAGTGATCATCGCAGGGGCGGGCGGGGCGGCCCACTTGCCCGGGATGTGCGCTTCGCAGACGGTGGTGCCGGTGCTTGGTGTGCCGGTTGAAAGCAAGGCATTGAAAGGGCTGGATTCGCTTCTTTCCATTGCCCAGATGCCAGCCGGGGTTCCGGTCGGAACGCTGGCGATCGGCCAGGCGGGAGCGACGAACGCCGCCTTGCTGGCCGTGGCGATCCTGGCCAATTCCCGTCCGGCGCTCAGGAAAAAACTGGCTGTCTTTAGATCCAGGCAGACCAAGACCGTTCTTAAGACCAAACTCGCCAAATGACCGCGGATGAGATCATCGAGGAACTTCGAGCACTGAGTGACCCGGCGAAGATCGCCGATCTTGAGCGGTACGCGATAAAAACGCCGAAATGGTTCGGGATCCGCACGCCGGAACTCAAATTGTTTGCCCGAGAGGTCAAGAAATTGGTCCCGGACCGCCATACAATGGCTCTTGAACTCTGGAAAAGCGGCATTTACGATGTTCGAGCGGTCGCGTTTATGATCGATGATCCTAAGCGGGTGACGCCCGAGCAAATGGATGCATGGGCCGCTGATTTCGATAATTGGGCGACCGTCGACGGGACGTGCAGTTACTTGTTCTGTCGAACGCCTTATGCGTACGAAAAAGCCTTCGAATGGGCCGAGCGCGACCCTGAGTTTGAGAAACGTGCCGGGTTTGCGATGATGGCCTATCTTGCCGTTCATGACAAAAAGGCCGCGAATGAAAAGCTCGCGGAATTTCTTCCGGTTATCGAACGGCATTCCGACGACGGACGCAACTTTGTCAAAAAAGCGGTGAATTGGGCGCTTCGGCAGATCGGAAAACGGAATACGATCCTCAATGGCCTGGCTCGCGAGTCGGCTCAGAGGATCAAAGATTCGGGCAGCAGTGCCGGACGCTGGATAGCTTCTGACGCTCTTCGTGAACTTGAAAGTCCGGCCGTCCGCGAGCGGCTTATTAGAAAAAGTGGCTAAAACGATTCTTCCAGGATCAACCATTGGAGTATTCGGCAGCGGCCAACTCGGGCGGATGTTCGCGATCGAGGCCCGCAAGATGGGTTATCGCGTGCATACATTTTCGCCCGACGCAGACACCCCGACCGGTCATATCTCCGATACCGAGACCACCGCTGCTTACGACGACCTAGACGCGGTCAAGAAATTCGCTCAGTCGGTCGACGTCGTAACCTTTGAGTTTGAGAACGTTCCGTCGGCGACGGTCGAAGCCGCGGCGAATATAGTTCCCGTCCATCCCAAAGGCGAGATCCTTCACACGACCCAGAATCGGCTTCGAGAGAAGATCTTTCTCTCGACAAACGGTTTTCCGGTCGCACCGTTTCGGCGGGTAAAGCTGATCGACGATCTTTATCGTGCGGCCGACGAGATCGGTCTCCCGGGCGTTCTCAAGACGGCTGGATTCGGCTATGACGGAAAGGGCCAAGCCAAGATCACGGCCCGCGGCGAGGCCGACGCTGCCTACGCCCGAATGAACGGGCAAGACGCGATCCTTGAGTCTTTTATAGAGTTCGAAAAAGAGGTCTCCGTAGTCTGTGCCCGTGATCAAGCGGGAAATTTCTGTCATTTTGGAGTGATAGAAAACGATCATGCGAATCATATCCTCGATGTCTCGTTTGCCCCGGCCCGCGTTTCGGACAATGTCGCATCTGAAGCCGTCGATATCGCCCGGAACATCGCAGATACGTTCGACTATGTGGGAACCTTGTGCATCGAATTCTTTCTAACTCAGGACCAACGATTGATCGTCAACGAGATAGCCCCTCGGCCTCATAATTCGGGTCATTTGACGTTCGATGCCTGCGTCACCTCGCAATTCGAACAGCAGGTCCGGGCCGTTTGCGGGTTGCCCCTTGGTTCCACGGAATTCTACCGGCCTGCCGCCATGGCCAATCTGCTCGGTGACCTTTGGGAGGACGGTGAGCCCGATTGGAACGCAGGCCTCAGTGACCCGAAGATAAAGCTCCATCTATACGGCAAGGCCGAACCCAGGCCCGGAAGGAAGATGGGTCACATCACCGCGACCGCAGAATCTACCGAGGCAGCTGTTCAGGCGGTCATCTCGGCACGGCAAAGATTCATGCCTCAAACTCAGCCAAGATCGACGGGCGTTCACCTGACCTGACGCGCAAGGGCGATCCCGAGGACAAGGCCGATGAATCCGACGGCGACGCTCAATGCAAGATAGATCGCTGCGGTTGTGAAGAGGCGGTCGCGGAAAAGTCCGTAGATCTCCATTTCGAATGTCGAAAAGGTGGTAAAGGAACCGAGGAAGCCTACTATTACCATCATTCGAAAGTTGTCGCTGACCTGGACCTTGTCGGTCAGAAAGATCAGAAGGAAGCCGATAAGGAACGACCCCGCGACGTTGACGAAAAAGGTCGGGAACGGGAAATTCGTGAAGAGTTTCGCCAGCGGCGAGACGTTCAATAGATACCGGGCGACGGCCCCCGCCGCGCCTCCGCCGGCAATAAACAATACCTTTGTCAGGAATTCCATCTCGACAAATTCCGCTGCACGGATCGCCGGCCGTTGCCGCTGTATCTACGACGGCGATAGAATTCGATTATGGCAGAGAGCATTGCTTACACGAAATCGGCCGGCCGCGAGCAGATCTATCAAGAACTCGCCCCTCAGATCGGAGCACTGATCGGCGCCGAGCCGGACCTGATCGCGAATTTGGCAAACGTCGCTGCCGTCCTCAAAGAGGCATTCGGCTTCTTCTGGGTCGGGTTTTACCTGAAAAAGGGTGAACAGCTAGTTCTCGGCCCGTTTCAAGGCCCGCTCGCGTGTACGCGCCTCAGCTTCGATCAAGGCGTTTGCGGGCATGCATATTCTACAGCTCAAACCGTGATCGTGCCGGACGTTGACGCGTTTCCGGGCCACATCGCCTGCAGTTCGGCCGCGAGGTCTGAGATCGTCGTGCCGATATTTGACGCGAACGGAGAGGTGTTTGCCGTTCTCGACGTCGACAGCAACCAACTCGACGACTTTTCCGAGACTGACGCCAAGGGCCTGAAAGCCATCGCGGACATCGTCGAACGAAGCCATTCCCGCGTCTGAGTCGGTCACCCACATTCGCGAACCGTCTCACATGTGAGACGTTTTTCGCACAAAGTGAGACGGGCTAACTGGTGCGGGGGCAAGGTTTACAGGCAAAAATCGTCTCACTTGCCGTTTCGAAACACGCTAAGTGAGACGAATTGGCGTAAGTAGCTGTATTTACAGCATTTGACCCATTTTCGGCTCCTTCCGGCCCCAGCTTTGATACGGCGCCAACAAACGCGATTTTTTTGAGGCGACGTCGTGACCCCCTCGCCCCGCCTGGACGCGAAAAAGCCTCTTTTCAAATAGCTGCATGGATCATCGCACTTGTTGCATAGATTGTCACGAGTATTATGTATGCAACGCAGCTCAAACGCTTGATCTCATCGACCCGGCCCTTTTCGTCGGTGCAAACCTGGGCTCCGCCGCTTCTACAACCGAACACACAGCCTTTGACATCTTACGCCGTGTAGATCGAACCTTTAGTGCTGATGATAAGCGGGTGAAGAAATACGTACCGGCGGTCGGTGAGAACCCTGCCGAGGTAACGATCTTCGTCTATGACGCGGCCGGTAAATTGGTAGCCGAATACTCGACCATCGTGGCCTCGACCAACGACGCTAAGGTCGCCTACCTTACCAACGACCACCTCGGCTCACCAAGGATCAACACCGACAAGAATGGCAAGGTCACCGCCCGCCACGACTATAATCCGTTCGGCGAAGAGATCGCCACGTCGCAGCGAACCTCGGGCCTCGGCTACACGGACGATACGGTGAGGAAGCAATTCACCGGCTATGAACGGGATATTGAATCGGAGTTAGACTTCGCACAAGCAAGGTACTTCGCCTATGGATTGGGAAGGTATAGCAGCGTGGATCCGTATAATATTATATTGGAAAAGAACTCCTGTAAGGATAACGAGGAAGGATTAAAAAAGCTCAGACGCTATCAAGTTGAACCGCAAAACTGGAACCGATACGTTTACGTACTGAATTCGCCTCTCAAATATACCGATCCGACAGGACGAATTTATCTCCGCTCCGGAGAGATGATTTACTATATCGAGGACGAAGTCTACGCCAGTCTTAGTAAGAGCGAGTTGCGGGAACTGCGCAAACTAATCGGTAGCTATACCATTGTTGAAGAGGGCTCGATTATTACAGTTGGTAACATCGCGACGGGTATTTTTGAGCCATACCGTGGGAAAAGGGTCGTCCTTGGGGCAAAGGGTAAATTATATGATATTGATGAATTCGGAACGCTTTCGTTAGGAGATCTTGGTACGGTTCAATCGGAACACGCACCAGAGACGCCGCCTCTTGATCGACCTGACGATGATATGACATGGGGTTACTTCAGGTCGATCATATTGGAGGCTGACGATGCCGAGAAAAGGCATTTTGATCGAACTGGTCGTTCGAATCCTTACTGGGGTGGTTATCGTCATTGTGTAGCCTCATGCACTTTGACACAACGATTCGGTTCTCTCGGTGTCGGCGTTCGGTCAGTCTGGGATCTTATCGCCGAACACAATAATCCTGCACCGGACAGTCGCAGTGATATGGTTGCGGAGAATATAGGACAATTCTTGGGAACAAACCCGTCCAATAGTTGTGAATTAATGTGTTTGAACGCATACCCTCCAAGATAATGAATAGGACTATTTTATGAAATCTGCATCGAAGAGGTATTTCTCCATTATATGGAAACTTTTGGTTGCCGCTCTCCTCGCAATTCTTTTGTACCAAATTTGGTCTGTCTATCAGCTGGCGGAGAATGCAGCATATAATTCTTGCGTAGAATCTGTTGAAAATACGATTGGCGCAAATCTGAGCGAGGCGAGGATCGATACGGGACGACTTAATCAGGATTGGAGAGAGCTAAATGACGAAGAAAAAGTAAGAGTGATTTCTACAATTCAAGATCCGCGGATTTTGGATTGCAAAAGGAACGATAATCTTCTAAGCAAAATCCACGGAGAACCTCGCCTTGTCACGATAAAGGCAAGGAGGAACAGAGGCTACGTAGAAGTAGAATTGATTTTCAACGAAGGGAACTAGCACGCGGCCGGGTGGTGCGAGGCAATCGACGAAATTCACTGATCGCGGTGCCGACAAGAAGACTTACAACGGGTGTGATTTGGATTCTGCATGTAGCACGACGTCCGCCCCCGATGATCACACCTTCATTTACGACGCCGAGAACAAACAGGTGAGGGTTCTCGACGATGAGGAAGAAACGATCGGTGAATACTGGTACGATGGCGACGGGAAACGGGTGAAGAAATACGTCCCGCCGGTCGGTGAGGACCCTGCCGAGAGTACGATCTTCGTCTTTGACGCGGCTGGGAAACTGGTAGCTGAATATTCCACCATCCTCGCCTCAACAAATGATGCGAAGGTTGCCTACCTAACAAACGATCACCTCGGCTCACCGCGGATCAACACCGACAAGAATGGCACGGTCACCGCCCGCCTTGAATATCATCCCCTCGGGGAGGAGACCTTGGCCTCCCAACCCGCAATTGCCTCGGACGTGTCGTTCAGGCGTTAGATTCGATTTAGGACATCGGTTAGAATCAGAGGTTACGCATTTTGTGAGCGTAGCCTTCATTGTATGACACCTGTCGAACACCCGTTATGGGTCTGGCTTCTATTTTTTGGAGTCGTCCTTACCGCTCTTTTTTGTCGATATAGGCATCGTAAACAGGCGTTCGCACGTGCCTACACGGAAGGAGACGTTCGGCTGGGCGACCGTTTGGGTCTCGCTTGCGATCGGATTCAACATTTTCCTTTACTGGCAGGTTGGAAATCACTATCAAGACTGGTCGCTGGCCGCGGACCAGGCAAAGCTCTTCCTGACCGGCTATCTCATCGAGCTCTCGCTGTCGGTCGACAACCTCTTCGTATTTCTGTTGATCTTCGGCTACTTCAAGGTGCCGAAGAAGTTTCAGCACCGGGTCCTTTTCTGGGGGATCATGGGCGCCCTGATCATGCGAATGATCATGATCTTTGCGGGCGCCGAATTGGTGGAGCGTTTCCATTGGATCATATACGTTTTCGGGGCCTTTTTGCTGTATACGGGCCTGAAAATGTTCAAGGACGAGGACGAGAATTTTGATCCGACCGAAAGCGGGATCGTCCGGCTGGCAACGCGATACATACGCATCTCGAAGGAGTATCACGAAGACAAATTCTTCGTGATGAAGGACGGCGTGCGCACCGGCACGCTGCTGCTGCTGGTCCTGATCGTGGTGGAATTCACCGACCTTATTTTCGCCGTCGACTCAATTCCGGCGATCTTCGGTATCACGACCGACCGGTTCATCATCTATACGTCGAACATTTTTGCGATCCTCGGGCTAAGGACGTTTTTCTTTCTTCTTGCCGATGTGGCCGACCGATTTCATTTCCTGAAGATCGGCCTTGCGTTCATCTTGTCGTTCATCGGCGTCAAAATGCTCTTGCCTCTTTTGGCGGAAGGGATGATAATGATTACCGGCACCGAACACTCGGTCGGGAACCTGGCAAAAAGGTTTTTAGATCTTGAGTTCAAACAAGAGGTCATCAATATCTCGCTCGGTGTTGTCGTCCTGGCAATTGTCATTTCTATAATTGCTTCGCTTATTTTCCCGCCAACTCATTCGAACGAAGCGGAAGCTGACGCCCCGGGTACCGATTCTGACGAAACCTAGCCCATTTTGATGGAGCAGAAATACCGCAAATTTTACGTTGAATGGTGGAAGATCAGGCGAAGCACCATCACGGGGCTCTTTGTGTTCATTTTTGTTTCCGGAGCCGTGGTTTTCGGCGGCTGGTGGGCGATCCGGAACAACTGGTTCGTACCTCAGGAAATGGGCGAGGCTCCGAAGAACGCGGCGAAGATCATTTCGTTCGAAGGGGAGGTCCGTATCACGAGGGCCGCAACCCGCGAGACCATCGTTGTTACCAAGGAAACCTTTGTGGCGGCCGGCGATACCATTCAGACCCAGGCCGACGGACGTGCGATCGTCCAAATGATCGACGGATCCGTTTATACGGTTCGCCCTAACAGTACGGTGGTCATCCGCGACAATTCATCCTTCTTTGGCGGGAACAACGTGCGTGTCTCGCTTGATGACGGTCAACTGAATGTCCGCACCGAGGAACAACCTGAAAATACTGAGAACATCGTGGAGATGCGCGATTCCGAGACGCAGATCCAACCTCAGACCGACGCAAGTTTCAACGCTGACGACCGAGTTGCAGAGATACGTGTCAATCGAGGAGGGGTCGAGACGACGATCGCCGGGTCGCGTACGACGATAACCGAGAACGAATTTGCTTCCGTTTCTGACGGCCGAGTCTCGAGAAAGGAAGATCTGCTTCCGCCGCCGCGGCTGGCGTCGCCGGCAAATATGTCGCAGATCGCCGAGACGACCGGGAATGGAGCAAGCGTTGTCTTCAGCTGGCAGCCCGACGGCCCGGTGCCCATCAGCGGCTACTACCTCCAGGTCGCTCGTTCATCCTACTTTGCTTCGGATTCCATCCTGGTCGATCGCTCGGGCCTCTCGGCCCGCGAATTCAGGCTTGGAAGCCTTTCCCCAGGCTCCTATTACTGGCGGCTCAAGGCGACGGCCCGTTCAGGGCAAACGAGCGATTGGAGCGAGCCGTTCCGCTTCGCGGTCGTCAAACGCGAAGCCAGCAGAAACCTGGAGCTGGGCGGCCTAAGCGTGGAAAGCGTCGGAGGAAGCGTGTTTATCCTCGCCGGGACTACGCAGCCCGGAACGCAGGTACGATCACAGGGCAATCAGGTATTTGCCGGTCCGGACGGAACCTTTCGCCTTCAGATCTCGACGCAGCTCTCCGAGGCAGCCATAGAGCTCGGCGATGACCGCGGGAATCGGGCAGGGTACGTCGTTTCGCTAAAGACGGCCAAGGTCCTGAGAAAGTTTTAGGTTACGGAGGGTAGCATCCTGTCGCCAGTTCACGAACATGACACAGAAGCCCGATCCGGCCGAAGTGTGGGCCGGCAAGATCGCTCTAGGGATCACGTTCGTTTATATGCTGGCCGAGGCGGTCGGCGGCTGGTTCACAAATTCGCTGGCGCTGATAGCCGACGCCGGCCATATGTTCACCGACGTGGCCGCGATGTCGCTGACGCTGTTCGCGTTCTGGTTCAGTGCAAGGCCGGCCACCCGAAAAAAGACGTACGGTTACTACCGGATGGAGATCCTCGCCGCTTTTGTGAACGGCGTTGCCCTCGCCCTGATCGCGGTGTGGGTGATCTTCGAGGCGGTCGGCCGGTTCAGTTCGCCCCCGGAGATAATGGGCGCACAGCTTCTGGCGATCGCGGCCGGCGGCTTTGTCGTCAACGTCATCGCCGCGGCTCTCCTGCATTCGGGCCATAAGCATAACCTGAATCTTCGCGGTGCTTTCCTCCATGTTATCGGCGACCTTCTGGGATCGGTAGCGGCGGTCACCGCCGGAGCATTGATCATCGCATTCGGCTGGATGTGGGCCGACGCCGTCGGCAGTATTCTTATCAGCCTGATCATCATCGTCGGCGCCTGGCGTCTGATCCTCGAATCGGTGAACGTCCTGCTTGAAGGGACGCCGGCACACATCGACCTCTCTGCGGTCGCCGATTCCATCCTTGGATCGGATGGTGTTACCGGCATCCACGATCTGCATGTTTGGACGATCTCGTCAGGGATCTATGCCCTTTCCGTCCACATCAGCCACGATCCGTCGGTGGCCCATTCGGACCTGTTGGCGATCGTTCGCGACAAACTCCATGAAAGTTTCGGCATTGATCATCTCACGATCCAAATGGAAACAGCCGATCGCGAGACAGAGGCTGTCTATATATGTGAGACCGGTACCAAATGCTTTGAGCCTTCGGTCCGGTCTAAGTTCGCGAACGGATAGATCCCGGATCCTGCGTAAATGGCAAACATAGAACTCAGGTACGGCGACACTCATTTCTATTTCGATCATGACCCGTCCCGATTTGAGGTGGTCACCCCCCAACCAGCCCCGCCGCCCATGACGGATGTTGAGATCGGGCGCCGCTTTGACGAGCCGATCGGATCGGCTCCGTTGGATGAGATCATCAAACACGGCGACAAGATCCTGATCGTGGTACCGGACGCCACCCGCGAGGCAGCTTGCGGACAGGTTGTGAATCTGCTCGTGCGCCGGCTGATCGCGGCCGGTGTCGGGGCCGCTGACCTTTCGATCATTTTCGCCACAGGCATTCACAGACCAGTTTCGCCGCAAGAAAGGTCGGAGATCCTAACACCTTTCATCGCGCAACGTATAAGAACCATTGACCATACCCCGAGGGATATTACCCGGCTTGTTCGGATCGGAGAAACAGCGGGCGGCGTCCCGATCGAGTTGAACCGAGCTCTGTTCGAACATGACCTGGTCATATTGATTGGCGGGGTGTCGTTTCATTATTTCGCGGGCTTTACGGGCGGTCGAAAGCTCGTGTGTCCGGGACTTGCTTCGACGCGGACCATCTCCGGCACACACAAGATCGCCTTTGACTGCGAAAAGATGTCCCGTCGCGACGGTGTAGGGCCGGGCCTTCTAGGTGGAAATCCGGTCCACGAGGCGTTCGTCGAGGCCGCGTCCCATGCGAACCCGGGATTTCTTTTTAACACCATCGTCGATGACCATGGGGCCCTGATCGACCTTTATTGCGGCCATTGGCTGACATCGCACGAGAACGCTTCGAGCAGACTCAACGAACGAAACAGTGTGGCGGTGAACGGGAAACGGACCCTTGTGATAGCAAGCTGCGGCGGGTACCCGTACGATATCAATATGATCCAGGCACACAAAACACTCGATGCGGCCACACGAGCTTGTGAGGAGGGCGGGACCGTGATCCTGTTGGCGGAGTGCCGTGACGGGCTCGGCCGCGACGACTTCCTGAAGTGGTTTGACGTCGAGAACAGCGGAGATCTGGCGATCAGGCTTTGCGGGTCGTATCAAGTGAACGGACAGACCGCCTGGAGTCTGCTCACAAAGGCCGAAAGATTTGAGGTCAGGATCGTGACCGAGCTCCCGGAAGCGAAAACGGCGGCGATGCGAATGCAAAAGTTCGGAAGTTTGGCGGCGGCGTTGGAGGGACTTGACTCAAGGTCCGGCTATATCCTGCCTTCCGCTGCACGATTGAAGATAGATGCGTGAACTGCTGCGATTCGGGGCCGACTGCGGTTCAGTGAGAAAAAACCGGCAAAGGTTCAGGATCTCTTGACATTAAATGTCCGAGCGATCGAATCCGTCTGATGCCGGATCGACCTCAGTTTGTCCCTGAACCCTGTAAATCTCAGGACATAAACCGTATCGTCTGACGCTTTGAGGAAATAGAACCGGCCACTCATCGGCTTTCCGGCCCTAACGAACTCAAAGTTGAAGATCGCACCGCTTAGGAATCCACCGAATGGTTCCTCGCGGCCGGCAACATATCCGGGCAAGAACTGCAGTTTCTGTTCTTCGTCACGGATAACGTCGGAAACGATCCCCTTTGGGGGCAGACTAAGGCGTCTAACCTCCAAATGGCCGTCGGTCCGGTCAACGAAGACAAACTCGACATTCGGGGTTGTTGCTGAGGGCTTTACCGTCATCTTCCAGCGATCATCCGGTAACTCGAAGACGTAATCCACCTCAGGGCTCGCAAAACTCTCGCCCTGTGAGAACACGGACCCGACAGCGAGCAGTGTTACAGCGAATGCAATCAGCGATTTGATCGGTTGGAATCTCATTTTCCCGTCGTAATCTGGATCGTCAACTTAAAATAGTACCTGAATTTACGCTCGATTTCGAACTTTTGATGCCGGGCCGCCGGTATTTGTTGCTCATTTTCCGTAGAATTACGGTTCTCACGATGGTCGCCTTGTTCGCGTCCGGGCCATTTTTTCGCCCAATCGGTTTTTGGAAGCGTCTAACAAATTGCGGCCCAAACGGCCAGCCGAAAATCAGGACCTTGATCCGATACTGCAATGAAACTCATAATTAGTAGACCCGTTCTCGACAAATTCTTCGCCTTTTTTGTCATCGCCGCATTCCTTTTGCCGTGTGTGCCCGTCGGGGCAATGTCGCCGAAGGACAAGAAGTCGCTGTCAGCCGACGAAAAGATCATCCATATCCTTGATCGACTTGGTTACGGCGCCCGTCCCGGCGACATTGAACGCGTCAGATCGATCGGCCTTTCGAAATATATTGAACAGCAGCTCGATCCGCTTTCTATAGATGATTCGTCGGCAGAAAGAAGGCTGCAGAACCTTGAGATCAACAAGATGACGACGGCCGAGATCTTTGCCCGTTATCCGAACCCTGGCGCGCTGCTGAGGATGCTCGAGGGACCTGAGGGCGGCCAAAATGCCCAGCAGAATCCGGAAGAGATGAGCGAAAAAGAGCGTCAGGAACGGCAGCGGAAACTGCGCGAATATTACGCGAAATATGATCTTCGGCCCGCGAACCAATTACTGCCGCAGATCACCTCAAACCGTGTCCTTCGCGCCGTCTATTCGGAGCGACAGCTTCAGGAGGTGATGGTCGATTTTTGGCAGAACCACTTCAACGTGTTTGCGGGGAAGGGCGCAGTCCGATGGTACATCCCGAGCTACGAACGCGATGTACTTCGCAAGCACGCTCTCGGTAATTTCAAGGATCTTGTCGTCGCGACGGCCCAGCACCCGGCGATGCTTTTCTACCTCGACAATTTTGAATCGGTCGCTCCCAACCAGGGACGGCCTGCTGCTCGGCCGGGACGGCTTCAACAACTAGTATTGAATGGCCAGCTAACGCCCCAGATGCGCGAGAGGATCAAGGAGAATCAGGGGCTTACCGACGCACAGATCGATCAACGCATCAGACAGGCGAGGAACCTGCAGCAGCAGCCGCGACGCGGCCTCAACGAGAACTATGCACGTGAGTTGATGGAGCTCCATACCCTTGGCGTGGACGGAGGTTATACCCAGAAAGACATTGTTGAGGTGGCCCGCGCGTTCACCGGTTGGACCATCGCCGATCCGAGAGGTTATCGGCGTGCGGCAGCGGCGAACATTAACGGGACCGAGGAAATGCGGCTCGCTCGATTACAACGCCAGGCTGGAATCCCGGATGACGTCGAGAGCGGTGAGTTTTACTTCAACCAAAACTGGCACGACCGGAGTGGGAAGGTGGTACTCGGCCAGAAGGTAGATGAGGGAGGGGTCAAGGACGGCCTCAAGGTCATCGATATTCTTGTGAGTCACCCCTCGACCGCCAAGCATATTGCACGCAAACTTGCGGTCAAGTTCGTGAACGACAAGCCGAGCGAAGAGTTGATCGGCCGCGTTGCATCGGCGTTCACAAGATCGAAGGGTGATATGAAAGCTACGCTTCGGGCCCTCTTTACGGACAAGGAATTCTTCGCACGCGACAATTTCCGGGCAAAGATCAAGACGCCGTTCGAGCTGGCGATATCGTCGATCAGAGCCATCGGCGCAGATACGAACGCCGGCCCGCAGATGCTTGCGATGCTGAATAAACTTGGCGAAGTGCCTTATGGTTACCAAGCTCCGACAGGGTACCCGGACACTTCAGAAGATTGGGTCAATGCAGGGGCCCTGCTCGAGAGGCTGAACTTTGCGATCGCACTTTCAAGCAACCAGATACCCGGGACGAGGGCCGATCTGAAAAGATTCAGGGGACCCGACAAGGCCGGCACGATAAACATGGCCGTGGAGGAGATCCTTCACGGAAATATTTCCCCGGCGACTAAGACCACTCTTCTAAAGCAGGCCGAACAGCCGCTCCAGGAGGTGAAAGCTCCGGCGGATCCGGCTGACGAGACCTATGTTCCAAATATGCGTCAGGGACAGGCCGGGGCGCAGGGCCGCCAGATGCGGCTCCTCAGGCCCAGCGGCGATCCTGACGTGTTCAAGGTCGTCAGCCTAGTGCTCGGGACGCCCGAGTTTCAGCGGCAATAAGGGTCGGAACTCTCGTCGGCTTGATCTTAAGCGGCGGTTCTATTCCCCTCGATCAGCGATGAATATAAGGTTCGGAGCTGACGCAGATGGGCGTCGATGCTGAAGTTTTCTTCAGCAAATCGCTTTGCATTGTTTGCTAATTCGCGTCTCCGTGAATTGTCGCTCAACAGGCTGATCAGCCTGTCGGCAAGCAACTCTGCGTTGCCGACGGGAAATGTGTCGGCAAATTCACCGTTTTGCGTGGCTTCGAGCAGGGGTTCGATCGCCGAAACGATCATCGGCACGCCGGCCAGCATGGACTCGGAAACGGCGACCGGGAGGCCTTCGTGCAGCGACGAAAGAACGAAGACATCCAGGTCAGCAAGGATGTCCGGCACATCGCTTCGCGGCCCGACGAAATGGACACGATCCGTAATACCGTGTTCGATGCAGAAGTTCAGGCAGTCCGCCATTTTGTCTTCGGCACCTTTTTCGATCCGCCCTACGAAAACACAATGCGATTTCGGGACCTTTTCGAAAACGCTGGTCAGCGCCCGGCAAACGGTCATTTGGTCCTTTCGCGGATCGCGGTAAAAATTGGCGATCATTCCGAAAAGAAGATCGTCCGGCTGAAGCCCGAGTTCCTTCCTAATTGAACCGCCGGTGGGCCTTAATCGTTTTGGATCGGCACCATTATAGATCTCGGTGAAGCGGTTGCCGACATCGAGCCGGTCGGTCTCCTTGAGCCATTTCGTCAAGCCCCGGCTTACCGAGATATTGGCATCCATCCGCGGGATAAGGAATCGCAAGGTGACGCGGTTCTTTCTGTCTTGAACGAATCCCTGAAAGCTTAGAACACGCCTGACCCCGTTCAAACCGCGCGTCGCAAGATACAGATGCAGCCCGTCGACGGCCTGGTAACCGTGGACGACCCGGATGTTTCTTTCGCGGACGATCCGGCGCAGCTGAGCCGCGACATATAGGTCCACGGGCAATTTCCGAGAGAGCCGGATAAATTCGAAACCGGCGTCCCTGAACTCGTCTTCCAGGGGACCGCCGCCGGCTGCGACGGCGGTCACATTGATGCCGAATCGGGCGGCGTTGCGGCATACGTCCAATGCCTGCATTTCGGCACCGCCGCGGTTTAACGAATCCAGATATTGGAGTACACGCATTATCCGCAAGAGTGATCTTTATTACCGCGGCTTCGGTCAATCATAGGGGCTCGTCTTAAATAGAAGCAGGCCATGTCGCCGCGGGCACTAGCGTTCAATTCTTCGGCGTCTTTGGCCCAGCCTTCAAGCTGTTCCTTCGTGAATAACGTCGACTCGGGGTTGACCCAAAGCGACTTTTCGTCAAGCAGCGGGATGTCACGGACATACTGTTCGCTACCCCAAAACTGGAACGCGCCCGAGTCGTAATAAACGTGCTCGACCCGCAGCCCGCCTTTCTCGGCAGCGAGCCGAAAACTCTCTTCAGTGTAAAGAAACAAGTGCCGGGGCGGGTCCATCTGCACCCAATCGCAGCCGTAACGCTTCCATGCTTCGCCCACAATCGGAATGCGGACGATACACCAACTTTCGTCAGTCATCAACCGCCATGTTTCCCGCATCGACAAGATCGGGTCGGGAAAATGCTCAAACGAGTGATGAAGCATTATCAATTCGTATGTGGGATCAAGTTCGGCGAGGGAAGCGCGATGGACCGTGATCCCTTCCGGAAAATGCAGGTCCGACTCGATAAAGAGGTCGGCCCCGGACAGATCGCGAAATCCGAAATAGTGAAGCGAGCGAAGAAGTTTGCCCCTGCCGCAGCCCACGTCGAGTATCCTGGTGTCGAATCGGAGGCCGATCGGATGACTCCTCATCGAACGGGGAAAATGATCGGCCAGCCAAGGTTTCATCGCTAGAACTGCTCGGCCTATCGGACTGTCGCCGAAGAGGAGCTCGCGTCCGGCGAAACGGGATGCGATCCGCCTCGGAAGGGTCTTCGCGACCTCGACATCCTCATTGAATGAAAGATAATCGGGCGGATAGAATCGCGACATTTCAGGGAACTCTGCGATCTGGACGGTACCACAAACTCCGCATTCGAAATATTTGAATTCCTCGCGGGAGCCGTACATCATCTCCCGAGCAGTCATAGAGCGGTGATCTCCGGGGCTCTCGCAAATTCTGCAAACAAAGGCCATACTTCTGAAATTAGAACAATAGCACATCGACCGATAGCGACGTGCTTATAGGTTCTTATTGATCTAAATGGGGGTCTTTTTACGCACAACATCCTTTGTCCGAAAGCTATTCGCCTACATTCGGGAGTCGGGGTTCGGTCCGGTGGCCGAAACAGCACTGAGGGCGGCGCGAGAGCGTCGAGCGTATCAGAGATGGATCCGGAAGCACGGCTCAATAACCCAAGCTGATCGGGACGAGCTCACGGCCCGCATTGCCGAATTCGGACATAAGCCGCTGATCTCGGTGATCCTGCCCGTCTTTAACACGGACGAGGTCCTTTTGAGGAAATGCGTCGGCTCGGTTATCAACCAGATCTACGACAATTGGGAAATATGCATTGCCGACGATGCCTCCACCGAACCATACATCCGCCCTTTGCTCGCGGAGTTGAGCGAAGATAAGCGGATCAAAATAGTTTTCCGCGAGTCAAACGGCCATATATCTGCCGCATCGAACTCGGCTCTTGAGATGGCAACGGGAGAATTTTGTGTCCTTTTGGATCACGATGACGAGCTTTCGGAGGATGCTCTTTTCTGGGTGGCTCATGTGCTGAAGGGTCATCCGGGCACGATGATAATCTACAGCGACGAGGACCTGATCGATGAAGACGGCCGTAGGAGTTCGCCGAAATTCAAGCCTGCCTTCAGCCGAGATCTTTTGCTTGGGATCAATCTCGTAACCCACCTATCGGCATATCGGACCTTCCTTTTGAAAGAGATCGGCGGTTTCCGCATCGGATTCGAGGGCAGTCAGGATTACGATCTCGCTCTTCGGGTTGTGGAGCGGCTAAAGGACGGGCAGATCCGTCATATCCCGAAGATCCTCTACCATTGGCGGGTAACCGCCGGTTCGCTTGCCCGTGACCTCGAGTCGAAACCGTATGCCCACGAAACCGCCCGGCGGGCGATCCGTGAATATTTGGAAAGGACCGGGAAAAAGGCCCAAGTCGTTGAAACCGGCTACCTCCACCGCGTCCGGTACAGTTTGCCCGAGCCACTCCCACCGGTCAGTCTCATCCTTTCAGGCCATCGAGAGGCACGGGCGGATGAGTGGGCGAGGATCGTCCGCGACCGGACCGATTACCAAAATTTGGAGATCATCGAGGTAGGCGATCGCGCGGTGAAGGCGGGCGACAAAGGCGAAGCGAAGTGCGTTGGATCGACTCTGAATTGGACGTCGAGGCTGAATGCCGCGGCCGCAGATTCGGCCGGCGGTCTCTTTTGCTTCCTCGATTCCGGAATCAGGCCGCTATCCTCGGATTGGCTTCGCGAATTGGTTTCGTTCGCCATCCAGCCAGAGATCGGCGTCGTTGGGCCGCGGCTGCTCCACCCGGAACAACACAATCGCAGGCACCGGCCTACTCATTGGCGTCGGCGGCATTGTCGCGGCGACACATGACGGGTTTCTTAGAAACTCTCCAGGGAATATGTCTCGAAACCGGCTGATCAGCAACATTTCGGCCGTTTCGTCTAGCTGCATGATAATGCGCCGCGAAATCTTCGACTCGGTTGGCGGATTTGATGAGGAATACCTGTCGGGAGCGCTCTACGGCGCTGAGCTTTGTTTGAGGGTCCGAGAGCAGGGATTTCGGGTTACGGTCACCCCGTTTGCTGAACTTAAATTCCAGCTCGGCCAAACCCGCGACTACTTTGTTGGCAGAGAAAGAGATGGAGATCGTTTTCTGAAACGCTGGAAAGCGTACGTCGATAACGATCCATTCCTCAATCCAAACCTCTCGAAGGTCTCTCCTGATTTCTCCATCAAGGTCTAAACCCGCCGGCCCAAAGCGAACACTTTTACCAATGCCAGCCCGGCAACGAAGCCGCCGATGTGTGCGGCATAAGCGACGCCGCCGGTTCCGGCCGGGGTCATATAACCGAGGATAAGCTGATAAGCGATCCAGATGCCGATCGCGACAAACGCGGGAACGGTGGTGAGGAAATTGAAGATCAAAGCCCGCACTCGCCGCTGCGGGAAAAGCAGGATATAGCCGCCGAGCACACCCGAGATCGCTCCGGAAGCACCCAGCATCGGGATGACCGAATCGCCGTCCATAAAGATCTGGGCCGCTGCAGCGGCGAACCCGCAAACCAGGTAGAAGGCGGCGAAACGGATGTGACCAAGCAGGTTTTCGAGGTTGTCGCCAAAGATCCACAGGAACAGCATATTGCCAAAAATATGGGCAATGCTGCCGTGCATGAACATCGAACTCAGGAAGTTGAAGTAAACCGGAAGCGGTGTCGAGTAGTGCTGGATCTGGGCAGTATTTCCGAACGAATCCCGGACCACCTGTACGCCTGAGAGATCGACGCCATCGGTAATCTCCTTTGGAACCAGCGAGTAAGCGTAGGTGAACGATTCGCTTGATCCGATCTGCTGAAAGAGCACGAAAACGATCACGTTCAAGCCGAGGAAAATGTAATTGACGAACGGCGTGATCTTAACGTCAGAATTGTCGTCGCCTATCGGAAACATTTGGTATACCCCCTTTGATCTGCTCGACGGCCAACGGGTTCGTCCGAGACTGTCGGCCGTGTAAGCTGCCCCGGTAACTACGGTTCCACCTTTCCCTGCCGATCGAAATTCTACCCTAGTCCGGCATCTTCCCGAGCATGGAGCAATTCATATCCCTCGCTGCGCGCTACGAAGGTCGCGGCTGTCAGATCGCCGACGACATTCAGCGTGGTGCGGCACATATCCAGGATGCGGTCCACGCCAATGATGATAGCGATCAGGGCCGGATCGATATTGATCATAAAGAGTATGCCGATGATGAAGGGTATCGAACCCGAAGGGACACCGGCGGTACCGATGCCGCCCAAGATAGCAAGATAAACGACCATCAACTGAAGAGAAACGGTCAGGTCGACACCAGCCAATTGAGCCAAGAAAAGGACCGTAACGCCCTCGTACAAGGCTGTGCCGTTCTGGTTGGCTGTCGCCCCGACCGTCAGCACAAAGCTGTTGATCTCCTTTGGGACGCCGAGGTTCTCGTGGCTTACCCTGAGGGCTGTTGGCAGCGTCGCGTTCGACGACGACGTAGAAAAGGCCGTGATAATGACGGTCCTGACGCGTTTGAAGAATTCAAGCGGGTTGATCCGCGAAAGGAAATAGATCGAAAGCGAATAGATGCCAAAAAAGTGGATCGACAGCCCTAAGAGTACCGTTGCGACGAACCAGCCGAGAGATTGAAGCAGTTCGAGCCCGAACTGCGCGATGTTATTGAAGAGCAGGCACGCGACCGCATAAGGCGCGAACTTCATCACGATGTCGATTATCTTTGCCGTGATCGCAAACAAAGCCTCGCAAAAACTGACGAACGGCGCCGACACCGTTGCCGGCAAAAGCGTGATCGCGACCCCGATTATCAGAGCGAAGAACATTATATGAAGCATGTTCGGACTCGCGCCTGAAATAGAGTTAAAGACGTTGCTCGGGACGACCGTCTTGACCGCCTGCATTAGCCCGCTGTCGGCTTTCGCGGCCTCGACCGCCTTCCGTTGGGCTTCGGTGGCCGCACTGCCTGCGCTGGAAAACTCGGCTTTCAACGCCGCTGCCGTATCGGGACTGATGCGTTCGCCGGGGCGGATGGTGTTTGCAAGCGTGAGCCCGATCACGACCGAGATAGCCGAAATGATCAGGGTGTATGCGAATGATTTCGCTCCGATCCTTCCGAGCTTTCTGATATCGCCAATGCCGGCGACGCCGACGACGAGAGATGAAAAGACCAGCGGGACGACGATCATCAACAAAAGGTTGAGGAACAACTGTCCGATGGGACGTGTGATGTTCTCGACCGTCCAGATCAGATTTTCGTCATTTCCGCCAAGCGTCCAGTTAGCGACCAAGCCTCCAATGACACCGACAGCCAGACCGATGAAGATCTTGGTATGAAGCGGAATGCCCTTCGGTTTGTCCGGCGTATCGTCGTCGAGATCTGTTGTCAGTTCGCGTTCGTAGTCGTCGGGCGGGATCAGGTCCTTATCGTTTTCGGCCATAGCGGTTTTCGGTTCCTTTTGCTGAAGGTGTGGACAGGTCTTGCAAGAGTCGGTTTTCGAGAGTGTAGCAGAAGTAGCGTAATTTTAGTAAATTTGGCTGGAGGCACAGCATAACAATGTTTCGCTCCATTCACTTCGAATCAGGGGGACGCAAGACCACAAGGGCATCCGATCCCAAGGTCATAGACGCGTTCAAGGCGATCGTAGGCGATGAAAATGTGGCCGTTGATCCGACCCGTGTCGAGCCTTACGGGGCAGACGCGGTCAAGGAAAAGTTCCCGCCCGAAGCCGTCGTTTTCCCGGAATCGACTGCCGAAATGGCGGCGATATTGCGGCTTGCGAATGAGGTGGTCTTTCCCGTGACGGCACGCGGCGGCGGCGTCGGATACACGGGCGGAGCGGTCCCCGTCGACGGCGGGATCGTGATCGGCACCGACCGGATGAAGCGGATCTTCGAATTGAACGTTGATGACCTCTACATTACTTGCCAGCCCGGATTGACCACCTTCGAGGTGCAGCAGGCGGCGGCCGAAGTGGGGCTGATGTTCGCCCCCGACCCCGCCAGCTACAAGGATTCGTTCATTGGCGGGAATATTGCCGAGAACGCCGGCGGAATGCGGACACCGAAGTACGGCGTAACAAAGCACCATGTCCTTGGGCTCGAGGTCGTCACCGCCGCTGGCGACGTCATCCGCACCGGCGGCAGGACGGTCAAGAACGTTGTCGGGTTTGACCTGACCGGCCTGATGTGCGGATCCGAAGGGATGCTCGGGATCATCACCGAGGCCACGCTGAAGCTCCTTCCGATGCCCGAGGCGACGGCCACCGTGCGGGCGAATTTCCATTCGATGGAGGCGGCGTGTAAGGTGCTTACAAAATTCACGCCCGAGGGCTTGCTGCCGATGGCTATGGAGGTGATCGACAAATTCTGCGTCGCGGCGGTAGAGGAGAGCTTCGCCTTCGGCCTCTCGAAGGATGCTGAGGCGATATTGCTTGTTGCCGTTGACGGTTCCCGAGAGGAGGTCGGGCGGCAGGCCGCGATCATCGAAAAGATCATCAGCGAAAACGGAGGTTTCGACGTTATCCGGGCGCGGACCAGAGAGGAAGAGGATAAGCTGTGGGATGTTCGGCGGGCCATCTCGCCGGCCCTGATGAAGTACGGTACATTGAAGATCAACGAAGACGTGGTAGTGCCCCGGAGCAAAGTGCCCGAACTCGTTTCCCGCATCGAGCAGATAGGCAAGAAGCACGACACTTTCGTCGCCAATTTCGGCCATGCGGGGGACGGGAATATTCACGTTAATTTCGTTGTGGACCGTGATGATCCTGAAGCTATCGCCCGTGCCCGCGAGTGCGTTGCCGAAACTTTTCAGCTCTCGGTCGATCTCGGCGGTACCATCTCCGGCGAGCACGGAATCGGGTACGTCAAATCCCAGTACCTGCATTACGCCGTCGACGCGGCCACGCTTGAAATGATGAAGGGCATCAAAAAAGTCTTCGACCCCAAAGGCATCCTGAACCCCGGGAAGATGTTTATCTAGGAACTGGAAACGTCCTTCTGTAAAGGCCGATTTCGCCGCCCCAGATATTAAAAACGAATAGCGGATCTGGATCTTGGCTATACGCCTGATCCGGTAATGCGTAATGCTCCGACTTGGCTCGGGCGTAATGCGATCGAATGAAGGGGAGAAAACACGAAACGGACGCCGTGGTGGCGTCCGTAACTTGTTGATCTGATTGGCTCCGCAGGTAAGACTCGAACTTACAACCCTTCGGTTAACAGCCAAAATTTTCTAGCCTCAGCGGCATTCTCGGAGCTTCATATCCGCCCTCAAAACTGCCGGAAAGGGCAGTGTTTTGTTGCCTTTCGGTAGTCTAATAGTCTCAGCTTGGTTACAGCTGATAACATGGATTATCATCCTAGTCTTAGGAAACTTTCTAGGAAACTCTTTCGAAACTGGAACCACAATGGAAGGGCGAAAGAAACGTCAACAGCGAAAATACTGGCGGGAGATCAAAGGTAATTTATACGCTAGGCTTCAGTATCAAGACGAAGCAGGAAAATGGCGTGAGAAATTGAAACCTATATCCGATAAGCGCACCGCATTGCGGATCGTTGAAGAAATGCGCCGTGAATTTTTGACTCACGGTGAAGAAACACTGAAATCGGACAAGTTACTATTTTCAGAACTTGTCAAGGAATATACGGCGATCAAACTAACTAAGGCGACGTACGCAAATGGCATCAAAATTTCGGGACGACGGTCACTGGAGCCGGTTCAGTCAGCGGTCAAGCCTCTGCTTGAACATTTTGGCGGCAAGCCCATTCGTTCAATCAAGGCAAAGAATATAGAAAACTACAAACAAAAACGGATCAATACCCCAACCGACAGAGGCACCACTCGAAAAATTTCCAGCGTAAATCGAGAACTTGAGCTATTAAGAGCAATCTTAAATTTCGCCTTTCAAAACGAATGGATTATCAAGAATCCCTTTATGCTTTCCAAAGGAATTATCTCAAAGGCGAGTGAGGTGGAACGCGAACGGATTCTTTCCACTGAGGAAGAATCAAGATTGCTTTCGGTTTGCACCGGCCGACGAGCTCATCTTAGGCCATTGCTTATTTGTGCACTGGATACCGCAATGCGACGCGGAGAGATATTCAAGATGAAATGGCAGGACGTGAGTTTTGCTACTAACGAGATTTACATCCCGCAATCGAATACTAAAACTGAGAGTTCGCGAACGGTCGGTATGACCCCAAGGCTCAAGAGAGAGCTTGAAAAACTTTGGGAGGCTTCGCCAAAAGCCGCCGCCGGTCTTGTCTTTGGGATAACTACGACGATCAAAACGGCGTTTGGCTCGGCCTGCAAAGAAGCAGGGATCGAAGATTTTAGATTTCACGATTGCCGGCACACCGCAACAACTAGAATGATCGCTTCAGGCTCGCCTCATTCCGAGGTGATGAAAATAACGGGCCACTCTCAAATGAAGACGTTCTTGCGATATCTGAACATCACTGCGGAGCGAGCGAACAGCGTCGCCTTCAGACTTCAAGAATACCTTTCGAACAGGACATCCCCACCCGAAGTCAGCTCTGACCATCTGAATTAATCGCCTGAAGGTCATTTCGGCACCGCCTTCTTCCCGAAGCACTCCTTTCTACTAACCTGAACTTTCGGGCAGTGAGTCCATGCCTTCAAGTTCCCGCACGCAAAATCTTCGCCTGGACGCTGGGACCGAACACAAAATCGTATTAACCAATTTACAGAATTGGGGAATTCGTCAATTTTTTCAACCTGTTTTCAGTTGACAAAGCTTGTTACGATGCAGATACGAAGCATTATCGTCAAAGAAATGAAAACAAACATCTCCAAAAACAGAAATGATCTTCGGCGGGCCCGGCTTCGCTGCGGTCTGGAGCAGAAACAGGTCGCCTTCCTGCTCAACCAAAGATCGGCAGCAGAAATTTCACGCTATGAAACTGGGTTCTACCTTCCAAGTTTGAAAACCCTGCTCAAGCTCGAGGTTATTTATCATATGCCGATCAGGCTGATGTTCCAGCGGCTGTTCGAGGAATGCCAAGTCGAAGTAATGGAGAGGAAACGGGAGCATACGCATATCCTGTCCAATTCCGATTGGTATCCTAAATGGCCGGTTCAGCTAAAGGAAGGGGAGTTCTGTTTCTATGCGAACCTTCTTACGAATCAGATCCCGACCGAACCTGAGCTCAAGACCGTGAGCAAACACATCCTCAACCTTATGAATACGACCGACTCTTATAAACAAGGGCTGGACCCCTATCGATAATCATTAAGAAAACAGACATGAAATCGAAACCCCCGACAATATTGGGCATTGATCTCGGTGCCCGACGAATCGGCATCTCCGTATTCAAAGATCGCCAACTCGCCTACTTTGCTGTTAAGACGCTAGGTGTAAACGAATCCCGTCTGAAGATTGAAAGATTGAAGCAAATCGTAAATGAGTTGGTTGCCTGGTACAAGATTGATCGCGTCGCACTTACAAAGATCGTGTTCGTGCAGCAACACCGTTCATTCGTCAAAGTCATTTATGACGAACTGCGCAGCTACCTAAGAAAGCTCGGTCTGGGCTGTTCGGAATATAACCCTGCGGAGATTCGCAGCTTGATCTGTGGGCACGAACGCTCAACCAGGTCAAACATGGCGCTCATGTTGGCGCAGCGATTCCCGGAATTGCGTCGCTATGCGGGCGTATCTAAGGTGTGGCAGAAGAAATATTATTCGCTCTTACTCGACTCCGTTGCTGTCGGTTTTGTATGTTCAGCTAACGTTTCAGCGCCCATAAAGTCATGACGGAATTTCTGGAAGAAACTCGCGAAACGGACTATCGGAATCTTTCCGCGATTTATCAATATTACCCGACCTATGATTCGGATGATGCTGCCGAAGCCGATGACACGCTGCGCAAGTACGTTGGTCTTGTATGGCGGATCTTATCTCGCCATCGCAGTGAAAATGGAAAAGATTTGACGAAAACACCTTTAAACGCTAAGTTTAAGCGTCCCCTCATTTAACCAGTGGTAGACAATTAACCCCCCTCCCCGATGTCAAGGAAAGGCTATTTTTCTTATGTCCGCGTTTCTACGCAACGACAGGGAACTCTGGGTACCTCACTCGACGAGCAACAGGCAGCTATCGAGCGTTATGCCGAGAGATTCAACCTCCGAATAATAAAGCAGTTTGAAGAACGTGAAACGGCGGCCAAGCTCGGACGCCCAGTGTTCTTGGATATGCTCAAGGCTCTGCGACGCGGCAAAGCCGAAGGCCTGATCATCCACAAGATCGACAGGAGTGCTCGAAATCTCAAGGACTGGGCGGACCTTGGCTCCCTCATCGACCGCGGCGTCGAGGTGCATTTTGCAAATGAAAGCCTAGATCTGAATTCTCGGGGCGGTCGGCTCTCGGCTGACATTCAGGCTGTGGTTGCCGCGGATTACATCAGGAACCTGCGGGAGGAAACAAAGAAGGGGATATACGGCCGTCTACGTCAGGGCCTGTTTCCGTTTCCGGCACGTCCAGGCTATCTCGATGCCGGCAAAGGAAAACCGAAACGTATTGATCCGGTTCAAGGCCCGCTTGTAAAGATGGCGTTTGAAACTTATGCTTCAGGCAAATACGGATTAAACACCCTGGTCGAAAGAATGTATGAACTCGGACTTCGGAACAAGAGAAACAAGAAAATCAGCCGCAACGGGCTGACCTGTATTCTGAAGAATCCCTTTTACATGGGTGTGATCCGAATCGCAAAGACAGGACAGGTGTTTGTCGGGAGCCACGAACCGATCGTGTCAAAGTCTCTATTTCGCGACGTTCAAAATGTATTTGCAGGCAAACGGCTGCCTAAAACGCACAAGCATTTCTTTGCCTATCGAAGGCTTATTTCATGCGCTGGTTGCAGGAACTTTCTCATAGCCGAGATCCAGAAGAACCATATCTACTATCGCTGTCAATCTCGAAGTTGTCCCCAAAAGACCATTCGGGAGGAATTGATCGAAAAGCGGATCTTGGATGCTTTTGAGAAACTCCGGCTTACGGATCACGAACATAGCCTGCTTGAGAAATACGCTCGAGAATATCAGAAAGAAGCGCCGGAGCGCCTTAATGAAGCGAAAAAGTTGCTTGAGATCGAACTTTCACAGATTGAGAATAAACTGGCAAAACTTGCTGATGCTTACGTGGAAGGGGTTTTCGATAAAGACACCTTCCTCTCGAAGAAAAACGAAGCAATAATCCGAAAGGAGGAGATTGTTGAAAAGCTGGAGTCATTGAATATTGAGCAAACGGACAACTTACAGGACTTCCACGAATTTCTCGAACTGCTAAAAACCGCATCATTAAGCTACAAATTGGGAACGCTGTCGGAAAAGCGTGAATTGGTCCAAATAATCTTCTCGAACTGCGAAGCAGAGGGAAAATCCCTCAAGATTAAGATGAAAAAACCGTTTCAAACCGTTCTCGATCGCGATCGATTCCCCGCTGGTAGACCACGACAGGCTACACCTCGAAAAATAGTGGCTTGGGTGAAGAAAGTTTTGTTCGAGGCCTGCCCCGATGGTTATTTTGTCCGTTCTTCAAGACAGTTGGATTGAGTTGCGATTAGTTTTGAACTCCTTAATCTTTGGCTTGCTATAGACTCGACTATCCGTGTCCTTAAGCATCTCGAAAGCCCTTGATTCCTTCTCATCTGCACGCAAGTCCGTCTTTCGAAACGGACCACCCTAATTAAGATTTATGCTAATCATCGCAGGTTAGCAGGTCCCAAGAGAGTAACAGGTTTATTTAATGCCAACCGACATAGCTTGAGAATGGGTCAGGCATGGTTAATTTCGTAGTATTGTGCGAAAATGATCCGACTAAAGGTATTTTGAGAGATTTCTTGTAACCGTGCGTTTCGTGGAAACGACCCTTTCACTGGTCGTGATACGACGATGGGCCGGCTTCCGAACGTCGGATTGTATCTGTAGTTAACGATTCGGTTAGTCAGAACGTATGACAGCGAGCAAGGATACCATCAAACGGGCAAAAATCCACCTCCTCGATGTTGGGAGGAACGAGTACGGTGACGCCCTGGTTTGCGAGTTCGGGAATAAGGTCGTCATGATCGACGGCGGTCACCCAGGTGACGAGCTTGGCACGCCGGGACATCCGTCGATCCCAGAGCAGCTTTCTCAGATACTCGGCGGAACCGTCCCTTACCGGATCGACCTTTTAATAGTCAGCCACGCCCATCAGGATCACATCGGCTGTCTCCCGAAGCTGGTTCAGAATCGGACGATCGACGTCGGTTGGGCGCTCGTCGCCGATCCGGCTTTTGGTTGGGGGCGATCGTCAACGGATTCCGCCGCTCCTCGGGATGACCCGAGCGTGATCAATCTTGTTGCGGCCCTCCGCGAGGAGGTCCAGGACACACGGGATTCTAATCGCGCCTCCGTCGAACGGTTCCTTTCGGACGCGGCGGGTCTGGAGACGCGGTACAAAGGCATGCTCGAAACTCTGAGGGACAGCGGCACTAAAGTTGTCTGTCTTGGACGGGACAGTCAAACCGCGTTGCTGACGAAGTTCAAGCCCATCGGACTCAAAATTGTGGGCCCCGGTGAGGACCACATTCTCCGCTGCGCAAACATTATCGCTCAAATAACCGGCGTCGATGCTGCGATAGTCTCGGATCTATACGGCCGCGACAATGAGTCGAGCCCGGTGGACCTTTACCGCGAGCTGATCAAAATAAGCGGAGAGCTAGATTCCGCGGGTGTCGATGCTCCGTCGCGACCGGGTCCCGCGATCAATCTTCAGAGTGCAATCACACGCTTCGCTTATGCAGGGCATAGATTCCTGTTCGCGGGAGATTTCCAGTTCGCAAAACCCGAGATCAAGAACGCTGACCTGGAAGAAAGCGTGCTAGCGCTTCGAGCTGCCGTTCGGTCGGAAGAACCTTACAGTTTTGTGAAGATCTCCCATCACGGAAGCCCCAACTCGTTTTCTCAGGATATTCTCAACGATCTCGGCTCGACGAAGTATTTTGGAATGTGTGCCGGCGAAGAAAGCACCCACCATCCGCACCGAAAAGTGTTGGACCTGTTGGACGAGAACCGTGATCGTTTGACCTGGGCGAGGACCGATCACAACGGTTTGACGACCCTGATTTTCCGCGAAGGGTCCGATGAACCGGAGATCATCGTCACGGCTGGAAAACTTAATGACCCCCGTCCGAACGACATGGACGCTCCGGCGATTCCGTCAAAGCCGTCACCACCCGCAAAACCCGCGGGCGGGGCGACCCGTATGGGCGGGGCGGGATCGTACACCGGTTCAGGCGAGGTCTCCCAACGGGATGCGGAAGATTCCGTCGAGATAAGCGTTAAGGTCCCCAAGCACATCTCACGGTTCAGGTTCTCGGGGGACTTCACGATCGATCTGGAAAACAGAAGCGGGAACGGCATGCAACCTCCGCCGCCTTCGGCCGGGGATCGTGTTGCATCGCTCGAGATCGGGCGGGGGCGCGAGGCCATGAAAGACCTCCTTTTCGTCACCAACGGGGAAGCACTGGCGGCAAATATCGGCCGTGCCGAGACCGACGAGGTGGTTCGGTCGTTTTCGCGTCAAGGCCTCACGAGCGATGTCAATGCCCCGGGGGTGCGTGCAACCTCAATGGAGAACGCCGCGTACGTCCAGCGGGCACTTCGCGAGAGACCCGATGTTGCCGGCGTCGTGATCGTCGGCGGGTACGACGTTGTGCCCTCGCAGATCGTCGACTGCCTGCCGCCGGATCTTCGGGCGTCTCTTCCTTTTAACGACGACCCGGATAACTTCGTCGTATGGAGCGATGAGATCTACGGTGACAGCGATGGGGATGGCCTCCCGGAAATTCCGGTCAGCCGGATCCCGGACGGCAAGTCCGCGGAGCTTGTTTTTGCCGCTTTATCGGCCGGTCCTTCGCGAGTCTCCGAATCTCGGTTCGGCATCCGTAACATCGCCCGGCCCTTCGCCGAAACCGTCTTCAATGCACTTACAGGATCGTCCGGCCTTCATGTTTCAAGGGACACCACCTTCGATCAGGGGAACGCTTTTGAACTCGACGTCGATCAGGTTTATTTCATGCTCCACGGCGATTATATTGACGGGAGTCGTTTCTGGGGGGAAGGCACCCCGCAGAACCGCGAAGCCTTTAACGTGATGAATCTTCCCGAGCGTTTCGGGGGAATCGTATTCACCGGGTGCTGCTGGGGTGCTCTGACGGTAAATACACCCGCCGGCCTCGCGGGCCTGAACTCCTCTTATTCCTCGAAGACGGTCGACTCTTCGATCGCTCTCGGTTTCCTCGCGCGCGGGGCCAACGCGTTCATAGGATGTACCGGTGCCCACTACTCTCCCGTTCAGCCGCCCTACGACTATTTTGGCGGGCCGATGCACAGCGCGTTCTGGAAGAACTATCGCCACGGCCGATCGGCCGCCGAGGCGCTTTTCCAGGCAAAGCTAGAATACCTCGCCGATATGCCGCACGGGCGAACCGGTACTCTTCAGACAGCTATTGAATATAAGATTTTACGACAGTATACTTGTCTTGGACTCGGTTGGTAGGCTGTGGAAGCTTGTTATCCTAGATGAGGTGAACTTATGAGTAAATTGACGGCGGAAGAAATAAAGAAGATCGTCCAGGATCACAGGCCCGGTTCCACGGTAAGCGGATTGGTCGGCGATGAACGGCCGGGTCGGGCTCTCGATTCCGCGAATCTCGTCGAGACCGAAGCCTCGACGCCGAGCATATCCGAGCTTAGACGGAAATACCTGGGCGATGATGCCGGCGGCGGCGGCTCCGGACTGGGTAACATCGCGGATATGCGTGACTCTCAAGGCGGGTCCGACGAGGTCGCTGATGACGAGATCGTCTCGGTCGTGCCGGAAGCTTCTTCCCGTTCGTGGGATGCCGGCAGCCGACCGCGAGCCGCCGTCATTTCGGGATCGGAAAAGAAGATCGTCGGCGAACAGGGATAACCTTCAAAGCAGCTGATAAAACAGGTCTGCATACTTTTTAGATCCCGATGGCTGCTTGTGTATGATGCTATGTTGACAAAATTGTCAACATAGCATATAAACCCGCTCAATGAGACTTGGGCAGATGATACGGAAGAAACGATTGGCTGACCGTCGATCGTTGCGAGGCCTCGCATTCCCGTTCGATCTGACGCCATCTTTTCTCAACCGGATCGAAGCAGGCCGCCGTTATGCGAGCGAACGCTTTGCTCCCGCTATTGCTGATTTCCTTGAGATCTCTCCGAACCAGGTCCTCCGGATCGTCGCCGAGGAAAAGCTCGCGACCCAGTGGGCTCGGATGGAGGGTATCTCCGGTTCCCCTCAATTGAGGATCGAACGCATCGCCGAGAGGGACCGCTCAACTTATCGAAGAGCTGTCGGCAGGGAAGGCTTGATCACCGCCAAGGACAGGTTTATGATCCCGAGATTTCTGTTCGATCTCGAGGTGATCGAGGATGACCTGCTCTTTTCTTCCTCCGACAGACGGGTGTTTGCCGGTCTTTTCCCGGGCGATTTCTCATATCAGGGAGTGAAGAACGCAGTGGTCGACGCGACCGAAAGTCTCCGCCGCGGTAGGGGATTTGCGGCGACCGATCGAACGAAGTTGTTTCACGTACTTCACGAGATCGGACATTTCCAGCTTCTTTTTTGGGTAAGGACGGCTACGCGGTGCAGACGCTCACCGACAGGCCGCTTTATTGCAGTTCCGGTGACCGTTCCCCGGTGGAAGCTCAGGCGAATCGGTATCCTGCGGCGTTCCTGATGCCCGAGGTGGAGATCCGGCGATAGCTCGGGACTCGACGTGTGTACGACGTGGCGAGCGACGAGTTGCAATTGTGCAACAAGTTTCAAGCGGAGCCGTACATGCTTGAAATGCGTTTGGAAGAGCTCAAGGTGCGCGTGAGGCGCTGAATTTTACTCATTTCTGGAATGATGTTATCATTGTATATGTATGATACGAAAGGGGTTAGGGGGTATCATCAAAATAGGAAAAGGAGGTAATTAATGTCCAGCACAATCTCGGTGGGTGTCCACGGTGCGAGTTATTGGTCATACATGGCGGACGTGATGGCTCGAGCATTAAGAATTGCGGCTGAGAACCGCCGTTTCGAGGCGAAGAGCATCCCGCTTGGTGTTTTTGACGATTCGAAAGAATTCTTCGAGCTGGTCCTCGGTGCGACCGGGGACAATAAGGTTCCTAGTAATCCTCCGGCGAGTATAAATGCTTTCGTGATGGCGTCGGACGCGGTCAGGGGATTCACGCTCAAATCTCGTCTTCCCCGGAACGAGCTTCATCAGCTACTTCGCCGTTTTGCGAGGTTCAACAAAACTCTCGTTAAGACCCGCGAGTTCGACGAGAAGGATACGCAAACGGCTTGCGAGCTTGCCAAGTTTTTTTATCAGATCGCCTTGACCGGTGACGAAGAGGAATATGTATCGGCGGTTGGAATCGACCCGGTCTCATTCGGAATGATCCCCAGGTGACGGTGTGCTTTCGTCTAACGCGCTTTTCTTTGTGAAGGCGCGTTTTTATTGCGTATGCCTCTCCCCACAGAAGTTGTCAAACAACTCATACCATCGCCCTCCCTCGGTGCCGTCTACTACCAGGCTGTATTTCTTCTCGAAACGCTTCAGAAGATAAACGACGAGGATTTTCCCGAGCATGCCGGATCGCTCCGGGATGTCTTTCTCTGCATTGTCGATCACATCCATGACGAGCTCGTGGAACTTTTCGGCGATCACGATCTCCCGGCCGGGGGTTCAGCCGACTGGAAAAGGGTTCGCAAACTCGCTGTACGATTGCACCAAATATACGCTTTTATCCGTTACCTGACGGCCAGTTCGCCGCGCCAAACTCCACCCGCGATCCAGGCGGCATTGGCACAGCTCACAAGGACATTCTTTCCTGAAGCGGCAACGGATACTGTCTGTCTTATCCGTCCACAATGGAAATACAACCTGACCTACGTCTCGATAAACGCGGTATTGAAGGAGGTCCTGTCGCAATCGGTGCTCGACCCGGACAAGCGATTAAACGCCAGCAAAAAAGAGCCGCTGCTCCACAAGCTTTGGCTCAAGTGGTTAGCGAAAGAACTCGAGCAGAACCCCGACTCCACGATCCCAAAACGGCCGCCTCGTCGGATGGCGATCCTATCGTTTGCCGGCCTGGACACGGAGGACGCTCTTTTTTATCCGCTTCTCGCGCATGAGCTCGGTCATTTCATCGATACGAGCTCACTTCCCGAGGCACTGAATCTTGACCTACAGATCCAGGGGGTGTCGCACATAACCAGAGAGCAGGTTGTCGCGAAAATATCGGAGGAGGTTGACGACGGCACGATCGATCAATGGTGGGAGAAGATCCTGGAGAGGAAGAACATTTGCCTGCGCGAACTTATCGCCGATCTGGTGGGACTGCGGATGATGGGTTTCGCTTTCTTTTTTGCCCAGGCCGAGTTCCTAAAGACCGTTTTCTCCTGGTCCGATACGGCGGTCAGCAAAAATGGTTACCCCGAGATAAAGTTCCGGATCGCTGAACTTCTTCGGCATCTGAAGAAGGATCGGAAGATGATGCGATTCCTTGAGAAGTACGCCCACAGCGAAAGCAAATTCGAAAAATCCGTTTCGCAGGGCGTGCTCGATTATCTTGATGAATGGGCCAACTTTTTGAATGCCCCGAGTCCGCACCCGGAGGATGATGAGCAGGAGCATGGCGAACTGAACCCGCTGGTGGAATCCGCAATTCGTAAGGCTCTCCCACATATCGAGCGGGTCGTCAAAGGCATCATCCCCGCCGACCGGCGAGCCGTCTTGAGTCCGTTATTCTTCGAGCGGGTCGAGCGGATGCTCCACGATCTGCCGCCAACCGTACAAGACGAGTCGCCGTCAAGCTTTTCCGAGATTTGCTCGGCTGCGTGGGCGTACCAGTTGGTTTTCGGCGAAGAAATAGAGATCGGGCACGCCGACAAGAGGTTGAAGAGGAGGGAATATCAGAAAACATGTCGCCTTCTCGTAAAAGCTATCGAGTCGATCCCGGCACATGCCCAGGAAGAGGCCGCCGGCGATCCGCTTTCCAGTGCACCACCACCCGCAAAGGATGAGCCCCAAGACGAAAAGGCGCCATCGAAAGGAAGCGCGCCGGATCCGGCTTCACAGGGGGGCGTGCTTTCATCCAGTGAGCTACGCCGCCGCCTGGCGTTGCCGGTCGGCGACGATGGATGGATCGCGGTTATTCCATTCGCGAACGACTGCATCAACGGCGCGTCGATCGACGTGAAGCTCGGCAACTGGTTCTCGATCGCAAAGAAGACAAGGTTGAAGGCGATCAAGTTGGGGGATTCGGAACAGGAGCTGCTGGTTCAGAATATCGGTAAGGAAGAGGTTTTCGTCCAGAAAGGCAAGACGTTTCTCCTTCACCCCGGCGACCTCGTCCTCGGGGTGACGAAGGAGTTCATCGCACTTCCCGACAATGTTATGGCTTTTGTGGAGGGGAAGTCCCGCCTCGGCCGCCTTGGCCTGCTGGTCGCGACGGCCGCCCAGATCGCGCCCGGTTTTCGCGGCGTTATTGTTTTGGAGCTTGTCAACGCGGGCACCGTACCGCTTGAACTTGCGCCGGAGGTAAAAATTGCCCAGATCGTGTTCCAAACGATGACCGATCCGGTCCCAGAAGAAGAACTCTACAATATTACAAAAAATTACTACTGCCAGATTAAGCCTTAAGTTTGTGATTCGGTTGGAAAGCAGTTCCGGCTCCTTTTCAAGACCGATTTCGATAGCGTGATTTGCTGAAACGGGGGCGAGCGTTGATGCTCTAACCTTTTTTTCGAATGACCTCTTTAAGCGGATACTCGAATTCGTCTGTTTTCATTTTCTCGCGTCGATCTGTTGTAACGGATTCCGCAAGTAACAAAGGAGGTTTGAGTTCCGGAGATGTGATTGCCCATGAAGCACTGGAGGCGTATTTTTCCTTGTCGATGAGCCAAACAGCCGCACATCAAGCTGTAATGGACGCTGGATTCCCGGGACTGGATCTACCTTCAAATAATTATAATCATCAAAATCGGGTACAGGGGGTTGGGGACTTTGTAGACGTTTCGAGATATAGCCAGGGGATTTCCGATGGAAGGGGGTCGGAACAAATTAAGGTTACGTATTTGACACCCATTCCCTTCGAATCGATTGATCCGAGGTTCGTCAACCTGCAAACTCGTAACGAGGTCGTTCGTGAAACAGGTGGGAGAATTACAGAGGTTAACTATGTGCCAAGAAAACCTGAAAATTAATAAGCTTTTTAACCTGACCGTTCTAATACTTCTTATTTGCGCGCTGTTTCAGCCTGCGGTAGGACAAGATTTTCAACGTGTTCAGAAGTCGGAGAAAATAAAAGGGAGAGTTTTCGCCGCGATAAATTCACTCACTTCGGGGGCCGGGGTAGGTCCTAAATTCCAAACTTTTATTTTTGAAGAGATTGAACCTAAAAAAAGTAACGATAAGATGAGGTTTTTGCGCATCGTCTATGAGTATTTCCACCATAATAATCGACTCGACAGTAGTTTTTATGATTACCAAGTATTTTATGAGGTGAAACTAATCAGAAAAGTTTCATGTGATCAAAAGCTATCGGAATTTGCCTATGAACAGAACGGTGATTCCAATCCTCCTACAAGCATTCTGAATATTTTACCCGGTGCTAACAAGGAACTTTTAAGTGAAGATCATGTTTTACCCTGTTATGTATTAAGCGAGTTAAATTACAAAAAGCTAGCTATATGAGAATAGGCGGACAGTTTTGACATCTTAGAACGTGTGACGGAGAGTAAGCAGACGACTGTCGGCGGGGATTCGGGCGGTTACATGACCGAATACGCATACAACCTTTCGGGAGCCTTGATCGAGGACACTTATCCCTCAGGCCGGAAGGTGCAGAACGTGCTTGATGCGAACGGCGACCTCTCGGTGGTTAAGAGCAAGAAGAACTCTACTTCGGGGCCTTTCCACAAATATGCCTTCAACTTCGTTTACAACGCGGCCGGTGCGGTGACTTCGATGGAACTCGGCAATCTTCGTTACGAATCGACAGTATTCAATTCGAGACTCCAGCCGACACAGATCGCTCTGGGTACCACAAAGACCGGAGCGTCGTCATACGACCTGCTGAAGCTTAACTACACCTACGGCACATCGGGGAATAACGGGAATGTGCTGACGCAGACAATCACGGTTCCTACGGTTGGAACAAACAATGGATTCGCAGCCGTGCAGACGTACACTTATGATTCGCTTAACAGGCTCGAGTCAGCCGAAGAGATGCCTAACGGGTGGACGGACTGCACGTCGGATCCCACGAAGTGCTGGAAGCAGACATTCACGTTTGACCGATACGGAAATCGAAACTTCGATGAAGCGCATACGACCTTCACCGGGTTCCTTAAGGAATGCGGTGGTTCGATGTGCACGGACTTGAAAAAGAGGCTGAATCCGTCTATCAACACCTCCGACAACCGGCTGAGCAGCGGCGACGATTACGCCTTTGACGATGCGGGTAACACGACCTCTGACCCGGACGACCGCACCTTTATCTATGACGCCGAGAACAAACAGGTAAGGGTTCTCGATGATGAGGACGAAACGATCGGTGAATATTGGTATGACGGCGACGGGAAGCGGGTGAAGAAATACGTTCCGGCAGTTGGTGAAACCCCGGCCGAGGTGACGATCTTTGTGTATGACGCGGCCGGGAAATTGGTCGCAGAATACTCCACGATCGTCGCCTCAACAAATAATGCGAAGGTTGCCTACCTAACAAACGATCACCTCGGCTCACCACGCATCAACACCGACAAAAACGGCAAGGTCACCGCCCGCCACGACTACCACCCGTTTGGCGAAGAGATAGCGACCAGCCAAAGAACTGGCGGGCTACATTACACGGACGACACCGTGAGGAAGCAGTTTACCGGCTATGAACGGGATAAGGAATCGGAACTCGACTTTGCCCAAGCTCGGTATCACGACTACAATCTCGGTCGATTCTCGAGCCCCGACCCCCTGATGGCAAGCGGTAGGGTATCAAGTCCACAGACGTGGAACCGGTACAGCTATGTTGGAAATAACCCTTTGGCGTTTACTGATCCTACCGGAATGGCTTGGTACTCCCAGCGGCAAGGCAACGGCGATACAATTTTTCGATGGTACCTCGAAGACCCGGGCGAAGACTGGTCGAAAGTCTCTGATTTTACTTATTACGCTGGAGTCGAGAAGGGGTGGATAGCACTTGATCCGTTTAGTGCAAACTATAAGGAAGGGCTTTCTAATTATGGTGCTGCATTCGGCGTTTACAAGGGTCGCGTTGAAGCGTGGAACGCAGTGCAGTTTTTGAATGGAGCCGGTGATGCAGTGAGTCCTGTTTCCGGGTTGATCAGGGACGCTGGTCTAAAATTTTTCGGAAGAGACAATTTTGTAGATTCGGCGTCGACACCATATAGAGGTGGATGGTGGACGGGCTTAATTCTGAATGTGACTGCAGGTATTGTGACAGGGGCAGCCTCGTCAACCCCGGCAGCGGCGACATCGCTTGACGATGTTGCGTTAGCCCAAGCGAATGCGGCTCAGGCTGCCGGCAAAACTAGTGGCGCGGCATCTGCCATGGAAACGGTGAGCGGTCGAGTTTTTACTGGGACGAGTGGGGGCCCAGCCACAACTAATTCCAGTATTCAAGGGGCGATTAACCAGGTTGATAAAAATTTACTAAAGGATTTTGCAGGCCGATGCGCTGAGATTCGTTGTGTTGAACAAGCACTTAATGCAGGGGAAGATCTCACAGGAGCGATAATTAGAACGGTTGCAATTAGGAAAGCTGGTCATCCGATGCACGGAATGCCCAAGGCTCCGTGCTCGGCGTGTGAGTCAGTTCTTAAGAATTTTGGTATCAAACCCATGAATTAACTGATATGGACATAGAAGAACGATTTCCTCCTGAAGTCACGGAGATACTTACAAAATGCGGATGGTTCGAAGGACGAAAGGTTGGTGACGAGAATATTGAGTTTTGGCGTAACGAACGTCTGATTTCTGATGGTGTGGACATGCCGCGTGCGGCGAAAGCCGTCTTGAAAGAATTTGGTGGACTAACTATTATCTCAGACGGCCGTGGCGTTGATTGTGCTCGCTTGTCAATGGAGTTCGATCCCTCTAGTGGTGATGGTGGCCAGTTCCTTAAGAACTACGTCGATTCAGCTGGTGTTAAAGAGTTCTATCCGCTTGGAGCGTATGGTGATGGTGACGGCACATTCCTTATCGAGCCCGGCGGAGCGGTTTACGCAGATTTTCAACTGGATAGTCCGATTGGGAAAAATATCGACGAAGCACTGGTGAAACTGCTCTTGGGAATTAGATGATTCTGAGTCAGTTGAGTCTCTCGAACCAACATACAGGACTGATTACACGCGGTCTGATGTCAGGTCATAATCACAACAGCCACAACCGCCATATATAATTGGGCTCGTCAATACTACAATTTAAAACCTGTTCAAAACAGCTACAAAGTCAAATTGGAGCGCTTTGATTGGCGCGACGAAGCATGAGTTGTACTCGAAATTTTGACGATTGTTTGGTCGACGATAGTGAACCGAGCGAGGTTCGTCTTGGCAGGGAGTGGGATTTCGAGCGCATGGAACGCTTCGACGATCTAACCGCAAGGTGGTCGGCAATGTTGATTCTTGCTCGTTGGCACAGAGGCTGGAATAATAAAGCGACTTATTAGAAAATGAAGAGGTCGTCTTGAATCTCGGGGTGAGAATACATTAGTTTTTTGACACTTCGATTGCTCAAGCTAAACCCTAGCAAACATCAGAGTTTAATGCCTTGTTCTTTTGCTAGGTTTTTTGACACCTTTTGATCACTATACAAATCTTGGTCTGCTTCGTTATTAGTGTTGTGCGATAATTGGCACCGCAATCGTTACCGGTGAATCGTTTTTGTTCGCGTCCGAGATAATGAAATGCAACCGTTTTTCGAAAATGTCAGATCTTGAACCAGAATCGAGGAAAGCGTTTGCGGCCAGATACAACTGGATGCCTGGCAGCCTATCAACTTATATCAAATGCCGCTTGGGACTACCGATAAACCCTTCTACTACAACTACTTGACACATTTCGCGCTCTTGCTAGAATGATTGAGCTTCAGACCTAAGTATCTAAGGAGGTAGCAAAATGGAGTTGCTGACGGATAGTATCCGGCAGGGCTTTCCTGCGCTCTTTTCTCAACAATCTCGCGTAGCTAAAGAACGGATCGTATATGCACGATTCTTCATTCCAAGTTCCTCTTGGGAGTGGCTTGCGATCGAGGGTGAAACAATTAGGGAGGACTTCCTTTTTTATGGTTATGTGATCGGATTCAGGGCCGAATGGGAATACTTCCGACTTTCGGAACTAGCAAGTGTAAGAATCGTTGATCTTTCGGTCCAAAGAGATACCACATTCATGCCGGTAAAGTTCGGCGACCTACATTCAAGAGCGACCTAGTTGAGTCTACTTAACCTGCCGAATGCTTTCGGCAGGTTTCTTAGTTGCGTTGTTCTTGTATTCTCGCTGTCTAGTTGCTAAATTTTACATTCCAACGCTTTTCGAGAAAAAGTCGAACCAGTTCTACGAATCGAACCTAACCGACAATGATCAAATCAAATCTCTTAATTCAATCAGGAACGAATCTTGTCTTTCCGGACGAACCATTGTCCATCATTCCGCTAAATCTCGACGGAATTCTAACCAGTCAAAACGTAATCCATTTGTTGGGAAATAAAGAATATACGGAATCGAATATTGAAACTGATCATAAAGTTCTGTTTTTTCTTTCCGGGGAAGGTAGGTTCGTCAGCGAGCAATTCCATGACCATGTCGGAAAGGGGGATCAAATCGTATTGAAAAAGGGCGATTCGTTCGCTGTGACTAACATCCGGGACGAGCCTCTTTTGTTCACCGTGGTCGGTGTAAATACCAGGAAGGAAAATAACGAATGATGCGTGCACACGAGGTTACTGTTGAGTGGTTGCGCAAAATTAATTTCGAGATTCAACCTTCCGCAGTCCAAACAATAGAGGGTGTTGTGACCAGGGAACTAAAGGTGAACCTAGACGGCCGAGGTGATGTTACAGAGCTTTGGAGCGAACCGTGGATCGAGGATGGTTTAAGCCCGGCTAGACACTGCTATCAGAGTGCCACTGACTTCCGTGTCATAAAGTGTTGGCATCTTCACGCATCTCATACCGATCAATTCACGGTTACTCGAGGAAAACTACAGGTGACTGTTGCGGATGTCAGGCCAGATTCTGACAGTTTTGGTCACGTAAATTCCTTCTTCATTGGTTCTTTGAATCCAAGTTTGATAAAAATTCCACCAATGATACTCCACGGGTGGAAAGCTCTTACGATGCCAGAGGTTCTTGTGGTTAATTTTCAGTCAGAAATATATGATCCAGGAGACGAGTTCAAATTTCCATGGGATTGCGTCCTCCAAGAGACTTGGCAACCCCGAAACGGTTAATTTTCCTCGCATCGATTTTTGAGAGGGTGTATACCGATGACATTAAGTAGCAAGGTTAGTATTCAAAGGTTAAATACAAAGGAACCGCCGTTAGGAGAGGACGGGGGACGAATCGTATCGAACGCCGGGGAGATTGCTCAAATTGTTTCCGGAGGTACAGGATTCCGCTACTTGGCGTATATTGATTTTACAGAATCAAAATTTCCGCGCGGTAACCACTATCATCGAAACAAAGAAGAGCATATGTATCTAATACGTGGAGGGCTTATTGCTGTTTACGAAGATATCGATTCAAAGGAACGAAAGCAGGTTACACTCACAGAAGGCGACCTGGTATCGATCAAGCCAATGTGTGCGCATGTTTATTTTCCGATCGAATATACCCAGATCGTTGAATTTGCTGCTGATCCCTTCGATAGTAAAGATACAGAGAAGTATATTGTAGCATCAGATTTCACAGAGCTTCAGGTAGAGTCACCGTAACGTTGTGTGTCAAGAGTGTTTCAAGACACACACATCTGGTACGGCATTATCAGGAAATATGGGTCTTCTTGAAATCTTTACTTCCTTGTAGGAAATTTGATTGTTAAGATTGGATCGCATTCGCTTGAAGAGAAATGGGAAAACAGCTCGTTTCACAGGTGGATGGGGCGCCCGCCTAAACGTCTACTCGCTGATGTGCGTCTTTATGTAGAAACCGTATTTCCACTGAATCCGCCTTCGTTCGAGGACAAGAATTGTCGTTACCTTCCAGATAACGCGGCGTTTTTCAGGGAGAAATGTAACATTTTGGATTCTCTGGAAAGGGATACGATTGGAAAATGCGGGATAATATGCCGCGTGCCTTGGTTGATAATGCCGGACGACTACGCCCTTATTGCTCTGAACAGTCCTGAAGCGCGCGACTACTATTCACGCTTGGAGGCGGCTTCGAAATCAGGTAAGCTGAGGTATCTCTATAACCTCCAAGAGCTTACTAAATACCGTGATCAGACTGCGGTTTTGAATGCCTTCGCTCGGGCTGCGGAGTTGCATTGCTACCCAATGATTTTGAACAGCACCAGTTTTGACGTAATGATCACAAACGCAGGGACTTACAACACCACGGTTATTTTTGCTACCAGATCGATGGGCTTCAAAGACGTTGAAGAAGGTATTCTAATTAAACAGAAGAGCCTTTTTCTTGAATATCAAAATCATTTTGATGATCTTTATAAGAAGTCGGAAAGCTATTGGAAAAGTAAGATAAACGAGGGGCCTGATGTTCTTTCGGAACAAGTAAAGGGTTACCTTATCCCGTGATTCCCAGTTCTTTCTTCCTTTGAGGGCCACTTAGCGTCCTTGATGAGGCGAACATAGGAGGCTCAATTCGCTGGTGCGAGTGGGAAAACCTCAGCAGTTGTGGTACACGTTGCGCGAGTAATTGGCACCACAATTCTTGCAATGTCGTGTTTGTTTCTGATGTTCCTGTTGGTGATCTCTCAGTCCGGCCACGCTCGAAAATGATCGCCGACAAATTCTACATTTGAAGTGTCCACTCATAACCTAGTCGATTATTGATTGAAGTTCCGGCTGTTCGTTGTGGTCGGGCGGAGTCGCCCAAATCTTCCCAAACACAAGTTCTGGATTCTCAAGGTAAACGGGCAATTCTTTTTGAACACCTTTGATTTTTACGCTTAGCGGTTTTTCAAATATCGTGTCCGAGGGCGTGAGCCAAAACAGGCGAGAAGGTTTATTACCTGATACAATCGGATGCTGTGCCGATATCCGCAGATTGTTGGTCCGGTGATCCCCAATCGATTCGACTAGTACGGCCTTGATCCTCTTAACGCCGTAGTCGCCAACGGGTTTCTTCTGCTTGACCACGTAATGGAAGTGAGACCGAAGTTTCTTGTGCATCTTCTTGATCGATGTGGTTTTGCGGTCGGCTTCATAGAAATAGTACTGCGTTCGATTGTTTGATCTCTACTAGGAAAGTGAAGGGCAAAGAACGCGTCCGGACGGTCGGAGACTGAATCTCTGAAGGATTCTATATAGCGTTGCAAATCATAGACTGTATTGATCTCGGGAATCCTGTCGTCGATCGGTTCGTACGATATGCGGTTAATCATGGGATGGGGACTTAGTTATTCTGCTTCTCTATGATATAGCAAGTAAAAGGCAGTTGGTTTAATTGGGAAGAAAAAGTACATCCCAAGTCACAGGAAAGAATCGAAATGACGGTAGGAACTACTCCTTTATAGCCGATTCCACAACGATGTTCTTCCTGTGTTTTGCCCCCATCGCAGCTTGGTCAGCCTTCTTTTCAAGATCAGTCAACGTGTCACAGCTGGTCGGGTAAGTTGCTAGGCCTAATGTCGCTGTAACGGTTCCACGCCCGACTGAAGGAAACTCGAACGATTCAATCTCTTGCCGGACCCTTTCGGCGACCGCATAAGCTTCTGCTTGATCGAAATTAGGGAGCAATATAAGTATCTCGTCTCCTGAGCGGTGATAGATTTCACCTTTGTTTGTTACTACCTTTGAATTAGGTTCATCGTTTCTTTAATAACCCGGTCACCAACGGAATGATCAAACTTATCATTTACAGATTTGAAATTATCGAGATCGACAAAAGCGACGGAAACGAAATCGCCGCTTAAAGTCATACTCTCAACAGTCGCGATGAAGGCAACGTGGTCTGGGATTCCAAATTTGCTTAAGGACTTCATTCGGACTTCGCGCTGCGTTTCCTCGCGCTTTTCCGTCCAAACCAGACCTTGATATGTAGACTGAATGTCATTGTGGTAGCCGGCCCGAGCATCCGTCTTCAAAAGCCCCATCTGTTCTAACAGCCCCGGCAACCCGTAAAGATATTTATTTAGTTCGGCCATATGCTCATTAGATATGGCTGGGGGCGGTGTAACCGCAAACGCTTCGAAAATGGCCTCTGATCCTACGCTTTGTAGCCAAGCCGAACTAGGTTCTCGTTGCGGGCTCTGGTTATTTATCATTCGAAGGAGCTTTTCTTCCTCTTCGTCGAGTTCTTGAGAACAAATACTGGTCCATAGCTCAATCGGATCAGCTAGGACTCTGCGACCAGCCGGGACGATCTTCCATACATGGTGAATATTCTCGGCAAGACCAGTAGATTCCAGAGCTTCAAGAGCTTGGAACATCCCAAGCCTGATGCTGGAGCCATGAAATTCTGGATCAGACGAATCATCCCCAAAAACAAGTCCTTGTAGTTCATAGTCTCCAAGATGCGGGTCGAAACGCGATCGTCTAGAGTTTTTAATACCTTGTGACACCAATCAATAAAATCCATTACTTCAACTCTTTCTCCTTCGATCAAAAGCTATCTTGTTATAAAACCGCATGGATAAGAATCCATGCATGAGTTTCATATACCCTGTTCTCTTACGAAACGAATTGATCAAGTCCGCAAACTTGTGCGGTTCAAAGAAAATATCGCGTTCGACGTTTAGGCCGTGGGCACTGACGCTTCCAAGCTCGTTAAGCGAAGAATATCCCCATTCGTCTTCAAAGCCGGTCACGAATCCGAGCATCCGAAAGTTTACATCTTCGTCTTCGCCCTCGGTCACAAACCATGTCCGGTCTCCGGTTGGAAAGAAGAACTTGGCGTGGACGATCCGTTCGTCAAGAGGTACATTCTCCTGTGAACGAAGTCTAGGTATCGAAGCACGCAGCTCCGCGGTAAACAATTGCATACATCTTACACTCCTTCTGTATTATTCGAATTGGGAAGTGATGTTAGAGTCGCAACAGCGCGGCGGCTGTCAACAGTGGTATCGGCCGTCGGAGTGCGACTATAGACCAAAACGAAAAGCACCGTCCTTCGATTTTGGACGGTGCTCTTTTTTTTTGGACCCAGTCAGCCAAGCAGTTCATCGATTTCTCTCGAAGCGTAAAGTACTCGGAACACGTCGATACTATGGTTGTGGACCGTGTAAAGATAAGGTAGTTGTCGTAGCCTTTGACATGCTACATTCTGACGTTCCCGTTTCCTTTTTTCGGAAACTTCATCGCCTTGCCGATCAAGGGGAATACCACAAGTTTCTTCAAGCTGTCCTCAACCGCAACAAGAAAAACCAGGCCGATTTCCGGATTGTCTTGACGATATGTACACGAAACACCCTTCAATATCCGATTCGGCAGGACGTTTGATTACGCTGTACCTCATCGCTTGGTACTAGCTTTCAAACGCTTTAACCCGCGCTCCTTGATGGCTTTGAAATCAATTTTGGAAAGGGGAGTAGCGGTTTCGCTTTCGATTCCTTCCAAAAGCAAAGCTTCGAGGTTTTGACCCTGCTTCTGTCTGAGATAGTCACGGACCAAATCACGGAAAAACTCGCTGGTGTTTCAGTACCCTTCTGTGGCGATGATCTTCTCGACATCAGCCTTCATGGTCTCGGGGATAGAGATATTTATTGAGGATATTGGCATGGGAGTCCTTTCTGAGGGAAGCATACCAGGTTGGCAATAGTTGTCAATAGATGTTTCTGAAGCATCGAGCCCTCCGTAATTCGAGTTCCACCGGATTGTGCCGCCGTTGCTTATAAGACAGTAGAGCCGGACGTATAGTCGAATCCCGAAGGAGTCGGCTGTATCGTTCGTTGCTCACCCCCTTTGTTACAAAACGGCCACGACATCCGCGAATTCTAGATACAAGATGTAAGCCCACTAGATAGATTAATGGCCGAGAACACGATATATTGTGCCTTAGAGGTTACTGAACAAATGCCAGAATTTAAGCTGCCTTCGCTTTTTGCGATTAATGCATTAGTGAATGGAAACGCTGTTCAACAGCTTCATCTACCGCCCGATAAAATAGTTGGGACAAGAATCCGGTACACATTGAATAGTCTCAGAGGGGCCTTAGTTGTTCCAGAGGGTGCCTCAGAGACTGAAAGGATTCTTGTTCTTTCCAAAGTGTCTCCTCACGAAGTTATCTTTGAACGAGTGCTTATTGTTCCGAAGACTTCGACAGCACAGGCTGAGGAAGACGACTTCTCGCAATGCCGATGGAACAAGCATCCTCTGTTGGACAGTCCAGTAACTGCGGGGGAGAAAAGAGTTGAAGAGGTTCTCGAATCGTGGCGAGGAACCTTCGCGTTTGTGCAGGAGCGTCTGGACAATGAACTGATTCCCCAGCAAGGCTTACGCGAACCACAGATAGGTGCATTGCATGCGATACATGCCCACTGGTCGGTTTCGACCGCCGCGGCGACTATTGTCATGCCGACCGGTACGGGAAAAACTGAGACAATGCTTTCGGTGCTCATTTCGGCCATTTGTTCCAAGGTCTTGATAGTCGTCCCAACGGACGCATTGAGAAATCAAATTGCTAACAAGTTTCTTACTCTCGGTCTCTTGAAAACTATGGGAGTCGTTTCTCAGTCCGCGCTTTCCCAGTTATCGGTGTGTTGAAACACAAGCCGAAGGATGCCGCTGAAGTCGATGAGCTTTTTTCACAATGTAGCGTTGTCATAGGGACTAGCCACATAGTCGGCCAAGCCATCCCAGAGGTTCAGAAGCGGATGGCATTCCACTGCTCGCACTTATTTATCGACGAAGCACATCACGTCGCGGCCGCGACTTGGAGCAAGTTCAAGAAACACTTCAAAGACCGTCGAGTACTCCAGTTCACGGCAACCCCATTCCGGGAAGATGATAAGCCTCTTGATGGCAAGATTATTTACAAGTACCCATTAAACAGAGCACAGGAAAAGGGCTACTTTTACGAAAATTCATTTCAAACCCGTTAAGGTATTCACGCGAAGAAGAGAGATGAGGCTATCGCTGAGCTTGGAGTCCAGCAGCCGAAGGAGGATTTGAAAACTTACAAACACATTCTAATGGCGAGAGAATAGCATTAGCAAAGCAAAGTCGGTTTTCAAAATCTACCAGAACTATCCTGAACATAATCCAGTCATACTCCATTCGGAATTAACCAAACGAGATCGTGAAGAAGGCAAACAAAAGCTTTTTTCTGGTGAATCGCAGATTGTTGTTTGCGTCGATATGCTTGGCGAGGGATTCGATCTGCCGGAACTAAAGATCGCGGCTTTTCACGATATCCGAAGGAGTCCCACAGTCACGATTCAACTTGCGGGACGGTTTACTCGCGCACGGCCTGATTTAGGGGAAGCAACATTTATAGCGAATATTGGGAGCGAGGAAGTCCGTGAGGAGCTTAAGAAGCTCTATACTCGCGAGCCCGATTGGAACTACTTACTTCCGAAGCTGAGTGAGGATGTGGTCAATGAACAGCTCGACCTGAACGACTTCTCTGAAGGATTCAAAAACTTCCCGACCGAGATTCCAATTCAAACGCTAACGCCAGCACTAAGCACCGTCATATACAGAACCAAGTGTGCCGACTGGACACCCGACAACTACGTCAAGGGGCTAGTCGGAATTGACGGCTATGAAAAGCAATTTTCCGATCTAAACCAAGAAAGTAAGACACTCATTGTAGTTACCGCAAAAAAAGTCAGGGTTGATTGGACGCAGGTCGAAGAAATCTATAACTGGACTGAACCTCTACGTGCTCTTTTGGGACAAAGAACAAAACTCCTTTTATTAACAATTCAGGCAATAATGGCGAATTCAAACGTCTCGCGAAATCCGTTGCGGGAGAGAGTGCCGAACTCATCCGCGGAGATGAGTTATTTAGGTGTCTCGGTCATATGACTAGAATTACATTCAAGAATGTTGGGTTGAGCGAGCAGGGCATGATCAGCTATACGGGCAGAATGGGTCAGGACGTAAAAACTGCTCTCTCAAGGATTCAAACTGAGAAAGCTACAAAGTCAGTGCTTGTGGGCTCTGGATTCGAAGAGGGTAGGAAGGTTTCTTTAGGGTGCTCCGCTAAAGGTCGAATCTGGGCTCATGCGAGAAGTTTTCATTTGAATAGATTGTTAGCGTGGTGCTCCGATATTGGAAAAAAGGTTCTCGACACGGATATTGACCCAAATCAATTTCTTGAGAACACTCTCGGCTCGGCCTACATCGGTACGCGGCCCGACGAAGTACCCTTTGCAGTCGATTGGAACGAGGAAATCTACAAAGCTTCGGAGGAGTCTATTTACTTTATCTTTGCCGATAATAGAGAGAGTCACTTGTATGAGGTAGATCTCAACATCCTGGGCGAACCCTCAAAGACGGACCCGTTAAGATTCGCGGTTATTTCCGAACACGGGAAAGCGGAATTTACATTTACCTTGTCCAAGAAGGACGACGCAGTAGATTACGAGGTTTCGACCACAAGTGACCTCCGAGTGGACTACCGAGGAAGAGATTTTTCAGCGAACGCATTCTTCTATCAATTTCCGCCGCTCTTCCGCTTCATCAACGGCTCGTCATTATGCGGAAACAAATTCACGTTTCCGATGGAACGCGAAGAGCCTTTTGATAAGGATCGCATCCAAGTCTGGGATTGGACAGGGGTGGACATAGAAAAGGAGTCACAAGGGATTGCCAAGCGGACCGACTCTGTCCAATTTCGTGTAATTCTTGAGCTAAAAAAGCCACCGTTCGATATCATTTTTGACGATGACTCCTCCGGTGAGTCCGCTGATGTCGTTTCAATAAAAGTTGATGACGCAAAGAAAACCATTCACGTCGATTTGTACCACCTTAAGTTCTCGGGCGAGGAGTATGCGGGATATCGCGTCGATGATCTATACCAACTGTGTGGACAGGCTCAAAAGAGTATTCGGTGGATGATTCGACCTGAAGAACTGTTTCTTCATTTGAGACGCCGTGAAGAAAAACGCATTCAGGAAGCGAAGCCATCGAGAATTGAGGTAGGTGATACTGACGTTCTCGAAGGCATTCTTGAGAAAAGCTATATGTACAAGACTTATCTCTCGATACATGCGGTGCAACCTGGCCTCTCTAAAGGCGAAGTTAGCGTAGACCAACTGGAATTATTAAGCGTGACGGACAGTTTTCTGCGTGAAACCTATCGAATTCCATTCGCTGTGATCGCTAGTGCTTAGCTGAACCTACGGCGGAAGTGCGCTTTATAAACCTCACCCTGAGTTTATTGAACAAGTGGCGGTGGGCGAGCGGCCTACCCTAACAGGTTTATGACTGGAGCCCGGCTGATGCACAGCCGTCTCGCTATCTGCGAGTTATTCAGTCCATTTTGCTTGAGCCTGATGATTTGACTTCGTTTTAGCGCTGCTGTCCTTGGCCGACCGTGAGGTTTGCCATTCTCTCTCGCGTTAGCGATTCCGGCTTTAACACGTTCACGAATAATTTACCGTTCGAACTCGGCAAAGGTTGAATGCATTCCGGCCATGGCTCTTCCCGATGGGGTAGAGAAGTCTAGAGATTCGGTCAGCGATATGAAGGTAACCCCGATATCCCTAAGCTCGTTGAGCGTGGTTATCAGGTCGGCTAGGGAACGGCCAAAGCGATCTAGCTTCCAGACAAGCACGGCGTCGATCTCTCGGCGCCGGGCCATCTTCAAAAGCTCCTCGCGTCGAGGCCGGGTCTTTGCGCCGGAACCGATCTCCTGAACTTCAATAGCCAATTTCCAGTTTCGGTTCCGTATATACTCCTTCATCTGCTTGAGTTGCATCGGAAGGGTTTGTTGATCGTGGGTGGACACCCGCGCGTAGATTCCTACACGCTCGAACGTGGATAGTTAAACATGATTGAATCGTAGCGGAGGTTCTGAAATACGTCAAAACTTCCACCTCATGAGTCTTCCAACTGCTCGCCCGTTTTGGGGATACGATATTCACATGTACTTTCATGGGTTTTGGCTTTGACGAGAAGCCGCAAACGAAAACGGCCCGGCAAAGTTCGCTCGGGCCCGAATTTAGATAATCAGTCTTACGAATGAATAGGTACGTTCATCGAGGCCGTCGAACCGCCCACAACGCGGCGGCCTCATCGAGCGAATGCGTCTGCTCATCAAGATAGGCCTCTTACAACCCTACGAACATATTTCAGGAACGGTCGGCGAACTAGATCACGCACTTCCAAATGTCACCGTAAACGCTGATGGCGACCGGCTCTTTATCCAATTGAACCTTTCGGAGGCTTGTAACTGACTGTTCGGCGTAGCTCTTTGCAAGAGTATCGGCAAGCAATAGGGAAACGTTGTCCTGATCGTGCCATGCCTGGTGCATGACGATCCTTACCACTTCGTTCAGCGCTCTCACGCGATCTTCGAGTACTAGCGATCCATAATCGGCCTCAAAATTCACGAGACCCTTTAGGCCGAGGTACTTGTCGAAACAGGATACAAGCGATGTTCCCGGGGCTTTTCCCGCGATCGCCGCCCGTGCAGCTTTGATCGAATCAAAAACAAGCGTTTCACGCCGACCCTGACCGATCGCAAAATTGTCGCGACCATTGTGATTCAGGGCTAACTCACGGTCTCGAATACCCGAGTGAATGACAAGACCCTGGCCAGAGGGCGACGCCAATTCAACAGCCATTCTTAAGTCGGCAATAACGTCCATCTTAACATTCGGATATGGCCATTCCTTTCGTAAGGCACGTTTGAAATTAGCGATTACAATTTCATCAAGTTCAAAAGGAACGGCGACGACTATTGTCTTGATATCGCTTGCGTCGAGAAGTTGACCCTTCAAATGAACGGTGATATCCACCGCACCAGCCGTAGTTATAGCAACCGATCCTTCAGTGCCGGGTCTTAGCTTGTAGGGCCCTTGGCATGAGTTGCTATCCACATATTCGCCGGATGCATTGTAAATAACAGCAGTCGCTTTGGGCTCAATTAGAGCCACGCCCGCTCGAAGCACATTTACAATAGGACCGACAACAGAACAATGATCCGTCATTTGTAAACTCCTTTCCGAAATTCTCCGGAGGTTGGCCTATTACACCGAGACCAAATTACGGGTTCAGCTTGACTAGAACTGAAGATCTGACGGATTACTAGAAATCGGCAAGACCTTCAATTCAGATTTCTTCAGTTTTGTGATAAAGGCTTTAAGCCCAAAAACGCAGTGCGTCGAAAAGAGGTCGCAAAAAAATTTTCGAACTCGAATGGGCTTATTGTATTTCATTTCGGCCGAACGGGGCAAGAAAAAAACCTCGCGCTCCGACCTTTGTCGGTTGCGCGAGGTTCAGTCACAAAACTTCAATCTGAATTGAAGTTGTTGGGTTCACTAGACGCGAACCCGGATTCACGGCCGACGTGCCCAAAATTAAGCTGCGGCCGCTACTCTCGCGAGTGACATCTGGCAGCCTGCCATACAGTCACAAATCCCTTCTTGAAATTCTCTGGGCGAAATAATCGGCGCCCGTCGTGTTTATAAGGGCCACGCGCCCCATCATGCTTACAAAAAACGATTCAAGTAAGTCAGGTCTTAATGCGTTCATCAGACTCGCCCCTTTTCCTCGAAAAGGAACCGACCTGCAACCTAAGACTAATGGAACCAAACAACCTTGTCAACTCAGAAAATTTTGACTTCGTTAAGATTTATGGCTAGCAGCGTCGACGACCTAAGATAATGAAGTTTCGACCGGTAAAAAACTTACAATAGGTATTTACAGGAATGTCGATTTGTGCTTTGGCTCTGACATTCCTTGATTCAACACCGCAGCAAGAACCCTCGGATTCGCATCCGTTTGACTGTTGAAAACCACAGCCTTATGTCTCCCTTTTGATCGTTCACAAAAATGTTTGCGACGGTGACTTGACAATCGTTATTTGCGATTGGTAGCCTCACGCTTTGTTTTGATTGGCAGTTCGTAGTCGAGACTAATTTTTGTACCAGTCGCAGTTAAGACTGTCTTCCACGTTATGGATAAATTTTTTGTACCCGCGTAGTGCGTCGGTGGATCGCTCGTTTTGAAATTCGAGCATATCACCGACGCATTTTATTTTTAGATACAAGTTATGGCAAAGAAGAGAACAAGACCGGCTAGAAATACACGCGCCGCCGTTGCGAAAGGTCTACACCCGTTGATAAAGATAAGCGTAATTGTTGGCATGTTGTTGCTCGTGATGGCGAGCTTTGGGGCTTACGTGAGTCGCCGCGAATCGACTCATCCGGACACCTCAATTCCGCCAATGTTGATGCCCGAACCGACGCCGCAGTATACAGCTAATGCGCCAGTTAAGGAATATGTATATGCGGGAAGCAAGCTCGTCGCAGTTTCTGAACCTGTTCAACCCGCGCCGAACGACTTGGCAGTTTGGAGGTTGTCCACGGGTGTTTGGTATGTAAAAGGTCCGACTGGAACTATCTCCACAGCTACCTGGGGGGAATCAACCGACAAACCTGCCCCTGGTGATTACGATGGAGACGGAAAGACTGACTTCTGCGTATTTCGTCCGAGCAACGGAAACTGGTACATCATCGAATCGGGTACAACGACGATCACGACTCTTAGCTGGGGGCAGGCGGGAGACTTGCCGGTACCCGCCGATTTCGATGGAGATTCCCGATCCGAATTAACAGTTTACCGTCCATCCAATCAAACTTGGTATGCAAAAAGCGTAGCTTCTGGTTCTATCACACAAAAACAATACGGAGCATCGACCGACACGCCGATCCCAAGCGATTTTGACGGTGACGGCAAGGCTGACTTCGCCTTGTGGAGAAACAGCGATGCCACCTGGTACATATGGCAAAGCAGTGTTGATTCAGGAACTTCATATCAGTGGGGGGCATCGGGGGATCTTCCGGTTCCGGGCGATTACGATGGCGATCTGAAGACCGACTACGCCGTTTGGAAGACTAATGATACGTGGAGCATCCGACGAAGTTCTGACGGAACGATGATGTCGGTCACGAGCTGGGGCTATCAGGGAAGCGACATCGCCGTCCAGGGTGATTATGACAGCGATGGCAAGACCGACCGGGCTGTCTGGCGGCCTTCAACGGGGACTTGGTACATCCTTCAGTCAGGCAATACATATACAAGGACAGAAGTTTGGGGCGAAAGCGGCGACATTCCTGTTCCTGCACCATATAGAAGATAGTTCAATTCGAGTCAACGAAGGGCTCTGTCATCGAAACGGCACAACAAAAAATAATACGAAATGACGTTATTAGAAAACATCACGAAATCCTTCTTCCGCAAAGCTTTTAGGCGCATGTTTGCTGGTATCTTGGTTCCGGTCCGCACCGATCATCTATCGGCGGTTGCTCTGCTTTTGGCCTTGATGCTCCCGATTACCGTACCTGTTCCGGCCTGGGCGTACGATCGTAAATCTGCGGAGGCCGATAATTCCCGCATGACAGTCCCGGACGAGATGTTGTCAGATGCATCCGAAGCTTTTGCGTCTGCTCTGGCCTGGGTGGACGACGTGAAAATGACGATGGCACTCCGGGAGTCGGCAACGGATAAGGAAAAGAGCATGAAACCAGCGTCGGACAGCGTCGATCCGGCGAGAGTTGCAGAAGAGGGCCTTAGGGACGACGCTGTGCAAGCCGACGAGCCTGCAGAAGTCGAGATAGATCATTCGACCGCTGAGGTGGAGCCTTTGGCCGCTCCGATGTTTCTGAATCAGCTTCCTCCGGATGAGCTGGATTCGATGTACGAACCGCAGAACAACCTTGGGTCGCCGCCCGGACAAACCGAGGCGGATTCGTCCAACCGGGCTGCCGCCTTGCCTATTAAGCACCGCGTGGGCACCGCAAACTTTAGCTTTGGCATTCCTTTTGCCTCGCTCGACGGTCGTGGAATCGATGCTGGTTTCGGTACCGTGTACAACAGCCGGACGTGGAACAAATCCTGTTCACAGTACGCCAGTCAGTCGCCTTACGAATGCACTGAAAACCACTTTACGTACGACGTAGACCAAAGTTGGATCGCTCCAGGCTTCGGAGGAGGTTTTGGATATCTGGAAACAACAGCGACCGTGCAATACAAACATCCTCTCGAATCCTCGGATTTTCAGTACTTCACTGAGTTCGTCCCGCGAGGGGTCACTGATCCTGACGGCACTCGTCGCCAAATGACCTGCGTCGAGAATAATCCTGTATTTCCTGGCACATACACCTCAAGCTGCAAGACATACCGGTCAAGCGATGGGACACACGTTTCCATCTCGGCAAGGCCGTGGGTTTCTAATCCGGGAAATGGGCAAACGCCGAACACGACCGGGTACGAGCAGGCGTTCTTCACCGTAAGTTACCCAGATGGCTCGAAAATAATTTATAGCGGGGGTTTTGGGTCTGGAATTTACAGGAAACACTACCCACTGGTGATCCAAGACAATAACGGAAACCGCATCCGGATCTCGTATAAAGACAACCTCTCTGGCCGGATCGACACGATCACCGACACGATCAATCGGCAGATCAAGTTCTATTACGAGAACGACACAAGTGGGAACCCAGATAAGCTGGTGACTGTGACGATCCCCGGCATGACCGGCAATGAGATCCAAACGGTCAGGCTCTACTACGAGGACATGTCGCTGACGACCGCCAACAAGTTCGGAAATCAAACAGCCGCTCAGGTCACGGCCCCGTCAACCGTGCGGGTCCTCAAATGGGTGTACATGCCCTCTACAAAGTCCGCATATAAGTATATTTACCATCCCAACTACGGGATGATCACGAAGATCGAAAGGCGTGTTGGCGTGACGGCTAGTTCGACCTCCACCACCGCCACCGGCACGATTAGCGAAGAGGGTGTATGGGCTGCGACGACTGAGTACGACTTCCCGTCCGGGGAAAACGCTCTTGACGATGTTCCCCGATATACAAAACGTACTGATAGCTGGCCGGAGCCATTGGGAACGAAGTCACAGGAGACTCTCTACGAATCGCCCGATCCCGTATTTGGCCAGGACCAGGAATCCGAGATCACCGTTGTCGATTCCGACAACGGATTCAACGTGGAAACAAAGAATCTTGTCGGGTCTGACGGGATGCTGAAAGAAACGACCGTAACCAAACGGTACGGGCCGGGGCTTCAGTACTCGCAACTGATTGCGAAATCAAAGTATACGTGGACGAATCGGAACCTGACCCGATTGGAAGTGACAAACGACTCGGGGCTGGTGAAGGCCGCCGAGTTTGAATACGACAGTTTTAACAATCGGACCAAAGCAAGGGAATGTGGTTATGCGCCTGCGGGAACGGCTTGTACTGACGGAACCGCGTTGCGGATCACGGAGACAGGTTACGAAAGCGGTTCCGGATGGATCTCGGCGAATCTGCTCGGGCTGGTGAAATCTGTCCAATCAAAGGTCGGTGGAAATGTCGTCTCAAAAATGCTCATTGAATACGATCACGGCGCCGACGGGACAGCCGACGATTCGACGATCACTCAACGCACCGATATCGACACAGACACACACAGCACATTCTACAACCCAAACGAACCATCGTGGAACGAGGAGATCTGCCCGTTGGAGCCGCTTGGGCAGGATCAGCAGAGGGACGAATACGGCTGCATCACGATCAACCACCCTGGTTATGGTGCTGCGAGCGCTTATCGAGGCAACGTGACAAGGGTCGGCAGAATGCTTGATGTGAACGCGACCGCCATCACTTCCGGTAATGCGGACATAACCGATTACGACTATGACATCGCCGGTAATTTAGTTTCGGCGACATTAAGTTGCTGCCAGTTGAAGACGATTGAATACGGCCAAAACTTTGCCGAAACGGGGTACGCATTTCCGACGAAGGAAATCAAGGGCACATCTCCGCAGCTTATAACCGAAGCAACGTACAATAAGGCAACCGGTCTTGTCACGCAGACGAAGGACGAGAACAATCAACCGATAAACTACGAATACGAGGCGGACACTTTGCGATTGAAGAAGTCCACGTTCGTAAATGGAGGTTTCGTCGAGAATTTCTACAGCGACAAGGAGCAAACCGGTTCGAACCTTTTGCCGGGATATGTTAAGCAGAAATCCACCCTCGAGACAAACAAGTTCGCAGAAAGCATAAGTTATTTTGACGCGAGGGGGCTAGGGATCAGAAGTGCCTCGCTGACGCCGGATGGGTGGAGCATCTCGGCCGTGGAACTCGATAAACTCGGGAGGCCAGATAAAACGTACAATCCTTTTTACGGGACGACCCCGAATGCGAACATCCCTTCCGGAACAAAGTTCGTCGAAATGACTGGTGTCGATGGTCTTGGACGCACGACAAGCGTGAAGCTGCAGGATGATACGACCATTTCGACATATTTCAGCACGATTGGCGACATCCCGACCGGATTCAATAAGACGTTTGTGGTTTTGACGGACCAAGCAGGTAAACAGCGGCGGCAGGTATTCGACTCGCTCGGTAGGCTTGTGCGCGTGGACGAGCCGGATGCGGCCGGGGTCCTCCCCGATTTGGAGAATCCGGTGGAAAAGCAAAGAAGTGACTATGGGTATGATGGCAACGATAACCTTGTAAGTGTGATCCAATCGGAAGTGCAGCAGGATCAATCGATGGTTACCCAGGAGCGTAAGTTCAAGTACGACTCTCTTTCGCGGCTGGTGGCGGAGAAGCAGGTCGAGGCTAGTCCCACTCTGACCGAAGCCGGCGTTCACGGAACGGCGGACCCGAGCAAGTGGACGAAGGTGCTCAAATATAATGCCGACGGGCTGTTGGCACAGGCAATCGACGCGAGAAATGTGACAACCACGTTCGACTACGACGGACTGAACCGGGTCGAGGAAGTTATCTATTCCGACGGTACGCCGAAGTTGAAATACTACTACGACCAGGCTCGGACCGGTTATCACAACAAAGGTGCTTTGACCAAGGTAGAGACCATCCGTGAAACATCGACGCCGGCCGATATTTTCGCGACTTCGGCGGAGTTCGACTACGATCAGATGGGCCGGCTGCGGAAGCACCGGCAGTGGATCAATGGGCAGCAGTACGATCTGGAATACGAATACAACCTCGCCGGGCAGTTGACCAGCCAGAAGTACCCGAGCGGGAGGATCGTGGCGAACAGCTATGACGCGAACGGCAGATTGTCGGGCGTGGCTGATGCACAGCGGCCTTACCTGAGCGGGATGGAGTACCTCGGCAAGGGAAACAGCATGAGCCAGATGTCGCTGGGGAACGGGACGACCGAGACCTTCACGCTCAACGACCGGTTCCAGATGATGCAGCAGGAGTTGAAGAAAGGCTCGGACGTGCTGCAGAAGTACGTCTACGGCTACGGGCATATCGACCCCACCAGCGGCAATCTCGACACGACCAAGAACAATGGCCAACTGGGAACGATCGAAAGCTATATCGGCTCCAACAAGCAGGCTACGCAGAAGTTCAAATACGATCAAATCGGCCGGTTGAAGGAAGCGGCGGAGTTTCGAGGGGACAACGGCAACCTGACGTACAAGCAGGTGTTCGATTTTGACAGGTTCGGAAACATGTACCGGAAGGCCGCGAGCAATCCGACGACGGGTCAACAAAACCCGCTGGCTTACACGGCGATCGAAGAAGCAACCGGCCCCGGAACCGGAGACATAGAGAAAGCGACAAACCGGTTTAGAACTAGTACGACCTATGATGATGCCGGTAACGTGACCGCCGACAGTAAGTTTCGGCAGTTGGGATTTTCTTATGACGCGAATGGTCGTTTATACAAGGTGACAAGTTCTTATGGACCCGATGCGTGGACGGTGTATGACGCCAGCGGGAACCGGGTGGCCACGAAGGTGAATAACATCTGGCGTTACTTGGTCTATGATGCGATGGGTAAATTGGTCGCGGAGTACGGTGTGCCGTCGGACGGTCTCGGCGGGGTGAAGTACGTCCAACAGGACTGGCAAGGAAGCGTTCGCACGATAACCAACGCAAACGGATTCGCCGTCGCCCGGACCGACCACCAGGCCTTTGGCGGAACTGTAGGCTACGGCGTTGGCCAGCGATCCGTTGACCAAGGTTTCAACACCGAACCCGCTACCCGTCAGGGTTACGGTCTGACCGAACGGGACGACGCCACCGGCCTCGATTATACATGGTTCAGAAAGAACGAGAACGCCGCGGGCCGATGGACCTCACCTGACCCCTACAACGGCTCGATGAACCTCGGCGACCCGCAGAGCTTCAATCGATACAGCTATGTTCAAAACGATCCGACGAACTTTGTCGATCCAAGTGGGCTAAATGAGGAGGAGCCGGGCATAATTACGGTGCACTCATGGACCTATCGAGATATGCGCTGGCTGTGGTACCTATTTTTCTGGATTCCGACCGGCAGCGGAGGGTTTGTTGAAGTCGGCGGCGGCGGCGGAGGTGAAGACGGTGCGGACAAAGACAAAAATATTTGCGATTGGTTCAAGTCTTTTGTCAAACATCCGCTGATGTCGGAATTCTTTCAAAAGAAGTTAGACCAACAACGAGCGTCTGAAAAGGAGCAAGGCGGGTTAATAGGATGGTTTAACAACTCTCCCGGAACTGATCCTTTACGGACGAGTTTTGATAATAAAAATGGCGACGAAAGGAATCTCGGGAAAGAAGGAACAGGTGAATTTCTTGAATGGGCGCAGGGGATAATGGATTTGTACCCAAATGCCACTTTCAGAATATTTTATCATACTCATAGAAATAGTGTGATGCCAAGCAAAGACGATGTCGCCGCAAATATGATGTTGGGGACCTGGGGTGTAATCATAAAACCTGGTTTGGCATCGCTATTTGGTGATAACGGTGAGGAAGTCTGTACGGAGGAATTTCCTAGTTCACAATAAATGTTCTGAGTCAAAACAATAAGGTTTATTGGAATGTAAGCAATATGATTAGGATCAAATGGAAACTACAACTCTGTGCATCTATTTTCAGTATCTCCGTTCTAGGATTGGGAGGCATTGTTCTGACTGGCTGCACGGCAAATGAAGCCAAACGTGCGGAAAGCAGCCAAACGATCGATCAGAAGTCTGCGCTTAACCAAGTGCCGACTGCGACACCGACTTATCTCCCCATCGGGCCTCCGCCTGCGCCTCCCCGGAAACCGAAAAATTACCCGGAAATGCACAGAAGTATTACGTTACTTCTTAGGAACGACATTCACGAAAGAGAAAAAGAGATTGGCTTGCAGCCGATCGAAGATCTACCGGACTCGGAGAGCGAGATTCGGCTCTGGTATTTTCCTGCACACGATTCTAATGAAAAACTGCGGGGGATAATTTTCTCCACAAGCAGCGATGGTAAGCCGCTTCTTTTGGTCAATAAAACCTCAACGGAAGAGGTGTACCTTGATCAGGCGAAACGGCAAGATCTGATGAGGATAATAAAGCAAAGCAATCTGGAAAAGCTGAACGATACAGAAACGATAGAGGTAATACCGTCACCGGGCAATCGTTATTTTGCATTTCAGATCAGATCCGGGCCGCGGGTGTCGTTTAAGACCTTCCCCGCCGTCGTGGGTTCGAATGTTAAGCAAACCGGACCAAATGACCTCTGCGATGCCGCCAATCTGTGCCGCACCATTTCAGAATTACTTTCGTTGAATTTTAGTGATTGCAAATGTTCGTTAGCTAACATAGACCGTTAATCGGCAATCTCGGCCACGAACGAAAGTTCGATTGTGATAGATTTGGAATCCCCTACAGGAGGTGATTTTAATCCGACGAACAAAAGCAAGCCCAACACCCCTCACCACCGACAGTAAGATTCGGCAGTTGGGATTTTCGTATGACGTGAATGGTCGTCTATTCAAAGCTACAAGTTCTTATGCACCCGATGCATGGACGGTGTATGAAGCTTCAGGGAACCGTGTCGCGACGAAGGTAAACAACATCTGGCGGTACATGGTCTATGACGCAAGGGGCAAATTGGTTGCTGAGTACGGTAAGAAGAGCAAAGGTCTGGTCGAAGAGACCTACCCGAGCACGCGGAAGGTGAAGTACACGCTCGACAACAACGGGGACCTGTCGCAGGTGCTGAGTAAAAAGACCTCGGACCATGGGTACTGGGCCTATGCCGACAGCTTTGCCTATGACAAGAACGGCAATATGACGAGGATGCAGCTTGGCAACGGGCTGTGGGAGACGTTCGAATACAGTGCCGACCGTCTGCAGATCAAGAAGATAGGACTGGGCGAGACGAGCACTGTCCAGGACGTGCTCAAGCTGGAGTACAAGTACGACACCAGCGGTTCGAGCTACGACAACAATGGGAGCCTCCGCGAGCAGAAGATCACCGTTCCGGGGATAGAAGACCCGTTCATCCAGACCTATACCTACGACGACCTGAACCGGCTTTCATCGGCCACCGAGACCAACGACAGCGCCCAGACCTGGAAGCAGACCTTCACCATCGACCGCTACGGTAACCGGAAGTTCAACACCAGCGGGAGCAACACCACGACATTGGGCAGCTGCCCTGCGGCCGAGTGCAACCCCGAAGCAAGCACGACGAGGAATCGCTTCTCCACCGATGACGGCTATGAATATGACGAGAACGGCTCACTGATCGAGAACGCCAAAGGCGAGCGGTTCACCTATGATATGGAGAACCACCAGACGGAGTTCTTCAATGAGAGCAACTCGGGCAGCACGCCGGATGCGACCTATCACTACGACGGTGACGGGCGGAGGGTGAAGAAAATTGCCGGGCCCCGAAATACTCCACCGAACTAACTTCTTTGTCACTTTTAGCTTACGATCTATTGGGGCATCAATGGAATGTTACGGTTATGAGGTTAAATACGACAGTGGTCAAGGTAAAGATACACCTAGGACCGACGAAGGCATTACTCGCAGGCAAACCAGTGGCGCTGATGGTAATATCCCACTTTGTAAAATTTGCGTAACTAGGCAATCGGGTGGTTCCGAAGGTTACAGGACGCGACTGGAAGGCGACTGGGCGAGAACCATCACGGGCACAATAACCATCTTCAGCCCGAGTGGTGTAAGAGTTTCTGGGTCAACATTCAGAGCTCTTGTATAGCTCCAGTAATTTCATCTTACCATACCGCAAGAAGGGCTATCTAAGTTGGATCACATTGTCATACTGTCTTGTGGTGTACTGCTTGCTGCAAATGCGTTTAGGAGCCTTAGATTCGTCTTCTAGGCCCTTGAGAAAGTCTAGCTCAAACCGCTTTTGCCACTTGTAGATGGTCTTTCTAGCAATGCCGAAATGCCGGGCTGTCAAAGACACGTCCCGTTGGTGCTTTTCCCAGTAAATGATCGACTCTAATCTCCCTCGCGCGGCTCTTGAGAGTTTGAGCAGTTCAGCAATCTTGCGCCAACGGCTACGAGTTGGCATGAGCAATATCGGGCGGCTAAAGTATCTTTTGTAGCGGGGGGAGAACGGCCATTTTTGCTGCTCTTCAAGGACGGTTAGAGGCATAGGCGAGAGATAAAAGATTAGAGGCAGGAGCGAATGATCCTACTTTTCCATTGTTACCTATGTATCTCATCTTTTCCACTCGATAAGATTCCCTCGGGACTGCCCTGGGGCCCGGAAGATCAAAATTTTTGCAGGAGTAGATGGGCGGGACCTCGGGCTAGAGCGCTAGCACTATCTACAACGGGAGCAGCGGCTTGATATTCGCGCAGTCGATCACTATCGGAGCCTCGATCATACGTTGCCTAACGTGGCCACTCTTTGGAAGTATCGCCGGTGTGTCCTGGTGGGGATTGTCATCGTCAAAGTTCTCGTTCATTTCCCAATCTGAACGCTTTGGAGCATCGTCAATTCCAACCGGATAAATCGTAAGCTGATCCTTCTCGACCTTGAGTCGGAGAAAATGGCGAAAGTTATCCAGTCGCATTGCGCTAAATGCGCTATTTGGCTCGTCACCCCAACAATAGGAGGCGAGCGCAAGGTAAGAACCCCAAATAAACCCACCGCCGAACCCTATTAAAACCATTCCAAGAAGAAGGGCGAAAAAGTAGAGATCGTCTCCGAATACTGGAATAGATTTCAGGTTTACAACTGATGCTGAAACGAATGCGGTTCCAAATAGGATGACCGCTATATGTGCCATTGAATGCAAAGTCCCGACAATATATTTTCGCCCCTGAGAGGCGATATCGGCTGTCTTGAACAGAAGGAGCCATAGCACGAACACGACTACCATGAACATTGGTGTGGACGCGAGCGTGACAAGCTGCTCCCAAAATCGAGTAGAGAAGCTACTTGTGCCGTCCCCTTGCCCGTAACCATTCCAAGCCAACATAAGTACTCCGCACAACGAGTAGAGGGGGCCCAAAACCAATACACAGAAATCCCAGTTCGTAAATGAAAACTTGAGATTACCCCACGCGAGTTTCCGGCTTACGGTCCGCGTAGGATAAATCGATTTCTTTGATTCTCCATCCGGCTGATCTTGCCCGATTTCTAACGACTGTTCTGTTCGCGACCACTTTATGCGAATCTCGTTTTTGACAAGGAAGTGAGTTGGATGAAGAAAGGCGCCACCACCACCAGCAGTAATAAAGTGCGTCCCGGTCTCCTTTGCTACATAACGCGTGTAATGATGTAGATCGCCGGAGAGAACCAATGGAATTTTCGCACCTTCGCATTCCTTGCAAACAATGTTGGCAACAAAGTCAACACCTTTGTAGAAGCGATCCTGACTTTCTCGACTTGCCTCACCAAGGCTCGCACCCAACCAGGTCGGAACGGACGCGCAAATAATAACCTTTGCGTTTGGTTTCATCTTGCGTGCTACGGCGTGAAAGTAATCTGACTGAGGGGTATCAATGTCCTCATCCAATTGAGAGTCAAAGCCCCACAACCACCAATTCATCCCAAGATGCACGGCAAAGTAGCTTCGTCTTTGCGAAGCCCGCCAACTTCCTAAGTAGTTGTCTTCCCTACCGTTACAAAACATCGCCAAAAACAAGGTCAGGCCGTCGTACCAGTCATGGTTCCCTGGGATCAAGAATACTGGTGGGTGAATCGCGTCAGGTCGCTCCGTTCTGGGAAAGGCTGCCCGATATGGCCGCTGCATCCGTTTACGGTAGTCGTCGCGACTCGCGTCGGGATAGACTTGATCGCCGCCCATAACGAGACAATCCGCCCGGGGCAGAATAACCCCGTCAACCTCTATCGATTTTCGGCCGACGAGGTAAGCGACCGCATATGTGGAATCAAATCCGTCGCCTAGATCGGCTACATAGTCTACCCAAACTTCGGATTTGTCATCTGGGCGAATTCCTCCCTCTCCACCACATCGCTCCTCAATAATATTTTCCTCGTTTAGCCGCGAATCGAGAGCTGCATGCACAAGACGACGGTCTGCGTATCGGGCAAAGAACGTGGAAGGTAAAACCTTTTCAAGAGTCTTGAGAAGAACTAATGGGCTGAACCAGCGAACCATGTAACGATACTCGTTACTGTCGAAGAGATTTTGTTTGAACAGTTTCATATATCGTTCTGACTTGTTATAACGTCAACCATTTGAATATAGACGTGGCCTTCCCGCCCTCAATCGCATTCTGCTGTACAAACGGCATATCGGGATAAAAATCGATTCCAGTTATTGCTTCAATGTCGTCAATGGATACTATCCGAGAATTCAAATAAGGAATCACTTTCTTCCCAGCGTAGACTCCGCTGTTGTGTGGCAACAAAAACGCAATGCTGTCGATAACGCCAGTCGGTCGACGGTGAATTAAGATCTTGTAGAAATGAGAGGCAAGGCCGACACGATTTCTCGGCTTGATTCGAGCAATTTCATCAGCTCGGTCCCTTTGTCCGTCGGTATCCTTATCGAAGACAGCCCCTGTTACAACTTTTACGCCGTCACCCGAAACAGCCCATTTATTTACCCTTCCTTCCAACCGCATCCAGACTCGTCGATTGAACTCTTTGAGTAGGGGGGCCATATTAGAGAATCGGAAGCTATTGTCCATCATCTCTTGCCATCTTTTAGAATCGTTCGCGGGTATCAAATGTCCCCGAACATAGCTAGATAATCTATGGTCATGACAGAAAGGCGCATCCGCATCAAATAATCTAGAATCTCTTCGAAAGCAATCCAGGCGTTCGACCTTTTTCTTGAGAGCATCAGCCTTGGAAAATTCATAGGCGACCCACAGAGGTGATTTCAGATGGGCGTCATACCAAGTAATCCAGCCGAATTGAACGAATATCGATTCGTTTGTCGCCCCTGGAATTGCCTTGGGGATTCCGAAAGGAAGATGAATTTTAACGAGAGCGTTCTGTTGCAGAGTCGCTTCGCTGAGCGCTTTATCCGCCGTTTTCGGCCGGGCGGCTCTAACATTGGAAGGGATTTCGCAATCACTACAGAACTGGGAAAAAACTGAGACGGGGAAAAATGGACCGAATACCAACGCCAGAAACAGACACTTTAACATGGGAAATCCCCGGTAAGATGCAGGTTTGGGACAACTACTTATAGATCACATAGTTTCGGGAAGTCAACTCGACATCTTGTCTACGCGAAGACTTGTCCTAGATAATGCACGAAACCTGTGTAAGGCACGATAATGAAGTTCCGGAAAGGGGCTAGGGGGTTGTCCGCAACGTGGCTCTACTAGGTTGCGTCGCGAAGTTGGTTTATCACCGAGCCCCTACTGATCTTTAGCTCTCTGGATATCGGAGAATTATTCAGTCCTTTTGCTTTCAACTCTATAATCTTGCCTCTCTTTAAGGCGGCTGTTTTAGGACGACCGTGAGGCTTTCCTTGTTCTCTGGTATTCGCAATTCCAGCCTTAACACGTTCACGAATGATGTCTCTCTCAAACTCTGTAAACGTCGAAAGCATGCCAGCCATTGCCCGGCCTGACGGGCCGCGAGAAGTCCAGGACCACATCGTTCTCATAGGCCCCGTCGGTCGAGAGCTTCCGAAATGAACTCGCTTCCATTATCCACCTGAATACGCTTCGGCACCACTCCTCTCACCTGCCTGATCCGTTCCATTACGTCGACCACGCCGACGCTTTTCAACGACTGCCCGACCTCTATTTCCAAACACTCCCGACTAAAGTTATCGGCTACAGTTAAGACCCTGAATCTTCGCCCGTCGAACAGCTGATCGGCGACGAAATCCATGCTCCAGAATTCGTGCGGTGCGGTAAGATCCGGCCGGGCCATCCGATGCGCACCGGCCTTCGATCGCCTCGGTCTTTTGCTCCTCAGATTCAGCCCTTCTTGCTTGTAGATCCGGTATGTCCGCTTGTGATTGTCCTTCTACCCTTCTCGTCGAAGCAGTACCTGGATCCGCCAGAATCCATACCGCACACGCGTCTCGGCGATCTCCCTCATCCGCTTCCTTACCGCACGGTTGTCACGTACCCGATGCCTGACGTATTAGAACACCCGCCTCGATATCATCACTACCCGGCACGCCCTGCGTACCGAGACCCGGTAACCATCCTGCAAACCCCTTACTAACTCTCTTCGCTGGCCGGCCCTCAGAGCTTTTTTTAACACGTACTGCGGCATCTGCTTGTCCAGCGTCAGATCCGCCACGATCTGTTGCAATCGCAGGTTCTCTTCTTCGAGCTGTCTCAAGCGGCGAAGCTCCGCGACACCGAGCCCGTCATACTTCTACTTCCAGTTGTAGAATGCCGCCTCGCTGATTCCAAGCTTCCGGCACACCTCCGCTACCGTAACTCCAGTCTCCGCCTGTTTTAGCGCAAACATGATCTACTGCTCCGTAAACTTCGATCACTTCATGGCAATCATGTCTCCTCATAGTTTCATGATCACCCGATTTTCTCTATTTTAATCCGGTACTGTTTTTAGGGGGGAGGTCAGTTTACAGTTCTTACCTAATATTTCTGCAGACCAGGCTCAAAAGAACGCTGAGAGTTTTCACTAGGAAAATATCTCCTCTTAATCGTTAGGCCAACGCTTATAGTCAGACTCACGCTTAGCACGGCGTATAGATAACTAGGAATTATCACTACTCCGATATTGTGCACAACGTGGGCGAATCGCAAATCATAAATGTCACGCGGTCGGTTCAGAACGGCGTTCGGTGGATCAGAAACGTGAGTGAAGATCTGACCGATGCCAGAGACCTCGCGATATGTATTTCTGCTCTAGTACAAGCCGAGCGTAATCCGTACTCACCGCTCATCCAGCGCCTCACGCATTTGCTGGCCCGACAACAATCACCGACCGGAAGCTGGAATGAGGAATTGTGGGATACGGTTTGGGCCGCTAAGGCCCTTGCCGACAGCGGCCACGCCCCAGACTCGAACGAACTTCGAAGCGCACTGAGATTTCTCGAGGCGACTCGAGATCCGATAACCGGCGCGTGGTACGACGAGCCATTCGAGACCATGCTCGTTCTCGATCTTCTGGCTCGACTCGCTCCCGAAATGCTGGTCGAATATTGGGAAATGCCAGTTAGATGGTTAGAATCGCTGCAGCGAGTCGATGGAGCCGTCATCGGTATTCGCTACACCGGTATGGCCGCTTCTCTCTTCTTCTTGCTGGATCGATTAGGAATAGGAAAAGGATCGGAACTTCCTAAACGGGCACTCAAATTTATCCGGGACGATCTACAAAATAAATCCATTTGGACCTCCGAGGCGTGGTCTAACTACTACCCGCTGTCAGCTCTACTCGACTCGGGCGCAACACCAGACGATCCCGTAGTGACGAAGGCTGTCGAGTGGTTCATCAGTTCGCAAGATGCTGATGGGAAATGGAAGCACGTATCGCGCGTGCATGACAGCGCGATGGCGATCACCGCGCTTTCCAGGCTACTTAAGATCCCGCTGGTAAACGTTTCCGATCCTAGAAACGGTATCCTCAGTGTGCACAAAGAGAACGGGACTATTCGCGTTAGCTTTCACGGTCCAACATCCGGCGCAATCGCTCCGGCGGAAAGGCTCAAGATATCCTCGAAGATTCGTGACGATCTAGGTCGGAACCAGCAGGTCCTCTTGTCCAGCGTAGTGTCTCAATTGGATAGTCGATCTCCGCTCGCGTCACGCGGCCTTTCGATCACCGAATCGATTCAGGAAGAGTTAGAAAAGTCCGGGCGTTACGCCTACGGTCACCTTATTCCAGCTCGTATTCAACTTTTAATGGAGTCCTCGCTCGCCGACCATCTGCGACTCGATATTGATGAGCGTCTGATTGATCTGCCTTGGGAACTGATTCATGACGGAAACGAGTTTGTTTGCCTTCGGTACGCGATTGGTAGACGACTAATTTCAGACCATGATTTTACGCCGCCTCGGCCTGCTGCCAGATTAGCAAGAAATGCGAAAGTACTAATCGTTTCGGATACGATGGATGACCTTCCCGCCGCAAAGGAAGAAGGAAAAGCGGTCTCGAAATTGCTCGGAGACGAATGTGGGATGAAGGTCGATGAATTCACGTCCCACGAACTGAGCAAGAAAGAATTCCTTCTATCGTTGAAGGATTACGACATTGTTCATTTCGCGGGGCATGCGTTCCATGAAGAGTCGAGCCCAGATGAAAGTTATATCGCGTTTGCGGACGGCGAGATTCAGGCATTCGAGATCGCCAGGTTCATTACCAATCGGGCGCCGACTGTTGTATTTCTCAACGCGTGTTGGTCGGCCGAGGAGATGCGCAATCCGGAATCGTACTCGCCCATGATGCGGGGATTGGGTCGAACATTTCTTTACGCGGGAGTCGGAGCTTTTATCGGCTATTTGATCCCTGTCCCAGATAATACAGCGACACACTTCGCGATCTCTTTCTACACTTCAATAGCTCAAGGACAAACAATCGGAGAGGCCATCAGACAGGCTCGCATTGCTTCACGAAATCTTAAGGCTGACCGCGATCTAACCTGCCTATCAGCCGTACTTTACGGCGATCCCTCAGTACGTGCCATAGATGTTTCGCCCTGATTAACCTTGGCCGGTGGTGGCCTCCTTCCACAGCTGACGCAACCATTGCACAGTCTCTTCTTCATAGTCCGCCAAAGACCAACCCTCGTCCTCGTCTGAGACAAAAACAAGGTTTGTGCCACATTGGGCCGGCAGCAAGGTCGCATCGCCTGTCAGGGGTTCTGGATAGAAAGGAAACAGCCGACAGACCAAAGGACGAGATTCGTAAATTCTGCAGTTACCCGACACTTCATCCAAGAATATGCAAGGGAGATTGAGAGAATTGAACATGTGACCCGTGTTAACGTTCTGTTTACGCACTACAAACGCTCCCTCCGAGACACCAGACGCTTTCTTAATTTGGTCGATCTCGTCCCGAGTCAAATAAACCCAATCATATGGTTGACTGCAGCACTTATTAGTGCAGCTCGAGCACGCGGTCCGGAGCTTAATGTTTCTTAGATTTTTGGCGCTCACGGGAGTAGGGCATCGGAATAAGTAGTGATAATTCCTAGTTATCGATAGTTATCAGGCCTTGCGATAGATCCCATCATATTTTCTGTTGGAAGTATTATGCCCGAAACGTATTCGAGCGCCAATAGCATTTTGCCAAGGTCAGCACAGATCGAATGCGGAGGCTCTTATCAGCTCTTCCTGAAATCAACTCTTATTGCGTATTTATTCAGCTTTCCCATTCAGCAAGCGATGCCGAGCGACGGTGCCGCATGCGATAGGCGTGAAGCCAATTTTCTTATATGAAGCTCGGAAAAGCCAAGAGTGAGTTCATAAGCGGTTACTTTGCCGTGAACGAAAGGCGAGAAAAAACAAAGTCCGCGTATGTTTCTGACCTTTCACAATTCGCTTCGTTAATTGGTTCTGAGGTGGACGTGACTCGTTTGAAGAATTGGCATATCGAGCGTTGGGCCACTGACTTGAAAGCGAAGGGCTATTCGCCGGCCTCCATAAGACGGAAGCTTGTAGTTCTGAAAATTTTCTTCACTTATTGGGTACGGAAGGGCTTGTTACACGAATCTCCTTTCTGGCGCGTGAAAATTGGCTACGGGCGTTCGATTCAACTTCCAAGAATAATTACCGATCTCGAATTGCAGCAAATTCTAAGGAAAGGCCACCAACTGCTTTCACATTCAACCGGTTCGGATTCCAGCACTGGGGAGACAAGCCGATTCCTTAAAACCTGCGACTATCTGCTGTTACGTAATCGGGCGCTTCTCGAACTGCTTTTTGCGACCGGACTAAGAGTTGGCGAGGTGTCATCGATCAATGTCAGCGATTATCTAGAGCAAGAAGCGACGATCAAGGTGACCGGCAAGGCGGGAAAGGAGCGGTTGGCGTTCATTGTGGATGGCGTTGCGGCTGAATGTCTTCGCGAGCATTTGACCGTTCGAAATCAGATTCGGGCAAAGACTTCCGCGTTGTTCCTGAATGCGGCTGGCACCCGTTTGTCGTCACAGGGAATTGCCAATGTCATTCACCGAATGCGTCGTGAATGTGGAATAGATCGGGTGATTACGCCTCACATGTTTCGACACACGATAGCTACATTACTATTGAGAAATGGCGTAGACATAAGGGTAGTTCAAGAATTTCTCGGACATTCTTCGATTGCGACAACCCAGCGGTACACCCACGTCGCAAAGGAACATATGCTCAGGGAGCTGAAGCGTCGCCACCCCTCGCTCGCGCTTAGTCGGGGGATTCGATCCACTGGCACCAATCGGGAAGGGCCTAGACAGTAAACTACGACGTGGTAAAATTAAGAAAACCAGAAGATCGATTACGAATCGGACCGATGAAGCTAATCCGCACGCCGGTCCGCTGGTATCTCGTGTCTGTTGTTCGGGGTCGAGAGTTCTTAACGAGAATACAAACAATTAATCCTAATATCGTTGTAACATGTCAGCATATTTTCTGATCGTTACCCTTTCTGCCGTCGGCGTTCTGGCAGATTTTCTGCTCAAATTGTCGACAAACGCCTCATCCAGATCTACCGCGTGGATCCTGTTAATTGCGGGTATTGTCATTTATTCGTCCACAGCATTCGGCTGGCTATACGTTATTAGACACGTAACACTCTCGACATTGGGTGTCTGGTATGCGATTTCGACGATTCTGTTTCTTAGTATTGGAAGCGTCCTGTTTTTCAAGGAAGGTCTGGCAGGGAGAGAAATCCTTGGTATCCTCCTGGCGGTCATCTCTCTGTTGTTGCTTTCGCGATTCTCATGATAACCTTCCCCAACCTTACGACTTTTGAAACCGTCTTCGCGGCGTAGGCAAGTAGAAACTCGTAGAACTGGTCCTATCAACAGTGACCCCTTCCCCGTCCCAAATTGTTCGGATCGCTTCGTCGAGCTTCCCGATATGTAATAGAAAAACCGCCGATTTACAAGTCTAGTGTATTCGAGGTAGAAAAATCCGGCCGTCCATCGAACGTGTGAACGTCCATTAAATAGATGAACTGTCCGTTATTCGCGAATGCGATTTACCAAAGGTTCTCATGGTCGGATCGACTGCTTTTCTGCAGTTGACAGAAGAAATAGAGCAGGAGTAACATTCCCGCATTCATACTCCCGAACAAGCTTTACAGTGAGGGTTAGCAGCGTTCCTTTCTTGAAGAAGGCATACCGTTTCGTTATGGCTTTATACATCCCAAACAAAGTAAAGGAGATCAAAAGATCATGTCTTCCACGGCAGATGTCATTTCCCACTGGAGTACTCTAATCGAGAATTTCAACACTTCGCCTCAGGGTTTTTATTCAGAGGTGACCAAGGCCATTGAAAGACGGCAACTCCCAAAAGCAAGCATCGACCGGATCAGTTTCAAGGAAAGCCACCTGCTTTCCGCTAAACGCGAGTACCTGCGCGTCTCGTGCCGCGATTTCTATTTCGCTATCTGCGGGGCCCCGTTCGGCACCGGCTTTTTTGTGTCCTACTGGCTGCTTGAGCCGCCGGCAGGGTGCCTTGCTGTAATGTTTCCTAGGCTGTCGTTGTTTTCACGGCCATGGACCTACTACCGGATCGATACAGCTAATATGTTTCAGACGGCGACACACTCGGCCGTGCTGGAAGTGATCGATACGATCACCACATCGCAGGGCCTCAGGCAGCTTCCCGATTCCGAGCGAAAGCCGATCATGAAGGGATTTCTTCAGTAGGATCGCCAAGTCGCATCAGCCATGAGTGATCTAGTCAGGTATCAGGCGTCGGTTCCGGTGACGCGTGAGGAAGCGTTGACCCGCTGCTTCTACCAATGGGAGAGGCGCGGGCGCGGCTGGAATGTCTATGACTTTCCGGTCGAACTGGAACCGGCGCTCGTCCCGCTCTTCTTTGCCGAAGATCAGCCCATCACTGACGACGGCCGGCAGGAGACATTCTTCAGCAAGCTGCTTGCCGGCTCGCATCAGGAGCAGGCGATTTTTGACCAGCGTCAGCGGATCACCGAATATAAACAGTATTTGGCCGAAATGGACGAGCCGGACTATTGCTCCTACTACGGACAAGAATTTACAGAACACCGGCTGGTCTTTCCAATCGACTTCGATATCTCCAGAACGATCGCCGAGAATCTGTTGCTTAGTTTCTCCTATGCGTCGGCTCCGATCTCGTTTGAGGTTATCGGCACAAAACCAGAAGTTATTATCCAGATCGCATCAAGCCTTGAGGACAGGAGCGATGTATCGCAGCAGATCCGCGCGCACCTCCCTGGCTGCTTTGTAGCGGAAACAACAGGCTCATTAGAGAGTGCCTGGCTTAACGGGGCTGATGAATCGCTTATCGTCGACTTCGGTCTATCGAATGAATTTATACTTCCGTTGGATGTTTCGGGCAATCATTTCGAAAGTGACATCTTAACAACCATCGTCGGAGCATTGTCGAACCTTGAACCGGGCGAGGTGGGGATACTTCAGGTTTTGTTCCGAAAGGCAAAGCTTAATTGGCATGAAGAGATCTTGTACGCTCTTCAATGCATCGACGCTAAAGAGATTGCAGGCCAGGTTAGGCAGAAGCTCGATTGCCAGCTCTTTGCCGCGGTTGTAAGAGTCGCTGCAAAGGCTCGGCATCCAGATCGCGCGATGCAGATCGTAAGAAGCGTTTCAGCCGGCCTTGTGCCTCTGGCAAGCAGCGCAAACGAGCTCATACCACTCTCAAACGACGAATACGCATGCGAAAGCTCCCATGAACAAGGACTGCTTGAGAGGGCAAGTTTTCGGTCAGGGATGATCTTAAACATAGATGAGCTGGTATCATTGGTACACCCTCCGACACGGAAGGTCGTGTCCGATAAGCTGCAGCGAGACAGCCAGCGAACCAAAGCCGCCCCAAGCCTCCTACTGAACAACAGGACCATTTTAGGAGAGAACCTTCACCGCGGTAGATCAGTGAATGTCAGCCTTTCGGATGAACAGCGAACCAAGCACGTACACCTGATCGGTTCGTCGGGTTCGGGCAAGTCCAGCCTGCTTCTGAACCTCATCAAGCAGGACCTGGAAAACGCTCAGGGCCTTTGCGTTATAGATCCCCACGGTGACCTGATCGACGATGTGGTCGGCCATATCCCTAACAACAGGCTAAAGGATGTCATTCTGTTCGATCCGAGTGATGGGGAGTATCCGGTCGGATTCAACATCCTTCAAGCCAATTCCGAATTGGAAAAAAACCTCTTGTCCTCCGACCTTGTTGCTGTGTTCCGACGGATGGCAACGAGTTGGGGCGATGTGATGGACTCGGTACTGGCCAATGCGATCCTGGCATTCGTCGAAAGCTCCGAAGGGGGCACTCTCTTCGGCCTGCGACGATTTCTTGTGGAGAAAGCCTATCGTGATGAATTTCTCACGACGGTTTCAGATTATTCGGTCCTCTACTTTTGGGAACGAGAGTTCACGGACCTGGCCAACAAGCCGCAGTCTTCGATCCTGATTAGGCTTGACGGGTTCCTGCGCAACAAGCTCATTCGCAATATCGTCTGTCAGAAGCAAACAAGACTCGATTTTCGAAAGATAATGGACCAGCGGAAGGTTCTGTTAATCAAGCTGTCGCAAGGACTGATCGGGGAAGAAAACGCCCATCTGCTTGGAACCCTTCTTGTCTCAAAGCTCCATCAGACAGCCCTGAGCCGCCAGGACTCGGCCAACAGGCCATACTTTTGGGTCTACATTGACGAGTTCCAGCATTTCATAACTCCATCAATGGAAAACATCCTTTCCGGAGTCCGCAAGTACAATATCGGGCTGCATTTGAGCCATCAGGGGTACAGGCAGCTTCAAAGCCGCAATCAGGATGTAGCTTCAAGCGTTCTTTCAAATTGCTATACGAGGATCTGCTTCAGGCTTGGCGATTCCGATAGCGAGAAGTTCGCCGGAGGTTTCTCTTTCTTTGACGCGAAGGCCCTGCAAAACCTCGGGATCGGTGAGGCAATTGCGCGGGTCGAACGAGCTGAGTTCGATTTCAACCTTAGAACGACGCTCCTAGGAAAGGTGGAATCTGTAACCGCCAGGTCGAAATTGCAGGCGATAACTCGACACACTCGAGAGAACTTTGCCCGCCCGATGGCTGAGGTCGAAGCAGAATTGTTTTCTGATCTCCGAAGGAAAGAAGAGAAGAAGGAAGCGGCAGCTCCGACCGTTGCTGGCAAGAACCAGTCGGCTCGGGGCTCATCCGGTGGCAAGGAGCAAACCGGAGATGAGGAGAGGAAGATCTCGCCGAAGGAGAGAACAAGCCCGGACGGCCACGAATCGCATCGCTATCTCCAGACCCTTCTAAAAAGGATCGGCGAAAGCCACGGCTTTGTAGCAACGCTTGAGAAGCAGGTGTTCGGCGGGATCGGCAGGATCGATGTCTTTCTAGATAGCGAACACACACAAATTGCCTGTGAGATCGCGATCACAAATGCCGTTAAATACGAACTCGAAAACGTCCAGAAATGTCTTGCCGCCGGTTTTGACAAAGTCGTGGTCATTTCGCCGGATCGGAAGCATCTCGTTTCAATTAAGGAAAGCTGCAAAGCGCTTATTGCAGCTGAGCAATTCTCCAAGGTCCACTTTCTTGAACCAGAGCACTTTCATTTGTTCCTAGAAAAGCTGAATGCGGAAGTAGCTACTCCAAAGGAAGGCAAGGTAAAAGGCTACACCGTCAGCGTAAGTATCAAAGAAGATGCTCAGGACAGGGAGGTGCGTGAACAGGTAATTGCCGAAATTCTCGAGAATGCAATGGACCGCAAGCGATGACAGATATCGGAGACCAAAGGTTAAAGTCCGCCGGCGGCATTGCTCCGTTCGGCTATCGCTGGAAGGACGGCTCCTTGGTCGTAGACCCAATTGAAGCCCCTGTCCGCAAACTCATCTTCGAACTCTTCGTCAAGCACAAACGAAAGCGGGTCATTGCCAAGATTCTCAATGACCTCGGTTATAGAACCCGAAGCGGTGCAGCCTTCTCCGATACGACGATTGACCGCCTTCTTCGGGACACTACCGCAAAAGGTCTGCGAATTGAAAACGGACAAGAGGTCTCAGTCGAACCGATCGTCTCAAACGAGCTGTGGCAAAAGGCAAACCATCTGCTTGGCGAAAAACGAGGCCGGCCGTCAGTTCAGTTATTTGCCGGGGTCGCTTTCTGCCAGTGCGGCGGCAAAATGTTTGCCTCACGCGTTCTCGAAAAGTACGCCTGCCTCTCCTGCAAGCGTAAGATCGGTGCTGCCGATCTTGAAGAAATACTCATCTCGCAATTCCCGAAGCTCGGATCCGGGACGGCGAGCCTTGCTTCCCTCGAAGAATCGTGGCCGAGCCTTACTGAAAAGGAAAAGCTTGCCATAGTGGAGCAGCTTGTCTCAAGAATCACGATCGGCCGCACAACCATCGATATAGAATTCGCAGTTCCTGCTCATTCCTTTAAAACGCCGACAACTTTGCAACAAAACCATCAGGGCACCGAAACCGAACATCCGTCCCGAGCCAACGCAGCCGCGCCCACGTTGAACGAGCCGATGATGAACGAGGCTGAAGCAGCCCGATTCCTGGGAATTTCCAAAATGACCCTTCTCAGACGGAGAAAGGCCGGCCAAATAGGCTATTATCGCGTCGGATTTCGAGTTCTATATTCAAAGGAAAAACACCTTATTCCTTTTCTAAACGAGTGCGAAAATAGATCAGGTTAGCTTGTGGAAATTAGAATTGCAGGCCAGAGGGCTAACAAGTGATAGGAAACTTTCTAGGAAAAAGTCAAAAGCCTGTCGATTTACGACAGGCTAAGTTATTGATTTTATTGGCTCCGCAGGTAAGACTCGAACTTACAACCCTTCGGTTAACAGCCGAATGCTCTGCCATTGAGCTACTGCGGAGTGTGTATCGCCCGTTTGAGGCGAACCTAAAGATTAGGAATTTAGGCATATATTGTCAAGTAAATCGCGGCGGCCGGCGATAGGAAGATCAGTTTCCCGCGAAGCAGTAAAGGCCGCAAAGAAGAGATGCCGCCGGTTCAAGCAGGCATGTTCGAGTGTTTTGCGTATTCGGCCGTTGTGATTTAACGAACGATCAGTTTCCCGCGAAGTCGCAAAGTCCGCAAAGAAGAGAGGCCGCTGGTTCAGGCAGGCATGTTCGAGAGTTTTGCGTATTCGGCCGTTGTGATTGAAAGAACGATCAGTTTCCCGCGAAGCCGCAAAGGCCGCAAAGAAGAGATGCCGCCGGTTCAGGCAGGCATGTTCCCGTGTTTTGCGTATTCGGCGGGTGTGAGTGAAAGAACGATCAATTTCCCGCGAAGCCGCGAAGGCCGCGAGCAAGCAGCGCCATCGGTCACGAACACTGCCTCGTACAACCCGAAAATTGTTTAAGGAATTCGCGCGGGTTTCGTCAAAACCGCGAATCGGGATTAAACTTGGGCTGTCCCGAAAGACGAATTTAATATTGTGCCTTCGGTAACTCCTTCCAATCTGTACGACTATCTCCAATGCCCGCACAAAGTGTGGCGGGACGTTCACGGCCCGCGTGAAGAATTCGTGGAAGCGGACAATCCGTTCCTTAAGCTCCTTTGGGAACGCGGTGTTCAGCACGAAGCGGACGTGGTCGCGGGATTCGGTTTCGATCTTTTCGACTGCAGCAGCGGAAGCGAAGCAGAGCGGATCGAGGCGACGAACGAAGCGCTGGCGAGGCGCGAGCCCTATATTTACCAGGGGATCCTGGCCCACGGCGACCTTTTCGGCATCCCGGACATTCTGCATTTCGACGGAGCCGAATATCTGCCGATAGAAATAAAGTCCGGCTCGGCGGAGGTCGGTGCGACCGAGGACGCGGCCGGGAAACCAAAGAAGCATTACGCTGTTCAATTGGCCCTGTATTGCGAGATCTTGCGGCGGCGGGGGCTGCACAGTTCGTTGAAGGGCTTCGTAATAGACTCCAGCGGAGAACGATTTGAGTATGATCTGGCGGCCCCGCAGGGACCGAAAACGCCCGAGACGTGGTTCGAGTTGTATGAACGCGTGAGGCAAGAGGTTGTCTCGCTGATGTCCGGCGAGGTTCAGAACGATCCGGCCATGTGCGGTTCCTGCAAAGATTGCGGATGGGGCACGTCGTGCAAGAAATGGGTGGAGGAAAGCGACGACCTGACACAGCTTTTTTATGTAGGCCGCTCCGTCCGCGACGCGATAAAACGAGATCTTGGGTCCGCGTCCGTCGACGATCTGCTCCGGCAGGACCCTGCCGGCCTGGCGGCACGAAAGAAGGCGGACAAGAATTTTCTGAAAGGCGTCGGTGCGCCGGCGATCGAAAAGATGGCGTTGCGGGCCCGGCTTCTGAAGGATGGCGGCGAACCGCTGATGCATTCGCGGTTTGAATTTCCGGATGCCGCTGCGGAGCTTTTCTTTGACATAGAATCTGACCCGACGCAGGACTTTGTTTACCTTCACGGGTTTTGGATCCGCGACGGTGCAGGCGAGCGATTTGAGAACCGGACGGCACGGGCGGTGACGCCGGATGATGAGAAACGGGCGTGGCAAGAGGCGTTGGACCTGATAAACGCCTACGATCCCGACACTTCCGCGATCTATTATTATTCCCCGTACGAAAAGACGAGTTATCGCCGACTGAGGAAGAAATACCCGGACGTGATAGGCGAGGCCGAACTGGACGAGCTGTTTGGCCGGGCGACGTGCATCGACCTGTACGACATCGTTTACAGGAATACGGATTGGCCGCTGGGCAGCTACGGCATCAAGGCCATCGCCCAGTATCTCAAGTTCGAATGGCGGGACAAGACGCCGTCGGGTGCGCTTTCGATACAGTGGTTCAACGATTTCATCAATAACGGTGACGAAGCGGTCCTGCAACGCGTTCTCGAGTACAACGAGGACGACTGTAAGGCGACGATGGTCGTGAAAGACTACCTTAAACGGCGAATGGACGCGATGTGAATTATGGGCAAATACGAACCGAAGACGAGGCCAACGGACGCCAGCGTCGAAGATTTTCTTAATTCGATAGAGAACGAAGAACGGCGAAAGGACGGCTTTCGCCTGCTGGAGATGTTCAACCGCATCACCGGCGAAAAACCGAAGATGTGGGGCCCGGCCATCATCGGCTACGGCACCTACACCGTGACCTATGCCGACGGCCGAACGCTGGATTGGCTGATGACGGGGTTTTCGCCGCGCAAACAGAACCTCTCGCTGTATGTTAAATGTGACTCGCCGAAACAGCCGGCCCTGCTTGAAAAACTCGGGAAACATTCGACCAGCGTAAGCTGCCTTTATATCAAGCGACTGTCGGACGTGGACGTAAATGTGCTCGAGAAGGTGATCGCCGACACGGTCGCGTATTGCCGGAAAACAAGGAAGTGACCCCGACGCCCGACGAATTTCGTGTTTCACCCTTTCGGATGCTGTGTTTCTGAAACGTTTCCTGAAACGCGCTGAAACGCCCGGGACGAACGCTCGTATTGTCATTGGGATCAGCTGTTTCATGTCTTTAGCGCCTTAAGGCACCGGTTGACGGTCGCAGGTGAAACGCCCAGCTTGAGGGCGATCTCCCGCTGGGAAAAATTCTTTTCGACAAGCTCGGCCGCACGGCGGGCCAGAGCGACGCGTTCCGGTTCCAGCGGCGACCGGACCCAGCCGACGTGGTCCCGTTCGTCCGACATCTCTTCGAACCGAAAGCCCAGAAAACACTCGTCCTTTACGAGCCTGACCGTCGCAACCTCGGCCTCCGAAATGGGGCCGGCGTTGCTCCGGTGCTTTATCGACTTCAAATAGCGAAGGTCGTTTGAGAGTCGTGAGGTGCCCATCGCGAAAACGCTGTCGGCGAAGTTCGAAAGCATCTTTGACCCCTGCAGGTCGTTGATCGTCACAGGGGCGTGGAGGGGCCGCTTGGGCGTGTGCGCGAGCACCAGGATGGAGAGTCCCAATTCTTTTTTGAGACGCTGCAGGACCTTCATTACGCGGGCGGCCGAGCTTCCGATCTGCGACGAATTGTTCAGCCACGTGACGTTGTCGATGATCACGACCTTAGCGAGGGAGAACTCGATAAACTCGACAAGAGATGCGACCAGATATTGCGTTAGGTCGCGGTACTCATCCGGCAGCTCTTCGATGACGCGCGGGGCGGCCCGGATAAAATTGCCGTGGAACGGAAAATGAGCCGGGCGCCGAGCGTCGTCCGAGGTGTACCGGCGAGCGAACTGCAGATCGGTCAGTTCGAGATCGAAATAGACGACGCGCTGTGCGGGAGCAGTCGTCGCGAACGGGTCCAACGGCACGCCGGACGCGATCGCCTGGCCTATCTGAACCGCAAGGAGGCTTTTGCCGGTGCCGGTGTCGGCAAAAAATATAGCCATCTCGCCCGCCCGCCAAAAATTGCCAAAAAGGGCCGCAGGTGCGGCCGAAGCGTTGCCTTCGAAAAACGCCCGGGCGGGCCGGGCGCCGAACATGTTGTCAAAGCGGTAAAAATCGAGGTTCGGCAGCAGATCGTCGGTGAGCTCGTGGATCCAGTGGTAGTTGACCGTTTTGTCGGGCGGGAGGTTGAATTCGGGCGGAAGGGAAAACCGGCGTGCGTCCTCGGGCTCGGTTTCCTCGTCTTTAGCCTCATCGCCGGCGCGAGTGTCCTCATAAAGAAACGGATAACTTTCTCTTGCTTCGGCTTCATCGTCAAGATCGTCTTCGTGTATTTCAGCTTTTCCGGCCATCCACCCTAACTATCACCCGGATCCTGCCTTATCGGAATATCGGTTTGGAAGATGGGAATGATCTGCGCGATACGAATGATGCGAATGATATGGAAGGAACCGCGTGGTTCGAGAAGGCCGCGATGGACCTCAGATCGCAAATTCCAAATTGCGGAAGACAAAAGCCGAAATCCGAAAATCAAGATCTGAAATAACCCGGTCGCTACCGCTTGGAGGTTCTGACAAAACGACACGCCCCGCGTATAATCTTCTCTTCGCAGAACGTTTGGAAAAACCCGTCAGCTTAAGCAGACAGTTCTGACGGAGAGACCCGTCCGCTCACGCAGACGGTACTGACAAGAACCCAGTCGCTATCGCTCCCGGTTCTGACTTTAGGATGCAGCACGAACTAATAATAATTCTCGATTTTGGGTCGCAGTACACGCAGCTGATCGCGCGGCGGGTGCGTGAGCAGGGCGTTTATTGCGAGATACATCCCTTTACCCTTTCGGCTGAAGCGATCGCGGCGAAGCGGCCGAAAGGCGTGATACTGTCGGGGGGGCCGTCGAGCGTGACGGATGAGGACGCCCCGCGGGTCGAGGCGAGTTTCTATGGAGGCGTGAATTCACCGATCCTCGGCATCTGTTACGGCATGCAGTTGGCTGCGATCGACCTTGGCGGGCGATCTGAACCGGCAATGCGCCGCGAGTACGGGCACGCGAAGCTTAAGGTGTTGAGCGGCGGGTCGAGGCTTTTCGACGAGCTGCCGTTCGAGCTGGATGTTTGGATGAGCCACGGCGACCACGTGACCGCGCTTCCGCCCGGTTTCCACAAGACCGCGACGACCGGCGACGTGGTTACGGCGATGGAAGATGAGGCCCGTGCGATCTACTGCGTGCAATTTCACCCTGAGGTCTCGCATACGCCGCTGGGCAAGGAAGTGCTCAGAAATTTTCTGTTCAAGGTCTGCGGATGCAAGGGCGATTGGACACCGGCGAGTTTTATCAGCGAAGAGATCGAGAAGATCCGCGAAACGGTCGGGCCGGACGACCGGGTGGTCTGCGGCTTGAGCGGCGGCGTCGATTCGACGGTTGCGGCCGTGCTGGTGCACGAAGCTATCGGCGAGCGGCAGACGTGCATTTTTGTGAATAACGGCCTCTTGCGATTCCGCGAGTTCGAGGACACGCTGAAGATCTATGAGGAAAATCTTCATTTGAATGTGCGAGGTGTGGACGCTTCGGAACAGTTCTACTCCGTGCTTGCCGGTGTGGCCGATCCGGAATTGAAGCGGAAGGCGATCGGCGGGAAATTCATCGATGTGTTCGACGCGGAGGCGCACAAGATAGGCGGCGTGAAATGGCTGGTTCAGGGGACGCTTTATCCCGACGTGATCGAGTCGGTGAGCGTGCGGGGAGCGTCGGTCACTATCAAGACCCATCACAATGTCGGCGGGCTTCCGGAAAAGATGAACCTCAAGCTGATCGAGCCGCTGCGGGAATTGTTCAAAGACGAGGTCAGGAACATCGGCCGCGATCTCGGCATTCCGGAAATGATCCTTGAGAGGCATCCGTTCCCGGGTCCCGGACTGGGTGTTCGGATCCTGGGCGATATCACGCCCGAGAAGGTCGAACTGCTGCAGAAAGCGGACAAGATCTACATCGACGAGCTTCACAATTTTGGTCTTTACAATGAGGTGTGGCAGGCGTTCGCCGTGCTGCTGCCGATCCAATCGGTCGGCGTGATGGGCGATTTCCGCACCTATGAAAAGACCGTCGCACTCCGCGCCGTTACGTCCACCGACGGGATGACCGCCGACTGGGCACGGCTGCCGCACGATTTTCTCGCCGCTGTTTCGTCGCGCATCACAAGCGAGGTGCGGGGCGTGAATCGCGTGGTTTACGACATCTCTTCCAAGCCGCCAAGCACGATCGAATGGGAGTAAGAACTTGTGTTCGATTTCGATGCACAAACCCACCGTATCGTGCTTCGGCCCATTCTCTCCTTGATCAGCAGATCTCCTAAGTCCGCTAAACTCTGACACTTACAGTTTTTGGCACGCTCCTTGCGCCCATACAGGGTAGGTCTTTGCGGGAAATTCTCCTGCGCCGCTAAAGACAGCAAGTTTCAAGGAGGAAGAAATGAACAGACTAAAAATGATATTGCTCGCCGTTGCGGTGACGTTAACCGCAGGAGCATTTACGGTCGACGCGCAGATCGTGCGCCGGGCGACCAATGCGCAGGTTCAGACACTTTTGAACCGGCTTGAGAACAATACGGATATGTTCCGCAGTGAGCTCGACCGGCGGATGGACAATTCGCGGTTGAACAACACACAGCGCGAGGACGTGATCTCGAGATACCTGGCGGCATTCGAAAATTCGACGGACGATCTTCGCAATAATTTTGCGGATAACGACTATACGAACGACGACGTGACGGCCGTTTTGAATTACGGCTGGTACCTTGACGATTTCGTGAGAAATAATCGTCTCGGTGCCGCGACGGAAAGCCGCTGGCGAAGCATCCGTACGGACCTGAACACACTTGCCCGATACTATCAGGTGAGCTGGAACTGGAACCGTTCGACACCACCGTATCCGGAAAGCCACTGGCAGACCCTTCCGGGGACCGCCTGGGCGATCAGGGCAAACGACCGCCAGATGCGGTCGCTTCTATCGGCATTGGAAACCAAGACAGACCGCTATCGACGATCAATGGACCGCCGATTGGATAATTCGCGCCTGGACAATACGCGAGTGGAAGACCGGATCAGCGATTACCTTTCCGCGTTTGAGAACGCGACCGATGATCTGAGGAACAACTACACCGCCAACCGCCCAACCGCGGACGACGCAACGAAGGTCCTTAATTTCGGATGGTATATCGACGATTTCATGCGGAGGAACCGCATGGGTTCGGTATCCGAACGTGAATGGACAAGCATCCGTCGCGACCTGAACATGCTGGCGAGTTACTATGCCGTCAGCTGGAACTGGAACCGGACGGCCCCATTCCCGGTCGATTACTGGGCTCGGCAGGACCGGCTCGATGACCGCCTGACCGGTACGTTTAGGCTGAACCTCGCGATGAGCGACAACGTCTACGCGGCGATCGACCGTGCACTGGCACGAGATGCTGCCCGCGACCGCCCGAGGCTGAAGCAGAACCTGGAACGCAGGCTTGCATCGCCGAGGGAGCTTGCCATCGCGAAAGACGGACGTTCGGTGACGATGGGTACGAACCTGTCGGCCCCGGTTACTTTCATTGCCGACGGCAGCGTGCAGACGGAAACGGGCCCGCGTGGGAGGACGACCAGAACGTCGGCCTCGATGGACCGCAACATGTTGACGATCAGCACGGAGGGCGACAGGACCCGCGACTTTTGGGTCACGGTCTCGCCGATGGCGAACAACCGCATCAAAATGACGCGGAAGATCTATCTTGAGAACCGCGACGAAACGATCACTGTTTCGTCCGTGTACGACCAGGTATCGCCGGTGGCCACTTGGCCGACGGTCGACAGGAGCCCTGCATGGACGAACACTTCGGGGTCATTCTATATTCCGAATGGAACGAAGATAAGCGCAGTCTTGCGGACAAACCTTTCGAGCAAGACTTCGCGAGCCGGCGACCGGTTCACGATGGAAGTGACCGAGCCGTTCGCTTACAGAGGTGCCATCATCAGCGGCCGTCTGACCGAGATCGACGACAGCGGAAGATTGACGGGGCGCGCCGAATTGGGGATGGATTTCGACACCATCACGCTTCGGAATAAGACGTATACCTTTGACGGCATCATCGATTCCGCCTGGGAGGCCGATGGTGATTCGATCCGCGTGGACAACGAAGGTACGGTCAGGGACGGCAACCAGACCACCCGGACCGTTACGCGAGCGGGCATCGGAGCCGTACTCGGAGCGTTGATCGGAGCGATCGCCGGCGGCGGTGAAGGTGCGGCCGTCGGTGCTGGCATCGGAGCAGGTGCCGGCGTCGGATCGGTCCTGATACAGGGCCGCGGCGACATGGAACTGGAGCCGGGCAGCCGCTTCAGCATCACGGCAACCGCTCCGCAGACCGTTGGGCGCAACTAGCCAATTCGGCTTTTCAGCTTAATGGCGCAGGGCCGCATTGAACGTTAGGTTCGTGCGGCCCTCACTTTTTGTCCGCCGCTTGCTTATTTCGCCCTGGAAACGGGGAACGTTTTTCCGTCGGCTCGGAAGAAGGTGCCGGTGTGATAGTTTTCGTCGTCAAAGACGAACTTGTTCGCTTCCGATTCCACGGTCGACGACGCGAAGGTCGTCCCTTCCATAAAAGAGAAATATTCGACGCCGCTGCCTTTCGCCCACTTTACGGCATAGCCCTTATTTTTGAATTCGACGGTACAGGTGGTGTCGCCGACGCGGTAACGGCCCTCGAACTCGCCCGATGGCGAGGTGACGGGCTGGTTTTCGGCCTTCATATTCTCGCGGATGATCCCGAGAAGCGTAAAGCCGTTGGTGTATTTAATATCAGCGATCTTCCAATTGCCGCCGGTCTCCGTGAGGTCGAAGGTAACCTTGTTCTTTTCTCCAAAATTCTCGAACGAGGCAATCACCACAGCCTTTGTTCCCGTGACCGACGCCTGCCCGACCGAAAAATTCTTGATGGAAAAATCCTGTCCGTCATAGAGAGGATCGAAGTCGATGGCCCCTATCTCGCCCTCGGGCGTGTCCTTGTCTTTCCAGATCAGGTCGGCGAGCGGCTTGGCGAAGTATTTGTCCACGACCGCACGTTTCTTTTCGCGGAACGGGCCTTTGTCGGCATCGTGCAGCTTGTAAAGTTCGGTGACAAGGGCTGACGCCGCGGAGGCCGAAGACTCGCTTGCGCCGGAGAGGGGCGTGCCGGAGGGTGTTTCGGCGGTATTCGTCTGCGTCGCAGTGTTGGTGTTCGCGGACCCGGTGTCCGGTGCGGCCCGGAACGTACAGCCCGCCATAACAGCCGCCGCCAACAGAAGGAGGAATATTCGGATCGAGGTTCTGTTCATATAATCAGCAATCAAAAAAAGCTTTCAAGCTTCGCCGCAGTCAGCAATGACGGGACATTCGAACTGATTGAGGATAATATCGCAGATACAGAAAGGCCAGTCTAATCAAAACCGCCTGTTGCGGTGTGAGCCGAAGTCGTGATATCCGGGGCCGATGCCCCCGAATGAAGACCTGATGAACCAAAGCGATCGAGAAACCGAGGGTAACGAGCCGATCATCGAACTTTCTAATGTGAAGTTCACCGTCGGGGGAAACGAGATACTTCGCGGGATCGATCTTGCGGTCGAGAAGGGCGAAGTGCTTGTCCTTCTCGGAGAATCGGGCTGCGGGAAGACGACGACGCTGAAGCTTATTAATCGGCTGATAGAACCGACCGGGGGCGAAGTGTTCGTGAGAGGTAAGCGAACGGCGGAATATGACCCGATCGAACTTCGCCGAAGCATCGGTTATGTCCTGCAGGAAAGCGGCCTTTTTCCGCATTTCAGCGTAGAGGAAAACGTCGGGATCGGACTGAGGCTCTTGGGCCGCGAGGGTGGGGACGCCACAGCGAGGGTCCGCGAAATGCTCGGGCTGGTCGGCCTGGACCCGGATGATTTCGCGTCCCGATATCCGCACGAACTTTCGGGCGGGCAGCGGCAGCGGGTCGGGGTCGCGCGGGCACTGGCGGCGGACCCTTCGATCGTGCTGCTCGACGAGCCGTTCGGGGCCCTCGACCTTATAACGCGGGCCAACCTTCAACGCGAATTCTCCCGGCTGGTCCGCGAGCTCGGCAAGACTGCGGTCCTTGTGACACACGACCTTCACGAAGCCCGAATATTGGGCGACCGGATCGCACTGATGGAAGGCGGAAAGATAATTTTTACGGGCACGCCGGACGAATTTCTGGCATGCGACCTGCCGCTTTCGAGGGCCTTTGTCGAAGCGATCAGCCTCTAACGACGGCATTGGTTTACAATGGTACGAAAAAGTTCGGATGAAGTTATGACAAAGAACAGACGAGAATTTTTGAGCGCCGGTGCCGCCGGGCTCGCGGCGATCGCATTAATGAAAGGACACACCGTGACATTCGCGTCAACGGACGATGCAGGGCCGTACCCCGAATTGATCGAGGTCACGATCGAGGAGCTTCAGGCACGAATGAAGGCCGGGAAGCTGACGTCGCGACGCCTGGTCGAAATGTATCTTGAGCGGATCCGAGTCGTCGATACTAAAACGCGATCCGTCATAGAAATCAACCCGGACGCGCTTGCGATCGCGGACCAGATGGACCGCGAGCGAAAACGAAACCGCATCCGGTCGAAGCTTCACGGGATACCGATCCTGATCAAGGACAATATCGACACGGCCGATAAGATGCTGACCACGGCCGGATCGCTGGCGCTAATGGATGCACCGGTGCCGAAGAAAGACGCGTTCGTGGTTGAACAGCTAAGGAAGGCCGGGGCGGTGATCATCGGCAAGACGAACCTGTCCGAATGGGCGAACTTCCGCGGCAATCGTTCGATCAGCGGCTGGTCGGGACGAGGCGGGCAGACGAATAATCCTTACTTTCTGGACCAGAATCCCTGCGGGTCCAGTTCGGGATCGGGCGTCGCCCCTTCGGCCAACCTCGCGGCAGCGGCCGTTGGGACCGAGACGAACGGTTCGATCATTTGCCCGGCCGTTACCAACGGGGTTGTCGGAATAAAGCCGACCGTCGGGCTAATATCGCGAAGCGGCATCATCCCGATCGCGCACACGCAGGACACCGCCGGCCCGATGGCGAGGACGGTTGCCGATGCGGCGATCCTGCTCGGGGGGATGATCGGCGTCGACCGGGCGGATGAGATCACGGCCGAAGCCGACAAGAAGGGAATGAAAGACTATTCCCGGTTTCTCGATCCGAACGGTTTGAAAGGAGCACGACTTGGCCTGGTGATGCTTCCGCCGCGACAGAACCCCGAGCCGTGGACCGCGTTCTACCGGCCGTTCATCGAGAGCCTTCGTGAGGCGGGTGCGACGGTCGTCGATGTTCAGTTCCCGGACCAATCAGGCACGCAGGCGGACCGGCTTGCGGTGCTGCAATATGAATTCAAGTACGGCGTGAACAAGTATCTTGCGGGCCGCGGCGGCAAGTATCGCACGCTCGAGGACCTGATCAAGTTCAACGAAGAGAACAAGGAGAAAGAACTGCCGCTGTTCGGACAGGAATTGTTCATCCAGTCGCAGGCGAAGGGCGGCCTGACGGACAAGGCCTATGTGGATTCGCTTGCAAAGGTCAAGCGTTTGACGCGAGAGGAAGGCATCGACGCGGTTTTGGCTGAGCACAAACTGGATGCCCTTGTGGGCCCGACGGTGGGACAGGCGTGGTCGATCGCCGCGGTCGCGGGGTATCCGTCGATCACGGTCCCGGTCGGGCTTCGGGACAACGCGCCGGCGGGAATGCTTTTCTTCGGCAAGGCGTTCAGCGAACCAGCTTTGATCAGGTTCGCCTATGCGTTCGAGCAAAAAACGAAAGGACGTGTGACACCGCAGTTCATTCCGAAGCGGCCGGCACCGCCAACCCAGCCGACGCGGGGATAACCTATTGTTGAACGGCGACCGGCCGAACGAGGCAGGGTGAGAGACTTCTTCCAATTCGTCTCGACCAACTGGCAGGAACTGCTCGCCTTAACGAGCGAGCACGTCCTGCTGGTCCTTATTTCAACGGGTGCGGCGGTCGTGATCGGGGTCCCGCTCGGCGTTGCCGTGACCCGAAAGAAAGCCCTTCAGGGCCCGATACTCGGCGCCGCGAACATCCTACAAACCGTCCCGAGCCTGGCTCTGTTCGGGTTGCTCATTCCGCTGCCGTTCGTCGGCGGGATCGGGGCGCGGACGGCGATCATCGCCCTCGCCCTTTACGGACTACTTCCGATCATTCGTAATACGGTCACCGGGATCCTCGGCATCGATCCGAAGATCCGGGAGGCCGCGGTCGCGATGGGAATGACCGATTGGCAGGTCCTGAGGATGGTCGAACTTCCGCTTGCGGCACCGGTGATCCTGACGGGGATCCGTGTTGCGGTCGTGATCGGCGTTGGCGTGGCGACGGTTGCGGCGGCGGTCGGTGCCGGCGGGCTGGGGACATCTATCTTCCGAGGGCTGCGGCAATACGATAACAACCTTATTGTCGCAGGTGCACTGGCATCGGCGTTGCTGGCACTGTTTATCGACTTCCTGCTGGGACAGCTTGGGACCTCGTTCCGGATCGACGCAAAGCACCGCCCGGCCCGCAGAATTGCGGCGGCGACAGGCCTCATGTTGCTGGCAGCGGTCGCCGCGATGAGCTTGTTTCCCGGTATCGGATCGTCGATGGCAGGTCCGGAGCTTCCGGATGCATCGAAGGCGGGCGTTGCGAGCAAAGAACGCGTTGTTGTCGGTTCCAAAGATTTTACCGAGTCGATCATTCTCGCCGAGATACTTGCCCAGAGCCTCGAAAAGCAAGGGATCGCCGTCGAGCGGGTCTTCGAACTTGGCGGCAATCTGGCACATGAGAGCCTGCTTTCAGGACGCATCGACGTTTATCCCGAATACACAGGAACCGCCTACACAGCGATCCTCAAAAATTCGCCTATCACCGATCCGGAGGTGGTTTACGAGAAGACGAAAACCGAGTATGCCGAGAAATTCGGCCTTACGTTGAGTCCGCCGCTTGGGTTCGCGAACGATTTTGCCATTCTCGTGCGCGGCGACGTCGCACGTCAAAACAACCTGAAAACGATCTCCGATGCTGTACCTTTCGCTAATGACTGGCAGGCCGGTTTCGGACAGGATTTTATGTCGCGCGAAGACGGATATCGAGGCTTTGCCGCGGCATACGGCTTAAATTTCGGCAAACAGCCGCGTGAGATGGACCTGTCGCTCACCTACCGTGCTCTCCAATCGGGCGAACTCGACATCATCGCCGGCAACTCGACCGACGGGCTGATCTCGGCACTCGACCTGTTTCAACTTGCGGACGACAAACGATACTTCCCGCCCTATCAGGCTGTTTTCATCGCCCGACGCGAGAAAGCTCCGCTTTTGGCGGAAACTTTCAGGCGACTTGAGAATGCGATCTCGACGGAAGAGATGCGGCGGCTGAATTACGAGGTTGACGGCAATAAGCGAACGCCTAGGGATGTGGCTGCAGAATGGATCAAGTCCAAGTGAGCGGGCACGAACCTCAATACGCGGAACACGGGTCGGAGAGTCACCGTAATGAAAAAGAGATCGGGCGGCTACCCGCCCTGAGGCTTCATTACGCGGATCAGACAACGCATCATTCTATTCTTCATCATTTCGTACGGGCTGACCTGGTTCGGCTGGTTCGGCAACCGGCTTGCGCCGTCCGACTATTGGCCCATTCCGATGTTTCCGCTCGGCCCCTTGATCGCAGCGCTGCTGGTCATTGGCCTAACTGAAGGGAAAACAGGAATAAAGGCGTGGTGGGATCGGATCAAGCGTTTTCGCGCACCGTTATGGGTGTATGCGGCAGCGGCCATCATTCCGGTTCTTATTATTCTATCTTCGATCGCACTGGCGTCGGCGTTCGGGGCTCCGACACGACCGCTTGAACCGAGAGGGCCTCTAGAATTCTTGATCCTGGTCCCGATCATGCTATTGCTCGGGCCTCTTCCGGAGGAGATATCTTTTCGCGGTTACGGCCAGCATGAATTACAGGAGACGATGACTCCGCTAAGTGCTTCGATCTGGATCGGGATCGGCGTATTGATCTGGCACACGCCGGTATTCCTGCTTGGCAATGTGCCGTGGCCGTTCATCATTACGATAGTGGCTGTTTCGGTGGTCTATGCATGGCTGTACCGGGCGGGAAAAAGCGTGTGGCCGCTGGTGCTGCTGCATTTTCAGGTCAATTATTTCGGCGGCGAGTGGCTTGGCCGATACATTGCCGATGAAGGCCAGGTAGTGTACTCACTTTTTTTCATGGCCTTTTATTTGATCTGGATGTCCCTGATCATTTGGCGTTGCGGTCCGGATCTTTGCAAGCCCGTCTCGACGTTCGGAACTGACGACTTACGATAGTCTGCGAATTACCTTGCAACTGCCCGTAAATTATTGTAGTCTAATCATTTGAAATTCCTCCGCTCGTTTGTCGACGGTAATTTCGCTCTCGTTGTGAGTCAGCGATCAGAAATTTGAGGGGAGGGCTTGTTAATCACAGTCAGAAGCGGCTCCGGTGTTTTTTGGAGCCTTCTACACGTTGGTCATTCGCTGCCTACCGTTACATCGAACGTATTCACCCACCGTTAGACACTTCTTTTACAGTCACGAAGGATCGAGATCCCTCAGGCTTATTCGCGAGCTGCGCCGCCGTTCTGTTTTTTCAGTACCGGGTGCGGCAGCGGGAGGAGTTCTGAGGCGGGCGTAGACGCCCCACCCGCTGCGGCAGGTGGAACCGATCGGGGTTCTTACGTTCGAGGAGAAAACCAAAAACTTAATGAATTTTAGAGAACTTGGCTTGCGCGCCGAAATGGCGGAAATGTGCAAGCGTATTGGGTTTACCGAGCCTACACCCATCCAAAAGCAGGCTATACCGGTGATTTTGGAAGGCGGCGACGTGATCGGGACCGCCGAGACCGGAACAGGAAAAACGGCGGCGTTTTTGCTGCCGATCTTGCAGAAAATGGGGCCGAAGACGAAGCCGGGGACGACGGTCCTTGTGCTTGCCCCGACCCGTGAATTGGCGACGCAGATCGAGGAAGAATGCCGCAAATTCTCACCGAAAGGCGTGACGTGTGCATGCCTGATCGGCGGGACCGGCTACGGGAAACAGACGCAGGCCCTCAAACGAGGCGTCAATGTACTGATCGCGACCCCGGGCCGGCTGATCGACTTTATGGAACAGGGCCTGGTGAACCTCAAGGGCCTGACGACGCTGGTGCTTGATGAAGCGGACCGGATGCTCGATATGGGCTTCCTGCCGGCGATCAAGCGGATCGTGAAAGCATGTCCTGAAAAAAGACAGACGCTGTTCTTTTCAGCCACAATGGCGGGCGAGATCGAGTACATCGCGAGACAGATAGTTAAGGACCCGACCTATGTCGAGGTTTCGAAACGCGGCATAGCCGCCGTCACGATCGATCAGAAGGCCTATCCCGTTGCCCACCAGTTCAAGGTGCCGCTGCTCCTGGAACTGTTGAATAAAGAGGACTTTGACCGCGTGCTCGTCTTTACCCGGACGAAGCGAGGGGCCGACCGCATCGCACATATTCTGGAACGGCAGGAGCTAAAGTCGAACCGTATTCACGGCGACCGCTCTCAGTCGCAGAGAGAGGCCGCTTTGTCGAGCTTTAAGGCTGGCCGGACGCAGGTTCTGGTCGCAACCGACGTCGCCGCCCGAGGTATCGACATCGATGCGGTCTCACACGTGATAAACTATGATGTGCCGGAGGCGCCCGAGGATTATGTCCACCGGATCGGCCGGACAGGGCGTGCGGGAAATAAGGGCCAGGCGATCACGCTTTTCACACTTGCTGAAGAGCATTCGCTGCGGGCGATCGAGAAACTGACCGGGCAACAGGTTGAACGGGTCTTCCTGCCGGATTTCGGCGGTATCAAGCCGATCGAGCGGCCGGCAGGTTCGCGAAACGGCCTATTCCGGTCAGGGCGAAGACGCCGTTAGAATGTGGGTTCTATGAAAACTGAAAAATACGAAAGCGGTGCAAAAGTTTCGATGTACTGTTCCGCATGTGAAGACGATACCGAGCATACGGTGGGGACCGTGACCAAGCTGGGCAAGATATCTTCGGCCGTCTGCGATAACTGCCAAACGGCAAGCACCTTTAAGGGCGGCGTGAAAACCGGGGTCACGGCCGGTAAGGGTAAGGTGCCCGAATTGTACGACCGAAAGAAACGTTACCGAAAGGGCCAGGCGATGATGCACAACATCTTCGGCCACGGCGAGGTAACGGCCGTCTTCGAAGCACAAAAGATCGACGTTCTGTTTGGCGAGACGACCCGAAGGCTGATCCACGATCAAGAATGAGAACGGCCAACATCAAATGAAAAAAGGCGGCACCGGTTTGGCGCCGCCTTTTTTGTCTTCCGAATGTATGGATCCCCGCGGGGTCCTACCTATTTGCGGCCTTTTAGAAGGAAACCGATGACCAGGCCTATTGCGGCCGAGATCAGGATCGTCTGGCCGGGTTTCTGCCGCGCAAATTCCTTTGCGTCCTCGACCAGTTCACGCGGATCCTTGTTCTGCAGTTCCTTGAACTTGTCCCCCGCCCAAGCAACTTTCTCTTCCGCGTAAACTTTTGCCTTTCCGGCCACGTCCTGAATCTTTTGGCCGTACTCTTGTGCCTGCATCTTAAGATCTCCTAAAAACTCATCGTCCAACCCCTCGGGGCCCGCTTCCGGGACAACCGGGACGAGACTCTGCTCCAATTCTTTTTCCGCCTTTTTAACTTCTTCCTCGAATTCCGACATTCCTTGTTCCTCCAAACTCATCGATACCTGCCTACCCGGCCCGTTCGGTCGATTCTGATGGTCAGGTCCGTTATTTGGTTGTAACGAAATTCGAAAAGCGAAAGTTCCGAAACCGGGCGAAGACGTGCACTGTGACCAAGGTTTTTCGAGCGAAAAACAGCTACCCGCCAGGGCGTAAAGACCGCAAAGCAGAACAACCACGGGCTTTGGGCATTGCCGCTTTACCCGCTCCGCGTTGGCCGCTTGACAAGGAATGAAGCGAAGTGCAAATCTTTAGGTTCGCGATGGTAAGTAAGCACTTACTTAATATTATTGGGAGACAGAATTGATCCACGAACTATTCAAATGTGACCACACGGGGCGGATGAGCGGAGACCAGCGTCGTGAGCAGATACTGCAATCTGCGTTCGACCTATTTTCGCGAAGCGGGTTCAGCGGGACGACGACGAAGGACATAGCCAGGGCGTCAGGCGTTTCAGAGGCAATGGTCTTCAAGCATTTTGCATCGAAAGACGAACTGTACGGGGCGATCCTCGAAGCAAAGAAATGTGCGGACGGCCTGCATGAATTCCCGTGGGAATCGAACGAGGCCATTCTCGATGCGATGTCGTCGGGCGACGATTTCGGTGTTTTCTATAACTTCGCACTGCAGGCTCTGACGAAACACCGTTCGGACGTCGCTTTCATGCGGCTGCTGTTTTATTCGGCGCTTGAAGAGCATGAACTTGCGGAGCGATTCTTCGGAGAATTTGTCGCGAAGATCTACGAATTCCTCGGAGACTACATCAACAAGAGGCAGAAAGAAGGCGCCTTTCGCGAGGTCGATCCAAAAGTGATCGTTCGATCTTTTCTCGGCATGATCATACATCATTCACTTAACAATATTCTTTGGGACCGGAACCGCCGGATCCTGGACATCAGCGACGAAGATGCAGCGAAGAATTTTACTGAGATCGTCCTTCACGGGGCTGCGGTCGTCAAGAGTTAGTTCATAAAAAGAAGAGGACGGAGGTCCTTATAAAATGAGTTCATACAGGACATCTTTTTTGTTCACGGCCGTGATCCTGGCCGGGGCCGGAGTATTCGGGCTGACGGGTTGCGGATCGAACGCGAATTCGGCAACTACGGCAAACTCGAACAGCCAGCCGGTGGTCGTGGACGTCACCACGACCCAGGCGGTTATCCGGCCGATCCCGACGTATTTTGAAGCGACCGGCAATCTGGTCGGGGATGAAACGACCGACGTTGCCCCGACGATCGCCGGCAAGATCGTCGAGGTGAATTTTGACATCGGGAGCTACGTCGGGCAGGGTGACGTCCTCGTCAGGCTCGACCCCAGGGACGCTGCGATCAGGCTGGACCAGGCGAAGGCACAGGTCGAACAGCAGCGAAAGGCCGTCGAGCAGGCGGAAGCGAATGTGGAGCAGGCGGTCGCCACGCTCAGGCAGACCCAGGCAAGGTTGGGCGTTCGCGACGGCGAGACGTTCCAGATCAAGGATTTTTCGCAGGTCAAATCGGTCACCGCCCAGCTTGAGCTTGCCGAAAAGGAGCTTCGCCGGGCCGAACGTCTGATAGAAACGGGCGATATATCCCGGGCGATCTTCGACCAACGGAAGGCGCAGAGAGATTCGCTCCTTGGCCAGCTTGACGAAGCCCGGTCGAATGCCGCGGTCGCGATCAGGGCAATCAGTACGGCCCAGTCGGCCGTGGATTCCGCCAGGGCAGCCGCCGTGAGCGCGCGGGCCGCGATCGCAACCCTCGAAGCACAGGTCGCGCAGGCCCAAAAGGCGGTGAACGACACAGTGATCAGGGCACCGATCAGCGGCTATGTAGCCGAAAAGGTCGCCGACATGGGTGAATACATCTCTCCGAACGTTCCTAATTCGAAGATCGCGACGATCGTCAAGACCTCGATCTTGAGATTGCGGATCGACGTACCCGAACAGGCGATCGGCAAGATCTCGACAGGCCAGGGGATCTCGCTGCAGACGAGTGCGTTCCCCGATCGGAATTTCGCGGGCAGGGTGGCCCGGATCTCGCCCAGCGTCAACGTGACCGCCAGGACATTGGTTGTCGAGGCCGAGGTCCAGAACTCCGAAGGGCTGCTGAAGCCGGGACAGTTCGCGACGGTCAGGATCACCCAATCGAAGCCGGAACCTGCCGTGATGATACCTGTCAGTTCGGTCAAGACCGTGGGCGACACCAATTCTGTTTTTGTCGTAAAGGACGGCGTCGCCCGCGAGCAGTTGGTCCAACTGGGGCTGCTCGAAAACGACATGATACAGGTGAAAAGCGGATTGGTTGAGGGCGATATGGTCGCGACCGGGAATCTGGCGGCACTAACCGATGGGGTTCTTGTCAGACAGTAGCAGTCATAAATCGCGGGTGCCGGTTTCAGAGACAAACCCGGCCATTTCGCACTCGGAAGTCGAAACGCGGAACACGGAAAAGAAATTATGCAGTGGTTAGCCGAAGTTTGCGTCAAGCGTCCCGTCTTTGCGACGATGCTGATCCTCTCGCTGGTGGTCGTCGGGCTTTTTTCATTTATGAGCCTTGGGGTCGATCTGTTCCCGAAGATCGATTTTCCGACACTGACGGTAACGGTGGTGAACCCGGGTGCCTCGCCCGAGGAGATCGAGACCGAGATCACGGACAAGATCGAAGAGGCCGTTAATTCTGTCAGCGGCATCGACGAACTCAGGTCGTCTTCGCTAGAGGGAATTTCGCAGGTGTTCGTCCAGTTCGTCCTCGAGAAGGACGTTGAGGTCGCATTCAACGAGGTCCAGCAAAAGGTCCAGCAGGTGATCCCGAACCTTCCGGACACTGCCGAACAGCCGACAGTACTGAAATTCGATACGGATGCCGCACCGGTGTTGAGGATCACGATCTCGGGTACGGCATCCCTGCGTGAGGTGACGCAGGTAGCAAAAGACAAGATCCGAAAACGGATCGAATCGATCAGCGGCGTAGGCCAGATCACGATGATCGGGGGCCAGGAGCGGCAGATCAATGTTTGGGTAGATCCGGACAAGCTTAGATCGTACAACGTGACCCCGGCCGAGGTGACAGCCGCTCTTCGCGTGCAGAATATCGAGTTCCCGAGCGGGCGGATCGACGAAGGACAGCGGGAAACGAGCATCCGGACGATGGGCAAGATCCGGAATCCGAGCGAGTTCGAGGACGTCGTGGTGGCGACCCGCGGGCAATATCAGGTAAAGGTCAGCGACCTGGGGTACGCGGAGGACGGAGCCGAGGAGATCCGGTCCGAGGCCCGCTTGAACGGCTCGCCGGCGGTCACGCTGGTGGTGTCCAAGCAATCCGGCCAGAACACCGTGGCGGTCGCCCGCGAGATCAAGGAACGGCTTGCCGAGATCGAGCCGACCCTTCCTGCCGGGTACGAGATGCGGATCGTGGGCGACAACTCGATATTCATCGAGAATTCGGTCGCCGCATTGGAAGAGCATCTGGTGCTCGGTTCCATCTTTGCATCGATCGTCGTGTTCCTGTTCCTTTGGAGTTTTCGTTCGACCTTCATCGCCGCCCTGGCGATCCCGACCTCGATCATTTCGACGTTCGCATTGATGTACGCGATGGGCTACACGCTGAACTCGATCACCATGCTTGCACTGACGCTGATGGTAGGCATCGTGATCGACGACGCGATCGTAGTGCTGGAAAACATCTTCAGGTTTGTCGAGGAAAAGGGCATGGACCCGTTCCAGGCGGCCATCGAAGGGACGCGCGAGATCGGCCTGGCCGTGATGGCCACGACGCTGTCGCTGATGGCGGTCTTCGTACCGATCGGGTTTATGCAGGGGATCGTTGGCCGGTTCATGTCGAGCTTCGGCCTGACAGCTTCGTTCGCGGTGGGTGTTTCGCTGATCGTCTCTTTCACGCTGACGCCGATGCTGGCGGCGCGTCTGATCAAGAGGAAGATCGATCACAAAAAGGAGGAAGCGGCCGACGAAGGGCACGGGATTCTCGACGACGAAGCGATGGAGCGGGCCGAGTCCGCACCGCCGGAAGAGGAGCACCTGTCGAAGGAAGCCGGCTGGTTCAGGCATCTGGACGGCGTTTATACATTCCTGCTGCGGTTTGCGATGGGCCATCGGTGGGTGATCGTCACGCTTTGCATCTTGGTCTTCCTTTCAACGATCCCGCTGTTCATCTTTGTCGGAAAGAACTTTTTGCCGGTCGATGACCAATCGCAATTCGAGGTCCAGGTGAGGGCACCGGAAGGCTACAGCCTCGGGGCGTCGGCACAGGTGGTTGAGAGGATCGCCTCCAAGATCCGCCAGATGCCGGGCGTTACCGACACGCTATCGACGGTCGGCGGCGGCACCGCCCAGGTCGTAAACAGCGCGACGATCTACGTAAAGCTGACGGACATCGGCGACCGGGAGAAATCGCAGGAGCAATACATGTCCGACACGCGCGAACTGCTGAAGGAATATCCGGACCTGCGAACCGGGGTCCAGCAGGTCCAGGCGTTTTCGGGCGGCGGATTTCGGAATGCGAATGTCCAGTTCCTGATCGCCGGGCCGGACCTGAGCAAGCTGGAGGAATATTCGGAAAAGATCCTCGAAAAGATGAGGACCATCCCGGACGCGGTTGACGTTGACTCGACGCTTATTTCGGGAAAACCCGAGGTGCGGCTTGAGGTCGACCGCGAGACGGCGGCCGACCTGGGCGTGCGGATCGGCGACGTGTCGCAGGCCCTCAACACGCTGGTCGCGGGGCAGGAGGCGACCACCTTTAACGAGGGCACCGAACAGTATGAGGTGCGGGTGAGGGCTATCAATACCTTCAGGACGGATATCGAGGGGCTGAAGCGGCTCATTGTTCCATCGACAAAGGTCGGCTGGGTCACATTGGACCGCCTGGTGAAAGTATCGGAAGGTGCCGGCCCGAGCTCGATCGAAAGAACCAATCGACAACGGCAGGTCACGCTTCTAGCGAATACGCGTCCGGGAGGTTCGGCAGCCAGCATCACTTCAGAGATCGACCGCTTCGTCGCTCAGCTGCAGCTTCCCCAAGAATACCGGACGGGTTACGTCGGACAATCGAAGGAAATGGGCAAGGCCGGGTTTTACTTCCTGCTCGCTTTCGCATTGTCGTTCATCTTCATGTATATCGTGCTGGCGGCACAGTTCGAATCGTTCATCCACCCGGTCACGATCCTGCTAACGCTGCCGCTCTCGGTACCATTCGGGATCGTCAGCCTGCTGGTGGCCGGGCAGACGGTGAACATCTTTTCGGGCCTTGGGCTCCTGCTTCTGTTCGGCGTCGTTAAGAAAAACGCGATCCTGCAAATTGACCATATAAACAACTTACGGTCCCAGGGGATGGGCCGCTATGACGCGATCATTCAAGCCAACCGTGACCGGCTCAGGCCGATCCTGATGACGACGATCGCGCTGGTTGCGGGAATGATCCCGCTGGTGGTCGCAAGCGGTGCGGGATCGGGGACGAACCGTTCGATCGGCGTTCTGGTGGTCGGCGGGCAGACCTTGTGTCTGCTTTTGACGCTCCTCGCGGTGCCCGTCTTCTACTCGATCTTTGATGACCTCGCCGAGATGAGGCTTTTCAGGTACGTCTCAAGGTTCTCCGAATGGCTTTTCGGAGGTATCAGAAGGAAGTTTGCTGCGGCGGCAAGTTCGATCTTCGGGAAGAATTGAGGTTCGCAATTGCGGCATTCCGGGTAAGATCCCCATCAAGCCGCAAAGACGCAAAGTCAGAGGGTTAAAATTATGTTTTTGCGATCATACATAACATTCATATTTGCGATCGTACTGTTTGCCGGCTCGGCCGCGGCTCAGACTCCAACGCCGACGCCGACGGCCGCACCGGAGCGATTGGGCGGGGTGCCGGCGATCGCGCCGAATTATCGCTCGGATGACCGTTCGCTGCCCGACCTGGGACGGGTCGGCGTCGATATGACCGACCAGCAGACGCTCACGCTTGCCGAGGCGATCACCAAGGCGCTGGAGAACAACAAGGACATCGAGGTCACGCGAAAGAACGTGAAGATCGCCGAGTTTGACCTGAAGGCAGCCCGCGGGGCCTACGAACCGCGGTTTACGGGCCAGACTTCGTACGAAAGGGCGACCGTCCCGAACATCAGTTTTTTTACGCCCGACATCGATAAGACTACGTCGGGCGCATTCGTTGGGAATGCGGGTTTTAACGTCCCGCTGCCGCGGTTCGGCACAGTCTTTAATGCGACGGTCAACAATCAGCAGAATTGGACCAACAACCCGATCTCTATAATCAGCCCGCAGCTGAACTCAAACGTTACTCTAGGCGTGACCCAGCCGTTGTTTCGGGGCCGAGGCTTTGACCAGCCTCGCAGGGCGGTCGAGATCGCAAAGCGGAACCTTTCACTGACAGATACGCAATTCCGCCAGCGTACGATCGAGATAATCACGAACGTCCAAAGGGCATACTGGGACCTTGCCTACGCGCTGCGCAACCTTCAGGTCCAGCGGGACGGCGTGAGAGACGCGAAAGAGCAGCTTGCACATAATAAGAGGTTGGTCGATGAGGGCCAACTGGCGCCGATCGATGTGGTGGCTGCCGAAACCCAGGTGGCCAACTTTGAGCAATTCGTTTATGACGCGCTGAATCAGGTCGGGATCGCGGAAAACAATCTGAAGAACATGATCGCCGCGAATCGGGTCGATCCTCTTTGGGCGAGATCGATCACGCCGGTCGATCCGGTCGACCTCGAAGCACCGATCACGACGCTGCCCGAGGCGATCCAGGCGGCAATGCAAAACCGGCCCGAATTAGAGATAAACCGGGCCCAGCGTGACCTGAACGAGATCGATCGCCGTTACTACGCAGAACAGAAAAAACCGCAGATCGACCTGGTGGCGAGCTATACTTCGACCGGTGTCGGCGGAACGCTGAATCCCGATTTTACTAATCCGCTGCTCAGGAACTGCCAGGCCGACCCGACGCTGCCCGAGTGCATCTCGGCCGCCCAGGCGCAGCAGGCACTTTTGCAGAACGTCGGAGGCTCCGGGACCACGTTCGGTGACATCTTTAAGAACAAATATCCGACGTTCAGGGTCGGGATCCAGTTCAACCTGCCCCTGTTCGGTGACAAGACGTCGCGGGCCCAATACGGCCGGGCGCTCGTCGAGGGCGAAAAGATCGAGGTCCAGCGAGAACAGCTGGAGCAGAATATTCAGGTCGATGTGAGGAACGCTATCCAGTCGTTAAGGACCGCAGAGGCCCGGCTGCGGGCGGCGGCCGTCGCAAGGGAAAATTCGGCAAAGCAGTACGAATCGGAGCAGCGAAAGCTGGATAACGGACAGTCGGATATCTATCAGGTGTTGGACCGGCAGACGGCGTTGATGGTCGCCCGTTCGAACGAGCTAAGGGCCCAGATCGAACTGAACAAATCTATAGCCGAACTCCAGAGGGCGACGGGCAACTCGCTGAAAGCGAACAACGTAGAGGCCCGGATGGTGAAGTGAAAGCAGTCTATATCGCATCGTTTGGGGGAGCGGAAAAGCTTGAGATCCGCGATGTCCCCGATCCGCCGCCGCCGAAGGGAACGGAAGTATTGATCAGGGTCCGTGCCGCGGGCGTAAACCGTGCGGACCTGCTCCAGCGACAGGGACTCTACCCCCCTCCGGCCGGATATTCGCCGAATATCCCGGGCTTGGAATTCGCCGGGGACGTCATCGAAGCGGGTGAGCAGGCGGGCGAATGGAAAGCCGGAGACCCGGTTTTCGGCATCACAGCCGGCGAGGCCCAGGCGGAAAAGCTCATGGTCGATGCGGCTCTGCTTGCCCGGATCCCGGCCGGGCTCGACTTTGAACAGGCGGCGGCCGTGCCGGAGGCTTTCATCACAGCGCACGACGCGGTGATGACGCAGGGGGAGCTCAAGCAGGGCGAAGTGTTGATGGTCCATGCGGCCGGATCGGGAGTCGGGCTTGCGGCGATCCAATTGGCCAAGGCGATCGGAGCGAAGGTGATCGGGACATCCCGAACTGAAGAGAAGCTCGAAAGATGCCGCGAATTCGGCCTCGATGAAGAGGTGCTCACCGCCGAACCCGGTTACCTCGAAGATCACGCGGATGAGAATGCGGAGACGGTAGATGTGATACTCGATCTTGTCGGGGCGGCCTTTTTTGGAGCGAATCTAACGCTGCTCAGGCCCAAGGGCAGGCTGCTGCTGATCGGGCTGACTTCGGGGCGGAAAGCGGAGTTCGACCTGTCGGTCGCCCTGCGGAAAAGGCTTAAGATCGTCGGGTCGGTCCTTCGCAGCCGGAGCCTCGAGGAAAAAGGGGCGGCGGTCCGGGCGTTTTCCGCCGAAGTCTTGCCGTTTTTTGAAAAGGGAATTCTGAGGCCGAATCTGGACCGCGTGTTCGACGCGGCGGACGTTCGCGAGGCCCATGAATTTATGGCGGCAAACAGGAATTTCGGGAAATTGGTTCTGAGATTCTAATCCTGAAGGCGGCGGGCCGCTTCATCGGTCACAAGGCAAAGGCCGGCGATGCCGTGATCTTCAAGGCGGTCCAGCTCGTGCCGGGCCTGCTGATGAGTCAGGCCGGCCTTTTCGCAGCGTTCGAAAGAGATGACGGCCCACCGGGGTTCGTCCAATTCACTGACGACGGAACGCGGGGAAGACACACCTTGTTTTTCAACGGTAGACATAGGGCCTTTTCGATCGGGTTTATATGGAAAGTTATCACGGTTGGCCGCCGCGTGTAAACGATAATTCGGGTGGGCCACCGGCCGCCGTCGATAATGCGAGCAGTGACCGGCCGGGACTAGAATGAGCTTTTCGCGATCCATTTTCATGACCGGTTTTCCGGGATTCATCGCAGAGCGGCTGCTGGAAAAGTTGGCCGCGGTGGACCGGGAATTCTATCTGCTCGTCCAGCCGCAATTCGTCGAGGCCGCGCTCGCACACCTCGAGCGTATTGCCGAAACCACGCAAACACCGCTCGAAAATTATGCGGTGATCGAGGGCGATATCACGCAAAAAGCACTCGGGATCGGCCCCGAGGACGCGGAAACCCTTGCGGACCGTGTCACGGATGTGTTCCATCTGGCGGCGATCTACGACCTTGCCGTTCCTCGCGAGGCGGCCTTTGCGGTGAATGTCGAGGGCACAAGGAACGTGAACAACTTCGTAGCCGGGTGCCGCAGACTGATCAGATACAATTACATCTCAACGTGCTACGTGGCCGGCAAGAGGACCGGCCGGATAGCCGAAACAGAACTTGAGCACGAAGCCGGCTTTAGAAACTTCTATGAAGAATCGAAGTATCTGGCGGAGCAGGAGGTCGAGAAATTCAAGGCCGAGCGCCCGACGACGATCTTTCGTCCCTCGGTCGTCGTTGGCGATTCACAGACCGGCGAAACGGCAAAGTACGACGGAATCTACTACCTTGTTCATTATCTAAGGAAGGCACCATCGCTGCTTCGGCTGGTGAATGTCGGGAACGAACGGGTGCGATTGAATCTCGTACCGGTGGACTTCGTGGCCGACGCGATCGCCGCCCTCGCGTTCGACGAGCGGGCGGCCGGGAAGACGCTCGCCATCGCCGACCCGGAGCCGCTGACTACCAGGGAGTTATTCGATTCGATCGCGGAAGGACTTGCCGGGCGCGGATCGCTGATCACGCCGCCTGCTAAATTGGTTGAATGGTTCCTTTCCAAGTCTTTTTCGCCGCCGATCACGGGGCTGCCGCTGTCCGGCGTTCCTTACTTTTTTATCGATCAAACGTACGATACGGGTGTCGCCGCTCAGCTTTTGCGCGAGCACGGGATCGAATGCCCCGGATTCAGGACGTACGTGAAGAATCTCCTGCAGTTCGTTGAAGAGCATCCGAAGCTATGATCCTGTCATCCTATAAAGACCGATCGATTTGGGAGTCAAGTATGTTGCGAACCGGTGCCTTTTCATTCGTTATTTTGGTCCTGACCGCCCTATTGGGACAAACGTCCGCCGCTCAAAGCGGCCGCGTTCAGCCAAAGGCGACGCCGACCCCGGACGATACCGTAAAGATCAAGACCGAAGAGATCAAGCTTAACGTCATTGCCTTCGATGAAGACGGCAATTTTGTTAAGGATGTCGATGCGAATGACCTGGTGATCACCGAAAACAATATACTCCATCAGCCCGCAAGCGTACGGAGGCTGCCCGCCAATGTTCTGATAGTCCTGGATACCGGCGGAGAGCTAAGGTGGGTGAAGAGCCTTGACCAGACCCGGAAGACCGCGAACGCCCTGATAGCGGCGCTCCGTCCGGAGGATTCGGTCGCCGTACTTCAATACAGCGACAAAGCCGAGATCATTCTGGAATGGACGACAGACAAAGCTAAAGCTCAAGAGGCGGTGAACAGATCAAAATTCGGCCGCAGGTCGGTGCTTGTGAAGGCATTAAGGCTGTCGCGGGATTTCCTGAACCGGAGTTCGGTGGATAACAAGCACCTGGTCCTGATAACTGACGGGACGGACAGTTCGGCAGGCCATTCCGCGAAGTACCGGGCGATGAGGGACTTGCTCTCCAGCGATATTTCGGTTCATGTCCTGAGCTATACAAAGCTTGAGTCGAACGATATTGAACCGCGTACGAAGAGCGTTTCAACGACGCCTCCTCCAAAAGCGATGCCGGATGAGGTCGTCGCGGGCCTTCCGAACGGGGTGCGGCAAACCGCACAGGCCCCGAAGATAGGGCCGACGATAAATCTTGACAGAAAGTTGCTCGAGACGATGCGTGCTCGAAAAGCCGATCTTGACACAAGCGAAGAACAGCTGACCGAGCTTGCCGAAAATACGAACGGGATCATCATCCTGCCGGAAACCAAGGAAGAGATGATCGATAAATCGCGCTTCATAGCGCGTTCGATAGATTCTTCCTACGTTGTCACATACATTCCGAAGATCCCGGTCGAAGAGGTCGGCGGCGAACGGAACATCGTCGTGTCGTCGAAGCGGGCGGGCCTGGTCGTTGACGCGCGGCGGAAGCTGATCGTCGATACCCGCCAGCGTTGAGCCAGTCCCAGATCCGAATTAACTGTTTACAAAATTGTTAATTCGACTTATCATCGAGTCACTCGCGAATCAATATAGGATCGGCCGCTGAAGCGGCCAACGTTTGCTCGGGCAACCTTTCATTTAGGTGTGCCCGGGAAACGACATGTCGAATTATGGAACAAAATTGGGAAGAATTTACTCAGAAGACCAGCTATCGTGCTGAGAAATTGAGGGTTTCGCTGAATGCGCGCGGGCAGTTTATGCTCAGCCAAAAGGTTGTCGATACGTTGGGCTCGCCGGATTCGGTGATCTTTCTTTTTGATCGCGCATCACGAAACATCGGGATCAAGCCGAGCAATCCGGACGTGGAACATGCCTACGAACTCAAGAAGCAGGGCAATTCTCAATCTTATTACATTAGCGCGAAATCATTCTGCAGCTATTACGACATCGATATCGGCGACACGGTCGTCTTTAACGATGTCGAGGTCGAGGACGATCTGATCATATTGAATCTGAACAACGTAAGCGAGCTCGTCCGGCGGGCACGGCTGGCGGAATTTCCCGTACGGCTTACCGAGCGGGCCGCACCTGCGCCCGCGCCCGAACCGAAGTTCACGAAGTTCTTGAGCATGCGGGCGCCTGAGGGCGACTGAACGCCCGACAGGGCCAGTATCTAAGACCTTGCCGATCCGTGTTTATGATGTACGGATCGGCAATTTCTTTTTTGATCACGGCAAACCTTTGAACGAGAAACTTCGTAAGGACCATGCAGGTAAAGAATGACTTGTAACCAAGGCCGAGGGGCGGCCGTCATTTAGTCTGGCAGAAAGCTTCGCCATATTAGAAAGACAGAATGGGTTTTGGAAGTACTGCATTGCACGAAGATGCGCTGGTTCAACAAGGCGAGGATTCGTTCGGACGTGCCAAGGTCGCGGCCCTGAGGACCGACTCGCAGCTGGTCGAGCTCGTCCTCGCCGGTGACGGCAGGGCCTTTGAGGACCTGTTCGACCGGCACAAACGCCTGGTCGCCGGCATCGCTTCCCGCTACTTCAACGCTCCCGATCAGATCGAAGAAATTGTCCAGGTGGCCTTTGCAAAGGTCTTTCATCAGCTGCAGAACTTTCGCGGCGATCATGAAATGTCATTTGTGGGCTGGCTGGCGAAGATCACGGCGAACTCGTGCCTCGACCAACTCAGGACAAAGAAGAGGCGAAACGAGGACCTGGCGGCCGACCTCGACGGATTCGACCTTGCACAGGTCCGTTCGACCGGCAGCCGGGAAACAGACATGTCGATCGAGAACCGCGACCTTGCACGAAAGCTGCTGTCACATGTTGCCGCCGACGACAGGGCCCTGCTTCAGATGCTCTATGCAGACGAGATGAGCATTGCAGAGATCGCCGGCCGATTCGGATGGTCGGAATCAAAGACAAAGGTCAGGGCGTGGCGTGCCAAGCGGCATTTGAGGAAAGTGCTGAAGCGATATTTGTAACTATCAATAGGAAGATCGCGTCCTATCAGGTGAGGAAATGAAAGGGTCGAAGGTAAAAAACAAAGAGATCGACGAACTTGGCGAGAAGCTCGTGAAAGCGTCGAGAATCTCCGCGGACGAGGCCGAGCGGGTCGTTGAGGATGCGGCACTTTACGGCCGCGTGCTAAAACGGATCCTGGCCGAACAGCAGATCGAACCGGCCATCGGCGGGTTTGGCTGGCAGGTCCCGGCCGCTTGCTCGGCGTTGGCAGTGATCGCCGCGGGAACCATCCTGATGCTGCCCGAAGGCGAAGAGCGGGCACGGAGCGAACCGATAACGCCGCCGCCGGCCACAGCAGCGGAAACGGCCGCCGTCGAACCGCCGGTCAAACCGGAACCGGTTGCCGCGAGCGTTTCAATTCCGGCCGAAACACGGCGTGCTCCGAAACCCCGCCGAAAGAGTGCCGCAAGGCGTGCCGAGGATAAGTCGGTTCATACACCGGTACCTGAATTTTTTGAGATCGGTTTTGCCGGGGGCCTCGAGGAACCGGCGATGGAAGGCCGGGTCGTGCGGGTCGAACTTCCAAGGTCGGCCCTTTTCGCGATGGGTGTGAACGTTCCGCTTGAGAATGGAACGGGCGCCCTGACGGCAGAATTATTGGTGGGCCCGGACGGCGCTCCGAAGGCGATCCGGCTAGTCGAGTAAAGTTTTGAGGTGAAGTAAATGAAGATATTGATGGTTTTAGCGTTGTTTGTATTGCTGGGCGTTCCGACCTATGCCCAGCAGGCGGCCCAGGAGCGTATCCTGGCAGAAGCGGCTGCGATGTCGGGCAAGATCGTGAAAGGGGCCCCATTTTCGGCGGATGCGGTGAATGAAAGCATCCAGGTCCTTGCCGACGGCAACCGGATCGTCCGGTCGACCACGAATAAACTTTATCGGAACAGCGAAGGCCGTTTTCGCCGGGACATGTCGGGCGGTTCCGGTGGCCCTTTGGCAACCTATTACAACATAACGCCCGGAGTGACGATCCTGGATCCGGTGGCCGGCCAGAAATATTTGCTGGATTCTGAATTAAGGACAGCCCGCGTTGGGAAATTGGGTTCGGGATCGGGTGGGGCGGTTGCCGTACTGCCGAGCATGTCGCCCGATCGGGCGGCAGAGGTCGAAGCCAAGCTTAGGGCAGAGCTAATGGCCGCCGGCGAGGTGCCGGTCGCGCCATCGCCGCCGAGACCTCCAACGGCCGTGTTGGCGGAAGAATTGGCCGCTAAGGAGCGGAGCCTCTCGGTGATCTCGTCATCAGGCGGGTTCGCATATGTGACCGGGCCGGTTTCCAAGTATGAGAGCAGGGTCGAAGACCTCGGCACCCAAAATATCGAGGGTGTCGAAGCGGTCGGAAAACGGACCGTGACGACGATCCCGGCGGGCGCGATCGGAAACGAACGGCCGATCGAGATAGTTTACGAACGCTGGTTTTCGAATGAGCTTCAGCTGGTCGTGTTCTCAAGACATACCGATCCCAGATTCGGCGAACAGACCTATCGGTTGACCAATATCGTGAGAAGCGAGCCCGATCCGTCGTTGTTCGAATTGCCCTCGGGATACCGGTTATTGACTCAACCTCCGAAGGCGTTTACGATAGAAAGTCCTAAAGGGTCAGGGCAAAGGGCCGTGACGGTGAAGCCTTCGGCTTCGGTTAGGACGGTCAGCACGACGCAGACAAAGCCCTGAATTCAAGAGTTAATTCGTGCGTCAAAGTGCTCCTCCAAGAGTCAGACGCATTCGATGAGCCCGCCGGTCCGCCAATCGGCGGGCTCTTACTTTAGCCGACTCGGCCGCAAAGATCGACCCGGGTTCCCGATGCCCCTGGTCGCCGAAATGCCCGGGCCTGAGAGCATTTCGAGACCCTTATTTCGGGCGGCACGGACCTGATCTCTTGAACTTCTTCCGGCGGCCGTAAAACTCTGACTTGCTTGACTTGAAGGTCCATTTCGCGTAAAAACAGAACTGCCCAGACTTCAGATAGATCTTTCGGTGAGTTCTATTTACGGCGGGGCCTGTCTTGCCCGTTCGCGTGACGACAACCTCCGGCAGGGCCCGATTACTTAAATGGCTTCAAACCTGGTTACGATCACAAGGCGTGGTTTTGGCGAAACGTCGCGCCGGGGTGCGTGGTGGCTGCAGTCGCTGCTGACCTTCCTCGGCTTTGCGGCCTTTATTGTCTATTCGACCTGGGCGGCTTTTCAGGGCGAGCATTACACTTTCGGGCCGTACCTTTCGCCGATGTACTCGCCGTTGATCTGGGAGGCGGCCGGGCAGCCGCTCTCAACACATTCGTGGTTAGGGGCGTGGCCGGTGTGGATGCCGAATATCATCCTTCCGTTGACGCCGGCGTTCCTGATCCTGTGGGCCCCGGGCGGATTCCGTTTCACTTGTTACTATTATCGCGGCGCATATTACAAGGCCTTTTGGGCCGACCCGCCGGCGTGTGCCGTCGGTGAACCGCGGCACGAATATCGCGGCGAGAAGAAGTTTCCGCTGATCCTGCAGAACATTCACCGATATTTTCTCTATCTCGCACTTCTGTTCATCGTGATCCTGGGTTACGACGCGGTCGTCGCCACCCAGTTCGATGACGGTTTCGGGATCGGTGTAGGGACGCTTGTGTTGACGATGAATGTGATCCTGCTGGGAAGCTACACTTTTGGCTGCCACAGCTTGCGTCACCTGGTCGGCGGCCGCTGCGACACGCTATCGACCCGCCCCGTGCAGCACAAACTATGGCAATGGGTGAGCAAGCTGAACAAAAGGCATATGCTGTTTGCATGGATGAGCTTGTTTTGGGTCGGGTTCTCGGATTTCTACGTGCGGATGTGTTCTATGGGGATTTTTACGGATTATAGGATCTTCTGACTAAAGTCATAATTTCTCTGAATGAAGGCGGATCTATTTTGAGCCGAATCGTCGAAAGAGACATGAAGAGATTAAGGCCTCCCGACAGGCCTATTCCGAAATTCCGACGAAGACGGTTTTAAGATGAATTTTGAACGTAAGTGTATGCCGGTTTTCCCTTCCTAAATGACGATAACGCTCGTATTGAAATATGCGATTCTCAAACTATCATGGGAGCAACTTGATTAGACTCTCAAACCGACGAGCTTATCGGGCCTTTGCTAGATTTTGATAGGCGAGAAAGTACGCCTTTTTCGCCAACCGTAGGTTGACAAAGAGAAACTGGGAGCAAAGTAGGTCCTTTATTCTCGTGAAAGACTTTCTGCCTGGTTGGCAACATTTTTTAATGGCTGAATATACAACATTCGAACACGACGTACTCGTCATCGGTGCTGGTGGAGCCGGGTTGCGCGCGGCTATTGAGGCATCCGCAGCGGGCGTCAGCGTCGGGCTGATCTGCAAGTCGCTACTCGGTAAGGCCCACACTGTGATGGCCGAGGGCGGGATGGCGGCGGCGATGGGTAACGTGGACGACCGCGACAACTGGAAGGTGCATTTTTCCGACACGATGCGTGGCGGCCAGTACGTGAACAACTGGCGGATGGCGGAACTTCACGCGAAGGAAGCTCCGGACCGAGTCCGCGAACTCGAAGCCTGGGGAGCGGTTTTCGACCGGACGAAAGACGGGAAGATACTTCAGCGAAACTTCGGCGGTCACCGTTATCCGCGACTGGCCCACGTGGGCGACCGCACCGGCCTGGAACTTATCCGCACACTGCAGGACCACGGCATCCATCAAGGCATCGACGTGCACATGGAAGTGACCGTGATCTCGCTGCTCAAGGACGGCGACCGCGTCGTCGGCGTGTTTGCATACGAACGCGAACATGGCCGCTTTCGCGTGTTCAAAGCCAAAGCCGTTATCCTCGCGACCGGCGGTGTGGGCCGGGCTTACAAGATCACGTCGAACTCATGGGAAGGCACGGGCGACGGCCATGCGCTTGCGTATCATGCGGGTGCCGAATTGATCGACATGGAGTTCATCCAGTTCCATCCGACCGGGATGGTCTGGCCGCCGAGCGTTCGCGGAATTTTCGTCACCGAAGGCGTCCGCGGCGAAGGCGGCATCCTGAAGAACAGCGAAGGCAAGCGGTTCATGTTCGACGACATTCCGGACCTCTATAAGGACCAGACCGCGAAAGATCCGGAAGAAGGCTGGCGATATACGCAGGGCGACAAATCGGCGAACCGTCCGCCCGAATTGCTGACCCGCGACCACGTCGCCCGCTGCATCAATCGCGAGGTCAAAGCCGGACGCGGATCGCCGCACGGCGGAGTTTATCTGGACATCGCGTGGATCAAGGAAAAGCTGCCGAATTCGGTCGAGCATATCAAGAAAAAGTTGCCGTCGATGTATCACCAGTTCATGCAGCTTGCGAACCTGGACATCACGACCACGCCGATGGAGGTCGGCCCGACGACGCATTACATCATGGGCGGCATCCGCGTCGATGCGGACACGCAGGCTTCAACGCTGCCGGGTTTGTACGCAGCAGGCGAGTGCGCATCCGGCATCAACGGTGCGAACCGTCTCGGCGGTAATTCTCTGTCGGATCTTATCGTTTTCGGAAAACGCGCGGGCGAGTACGCTGCTAAGTTTGCGAAAGAGAACGGTCACGGCTCGATCGACGATTCACAGATAGAAGCCGAAGCGAAACGGGCGCTTGAACCGTTCGAACGAGAGGGCGGCGACAATCCGTTCAACATCCAGCACGACCTGCAGGATATGATGCAGAAACTCGTCGGCATCGTGCGGCTCGAAGATGAAATGCAGGAGGCGTTGGCGGGCCTCGAGAAATTGAACGAACGTGCGTCGAGATCGTCGATCACGGGCAACGTCGATTTCAACCCTGGCTGGCATACGGCACTCGATCTGCGAAATCTCTTGACCGTGAGCGAAGCGATCACGCGTTCGGCGATCGAAAGAAAAGAAAGCCGCGGCGGGCAGTTCCGCGAGGATTACCCGAACAAGGACCCAGAGTTCGCAAAGTTCAACATCGCGGTGAAGGAGGTCGATGGCCGGATGCAGATCTCTCGTGTCCCGCTGCCGGAAATGCCGGCGGAACTGAAAGCTGTTATCGAAGAAATGGGTTAAAAACTTTTTGCCACGAATATCACGAATTTCACGAACGATTTGTCCGGGGTAAGGAGCATGATTAACCAAAACAACGCAATTTATTCGAAGTTTCAATTCGTGCCATTCGTGTAATTCGTGGCTAATTTTTCTTACTAACGATGAAGGCGACATTCAGCATAAGACGCGGCGGCCGTGAGGGCGGCGAGATGGTCGATTACCAGACCGAGGTGACCGAAGGGATGGTCGTGCTCGACGCCGTTCATCAGATCCAGGCGGAATCGGCCCCGGACCTTGCGTGCCGATGGAACTGCAAGGCCGGCAAATGCGGGTCGTGCTCGGCCGAGATCAACGGCATGCCGAAGCTGATGTGCATGACGCGGATGGACACGATCGACACTTCGCAGCCTGTCACCATCGAACCGATGCGGGCATTCCCGGTTGTCAAGGACCTGATCGCCGACGTCTCGTGGAATTACGACGTCAAGAAACGCATCAAGAAATTCAAGCCTCGTCCGCCGGACGCCGAAGACGGAACGTGGCGGATGCAGCAGGAAGACATCGACCGCGTGCAGGAATTTCGCAAGTGCATCGAGTGCTATCTTTGTCAGGATGTGTGCCACGTGCTGCGCGATCACGTGAAGCACGAGGAATTCATTGGGCCGCGGTTTCTTGTGTATTCGGCAGCCTTGGAAATGCATCCGCTCGACACCGAAGACCGCACGGAGGACCTGAAAGATATGTTCGGGATCGGTTACTGCAACATTACGAAATGCTGTACCAAGGTCTGCCCGGAACATATTACAATTACCGATAACGCGATTATCCCGTTGAAGGAACGCGTGGTCGATGAGCATTACGACCCGCTGGCAAAACTCGTGCGTATCTTTCGCAAAAAGAAATGAATCCACCTGCCGAGGTCTGGGCCAGGAAACGCGAGGCCGGTATCGTCCGCTATCTGTTGGTGGACGGGATCGTGATAAACGGCGGCCCATTCGCAGTCGTAATGCAGATCGTCGGCATGATCCTATTACGCGACGAAGGGCAGACCATTGGACAATATTTCACTTCGACGCGGACGTGGGTGACGTTTCTCCTCCACGGACTGCTGTTTGGCCTTATAGTTGGCTATATCAAATGGCGGCGCAACGAAGCAGCGTTTGCCAGACCAGGTGATAAATAAAGGCTTCGTTATGTTCGAACTAAAACCACTATCACATGAGGCCGTCCCCGCCGCACTGGAGAAAGCAAACAGATATCGTTTGCTTAACGAACCGGGTGCGGCCGAGAGCATTTACCTCGATATACTTGCGGTCGAGCCGGACAACCAGGAAGCGCTCAAGAACATCGTGCTTGCGATGAGCGACCGCTTCGGCAAGGATTACGCGGTCGGCGATACGCACGTGAATGAATACCTGGCGAAGATCACGGATGAGTACGAACGAGCCTATTACGCCGGGATAATTTACGAGAGGCGTGGGAAGGCCACGCTTAACAAGGGCGGCGTCGGGGCATACGAACTGTTCCGGCAGGCGATGGACCGCTTTGAAATGGCAGAAGCCGTTCGGCCGCACGGGAATGACGATGCAATTCTGCGCTGGAACGGCTGTGCCCGCGTGATCAACCGGAACAAGCTGAAACCGATCGAATCGGCCGGCGACTTTATCGAATGAAAAGGCCGTAAACTTCTGGTTCTAAAATGCTTGTGATACTATCCCAGTGTTTGGGAAACCTTGCACCAGGAATGTAGATCTACCGAGGAAAATCAAGACAAGGAGCGAATGATGGCAGGAAAATTTGAGATCAAGACAGGAAAAAGCGGTAAGGTTCATTTCAATTTGAAGGCGTCGAACGGACAGGTGATCCTGACCAGCGAGACATACAGCGACAGAAAGGCCGCCGAGAAAGGGATCGCGTCGGTACGTAAGAACGCCGCGAACGATGGCCGTTTTGAACGCAAAACGGCGAAAGACGGTTCGCCCTATTTCGTATTAAAGGCATCGAACGGCGAACCGATCGGCAAGAGCGAAATGTATAAGACCGCGAAGTCAATGGAGAACGGGGTTGCTTCGGTAAAGAAGAATGCACCGGATGCCGCGATCGCAGACGCCGCGGCCAAGTAAACCGGCCCAAGCATGATCACGAAAAAGCCCCGGTGCGATCCGCAGGGGCTTTTCTTCATCTTGTTGCTTCGCTACACCTTTGCGAAAGACGAGATTTCCCGCAAAGTCGCAAAGTCGCGAACGAAGAACACCAAAAAGGACAAATGACGCAATCGAAAAGGGTCCGGCCCGGAATTGAAGTTCTCCTCAACGAAAAGCTCGATCTGATCCGAGGCCAGCGGATCGGACTGGTCTGCAACCAGGCTTCTGTGCTTCCTGATCTTCGGCACGCCGCGGATGTTTTTTTTGAGCATCCGGAAATCGATCTGACCACGCTCTTCGGGCCGCAGCACGGCATTCGAGGTGATCTGCAGGACAATATGATCGAGACGGACCACGCCGTCGATCCGCACACCGGGCTGTGGATCTACTCACTGTACAGCGAGACCCGCGAGCCGACCGAGAAGATGCTCGCCGACGTGGACACGATCGTCTTTGACCTGCAGGACGTTGGCTGCCGCATCTACACTTTCGTTTACACGATGGCGAACTGCATGCGGGCGGCGAAGAAGGTCGGCAAACGCGTCGTCGTTTGCGACAGACCGAACCCGATCGGCGGCGTCGCGGTCGAAGGCAACATCACCGAGCACGAGTTCAAATCATTCGTCGGCCAGTTCGAGATCCAGACCCGCCACGGAATGACCACCGGCGAACTCGCGAAAATGTTCAACGAACACTTCGGCATCGGCTGCGACCTGGAAGTTGTCACGATGGAAGGTTGGGCCCGGGAGATGTGGTTCGAAGACACGGGCCTGCCGTTCGTGATGCCCTCGCCAAATATCCCGACCGTTGACACTTGCGTCGTCTTCCCCGCAACCGTTCACGTCGAAGGGACCGAGTTGAGCGAGGGCCGCGGTACAACAAAGCCCTTCGAGCTGAATGGAGCACCCTACATCGACCCGTGGGAGTGGGTCTCGGCCCTCGAAAAATATAACTTTCCCGGGGTCGCATTTCGCCAGACTTATTTCCAGCCCACCTTCCAGAAACACGCGAAGGTAACCTGCGGCGGTTTGCAGATCCACGTCACGGACCGTGAGGCTTTCACGCCAGTCATCGTCGGCATCGCGATGATCAAGACAGCCTACGACCTGTATCCGGACGAATTTCTTTGGAAGCAGGACCCGTACGAATACGTCTTCGACCAAAATCCATTCGACGTGGTCTGCGGCACGGACACGATCCGCAAGGCGATCGAGGCGGGCGGCTCGGTCGAAGACATACTCGACTCGTGGAACGCGGGATCAGAGGAATTCAGCGAGATCCGAACTGAGTACCTGCTCTATTAATTTTTTAGGCCAACTCGTGATCTAGGCCAACTCGGGGCTTATGCCTGTTCCGCGGCGGTCCGGCCGCCTTTCGGGATGCGGCCCGGAGGCATTCAACTAGGGGTTCGCCAGTCGGTCGTTGCGAATAATTCTTCCATTCTTCATTACAAAGTGAACGCCCCCGACGGCGTCGATGTCTTTAGTCGGGTCGGCTTTGACGGCGACGATGTCGGCCCGGAACGTTGGTTCCAAGGATCCGAGATACTTTTCGGTCCCCAACAGCTCGGCCGCGAAAATGGTCATTGTCTGCAAAATGTAAGACGCGGGTATCTCCGCTTTCTTCCACGTCTGCAGCACCTTCAGATTTGACTGCAGGCGGTTCATGCCTTCCAGGTCGATGATGATGTCTGTGCCGAACGCCATCTTGGTGCCGATCTTGTAGGCACGCCTCAGGCGGTCGACGACCATCGCTTCGTTGGCTCTTGAGGCCTCCAGGGTGCCGCCGTAGGCGTAGAAATTGTCGGCGGAAAAATCGGTGCCGACGAGGAACGTTCCGCGTTCCTTCATCAGTCTCAACAGTTCGTCGTCGAGCTGGAAACCGTGCTCGATCGCAGCCGCCCCGCCGAGGATGACGTTGCGCGCAGCTTCACCGCCCATCGCGTGGACGGTCACTTTCATTCCTGCCTTTTTCGCTTCGTCGACGGCGGCCTTTATGTCTTCAATGCCGTAATACGCCGGGTGGTCGTCGGTGACCATCTTTATGGTGTTGGCACCGTTATAGATGTTTTTCCTTACGGCTTTTTTGATCTCGTCCGGGGTGTCGGCATCGATGTATTCCATCTGCCAGAAGCCTTCGTGTTCAGGATTGATCGAATTCGATTGGCCGCCGTAAGGGGCGATGATCTTGCCGGAATAAAGGATGGTTGGACCGGTCGACCATCCGGCACGAATAGATCTGATCACGTCGGCTGTCGCGTAGTTGGCGTCGTTGCCTATGTCCTTTATGGTGGTGAAACCGCCCTCGACAAGCTGTTTAGCGACTGCGGCTCCGCGAAGAGCTCGGAGCGCGGTGCTTTCGGTGGCGAAAATGCCGGCAATGCCGCTGTATTTTCGATAAGGATAGTTCGCCGTGATGTGTACGTGGCAGTCCATCAGGCCGGGCAGCACCCACGAATTCGAAAGATCGACGACCGTGTCACCGGCCGCCGGTTTCAGGCCGGGCCCGACTTGCACAATACGCCCGTCCTTGCTGACGACGATGAGCTGGTTGTCGAGGACCTTGCCGGTACGGCTGTCGAAAAGGTGGCCGGCCTTGATGACGGTGTTCTGCGAATAGACGGTCGCCACCGACAGGGAGAAAATGATAAGTAATCTAAGAAAAGGTGCGTGGCTTCGATTGGGGGTTTTCATATGCGTTTATACGGCTAATGGCTCGCTCAGGTTAAAGGGCCCGAGATCCTGCGGGCACCCGCTACTGCTCGTGTTTCTGTATAAGGACATTCAGCACCTTTTGCCCACGCGGTGACAATCTATAACCCGGGCGAAGGCTTTCGGTGAGGCCGAGGGCTTTGAGCTTTCGGACCCAGGGTTTGAAGTGCGGGATGTCGAGTCCGAGTTGTTCGGCGAGGATCGCGGCATGGGTGTTCGGCTGGTCGTGGATCATCTGCAGATATAATTGTGTCCAATTGCCGCGTTGGCTGTTTTGGTCGAGTTTGCGAAGTTTTTCGACGATCTCGTCCAGTTCCTTTTTGCTGAGTTTATCGGCAACACGAAGCGCCTTTCGAGGGTCTTCGCCGACCCAGTGGACGTCGATGCGATAGATCTCGAGCTCATCGGAGGCCGGCGGCATCGTCGCGAAAAGTTCCTTTTTCGAATCGTATCCTGCTGCTTTTGCATCGGCGGCGGTGATCTTGCTCTCGGCAACTATCTCGACCAAGTCGATGCCAAGAATGCCCCGCTGGGTCATCTGCGTCCCGCCAGCCTTTACGCCCGGGCGCTTCCAGCGGCGGAAGATCAGCGAGATCTCGCCGGCTTTTATTCTGTCTAGAATGGCGTTCTTGACGAGCATTTTTCGTGCTTCATTCTGAGGCGGACGAGGGCGTCCGCGTTCCGTCAAGGGGCGAGGCCCGGTTCGTACTGCATCACGAATGAGATGAACCGGGAGACTTCGATCATATCGCGGCCCTGGAAGCGGATACTGTGGGCATCGATCCGTTCGACCGCCGAAAGATAATCCAGCACTTCAGCCGGGCGATAGTTCTTGAATTGAATTTCGAGGCGGACGGGAGCTTCGGGTTTGTACGGTTTGAATTCGCCGATACGGCCGATGGCGCGAGTCACCTTGTCGCGGATCAGGTCGTTGGCCGCGTCAGGCGTGAGCGTCCTTGCAGAGTGAAATCCGTAGTTCCATTTAACGACGGCGCCTTCGATCGGGCCGAGAAGGTCGGTCGCCTCCTTAACGGCCGCATCGTCGCCGGAGATCATGATCACCGGAACGTTAAAGTGGCCGGCGATCGCCGCATTTACGCCGGCCTCGGGCATCGATACGCCGTTCAATCTGATATCGGCAAAATTGGCCGACGACATCGTGTGTGCCCGGACGCCCGCCGGGTTGGTAGTGCCGGAATGGTAACCGATGAAGATCGCTCCGGCGAATGACTCGTCGATGCCCTGCATCATCATCAGCGGCCGCGGCCACGACCGGACGATCGTGACGTTCTTCGGCAGCTTTTCGATCAGAAGGTTCTGGCCATTCCCGTGCGAATCGGCGACGACGATCTCGGTCGCCCCGGCGGCAAAAGCGGCCTCGATGGCGGTCGTGGCCTCGCGGGTCATGAACTCGCGAAACCGCTGGTATTCAAAGCCCTGCGGCCCCAATTGCTCGCCGGTCACGACGCCGACAATGCCTTCCATATCAACGGAAACAAAGATCTTCATTTTCTTTACCTGTGCATTGGCCGCGATCACGGCACACACCGTAAGTGCGGTGACGAACACGGCCCTTTGGATCATACTTTTCATAATTTTGCGGGCGTGAAAAAAAATATCGGTCTTGAAGGCGTCGCCCTAGCCGCCGCTGACGGCATTAAAGATGTGAAGCTGTTTGTCGGTCAAGGGTGTTTCGAGGCCGCGGCGGCGTTTTACGTCGTCACTCCCGACAAACACGTTTACGTGAGTGCGGATCTCGCCCTGCTCATTCAGAACGCGGTCGCGAAGGGCGGGATGGATCCTCCACAGCATTTCAAGCGCATCGCCAACGGTGGCGAGATCACCCGATAGAGGGACTTCTAATTCGCCGTTCGAAAACGACCTGAGATGCCCGCTCAAATAAACGGTTAGGGCCATAGATCCCCTATTGCCAAAAATAATTACTAATTAATAATTCCTAATTAGTAATTAACTCTCATAAAAAGGTCTAAATCGAGTACGCCTTGACGCAGCAGATCTCGGGCAGCGAGCCCTCGATCATCTTCCACGAATCGCCGTCGTCGTGCGAAGCGAACAACTTGCCGTTCTTTGTGCCGAAGAAAATGTTGTTTCCGGTCGATGAGACGGCGTCGCGAAGGATGACCTCGTAGGCATTCTTCTGCGGAAGACCTATCGTGAGCGGCTGCCAGCTTTTCCCTTCATCGCGGGTCCGGTAAACGCGAAGCTTTCCGTCGCAAGTGAACCGCTCGGCGTCTTTCTGCAGCGGCACGATGAATACGGACCCAGCCTCGCTGACCGTTAGCCCGAATCCGAAATTCGACGGCAGACCGTCCTCGATCTCCTCCCATGTTTGGGCCCCATCCCGGCTGCGGTAAACACCGTGATGGTTTTGAAGAAAGAAGAGCTTTTTCTTAGAGGGGTGGCGGGCGATCTTGTGCACGCACTGGCCGAATTCCGGATATTTGTCCGGCAGAAAATAAGCTGAAACGCCTTTATTCGTGACCCTCCAACTCTCGCCGCCGTCAGCGGACTGGTAAACGCCACCGGTCGAGATCGCGATCTTGATGTCGTTGGCGTTCTTTGGGTCGGTGACGATAGTATGCAGGCAAAGGCCGCCGAATCCGGGCTGCCACTGCTTACGGTGGGGATGTTTCCAAAGGCCGCTGTTCAGTTTCCACGTCTCTCCACGGTCGTGCGACTCGAAAAGAGCAGCCGGGGCGACGCCCACATAGAGCGAGTCGGGCTTTGCGCCGGGAGCGATCTGCCAAATGTTTTCGAGCGACTTCTTTGTCGTCTTCGGCATCTTGATCCGCCGATCCTCGGGCTGGTCCCACGTTTTGCCCATGTCGGTGCTTTTGCAAAGCTCCGCCCCGAAGTGCCAGCTTGCCGGGGCAGCCCACATTACATTGCGGCCCTTTCGCTGATCAAGGAATGCCGAATAAACCGCGAGCCCGGCGAAATGGGGGCCGTCGATCGACCATTTTCCGTTTGTGCCGCGAAGGATGAACAACCCTTTGGCCGTCCCGACCATTAACAAGTTAGCGTTACTCATAACATCTGTTGTCACTTGTACATTGGCGAATGTCGATCTGAAAAGATCAGGCCAACCTGAATTTTTATGGGTCTTTGTTGACCTACGTCGAGTCTTTCGCCCTTGCTGACGTGCGGGCTTCTGCACTAAAACCAACTACTTTTTGATTTCGACTTGCCACCGAAGATGCTGCCCAGTACGCCTCGGACGATCGAGTTGCCGATCTGGCGGCCGATCGAGGTCGATGCCGAACGAGCGACGCTCTTGGTTATCGATTCGACCAGTGTATCCGGGCCGCGCGCAGCAGAGCGCTCGGCCTTGGCCTGTTTTTCGGCCTCTTTTTGAGCCTCCAGCTGAGCTTTGGCCTCCGCTTCGGCATGCATCCTTTCTTCGGCCCGTTTACTCAGGATCTCGAAGGCAGATTCACGATCCACCGCATTCTCATAGATCCCCGAAACGATCGAGGTTTGAATAAGCTGCTGCCGTTGCTCCGGTGTGATCGGCCCGATCTGCGAGAACGGCGGTACCACGAAGGCCCTGTGAACGATCGAGGGCACGCCCTTTTCATCAAGCAGCGATATCAGCACCTCGCCGACGCCGAGTTCGGTGATAGTCTTGACCGTATCGAGTTCGGGATTTTCGCGGAAGCTCTTTGCAGCGACTTTGACGGCCTCCTGCTCTTTCGGAGTGTACGCACGCAATGCGTGTTGTATCCGGTTTCCTAGCTGTGCAAGCACCGAATCGGGAATGTCGGCCGGGCTCTGCGTCACGAAGTAGACGCCGACGCCCTTAGAACGGATCAGACGCACGACCTGTTCGATCTTGTCGACAAGTGCTTTCGGCGCGTCGTCGAACAGCAGATGGGCCTCATCAAAAAAGAAAACGATCTTCGGCTTTTCGAGGTCGCCTGCCTCGGGGAGCATCTCGAAAAGCTCCGAAAGGAGCCAGAGGAGAAACGTAGAGTAGACCTTCGGCGAATTAATAAGGTCATCCGCCGCGAGGAGGTTCAAAACGCCCTTTCCGCCGAGCGTTTGCATGAAATCCTCAAGCCGCACAGCGGGCTCGCCAAAGAAGACCTCGCCCTGCTGCTGCTCAAGCTGAAGCAGGCCGCGCTGGATAGCACCGACCGAAGCCTTTGAGACGTTTCCGTATTTCGTGGTGAATTCGTCCGCGTTTTCGGCAACGTAGATCAAGAGCTGTTGAAGGTCAATCAGATCGAGAAGCAGAAGTCCCTGCTCGTCGGCGATCTTGAAGGCAAGCGTGAGAACTCCCTCCTGCGTGTCGTTCAGCTGGAGGATACGCGAGAGCATCAAAGGGCCCATCTCTGATATGGTGGCCCGAAGCGGGTGTCCCTGTTTACCGAAAACGTCCCAGAGCGTAACGGGAGAACCCTCGAAAACGGCGTCCTCGATCCCAAGCAGCTTTAGCCGTTCGACGATCTTCGGATGCGTGCCGCCAGCCTGGCTGATGCCGGTGAGGTCCCCCTTGATGTCGGCCATAAAGACCGGCACTCCCCGCTGGCTAAAGCCCTCGGCCAGCTTCTGAAGAGTGACCGTTTTGCCGGTTCCCGTTGCTCCGGTGATCACGCCGTGCCGATTTGCCATCTGCGGGAGCAAATAGACATCGTTGCCGTCGTGCTTTGCGACCAAAATTGGATCTGACATATATTCAAAACCAAGAGTGAAAAGTAAAAAGTGAAAAGTAAAAAGGCAACAAAAAAGAAGCAGGCCTGTTTTAACTGTTGCCCTTTTACCTTTGAAGCGACCTACGCGGCCGCGGACTTATCAACGTCTTGCGGGGCGTCGCAATTTACCATCCAATTGATGCCGAACTTGTCCGTCACCATCCCGAACGCCTCGGCCCAGAAGGTCTTATCGAGCGGCATCGTGACCGTCCCGCCATCGGAAAGATTCTTAAAATAGGTCCTCGCTTTGTCGACATCGTTCAGTCCGATCGCAAGTGAAATGTTGCCGCCAGTCGAGAAATTCTCAGAATGAAGATCGTCACAGAACATGACCGTCGAGTCCCCGATCTTTAAGGAAGCGTGCATTATTGCGTCGCTGCTTCCCATGTCGGGCATCGGCGAATCGCCGTAGGTCTGCGAATAGAGCTCCTCGGCACCCAGTGCCTGCTTGTAAAAATCGATGGCCTCGCGGCAATTCCCTCTAAATGCGATATATGGATTAACACCCAACATGGTCAGTTCTCCTTAACATTTCTCGTATTTCCAATTCCTTGACTTCCCTTCGCTCAGCCATTCTAAGGTCGTCGTAAGCCGCTTTTCACGCGTCGGTTCGGTCTTTGCCTCGTTGATCCATTCAACATATTCCTTCTTGTGGGAATAACTGAACTTATCGAATTGCTCTTTGGCTTTTTTATTTTTCGAAAGGGCCTTAGTGAGTATCTCAGGAACGATAAGCTCCTTTCTCTCTGAGGGTTTCTTCTGGGGCGTTTTGATCCCTTTCTCGTTCAGTTCCATCGCCTGATGGATCAGACCGATCATCACTTTGTCAGACGGCAGGTCCTTGAGCGAGGTTATGCGGCCAAAAGTACCCATCGCCGTTTTAGTCTTTGGGATGGCATCGGATTCGAGCAGCGACTGCTTCCAAAAGCCGAAAGAACAATGCTGCTTGAATGCTGCCATGCTGCACAGAACGCCTTTGTGATCGAAGTGAGGAAAGCTCCATTTCCACGTTTCTTCTACGTCAGGGCAAGCCCGATGGACCAGTTTTCGCAGATGTGTCAGGATCGGCTTGGCAAAATCGGCGGACTTATCGATATAGGCGTCAATCCTCGGATCGGCAGAAGGCATTTCGTTGACACTCCCGGTGAAGTGACCGTCAAAGGCGGTGCTGTTTGAGCCCGAGAATTATATACGATTTTCCTTTCGAATGACCAATTTCAAGCCTGACCATTTCTCATCGACGGCGCAGACCTTTACATCGACCAAACCGAGCGGCAGCGCAGCATCACGAATGACGTCCTCGGTTAGCTCCGTCGGGAGTTTGGCGGCCTTTTTGTACCAAGACACCCATATCGCCCCGTTGGGCTTGATCAAGTTTCGAAGATAAGAAAGATCCTGGAGGAGTTCGTCAAGATTGTTTGTAAACAAGTGGACGATGTCAGGCTTCGGTTTGTTTCCGTCCTCGCCGTCCCAGATCGAATAGTGCGAATACTCCATTACGATAAGGCCGTCGGGCAGTTCCGAAAATAGCTCAAGATAATGATCGGGCCGGTACCGTGTAATAACAATAAAATTCGGCCGAAAGCCGAGCTTTTTCGCCAGCGGTGTTCCCGAATAGCCTGTCTTCATAGGACCTTGATCAGGACCGACCGCTCACGCGGGCCGTCGAATTCGCAGAGGTAGATCCCCTGCCAACGGCCCAAACAGAGCTTTCCGTTATCGAAAGGAATGGCCACACTCGACCCGACGATCGTGGACTTAATGTGAGCGTCAGAATTGTGCTCAAAGTGTTTGAAATTCGGTTCGTATTGAGGAATAAGGCGTTGAAGGAAGCCCAGCATGTCGCTCTGCACATCCGGGTCGGCATTCTCGTTTATCGTTATGCCGCAGGTCGTATGTTGGACAAAAAGCACGCAGACGCCGTCGTCAACCCCGATCGCCGTGATCCTTTTCGAGACCTCATCGGTAAACTCGATCATTTCTTCGCGAGCCGAAGAAACGATCCGCAACTCGTTCGCTCGCTGCATCTTATTGAATATATCAGCAAGGCCGCTAATCCCGCACACGCATTTGCCGAGGTGCCGCCGGCGACTGATAAAATCGAATTATGCAAAAACCAAAAAGGGGAAGTTTGATGAATCGTTGTATTTTGCTGCTAATTCTGGCCTTGGCCGCACTCGTCACCGTTTCGAATGCCCAAAATCGCTTCGACGGCTATTCACTAACCGTCAACGCCGATGCGACCGGTGCCTGCCCGATCCGCTTTCTGCCCCAGCAGAACCAGGCCAACCACATCGAGGTTTTCCTCGCAGGGACCGGCATGACCAAGCCGGCGACAGGGCTTTCGGCCTGCAATAACAGCACGGTCAGCGGCAATCGGGTGGCACCAAGCCCGCAGGACCAGCGGTGGTGCTTCGAAGGGCCGGAGGAGATGTACGAGATCCGATTGAGTAACGGCAAATCATACCTTTGGCCGACGGCAAGCGGCCGTGAGATGGGCTTTTACAACGTGAAGGACTTCCGGCCGGTACGACGCAGTGAATCGCCGAACCGGCGTTACGAGTACAGCGAGCCAAGCGACCATACGACGGCGATCGAGAACGCCATGATGGTGATGGCGAGCCGACAGGGCGGAACGCTTGTATTTCCCGAAGGCGACTACATTGTCGGTACCACCGACGGCAACACACGCGACCCGTCGTTTGACGGGATCACGATCCCTACGGGCGTCACGATCCTGGGCGCCGCAGGGAATTACTCGATCCCTACGACGAACATGCCCGGACGTATCAGCCCGACGCGGATAAGGCTTCGGAACAACCGGCAGGCGATCTTTAAGATCGGGGGCTGCACTAACGCGGTGACGATCCGTAATGTCGAGCTGATGGGAAATTCGGCTTTGTACGGCGAGGGCCCGCGAGACCGGGCAGGCACGCGGGGGATCGTTGCAGCGGGCAAGTGGGCTATCGATCCGCGAACTAAGCAGCATACGGTGAATCCGAGCCAGTATTTCCGTATCGAGAACGTCGTGTTCCAGAATTTTGAGACGGGATTTGTTGTCCGGAACCTCAACCAGGAAAACTGCAACGCCGCCGAGCAAATGTGCAATCAGTGGCAATTCGATAATGTACGCGTGGATCACGGCGTCTTTATCAATAACAACACCGGCATCTCGATCGACACGTTCAACACCGACTGGACGATCGCGAACTCGCAATTCAACTACCTGGAGGCAAACGCGCCGGGCATAGGGATCCATGTAAAACGAGGGGCTGCGATACTGATCGAGAACACGTTCGGGGGCGGATACGACTATGAACGGCTGATCGGCGGGACATTCCTCCAGGTCGAATCGGTAGGTTCGATCACGCTGGTCAGCGTCTCGTCGGAGAGGAGCCGACGGAGCATCTTCACCGCGGCCGCGACCACGGCCTCGTCACAGATGATGACCGTGATCGGCAGTGTCTTCAATGATCTGATCGAGCTTAACGGAAGGATGAATTTTGCCTCGTTCGGAAACCGCTATTTCGGATCCACGATGAAAACGGCCCCGCAGGTGGTGGTCAATTCGGTCGGAGACAAGTTCTGCCACGACCCGCTGACGTTTCCGGGGCACTGCACGGACAGGGTCGGTGGAGGGAATCCCGTAAATCGACCGGGGTTCAACGGCGGGACGATCATGTTCCGCTCCGGCCGGCTTCCCGAAGGAGAAGGACGGGACCTGATCGACCGCGAACCCAATTATTTCGGCTATGACGTGGAGATCGGCAAGGGTCTCGTTCAGTTCGATCCGAACATCACTTTTCGCGATCTCGCCGGTTTTGTTTCACCTGAAAATGGGAGTTCGAGGGTAAAGGACGGAGCGATGGTCTATTGCAAGGACTGCCGGAAAACAGCGGCCGGGATCTGTTCGCAAGGACAGGCCAGCACCGACGGTGCGTTTGCAAAGCGGATCAACGGCCAGTGGCGATGCGACTAGAAGCCCCGCTTCCAGACGGGCCGTCAAAAGCGATTCTTCCGATTGGCCCGGCCCGAACTGTTTTTTTGAACGAGATCTCTCGCCGCCGCCCGGATCGATATTCAGGCGGCGAGAATTGATTAAATCGGCCAACTATTTGATAATCAATAATTTTGATATTTAACAGAAAACTAATGTTTGGGCTTCGGACCTCGAGGACGGTACCCGTGCGGTTGGGTTGCCGGGAGGGACGGCCCGAAGATGTTAAGACCTTATGAACGAGTACGTTATATATTCAGTGCCCGCTTTCGGGGTGTTCGGCTTGCTGGTGATGGCCTTTAAGTCTGCGTGGGTCGGGCGGCAAGACGCCGGCGATGAGAACATGCGCGAGTTGGCGGGCCATATTGCCAACGGGGCGATGGCCTTTTTGAAAGCCGAGTGGAAGATCCTGAGCATTTTTGCGGTGATCACCGCGGCACTGCTTGCATATTCGGGCACCATCCACGAGGTAGCCGGTCGGGCGATCCATTCGCATTGGATCATCAGTGTCGCATTTCTGATCGGGGCCGTGTTCTCGGCGACCGCCGGCTATATCGGGATGAAGGTCGCGACCAGGGCGAATGTCCGGACGACTCAGGCAGCGCGTTCCAGCCTGAAACAGGCTTTGAAGGTCTCGTTCACCGGCGGTGCCGTGATGGGCCTCGGCGTTGCCGGACTGGCGATACTCGGCCTTGGCGGCCTGTTCATCGCATTTCTGGCGATGTTTGCCGACCTTGGGGTCAATCAGGTCCGTACTGCGATCGAGGTATTGACTGGTTTCTCGCTCGGCGCTGAATCGATCGCATTGTTTTCCAGAGTCGGCGGCGGGATCTACACGAAAGCGGCCGATGTCGGAGCGGACCTTGTCGGCAAGGTCGAAGCGGGTATCCCCGAAGACGACGTCCGGAATCCGGCGACGATCGCGGATAACGTAGGCGATAACGTAGGCGACGTTGCCGGTATGGGCGCCGACCTGTTTGGGTCTTACGTTGCGACGATCCTAGCCACGATGGTGCTCGGCCAGGAAATAACGGCCAGAGACACGCTCGGCGGGCTCTCGCCTATTCTTCTTCCGATGGTGATCGGCGGCCTTGGGATAGTTTTCTCGGTGATCGGGATGCTCTTCGTCAGGATCAAGGACGAGAAGGCGAGCGTTCAGTCGGCCCTGAACGTCGGCAACTGGGCGGCAATGATCCTGACCGTCATCGCTTCATATTTTGCGGTGATGTGGATACTGCCTGACGGCCAGCTGACACTTAGAAGTGCCGGTTTCGACAAGATGGGCGTCTTCCTTTCGATCGTCGTGGGAACGATCGTCGGGGCGATCATGAGTTTTTCGACCGAGTATTACACGGCGATGGGCAAAAAGCCGGTCAACTCGATCGTGCAGCAGTCGTCGACCGGGCACGCGACGAACATCATCGGCGGGCTTTCCGTCGGGATGAAATCGACGGTCATCCCGATCCTAACGCTTGCCGCGGGTATCGTAACTTCTTATTATCTCGCTGGGCTTTATGGCGTGGCGATCGCCGCTTCAGGGATGATGGCGACGACCGCGATGCAGCTAGCCATTGATGCATTCGGGCCGATCGCGGACAATGCGGGCGGGATCGCGGAGATGAGCCAATTGCCGCCGGATGTACGTGAACGGACGGACAAGCTTGATGCGGTCGGCAATACTACGGCGGCGACCGGAAAGGGATTTGCCATCGCTTCGGCAGCTTTGACGGCCCTTGCTTTGTTTGCGGCGTTTGTCGGGATCGCCGGGATCGACCGGATCGATATCTATAAGGCCCCCGTGCTGGGCGGCCTTTTCATCGGCGGAATGATCCCGTTCATATTTTCGGCACTTTGTATCCAGGCAGTCGGAAAGGCAGCGATGGACATGGTGCAGGAGGTCCGGCGGCAGTTTCGCGAGATCCCCGGCATCATGGAGTACAAGGCAAAGCCGGAATATGAGAAGTGCGTCGCCATTTCGACCAAGGCATCGATCCGCGAAATGCTGATGCCTGGGGCTATCGCACTGATCACTCCCGTTGCCGTCGGTTTTACGTTCGGGCCCGAGGTGCTTGGCGGTTTGCTTGCCGGCGTCACGGTATCGGGCGTGCTGATGGGCATCTTCCAATCGAACGCCGGCGGTGCCTGGGACAACGCGAAGAAGTCTTTCGAGCAGGGAGTCGTCATTAACGGCGAGACCTACTTCAAAGGCTCCGAGCCTCACAAGGCCTCGGTCACGGGCGACACGGTCGGCGATCCTTTCAAGGACACCTCAGGCCCTTCGATGAACATCCTGATCAAGCTGATGTCGATCGTCAGCCTGATAATCGCACCCTATATCTACGGGATCGGACAGTGAATGTCATCCGAATGAAAGACGGCGGCGGCACCTATTCGAGGCGCCGCCGCTTTTCTTTTCAAGATAGGCCGCGACAGGTTGACGGAGCATCGAACACAAGCTAATTTAACGTGGTTCACTCGAAACTATGGCAACTCAACCCCGAGCGTCGTTTGCTCACTACGAACTCCTGTCGCCTATCGGTTCCGGCGGCATGGGCGACGTATTTCTTGCCCGTGACACCAAACTTGGCCGCCAGGTCGCGATCAAATTCCTGAACGAAAAGTTCAGCAAGGAAGAGGCCCTTCTGAATCGATTTATCCAGGAAGCAAAGGCCGCATCGGCTCTCAATCATCCGAACATACTTACCGTTTATGAGATCGGCGAGAACGAAGGGACGCACTACATCGCTACCGAATTTATCGACGGGCAGACCCTGCGGGAAAGGATGAAGTCGCGGCTGACCTTTGACGAGACGCTGTCGATCATGGTCCAGACGGCCGAGGCCCTTTCGGCAGCCCATAAGGCGGGCATCGTTCATCGCGACATCAAGCCTGAGAACATAATGGTCCGGGCGGACGGTTATGTGAAGGTACTCGATTTCGGGCTTGCGAAATTGACCGAGCTAAACTCAGGCGACGGCGAGGAGGAGACCAAAAAACTGGTCAAAACAAATCCCGGTGTCGTCATGGGGACGGTGACCTATATGTCGCCGGAACAGGCCCGGGGGAAACCGACCGACGCGAGGACCGATGTTTTCAGCTTTGGCGTGGTACTTTACGAAATGCTGACCGGTAAGGTCCCGTTCGCGGGCGAGACCGTCACGGACATACTTTCTTCGATAATCAGCACGGAGCCGCAGCCGATCACGAGCGTCGCCCCGCATCTGCCTCGAGAACTCCAGCGCATCGTTCAGAAGACCTTGAGGAAGAAGCGGGACCACCGGTATCAATCGACACAGGACCTTCTGGTCGACCTAAAGGACCTCCGCGATGAGCTTCAGCTGGAAGCCAAGCTCGACCAGACGGCGGTGCCGAGCAAACCTGAAACGAGCCAGCCTAGTGCCCCGCGCGTATCGACGAGTTCGGGCGGCGGGACGAAGGATTCGCTTCTACTTACGGAATTTGAGAACACGACAGGTGAGGCGATCTTCGACCAGACCCTGAAAATGGCCCTCGCCTTCTCGCTCGCGCAATCACCTTTTCTCGACATCGTGCCGGACTCAAAGGTAAGCCAAACGCTTCGCCTGATGGGTCGCAAGCCGGATGAGAAGGTCACAAAAGAGCTCGGTGAGGAGATCTGCATGCGGCAGAACCTCAAGGCCTTTATCACTGGGTCGATCACGAAATTCGGCGAGATCTACGTTCTGACGCTCGAAGCCATAAACGCACGCAACAACGAGAGCCTCGGACGCGAATTCGAGCAGGTCACTTCCCGCGAGGAGGTGCTCACCGCACTTACACGGGCTGCGGCCGGATTGAGGGAGCGGCTTGGTGAGAGCCTGAGTTCGATAGAGAAATTCAACGTGCCGAGCGAATCGATCACGACGTCGTCGCTTGAGGCCCTGAAGATATTTGTACTCGGCCGCGAACAGATCGTGAACGGCCGCCAATTCGAGGCGATACCGTTCTATAAGAAAGCTCTTGAGCTAGACCCGAAATTCGCCCTCGCCTATACGGAACTTGCCGTGGTTTTTCGCAATACAGATCAATGGAAGCTGGCGGCCGATATGACGCGAAAAGCCTATGAGCTCCGCGATGCGGTCAGCGAGAGTGAAAAGCTCCGGATCACTTATTACTATCATAATTTTGTCAACGGCGAGCTCGACAAGGCGATCGATACGCTCGAATTGTGGCGCAATACCTACCCGAACTTTGTCGTGTCGTACGTCAGCCTGTCCGATTCGATGGAGCGGATCGGACAGTCTGAAAAAGCAATAGCCTTCGCCCGCGAAGGGATCCGCATCGACCCTAACTACGCGACGATCTACATGAATCTGGTCGAATCGCTGGTCTCGCTGGGCCGTTACGACGAGGCCAAGGAAACCTGCAAAACAGCTTTTGAAAGGCATTTGGACGGCACTTATTTCCACCTTTTCCCGCTGATGATCGCCTTCATCGAGAACGATGCGGCCGCGATCGCGACGAATCTGCGATGGTTTGCCGGCCGGGATGACGAACATCTCGCCTTTGATGTGCAGGCTCGAGCGGCCGCCGTAAAAGGGCAATGGCGGACGGCACAGGACTTTTCGCGACGTTCGGTGGACCTTGCCGCTCATACCAACGCGCTGGAGGTCGCCGGCAAGTACGCGGCGGAGCAGGCGGTGAGGGTCGTGTTCTGGAGTTCGGGATCCGGGCTTCCGGCGAAGGACGACGCGACGCTGCGTGCGGTCCTCAGAGCCCAGACGAATAAGGCCCTGAGCCTGGAAAAGGGCCAGATGGTCGTCCTCACCGTCGCGCTCGCGCTAGCGATAGCCGGCCAGGCAGACGAGTCCGCACGACTGCTTGACGAACTGTTGGCGGCGAGACCGAATGACACGCTGCTAAAGCACCTGTGGGCCCCAACGATCAAAGCCGCGTTGTGGCAGCAGGCCGGAAAATTGAAGGAAGCCATCGAAGAGCTGGAAATAACGGAACGACTCGAAAAAGCCGGCGAGTTTGTCCCGCAGTACCTTCGCGGCCTTGCCTATCTGAGACTCGGCAGGAATTTCGACGCGGTCCGCGAATTCGACAAGATCCTCAACAACCGCGGTGAAGCCCCGCTTTCATCCCTTTATCCGCTCGCGCAGCTTGGTAAGGCGCGAGCGTTGAACGACAAGAGCGAATACGAAAAGTTTCTGGAAATGTGGAAGGACGCCGATAAGGACATGCCCGCGTTGACCGCCGCAAAAGCGGAATTCGAGGCATTGGCCTAATTTTTCATCATCTCCACAAACCGCCGGAAGAGATATTCGCTGTCGTGTGGGCCTGGGGCGGATTCAGGGTGGTATTGGACCGAGAAAACGGGCAGCGTCGTGTGCCGCAGGCCGGCGACGGTATTGTCGTTCAGGTTTATGTGCGTGACCTCGACCTCGTCGGGAAGGCTTTCCGCGTCGACGGCGAAGCCGTGATTATGCGAAGTGATCTCGACCTTGCCGGTTGTCAGGTCTTTGATGGGCTGGTTGCCGCCTCGGTGGCCGAATTTCATTTTGAACGTCCGGCCGCCAAATGCGGACCCTATCAACTGGTGGCCAAGACAGATGCCGAACATCGGTTTCTGCGATGCAGCCAGCTTTTTGATCTCGTCGATCACGGATCCCATGGATGCAGGGTCGCCCGGGCCGTTCGAAAGAAAGATCCCGTCCGGCGAAAGGGCGAGGACCTCATCAGCCGGCGTGTCCGCGGGCACCACGGTCACCCGGCAGCCATGCTTAGCGAACTCGCGAAGGCTGTTTGTTTTCACGCCAAAGTCGTACGCCACCACGTGAAATCTCTCGATCCCGGATCCCCGGCCGGACCCATCATCCGATAAAGTGACCTGCGGCGACGGATAAACGTAGTTCTCTTCAACCGTCACGGCACTCGCCAGTTCTCGTTTTGCCATTTCAGGCGAGGCCAACACTCTTTCCAACAATGCCTTTGGGTCGGTTTCTACGGTCGAAATAGCGGAACGCATCGCCCCTTTGTCGCGGATATGCCGGACGAGCGCCCGCGTGTCGATGTGCTCTATCCCGACAATTCCATTGTCGGCCAGATAATTCTGAAGGGTGTTTGTCGAGCGAAAGTTGGAGGCGATCCGGCTGGCCTCGCGAACTACAAAGCCTTCGACCCACGGACGGCGGGACTCAATATCCTCTTCATTTACACCATAATTGCCGATCAGCGGATAGGTCATGCAGACGATCTGGCCGGCATAGCTCGGATCGGTGAGGATCTCCTGATAGCCGGTCATCGACGTGTTGAAGACCATCTCGCCAAAGCATTCGCCATCGGCGCCAAAAGACCGGCCCGTAAAGGACCGGCCGTCCTCAAGAACAAGGATCGCGGAATTAACAGAACCCATAAGGCGGATTCTAACACAGAGAGCCGGCGGGACCCGGAAGCAGGATCATTTATCGTCCGAGGATGTCACGCTTTCGACGGCGGGCGGCGCTGGGATGTCATACTCACCGTGCTCGAGAAATCCGGCCTTCGACGGCTGCCAGTAGCGGAAAAAAGCCTTGCCGTATATGTACTTTTCCGGAACGAGGCCCCAAACACGTGAGTCCGAGGAATTGTCGCGGTTGTCGCCCATGACAAAGTAATAGTGCTGGTCGACCGCCTTCACAATGCTGTCGCGAAGATTTTGGTTATGAATTTCGTCTATGTAAGGTTCTCTCAGTTCGCGGCCGTTGATATAGACCCGTCCGTTGCGGACCTCAACGGTCTCGCCGGGCAATCCGATGATCCGTTTCACATAGCTTTTGTCCGGATCGCTCGGATACCAAAAAACGACGATGTCGCCACGTTCCAAGTGTCCCCAACTTACACTCTGCCACTTGTAGTAAACCAATTTGTTTACCAACAACCGTTCGCCATCCGCGAGGTGGGGAAGCATCGACGTTCCCTCGACGACCACCGGTTGGACCGCGAAAACACCAAGCAAAACGAAAACCACGATTATAAGGAAAACGTCGCGAACGAGGCGGAGGCCTTCGGACCATAGGCCCTGCCGGGACTCGCGCCGAACCTCCATAACGTCGATGCTGCCGTCATCATCCGCCGAGACAAGGCCGAACTCGATGTGGTTTTTCTTACGGAATTCGAACATAATTCAATTCTGAAACAGGCGCGGGAAGCGCTCCACGCCAATTTAGAAGTTACAATTCAGTCAATTGTTTGTCAAAAATTTTTTTGAGACGCGTATGAATGAACATATCAGGTCTTTGTTTCCTGCCTTGAAAAAGTGGAATTACCTAAACAGCGCCGCGGTGTCGCCGATCCCAACGACGGCGATCGACGCGGTAAATGCTCAACTGGCAGACGTTTCAGAGAACGGGGCGATACATTATCCGGATTGGGTGGCAACCAAGGACAGGGCCCGGCGGCTGGTCGCCGAGATGCTGCGGGTCAGGCCGGAACAAGTGGCATTCTTGCGTAACACCTCCGACGGGTTCGCGGCGGTCGCAAATGGCCTGCCCTGGAAGCCCGGCGACAATATCGTCAGTTTCGTCAACGAATTCCCGGCCAACTTTTACCCGTGGCGTATGGCCAGCCAGCGGTTCGGGGTCGAACTTCGGCTTTGCGGCGAAAAAGAGGGCCGGGTGGATGTTGAAGAATTGATTTCAATGATCGACGGTAACACGAGGCTGGTCTCGATCAGTGCGGTCCAGTTTGCGTCGGGCTTTAAGGCCGACCTTGAGCGTATCGGCCAGGCGGCGCGCAAGGCCGACGCGCTCTTCGCGGTCGATATTATCCAGGGACTTGGCGCATTCGGTTTCGATCTTCCTTCGCAGTTGGTGGATATTGCTTCAGGGGCGAGCCACAAATGGCTATGCGCCCCTGAAGGATGCGGGATGCTCTACCTTTCAGATCGGGCAAGGGAACGCGTGGAACCCGCACTTGTCGGTTGGATCAGCGTTGAAACGCCCTGGGACTTCAACGACCGTGAGCAGGCCCTGAAACCGAATGCACTTGCACTCGAGAGCGGAACTGGGGCCACCGCGCTTTTCTACGGACTTGAAGCAAGCCTTAAGCTGCTGACGGAGACCGGCCTCGACAATATCGAGAGGTATCTTGACGGCCTGACCGATCAGCTTTGCGACGGCCTCGGCGGGAGCGAGTATTCGATCGTCAGCTCACGCACGCCCGGGGAACGGTCGGCCATCGTCTGTATCAGGCACCGTGGGGGCGAAGATTGCCATTCCATCGCGAAACGGTTGATGGAAAAGGGGATAGTGGTCAGCCCGCGAAACGACGTGGTGAGGATCGCACCGCATTTCTATAACAACGCGGATGATATCGACGCTTTGATCGAGGCCCTGTAGCCGGTTCAGTTTTCGCTCAGGTTGTCGAGATTCAGCCGGACAAGCCCGCCGGCGTCCGAGAAAGTGCGTCGCGTCGCCCGCTGCTGCTCTCGCATCTTGAAGAAGATAAAGCCGGAAACTATGCCGATGAGGATCGAAATGCCGAATCCCCCGATGATCCAAAGGACGGTAGAAATGAAAATATCGCGGGTCGTGGTGACGAAATAGCGCTCCAGTTTCTGGAGAAGGAAGGGGTCCTCGCCGAGCCATTGGATCGTTTTCTCATATCGAACCTGGTCGAGCAGAGCCGCCGCAGCCTCCGGAGACGCCGAATCGAAAACAAAAACGCTGTAGTTGCCGATCCGCCGATAAGCCGCCCCGGGATCGGAAGAGGCCACGTTCGACGCCAAAAACTTTGAATCTGCATCAGCGGCCGCCTGGGGGGTTGCGAACTCGATGATAAGAAGCCGGCCCGAAGAATAACGGGCGGTGACGGCTTCGGTCCCGCCGGCAAAATCGACCAGATCGACGAAATTCTTTCCGGGAAACTGCGCTCGAAGCGCCGATCGATCGGTGATGAAAACGGTCGAATCACGACCGTTCTCCCATTCGGGCAGGTGTTTGATCAACACCGGAATGCCGTCATCATCCGATATTTCCTGGGATCCCTGGCCCAAGATCCCCGTCACGCCGCTCACTCCAAAACAAACGACGAGAAAGAGCAGTTTGCCGAGGGATCCAACAACCTTCGATCTCAAGTCTCGATACATCAACTTAAATATGGCCGATCCGCCAAGCCGATCCTAATTCGCGGGCTCAATAATAATAACATCAGGATTCGGCAGGGAGAATAACCGAATGGTTTTGGTACACACCATTTCGTATGAGACCGTACGATGACGACAGCTAGAGCCGACCATGAATCTAATCTTTGATGCCCGCCGAAAACCAGAGTATGCCCCATAAAATGCAACATTTACTAAGCTTATGCGTTCTATAGTAACGCCATTTTTAAAGGCAACCCGGTTTGGCACACCATTTGATTGAACTAAAAGCGGGGGAACAAGCAATGACCACAGAAACACTAGAATTTCCGATCTTCCAAACCGCAACTGACAAAGAAACAAGCCGGAGTTCGTCCAAGAAAGGGATGGACGTCGCCTCGGCCAAAGACTTTGACCTGACCCAGGCCGCTTCGGTAGGGGACATGGCGGCTTTCGAGGAACTGTATCAGCGTCATCATAGACGAGTCTATTCGATCTGCCTCCGGATGCTCCAGAATCCGTATGAGGCGGAAGACCTGACCCAGGATGTTTTTATCCAGCTTTATCGAAAGGTCGGGAGTTTCAGGGGCGATTCGGCCTTTACGACCTGGCTTCACCGAATGACGGTGAACCAAGTGCTCATGCACTTCCGTAAACGGAACGTGAAATTCGAAAAAGTCACGGAAGAAGGGGACACGCCCGACCAGATCGTCGCCGGAACGGCAGATCCGGAGCGGATGCCGATCGTGGATAAGATCGCCCTCGAGAACGCTATCGAGGAACTGCCGGACGGCTACAAGAACGTTTTTCTCCTTCACGATGTGGAGGGCTTCGAGCACGAAGAGGTGGCCCGGATCCTGGGCTGCTCGGTCGGCACCTCGAAATCGCAGCTGCATAAGGCGAGATTGAAGCTACGGAAATTACTCAAGAAGAAGGCGAATCCGCGTCTGATCGGGATCAACGTCTAAGGTTCAAATTAATAGTATCTTTGGCCTTCCGAAATCGGAGGGCCTTTTTGCGCTTACAGACTTCCCAGAAATAGACTGTCCACGCCGGTGAGTGTTAAATTTGACGAACTTCCAATCGACTGAAGGTGACCTGGAATTACAGCCAATGAAGTCCCTGTTTCTGATCTTTCTGACGATCTTTACTGTTACGCTCGAGTTGAGCAGCCAAACGGCACGAACGCCGAGGGCAAGTGCAAAGGGCGTCCAACAAAGCGAGCCATGGCGGCGGGTCGAGGTGATCCGTACCGAGAAGGGCGTGCCGCATATTCGGGCCCGCGACCTTTTCGCGGCCGGTTATGCGCTCGCATGGGTGCAGTCCGAAGACTATGGAAACGTGACCGGGATGCGGATACTTCAGTCGAGCGGGAGATGGGGGTCTGTTGCCGGCTACGAACGGATCGAGTCGGACTTCTACGTCCGGCGGGAACGCGAAAAGTCCAGGGCGAAGTATCGCACCCTTTCAAAAGACGTTCGCGACGTTTACGAGGGATTCGCCGCGGGCGTCAACCGATTCATCGAACTCAACAGAAGCGATTTCCCTTCGGGAATGCCGAGCGACTTCACGGGCTTTGATGTGCTCTCGTCCGAATTGGCCGGACCCTCACCGCAGAAGATCAGGAACTTCCTCAATCAACGACCCGTTCGTGCGGACGACGACCCGGCGGCAATGGATGACGAAGGAGAGGGAGCGGACGACGGCTCGAATGCCTGGGCATTAGCGCCAAGCCGGACAAAGTCCGGCAAGGCGATCCTACTTCGGAATCCACATCTTCGCTGGACGGCGGGTTACTATGAAGCTCATATGACCGTTCCGGGCGTCGTCGATTTTTACGGCGATTTCCGGATCGGCGGACCGTTCGGGGTGATCGGCGGATTCAATCGATATCTCGGTTTCTCGACTACAAACAACTCGCAGGACCTGGACCAGATCTACTCCCTGGATGCCGACCCGGCGAAACCGGACCACTATCTTTTCGACGGACGATCCGTTCCTTTGTCGAGGGAGTTGATCACGGTTCCATTCCGCAATGGAGAAGCGACATCGACCGAAACCCGCGAATTCTGGTCCACGCCCCTCGGTCCAGTGATCAAACGCGAGGGCGGCAAGATCTATGTCTTTAAGTATGCCGGCGACGGCGAGATACGCGCCGGCGAGCAATTTCTCAGGATGATGCGTGCGAGCACGCTGGCCGAGTTTAAGGCTGCGATGAAGATGCGGGCGCGCGTAACCTCGAATTTCACTTACGCCGACCGCGAGGGCAACATCTATTACCTTTGGAACGCTTCGCTTCCGCGGCTTCCGCACCCGCCGGTGAACGACCTGACTGCGTTGCCGGCAAAAGGCCTTAAGGAGGTTTGGACCGAGTACGTTCCGTTTGATTCGCTTCCGCAGGTACTGAATCCGCCGGGCGGCTATGTGCATAACGAGAACAGCTCGCACCATTTCACAAATCTGCGGACGCCTGTCGTGACGGCCAATAAGTTTCAAAATTTCGAGCCGCCTCGGCTTTCACTCCGCAGCCAGTTGGCGATCCAGCTTATCGACAACGGCGAGCGTTTCAGCCTGGAGGACGTCTGGAAGCTCAAGCACAATTACCGGGCCCTGCTGGCCGACCGCGTGAAGGCCGACCTGCTTGCAGCGATCGCGAAGACTGCACCGACCGGTGATGTCGCGGCCGCGGCCGAAATGCTTACGAAGTGGGACAACACAACCTCCCCCGAGAGCCGCGGCTCGGTTCTGTTTCAGGAATGGTGGAGGCACTATTCGAACATCGGCGAAGGCCGCGGGCCCGCCTTGCCGGACGACAAGCGTTATGCTCAGGTCTGGACGACGGATGAGCCGCTAGCGACGCCGCGCGGACTCGCGGACTGGACGAGGGCGGCCGAATCATTTGCCTGGGCGGTCGATGAGGTCAAGAAGAGGTACGGGAGTTTTGATGTCGCCTGGGGCGAGTTGCACCGAGTTCGCCGCGGCAGTGCCGATGTTCCGACCGGCGGGTGCGGTAACGACCTCGGCTGCTTTCGCATTATGACCTTTGAGCGGGCCGCCGACGGCAAAATGGTGGCGATCGGCGGCGACTGCTGGGTGCTTGCGGTCGAATTCGGAGACGTGCCGCGGGCATTTTCAGTTCTCGCCTATGGCCAGGGAAGCCGGCCCGAATCGCCCCATCATGCCGATCAGGCCGAGATGTTCGCAAAAGGCGAAATGAAGATGGTCGCATTCACGTCAAAGGACATCGAGGCCCGGGCGATCCGACGATACCGTCCCGGGGCCGAGCGGAAGAGATGATACCGGGACACCCCGAATTTAATGAATCCTGGAGAAATAGATATGCGCAGCACAGTCTTAATATTGTTGATGTTTTTGCTTTCGTTTCCGGCGGCCGGACAAGGACGGCGTGTCGAGTCGCCACAATTCGCTCCCGGTTACAAACCGGCAGAGTTTTCCGATCAAGACCGGCTCGAGAGGATCAAAAAGACCTTCCCGGCGATCGAGAAGATGTATAAGGAACACGCGGTCCGGAACCACTTTCCGGGGATCGCGTACGGGATCGTCGTGGATGGCAAGCTCGAACTAAGCGGCAGCGACGGCTTCACGAAAATCGAGAAGAAAACCCCCGTAACATCTCAGTCTCTGTTTCGGATAGCGTCGATGAGCAAGAGTTTCACGGCGATGGCTATTCTCAAACTGAGGGACGACGGCAAGCTCAGCCTTGACGATCCGGCATATCTTTACGTGCCTGAGATGCGCAACCTAAAGTATCCGACCGCCGATTCCGGGCATATTACGATCCGTCACCTGCTAACACATGGCGCCGGTTTCCCCGAAGACAATCCATGGGGCGACCGCCAGTTGGCGGATACGAACAAGGAACTCGCCGCCCTGATCGAGAACCAGATCTCGTTTTCGAATCCACCGGGAATTACCTACGAATATGCGAATCTTGGTTTCGCACTGCTTGGCCGTATCATCACCAAAATTTCGGGAAAACCGTATCAGCAGTATATTCGGGAAAATATCTTGCGGCCGCTGGGGATGAACACGTCTGAGTGGGAGTATTCAAAGATCGCGCCGGACAAGCTGGCACACGGTTATCGTTGGCTGAACGAGAAGTGGAACGAGGAACAGCTTCTCCACGACCAGGCGGACGGTTCGTGGGGAGCGATGGGAAGCATGATCTCGTCGATCGATGAATTCAGCCGGTATATGGCCCTGCATCTTTCAGCCTGGCCGCCGTCGAGCGCCCCCGACAACGGGCCGATCCGCCGCGATTCACTCCGCGAAATGCATCAGCCGTGGCGGCTTACCGGCATGCAGCCCAATTTTACATATCCGGGCGGCCGAGTGTGCGCCTCGGTCATGGGATACGGTTATGGTTTGGGGTGGCAACGAGATTGCGATGGCCGCGTTTATATCGGGCATGGCGGCGGCCTGCCGGGCTTCGGGAGCCATTGGCGGGTGATGCCCGATTACGGCATCGGCATCGTGGCCTACGGTAACGTGACCTATGCCGGGCTTGGGAATATCAATCTTCAGATACTCGATCTCATCATCCGGGAAGCCGGTCTGAAACCGCGGCAGCTACCCGTTTCTGCTATCCTTGAAAAACGAAAGGGCGACCTGCTGAAGGTGCTTCCAAATTGGGAGAATGCCGAATCGAGCGGGATCTTTGCGGAGAATTTCTTTCCCGATAACCCGATCGACCTTCTGAAGAAACAGCATGCCGAACTTTGGGCAAAGGCGGGCCGGATCGTTTCGGTAAAAGAAATGAATCCGCAGAATCAGCTTCGCGGGAGTTTCGTTCTCGAGGGCGAGAAGATCGACATCCTGGTATTCTTTACACTGAGCCCGGAGAACCCGCCGTTGATCCAGCAGTTGATAGTAAGGGAAGTGGCGAAACGGTGACCCCGGTTCGGCCCCCTCAACGGATTGAAAAACCTCATCGGCAAGAGTCGGATATCGAGATGTCCCTTCGTTCGAGTTCAGCGACGAATTTATCGGGGTCGATCGCCTTCTCCTGCGGGGTCGCGCCTCGCATCAGTACGTCTCCCTTCGCCATCATCTGAGCGATTATCGATGCGGGGAAGGCGGTGGTTCGCATCATCGCGGAGAGGCCGGTTGTTTCGTCCTGTCTGTCGACAATGTCGTAACGGAGGCGGTCGAGGCCGTTTTGAGGCACACTCCCTACCGGTCGCGTTTCCGCCTTTCGTGTACCGACGAATTCGAGGCGGACCAGGACATAGTCGGGGCCGTCGGCCGGCAGGTATTTTTGCAGAAGCTCGCCGAAGACCTTTCGCGGTGTGACCTTCTGGTAATCAACGATCAGCTCATCACTCGAGCAGAGGCCAAGATCGATCATCGTCTTGAATTTTTCGCAATGGCCGGCATAACGAATGGTCTTATAGTCGAGTTCCCGCACCTTTCCCAGGAAAGTCTCGGTCAATGTGGACGTTCCTCCGCTCGTTTGAAATGCTTCAAGGGGCGGAAATCCGTCGAATTCTAAGGACTCGAGTTCGGTCATAGACGGGACTTCGATCACATGGCCGTCGCGAATAACGCGGGCCAGCTCAACATACTCGTTGATCAGGCCTTCTACCGAAAAGACAAGCTGATAATCAAGCGGGGGCTCGGGCTTTTGCGGCAGGCCGCCGACCCGAATGTGGATCTCATCGATCCGCTCGAACTGTCTTGCTCCGTGCATCGCAAGGATCGAGACCATCCCGGGTGCAAGCCCGCAATCCGGGATGATGCTGACGCCCGCGGCCTGCGCTTCGGCATCAAGGGCAAGCTGGGAATCGACTACAAAGTTGCTCCCGCCCAAATCGCAAAAATGGGTGCCAGTCTGGATCGCCGACCGCGATAAACCCTCATTAAACCAATAGTTTACGCAGGAGATGGCCGCATCGTGACCGTTCATCAGCCGGGCGATGTCGGAATGGTTGGCAGCGTCGATATGGTGGGCATCGATGCGAGATGTGCCGACCTTTTCGGCGACGGCCTCGGCCTTTTTCAGGTCCGCGTCGGCTACCGTGACCCGGTCGACACCGGGCGAATTGTGGATGAGGTCATAAGCTGCGCCGTGGCCCATTCGGCCGGCGCCAAGGACTAAGATTTTCATTACGTGAGTTTATCTGAAGACCGCGCGGGAGCCGGTACGCAAGGGTCAATTTCGCTCGCCGCCGAAGACCACGGCTACCAATCGTCGCCGTCTTCGGGCTGCTGAGCGGCGATCGTTTCAGCGGCATATTGCCAAACTTTCTTCTTCCACGCACGCATGCCGTCGACCAGTGCGAGTGCCACCTGCGGGTGGGCCGCGTTACGTTCGAGGCGGATCACCTGAGCGTTAACGACGACCTCGTCGTCGGACTTCTCGGTAATCGTCAGTTCGACCTTTGAACCGACGGTCGGCAGTTTTCGCGGCAGGTAAACGAGCGCGCCGGATTCTGCCACGTTCTCCGTAAGCCCTTCTTCTACTATAGTTACGCCGACATCATCCTTCCATCTGACGCGGATCGGGAAGGAAACGGGATACCTTTGGCTATTACGCCTTTCTTGCATAAGGTGGGTCTCGACTGCGGATCTGCAGGGGCGGAATTCCCCCGACCATGTCCGCAATATACCTGAGAAGGGGTCAAAAAGTCCATCTGAAGGGCCAAATTTTGCCAGCCTAAGTGGTTTAGGAATGGGCAGTTGGGCCCGGGAGGGCGGTCCGTGGGCGGTTTCGCAGGTGGACAAGGCCCGCGGGCAAGTGTTAGGCTTTCTCATTGTTCCGTTCCCGGTCGGACGGAACTGAGGCGGAATGGGCCGCCAACACGGTTTCCAAAATTTATGCTCTAGGGCAAGGCAAAATGAGCGGTTGACGGAAAACGACCATCTCCCGCTGATTTTGCGCTTTTTGTTTTGGGGACGATAGAAAAGGAGATAATGAATGAAGTACCTCGTTAGAGGGGGCCTTGTTCTGTCGGTGGTAAGCCTTTGCGTGGTGATCATTTACTCGCAGGCTTCGACGGATACGAGCCTCAGTATAGCGAATAATTCGCATTTACAATTAAATAATTCAGCTGTTCATAATAATTTAGTATTAGAAAATAAATCGGTTGAACCTTTAGCAGAAGCAACACCAGAAACGCAGAATCCTGCTCCGAAGCAGGACCCGGTTAAAGAGAACAAGGAAGCTCAGCCCGCCGGGCAGGACCCGAAAGACGGGAAAAGCAAGGTCGAAAAGACCGTCTCTTCCAGAGCGGTAGGGGCAAGCCGGGGCAAGTTCACCGTGACAGCCTATTGCCTGCGAGGCAAGACCGCCATGGGCCATTCCGTTCGCAAAGGGATCATCGCAGCCGATCCGCGAGTGCTTCCGCTGGGAAGCCGCATCAGCATTGATGGCTCGTACGGAGGAACCTACCTGGTGTCTGACACCGGTGGGAAGATCAAGGGTAAGCGGCTCGATATCTGGATGGCGAGCTGTGCCGAAGCAAGGCGTTTCGGTCGCCGATCCGTTTCGGTCACCTACCTGGGAAGATAGGGAGCCAGTCACAATTTAATAAAAACATACGAGGGCCGTGTTCAAATTAAGAACACGGCCTTTTAGTGCCCTGACTTTTTCGGCCGGGTGCAAACCCCGGATCGGCGGCCTTTAAAAACGGGCGTCTGGAGTTGCCCCCGCTTTTTACCTCTGGGGGCACAACTTTCAGCGAAATCCAGTGAAAATGGGCATCCGAGCCTCGGCACAAGTGCCGCCCTTTGCCTGATCCGATACAAATTTTTTTACCTTAAAGACCGCGGCGGACTCTGTGGGCCGCAGCCTCGGCCGTAAAGCAGCACATAAAAGACTTGACCGGCGATGCAATAATGTGTTATCTATGCAACATCATGGAACAAAGAATGATGGATGACGGGAATTCTGGGTGGGAAAAATTCGAAGGTGGACCAAGCCGATCGTCCAGAGGCCGAATTCACATAACATTGAATGAGAAGGGTGCAATGTATCTAAGCGCCAATCTATATAACGGGATGGGGCGGCCGGGAGCAGTGTTCCTTTACTATAACCGCGAAAAGCATCAGATCGCGGTACAACCGGCTCGAGTCGATCGGCCCGACGCCTTCCCGGTGGCGACGAAACGGAACGGCGCACACTGGATCTACGCCCGCTCGTTTTGCCGCCATCACAAGATCCGCTTTTTTGCCTCGCACAAATTCTTGAAACCTGAAATAACCGAAGAAAGGATCGTCATTCTAGATCTGAACAATACGACGCCCGTCTTTAAGCGGTTAATGCTGAAAGCAGCCCAGGTAAAGCCGCCACCACCGTGCGAACACCGCCCCGTAGTGGACGAAATGCTGGCAGAGTGGGCGCGGGAAGATGAAGAGCAAGATGCCCTTTCCGAGTATTAGGCCCTGAGGTAATGAATTTGTCGCGGCCCCGCGGACAACATCGGGACCGGAAATTTGACTGCCCCGAAGAGGACTGATGTACAATCGTCGAAACCTTCGCCGTAGCGATCGAACCGAGCACTAAAGAATTATGCCAAATACCAATCTCACAGCCGCGATGCGGGCGAAGAACGATGAGTTTTTCACCCAGTATCACGATATTGAGAAAGAAATGAATGCTTACCTCGAATACGACGCGGATGTTTTTCGGGGCAAGACGATATTGCTGCCGTGCGACGATCCCGAGTGGAGCAATTTCACAAAGTATTTTGCGCAGAACTTCGAGGCTCTCGGATTAAAGAAACTGATAAGCACAAGCTACGCCGACGCGAGCAAGAACTATCAGGGGAACTATCAACCGACGCTATTCGAAAAACGAGACCCGAAGTTCGACAAGAGGAAGACCACGGTCAAGGGGAAGATCTTCACGTTAACCGCCGACGAAAATCGCGATGGAAAGATAGACGTTGAGGACCTGAAGTGGCGCTACTTAGAAGGTGACGGCGATTTCCGCAGTAAGGAAGTTAAGGCATTGCGTGACGAGGCCGACATCGTTATCACAAACCCGCCGTTTTCATTGTTCACGGAATTTTTGCAGTGGATAGTCGAGGTTGGCAAAAAGTTCCTGATCATTGGCAATATGAACGCGATTACCTATAAGGAAGTGTTTCCCTTGATAAGGAACAATAAAATGTGGATGGGTAACGGGTTTCACGCTGGGAACGCTTACTTCTCGACTCCCTTTGCCGAGGAGTATGGAGAAGGCGTATACAATCCGCAGACCGGATTGGTGAAGTTTAGGAACGTGTGTTGGTTTACTAATATTGATCATGGCCGCCGCCATAACCCGCTGCCTCTGATGACGATGGGCGAGAACCGCAAATTCAACAAGAAACTGAGCGGGAATGCCTACGAGACATACGATAATTACGACGCTATCGAGGTTCCGTTTACGGATGCAATACCGAGCGATTACGACGGTGTTATGGGCGTGCCGATAAGTTTTCTCGATAAACACTCGCCGGAGCAATTCGAAATCGTAGGAACGCTCGACTCAAACGATCCGAATAATACATGCCGAACACGCGTTTATACGTCTGAGGAATGTCGCGAGGCTTATCAGGCGCGCTTCGGAAAGCCGGGAACCTACGACCTAAATGCATCGGGCGTGATCAACGGGGTCAAGGTATTCAAGCGTGTCCTAATCCGGCGCAAAGCGAAAGAAAATGGAAACGACTCTTAGAACAAAAATAACCGTTAAAGACATCTGCGAAGGTTTCGTCTATAACGAGCTTGAGGGGAAGGGTTTGTTTGGCCTCGCCGGGAAACTGACCATCCAGCCGGAGTATCAGCGTAACTATATTTACGCCGACGGGAAAAAGGATGTGGCTGTTATCGAATCTCTGCTCAAGGGCTATCCGCTCGGATTGATCTATTTCGTAAAGGTAAGCGATAACAAGTTCGAAGTTTTGGACGGACAGCAGCGGATCACGAGTTTCGGACGTTATGTTACGGGCAAGTTCGCCGTAAAGGACGAGAACGGAATGCAGCAGTATTTTCGCGGGATCGCCGAGGACAAGCAGGCGAAGATACTGGAAACGAAGCTTACGATCTACGAATGCGAGGGGACCGAGAGCGAGATCAAGGAATGGTTCAAGACGATAAATATCGCCGGTGTGCCGCTTAACGATCAGGAACTGGCTAACGCGATCTATTCAGGCCCGTTCGTTACCCTCGCCAAACAGGAATTCAGCAACAGCCAGAACGCGAACATCCAGAAGTGGAGCGCTTATATCAGAGGAAGTGCAAACCGGCAGGATTTTCTCGAACGTGCGTTGGAATGGGTTAGTAAGGGCAGCATAGGCGATTACATGAGCCGCCATCGCTACGACAACAACATTACCGAGCTTAAGACCTACTTCAATACGGTGATCGATTGGGTGTCAGGAGTTTTTTCGGATGTCGAAAGCGAAATGCGCGGCCTGGAGTGGGGCCGTTTGTACGAAGAACATCACGAGAAGCCGTACGATCCGCAGAGAGTCTCGGCCGAAGTTCAACAACTGTATTCAGACCCGTACGTTAAGAGACGTAAAGGGGTTTTCGAGTATGTCCTCGGCGGTTCGGTCGATACGAAGCTTTTGGAGATCCGAGTTTTTGACGAAGCGACGAAAAGGGCGGTTTACGCAAAGCAAAAACAAGAGGCGGAGGCAGCTGGCACGTCAAACTGCCCGCTGTGTGCACTTGGACACGACGCTAATAAGAGCAAGATCTGGTCGCCAGCCGAAATGGACGCCGACCATGTCACAGCCTGGAGCAAAGGCGGCACCACGGACATCGTAAACTGCCAGATGCTCTGCAAAACGCACAATCAAGCCAAAGGGAATCGGTAGGACGGGATCACAGGGGACTTGTCATATGGCCAAGATGAATTGGGAACGAACCGATTGGGAGCAAAGGATCAGGAAGTCGGGATCAGAGTCGGTATGCGATTGGAAGGAGGAACTGACGGGGGACCTGACGAAAAAAGACGGAAAGCGTAAGTCGCGAGGGAGGCTTGCCCGATGTTCGATTTGCGGAGCGAGTTTGAAGCCGGAAAGCGTTGGGCGTCACGATCGAGAGATTCACGGAATCAGCGACCGTCAACGACTTATGGATGCCGGAATCTTACCGATCACCAAAAGTAAATTGAAATATGGACAATGGCCACAGGCTAGCGACGACTCTTTCGTGGACAGGTTTATCCTGGATATTGTGGACAACGATCCGACTTGGGAACGCCAGGGATTTGTGGCGTCCCATATCAGTTCGATTGCTCCGAGAATCATGTTGAGGCACAAGGCCCGAAGCTTTGTCAGACCGTCAACTCGCTGTACCTTAGTGTGTTATTCCAACGATCCAAAGGCTTGTGAAATCGCTCGTAAGATTGTCGAAGAGTTGGCTAGCTTTGTTGCCCTGGCTGTAAAGATCGAAACGAAAAAGTCTAAAAATGTCGGCGATCTTGTAGTTTATCTATGAAGCGATCCAGAATTCAGTCGCTGCGTTCGCGGGCCGGACCCTTGAAGCTGAAAGCGAGTAAGTGTTCGCGGCGTGGGAAGTGGAGGAGGATGCCGAGGGCGCCGAGAGCGATCCAGAGGAAGAAGTACTGGTAATCGAACGCGAAGGCGAGTGCGAGGCCGAAGAGAGAACTGATCTCGCAGAGGGCGAGGGCGATGATGAGGCCGGTCTGGACTTGTGAGGGGTCTTCTGATTCGAGGGCCCGCTCGTTGAGACGGCGTTTGAACGCAAACGAAAAAAGCACGGCGGTGACGGCCGCCGCCGCAAAGCCGGCGACCATCGCCGAGGTCAGGCCGCTGTCGCGGGCCCCATCGCCAAGCAAAGGCTGGGTGAATTCAAGACTGAACAACGCCGGCCGAGTCAGGAAAACTATCGCGACAAATACGATCTGTGTGAATAAGATCGAGGCCCAGATGACGAGAAGATTGCGGTAGCGAGACACTTTGAAAGGATAATTGATTTAGTGATGAGTGACGAGTGACAAGGGATGAGGGATGAGGAAAGGGGAATGGTGAATAGTGAATGGTGAATGATGAATGATGAATAACGAATATCGAATAACGAACAAAGAGCACTCAGTTTGATTTACTGTTTCCTTGTTGCTTTCCACTGCCCACTGCTTACAGCCCACCGCCCACTGCCGCTGCCCACCGCCGACTGCACACTACCCACGGCTCACTGCCTACTGCTCACAGTTCACTGTTCGGCGTCGAGTTCCTCTTCGAGGAGTTGGCGGCGGTAGAGTTCGGCGTATTCGCCGTCGAGTTCGAGAAGCTCGTCGTGGGTACCGCGTTCGATGATGCGGCCGTGATCGAGTACGCAGATGAGGTCGGCGTCGCGAATCGTCGACACGCGGTGCGAGACGACGAGCGTCGTGCGGCCCGAACGCACATCGCGCAGGTTGTGGAGGATCTTCTCTTCGGTGTAAGTATCGACGGCCGAAAGAGAATCGTCGAGTATCAGAATGCGAGGGTTCCGCATTACGGCACGGGCGATCGCCGTCCGCTGCTTTTGGCCGCCGGAAAGGGTGATGCCGCGTTCGCCCACAAGCTGCTCGTACTTTCCGGGGAATGAACGGATGTCGTCGGCAAGGCCCGCGATCTCGGCCGCTTTTTCAACGGAGATGTGGTGGCTGGTGTCGTGATGAGCAGGCAGCTCATCGTTGTCTGATCCTCCCGCCAAAGTGCGTGATCTTTGCTCGCCTGAGCCAAAAGCCCCACCCGCTACCGCAGGCGGTACCGACTTGCCGTTCGCGGGAACTCCAAATGCGATGTTTGCGGCGAGCGTGTTGCTGAAGAGAAATGTCTCCTGCGGCACAAAGCCGATCGCTCGGCGAAGCTGTTCGATCGGGTACTCCTTTACCGGAGTGCCGTCGATCAGGAGCGTGCCTTCGGGCGCATCCATCAGACGCGGGACAAGATTCATCAGCGTCGATTTGCCGCTGCCGGTGCGGCCGACAAAGGCGACCGTCTGGCCGGGGTCGATCTTGAGGTTGATGTCGCGAAGGACAAGGTTTGGAGTGCGGAGTGCGGACTGCGGAGTGCGGATCTCATCCGTTCCGGCTTCGTCGGGTCCGTCAATCGGTTTAGTGGGATCAGCATTTGAAAGAACCACCCCGTCAGCCGAATCGGCTGCCACCCCTCCTTCGTAAGGAGGCGAGCCGTTGGTCTGATACGCGAAATTTAGATCGCGGAATTCGATGCCGCCTTTGATCGGGGGCTGCGGCCGGGCTTCCGGCGTGTCGCGAATTGCGGGCTCGGCGTCGAGGATCGCGTTGAAGCGTTTCAGGCTGGCGGTGCCCCGCTGATATAGGTTCACGACGTAGCCGAGCGCGATCAGATACCAGATCATCCGCTGAAGATAGAGGATGAACGATGCAAAGTTGCCGGCAGTGATCTCGCCGCTAACCGCCATCGGGACACCGACGGCGACGATGATCACAAAGCCCAGGCCGATGAAAAAGAAGAGCAGCGGACGCATCGCCGCGGCAAATTTTACGAGACGTATGTTCTGGCCGGCGTACTCTCGGTTGAGCTTTTGGAACTCTTCGATCTCGGCGTCCTCCTGGGCGTAGGCGCGGACGACGCGGACGCCGGAAAGATTCTCCTGTATGCGGGCGGTGATCGAAGAGAAAAATTCCTGAATGCGTTCGAAGCGCTGGTGGATCTGGTTGCCAAGAAACTTGACCGTCAAAGAAACGAGCGGAAGAGGGATCAGAAGCAGCAGCGTCAGTTTGACCGAGATCCCGAGAAGGACGGGCAGGACAATGCAAAGTGCGAAAACGGCTTGAAAACTGTAAAGGATCATCGGCCCGACGATCTGCCGAACGGCGGCGAGGTCGTTCGTCGCACGGGCCATCAGGTCGCCGACCCGATTGTTGTAGAAGAACTCGGCCGGCTGGTTGACCAAGCTTCCGTAAAACGCCTCGCGCATGTCGAACTCAATGTGGCGCGACGTGTTGATAAGGATGCGGCGTTGCAGGAAAAGGAAAATGCCGCTCATCAGATTGACACCGAGAATGATCAGCGGATAACGAATGACCTTTTCCCAGGTGACGCCGGCCGCGAGGTCGTCCACCGCGACGCCGACCAGATACGGCACCATCAGGCCGAATGCGAGCGAGACCAGGATACAGGAAATCCCCGCCGCCATCCGCCATCGGTACGGCCGCATGAATCTAGCAAATTTCCTTATCGGGCTCATCGTGTAGTTCGGCGAGTTTGCCGAGTTCAACGAGTTGGCCAAGCTCTGCGACGCCGGAAAACCCTGCAAACAGTTAAGAACAAATGATCTCGGTCCACTTGCAATACTCGCCGAACTTTCACCACTCGCGGACCTGGGAACTGCCCCGAATCAAGCACACTTCTTATACTTTCGTATATGTCGATATTGCGGTGGCGATCTGCTTGCCTTCGCCGTTTATCACGTCCGCCGAGACGGTGATGATGCGTTTCCCGGCCCGGACGACCTTAGCCGTGCAGGTAAACGTTCCTTCGAAATGCGGGCGGAGGTAATGGACCGTAAGGTCGACCGTCGTGGCCTTTTCACCCTCGTCGAGCCGCGTGATGATCGCAAATGCCATCGCCGTGTCGATCAGGGTCGCCGTCACGCCGCCATGGAGCACACCGTGCGGCTGGCGCAGGTCGTCGCGCATTTCGATCTTGATCGTCGCCTCGCCCGGCCGTACGTCAACCAGCCGCATGCCGATGAGTTGTGCGAACGGAAGGCCGTGAAGGGCGTCCGCGATCCGGCCTTTCTGGTCGGGGGTAAGCCCCGCTGCATCATTCATATTTTTGGGCCAGCGGCGACCTCCTCGAGGGCGACCCGGCGAAAGCCGGCCGGCAATTCGAACAGGCCGGGATCGGGCTCGAGCGAAAAATTCACGATCTCGATGGTAAATGAAAGTGTTCTTTCGCCGTTGCGGACCGTCAAAAATTCATGCTTTACGGGAAGCTCAAGGGCCGTGTCGTAGTGAATAATTACCTCGCTCTGCTCGCTGTTATCGGACGCGGCACGATATCTGATGATGGTGCCTTCGCGGCCGGCCTCTTCGAAGCTGGTCCGAGGGCTCACGAGGAGGAGCTCGCGCGTAAGTTCGCTGAAGCTCCCCGAATCGCCGCCGGGAACTTCCGCGTAAATGCGGCGGGCCGGGTCGATCAAATATTCCTTTTCCGTGCTCAGGATGACCCGATGGCGATCGGTGCCGACGTCCAGATCGAGACGGCTCCGGCTGCCCATCATCGCGAGCCGTTTCCGCCGCACGACGGTTCCCGCCGTTTCGACAATGTCGCACTGGAAGTCCTCCGGTTCCCGTGTCTTAAAAGGGAATTTTGCTTTGGGAACCTCGACCGCGGACACCGCCGTGTCCGGGGTCGGGGCAGCCGGCCAGCAGCCCGTGAAGGTGGCCAAGATCGCCGTGAAAAGGACTAGTGAAATGGCCGGATTTGACAAAAACATCAAGGTTATTCGAAGTTTATCATAACGATGTCGGAGAACGGCAAAAGCACCAATCTCGCTCGCTGGCAGGCGGTTTATTGGGCCGCGGCCGCGGCCATGCTTCCGGTTTCGCCTCTCCTTTTCCTGCAAGGGCAGTACACCCGGCGTAAGGTCGGCTTGCTGCCCGAGGCGGCTGGCCCAAAGACGGGGACCGTCGGCGATGCAGGCGAAGCGGCGCGCCTCCTTGTGATCGGCGAGTCGACCGTGGCGGGGCTCGGGGCACGAACTCATCGTGAAGCCCTGGCTGGGCAATTTGCGGAGCGGCTTGCGACGAGGACCGGACGGCAGGTCGAATGGACGGTCGTCGGCCGGAACGGCGTGACCGCCCGGCGGACCATCGACGAACTCCTCCCGATGGTGCCCGACACCGAGTTCGACCACATCCTTCTTGGGATCGGCGGTAACGACGTGATGAAGCTCAGCAGCCCGAAAAAATGGCGTCGCGACATGCTGGAGCTGCTTGGCATCCTTCGGCGGCGAAATCCGGATGCCGTCATCTTTATCTCTAATTGCCCGATGATCGTCTATTCACCGGTGATCCCGCAGCCGATCAAGTTCCTGCTCTGGGAGCTTTCAAAGATGCACGATGCGAACATCCGCGAATTCTCAGCCAGCCTCGAACGGGTGCATTACTACCCGCAGCCGGTGGACGTGGCTCTCGACGGATTTTTCGCGGACGGCATCCACCCCTCGGAACAGGGTTACTCGGATTGGGCCGAAGCGATGATCCGATATTTTGACACAAGGCATCGATGGTAGCCGAGGCATTATTGGCCGAGGAGCTGGGCGACCTTCTCGACAGGTTTGCCGAGTGGCTGATCGTCGGCGAGAACGGCCGGACATTCCCGATCAACCGAGACGAGATCTCGATAGACGAGGGGCCGCGAGGGACACGGATCGGAGCGGTCGGCGAAAACGGATTTCGGTCCAGACGGATCGTCGGGTTCAAACCCGAAGGCGAGGAAATAAAGATCAGGCTGGCGGGCCCGTTCGGCGGAGGCGTCGAAGAGATGAGGCTGGTGCCGCGGACTTCGGCCGCGGAACTGGCCGCAAACATTGAGCTCGCCAGGTTGGAGCGGGCGAACGCGATCGCCACGCTTGTCGAAAGCTCGGAAGAGGGTGTGAAGCTTGTGCGGGTCGGGCTGAACGCGGGCAGCGGCCGATTTGCGGAGATCTTCGCCGACAGCAGGACGGCGGGCCGAGTCGCCGTTTTTGCCGATGTGGCCGGCGGTGTGACAGCGGAGTCGATGTTGGCGACCGCTATCCTCTGGTTCGAGCGGCTGCAGGCACGGGCGAAGAAGCCCGCCCTTGAATTGCACATAGTTGTCGAGAGCCGTGCGGCTGCGAACCTGCAAAAACTCCACGCGCTTCTGAAAGGGCCGATGAAGTCCTCGATCCGCATCCGCGAGCTTAGCCGAACGGGCGGAGCGGAGTCGCTGAAGCCGCGTGCCGAACTCTCCATCAGCAGGCTCTGGCGGGAAAAGCAGAAGCAGCTTAACCTGCCCGATGAACTCGGGCCCAGCGAGATGGCGGGCCGCATCATCGCGCTCGCCCCGGAAGCGATCGACATTTTGCATTCGCGGCACGGCGAAACGCTGCGATTCAACGGACTGCCATTCGCACGAGTAAGAAAAATGGCCGGGCGTGAGTCGGCCTGGTTCGGGGTCGAAAAGCGAAAGCGAACCCTGAACGAGGCGTCATGGACAGAATTGGAAAGGTTGGTTGAAATCCTTAAGAGCTGCCGAGCCTTCGACTCCGATTCGAAGCGGCACGAGTTTTACCGACATTCCCCCGAATCATGGCTGGAATCGATACTTCGGCGGAACATTAAACTTCTGGACGCCAACCTGATCCTCGCACCGATCTATAACCAGTTCCGCACAGCCGCCGCCGACAAGATCGACCTGCTCGCATTAAGACGCGACGGCCGCCTTGTAGTCATCGAAATAAAAGCCTCCCCCGACCGCGAAACCCCGTTCCAGGCCGCCGACTACTGGCGGAAGATCGAACATCTCCGCCGCCGAGGGGAACTGAGGCGTGCCCGCGTCTTCGGCGACCTCGAGATGATCAAAAAGCCGCCCCTTGTCTACGCCGTCGCCCCCGCACTAAGCTTCCACCGCGATTTCGAACACTTTGCACGAATGCTCACGCCGGAGATCGAACTGTGGCGATTTGAACTGCACGAGAATTGGCGGGAGGAGATCAAGGTCATCGCGAGAAAGAACTATTTTGACAGATAGGTTAAGAAAAGCTTTTAGCTATAAGTCGAAAGCTGTAAGCGGATTTCGAATTCTATAGTTTCGGCCTTTGGGTTCCCATAAACTTGTATCCTACGCCGCGGACGGTCCTGACGATCTGCGGTTCGTTCGGCTGGTCTTCGAGGTATTTTCTCAGCCGGACGATGAAATTATCGATCGCCCGGGTGTCGGTGTCTTCCTGCAGACCCCAGACGTCTTCGAGGATGGTGCTGCGAGAGACGGTCTGCCCTTCGTGTTCGATCAGGTAGCGGAGGAGTTTTATTTCCATCATCGTGAGGTGGATGGTCTCGCCGTCGGAACGCAGTTCGAGGTTGGCGAAGTCTATGGTCTTGCCGTTTATCTCGAAGGTGTCGCCGAGACGCTCTTTCGTGGTTTCGCGGCGGGACCACTCGCGGCGACGAAGCAGGCCGTTCAATCTGGCGAGGAAGATCTCGAGATCGAAGGGCTTGGGCAGGTAATCGTCGGTGCCGGCCTCGAAGCCTTTAAGCACGTCTTCGGGGCGGCCACGGGCAGTGAGCATCAGGATAGGAACATAGTTGCTCGATTCTCGCAAGCGCCGTGCAACCTCGAAACCATCGATGCCAGGCAGCATCACATCGAGAACAACGGCGTCGAAACGGCCGGTCCCGGCGAGCTCAAGCCCGGACTCGCCATCAGGGGCGATCTCAGCCTCGTGCCCCTCGGCCTCGACATTGTACCGCAAGCCGTCGGCGATATGGGCTTCGTCTTCGATGATAAGAATTTTCATTGTTCCGTTGACCGATCTATATTTCCGGATCAGGTGAAAAGGGAGACGTGAAAAGTGTTGATCTCCATCGATTCACCAGACCCGAATCGCCAACACTGCTCACACGATCGGAAGCTGAACGATGAACGTGCTGCCGGAGCCCTCGCCGCGGCTGTTGGCCGAGACGCGCCCGCCGTGCCGCTCGACGATCGACTTTACGATAAAGAGCCCGAGGCCGGTGCCGCCGGGCTGAGTGGCGGAGCGGCCGGGCACGCGATAGAACCTTTTGAAAACGCGCTTCAGGTCGGCCGGCGGTATCCCGATGCCGTTATCCTTGATCAGGACCTCGACCCGCCGGTTGAGTGCCGCCTTCTTCATCCGGATGGAGACCTTCGGGTCGTCGGGCGAATATTTGACCGCGTTATCGATCAGGTTAACGAAAGCGGTCTTTAACTCCGCGCGATCGCCGACCACGCGGACGGGTTCGGCCGGTTCGGTGAATCGGAGGACAGCCGCATCCAGCTTTCGCTGCGTTCGTACGGTCGCTGCACATTCTTTGAGCAGAACCGCAAGGTCAAGCTCTTCCTTGGCCGGTTTCGGCAAATTCTCTTTAGTTCCGCCGGCTTTCAGGACCTGGTCCACGGTGCCGAGCAAGCGGTCGGCGTCTGCCAGCATCACTTCATAAAACTCCCGGCGTTTCTCGGGTTCGACATCGCGCGTTTTCAACGTTTCGAGATAAAGCTTGATCGAAGCAATGGGCGTTTTCAGTTCATGCGTCACCGAGTTGATGAATGCATCGTGCTGCTCGTTTCGGCGGATCTCGCGGATAAGAAAAATGGTATTAAGGATCAGCCCCGTGATGATGAGGGCGAAGAAAATGATACCCAACACCAAAAGGACCACTTGACGGAGGTTGAGGAGGATCCACCCGATGTTGAGCGCGACGGCCAACACGCTCAGGCTGATGCCGAGAATTAGAAAGAATATTGCCGTTTTCCGCCGCCGCATCAGTTACAAAGTAAGAAGTAAAAAGTAAAAAGGCAAAAGCGATCACAAGATCGCTTTTGCCTAATATTTTTTACTCACGTCGAAAAAGATCAGGCTACGTCCTGGACGGGCTGAAGCTCGATCGGTTCGAAGGGTTTCTCGGTCTTCAGGTCGAAGGCGTAAACGTTCTTGATCAGGCCCGCTTTTTCCAACAGCCAGATCTGCATCCAGTTGATGTCGAATTCGAACCAGCGAAGTCCGTGCTTAGCAGACCGCGGGTAAGCGTGGTGATTGTTATGCCAGCCCTCGCCAAACGTGACGGCGGCGACGAGCGGGTTGTTGCGCGAATCGTCGCGTGTTTCGAAACGCCGTGATCCCCAAAGGTGTGTGGCCGAATTCACCAACCATGTGAAATGCCAGCCAATGACCGTGCGGAAGAAAATTCCCAAAAGAAGTGCAGAGACGCCGCCGAACGCTAGCAAGCCGACGCCGACGAAGGCCGTCGGGACCCAGAAATATTTGTCGAGCGCGACGAGGAACGGATCGCGCATCAGGTCGGGCGAGTACCGCTGCATCGTTTCAACGGAGTTGTTCTGTGCGGTGCCGCGGATGATCCAGCCCATGTGCGACCAGTAGGTGCCATGACGCGGGCTGTGCGGATCGCGGTCGGTATCCGTGAAAGCGTGGTGGATGCGGTGCGTGGTGACCCAGGTGATCGGGCCGGACTGCATTGCAATGGTCCCGAAAACCCCCAACAGCCGCTCAAGCCAGCGTGGAGCTTTGAAGCCGCGATGGGTCATCAGCCGGTGATAACCGAGCCCGATCCCCAGACTGCCGGAGATCCACCACAGCACGACGGCCGCGGCAAGACCTTGCCAGCTAAAATTAAATAGAGCCGCGACCGCGAGCACGTGAAATATGATCACCGCCGACAACGTGCTCCAATTGATCTTCTTCGAATCTGCTTCCCTTGTAACCACTTCGTTCATTTATTTCCCCTTTAGATCGGTGCTGATGGACGGAACTCCGCCCTACAGAAAAAGCCTATCAGTTTTCGCTACGCCCGATTGTAAGAGTTTTGTAAAAGCGAAAGGAGCGCGCGAACGACCGTTGGCGGCCGTCAATGTCCGGGGTTTGCTGCCTCCCGCGGAACGAACTTACACATCGAACCATCAAAAATTTTGCAATGCGGAGAAAGGTGGTTTATAGTTGACGCATTAACCGGCTCACCCCGGCTGCCGACCTAAACGTCACTGAGTCCAATGATGAACGACATCGTTTTGACGAGCGCGTAACGCGCATCGTCCAGGCGAAGCACTATGGAATTACCGTTCGAAGTTGAGGTAAGCGACGACCTTTTGCACATCAAGCATCCCCCCGGGCATGTGATAACGCCTGAGTCCGCCGTCAAGAATTGGGAGCTGATCGCCATGCTGTGCCGAAAGCACCGCTGCCGGAAGGTCCTGATCGAGGCCCATCAGCCGGCGCGCAAGTTGGACACCATCCACGCTTTCGAATCCGGCCGGACCCTTGCCGAGGGCCTCAAAGGGCTGACGATCGCAATGTGTTTCGTCGGTTACCAATTTGACGACCTTTCAGATTTTTTCAAGACCGTAGCGCAGAATCGCGGCGCCACGGTCGAGTTCTTTACGGAGCTTGAAGAAGCTGAGAAGTGGCTTGGTGTGATGACCGGGGAGGCGGCGGCGAAACCGCAACGATAGCAAAGGCCGCATGTTCCACTTGCCTTAATGCGGCCTCAAAGATTACAAAAGCTGTGTGAGAAAGAAAAGCAGGCCGGTGGTCTGGCTTGAATATGCGGCTGTCCGCGGTTTGCTTGGGTTCCTCGGTCTGCTGCCGAGGCGTGCGGCCGTGGCCGCGGCATCCGGAGCGGCAGTCGCGGGCTATTACGTATTGGGCCGGCTTCGCCGCGTGGCATTCACAAATCTGAGGATCGCCTTCCCCGATCTGGACGAGGCCGGGCGGCGAAGGCTGGCCAAGGGAGCGTTCCGGAATCTGGGCCGTATCATCGGCGAGATGAGCCAGTTCGCAAAAGCGTCGCGTGAAGACGTTAACCGGCTGATCGAATTCCGCATCGACCCCGAGGTCTATAACACGTACAAGCGGCTGCAGTCTGAGGGACGCGGCGTGATCATTGTCACGCCGCACCTTGGCAATTGGGAGGTGCTCGTCTTTGGCTGGGCGGTGCATGACGGGCCGATGAGCTATCTGGCAAGGCCGATCGACAATCCGATGATCGAAAGGTTGACGCATAGGCTAAGGACGAAATTCGGCAACCGGCCGATCGGGAAGTCCAACTCGGTGATGGCGGCCTCGCGGGTGCTTCGCGAAGAAGGCCTACTCGGCATACTGGCGGACGTAAATGCACATCCGAAGGAAGGCGTCTTCGTCCCGTTCTTCGGGAAAGAGGCGTGCACCTCGACGGGTGTTGCATTGCTGGCACTGCGGACGAATTCGATGATCCTCCCGATGTGTGCCGCTTGGGACGAAGCCGAGGGCCGGTACATGGGTATCCACGGACCGCTGATGGAGCCGATCGTGACCGGTGACCGAAAGGAGGACGTCAAACGGACAACCGCGGCGTTCACCGCCGAGCTGGAAAAGTTTGTAAGGCGTTATCCCGACCAGTGGCTTTGGATACATAAACGATGGAAGACGCGGCCGCCGGGAGAACCTTCGATCTACTAAAATGAGATTTCGCAAACTGCTGGGTTTGGTCTCTCCACGGTATCGATCGCCATCGGTTTGCGAATCTTGCGGCGGCGAATTCGTTTGCGGGGCGGCAGTAACCGGGTGCTGGTGCACTGAGATCAAACTGAAGCCCGAGGCTCGGGCCGAACTACGCGGCAGATTCAAGAAGTGTTTGTGTCGCAAATGCCTTGAGAAGCTTTCGGCCGCGAGCCAGGTGTAAAAAATGAAAAATTCGATATTGACGTTTGTTATCCTCGCGCTGTTCTCGGCAGCCGTTAATGCGCAAAGCAGCGATGCGGCTACGCTGAGAAAGATGCTTGACGAATTTTTGGCGGGAGCGGGCCGGAACGATGCCGAGGTGCACGACCGCTTTTGGGCCGACGACCTGATCTATACCCGCGGGACCGGCCAGCGGGTGGGAAAGGCCGACATAATGACGAGCGTTCGTTCGGCACCGGCCGCGAAACCCGGTGATCCGGTGACGGTCTACACGTCGGAGGATGTGCGTATTCAGCAATATGGAAATAGCGCCGTCGTCGCATTCCGACTCGTCGGGACCACGACCAGTGCGGGCAAGACAACCGTCGTGCGATTCTTCAATACCGGTGTTTTCGTGAAGCGAAAGGGTGAATGGCGGGTCGTCGCCTGGCAGGCGACGAGGATACCTGACACCGCCGAAGCGGCACGTTAAGAACCTCTGACCAGAAAAGGATGTCTTTGATGAAGTTCCAACGCGCCGCCGGGCTTGTGATCTTGGCCGTGGCCTTTCTCGCTGCTGCTGCGGATGCTCAGCAGCGGCTGCTCGTGATCGGCGGCGGATCGCGGCCGCCGGAGGCGATGAAGCGGTTCGTTGAATGGAGCGGAGGCGAGCGAGCCCGTATCCTGGTCATTACGTGGGCGAGCGGTGTGCCCGACGAGAGTTTCGCATCGTTGAAAAAGAATTTTGAAGACGCAGGAGCCGGGATGGTGATCCATGCCCCGGTCCGGCCGCTGGACGAAGAAAAGGCCCGGCGGTTCAAGAGCGTTCTTCGAGAGTCGACCAGCGTTTTCTTTTCGGGCGGCGACCAGAACCGGATAATGGATGTGCTTTCGGACGAAGAGCTTCTGAGGCTGATCCGAGAAAAATATGCGGCCGGCACGCCGTTCGGAGGAACGAGCGCCGGGGCCGCCGTGATGTCCGATCCGATGATCACCGGCGAGGCCGACCTGAAAATACTCGACGGCAAGAAAGTCGGTGTGCGGAAAGGCTTGGGCCTGGTGCCGAATGTGATCTTCGACCAGCATTTTCTCGTCCGACAGCGGCATAACCGCCTTTTCGGGCTGATAATGGAGAACCCGAAGATGCTCGGTATCGGGATCGATGAGGACACGGCAGTGTTGATCGAGGACAACCGCAGGCTGATGGTCATGGGAAAGACACAGGTGATGTTCGTGCATTCCGCCCGAGGCGGGAATCCCTACACACTTCATTTTTTGAACGCAGGCGAACGGTTTGACCTGAAAAAGAAGCGATATATTGGAGCGTCGAATTGAGGCTCCCGAACAAGTGAAAAGTGAAATGTGATAACCACTGATCTCAGCCTTCGCTACCTGCTTATCATTGGTCATTTGTTCCGATTGACTTGATTAGTTTATAGATCTCCGAAGGTGACGACGATGAACAAACAGATCCTTGCGGCCGTTCTTTCCGCATTACTTGTTTCGGCCTGTTCACAACCGGCGGCGACGTTTCCCAAAGGCGATTGGATCGATCTGACGCATGAATTTTCGGATGAGACGATCTATTGGGTGACGGCCGAGCCTTTCAAACGTACGACCGTATTCGAGGGGCAGAATCCAGCCGGCTTTTATTATTCGGCGTACAACTTCTCGGCGGCCGAGCACGGCGGCACACACCTGGACGCCCCGATACATTTTGCCGAGGGGAAGAAGACTGCCGACAAGATAGAGCTTGACCAATTGATCGGCGAGGGCGTGGTGATCGATGTCTCGGCCAAAGCCGCCGACCGCGACTACGAGATCACCGCCGACGACATAAGGGCGTGGGAAGAGGCTAACGGGAAGATACCGGAATGGGCGATCATCCTGTTTCGGACCGGGTTCGGGGCGAAATGGCCGGACAAGAAGGCTTATTTGGGCACCGACCAGAAAGGGCCTGAGGCCGTGAAGGATCTCCATTTTCCGGGCCTCCATCCGGATGCCGCCAAGTGGCTGGTAGAGAACCGCAAGTTCAAGGCGGTCGGCATCGACACCGCAAGCATCGACCGCGGGCAATCGACGACATTCGGCTCGCATGTGGCGTTGATGACCAACGACATCCCGGCCTTTGAGAACGTCGCGAATCTCGACAAGCTGCCAGCGAAAGGCTTCCACATCGTCGCCCTGCCCATGAAGATAAAAGGCGGGTCGGGCGGCCCCTTAAGGATCGCGGCTTTCCTGCCAGACACGAAGCCGTAAATCAAACAGAAGTGGTAGTCTGTCGTTTAGCCGCGATGGAAAATCTTAAACATATCCGCTCCGCACTCATGCCGCACCGCGACGACATCTTCTCTCGGTTTTCGGTGAAGGAAATGGCCATCTTCGGCTCCTTTGCTCGGGGCGATCAAAATTCTGACAGCGATGTGGATGTCCTGGTCGACTTTACTCAGCCTGTTGGCGTCGAGTTCATCGACCTCGCCAATTTCCTTGAGACCATTTTGAAGCGAAAGGTCGATCTAGTTTCACGAAAAGGCATTCAAACGAAGTATTTGGAACGGATCAAGAACGAATTGGAATATGTCTGAGCGCAGCGACGAACTCTTGACGAAGACATTCTCGATTCGGCGAGTAAGATCTTGAGATACGCGGCGGAGATGAGCTTTGACGACTTTGCTGCCGATGATTAGACGATCAATGCTGTAGTTCGTAATTTTGAGATCATCGGAGAGGCGGCAGGCCGTATGTCGCCCCGGTTCAAATCGTTACACACGGACATTGAATGGGAAAGGATCAGAGGTTTTCGCAACCGCATCGTCCATGGCTATTTCGGGATCGACCCTTCGATCGTGTGGACGATCATCGAGGACTATTTGCCCGAGCTTGAATCGAAACTCAGAATCATCAACAGAACTTGAGGTGTTAAAGGATGGTTCCGTCGGCCTCAGGATCAACAGTTTCGTATCCACAACCTAGTTTGACGACTCCGCATTATTTCAATGGCGGAAAATTGTAAGTCACAATGCTGCTTATCTCGACAGGTTTGCCGCAACGCTCAAACTTTCGGAAGATCGAGTTTCTTACGGCGTAAACTGCAAACTTGCGGAGCGGTTCCGGACCCGAAACAGCGTTCGCCTCTGATACCTTTCCGTGTTTATCGACAAGAACTTGTACGTTAACCGCGCCTGTGATCCTCTGTTCCCGCAGTTCTTTTGGATACTCGGGTTCCTTCAGTTCAAGGGCGTAACCATTCAGGATCTTCAGAATATTCATCGATGGTTCACACGAGAGTTTATACGGCTTCGAGTATGACGTTGCGGAGTCGAATCGAAAAATAAATAGCCCTTTCACCTTAACAGGAACACCCGAAAGCGTTGTCGGTGCGACCCTTGCCTTTATTGCAGCATCTTCTGCATACTGCCGAAGCTTTTCGTGTCCTGAGCAAGCCTTCGCAGAGGTGACAAATCCATGCTCGTTCACCTCAACTCGAACGGACAGGGTTTGAGCCGATATCAACGCCTTTAATTCGAGAGGATACAGCGGATCAGGAAGGTAGGTTGCCTTAAGGTTCAAAACGCTGCCATCACAGACAGACGGGCGGGGGATTTGCCCCGTTATGGTCAGGCATTGACAAACGAGAAAAGCTACGAGCAGTGTTGGTCGCATACTCCTCTGACACCTGAGCCACATCATTTGTTCCCAACCTACGCAATTTCGCACACCTTAAACGGTCTTGCGGGTTTGTGACTGGACGGCGGTGATCGCGACGGCGTCGACAATGTCTTCGGCCGTGCAGCCGCGCGAGAGATCGTTGCAGGGGCGGTCGAGACCCTGAAGGATCGGGCCGATGGCGGTGCCGCCTGTCAGGCGTTCGGTCAGCTTGTAAGCGATGTTTCCCGCATTGAGGTCGGGAAAGATCAGCACGTTCGCTCGTCCGGCCAGGCTTGAGCCGGGGGCTTTAGATGCCGCGACCGAAGGTACAAGGGCGGCGTCGGCCTGAAGTTCGCCGTCGATGTTCAGATCCGGCATACGGGCCCGGACGGTCTTTACGGCTTCGACGACCTTATCGATGCTCTTGTGCTTTGCGCTTCCCTTTGTCGAAAACGAAAGCAACGCGACGCGGGGCTCAGCAGCTATGAGCGCCCGGCAGGAATCGGCGGACGCGATGGCGATCTCGGCAAGCTCACCCGCGTCGGGTTCGATCACGACCCCGCAATCGGCATAGATCATCGCGCCTTTCTCCCCGAACTTCTTATCCGGCACGACCATCAGGAAAAACGACGAGACGATGCGAAAGCCCACCCTGACGCCGATGCAGCGTATGGCGGCCGCAACCGTGTGAGCGGTCGTGTTTGTCGCACCGGCGACCGAACCATCGGCCTTGCCCTCACGGACCAGCAGGTTGCCATAATAAAGCGGGTCTTTAACAGCCTGCTCGGCCTCTTCGAGTGTGGTGCCTTTTGCCCGGCGGAGGCTGTAATAAAGGGTTGCGATCCGGGCAAAATCCGCGGACTTTCGATGGTCGATGATCGCAACGCCGTTGAGATTGGCACCTGCGGCGGACGCGGCGGCCCGAACTTTTTCGTCATCGCCGAGCACGCTGATGCGGGCGATCTTGTCCCGCGAGCACATTTCGGCCGCGGCAAGCACGCGAGGGTCTTCGCCCTCGGGCAGAAGGATGTGCTGAAGGTCAGCGGCGGCTCGCTCTCGGATCTGTTGAAGGATCATAAGCTTGGAGTCCCGGCTTTAGCCGGCCACCTATTGCGGAAGGCCTGCTGAAGCAGGGACTCCGAACTGAATTTACCATACAACGCCGGGCGGTGAAACTTGCACAAAGCGCCGGTAGTTCATAGACTCTAACCAAACGAAAGAGGGAACGAAGAATGGCGGACATTGTCAGCGGTAATGATAAAGGAGTAAAGCGTTCGCGGCGGCAGGCGAAGGGCCGGATGCGGAATTTCCTTATGTTCCTTCCGAACATGGTCTTGCTGCTCGGGAGGCTGCTCAAGGACGCGCGCGTACCTACGGCGGAAAAGGCGCTGTTCCTGGCGGCGATCGTATATGTGATCTCGCCGCTGGACTTCATCCCGGACTTTTTCCCGTTCATCGGGCAGGTCGATGACATCTATGTGGTTGCCCTGACGCTACTTCGGTTGGTTAACCGGTCGGACGAGACCGTGGTGCGGCAGCACTGGTCAGGCGGCGGTGACATCGTAGCGCTTTCCGATTCGGTCGCGAGCATCGCCCCAATTTTGCTTCCCAAACGCGTGACGCGTGTTCTTTCGTCGAAGGTGGAGCTTGGTTCGGCGGCCGGCGTGCTCAAGAACATCAAGACGAAGCGCGATCCGCTGGTGGTCGAGATACCGCAGACCGAGAAGATCAAGATCGATTCGCGGTCGAAAATGACGAATTAATCTTTTGGATTTCGCTTTCGTTTGCGTCTTTAGTTAGCCAAGTTCGTAATTTATTGAATTTGATCAGCTTCCTGAGCCTGCGCGGGGCCCTTTCCGGTCATTTGGGACGGGCGATGCACTGACGTTATGTTCGAACGGTATACCGAAAGGTCTCGACGAGTAATCTTCTTCGCCCGCTACGAGGCACTTCAATACGGTTCACCCGTGATAGCACCCGAGCATCTCCTGCTCGGTCTGCTGCGCGAGGACAAGACGATAGCCGCGCGCTACTTTCCAGGCCGCCGCGGCGTTACCGTCGATTCCGTAAGGAGAGAGATCGAAGACCGCATCGTCGTCCGTGACCGCATCCCCCAATCCACCGAACTGCTGCTCTCACCCGAAACCAAACGGATCTTATTTTACGCGAGCGAAGAGGGACGGGCTCTGAAGAGCCGCCAGGTCGGCCAGGAGCACCTTCTTTTGGGCATGGCCCGCGAAGAGCGTTCGATCGCGGCCGAGATACTTTTTCAACTCGGTTTTCGCCCACAGGACGTGCGGGACGAGCTTGGCCGGCAACTCGGGCTGCCGACGGGACAGCCGGTAATGCCGGAGCCATCGCGGACCCCCAACCTGCAGGAATTCACACGCGACCTTACCGAAGATGCCGCCCAGGGCAAGCTCGACCCGCTGGTCGGCCGCGAGCCGGAGATCGAGCGGCTGATCGAGATACTCTGCCGGCGGACAAAGAACAACCCGGTGCTGATCGGCGAGGCGGGTGTCGGCAAGACGGCGATAATCGAGGGCCTTGCGCAGAAGATAATCGACCGGGCAGTGCCGAGTTTTCTCGAGAACAAACGGATCCTCGCGCTCGACCTGTCGGCGATCGTTGCCGGTACGAAATACCGGGGACAGTTCGAAGAGCGGCTGAAGAAGATAATGACCGAGCTGAAAGAGAACGACGAGAACATCGTTTTCATCGACGAGCTTCATACGCTGGTCGGTGCCGGCTCGGCCGAAGGGACGCTTGACGCGGCGAACATCCTGAAGCCTGCATTGTCACGCGGCGAGGTGCAGGTGATCGGTGCCACGACGCCGGGCGAATACCGCAAGACGATCGAGAAAGACCGGGCACTCGAACGCCGCTTCCAGGCGGTGAAGGTGCAGCCGCCGAACGAGGAAGAGGCGCTCGAGATCATCCGCGGGATCGTGGACCGCTACGAGGCGTTTCACCAGATCAGGTATTCGAAGGACGCGCTTGAGGCCGCCGTCCGGCAATCAAACCGCTACCTCAACGACCGCTTCCTGCCCGACAAGGCGATTGACGTACTGGACGAGGCCGGAGCACGTGCAAAGCTGCGGTACCAGCACGAGAATACCGGCGAGCCGTCGTGGAAAGAGACGGTCGCGAACTGGAAACGGGCTGCCGCGAACGAGGACCAGATAATCTCGTTCGAGCTGAAAACGCTGGAAGATTCGTTCTTCGCGGTCGAGGTGACCAAGGACGACGTTGACGAGGTCATCGCCCGCTGGACGGGCGTACCGGTGGCATCGATAAGGCAGGAGGAAGCCGCGAAACTGCTGAAGATCGAGGATGAACTGCACAAACGCATCGTTTCGCAGCGGCCGGCGATCTCCGCTTTGGCGAGGGCGATTCGTAGGTCGCGTGCGGGACTAAAGAATCCGGGGCGTCCGGTCGGTTCGTTCCTATTCCTCGGGCCGACGGGCGTCGGCAAGACCGAGGTCGCACGCACGCTGGCCGAATACCTCTTCGGGACCGAGCGGACGCTGATCCGTTTTGACATGAGCGAGTTCATGGAAAAGCACGCGGTCGCGAAGTTCATCGGCTCGCCTCCGGGGTATGTCGGGTTCGAAGAGGGCGGCCAGTTGACCGAAAAGCTGCGGCGTTCGCCCTATTCGGTGATCCTTTTCGACGAATTTGAGAAAGCCCATCCGGACCTGTTCAACGTAATGCTGCAGGTGTTCGAGGACGGCATCCTGACCGACGCGCAGGGGAACACGGTAGATTGCCGGAATGCGATCTTTATCATGACCTCGAACCTTGGGGCCAAGTACATCCAGAAGCGGACCGCGGTCGGGTTCCAGGGAAATGCGGAATCGACCCGCGAAAAAATGGAAGAACAGGTCCTCTCTCAAGTGAAACAGACCTTTGCTCCGGAGTTCATCAACCGGCTGGACGAGATAATCATTTTCGATGAACTATCGGACGATGACCTGCTGGCTATCGTCGATCTCCAGATCGAGAAACTGAACCAGATCCTCGCAAACCGGTCACTGGCCGTGACGCTCACCGACGAGGCCCGCGACTGGCTTGTCCAGAAAACCCTTGCCGAACGGAGCTACGGGGCCCGCCCGCTCAAGCGTGCCTTGCAGAAATATGTCGAAGATGAACTGTCGGAGGCACTGATCCAGGGCAAGCTCGACGAAGAAAGCACGGTCGAGATCTTTGTCGCGGACGATAGGCTCGAGTTTCGCCCCATCATGGCGGACGGCCTTCAGCGCGCCGTTTCACAGCCCTAGTTTAATTTCCTGAATTTAAAATAAAGAGGCCGGCAAGACCGGGTCATCCTTAACGGACTCTCCTTCGATCTTGCCGGTAGTGGGAGTGTGCTGGTTGCCGAGCCTGGTTGGGGCAGCCGCGTTTCCGCATCCGTCCCCATTTTGGCGGCAGGTGCCTGAAATCTGAAACAGCCACCACGATAGCGAATGGGTGATACCGGCCTCAGGGGGACGCTCAACCTTTGGTTGTCAATGGTCCGTCATTTTCGGGACCGCAGAGGAGAAGTATTTTTGCTTCTCACCTATACACCGCGACAAATTTTTGAAAAGGGGCTCAAAATAATTTCAACTATTTTCAGAAGCCGGAAAATATTGACAGCATTTGGCGTATTGGCTATCCTCGACCTACCGTTCAAAAGGTTCCCAGGTCAGCTCATCCGCGTATGCTCCCAGTCAATCCTCCAACGGGTGATCCCGAACAGGTTAGCGAATTGCTGGCGGAGTGGAATTCCGGGAACCGGGATGCGCTCGAAAAACTTGTGCCGCTCATCTATGACGAACTTAAGCGGCAGGCGAGGCGGCATCTTCGGCACGAGCGTGCGAACCACACGCTCGAAACGTCGGCGATCGTCCACGAGGCCTACATCAAGCTCGCCGAGCAGCGTGACGTGATCTGGGAGAACCGGGCGCATTTCTTCTGGCTGGCTTCGGAGATAATGCGGCGGGTCCTGGTCGATTACGCCCGCGGCCGGAACCGAAAAAAGCGAGGTGCCGGGGCCGAGATGATCAGCCTCGATACCGGGTTGGCGGCGGGTGTCCGACCGGGGACGGACCTGCTGGAACTGGATGATGCGTTAAAGAAGCTTGAAGAAAAGGACCGGCAGCAGGCGAAGGTGGTGGAGCTTCGGTATTTCGCGGGCTTGAATGTCAGCGAGACCGCGGAGGCGCTAGGCGTTTCTGAGGCGACGGTCAAACGCGATTGGGCAGCGGCAAAGGCCTGGCTCGGACGCGAGTTGGGACCGGGCAAATGATCCTATGGCAGATGCCGAATGGGAAAAAGTTAAGGACGTTTTTTACAATGCTCTATCGATCGAGCCGAGCGAACGTCCGTCCTATTTGGAAAAGGCCTGCGCGGGGGACGCTGCCCTCCAGGCCGAGGTCCAGACGCTGCTTGATTCCTACGAAAGTGAGTTCCTCGAGGTCCCGGCGATCGCGGCAGGCGGCGATTGGCCGCCGAAAGAGGAGCCGGCCTTTCACGGCGGCGAGACGATCGGGCCGTACGAGATCGTCAAACCCATCGGCAGCGGGGGCATGGGCTCGGTCTACCTGGCAAGGGACAAGAAGCTTCGGCGAAACGTGGCGATCAAGGTGATCCTCGAAGCATCGGGGCCCGGCACAGCCGCCAAGAGAATACTTCGCGAAGCCCGGGCAGCCGCACAGCTCGACCATCCGAACATCTGCCCGGTCCACCAGGTGGGCGAGCACGAAGGCCGCCCATACATCGTGATGCAGTACGTCGAAGGGGTGACGCTCGACGAACTTGTCCATCAGGGCCCGATCGCCCTGACGAAATGCTTTGAATATGTAAAGCAGATCGCCCAGGCCCTCGAGGCGGCGCATGCACGCGACGTGATCCATCGCGACATCAAACCGGCGAACGTGATCATCACGCGGAACGGCGGACTGAAGGTCGTGGATTTCGGGCTGGCAAAGCGAACCACCGGCCTTGATGAGGATCCGGAACTGAGTAGGCAGGGAACGATCGCCGGCACGACCTCGTATATGTCGCCGGAACAGCTTCGCGGGCGAACGGCCGACGTGAGGACCGACATATGGAGTCTCGGCGTTCTGTTCTATCAGCTCATGACGGGTGCTCTTCCCTTTCGCGGACAGACCAAATCCGACAAGATCAGTGCGATCCTTCAGAAGGATCCGAGACCCGTATCGGCTTATTTGTCGGGCAGAATCGGAATGAAGATCGACCCGATATTCCAAAAACTGCTCGCAAAAGAGCCGGACGAGCGGTACGGCTCGATAACAGAATTCCTTGACGACCTCGAGCAACTTAACGACGAGCTTTCATTCGAGGGGGTCGCCAGGCTCGGGGGCGTGCCGCAAACGCGGATGACCACCCTGACCGAAGTGCAGCTGACGGATGAGCGGAGCCACGGCCGTTCAGAACCCGACAGGGGCGCGACGGACGAATCGACGGAACCGGGCCCGGCACCGAAAGGGCGTGCGGCCGTTGTCGGCGCGATCGCCCTACTGGTCCTGATCGCGGCCGGGCTGGCCGCATGGCGGACGGGGCTGATCTGGCCGGCGGAAGCCGAAGTGCTCCCATTCGCGTCGGACCGAGGAACGGGGACGCGGATCACACCGATATTCGGGGTCAAGAGGCAGGTCGGCGCGGCGCTGACCTCGCTTAGCTTCTCGCCGGACGGCAGGCTGCTCGCCTTTGCACTGAGTCAAAACGGAAAGAGCGCGATCTACATAAAGCAGCCGACCGGGGGCGAGCCGATCCGAGTGACCGACATGAAGTTCGCCGACCAGTTCCCGGTGTGGTCGCCGGACGGCCAGCGGATCGGGTTCGTTTCGAACCGCGGAGGAGGCTGGGGGATCTGGTCGGTCTCGTTCCTCGGCGGGGCACCGGAACTGCTGACGGAAGTCGAGGGAGAAGCGGCCGATCACGTCCTGAAGAAATGGCGGAACGACGGCAAGGCGATGTTCTTTACGAACGGTACCGAACTGAAAGAGATCGAACTTGCTTCGGGTACGGTCCGCACCCTGGACCTTTCGGGGATCGACGGAAGGGTCAAGCGCGATTTTGCCATCTCGACGGATGAGACACAGCTTCTCACCGTCGCGGCGATGGGGGACCGGGAGCAGATCTGGCTGCGGTCGCTAAAGACGGGGGCCGCACGGCAGCTCACCGACGGCGACAACCACAACTGGGCCCCGGCATGGTTCCCTGACGGGCAGAGGTTCGCATTCTGTTCAGACAGAGCGGGGACGAACCAGGTCTTTGTCTATGACCTCTCGGAAGCTGCCGCAAGGCAGGTCACCTTCAGCAGCGTTAATTCGATGGAGCCCGCCGTTTCGCCCGATGGACGGCAGATCGCCTTTCCTTCCTACACAGACGAGGCGAACGTCCACTTGAACGACCTCACCTCAGGCCGCGAGACTGCGATAACTTCGAGCGTCACGATGGACCTCTTTCCGGTAATGTCGCCGGACGGATCAAGGATCGCATACCAGTCCACGAGCGACGGCCCGAAGATCTTCACTAGTACGGTGCGTGTGGAGGCAACCGCGGCCGAAGGCGGGCCGCCGCCGCTGACCGTGGATACGACCGGCTGCTGCCCGAAGTGGTCGCCGACCGGCGATGCGATCGCCTACCTGCGCTCGGACGGTATCGACTATTCCATCCACCGGTTCGGTATCACCGATCAGAAGGAGACGAAGCTGACGGCGGACGGTGTTGCAAGGACGGCGTATTCGATCACGCCGTACGACCTGACCTCGAGCCTGTTCGACTGGTCGCCGGACGGGACGCGGATCGTTTATGTCTCAAAGCGGTCGGGCAGGTACAACCTCTGGATCGCGGCTGCGGACGGATCCGGCGAATCTATGGCGACTGACCTGGAAGAGGGGTCGGCGGCCGTTTCGGGGATCTGGTCGCCAGACGGAAACAAGATCGCGTTTGTCATAGCCGGCGGTTCCGGCTCACCGGTGATGTCCGCCGACAACTGGCTCGCGGTGCTCGAAGCCGGCACGGTGACGATCCTCGGCCATTATCCCGGCCAGATCGATCTCCTCGGTTGGGGAAAGGCTTCGGACCGCGTTTATGCGGTGCAGAAGAACCAGGCGGCGTCGGAGGTGTATTTTTCGAAGCTGTCCGCAACTCAAAACCGGACCCGGGCCGTGACGATCTCCGGAGCGCGGATGGACGGTATGAGATTATCGCCGGACGAAAAGTGGATCGCTTACACCGAACGAAAGGACGACGTTGACAATGTCCACGTACTCCCGCTAAGCGGCGGAACACCGAAGAAGGTGACGGCGAACACTGACGCGACCATATTTTATGCGGGCCTGGCATGGACGCCGGACTCGAAAGGACTGCTTTACAGTAAGCAGTCGGGCGGCATCCAGATATCGTTGATAACCGAAAATTGAAGAGGTAGAAATTCATGGAAGACGATCAGGAGACGATGTCGAACGAAGCCGAAGGCGAGGCGAAAGACAAGGGAACGAAAGGGGACGAGAAGGCAGAGGGTGAAGGAGCACCTCACCCCTGCGGAAAGGATGAGGTCTGGGACCCTGTACAGCAGAAATGCGTACCGAGGACCAAATAGCTGACCCCGACAGCCCTCACAAATTTTCGCGACGGCCGGACGCAGGGCAGCCGCACCCGATGTACGCCAAATGTCGATCGGTTTCGGGCCGCCGAAAGTGCCGCCCGGGCCCTATTTCGCCACGGTTCCGCTTTTCATTTTTCTTTTCTTTACCTGTATAATTCGGAAGTTTGTGATAAGGGCGAGCGCAAGGCAACCTCGACCGTACCGGTCGAATCAAAAGTTGAGTCATTCTCCGGCCCCAAGCTCTTTGTCCTGTTCCCGGCCGAACTGAAGGTATAACCCTCGTGTTTGGTAATATTTAGGTTGCCTTTATGCCCGCCGGACCTTGATCGCGGCGAATGCGGCCGCTATTAAAGGGGTTTAAACTTTTCTTATGCTCAAATTCAGCGCAGTCGGGCTTGCACTCGCGTTACTGGCCTTTTCAGCGGCCCCAGCCCGGGCAGAAGTTATTGCCAATGCGGATGAGTTCTCCTCCTCGATTCAGCAGCAGATTGTCGAAACGGTCGATATCCAGGGTAATCGACGCCTGAGGGACGACGACCTGCTGTACTACATCAAGACAAGGCCCGGAGACGTCTACGACCCCGTCGCGCTCGAACGGGACCTTCGCGAGCTTCTCTCGCTGAATTTTTTTGATAAGACGGCAACACGCGTGCTGACGACCGAAGGCGTTCGCGGCGGCGTAAACGTGATCTTCGAAGTGCGCGAATGGCCGATCATCCGCGACCTGCAATTCCAGGGAGCTAAGTCGATCACGGAATCGGACATCCTTAAGGCATTTCGCGAGCAGCGGGCAGGCATATCGAAGGAATCGGTTTACGACCCCGTAAAGGCCCGCGCGGCGACGCGCATCCTGCGTGAGATGCTCGCGAGTAAAGGCTATCCGAACGCGACTGTCGACGTACGGGAAGAGGAAGTGTCGGCAACGTCTATCGCGATCACATTCGAAGTGAACCAGGGGAACCGGTCGCGGATCGTCGAGATCGATTTTGAAGGGAACGAGAAGTTCAAGGACGGCGAACTTCGCAACGCCCTTGAGCTTGTAAAAGAGACCGGATTGATCGCCCGCTTCAAGGGCGAGGACATCCTGGACATGCGGAAGCTGGAGTACGACCTTCAGCGAAACGTCAGGTCCTACATGTTCTCAAAAGGTTATTTCCAGGCAAGGATCGGCGAACCGGAGGTGGTCGGGCTCGGTGTGAAGCGAACGGGATTCGTCCCGATCATCGTGCTGCCGATACCGCTCCTGACGTCGAAGGACGATACCCTGAGGATCGTCGTACCGGTAAGTGAAGGCCGGGTCTTTCGCGTCGGCGAATTGAAGGTCGAGGGCAATTCGATCTTTTCAGAGCAGCAGATCCTGGCCTATGTCGGGCTGAAGACGGGCGAGATCGCGGACGGCAAACGGCTGCAGGATGCGGTTTACGAGAACCTGAAAACGGTCTACGGCGCCCAGGGATTCGTAAACTATACGGCCGAATTCGAGCCGGAGTTCAAGGACAATCCTACAAACCCGAACGAGGGTATCGTGGATATCACGATCCGTATCGAAGAAGGCAAACAGTTCAGCCTGAGACGGCTGGAATTCACCGGCAACACATTCACGCGCGACCGCGTGCTGAGGCGCGAATTCCTGCTTAACGAAGGCGACATTTATAACTCCCGGTACCTTGAGATCTCGGTCGCGCGCGTGAATCAGACGCAGTATTTCGATCCGATCGACAAGGACCAGGATGTCGAGATAAGGACCGACGAGGAACAGGGCGACGTTGACCTTCTTGTCAAGGTAAGGGAAAAAGGCCGCCAGCAGATCTCTTTTAACGGCGGCATCTCCGGCATCGGCGGAAACTTCTTCGGTCTTGAATATTCGACGAACAACCTGGCGGGCCGCGGCGAGATCCTCTCGTTCGCGCTCGGGGCCGGCAACCGTCAGCAGAGCATCCAGTTCAGCTATCAGGAACCCTATTTTAGGGACAGGCCGATCTCAGTCGGGTTTTCGATCTTTGCCTCACGTTACAAATTCTTCGGCGAAGGAACGTTCCTGACGCAAAATCAGGACATCCTCGACGATCTCTTCAATCCGCTCGGGCAGATCATCACAGACGAGAGCAACCTCTTTACGCAGACGACCTACGGCGCCAACGTATTTGCAACGGCCCCGCTGTCGGAACTCGCGTTCAGGAAACGTGCGTTCACGCAGTTCTCGAGGGTCGGGCTTACCTATCAGTTCTCGGCGACGTCGATCCAGGACCCGCCGATCAATCAATCGGCTGACCCGTCGGAGCGGATCCCGATCATTTACGAACAGCCGAACATCATTACCAGCCGTGTGACCGGGACTTTCGTTTACGATACGCGGCAGCCCGCCGCCAACGGGATCGACACCCTTCGGGGAACGCAGTTCGCGGCCTCGTTCGCCCTCGCGGGCCTGGGCGGCGACGTGCGGACTTACCAGCCGAACCTCTCGTTCTCGAAATTTATCCCGGTCCGCCGCCGGAGCACGAAGAATCCGGAAGTTTTCGCATTCCGTGTACAGGCGGGGACGATCGGCGCGTTCGCACTTACCGATAAGGTGAGAACGGCCAACTCGATCGCGTTCGTCGGCGGGGTGCCCGCGTACGAGAGGTACTTCCTAGGAAGCGAGAACGATATCCGCGGCTATAATTCGCGGAGCATCGGCCCGATCGCACCGTTCGATACTTATGTCACAAGCCGGAATGTTTCGGTCGTAACGAATTCTTTCGGGACGGCGATCCCGGCGACGGGCTTCGAGAATCCGGAGATCCCGATCGAATTGGCCGGCATCGGCACCGTTACCGGGCCGGACGGAGCGAACCCTGCGCTCTTCGCAAAGAACTACCGGTTTATCGGCGGCGACACGCAGATACTGGCGAACCTTGAGTACCGGATACCCATTTTCGGGCCTGCAACTCTGGCAGCATTCGCCGATGTCGGTACCGTCTTTAACCTTAGGAAAACAGGGACCCAGCGTATCAATACCGAGTTTCTGCCGGATGATCAGCTGCTGGGGCCGGGCCGGCTGACCGCACTCGGGCTGATAAACACTCCGGTGCTCGAAAGCAGTTTCGGGAGCATCCTCTACTATCGCGGGCGCGTGATGACCAAGACGGACTTCATCAACGAATTCTGCCGCGGAAACCGGTTCGGATGCCCGACATCGCTTTCGCCCGAGGTACAGCAGCTCTATCTTCGCGGCGAGGTCCAGCAGAATTCGCTGCTTCGCGTTGATGACTCGACATTCTCGAAACTCAAAGATTTTAAATCGAGCGTGGGGGTCGAGCTCCGCGTCCAGGTCCCTATCGTGAACGTTCCGTTCAGGCTGATCTACTATTACAACCCGAATGCCAAGCTCGGCTTCACGGAGGAATTACCCAACATTTTCCTGCCCGGAAAGAGGAGCGGATTCAGGTTTACGGTTGGGCGGACCTTCTGATACGCAGATTGACATCGATGGCCCAATCAAATAAGATTTCACTCTTTCTCATTTAAATGCCCGCAAGCAGGCAACAAAATCGGAAGAAATAGTTTCAAATAGAGCGGACCTATCCAACAGAATCATTTGGTGTGCAATTTTAAGGAGTAGTTTTTACAATGAGAAGATCCAAGTTAATTTTCGGCTGCCTCGGCATTATGGCCGCTCTTGCAGCGTCAGCATTCAGCCAGGGAACGGTCCCGGCGGCGGGTACCGGCAAGATCGGACTGGTGAATATCAACGTTTTCGCGGCCGAGAAGGACGGGATCACCCGATTCCGCGCGGCGTTGGCCGCTCTCGATAAGGAATTTGAGACGCTGAACAATGACCTGAAAACGAAGTCGACCAAGCTTCAGGGCCTGGCGACCGAGATCCAGAAGGCGCAGCAGCCTCCACCGGCGGGCGTCCCCGCTACAACGAACCAGGCCAATCTTTCAGCCAAGATCGAAGAGGCTCAGAACCTCGAGATCGAGATCAAGCGGCTGCAGGAAGACGGAAAGAGGAAGTATGAAGGCCGCTATCAGGTGGTGGTCGGCCCGGTCTTTAACGACATCATCAAGGCGATGAACGAGTATGCAAAGGCCAAGGGTTATGCGGTGATACTCGACGGCGCTAAGCTGGAAGAGTCCGGCATCCTGATGGGCTTTGACGAAAAGTACGACGTGACGAAAGATTTCATCACGTTTTACAATGCCCGTCCCGCCGGCAGTGCGGCGACGACAAAGCCGTAATCAAAGGCAAATTGATCTTGACCAAGTCAGTGGTCGGTCGAAGTTTTTCTTCTACTGGCTGCTGACTTTTGTTATATGGCGAACACCGAGATCGTTTACGATTCGACAGCGATCCAAAAGATCCTTCCGCACCGATTTCCTTTCCTGATGGTGGACAAGATCATCGAACTGGAGCCGCGTGTCCGGATCGTCGGGGTCAAGCAGGTCACTGCGAACGAGCAATTCTTTTCCGGCCACTTCCCGGGAGCCCCGGTTATGCCGGGCGTGCTGCAGATCGAGGCCCTGGCGCAGGTCGGCGCGATCCTTGCGCTTCGCGAATTTGAGGACCGCGACGCCAAGATCCCATTTTTCAGCGGCATCGAGAACGCCCGTTTCCGTAAACCGGTCGTGCCCGGCGATACGCTAATCCTCGAAGTGACCGCCCTTCGGATCGGTTCTAAGGTGCAGCGGATGAAGGGCGTAGCGCTGGTTGATGGGAATGTCACCGCCGAGGCCGAGATCATGAGCGTGATAGCCGACCGGCCCGCAAACCTCTGACCCCTCCATATGGCCGCCGAGATCCACGAGACCGCAATAATTTCGACATCCGCCGAGATCGGCGATGGCTGCCGCATCGGGCCTTTTTCCGTCGTCGGGGACGGCGTCACGCTTGAAGACGGTGTCGTGCTGGGATCGCACGTTGTCGTCGAGGGCCGCACGAGCATCGGCTCCGGGACGCAGATCTTTCCGTTCGTTTCGATCGGGCTCGCTCCGCAGGACCTGAAGTACGCCGGCGAGCCGACCTCGACCGTCATCGGCAAACGAAACCACATAAGGGAGTTCGTGACCATCCACCGCGGGACGTCCGGCGGCGGCGGCGTGACCGAAATTGGTGACGACAATCTGCTGATGGCGCAGGCTCATGTGGCCCACGATTGCCGGCTAGGGGACGGCATCATCATGGCGAACGCCGCGACGCTTGCAGGCCACGTCGAGATCGCCGACCGGGCGAACGTAGGCGCCTACTCGGGCGTGCACCAATTCTGCCGCGTGGGATACGAAGCATTTGTCGGAGGCTATTCGGTCGTCGTCAAGGATGCCCCGCCCTTTGCGATCATCCAGGGAAACCATGCGAAGTGCTACGGGCTGAACCGCATCGGGATGAAGCGTCGCGGCTATCCGCGCGAGACCATCCAGAAGCTCGGGCACGCCTTTCACCTGCTGCTCTCGTCCAAACTCAACACCACCCAGGCTCTAGCCCGCATCCGCGAAGAGATCAGTAGCTGCCCGGAAGTGGACGCGCTGGTCGAATTCATCGAGACATCAAAACGCGGCGTAGTGCTTTAGTTACACCACGCGGTTCCCCCGGAGGCAAAGATACGGCGGCCGGGCCGCTGCGGGACGCTGTGTTAGAATCGGGAAAAGGAATGGAGAAGATCGACGACGAGTCCCTGATCGTAGACTTTGGCAAACGCATCCAGCGTTGTTACGGCTGCTTTGTCGCCTATCACCTGAAGGACATGTACCTCGGCGAGGACGTTACGTTCTTTTGCGAGCACTGCCGCGACGAGTCGATGTTCCACTTCAGCGAATTCTCGAAATTGATGGACCTTTCAAAGCTGAAAGAGGCTTCGGAAGACCATCACCATTGACGCGTGAAAGTCTCACTTCACATCCGATCGGGTTACCAAGAAAAGACCGTTGAACTCGGGAACGAACTGAGCATTGGGCGGACGCCCGAGGCCCAGCTGATGCTCGACGACGAGGGGCTTTCCCGAGTCAACACAACGATCTTTCGCGAGGGCGACGACGTGCTCGTTGTCGATGAAGGATCGACGAACGGCACCTTCCTAAATTCGGAACGGGTCGAGGGGCCGCCGAGGCTCGTTAAGCACGGCGACCGGCTGAAGTTGGGAAGCCGGACCGAGATCACCTTTGAATTCAGCGGGACCCGCGAACCCGTCGCCGCAGTTCCGGTGTCCGTCCAGGCCGCACCGATCCAAACGCCGACAGCGGCGGCGCCAGGCTTGCCGCCGACGGCCGGGACAGCCGCCAACGCTGCGGGCGGGCCCGACACTTCAAAGCTTATGCTGCTTGCGGCGATCGGGATGACGGTGCTGATCATTGCATTCGGCGGTATCGCATTTCTGGTCGTTTCGGGGAGCGAACCCGGAAACGGGCCCAAGGGCTCTAGAACCCCGCCGCCGAGCACGTCTCGGATCCCCGTCCGCGTGATCGACCCGCTTGGCGGCGAGAACGAGGACAGTTTGGACGACCTGATCGCCTCGTGGGAGGTCGAGGAGCAGGAATTGAACGCGGCAGACGTAGCGGATATCAAGGCCGAATCTTCCACCTCGGAGGAAGAGGAACTGAACGTAACGGCGGCCTTTCTTGCGGATCGCCAACGGCTTGCGCTTGAGGGCCGGCCGCCGGTGAATATTCGGCCGCCGGGGTTGGACGTCCCACGCGAGCTGATGGGCGACGGCGTGATCAAGCAAAAATTAAAGCTCGCCGAGATGAAGAACGTCGGGTACGAACAGCCGATGGACTTCGCCGACCTTGCGTCGAAGAGGATGAATCGGGAGCTGATCGAAATGCCGATGGCGAAGGAGAGCTTTTACCTTGATGTCGGCGGTTCCGCGCAAGACAAGCCGTTCTCGTCATTCAGCTTCAGCGGCGGGACGGCCGAGATCGCCCCGGGTCATCCAAAGTACGAACCGCTCAGAAAGCTGGCGGAGAATTTTGCGGGCGCACAGTACGACCTGAACGACGCATCGCACCGGAAACAGATGCGGCGGCGGCTGCTTCGAATGTTCCAGCCGAAGGCAAAGCCGATCCTGCACGAGCTTGCGGATTCCTACTTTCAGCAATTCCGGCGGCCGCTTCGCGTGACGTCGCTGACGCGGTCGATGGATTATCAAATACTCTTGAATTCGAACAATGCGAATTCTTTCAAGGTCCGCGGCGAAGGTTCGCTGCCGCCGCACACATCCGGCTGCGCGTTCGACCTTGCCCGAAAGCACATGCCGGCTGAAGAGCAGAACTTCCTTATGCGAAAGCTGGCGGAGATGGAACGAGCCGGCAAGCTGGATGCCTTGATCGAATACGGGGCGAACTCCTGTTTCCACGTTTTTATTTACCACGACGGCCAGTCGCCTCGGGCCGGCCTGTTCGAACCGCGTTTGGATGAAAGCTTCCCGTTCCTTGCACGCATCAGTCTGACACCGCGCTGATCCGGGCCCACGTGCCGGTCATTCTATCCACTTTTCTTCAGACACTGCCCGTTCGGAGTATTCGTCCATCCATCCCGAAAGCCCGGCGGCGGTTGCAAGTTCCGCCTCGGGCTACCTAAACTTGAACCTGGATGAAAGGGAACGAAAAGGACACGCTGGCTTCGCTGGCGGGAAAGCTTTCGCGGCTTCCTGCGGACAAGCGGCGGGCGGCGGTGGAGGTGAGCGCGTCGCTTGCCGGCGTCAGCCTGCGTGTCAGCCGCGATTTCGTCGAGGCCGTTCCGCGGGCCGCAAAGGTCCTTTCGGCCGACGGCCTGAGGTCATGGGGCGAGCTCGGACGAAGGCTCGCGATGGGGAGCGCGGACCTTGGTTCGGACTTTTTCGGCCGCGGCGTTCGGAACCTCTCGAAAGTGCCGGAGGAGGCTAGGCCCTTTGTCTTCCAGATCTGCAACCGGCAGCTCATCCTTTCAAGTTCTACCGCGGTCGAGACCTTCGGACTGATCCCGGAACTTGCCGAGACGGTCCGCGATCCATGGTTCCTGGCGGAGGTGCTGCGTTTGACCGCGGATGTCGCGGGCCGGTCGGCAAAACACAGTACGGACTTTTTGAAGAGCACGCCGGCCGTCGCAGCCGCCTTGGGAAAACTTGCCGCGGAAAACGGCAAACCCGATCGCCCCGCCGCCGAAGCACTACTCGCGCTTGCGTCGAAATTCGCTGCAAGAACGGGCGGGATGGCAGCCGATCTTTGGGCAAACCTGCCGGCTGCTCTGGACGGGCTCGATAGCGGGCAGGCGGTGCTTCTGGCCGAGAAAACGAGAGTCATGCTCGAACAAGGAGGCAGCGTCGCGATCCATTTCCTTTCGGCGGGCGGCGAGGTGCTCCGGCGTGATTCGAACCTGATCGACGATTGGTGCACGGTGCTCGAGCGGATCGCCCCGCAGGGCAATGCCGTTCTGATCGCCTTCCTGCGAGCGACACCGAAATTCTTCGGGCAGGTGGCGGGGATAAAGCTCGACGGTGCCGAGGATGGCAGTATCCGAACGGCCGCGATAAGGCGCGTTCTGCGGCTGACCGGGGAGATCGCGAAAACCGACGCCGAAAGCGCGTTGGCCGCTTTTCGATCTTCGTCGTCTGCATTGAGAAACGTCTCTCTGGACCAATTCGAGCGTTGGATCGAAGAGGGCCTGTCGCAAATGAAGCAGGGCTCGGCAAAGGCCCGGCGAAGCTACTTCGCACTTGAGACACGCCAGTCAAACGACCAGCTTCGCGAAACGCGATCGGGTCTCCAGCTCGACGCGGTCCAGCACATCCTCAAGCTTTACATCGAAGGCCTGACCGGCCGCGATATCGAGATCGCACCGCTTACAGCTATCCCGCAGGAATCGCGGATCGGCGACGGCAAGACCATTTATTTGCCGGCGGCGATCGCCGAATACGACACCGAGGAGATGGATTTTCGCCTTTATAAGGTGCTCGCGGCCTATGGTGCCGGGCAGATAGAGTTCGGTACGTTCGCCAAGGACACGGTGGAGTTGAAGGCTGCATTCGCCGAGCTCTCGGACCTGTATTCCGCAACGGCCGAAGAGATCGACGCATTCTCGCTCGCGGGTTATATCGAGGACGTGAAGAAGGGCGAGCGAGCGCTGACGGACGAAGAGATGCGGGAGGAGATCAGCCGGCGGCGAAAGTCGATGCCGAAGGGTTCCGACTACAAAGCGGTGCTTGGCATCTTCCCGGAGCCGCGGCTTGCCCGCAAGATCTTCACCACGATGGAGAACGCCCGCATCGACGGGATCCTCCGGCGAAGTTATCGCGGGCTGAGGCGAGACCTTGACCTTATGCAAGAATTTCTGCAGAAGAACAGGCCGTTCATTTTCGATGTGCCGTTTCATCAGGTTCCTTTCGAACTGCTCTTTCAGATCACGCTTTGCGGCGGTGCGACCGACGACGCCCGGAGCTTTTACGGCCAGATCGTTTCGGAGATCGAAAGCGTGATCGAAAAATTCCTGTCATCAAATCGACGGATCCCGAACCGAATGGACAAGGGACAATGGACAATGGAGAATGCTCAAGAGTCTTCGGAATCGTCCACTGTCAATTATCCATTGTCCGTTTCCTTTCCCACCGTTGCCGATTCGCTCTTTGCGACGAGCCGCGTCTACAACCTTTTCCAGAACATCTCGCAGGAACAAACGCAGGAAGCGACTAGCGAGGAGTCGGAAGAAACGGGCGAATATTCCTACGATCAGGACCGGGCGGAGGAGTCGCCGATCGAGGATAAGTTCCGACGCGAAGAACGGCCGCAGACGATGCAGGACCTTCGCGACCTGTTCAATGCCTGGAACAGCGACGACGACGATGGCGAGCCAGACGACCTTCAGGGGGCCGAAGCGTGGTCGCATAACGAGATGCCGGAACTGCCGCTGGAGCCGGGCGACGAGGCCTTTGCTTATGACGAATGGGACCGCGAACTGAACGACTACCGCGTCGGGTGGAGCCGCGTGGTCGAGAAGCGCGTGAAGCAGGGTGACCGTACGTTCGTCGAGCTTGCACGCTCGCGATACCGCGGCGTGATCTCGTCTATCCGGCACCAGTTTCAACTGATGAAGCCGGAGAATCTGACGAAGATCAATCGCGAGATCGACGGCGAGGATTATGACCTGAACGCTCTGGTCGATTTTGTCATAGACCGGAAAGCCGACGGCCGCCAATCCGAGAACATCTACACCAAGCGGCTGAGGCGGCAGAGGGACGTCGCGGTCTCGCTGCTGCTCGACCAATCGTCATCGACCGCGAGGACGATCACCCGCAACCCGCTGCAGCCGTACACCTATCCGGGGCGGCGGATAATCGAGATCGAAAAAGAAGGCCTGGTCCTGATGAGCGAGGCTCTCGAGGCAGTCGGCGACGTCTATTCGATCAACGGATTCACCAGCGAGGGCCGGCGGAACGTGAAGTTCTACGTCGTGAAGGATTTCGACGAAAAGTATTCCGACGAGACCGAACGGCGGATCGGCGGCATCACCTTCCAGAACAACACCCGGCTCGGGGCCGCTATCCGGCACGCCGCCCATAAGCTGCTCGGCCAGGAGAACCGCACCAAACTGCTCATCATCCTTACCGACGGCCGCCCTTACGACCACGATTACGGCGACGCCCGCTACGCCCGCGAGGACGTCCGCGAAGCTCTGATCGAGGCGAAAGCGAACGGCATAACGCCGTTCTGCATCACCATCGACCGCGAATCCGAAGCCGAACTCCGCGACCTGTACGGCGACGTCGGCTACACCATCATCGACGACGTCCTCTCGCTCCCCGAACGAATGCCGAATATCTATCGAAGACTGACGAGCTAGATCCCGTCGGCGAGGCCTTTGAGCAGGACGCCGACGGCGTAGGCCATTGCGGCGGCGAGTGCCCCGACGAGGAGCGTTTCGAAACCGGAGCGGAACCAGGACCGCGTTGACCAGCGGCTTTTGAACGAGCCGATCAGAAAGAACGTCAAGCCCGTCATGATACACGCGGCGAGGAACGAGTTGCCGGAGCCGAACAGGTACGGCAGAAGCGGGACCAGCCCGCAGATGACGAACGCGCTGAACGTGCTGCCGGCCGCGAGCCACGGCGAACGGATCTCCGTCGGGAGGCCGTACTCTTCGGTCATCATCGTCTTGACCCAGCGTTCTTTGTCGGCGGTGATAAGATCCACCGCCTTATCCAGTTCTTCGCCCTCAAAGCCCTTTGCACGGTAGATCTCGCGGACCTCCTCGCGTTCGCCTTCGGGCTCGAGGCGAATGTGGCGATGCTCGATGGCCTCGAGCCGGCGGTAATCGTCGATCTCGGCTCGCGTGCCGAGGAAGTTGCTCGCCGCCATCGAAAAACCGTCCGCGACCAGATTCGCAAAACCAAGGATCAGGACGATCTTCGTCGAAAGCTCGGCACCGGCGACGCCCGAAACCACGGCAAAGGTCGTCACGGCACCATCCACCCCGCCATAAATGAAGTCGCGAATGTAGTTATGATTCGAAGCCGCGATCCTCTCGGCGATCGCCTCGCGGGTGTGTTCGTGCTCGAGTTTCTCCACGTGCGAATAATAACGCCGCAGAACACGAAATCGAAAACGGCCCGCAAGCGAGCCGTTCATATCTGTGGTGGCGGGGGGGGAGACTTGAACTCCCGACCTCGGGGTTATGAATACCGGTCGGGTCATTTGATTCGATTGGCTGAGTTCGATCAGGTGCCCTTGATTATTGGGCGATGTTCGTTTCCAGTGTTTTTGGTTGGGGTCAGTTTCTGGCAATAGCGGCTAGTTTGATGCACCACTGATGCACCAAAAACCGGGGACCGCCAGATGGTCGCGATGTCTCTTAGGCGGACGGGCCGCAAATCGTTGCAATCGAAGTCTGATTGAAATGAGAGCCCCGTTACGAACGGCTAAAACTGCATTTCTGGGAATAAATTCATCTTCTATACCTGGAAAACCTAGAATTTGGAGTTGTTCAGCGCGAATCTTACCGTGGTACTGGTTCATGTTAAGGGAAGACCCCGACAGAATCTGTGTCCAATTCACTTCAATAGCTTTCTTGGGTATAACGATCAAAGGATCTCTGATGTCAGAATGTCACAAATTGAACTACAAAAAAGAGGCGGGAATAATGCGAAGTCGCTGGCGATCCGACGCCAGTTTATCAGAGCGTATTAACAGGCGGTCAAGACCACTGCTTTTTCTGGAGGATCTCAATATAGTTACTTCGCTCGTACGCGATCGGATCCGAGATATGCTGCTGGCTCATGTTTCCCTTAAAAGACTCCACGGAAGCGAACGGCATTTTATTCATATAGGCTCGCAGATCCTGCAAAGCCTCTCCTAGCCAGGAGATCCCGTGTTTTAACAATGCGGACGCGCACATGGCGACATCGGCCCCCGCGCGCAGGTATTTGATCAGTTCTCTTGCGCCATAGACTCCCGTCGTTGCAGCGAGGGACGCGGGGATCTGTCCTTACAGAACCGCGATCCACAGCAAGGGAGGTCGGATCTCTGCCGGTACACTCAGATCGAGGTTTGGAAGTACCCTGAGTTCTGAGATCTCAAAATCGGGCTGGTAGAAGCGGTTGAAAAGGACCAGGCCGTCAACTCCTGCGTCGCAAAGGCGTTTTGACATATTGCCTATCGAGGAGAAATACGGGTTCAGCTACATAGCTATGGGGATGTTGACGGTCTCGCTCACCGATCTGACAATTTCGACATACCGCTCTTTGACGTCCGACGCCGACAGGCCGATATCTGCAGGAATGAAATCGACATTTCTTTCCAATGCGTCCGCGCCGGCTTGTTCGATGTCACGCGCGTACTCGATCCATCCTTCCGGGGTAACGCCGTTCAGGCTGGCGATGATCAACACCTTACTCGACCGATCCACAGTAATTCGTCCCGAACACATGAGTGCGACGCTGCCCGACGCACACTAGCTCGGCGCAATGTCTAATGAAACGGGATAGTATCGATGTTCATCATTCGCTTCATTTGGTAGCCCATACCGCCCCGATCCCTGCTTCCCATAAGATACGATTCAGTGCAGGTATGTCTTTGGCGAGCATCTCGTCGGCTCGCGACCTCAGAACGGCCCACTCAGCGGACATCTTCGCATACAGATCGCGTGAGGGCTGATTTATTCGCGGCAGATCGCTTTCGGATTGGTTAATGAGAAACATGTAGTTCGCCGTGAATCGGTTAGGGAAGTTCTCGACGTCGTCGTATGCCCGCGAGCGACGCTGTACCATATCCTCATCCCAGGCCTTTAGCTTCTTTGAAAGGGCTTCTCCATCCCGCTTTGCGACCGCGTATTTTTCACCAACCGGCAAGGTTGAGAGAAGCGAATCGAGCTGTTTGCGCTTTTCATTCAGATCGTTCACCATTCGATGCATATCGGTCAGTTCAGTTTCCATCGACGACATAAATGTACCGTATTCACGGTAGGTCGTGGTATCGGTAGGGTAGAGCGGGTTGGCCAGGATCTCGGCATCGGCCCCAACACTCCTGCCGAGCGCACGAACCGTCACCCGATACCTCCCGGGAATCGCCTTATGGCCGTTATAGCTCGCTTCGATGTAAACGTCCGGAACGCCCGGCATCGTCGCGCGCCGCATGTTCCAAACGAAGCGATTCAGACCCTTCTTTTTGGAGAGAAGCGGTTCCAGGGCCGGCCCGCCATCCCACCTTCGAGCGGAAGCATCCCGCTTTGAGGAGAATGTTCGAATGATCTTACCTGAAGCGTCAGCGATCTCGATCGTTACATCATCCTCCTTCTTTAGCTCGGGGAGGTCATAATAGATCACGACGCCGTTCGCCGGGTTAACACCTCGATACAAATTTGCACCATCGAACTCGGGATCAGAGCCATTAAGTTCGCTGCTGCCGTTGGCCAAGTATGCTGGAGACGGTTGGTAAACCGAGAAATCAGAAGCACCGGGCCTGTACTGTCGGATGAGCGAGAGATCGTCGAGTATCCAGAAAGACCGTCCCGAGGTCGCCGCGATGAGGTTGCCCCGATGAACCCGGAGGTCCGTGATCGGGGTGACCGGCAGATTCAGTTGAAAGGGCTGCCAATGGCGGCCGCCGTTGAATGAAACGAAGATCCCGAGTTCCGTGCCCGCGAAAAGCAGATCGCGGCGAACGTCGTCTTCGCGAACGACCCGGGTAAATGCGTTGCGCGGAAGACCGCTGTCGATACGGGTCCAAGTAGAGCCGTAATCGGTAGTCTTGTACAAGCCGGGAGTGTGATCGTTGAACTTATACCGGGTCGTCGCGATGTATGCGGTGCCCTTGTCGAAGGGGGAGATCTCGATCGCATTTACTAAGGTCTCGGGAAGCTCCCGTGGAGTAACATTCTTCCAGGTCACGCCTCCGTCACGGGTAACATGCACAAACCCGTCGTCGCTGCCGGTCCAGATGACGCCTTTCTCGTGTGGAGATTCGGCCACGTAGGCGATAGTGCCGTAATTCTCTGCGCCGACCGCCTCATTTGTTAGAGGTCCGCCGCCCTTTCCCTGTTTTTCTTTCTCGTTTCGGGTAAGGTCGGGCGAGACCTCGCTCCACGTTTTGCCAAAATCCGACGTTTTTAGCAGCTGCTGAGCGGCATGATAGAACGTATTCGGTTCGTGCCGGCTCCAAATGATCGGAGCGTTCCAGTTGAAGCGGTACTTCATGTCCTTTGGGTCGACGCTCAAATACTGAAAAGGCGCGGCCATGATTTTCGTTCCGCGCTCGCCTTTGAATCGAACACCTCGATCGTTCCTTGGTAGCTGCCGCCGAGCACGTACCGCGGATCGTCCGGGTCGAAAGCCAGGAATGCGCTTTCGCCGCCGGCCGACGCCGTCCAACTTGCAGGGGTGATGCCGCTGCTGTCGAACTCCCGGCTCCTTATCGCCACCGAAGTATTGTCCTGCTGAGCGCCGTAGATACGGTACGGGAACTGGTTATCCACGTTAATACGATAAAATTGTGCGGTCGGAATGTTGCTCTGCGTACTCCATGTTTTTCCGCGGTCGAAACTGATCGCCGCCCCGCCGTCGTTGGAGATAACAAAGTTGTTCGGATTAGCTGGGTTTATCCAGAGATCATGAAAGTCCCCGTGAGTCCCCGAAAGCGTCTCCCAAGTCCGCCCGCCGTCGTTCGACCGCAGGGCCGGGGCACTTAGAACGTAGATCACATTCTCGTTCTTCGGGTCGACGAACAGTTCAATGTAGTACCACGCTCGCTGCACAAGGCGGGGATCGCTTGACACCTGGCTCCAAGTCTTGCCCGCGTTGTTGGATACCTACAGCCCGCGCTCGTCCTTGGTCGAATCGCTCTCGATCAACGCCCAAACACGTTCCGGATTCGACGGCGCAACTGCGATAGACATTTTGCCCATCTCTTTCGGAAGCCCTTCGGTCATCTTTACCCACGTATCGCCGCTGTCGATCGATTTGTACAAACCGCTGCCGGGCCCGCCGCTGATCACTTTCCAGGGCAGACGGCCATGCTCCCACATCGCGGCGTACATGATCCGCGGGTTTGTCGCGTCAATCGAGAGTTCTGCCGCACCCGTGCGCTCATCGATGAAAAGCACATTCTTCCATGTTTGACCGCCGTCAATGGACTTTAAGATCCCTCGCTGCTTTGAAGGGCTATAGAGTGCGCCTTGGGCGGCCACCCAAACGATGTCCGGATTTAACGGGTGGACGATGATCCGCGATATGTGCTGCGACTCGTCGAGGCCGATCTTCTTCCAAGTCTTCCCGGCATCCGTGGAGCGGTAAACGCCGTCGCCATGGTGGGTCATTACCCCGCGCACTGCATGTTCCCCCATACCTACATAGACAACGTTCGGGTCGCTTTCAGCTACCGCGATCGCACCGACCGAGCCCGTCCTCATGAACCCGTCGGAGATATTACGCCACGAACCGCCAGCGTCTACCGTTTTCCACACGCCACCTCCGGTCGTTCCCATGTAGTATGTGCGGTCGTTCCCAGGCACGCCTGTACTTGCAACCGAGCGCCCGCCACGGAACGGTCCGATAGACCGCCATTTTACGGGCGTAAAGTACGAATTGAGATCGGCCGAAGACGCATCGTTAGGCTGAGCGGATACGACGCAAAATCCTAGAACGACGAATATTGAAATGGATAAGATCCTTTCCATAAATGTTTGTCCGACGAAGAAAAGTAATTTGTGAAGGGATTATAAAACAAATCAAGTCAAGGATGCACGAAGCGGCATCGATCAGGACTCGCCGTGTTTCGAGGCGATCCTTCGATCTACTGCAAGGCTCACCGCATCGACCAACTACGACAGAGGCTTGAACTTGGACCCGGCTTTGATGATCAGGACCTGGTGTTCCCAACGCAACTTGGCACGCCTACGCGGTATGGCAATTTGGACCGGAGACATTTCAAAAAGATCATAAGGCAGGCAAACGAGAAGATCCGGCAAGGCAATGAGGTTGATGGCGTGATGGATCCGGAATTACCAACAATTCGCCTTTATGACCTCCGTCACACGATGGCGACGCTACTGCTCTCAAAAGGGGTAAACCCGAAGATCGTTTCGGAGCGACTCGGGCATGCGTCGATCACGCTCACGCTCGACACTTATTCGCACGTACTCCCGACGAGGCAGCCGGATGCAACTCAAGAGATCGAGCGACTGCTGTTCGGGACTTAAAATTAGTGGTTGATGCACTACTGATGCACCGAATTAAGATCCGGACCCGATCAAATGAATTAGATGACTTCGCAAGCTATTGTAAATAAGAGGGATGGAGTGGTGGCGGGGGGGAGACTTGAACTCCCGACCTCGGGGTTATGAATCCCGCGCTCTAACCAGCTGAGCTACCCAGCCACGAACCCTTGATTATAGTTTGCGGCGGCGAAAATGCAAGTTATTTGGGGAGCGCTTTGGAACGGGGGCCGATCGTTGTCGCTGCGCGACCGGAAGGCCGCGTTTTGGTTTTGAACTCTGACGGTTGATAAAATGATGTTTCGTTAGTTTTACTCAAGCGCAGCAGAGTTTATGCCAATCGTACTTGCAGCAGCGACCGAACAGTCCGGCGTGATCCTTTCGCTATTCATAATGATAGCGGCCGCCAAGCTAATGGCGGAGGTCTTTGAACGGCTGAGGCAGCCGGCGGTGGTCGGCGAGATCCTGGCCGGCGTGATCATCGGACCGAGCCTTTTGGGTTGGGTCAGGCCGTCGGAGATGATCGGGGTCCTGGCCGAGGTCGGCGTGATCTTCCTGCTTTTCATGGTGGGGCTCGAGACAAAGCCGCAGAGCGTTTTCAGGGTCGGCAAGAAAGCCCTGTTTGTCGGGACGCTGGGTGTGATCCTGCCGTTCATCGCGGGCTATGTGATCGCGATGGCGTGGGACGGCTCGTTTGTCGAGGCGATGTTCATCGGGGCGGCGCTCGTCGCGACCTCGGTCGGGATCACGGCCCGCGTACTCGGTTCGATGGGCCTGCTCGACCTTCAGACCGCGAGGATCATTCTCGGGGCAGCCGTGATCGACGACATCCTCGGGCTGATAATCCTCTCGGTCGTTTCGGCGATGAGCACCGGTTCGGTCGATTACGTCGAACTCGGCAAGACGGCAGGACTGGCGATCCTTTTCGTTATTTTCGTCGCATTGGTCGGCTCAAAGGTGATGAACCGGCTGGCGCCGCGAGTGCGAAAGCTCAAACTGAGCAAGCCCTTCTTCAATATCGGGCTGATACTTTGCCTGGGTTTGTCCGTTGCTTCGATCTATGTCGGCGTCGCCGCGATCATCGGAGCGTTCCTCGCCGGGATGGCAATGGCCGAAGCCACCGAAGGCAACTACGGAATGCACAAGCTGACGAACGGCGTGACAGAATTCTTCGTTCCGTTCTTTCTTGTGAACATCGGAATGCAGCTGAATCTTGCGGTGTTCAAAGATTGGGATGTCGTGCTTCTGGCGGTCATCATAACGATAGCCGCCGTTATCACGAAATTTATCGGCTGCGGCCTGGGGGCCTGGGGAATGAAGCCTCGCGAGATGGCCCAGATCGGCGTCGGGATGATCCCGCGGGGCGAGGTCGGGATCGTCGTGGCCCAGATCGGGCTCAGCTTTGCCGTCATTACCGAACGGTTCTTTGCCGCCGTCCTGTTCATGGCTGTCGCCACGACACTTATCGCCCCGCCGCTGATAAAGCTTTTATATTCAGAGGATAAGGACCATGACGGCATCGATGATGTGATCGTCGATACCGACATTTCAGACATTTACCCGCGGATCGGTTGACGGTGAGACTATGTTGACGAAATGGTGGCGGTTTGCCCGGCAAAGTGTCTCGATCCACAGCGGGACCGACGTGAATGGCACGATCGAGGACATTCGCGAAAACGTCGAAATTCGCCGATCGAACATTTGGCTGTTGATCTGTTCGGCAATACTCGCGTCGATCGGGCTCGACCTGAATTCATCGGCCGTGATCATCGGGGCAATGCTCATCTCGCCGCTGATGTCGCCGATCCTTGGTGTCGGCCTCGGGTTTGCGATCGTTGATCGAAATCTGCTTCGGAGGGCCTTAGGCAATCTTTCGCTTGCGACCGCCCTTTCGATCGGAGCGAGCTTTTTGTATTTTTCACTGACGCCGCTCGGCGAGCTTACGAGCGAGCTCGAGGCCCGGACGACGCCGACGCTGCTCGATGTCGGCGTTGCGTTCTTCGGCGGGGTGGCGGGCATAGTGGCCGGTTCGCGAAGCAAGAAGACGAGCGCGATCCCAGGCGTCGCAATCGCAACGGCCCTTATGCCGCCGATATGCACGGCCGGCTTCGGCCTTGCACGGGGAAATTCGACGATCTTTCTCGGAGCATTCTATTTATACTTCATCAACGCATTCTTTATCGCCCTTGCGACCTACTTGATATCAAAGATCCTTCGTTTTCCGGCCCGTGCAAAGCTCGACGAGGAACAGAGCGTCACCGTAAGAAGGGCGATCATCGGGCTTGCGATCATAATAACGCTTCCAAGCGCGATCATATTCTATGGGCTTATCCAAAAACTTCGGGTCGATCGGGGTATCCGAAACTTCGTGAACACCGAGATCCGCCGCGACGACCGGATCCCGATCAGATGGGACCTGGACGGCGAGCCGGGTAACGGCACACTTAAGATCTACTGCGTCGGCAGGGGTTCCGAGAAGACCGAGATGGATCTGCTGCGAGCGGCGATGGCCCGTTACGGGCTGGAGGGGATCGACCTTCGAATGATGCAGATGAACGTTCCGCGACAGGACTTTGAGCGACTTGCAAGCACGGTCGAAAGTGATGTGACGAGCCAATTGAGGCTGCTCTCGGATGTCGTTGAACGAAGGCAGTCCGAGATCGACGAACTCCGGTCCAGGCTGGATGCGGTCTCTGCCGTTGCGAGCCGGGAGAGCGAATTCGTCAGGCAATTGATCGAGGGCGAAGAAAGGATCGAGAACGCCTACTGGGAAACTCCTGCAACCACGCCGGAAGGTGAATCATCGAAAACTACACGAAAGCTGATCGTTAAATTCCGCGAAGGTGTCGGCCCGGGTGCGGTCAGGGCGGCATTGGCGGAGATCGAGAGAGCGTCCAGGATCTTTTGGCCGTTCGAACCGATAGAAATATCCGAGGAAACTAATAAGGTTGTCGAAGAGACGGAAACCCCGAAGAATTAAAGGCTGGCTGCTTGCAGCGGCCGCCCTTACGGCCCTATCCGCGGCGGCCGCTCAATCCCCCCCACGGTCGATCACCGTCAAGACCGAGCCGAACGCATCGGTCTGGATCGACGGTGTGCTTTACGGAAAGGCGAATGCCGACGGCGTTCTGACGATCAAGCAGGTGGACGCCGGAAGGCGGCAGGTCCGCGTCCGTGCCGACGGATTCGCGCAGGCTGTGAAAACGATCCCGGCCCGCGGGACCGCTCCGATCACGATCGCGTTGAACAAGACTGAGGACCCGGCTGAGCTTGCCTTTCAGGAGGCTGAAAAGAGTTCGACGGTCGATCGCGCTAAAGCAGCCGCTGCCTATCGCAAAGCGATCGAGATAAAGCCAGCGTTCATCGACGCACATATCGGACTTGTACGCGTCCTGCTGGATGGCGGCGACTTCAGCCGGGCCGAAGAGGCCTTGAAGGGTGCCCGGCGCCTCGGGCCTGCAAATGCCGAGATCTCGGCGATCGAGGGCCGATTCTTCAAGAGCGTCGGCGAAGAAGATAAGGCGATCGCTGCTTTCAAGAGGGCGATCACGCAAGGCGCCGGATTCCAGCCGGAGGCGTACGCCGGGCTCGGCCTTCTTTATAAGGATCGGGCCGAAGCGTTCGGGTCCGCCGGGGACTTTCGGAACGAGGCCGCGAATTACACCGAAGCAGCTAAGTATCTGTCGACCTCGATCAAACAACTTTCCGGGGCTCCCGAATCGGTTGTGATATATCAGATGCTGGGCCTTATCTACGAGACCCAGAACAAGAATCAGGAAGCCATCGCCCTCTATCGCGAGTTCTTAAGGCTTTTCCCGGGACACCCGGAATCGGCCGCCTTTGAATCGTTTATCGTCCAGCTTCAAAAACAGTGAGCCCGACCTGAGATCCGGCCGCGGCAGGGCATTCTGAACGAATTTCACTCACCGGGAATTCAAAAAGAATCCTTGACACTCTTTTGCCAAACATCTATTATTTTCTTTGAACGATGTTGTACTCATCGTCATTGACCGGCCTATCCTTAATGATTCAAACAGTTTAGCTTCCAAGTTTTCCAACTGGCCCGCCCGGCGATAGGAATCGATACATTTAGATGTCAGCAAAACTAGGGGAAATTCTTGTCCGTGAGAATCTGGTGACGCCGGAACAGCTGCGTCAGGCGCTCGATTACCAGCGGACATCCGGCGGACGGCTCGGGTCAAACCTCGTCAAGCTCGGGATAATCTCGGACGACGTGATCACCTCGGTGCTGTCGCGTCAATACGGCGTTCCGTCGATCAACCTCGACCTCTTTCAGATCGAGGATGAAGTGATCAGGCTGATATCTCAGGAGGTGGCGCTGAAGTACATGGTGCTGCCCGTGTCGCGAAACGGTTCGACGCTGACGTTGGCGATGGCCGACCCGACCAATGTCTTCGCGATGGACGATATCAAGTTCATGACCGGATTCAACGTCGAACCGGCCATCGCGTCTGAGGCATCGATCCAGTCGGCTGTTGGAAAGTATTACGGCGGTTCGACACAGATCGACATCTTCGACGCGGCGTTTGCGATCGATACCGAAAAGGCCGCCGCGGCCCTTCGCAACGGAAGAAACGGAAAGAACGGCCACTCAAAGAACGGTGCCGGTCCATCCGTTGTCGAGAATCAGAAGATCTCGGCCGAAGACATCGACGTCAACATCAACAACTTCGATTTTGAGGGCCACGACGCCGAAGAATTCGAGCTGGTCCAGGAAAACGAAGAGATCGATCTGGCACAGCTGACACGCGAGAGCCAGGACGCTCCGGTCGTCCGTCTCGTGAACATCCTGATGGTGGACAGCCTTCGCCGCGGCGCATCGGATATCCACATCGAGCCCTACGAAAAAGACTTCCGCATCCGATTCCGCATCGACGGCGTCCTTTACGACATCATGCATCCGCCGATGAAGCTGAGGGACCCGCTGATCTCCAGGCTGAAGATCATGTCCAAACTGGACATCTCTGAAAAGCGGCTGCCGCAGGACGGACGCATCAAGATCAAGGTCAAGATCGACAACCGTTCGCGGGAGCTCGACTTCCGCGTCTCGACGCTTCCCACGCTGTTCGGCGAAAAGGTCGTGCTCCGTCTTCTCGACAAAGAGAAGCTGATGCTCGACATGACGAAGCTCGGCTTCGAGCCCGAAAGCCTCGAAAAGTTCCAGCGGAACATCTCGAACCCGTACGGAATGGTGCTTGTGACTGGGCCGACCGGTTCCGGTAAGACCAACACGCTTTATTCGGCGCTTCAGTCGCTGAACACGCCCGAAACGAACATTATGACGGCCGAAGATCCGGTCGAATTCAACCTTCAGGGCATCAACCAGGTGCAGATGAAGGAGCAGATCGGGCTGAATTTTGCCGCCGCACTCCGCTCGTTCCTGCGTCAGGATCCGAACATCATCCTGGTCGGTGAGATCCGGGATTTCGAGACGGCCGAGATCGCGATCAAGGCCGCGTTGACGGGCCACCTTGTGCTCTCGACGCTGCACACGAACGACGCACCCTCGACGGTCTCGCGGCTTGTGAACATGGGTATCGAGCCTTTTCTGGTGGCGACCTCCGTCAACATTATCCAGGCACAAAGGCTTATCCGCCGGATATGTTCGAACTGCAAGGAAGAAGCGAACATCCCGCCCGAAGCGCTCATCGAGATCGGATTTTCGGCGGACGAAGCAGCAGACCTGACGCTGTACAAGGGCGCCGGATGCGAGACATGCCTTAACACCGGATACAAGGGCCGGGTCGGGCTTTACGAGACTATGGAGGTCACAGATGACCTTCGCGAACTGATCATCATCGGGGCAAGCTCGATCGAACTTCGCCGAAAGGCGATCGAATCCGGCATGATCACGCTTCGCGGTTCAGGATTGGCCAAGCTAAGGCAAGGCATAACGACAGTGGAGGAAGTTGTGAAGGAAACGGTCCTTTAGGAAAAGGGAGGAATTATGATTAGGGCAATCGCACTATCGATAGCATTGTTGATCGGAATCGGGGCGTTAATTCCACTGGCGACCGAAATGGCCGAGGCAGGGGCGAAGAAGACCAAGCGTTATAAGAAGAAGAGGTCCTGGAAGGGCGTCAAGAAATATTCCAAACGCTGGTGGCAGCTTTACCGGGCCCAGGAGCGGCGCAAGAAGAGGCTTCGGGCTCAGCGCCGAAAGCTCAGGCTGAAGCAGATCCGACTCGCCCAGGCGAGAAAGGCTCAGACCGCGAAGCCGCAGCCGAAGGCGGCCGCTCAGGTCCCGGTCCCGGAACCAAAAGCGGCCCCGGCAATGCTCCCCTCGGGCGATCCGGCACCTGCCACGTGGAAGCGCAGCCAGGCGACCGGCAGCGAACTCCAGTTCAGCGTCGATAACGGCGCAGGTTCGGCGGCGATCTCGGTGATCGGCCCGGCAACGGGCGAGACCGTGAATACGGGCCGTCACCGAACCGTCGGCGGCGTGCCGACAACATCGCTCCGCCGAGAGGTCATCAACCGGATGATCCGAGAGAACGGTTGGGTCGTCAATGACTATCAAAAGGACATCGGCGGCAAGCCGGTCTATGTGGTAGTTGCCCAGTCGCAGGCCCCCGGCGGCAGGGTCAGTTCCAGGATGTTCTATTTCACGGAAGTGAATGGACGGATCTACAGCGTCGCGACGGACTCGCGTACAGATGCGGCCGAAAGGATCGCGGAAGAATCGGAAAAGGTCATCACCTCGCTGCAGAGCCGTTCACGGCCGCTGCAGGCTTCCGTGAAGGAGTGATCAAAAACTTTGCCGGAGGCCGCCCAAACGGCCTCCTTTCCCCGCCCTCGATATGAACCTCGAAAACAACCCGGAAACCACTATTACCCTGCCCGAACTCCTGCGCCGCATGACCGACGCCGGCGGGTCGGACCTTCATATCACGACGAACTCACCGCCGCAGGTCCGCGTCCACGGGCACCTTGCACCGCTCTCGGGTTTCGGCGTTATGACGCCGGCGGACACGAAGCGGCTTGCGTATTCAGTTCTTACGGACGCGCAGAAGCACCGCTTCGAAGAAAACCTCGAGCTCGACTTCTCGTTCGGACTCAAGGGGATGTCGCGATTCAGGGCGAACCTATTCAACCAGAAGGGTGCAGTCGGGGCGGTTTTCCGCGCGATCCCTTACGAGATAAAAACATTCGAAGGACTTGGGCTCCCGCCTGTCGTGTCGGACCTGTGCAAAAAACCGCGCGGCCTGATCCTCGTCACCGGACCGACCGGTTCGGGTAAATCGACCACGCTCGCTTCGATGATCGATAAGATCAACGTCGAGCGTCACGAGCATATCCTGACGATCGAGGACCCGATCGAATTTCTTCATAACCACAAAAGCTGCGTCGTCAATCAGCGTGAGGTCGCGGCCGACACGCATTCATTCGCATCCGCCCTGCGTACTGCCCTTCGTCAGGATCCAGACGTCGTGCTGGTCGGTGAAATGCGAGACCTCGAGACGATCGAGATGGCGCTCCGGATCGCTGAAACGGGCCACCTTACGTTCGCCACGCTGCACACGAATTCGGCGTATTCGACGATCAACCGTATCATCGACGTCTTCCCGTCGGCCCAGCAGGCGCAGGTCCGCACGCAGCTTTCGCTTGTGCTGGAAGGAATCATGTGTCAGGCCCTTCTGCCGAAGGCGACGGGTGACGGCCGTGTGATGGCGCTCGAGATCTTGATACCGAACTCGGCCATCCGAAACCTGATCCGCGAGGACAAGATCCATCAGATCTATTCGATGATGCAGACCGGGCAGGACAAGTTCGGGATGCAGACGTTCAACCAGGCCCTCGCAACGCTATATCACAAGAAGCAGATCTCGCTCGACGTGGCGACGCAGCGGTCGTCGAACCCGGACGAACTGAAGGAGCTTATCGAACGCGGTTCGGGGCTGAACCAATCCTACACCGGGCAGGACCGGCCGAAAGTTCCCCCAAGCGGCCACGCAAGCCCGTATGCACAGGGCCGGCCCGTCGGGTCGAGGCCGCCGGTGAGATAGTTTGAAATTTGAGATCTGAAATTTGAAATCTGGAGTTCGGAATCTGGAATTTGGGATCCAGGATCGGCACTAAACACGGAGCTAACAAAAAGCAATGCCAACCTACGCATATAAAGGCAGAAACAGACTGAACGAGCTTGTGTCCGGCGAGCGCGAGGCCGCCAGCCAGGACGAGCTCCGTGCACTGCTCAGACGCGAGCAGATCGTGATGACGCAGGCCTCGGAAAAGGGAAACGTCATCTCGATCCCGAAGCTCGGGCGACGCAAGAAGGTCGGGGCAAAGGAACTTGCGGTCTTTACGCGTCAGTTCTCGGTCATGATCGACGCGGGACTTCCGCTCGTCCAATGTATCGAGATACTTGCGAGCCAGCAGCAGAACGCGTTCTTTAAGGACGTGCTGCATCAGGTTCGCCAGAATGTCGAGGAAGGAGCAACGCTGTTCCAGGCGCTGGAAAAGCACCCCAAGGTCTTCGATTCGCTCTACACGCACATGGTCGAAGCGGGCGAAACGGGCGGTGTGCTCGACCTGATCCTGCAGCGGTTGGCGACACTCATCGAAAAGGTCGTTAAACTGCGGCGAAGCATCGTTTCGGCGTCGATCTACCCCGCAGCTGTTGTGCTGGTCGCCATTGCGGCGATCGCCGTGATCATGGTCGTCGTGATCCCGCAGTTCGAACAGATCTTTATCGGCCTGCTGGGACCGGGCGAATTGCTGCCGCTCCCGACGCGTATCGTAATGGGCATAAGCGGATTCCTGGCCGGATGGGGCGGCATCGCCCTGCTTGTGACGTCGATCGGGACCGCGGTCGGAATCCGGCAGTATTACAAGACCGAAAAGGGCCGCTGGCAGATCGACACGATCCTTTTGAAGCTCCCGATCTTCGGAAGCATCCTGAGGAAGATCGCCGTGGCGCGGTTCTCGCGGATCCTTTCGACGCTGCTCTCTTCCGGTGTTCCGATCCTTCAATCGCTGGACATTACCGCAAAAACGGCCGGCAACGTGGTGATCGAGGACGCTATCCTGAAGGTCCGTGCGGGCGTCGAACGCGGTGAGAACTTCGTCGATCCGCTGAAGGCGACGAATGTCTTCCCGCACATGGTTTCGCAGATGATCGGCGTCGGCGAACAGACCGGTGCGATGGACGCTATGCTCGGCAAGATCGCCGATTTTTATGAGGAAGAGGTCGATACGGCGATCGCCGACCTGCTCGCAATGATCGAGCCGGTGCTGATCGCATTCCTCGGCGTCACGATCGGTTCGATCGTTATTTCGATGTACCTTCCGCTCTTCTCGCTCATCGGCAAACTCGCCGGCGGGCCGAAGTAAGGAACGCAGTACTTTCTACCCAGGCGAGGCCGTCCTTCGGGGCGGCCTCTCTCGCTTTCTGAACGTGGCGGGTGCCGGACGAAGCCGTGATCGTAAAAGGCAAGGTTTTCGGAAGCCAACCGGCGAGTCACGATTCGCAAATCATAAAAGGAGTCGGGGCCAGCTAATCGATCTTCATCATCCTTTCGACATACTTAGCGATGACGTCGACTTCGAGGTTGACGGCGTCGCCCGCGCGCAAAGTTGAAAGGTTGGTCATTTCCCAGGTTTTCGGGATGATGGCGATCTCGAAATGATCGTCCGCGAGGGCCGCGATGGTCAGGCTGATACCCTCGACAGCGACAGATCCTTTGAAGACGAAATAGCGGGCCAGTTCGGCTGGGTAGCCGATCGTGACGGTCCAGAAATCGCCGTCCTTTTCGGCTGAAACGAAAGTCCCCGGGGAATCGACGTGGCCCTGAACGATGTGGCCGCCGAGGCGTGTCGATGGGGTAACGGCCCGTTCCAGATTTACGCGGGAGCCGATCTCGAGCCGGCCGAGGGTGGTCCGGCCGAGTGTCTCGGTGGAAAGATCGGCGGAAAAACCGTCCTCCCGAACATCGAGTGCGGTAAGGCACACACCGTTTACAGCGATCGAATCGCCATCGACGGTGCCTTCCGCGACGATCCGGGCAGACACATCGATCTTCGCCCCGCCGTCGGAATTCCGTCGGGCACGGATGGTGCCGAGCTCTTCAATGATGCCGGTGAACACGGGATGCCCTCCGGCCTAGAACCAGGGCTTCTTGTTTATGACGTAGGTCTGGACAAATTCCTCGTCGGATTTTGTAAGGTAGATGATGCCTTCGATAATACCGATGATGGTCGGGACGAAGATCAGCGGAGCGCCAATGCCGCAGGTGATCATCGCGACAACAATCGCGAGTACATAGATCGCGATCATGATGATGCCTTCCTGGTTGTAGCCAAGGATAAACTTGTGGATCCCCAGGCCGCCGAGCAGGATCCCGCAAATACCCGCGGCAAGCTTCTTGTCGGCGCCGGCTGGTTTCCCAGTGCCCGGCCGCGGCACGTGCTGCATCGGCATCGGGCTTACGGGCAAGACAGTGCCGCAGTTTGTGCAGCGAACATTGATCCCCGGATTCTGCGTCGCACAGCCTGGACAAGTGGTGTATTGAGTTGCCATAAGAATTCGCCTGCCCCGAAGCCCTTAGGGCTCCAAACGATAAGTATCGGGCAGATGCAGATCGATGTCAAAAAACGACCTTGCCCTTCGATTGCTGTAGAATCGATGCAAAGATGAGTGAAGCCGAACAAAAAGAAAACCGTCCCCCTGGACTGACGCGAAACGCCGACGGCGGATTGGACCCATCGTCGGTGGGAGATTTGATCGAGTGGTTTTTGAATTTCGATGAACGGACGGCGCGGATGCGGCTCGCGGCGGCCGATGAATTGTTTGCTTGGAAGCAGGCAGACGACGCCGCAAACGGCATCGGGATCTACCCTTTTGAGAACGCCGAGAGCCGTTTCGCGATCGGCACATTCCAGGCCTTAAACGAGAACGGTTCGGAGCCGCTGCTTGGCCTTTGGCTGAATGACGTGCTGGCAGCGCTCCATGAGGCCAGGACGACGCGGGCCGAGGTCGCTGAAGCCAATAAGATAGACGAGACAACGCCGGACTCGGCCCTGACAAAGGCCGAGAAACTTACGACGACCGCCGAAAAGCGGCTTTATTTGACAAGCTGTTGGTTGGAGTTGCTGTGCACTGCGGAGGCCCGCGTGCTCGGGTGGGCCTATCAGGAACTCTACGGCCGGCCGTTTACGCCGACTACTTGAACGGCTCGCACTGCTTCATCTGGCCATACTTCATGCCTATAGAAAATGCCTCTTGACGCTGGGCCGCAGAGCCGTGGGTGAACGAGTCGGGCACAATGAAACCCTGGGTCCGCCGCTGGATCATATCGTCGCCGACGGCTGCGGCTGCACGAAGCGCCTCATCCACGTCGCCCGGCTCAAGCCGGCCCTGTTTCTGGGCGTAGTTTGCCCAGATGCCCGCGTAACAATCTGCCTGAAGTTCGAGTGCGACCGATAGCTGATTGTTCTGGCCCTGCCGCTGGACGGCGCCCATGATGCCGGTAAGGTTCTGGATGTGATGGCCGAATTCGTGGGCGATGACGTACGCCTGGGCAAAGTCGCCGGGCGCCTTGAATTCGCGGCGGAGTTCGTCGAAGAAACGAAAATCGAGATAAAGCTGGTTGTCTCCGGGGCAATAGAACGGCCCCATCGCAGCGTCCGCATAACCGCACGCCGAAGAGACCTGGCCCGTGAAAAGGACGAGCCGCGGGTCCTGATAGCGGGCCCTGCTCTGTTGCGGAAGGATCTGTCGCCAGGCGTCTTCGAGGCTTCCCATGACCGCCCCGATAAACTGGCGGTTCTCATCCTGTTGATTTGCGACCGAATTACTTGCGGTCGTCGGTGCCTGAACCTGAGGCTGCTGCGACTCGAGGAACTGGCGCGGATCGCCGCCGAGAAGGCAGACGATCGCGGCCAGGATCAAAACACCGAGCCCACCGCCGCCGACCGCGATGCCGCGTCCCAAGCCGCGGCGGTCCTCGATGTTTCTGCTCTGTCTTTGGTCCCGCCAGCGCATAGAATCCGTGCCCCCCAAAAATTGATCGAGATAAACGTTCGGATGGATTCTAGCATTTTTAGTTGAGGCGGCGAAGAACGCGGACGCGGCCCGACCGCCCGCCCTGTCCGCAAATTCCTGTACAATAGCAAGTTAGTTGATTATGATGCTATAATACGTACCGTCCCATTGCCTTCCACGTTCAATCGCGAAAGGAGGAAAAGATGATCAAGTTGGACATTGTCAACCAGGTCGCTGAAAAGACCGGTGTCCCGAAACAAAAGGCCGAACAGGTTGTCGATTCACTTTTCAACGCGATGAAGGATGCCCTTTGCCGAAGGACGACGGATCGAACTTCGGGGATTCGGGGTTTTCGTCGTGAAGCCGCGAAAGCGCGGTGTCGGCCGCAATCCAAGGACGGGCACCGAGGTGCCGATCCCGGCCGGAAAAACGATCCGATTCAAGCCCGGAAAGGAACTTTCAGCCAAGGCCGTCTGAGGCACGGCCCACCGTTGGACCATCCTCGAGCCGCAATTTGACCTGGTTCCAGTCCGCAGCCCGCATAACTGTGTTTTATGTGCGGCTTTTTTTGTAAGTAATGGACGCGTCGCAGAGACAATTCGTTGAAGATATCTTCGAGCAGAGCCGAAGGCCTTCGGCGAAAACGTGGATGAAGCACGGGGCATTCCTGCTGGCGACGTTCATTACGACCACCATCGCCGGCGTGCTTTATCCGTTCGGGCTGATCCCGGTGCTGCCGGAGGTCGAGCCGCAAACGATCCCCGAAGCGGTCAATTTCATCCTGAGCCTGCCCGTCCGCTACCTGTCACTTGTCGGCACCGCCGTCACTTACTTGTTCACGGACCTAAAGTATCTGACCTACGGGCTGAGCTTTTCGGTTTCGCTATTGTTCATCCTCGTCTCGCACGAGATGGGGCACTACATCGCCTGCCGGATCTATAAGGTGGACGCGACGCTTCCGTTCTTTATCCCGACGCCGCCGATGGTAGGGCCTGCGGGAACGTTCGGCGCATTCATCAAGATCCTGTCTCCATTGCCTTCGCGAAAGGCGGTTTTCGATGTTGGTGTCGCGGGGCCGATCGCCGGGTTCATCGCTTTGATCCCGATCGCCGTGATCGGTGTCCTGACGATGGAACAGACGGCCGCTCCTCCACCGGAAACATTTTCGGGAATTTATTTTGCGGACCCGCTTTTCATGCGGTTCATTGCATATTTTGCGGGAGTTGACCTGAGCCTTGGTGCGGGCAACGCATTCTATTTCGCCGGATGGGTCGGGCTGTTGGTGACGGCGTTAAACTTGATCCCCTCCGGGCAACTTGACGGTGGCCACGCGATCTTCGCGGTTTTCGGCGAGCGTGTCCATTGGTGGACCGGGCGGATCGCGTTCGCTGTGATGGCGGTCCTCTCGATCGTCGGCTGGCTTGTTTACAACAGCCCGAGCGGTTTTCTGATCGCGGTGCTTCTCGCGGTGATGCTGAAGATCAGACACCCGGTTCCGTGGGACATGTCTCCGTTGGATACAAAAAGGAAGGCCGTGGCCTTCCTTACGCTGGTGATCTTTATCTTGTGCGCGATGCCTTTTCCGATCCGTATTTCGTAGCCGCCGGCAACTACGCGGCGACCGACTCGGGCAGCATTCCCTTGATCTCCTTTACGATCCTCTCGACATCATCCTGCCCTTCGAGCGCGACCATGAAGAAATCGTAGCTGGTCTTGAAACAGACCATCCCGTTGCCGAAGAACCAAACCCCTTCGAGCAGCGGGCTGCCCCCGATAAGCCAGTCGATCGGGGCGCCCGTGATCGTCTTCGGGTTAAAGACGTTCGTCATCATGACCGCTCCCGAAGCGAACGAGAAAGCCCCGAGAAGCGGCGCGCCGATCCGTTTCGCTATATCACGTTCAAAGCGGACCCGTTCGGCTTCGGCCTCCTCAAGCTCACCCTTTTCGATGAGCGCCTCGCGTTCTTTGAGATAACCGTTAAAGCGGTCGGCGAAAAACTTTACCGACCATGCCGGCAGTGCAGAGTTGAAAAGCCAGTGCGAGCTGAGCCCCGTGAAAATGACCCCGAGGCCGGCACCGACGGCCATCGAAGCTCCGGTTGCGGCGGCCTGAAGCGGATTCTCCTGGACCCAGCCGGAAGTTTTAGAAAGTGCCGAAAGAGCGGAGTCGATCGTCCGCGTCCAGGAAGCGCCGAATGAAAAGGCCTTTGAGACGCGTTCGGCGTTGCGGCCGACAGAATCGAAGGCGCCCTCGATCACTTCGCCGGCCTTCTTTCCGGCGTCGCGGGCCACACCGGCCGCCTTCTCGCCTGCGTCTTCGGCCGCGTCGCGGATCGGTTCACTCGCTGTCCACGCCTTTTTTGCCGCAGATCCCGCCGTCTTTATGGTAGCCTCGGCGGCCTTGACGGCCTGTTTTCCAACGTCAGTCTTTTCCGCCTCGGTCTTGATCTTTTCGGCTCCCTTCTGAGCCGTTTCGACCACAACCTTGGCACCTCCCTCGATCTTGTCTTTCAGCCCAAGCTGCTTGTCGATCTCATCGAGCTTTTCACGGGCTTCCTTTTGCCATTTGTCGAATTTGTCCTTGTAATCGCTCATCGAAAATACCTCTCCGAAATTGTACGCCGGGTTGCACCGCAATGTTCATTTTGATGCCGCCGGCATAGCGGACCGTTAACTATCTTTACACCTAAACCACGAACAATCAATCGTTTTGTTGATCGCGAGAGCGGTTCCTGGGCGATCGGAAGTTATGCTATCCTGCATCTTCCAAGCGGTGTAGAATGCGCGTAAAGTGTCCAAATTGCGGTCTTGAGACCGAATGGGAAGGCAACGAATTCCGGCCGTTCTGCTCCGAACGGTGCAGGCTGCTCGACTTTGGGGCCTGGGCCGATGAGGAGTACTCCCTGCCGGTCGAGAGCCCGGACGGGCTGTCCCCGGAGGAACTGGACGAGATCGAAAAAGCGGCCGAAAAGAGGACCACCGAATGAGCATAGAATTGATGTTGCTTCAAACGGCGCCGAGCGGGGCGGTGATCGGGGCCGTCGTGGCAGCGGCCTTCTTCCTGATGTTCCTCGGTATCGCTTATGTGGCGTACAAGGCTCTTCGGAAGACGGTTACGTTGGCCGTTAGGGCGATGATAGTGGCCGCTATACTCGCGATCGCGGTCGGCGGCAGCCTGACGCTCTGGTATTACAGTTCAAGCGGGGCACCGAAGATGAAGCCGCCGGCCGAACGCCGCCGCTAGGCGGCCCGCCGAAAGCAGAGTCTATCCAGGAAAAAGGATCCGAACGTCATGAACAGGCAATCCGCCTGTTTTGTTCTTAATGAGGGACCAACCGCAGGGCAAAAAGGTTCGGTTTTGGCATCGATACCGCGGTCTCGGGCCGAACGTCGCGGCCATCAGCCTGGTCAGCCTGCTGAACGACACCTCAAGCGATATCATCTACCCTCTCCTTCCTGCCTTCCTTTTCCTTACGTTGGGCGCGACACCGTTCTTCATCGGCCTGATCGAAGGGTTTGCCGAGTCGGCATCGAGCATCCTGAAGCTCTTTTCTGGATACCTGAGCGACCGTTATCGCCGTCGGAAGCTGCCAGTCTTTTTAGGCTATGCGGTCTCGGCGGTTGCGCGACCGATGCTTGCGTTCGTCAGCAGCTGGCCGCAGGTTCTCGCCGTCAGGGTGACGGACCGCGTCGGCAAGGGAGTTCGCGGAGCACCGCGCGATGCACTTCTGGCGTCGAGCGTTCCGATCGAAAAACGCGGGCTCGCTTTCGGGTTTAACCGGGCCGCCGACCACATGGGGGCCGTGATCGGGCCGATCGTTGCATTCCTTCTGCTCACCTGGCTCGCAGCCGATGCGAATTCCCCAACGATTAGCGAATACCAGCAGGTCTTTCTTTTCGCATCGATACCTGTCGTGATCGGCCTGATCGTGATCGTCTTTTTCGTTCACGAGGGTACGCGGCCGGCCGACGGGGCCGTGCACGAGCCGATCAAGCTCTCGCTTCGCGAGTTTGACGGGAACTTCAGGCGGTTCCTATTTGTCATAGCCCTTTTCACGCTGTCGAATTCGACCGATGCATTCCTCCTGCTGCGGGCACAAGAGGCGGGGATAGCACCTCCGCTTCTTCCGATACTCTGGATGGTGCTTCATTTCAGCAAGGTTGTGACCTCGCTGATCGGCGGCGACCTTTCCGACCGCCTCGGACGAAAACGGCTGATCGTTGCCGGCTGGGCGGTTTACGCGATGGTCTATGCGGCGTTCGGCTTTATCGACGCTCCATGGCAGGCGTGGTTGCTGTTTGCCCTGTACGGGGCATACTTCGGCCTGACCGAAGGATCGGAAAAGGCACTTGTCGCTGATCTCGTACCCGAAGAGAAAAGGGGAACCGCATACGGGCTCTATAACCTTGCATTCGGTATCACGGTCTTTCCCGCTTCGCTGCTGTTCGGGGCCCTCTGGACTGGTTTTGGGGCGATGACGGCCTTCCTGGTGAGCGCGGCGATCTCCATCACGGCGGCCGCAATGCTCTTTAGTGTTTCGGCAAAACCAAAAGGCCCCGCCTCCGCATAAGCAAAGGCAGGGCCGACGGTCCGAGCGGGTCCGCTCATGAATAGATACGCATCGAATTCAGCATCGTGCTGAAAGCCCGGTCGTACTGAAAAAGTTCGTCTTCCGGAGCGACGGCGGCCAATGTAAGCAGGTTGCCGTTCCTAAGCTGTATGGTATAGACGTAAACCACTTCGATACGATTGGTTATCGGGGAACGCCCGGCCAAAACGGTCGAATAAGCCGGGCGCGAGCCGACGGTCCTTCTGACGAAATTGTTCCGCTGCGAAAGGTAGCGGTTCGCCTGAAGAAGCCCGTTGACGTAGTTTCTTGTTTCCGTGAGCAGGTCACGGCTGTTCGGCCGGTAAATTCCGAACATCGCCCCGTGCGTGATGCCCTGATCGCCGAACGCACCGTTGGGAGCAAAGACAAGCGAGCCTTCACCCGAGAATTCACGCCAATTACTGGGGACGCTGAAACTGATGTCGCCGCCGTTGTAGGTCCGGTAGCCCGGGCCGGGATAGGGCACGTTTCGCGAATAGGTGCCGCCAGCGGTAGGGTTCCTGCCCGGTCCGCCCTGGCTCTCCTGCTGGATCTGGGCCATCGTGCGGGCCGGCGGCATCTCGGCAAGCCTGGCCTGGGCACGTTCGAAGTCGCGGGTGTTCCTGATCGGATTCGACGAGACATTCAGCATCGACGCTTCGCGGTTGATCTTTTCAAACCGGTTACCCGGATCAGGATGACTGCTCAGGAATTCCGGGGCCCTGTTGCCGTTCTGCCGGGCGATGGTCTGGAACATATTGGCAAGGTCCGCCGGATCATAGCCAGCCGCCGCCATGATCTGGGCGCCGAGAATATCCGCTTGTGTCTCGTAATCGCGGCTATATTTCGTCTGCCAAGCGGTCGCGGCAAGAGCACCCAATTGAGCACCGGCCTGGCCCCCGGCGACCGCTCCCCCGAGAATAAGCCCGATCGTGCCGAGCTGGTTCCAAATGTTGCTCTGCTTGGTTGCCTGGGCCGTAGCGTGGCGAAGGGCGACGTGGCTGATCTCATGGGCCATCACGCCGGCCATCTCTCCTTCGTTCCTTGCCGCCTGGATCATCCCCCGGTTGACGAACATCGGCCCGCCCGGCAGGGCGAAAGCGTTGATGTCGCTGGCATTCACGACCTTGAAGCTGTAATCGAAGGCCGGTTGGCGGAAATTTGCGGGTATTACCGAGACGAGACGCTCGCCTATGCGTTCGACGTAATTTTCGACAAAATTGTCATTGACCATCGGAAACTGGCGCTCCACTTGCCTCGCGACTTCCTGCCCTTTCTCGACGTCAAATTTGACTTCGTACTTGTTCTTAGGCATTTTGACGCGGGTCTGGGATAGCCCAGCAACCGGCACCAGGGCAGTAAGTAAAGCAGCCGAAAACACCGCCGCGGCTTTCATTCTGAACCTAATTTTCATTGTTTCCTCCATTTTCAACCTACAAGGTAGTATGCCAAACGCTGAGTTTCAATCAACGCCGGGCGCATATGAAGGTTCGATGAAGGGGTTCCTAAGGCTGGTT
>JADJWM010000018.1 GCA_016716365.1 Chloracidobacterium sp. | reverse complement strand
AAAGCGGTCCGGGACCAGCTTAAGACGAGCGATTTTTTCAGAGTTAATTTCGCGACCTTCAGTCCGAGATCCGCGGATGAGATAAGCTTTCGGTCGACCTTAGAAGAGGGAAGTCGGTATCCTGCAGACCACCGGCGAGCAGACGATCGAGTTGAAAGGCTCGCCGGATTGAATCGTGACCGTCTCAGGCCGAACTGAGCGGACCAATGCAGAGTCTGACCTTGCCTGCGGTCAAGAATTCACCGGAAAAGCTGAGGTCGCTTGTCGAAGCAGCCAGTGCCAGGTTCATAACGGAAAAGGAGAACTCCGACTATCAACTTCCCGTAATGATACGGAAAAGAAGCATCGCCGACCTTAGTCCTAGCGGGAAAACTTCCCCAGGAGTTTAAGGAGGGCGTCGATCCGGTACGCGAGATCGACGTGCAGATCGCCAGCCAGCAGGCAACGCTGGACCGCGTGATTGGGAAGAACCAGAGCGAGATAGCGGAATACCGCAAACGTGCGTCCGAAGACCTTCTCAATAACCTGCAGACCGCATTTACCAAAGCCAAGGAAAAAGAGAGCAGCATCCGTGCGGCCTTCGACGAGCAGTACGCAAAAGCCCAGGGCCAGAACAGCGGTGCCGTCACCATCAAACTTCTCGAACAGAACATCGAGGCGAACAAAGGTTTCCTGGACAAGCTTCGCGAACAGCAGAGTTCGAACGACGTTTCGTCACAGGGCCTGACAACAACATAAGCGTGGCTGGCTTTTTACATCCTGAATAACATTCCGGTCGGGCCGCGGCGGCTGATGACGGTCGCGGCCGCCTTCCTTCTTTCGATATTGTTCGGAATGGGCTCGCACTCTTCCTCGAATATCTCGACGACACCATTCGAACCGTCGAGGAGATCGAGAGCGTGCTTCAGCTTCCCGCACTGGCTGCGATCCCGACGATCGAGTCAATGCCGAAACGAAAACTCTTGCTCGTTGGGGCGAACGAGGAGGTAGAGGAACGGCCAAATTCCGAGCTCTTGATCTATTCCGATCCGCGGTCCGGCCTCTCCGAAGCGTACCGGCAGCTAAGGACGTCGATCCTGCTGTCGACCGCCGGCCATCCGCCGAAGTCGCCGATCACGTCGAGCTTACTGTCGGAAGGTAAAACGACGACCGCGACGAACACCGCTATCAGCCTTGAGCAGACTGGTGCAAAGGTCCCGGATCGTCGATGCTGACATGCGCCGGCCGCGTCTTCATTCGGTGTTCAACATACCGAATGGCGAGGGCCTAAGCACGCTTCTTTCGAGCGAATCGACCGATTCCGACATCACACGGGTCGTAAAGACCGACGACGGGACCAAGATCCACCCAGCAACGTCGGGCTCCGATCCCGCCGAACCCGGCGGAATCAACACCCGTTGGAGCAAATGGCCACATTGTTGAAACGGCTGCGGAAGCATTACACCACGTCGGGATCGACTGCCGCCGATCACCTCGTTCACGGACGGTGTCTTCGATCGCTTTATGGTCGACGGGGGCTATCCTTGTGGTCCATTCAGGGAAGAGCGCGCGGGCAGGTCGCGGCGTGCCAAGATGCTTCAGGATGTGCGCGGCTGCTCGGCGTGGTGGCTGAACAACGTCAATCTGCGTCTACAGGACAACTATTATTACTATCAGTCCTATTATCATCGCAACGCTTACAACAGCGATGAGGTGGTCTGAGCTCGTTCACAGCAGCGACTGTTATGGGTGCACACAAAAGCGTACTCGTCACAGGTGCGGGCGGGTTCATCGGCCATCACTTGGTGACGTACCTTAAAAAGAAGGGTTACCGGGTCAGGGGTGTCGATATAAAATATCCGGAATTCTCGGCGACCGACGCCGACGAATTCTTCCTCCTCGACCTGAGAGTTCCCGGAAACTGCCTTGAGGCGACGGCGGTGTCGATTGAAGTCTACGCGCTTGCGGGCCGACATGGGCGGCATGGGGTTACATCTCCGCTCATCATGCCGAGATCCTTTACACACTCCGCCGATCGATCTTAATACGATCGAATCGGCAAGGGTGAACGGTGCCCGACGCTTTTTATGCAAGTTCGGCCTGCATCTACCCGCTTCACCTTCAGGGCGAGCCTCTCGCCGCCTTGAGCGAGGACGATGCGTATCCGGCATTCCCTGCAGGATGCGTACGGATGGGAAAAGCTGGTGGGCGAACGGTTGTGTATGCACTATCGCGAGGACTATAGCCTCGAGACCCGCGTGGTCAGGTTTCACAACATTTTCGGCGAGCTAAACATGGAAGGCGGCGGAAAGGTGCCGGTGGTCAGTTTGTCGAAAGATGCTGCCGCGAAGCTTTCGGAACGAACGAGATCGAGATATGGGGCGACGGCAAGCAGACTCTCGTCCTTTTGTCATATAGACGATTGCGTCGTGGAAGGGCCTTTACCGATTGATGAGGGTCGGATCACTGAACCGATCAACCTTTGGGCAGGACAGAATGGTATCGATAAAATGAACTCGCAGACCTTGTTGCCGCCGCCGCGGAGATCAGCATCATTAAAAGACACGTTGACGGCCGCAGGGCGCGTTCGGGGGCCGCAATTCGGATAACAGCCGGCTGAGCAGTTCTCGCCAGGAACCCGAGATCACGCTTGAAGATGGACTGAAGCGGACGGCCTATGGATCGAGGACCAGGTGCGGGCCTCGAAAATTGTGCGAACGACTGCGATCGCGGGAGTTGACCGGCCCGTCAGTCATTCCGTCCCTTGATCACCGTTAAACTGATGACCTCCAGCCTGACAGAGCACTTGCGTTCTCGCCGGCTTGACCTGTTTTTCTTGCCGCCTTTCTCGTATTCCTTTACCTTCATCTATTTCACCTTCCGGGCACGCCGATCTACTATGAAGGCGATCACGTCAAGCTCCTCGAGTTGTCGCGGCGCTTCGCGTCGGGCGAGGTGCCTTACCGGGATTTTTTTGACCTCGTCTTTCCGGGATCACTCGCACTTTATGCGGCTTGTCAGGGTATTCGGGGGCCAAATACTGATCGTCAATGCCGTGATCATCGGCCATGGGCTGGCGGCCGCCGCGATCGGGCTTGCAATATCGCGAAAGCTGGTGACGGACCGGTTGGCCGCATACCTGCCGCCCGCGATCTATATTTTCTTTGGGTTTCGCTGGTTCGGCCTGGACGGTGAGCATCGGATGATCAGCCCGCTCTTTATTTACGGAGCGGTCCTCGTTCTGCTGCCGGCGAGGAGTACGACACGGGTTGCGGTCGCCGGGGCGCTCTGTGCCGGGGCGAGTTTTTTCACCCAACAAAGGGGCCTTCTGGCGATGGCGGCGATCGGCCTATTCCTACTTTTTGAGCAAGGTGTCGTCGAGAGAGCATTCGGGACGCTCCTGCGTTCTTGGGCGGTGCTGACGGCTGCGTTCGCGGCCGTGCTGATAATTCTCGTCGCACCGTTCGTTCAGCAAAAGCCGGCATTGAAAGGTTCCGAACGACACGATCTTTTCATTGCGAGTTATTCGAAGGACCAAACAACAACAGCTCTCTATTGTTCTTCATACCATCGAGAAGATAAGGGACTCCCGGAACGGTAATGACGATCGTCACGGTCTTCTACTCGATGATCGTGCCCCTGTCATACCTTAGTATCGGCGGATATCTGATAATCAAAGGACGAAGTAACGGCTTTGCCCGCTATTCGGGAACGATCCTGGTGTGTATGACGGGCCTTTTTCTTGCGATCGGAACCACCGGGCTGAACGCAATGCGTCTTTCAGGTATCGATGCCCGCGCCATCGCGGCCTGCCGGATCGCCGAGAACGCCGGTGTTCTGCGACGCCTTCCGGCCGCGGCAATTGCCGCCGCCCCGATCGCGGTCGGCAACCTCCCCGGTATCCGGACCCAGTCGGCGTGGAGACACGGACACTGAAACGGCGAGCGGACGTCCCGTGCCCTCTCGCCGCGTGATCAGCGAAAGATACGAATGGCTGCTTGAGCATACTAGCCCCGGTGAATTCGTTTTTGAAACATATAATTCTCACGTGAATTTTCCGCTTGGTTTGAGAAATCCATCGCGGATGTCGATCACATTGAACTCCGGTTATTCGCCCCCGGAACACGTTGCGCAGGTTGTAGAAGATTTGAAAAGGAACCCCCCGCGATATATCATTTGGGATGGATCTTGGACCGCGGAAATGCTTCAAATATCTGAAGGCGAGAAACTTAAGCCGCTGTTTGATCACATGACCCAAGATTATTCCACTGGTTGTCCTGCTGTCGAGCGACCTGACAGAGTCCTTCCCGTACCTCTATCTGATCCCCTGGCTGATCGGCCTGATGGCGGTTCTCATGCTGCCGACATTGATCCTTCATTATCAGGGCAAACTCACTCTGGTCGATCCGCTAGTGTATGCAACCTGGTCATATTTTTTCCCGGCCTTCGTCGTCGGCGGATTCATGTTGACGGCCGGTTGGTCCCAACCCTATTTCCTGAGCTTTATTCAGGACCCGGCGACGAATCTACCGTATACGGTAGTGATAATCGGGCTCGGGTTCGGCGGCCTCGCCATCGGGTACCTTTCGCCGGTCGGCCGGAGACTAGGAACTTCCCTCGGACAATTTCTCCCGCAAAAGGACTTTGACTCGTCCGCACTCTTTATCCCGGGCCTCATCCTCTTGATCCTCGGCACTTTCAACACCTTTGGCGCATTGATCATCGGGGTCGTCGGCTACCAGCGGGCGGGTGCGGTCGATTCATACAGCGGCCTGGTCTTTCTGACAACGCTCTTCTGGATGCAGGGTTCCTTCATCCTTTGGTTCGTGATCTTCAGGAGGGGTATTGTCGACGTCAAGGCCGTCTCGGTGTTCGGCGTCCTGCTTTTACTGACGATCGGGCGTGCCCTTATCTCCGGTAACCGCGCAGCTCTTTTCCAGGTATTCCTCATCGTCACGCTCGCCTTTATCCTCGCGGGCGGTCGTTTTAACTTTAAGCGGACAGTAGCTGCCGGGTTCGTCCTGACCGTTTGCCTTGTCGCCGGGATGATCTACGGGACTACTTTTCGGCACGTGAAGGGCACGGAGGCGCGTGTTTCCTTCGAACAGTACACGGATAATATTTTCGAGACGATCGACCAGGTTGGTAAATTCGATCTCGTCGGCGGCCTTGAGGTCGCTCTGCTCGGATTCGCCGAACGGCTTGACACTTTCAGTTCGGTCGCGGTGGTCGTGTCGAATTACGAACAGTTGGCCCCGTACGAGGAAAGTTACGGACTGGACAATAACATATGGAAAGACCTTTCGACGTTCTTTATTCCCCGGGTGATCTGGGATGAAAAGCCGATCGCCTCGGAGCCGCGAAAGTACAGCGACCTCTATTTCGACTTCGGTGAGAACTCATTTGCCATTACGCCGATGGCGGACCTGCTGAGAAATTTCGGGCCGATAGGAGTTCCGATCGGGATGTTCCTGTTCGGGATCATAATAAGATCGATCTACAGGACCCTGATCGAGGACCAGCCAAGGACGTTTTGGCGGGTCACCTTGTTCTTCATGCTGATCATGGCGATCTCGTATGAAGGATTTTATGGGATCCTGATCCCATATCTCTTCAAAGTGGGATTTACTGCCCTTGTCGGGATCCTGATCGTCGGCCTTGTAGCCCGCGCCCTTGGACATCGAAGGACCCTGACACCGAATTGACCCGCCGACCGCAGGAACCGGCAAGCCTGGCCCTATGATCGTATTCACTAATGGCTGTTTTGACCTGATCCATCCGGGTCACGTTGATCTGCTCAACCGTGCGAAAGCCCTTGGCGATCGGCTGATCGTCGGGATCAACAGCGACCGCTCCGTGAGGCGAATAAAGGGAGCGGGCCGGCCGCTTCAGTCTGAAAATGACCGGCAGGCAGTTCTTTTGGGTCTTAGGGCGGTTGATGAGGTAGTAATTTTTGATGACCTGACCCCTGAAAACCTCATCCGGCAGATCAAACCGGATATCCTCGTTAAAGGCGGCGATTGGAAGTTAGACGAGATAATCGGAGCCGACTTTGTGAAAGCAAACGGCGGACAGGTAGTCTCGCTTCCACTGCTCGAAGGATTTTCATCAAGTGCGATCATTGAAAGGTTGCCAGCCCCCGACGAGACGGGCGAAGCGAGCGTTGATTCCGCGTACAACTCACTCTCGGAGCACGCCGCCGTCGCCGAAGGATCTATCGCAACCCTGCTTCCGTCGATACGGGAATGTGCCGAGCTGATCAAGGCAACCGTCGAACAAGGGAAGAAGGTCCTTATCTGCGGAAATGGAGGAAGTGCGGCGGACGCACAGCACATCGCGGCCGAATTTGTGGGCCGTTACGAAACCGAGCGGCGTGCCCTGCCTGCGGTCGCGTTGACCACCGATACTTCGGCGTTGACCGCGATCTCAAACGACTATGGCTTCGAGAATGTGTTCACCAGGCAGGTCGAGGCATTGGCTGCCGAAGGTGACTGCCTGATTGCGATAAGCACCAGCGGGACGTCGCCAAACGTGATCGCATCGGTAATGAAAGCGAGAGAGAAAGGCTGCCGCGTGATCGGAATGACGGGAGCAAACGGCCGAAAGCTTGCCGCGTTGACGGACGCCTGCATTATGGTGCCGTCGAAGCGAACCGCCCGGATCCAGGAAATGCACATAACGGTCGCACATATATGGTGTGAATTGGTCGATCAAATGTTCGACCAAGCGTAAATCACGGTTGATCAGAATGTGAAGCGGGGAGATCATCCTTGTTTCTTACATTTAGCTATCATTTCTTAAACTATTGCTCGAAATAGGTTTTTCACCCTCTTGGAGGGCGTTCAACCCGATCCAAATGAGAATCCTGATCCTCGGCGCAACCGGAATGCTCGGCCATAAGCTGGTACAGCAGCTGGGCAGGAGAATGGATGTCTGGGGCGCCGTCCGCGGCGACGGGGGGATCCTGAACGAGCTTGAGATTGTCGAACCGGAGCGGATAATTTCGAATATCGAGGCCGCTGATGAGCGCTCGCTGAGGTCGGCGATCGAGACTTGCCGGCCCAACGTAGTCGTGAATGCCGTCGGGATCGTGAAACAACTCCCCGCCTCGGCGGACGTGATCACGACCCTCAACCTCAATTCGATCCTGCCGCACCGGCTTGCCCAGCTTGGCGAGGAATACGGCTTTCGGCTGATCACGATAAGCACCGATTGCGTTTTCACAGGCAAGGCAGGAATGTACATCGAGGACGATCCGCCCGACGCCCGCGACCTATACGGCTTGAGCAAGTTCCTCGGCGAAGTGAATTCACCGGGTGCTTTGACGATCCGCACTTCGATCATCGGCCCGGAGATCGGCTCCGGACACGGGCTTCTCGAATGGTTTCTGTCGAACCGGGGCGGCCGCGTCAAGGGCTTTCCGAATGCGATCTTTTCCGGCTTTCCCACGATCGTCTTCGCCGATATAATCGAACGCTTGATCAGGGACCATCCGGGACTCAGCGGCATTTACCACGTTTCAAGCGAGCCGATAAGCAAGCTCGACCTGCTGCATCTGTTCAATGAGTATTATGCGGCGGGCGTCGAGATCTCACCGGATGACAGCGTCACGATCGACCGAAGCCTCGATTCGGGCAGGTTCAGGGCAGAGACCGGGTTCGTGCCGGACGATTGGAGAACAATGGTCAAAAGGATGGCCGATGATGCCACGCCTTACGAAAGATGGATAGAAAAAACGAATTGAAGGGAAAGCGGATCCTCGTTACCGGCGGGACCGGCTCGCTCGGGATGACGCTCGTGCGGCGGCTGCTAAGCGGCGAAATGGGGCTGCCGGCGAAGATCGTCGTCTTTTCCCGCGACGAAGCGAAGCAGCATTTCATGCGGCTTGAATTCCTTAACCGCTCTGTCGCAACCGACGAGGTCATCTACCACAAGGCCGAGGACATCCTGGATTTCCGGATCGGCGATGTACGCGACTATCCGGCGGTCGTCGCGGCCCTTCGCGATGTCGATGTCGTATTCCACGCGGCCGCACTGAAGCAGGTCCCGTCTTGCGAATATTTTCCTTTCGAAGCGGTGCTGACCAATATCCACGGTGCGCAGAACGTCGTCCGTGCGATCCGCGAAAACCGGATGCCGGTCTCTACCGTGATCGGTATCTCCACGGACAAGGCCTGCAAGCCCATAAACGTGATGGGTATGACAAAGGCCCTTCAGGAGCGTGTGTTTGTGGAGGCGAACCGAGATTCGCCTGAAACGAGATATGTCTGCGTCCGCTACGGCAACGTGATCGCGTCGCGTGGCTCGATCATCCCCTTGTTCGCCGAGCAGATCCGCAAGGGCCTGCCGGTAACCGTCACGCTTCCCGAAATGACACGCTTTCTGCTCGGCCTGGACAAGGCAGTTGATACGGTCTTCGCGGCCTTCGGTTCGGCCCGGCCCGGCGAGACATTTGTGCCGAAAGTGCCTTCGGCAAAGATCGTGGATGTTGCCAAAGCGATGATGGGCGACAGGGAATTGCCGATCAACTTTACCGGCATCCGGCCCGGCGAGAAGATCCATGAAATAATGGTCTCCGAGGAAGAATGTTTCAGAACGCGGAATGCAGGCGACTACTACGCCATCCAGGCAATGCTGCCTGAGCTTAGGTCCGTTTCCGACGAAGAGCCCGCATTGACGGGCGAATATTCCTCTAGCGAAGCGAATCTGTCGATAGGCGAGATCGGGGAACTGCTGGCCCCATCGCTGGCGGACATCGAACGTTTCAAGACCGCCTGACACCGGGCGGCGACGATCCTATGAAAGTGATGACCATATTCGGGACGCGTCCCGAGATCATCAGGCTCTCGGCCGTGATGAAAGTGCTCGACCAGCACTGCCGGCACCTGATGATCCACACCGGCCAGAATTTCGCCGAGAGCCTGAGCGACATTTTCTTCAGGGACCTCGCCGTAAGGGACCCCGATATCCATCTCGGGATACAATCCACGAGTTTTGCCGAGCAAGCCGGTCAGATCATCAGAAAGGTCGATGAGGTCCTCGCTGACACGCGGCCCGACCGAGTGCTGATACTCGGCGACACAAACAGTGCGTTGTCGGCCATCGCTGCCGCCCGCCGGGGAATTCCGGTTTTTCATATGGAGGCCGGGAACCGTTGTTACGACGACCGCGTGCCTGAGGAAGTGAATCGAAGGATCATTGACCATTCAAGCACCATCCTGATGCCGTACACCGAGCGGAGCCGGGCGAACCTGCTGGCGGAGGGCATCGCGGCCGAACGAATTTTTGTCACCGGGAATCCGATCAAAGAGGTCCTGAGGATCTTCGACGCGCAGATCGAAGCAAGCGATTCGCTGGAACGGTTCGATGTCGCAGCGTTCGGCTATTTTCTCGTGACGCTTCATCGGGCCGAGAACACTTCCGACAAGGACCGCCTGGCGAAGATCTTCCGGGGCCTCGACGGGATCTCGGAGAAATTCGACAAGAAGGTCCTGGTTTCGGTCCATCCCCGGACGGCCGAACGGCTTTCCGAATTCGAGATCACCGTCAACAGTGACCGGATCGCCCTGCTTGAACCGCTCGGATTTTTTGATTTCGTCAAGCTTGAGAAGAATGCCCTGGCGGTGCTGACCGACAGCGGTACCGTGCAGGAAGAATGTGCGATCTTCCGGGTACCAAATATTACGCTGCGAGACGTGACTGAACGCCCGGAGACGATCGAGTGCGGGAGCAATATCTTGAGCGGAGCCGACCCCGAATCGATATTGAACGCAGCGACGATCGCCCTCGCAAGCCCGGCCGACTGGTCGCCACCGCCGGAGTACCTCGTCGATAATGTTTCACAAACCGTGAGCAAGATCGTGCTGGGATACTCGTCGGTGCGGCGGCATTGGTCGTAGACGGCCGGGATCAGACCGACCGATAGAAATCCAGCCACTTATCCATATGCGAGCTGATGTCGAACTCGCGGCAGACGAATTCACGGCCGCGGGCCCGATATCCGGCGTACTCCTGCGAGTCCATCGAAATTATTTTGTCTATGATCGCCGCGAGCGCTTCCACGCTGTTGTCGGTCCAGAATCCAATTCTCTCTTTTTCCAACGATTCCCAAGGTGTGTAGATAGAAGCGACGACCGGTGTGTTTTGCGAGAGCGATTCCAGGACGACGATGCCGAAATTCTCTGAATGCGAGGGCATCAACGTGAAATAAGCCCCGGCGAGGACGTCGAATTTTTCCTCACCTTCGACCTGGCCGATGAACTGGACCTTGTTTTCGAGGCTGAGTTCCTCGACCAGCAGCTTAAGGGCCGACAGATGCTCTTCGCGGCCGCGGCCCGCGATCTTCAGAACGAATTCAGACTCCATGAACCTTTGGGACTTTCCGGCGGCACGGATGAGGTTGTCGATCGCTTTTTTGGGATGAATGCGGCCGATGTAAAGCAGATAGGGCTCGACGGTGCGCTCGACGACGGGATGGACCTCGACGTAGTTCGTGATCTGGACGATCTTTGAATCGCGGCCAAAGGCCCGGCGAATGTCCTCGGTCTCTTCATCCGATGTCGAATGAAACAAAGGGTAGCGGCCCATGACCTTTTTCAACAACCAGAGGATCGGGCGTTTCCGGCCGGCGGAGTAGTTCAAAGCGTATTCGGTGAGTTCACCATGCGGAGACCACGCGATCTTTTTTCCCATAAGTCGAGCCGCAATGCCGGTGAGGAACGCGGCGGGGTAAAAGACCGATGAAAGATGCACGATGTCGGCCCCCCGAATAGCAGCCAGGCATTTGAGCGTTTGGCCGACCGGGACATGAAGGAATCTCGTTCGGACGAAGATCGACTTACCCGAATCGTTCTCGATCCACTCGTTCAAAGGGACCCCTTCGCCAATGCCCTTGTTGCTTGCGACGACGACCGGTTCGAAACCTTCTCTAACCAGGTTTTTTGTGAGCCAATAGAGCGCGTTGGCGGTACCGCCGGCCTGTGACGGATAAAACACCTCGACTGGATAAAAGACCTTCATATCCGATCCCGACTGCCGGGCCCTCACCGCAAGCGGCCGGAAGGTTCAACGGTCAACTTCGGTTTGGGTAACTCGCGGTAAGCGGCTCTGCACGAAACATAGGTACAGCACTTCCGTCCTACAAGGGTCAACTAGTTTTGCCCTTTGAATGGGAGGAGCCCGGACGCAACATTCGCCGGCGTGCATTCCGAACGTTAATAATTATCGGTGATTCGAACGGGCCGTTCAAATGGCCTTTCGCGGCCGGATATAACCCGACGCCGGGATTTGATATATTCGAGGTTTGTTCGACTGCCGCCGACCGCGCGGCCCTTGCCCGCATAGCTGACGAAATGTCTGAAACCTCGAAAGATCGAAAGCGGCTTTGGGTCATTTCGGAGCTCTACTATCCCGAGATGACCTCGACCGGCTATTACCTAACCCTGATCGCCGAGGGCCTTGCGGACCGATTCGAGGTCAAGGCAATCAGCGGTCAGCCGAACTATTCGGCCCGCGGCACCCGTGCGGCAAAGCACGAATGGCGAAATGGCGTCGAGATCTTTCGTGCGGCCGGAACAACGCTGGACAAGAACGTGATCGTGTTTCGCGTGACGAACATGGTCACGCTCGGCTTGTCGGTGCTGATCCGGTCTTGGCGGCAGTTCAGGGCCGGCGACAAGGTCCTTGTCGTAACGAACCCTCCGCTGATGCCGTTCGTGGCGGCCATTGCGGCGTTGGCTCGTGGGGCGTCGTACACTCTGCTTGTCCACGACAATTATCCGGAGATATTGGTTGCCGCCGGCAAGATCCGCGAGAGTTCGTTCACGGCCAAGGCTTTTTCCTTCTTGAACCGCTGGCTTTACAAGCATGCTGCAGGGATCGTCGTGGTCGGCCGCGATATGGCAGAGTTAATGGAGAGAAAGACGGCGGGGCTTTCGATCCCTATCGAAAATATCCCCAACTGGGCAGAGCTTGAGACGGTCTCGCCCCGGCCTCGGGACGAAAACTCCTTGCTCGCCGAATTGGGGCTGTCTGGAAAGTTCGTTCTGCTTTATGCGGGAAACATGGGCCCGCCGAACGACGTCGAGACGATCATTGAAGTCGCTGAACAATTGAGGGCCGAGCCGAAGGTGCACTTTGTATTCTTAGGTGCCGGGGCAAAGCGGCCGTGGATCGAGCGGGAAATAGGCGAACGCGGGCTCGACAATGTGACGGTCCTCGACCCGCGGCCGCGTTCCGATCAGCCGCTCTTCCTTAATGCGTGCGATGTAGCCTTGGTATCTTTGATCGACAAAATGCTCGGAGTTTCCGGTCCCGAGCCGGACATACAATATTCTTGCCGCCGGCAAACCGATCATCGCGCTTTGCGATCCCGCATCGGAGGTCGCGCGGGTGATCGAGGATGAGGATATCGGCTGGGCCGTGCCGCCAAATAAACCGGCCGAATTAGCCGCTGCGATCAAGGCCGCGGTCGGGAAGGCAGGCGATTTGGCCGAAATGGGAAAGCGTGCCCGGGCGGCGGCCGAAACAAAATATTCTTTTGAGTCCGCGATCGCCAAATACGATCGTTTCCTGTCGTGACAAGGCACCGTTCGTGCCGAGTATCTTCGAATGCTTGAATTCGTAATTTATTTTGCTTCGTTTCTGCTGACCGTGTTCGGGCTGGCCGCGTTCATACGGTTTTCCGGCCGCTTCGCCAGCATAGACATTCCGAACGAGCGCAGCTCACACGAGCGGCCCACATTGCGCGGAGGCGGGATCGTGATCGTTGCGGTTTGCTGCGTTTTATACGCGGCCGGTTCTCTCGTTTTCAATCACCCGATCAATTGGGGCTACCTCGCCGGCGCCGTCATTATCGCGAGTGTTAGCTGGGCCGACGACCACTTCGATCTTCCGGCCGTCATCCGATTCACGGCCCACACCGTTGCGGCCGTCGTTTTGATATTTCATTCGGGCCCGCTGACCGGCATCGACATCACCGGAACGGGCCAGGTCGTTTCTTTCACGTGGTTCGCTCCATTAGTTTCCGTACTCTGGATCATTTGGATGACCAATGCGTTCAACTTTATGGACGGCATTGACGGCATCGCGGGGGCCCAAGGGGTAGTCTCGGGTATAGGCTGGATACTCTTCGGAACGATGATAGGGGCAACGCCGATCCATTTATTCTCGGGGGTTGTCCTATTTTCTTGCCTTGGGTTTCTGATCTTTAATTGGAGCCCGGCCCGGATCTTCATGGGCGATGTCGGCAGCGCGTTCCTCGGGTTCACACTATCGGCGATGCCGCTGATCGGCCGGGACAGAATGGCCGGCATGGACCCGCTATATTTTCTTGCGGCGATCGGTTTCCTCTGGCTTTTCGTTTATGACACGCTGTTCACTTTCTTCCGTCGTTTGATCAAAGGTGAGAAAGTCTGGAAGGCACATCGCAGCCACCTTTATCAGAATCTGACGGACCGATGGGGAAGCCACGCCCGGGTAAGTTTGTTGTACTTCGGCCTCGGTTTGGCGGTCGCCATAACTATCGTCGCCGCCGCAGGTTCGGCATCAGCCGGTTCGTGGTGGGTTGTCGCCGCACTATCAGGTTCGGCACTGATCGTGACGGTTTTAGGATTTCGAAAAAGCAATTGACCTAAATTTTGGAAAATGCTAGAGTTGCAGGAAATATTAGTAAGACGCCCCTTCTCCGTTCTTTTCCCGGGATGTCGATAGGAAGAAATTCTGTAACTAGCAGTCTTTTCAAGAGCTTCCGATTTGAATCCTTCGGGGTTAACGTTGTTGTTGAAAGTGACGATGCCAAGCTGCTTTCAACCGCCCGCGAGACAGTCGGGGACGCGTTTGCTGATTCGGCACAGATCTTTGAATCGTTGGGAGACCACCCTGAGCATCTTTTTGGGATCACCAGGGAAGCCGGCCGATTCGTTCTTTATAAGAACGGCACTCAATGCGAATCCGGTGAATCGGAAAGAAATTTCTTCAATTACCTCAACAGTTTGTTGAGGCTTGAGGTTGCGGAATTTGCTGAAGATAAAGTTTTCTTACATGCAGGTTCAGTCGAATATAATGGGAGAGCCCTATTGCTCCCCGGCACAAGCGGCTCCGGAAAGTCGACACTGACAGCGGAATTGGTTCGAAACGGTGCGCGCTATTATTCGGATGAATACGCTGTCTTGAATTCGGATGGGTTGGTCGAACCGTTTGCCCGCAAGCTGTCACTTGACAGTGGAGGCGAAAACGGGCCGCAGAATGTGTCTGCCGAAGAACTTGGTGGACGTGCGGGCAAAGACCCAATACCGGTGGGGATGGTTCTTTTTACCCGGTTCGACGAGAACGCCGAGTGGACACCGGAAGAACTGACCGCCGGTGAGGCGATAATGGCGTTGATCCCCAATACTTTAACGATGAGGAAAAATCCGGCTTTTGCATTGAAAGTATTGGATTTGGCGGCTCAACGTGCAATAATACTGAAGAGCCCGCGTGGCGATGCAAAAACTTTCGCCCAATTTCTTTTGGATTTTTTTGACAAAAACACTAAATTAGCTAAAATGACGTAACTCCTATGGAGTTAGGTATTTGATTGGAGGAGAAGATGAACAACCCGCTGAACCCCGTAGCCCGTAAAAAGGGCCTGGTCATCCAAGAGGTGCCTGAAGAAGTGTTGGTGTATGATCTTGAAACGAATAAGGCCCATTGCTTGAACAAGACCGCCGCCATGGTATGGCAATCCTGTGATGGCCAACGTTCGGTTTCAGAAATCGCGGACCACGTCGGAAGTTTGGCGGGGCAGAAGGTTTCGGACGAATTGGTTTGGCTCGCGATCGACCAATTGAATACGAACGATCTTCTTGAAAAAGGTATCGATGTCGACCTGAAGGGAATTTCCCGCAGGGACGTCATCAAGAGGATCGGCATTACGTCGATGGTGGCCTTGCCGGTGATCGCTTCGCTGGTTGCGCCGCCGACCGCAATGGCCTCGACATCTTGCAACTGTTCAAGCGACCTTGCCTGTCAGCTGCCCGAGAATGCAAATTGCCCGTCCTCGACGTGCAACACGTCGGGATTCTGCAGGCCGTAACGATCTTTTTGGTTTCGTAGCTATTTGAGCAGCGGGCGTTTGTTCGCTGCTCTTTGATTTTTGGTTTGAAAGCCGGATCCGCAATCTCAGACCAGACCGATGACTCTCGCTGGAAGAGTCTCTATGTCCGCAAGATCGAGACCGAAACGGCCGCATCGTTCAGGTTATTCCGGTCGTTCGGAATAGAACCGCTCCTCATAAAAGGCTGGGCTATCGCCCGGATGTATCCGCCCGAGAAATTAAGGTATTACGGGGACGTTGACCTCGCGGTCGCTGAAAGTGATCTCCAGAAAGCATCGGAGATCAAAGACTCCGCTGAAGGTGTCCGCCTTTCGATAGATCTTCATCGTGAACTCAGACATTTCGACCCCAAGCCGTGGGAAGAGGTCCTCGCCGATTCGAGGTTGGTCATGCTCGACGAAGAATCTATCAGGATACCTTCGGAGGAGGACCATCTTCGGATCCTCGCCGCCCATTGGCTAAACGACGGCGGCGAGGACCGCGAGAAGCTTTGGGACATCTATTACGCGGTAGAAAATCGCAGCGTAGAATTCGACTGGTCGAAATGCCTTGACGCGGTCGTACCCGGCCGAAGAAGTTGGGTAATAGCTGCGATCGGCCTTGCCCACATCCACCTCGGTCTTTCTATCGATGACCTTCCGTTCAGGGATCAGGCCGCGAGCCTGCCGAAATGGCTTGAGCGGACGGTTGAACGAGCCTGGGCGTCCGGGACAAAACTCCGGTCGCTCCCCATGGCCTCTGAAATGCCTGGCCAGTTTCTTGTCCAGGTCAAGAAACGCATCCCGCCGAACCCGATCCAGGCGACGATCGAGGCACAAGGCGACCTGTTCGGACACCGGCGTTTCCTTTATCAGGCTCTGAGCGTTCGAAAGCGTGCTATCCCTTCAATTAAGAACCTGCTGCTTTCGGGTCTGGGGAGGATCAGAAGGTCAAATGGATGATATCGTCCTTGCGATCGAATCTGGGGTGGCGGGCGGCAGTCTCGCTCTCTTTCGTGGCCGTCAGTTGGCCGCGAGTTGGTCAGATGCTGGATCTTCCGGCAAATCGGAAGCCCTATTGTCGCAGATCGAAGCATTGCTCGAACGCGAAGGAGTACACAGATCATCGCTGTCGACGATCGCTGTCTCGATCGGCCCGGGCAGTTATACGGGGATCAGGATCGGGATCGCGACCGCTCTCGGCCTGTCAAGGGCCCTTGGTATTCGCTTGAAAGGGGTCCCGCTGCTAAAGGCCATCGCGAACGCGGCGGATGAGACGGGGCCGGTCCTTGTTGCCGTTCCGGTCGGCAGAAAAGGACTGGCATGGCAGACCTTTGCCGGATCGAACGATGCCCAAGTGGAACCGGCGATCGAGACAGGCGAACTCACAGACCTTCGGGATGCGATCGGAAAATTCGCCCACGGGACGACTTTGCTCCACAGTGATCTTTATGAAGCGCTTCAGACAACAAATGCTGATCTGCCCGTCTCGGCCGGGATCAAGGACATCGGACGCGATCTGGCGGCTGCGATAGGCGCGGCACCTGATGCATTTGACGAGGGCCCTGTGCCGCTTTATGCAAGGGAGATGTCCTTCCCGACTTTGACCGGTGAAAGAAAGGTTATCCGCTGAACAATTCGAGATCAGGCCGATCGAGCCGACAAACCTTGACGACGTGATCAGTATCGCGGCCAGTTTGGGCCTGAGCCCCTGGTCACGAAAAGATCTGGAAGATGAGATCGGACGGGACGACTCGCGGTGCCTCCTCGCCTGTCGAAATGAGTTCGTTGAAGGGTTCATTGTAACGCGCATCGTTCCGGGCCCGACGGTCGATCGGCCGGAGGCGGAGATCTATAATCTGGGCGTTCGGGAAGAAAGTCAGGGAATCGGGATCGGAAGCCGGTTGCTTCGGCATACGTTTGAAACGCTGGCTGACGCGGGGGTGTCGGCAGTTTGGCTGGAGGTCCGGGCGTCAAATATACGGGCGATCGATCTGTATTTGTCGGCGGGATTTGCCGAAGCTGATAGACGCCCGGCCTTCTACACTAGCCCGGTCGAGGACGCTGTCGTCATGAGTCTTAGCTTTGAGTCGTGAGGTTGTTACGATACGGTAAACAAAACTTGAAATTCGCGATCGATTTCGGCTAGAATGGGGCTTGAACCCAGGTCCAGATCGATGTTTTTAAGGCCCTGGGCTTAATACGATTGATAAGTGAGGAACATGCCGCTATGGACTTGTCCACGCCCGATAGGGTACGAGATGAACTGCTGAAGACGAATCCGACATTCCGTGAATTGGTCAATCAGCATACGAATTACGAAGAAAGACTGAAAGAACTTTCCCACCTGACCTACCCAAGCGACGACGAACAGCTCGAAGAGTCCACACTTAAAAAGAAGAAACTACTTGTGAAGGACGAGATCTATGCGATCATGAGCGAATATCATGTATCGCACTAGAACCGGTAAGATCTATTTGAATTAGGCGGCTCCGCGGGGCCGCCTTTTCTATTTCGGTCCGCAGCCGCCGATCGCGAAAAGCCGGATGCCTTTGCTCGTGATCGCTGCGAACCGGTCAGTGCCGGCGCCGGCGATGCCTCCGATCGAACTGGTTCCGTCGCCAAGCACGACGATATCGATGACCTTTCCCGTTCGACGATCCACGACAACGATGGTCGATTCCGCCGGATCAGCGATCAGGAAATATCCGTTAAGCAGCATCCCGGGGCCGTTCAGCCGCCCGCTCAATCGCCTTTTCCAGATAACGTCGCCGTTGTAATCGGAGACATAGTAAAGGAAATTGTCGTATGACGCGATCAAAACTCCGTCTTCGACCTCGAACAGGCCGGAGATCTGTGCCCCGCTTCGGAACCGCCAGGAAGGATTCGGGTCGCTGCCGTTAAATTCAGATACATAGCCGCGTTCGTCCCCAACGATCAGGCCTCCATCGCTCTTGGCGAGAACGGCCGTGATCGTGAATTCATTCGTGACTGGGCTTGTTCCTTCATCGGACGCGGCAGTTAAGAACTTGAGGCCTTTTCCTTTGGTCGCGATGACCAACCCGTTTGTTTGCGACGCCGCGGCCGCTATTATCGGGTCGCCCGCCTTTGTTTGCCGCATGATTGCGCCCGTCTTTTCGTCGATAACGGCAATAGAACCGCCGTTGCCGGCGGCAAAAAGCACGCCGTTCGAACGGATCAGATGAACCGGCCCCGAAAAAGGCAACATCACCGACCAATCGACAATGCCTGAGGCTTTTCGGATCGAGCGGACCGTGGAGACCGGTTTTCGATCTTCCGAACCGTTTTCGGAGGGTTCGTTCACTGCGAAGATGTTAGTGCCGTTTGAAATTAGCGAGGAAACGACGTCGCCGCCGAGTTCTGACCGCCACTCAACAGCCAGATCTGACCGGCGGAGTGCGAGTATATTCCCTGAGGCCGTGCCAAGATAAAGCCGGTCTTCGTCCGAGAGAAGCGTGTTCGGGGCCGGGAACTCGACCGCTCGGCTCGCGCATTCCGCAATACCCGGTCGCTTTTCCTGGGTCGCCTGGCCGATCCCGCCAAACGGCAGGGCCAGAACGAAAATTACTAAAGCAAGAAACCGAATTTCTAAAACGTTCATTTAGGAAGCAGCGATACCAACGGCTAACGAGCACTCGGGCTCCGGGCGAAAACGATCCATCGAATTCGCCAGACCGAATCTTAGCACGCCCGACTTGACCCCGGTAGATTGATGAACGTACTATCGGTCAAAGTTCGCCAAAAACTAGAGTGTTTCGCGGGAGTCGATCTTAGGAATGTCTTTCAACAAAATAATAATCGTCGGAAACCTTGGCCGTGACCCTGAGCTTCGGTACACCCCTCAAGGTGTCGCCGTTTGCAACTTTTCGGTCGCGACCAATGAAAAGAAACGTGATAAATCGGGCGAGATGCACGACGTGACGACATGGTTCAAAGTCACCCTTTGGCGGCAAAACGCCGAAAACGCGTCGAAGTATTTGACGAAAGGCAGCCCTGTTTATGTTGAGGGCCGATTGCGGGTCGAGGAATGGACCGACCGTGACGGAAACAACCGCCATACGCTGGAGGTACAGGCGACGGAAATGCATTTCCTGGGCGGCGGCTCCAGGTCTGAGGAATATGTTCGCGACGAGGCGGAAGAACCGGAATTTGCGGGGCCAGCGAGTTCGCGTCCAGCCGAGGGGGGGCCTTCCAGGCCGGCGGCTTCTGACGATGATATCCCGTTCTAAGGAAAAGTCACCGTTACGCGACCCATCGGCCCATCGTTCGGAATTTCTGGAATCGCAGTTTTGGCAGCTCTGACGGCTCGACAGCGGATAGCTCTTTCAAGCTCTCGATCAACAAGGTCTTCAGGGACCGGGCCACGCCCTCGAAGCGGTCCTTGCCGTCTTTCTTCTCACCCGAGCCGACTTCCCATGCTTCGCTTTCAGAAACCACGGCATCAACAAGCTTCAGCCCTCTAAGGTCGCCCGCGGTAAGCTTCAATGCGGATGCCGCCAGATCCGCCTTCGAGGCATCCTTCCAAAGGATCGCGGCACACCCTTCGGGCGAGATCACGGAGTAAACGGCATTCTCCATCATTATCACTTTGTCCGCGATGCCGATCGCAAGCGCGCCGCCCGAACCGCCTTCTCCTAGCACGACCGCAACGATCGGGACCCTAAAGCGGGCCATTTCGCGAAGATTATAGGCGATCGCCTCGGCCTGTCCCCGTTCCTCCGCGTCGATGCCCGGGTAGGCACCCGGCGTGTCGATGATGGTCACGATCGGGCGGCCGAATTTTTCGGCCAGGCTCATCAAACGCAGGGCTTTCCGATATCCCTCCGGTTTCGGCATCGCAAAATTCCGGTGTCGCCGTTGGTTAAGGTCGCGGCCCTTTTGCTGGCCGACGACCGTTACCTCGATACCGTCGAGCTTCGCGAAGCCGCACACGACAGCGGCGTCATCGGCGTATCTGCGGTCACCATGGACCTCTACGAAATCGGAGAAAACGTGCGTGAGAAGGTCAAGCGTATATGGCCGCTCAGGATTCCGGGCAAGCAGAACCCGGTCGAAAGCGGCCTTTTGCTCGCTGTTTTGTTTTTCGATCTGTGACATTACAGACGCCATGAAACTGTGCACCCCCTTCCGGTCAGGGCTGATTGAAGATTTGCTGAACCCTTCACCCGCAAAGCCCGGGTCTCTAGCTCGACCGCGACCTTGCCTCCCACCGGGACCTCGAATGAAACCTCACACGAACCGGGAGTTTCGCTCAGGGATGAGAAAAGGTCGAAGAGAAACTCGTCGCTCACCCGTTCATCCGGCAATCCGATGACCAATCGTCTCGCATTCCCGGCCTCCGCGTCAACAAGCGATCTGACGCCGCTGACGATCACGGTCAATTCTGATGCGTCTGCCGTTTCGACCCGCCCTTCGACAATGACCACGGCATCGTCCACAACCAGTGATGCAAACTTGGAGTACGCCTCCGACCACATCAAGCACTTTGCCCCGGCTGACCGGTCCTCAATACTGAACATACCGAAGCGATTACCTTTCTTGCTGTACTTCGTCTGGCTGCCTGAAACGATCCCAGCCAGTGTTACGAGATCGCCGGAGGAGAACGGCATCTGGTCGGCGATCGGCCGGATCCCAAGCCGGCCAAGCGTGTCCCTGTATTCGTCCAGCGGATGCGCCGTGAGAAAGAATCCGAGCGACGACTTCTCGAACCGCGACATTTGGGCCACCGACCATGGAGCCGCATCCGGGAGTTGATAGGTCAAATGTTCGTCGCCCGCTGCCGCTGAACTGAAGAGATCCGTTTGCCCGCTGTTAAGGTCGTTCCACTTCCTTTGGGCGACCGCAAGCGATTCATCGATCGACGCAAATAACCGGGACCGCCATTCAGAAGACGGCATCCCCTCCGGTTTTAGCGAATCGAAGGAACCTGAGGTGATCAGGCTTTCCATAACCCGCTTGTTCAGCAGGGCAGGCTCGACGCGTGTTACGAAATCCAGAAGGGAAGCGAACGGTCCGCTCTCCCTAGCCGCGATGATCGAACTCACTGTCGAAAGACCGATGCCCTTGATCGCGGTGAGGCCGAACCTAACCGCACCTTCCGAAGGAGTGAACCCTTCGCCGCTCTCGTTTATGTCGGGCGGAAGAAGTTCCAGTCCGAGCGAGCGTAGCTCTTTTGAATACTTATAGATCTTTGCGCTGTCATCGGATTCGTGCGAAAGGACCGCCGAAAAAAAGAACGCGGGATAATGGGCCTTAAGGTACCCGGTCTGGAACGCGAGATATGCATAGGCTATGCTGTGACTTCGATTGAATCCGTAGTCGGCGAACTGGGCCATCAGCTTAAAGATCTCTTGTGCCTTTGCTTTATCGATGCCGTTACTAACAGCCCCTTCGACGAATTTCTTCTCCTCCTTGGCCATCGCCTCGCGTTTCTTCTTGCCCATCGCCCGTCTCATCATGTCGGCCTCGCCGAGGCTGTACCCGGCAAGCTTCTGAGCGAGCTGCATGATCTGTTCCTGATAGACCAAAACGCCAAACGTGTTGCACAGGATGTCCTTCATCTCGGGGACAAGGTATCGGACCTGTTTGTCGCCGCGATGACGCTGGATGAAATCCTCGATCATCCCGCCGTCGATCGGGCCCGGACGATAAAGGGCATTCAGGGCAGAAAGGTCTTCAAGTTCTTTTGGCCGCAGCCGACGGCAGATCTCCTGCATGCCCGAAGATTCGAACTGAAAGACGGCATCGGTCCTTCCCTCGGCGAAAAGCGACATCGTCTTTTCATCGTTTAACGGGATCTCATTCCAGTCGATCTCTACACCCAGGCGGTCGCGAATGCTTGAGATACAGTCGCTGATTATGGTGAGCGTGGTCAGCGCCAGGAAGTCCATCTTCAGCATTCCGACCTTTTCAAGGTCATTCATCGAATACTGGCTTGTCAGTTCGTTCTTGGCAGAGACTGCGACCGGAACGAGCTCGTGCAGCGGTTTAGGTGAGATCACAACACCGGCCGCGTGAACAGATGTATGGCGCGAGCAGCCCTCAAGCCGCATCGCAAGATCGATCAAGTCCCGTACCGATGCATCTTTCTCGATCAGTGATCTGAGTTCTTCAACCTGTTCGATCGCTTTGCTGATGCTTACGTTTCGTCCGCGCACCGGGGGCGGGATCAGCTTGGCGATGCGTTCCACTTCGCCATAGGTCTTGTTCAAGGCCCGCCCAACGTCTTTGATCGCCGCCTTCGAGGCCATCGTCCCGAAGGTGATTATTTGACAGACCGATTCACGTCCGTACAACGCTGTCACGTGCTCGATCACTTCTGAGCGGCCCCGGATGCAGAAATCGATATCGATATCGGGCATTGAGACGCGCTCCGGATTGAGGAACCTTTCGAATAGAAGGTCATACTGAAGCGGGTCGATACCCGTGATCCCGAGGACGTAGGCAACAAGTGAGCCCGCCGCCGAACCCCGCCCCGGTCCGACCGGGATCCCTCTTTCTGTCGCGTATCGGATGAAATCCCAAACGACCAGGAAGTATCCCTCGTATCCCATCGATTCGATGACCTCGACCTCGCGGTCCAACCGTTTCTTGTATTCCTCGATCGGATATTTAAGCCGATCGGCGGACCGAAGCGGTTCGAGAACCGAAGTCCGGCGCTCTTCAAACCCCGTGGCCACACACTTTTCAAAATATTCGGCCAGCGTGCCGCAACCCGAATCTTCGGGGATCGGAAAATTCGGCAGGATCAGGATCTTGTCGTCGATGGGCAGCCGTACGTCGCAGCTTTGGGCTATTTCGAGAGTATTTGTGAGGGCTTCAGGGATCTCGCTGCCGAACAGAGCCCACATCTCCTCTGCCGACCGGAGATATTGATCGGTCGTCCCGGTCCGGGGCCGGCCGCCCTCGATAACTGTTCGACCCTCGCCGATGCACATCATAACCTCGTGAGCGCGTGCATCAGATGCGTCCAGATACTTCGCATCGTTTGAGGCAACCAATGGGGTCCCGAGCCGGGCGGCCAGTTCGATCAAGCGGGCATTCAACCTGTGATGCTCCTCGAGACCGTGATCGACCAACTCGAAGTAGAGGCTTTCGGGGCCAAAGATCTCTTTCAGAGAACCGGCATATTCGATAGCCCTTTCTTCATTTCCCGAACCGAGATGATGCCCGAGTGCGCTGTCGCGGCCGCCGCAAATGGCGATAAGGCCTGCGCTGAACTCCGAAAGCAGGTCAAGGTCGATCCGCGGCTTGGACTGGGATCCGGCCGAATAAGCGATCGAAGCGAGCCGGACCAGATTGTGATATCCGGTCAGGTCACGTGCCAGAAGAACAAGATTGTAAAAAGGCCTCTCTCCGGCCCTTGTTGCGTTTGCTTCTGTGCCGTTCGCGAGCCTCGACGATGCGACGAATGCCTCGTAACCGATGATCGGCCTTATGCCGGCTTCTGCCATCGCGCTGTAGAAAGAAACCGCACCGAACATGTTTCCATAATCGGTCAAAGCGCACGCGGACATCTCAAGTTCTTTCAGCTTCGCCGCCAGAGGTTTAAGTTGGATTGTGCTCTGCAAAAGGCTATAATCCGAGTGCAGGTGAAGATGAACAAAATCGCGTGGCTTGAATGAAATTGGGCCCATATCCGGTAGTTGGTTTATGAAGAAAGTCTATCTCGAAACATTTGGCTGTCAAATGAATGTTTCTGATTCCGAACGGGTGGCCACGGCCCTCTCCAGTCGGGGTTTCGAGATGACCGGAAGGGAAGACCAGGCCGATATCGTACTTATAAATACCTGTTCCGTTCGCGAAAAGGCCGAACAGAAGCTGTACACGCGAGTCGGAGAGATCCGAAAAGGCAGAATCCACAAGCCGATCGTCGGCGTCCTTGGCTGCGTGGCCCAGCTTGAAGGCGAGACACTGTTCAGAAAGATCGAGGGGATCGACGCGATCGTCGGCACGCGTGCCGTAGGCCGCATCTCCGAGGTGATCGGCCGCGTCCTTGACGGCGAAGATGAGGTCACGGACCTTGGGGAACGCGAACGGGATTATGATTGGTCGGTCACGGATGAGCAGCGCCACTCGCCCCATGTTGCTTTTGTCCCGATAATCGAGGGCTGCAACAAATTCTGTACATACTGTATCGTCCCGTTCTCGCGAGGCCGCGAGATCAGCCTCTCGGCTTCTGCGATCATTCGTAACGTCCTCGAATTGAAGAGGTCAGGCGTCAGGGAAGTCCATCTGATCGGACAGAATGTGAACAGTTACCGGCCCGAAAGTGACAGCGGACTCGAAGCGTTCTCGGGCAAAACACCTTTCTCAAGGCTTCTCAGGGCGGTCGCCGCGACCGGGATCGAACGGATCAAATTTAATACCTCGTTCCCGAGAGATTTCCATGCCGACATTGTTGACGCGATCGAGGAAAACGAGAATCTCTGCAACTGGGTACATTTGCCGGTCCAATCCGGAAGCGACCGCATCCTCAGGATGATGAAACGAGGCCATTCTGTCGATAAATATCTCAAAAAGATCGACCGGATCGCCACTTCAGAGCGGGATATTGCGGTGACTACGGACATCATCGTCGGATTTCCAGGCGAGACCGAAGACGATTTCCAAGGCACTGTCGATCTGGTCAACACGGTGAAATACGACGCGGCTTACATTTTCAAGTACTCGGCGAGGCCCGGTACGCCGGCGTACGAAATGGACGACGATGTGACGCCGGAAACGAAGACCCGGCGATTTCTGGAACTTCAGGAGCATCAACGTGGTATCCAAAAAGCCCGGCTGCGCCGTTACGTTGGCCAAGTCTTAAAAGTGCTTGTCGAAAAGCCGGCAGCACGGTTCGACCACCAGGTCTCGGGCCATTCGACTTGCCATAAGGTGGTCAACTTTGAAGGGCCTGCGAACCTGATAGGACAGATCGTCGATGTGCGAGTGACGGAAGTTAAATCAAATTCGCTGTTCGGACAGCATATGTCACCCGGCCTGCCCTTGTCCTGAGAATTTAATATGCTAGTCGAGGTCAAGATCGGGGCCCTGATAATGGACCCGAATACAAATTCACCGATCGTCGTGCTGAAGGGGATCGATTCCGAGACCGTTCTGCCGATCTGGGTGGGCGCCTTTGAGGCAAACGCCATCGCCCTTGAGATCGAAAAGATCGTGCCGCAGCGGCCGATGACCCACGACCTGCTGCGAAATTTGATAGTTGAATGCGGGCTGAGGGCCTCTCGGGTGATCGTCACGGACCTCTTGGAGAATACCTTCTACGCACAGATCGAACTTCTGGACTCGAACGATGAGAGGGTTTCGATGGACGCCCGCCCGTCGGATGCGATCGCCCTGGCACTGAGGCTTGATTGCCCGATATACGTTAATCAAAAGGTCCTCGACCTTTCCGCGGCATCGGCGGCGGACAAGCCGAAAGGAGACGACGAAGAGCTTCCTTCGGCCGAGGATTGGCCGGACCTTATTGGCTGAAGATCGCTGGCCGATCCCGGCCAGGAAACTGCAAATGATAATAGTAATAGCGAACCAGAAGGGAGGCGTCGGAAAAACGACGACCGCTATCAATCTAGCCGCAGGTATCGCCTCGAACAAGAAGCGCGTGCTTCTTCTCGACCTTGATCCGCAGAGTAATTCGACCCTTTCGTTTCTGGACCCGGGTTCCGTTAACGGCGGTTCGTACGAATTATTCGCCGAACCGTCCCGGCCGGTCTCCGAACTTGTTTACGAAACCACGACACCGAGGCTGAACATCGTCCCGGCCAGGATCAATCTGGCAAAGCTCGAGGCCAAGCTTATCGGTGACTTTGACGCAGCGTTCAAGCTTCGGGACCGCTTGGAGAGCCTCAAGGGTGAATATGACGTTATTCTGATCGACACCCCTCCCACGCTTGGGATCCTTACGGTCAATGCACTTGTCGCCGCCGACCACGTGATCATCCCGATCCAGTCTTCATATTTCGCCCTCGAGGGGACTGACGACTTACTGGAGACAATTGAAAAGATCAGGTCGAGGCCGAATCCGGGCCTTAACCTGATGGGTGTGGTCGTCACATTATTCGACCGGCGGACCACCATCTCGAAAGATGTAGAGGCCCACATTAGAAGCGTTTTTGGTCGAAAGGCGTTCAAAACGGTCATAACGCGGAGTGTAAGGCTGGAAGAAGCGCCGGCTCACAAGACCCCGATCTTTAACTATGCTCCGCGTTCGTCGGGAGCCGTCGAGTATCAGAGTTTATCAAAGGAGGTTCTTCGCCGTGGCTAAATCCGGACTGCCGACTGGAGTAAAAATGAGACACGATTCTCATTACGTCGAGCGTATAGCTGCTCGGTCTAGAAGCATCGGCCGCACAATTCCGATCGATCTGATACATCCCAATCCTGAACAGCCGCGGGTCGAGTTTGGAGACCTGACCGAATTGACCAATTCGATCCGTGAAAAAGGAGTCCTTGAACCGCTGCTCGTAAAACCGAATTCCGACGGGACCTTCATGATCATTGCCGGGGAACGCCGCTGGCGGTCCTCGAAATTGGCCGGCCTGACCGAAGTTCCATGTGTCGAACTGGACCTTGATGAGAACGCTGTCGCCGAGGTCGCTTTGATCGAGAATCTGCAGCGAAAGGACCTGACGATATGGGAAGAGGCGGACGGGCTTGCTGCACTCGCCGAAAGATTCGGATACACCCACGAACAGATCGCTCAAAAGATCAGCAAGAGCCGAACCACGGTCACCGAGCTGCTCGCGGTCGCGGGCCTGCCGGACGGGATACGCGCGAAATGCCGGGCGGCCAACATCTCGTCAAAGGCGATCCTGGTCGATATCTCTCGCCAATTCGACGAGGCTGCAATGCATGAACATTTGGATCGCCTCGGTAATGGCGGGAAAACGCCCCGGAAAGCCACCGAATCAAATGGTTCAAAGAAAGACGACATTGAGCGTCGATCGGCCCCCGCATCGAAGCACGACGTCGAAACAGGCTTTGAATTCCGGTCGCCGGACGGGGATTTTACGGTCGTCGTGAATTTCGCCGATCGGAAGTTCTCACAAGGCGACGTTTTGCAGGCTCTTAGATCGGCATTTGAAGCGGTGAAAAAGCAGTAGATCAACGCTTCGGTCGAAAAAACCGACCCGACAATCGTTGCCGCGTGTGCATTACATAATCCTTATTATCAGACGCAGCTGATATATGTAGCGTCCATGCTCGATCGAGGGTTCTTAACCTGCCCTTCTTGGGTTCACCCTACATTCCGTGCAAACCTTCCATTTCATTCCTATCGTGCGTATCTTCCACCTCGTCCATATCTCAATAACCAGTGTTTAGACACCGCGGAGATCGTGGCAGCATGTGCATGGTCCAGGAACTGTCCTCCAGCTGGTCTTTGAGCTTTGAACTGCTGAGTCGGCGGTCACGGCCTTACGAAACAGAACCGTCTCATAGCGGTGGGGCTTAAATGGTGCATTTTCAATATTTACGCCGAGATTGTTTATTCGGGAGGGCTCGCTGCGGAAGTGAGACGAATTTTGCGGCTAATTTAATGGAATAAAGGTCTTAAGCCGTCTCACATGCGAGACGATCATGAGACGGGTTGAATGCGGGCCCGACGGCGGGCCCAAACGGTTCGGAGTATCAACGAGGAGTAGGCCGCTCTACTTTGACAGATTCGGCGTAAAACGCTAGTATTTGAGGTTTGGAATCTTTACAAAACTGTAATCAATATAGAGGAGTCACAGAAATCCATTGAGTAACGGAAACTATCTATTTACCTCCGAGTCTGTCACCGAGGGTCACCCGGATAAAATAGCTGACAACATCTCGGACGCCATCCTGGACGCGATCCTCGAGCAGGACCCTTTGGCCCGCGTGGCTTGTGAGACCCTTGTAACGACGGGATTAGCAGTCGTTGCAGGCGAGATCACGACTACCGCGACCGTCAATTATAAGACGATCATTCGCGACACCATTCATGAGATCGGTTATAACGACGCTGAGTTCGGCTACGATTCCAACACCTGTTCGGTCATCGATGCGATCGGGACTCAGTCGCCTGACATTGCACAGGGCGTGGATACCGGCGGCGCCGGCGATCAGGGCTTGATGTTCGGGTTCGCTTGTAACGAGACGCCTGAGCTGATGCCGATGCCGATCCAAATGGCGCACAACCTGACGCGTCGTTTGTCGCAGGTGCGGCGTGACGGCACGGTTCCCTATCTGCGTCCGGACGGCAAATCGCAGGTGTCGATCGAGTATCGCGACGGCAGGCCGTTCCGGGTTGAAGCGGTCGTGATCTCGACACAAACGGCCGACCTCGATATCAAAGACATTCGCGATGACATTATGGAGCACGTCATCAAGCCGGTTATCCCGGCTGAGATGATCGACGAGAACACGAAGTATCACATTAACCCGACGGGTAAATTCGTGATCGGCGGGCCGATGGGCGACGCCGGAGTCACCGGCCGCAAGATTATTGTTGATACTTATGGGGGTTACGCCCCGCACGGCGGAGGAGCGTTCTCCGGCAAGGACCCGACGAAGGTTGACCGTTCGGCGGCCTACATGGCTCGTTATATTGCGAAAAACGTTGTCGCTGCAGGGCTTGCTGAGAAGTGTACCGTCCAATTGGCATACGCGATCGGCGTGGCCGAGCCGGTCTCGGTCCTGATCGATACCGACGGCACCGGAAACATCGACGACGAGCGGATCTCCGATCTGGTCCGCGAAAATTTCACTTTAACACCGAAGGCGATCATCGAGACGTTGGACCTCCGAAGGCCGATCTACAAGGCCACCGCCCGTTTCGGGCATTTTGGCCGGACGAACGACGAATTCACCTGGGAACGCACCGACAAGGCCGAGGCGCTCAGGACCGCCGCCGAGCAACACAAAGGAGCTGCGACAAATGGCTAATCCCGTAACTTCAATGGAATACGATATTAAGGACATCAACCTTGCTCCGCAAGGTAAGCAAAGGATCGAGTGGGCGGACCGCGAAATGCCCGTCCTTCGGCTGATCCGCGAGCGATTTGAACAGGAGAAACCGCTTGCCGGCGTCAAGCTCGTCGCATGTGCCCACATCACAACCGAGACGGCGAATCTGGCACGCACGCTTCAGGCGGGCGGTGCCGAGGCACTGTTGATCGCGTCGAATCCCCTTTCGACCCAAGACGACGTCGCGGCTTCCCTGGTCGCCGATTGGGGAATTCCCGTGATGGCGATAAAGGGTGAATCCATAGAGACTTACGTGTCGCATGTTAAGGCGGCACTTGACACGAATCCGAACCTGATTATCGATGACGGATCGGACGTGGTCGCGACAATGCTTAAGGAAAAGCCGGAGCTTATCCCTAATCTGATCGGCACCACCGAAGAGACGACGACCGGGATCGTTCGGCTGAAGGCGATGGTCGCTGCCGGGGTCTTGAACTTCCCTTCCATCGCGGTTAACGACGCGCAGACCAAGCACTTCTTCGACAATCGCTACGGCACCGGCCAATCGACGCTCGACGGTGTGATCCGCGCGACCAATATTTTGCTGGCCGGAAAAACCGTTGTAGTTGTCGGCTACGGCTGGTGCGGAAAGGGTGTTGCGATGCGTGCCCGCGGAATGGGCGCGAACGTCGTCGTGACCGAGATCGACCCGATCAAGGCGATCGAGGCCGTGATGGACGGTATGCGTGTGCTCCCGATGAAGGATGCCGCCAAGATCGGCGATTTCTTCATCACCGTGACCGGAAACCGCCATGTCATTGATAAAGAACATTTTGAGGTGATGAAGGACGGCGCGATCGTCTGTAACTCGGGGCACTTCGATCTCGAGCTGAACCTCGGGGCTCTTCGTGAAATGTCCGAACCCGCCGTCAAACGCCGCCCGTTCGTCGAAGAATACATCGGCAAGAACGGCGGCAAGAGCGTGATCGTGCTCGGCGAAGGCCGCCTGATCAACCTCGCCGCCGCCGAAGGCCACCCGGCCTCGGTGATGGACATGTCGTTCGCAAACCAGGCCCTTTCGGCCGAGTATCTTGTTAAGAACAAGGGCACGCTTGCCAACGGAGTCCACGTCCTGCCGGCCGAGGTCGACCAGGAGATCGCCGGTCTTAAGCTCCGTGCAATGGGCGTGTCGATCGACGAACTCACCCCCGAAATGCTTGAATATATGTCGAGCTGGGAAACCGGCACGTAGTGACGAGGGACTAGCAGTCAGAACCGGGAGCGGTCGCGACCGGGGTTCTGTCAGCACAGCCAGAGTTAGCGACCTCTTGTCAGAACCGGGAGCGGTAGCGACCGGGGTTCCGTCCGCATAGCCAGAGTTAGCTACCTCTTGTCAGAACCGGGAGCGGTAGCGACCGGGGTTTTGTCAGTACCTCCCGCTTGAGCGAGTGGGTTTCCATTTGCAGAAGCCCGCACGTAAGTAAGGGCGATACATTCAACTCAGGAATAAAAAGGCCTCGCCGATCCCGGCGGGGCCATTTCATTAATCAGATCTGTTCCCGGCTCAAAACGGCAGGAACGCCGGGATCGACATCGTAGCCTGGCTGCGTTTGATCAGGAAGATTATCACGGCGATCAGGGCGGCGTGCGTCGCGAGGATTGCCCAGCCGGGGCGGTCGAGGCGTTTGGTCTCGACCCATCCGGTCTGGGCGGTCTGCAGGCCGATCGACAAAACAAGAGCCCCGTACGGCAGGTACTTCAGGAACAGCAGCCACGAGGTAACGCCGATATTCCTCAGCCGCATCACGTCCAGCACAGCCCCGGCGATCATCGTCGCCAGCGTCACGACCGCAAAAACCCTGCTCTGCGGACCGAAATAAACGACCGTAAAGATCGTCACGATGATCAGCATCACCCGGCCCAAAAAGTAATACAGCCGCCCAACGCCCGGGTAACCGCTCTCAAGTGTCTCGTCGCTCATACTTCCTTTCGGACATCCTACCACCTGAGCCCGCCGGCACAAAGAAATTTATGCCTCACGTACTTTTTGAGCCGCAACAACGTTGAGCATTACGCCCTTACTAACGTGCGGGCTTCGGCATTAAGATTCCGCATTCCGCAATTCGCATCCTTCCGGATCTGACATCCCCAACGCGATTTGAACCGGTTAGCGGATCGATCAGATCAGAACCGCAGGGACAAACAGCTGAGGCCGCCGTCCATCTTTTGAAACTCGGACATATCCAGTTCGATCAGGTTGTACCCGAGCCCGTCTAGCATCGCCTTTACCCCCGGAAACCCCGCTGCGATCAGAACATGATCATTCACCCGGACACAGTTCGCCGCATACTCTTCCCCTTCCGGCACGTGCAACGTCTCATATCCATCGAGAGCGATCTCGCCCGCCAGAGCATCGACCACCAATATCCGCCCGTCTCCTAAATAAGTGATCCCGCTTTTCAAATGCAGCAATCCGTCCGTCCCGCGGATATCGACTAACTCCGCGCTAAACCCCGCCGCTTCCAAATATCCCGCCAACTGCCTCGCGCCATCTTCATTCGTGCGGTCCGAGATCCCGATCAGAAAATGGTCGTCCACCTGGCAAACATCCCCGCCGTCGACCGTCCCCGGGCGGCTCTACGCGGTCGAGTCTGTCATAGATTTGCCCGAGCGTCTCCGCCATGCTCACCACCTCGCCCCGCCGGCTGTCCGCACCCGGCCGCGTAACCACGCACACCCCTTCCGCCAAGACCGCCGTGTCCTCCACAAACACCGAATCCGGAAATTCGGCATCCGCCCCAAGCCGCACCACCCTCAACCCACACCTCTCCAACGCATCGCAATAAGCCTCATGCTCCGCCACCGCCGCCTCAAGATCAGGCGCACCAAGATCAACCCTGGTCAAACCATCGGCGAAGTTTTCAGATGGAAGTCGGACAATTGCTTTGCTAAACATTAATTCTCCAACCTTACTCGCAATATGCGGCAGAAGTGTGCGGAGCACACCCTAGGAGTCACCTGGCTTCGGACTCCACCGAAATATCGCGAGCCTCAAAGAGTGTGCGGAGCACACGCCAATTACAATAGCTACACGTGTAGGCGAAGCCGGAACGTGTAGAATACGATCAGACAATTTCTCAAAGCGTGTGAAACACGCGAAACGGTTGCCTCGCCGCCATTGGTAACGCATGTTTCACATGCTCCGTCCCGGTATGCTGCCTAACTACACGTTTCGCTTCGCTCCACGTGTAGCTAACGCTATCACGGGTGCTTCGCACCCTTTTCTAAAACCCCTTATTAAACTGAGCAAGAATCTTTCGGCCACCCTCAGCTGTTCTATTCTCCGGCGCCCGAGGATCGTCATTCATTTCTAATTCCCAACAACAATGAAGGGCGTAGATGTCTTCGGGTAGCAATTCCGCTGTTGCTTGACCGAACAAGGCAAAGGTTACCGATCCAACCATACCCACGCCAACTTCTGGTTCGCCGTCAACGTCATCATACGAGTATTTGACTAAGGAAACACAACGATTGTCATTCGTCGGCGGCCAGAATAATTCACGAACATCGAACAACTCAATGGCATCCGGCGGGCGGCCAAACTCGCTCGGGTGTGCGAGCCAATTTGCCATCTCGGCGACCGCTTGAAACGCTGCCTTTTTTGCCTCTCCTGGAATTACATCATCCAGCCCGAGTTGCTGTAGATACTGTTGTGCAGTGCGGCTAAACCGTGGGTCGAGGCAAAGCTCTGAAAGCCGTTCCACTCCAGCGGGATCGCCGGACTTTGCTTCCGCCCAAGCCGCCTCCATTCGAACCGACGGATCGGGATGCTCGAAAGCCGTTTGTAACAGTTTCTCGCAGGCCGATTTATCTATAAAAGGTAAGGCCGCGGTTGAGCTAAGTGCATAGCTAAAATTCTCTTCGTCCGTGTCGGTTAACCAACTTTGTAGATGCGTAAGGCCAGCATTGGAATCGAAGGGGTGTTGATCCAATGTTCCCGCGATCGCCAGCGCATTGGCCATATCGAGGTAGGATATCAAGATGAATCCGGTCGGCAATGGATCCCGCAATGCATCGACCATTTCGTTCGCAAACGGATGCTCGGAACCGAACTGGCCAAAGATTATCGACCACATGAATCCATCTGAACTGATGGGTTTGCGCGCTGCTCTTGCGATCAAGTCGACGTCTTCGCGTTCGCGATACATTGCGAGGATCTTCATGATAAACAGGAGGTTGTCCTCGTCGACATGCTTGCCGTCGACGCCGTCCCGAATCCACATGCGAAGACAAGGCAAGCCGACTTGAACAAATATTTCAAGAGCCTCTTCACTGTCAACTTGCTGAAAAAACGCAACAAGCGTATGGAGGGATGACCAAAAATCCTGATTGTCTGTGTTTTCCCTTAGACGCAGGCTGTCGAGAGCCCGGCAAATCGCTTTTGCTTCCGACTTTGATCTCACAGGTTGATTCCTACTTGACTGTGAGAAGTCATCAAGCTTGCCGCCCTCTTTCGACCATTGATCAATAGCCTTTTCGAGTGGAGATTTACCGAATATCATCAATTTTTTAGTTGCTGTCTATTGTTTTTTCCCGCAGGTATTACACCGTATCAGCCGTGTCGCTTCAAATCGGCGATTCGATTTCAGATTTTGTTTTGAGGATTCTAGATTCTTCCCCAATGGCGACGGATATTAAAGCCCAGGGTTGAGCCGGTTTCGGCGAAACCCTGGGCAAACGTGGAAACTCCCTCCGCTCGCTGTAGGCGAGCAATAGTAATTCGTCGCCTTCAGTCGCGGTGCAACGCGCGGGAATTTACCGGGAGCCGTTCACACCGGGTTCGCTGCTTCCCGGGGCTTTAGAAGTTCTCGCCTTCGACGGAAGATCGCCCAGTGATGCGCCTAGTTGGCCGCTAAAGAACTCCTTCCGTTTCCCGCAAAGTCGCTAAGACCCAGAAAATGCTTGACGCATTTCGTGTTTTATCTATTGCACATATCTGCATTTATGGTACACTTATCATCTCGGCCCGAGCCGCGCAGCTTCGGCCTAGTTCTTTGACATATCTACGTCGGTTCAGATCGATCATCGTAAAGCGTAACCGATGCGGCCCGTCCCAGCGGATTCGACGAGTAAGTTTAATGAACGCTGCATTTATGGCGGAAATCGTCTCAGCGGGCTTCTTCCCACGTTGGTAGTCGATTTGGCAGGTAAATGTTGTACGATAACGACTTAGGCCGTCTCACTGTGAGACGGTTGGTGAGACGGTCTTTAACGCGACCATGAGCCCGGAAATTCACAATCCGCGATCAAAAGCCCGGTCGCCACCGCTCCCGGTTCCGACAAAAAGGCGGACCATCGGGCTAGCGGATGGCGTTCTCGTACCACGCTTTCCAAAATGCGGGGCGGCGCCATCCAATCAAGATCGTGACCGGATGAGAGAAAAAAAGCAACGGTATCAGGCCCATTTTGTCCCAGCGGCGCGAGGACGTGATGACGCGCGGCGACTCGATGAACACGGTGCGGCCGCCAAGACTCTTGGCAAGTTTATCCAAACGCCAATGGAATTCGATATCTTCGCCGACGAAGATCGTCGGGTCGCAACCGCCCGTTTGTTCGAAGGCGGAACGACGGCAGAATTGAGCGGCCCCCTGACGCATCCGGAGAACTTTTCCCCAAAATTGGAACATCGCGACGTAGTACCGGACCCACCAACGGCTCGGGGCCGTGTCGTACTCGACGGCAACGCTGCCGCCGACGCAGGCCGGGTCGGACATCTCCTCGAGGATGCGGTCGAAAACGCCGGGGCGGACGCGGGTGTCGGCGTCGAGAAACACGATGACCTCTCCGGTTGCGGCCCGCCCGCCGGCATTGCGTACCGCTCCGATGCTTCGCTTGCTTTCGGTTATTATTGCGGCACCGAAACTCTTTGCGACCTCGACGGTCCGGTCCGTGCTCTCGTTATCGACTACGATCCATTCGGACCGATCGATCGACCCAAGTGCCGCGACGACCGATTCGACTGTGGGGCCGAGATAGTCCTCTTCGTTGTAGGCGGGTATGACGACGGAGAGCTGCATCTCGTTCGGAAAAACAATGCGGCGAGTTCACATCTTGCCAGCCTGGATCCGGGATGCAACCCGCTGGACCTCATCCAGAACTCGAAGGAGGTTACCGCTCCAGATCTTTTCGATGTCCTTTTTGCTGTAGCCGCGGCGGACGAGTTCAAGCGTTACATTAAATGTTTCGGATGCGTTGTCCCAGCCCTCGACGCCACCGCCGCCGTCGAAATCCGAAGCGATGCCGACGTGATCAACTCCCATCTTTTTAACGAGATAGTCGATGTGATCGACAAAATCTTTGACGTTCACGTCGGGGGCGGAATCTTTAAGACGTTCGCGGATGACGGGTGCAGCCAACGCCCGGATGGCCCCTAGCTTGGCCAGGTATTCGGTGCGTTCGGCCTCCGGCAAGGCGACGACGGCCGCCCGCTCGAGGATCTTGAAGTTCTCTTTCTCAGCGAATTCCCGAAGGATCTCGTTGGTCTTCGCGGTGCGGAGCGCTCCCTTTTCGCGGTTGACGTAAGTGCGAAGAGCGACCGCCTGGACCACGCCGCCGTTGGCCTTGATCAGGGCAAGCATCTCGTCGTCGAGGTTACGGCTGTGATCAGCCAGCGCCCTGACCGAAGAATGCGAAGCGATGACCGGAGCCTTGCTAAGCTTGATGGCCTGAATGTTCGCCTCTTTTGACGGATGCGAAATATCCACCATAATGCCCCACTTGTTCATCTCCGCGATGGCCTGTCGGCCAAGGTCGCTTAGGCCGTTGTGCATCCATGTGTTATTCGCCTCGCCCGTGTTGGAATCGGCGAGCTGGCTGTGGCCGTTGTGGGCCAGCGACATGTAGCGGGCACCGCGTTCGGCGAAATACTTGATCCGGGAAATGTCGGTCCCGATCGGGTAGGCGTTCTCGACGCCGATCATCGCCACCAACTTCCCTTTCTTCGCGATCCGGCGGACGTCCGCCGAGGTCCGGGCCAATTCGATCTCGTTCGGGGCGAACTTGGTCACCAGGCGGTCGATTGCGTCAAACTTGTCGATCGCGTTCTGATAAGCACGCGCGTAACCTTCATCCGTCAGCGGCCCCTGGCCGGTATAAACGATGAACCACGCCACGTCGAGCCCGCCTTTTCGCATTTTCGGAAGATCGACCTGAGTCGAAAGTTCCTGTGTGTAGTTGCGCGACTCGGTAAAGTTCGCGACGTTTATGTCAAGGTGTGTGTCGAGCGTAATGACGTCCTTGTGGATCTTCATTGCTTTTGCAGCAAGTTTGTCATCGGCGGAAGATGTTTGGGCTGAGAGATTTACGGCCGAGATGCTCAGGAAGAACGTCAGGATAAGGAATTGTGTCAGGATCTGCTTCATACACTCTCCGGTCATAGAAATAAGGTTAACCTCGATCCGGCCTGCGGGCAACTCGTGCCAGCTTTTCGCGTCTCAAACGTGAGTCACGTGAAGATAGGGCTTGCAAATCATTTCGAATTGAAACATATTGTCGCTATGAAAACCACGATCTGCTGCCTTCTTTTGCTGCTTGCCGGTTCGACTTTGGGCCAGGACGTGAAACCGACGACCGCCGCCGAACAAGCGATGAACTGGTCGAAGCTTGGCCCGACCATCGAGGGCGCCCGGGGGTTCACGCTCCACGGGCGTGGCATCCGGATAAATAAAGAAGGACAATACGAACTATGGGTAAAGATCGTCCCCGAGAACAAGGCCGATTTTTCCAAGCGATACGGCGTTCCACGCAATGCGGACCACGTCCTTCAATATGCAACGGTCGATTGCGAGAAAAGGTCGCTTTTCTTCGAGAAAACGTCTGTTTTCGACGGATCGGGAGGCCCGATCGAATCGAAAACGAACCTGTTGACGCCGTCAAAGAAAGATGCGGTTAAGCCCGGTTCGATTGGCGAGGCCCTTTACAAATATGTCTGCATCGAAACCACGGTCCTGCCGCTGACCGTCAAATAAACGGTCCCGCCGCCGGCTTCACGTCCGGATCCGCGAGAGCAGAAAGATCCCGATCGCCGCAAAGACCGCGAGCGGCCCCCAGACCGCAACCGCCGGCGGAAGCGTTCCATTCAACCCGAGCTGTTCGAAAACGCTCGTTGCACCCATGAAGGCCAGCCATAGCCCGATCGCGTATCCGGTCGTTGCCGCCTTTCCCTTGCGGCTAAGGCTCAAAGCGAACGGAGCGGTGAAGATCCCTATCAACAAAGGCAAAAACGGTGTCGAATACTTCCTTTGGAGCGCGACTGAGAAACTGCGTTCTTCGGCCGCGGATCCACTGAATTCGATCTGGGCCCGGGTTTCGGCAGAATTAAGATGGGCCGGCTTCGTCCGGATCTCGATGAAAGGGTTTGATTCGACCTGGATCTCGCCGCCCTCAACTGTGCGTGCAACTATCTTAGATTCAGCAAGTTCCAGAAGCTCCGCGGTGCCTTCGATGACAATACGCTCCCGCTGCCAGCTTGCCGACGGAATACTGTAGACGGCCCGAAGGTTCGTCCCGTCATCGGCAAATTCGTAGATCGAAAGATCGCTCAGCGGGCAGGTCTGATGGCAAGCGGCCAGAGCCGCGCCGTTCCCTCCGTCACGGCCAAGTTTGAAAGACAGGATCCGTCGTTCGGAGGCAACCCAGTATCGTTCGGGCTTTTCGGGACGCTTACCTCGGGCGCGGATCTCGATTCGAAGACTGTCCTGGACACGGTTCGCGAGAGGCGCGACACGTTCCTGAACCTGCCAGTTGACGAAACCGAGCGCTGCCATAAAGAACAGGCAAGGCAGCAGAAGCCGATAGACACTCTGACCCGCGGACGTCCAGGTAACTATCTCGTTTTGCCGAGACTTGATCACGTAGGTCGCGAGTGTCGCGATCATCGCCGAAGACGGCGAAAGCTGAAGGTACACGAACGGGAGAAGGTAGAAGAGGTATTTAACAAGAAGAACGGGCCCGCCATCCATCGTTCCGGCGAATCGCCACAGCTCGAAAGCCGTGAAAATAAAGAAGATAGCCGTCAAGAACCCGACCGACAGAAGGTAGAATTTGATCAAATTGAAAGCGATGTCAAAGTCTCGAAGGCCCGTCGTCACATCCACAAAAAGATTCCCCATCCGCGGCCGGCGATTCCACAGATCTGCAGAACCGGCCCTGTCCCGGATGAAGTCGGTTAGCCGGCCGGCAAGCGAGAATCGGCCCGCGAGCGCGAGCCACAGTATCACGACACCGCTGGCAACTATCGGCAAAAGGCCGGCGGAACGGACGCCGATCCATCCTGACCGGGCAAGCTGTTCGCCGAGGAACGCAAGTAAATAGTAGGCGACCAGGCCCGCAAGTGCCGAGAAGACTGCAAATCCCCTGCCCTTACGGTTGAACCGGAGGACGAAGACCGATCCAAATATGCAAAAGATCAAGGGCGACACCGAGAGCAGGATCCGTCGATACCATAAGAGCTCGGCCTCGGTTCGCTCGGCACCTTCGCGGCTGCGGGCGTACTCCGAAAGCTGCTCCAGGCCGAGTTCCTCGGGTGAGAGCTCGGCTTTGTTCATCCGCTCGATGATCTCAGACCGGCGCGTCTTCACGGCATAGCGAAGTTCGCCGACGCTTTCGGAGAAGAACTTACGTCGGTCGCCTGAGCCCGAAATGGTCGAGCTGACGGCATTCTCGAGCACGAGTTCGGAATCTTCGTTGGTGTAATCTATGCGGCCGCTTGCCGATGTGACAAGACGGACCGTCCCCGATGCGGGGTCCTCATTAAAGATGAAAATGTTCTTCCAACGCCCGGTCTCAAGATCGCCCCCTTTTACGTAAATAGTGAAGCCCGCCACCTCAGTATTGAACACGCCGGGTTCGATCGGTGATTCGAGTTCGTGAAGGGCCGTCTGCATTGCAACTCGCCTTACGATGCCCGAAGCGAGGGGGACACCCTTCAGGTTGACCAGGAGGGCGAATCCGGTGAGCACAACCCCGAGCAGGACCATCGGCAGCGTGATCCCAAAATTACCGACGCCGGCGGCGCGGATCGCAACGAGTTCACTATCGCTCTGCATTTTCGTCAGGCCTATGATGACACCGACCAGAGCGGCCATCGGACAGGTGAAGGCGATGACATTCGGAACGAGCGCAAAGCTAAGCTGCCAAACGAGTGAGGTCGGGATATTGGCACTGAAAAAAATGTCGGAGAAGCGGCTGGCCTGCTGAACAAAGAGGATCACGGAGAGCAGGATCCAAGAAAAAAGGAAGTACGGAAGGACCGACAGGACCAAGTACTTTGAATTTAGCCAACCTAATCTCACTGACAATTATCCCGTTTAGGTCGAAACCTGCTTTACCCTTGATACGCGGCCGATAATTGACGCCGCCATTTGACGCATTTTCGCCGAAAGCTCCGACACATCAGGGTTGTGTTCTGCAGCGAAAACGACGAACTCCGACGGCGGAAGCCGGCCCACCGCCGCCAAAACCGACCGCTGGTCGGGGCTGACAAGATCGCGGTGTCGGCCCTTGGTACACGCCTCGCATATGAGGTGGAGATCCGGACTCAAAGCGGCCGGTTCATTCTCGGACAGCGGCCGACTGCAGCCGCCGCAAGAGGCCCACGACGGCAGATAACCTCCGAGCCGAAGCAGCCAAACCTCAAAGTATAGTTCGATGGCCGCGATCTCTTCACCGCTGTCCGGAGAAAGTTCGAGGCAGGCGGCCGCCATCCGGTACATTTTCTCGTTTGGGTCGTTCGGGGGCAGCAGTTCGACAAGAAGCTCGACGAGATAAGAGAAGGTCTTAAGGTACTGTGGCCTGCTTGCCTGGGCAAACCGCGAGGTCATCATCTCAGCTTTCTGGACCGAAACGAGCTCGCGGTCCTCTTTCTGGAAGTAAGAAAGATGGACCGTCGAAAACAGCTCGAGCGAACCGCCGAACTTGCTTTTCAGCCTTCGGGCCCCCTTCGCAACGCCCCGAACGATGCCATGATCGCGGGTGAAAAAGACGACGATCCGGTCGGCCTCGGCCAGGTCGTAACTTCGCAAAACGAGGCTTTCAGTTTCGACGATCGGCATTGTATAGCTTGACGGCCGAAGCGATCAGAAAGGAATGAAATACAGGACCCAAGCCACAAGAAGGCTGATCCCGAGGAACTGAAGAAACGTCTTGAAACCGTACCAGATACGATCTTTGGCGTCGCCCGTGGCGAAAACCGCAAAACACACGGAGACGAACAGCGAAAATCCTACAAGGTAAAGGAAATGGATCATTCTTTCCTCCCCAGATTGATGTCGACCGCGTCGATCACGGCCAGATAGTTAAGAAGTCCCGCGACCTCCAGAAAGCGGCCGCCGTATTCGAACGTCGCCCGGGCGGCAACATCCTTTGACGGTTCGACGGACGCGAAAAAGCTGATCAGGTCGCCAAGGCCGTTGCCGAACGTCGCAAAGACGTTAAGAAGATAGAGCAACGCCCCGTCGTTGAAGTCGAAGCCGGGGTAGTAAGCTCCCCCGCTGAGGATCGCGATGACGAACATCGTCCAGATCGACCCGGAGATGATCAGGCCACGCTTAAGCCTTCTTTGAGCAATGTGGCCGGCTCCCGGAAAGAACCAGGCGAGCAAAGCGACCACGAAAGTATTATCCATTTACGTACCTGCCTATCAGGAAAAACATTAACTGTCGGGAAACCGACAATTAAATCAACTGTTCAACTACTCCGTCTAAAGATTGATAACAATCGACTTCGAAATTCCTTACGGCCCCCATTCGGAAGAGCTAATGCGGACTCTCAAACCAGCGGCACCTTCATTTGCACGATCCGACGAACGAACCGAATATCGACCGCGAAAGGCTGTCCGACTGCCAATCGAGCTCCGGATGCCACTGAACGCCGAGGACAAACCGTCCGTTTCGTGTATCTTCGATGCACTCGACCACCCCATCGGGTGCCCACGCCGTGGCCGTCAACCCATTCCCCACCCTGCCGATAGCCTGATGATGATGAGAATTTACTTTAAGTTCCCCGCCGGCGTTACCGTTGATGATACCGGCGAGGATGCCTTCGTCAGATGTACGTATCGAATGCGAACGGCGTTCGAGCGGAATTCCCTGCTCGTGCTTCACGCAGTCATCCACCATCGAGCCGATGTCCTGTATCAGGCTGCCGCCACGGAAAACGTTCAGCGCCTGCATTCCGTAACAGATCGCGAGCACCGGAATGCCGGCCTTCTCCGCCTCTTCCAGGGCCAGCAGATCGGTCTGGTCCTTTTCCGGAACGACCTTCTTTAGGTTAGGATGCGGCTCCTCGCCGAAATAGGACGGATCAACGTCCGTGTCGCTGCCCGGCAAAAGCAGGCCGTCGAGGCCTTTAACGATGTCGCCGATGTAATCGCGGTCCGCGATCAGCGGGATGTGGACCGGAAGCGCACCAGCGCCCTCGAGAGCCTCGCTATAATCGCGGCCGAGGTAGAATCGGCGGGTCTCGATCTCGAGCCGCATTGTCAAACCGATCCGGGGACGTGAACCCATAAACAAGACAATGTTCAAACAATCGCCGCATATCTGTCAATTTGAGCATTACAAAATAAAGCCTTATTATTGGGGTTTTATGGCGAAGGAAGGGGAAACCGCAAAGGTGCGTTCGACCACGGTGCTGCTTGTTCAGCGGAACGGTTCGACCGCGATGGCCGCGGACGGGCAGGTGACGCTCGGCGAAACCGTGATCAAGGCGAACGCACGGAAGATCAGGCGGCTGATGAACGGCGAGATTATCACCGGGTTTGCCGGTGCAACCGCAGACGCCTTTTCGCTGTTGAGCCGGTTCGAGGGCAAATTGAACGAATTTCAGGGCCAGCTCGAACGGGCGGCGATCGAGCTGAGCAAGGATTGGCGGACCGACCGATACCTTCGCCACCTCGAGGCATTGCTGATAGTCGCCGACAAGAAAGACGCGTTCCTCATTTCGGGCAAAGGAGATGTGATCTCTTCAGACGAGGGCCTTCTGAGCGTCGGCTCGGGGAGCATGTACGCAATGGCCGCTGCCCGGGCTTTGATCAAGCATACTGAAATGACGGCCCGCGAGATCGCCGAAGAATCTTTGCGCATAGCCGCCGAGATCTGCATCTATACTAATTCGGATATCGCGATCGAGGAACTTTGATTCTGGAGCCTTCGTTTTTTGTGGGTGAAAGATAGGGCCGGTGATGGCCCGGTGTTGTAATGGCTATTTATTTAGGCGGCGAAACGGCCGCCGTCAAACCCAAACTTGACGCATTGACACCGCGCGAGATCGTGGAGGAACTCGACCGCTACGTGGTCGGCCAGACCGCCGCCAAGCGTGCGGTCGCCGTCGCTCTCCGTAACCGGATAAGGCGTCAGAAGCTCCCGGAAGATATCGCCAGGGACGTACTTCCTAAGAACATCTTGATGATCGGTTCGACGGGTGTCGGCAAGACCGAGATCGCCCGGCGGCTGGCCCGGATCGCCGATTCGCCGTTCGTGAAGATCGAGGCTTCGAAATTCACTGAGGTCGGCTATGTCGGCCGCGATGTCGAGAGCATGGTCCGCGAACTGACCGAGGTTGCGGTCGATATGGCGAAACAGGCGGCCTACGAGGAGGTGCTGCCGACTGCCGAACAGAACGTCGAGGAAAAGCTTCTTGACCTGCTCTTGCCGTCACCGGGTTTTACCTACCCGCTGCCCGACGGCGAATCCGCGGACAGCGATCCGCAGCACGCGTCGCACGAGCGCACCCGGGAAAAACTCCGTGGCCAATTGAGGAACGGAAGCCTGAATGAACGCGTCGTCGAGATCGAGACAACCGACCGAGGTTCGGCGACGATCGATTTTGTCGGCGGCCAGGGAATGGAAGAAATGGGCGTGAACCTGAAGGACATGTTCGGCAACCTGTTCCCTTCGAAAACCGTGCGTCGGAAAATGAAACTGGCGGACGCTAAGGCGACGCTGCTGCGTGACGAGCAGGAGAATCTGATCGACATGGAGAACGTGATCCGAACCGCGATCAGAAAGGCGGAGAATTCGGGCATCATTTTCCTTGACGAGCTGGACAAAGTGGCGGGCCGTGAATCGGGCGGCGGCGGTCCGGATGTTTCGCGGGAAGGCGTTCAGCGGGACCTGCTTCCGATCGTCGAGGGCACAAACGTCAATACGAAATACGGGATGGTCAACACCGAGCACGTGCTGTTCATGGCGGCCGGAGCGTTCCACGTCTCTAAACCGTCGGACCTGATCCCCGAACTGCAGGGCCGTTTCCCGATCCGCGTAGAGCTGGAATCGCTGACGGTCGACGATCTGAAACGCATACTTGTTCAGCCGAAAAACTCTCTGATCAAACAGTATCAGGCACTTCTGGGTACCGAGGGGATCGAGCTCGAATTCACCGAGGAGGCCGTTTCGACCATCGCCGAAATGACCGCAGAGCTGAACCGTTCGACAGAGAATATTGGAGCCCGCCGTCTTCACACACTGCTTGAGAAACTGCTTGAGGAGGTGAGCTTCCTTGGCGGCGAACTCGAGAAGAAACATCAAGTGATCGATCGTGCCTATGTCGAAGAGCGATTGAGCGGCCTGATCAAGGACCAGGACCTCCGCCAATACGTCCTCTGATCCAAAGAATTTTGATGATCATTAGATGCAACTTTCCGCAAAAGGCCGGCCCGGGCCGGCGGCTGGCCAAAGCGGCGCCGGTTTGCTTGCTGATCGCTATGATCCTCGCCTCGGGTCCGGCATGTGGAAAACGGAAGCCGCCCCTGCCGCCGGTGCAGAAAGTGCCTCAGAGAGCCGAAATAAAGGGCTTTCAACGCGGCAATCGTGTCATCCTTTCATGGCCAATGCCGGAAAAGAATGCGCCGGCGAACGACGTCCAGCACATCCGCCGGATCGACGTTTACCGCCTGGCTGAACCGCTGACGTCACCCTTGACGCTGTCCGAGGAGGAATTCTCGGCAAGGAGCCTTTTGATAGCATCGGTGCCGGTCGAAGACTCGGACTTTGGCGGAAAAACGTTTACTTACAGAGATACACTCGAATTTGCGGGCCAACCGGTCCGGCTCCGCTATGCGGTCAGGTTTGTGAACGCTGCCGGACAAAAAGCCGCATTCTCGAACTTCCTGCTTGTCGAACCGGAAGCGAAGGTCGCCGCGGCCCCGACCGCCCTGGAAGCTGAAGTGACGCAGGAAGCCATCGAGCTTTCGTGGACCGGCCCGGCGGCCAATGCCGACGGAACGACCCCTGTAAACATCTTCGGATACAATGTTTACCGGTCGGAATCTGAGACACAGGCCGGTAAGTTGATCAATCAAAACCCGGTGCCGGACCCGAAATTCTCGGACGAAAACTTTAATTTCGAGAAAAAATACTTTTATTTCGTTAGGGCGGTCTCCTCGGGAACCGGTGCGACGCGGACCGAAAGCCTTGAGTCGAATATCGTGGAGGTAACGCCGGTGGATAAATTCCCGCCGTCGGCTCCCGCGTCGATCACGATCGCGGCCTCGCCGACAACGATCTCGATCTTCTTCCCCCCGAACCCGGAGAACGATGTGACGGGGTACAAGATATACCGTTCCGAGGACGGCACCGTGCCTAAAGCTGAATGGAAGCTTTTGACGGATAAGCAGTTGGAAACAAACACTTTCCAGGACACGAGCGTCGACCCGGGAAAGACTTATTTCTATTACGTTATCGCGATCGATAAATTCGGAAACGAGAGCGCCCCAAGCGAAGTGGTGAGCGATCGGACGCCGCCGTCAGATGACGATGATCGGTCCGTATCCACCCCAACCACTCTCGAAGAAGAGTCGAAACCGGCTGAAAAGACGAGTGAAGATGATCCGCCCGCCAATACCAACGCGAACCCCCTTCCAGTCAATAAACCCTAGCTGATCGGAGGATCAAAAAAAGTAGTTTGGAAAGATGGCAAACGGGCCGGGACTTTTGCGTCTCTAAGATAAAGAAAAGGCCTGCCGCATGCCGGCGACAAGCCTTCTATTCTTTATCTTGCTACCCTTTATTGAGCCAAGAGCAATGTGCCGACAAGGCCCTCACGAGTGTTCCCTACGCCGTAACTCTTTTGGACTAATTTCCGCGCCGGATTTCATCCACAAGCGGCCGCAAGGCCGGAAGTTTTTCCCTTCCTTTTACTCAACGCGTTCAGTAAGTAAAGTCTAGCCGATGGCCAATTGTTTGTCAATGTTTTTTTCGACTTTTTTTAGTAAAAAGCGAAGAAAAATTTGAGCGCCTTGATGTCAATGAACGACCGGACGGATCAGGGCCCTGTTACCGGAATCGAGGCACATCGACCCCAGCATTTATGCGGCCTTCCGAACGAACAGATCGCCGAACTCGACAAAACCAGAACCACTCTTTAAAGTCTATCTTTTCGGGATGGTCCAAGCAAATATAGCGATCTCAAGGAAAGAGTCGCGGAAAACAAAAGACAGCCGCAATTGAACAACTGATGAAGACCGAAATGACGCGGGACTTTGCTCCCTCAAAGATCGTCTGCGTAGGCAGAAATTATGGCGAACATGCCGCCGAGCTGGGCAATGAGGTGCCCGCGGAACCGCTGCTTTTCTTAAAGGCGCCGTCCGCGGTCATATTCGACGGCGATGCCATCCGGCTTCCCTCCTATTCGGATCAGGTTGAGCACGAAGCGGAATTGGGCGTGATCATCGGCACCCGCTGCAGCGGCTTGACGGAAGACGACGACCCTTTCGATTACGTTCGCGGCTATACGTGTGTGAATGACGTGACCGCCCGAGACCTTCAAAGACGCGATGGACAGTTCGCAAGGGCCAAATCCTTCGACACATTCTGCCCGGTCGGGCCGCACATCGAGACCGAACTCGATGTCCGCGATCTGAGCGTGGTCTGCCGGGTCAACGGTGAAGTTCGGCAAACCGGCCGGACATCGCAAATGGTCTTCCCCGTCGATCATTTGATACGATACATTTCAAGGATGATGACTTTATTGCCCGGTGACCTGATCGCCACCGGCACACCGTCGGGAGTTACTGCCCTTCGGCCCGGCGATGTCTGCGAGGTCGAGATCGAGGGCATGGGAACGCTGTCGAACCCGGTCGAATGAAACTGGGCCGCAGAGGTTCAGAACCGACCTTCAACTAAAGGATAAATATGAAATTTTTTATAGACACGGCGAACCTCGACGAGATCCGCGAAGCTAATGAACTCGGGATGATCGACGGGGTCACTACAAATCCGTCGCTGGTCGCAAAGGAAGGCGATGTCGATTTTAAGGAACACATCGCCAAGATCTGCTCGATGGTCAAGGGCGATGTTTCGGCCGAGGTGACCGCGCTCGATACTGAAGGAATGCTGACGCAGGGGCGTGAATTGGCGGCTATAGCGTCGAACGTCGTAGTTAAGTGTCCGTTGACCCTGGACGGGCTGAAAGCAACAAGAGTACTTTCGTCGGAGGGCACGGGCGTTAACGTGACCCTTTGCTTTTCGGCCGCGCAGGCGATCCTGGCCGCGAAAGCGGGTGCCAAGTACATCTCGCCCTTCATCGGCCGGCTGGACGATGTTTCGACGAACGGCATGCAGTTGATCCAGGACATTGTCCAGATCTACGGCAATTACGGTTTTTCAACCGAGGTGCTTGCTGCCTCGATCCGTCATCCGATGCACATCGTGGACTGCGCACTTGTCGGGGCGGATGTTGCAACCATTCCTTTTAAGGTAATACAACAGCTTGTTAAGCACCCCTTGACGGACAAGGGGCTCGACGCATTTCTCGCGGATTGGAAGAAGAGCGGAAGAGATTAGCGCGATCACGTTCACCGAAACCGGCCGAGAGCCTTTGCAGGGCTTTCGGCCTTATTCATTGTCGTCACGCAATAGTTGTTTAAGCCGGCCATGAAGCGCCGCCGCCTCGATATTTCGCTGAAGCCCAACCTGATACTTTTCAGCAAAGGCCTCATCCACGCCTCTCATGAAAACGATCTCCCGCATCTTCTCCAGGTGGGTCTCGACCGCGTCCTCACCATAACCGTCCTTCTGTGCGAAAGTCTCGTCGATCTCCACAATGAACGTCGAAAACGTCCGCAACCACGCGAGCTGCGGGTCCTCGATCAACGCCTGCAGGAATTGGCCGGCGGTCGCCCGGCCATGAAGGATCTCGTAGGCCGCCCGCTCGCGGTCCATCAACGACCGGTGCAGTCCGAGCATCAGATCCCGCCCTGCTTTAAGGGTCTCAGCATTCGTCATACTTAAACAATATACCAGCTAAACTAAATTTATTATCCCGCTTAGTTTTGTTAATTAGCCGGCTAATGATAGATTATTAGCCTGCTAAGTAAAGTTTATTAGACCGCGAAACTAAATTTATTAGCCGGCAGACCGCAGTTTAAGTGTCGGCTGAGGATGGGGCGGAATGGCCATCGAAACATCAGTCAGCTATTTGCTTGCAAAGGTCGGCAATGCGCATCGAAAGCTGATCGAGGAGAGGGCCCGCGAGATCGGGCTCCATGCCGGGCAGCTATTCGTACTGCTCGAACTTTGGAAGTCGGACGGCCTCAGGCAGATCGATCTCGCAAATCGCTTGTCGGTCACCGCCGCGACGGTGAACAAAACGATCGGTGGGTTGATCGGGAACGATTACGTAACCAGGCTGGAGTTCGAGGACGATGCCCGTTCGACACGGATCTGCCTGACGCCAAAAGGGCGGAAGGTCCGGGCGGAGGTCGAGGCGGCATGGAACAAGGTGGAAGGCCAAACCCTGGGCGGCCTGACCGACGCCGAAGAGACGATGCTAAAGCAGCTCTTGCCCAAACTGCTGGTCGAGGTAATTTGAGCGGTCATCGGGTTGACTACGAACAGCCGCCGCACATTGCAAATACGCGCCGATGCGCGCTACTTATTGTTGAAAAGGAGTGATTCGAAATGAAGGTACTTTTCGCAACCGACGGCGGAAAACAGTGCGAGGCGGCAGCCGAGGCCCTGATCCGGCTCACGTTTCAGGCCGGCGACGAACTGAAGATAATCAGCGTAGTGGACATGGCCTTGCCGATGGCGATAGACATCTATGGCGGCTTCCTGCCCGACACGACGGAACTGGAAAAGACGGCCCGCGAGAATGCTTCGAAAGTGGTCGAAGAATCCGCAGAGAAGGTCAAGGAGTCTCTTGGCGAGAATTCGCCGACGATCTCGACCGACATCCTATTCGGATCGCCGGACAGCCGCATCGTCGAAACGGCCGAGGAGTGGAAAGCCGACCTTATCGTGGTCGGATCGCACGGCTACAACCGCTGGGAGCGTTTGCTGCTCGGCTCGGTATCGGATTCGGTCGTGCACCACGCTCCGTGCTCGGTGTTGGTCGTTCGGCTTCCTGCCGAATAGCCGGAAGCCTCTCTGTTCACCAATTCTTCGGCATCACGCCCCGAACCTGGAAGCCCATCTGCAGCTTTCGCGGCGGCACTTTGGTATTCATCGAGACTCGCCATTTCGATTGGGAAGTTTCGGTATGCTGCGCGATCAGTTCGTGCCAGGCCTTCGCATTCTGCGGAATGAGGCCCGTGCCGGTCCCCTGAATGTTTGGCTTGACTCCCTTTGGCTCGGTATAGCAGATATTGTGATTTATGTTTGCCGGCGTCGTACAGAACGGATCGCCGAGCAGGGCCCGAATGTGCAGTTGATCCAGCGAATGGCCGAGTTCGTGCCAGACAGTTTTGTCGTTCACATCGCCGTCGTCGTAGGTAAATTGATCCGAGCGGAAAAATCCTTCGGCCCGAACAACATTTAATTTGAGATGATTGGGCGAACCGCCGCTGCCAAGCCGGAACAGGCAGATCACATTTGGCCGGCAGATCCACCCCGGCCCGCCGAAGCTTGTAAAGTCGAAGGCATCGTAATCCTGCGGCGTGATCAAGAGGAACTTGTGGTTCCAGAATGACTCCGCTTTCGCGAACTTGCGGGCAAATTCGGTTTGCGACTTGAAATCCCAATCTTTGATCGGCATCGCCTTGGCCGTCGGGTTGCTCGGCTTCGCAAAGAAATTGCCCGAGCCGTCGGTCACGACCAGTCCGGGTACCCTATTCTTGCTGTCCGCGAAATTCAGGCTGTAGTTCAATGTGATGGTCAGCCATGCGTTTTGTGTCGGGTCTTTTCCGCTGGGAATTTCAAGCTTCGATTCGAATTCCCTTGCGCTTAAGCTATCGTAGAATCTGGCCCCGGTCCGTTTCGATCTAGATTGGATCTGCATATCGCCTCCTTTGTGCCAAAGGGACGGTCTGAGTCGAAGCATTTTGCAGATGGGGTGAATCGGGAAGCCCGACCTTGTTTATCGAAATGAATTTGGTTGTTAGATCGAAAGACTTTAACGGTTCGATCCGAAAGAGCTGGCCGGCGGAAATAGCCGAACGGAATGGAAGCCTTTTATTGCTGCGGGGCGTGTTTGATGCAGAGGTGTCGCACCCGCACCTGGGCCTTGTCCAAGCCGGGACCGTTTCATATGAATACTATTGGCTGGACCGCTGGTACAATGTTTTTCGTTTTCACGAACCCGACGGAGCGTTCAGAGGCTTTTACTGCAATCTGAATATGCCGCCGGTTTTCGACGGCGAGACGCTCGACTATATCGATCTTGAGATCGACGTTCTCGTGGACGTGACAGGCAATGTTCTTGTTATAGATGAGGACGAATTTGAAGAAAGCCGCGTGAGATCGTCATATCCTGAAGAACTCGTCGAAAACGCCCGGAACGCCCTGAAGGAACTCTTAGGGATGATCGAACGGCGTGAATTCCCTTTTGACTATCTGGATTCCCTGCAACAAATTAGCTGAACTATCGTGTAGGGATCGTCGGAGAATTTCACAAAATTGAAGGAGATCGCATGATGCTTAGGATCGGCACGTTTTCGATCATCTTATTCGCCTGCTCCGTAACCGCATTCGGACAGACGCCACCGCCGGCGACCCCAACGGACGCCAATTCAAGCATGGCCTACGACATTTCGAGGATCGCCCAATCGGTCCAGCAAATGACGAGCACCTTGAAAGATTTTGTAGACAAATTCGCAAAGGTCGAAGGAATAACGCTTGCCGAAAAACAACAGCGGCTCGTCGCGGGCATGCAGCTTTTGATCCAGGCGGAACAGCGTGCGGCGGGTATCGAGAAACGACAGATCGAGCTTGTCGAAAAGGAAGGCCAGCTCAGGGCTCGGCTGGTCGAGGTCGAGAATGAGCTGAACCCGCAAAGCATCGACCGGAGCGTCGCGCTCGAAGGTTCGACCCAGACGCCTGAGATAAAAGAAGCTCGTCGGCGCGCCCTGCAGGCCGAACGCACCAGCCTGTCAGGCATCGTCCAACAGCTTCAGGTGAGCCTCCGGGACGCGGCCAACGACCTACGCGAAGCACAGCTTCTCGTCTTTCGGCTGCGGCGCACATTCCTCCCGCAAGTCGAACGGGAGCTTTCCGAGCAGTAAGCAGGAAAGGACCTCTCGGTGTTCTCCGGTTGAATGAAAAAAGTAATTCGGCGGGAAAGTGATGTCACAAACGGCCGCACTTAAACCGTCGCCGGCTGAATACGAAGAATGTAGCTGCAGACCGCGAGGCTGACGCCCGGTGCAAGGCTGACGCGTTGGCCGGCGGGGAGTTCAAAGTTATTGATCGCGGCAGCGTTCCGGCCCTCATTGACGATCCAATACTTCCCGGCCCCGTCCGTGACGATCGCCAGATGACGGCGGCTTATCTCGGGGTCGCCCGCAAGCGTGATATCGACCGGCCGCGACTTGGAGCCGCGTCCGATGACGATCTCATTTTGAAAGATGGGCACGACGTTTTGCCGGACTCCGTTACGCCAGATCTCAAGCCGGTAGAGTTCCCTCACGCGGCGGCGGACATTTGTCATCTCCTCGCCATCTTCACCGAGGGTCGGATCCGTCGGCGGGATCACCCGCTCGACATTTGCATACGGTATCGTTTCGGAAACGCCGCCGCGTTGAGGCGGTACGTATTCTTGCGGCTTCGACGGCCGGCCGCGAAGATTCGGGCTCGTTTGAGGAGCGAAAGGCCGTTTCCCGGTCGGGGAAGGCACCTGCTCAGGCGACGCCGGGCCGGGTACAGGCATTTTCGGCCGAGCGAGCACGCCCGTCTTGTTCGAGGCGGAATCCTCCCAACTGTGCTGAACGCGGAGTTCGCCCTTTTCGAGTGTGCCGTCCACGCGTAGTTCGATCACGAAGGATTTTGTCTCGAGCTTCTTCTTTCCCGCGATCTCCCGGGCTCGTTCGGAGAGGATGTGGTAGAGGCCCTGCTCGAGGCCCTTCCGCTTAACACCCTGCCAGTCCTTGTCGTCAGACTCGCTCAGGAAAATAATATATTCGCTGGGGATTATAGTCGTGCCCTGGGGCAGAGGCACCATCTCTGCCTGCATCACTTCTTCGATGGCACGCGCGATCTTTACGATAAATTCTTCGGCTTTGCTGCGCGGCTTGACCTGGGCGTCTCGGGCGGCCTCTTCAAGCACCGCCTCGGCCGAGTCGCCGTCGATCCATCGCCTCACTTTGTCCAGAACACTCAGGCTCATTCTTGATCCAGATCTTTAGTTCTCTTCGAGATCCACATACCGGCCGTTCAGCCACCCGCGGGTCGCCGAAGGGGCATCGTTCCGCTGTCTGCCTTGTTCGATCACATCAACTTGATACCAATTATTCTCAGTTTTTACAATTCGCACCTTCGAATTTCGGGTCACCAGCCCGATCGGTTGGTTATTCACGTTCGGTTCGGGCCGCAGGTTGATATCGGTGTTCGCCCTGCCCATCTGCGCCCGCTCGGCGAACGGAAGCTCCGGTAAAAGATCTGCGTTCTTCAGAAACGAATGTGTGATAAAAAGACCGCCTGCGAACAGAATGATCAGGAGAGCGATCACCATGAAGCGTCCCGGGAACCGACTTCTATTTCGTGCTTTAGCTTCTCCTGTATAATGTACTGCATTAGGTATTTCGATCCGAACCTGGCTGTTGTTCCCGTTGACCGGTACCTCGGGCTGTGCAGACGGGGGGCGGTCGGCGGCGATCGCCGGAACTGAAGGCATCCGGACACGGTCCAACTCAATGGCCGGGGCGGCGAAGGCCGGGCCGTAGCGGTGGCGGAGCTTCAGTTCCCTGGTTGTGTCGAACTGGGCGGACTGCGGCGCTATTGGTGAATAACCGCGAGCGACATGGGGCTGCGGCAGTGCCGGAAGGTTCGGCCGGACGACCGTGGGTGTTTCGCCCTGTTCGGCGAAACGGCGGATCGCGATCAGGTCTTGCCAGAACTCCTCCACGGTCTGATGGCGATGGGCCGGCTCCCGACTCGTCGCGCGGGCGAGGACCCGTTTTAGATCGTCGGCCCATGGCTCGCCGCGGGCCGAGATCGGAAGCTCGGTTATCGTCTGGTTTGCACAATATCGTGGGGCCTCGCGTGTCAGCAGCGTATAAACCGACTTCGCCAGCGAGTAGATGTCCGCTGCCGGGGTCAACGCCGGTACAACCATAACATTGCCGTCGGTACCAAGCGGGCTGTGTTCGGGGGCGGCGTAGATATTTGTCCCGACGCGGGTGATCGGTGCGTCCGATGAGGTGATCCGTGCAACACCGAAATCGGCGATCTTGACCGTCTCACGATCTTTAGTGAGCAGAAGGTTCTGCGGCTTGATGTCGCGGTGGATCACGCCGTGACGGTGCGCGTGCCCAAGGCCGGCACACGTCTGCTCGATATATCTGAGCGCCTGCCGGAGCGTGAGTGTGCCCTCGCGGCAGACTTTCTGAAGGTCGCCGCCTTCAAGGTATTCAAGCACTAAATAATGAAAGAGAGTACCGCGTGAATCCCGTGCCGTTCCATGCCCGAGGCGATTGATCACGTTCGGATGGCGTACGCGGTCAAGGGCCACCGCCTCGTTCTGAAAATTCTCGACCAGTGTACGTTCGAGGTCCGGATCAAGGTCATCCTGAAGGAAGACGTTCAGTGCTTTGATCGCGACCAGACGGTGCGGCGATTCGGGAGATGCAAGGATGTCGCGGGCCGCGAATATCTCCGCATAGCTTCCGCGCCCTAGCTGGGCAAAGATGTCGTATCTTTTATCAAGCCTGCAGTTTTCAAGCAGTAGCTCTTTCATCTGGGTCGGTCGGCCCGGGCAGAGGAACAAGGCAGCCGTCAGTAATCATCTGTACGACATTATAGCCCCAAAGTTCGATATTGACACGAAAAAAGCCCGCAGAATGCGGTTGTCCACATCTGCGGGCCAGATCGTTCGCGGAGAAGAATTACGAACGAAAGTGAATTAGCGTTCCGGCCGCAGAGGTTCCCCTGCGGCCGGAGATCTGTTAACGAAGACCGTTAGTCGGTCGAGCGTTCGAATCCGGTCGTCTGCACGTACTGGAAGAACGGAGTCCCCGGCGGAATGCGCGTTGGGTCGAGGAATGTGCTGTCAAAAACCCAATTCCGGATCGGGGGATTGTAGACCGTGTTGCAACACTTGAACGATCCCATGTTGTTCCGCGAATTGAAGAGGTTGATCAGCGAGCCTGCGTAATCCAGACGGACGCCGGATGCCCCTGTTCCCGACCAGCGCTCGAGGAATCGCTTGAAGTTGTGAACGCCGCCGTTCATCCTCGGCGTGATGCCGCCCTGGTGGGGCGTTTGCTCGCGGCTTGCGATCGTGTCGCCTGAGATCATCGCGAATCGCATTTGCGTCGTGGTCGCGAGCCGCTCGCTCTGGTCGTACGGACTCGTAACAGGCGTCTCGAAACTCTGGGCATCGTTCCAGTTGTTCGAGAGGATCGTCACGGAATCCGCGACGATCGAGGCCGGAATATGAGTCGGGGTGTCGAACGGCCGGTATTGATCGTAGGGCGTGTTCCCTGTTGACGGCACCGTGTTCACATGGGTCGCGTTGTAGTTGCCCCAAACGTAGACTCCGTTCTCGGAAGAGACCGTAAAGCCCCTCGTGTTGCCGGGTGTCGTCGCATCATAAATTCCCGGGATAACCGTTCCGTTCACGAGCCGAACGCCGCGGCGGTAGTACTTGTGGTCGTTCACCGCAGCGAACACGGGCGAGATCATCTGATCACGATAGCGTTCGGATTCAGTGCCGTAACGGCGGTCCAGAATGCCGTTGTGGTTAATGTCCTCGCCGTTCTGCATCGACCCGTCATTGCCGAGACCTGAGCCATATACGTCCTCCATGTCGAACTCGCCGTCAAAATCGGCGTCGCCGCGGCGGTCGGATACGTAAAGGACCCAACCTCCTCGCTGCGGGATGTCGTTATTGGTCAAGCCAACTCCCCCGTTAGATGCGGCGAATTGAGTGTCGACCGGGAATAACCCGTTGAAATCGCCACGGAAGAACCGGCGAAGATTGGCGATGTCGATGTCGACCATGCTCATGATGCCGTTTCGGGTAAGGTTCGATAGATTTGAGAAGTAGCTCGTTGAGCGTTCGTCGTAATGGTACCCCTCGCGCATGTCGAACATCTTGATCGGGAACGGAACGACCGCAACGTTCGACGTGCCGTTGACGGTCGCCCGTTTTAGATGGCCATACCTTTCAAGACCGGCCGCATTGACATCCGAATTTGCGGTTGTGCAGCCACTGGTGCATCCCGCGTTCACGTTGTTGTCGTTGGTTCCGACATTCGTATATCGGCGGACCACGTTCAAGGCGCTCGATCCTGAACCGAAGCTGTAGATCAGATTGGTCGAACCCTGAGGGATCGCGGGGCCGGCAATCGCGAACTGCTGCAATTTGATCACCGAACGGCTGTCGGGATAGGTGGACGCTCCCTGCGGCGTCGTGGCCGTCAAGTTCGAGCTCGGACTCGAGAACGAACCATTGCTGATCAGCGTTCCCGTATATGAATTTACATTGACCGACGAAGGCGGGACCTCGGTCACCCCGAGGCTGAGGAAGTCTTCGGTGATGTCCTTCGTTACGACAGCGCCAGTCACGTCGTCGGTGTTTACGATCTCGACCTTGATCCAGACCTCGCGGGCGTTGCCGGATCCGGCATTTAGCCTTTCACCGTTGACACGCGTGGGAAATAGGTTGAATGCTCCTCCAGAGGAGGTCCGCATTGGTTTCGGTTGGTAGCCGCGCGAAGCGAGGCCGATGTCTCCGACCGCCGTGGCGGCCGAAACAGAAAGAATTGTGCCCGTCTGGCCGTCTTTGGCTCCGTCCAGACGGACGCCGCAAACATACGCAACCGGAGTTTCGCCAGTGCCCGAGGCACAGCCCGGTAGCTTTGCCTTTGAATCGGCGAGGCTGATCCGGATGCCGTGCTTGTTCGCGAACCGCTCCGAACGCGTGATCGGATCGTCGGCGATCGCGTTGTCGACGGGAACCGCCGTGCCCGAACCGTCCCCGTAAAGGTCACCGCCATTCGTGCCCGGGACCTCGCGTCCACGCTTGACCATTTCTATGAGGTCTGCGTTGGCGTTTCCAACCTTTAAGGGCAGTTTCAATGGCTTGGTCTGGCTCTGCAGGTTTCCGTCAAAGATCGCGCTTTGGGATGCCCAGTTCGGGTTGATCCGGCTTGGCGGAAGATCTGGATCGGCCCACTGGCCCGAACCGAAGACATTCGGCGTGCCGTTCAGGACGCTGCCGCGGTTCGGAAGTAGCTGACGGAATGTGCCCGATGCATTCTTGATGTAAGTATCGTCATTCCCGCTGTCGCCGGTGTACCAGTTCCGCCAGCTTTGGGTGACGATATGACCGGCGGCCGTAACTCGCGAATCGAAATAAACGCCCTCGCTGCCCGGTGACACGAAGAAATGCCGGTTCGAATGAACACGTCCGCCGAAACTGAATCTCGGGGGGCGGTACAACTCCAGGTCGTCCTCGTAGAAGATCCCGAACTGAAAGATGGGGATGCGATTGTTAAGTACATATCGCGTCAGGCGGATCTGAGTACCGCCAACGTCGGTGGCCGTAGTTCGCAGCCGCCAATTGTCGCGGATCGCATAGAGGCCGCTGAACGGGCCTCCCGTCAGTACCGCGGGAACGCTGTCCGAAGTTTGGTCAAGCTCCTGCAGAAATGTGAACTGAGGCTGAAGGGACGGAACCGCGCCGTTGCGAACCGAATTTAGGTCGTTGATCGACGGATTTAGCTTTAACTCGAAAACCTTGTTGAAGTTCCTGGTCATCGTCTCGAGACTTCCCTGTGCAGCGTAGAGCGTTCGCGCCTCCGCGGTCTCGTTGCCGACGGCGGCGGCCTCTGCGGCCGTTCTTGTCAGCGTGTAGGCCACGAAAACGCTTATCAATGCAAGCACGAACAACGCGATCACAAGCGCCGAACCGCGTTCGGTGTTGTTCTCAGCAGTACGATCTGTGGCCATTCGGTATTTCCTTTCGCTTTTCATCATGGCTTGCCTGTACCTCTTTTTAAGTCGCATCGTAACCAAGGTTCCTGGTCGAGAAGGTTGTTGTCTCGGTGATCTGGACGGGCTGCCCCCGCGAGTCTAGCTCGACGGTCCTCGCGCTGATCGTCACGCGGACCTGGCGGACCGCGGCGAGGTTTGTCAGGTCATCGTCGGCGTCGCCGGGGATGCCGTTCGGCCCGGCCCCGGGATTTTCCAGAAGGCTCCCGTCATCCATTACGTACTGAACTTGAAAATCCTCGACACCGTAAACAAGAGGTTCATCGATGAAGGCGGTCCCGCCCGGCGGCGGCTGGTTCACGTATTCTCGGCGCATAAGCGTCCCGTCCGCGGTCACGTGATAGGTGACCATGTTTACACGGATCATACTGGCCGGTGTGGTGATATTTCGAAGCGTGCCGGAACTGCCTGTGAGGTTGAATCCAAGCAGGTCGCCGTTGGCAAACTGGACCTTGTTCGGACCCGTTCAGCCCGGTCACAACCCCCAGCGCGGAACCGCTGTTGCCCGTGACGAGCAGAAGGTCATTGACACGGACGCTCGCGTTGCTGCCTACCACGGGGACGATCTCATCGATCCCGGTACTGGTTGTCGTCGCCGGATTGATGTTGAGCGGCTGTGAGACGGCGCTGGCGGCGGGCCCGATCAGATTAAAGGTCGAATCCTTGAAGAGAAATGTGATCTGGTCTGTCCGGACGTTCGGCGTCTGGTTCCAGGTATTCACTGTAAGGTTGTTGCCGGCGATGATCGGCGGGACCATGTCGCGGCTCGTGTCGGTATCGGCAGGGATCCCGAGGAGCGGCCCGATCCGGTTATTGCGGATCACGACGGCATGCTTCAGAGGGTAACCGTAACCGGCATTGTAGGTGTCGCGGCCAATGAGGTTCAGCCCAAGCCGGACACTTTTGGTCAACTGGACCTGATTGCTAACGGCTCCCCTGCTTTGGCGGGCGACCTGAAGAACCCCGAAGATCGAACCTGTGACGACAAGGAAAACCACCATCGCCGCCAAAAGCTCTATCATCGAATAACCGGCCTGGCCGCTGTGTCCACGGCCTTTTTGTGCCGCTGAGAATCGCTTGTTTGACATCTTTCCTCCGCTTGTCATTCGGTAACCGCGTAGTCGCTTAGGACCGTAGTCAGAACTTCCTGACGCCGGACCTGACCGATGAGATATGTGACCGTTACCCGGACCGTGCGTATCCTCACTGCCAATGGACCGGGCGTCGGGCAGTTATAAGAGGGCCTGTCCGGGTCGCACTGGTCGATGATCTCGATCTGCCGCGTAAGGTTCGGTATGATGGCACCCTCGTCGTCGGCCGTACCGAGAACCTCGTCAGGGCCCGCACCCGTCCGCACCACGCGCTCGCCGTTCAGGAAGATCCCGCGGAACTGTCCGGTCTCGGGATCAGGGTTCGTACCGACATTGCCCACCGTGATCCAGCCCAGGCGATTGGGGTCGGTCTCCTTGAGCGACATGATCGACTCCATCGTTGAGGCGGCGACCTGCTTTGCGTTCAGCTGCGCCTCCTGTCCGCGAGACTGCACCACCGCGGCCGAGATCCCCGATAAAAGTGCAAGGATCCCCACTGTAAGGATCACGATCGCGATCATTACATCGATATAGGAAAAACCGGCGGACGAGTTATTCTTCATATGCTTTCACCGATGGCCATTTACTGATAAGGAACAAACGCGGTACCCGAATGCTTCCAGTAGCGAACGGCCCCGGTACCGCCGAAAAGGGTTATTGCACGCACCTCGCCCAATTTTCGCGGGGTCATTGATCCGGGCTGTGCAGGCGGCCACGAGTACAAAGTCACGCTCATCGGCAGATTCGCTGCGTTGACCGCAGTTCCGTCGCTTCGGAATCGGGCGGCCCAAACCATGTTATTGATCACCGTCTGTCCCGCGCGCTGGTGGCCAAGCGTATCGGTCGAATATGCGGCATCGGCATAGTTGGGCGGAGTGGGTCTGGTGACCCCAGAGGGGACCGCGTCCATTCGGACCTCGCTCACCGACTCGAGCGGTATTCGCTTGATCAGCGTGTCCGGGCCGGCACCATTCTCGTCAATAACAAGAGCTGCGTTATCCGTCAGGTCGATCTCGAAACGCATCGTACGGCGGCGTGTCAGCGCGAGTTGTGCCGTTTCCCTCATCAGGTCCATGACCTTGATGGCCTGGTCCTCGGATTTGTAAAGCTTGGTGTAGTTATAGACGTACGGTATCGAGATCGCGCTCAGTATGGCGATCACGACCAGTACAACGAGGATCTCAATGACCGAAAAGCCCGCAGTTGCCGACCGGCGGGTGCGGGCGATCGAAGCGGCATCGGTACCGAAATTCGACGTTCTCATGATGTTTTTTCGACCGGCTAAAGGGCTTGGCTGTCGCCTTTCACCTGAGTTCGAGATGGGCCCCAAGTTAAATTGGGAACTTACAGAGAAGAAATGATGAACGGAAAACTAGTTCCAAAAGAATTTTACATTGTTGTACATAGCATGGCAAGAAATTTGTTTTCTTCTCAACCCGGCAAGTTTCGGTTAAAATGGCAGAAATTCGGCTGTCTCGAGGGATCGGCCACTTGGTAATGGCCCAGAAAATAAGAGCTAAAAAGCAGAAACCGACACCGGACTGGCTTGTCCAGGGCGTGCTCACCAAACTGGGCGACACCTTTGACCGCCTGACGGGGCGAGGCTGGAAGCCGTCCAGCAGCCTGGCGACAAGTGAGCTGGCTGAACGCCTGAAGGCCCTGGTGGATGCTGAGGTAAGAGAAGAGCCCGGAAAGCGGTTCTACATCCCGCACAATATCAAGCTCAAGGTCCAATGGGACAAGTTCTCTACGGACTCCGACGATTCCCTAAAACCGCTTCAAAATGAGCTTCTCGCTGCCCTGATCGATCACATAAACGACCGGCGTTATCACACCTATGCGCCTATCTCACTTGAGGTTAAGGCCGATTACTTCACAAACGGGGTTAAGTTGTTCGCCAGCTTCGAAGACAAGGGTGAGGACGAACGCGAGGTAGCGCTCGACGTAACGGTGCCGGATCTGAATGTTGCGGATCTCATTCCGAAAACGGCCGGATCGAGCCCGGAAGCATTCGGCTGCGAGGTAACGATCAGCTTTGAGGCGGCGGGCAAGCAGGTCGTAAAGTCCTTTAACGTCGAACAGGGCCAGAGGCTCTCGATCGGCCGGACCGGAGAGAATGACGTATTGATCGACGACCACAGCATTTCAAAGGCCCATGCGGCCCTTCTGCTGAACAAGGAAGGCAGTCTTATGCTCGCCGATACAGGGTCAACGAACGGAACCTTTATCGACGGTGAGCGTATCGCTTACGGGAAGGCCTACCCGATCAACCCGGGGCAAATGGTCAAGCTCGGGAGCGTGAATATCGCCATTGACCGGTCAGAGATCGAGTTTGTGACTTCGCCCGAACCGGAAACAGCTGTTGAGGATACAGGCGAGGATGTCGTTAAGATCGGCGAATTCGAGTTTTCCAGCCGAAAGCCGCCCGAACAGGACGTTTTCCCGGAGCCAAATGCAACGCTGCCATCGATCGGGACACCAGGCGACTCCGTTTTCCTCAGGCCTTTGCCCATGGAAACTGCTGGCTCGGAAGCCGATAATTTGACGGTCGAATCGTTCAACGAACGGGCGAACGAGAAATGAACCAGACGCTTCTATTCCTGATAGACCTTAGCCGGTTCCGTCCAGAAAACATCTTCGGCGGGCAAGTGCTGGAACGCACGCCCGCGGGCCTGACCATCGTCTTCATAATCGGCGTCGGGATACTTGTCGGCATTTTGATGATCTCATTCTTCGACAACTTCCGGCGGCCAAAATATCCCTTCGAACACGACCTGCCCGTCGAGGTAAAAAAGAAGCTTGCACAGACGGTCGCCAATAGGAGCATACGGGTCTGGCAGGTAGTCTTTGTCCTGCTTGCATTCACCGTGTTCGGCTTCCAGGTCTACTGGACCTATTTTGCGGAAGAAGCGAACGAACAATTCCAGGCGTTGGCGTATAAAGACCTTCGGAACCGGCGGACGTCGGCGGCGACGCTCCGGGGCTGGATGCTTGACCGCACCGGAAAACTCGACTCGGCCCTTGCTTATTACAAAGTCTCGGCAAACGGCGATATCGACCGGACCTTTTCGCTCGAACGCGAAATGGCCCACCTTCTCGGTACCGAACGCGGGACGCCGGGCCTTGAGAGGACTCTATACACGGTCAATGCGAACCCGATGCCCGAGGCCTGGGAGATACTGACGAAGTATAAGAAGCCCGAACCTGAACAGAATGACGTCCGCACGACGATCCATCGCGATCTTCAGGCTTATTCCGCAAAGCTGCTTGAAGGTAAAAAGGGCGGGATCGTTGTGATCAATCCGCAGACGGGCGACGTGCTGGCAATGTACTCGAACCCGTCGTACAGCCTGTCGGAGGCGGGAACGCTTGAGGGCTTCCTAAAACTGGACGCCGACCGCGAGAACAAGCCGCTGCTGAACCGGGCGACACGTGAGTTTTACATTCCGGGCTCGACTTTCAAAACGTTTACGATGGTTTCGGCCTTCCGGGCCGGCCGCGAAGGCTTGACGTTCCCCGGTCGGCCCGCGTCGGCCAACCCGCCGTGCTATACGCCGTTCCGCGGCTCGAAACCGATCTGCGACGCCGGCGGAAGCTGCCACGCCTGCTCCGAAGCGATCCCGATACGTGAAGCGTACAAGGTCTCAAGCAACCAGTATTTCGCGCAACTCGCGGTAGCGCTCGGCCGCGACCGGCTTGCGGAGACCGCGCGCATCTTCGGGATCACGCCGACGGACACTCCGGCGGAAGCCCTTCAGCAGGGGTACTTTCCCGACATCTGGAACGCCTCGAACCGAAGGATAGCGAACTCGATAGCCCCGGCCCGCTCGACGCTTGTGACCGGCCGTGATCTGACGGCATTCGATATCGGGCAGGAAGGCATGGGCCAGGGCTATGCCGGGCAGATGACGCCCTTCCAGATGGCGATGATCGCGGCCGCCACGGGCAACCTGCAGGGACGTCTGATGAAGCCAAAGATAGAGGCTGACATTCAGCCGCAGATGTTTTCGCAGGTAATGTCGCCACAACAGGCGGCGACGGTTCGCGAGATAATGTCAACGGTTACCGAAGAATCCGGCGGCACCGGGGCGCGGGTTAAGGCAAAGCTTGCGGGCACCGGGATCACAACCGGCGGCAAGACCGGAACGGCGGAAAAGGATGGGGTTCCAGCCTATGACCGAAACGGAAAACGCCTGACGGTTACCCGCAGAAAGCGTGACGAGAACGGCGAGATCGTCACGGAAGAGGTGCCGGTCTTCCGGCGTCGGACGGACGGGTGGTTCATCAGCATCGCGCCGCTCGAGAATCCGCAGCTTGCGATCGCGGTCGTCGTCGAAGACATAGGCCGCGGTTACGGCGGATCGACGGCCGCACCGATCGCTGCCGACGTTATTTTGAAGGCAAGAGATCTAGGGCTTTTGGGCGACCGATACACGCCGCGGCCTGCCGCTCCGAGACAGACGCCAAGAAGGCGCGGCCGTTAAACCTGTACAACGGGCTTTCCAGCCTGTTGTTGCCGGGGTTATGCGGGCCATTCGGACAACCTGGCCCGATCAAATAGTGAGAGTCGACAGGCTGGAAAGCCTGTCGAACGAGAGAATTGAAGAATCGAACATCATCACATTTTCTGATCCTCGTGCTGATCGTCTTCCTGGCGGCGATCGCCCATTACGCCATCTATTACGGCGCACTGATCCGCGGCTACGAGACCTCGTTCTATCACGGAGCGAGGAACATTGGGCTCCTGTTATTGCTGGCAGGGCTGCCGGTGGTGATCAAACGCGTGATGCGTTACCAGGGAAGCTGGACCATCTATACGGCCGCCGTGCTGTTGTTCTCGATCGGCCTGACGGTCCAGTACCGTTTGTTCAGTGACCCCGAATACACCTCCCGACGAGACAAGGCCGAGGCCCGCCAGGCTAAGATCAAGACGCTCCAGCTCCACTATATCCAGGAGAACTATTCGCCGGAGAAGAAGCAGATGATGGGACTTCCGGCGACGCCACCATCACCGGTCGATCTTTCGAAAGAAACGCCGCGGCCGGCCCAGGATTCCCTCTTCGGCGTGATCAGCTCCGGGCGGACGGTCAATCCGCTTTTGGGAATCGCCGGGCTGATCTTTGTGATGATCCTGTTCCGGCGGGAGAAGTTCATCGAGTTTCTGCAAAATAACGGTTTCCTGTTGGTACTGCTTACGCTGGGGCCGTTGATACTGGCCGCGATCACCTCGCGGGCGGGTAAGTCGATCGGGAACATGACGCCCTGGGAGCCGGCCAAAGTTCCCTTCCTGATAGGCTTTGCGGCGATCCTGGCCGTGCTCTACAAGAACCTCGCACGGACGTATTGGGGACTGCCGCGAGCCCGGGACGTGGTGCCGCTGGTCTTTATGGCGGTGCTGCCGTTCGTGCCGTTCTTCGTGCTGAAAGATTTCGGGCAGATGATGGTCTTCAGCGGCGTTTACGCGACGCTCTATTTGATCGCCGTCCGCAGGTTCTCGCAAAGGTTCGTTCTCGTCGGCAGCGTGCTTCTTGTAGTTTCGATCCTGGTCGTGGGCGCGCTGCCCGAGAAGACGCAGGAGAAGATACCTCTTTTACCGACGGTGGCCAGTCCGGTAAAGAAGATCCTGCCGGACCGTATCCAACAAAGGTTTCACCTTTGGCTTGACGGCTTTAATCCGCCGACGCCCGAAACGCCGTGGTGGAAGGACGACTACGACCGTTATTACGCCGATCTTGTCGAAAAAGACCCGAACCTCCCGCAGCTTTTGCAGGAAGATCCGGCGCTTCAGCGGACCATAAACGTCGACGCATGGTTCGACATACTCGCGTTCCAGCCCGCGCAGGCGACGTTCGGGTTGAGCTCCGGCGGAATGACGGGACGAGGACTTGGGCTCGGCTATCCCGAGCTGATCCCGGTCGCGGACTCGGATTACATCTTTGCCGCATTGGCCGAAGAACTTGGACTTTTCGGGGGTTTGTTGCTAACCTTGGCGCTGATCGTATTGGTAAGCGCCGGGGTTCGCACGGCACTTGATTCTCGGGACATGTTCAGCAAGCTTTGCTGCGTCGGGCTGGCCGCTTTCATCGGCTTCCAGGCACTCGTTAACATTGGCGGCATCACGCGGGCGCTGCCGATGACGGGTATCACACTTCCGTTCGTCAGCCACGGCGGTTTTTCCCTGATAACAAGTTTTGCAATGCTTGGCATGCTGATGGCGTTCTCGCACAGGAACGCTCTTGACCGCGGCGCGATCAATGCAGGCCGGCTGCCTTAACCGGGACCGCTCATCGGCATTCACCCGATCTTCTTCGATAAATACGGCCGTTTAGAGATCCGGCCGCAGAAACTAAGATGGAATCAGTCACAGGCATAACCCAGCTAACGTCGGCCGCAGTTACGGATCGCGGGCTCAATGAAAGCAGGCCGCACAACGAAGATTCGTACATCGAGCTGGCCCAGTACGGCCTCTTTGCCGTAGCCGATGGCGTCGGCGGAGCGCAGGCCGGCGAGGTAGCCTCGCAGATGGCCGTGGAGATCCTGGGCGAGGCGTTCATAAACGCGCAGGAAAATGCGGACCCCGAAGAGACGATGCGGATCGCTCTCGAGCGTGCGAACGAAGCGATCTACCAGATGTCCCGCGACCTGCCTCAGCTGTCTTCAATGGCCACAACCATCGCCGCGGTTCAAGTCAGCGGAGACATCGCGACCATTGCCCACGTCGGCGACTCGAGGGTATACCGTAGCGACGGCCACGGGCGTCTTTTTCGTGAAACTGATGACCACTCCGTTGTGGAGGAAGAAGTGAGGGCCGGGCGTATGACGCCGGAACAGGCATTGACCCACCCGAGCCGAAATGTCATCAGTCGGGCGCTCGGTGCCGAATATGGGGTCGAGCCCGACATCAAATGCGTGCTGGTTCACCCGTCGACAACCTTCCTCCTCTGCTCGGACGGGATAACCCGCCACGTTCCGGATGGGGAACTCGAACAAATGCTCGCCTCGGGACTTCCGCCGGCCGAGATCTGCCTGCGTTTGAAGGAACTCTGCTTCGAACGTGGGGCCGAAGATAACCTGACGGCGGTGGTAGTGAGTTTTCCCGCGGAGAACGGCGACGGGGATATCCTTGGGATCGCGGATTCAGAGACGGAAACCGTCGCGGGCGTCAGGGAGAGTGCCGAAGGTGAGCATTGGGACGAATACCCCACTGACCCGGGCCCGGCCGCCGTAGCCGCCGATGGAACCCCGACCGCGGCCCATGACGCGAACGGCACTCTGCCTGACGCCGGTGCTGTCACGGGAACGAGCTTTGAAGATACCATCGAGATCGAAGGGCATCATCAAGCCGTGTCCGCCGCGGACGGGCAGGCGGAAGGCCTGGCTGCTCCAGAGAGGACCTATCCCGAAGGTGATGCGGTACCGTTAGGGTCGGTGTCGGCATACCAGGCCGATTCCGAAACAAGAACCGGCGGTTTCGGCTTTGCGGCGATATTGGGTGCCCTCTTGGCCGGGATCTTGCTCGGCGGTGCGGGCGGATATTTTGCCGCGAAATGGCTGCAAACACCAGTCGAGGTGCCGGTCCTCACCGAACAAAGAAGCAACGACGTCCCGCTGACATCGTTCGAAGAGCGGCGCCGCATCGTCGACCGTGATCCGGCGGCCTACCTTAACGCAAATGCCGCGACGCCGCAGGAAGCTGACGATTACTTCTGGCTAGGGCGGGCATTACTCCTCACAGGAAAGCACGTCGAGGCAAAACGCGCTTTTGAAGAGGCGAACCGCCTGCTTCCTCAAGTGCAGGAGCCTTCGAACGTGAAGACGATGGCGAACGAGATCGCGATGGCCCTGGCAATAGTGGACAGCGAACAGGCCCGCGAACAATTTCTCAGGCAGACAGGGCCGGGCGTGGTCCCCGGCGGTGCCGGCAATTCTGCGAATTCTGCCGGCGGCGGCGGTGCAAGCAGTGCGGCGAATACGAGTGGCGTAAGCGGCCGTTCCCGGTAGGGTTCTTTTTATCCGCGTTGGCGTGCCGCTTCAAAAAGTACGATGCCCGCCGACACCGCCAAATTCAGGCTCTCCACGCCGTTCATCAACGGGATACGTAGCACGATGTCCGCAAGGTCGCGGGTTTCCGGGCCCAGCCCGTGGGCCTCGGAACCGAAGATCAGCATTGCCGGCCGAGTGAGGTCGATCTCGGTGTAAGCCGTGTCGCCGCCGGCATCTGCCGCCAAAACAAGCATTCCATTTCCCTTCGCCCATTCGACAGCATCGACAAGCCGGGCTTTCTCCCAAGTTTTCAAACGGAAGGCCGACCCCATGGACGCCCTGACCGCCTTCGGCGAGAATGCGTCGGCCGAGCCGTCGGAAACGATCAGGCCTGCCGCACCTGCGGCCTCGGCGGTCCTCATAACAGCACCGAGATTCGATGGATCGTTTACGCGGTCAAGGAAGACAAAGAGCGGCGTCGGCTCCCGCGAACATGCCTCGGCGATCGCATCCAAACCACCCGTTGGCCGCTCGGCGACGAGGATGATCCCCTGCGGATTTTTCGTGTCGGCGAGTGAAGCAAGGATCTGGTCTGACACGGCGAATCGCGGGATGTCGAGGCCCTGAAGTTTCGTTAGCACTTCGTCGGCGGCAGCCGATCCCGCAAACTTCTCGCCAGCGACACACATCTTGATCACGATGCCCGACCGGAATGCTTCGGCCGCGAGCCGTGAGCCTTCAATGAAAAGGAGGCCGGGTTCTTTGCCGTCGCGGACACGCCTGACGTACGCGAGATTTTGATTTTGCCTGCTGGTGACCTTCTCGAAGCCTTCCATACCCGGCTAATTCTAAACAAAGCCGTTCTTCGTTGCGAACCTCGCCAATAGTGCAAAACGGGACAACGCTTGCAGAACCTCGTGATTACGTTAAAATTGACTCACATTTATGAAACCGGGATCACGTATTCAGAACAAGCTCGAGAGGCTCAGGGAAATGTCCCAGGCTGCTGAGGAAGGCGGCGGAAAAGCAAGGATCGAGAAACAGAGGTCCTCAGGCAAGATGACCGCCCGCGAGCGGATCGATTTCTTTTTGGACGAAGGCACGTTCGAAGAATTCGACAAGTTCGTTGTCCATCGCTCGACCGATTTCGGCCTGGATTCGCAAAAGTACCCCGGCGATGGGGTCGTGACCGGCCATGGCCTAGTTGACGGGCGGCCGGTGTTTGTTTTTGCGCAGGATTTTACCGTGTTCGGCGGGTCGCTCTCCGAGACGCACGCCGAGAAGATCTGCAAGGTCATGGACCTGGCCATGAAGACCGGAGCTCCGGTCGTCGGGCTGAACGATTCGGGCGGTGCCCGGATCCAGGAAGGCGTTGTAAGCCTTGGCGGTTACGCCGACATTTTCCTGCGAAACACGCTTGCCAGCGGCGTCGTGCCGCAGATCAGCTGCATACTCGGCCCTTGTGCCGGCGGGGCGGTCTATTCCCCTGCTATCACTGACTTTAACGTTATGGTGAAGGACACGTCGTATATGTTCATCACCGGCCCGGACGTGATCAGAACGGTAACGCACGAAGAGGTGACCAAGGATGGCCTGGGTGGAGCCATGACACATAATTCCAAGTCGGGCGTGGCCCACTTTGCCGCCGACTCGGACGAACATGCGCTGCGGATCACACGCGAACTGCTCTCATTCATCCCCTCGAACAATCTGGACGACCCGCCCTTCGCGGCGACCGACGATCCGGCCGATCGGACCGATCCGTCGTTGAACACCCTGGTCCCGGAATCGTCGAACCAGCCTTACGATATCCGGGATATCGTCCACAAGGTCGTTGATGACGGCTATTTCTTCGAGGTGCAGGAACATTACGCACAGAATATCGTGGTCGGGTTCGCACGGCTCGGCGGAAATTCGGTGGGTATCGTTGCGAACCAGCCCGCGTTCCTCGCCGGCGTACTGGATATCGACGCGTCGGTAAAGGCGGCGCGATTCGTCCGTTTCTGCGATTGCTTTAACATCCCGCTCATCACGTTCGAGGACGTGCCGGGATTCTTGCCTGGCGTGAACCAGGAACATCAGGGCATAATCCGCCACGGCGCAAAGCTGCTATATGCATATGCCGAGGCAACGGTGCCGAAGATAACGGTGATCACGCGGAAAGCGTACGGCGGGGCCTATTGTGTGATGGCGTCGAAACATATCCGGACCGATATCAACTTTGCTTATCCGACCGCCGAGATCGCGGTTATGGGCGCCGAGGGTGCCGTTGGGATCCTATATCGAAAAGAGTTGTCTGACACGACGAATCCCGAAGAAACGAGGGCGAAGATCGTCAACGAGTTTGTCGAGAAATTTGCGAATCCATATGTTGCAGCCGAACGTGGCTTTATCGATGAAGTGATCGAGCCTGCGATGACCCGGCCAAAGCTGATCCGGGCCCTAAGCCTGCTGAAAAACAAGGTCGATTCCAATCCAAAGAAGAAACACGGAAACATTCCACTTTAAGTAATACTTTAAGTGTCGGTGTCTCGACATTTAATGTTTTACATCCACCATTTATCGGGGCCTACAGCCGACAATAGTCCAATACCTGCCTAAGAGTTTCAAAATGGAACGACCGACAATAGCAAAGATCGATCTGGACAACCTGGGGTTCAACTTCAGGTCGATTCGGGCCTTTCTGGGTGACGGGCCGCGTTTTATGGCGGTCGTGAAAGCGGACGCCTATGGGCACGGGGCAGTCGAATGTGCACTCCGTCTGGCCGCCGAAGGGGCCGACTGGTTTGGCGTCGCCCTTCTCGAAGAAGCGGTGGAGATCCGAAGGGCGGGGATCGAATCACCTATCTTAAGCTTTGGCGGGGTATGGCCAGACACGGCCGACGTTTTCTTGAATGAACGGATCACGCCGACGGTCTTCGACATTGAACACGCACATGCGATCGGCCGTGCGGCTGCGGCCAGAGGCGAAACGGCCCGGATCCACGTGAAGATCGACACCGGTATGGGACGCGTCGGCATCCCCGCGGGAGACGCTGCCGAATTTGCCGAACAGCTTTCGCGGCTCGAAAATATCGAGGTCGAGGGCCTGATGGGCCAGTTCGCGGTCGCAGACGATCTTGCCCAGGAAGAATTCACCCGGGAGCAGATCGGCCGGCTGCATGCTGCGAGTAATGCCTTTCGATCCAAGGGCCTTGTACCATCGCTTCTTCATACGGCAAATTCGGCCGGGGCCGTCGTTTACGGCGATTCACGGGTCGACATGGTACGCATCGGCGGGCTGCTATATGGCGTCGGGAGCGATATCATCCCGGCAGGTGCCGCAATGCCTGAAGTACGTCCCGTGATGTCGATAACGACGCGGATCGCGCAAATAAAGCAGGTCGCCGCGGGCAGCAGCATCGGTTACGGCCGAACCTTTGTCGCTGAGAGAGATTCCGTTATCGGCACCATTCCGATCGGATACCACGACGGCTACCGGCGTTGTTTTTCGAACCGTGCGCGGGTGCTGGTGAACGAAGCTTTCGCCCCCGTTGTCGGACGGATCTCGATGGACTGGACGACGATAGACTTGACCGATGTAGCTGGGGCCGAGGTTGGGAGCGAAGTCGTTGTACTGGGCCATCAGGGCGGTAATGCCGTTTCCGCCGAGGACCTCGGGGCCCTGGCAGAGACCATCTCCTACGAGATAACCTGCGGGATCGGGAAACGGGTGCTCCGCAGATATTCATGACGGCCGCCTCGACTTCAGACGGCCGCGTTTGCCCGATTCGGTTACAATAATCAAAAGACGCAATCAAATCGACGCCGTCCGAAGGAGCAGCAAATTGAAATTTCCGATCACCTTTACATTCAAACTTCTCGCGATCGCAAGCCAGATCTATGTCCGCGATGCCGACGGCAATCTGATCGGATACGTTAAGCAGAACCTATTCAAGCTGAAGGAACACATTAACCTTTTCACTGACGAATCCCAGGCCACCGTCGCGTACAGTATCAAGGCTGACCGAATGATCGATTTTTCCGCTCGGTACAGCTTTCTAGCGGGAGGCGAGCGGCCGGTGGGTTCGATAAAACGTCAGGGATTGAGGTCGATCTGGAGAGCCAACTACGAGATATTTGACGAAAACGGCTCCCCGGTAATGAAGATCAACGAGGAAAACGGATGGGTCAAGGTGATCGATTCGGTGGTCGGTGAATTGCCAGTGATCGGCCTCTTTACCGGATATTTTCTCCACCCTTCATACGCCGTCACCGACCAGCGCGGCAAGATGATCGCCCGACTTGAAAAGCAGCCTGCCTTTTTTGAAGGCGTCTTCAGGCTCGAATTGCACGCGGAATCCGACGAAAAGACTGAGGTGCTGCTTATGCTTGGCACGCTGACAATGGCGCTGCTTGAAAGGTCAAGAGGATGAATGAGGATCTTTGGCCTGAACGAATGGAAGGATTTTTTCCAGCGGCTCTACACTAAGGCCGATGCTACCGATATCTTCAACCGTGCGGCACAGGTCGCATTCTATTTCTCGTTTGCTTTCTTTCCCCTTCTGCTCTTCCTCGTTACGCTTGCCGGCCTGGTTCTGGGCACGACCGAAGGGCTGAAGAACGACCTATACAGCTATCTGTTCAGAATAATGCCCGCGTCGGCTTACGAACTTGTTCACAAGACACTCGACGAGATAATCGATTCCAGCAGCGGCGGGAAACTGACTATCGGCATTTTCGTCACGCTTTGGTCGGCATCGGCCGGGGTCGATACGTTGAGAAGTTCGTTGAATGCCGTGTATGAATTGCGCGAGACCCGTTCGTGGTGGAACACGAAATTGCAGTCGCTGTTACTGACGCTTCTTTTTATCGCGCTCCTGGCCCTGGCGTTGATCCTCGTTTCGTCCGGCCTGAATTCAATAGAATACCTTCTGGGTTCGATCGGGTTCGATGCGGCATCTTCCCCGTCTTCGAGCGTGATCCATTGGGCGGCTTTGTTGGTTGTGCTCCTGTTCGCGACTGAGGTTATATATAGCTGGCTTCCCTGCCACAAGAAATTTCATTGGTTCTGGTTAACGCCTGGGTCGCTTGTGGCGATGTTCCTCTGGATCCTATTCTCGGGCGGATTTCGGATCTACCTGCAGTATTTCAACACGTACAATCGAGCTTACGGTTCGCTCGGTGCGGTCATCATCTTAATGCTTTGGATGTTTCTTACCGGACTTTCGATCCTGTTGGGTGGGGCGATAAACTCTGTCCTGAAGGAAATGGCAAATGAGGCCGGCCGAGAATCGGCCTCGCCCGCTGAAGAGGATGTTCATGTGGAGTGTTAGATCAGTTTAGTGCATATTCTTCAGTAGTTTAGAAGGTATTTTTAAAGTCCTTTCTCAAATATATGTCGATAATGCTGGAAGAGATCTTCGAACAGCCGTCGGTCCTTGAACGAACCATTGCGGCCGAACGAGAGAAGATAACGAAGATCGGTGACTTCGTGCGTCAGAAGGACATCGACGTGATCGTCCTTGTCGCACGCGGAAGTTCCGACAATGCCGCACTCTTTGGCCGCTATTTGCTCGAATTGACGACTGGAATACCGGTTTCCCTTTCGGCCCCGTCGGTGTTCACCTTATACGGCGCCAAATTGCGGCTTTCGCGAGCCCTTGTGATCGGTGTTTCGCAATCGGGCGAGGGTGCCGACATAAACCTTGTGCTTGAATCAGCCAACGCTTCCGGTGCTCTGACTATCGCGATCACGAATGAAGACTCTTCGCCGATGGCCCAAATAGCCGCGGAGACGCTCCTCATCCATGCAGGGCGGGAAAGGTCGGTGGCGGCCACAAAGACCTACACCGGGCAGATGCTGCAGTTCTACATGCTGGCAGCAGCGATCGGCGACCAACGCTTGCATTATCAACAGATACCGCTTCTGGCTGAGAAAGCACTTGAACTTCACAAGGAAGTTCAACAAACAGCCTTAAGGTATTCATTCATGGAAAACTGCGTCGTGGTCGGGCGTGGAATGAACTACGGCAACGCATACGAATTGGCTCTGAAGTTGATGGAGACCTGTTACGTGGTGGCCGAGCGGTTCTCCTCGGCCGACTTTTTCCACGGACCGCTCGCGGTCGTCGAACGTCGGTTCCCGGTCATCCTCTTCGGTCCGGAAGGAGTCACGAAAGAAAGCAGCATCGGCCTCCTCGGCCGGCTTTCGGAACTTCACGCGGATTGCCTTTCGATCACGAATTCGGGTGAGATCGCCGGTGCCTCGACACGCAGCGTGCGAGTTGCGGAGGGTGTCGATGAGATCCTGACGCCGATACCTTTCGCGATCCCGGCGCAGTTGTTTGCGGCTTATCTTTCCGAAGCGAAAGGACTCGATCCGGACGCGCCGCGTTCGCTCACAAAGGTCACAACGACGATCTAGCCTGGATCAAACGGTTGAAAGGGCCCTGAGGATGGCTTCCCGCATCTCGCCGGCGGTCCGCCACCGAAGCTGGGTCTGTTTGGCGAGTGCCGTTTCGAAAACGGCGGCCACACGCAGGGGAACGTCGGGAACGCGTGTGGTGATCGGAACGATGGGCTTCTCGAATATCGCCTTGACCGTCTCTGAGATCCCGGCGTTCGGGGCGATGTCGAGGGCGTGGGCCCCGGTCAGCAGGCTGTAAGCCGTCATACCCACCGCGTAAATATCCGAAGGCGGCCTCACTTCCTTGAAATCACGCACCTGTTCCGGCGGCATATAGGCGATCGTGCCGGCGACGTCGCCGACCATCGTCACGCCGCTCATACCCGTTTGCTTGTAGCTCTTCGATAGTCCGAAATCGGTAAGTTTCGAAACGTAGTTCGGATAACTGCCGTCGACCAGGATGTTCTGCTCTTTTATGTCGCGATGAACGAACCCCTTGTCGTGTGCGAAGTCCAAAGCCGCCAGCGTCTGCTCGATGATCTTCGAAACTTCCTTGTAGTTGAGCTTGCCGCCGCGCTGTTTCGCAAGTTTGGCGGCGTCCATTCCGCTCACATACTCGGTGACGAGATAAACGATGCCGTTGTGGGTCCCGTGCTCGATATAACTGACGATGTGCGGGTGCTGGAGCGACGCCGCAACCTCGATCTCACGCATGAACCGCTTCAACGATTGCTCGCTGACCGCGACCTCGGGCAACAGCGTCTTGATGGCGACAGCGCGTCCGTCACGCTCGGAACGCGCGAGCATAACGCTGCCCATTCCGCCCTGTCCGAGGACCCTGAGCATTTGATAGCCGGGGATCGGCTGCGGGTTTTGACGCAGTTTTTCGCGGCACGCGTCGCAGACGAATGAGAGCTTTGCGTCCGGCCTTGAAGCTTCCGCGTTTGACGGCACGCCGCAATTAAGGCAGAGGACGGTGATCAGCGAAGGCTCGGTCTTTTCGGTCTTGCCGAACGGGTCGGCCGCGAGCTCGGATTGGTCGGCCGCTACCTCTACCTCAAGCACCGTCTCGCCGCCCTGGATGCGGTCGCCGTGCTTCAGGTACGCCGTCTCGACCCGGATCCCGTTTACAAACGTCCCGTTCGTCGAACCTAGGTCACGCAGGAAGCACTGCGGCGGTGCTATCTCAAGTATGCAGTGATGGCGCGAGAAGAAACGATCGTGCGGAAGGCAGAATTGCGCATCCTCACTGCGCCCGATCATAAAAGTGTCGTGCTGATCGAATGTGAAGTCGCGGCCGGTTTGCGGCCCGGCAACGACGTGTAAAGTGACTCGCATCAACTAGGGTTTGGACTAGGTACGTCCATCACACTGTGAACCTGCAGGCTTATCCGGCGAAAGACCCAAGGATAAGCGCGATTATATAAATGATTATAAACACTAGAGAGATAAACAGGTAAACCGCGCCGGAGATTATTCCGGCAAGCGCCAGCCCCCGGCCCGTATAACGTTCGGGGTCTTTCTTTATCTGGGAGAGGGCGATAATGCCGACAACAATGGCGGCCGGTGCCAGACCGATGCCCGTATAACAGCACCAACCGACGGTAACGGAACTGACGCCAAGGATCATCGAGACTAGCGCGAGGGTCTGGTTCGGGGCGACACGGGTCGGGAACGGAGCGTATTGCGGTTCGGGCTGGGTCTGCTGCCAAACGGCGGGCGGCTGCGAGCTTGAAGGCCACGGATTCTCGTTAGTGACGCGAGATGAGCCAAGGAATTCGGTCGGAGGCGGTTCATCGGTAGCGCTCGGGCGCCCGGCGAATCCGCCTTGGGGAGCATCGTCGGCCATGTAGCTTAGAAGCTCTCCGTCTTCGTAACAGAAATTCAGGTCTTTATCCGTGTAGGTCCGCCCGCATTTGGGACATTTCTTCATTTAGAGGCCCCCGATGAAGGCTGCGTCTCACTTCGCGATCTCAAGCTCCTTGAACGCCACGTTTATCGCGTCGCCGGTGTAGAGGCCTACAACCCCGCCCGCGTAACCGTGAGTATTCTTGATCGAGGTCAACATTTCGCCGTTCGCGTAGATCTCGATCCTGTCGGGAAGGTCACGCACCTCGAGCTTATTCTCAGCTGAGCCGGAACGGATCGCCGAAGAATTGGTCCATGGTACGACGGCCAATTCCTTGCCGGGTTCATGTCTGACAATGCGGTAGCGCTGAGACCTCGCGTCGATAAGGAACGCGTAGCCCTTCTGTAGCGGTTTTGGATCGCTGTGAAAAACCAGGCCGTAGCCAAGGTTCGTCCGCTCGTTATCGACGGCCCTTAGCGTAACTGTCGTGCTCGCCTGCTCCGTCTTAAAGTCCGTTGTGGCGGCGACCACGTAGTAGAAGCCTTTTCGTTTTGAGCTCATAAACAGCTCGCCGCCGCTATAACTCGTGTTTCCGAATTCAGAAGTGTCCTGGACCCAATCCGGCAGATTCGCGGTCTTTACATCGGTCCTCGGGGGCGTCGCGCTCGGCGAGGTTCTCGGGGTAGGTGTCGGTGATGTGGCAGACGAGTTGTTTCCCGGATCGAGCGAAGCAACGTAGATCAGGAACGCACCAAATCCGCCCCCGCAGGCGAGCAGCACGGCACCGAGGATCAAAAGCACCCAGACCCAGGTCTTCGACGACTTCTTCGGCTGCATCGTGAAGTTCGTCTGGTCGCCGTAAGAGGTCTTGACATCCTGAATCCGGCCGGGGTTTGGGTCGGTAAACCTCGACTGATTCATCATGACGGTTTCCGGCACGTCGTTGGCAATCAGCGTAAGGACCGAGCCGTCATCAAGGCAGAAATTCAATCCGTCGTCGGAGTAGGTTTTTCGGCAGCTTGGGCAAACTTTCATCGTCAGCGTCCTGATCGTTACAAGGTTCCGGGAAAACGTTCCCCGCCATTATAAACCGAAAAACGCTCAAACGCGACTAGATCAGGCTTCCGCCGCAGCGGCCGCAGAATTTGATATGGGAAGGATAGGTACCGTTGCACCTTGGGCAGACGCGCATCGGGGGACCGGTTTGATGGGCGGACACGAACCCGGACGGCCTAGTATTAGTCAAGGGTGCGGTGGGAGCAATGTTAAGGCCGCAGCGGCCGCAAAAGCGCGAATGCTGGGGCAGCATGTTTCCGCACCGCGGGCACGGAAATGAATCCGGCGATTCACCCGGACTGATCATAACGAAAGACCGATTTCCGCAGCGGCCGCAGAATTTGACGCCCTCGGCAAACCTAGAACCGCAGTTCGAACATGCGACTATGCCGGGCATCACGCTGGAATGGATCCCGCTGCTGCTGCTGCCCTGCGACGGCGACGGGTTGCTGCCCGCCTCGGCTCTCGAACGCAGGTGCGCCTGGATGACCTGTTCGCTTGCCCCTTCTCGTATTTCGATCACACGCTCATCGTCACGCTCGCCTGCCCGGGCAACACGAAGGATGTGCTGGCCCGGCGGAATATTGCTCAGAACAACCCGGCCGGAGCTTCCGACGCTTCCCTTTCGCTCATCATCGACATAGACCTCGGCGGCGACCGGGGCCAGGATGATCAGCCGCGTGCCGCCGGAGCGAGAGGCTTCCTCGACATCAGACGCCGCCTGCTCAAGGTCCTCGATCCACTCGGCGACCGATGCGTGCCGGTCTTCGGCTTTGATCTCAAGCGACCGCATTATCACGTGTTCCACATCAAGCGGAATGTCCGAACGTATGGACGAGAGCGGCGGGGCGGGATGCATTATCTTCTGCATCACGAGCTGCATCATGTCGCCGGTGAACGGAGTTCTACCGCCGAGCATCAGGTAGGCGATCGTCCCTAGGGCGTAAATGTCGGCCCGGACGTCGACGCCCATCTCGGGCTGCATCTGCTCCGGCGACATAAACTCGGGCGTGCCGATGATGCCGCGGGACGACGGAGTCGCATTCGAGCTGAAGTCTGTAACTGTCTGATTGATGATCTTGGCGAGACCAAAATCGCCAACCTTGATGAAGCCGTCACCCTTCCCTTTCTGCATCAGAAAGATGTTTGCCGGTTTTAGGTCGCGATGCAGGATGTTGATCTCATGCGCTGCGTCGACGCCGTCGGCGATCTGCCTGAGCAGCCCCACGGCCCGCTTTACCGGCAAAGTGCCCTCACGGCGGAGCAGGCGGTGAAGGGTCTCGCCCTCGACATATTCCATCACAAGATAGAAAACCCCGTCGCCGGTCTCGCCGTAATCGGTGACGCTGACAGTGTTCGGGTGCTGGATCGAGGCGGCCGCCTGTGCCTCTCGCTCAAAACGGGCTATGGCTTCGCCTTCCTGAAGGTCGTCGCTGCTCAGGATGTCCTGGCGGACGGTTTTGACGGCGACGTTCCTCGACGCAAATTTAGTGTCCCGGGCCAGATAGACCTGACCCATCGCCCCGCGGCCGAGCCGTCGCGAAAGGAGATAGCGTTCGGCCAGGAGCTGGCCGCCCGGCAGCGAATGACGTGTCGCCGTCTGGTCGTTGGGGCACTCGGCGACCTCGTCGGGGTAGCAAGTCTCGCATTTGGGGCACTCCTTCATCGTCACCTATTCTGAACGAATTCAGGTCAAGAACCAAATCCTTTACCCGCACGCTTATTGGCACCACGTACGGCAGGCTTTCAAGTCTGCTGATGCGTCAACCCGCATTTGTCGGGCTCTCCAGCGTCCAGATCGGCACCGTGGAAAGGCTGTCGTTTAGGGCGCAAGGCGGGGATGTTGGACTTTGGATTTTCTGCTGGTATAATCTTCTGCTTTCGGGTCGTTAGCTCAGTTGGTAGAGCAGCGGACTCTTAATCCGCGGGTCGCAGGTTCGATCCCTGCACGGCCTACCATTTCCGAAAATACGAAGGGCTGCCAGTCGTGGCAGCCCTTCTGTTTCTTCCTTCCGGCCTATTGATAACAACGAACGTTAAACCTTATCGCGCCATCTGAGAACCTCATCGCGAAGCAGCGGGTTTTGTTGGAAACTTGCGGTAAAACCCTGCGCTTTGGTTGCCCGATGTATATGCCAGTAACTCAGTCCAAGTTTTGATATCGCTCGCGTAAACCGGTAACGGGCCATCGCCTTTCCCTTGCCCAAGCCGCTGAGCATCCAGAAACCGCTCGTAAAGAACTTGCAAGTGCGATCGAGGTCTTCCTTGGTGATAAGGCCGCGGGCGATATCAAGTGCGAGCATCTCGTCGAGGATCTTCCGCTGTCGACGCGTAAGCCAGAATGCAAATACAAGGAACAGGATAAAGAACGGTATCTCGAAGACGATATAAAGAGCGAAAAAGCCGCACAATGAGATCATCTGGCCGCCAAGCCCGAAAATATTGCAAACCGGTTCGAATCCAAATTGGATCAACGCGACGGTTACGACGATCCCCATCCCGTTCCAGATCGCGTGAAGAACAACGGCAACTACCCAACCCGCGATTGGTGCCGCGATCCGAATGAACCAGCTATGCGATTCTCGAGAAATACCGCAGCCGATGCCGATCATCGCCGTGAACGTTACGTGAGCCCACGGCGAGAATATTCCGCGAAGCGAGAAGAGGAGAAAAAAGTCCTTAAAGGCTTCGCTCGAAAGGCCAAACTGACTAATAGCTCCGCCCAATCCGCGGCCGTAATAGAGAACATTTTCGACGGTCGCGAATCCGAGCGCCACAACTCCGGCAAAAACGATCCCGTCCAAAACGTCGTCAAAATGGCGTCGAAAGAGGATCAGCAGAACAAGTATCCATATTCCCTTTGACGATTCTTCGAAGAACGGTGCCGCGATCACGGCCCCAACCAGGTTAGCTAGTTCTGGGCTTCCGGTCTGAGCAAACACCCCTTGGCTGACGGTCGTGTTAAATAGGATCGACACGAGAACCGCAAAAACCGCACCCCAGAGAAATGTCAGAAAAAGGAGCCACGGGGGCTCGGGATCGAACCTGTCAAGCCATACTAGGGGTGTCAAATAAATGACGATCGGAACGAAAGCAATTATGCTCGCAAGAACGCCGAAGACCAGTCCGACTTCGCTGAACAACACGATCACCACGAATGGGACCAGGAAGATCAGCGTCAAATAGGCGCCGATGACAAAGATCAAACGAACGACCTGCAACGGTGACATGCCGGTCTTCGGGGGAGGCGGCGGTTCTGTTTCGACCGGGCCCAAACCGAAATTCGAGGCCGACTGGAAGACGCCCAGGGGTTGAGCGTCAGCGGCCTGTTGGAAGTTATGAAGCTGTTCCTCGCGAAATTCGTCCGGGGCGGGAAACTCTGAGGCAGGAGGGAGATCGATAGAGACGGTTGCCGTTACCCCATTCCGACCGAATTGCACGGTATCGCCCGAATTAAGCTGAACAACCTCAACTCGCTGCCCGTTGACAAGGGTCCCGTTCGTGCTTTGATTATCAGTGATGTAGTAGCCGTCAGGACGGGCCTCGATAAACGCGTGCTGCTTGGATGCGATCCTCTCCAGCGACGGGTCGAATCGCACACTGCAGTTTTCGCCCCGCCCTACCGTGAGAAAGCCGGTCTCGAGGTCGAATACCTGACCGGCGAGCGTGCCGCTGTTTATCGTTAGCCGTAATTTCATACAGCAATCATAAGAACAAAAGGCCCAAAGTCAAGTATGTCCCTGACCTTGGGCCGTCCATTTTTGGATGACTGAAAACTATTGCGGCTGAGCCGAGATCGGTGCCGGAAGGTCCGCAATTTGGCCGAATTGTTCGACATTAAACGTGGGCCCGGCGCTTCCCAGCCAGTACCAGGAACGGTTGTCCGGACGGAATACAGCGATGTCGGAAACGCCGTCGCCGTCAAGATCGGCAGGCATCGGCATGTCGCCGACAATGCCGAATTCGCGGGTGCGAAACGTTCCGGCGAAGACATCAAGGATATACCAGGTACCGTTGGACGGCCGGAAAACAGTGAACTCGGCCCGCCCGTCGCCGTCAAGGTCGGCATAGACGGGTTTGTCACCGTCTACTCCCCAATTCGCGTAGATCGGTATGCTCGACGAACTTGGGACGACGTACCATTTTCCCTCGGAAGGACGCCAGATGACCAGATCTGCCTTTCCGTCGCCCTCGAAATCACCAGTGAGCGGCACGTCGCCCGCAACCCCCCATCCGCGTACGCGATAGCCGAGCGAACTGTTGTTGATGTACCAGAGTCCGTTGGAGGGACGCCAAACGGCGATATCCGTCCGGCCGTCCGCATCGAAGTCGGCGGGCACAGGCACATCGTCCTGCTGGCCAAACTGCATCGCCCAAAAGCCGCCGGTACTCCGGATCTGGTACCAGACGCCGTTAGAAGGCCGCCACACGCCGACATCTGCCCGGCCGTCGCCGTCAAAATCGCCGTTGGTGAGCTGGTCGCCGGGTTCGCCCCAAAAATAACTGCTGAGACCGCCCGTAGAACTGGAACGTATCAGCCACTGGCCGGTAGCGGGCGTGTAAACAGAGAAGTCGGTCCGCCCGTCGCCGTCGAAATCCGCCACCGGATTACGAACCGGTTGGGCGATCTTGCTCACGTCCAGAACGAGAAGGCCCGATGTAAGATCGCCGGCCAGGACCTTGTCGGCGCCCAAGAACGGAAATACGGCCCAATTGCCGTTGTAAGTGTCCGGCAGCTCATTCTGTCTGAACTCGGACGAGCAGATCAGGTCCCAAGGTTCGGCTTTCCTTAGGGCCTCGCGCTCTTCGGCCGGGGGAGCGAATGCTGTCTGGAAAGTATCGTATTGCCCGACGCGGACAGGATCGGCGGGATCACTGATATCAAATACCTGCACGCCAGCCTGATACCACGACACATAAAGATAATTCCCCATTACGACCGGGTTATGTGGAGTGACGGCATTCAGGCCGAGTTCCTGGATCGAGATCGAACGGACGAGAAGCGGAAGAGCCGGATTCGAAATGTTGTAAACCCTTATATCTCCCGTGCCGTCATTGGTCTCGCGGGCACTGTAGAGATAATTGCCGTCCTCGCTGGACCAGGAGCTGTGCATGTTATTGCCGGCGGTGGAACTCGGGCTCGGGTCTTCAATAAAACCCAGCAGTGTGGGCGCCTGCGTCGCGATGTTCGCGATGTCGTAGATCTCGGTTCGGGCCCTCTGCGTCCCCGTTCCCCAGCCCGATGTGAACATCCGGCTGCCGCGGATATGCATCGCATGGACCCAAAGCGGCTCGGTCGGAACGATGTCACGAACAAACACCGGTGCTGCAGGATCACTGACATTGACGACCCGAATGAGCTTGTTTGAGAAGGTGTTCGCGTTCGCGATCAGATAGTCGCCCCAAACGACCATCTCGTGGATGCTGTTGAGACCGTTGCCGTTCGACGAATTGACCACCCCAAGAAGCTGCGGGCTCGCCGGATCGGAAAGATCGACTATATGCACGCCGCCGCCGTTGCCGCTGCCGAAATAGCCGCGGTTCCCGACGACGATCGCCTCTAGAAATTGGAACGCATTCCCGGGATTGTACCAGCTTGCAAGTACAGGGGCATCCGGGTTCGAAATATCGTAGATGAACGCACCGCGGCAGGCGTAGCTACCCTGGACCGCGATGTTACCATCCGCCCAAATGTCCGCGAACTTCGCGTTCGATCCTGAAATGCCGTTACAGGCCGGTGTGATCTGGGAACGAAGCCGTACCTTCTGCGCCGTGATCGAATGGTTGGCAAAGAGTAAGAAGCCGGAAAAAATAAAAATGCAGATAAAACGTCGCACCTATTACCTCTGAATCACCGATCGCGCGGCGGTCAGGCGCGGCGGTTTCGATTAGGACCTTTTGGCCTGATCCGATTATACGCTAGTTCGGGGGCAGTCGATCAGTGAGTGTTTAGAATTCAGGATGCCGCCTTGTTTGCCTCGCGCGCGATCAGGTCGAACGTTCCGGGCCCTACCTTTCTGAACTTGCGGTTTCGGTTAAGCGAGACGGCGACCGAGATCGTCGGGTTATTTCCTTTGAATTCCATCCCGCCGGCGGCTAACAAGCGGTAGAGGTCGTTAACGTGGAGCGGTGAACCGGCCTCGCGAAGGAGCAGTGTGCAAGCCTGCGTGATAGTGCGGTCAGCAAACCGGTTCGTGACCGGCTCGATACGCGTGTTCTTAAGCAGGACCGGCCGAGAACCGTTAAGATAGGTCACGTTGCTGGGTGCGGCCGATACGCTTTCCGTCGGGAGGATTGGAGTCCCAACCGACTTTCCGGCCCCGTCGCCGGTTGAGCCGTCATCAAATTCGATCTTCGTGCGGCGGCGGGATTCAGGAATGCGCGGCCCTTCACGCAGCGATACGAGCAGGTTGTCGATCATTGATTCAGCCTGCTGGGCGATCTCGTCCAATGACGAGATCTGGGCACGAAGCTGTTCAACCTCATCTTCGGCTTCCTGCAGTCGGGCAATAAGCTGATTCTGCTCCTCACGCGTCTTCTTAAGCCAAGCCTCAAGTGCTGCTATATGTTTTGCATCTATCATGATGGCAAGATTGAATTTATGGACTTTAAGCAGGGAACGGAAAAGTCCTGAAAGGCAGGGTTGCGATCAATTTCTACGTTCGATCACGTACCGCGGGATCTCTTCCAATGCAAGAGAATACTTGGTTTTATGCAAAACTTCAAGGTTTTTTCTCGCGGCGTCCGCGTATTCGCGCGCGATGCCGTTTATCTTCTCAAGAGTATTATTGTCTTTAAGCTTTTGCATAACCGCCGCTCGGGCTCCGTTCTCGTAAGAGCCGTCGGCGATCACGCCTGCAAGAAAATCCTTGAATTCCGGGAACTCGCGGCAGAGCATTATGAGCGGAAGCGTGAGCTTGCCTTCAAGAAGGTCGGCCCCCGACGCCTTGCCCAGGGCTTTTTCGTCCGACGTAAAATCGAGCAGATCGTCGGCAAGCTGGAAGGCAATGCCGAGATTGATACCATAATCGCGAAGAGCGATCCGGACATCGGGGTCGGCACCGGCCATGATCGCTCCGATCTCACAGCAGCCTGAGAAGAGATAGGCGGTCTTACGGCGAAGGATGTCGAAATAAGCCTCCTCCGAGATGTCGGTGTTACCGATCACCGTCAGCTGCATCAACTCGCCCTCGGTCATCTTTCGGGTAAGGCGGGTGAGGATGTCGAGGATCTCGAGCGATCGCTCCTTCAACGACGTCTCGAACGCCGACATATAAAGCCAGTCGCCCATCAGCACTGCCATCTGGTTGCCGAACCGGGCGTTGACGGATTCGCGGCCGCGGCGGAGTTCGGCGTTGTCGATAATGTCGTCGTGAACGAGCGTAGCCGTATGGAGCATTTCCATTACGGTCGCAAGCCTGATCACGCCGTCGCTTCGGCCCTCGCCGCCGCACGCAAGGTTCGAAAGTATCAAAAGCGCGGGCCTTACTCGCTTCCCGCCCGAAGAGCGAACATACTCGCCAAGACGATCGACAAGCTGGATATTCGAACTTGCCTGCCTTTTGAGTTCAGCCTCGGCAAGCGACATTTCATCACTGATCAGGCCAAAGATGTTTCGGGCCGCTAGTTTCGGCAGCAGGTCCTTTTTGTCTACGGTGAAGATGTGCATCAGGGATCAGTTCAATTCGGGATTCGCCGCTCGTGCGTCCATGGCATCTAAGATCTCTCGAATCTCTCCATTCGCAAGGACCTCAAAGGCCGATCGTGAAAGAGGGTATGGCTGCTCATCGAAATCGCTCGAAACCTGTTGACGCATTTGCTCTTGGAATTCTTGGTCGCCGGCCGCAGACCAGCAAATCAAGAACTCACGGTTAGGGACGGCAGCAAAGAAGGGAGACCCGACATGCTCTGAAATAACTTCTTTCATTTGCGGCAAGACTATACGAACCGCGTCGAAGCCATCCATCGTGTTGATAATAAAGAATGCGTTGTCGCCGGGGAAAGCCGTCATCTCGATTCCTTCCGAACGCTGCTTCAGATTCTCAAAGGCGACCGATCGAACGGTATCAAGATCGACACCCCATTTTCTTCGCATTTCGACATTCACATAGTGATAGCTCTTCTCGGCGTCGACGACGAATCCCAGCGTAACGCCGTCAATGAAAGGCTGATGTACTAATTCTATTGGTGCCATCTGAATGAATGCGTCGGGCATCAGCTGCGGCATCAGATGGGAAAGAGCTACTTCCCAGGGTATGTCTTTGTCAACAGCGGCGATCCTGGATTCCATTCCATTGAAGATCTCGACTGTTAACTCGTCGAGCTCAGCATCGGTTTGACCAGAAAGCAGGAATTTCGCGTGCAAGTTTGTAAGTCCGTAAATAACTCCGTCACACTCGATCGTCGCCGGATCATCGCTAAGCTCGAATATCCGTTCCGGATAAACTTTCGAAACAATTGCGTGGACCTTGCGCTGGAATGATCTCTGCTCGTCAAGATCATCCTTCTTAAACCTGTTTATAAATCGCGAGATCATCAGTTGGACCTATAGTTATCGAAGGTCATATCGATGCCAAAGTCCTTGCCCTTGAGGGCCGCGATCACTGACTGCAGGGTGTCTCGGTCTTTGCCGGAGACGCGTACGGTTTCGCCCTGGATCGACGCCTGGACCTTGTATTTGCCGTCCTTAATGAACTTAACGACCTCTTTGGCCTTTTCGGTCGGAATTCCCTGCTGGATCTTTACCAACTGGCGAACGGTGCCGCCAGCGGCGGGCTCGACCTTTTGATAATCGAGGGCTTTGAGCGAAACGCCGCGTTTGACCAGCTTGCTTTGAAAAATATCGTTCATGTTTCGAAGCCGTGTCTCGTCTTCGGCCGTGAGAATAAGGTCCTTTGCCTGAAGTTCGACGGCCGCCCTACTGCCCTTGAAATCGAAACGCTGTGAGACCTCTTTGGCGGTCTGATTGATCGCGTTCGTGACCTCCGAATAGTCGGTCTTTGAAACAATATCGAACGAATTCTCCTTTGCCATGGCGGCTAGTTTAACCCAGAAAGCGGTGTAATGCAGATTCAGGAAGATAAAATGCGCTGGCCCGGCGGTTAAACGATGCTAATTTATCATGCGGGTTCAACGGTTCTCGGCAGTTCCAGATCGAACAAGCGAAGGAAGTTCTCGGTCGTTCGAGCCGAGAGCGTCTCAAAGCTGACGGAATAGAGATCGGCAAGGAACCTGGCCGTGTGGACTACGTACGCCGGTTCGTTGCGCTTGCCGCGAAACGGCGCCGGGGTAAGAAATGGACAATCGGTTTCTACCAAAAGTTTGTCTAATGGGACCACGCGAGCAGCCTCACGTAAATTCTCAGCTTTTTTGAACGTAATGTTGCCGGCGAAAGAGATAAGGAAGCCGACCTCCATCAGTTCTTCAGCCATTTCCGGCGTTCCGCCGAAGCAGTGCATGATCCCGACGTTCGGCTTACGGCTCAGGGCTAACGGCTTACTGCTGTTCGTAACATTCGAGCCATCAACTTTAGGCTCAAAGCTATAAGCTGATCCGGAAACCTCCTGTTTGAGTATTTCCAGTGTGTCTTCATCAGCATCGCGGCTGTGGATGATCACGGGCAGCCCGAGTTCCCTGGCGACGGCTAACTGGCGCCGAAAGACGTCCCGCTGGACGTCACGCGCGCTATGATCATAGTAATAATCCAGACCGATCTCGCCCCACGCAATGACGTTCTCAGATCTGGCCAGATCGATCAGATGATCTTCGGCCGTGTCGTCGTAGAGTTTCGCATCGTGCGGATGAACACCTACGCTCGCGAAAACATCTTCGTATCGTTCCGCGACCGCGACCGCTTTTCGAAGATCGTCAGAATGCGGATCGCCCGTCCCGATATTCAGCATCGCAGCAACGCCGGCATCCCTCGCGCGCTGAACGACCTCGTCCCGGTCTTCATCAAACGCCTCGCCGTCAATGTGGCAGTGAGAATCTATGAGCATAGAGACCGCGTATTTCTACGGTCATTTCAAAGCGAAAACCATTGAATCTCTGATTTGCTCAAGAGCTTTCCTATCTTCCTCGTTGGAAAACGTGAGCGAGAAACTGAATGAGTACCCCTTGACAATCGCTACATAGTAAAGAATCGAAACCTTTTGCTCACCAGCTGAAAGTTCGTAGTCGACCATGGCAACCTTCTGGCGTCCAACAGTCCCGGTTCGCGTGTCCTTAACGATCTTCAAGTTGGGACTATTTACAAACATACTTTTCGTTGCTTCCGCTACCATCGTCGGGAGTACATGTGCGCTAGGCTGCTTTAAAACAGCTATCATGAAGCTACAATTCCCGATGCTTCCAATCGGCTTTCGAGCAAGATGAAAAAGTACGACCTCGCTTTTGGTTGAAGCTTCCAGCGCTCGGTTCGACCGTTCATCCTTGCCCTTGAGGAAATCTGTTCCAATCTTCACAGTCGCACCACTCGTCTCTTGATCTACGACGGTCCATTCCGCAGGAAACTCTAGATTGAATTCAAAGAAATCGTTTGTGTACTTCCCTTCCGCGACCGCGCCCAAAAAGTCAGCAGCGGCCTTCGTGGATGGGACAGGCGTCGAGGGCTTCTGTGCAGAGGCCGCGAATGGAAATCCAACTAGGAGAATCGAAAAAAGAAGTAAGCTGAAAAATCTCATGTTATTTCAACCTCGCGCCGATCGCCACATCTTCAATAAATGTAGCCAGCGAAGGATTTGGGCCGGAGTCGTCTTCGAGCGACGCGGCGCAGATCGTGCCTTGATTGGAGGCGGTAAGAATCTACGGAGGTGTTGGGTTCTTCGAGAGGTTTGGGCTAGATAACACCTATTTAGAAGCCAACTCGGACTTGTGCTGCTCGGTAATACGGATCAAGGTTCGAAGCGCCGCGTTGACCGACTCCGAATCAGGGAATACTCTTGCAACATCTAGATCCAATTTTATCTCGTTCATCAGCCTTCTGCCTTTGCCAACCCGACGCACCTTAAGTTTTGTCAGGTCATATTCAGGCCGAAGGTCATCATTCAAATCTTTCGTTTCCATAATCTCTAGCTTCCTGCGGGGTCGCCTCCCTTGCACTAATAATTCTAATCATTTCTCCGCGTTCGGTAAATGAAATGAATAAAAGCTTCCCCGAATTTGAATGCCCGATCACAATAAATCGATGCTCGTCGTCTGAATGATCTGGGTCGTAAAACTCAACATTGAACTCATCTTCAAATACGGTCTTCGCCTCTTCAAAACTGACTAGATGATCTCGAAAATTCCTTTCCGCTTTTACCGGACCCAGTCGAATTCCATTTATTTCAACCTTGCGCCGACCTCGACATCTTCAATAAATGTAGCCAGTGAAGGATCCGGGCCGGAGTTGTCTTCGAGCGAAGCGGCGCAGATCATGCCCTGGGATTCGAGCCCCCGCATTTTTCGCGGCTTTAGGTTGGCGACGACGACGACCTTGCGGCCGATGAGTTTTTCGGGGTCATAGTATTCGGCGAGCCCGGCAAGGATCTGCCGCGGCTGTTCTTCGCCGAGGTCTATCTCGAAGCGTAACAATTTGTCCGCCTTCGGGATCCGTTCGGCGACCTTGATCTCGCCCACGCGGAGCTCGACCTTCAAAAAGTCGTCGATAGTGATGAACTGTTCGTCGTTCGTTGTTGGTTGTTCGTCGACCGTCGATTGGGATCCAGTTGGTACCGCTTCCGGTTCCGGCTGGCTGCTGTCCACTGACGGCTGACTACTATCTTTGATCTCACTCATTACTTTCGCTTTGTCTATCTGCGGAAACACGGCCTCGCTCTCGCCTATCGCGGTCCCGGCGGCCAGGCCGCCCCAAACCAAACTCGCGGGGTCGATCGCGTCGACCGCACCGCCCAGGCCGAGTTGGCGATGGATCTTCGCCGCGGCTTCCGGCATAACCGGGTGCAGCATCACGGAGAGCCAACGCAGTGTCTCGGCCGACCGATAGAGCACCGCGTTCAGCGTTTGGACCTGTTCATCGTCCTTAACCAGTACCCATGGCTTCGCATCCGAGATCATCTTGTCGATGCGGGCGATAACGGTCCAAAGCACCTCTAGTGCCTGGCTGAACTCGAAATTATCGAACCGACGAAGAAATTCGTCCCTTGCATGTTCCACGACCGAAACGATATCGCCGCCGTCCGGGTCGATTCCAGCACGCCGAGCGTGTATGTAGCGCTCTTCGCTGATATGCCCGTCCGGGATCCGTCCGTCGCGATACTTCGAGATCATCGAAAGCGTCCGGGCCGTCAGGTTCCCGAGGCCTTTTGAGAGATCGGCCGTCGCACGGTCGATCAGGTTCTCGTAACCGAACTTGCCGTCCTGGCCAAACACCATCTCACGGAGCACGAAATACCTGACCGCATCGACCTGGAAATGTTCATGCAACACATCAACTTCGATCACGTTACCCAGTGTTTTCCCCATCTTCCGGCCGTCGGCGTCGAGCCACATGCCGTGTGCGTATACCATCTTCGGCAAAGGCAGCCCGGCCGCTTGAAGAAAAGAGAACCAGTAAACAGTGTGAAAACGAAGTATGTCCTTGCCTACAAGATGAACGGCCGGCCAGTACTTATCGAATCCGGGAGCATCGGGCCTTTCGTTGTCCGAAGCCAAGCGCCGTAATATAGTTCGACAGTGCGTCGAGCCAGACGTACATCACGTGCTTTTCGTCGTCCGGCACCGGGACGCCCCACGAAACCGAGGTCTTTTCCCGGCTGATCGATAGGTCCTGTAAACCGCCTTTTATGAACGAGATGACCTCCTTACGCCGAGATTCCGGTTTAAGTATTTCGGGATCTTTTTCGATCGTTTCCAAAAGGAACTCATCGTAATCGGAGAGCCTGAAAAAAAAGCTTTCTTCGGAAACGCGGTCGAGGGGCCGCTCGTGCACGAGGCAATTCGGAATATCCGAGCCCTCAGGCGTCGCGTACTCGTCCTCGAGTTTGAACGCAGCACAAGGTGCGCAGAACCATCCTTCGTAAAAGCCTTTATAGATCGCGTCGTTCCCTTTCGGTGTCTTGTTTGCGGCGATCCTTCGCCACAAATGCTGGACGCCTTGGTAGTGGAAAGGCTCGGTCGTCCGCATGAAGATGTCGTAGCCGCCGTTTTCGGGACCAAGCCCGAACTGGCCGAACATCCGTTTCAGTTCGCCTGAGATGTAGTCGACCTGCTGTTGGGGAGTTCGGCCTTCGCGATCGGCGGCACGCTGAATATTGATGCCGTGCTCGTCGGTTCCGGTCAGGAAGTAAACGTCGAAGCTCCGCTGTTTCTTGTAGCGATGGATCGCATCGGCAACGATCGTCGTGTAAAGGTGGCCCAGGTGCGGGAGGCTGTTCGCATAATAGATGGGCGTCGTGATGTAGAAAGTGTTGGGCATTACTAAAATGCGTCGGCCGCCTAGGCGGCCGGGCCTTGAAACTATGTTTTCGGACGAAGTGACCGGGCTAGCGACCCATTCGCTTCTTATCCGCGGCGGCAAATTCATCGGACTGCTTATAACGCGGCATTCCATTTGTATTAGCTATCTTCAATGCGATGGCCAGCCCGAGTTCGGCATTTTGGACCATAGCCGAGGAATCCCACCAATCCCGATATTCGTCTGACGGCTGATGATAGTATTTCGCGTTGTAATCGCGGAAAAAGGAAAGGGCCTCACCTGCAAGCGGAGTTATAAAATTATCGCCATGCCGCAGCGAGATCGCCGGCACTCCAACCTTGGCGAACGGAAAATGGTCCGAGCGGAAAAAGAACCCCTGCTCCGGCCGCATATCGCCCTCAAGCTCCATTTTTCTTTCGTTGGCGACGGACTCGACCATCGGGCCGATATCCGATCTTTCACCGCCGAGCGCCGAGAAATCACGGGTCCGCCCGAAGAAATTCACGCCGTCGATGTTCACGTTCCCTGAGATCTTGTTCAGCGGCACCAGGGGATTTTCGGCAAAATACTCGGCGCCTAGCAGGCCCTGCTCTTCGGCCGTCGGGAAAAGGAAAAATATCGACCGCTTTGGTTTCTCATCTTTCTTCATCTTGCCGATCACATCCGCAATTTCGATAACCGAGGCGACTCCCGACGCGTTGTCGTATGCGCCGTTGTAGACGCGGTCACCGTTCGCATCCGGTTCACCCACTCCAAGGTGGTCCCAGTGCGACGTAAAAAGCACGTACTCATTCCGAAGCTGCCGGTCGCTGCCTTCGATCTTTCCCACGACGTTGGGTGAATCAAAGGTCTGAAATTCGCTTTTGAGGTCGATCTTTACGTTCAGTCCCGTCTTTACCGGCTTGAAGCCGCGTTTTTTGGCCGACGCGATGAGGTTATCGACGTTCAGGCCGCCGAGGCCGAGCATCTTCTTCGCCGCGTCATAGGTTACCCATGACTTGATGTTCAGGAAGGGCGTCTTGTCGCCGGCGCTTCGGGCGATCTCGTAACGCCAATTACCGTTGGACGTACGAACCACGTTCCAGCCGTAGCCTGCAGATTCGGTAGTGTGGATCAGGATGACGCCTGCCGCACCTCGCCGGGCCGCCTCTTCGTACTTATAAGTCCAGCGCCCGTAATACGTTAATGCCTTGCCCCCGAACAGGTTCGGTTCTTGATCGGTTGCCGGCGGATCGTTGACTAAGATCAGAAGAACCTTGCCGCGATAATCTTCGGCCGGGCCGCTGTAATCGTTCCAATTGAAGTTCGGGGCATCGACACCGTAGCCGACGAAGACCATCTCTGCATTTACCGATACATCAGCCTTCTGGGCGCTTGTGGTCGCAACGAACTCATCGGCAAACTTCAGCGTCTCCGAGCCCGAACGGCCGGACACCACCAGGCCGGTATTCGGATCGGCCTTCACGCCCACAAGCTTCACGTTCTGGAAGTAACTGTTCCCGTTTCCGGGCTTCACACCCGCCTTTTTCAGTTCGTCGGCGATGTATTGGGCGGCAAGCCGCCCGCCCGCCGTACCGGGCCCGCGCCCTTCGAATTCGTCAGCCGATAGGCGTTTTACACGTTCGATTATCCCTGTGGAATTGAAACGTGAGCTGAGGTCCTGAGCGATGCCGGCGGTGCAAAGGACGATGATCGAGAACTGAATTGCAAATATCCTGGTCTTCATAGTTAACGTTGAACTTTAATTGTCTGTCTCCCGACATCTAAAGCGTTACTTTAATCTTCTTTAGATACTGTTAGCCTCGGATCAGGCTCATGGCCTCGGCCCGCGTACGCGGATCGCGGCGGAAACCGCCCAAGACGGCCGAAGTTATCGTGATGGCGCCCGGTTTTTTGACCCCCCGAAGCGTCATACAGGTGTGTTCGGCCTCGATAACGACCATCACGCCGATCGGGTCGAGGCCCTTGAATAACGTGTTGGCGATCTCCTGCGTCAACCGCTCCTGCACCTGAAGCCGGCGGGAAAAGATCTCAGCTATCCGGGCCAATTTCGAGAGTCCGATGATCTTCCCGTTCTTGGGAATGTAGGCAATGTGGCACTTGCCGACGAACGGGGCAAGGTGATGCTCGCAAACGGATGCGATCGAAATATCCTTTACGAGGACCATCTCATCGTGCGAATCGCCGGGGAGCGGCACGAGGTGTTCCTGAGCGTCCTGCCGCATTCCTTCGGTCAATTCCGCGTAAAAATCGGCGACCCGCTCCGGGGTCTTTAACAGGCCGTCTCGGTCCGGGTCATCGCCGATCCCCTCGAGGATCAAACGGACCCCCGCAGCTATCTTTTTGCGGTCCAGCTTCGGTTTGCTACGTCTTGCCATATCTGAACTTAACAGCTATTGGAAGTCTATCGTTTTTTCCGGAAAAAGAGAAAAAGCGGGGCCCGCGTCGGCCTGTTTTGGATTTGAAACTTCCGGCAACGTATAATATCGGTTTTATTTGGCCGCCGGCCTTGAAACCTAATGAAATTCTTAGAGTTGAAACAGGACCTCATAGATCTCGTCCGTCGAACAGCCGGCGAAAGATTCGATATCCCTTCGATCGACATCGCCGCCGAGATACCGCCGAAAACCGAATTGGGCGACCTCGCCTTCCCGGTCGCTTTCGAGCTGGCGAAGCTGATCAAACAGCAAACCGGCGAAAAACAGAATCCGCGTGCGATTGCCGAAGAGATCAAGGCAGAGATAGAAAAGACCGATTTCGTCGATCGCGTCGAGATCGCCGGGCCAGGCTATCTGAATGTTTTTATTTCGCGAGCGAAGTTCCTAGCTTCCAACTTGAAGGAAGCCGGGAGAAAGTCAGACGAAGCGGTGCCTTCGCCAAAGGTCTGCGTCGAACACACATCTGTAAATCCGAACAAAGCCGCCCACATCGGCCATGTGCGCAATTCCGTACTCGGCGACACATTTCAGCGGATCCTGAAGGCGACCGGAAAACGAGTCGAAGTGCAGAATTACATCGACAATACAGGCGTCCAGGTCGCTGACGTCGTGGTCGGTTTCATGTTCATCGAAGGGATGGACCTTGGGCAGATAAAAGCTCTGGCTAAAGAACTTACCGCAGCCGGCAAGAAATTTGACTACTACTGCTGGGACCTGTATTCCAGGGTCGGCCAGGCCTATCAATCAGACGAAGAACTTGCCCGGCGAAGAAGCGAGGTCCTGCATTTGATCGAAGAGGGCGGTAACGAAACCGCCGAACTCGCCGACTATGTCGCAACCAGGAACGTCGAGTGCATCCTGTCGACGATGGAGCGCCTAGGGATCAGATACGATCTGCTCCCGAGGGAATCGGAGATCCTGCATCTTAAATTTTGGGACAAGGCGTTTGAGCAAATGAAGAAACTGAGCGTCATCCGGCACGAGACCGAAGGACGTCACGCCGGGTGCTGGGTAATGCCCTTTGAATCGCACGAGGGCACCGACGAACACGAAGCCGACAAGATCCTCGTTCGGTCAAACGGAACTGTTACTTACACGGGCAAAGATATCGCTTACCAGATGTGGAAGTTGGGTATCCTCGGGCTAGATTTTCATTACCGGCCATTCCTGAAATATCCGGACGGCAAACAGGTCTGGATCACGACAGGCGACGAAAATGCAGCCGAGGCAAGTGTTCCCGAATTCGGCCACGGCGAGACGATCTATAACGTTATCGATACACGGCAATCGTATCCGCAAGAGATCGTTCGCAAAGGAGTCGCAGCGATCGACCCGGAAAAAGGCGAAAAAGCGAGCGTCCATCTGGCCTACGAGATGGTCGCACTGTCACCGGCCGCTGCCGAGGAACTCGGCTTCGCGCTTTCAGATGAAGACCGTACAAGGTCGTTCATCGAAATGAGCGGCCGACGCGGCCTCGGCGTCAAGGCCGACGACCTTCTCGACCGGCTGATCGAGAATGCGAGAAAAGAAGTGGACCTTCGCGAACAGCAGCGGTCCGAGAAAGACGCGGCATACGAGCCCATGTCCGACGAACAGAAAGACCTTATCGCTCAGCAGGTTGCGGTTGGTGGGTTAAGGTATTTTCTACTTAAATTTACGCGTAATACGGTGATCGTCTTCGACTTTAAGGAAGCCCTTGCACTTGAAGGTGAAACCGGTGTCTTTTGCCAGTATTCTGCGGTCCGTGCGAATTCAATATTTCGGAAGCTGGAAGAACGCGGCGAATCGGCCGAAGACGCTTTTGCGCTGATCGAAGATGGTGAAAAGGTCGCAGCGGTTTTCAGCTCAGCTAGCGGCGACGACATCTGGTCGATGCTGATGCTGGCTTCCCGGCTCGATGAGACGATCGAACAGGCCGCGAGGGCCAATGAGCCGGCGGTCCTGGCGAAATACACTTTCAATCTTGCTAAATCGTTCAACCTTTTCTACCACCACCACAAGATCCTTCCCGAACCGGATGAAACGAAACGGGCGGTTTTGATCGCGACCACGTCGAGCGTGCGAAACTCGCTGATATCGGCTCTCGAAACACTCGGCATCGGGGTACCCGAGAAGATGTGATTGACAATTTATACGAAAGTCTGCTATCAATCTTCTGAATGAAGCCGAACCTGGATTTCGCAAAGATCCTCTCGCCATGGCGCAATTGGCGCCTAAAGGCGGTTGTGCATCCGCGAAACGACTCAGGTTCAGTCGCTTGATCCATCTGTCGTAACTCCGTTTCCGAGCATGATCGCCAGCCCCGATGGGCCGGCGATTTTTTTGTATGGAGGATGTCTTGGAGAAAAATGGTCTTCGGCGAACTTCGGCCGTCATTCCGGTGGTCACTACGATGCCGGCTGACTTGTTGACGCCGCTGGCGGTCTATCTGAAACTGGCAGGCGATGGCCGGGATTCGTTCCTGCTTGAATCGGTCGAAGGCGGAGAAAGCCTCGCCCGTTATTCATTCATCGGCGTCGATCCCGAATTCACGATCACAGGCAACAGCCGGACGACACACGTTTGCCGCGGTGATTCGGAAACCGAGGCGGACGTGCCGGTGATCGAATACCTTCGTGACCATTTTGCCAAGTTCAGGCTGGAAGTCGGCGACGGTCTGCCGGGTTTCGGCGGCGGTGCGATCGGCGTCCTCGATTTTTCTGCCGCCGCATGGTTCGAACCCAGCCTTCGGCCCCTGGTCCCGGAATCACCAGTGGAAGGGGCTTTCATGTTCTGCCGCTCGGTCGTCGCCTTTGACCACGCCAGTCAGCTTATTAAGATAATCACGCTCGTGTTTGCCGAGGAGGCCGACGGCGGTCTGGAGGTATTAAAGACCGAAGCAAGAGCGCGAAATGAACGGATCGCGAGGGTCCTCGAATTCGACCCGCTCGTTCTACCGGAACCGCCGCAGCCGCCCGTTTCGGATCCGGTTACCGTCTCCAATTTCTCAAAGGCTGATTTTGAGGCCGCCGTTCGTGAGGTGAAAGATAATATCGCCGCCGGCGACGCTTACCAGGTTGTGATCTCCCAATGCTTTACGCGGGAAACGGCTGCGTCGGCCATCGCGATCTATCGCGCCGTTAGGAGTTTGAATCCTTCTCCGTATATGTTCCTTGTTCGGTTGAACGGCCGCGAGATCATCGGAGCTTCGCCCGAGATGCTCGTCCGCTGCCGCGACGGGCAGCTGGAATATCGACCGATTGCGGGCACCCGCAGACGGGGACGCGACGGGGCCGAAGATGAGCGACTTGCCGAAGAATTGAAGGCCGACAAGAAGGAAGTCGCCGAGCACCTGATGCTGGTGGACTTGGGGCGGAACGACCTGGGCCGCGTTGCCGAATTCGGTAGCGTGAAGGTCGACGGCCTAATGAATGTCGAAAAATATTCGCACGTTCAGCACTTGGTCAGCTATCTCTATGCCCGGCTGCGTCCTGGCCTGGACCGCTTCGACGCGCTGGCAGCCTGCTTCCCTGCCGGCACCGTTTCGGGGGCGCCAAAGGTGCGTGCCATCGAGATCATCTCGAAGCTCGAGCCGACGCCGCGAGGAATGTATGCCGGATCCGTCGGCTATTTCGATTATTCGGGAAACATGGATACGTGTATCGCCATCCGCACGATGGAATTGAAGGACGGCATTGCCCGGATCCAGGCCGGGGCCGGGATCGTTGCCGATTCGGACCCATCTGCCGAATACGACGAAACGGTGAAAAAGGCGACTGCGCTGATGCGGGCGATCGACATCGCGGAGGGCCGTGCCGGATCGGGGATAGGGGAGGTCGTCGATCAACGATGAGTGCATCTTTGCTCGAAAGAACGATCGAGATATTCGACGGCGGCATGCCGCTCGATGCCGATTCGGCGGAGGGCGTTCTTGATGCGTTGATCGAAGCGACTGACGAGGAGTTGATCGCGAGAGTGCTGACCGCGTGGCATCGGAAAGGTATCGAATCGGAAGAGATATTCCAGCTTGCCCGAATACTGCGAGAGCGGATGATACGCGTCAGGGCGGAGCACGACATCTTTTTCGATATCGTCGGGACGGGAGGCAGTAAGGTAAAGACTTTCAACGTCTCGACGGCGTCGGCATTCGTCGCTGCTGGTGCGGGCCTACCGGTCGCTAAGCACGGAAATAAAGCCGCGACCAGCAATTCAGGGAGTGCAGATGTGCTTTCGGAACTCGGCGTCGATCCAGCGCCATCGCCTGAGGCCGCCGAAAAAAACTTAAACAAGATCGGGATCTGCTTTATGTTCGCGCCGAACCATCACCGCCTTTCTCCGACGCTCGGCAAGGTCCGTCGCGGGCTTGGCTTTCCGACGATATTCAATTGCGTTGGGCCCATTGTGCAATCCGGCGTCGGCTCGGCACCAGGTCATTGGTGTCTGGGAGCAGGCAATGGTCGGCAAGATGGCAAACGCAGCGGCCCGATTGGGGACCGCGCGATCATGGATCGTGCATGCCAAGAACGGCCTCGACGAATTGGCGATTGTTGGAAAGACCTATGTCACCGAAGTTGAAGGCGACAGCAGCCAAACATTCGAGCTGTCCGCCGAGAGCTTCGGCCTCGACCCGCGGTGGGTGATGCTGCGAGGGCCGGCGTCGGCCGCAGATAGCGCCGCGATCATCCGTTCGATCGTCTCAAACGAAATGAAAGATACGGGGGCCGAGGGAATGGTGGTGATCAACGCGGCAGCGGCGCTCTTTGTTGCCGGCCGCTTCGATTCGCTCGTTGACGCGGCCGCAGCGGCCGTTGAAAGCATCAGGAACGGAAGTGCGGCCGCGAAACTCGCGCAACTTTCGGAGGCAGGCAGAAGATGACGGGAACCATTCTCGACACGATCATTGACGCAAAGCGGTCCAAGGTCGAGACCCTGAAGCAGCAAACTGACCTTGCCGAATTGATCGCGTTGGCGGAGAATGTGCGGCGGGAGCGGGACACAAATCGGATGTTCACTGCCCTCGCCGGATCGCAAGAGCCGCGGATCATCACCGAATTTAAGCGAGCTTCGCCCTCAAAGGGCGTGATAAATGACAAGTACGGCCCGGTCGAAACTGCATTGGCCTATCAGAAAGGAGGCGCCGCCGCGATCTCGGTACTGACCGAAGAGGACCACTTCGGCGGGTCGCTCGAGGATCTGAAACATGTCAGAGATGCGGTTGAACTCCCGATCCTGCGGAAGGATTTCGTCATCGACGAGTTTCAGATATACGAATCCGCAGCGGCGGGCGCGGATGCCGTGCTGCTCATCGTTTCCGCGCTAACCTCTGAAAGTCTGCAAGACTTTCAGAGATTAGCGCATTCGCTCGGGCTCGACGCGATCGTCGAAGTTCACGATCGTGAAGAGATGGCACGGGCAATCGACGTCGGCGCCGCTTTGATCGGCGTTAACAACCGCAACCTGCGGACGTTCGAGGTTTCGCTGGACACTTCGCGTGAACTGATCGAAGATGCACCGAATGGGACCATCATGATCGCCGAAAGCGGGATCACGGGCCGAGATGAGATTCGCGAGCTTTTTGGTCTGGGTTATGCGGCTTTTCTCGTCGGCGAAAGCCTAATGCGAAGCGGCGACCCGGCGGCGGAGATCCGGAGGCTGAATGGTCAGGGTTAAGATCTGCGGGATCACGAGTTTTGAGGATGCCATGCACGCCTGGGATTGCGGGGCCGATGAGATCGGCTTTAATTTCTACAAAGGCAGTAAACGATATGTCCTGCCTGAGGCCGCTCGCGACATTATCAGCATGGCAGGCAGGTCAGGAAATGTCGGCGTGTTTGTGAACGAACCGGTCGAAAGCCTGCTGGAAATAGCCGAATTCGTCGGCCTCGACCTGATCCAATTGCACGGCGATGAGGACGAGGATTATCTGAAGAAGATAAAGGATAATACGAATAGGCCGATAATAAAGGCTTTTCGCGTCGGACCTGGTTTCGATCTTGGAAACGCGGTTGGCTGGGATGTCAATTTTCGGCTTCTCGATACACAATCGGCGGGGAGTTACGGCGGGACCGGCCAAACGTTCGATTGGGGACTGTTCAGTTCTGAGAACGAAGCGGCATTCGCGGTTGACACATATCTTGCGGGCGGATTAACGCCCGAGAACGTAGCCGAAGCCGTCCGGACGCTACGGCCCTACGCTATCGATGTCGCGAGCGGCGTGGAATTTTCGCCGGGAAAGAAGGACCCGAAAAAGGTTGAGGCGTTCATCAAAAACGCGAAAAACGCATGACGAATTACGAACCGAATGAGCGAGGTTACTGGGGCGAGTACGGCGGGAGGTACGTGCCGGAGACGCTCGTGGCCCCGCTGGACGAACTGACCGAAGCATATTTCGCCTATCGTGACGATGCGGCCTTTCGTTCGGAATTCGGAGCGTTGCTGAAGGATTATGTCGGCCGGCCGACGCCGCTCTATTTTGCGGAAAGGCTGACCGAGAAGGTCGGCGGAGCGAAGATCTATTTGAAGCGGGAGGACCTGAACCATACCGGAGCGCACAAGATAAACAACTGCATCGGGCAGATCCTGCTCGCCCGCCGAATGGGTAAGAAACGCATTATCGCGGAGACCGGTGCCGGCCAGCATGGCGTCGCTACCGCTACCGTGTGCGCGCGGTTTGGCCTGGAGTGCGTCGTTTACATGGGCGCCGAGGACATGCGGCGGCAGGAGTTGAACGTCTTCAGAATGCGGCTTTTAGGGGCCGAAGTGCGAAGCGTTGATTCGGGGGCGCGGACGCTGAAGGACGCGATCAACGAGGCCCTTCGCGATTGGGTTACCAATGTTGAGACGACATATTACCTTCTCGGTTCAGCCCTCGGGCCGCACCCGTACCCGCTGATGGTCCGTGACTTTCAAAGCGTGATCGGCCGCGAGGCCCGCAAGCAGATACTCGAAATGGAGGGCCGTCTTCCCGATCTGCTGATCGCCTGCGTGGGCGGCGGGTCAAATTCGATCGGTCTCTTTCAGGCATTTTTGAATGACGAGAATGTTCGCATGATCGGCGTTGAAGCCGGCGGCCGCGGCAACGCTCTTGGCGAACATGCGGCCCGCTTTATGAACGATGGTGCGGTCGGCGTCCTGCAGGGCACAAAAAGCTATCTGCTTCAGGACGACAACGGCCAGATCGCGTTGACACATTCGGTGTCGGCGGGGCTGGATTACGCCGCGATCGGGCCCGAACACGCCTTTCTTCATGACTCCCGACGCGTGGAATACTCTTCGGTTTCGGATGAGGAAGCACTGTCCGCCTTTCAATTTCTATCGGAGACGGAAGGGATAATTCCTGCCCTCGAATCGGCCCACGGAGTCGCTTATGCGGTGAAGGCCGCAGGCGAAATGCCCCGTGATTCCGTGGTCGTCGTAAATCTTTCGGGACGCGGGGATAAGGATGTGACTACGGTCGCGGACCTGCTGGGATCCGATAAGAAATGAGTGGAATAAAAGAAAAACTCGGATCGCTCAGGGCGAAGGGTCGAAAGGGGTTCATTCCTTTTGTTTCCGCCGGCGACCCCGACCTCGAAACGTCGCGCGAGATCGTCAAGATGCTCGCGAAAAACGGGGCGGATATCATCGAACTCGGCGTTCCCTTCTCCGACCCGATGGCGGACGGGCCGACGATCCAGGCGTCATCGCAAAGGGCATTGGATCAGGGGGTCACGCTGACGAATGTTCTAGCAATGGTCCGGGACATCCGGACTGAGATCGGATGTTCCGCTCGTGCTGTTCAGTTACCTGAATCCGCTGTTCCGCTACGGTATCGAACGGCTTGCCGACGATGCTGCTTCCGCCGGGGTCGACGGCGTGCTTGTGACCGATGCGGTGGACGAGGAAGCGGCCGCGATCGCCTCGGTCTTGCGAAAAAGTGATCTTGACCTTATATCGCTTGTCGCACCAACGACGTCGGACGAGAGGCTGAAGCGGATCGCCGAGAATGCATCGGGGTTTATTTACGCGGTATCACGGGCCGGCGTGACCGGAGCACGAGATGAGACGAGCACGGCGGCCGAGGCCCTCGTGGCCCGCATCAGGAAGTTTTCCGATCTTCCGGTTGCAGTGGGATTCGGCATTTCGACCCGTGACCAGATCGAAGACGTATGGCGTTACGCCGACGCGGCGGTCGTCGGTTCGGCGATCGTGGCGGAGATAGAACGCTCGAAGGGACGAACCGACGTTGTGGACCAGGTAAGATCGTTTGTGGCCTCTCTGCTCCCCGCGGTTGCAAAAGACGCCGCCGAAACCTAGAGTTTAACTTTCGCGGCCATGCCCCCGATTTCTTCAGGGGATGCGGCCGAAACAGAAATTATGCTGATCGTAATGAAACCCGACGCGACCCAGGCCGATATCGACCGGGTCGTCGAGGTCATTGAAACCCTTGGATTTCGCGGGCACGCAATGCCCGGCGAGAATCGCACGGCGATCGGGATCACCGGCAACAGGGGCGCCGTCGACCCGACGCACTTTGAGAATCTGCCGGGTGTTGCCGATGCGATACGCGTCACTAAACCGTATAAGCTCGTCTCGAACGATCTGAAGCCGGAGAGGTCCGCGATCAAGGTCGGCAACGCGTTCATCGGCGACGGTTCGATCGCGATGATCGCGGGCCCGTGTGCGGTCGAGAACCCCGATCAGGTGTTCGCCGCGGCCGAGGCGGTCGCAAAAAGCGGAGCCCGTTTCTTTCGCGGCGGGGCCTTTAAGCCGCGCACATCGCCGTATGCGTTTCAGGGGTTGGGCGAAGAGGGCCTGAAGATCCTGGCAGAAGTTCGTGAACGGTTCGGGCTCAACATCGTGACCGAAGCGATGGACGAACGCGGGATCGACCTGGTGGACGAATACGGCGACTGCATCCAGATCGGCGCCCGCAATATGCAGAATTTCTCGCTGCTGAAATACGCGGGCCGTGCAAAAAAGCCCGTGCTGCTTAAACGAGGGCTTTCTGCGACCCTGGACGAGTTCCTTCTCGCGGCTGAGTATGTGATGTCTGAGGGAAATTACAACGTGATCCTCTGCGAACGCGGCATCCGGACCTTCGCCGACCACGCACGGAATACGCTCGACCTTTCGATCGTCCCGGCCTTGAACCGGATCAGCCATCTGCCGGTGATCGTAGATCCGTCGCACGGCACGGGCCACAATTATATGGTGACACCGCTTGCACGGGCGGGCATCGCCGTCGGTGCTGATGGTTTGATAATCGAAATACATCCGTGTCCGGAAAAAGCCCTTTGCGACGGTGCGCAGGCCCTAACCTTTGGACAATATGAAAGGCTTTATGAAGATGTACGGAGATTCCAAAAGATAGCGGCGGCCGAACTTGCACTTACCGAATAGGCCTCGCCAAACAGAAAAAAGATCCGCGCGGACTCCAGAATCCTGCGCGGATCTTTTTTTCTTTCGTATGGCGCCTTTTGCCTATTTGGCCAAACGAAATCTTAACAATCCCACGAACTGAGTCACGAAACAGGCCGCACCTGCCAAGATCAAAAGCGTCAAAGGCACAAACCTGAAAGCCTCAGGAACGAGCACACCAACCGCCTGGTCGAAGAATACGCCAAGCATGATGGCCAGCAACGCGATCGCGGTCCTTCCCAGAACCCAGCGTTCAAATGGGGGCTTCTCGCCATTATACGGCAAAAAATACGGAAGGAACAAAAAACTTGCGAGCGTGACCGCCGCTACCGCCCCGTCGAGCGAGAACGCGAACCGCTGTCCCAGGTCAAAGCCCAGGAAAAACAAGACGAATGTCGTATCGACCACGAAATTGCGCCGGCCGGCATTCTCAAAGACGAGCCCGTAGGTTTGACTCATTGACCTCATTTTTTCAGATCTCCTGTCGGATAGAACTGCCGCAATATATCGACGTTATTTACGCCCCGGTTTGCTGAATTGCTTGTAAGCCACCCTAAAAAGCTCCGAAAGTGCCTTGGCGGTCTCCGGCGAGAGCTTTTTATCGGCACGCAAATGGGCCTCGACGATCTCCGGCGTGGCCTCGTGCGGGTAATAGATGACCGGTTCGACGTTCGAATCGGCATGTTTATTCATGACCCGGTCGATCGGCATATCGAGCCATCCGGTCAAGCGGGCGATGTTATCGGCGTCCGGCTTGCCGGTCCCATTCTCGATCCGCGACAGTGTCGATGCTGAAACATTCGTGACATCGGCAACATCACGAAGGCTCAATCCCAACTCTTCCCTTCTACGCTTTATCGCCCTTCCGAGTTCGATGGTGTTGACGACATTATCGTTTTTGTAAGCCATTTCCTCCTCCTTTTTGAATATGCCGCTCTAAGTCTCACAGATGCTTGGCATATTTCACAGATAAAACATAACACACAAAATTTTTGAATGCAACACCTCGTTTCATGCTTGCAACAAATAAATTTATCTGATACGATGTTTCATAGATGGCACACGTGAGCTTCCATCTTGAACAAACTGAGCAGCGGAAACCTGAACCGCTGCGGACAGGAGACCGTGATGCAGCAAGTGGAACCGAAGATCAGGTAGCGGCGAATAGCTTCAAGCAGGCACGGGCTTTGAATGAATTAGGAGATAAGAAGATGAAAGAGAAGACGGCAGCACAGACACCCTATATTTCGGCAGACAATATCCTAGATTTTGGCACGACATTGAACAAGCTTCGCAAGACCGTCGATCCCGAGCTCGTAAGAAAGCGTGAATCGCATCGAGGGCGAAACGGAAACGTCCGATTGGTGGAATATGTGGAATGGCACACGGTCGCCGACATCCTGGACGAGACCGCCCCGAATTGGGAGCACTCTATCAAGGACATCAGGAAGATCGGCGACATAATGACGATCACCGTCGCGATCACGATCGACGGCGTTACGCGTGAAGGCCTCGGCACGGGCCCGGCCGCTACCGAGACCGGCATCAAAAAGGCCGAGCACGACGCACTCAAGCGTGCCGCGGTGAAGTTCGGCATCGCCCGTGACTTGTATAAGCGCGAGTTCGAAGAGATCCAGGACGAAGGCGGACGGCCCGAGGCCGTGCCCGCGGCTGCGGAGGGTTTCCCTGCCGAGCCGGTGGCGGCAACGCTTTCGGAACTCGTGACGGCGAAACAGCTCGGGATGATCCGGGCGTTGGGCCGCCAGTCGGGCATCGACGTCGAGGCAGAATGCGGCCTCGTCCTTCGCTGCGGCACGGCCGAGCTATCGCGGCGTGCGGCTTCGGCATTCATCGATCATCTCCAAAAGGCACAAAAGACGGCCGCGGAGCTTCCGCTTCGTCGAGCCGGCTAAAGTTCCCGCGAAGGCCCTCGCCAAAGAGTTTTGAGTTGCGATCTCCGCCCGGCACTGTCGCCCGTGTTTCAGACCGTGCCGTCCTCACTCGCAACTCAAAACCCCACTCCTGCCTCCGGGCTAATATTCGCTATCCAGGCCTGCCGGTGATATCATTTCGGGAAAAAGTTCCAGGTAACTGTCGATATGAGCATCCAGTCTGAATTCGAGGGACATGCGGGGCGTTGGCATGGCACGAATATCCTGTATTTGTCCGGGCCTGAGGGACCTAAGAAGCTGTCGCCGTCTGATCTGACGGTCTCGTTCAAGGCAAACGGGCAGTTTGTCGCCTTTGATTACACCTGGGAGTACGAGGGTGAACTGCAGGAGGGCTTTCTTGTTCTCGGGAGCGACGAAAGATCGGACGCAGTTCAGGCGGTCTGGACCGATTCGTGGCACAACAGAAATGTATTAATGCTTTGCGACGGCAAAAAGGCCCCTGAGGGCACGTTCTCAGTAAAGGGGTTCTATAAGGTCGAGGGACATCCCGATTGGGGCTGGCGGACAGAGATCATTCCCGGCGACGGTACATTGCGGATAGGAATGTACAATGTCTCCCCCGAAGGTGAAGAAGAGTTGGCGGTCGAGACGGATCTTACGAGGCCCTGATCCGGACCGAAGAAGCGGCCGCCGGAAGTGGAGGTGAAACGGAATGAAAGCGGTAGGCGCGACAGCGATCCTCGCGGTGCTTACCTACCCGTTCGTCTTTGGCCAAACGGTCCAGGCAACCAACGACAATGCCGAGCGCGACGCCGTCGTCAAGGTCATGAACGAGGCGGCCGAAGCCTATGCCGGCCGCGATCCCAAGCCCTTCGAAACGATCTTTCTTACAAATTACGTCGGGATCCGCGACAAGCCGGAATTCGATATGCGTCAGCAGCTGATCGCGATGGTCCGCGCCGACGCCGAAGTGCTGAAAGCCGGCAAACGGCTTGACTTCCAGACACTGAAGTATGAAAACACGCAGATCGACGTCAGGCTTTACGGGAACACGGCGATCGTGATCGCTTCAAAAAAGAACCATTGGCGTTACGGCGACCGGAAGTGCCTCACATCGATCCAGGCAACCGAACTTTGGATCAAGCGTGAAGGTGAATGGAGGGCCGCAGCCAGCCACGCGACAAACTTTCACTGCGAGTCTAAACCTTATCATCCGACCCATCCTGCGTTGGTGGGAATGCCGGAACCTTCGCGTCCGTTGAACAGCGACCGCGACGGCGAGCTGCAAATACGGGGGCTGATCAACTCCCTTGTCCGTTCACGGGCCGGTGGTGCCACTTCTTTCTCGGCTAAGGCGGAACAGTCCGTGACCGCCGATTTCGTCTCGACCGCACCCGATGGGAGCGTGAGCGCAAGCCGCGATGCCCTTTTTGAAATGCCGGCAGTTTCGGCCCGAGCGACGCTCTCACGAAACAGCGACGACGCTATCGTCATATTCGACGCGTCGGCCATCTATACTTTTCGCCTGCTTGAAACAAGCGGGCCCGGGGGGGAGACTTTGCTCAAACGCGGAACGGTCTTTCTCGTACGTTCCGAGGCCGGTTGGAAGATCGCCGCGATGCACATGAGCAGCCACTGAACCTCGAGGCGTTGAGCGCCGTGACCCGAGAACCACATTGGCTCCGGGTGCGTAGTATCAGGATCAAGGGGGACCATTTATCTATACAAGAGGAGAGAAATTATGTCGCAAGAGGCAAGCGAAATGGCCGAATTTGCCGACCCGGAAGCCGGCACGTTCTGCTGGACCGAAATAGCGAGCACCGACTCGGGGAAATGCAAGGAGTTCTACTCGAATGTTTTCGGCTGGACATTCAAGGACAGCGACGCAACCGACGGAGCCTTCGCCTATCATGAGTTTTCGACGGGCGGGGGATATCCGGCCGGCGGACTTTATGAGATCACGGCTGAAATATGCGGCGAGGGACCGCTCCCTCCCCCGCATCTGCTCAATTATATTGCCGTCGATGATGTCGACGCCAATGCGAGATTGGCTGAAGAATTGGGCGGCAAGGTGCTGCGCGGCCCGATGGACATTCCAAATACAGGCCGGTTCGCGATTATCCAGGACCCGACCGGGGCCGCGTTCGCGACCTTCACCATGAAGAGCTAAGAGGAGGAAGAAATGGCTGAATATGAAGTCCCGGGCGCCGGGGAGATCTGTTGGCGCGAATTGAGAACTAAGGACACGGCGGCCGCGATGGAATTCTACACGAAGCTCTTTGGGTGGTCGCTGGAACAGTCGAAGGTCACGGAGATGGATTACAAAGAGATCGTTGTCGGGGGCAAGTCGATCGGCGGTGTCATGGCCATCGACGAGAGTTGGGGGCCGGAGCCGCCGCCATCGCACTGGGCCGCATACATTGCTGTCGACAATGCAGATGAGACGGCCGAAAAGATCCTGGCGAACGGCGGGCGAGTGAACGTGCCCGTATTCGATGCTCCCGGCGTAGGAAGGATGGCGATGGTCGCGGACCCGTCCGGAGCGGATTTCGCGATAATCCAGTTCACCCAGCCCGCTTAGGCTTTTCGCCGGCCGGTAAAAGGAAGCGAATCGGGGATGATCGCCGCGGAGATCGTCCCCGCCATTATCTCGCCCGAAAGCGAACCTTTGATCAGGAACTCGATGCTTTGGCCCTGGATGTCCGTCACGGCCGTTGCGACGAATTTGTCGCCTGTGACCGACCCCTCGGAAAATGCACCGCTCCCTAACGCAGTATTCAGCGTGCCCGAAACGGAGGTTCCTTCCTGACTCACATTGAGCTGGACCGGAACGACCTGTCCCTGAAACTCGAGGTCGAGGGCCCAGTCGCCTTTGAAATCGTGCGGTTCGGCACCATCAACTTCGTGATACTTCGCCGCGTCGATACGGTTTCCGTCGACGTCAAACACTTCGATCTCGGATGCATATCCGCGAGCCTGCGGGATGATCTCGCCGGCGTCCCCGACGATGACAACCGCTAGATTCTGCGGATGGATATATTTGCGGGCGGCATCATTGACCTGATCGGGCGTAACCTCGGCGACCTTGGAACGATAGGTCTGCAGATAGTCCGCCGGCAGCCCGTACAGCTCCTGCATCACGATCAGGCTAGTCAATCCGTCAAGAGTCTCGGCCCGGATCGGAAAAACGCCCGTCAGGAAGTTCTTAGCATCGTCCATCTCGGCGTCAGGAACCTTATCGTCGCGGATCCGTCCCAACTCATAAAAGAACTCTTTCAGCGAATCGCCGGTCACCGCCGACCGCACTTCGGTCGTAGCCTCGAAGGTGCCAAAGTCCTTTTTCATCTCGAAGCGGTGTATGCACCATAGGTGTAGCCCTTCTCTTCGCGGAGGTTCATGAAGACCCGCGACGAAGCACCGGCACCGAGCACCTGGTTCATCACAAGCACCGGGAAATAGTCCGGGTGGTCCCGATTTATCCCGATATTCGAGAGTACGATGTTCGCCTGTGCCGACCCGGGACGATCGACCACGCAAAGCCTCGACGCCGTAAGCGGCTCGGGCGACGGAGCCTTCCTCGCGTGGATATGCCCGGATTCCCAGGAGCCGAAGTGCCCGTCGATCTCCTTAAGCAATTCTTCACGCTGTATGTCGCCGACAACGACAAGCACCGCGTTGTTCGGAACGAACGCCCTGGATTGAAAGTCTGCGAGCCGCTCGCGGGTGAGCTTCTCGATATCTTCGGCCCGCGGCGAGATGCGCGAATAAGGGTGGTCCTGATAAACGATCCGGGATGTCTGTTCATTCGCCAGAAAACTCGGCTGCGACCGCTGAAACTTAAGATGTTCGAGGGTGTTCCGGCGGTAGAGGTCGAGTTCTTCTTCGGGAAACGTCGGTCGGAATACCACCTCGGCGATCAGGTCGAGCATCTCCGATGCGTATAGGTCCAGTGCCGACGCCGCAACGATCGTGAAGTCGTCCGACGAGCTTGCCGAGAGGCTGGCACCGAGGCGTTCGACCTTTTCGGCAAGTTCGCGGCTGGAATAATTCTCCGTTCCCTCGGTCAGCATCGAAGCAACCGCGCTCGTCAGGCCAACGAGATCGGCCGGATCGTCGGCATCGCCAAACCTGAAGGCTAGCCTGAAGCTGACCAGCGGCAGTCTTGAATCCTCGAAGATCACAACCCGGAGACCATTCTCGAGCTCGAGCGAATGGGCCGGAGGAAGCTGGAACGGGACCGGCGAAAGAGGGGGTGGAGGCGATTTTCTCGAAAAACTGTTCATAAAAAACGGGACGAAGCGTCCTTACTAAACGATCAAGCCGCAGTCACTCAAACTCATCCTTTTCCGGCCGGGACAATGTCGAGGAGAGCCCGGTTATCGGTGTTCAAATACTCGCCGACATTTCGCCGGATCTGTTCGGCCGTCACTGACATAAGCTCCTCGAGCCTGAATTTATCAGGGTCGGGTCGCCGTCATAGAGGGCATACTCGGCCGCACTTTGGGCCCGCCCTGCGACGACTGGCGGAGCCGGACGCTCTCATTGATCAATTGATTGTGGAGCTTCTGCATTTCATCGGCGGTCGGCCCTTCGTCCGCGATGTGGCGGATCTCATGCATAATGATGTCACGGATCCGGCTGAGGTCCTTTTCGGGCTTAGGTATCGCACCGACAAAGATACTGGAAGGGCCGCGGCGTTCATCAGTAAAGCCGAACAGCTGGATCACGCTTTCCTCGCCCTTTACCAGCCGTTGATAAAGCCGGGAGCTGTCGCCGTCATAGAGCAGCTTTCCGGCCAAATATAGCGCATTGAATTCAGGCGAACGGCGCTTCGGGACCTTCCAGCCGATCAGGAAAGCCGGGAAAGGCGCCAGCTTGTCCTCCCACTCGCGGTATCGCGAAGCCACTTCACGCGATTCCTCGACGTCGATCGACGGAGGCACCGGCTGACCCGGAATATCGCCGAAGAAGGATTCGATGAGTTGCTTTGCCGTTTCGGTCTCGAACGCCCCGGACACCGCAAGAACCGCGTTATTCGGAGCGTAGTACATCCTGAAGAACTCCTGAACGTCTTCGACCGAGGCGTCGTCAAGATCCTCCATCGACCCGATGGTCGAATGGGCGTTTGCGAAGTTCGTGTACACCATCTCCGAGATAAGGTCGAAGATCTGGCCGTAGGGCTGGTTATCGTACCGAAGCCGCTTTTCTTCCTTGACCGCCTCTCGCTGGTTGTCGAGATTCTCTTGAGTAACGGCGAGCGACCGCATCCGGTCGGATTCAAGCCATAACCCGAGCGGTAGTTCACTCGCCGGAAGTGTCTCGTAATAATTCGTCCGCTCGCTCGACGTGGTGCCGTTCATCGTCCCGCCGACCTTCATGATGTATTGAAAGTGCTCGGCTTTTTTGACGTTCTCGGAACCCTGGAACATCATGTGCTCGAACAAATGGGCAAAACCCGTCCGTCCGGGACGCTCGTTGCGCGAACCGACATCGTAATAGACCGCCACGGCGACCACGGGGACCGAGGTCTCTCGGTTCAGGACGACCCGAAGGCCGTTCGGTAATGTATATTGCTCGATCTCGAGCGGTGGGATCTTGAAAGTATCAGACATGATCATCATGGACGCGATGCAAAGGCCATTCGGCTGTCCCAAAATTTATCAAATCACTTTGTCCTCGAAATTGCAAAAATGACGGCCCGCATCGCCTCAATCGGCCTCAGGACTTTCGATCCGGCCTTGATTTTCACCGGCTATCGCGTAAAGCGCCGACTTGACCTGAAATGGCGTCATATCCGGATATCTTTCGAGGAGACGGGCGATGATGCCGACGATATGCGGGCAAGCAAAGCTGTTCCCTGTCAGTGTCCGATAACCCTTTTCGAGCCACGGCGTGCGGATGTTGACGCCGGGCGCGGTCAATTCGATGACCTGGCCGAAGTGGAAGCCGAAATTGAGCGGATCGGTCTCGCTGCTCTTGATCACGGAGATCAGCGAAGATGAAAAGACGGACGGAAAGCTCGGATGGGGAAGATTGTTGGCGGCCGCGACGACGATACAGCCCGCTTGATAGGCTCGGTCGAGCAGGTCGTGAAGCGGATTGAAGAACTGGGGCTTCGTGGTCCCAAGGCTTAGATTGATCACCTTGAACCGCTCCTTGATCGCGAATTCGAGCCCGGCAAGAAAAGCCTGGCCGTCGCCGAGCCCAGCCGCCCCAAGGACCTTGATGCTAAACAGCTTGCAGTCAGGCGCGATCTTCGCGATTATGCCTGCACAAGCGGTACCGTGGCCGGCCGAATCGCCCGAGGCCGATGGATCGAAAACGACGCGGCTGCTTTCGAGCCGGGCCTCGACCGAGCCGACGACACGGCCCTTGAGCTCGGGATGGCTGACGTCGATGCCGCTATCGACTATCGCCACGCGAACCCCGCTGCCGGTGGCCGACCGCCATTCGTCGTCGATGTTGACGAAGCTCGGCCGTCCGACGCTGTCCTGCCCTAATTGTTGTTCGAGATCCATCTGTGATGTCAGAGCGATAGGTAACTGGTGTCGGTCCGGCTATCGGAGTAGCGAAGCACCGATTCGAGTATCGACCGGCACAGATCGCGTTCGGCGTCGCCGCGGCTCGCGACTTCGCGGACAAGGACCGCCAGGTCCATCATTTCACGATGATCGTCCGAGCCGCGAAGCTTGTGCAGCCAGTCTCGGACCAGACCGACATCGTGGCCGCCATCGCCGCCAAGCACTCTCTCGCCAAAATCACGAAACAGCTTGGCCGATTCATAGGCGTTTACAAGCGAAGCTATCGCCTCGGCAAAAAGGGCGGCCCGGTCCATTTCTACCGGTGAAAAAGGTTCGAAAGGGGGTGTTCCGCGGCGATTTATGTATTCGAGCACGCCGATGATCTCACCGTTATGGCTTAGGGGCGTGGCGAGTATCATCTGGGTCGAATAACCGGTGGTCCTGTCGACCTCCGAGTAGAACGAGGTCTCTTCACCGACGTCGGAAACTGCCATCGGCTGGCCCGATGACATCACGAAACCCGCGATCCCCTTCCCCGCCGGGACCTTTATGTTTATGAGCTGTTCTGCAACCTTGCCGATAGCGGCGAGGAATCGCAGATCCCCGTCGGAGCCTTCGCGGATCAGCACCGACGCCTCTTCCGAATTCAACTCGCTGGCCGATATCTCAAGCAAACGGGTCAGCGACCGCGTCAGCGGCTCGGTCAAAATGTTCGCGACGTCGATCGTTTCGATCAAGCGGCCAAGTTTTTCTTCAAGGTTTGTTCCGTCCGTCGGCGGCATTCTGTGATTCTCGCCGATATCGCATCGTTTATCAAACCCTTTCCCGAACCCGCACCCGGCTGGAATTTCGGGCCTATTCGCCGTTTGGACTTCCAAACGCTTAAGAGAAGCAGCTTGTGTCCGAGTCAAGCCGCGGACGGTCGCGGCCGCATGATCTATGTGCATTTCAAGATCGGCCATCACCCTGGCCCTGACGATCGCATTGTCCGCGTTGCCGGCCCTCCAACAGGAGCCGAGGTTCGCACAGGTCCCGGCAGAACCCTCCGGGGCCGATCCGTTCGCGATCTCGATCGGAAGCTCGTTCTCAGCATCGACGGGATCGTCTGGCGGAAGATCAGGCTCCGGCCGTGGCGTTAGCACCGCGATCATCGACTCAGACTTTCACGAGGCGCTGCGGACCGTGCTGTCGAACCACGTGAATTCAGGAATGCTGGACGGCAGGAAATTGACTGACGCATCTATCGAGTCGATGCTGAGAATGCTCGACCCGCATTCAAACTACTACACGCCGGAACAATTCCAGGAACTACTCGGAGAACATGAAAGCCGATATTCGGGAACGGGCTCGTCGATCGCCGGATTTCTGATCGAAGGTCGGGTCGAAACGTTCGTCATCTCAACCTTTCCCGGCTCGCCGGCGGCGCGGGCGGGCCTTCGCTTCGGTGACAGGATCCTCGAGGTGAACGGCCAGGACATGCGGGGCCGCACGCCAGATGCCGTCCGTGCGGCGGTCCGCGGCCAAAGCGGCACCCGCGTCGCAATGACCGTCGAACGCGCCGACGGCCGTAAGATCGAGAAGCTCGAGGTTCGGCGTGAACTTGTAAAGGAACCGGCCGTCCCTGCCGGCATCGTCCTGGGCCGAAACACCGGATATATCGACCTGACGAACGGATTCAGCAACGCGACATTTGACGAATTTGAAGCGGCCCTCGGCGGCCTGCGGCATAGAGGCGTCACGTCGCTGATCCTCGATCTTCGCGGTAACGGGGGCGGCATCCTCCAGCAGGCGGTCAAGGTCGCGGAGAAGTTCCTGCCGGCCGGTTCGACGATCGTTTCTCAAAAAGGCCGATATCCGTCGGAGGACCGGGTCTGGCGGGCCGAAAGGAACAAATACGAAAAACTCCCTTTGGTGGTCTTGGTGGACAGCGACACGGCGTCGGCGGCCGAGGTGCTTGCCGGCGCGCTCCAGGACAACGACCGGGCGGTACTGATCGGGCAGAAGACATTCGGAAAGGGTTTGGTCCAAAGCGTTCTCGACCTTCCCGCCGGGGCCGGCCTGACGCTGACCGCCGCGAGATATTACCTGCCTACCGGACGTTCGATACAACGCGAATATGCCGGAAAGGGCATTTACGACTATTACCATGATCGCGGACGCGACAGCTCGATAGGCATACCCCTGTTTGCGGCCAAGACGCCGACCGGGCGCGTCGTGTACGGCGGCGACGGGATCACGCCAGATCTGCCCTCGGCCCCCGAACCGGTGACCGATGAACAGATCAGCTTGCTGGACCTCGTATTTCCCTTTGTCCGCAACTCCTCCGAGGCTCGGGCATCCATCAATGGGCCCGTCAGCGACGCCGCCGCCGGGGATGCGATCTCACGCGAAGCCGCGAAACTGTTCGACCTGGTCCTTAAAGAAAACGCCGCCTCGGTCAATTCCGGTTCCTTGATCGCCGCAAACCGGGAGTTCGTCGAAAAGATGATAGGTTATTACTTTGCAATGGCTTTGGCGGGCCCAGAAGAGGCACGGAACCACATTGTGCGTTCGGACCCTCAGGTAAAACGTGCCGCAGCAGCGGCGGACAGGGCCGCGATACTTTTCGCGAACGCACAGAGATCTGCCACATCACGCCGCGAAAAGGAAAAGACCCGCCGAGTCGAATTCACGGCGGGCAAAGGTAGAAACAGGAGGAATTAGAAAGACCCTTGACGGCTCGACTGGTCATCGGGCAAGAAGACTTTCTGACCCAATTTGAAGGATGCCGTTTTCGCCTATTCGGTTGCATCCGCGAAAAAAAATTCTGCGCGCCCCTGCCGAGGGGCACGCAGAATCCGTAACTTATTGAAAAAGTTAGAAATTGAGTTTCGCTGAGAACTGAACCCTCCTTGAAAAACTCAAAACAGTGTTGTTAATCTGGCCTACCGACGAGCTTGTATAAAGCATCGCCGCATCCGACAGGATTAATGATCGTTATTACTCCTCCGACGAACATCGAATCTACGTTAGGGTTGATTAAGATGGAGGTATTGAGAAAAAATTGTCGATATAAGGCAGTTCGACTTTTTGAAAGACTAACTACGGAGAGCGTTTTTTTGGAAGGATCTTTTTTTAGCGAAGATATTCGACCAGCGTACCGTTGGCTCCGACCGCCCATCCGTAGCGTTTAACGATATAAAGGCCGTAAAGATCGTCGTCGGTCCCGCAATCCTGCCGCACCCATGTGCGGCCTTTATCGGCCGATCGGAGGATGGTCCCCTTGTGCCCGACGACCCACCCGTTCTTGTCGTCAGCAAAGTCGACCCGCTTCAAGGTCTCGGTGAAGGGCGTCTCTACCTTTACCCAGTTTCGGCCGCCGTCCTCAGTTCTCAGGATGGTGCCCCCGCCGCCCACGGCAAATCCAAGTTCGTCATCGCGAAAGTCAACGTTGAAAAGGGCGCGGTCGGCTCCGGTCTCCTGCAGCCGCCAGTTAAGTCCGCCATCCGTGGTTGCAAGGACGGTTCCCTTGTCGCCGACGATCCATGCCCGCGAGTTGCCGTCAAAATCCAGGTGAAAAAGTTCGACCTTTGTCGGGACCGCGATCCGGGACCACGTCTCGCCGCCGTCGTCCGTCCGCATTACGAGCGATTCGAGGACGTACTCACCTTTCTCATCCAGAAGTGCTCCAACGGCCAGACCGCGTTTCTTATCCGCAAACCGGATACTCAGGTATTCTGGAATGCCCCGGCCGAACATCGCCGGCGTGCCGATACGCGTTTCCATCCACGAGTTGCCGCCGTCGCTCGTAATGAAAAGCTTTCGTCCCGCGACCAGATAGCCGTTATCTTCATTGCGGAAGTAGATCTCGTTGATATTCTCGGTCGTTTTCAGCGGATAGGACTGCCACGTCCGGCCGGCGTCGACAGTGGATGCCAGGTAACCGTCATCTCCCGCGATGAAGCCCTTGGAGGAACTCGTAAAGTGGATCGCAATAAGGTCCCCACGGTGGCCGGTCGAGTGGACCTTCCACGATTGCGAAAAGACCGGCGGCGAGAGAACTGTGGTGAGAAAAGCGGCGAAAAGAAATACCCTGCACAACGGCACTGCAAGTCCTCCTTTTATCTGATGTCTTAAAGAAAAGGATAACCTTTTTTTCGCCGTGATTCACCCTTGGGGCCGGTCTTAGGGCCGGCCCTGCCCCCCGACGGGTTATTTGACCACGCGATAGACCGTTCCCCGCCAGATAACGATGACCTCTTCGCCGATCGACAGATACCGCGCAAGTTCGGGATTCTCGGCCGCAAGGTCGAGATATTCGCGGCTTGCGAATCGCATTGTCACTTCGCGCAATTTCGATCCTTCTTCAAATGTGGAATCGACCCAGACTGTTCCTTTACGTACGAAATTCTTGTTCCCAAAGAAGCGGTTATTCTCGGAGTCGTCGATCAGGATCTTTTCGCGAGCGTCCTTTTTCTTTTCCTCGAAAATGATTGAATTGGTCCGCATCGCATTTTGTCTGACGCTCATCGTCACGGCATCCGCACCGCTGCGTTCGGCCATCTTCGCCGGAGCGGCGGCCGCGAGATCGATGAGCTGGGAGCGGTTCGTCACCGATGTGACCGAGCCGTCGGTGGCAAGATATGACGTATACGGGGTCACAAGCCCGAAACGCAGGCCGAGTTCGATGATCTCGTCCTTCAATTCCTTGCTTTCACCGTTGATCCTCACTTGTTCAACCAGCCATCCGACACGTCGGCTCGCCCACAGACGCGGAAGAAACTCGTTCTCGGCGGCCCTGATAGGGATCGAAAGGCCGGGGTAACGGAAGGTCTTCGACTGGCCGCCGACGCTGCCCTTCAGACGGATGACGGCGTCGTCGAGGTCGGCCGAATTTCGGTATCGCCCGATCATCGTGATCTGCATCCCTTTGAAGAGATCGCCGGGTTTCCGAGGATAGACCAGGTCGGCATCTATGCGGCCGAGATCGATCTCGATGTCGGACAACACTGGCGAACTCACCCGCTCGAAGAAATTCGAGACCTTTACCTCAAGGTCTTCCTTCGGCTGGACGTAGTCGGAGATCCCCGAATTGTCGGAGCCCAATTTGTCGAGCAGCAACGTATTTACATCGTAGCCGAAACCGAAAGGGAAGATCCGGATGTCCGCTTTTTTGGACGAACGGAGATTTTCAAGGATCTTCTCGACGTTCCGCTCGCCGACCGTCGGCAAGCCGTCCGTCATGAAAACCAACATTTGCGGTCGGCCGCTGTCCGTGAATTGACGGGCCGCCGCGACCAGGGCGTCGTTGATATTTGTTCCGCCGGAAGGGCGAAGCTTCGAGACAAACTCCTCGGCCCTACGCTTACCCGCAGCATCGGCCCGCACCAATCCGCTCTCCATCAGCGATTCTTCTCCGGCAAAACCGATGACGTTGAATCGATCGTCGACGTCGAGCGACCTGATGCCGAAAAGCAGGGCTGCACGGGCTTTGTCCATTTTGCCCTCGTCCGACATCGACCCGCTCGTATCCAGGACGAACACGATGTCCTTGCTCATCCGTCTGGCGTCGGCATCTTCGGCCCTTGGCGAGAGCATCAGCATGAAGTAGCCGTCCTTTCCGGGCTCCCGATGGGTCAGAAGCGAGATACCAAGTTCCTCGCCGCCGAGCCCGTAGAACAAGCTGAGATCGTTGTCGTTGTCTGAGGACTCGAATGTAACGACGGACGACTCTCCGCTGCCCTGTTTGGCTTCGATCTTGTGCGTTGGCGAGTAGATATTCCTGATCGGCTGCTTGGCCTCGATGGTTATCTTGCCGGAGATGGTGCCGAAACTTTGCGGCGGAGCCGGCCGACGGCTTTCGATCTCGCGAGGCCCGCGGCGCCAAAGGTTCCGGCCCGTGCCAAGCGGATAACGATATGCGATCGTGCCTGAATCGGCTTTAAGCACCTGTGTGTATCGAAGTTCGATCTTCTTGTCGGAGAGCGGCGGGATCGGGAAGATCGAAGCCTGCAGAAGGTTCTTGCCCGCGTATTCCAGCAGGCCGGGATCGCGCTGGCGCATCACGATCTCGTCATAGATCCGACGGGCCTCGTCACGCGGCCTTACTTCTCCGGCAAGCCGTTTTCCGTTTTCCCAGATCGCGAATTCGACTATCGAAGCGTCCGACGGCAGCGGGAAAAAGTAGGTCCCCTCCAAAGTGAATGCCGTGTCGTTGCGAAAAACTTGTTCCACGTGAGTGGTGGCGACCTGGCCGACGATCTTCGTGTCCAAAGTGATCGACTTCACCGGAAGAGCCACCGGCAGCGGTACCGGCCTCGGCATTATCGGCGGCCGGCAGGGACGCCGGTCGCAAACGATCGGAACGATCACGCCCTGGGCAGAGGCCTGCGCAGGCAGGATCACAGTAAGAAAAGCAGCAAGGATCGACAGGATGATCACACAAGATTTCATAGACACTTCCCCGGAGAGAGCATTTTTGGATTGACGGTATAAGATCGTCTGACAAAGAGAGAACGCGCGGGCTGCAAGCCGCTTGCATGGATTGTTGCGGGCCGATCCGCTGAAACGAGAAAGGCCCGCAACAAACGGGCCCTTCAAACTCGAATTGTCTGCTTCTCAGGTCCGCAAAGTTCGGTCCCGGAAGTTTCATCTATTTGTCCGGGTCGTCGGTCAGAGCTGCCTCGATCTCTTTTTCCAGTTTGACCCTTAGCCGTTCGACAAGACTCTCGGACCGCTGCAGGTTCTGGTCGAGTGTGACCTTTGATTTCTGGATCTCGGTGAGGAACGCCTGAAGGTTGGTCTTTTCGACCTCAAGCTGCTTCTTTTTCAGGTCGCGGAGAGCCTCGGGGCGAAGCGACCCCGCAAAGGCGACCTCCCGCTCGATAGCTTCCGGCCGCATGTTGGTTTCGATCAGGTCGAGCTTGGTCTTGACGGTATTTTCCTTCTCCATCATGTCGAAAAGCTGCTTTCGAAGCGACTCAGACCGCTGTTCGGCCCGGTTCAGGATATCCAGATTCATCAGAAGCCGTTTCTGTTTTTCATCCTGATCGTTCTTCTTGACGCCTTCGAGGCCTTCGATCCGCGAGCGAAGTTCCGCGATTATCCGTGCGTTCTCAGCGGCGGCAGGATCGCGATCCTCGGACTTCTGCGGTGGTTTCTGTTCGAGGTCGGGGAAATCAGATGCCCTGCTTACTACCTGAGCCTCGCTCGGCGTCGGTGTTGGAGCGCTGGCCGGATCAAGGGCCGGTGTCCGCTCTGCCCGCATTCCCTGTCCGCTCATAGCGGCCGTGACGAGAATAAAGCAAAAAAAGACGGCCGACACGATGATCGATCCGGTTCTCGGGGATTTTCCAGTACTTTTCATATCGTTAAGCCTCCTTCGAGTTCTTGTCAGGGATAAAATCGCCCCTGAATAACTCGACGGCGTTCTTTGCCAGTCCAAAGAATGGGATCGCGTCAAGCCCTGAATTCGCGAGCCCGCCGACCAGCCCTTTTTGCCGAATATCTGAGCCGACGAGTATCACGACGACGGCCGTTCCGCCGAACGGGACCATCTTAAGGGTCCGCTTCGCGATCTGCCATCCGCCGGCATGCACGATCTTCCGTGCGATAGTTGGTTTTTTCTTTCCCATCAGTTAAAGGTCTTTGCTTGCTTTATTGAGATGACAACAGCATACTCAGATTTGCACGTTTCTTTTCCCGGAAAGTTCCCTCGATACGTCGGTTATGCCTCTGAAGGTCTCGACTATTTCTAAACGCTTTTCGAACAAATGGGCCCTGAAAGACGTAACCTTTGAGGCCGCCGACGGCGAGATCTTCGGGTTCTGCGGACCGGCCGGGAGCGGAAGATCGGTCCTTCTGAAGATCATTGCCGGAAAGTTGACGCCGAGCGGGGGCGGCACCGTTGTCCTCCAGGACGAACCTTCAGGTCGCTCTTCGACGAACCAACCCTTTTACGTTTCTGACGATCGCTCCGCAGCAGGTTTTCTTGGCCGTCTATTCGGGGTTGGCAAGTCTCGGCGCCTGTCGCCCGACGAGGTTAGCAAAACGATCTACGAGGCCGTCCGCTCTCCGGCAAAGCTTATCATATTCGACGAGATATTCGAGCGCCTTGGCCCAAACGAATCGCGAAAGCAGTTTCGTGCACTTCGGGCGGCCGCTGCCGAAGCGCAAAAGGTTATTGTCGTTTCATCATCGCGTTTTGAATTGCTTGCGGAGGTTTGCGACCGGATCGCCGTCCTCTCCGGCGGCGAGATCATCCAGGACGGCCCACCCGAAGAGATTTACAACGCCCCGGAGAACGCCTCGGTCGCCGAAACAACGGGCCGTATAAACTTGATCGAGGCTCGGCGTTTGAGCTCGTCCAAGGACGATCATCCGGAATTTCAAACGATCGTGGGCTCGCACCGGATCACGGCTGAAAGACCGAAGGGGCGACGGCTTGCGCCGTTGAATCAAAATGTGCAGTTGGGGATCAGGCCGGAGAATATCTCGATCGCGTTCGGGGCCTCGTTTCCGGAGGACAACAGCCTCAAGGCCGTCCTCGAAGAGATCAGGTTCTGCGGTTCCGAGACGCTCGTCGATTGCAATGCGGACGGCCTATCACTCACCGTTGCTGTCCGCCGGCTCGTCGGCCTGGACGTCGGGAATGAATGCGTTCTCGGGCTTCCGCCGGAGCGAATAATTCTGCTGTAAGATCGAAGGCAGCGAACCGTCAGGGCCCGCCGCTCGTTGCAACAAAGTTCAGGCTGCTCGTATTTCCCGTCACAGATTCCGATTTCTGATCAAAGATATACCGCTTTGCAGAGATGTTGAAGATATAGCTTTGGCCGCCGGCAACATTCGTGAACGTGTAGTAGCCGAGATGATTGGTGAGTGTCTCGCGAACCACGCCGCCGGCCCCGGTCATTCGCACCTTCGCCATCCCGATGCCGCGCCCGTTCGTCGACGTGACCCGGCCAGAGACGGTGTGGAAACTCTGGCCCGGGTCGGCCGAGTAATTATAGATGACGAGGGCGAAGTTCTGGTCGGTCGGATCGCCGTTATTCAATACGCCGTCGCCGTTCAGTGCCGTTGCCGTAATGGTAACGGTTATCGCGCTTCCCGCAGGGATTCCTGCCGGAAGGAAAACATTCTCGACATTGTTCTTATTATCTGCTGTGCCGCCGCCGACCGAAACCCCGTTCGAAAATACGTTTCCTTTATAAACCACCCCGCCGACGGTCACTGTAAGGTCCAGGTTATTGACCAATGCGGGATCGGAAACTCCGGGCGGGTCGGTCCAAGCCAGGGTGACGCGAAACGGCTTGGAACCGTCCGCAACGCTCCCGGTGATCTGAGAACCGTGTCCCGTTTCGGCAAAGACAACTTCCTCGTTCATTCGCTTCATCCCGACGCCCGTGTTCAGCATGAATTTCATGTTCGGACGGCCCCAGCCTTCGCTGCCGTTCGGGATCCGGGCACCGGCATTCGCACCATTCATGTCCAGTGCGGAGTTGATAAGCGCGGCCCGGACAAGAGACGGGAATGGCCGCTGGTTGAAATTGCTGGCATACCACCAACTTGCAAACACGGCCGAGACACCCGTGATGTTTGCGGCCGAATGAGAAGTCCCGCTGCTCCATCGGTGGGCCGAATCGATGTTGCCGTTCAACGTGTTCGGGCCTGAACGGCCGCCGGTTACCGCCGTGCCGGGAGCAACGACATCCGGTTTGATGCGCCCGTCGGCCGTCGGCCCGCGGCTCGAATCTACCGCGAGGTCGTCGATGTTGTCGGCGGAAGCTCCACCTTTATCCGTACGCCAGCTTTCGGAATTCCCGACGACTATCAGGTTTTTTGCCGCTTTTGGCTGGGTAAGGCCGACCGCCCCTTCGTTGCCGGCCGAGAAGATCAGCGTGATCGGATCGACCGTTCCGGCCGCCGAGGCATCCTGGACGAAACCGTCGAACTGGGCCTCCAACAGGCCGTAAGTGTTTCCATTTACGCCGCTTCCCCAACTGTTATTGCTGATCAAGGCATTCGTGCCGCTTGGGCCGGGCGTCGAAATGCTGTCGTTATAAACGTCCGCGTTCGAACCCGTGTAACCGCCCTTATTACGTGGTATGTTGACGATCCCGGCACGAGGCGCTATGCCGCGGCCATAGTTGTAAAAGAGTCCGTCGAGCGGCCCGAACGGCGTCGATCCGGCGATCAGCGTTGCATTGAAATGGCCGTGGCCCGACGCTCCTGCGGTGGTCCCCCGCAACGGCCCGTTTACCGTGTTGAGTGAGGTCAGATAGAAGCCCCCGTCACCGGGAATCCCGATGCCGTCGTCAACCACCGAGACAGTGATATTGGTGCCGTCCGCCCCGAATTGCGTCATTGGATCGTAGCCCGGACCGTGTATGATGGTCGGCTCGAAATAATTGCCGGCAAGGATCTGGGCGGCTCGCTCGTCCTCGTTTCGGGACGCCTGATGTGCCTCGATCCCGACCACATCGGGCAGTTCGGCGATCGCCTCGATGTCGTCCAGGCTCACTTCGGCCTGGACCACATTGAAATAATTATTAGGCAGTCGGCTTGCCTGCAGGAAGCCTTTGGAAAAGTGGCCTCGGAATTCTTCGACGAACCTGTCGAGATCTGCTCTCGAAAAAACAGCGATGTCGAAAACTCCGGTCTTTCCCTTGGAGGTTTCGATGCCGCTGATCCCGCGTTCGGGCCTACTCCCTTTTCTGGCCGCTCTCAACTGGTCGACAAGAACTTTCGATAGCTTCTGATCCGGTGTGTAACTGCCGATCCAGCGGACGCGCGAGTGGTCGGCCAACCGAGCGATCGCGTCGCCGTCGCCGTAAACGAAATAGGCTTGATGGGGGACGTATTGCAGTATTTCGATACCGAGTCGGCCGACATCGTTCAGCCATTCATCCGTCGGGGTGCCGCCGAACTGGACAACATAGTATCCTTTCCCGTTCGACGCCGCTCCGGGGCCCAGCCTGAGCGATCCGGCCGGTGCCTGTTTGAGCGGGTCAAAGCTTGTTCCTGGAAGGTTTACGGTGGTCTCGACGGTCTGCTCATCAAGCCCGACAGTATCGGCCGTCACACCGGGGTTCTTTGCGACGATCATGAACCGGCCATAGTCCTGGACGATCTTGCCGAGCTTCCCTGCCTTCTGTCGGGCCTCGTCACTATCGACCGAGATCCTTGTTAAGACCTTGGAATTATTGCGAATGGCAAGGGTCACGGAGTCCGAACCGCGGAACTTAGAATCCTGCACTGCCTGTGCGGTCGGCAGACCGGCGTAAGCGGACGAACGCTCGACCACGAGGTCCTCGTAAACCGTCAAGATCGCAGTGGAAATTACGATGGCCGCCAAAACGCTGCGGCCGTTCACAAGAATACCCATTCGCAAAATTCTCCTACCCCCGAGTAAATTTAAGTCTGAACATTAAAAAACGCTAATCTACCATAATCTCCGCACCTTTTCTAGATGATTCCATACACACAGGCGGATCGGGTGTACAGCGCGGCCCGGAAACAGTGCTCCGGGCCTTTGGATCTGGTTGAATTTTTAATCGTCAGTGTACAGCCTCAAATGTTTGGTGTGAAGATCAACTGGACACGGCGGTTCTTCGCACGGTTCGCGTTGGTCGTATTCGGGGCCACCGGGATCGTCCCTGCAAAACCTTTGGCCTCGATCCTTTCGCTGGGAACCCCAAAACCCGCCAATCGCTGTCCTATGATCTCTGACCGCTGACGCGTCAGGTCCATAAGCTCCTCGGCAGTGCCGCGGTTGTCGGTGTGCGATTCGATCGTCAGCCGGTAATCAGGATTATCAGAAAGGAGCTGAGCTATCGAACTGAGTTTTTGGTCGGCATTCGGCGCGAAATTCGACGAACGGATCGAAGACCAGAAATTCTCGGGAAGCGTAAGCACGATCCCTCGTTCGTTCTTGGCAACGGCACCGAACCTCTTCAATGACTGCATCAGCTCAGGCTGGGCAGCCTCTATCCCGTCGATGCGCTCCTGCCGGAGCCGCTGTTCCTCGGCGGCGCGCTGCTGGTTCTCGAGCGTTTCCAAACGGGATTTCGCATTATCGGCCTCGACGCGGGTCCTGCCGAGTTCTTCCCTGAGCCGGCCGTTCTCGGCCCGTAGCTCGCGGACCTGGCCTGCGTAATTCAGACTGTCGCGTTCGGCAAGCTCCCGGTTGCGGGTCTCGGCCGCCAACTGGCTCTTAAGGTTGTTTATTTCGTCCTGCGCATCCTGATAACGGTTTTCCGCAGCCCTCATCTCGGCATCCGTACGCGACTGTTCATTTCGCTTGGCACGGGCTTCGGCCCTCATCATTGCGGTTGTCTCCGCTCTGACCGCCGCGCTTATTGCCTGTCGTGCAGCGATGTCGATCGATTCTTCAGGCCGATCGGCCCGCCAGAGGTCTTCGGCGTTCGTCATTAGCATGACCGCCTCCTGCAGCTCGACGGTTGCGTCACGCTCGGCTCCCGCAAACCGGGCCAGCGCGACGGCCTGCTTGGCCTGCAGGATCGTCGACGGCGTCTTCGCATAATCGACCTCGGCGATCTCCGGCGTGCGAGCGTCGCGGAAAAAGTCGCTCGAATTGCCGAAATATTGGATCGACGGCGTGGTGTCTATCGTCTTTCCGGACCGTGCGTAGGGGCTGAGATTCTCGAGCATGATCTCCTGGCTCGGCCTTGAGACCAAAAAATGAGGCTCGGCCGTGATCAGGAGCGCGAAGGTCTGGAGCTTCGTTGTGACCTCGATACGAGAATCGAATTCGAAGAATCCGCGACGCTTGATCTCCCCGAGATTGTCCACCTGGCCGTCGGGCGAGATCGCCCAGAGTACGTAGGTCGCGTATCCGGCGCCGAGTTCGAACGGGCGAGGCATCTTTGAAACGCTCAGGTCGATCTCGGTGCCGTTCCGGCTTGTCCGCCTTATCTTTGCCTCACCCTTCATCTTGGGAAAACGGGTCGTTCCCCTGAATTGCACGAACACCTGTTCGTCCAACGGGTAAGTAATAGCCGTCGTTCTTCGGGCAATGTCTACCTGGGCGTTCACTGCCAGCCCCGGGAGAAATACCAAGACCAATGCGAAAAGGATCAGGATAGCGTTCGATCTGTACATTATTATTTACTCCGAAAAGAGGCGTGCTGTTCAAAAAGATGCCACAATCTGGTGACACGTTGCAACCCTTGAATTTTGGACACGCGGAGTTAATTTCTAGTATAGTCGAGATTTTCCCGGCACGATGAGTGAATACAGGCGGCTGCTGAGTTATGTTCGCCCGCACAGGCTGAACTTCATGATCGCGATGATCGCGATGATCGTTGTGGCCGTTTTCGAGACCGCAACCGGGGCCCTGCTTGTCCCGCTTTTCGACCAATTTACCCGGGTTTCGGGCCCGCCGTCGCAAACGCTGTACGCGCTTCACCGGTTCATCCCGCAGAACGATTGGTACCGTGCATGGCTGACCATCGCCGGCATGCTGCTCGTATTCACGGTCTTCAAAGGGATCGCGGAGTATTTTTCTTCGTACCTAATGGCTAAGATCGGCCAATCCGCGGTCCTCGATCTAAGGAAACAGCTCTACGATCATATCCTCCGCCAATCTACCGCCTTTCACGAGCGCCACCGGACGAATTTTCTGGTCTCGCGGCTTGTTGTAAGCTGTTCGGCGATCGAGCTTGCGGTCTCCGCAAATCTTCGGGACGTGCTGCGCGAGACGATGCTTCTAATATTCTTCCTGGGAGCCGCGTTCTGGCTCAATTGGAGGCTTATGCTTGCCGCTATCGTCATCGCTCCGATCATCGGTGCGTTGACGACGTGGTTCAGCAAGAGACTGCGCCGGCTTGCCGAGATATCCTTCGAAGGAAACAAGCGGCTCACAGACACGGCCCAGGAAACGCTCTCGAACCAGACGATCGTCAAGGCCTACCTGGCAGAGGATCGCGAACGGTCAAGATTTGCACGGGTGGCAGGCCTGATCGCAAGGGCCAACCTCCGTTCCGGCCAGATCGCCGCTACCTCGCCGCCGACGATAGAGATAATCGGAACGATCTCGATAATGATCCTCCTGTATTTCGGGCTTCATTCGATAAATTCGGCTGAGATGGACCCGGCCCAGTTCTTCGGGTTCCTGTACTTTCTGTTCCGAAGCTACGACCCGCTTCGCCGGATCTCGCGGCAGCACAATGAGATCTCCAAGGCATTTGCGGCGACTCGCGACGTTTGGAACATACTCGATGAGGTCGACGTGCTTCCGGAAAGGAAGGATGCGGTCGAACTGAAACCGCTAAGGGATCGGATCAAGTTGGACAGCGTTTCGTTCAAATATGCCAACGATGAGAACAAGGTCATCCTCGACGACGTATCGTTAGAGATCGAGAAGGGATCGATGGTCGCGTTGGTCGGCGAAAGCGGCGGAGGCAAATCGTCATTGATAAAGCTTCTGCAGAGGCTTTATGATCCGACATCCGGTTCGATCACGTGGGACGGGACCGAATTAAGGGACGCCCGGTTGAGGAGCCTCAAAAAGCAGATCGCGCTCGTGACCCAGGAGACCGTCCTTTTCAACGAGTCGGTCAAATACAATATTTCTTACGGCAAGCCCGACGCCACCGATGAAGAGATCGAAGAAGCGGCACGTATCGCGCTCGCCGACGAGTTCATCGGCGAATTGCCGCAAGGCTACGACACGCTGGTCGGCGAACGCGGCACCATGCTCTCCGGCGGCCAGCGGCAAAGATTAGCAATAGCGAGAGCGGTGCTTGTGAATGCACCCGTATTGATATTGGATGAGGCCACATCGTCGCTCGACCCTGAATCCGAGCGGTTGGTGCAAAAGGCTCTGGGCAATTTGATGAAGAACAGGACCTCGGTCGTGATCGCCCATCGGTTATCGACGGTCCGGATGGCCGACAAGATCGTGGTCCTCGAAAAGGGCCGCATTGTCGAAAGAGGCAAGCATGAGGAACTGCTTGAGAAGGGTGGACGATATCGGCGGCTGTACGAGCTGCAGTTCGCAGAAGAGGACCAGATCGTGAGTCCAGCCGCGATCTGACAACGTAAGTGCCGCCCTAAAAGCGGTGAACGGTCAAATATGAGATCAATGACAGGCTTCGGCCGAGGCGCGGCGTCGGGCGACAACTTTTCGGTGGCGGTCGAATTGAAGACCGTTAACAATCGGTTTCTGGATATCAACCTGAAGATGGGAAGCGACATGCAAGCGGTCGAGGCAACGGTGAAGCGGACGATCTCGGACCGGCTTCATCGTGGCCGGGTCGAGGTCAACCTTCAGTATGACCGGACTGCCGAAGTTTCCTATGAATTGAACCGGCCGCTGATCAGCGGATTTATCTCAGCAATGAAGGAGATCCGGGATGAATTCGGCCTCCCGGGCGAACCCGACATCAACGTTGTCGCTCGGATACCGAATGTCATGAGCCCTCGGAAGGTCGAAGTGGATGGAGCGCTTGTTTCGGGGATCGAAAACGCCCTGCTCACCGCCCTCGACGACCTTCAGAAAATGCGCGAGAGCGAAGGCGCAATGCTCAAAGAAGAATTATCGGCACGGCTGGCATCGATCGAGGCGCTCGTACCGGCGATCGCCGATGCGGCCGGTTCGGTAGCTGAGGAATACAGGCAGAAGCTCACAAAGAAGATCGGCGATATGCTGGCGAAAAGCGAATCACAGATCGAACTGGACCAAGCAAGGCTGGTTCAGGAGGTCGCATACCTGGCGGACCGCTCTGATATTTCGGAAGAGATCTCGCGGCTGACGGCCCATATCGAGCATTTCCGGCAGATCATGGATGAGGAATCCGACGTTGGCAAGCGGCTCGATTTTCTGACCCAGGAGTTGAATCGTGAGGCTAATACGATCACTTCGAAAACGGGCAACATGACCGTAAAGGAAAATGCCCTGAAGATAAAGAGCGAGATCGAGAAGATCCGCGAACAGGTCCAAAACGTTGAATAGTAGGGACTCGGGCCCGGAAAGTTTGTTCCGCCAAGGGCCACGTCGGCAAGATGAAAGGAAACCTGGTGATCATTGCAGCCCCTTCCGGAGCTGGGAAAGGGACGCTTATTAAAGAGGTGCTTCAGACGGTGCCGGAGCTCGAATACTCCGTATCGCTGACCACCCGCCCCAGAAGGCCCGGCGAGATCGACGGCAAGGATTACCACTTCGTTACGCGCCGGGATTTCGAAGAATTCAGGGTTCAGGGTGGATTCCTTGAATATGCCGAGGTCCACGGCAATCTCTACGGCACCTCGCGCAAGTTTACAGAGGACTTGACCGGCCTCGGGAAGGACGTGATCCTCGAGATCGATGTGCAGGGTGCTGCAAGCGTTCTTGAACAAGTTCCCGATGCGATCTCGATCTTCATCATGCCCCCTTCATTCGAGGCTCTTCGGGCCCGCCTCGAGGCAAGGGGGACTGAATCCGCCGAGGATCTTGACCTGAGGCTACGAAACTCGATCGATGAGGTTAGCCGGTACGATCTTTTCAAGTTCGTCGTCGTGAATGACGAGGTGAGTTCGGCCGCCGCCCGTCTGCGGGCCGTCATTATGGGCGAAAGGCAGCTGCGGACTCGACAAACAGATGCGATCCGCGATATCCTTGATAGTTTCGACGTATCGAAACTAATCCATGAAGACAGTTGAAGCGATGACGGACGTAAACGAAGAAGCGGAAGAAGTTAACGAACAGCAAGAGGAAGAGTTCGATCCACCTGAGATCGATTCCAAATACCGAATGATCATCCTTGCGGCCCAGCGGAGTAAACAGCTTCAGCGTGGGGCGAATCCGCGCACCAACCTCGATATCAAAAAGACCAAGCCGACGCGAGTGGCAATGAAGGAGCTTGCGGAAGGTTTAGTGAATTTCGAGATCCTAGACAATCAGAAATGATCCTCCGTTGATCGGATCCGGCTGCCCGCTGAAATGGCTGGCAGCTTTTTTTTGTCTTGGACCCGATCGCGGCTGCTTTCGTGCGCGTGGACCTGCTACATCCCTTTATAATCCGGCCCCCCACCGCCCTCAGGCGTGACCCAATTGATGATCTGGTAGGGATCGGCGATGTCGCACGTCTTGCAGTGAACGCAGTTCGAAAAGTTTACCTTAAGTTCCTTACGGCCCGACTTTTCGTTCAGCTCCATTTCATAGACCGCTGCCGGGCAGAACTTCTCACACGGATTGCCATATTCTTCGGCACAGCGGGTAGCACAAAGCTCGGTGTCAAGAACGCGCAGGTGCGAGGGCTGGTCCTCGTCGTGTGCGACACCGGCGTGGAAAACGTCGGTGACCTTGTCAAAGGTCAACTCCTTATCGAACTTCAATTCGGCATATCGCGTGTGGTCGGTGTGGCCGTGCCGGTCGTTGATATGCTTCATTCGTTCGTGGCCCGCGATGTGGTGCTCCTTGGGCATAAAACCCCAGGCCAATCCCTTCGTTAAGTACTGAAGCCCCGTGTTGATCAACGCCGACCAGCGGCCGCTCTGGAATGCAGCGTGAAAATTCCGGACCGGATGAAGTTCGTCGTAGATCCAGCTCAGGTTCACCTTTTCTTCGAAATGCCGGAGCGATCGGGACGTGAAATCGCCGTGCTCAAAGGCCCCGATTATCGTCTCCGCTGCGAGCATTCCGCTCTTCATCGCTGTGTGGATGCCCTTGATCCGCTGGCCATTAAGGAACGAAGCGCAGTCCCCGACAAGCAGCACGCCGTCGGCATAGGGCCGCGGCATTGTGTAATAACCGCCGGCGTTGATGGTCTTCGCACCGTACTTGATCATCTTGCCGCCTTTTAGTATCTCGGCGACCTTCGGATGTGTTTTGAATTTCTGGAATTCTGCGTGGGGATCGATCGTCGGATCAAGGTAGTCGAGGCCGGTCACATAGCCGATGCTGACAACGTTGCCCTTCATCCCGTAGATCCAGCCGCCGCCGTAGGTCTTTGTGTCGGACGGAAAACCGAGAGTATGGACCACTTTTCCTTCCGCGAAATTCCCTGACGGCACTTCCCAAAGCTCTTTTACGCCAAGCGAAAAAACCTGCGCTTCCTTACCCACATTTAGACCCAGCCTGGCTGTCACTTGTTTTGCCAAAGAACCTCGCGACCCCTCGCCCAATACGGTCACTTTAGCGAGTAGGTCGACGCCGGGCTCGAAATTCCCTTTCTGATGGCCTTCCTTATCGATGCCCTTGTCGCCGGTGCGAACCCCGATCACGCGATCTTCATCATCGTAAAGCACTTCAGATGCGGGAAACTCGGGGAAGATATTGATGCCGGCGGCCTCACATTTCTCGGCAAGCCACTCGCACATCTTGCTCAAACTTATGATGTACTTGCCCTTGTTTTTCAGCGGCGGGGGCGTGATCGGGGCGACAAATCCTTTGTTTTTAGTAAGATACCACGCCTCGTCCTCGGTCACGACCGTATCGACTGGGCAGCCCTGTTCCAGGAAATCCGGCATCAATTCACGGATGGCGATCGGGTCCATCACAGCACCCGACAGGATGTGTGCGCCGACGTACGGGCCTTTCTCGACGATCCCGATCTCGATCTCGCCGACCTTGTTGCCGTGGCGAATGCCCCGCTCGACCAGCTCGTCGTGCTCGGCAATGCTGTTCTTCAAATGCAGAGCAGCCGCCAGGTTAGCCGGCCCCGCACCGACAAACACCACGTCCATCTCGATCTGTTCCCGTTCGATCATATGTCAATAATGTAAAGCGGATAGCGGAAAATGGAAAACGATACCGCGACCGGCCATTCTGAACTTACCCTGTCAAAAGTATGCTATCAAGCAGGCGCCTTGGTCGTCTGCTCGAATTGCTTCCGTAAACTCTCCGTATAAGGCGCCCTTGCAACTCCCTTTTCAGTGATGATCGCGGTGACCAGTTCGTTCGGCGTGACGTCGAAAGCATAATTCGACACGCCGACACCATCGGGGGCGAGTTGATTGTCTTTCACGTGGGTCACTTCGGTGCGGTCACGTTCTTCGATGGGAATGTCGTCGCCGGTCTGGCAGTTCATATCCACTGTCGAAAGCGGCGCGGCAACATAGAACGGGATCCCATGCCGGTGAGCGAGAACGGCAACCATGTAAGTGCCGATCTTGTTCGCAACGTCGCCGTTAGCCGCGATGCGGTCGCTGCCGACGACAACGGCCTGGACGCCACCTTTTTTCATGATGTGGCCGCTCATATTGTCGGTTATCAGCGTTACCGGGATGTCGTCTTCCATCAGTTCCCATGCCGTAAGCCGCGCGCCTTGCAGATAAGGCCGAGTTTCGTCGGCAATGACGGCGACCGCTTTGCCTTGATCGACGGCTCCGCGGATGACGCCAAGGGCGGTTCCCCAAACGCCGCCGGTCGCAAGCGCCCCTGCGTTGCAATGCGTCAGGACGGTCGAATCGTTCTCGAGAAGTTCGCCGCCGTATTTCGCGATCAGCCGTTGGGCCTCGATGTCTTCATCGTGGATCGCCTTGGCATCGTCGAGAAGCAACTGCTTGATCTCGCTAACCGACTTCCCTTCCGATCGGCCGCGCTCGAAGGTGCGTTTCATCCGGTCGATCGCCCAGAAGAGATTGACGGCCGTAGGCCTTGTCTTCGCAAGCACTTCCGAGGCATATTCGAGTTCTTCAGCAAGGTCATCGACGTTCGTGCCGACGAAACTCTTTGCCGCAAGCGCAACTCCGTACGCGGCAGAAACGCCGATCGCCGGCGCACCGCGGACGACCATGTCCTTGATGCCCGATGCAACGTCGTTGTAGGTCCGCAGCGTCAGCCATTTCTCTTCGGTCGGAAGAAGGCGCTGGTCTAGCATCAGCACACCTTCATCGGCCCATTTCACCGGGATGATATTGAGTTTCATAAGCGGTCCAAGTTTCTTACTTTACGAAAAGAACTGCGGAGTCTCAAGAAACGCGGAACTTTTCCTCCCGGCTTCTACGTTTAGCAACATATGATCAGCCTCGAGCACACACTTGACCAACTGCACTCATCGGTGACAAACAGACGCTTTTTTCAGCTCTTCACCGTTTTCACTCGCTGCCTGCTGGCGGTCGGTTTCATACCGCCGAGCATCCCGAAGATCCTGCACAAGCCGTTCACGGTCCTGCCGGAATCGAACCCTGTCGGGGCCTACTTCATCGCCCTTTACAATACCGGCTACTATTATGAATTCATCGGCTGGATGCAGTTGACGGCGGCCTTGCTCCTTCTGTTCCCGCGGACCGCCCACATCGGAGCGCTGATGTTCCTGCCGATCATCGTCAACATCGCCGTTCTTACCTCCTCGGTCGGGTTCGTGGGGACCTGGCTGATCACGATACTTATGTCGCTGGCCGCGCTTTGGCTAACGGCGTGGGAGTATGACCGCCTCAAACCGGTGCTCTTTTACAACCGGGCAAAACGGCCTGATCCGCTTCCGTATCATCTCATATTGATACCCGCATTCTTCGCGGCGGGCGGAGTTGTCATGGGCGGCCTTTGGTGGATGATCGGACTTGGGGCGTTCAAAAATTATCTCTACGTCACCGGCGGACTCATTGTCCTCGGAGCGGTATTTGGACTCGTCGTTGCCGTCCATTATCGGTTCATGCCGACGGGCCGCCTCCGAGATACCGACCAAACACCCTAGAGTTCAACACCGCTGCCCGATCGACCGGCTCCGCAGTTCCCCGCAAGCCTTCCTCCAGTCCAATTTGATTGGTTCGGTCCATTCGTTTATATTTTTCCTTGTCTTTCTCGCCCCTCGATCACGAAATTTGACGATGAAGGAATTCACATCGGCCGGACCGCGTTCAACCGAGATCGCGGACGAACTTCTCGGTATTAACTCGCCACACCAGATCAGCGACGCTTTCGCGGTGACGCGGACGCTTCCCAATGAGCTTAAGCGTCTCGTCGACATCTCAATGAATTTCTACTGGTCCTGGCAGCCCGAAGGCGCCGAGATCTTCCGCGGGATCGACCCCGAGCATTGGGACAAATGCGAGCAAAACCCTCGCCATTTCCTCGATTCGGTCAGCGGCCTGCGACTTTGGCAAGCCGCGCTCGACGAAGCTCTTGTGCAGCGCATCGCCGAATTTGCGCAACGAATGGACGCTTACCTCGGCGAAGGTCAGGTCGACCTCGGCCGGTTGACGACCGACGGCCCTGCCGCTTATTTTTGCGCCGAATACGGGATCCACAACTCGCTTCCGACCTACTCCGGCGGCCTCGGGATCCTGGCCGGGGACCATTTGAAATCTGCAAGCGACCTTCACGTCCCGCTCGTCGGGATCGGCCTGCTCTATAGATACGGCTATTTTCGACAGCGGATAGCCCACGACGGCTGGCAGGAAGAAGACTATCTCGACGTCTTCGAATCTAAACTGGCACTCGGCCCAGTCCTTGATGCGAACGGTGAGCGGCTCAAGGTCATGGTCCATATCCGCGGTACCGAGGTGCTGGCCCAGGCCTGGCTCGCGAGCGTGGGCCGGATCTGTCTTTACCTTCTTGATACGAACGTTCCGGAGAATCGGGATGTTGACAAGTTGATCACCGGCCATTTGTATGGCGGCACGGCCGAAACGCGGATCGTTCAAGAAAAGATCCTCGGCATCGGCGGCGTTCGCCTGCTCAGGAAATTGGGGATCTCGCCGTCGGTGTACCACCTGAATGAAGGACATTCGGCATTTCTGACGCTCGAGCTTGCCCGCGAGTTCATGGCCGCGAATACGGGAGCGGAATTCGAAGCCGCGGTTTCGCACGTCCGCGACCAGTGCGTCTTCACCACACACACCCCGGTTTCGGCCGGCAACGATATTTTCTCGATCGAGGATCTTCGAAACTGCTTCGATTCGAATTTCATAACCGCTCTGCGCTTGAGCGAGGATGAGTTCTTCGATCTTGGCCGCGTCGATCCGAGTAACGATGGCGAGGCGTTCGGGATGACACCGCTCGCGATCCGGATGTGCCGGTCGGTGAACGGCGTGAGCCGGAAGCATGGCGATGTGTCGCGTGGACTTTGGGCAGGAATGTTCACAGATCTCGGGTCGGCCGATGACGTGCCGATCACTCATGTGACCAACGGTGTCCATCATCCGACATGGATCGCCCCTGCCCTGCAGAGGCTTTATCGGGAAGCGATCGGGCCCGACTGGGACCGCACGGTCGCCGACCCCGAACGGTGGCGGCAGGCGGTAGCAAGTCTCGACGACGCGGCCATCTGGACAGTTCATCTTAAGCTCAAGAATCTTCTCATAGAGTTTCTTCGTCTGCGGACGAAGCGGTCGGACACAGGCGGCCGGGACACTATCAACGAGCACCTTGATACCCACGAACTGCTCTCGCCCGATGTCCTCACCGTCGGGTTCGCCCGCAGGGTCGCAGCGTATAAACGTTGGGACCTGCTTCTGTCGGACATGGACCGGCTCCTCGCATTGGTTGACAGTCCCGAACGGCCGGTGCAGTTCGTATTTGCCGGCAAGGCCCATCCGCAGGACAGGACCGCAAAGGAGATCCTTCAGCAGCTGATGAGCATCAACCACGGTTCCAACTGGCAGCGGCGGGCCGTCTTCGTCGAGGATTACGATCAGGAAGTGGCCCGCTATCTTGTTCAGGGCGTTGACGTTTGGATGAACGTCCCGCGGCGGCCCTTTGAAGCCAGCGGCACAAGCGGGATGAAGGCCGCGATGAACGGCGCGCTCAATTTTTCCGTACTAGACGGATGGTGGATCGAGGGGCATAACGGCGTCAACGGATTTGCTATCGGCCCGCTTGAGCCGGAGGCGGACGAGGAAAAGGCAGATGAGGCCGACGCCGGATCGCTTTATCAGGTACTCGAGACCCAGATCGTCCCCGATTTTTATGATCTCGGGGAAAACGGCCTGCCTACGCGATGGATCGCTCGAATGAAGGATTCTATCGCGACGATCACTCCTCAGTTTGCGAGTGATAGAATGGTGATGGATTACATTCGCAGGATCTACGATCCGGCGGACCAGAGGAGAGATAACCATGCAGCAAACGGAATTCAACGTCGGCGTGGTCAAACCGGTCGAAGCGTATAAGGAAGCCTGGGAGATGATCAAGGACCAGTTCGGGCTCGTCCTTGCCGTGACGCTGGTCGGGATGCTCATTGGGAGCGCCATCCCGATAGTGCTGATCGGGCCGATGATGTGCGGCATTTATCTCGTCCTGCTTCAAAAATATGAGGGTTCACCGGTCGATTTCGCGCAGCTCTTCAAGGGCTTCGACTACTTCCTGCCGAGCCTGATCCTATCGGCGATCATCATGGTGCCGGTATTTATCGTGATCTTCACGATGTACATCCCGATGATCGTCCTGACGATGGCCGGGCCGCGAATGGGCCAGAGTGAACTTATAGCGACGATAGCCGGAATTCTCGCCGTCGAGCTTGTTTTCGCGGTGATCATGGTCTGCCTGCACACCCTTCTGCTGTTCGCGTTTCCGCTAATAGTGGACAAGAAAATGTCTGCGATCGAATCGATCAAGACCAGCGCCCGGGCGGTTTGGGCAAATCTTGCCGGTGTCGCGGGGCTCTTTGGTGTAGGCTTCCTCGTCGCGATCGTCGGTTACCTAATGCTTTGTATTGGCATTTATCTCGTATTACCCTTGATCATCGCTGCCAACGTGGTTGCCTACCGCAAGATCTTTCCGGGCACGCTTCGGCCGGCAGGAACGACACTTTAATGGCTTCACGCATAAACCAGATCGACTCGCTACAGCGTCTGAATGACGTTTTTTCGGCATCTCATTCGGCCCCGATGCTTTTGTTCAAACACAGTTCGGCCTGCGGCGTCAGCGCGCATATCTACGAGATGATATCGGCCATCAATACCGAGATCCACGTGGTGGTCGTCCAGGCTCACCGCGACGTTTCAAACGAGGTCGAGGCCTTGACCGGTTACCGTCACCATTCTCCCCAGGTCTTCGTCATCAAGGACGGACGGCCGATATATCATGCGACGCATTATGCGATCGACCCCGCCGCGATCGAGACTTTGCTTAACGGATAGAATGGCGATCGAACCCACCCGTATCATCGAGGAAAGCGCCAGCGAATTGACGATCGAATGGTCGGACGGCCCGACGTCCGGCTACACGGCGGCCGCGCTCCGGCGGTCCTGCCCGTGCGCGGGCTGTATCGATGAATGGACCGGGGAAAAGAGGCTTGACGAAGGTTCGGTCCCCGAGGACATAACGTTCAGGCATACGTCTATCGTCGGGCGGTATGCCCTGAACTTCCATTTCAGCGACGGCCATGACACCGGCATATTCAGTTTTGCACTGCTCCGAAAACTGGCGGATAAGGGCCGGACCGACGAGTCGACTGCCTGAATCGGCCGGTTTCTTTTCGCGGCCTTGGAGGCCGGCGGGCCGCTGACGCGGCAACGCCAAAAAAGTTAGAATAAGCTGTATGCACGAGCGTGATATTTTCGACGAACGGCAGGAGATCAAGAAGGCGGCATTCGTGTGCCCGCATTGCCGCGAACGAAACGAATACGACATCCGGTGGCTGACCCGCCGCAAGAAAAAGAACGTTCCAAAGAACCTGGGCCGCGACGACCGTGCCCGCTTCGAGAAGTCCCGGGATTACATGGTCCGGGTGGATGACCAGTTGATGTGTAAGAACATGCGTTGCCGCAAACGCTTCGAGATCCCGTCCTTCCAAACCGTCGTTTTTATCTAAAGCCGCCGGCTCTCACCCGTGCGGCCCCACCCAAAAATAAGGCCCGGCTTCGGCCCCCCCCCCCCCCCCCCCCTCGAGGCACCCCCCCAAATTTTCTCCCGGATCGGGCCAAATTCTACTGTTCCTGGCACCTCTCGAATATGCTATTCTGAGGTCAAAGATAGCAAGAAGGGAGGATCCTGCGATGAAGGGAAAGGAACTTGAGTTTTACGAGAAAGAGTCCCCGGCCGACCCGAAAATGAAGGAGTTCATCGAGGACGAGATCGCTCATACTCCGAAGGCCCCCGGCGAGTTGTTCGAGAGGCTTTCAGAGAATCACGCCGCTTCGCCTGCCGATTCCGGCGGAGACATCGACGCCGATTGGGAAGAGGTCAACAGCTCGGGCTCCGAATCGGTATTTGGCCACAACCCGACCCCCGATCAGTCCGACGTTGAGGAAAATGCTCATGCGATGGGTCTGGACTTTCAAGATAACGAAACGCTGGATATTATCGGGAAGATGGAAAGGCGCGACCGCGAACGATTTGAGCTGGACGAGGGATCGAAGGCGTCCGACGACTCGATCTGACGTCCCCTGAACGAAGAACGGGCCCCGATAGGGGCCCAAATTTGTCTTTCGGCAATTAGCTGCCTTTGCCTAGTAGATGCTGAAAGTGTAATCGATGGTCACGGTCCGTGACACCGGGATGCCGTTCTGCTTCGCCGGTTCGAAACGGATCTGCCGGGCTGCGGCGATCGCCTGTTCGGTCAAGCCGTGAGGCAATCTGGTTACCGGTGTGATCGAGCCGATGGTCCCGTTAGCAAGCAGGGTCACCTTGAGGCGAACACTTCCCTGCACACCATTCGTGCGGCCGGCATCATTATACTTCGCCTGCGGCTTTGAAAGGATCTTTACCGGTGAGGTAACTCCAACCCTCGGCGGAGGCGGGGCGCCGCGGCCGGACCCTGATCCAGGGCCGTCACCGTCGCCAAATCCGCTTCCGGAGCCTGAGCCGGTTCCGCTGCCCATACCGGTGCCGCGTCCGCTGCCTGCTCCGGTCCCCGCACCTGTGCCCATTCCGCCGCCGGTGCCGGGCCCGCTCGATAGATTGCCGAATCGTGAATTCGGATCACCCCAGCGGTCAAAATTCTTTTCGGTCTTCCGCGTGCCTTCCGTTTGGGGCGGAGGAAGTTCGAGCGACGGATTTTCGAGCCTTGGGATCTTCGGGTCCGGAGGACGCGTCGGGTTCGGTGACTGGTCCGGCAGATCGCCCTGGTTTACGGGCTCGGGGTCTTCCTTACCGCCGCCGCCGCCACCACCGCCGTCATCATCCTTGTCCTTCTTCGGTTCTTCTTCGATCGGCATCGGTACGTCGTCCAGAAGAAGAGCAAGCGAACGTTCATCGCCGATCGCCCCGACGCCGAGGTCCTTCTGGAATAGAGAAATTACCGTCGCCCCGACAGCGACCGTCAGTATAAAGATCGAGGAACCAAGAAGAAGCATGTTCCGCTGGCGAACGTTCTTCTCCTGAATAACGGTTACGTAATAACCGCCGTCGTCCTCTTTGGTGTAAGCACCGGGTTCGTAGTTATGCAAACCCGTCCCGGTATAAGAGGCCTCCGCGGCCACCTCTTCGGTTCGGGGAGCCGCCCAGACCGTATCTACCTCGGCCTCTTCCTCAACAATACTTTCGGCTTCGCTTTCGATAAAATCGGCATTCGAAACTTCGATCGTCTGCGGTTCAGCCACGTAGGTGTACTCCGGAAAAACCGGTGCGGCGGCCTCATCGGCAATATTTGCCTCGGCCTCGGCCGCAGGCTCTTCGGGGATCTCGAGCACCGGCTCGGTCACGCCAACTGAAGCCGACGCCGATCGCATCGACGGAGCATCGTCGATGGCCAACGGGGTTTCATCAGCGGGCTGTCCGGCCGCCTCGACCGGATTCAATTCAAATGTCTCAAGGGGATTTGCGCAATTAGGACAAAAACCGAACTTCGAAGAGAAGCTCTCATCACATGTACTGCAGAATTTTACGATCTTTCCCATCTTTACGGCCTCGCTAAATTCGATCCGGACTATGCCGGGCTACCGGTAATACTGGATTATAACCCGATTTCAAGGGATCCATGCAATTTTCAAGAAAAATTTCCGCACGCTGCGGCCGCCTTGTTCAATTCAGATAGATGCTATGCGGTATGGCAGCGATGCCCACTGAGATCAAAGTTTTTTCCGGCCGATGCGGTTTGTCCGCATGGCCTAAAAGGTTAGCGGCCGGACGATCTCGGGTCCATCGCGGCCCATTCGATCGCGGCGTCCTTGAACGGATCCGGCCCGATCGGAAAAATGCCTGGACCCTTCTGACAACACTTCAATGGAGTTTTGCAACTAAAAAAGTTAACATTTTTCCTGTAAGCAAATTCGATGTTATTGATAAAGAAAAGTTTTTTGCATCTCGTTGTTCTCTCGGCCATGCTGATGACCGCGGCCGCGGTCAACGCTCAGAAGACGTCACCGGCACCGCGGCAAGAGAAACTTCTCAACGGCCTGAAGGTGCTGATCTGGAACCTGCCTTCGTCCGAAACGGTGACCGTCAAATTGCGAATTCACGGCGGCTCGGCATTTGACCCGCAGGGCAAGGAAGGCGTCATGAAGATGCTCTCCGAAGGCTTTTTCCCGACGAAGGAATCGAGAGAATTTTTCGAGGAACTCGGCGGCGGGCTCGAGATCGACTGCAATTACGATTACATCCAGGTAACGGCCCGCGCACGGAACGATGAGTTCCTGACCGTGCTCGAAACGCTCTCTCAGTCGATACTGGGACCCGAGATCGGAAAAGATGCAACGTCCGGACTGCGGGCCGCGGTGCTCGAACAGCTGAAAGAAGTCGAGGGCGATCCCGGCTACATCGCTGACCGAGCCATCGCTCGCCGGCTGTTCGGGACTTTTCCCTACGGACGCCCGATCCTTGGAACACGCGAGACGTTGGAGGCGATCGATTTCGCGGATCTGAGGTTCGCCAAGGACCGGCTTCTGACCGCGGACAATGCGACCCTTTCGATCGAGGGGAAGGTCGATCCCGCACTTGCGTTTCGCGCATCCCGCCGATACCTGGGCTCATGGCTTAAAGCCGACAAGAAGATCCCGTCGACCTTTCGCCAGCCCGACCCGCCGGCCAGGGCGGTCGAGGTGGTCGAAGTTCCCGGGGCCGGCGCGAATGAACTTCGGTTTGCCGGCAGGGGTGTCTCACGGAGCGATTCCGACTATTACGCCGCCTTGGCGCTTGAAAAGATCCTTGCGAAACGCATTCAGGGATCGGACGGCCGCACTGCGTTTGTACGAAGCGAGGCCCATGTTCTGCCGGGCTCCTTCGTTTTCGGCGTGTCCGGCTGGCAGCCTTCCGGCGGGAACGGAAACGGCCCGTCGGCCGCCGATCGCTGGGCCGAATCGATTCCCGCGAACGTCCTTAGCGGAACTGTCTCGGCTTCGGAATTCGATGCCGCCCACCGTGAGGTCCTTTCGGAACTTTCGCGCTTCGATACGGCCGAGCTTTGGCTGGACGCGGATACATACAAGACCGGGCCGGCCGGTAAGGAATATGAAAAGGCGGCCGGGGTAAAGCCTGCTGACGTGCAGCGGGTGCTTGCCCGGCTTCAGAAAGAGCCGCTCGCCTTCGTCCGCGTCAGGCCCTCCGCCAACGATAATTGAACCGATGCCGATCGAACGAACCGCCGGCGAAGCCGAACATTCAAGGGCCGTCCGTGAAATGTTTTCCGGCATTGCCGGCCGGTATGACCTGCTCAACCACCTTCTTTCGGCCAACATAGACAAACGCTGGCGGAGCCTCGTCCGAAAAGAACTCTCACAGGTCCTCGCCGACCCCAATGCGATCGTGCTGGATGTTGCCTGCGGGACCGGCGATCTCGCGATCGAACTCGGCTCGCACGCGAGCGCAAGGATCTGCGGGGCCGATTTTTGCCGCCCGATGCTCGACCTTGCCGCCTCAAAGACCGGCCGTGCCGGGTTGTCGATTCCCTACATCGAGGGCGACGCGATGCAGCTTTCTTTCGCGGACGGGAGCTTCGACGCGGTCACGATCGCCTTCGGATTGAGAAACCTCTCGAACCTTTGCGGCGGCCTGGCCGAGCTTCATCGGGTCCTGAAGCCCGGCGGCAAATTGGTGGTCCTTGAATTCTCGAGCCCGGTCATTCCCGGCTTCCGCGGCCTCTTCCGGTTCTATTTCACGCGGATCCTGCCGCGGATCGGGGGCCTTGTAAGCGGTTCGCGGGGAGCTTATGACTATTTGCCCGATTCCGTCTCTAGGTTCCCGGCCCAAAAGGAGCTAGAAAGACAAATGGAAGCGGCCGGGTTCCGCGACGTCAGCTACCGGAATCTCTCCGGCGGTATTGCCGCGATCCACACCGGCATCCGCGCGTGATGCACGAAAGAACGGAGGACTCTCCGGGCCGTACGCAATGTGCCCGACGAGCGAGCGACAGTCTCGCCTGGCCGTGTGAAGAACGCCGGATGCGGGCGTTTGTGATAGGCATCCCGAAAGGCTAAAATTTTAACCGCCTGCGTCCCAAACGATGAAGTACAAGCTACTGAATCTCATCCGGCAAGCCGCCCTGATGCTGCTCGTGATCTGGACCGTCGTATCGCTTGTCACGGTGCTGATCGAACTCGTCCCCGGCTCGCCGGCGATGACGATCCTCGGCGAGACCGCGACGGCGGAGCAGATCGACAACTTTAACCGCAAGCACGGGCTCGACCGGCCGGCCTTTTTCTTTTCATATTCGGCCGAGTCCGGGTTCGTTTGGAACGGCGCGGATAACCGCTATCTGGACTATTGGACGGGCCTTCTTAAGGGCGACCTCGGCACGTCGTTCCGCACGGACCGCCCCGTTCTGGACTTGATACTTGAACGGTACCCTTCGACGATCAAGCTCGCTCTCGCCGCTATGCTCGTTGCGATCGGGATCGCCATCCCGCTCGGCGTGCTAGCCGGCACCAACAAGAACGGGATCGTCGATAATATAGCGTCCTTTGTCGCCCTTCTCGGTATCTCGCTCCCGACGTTCGTCGTGGGTCCGTTCCTGGTCTATGTTTTCGCGGTCCGGCTCGGCTGGTTCTCGCCGACGGGGAGCCTCTATCCCGAGGACATAATTCTGCCCGCAGTGACGCTTGGGGCCGCCCTTTCGGCGATCCTAACCCGCATGGTCCGCTCCAGCGTGATCGAAGAACTTGGCGAAGATTACGTTCGGACGGCAAGGGCGAAAGGCCTGAGCGAAAGAAAGGTCGTGTACAAGCATGTCCTTAAGAACGGCCTGATTCCCGTCGTGACTGTCCTCGGACTCCAGCTTGGTGTTTTGCTTGCCGGGGCGATCATCACTGAGAAGATCTTCAGCTGGCAGGGGCTGGGGCTCCTTTTACTGGACGACGGCATCAGAAAGCTAGATTACCGGCTCGTCCAGGGCTGCGTTTTGGTGATCAGTATCACCTTTATCATTGCTAACACGCTGACTGACCTTGTTTACCGCTGGCTCGACCCGCGGATCCGGCTTTCGTGAATCGGGATGGCAACGTGCCGTCCGATGACTGACTTTCGATGAATCGTCTGACCTACATCGGGATCGTGATCGCATCCATCGTCGTGCTGGTTGCGATCTTTGCTCCGCTTCTTGCGACCCACGACGTCGGGACGCAGAACCTCGAGATGCGGTTTGCGATGCCCTCCGCCGAGCATTGGTTCGGGACCGACGGGCTCGGACGCGACATCTATTCGCGCATCGTTTTCGGCGCTCGAATTTCGCTTCAGGTCGGCATAACGGTCGTAGTGGTTTCGGGCGTGATCGGCATCCTGATCGGATCGATAGCGGGATTCTACGGCGGCTGGATCGACAAATTTCTCTCTGGGTATCTATTTAACGTATTCCTCGCTTTTCCGGGGCTGCTCCTCGCTATCGCGCTGGTCGCGTTTCTGGGCGCAGGCCTCGGGAAGCTGATCCTGGCACTTTGCATCATTGGATGGGTCGGTTACGCACGCGTCATGCGCGGCCAGGTGTTGAAAGTGCGCGAATATGATTTCGTGCAGGCGGCCAGGGCCCTGGGAGCGGGTAATATGCGGATCCTCTTTTCGCACATTTTGCCGAACGCGATCCAGCCCCTGATCGTTCAGGCCTCGCTTGGGATGGCCGGAGCGGTTCTGTCCGAGGCGTCGCTTTCGTTTCTCGGCCTGGGCATCCCGCCGCCCGCCCCCAGTTGGGGCACGATGATCGAAGAAGCACGCCAATACTTCAGCATCACGCCGCACGTTCTTTTCTTTCCCGGCGTCGCCATTGCATTGACCGTGCTTGCCTTCAATTTCATAGGCGACGGCCTAAGGGAATACCTTGATCCGAAACAGCGGACCCGTTAGATATGTTGATCAGTCCGAAAAGGATGTTCCCTCTCGGCGACCGTGCACTGACCGTCGAATTCGGCAACGAGCTTTCTGACGAGCTGAATTTAGCCGCTATTGCCCTGGCTTCCAGGATCAACAACAGCCCTTTCCCGGGCTTGATCGAAGCCGTTCCCGCGATCGCCTCAACGACCGTCTTTTACGATCCGGTTGCCGTTTCCGGCGGCCGGGGATCGGCTTTCGATAGAGTTCGGGAATTTGTGACAGAGGCCCTCGGATCGGCAACCGGGACGCCTGCCGAAGCGTCTCGAACGTTAAACGTTCCGGTGAGTTTTGACGAAAGCCACGCTCTCGATCTCGATCACATCGCGGGATCGGCGGGCATGTCCGAGCAACAGGTTATCGACGTATTCCTCGGAAGGGAGTATCGAGTGTTCATGCTCGGCTTCCTGCCGGGTTTTGCCTATATGGGCACCGTCGACCCGCGCATAGCTCTGCCGCGGAGGCCGACGCCGCGTCTCGCCGTGCCCGCGGGCAGCGTTGCGATCGCGGGAAACCAGACCGGCGTCTATCCCTCCGTCTCGCCCGGAGGCTGGAACATTATCGGGCGAACGGACATCCCACTTCTGACGGAGGATGAAGGATCGCCCTGCTTCTTCCGGCCCGGCGACCGCGTCCGCTTCGTTCATGCTGCCGTTTAGTTTCGCGGCCGCCGGAATATTGTCCGTACGACCTCTGATGGCCATCCGGATCATTAAAGAAGGCATCTTCACTTCCCTGCAGGGCGGCCCTCGATTCGGCCGTCAGAGCTTCGGTTTCAATCCCGGAGGCTCGATGGACCGTGCCGCGCTAGGATCCTGAACACTCTGCTCGGCAATGACCCCTACGCACTCGCCATCGAGATCCACTACCCGCCGGGCAAATACCTGTTCGACGACGAGACCGATTTCGCCCTCGGCGGCGCCGACTTTTCGCCGGTCCTTAACGGTACTTCGATCAGAAACTGGAAGATCGTTCGGGCGGCCGCCGGTTCTGAACTCAGTTTCGGACGAAAGGCCGCCGGGAACCGGTGTTACCTGGCCGTCCGCGGCGGATTCATCGGAAACGGGACCGGCGGCGGAGAAACTCTGACTGGTCAAACAGTAAGGGCCATTTCAGGCGACGTGTTCAATACCCATCCCGCGGCGCTTCCAAACGGTCCGGCGGCCGGTATCGTCGCGCCTTCCCTTCTGCCGAAATACACGCCCCGCCCGACGGTCCGGGTAATTCCATGCGGCGAGTTCGAACAGCTTTCGGACGAAAGCAAGGATCGCTTTCTCGGCAGCGAATTCGAACTTACTTCCCAATCCGATCGGATGGGCTACCGTTTGAAAGGCCCGGAGCTTCGTCGAACAACGTCGGATGAGACCGTCTCGGCGGCGGTGACCTTCGGGACGATCCAGCTTCTTCCGAGCGGGCAGTTGATCATGCTGATGGCCGACCATCAGACGTCCGGCGGGTATCCCCGGATCGCGACGGTCATCTCCGCCGACCTGCCCGTGGCTGCCCAGCTTGGGCCCGGCGACCGGATCTCTTTCCGGGTTACGGACAATGCCGCCGCCGAACTGACCGCCCTCGAATTCGATCGCGAGCTTCGAAAGCTCTCGATCGCGGCCTTCTTTGGCAAATTTTGGTAAGCTCCGTGTTATAGTTTTCGATATTCCGCGATGCTGAAAGTCGATCTGAATTGCGACATGGGTGAGAGCTTCGGGCCCTGGAAAATGGGGAACGATTCCGAAATAATGAATTTCGTTTCGTCGGTCAATATCGCTTGCGGATTTCACGCCGGCGATGCCACGGTGATGCGCAAAACGGCCGCCCTGGCCTTTGAGAAAGGCCTGGCGGTCGGCGCCCATCCGGGCTATCGCGACCTTCAGGGCTTCGGCCGGCGGAATATGTCGATGAGTCCGCAAGAGGTGTCCGACATCGTCCTTTACCAGGTCTCCGCGATGAAAGGCATTTGCGAATCGATGGGCGGTTCGCTACATCACGTCAAGCCCCACGGCGCTCTCTATAACCAGGCGGCCCGCGATCCTGAGCTCGCATGTGCGATCGCCTCGGCCGTCAGAGCCATCGACCCCTCACTCGTACTGTACGGCCTTTCGGGCAGCCAGCTTATTTCCGAAGCACGCAATGCCGGCCTTGCAGCGGCGTCGGAGGTCTTTGCGGACAGGTCCTACCAGGCGGACGGCAGCCTGACGCCGCGTTCGCTTCCCGACGCCCTGATAGAGGATACCGGAGCGGCAGTGCTGCAGGCCGTCGGGATGATCACAGAAGGCCGCGTCGCATCGACCGACGGAACTTCGGTCAACGTCGAGGCCGACACGATCTGCATTCACGGCGACGGCGCGAACGCAGTCCCATTTGCCGAAGCGATCAACCGGGCACTTACCGAACAAGGAGTTTCGATCCGTCCGCCAGAATAGGATGCCCGAAGAACAGGCAAACCGGGGCCGCACCTCCTCAGTAATTCTCGGGGCCGCTTTCCTGATGGCGACGTCCGCCGTCGGGCCGGGTTTCCTGACCCAAACGACCGTTTTCACCAAGCAGCTTCTCGCCAGTTTCGGCTTTGTCATCCTCCTTTCGGTCGTCCTCGACATCTTCGCCCAACTGAACGTCTGGCGTGTCCTGACCGTCAGCGGCAAACGCGGCCAGGACGTGGCAAATGCGGCCATTCCCGGCAGCGGCTACTTTCTCGCGTTTCTGGTTGCGGCAGGCGGGCTTGTTTTCAATATCGGTAATATCGCGGGTTGCGGACTCGGACTCAACGTTCTTTTCGGGCTGCCTGTAGAGGCTGGAGCGTTGATCAGCGCGTGCGTCGCCATCGCACTCTTCCTTTTCAAGGAAGCCGGGCGGGCGATGGACATGTTCGTCAAGGCCGTCGGGCTTGTCATGATCGGCCTTATCGTTTATGTCGTATTCGCTTCGCGACCGCCGCTGGCCGAAGCGGCTTTCCGATCCGTATGGCCCGAGACTATCGATGTCCGGGCGGTCGTTACTTTGGTCGGCGGGACGGTCGGCGGTTATATCACATTCGCAGGCGCACACCGCCTGATCGATGCGGGCATCCATGGCCGCGACGCGCTCCGCGAGGTCAATCGAAGCGCGGTCACCGGCATCCTCCTGACTGCCGTGATCCGTTTCCTTCTTTTTCTTGCGGCATTCGGCGTGGTCGCCCTGGGGATGGCGATCGACGATTCGAACCCGCCCGCGTCCGTCTTCCGCAACGCCGCCGGCGAGGTCGGCTATATGATCTTCGGCGTCGTCATGTGGTCCGCGGCAATTACCTCGGTGGTCGGTGCGGCCTACACTTCCGTGTCGTTCCTCAAGACGCTTCACGAGAAGGCGGGCCGGCGGCCGAACGTCCTGATCATCGGCTTTATCGCGGTCTCGACGCTCATCTTCATGTTCATCGGGCGTCCGGTGGCCGTGCTCGTCTGGGCCGGCACCATCAACGGTTTTATTCTACCGGTGGGGCTTGCCCTGGTCCTGATCGCGTCCCGAAATCGCAAGGTCGTCGGCGATTACGTCCATTCCCCGCTTCTTCAGGCAGCCGGCTGGATGGTCGTGCTCGTTATGCTTGCGTTTAGCATTCAAACCGTGTTTCCGATATTCTAGAAAAAGCGGCAAGCCCGACAGCGGGTTTGAAGCATCGAAGCTCTTTTGCCCTTATTATCTGTTGATCCCGGCATGCAAAGGACCCCGATCCTATCGCTGATGCTGTTGACCGCGGCCACGCTTACGGCGGCTCAATCCGGCCGCCGCCCTGCGGCCACGCCGACGCCCGCCGCCGCCGAAACGATTGATCCTTCCGAATATTCCGAATCCAGGCCGATGCGGTCGCGCTCGCCGAACATGGCCGCCCGCCCGGCGCCGACAGCCGCGAAGCCGGCCCCGAACGCAAAGCCGGTCGAGGTGGAGAGCGAGGACCAGGTCATTAAGGTCGAGACCGACCTGATCACCATCCCCGTCTCGGTCTTTGACCGGAGCGGCCTGTACGTCCCGAACATCCGCCGGTCGGAGTTCAAGATCTTCGAGGACGGCGTCGAACAGGAGATCGCCTATTTCGGCACGTCGGACAAGCCTTTTACGGTCGTCCTTCTGCTCGATACGAGCCTTTCGACGAATTACCGGATCGAGGAGATACGCGAGGCCGCAAGGGCGTTCGTCGACCAGCTCAAGATCCAGGATTCGGTCATGGTTATTGAATTTGACCGCAACGTCAGCGTCCTGACCGACGTGACGAACGATCGCCAGCGGATCTACAAGGCCATCGGAAAGGCCGATTTCGGGATGGGCACTTCGCTTTACGACGCCGTCGATCAAGTGCTGCGAAGGCGACTCAGCCGGATCGAGGGGCGAAAGGCGGTCGTGCTGTTCACGGACGGCGTCGATACGACATCCAGAAAAGCCGGCTACGACACCACTTTGACCGTTGCCGAAGAGGCCGATGCCATGGTCTTCCCGATCTATTACGACACATTCGAGTGGAACCGCCAGGGAGCGGGCTCGCCCTTCCCCGTGATCGGCAGCCAGATCGGCACCCGGCCCGGGGATTACGCTCTCGGCCGAAAATACCTGCAGGAGTTGGCCGATTACACCGGCGGGCGGGTCTTTCGCCCGGAATCGACGCCCGGCGGCCTGACCGCCGCCTTCGAGGGCATCGCTGAAGAACTGCGGCGGCAATATAACGTCGGTTATATCCCGGCCGTGAAAGGCGTCCCCGGCCAGCGAAAGCAGATCCGCGTCCGCGTGAACCGCCCGAACCTGATCATCCGGGCCCGCGACAGCTACATCGTCGCCGACTCCCCCAGTTCCCCCTGACCAGCTTCATCCTTCTGCCTTCCGCCTTCCGCCCTCCGCCCTCATCCCTCATCCTTCATCCTTCATCCTTTCCCCGCCCTCGTCCAGCCCCATACCTTCCGCCCTCTTCACTCGTCCCTCATCCCTCGTCCCTCGTCCCTCCTCTTTCATCCCTGATCCTTCATCTTTTCCCGGCCCCCTGCCTTCTGCCTTCTGCCCCCGCCCTCGTCCCTCGTCACCTTTCTCTCGGCACAAAAAAAGAAAGGCGTGATCTCTCACGCCTTTCCTTTCCTATGGTTTGTTCGGCCGGAGGGCCCTCTTTATGTCGAGGGCCTCCCGGTCGAGTCTGTGTTGGCTACTGAGCCTGGACTGCCGAATCATCAGCCGATCCGAGCGAGAGTTCGTCGTCTGTCGCACTCTCACCTAGGCTCGACTTCTTGATCATCCATTTGCCTTCGGCCGCACGGAACACTGCAAGGTCTGCCTTGCCGTCGCCGTCATAGTCAGCAGGTACCGGAATGTCCGTAGACGTTCCGTGCTGCTTGACCGTGTAGGCCGTCTCGCTCAGCATGTACCACGTTCCGTTACGGTAGACCGAGATGTCGGCCTTGCCGTCGCCGTCGTAGTCTGCCGGTGTCGGGATGTCGCCGGTCTGTCCAAACTGCGTCACGCGGAAGCCACGCGTCGATTCGAGCGTGTACCACGTTCCGTTCCTGAACACACCAACATCCGTTCTGCCGTCATCATCGAAGTCGCCGGTCAGCGGATCGTCGGTCGGGATGCCGAACTGGAAGATGGCGAACTGGTCGTTCGTCGTCTTCACATACCACGTTCCATTCGACGGACGGAAGATGATGAAGTCGGCTCGGCCGTCTCCATTGTAATCACCCGTCAGAGGAATATCCGTGGCTTCGCCCCACTGATGGTATTCGAAGATACCCGTCGAGCCCTGGAAGTACCAGCGCCCGTTCGACGGACGGTACACGGCGTAGTCGGTGATGCCGTCGCCGTCATAGTCGGCTGCGACAAGCTTGTCACCTGCAACACCGAAGTTACGCGTCTTCAGTGAGTTGTTATCGGCACTCGATCTCCACGACCAGTCTCCCGTCGTCTGCTTATATACGGCTGCGTCGGCTTTCTTGTCGCCGTCGAAGTCGAATCTGGCAGGACGTTCGCCTACCGGTGCCTGATCAGCGTTATTGGTGAAGATCACCGCGTTGATACCGGCAACCAGTCCGTTCGGGCCGCTCAGCGTCGCTCTCCTCAGCGGGAGGTCGACGGTCAGGCCGCCAGGACCGCATGACGGGCAGCGTACTTCAACCAACTTGCCTGCGGCTTCCGTGATCGTTACGGTCGATCCCTGGTTAAAGGCACCGCCGAGCAATCCGGCTCCGTTCACGAAGGTACAGTTACCTTCCTGGGTGCCGCCAGGTCCTGCGATCACCGACACGTTCGTTGAGAACGGCGGGAACATCGGGCCGGGGTTAGCACCGCCGATGACCGGGCTGACCAGAGCAACCGTGAAGTTGTAGTCCTGGCCCTGGGCCGCACCGTTTCCGATCTTACAGACCTTCAACGTGGTCGGCCTGAACCGGAAGTTGGTGAACTCGACAACCACTTCGCGTGTGCGGGCAAACACCGCTGCACGTCCGACATACTGAGAGTTGGTGATCTCGAGTCGTCCGCAGCCGATAACACCGGTACCGATAGCATCGGTATCCTGTGCGATCATTCTCCATGTACCGTTCATTCCGAGGCCGTCATAGACGGACAGTGATCCGACTTCGGGCTGGAACGAACCGGCGAACGGAGCAGATGCGGTCGCGATCGAGCTGCCTGCCTCGTCGTCGAACATCGTCAGAGTGCCTGCGCAGCTGTTGGCGCCGGAGCCGAAGTTGGCACCGCCGTCGCCCGGATCTTCGGTCCTGAGGACCTGGGAAAGGCCCACCGGATTCGAGATACCGAGACGGAGGTCCCAATCAGCGAACGGATGGTCGATGCGGACTCCCGCATTGACATCCGTGATCAGGCCGGCATCGGGAACGTTGACCGGGATCGCAACCGCCGGGCCGTCATCCGGAATGTTGACCGTGCCCGTGCTGTTGAAGACTTCGGTCGTTGCCGCTGCCGGAACGAGCCACGGGTTCGGGCTGAAGCCCGCGATCGTGGTGTTCGTGAACGAAGAGCCGAACTGGCGGATCTGCGAGACACGAAGCTGTCCCGGATTCTGCGGTATCGTGTTGTTGATCGAGACACCGTTCTCATAAACATAGACCGGCGTTCCGTTCACAAACGTCTGGAACGGCGTCCAGCTCGGCGGGTTAGCACCAAAGCCGGGTACCAGTTCGCAGGTTCCGCCCTGTGCCGGGTCGCCCGCACGCACGTCGAACGTACGCGTTACGATGCCGTAGCTGGCAAACTGCGGATGTGACGCATTGGTCGGCCCCCAGCCCACTACCGTAAAGGTAAAGAGCGTGTTGACCGGGATGCCAGGCCCAGCGACCTTACAGACCTTGAACGTGCTCGGGTTCGAGCGGTTCACGAAGATCACCAGCGTTTCATTCGCCGATGTTGCCGATTCAACCACACGTACGTCAACAAATCCCGCACCCGGTGCAGGGATAATCACGTCCGCACCGGTGGGGCTGACGCCAACGATCTGACCAAGGACCAGCAGTGAGAATCTGTCATCGGGCAGAACTTCGACCGATTCAAGATAGAATCCTGCACGCGGAAGCTCCGAAACATACGCGAACGAGAACCGCGGGTTGCCCTGCGGTGCAGGATCGCCCTTGGTCACCGCGATCGGGCCGGTACATTGTCCGACCGGGATCGTGAAGATCTGGAGCGTCTTGACGTTCGGGTTCAGTTGGTTGACCGAATATACGTCCTCGATCGTGTACTGGAAGAATCCCGTCACATCGGGGTCGCCGCCCGAAAGCGGGTTCGCGCCCGGCGGGTTGTAAAGCGTGTTGCCCGGTCCCGGTAGCGGAATGCCGCCCGAAGGAAGCCCAACAGCGATGGCTGCCTGGTTGAGCGGTGCGCCGGTGGCTGCACGCTTGCAGATCTCGATGAAGCCCGTGATCGTGCGGCGGTTGTAGAACTCAAGCGTCAATACGCCGTTCACAGTGCCTTCGACGATGTTCACGTTCGCCACGCGAGTAGCAAGGTTCACCAAACCAAGTGCCGACTGGCCGGCCTGTGACGGCGGCTGCGGGTTCACCTGGATAACGTTGTAAAGTTCGAAGTTGCCCGTGAACGTTCCCGTCGAAGGGGTGATAAGCGTTCCCGAATTCAACTCCGTAACTGTCTGCGGGCCGGCCTTCACCGAAAACGGCGTCGAGCACGATCCCACAGGTACCCTCATCGGGTTCTCGGCCGATCCCGGCTGGTTCGCGTCCACACCGGTCACAACAAAGTGGAATATCCAGTTCGAAAGGTCGTTCGCTGCCGAAACAGGAAGCTGCCGTTTACAGATCTGTATCCAGCCGCGGCCGCCGCTCTGCACCGTGCTGTTCTCAAGCTCGGCCTTTCCAAGGGCAAATACTTTGTCCGTCACCGTCGAGCCGCTGCCGACCTTTACGTCGTTAGCTGCCAGAACGCTGGCTCGGAACATCACATCGCCGCCGATCTCTGCATCCTCGGCAACAAAGAACACGTTTCCTGCCTGTGCTCCGTTGTCAAGCTCGATGCTCGATCCGTCTTTTACTTTGAGCGTTCCCGCGACACGGAAGATGAACGTTCCCGCTGCATCCCCGTTGCCCGCGACGACCATCTCGCCTGCCAGCTCAGCCGAGCTCAGGCAGTACACTCCGGGGCCAAAGCTCTTCCCCGTCAGGTCTCCGCTCTTTACCTCGACGCACGGCAGCTGTCTCATCGCATCAATTGCGTTCGACAACTCCTTCGTCGCTTTCCGGCCCTCGGCCGACCGCATCGCGTCGCCCTTGGCTCCTTTGATCTCTACATCGCCGATCTCGACGATTCCTCTCTCGGCATATACTCCATAACCCGAGGCCGACTTCAACGCTCCGATCGCAAAATCGATCATCGGCTGGGTCGCCACTTCAGGGCCTTCCTGGACTACACCGGATTTCGTGTCTTCTACCTGGGCAGCCACATTGGCTTCAGGCAGGAACGTGTAACCCGCAACAGCAACAGCTGCCAGGGCCGTAAGCACGATCAGGTACCTGAAAGCACTTACGCGATCTCTAAATGTCTTGGGGACATTTGTCGTGATCTCGTCCATCTTCGAATCCTCCAATCTCTTTAAATTCTTTATGCACTCCATGGGAGAAAGCAACGGCCCAAGAGCCGAAGCAACTCCCATACAAATGGCCCGAAACTGCATGGCAATCTCGCGGCCGGGTTCATAGGCGAATGACAAGAAACGCCCATTTGGTTGGCAATTAGCAGGAATCTTAATCGAATATTGAGCCGGTTTCCGTATCCTGCAGTACAGAACAGCGAATTAAATTCGAGAAAGCTTGTTTCAGGTTTGGTAAAGAGCACCAATGCATATGGTTTTCCTGCAAAATCTGAATGCTCGCCGCCCACGTCCAGCCCCATGCCTTCCGCCTTCTTCTCTCGTCCCTCATCCCTCGTCCCTCGTCCCTCCTCTTTCATCCCTCATCCTTCATCCTTTCCCGGCCCCCTGCCTTCTGCCTTCTGCCTTCCGCCGACTGCCCCCCCGCCCTCGTCCCTCGTCACTTTTCTCTCGGCACAAAAAAAGAAAGGCGTGATCTCTCACGCCTTTCCTTTCCTATGGTTTGTTCGGCCGGAGGGCCCTCTTTATGTCGAGGGCCTCCCGGTCGAGTCTGTGTTGGCTACTGAGCCTGGACTGCCGAATCGTCAGCCGATCCGAGCGAGAGTTCGTCGTCTGTCGCACTCTCACCAAGGCTCGACTTCTTGATCAGCCACTTGCCTTCGGCCGCACGGAACACTGCAAGGTCTGCCTTGCCGTCGCCGTCGTAGTCAGCAGGTACCGGTACGTCCGTAGACGTTCCGTGCTGCTTGACCGTGTAGGCCGTCTCGCTCAGCATGAACCACGTTCCGTTACGGTAGACCGAGATGTCGGCCTTGCCGTCGCCGTCGTAGTCTGCCGGTGTCGGAATGTCGCCGGTCTGTCCAAACTGCGTCACGCGGAAGCCACGCGTCGATTCGAGCGTGTACCACGTTCCGTTCCTGAACACACCAACGTCGGTCCGGTTGTCACCGTCAAAGTCGCCGGTCAGCGGATCGTCGGTCGGGATGCCGAACTGGAAGATAGCGAACTGATCGTTCGTCGTCTTCACATACCACGTTCCATTCGACGGACGGAAGATGATGAAGTCGGCTCGGCCGTCTCCATTGTAATCACCCGTCAGAGGAATATCCGTGGCTTCGCCCCACTGATGGTATTCGAAGATACCCGTCGAGCCCTGGAAGTACCAGCGCCCGTTCGACGGACGGTACACGGCGTAGTCGGTGATGCCGTCGCCGTCATAGTCGGCTGCGACAAGCTTGTCACCTGCAACACCGAAGTTACGCGTCTTCAGTGAGTTGTTATCGGCACTCGATCTCCACGACCAGTCACCCGTCGTCTGCTTGTATACGGCTGCGTCGGCCTTCTTGTCGCCGTCGAAGTCGAATCTCGCAGGCCGCTCGCCTACCGGCGGAGCATCCGGGTTGTTCGTGAAGACAACTGCGTTGACACCCGCAACCAATCCGTTCGGGCCGCTCAGCGTCGCTCTCCTCAGCGGGAGGTCGACAGCCAATCCGCCCGGTCCGCATGACGGACAGTGGATCGATACAAGGTTACCGGCAGCTTCCGTGATCGTTACGGTCGATCCCTGGTTAAAGGCACCGCCGAGCAATCCGGATCCGTTCACGAAGGTACAGTTACCTTCCTGGGTACCGGCCGGTCCTGCTGTTACCGTTACGTTCGTTGAGAACGGCGGGAACATGTTACCCGGGTTGGCACCGCCGATGACCGGGCTGACCAAAGCAACCGTGAAGTTGTAGTCCTGGCCCTGAGCAGCACCGTTTCCGATCTTACAGACCTTAAGTACGGTCGGCCTGAACCGGAAGTTGGTGAACTCAACAACCACCTCGCGTGTGCGGGCAAACACCGCTGCACGTCCGACGTATGCGGAGTTCGTGATATCAAGCCGTGCACAGTTGATCGTGCCGCCCGGATCTGGTTCGACATCTCTAAAGATTACGCCCCAGACTCCGTTCATACCTCGGCCGTCGTAGATACCAAGGTTTCCTACCGGCTGGAATGTCCCGGCAAACGGTGATCCGGCACCACCCGGTGGTATCGGAGCTCCTGCCTCGTCGCTGAACCGTGTCAGGTTGCCTCCGCAGCCTGCTCCAGTACCAAAGTCAGGTCCGTCAACGCCGCCGGTCCCGGGCGCAACGTACAGCGGGGTGCCCAGGCCTGCCGGGTTGACGACTGCCATCGAGACGTCTTCAACCGCAAAGGCATGGGTCACGCGAACGCCTACATCGACATCCGAGATGAGTCCGGCATCCGGAACCGCGACCGGTACGCCTACCGTTGTATCGTTACCGAGAGCGATCGGCCCGGCCGTTTCGAACGACTCGACCGAATCAGCCGCCGGAACGAGCCACGGGTTCGGGTTGAAGCCCGCGATCGTCGTGTTCGTGAACGCCGATCCGAACTGGCGGATCTGCGAGACACGAAGCTGTCCAGGATTCTGCGGTATCGTGTTGTTCACCGAGATACCGTGTTCATACGTGTAAACCGGCGTTCCGTTAACGAACGTCTGGAACGGGGCCCATCCCGGCGGGTTGGCACCAAAGCCGGGTACCAGTTCGCAGGTTCCGCCCTGTGCCGGGTCGCCCGCACGCACGTCGAACGTACGCGAGACGATGCCGTAAGGAGCGATCTGCGGATGTGCCGGAGCCGTCGGTCCCCAGCCAATTACCGTAAAGGTAAAGAGCGTATTGATGGGGATGCCAGGTCCGGCGATCTTACAGACCTTGAACGTGCTCGGGTTCGAGCGGTTCGCAAAGATCACCAGCGTTTCGTTTGCCGACGTCGCCGATTCGATCACGCGAACGTCAACAAAACCGCCGCCCGGAGCCGGGATAAACACGTCCGCACCGGTGGGGCTGACGCCGACGATCTGTCCGAGGATATCGGGGCTGTTACGCCTGTCCGGCGGAACCACTTCGATGGTCTCGAGATAGAATCCGGCACGCGGAAGCTCAGACACGAATGCCAGAGATTCACGCGGGTTGCCTTGCGGTGGCGGATCGCCCTTGGTCACCGCGATCGGGCCGGTACATTGTCCGACCGGGATCGTGAAGATCTGGAGCGTCTTCTGGTTCGGGTTCAGCTGGTTGACCGAATATACGTCCTCGATCGTGTACTGGAAGAATCCCGTCACATCGGGGTCGCCGCCCGAAAGCGGGTTCGCTCCGGCCGGATTGTAGAACGAAAGGCCCTGTCCCGGAAGCGGGATGCCGCCTTCAACGTTCTGTCCACCCTGGGGCGGTGTTACCGGTGCCCAGATGGCTGCACGCTTGCAGATCTCGATGAAGCCCGTGATCGTCCGGCGGTTGTAGAACTCAAGCGTCAAAACGCCGTTCACAGTGCCTTCCACGATGTTCACGTTCGCCACGCGGGTCGCAAGGTTCACCAATCCAAGTGCCGACTGCCCCGGCTGTGACGGCGGCTGCGGGTTCACCTGGATCACGTTGTAAAGTTCGAAGTTGCCCGTGAACGTTCCCGTCGAGGGGGTGATAAGCGTTCCCGAATTCAACTCCGTAACTGTCTGCGGGCCGGCCTTCACCGAAAACGGCGTCGAGCACGATCCCACAGGTACCCTCATCGGGTTCTCTGCCGATCCCGGCTGGTTCGCGTCCACACCGGTCACAACAAAGTGGAATATCCAGTTCGAAAGGTCGTTCGCTGCCGAAACAGGAAGCTGCTGCCGTTTACAGATCTGTATCCAGCCTCTGCCGCCGCTCTGCACCGTGCTGTTCTCAAGCTCGGCCTTTCCAAGGGCAAATACTTTGTCCGTCACCGTCGAGCCGCTGCCGACCTTTACGTCGTTAGCTGCAAGAACGCTGGCTCGGAACATCACATCGCCGCCGATCTCTGCATCCTCGGCAACAAAGAACACGTTTCCTGCCTGTGCTCCGTTGTCAAGCTCGATGCTCGATCCGTCTTTTACTTTGAGCGTTCCCGCGACACGGAAGATGAACGTTCCCGCTGCATCCCCGTTGCCCGCGACGACCATCTCGCCTGCCAGCTCAGCCGAGCTCAGGCAGTACACTCCGGGGCCAAAGCTCTTCCCCGTCAGGTCTCCGCTCTTTACCTCGACGCACGGCAGCTGTCTCATCGCATCGATCGCGTTCGACAACTCCTTCGTCGCTTTCCGGCCCTCGGCCGACCGCATCGCGTCGCCCTTGGCACCTTTGATCTCTACATCGCCGATCTCGACGATTCCTCTCTCGGCATATACTCCATACCCCGAGGCCGACTTCAACGCTCCGATCGCAAAATCGATCATCGGCTGGGTCGCCACTTCAGGGCCTTCCTGGACTACACCGGATTTCGTGTCTTCTACCTGGGCAGCCACCTGGGCTTCAGGCAGGAACGTATAACCCGCAACGGCTACCGCCGCCAGGGCCGTAAGCACGATCAGGTACCTGAATGTGCTCACGCGATCTCTAAATGTCTTGGGGACATTTGTCGTGATCTCGTCCATCTTCGAATCCTCCATTGTTTTTTCGAGTCCTTGTGAATTGAGTGGGTTCATAAACGGTTAAGCTATTACTATCCGCTAAAGTTCCCAAATGACGCACCGATCACACACCTTAGCATCATCGGGAACGTCCGCGTTGAAAACAAACTACGTTTTCAGGTCTGGCAATTTTGCGAGAAGTTTAGGACATAACGGCAAAGGCGTCTGTATGCTAGAATACATAACGCAAATTACTGTCCCTGCCTCTAAATAACTCTCGTCGCCAACTTTATAACATCATTCGAGTTTTTTTTCCAGCGCCAAAACGCAGGGTCCGGGTCAAAGTCAAAAAAAAGGACATCCCCTTCAAAGGATGTCCTTGAGTGATTCGAAAATGGTGATCCGAGAAGGACTCGAACCTTCGACCCAATGGTTAAAAGCCATTTGCTCTACCGACTGAGCTATCGGACCACTGTATCCGCCGGATACCCGACAGAACCTTTGATTCTAATGATTAAAGGGCGTTAAGGCAAGCCGCATCCTTATATTGACCCGGGCGTAGGGCGACGCATGCTCGAGTTCGGCCTCTTTGAAGCCGAATTTCCGATATAAATGGATCGCCGCGTCGAGTTTAGTGTTGGAATCAAGGTAGATAGCGGCCTTCCCGGCCTCTTTTGCGTAGGAAATACAGGCTTCCATCAGGAGGGACCCGATCCGGCGCCCCTGGGCCTCGGGAGCGACCGCCATCTTGGCAAGTTCGAACATGTCGCCATCGTCGATCAGCGCGACGGTGCCGAGGGCCTTCCCGTCCTCGACCGCAAAGAAGATCTGGCCGCCGGGAGCTATTATTAATGCGCCCGGATCGTCAAGAAGCTCTCGATCATGCGGTTCGATCTCAAAGAAAAGGGCGATCCAGGCATAATTGAGCCGGGCGAAATCGCCTGCAAAGACCGGGTCGTACGTGACGATCTGCAACTCACCCATAGTCCGCGGGATCAGCCGGCGAACCAGCCCTCCATTGTGGAGCCTTCCATTATTATCGTCTGGTCGCGTTCCGGCCCGGTCGAGATCAGGCCGATCTCAACACCGACCGTATCGGATAGGAACTCCACGTACGCGCGGGCGTTGGGAGGAAGTTCATCAAATCGGGTCGTGCCGAGCGTCGAGCTCTTCCACCCGGGAAGCGTCCGATAGACCGGCCGAAGCTGCCGGAGGTCCTGCGAAACGGCCGGAAACGTGTCCGAAACCCGCCCGTCTAACTCATAACCGGTGCAAACTTTGACCTCATAGAGTTCATCCAATACGTCAAGTTTCGTTAGGGCGATCGAATCGAACCCGTTCAGCTCGGCGGCGTAACGCGTGGCGACCGCGTCGAACCATCCGCAGCGGCGCGGACGCTTGGTGACCGAGCCGTACTCATTTCCGCGTTCGCGGATCAGATGGGCGATAGGCTCTTCGGCGTCGAGCATCTCGGTCGGAAACGGCCCCTCGCCCACGCGGGTTGCGTAAGTTCGCACGATGCCGAGCACGCCCGTAATATGATGCGGCGGGATCCCGGCGCCGACCGAAGCTCCGCCCGCGGTCGGGTTCGACGAAGTCACGTAAGGATATGTGCCGTGGTCCACATCGAGCAGCGTCGCCTGTGCCCCTTCGAGCAGGATCCGCCTCTTTTCTTTTCGCGCACCGGCCAGAAAATGCGACGTTTCGGCGACGAACGGACGAAGACGCTCGATCAAGGGTGAGATCTCTTCGATTATCTCATCGGCCCGGAGCGGCGGATTCCCGTAAAGCACGATGATCCGGTTCGCTTCTTCCAGATTTCGTTCGACGCGGAGTTTCAGAAGGTCCGGCGAGAGTGCGTCCGAAACGCGAATGCCGCGGCGGCCGGCCTTGTCTTCGTAGGCCGGCCCGATGCCTCTAAGCGTTGTGCCGATCTTCTCGTTGCCTAGGCGTTCCTCGGATGTGTGATCGAGGGCCCGGTGATAGGGCATTATTAGATGGGCCCGGGTGGAAACTTTTAATCGATCAGGCGACACGACTACGCCCTGTTCGGTTATCTGGTCGACTTCCTCGAAAAACGCCTTCGGGTCGATCACCATCCCATTCCCTAGCACGCAGACCTTATCCGGATGAATAATGCCCGACGGAAGAAGCCTGAGAACGAACGACCTTTCGCCGACGTAAACGCTGTGTCCGGCATTGTGGCCGCCCTGATATCGAGCAACGATGTCGAACCTGTCGGCCAAAAGGTCGACGACCTTTCCCTTCCCCTCATCGCCCCATTGGGCTCCGATTATAACGATGATCATAATTTAGACGATGACGGCCATTCGCCGGCAAGCAGCCCGTAAATGGCCATATCATAAAAGCGGTCGTGCCGCCATTGCGATCGGCGAAGCATGCCCTCGAGCGTGAACCCGAGGCGTTCGGGCACAGCCCGGCTCCGGACATTCTCGGCCGCGCAGTGGATCTCGATCCGATTCAGTTCGAGTTCGCCGAAGGCATAGTCTATCAGCCTGCGGCACGAACGTGTAATCAGCCCGCGGCCTTCATGCTCCTTTGAGATCCAGTAGCCGATCTCAGCGTTTCGCGAGGGTCGGTCAAAGCGTACGAAACCGATCATTCCGGCGAACTTCCCGTCGGCGAAAACTCCCCAGTTCTGGCCGGTACCTTCGGCAAGCGATCGTTTCGATCGCAGGATGAAATCGCGTGTGTCCGTCCGCGAAAAGGTCGGCACCACCCAATGAAGGAATGTCCTCAGGTGGTCGAAATTTGCGATGACCGCCGCGTAGAGATCGGGTTCATCGCCGATGACAAGGTTGCGTAATACGAGGTCTTTGTCGAGTTCGAAATGTTTGGCCTTCAATCCAGCGTCCATCGGTACAACTCTACGTATTTTCGCGCCGCATTTTCCCACGAATTGTCCTCAGACATCCCGTTTCGCTGGATCTTTCGCCACACGTCAGCATCGGCGTAAGCAAAGAGGGCCTCGAAGATACGATCGACAAAACGGTCCGCACGGTAGGGCCCGAACTTGAAGCCGTTTCCGGTTCCGTTGACCGAGTCGAAATTCTGTACGGTGTCGTCCAGCCCGCCGACGGCGCGGACGATCGGCACCGTTCCGTAGCGAAGGCTGTACATCTGGTTGAGGCCGCAGGGCTCAAACTTCGACGGCATCATGAAGATGTCGGCCCCGGCCTCGATCTGATGCGCCAGGCTTTCATTGTAACCGCGGTAAACGCCAACCTGAGACGGCGCGTGGTCACGAAGCCTCTGCCAGAAATCCTCGTAAGACTTTTCGCCGGACCCGAGCGAGATAATGTAAGCACCTGAACCGACGATCTCGCCGGCGGCCTGCATCATCAGGTCGATCCCCTTTTGGGCCGTAAGACGGGTCACGCTTGCGAAGATGGGACGGTCCAGCCGGACCGGCAGCGAAAATTGCTCTAGTAGCCGCCGCTTGCATTCGGCCTTGCCTGAAAGATCGTCGATGTCGTAGTGGGCCGGTATCTCCGGGTCCGTCTTTGGATCCCAGACCTCGTAATCGACGCCGTTCGTGATCCCGACCAGCCGGTGCGCGCGTCGGCGGACGAGCCAGTCTAGACCGTAACCGTTCTCAGGCTGTTGGATCTCGGCAGCATACCGCTTTGAGACGGTCGACAGCGTGTCCGAAAGCGAAAGACCGGCCTTCATCGCCGAAGCTGCGCCATTCGAGAGGAACGCGTTTCGCTCGAACTCTCCGCCGAAGCCGAATTTCCAAAGGTCCTCGGTCCCGAACACACCCTGATAGGCCATGTTGTGGATCGAAAATACCGTCCGCGTCGAGCGCCAGAACGGGTCGTGATGCCGCACGACGGCGAGTTCTGCCGCCGCAAACCCGCAGTGCCAGTCATTCAGATGGACGATGTCGGGAGCCTTGCCTATCCTCTTGAGCAGCGTGAGAGCGGCCCGGTTGAAGAAGGCGAATCGCTCGTGGTCCTCGCGAAAGCCGTAGATCGAATCACGATGAAAATAAGACGGTGCGTCGATAAGGAAGGTCGGTGATCCGTTTGCCTCGCTGTAGAAGGCTTTTGCCGGGTAAATACCGCCTTTCCACGGCACATCCAGGTCATCGATCGCCGTTTCCCAAAGGTGCTCGCCCTTTGTTTGCCAGTAGCACGGAGTTACGAGCACCGAATCGACACCGACCTTCTTCAACGCCTTTGGCAGGGCGCCCGCAACGTCGCCGAGGCCGCCTGTTTTTGAGTATGGGACCGCTTCCGCGGAAATAACTGCTACACGCATCTGGTTCGGGAATAGAGTTCAAGTAAAACCCGATTGGCCCGCTTCGTCAACCCTTCGACCTCGCATATTCAGACGAAAAAAAGCCGAAGGCCTGCGCCTCCGGCTTTACCCTTGATCAACTAACCCGGATCAGAAATTGAACCGGATCATCAGGTCGATCTGGCGCCCGCCCAGGTCGTTTGTCGTTGAGACATCCTGGTAGGCGGAACCGTTACCCATCTGGCCCCAGGTCGCTCCGCCGACCGCCGCCCCGATAACATCCGCACCGAAGCCGCCAACGCGGAAGTTGGGAGCGTTCAGCGCGTCGAGCGCGGTGATCCGGAATTCGAGGCTTCGATTCTCGCCAATGCGGAACTTCTTGGCGAGCGTCGCGTCCAGTTTGAAGAACGAAGGCCCGTAAAGGATCAGGTTGTTGAATCCACATTCGCCAACGTACCTTGAGATGCAGTTTCCATAGCCCGCTGGGGCGATGAACCGACCTTGCGGCCCGCCGGCCCCATAGGTCGTGCCATAGCCGTTGTTCGAATTCGTGTTCGGAACACTGATGTTGAATGCCCTTCGGGTGTTTTCGATGATGTCGGCAGGCAGGTAGGTAACCACCTGCACGCCGTCAATTATCGTATTCTTGTAGACCCCGACGGCCTTCTGCAGATCCTTCTTTGTCATACCGACAAGTTGGACATTACCGAGGCTGAACGGCGAGCCGCTCTGCCATCGGATGGTCGGTAGGATCGTCCAACCACCGATGACGCCGTCGACAAACCAGTTCGTATCCGAGAAGAATGTACGGCCTCGGCCAAAAGGCAGGTCGTAGGTCCCGTCGAATTTGAAATTGTGGGTTATGTCGAATGCCTGGACATTCCGGGCCAGATCGATGCCGCCGGGCCTTTGCGAAAACCCGGCAAAGACAACGCTGCTCGATGCATATGCGTTGGCCATCGCCTTCGAAAACACGTAGCTTGCATTGATACGCAGGCCGTCGGATAACCTTCTCCGGATCTCGATAACGCCGGAGTCGTACCAGGTCTTGTTGGAATTATCGACCGTGTAGGACCCGTTGACGCCGGTCGTCGGGTTAACGTAGAAGAAGTTGATCGGAAGCCCGTTGGCGAGCGCGTTGTTTCGCCGTGTCGCATTGTTCTCGAAACTCGTTCCGCTGAACGCAAAGATATTCGGCGCGTTCCTGGACAACGCGGCAACAAGTGTCGAGTTGGAAAAATTTGACGACGTGTAGCGTGCCGGATTCGACGGGTCGTATGTCGCCGCCGAATTGAAGTACGCCATCATTATCGGCAGCGGCGATGTGCCGGTGCCCGGCCCGAAATATGCGAACGAATTTCCGCGGCCGGCCGCGATATTCGCATACAAGTTGTCCTGGGCCCGCATGAACTCGTCGGCGAACCCGTTCTCAATGGTATTGAACTCATTGATATTGTATTGGCGCTGAAGGTCGATACCGCGGTTCCCCACATAACGAACTTCAACAACGGTGTTCCTATCAAGTTCTCGCTGGTAGCCGAAGCTGAAGGAATGGACCGTACCCGTCTTCAGATTCGGATCGAACGAGTTGGTCGAGTTTGAAACGGTCAACGTGATCGGGAAGCTCGGGGTCGTTCCGACGATGTTCGGAGCGGGCGTCAGATTCGGATTTCCCGGTGTGCGAAGGTTTGTCCCGACCGTGATAAGGCCGTTCGCGATCGTCCGTGAAAGCGACTGAGTCCCTCCGGGATTCGCGCCGTAGATGCTTTCGAGAAGGTCGAATCCTTCCCGCACGAAAGCCACCGAATAACCTCCGCGGAAAACGGACTTGCCTTGTTCACCGAAGAGGCTGCGGGCAAAACTGCCGCCTTTGAATTCCGGGCTCCATACAACCCCTACCGAGGGTGCGAAGTTGTTCAGATCGTCGGGATACGCCTTCTCGCCCTTTGCGAGCGGAACCACACGTGGGACCGTTCCCGTCAAAGTGCCGGGTTTGAAGATGTTGCCCGGGCCGGAAAGGCCATAGATCTGGTCATGGCTCTCGAGCTTGGTGTAGAGGCCTTCGCTCAGAGCGACAAAGGCCGACTGAGGCTGCCATCTGACGCCGTAATTCAATGTCAGGTTGCGGTTGATGCGCCAGCTGTCCTGGGCGTAAAGCCCGTAAGTGTTCTGCTTTGCTAACCGTTGAGCCAATGCATTCTCCGCATAAGTGCCGTCCGGCGTTAGATACGCGGTCGACGTATATGCCGTGACACGGCCCACAAGGGTCGCATAAATGGCCCGGGCCGAAGTCAGCTGGGCCGAGGTCGCACCGGGAAGTGTGGTCCCGCTGAACATCCCGAAAGCCGGATCGGTGGAATCCAGCCCAAAACTCACCGTCGGGACGATACGCCCGATGGCCGAACTCTCTCTTCGGATCATTTTCCACTGGCCGCCAAACGTGATGCTGTGGTTACCTGCCGTCCAGGTCACATTATCGGTAAAGTCGTACGTCGGTGTATTTCGGTCACTGTACGAATTTCGCGAATAGGGCGAGGTGATGCCTGCTGCATCTATTGCCAGCTGATAACCGAGAGAATATTCGAAATCCGCCGGCGAGATCCCATCGCTGAAGGTCGAGAGCCCAGTGGATATTGTATATCGAGCCTCGTTAACGATGTTCTTCAGGAAATTGGACCGCACCGCGATCGCATACGAATCGCGGACCGAACCCTGCGTGTACCACGGGAAGCCCGGGAAACGCTCGTCCTGTGAATTTAGAAAATCTTTCGAGGGGACGAATTCCTGCTGGTTCGTAACGAACTCAACGCTATTACTTTGGTTGATGTTAACGTCAAAACGAAGGGCAAGGAATTTCCTTGTCGAGTCACCCGACGGCGAAAAGTTGTAACGTAGATAATTAGGCGAACCCGTGATCGGGGTGATCGAACCCTCGGTCGCAACAGCCGAATTGATCATGCCGAGCATCGAGGCAATGGTCGGGTCCGGTGTTGAAAGCTGACCAGCATTCGCCGCGATCGTGAATAGGTTCACTTCCCTCGTTTCGCTTCCGACGATATACCTATAAATACCCGCCTCGGCGCCCGGAGCGAATATTGTCCGTGAACGGGACTGCGATGCCGGAAGCCGGAACTCTTCGTAATTCACGAAAAAGAACCGTTTGTCCTTGCCACTGTCCCACCACGAACCGCCCTTGCTGCCGAAATTGAAGAAGGGTATCGGCCCGCCAAAGCTTCCTCCGTACTGATTCAAACGGATCTTCTGGCGAAAGGCCTTTCCATTGTCATCTCGGCGCCGTCGCGGTTCAGATACCAGTAGTTCGCGTTCAGGCCCTCATCGCGATGCTGATAGAACAAGCTGCCGCGATAATCGTTGTTGCCGCGTTTCGTCACGAACTTGATCTGGACAGCGCCGTCGCCGCCGGCTTCGGCCCCGGGGTTAGCCGATGAGACCGTGACCTCCTCGATCGCGTCAAGCCTCGGCCTCACATAAGTGAAGTATCCGTCGGACGACCTAAGAAGGTTGTCCTGGACGTCCACACCGTCGATCGTGATGGTGAGAGCTCCTTTCGGAAGGCCGTTGATCGACGATCGCCGAGGGGCACCGACGGAAGCCGTTCCCGGAAGCAGAGCGACCAGATCGAGTGCGTCGCGAGATGCGACCGGTGTTTCGGTGATCTGCCTGCCCGTGATGGTGGTTCCGATAGTCGCCGTTTGCGTCTGCAGAACTTCGCCGCCGGCCCCGGTAACGGTCACGCTCTCGCTCACGTCACCGGCCTCAAGCGTCACGTTGACGGTCGTCGGTGTACCGACATCGACCTTGACTTGTTCGACGAGGGTGCGTTTGAATCCCGACTGCGTCACGGCCACAGAATAGAGGCCCGCGCCCAATGCCGGTACCCGATAGGCGCCGTTCTCGTTTGCCTGGACCGTAAATCGCATCCCGGCCGCACTCGTGATAGTAACCGTCGCGTTAGGCACCGAAGCGCCGTTCGCGTCAACGACGGTACCCGCTATCGAGCCGGTGATCTGAGCCATTGCTGCCGACTGCAGGATCACCAGCAGTGCGCTTGCCGCCAACAAGCGCAGAGTTCTGATTTTCATGTTGCTCCTCCAAGAAAAGGGCCCACCGTGAGCGGCCGAAAAAGCCGATTCGCTTCCTGAAGATCAGGTGCACAAATCAAAAGAACTACCGCCCGATGAACCCGCCCTGTTTTTAGGTCTGGTTTTCCAAATGTGAATTTGAACGAACGTAAGATAGCACCGAAATCTAAAAAAAGAAAGAGGAATTTGAAATTTTTTCGGGCGTTGCCGGAACCCGCTCCAAAGGCCTCGGCGATCGCGCCGCACGCGGACCGCAAGTGCTTTAATCACAACAAAAAGGCTGCCGGGGTCGAAAGCCCCGGCAGCCTCTTGAATTTTGGGCGATCGCAACTAAGATTGCATCGACGCCAGGAACTCGGCATTGGTCTTGGTCTTGCCGAGACGTTCCAGGACGACTTCCATCTGCTCGACCGGTGACAGGGGGTTCAGCACCCTTCTCATCACCCAGACCCGGGCAAGGTCTTCCTTCTCGATAAGCAGCTCTTCCTTGCGGGTGCCGGACCGCTGCAGATCGATCGCCGGGAACAACCGCTTGTCGCTCAGGCGGCGGTCCAGATGGATCTCAGAGTTACCGGTTCCCTTGAACTCTTCGAAGATAACGTCGTCCATCCTTGAGCCGGTATCAATGAGGGCCGTTGCGATAATCGTAAGCGAGCCGCCCTCTTCGATATTACGGGCAGCACCGAAGAATCTCTTCGGACGCTGCAGTGCGTTCGAATCGATACCACCGGAGAGGATCTTGCCCGACGGCGGCACGACGGCATTGTGGGCACGAGCGAGACGTGTGATCGAATCAAGAAGGATGACGACGTCACGCTTATGCTCGACCAGCCGTTTTGCTTTTTCGATCACCATGTCCGCCACCTGAACGTGGCGCGTCGGCGGTTCGTCAAACGTAGAACTGATAACTTCGCCCCTGACCGAACGCTGCATGTCCGTGACCTCTTCAGGCCGTTCGTCGATCAGCAGAACGATGAGCGTCACCTCCGGATGGTTCTCGGTTATCGAGTTTGCCACCGTCTGAAGGAGCATCGTCTTACCGGTCCGCGGCGGCGCAACGATCAAGGCACGCTGGCCCTTACCGATCGGCGTCACAAGGTCGATGACCCGGGCGGCGATATTTTCCGGCCCGATCTCCATCTTGAGCTGTTCGTCAGGATAGAGCGGGGTCAAGTTGTCGAAGAACACCTTCTCCCGTGACTGCTCTGGCGCTTCAAAATTTATCGCCTCGACCTTGATCAGGGCAAAGTAGCGCTCGCCTTCTTTCGGCGGCCGGATCTGTCCGGATACCGTGTCGCCTGTTCTTAGGTCGAACTTTCTGATCTGCGAAGGGCTGACGTAGATGTCGTCCGGCCCCGGGAGGTAGTTGTATTCCGGTGCACGCAGGAATCCGAACCCGTCGGGCAGCGTCTCGAGAACGCCCTCCGAGAAAATAAGTCCGCTCTTCTCGGTCTGGGCTGCAAGCAGCTTAAAGATCAATTCCTGCTTTCTAAGGCCCGTCGCCCCTTCGATCCCCATTTCCTTGGCAATATGGGTCAGCTCGCTGATGGACATATCCTTCAGCTCCGCGAGGTTTAGCAACTCGGTCTTCTGGGGAGCAGCCGGCGTTTCACCGTTAGTGGTTTCTTCCGTCTCAGGCATTGCGGCCGCATCCTGCGGTTCGTCGCCCGGGCCATTTTCAGGCCGCGCTGTCTTCGGTCGTCGGGTGGGTGTGGTTTTGGTAGCCATCTGTTTCGGTCTTTGCCGGGAAAAAGCGTCTGGAATCGACGCTGTCACGTGCCAAACTAGTATTGCAAAAGCCTCAAAGTTCGGGCTCGAAGTTGTTAGGCGGAGTTAATCGTATGGACTAAAAGTAGTAAATACAGTTGTTTCGAGCAAAAACGCTCTATCACAAATTAAGGAATAGATGATTATTACAATATTTAGACCTATAAATCAACTAGTTTTTCAGTTTTTTTCCAGGCCCGAGGCGATCTCAGCCCAGATTTCCGAACGGCCGCTCCCGGTCTTGGACGAATAAGGAAACACCTTGCTCTTGCCGAAATTGCCGCCGATCGAACGGAGCTGCTTTTGAAGCTGATTGGACGACAGTTTGTCGGCCTTGGTTGCAACTACAATGTGCGGCTTATCATGAAAAATAAGCCATTCATTCAGCTGTTTATCAAGTTCTGACGGCTCATGACGGGCATCGACCAATTGCACGGAGAGTACAAGTTCCTCACGCTCGGTCAGGTATTCGCGGGCCATTACTCCCCAATCGGCCCGCATGGCTTTTGAGACCCTTGCGTATCCGTATCCCGGCAGGTCAACAAAATGAAACTTCCCGTTGACCAGGAAAAAATTGATGCTCTGGGTCCTTCCGGGTGTATTTGAGGTCCGTGCGAGGCCCTTTCTCCCAAGCAGCGAATTGAGCAGCGAGGACTTTCCGACGTTCGATCGTCCCAGGAACGCGATCTCCGGACGCCCGTCCGCTACCCAGTCGCTCTTCCCGAAGCAGCTGCGCTCAAACTCCGCCGAAATGATCTTCATCGTCTTATGGGGACCGTCAGATATGTCCTCGCGGCGGCCGCATCGGCTATTCGAGCGCGGTCGTTATCTCCGGAGGGGCCGAGTGCGGGTCCCAAAGCGGCGGGGATGCAAGTGTGTCAACAAGGTTTTCCCTGTCAAGGGCTAGAGCAAGGACCTCGTCGATCGTATCGACCAAATGGATGGTGAGGTCCTCGCGTACCTCGTCCGGGATATCGACAAGGTCTTTCTCATTCTCCTTCGAGAGGATCAGGGTCCGAAGGCCGAAACGGTGGGCCGCCAGGAGCTTTTCCTTCACCCCGCCGATAGGCAGGATCTTCCCTCGCAGCGTGATCTCGCCGGTCATCGCCACGCCGTGGTGGGCCGGTATTCTTGATAAGGCCGAAACCATCGCGGTCGCGATCGTGATGCCGGCACTCGGCCCGTCCTTAGGGATCGCACCTTCGGGCACGTGGATATGGAGGTCCTTTTCCTTGAACTCTTTCGGGTCGATATTGAGCATGCCGGCCCTCGAGCGAACACACGTCAGGGCGGCCCTTGCCGATTCCTGCATTACCTCGCCTAGTTTGCCCGTGAGTGTTACCTCGCCTTTGCCTTCGACAAGTGTTGCCTCGACCTGAAGGACATCGCCGCCTACCTCGGTCCACGCCAAGCCGTTGACAAGGCCGATCTCGCTCTTTCGAGCGATGTCCTGTTTCCGGAACCGGATAGTACCAAGCAGTTCTTTCACCTTTTCAGAATCGATCACCATCCGGAAGTCGTCCTTGGTCTCTGAGACCACGTACTTTCGGGCGATCTTTCGCAGGCACGATCCGATCTCGCGCTCCAGATTCCTCACGCCGGCCTCACGCGTGTAGTGGCGAATTATCTCGAGGATCCCGTCGTCAGTGAACTTCGCTTTCTCGGAATCGATACCATTGTTTTCCGCCGATTTCGCGATGAGATGCCGTTTGGCGATCTCGAGCTTCTCCTTTTCGGTGTAGCCTGAAAGCTGCAGGATCTCCAGCCGGTCCTGCAGCGGCGGCGGGATGGTGTGCAGAACGTTAGCCGTGGCAATGAAGAAAACATTCGAGAGGTCGTAATCGACGTCGAGGTAGTGGTCGCGGAACGTATTGTTTTGTTCGGGGTCAAGAACCTCGAGCAGGGCCGAACTCGGGTCGCCACGGAAATCGCGCCCTAGCTTGTCCACTTCGTCCAGAAGGATAACGGGATTGATCGTTCCCGCTCTCTTCATCAACTGAACTATTTGGCCCGGCAACGCCCCGATGTAAGTTCGGCGGTGGCCGCGGATCTCTGCCTCGTCATGTACGCCGCCGAGGGCAAGCCGGACGAATTTCCGCCCTGTTGCGCGGGCGATCGAACGTCCAAGCGAGGTCTTCCCGACGCCCGGAGCCCCGACAAAGCACAGGATCGTACCTTTGGGATTCTTTACAAGCTGACGAACGGCCAGAAATTCGAGAATGCGTTCCTTGATCTTCTCAAGCCCGTGATGATCCGCATTCAGGGTCCGTTCTGCTTCGGCAAGGTCTTCGATCTCTTCCGACCTTTCTTTCCAGGGAACGTTGATGAGCCAGTCGAGATAGGTTCTCGAGACCGTGCTTTCCGCGGACATCGGCGGCATCGCCTCAAGCCGCGAAAACTCCTGCAAGGCCTTGTCCTTGGCCTCCTCGCTCATCCCGGCCTCTTCGATCTTCTTCTTGAGATCGTCCAGTTCGGCCTTGTCATCTTTCCGCCCGAGTTCCTTATGGATCGCCTTGATCTGCTCATTCAGGTAATACTCGCGCTGGTGCTTATCCATTTGCTTCTTTGTCCGCGAATGGATCGTCCGGTCGAGCTGCCGCTTTTCGATCTCGGCTTCGAGAATTTCAGTCAGCTTCTGCAGCCGCTCCTGTACCGAAAATGTCTCGAGAAGTTCCTGCTTTTCATCAACGCTGATCCGCAGATGCGAACTCATGGCATCGGAGATCTGTGCCGCCGATATGCCGCGGAGGCTGGCATGAAGCGCGTCTGTGTAAGCATCCGGCGAGACCCTCAAGAATTGTTCGACCAGCGTGTGGATCCGCTGAAGTAGGCCGTCGGTCCGGAATCCTGATTCGTCGATCGATTCGACCCGCCGGACAAATGCATGGAACATCCCGTCGGCATCCTGCTCGACCTTTGTCGATTCCCCGCGATCACGCCCTTCGACCACTACTTTTATCTGGCCGTTGTCCTGCCGCTGAGCTTGAAGGATCCTCCCCAGCGTTCCGACCCGGAAGATCTGATCGGCCTTCGGCTCATCGACCGTCGCATCGTGCTGGGTCGCAAGGAAGATGTCGCGTTCGCCGGCCATCGCCTCTTCCAGGGCCCTAACCGAACTCGGCCTCCCGATCTTGAATGCGACCTTTGTGTAGGGAAAGATCACGACATCGCGGATCGGCACCATCGGATAGCGACGAATATCGGCGGGCATTTGGTCGGCAAACTCTTGCATGGTTCAGGGGGTTCCGAGCCTTTTTCAGTTGCGTTAACGGGTCACACCTTTGAATAGCTTTATTTACTCAAAATTAACAGCGAATTGCAATAAATGGGCGGCTCGCAAGTCACAGTTAAACTAAATTGCTATTGCAACGATCTTTCTAGAACTTGGTGGTTGAGCTTGGACCGAATGAATACGGTTTCGAGCGGCCGCTGCCCTTCGAACTCGGATCGCTCGCCAAAAAACGACGGATGAAACGGCGGTCAGGCAGCCTCTTCGATGCGGGGCCCAAAGACGTCGAACACCGGGGCCTTCCGTTCGACCATTTCCTTCGTGATGAGAATTTCCTTGACCTTCTGCTCGGACGGAAGAACATACATCGATTCGAGCAGGATCTCTTCCAGGATCATCATCAACCCGCGTGCGCCGACCTTTCTGCGATGAGCTTCATGTGCAACCGCCCGCAAAGCTTCGTCGGTGAATTTCAACCCGATGTTGTCGAACTCGAACTTTCTTTGATACTGGCGGACAAGCGCGTTCTTTGGCTCTGTGAGGATCTTCACCAGAGCATCTTCGTCCAGTTCCTGCAAGGTCCCTATCACGGGAAGTCGCCCGACGAATTCGGGGATCAGCCCGTAATGGATCAGGTCTTCCGGTTCAAGCTTCGCCAGTGCCTCGTGCTGTCTTTCCCGGCTGGATTTTACTTCGGCCTGGAAGCCGAGCGACTTATTGCGGAACCGCTTCTCGATCACTTTTTCGAGTCCGATAAACGCCCCTCCGCAGATAAACAGAATATTGGTCGTATCGAGTTGGATGAAATCCTGCTGCGGATGCTTTCGGCCGCCGCCGGTAGGGATGTTCGCGACGGTACCCTCGAGGATCTTCAGCAACGCCTGCTGGACACCTTCACCCGATACGTCGCGAGTGATCGATGGGTTGTCGTCCTTGCGGCAGATCTTGTCGATCTCGTCAATATAAATGATGCCTTGCTGTGCCCGTTCGACGTCATTCGACGCAGACTGCAGAAGGCGGAGAAGTATATTCTCGACGTCCTCACCGACGTAGCCCGCTTCAGTCAGGCTGGTGGCGTCAACAATGCAGAAAGGAACACTGAGAATACGTGCAAGCGTCTGGGCCAAAAGCGTCTTGCCGGTCCCGGTTGGCCCGATCAGGAGGATGTTGGACTTCTGCAGCTCGACGTCGCTTCGTCTTTTTGCAAGTTCGAGCCGCTTGTAATGCTGATAGACCGCAACAGATAACCGCTTCTTCGGTTCGTCCTGGCCGATCACATATTCATCGAGGAATGATTTTATCTCTCGCGGTTTTGGAATGTTCGCCCGGGTCGAAGCCGCGCTTTCCGTCTGATCGTCGTCATTGATTATCTCGTTGCATATGTCTATGCACTCATTGCAGACATATACCCCGGGGCCCGCGATCAGCTTGCGAACATCGTTCTGCGATTTTCCGCAGAATGAACAGCATAAAAGTTCTTCCGGCCGTCTGAAATTTGCCATATTTCCAAGCGGGACGCGGACACTCCTGTCCGCGCCGGGTTATTTCTCTCTATGCTCGATGACTTCGTCGATAAGCCCGTACTCTTTTGCCTGTTTCGGATTAAGGATGCGGTCGCGTTCCACGTCCTGTTCAACCTGATCAAATGTCTGGCCAGTATGGTCAGCTATGATCCTAGACGTCATCTCTCGCATCCTCAGGATCTCTTCGGCCATGATCCTGACATCGGTCGCCTGTCCGCTGGCACCGCCGGACGGCTGGTGGATAAGGATCCGCGAATGGGGCAGTGCGAAACGCTTGCCCTTGGTTCCCGCCGTCAATAGAAGCGCTCCCATTGAAGCACATTGTCCGACACAGATCGTGGTCACATCGTTTTTGATGAACTGCATCGTGTCATAGATGGCCATGCCCGCCGTGATCGATCCGCCCGGCGAATTAATATAAAGATTGATATCGCGCTCGGGGTCTTCGGCTTCGAGAAAAAGAAGCTGTGCAACCAGAAGGTTCGCGATCTGGTCATCGATCGGCGTTCCTATGAATATGATGCTGTCCTTGAGAAGCCGTGAATAAATATCGAACGCCCGCTCACCCCGAGAGGTTTGTTCGACCACCATTGGTACTAGTGCCATAACTCTTATCTGCCTGTTGTCAAGGGATTAAGTAAAACTTGAACTGCTTGCCGTTAGATGATTGATTGGGCGGCATTTGCCGAATAGGGGTCTGATTTTACAACTTTTCGAACGAATTGCAAATCCCTTTTTCCCGCGGCTGCCGATCGCACGCAAAAAGGGCCCCGAACTCAAGCCTTCGGCTTCGCGGACTTTTTCTTCGGTGCCTTAGCCGCAGCCGCCTTCGACTCCTTACCTTTCTTATCCGAGGCCTTCTCCTGTTCCGCTCCGGCTCCTGGTTCCTCGGCCCATTCCTTGTCGACCACCTTAGCTTTTGCCACCAAAGCCTCGATGGACTTACGGGTACGCAGATTATTCCAAACGACGTTTTCACCGCCTTGTTTCTGCAGCATCTCGCGGAATTCCTCTGGGCTCATCCGGTATTGCTCGGCCAATTTCACTATCTCGTCATCGAACTCTGCCTGGGTCACATCGACCTTTTCTTCCTCGGCGATCTTTTCCAGAAGTATCGCCCCACGTACATCTCGCTCCGCCTGAACTTTCATCTGCTCGAACGCCGAATTCACGAAATCGCTTTGCACGCGGTTTAGGTCGACACCGCGCTGATGAAGGTCATGGGCGAAATTGTTCAAAAGGTTCCGAGCCTGATTCTCGATGAGCGTCGCCGGGATCTCCACCGGGTTCGATTCGATCAGCTTTGCGATCAGGTCGTTGCGGACTCGTGCATCGGCATCCGCCTTCGCATAAAGCTCAAGATTGCCCCTTAATCTCGACCGTAGGTCGGCGAGCGATTCGTACCCTTCGTCAAGGCTCTTCGCCCATTCGTCATTGAGTTCGGGCAATTCGGTCCGCCCTACGGAATTGATCTTTGCTTTGTAATGGACGGTTCTGCCGGCAAGGGCGGACGAGCTGAAATCGGCCGGATACGACACGCTGAATTCCTTTTCATCGTCGGGTTTCACGCCGAGGAGATTGTCGGTGAAAGCAGGTTCGATATCGCCGGAGCCTAAGACGATCTCGAGGTTATCGGCTGTGATTGGTTCCCCCTCCGGGTCGTCGTCAAACCGGCCCTCAAGATCGGCAATAACGGTGTCGCCTTCTTCGGACGCCCGGTCCTCGACCGGGATGAGGGCTGAATGGCCCTTAAGGCGGTCCTCTATCAGCGATTCCAGTTCCGGTTCCGCGACCGGCCGGATCATCCTTTCCGCCTCAAGCCCCTCATAAACGGGCCGGCCGACCTCAGGCATCACTTCGACATGGGCGTGCACCCAGATTTCCTCGGATCCGTTGACCTTCAGCGTTTCGACGTTCTCGATGTGAAGATGCGGTTCGGTGAGCGGCTGAAGGTTGTGCTCTTCGATAGCGGCAGTGATCCGTTCCGGGACAACGTCCCTGAGTACTTCGTTCTTGATCTCCTCCTGGAAACGGATCCGAACCACATCCGCGGGCGCAAATCCCTTCCTGAAACCAGGCACCGTTGCCGACCTCGCGTACTTTTGGCTCGCTTTTGCATAAGCAGCCTTTAGTGCTTCGGGTTCGACCATTACCTTGATCTCTTTTCTGGTCGGTGAAACGTCTATGAGTTCGCTTTTCATTTATTACCGGCCCCTTTCCGGACCTGAATGAAGAATATCGAATGGACGTTGGATTGTCGAATATGACGGCTGCCGCCGAATGTCCGCGTAGGACCAGATCAGAGCAGCCCCCAAAAGCGAGCGGGCCGGCGGCTCATAAATGTAGAGCTCCGGCCCGTTATTGAAGATTGGTGCCGAGGACAGGAATCGAACCTGCACGTCTTTCGACGCTAGATCCTAAGTCTAGTGCGTCTGCCAATTTCGCCACCTCGGCCGATCTGGCACTTTTAGACTCTAGTTGTTGGCCTCCGCAAAATCAAGTGGTTCATTTCGTATCGTTCATGAACAGGAAAGGAGGGGGCAGCCTGCCCTACCGTTCAACGAATACGGAAGACGTGCGCGAAGCCGCCGCAGGCCGAATCCGGGGTCGGCCGTTGAGGACGTCATCCGAAACGCGGATCATTTCGACAGATACTTCTGCTTATATTCATCCCACGAGGTGTCAAAGTCGCGGGTCTCCAAATAATCGGTCGAACCGCCGGTCACGTATTTGTCTTCCGCCTTTCGGAACAGGCGGTAGCCGCTGTATCCGATCGCCCCGATAACGCCAAATACAAGGGCGTACCAGAGAAGCGACGTAACCAGCCCGAAAAGCCAGAAGAAGAGCATGACGCCGAAGATCAAGCCGAGGACCGCTAGTATAAACTTAATGAAATTCATCATGAACCACCTCCAGGATCTAAAGTCTATACGGAAATCCGGCAGGATTGTTCGTTCAAATTAGAACGCTGTCGTATAATCTCCTGAGCAATCCGCCGATTACCGAAGTGAATTCCACAGACCCAGCATCTATCGACATTCGATCCCTGGCAGCGGCCCTCGACGCCGAATTGACGGGCGCCGGCGACGCTGCCGTGACATCGGTCACCCACGATTCCCGGCAAGCCGGTCCAGGTACGGTCTTCGTCGCCATCAAAGGCTCCACAATGGACGGGCATCGTTTTGTTGATGACGTTCTTCGCCGCGGTGCGGTCGGGATAATTTCGGAGTCCGACCCTCCTGCAGGATCGTCTTCAGCATGGATCAAGGTCGCGGACGCGCGTCGGGCACTGGCGCGGGCCGCTGCGGAGGTCTTTGGACATCCGTCCCACGAATTGGATCTTGTCGGTATCACGGGCACAAACGGAAAGACCACAACCACGTACCTTTGCCGTGCATTGGCCGAAGCGGCCGGCAAGCGGTCGGCGATGTTGACCACGGTCGAATACCGCATCGGCGATCAAAGCAGGCCTGCCGTGCGGACCACTCCCGAGGCATCCGATACCAATCTTTTTCTCCGTGAGGCGGTGCGACAGGGGTGTGACGTCGCCGTGATGGAAGCATCGTCGCAGGCGATCGATCTTCATCGCTGCGACTGGCTCCGTTTCAGGGCCGCTGTTTTCACTAATCTTACCCGCGACCATCTGGACTATCACCTTACGATGGAGCGCTATTTCGACGCGAAAAAGAGGCTCTTCGACGGCCGGCTCGGAGACGCCCCTGCTGCCTCGGTGATAAATATCGACGACGAATGGGGTATCAGGCTCGTCCGGGAACTGACGGCTTCGGGACAGAAGGTCCTGACCTTTTCCCAACGATCGCGGGAAGCCGGAGAGACCGGCCTCGAAAGCTCCGGCCACTTCTATGCGGAGAATGTGAAAGTCTCGCTCCTTAAGGGGACATCGTTCTCGCTTTCAACGCCGGTTGGTCAGGCTGAGGCCGTTTCGCCCCTCGTAGGCCGGCCGCACGTTTACAATATGCTCGCGGCCAGCGCGGTGGCGGTCGAACTCGGGTATTCGCTTGAGTCGATCGTCGACGGACTTTCGGTTTGTTCGGGGGCACCGGGCAGGTTTGAACGCGTTCCGAATGGCGGCGATTTCGCGGTCGTCGTCGACTATGCCCACACCGACGACGCATTGCTTAACACCTTGAAGACCGCCGGTGAACTTACCGACGGCCGCATAATCACCGTCTTCGGCTGCGGTGGCGACCGCGACCGGACAAAAAGGGCCCCAATGGGACGGATCGCGGGCGAGAACAGCGGCCTTGTGATACTCACCTCCGATAACCCCCGGACCGAAGACCCGATGAAGATCATCGGCGAGATCGAGGCGGGAATTTCAGAAACCGGGGCCGAGTTTCGGATCGTGCCGGACCGACGCGAAGCGATCTTCACGGCCGTTGCCGCGGCCTCCGCCGGCGACGTTGTTATCATCGCGGGCAAAGGCCACGAAACCTACCAGATCATCGATCAGGACAAGTTTGATTTCGACGATAAAGAAGTCGCGGCCGAGGCTCTGGCCGCCCTGCAGGAAGCATAGCTTACGGGCACCGGATCATGCTTCTTCACCGAACGACTCCATCAAATTGGTTACGACGTTGAGTTGAGCTTCAGTCGGCTCGAAGAAACTGGCTCCAAATCCTATCTCTGCCACGCAATTCCTGACCGTAGCCAGCATCTGCACCTTCATCCCTTCGCCCAAGGGCAGAAAGATCTTCACCGGCTCGCCCACGGTCACCGCCCCGGAGCACAGCACAAAACATCCCGACACGCTCAGGTCGCCGAGCGTCCCTGTACTTCGACCGCTTTCGGCCTCCCACTCCACGTCGATCGAGAGGTTTCTCCGGGGATCCGTTCGGCGGTCCCCGCCGCTTCTTCTATCCGTTGTCGCCATTGTCTTCAGATTCGATCTCATTTTGCCCGCCCGATCTATTAGTTAAGTAATAATAAACGGGTAATCCCAGTAAGATCAGGCCAATGCCGATCAAAGAATTTCGCGTATCGTCATAGATCGTCTGCAAAAGCAGCCACCCCGTAACGAGAAGGAAGATCACGGGCACCACCGGATAACCGAATGTTCGATATGGCCGCGTCGCCTCCGGATGCCGTACGCGGAAAATGAAGACCGTGGAAGTTATTAATGCGTAAAAGATGAATGAACCGAAAATAACGTAATTCGTCAGGGTGTCGAAGAGAGCGTTCTCCGGGTCGTAAAGCCTCCAAATTGAATCCGATAGCACCAGAAGGATCGCCCATGCACCCTGCAGAATGAGCGACGAGATCGGAACGCCGTTGATCGAGAGCCTCTTAAAGCGCGAAAAGAAGAGTCCGTCCTTTGCCATCGCGTATGGGACGCGGCCTCCGGCAAGTATCGAAGTGTGGAGCGACCCAAGCGATGAGATCATCAGGCCCATGGTGAAGATCGCCACCGCAACGCCCGTCAGCAGACTTACTGCATCGCCCGCAAAGAACCTTTCGACGATGACCTTTGCCACGGCAACATCCTTGTCCACCAGTGAGATCGCCGTCGGATCGAGCACGTAAAAATACGCGATATGAACAAAGACGTACAGGACCATGATCAGGACGGTGCTGCCGATTATCGCCAGCGGAATGTTGCGATTCGGGTCCTTTACCTCGCCCGCAACAAATGTAAGCTGGTTCCAACCGTCGTATCCCCATAAGGCCCCGAGCATGGCGGCGGCAAATCCAGCAAAGAAAGAGTAGTTCGCGTGGCCATACCTTTGAGATTCGGCTACATCAAGGCACTGAGCCCCTGCAGCTTCGAGGCCGAAATTCCCAAAACTTCCGCCCGAGACAAAAAGGAACGCCCCCACGCCCACCAGCACGACCAAAGCGATCTTTATAAAGGTCAGGAACGTCGCTATTTGTCCGCTGATGACGACCGACGCGCTGTTCAGCGTGGTGAAGATGATGATCGCCATAATGGCAATGATCTGAAGCGTAGTTACCTCGATCACGGCGGTGCCGACCGGTATCGACATAAGAGTGTAGCCAAGCTTACTGTCGAGGTAACTGTTCAGGGCGATCGCAAACGCGACCGCGAGCGCCGCCATCGAACCCGTCTTCGCCACCACGATCTGCATCCAGCCGTAGAGAAAGCTCGCAACTCGGCCGTACGAGTCTCGGAGAAGCACGTACTCCGCGCTCGCGTACGGCTTCATCGCGGTCAACTCGGCGTAAGTCAATGAACCCGCCAACGCAAGGAGTCCTGCCGCGATCCAGGCGACGACCACCCATATCGGCTCGCCGACATTACATGTCATGACCCTGGCTTTGAAAAAGACGCCGGTGCCGATGACGTTGCCGATGATGATTGACGCGGCTGCGACAAGCCCTAACCCTCTTATGAGGTTATATTTGGCCTCGTTGTTTGGATCCATAATATGCTCGGTAAAAAGCGAAAACGGTGTGGGTAGAACATATTATTCCATATCGGGCGTCAAAGGAAATATTTGACGCGTGTTAAGATTCGAGGATGCGGCAGATCGACCTTTCCGCGGACGCGCTTGTGCAGGCACTAACGGCGGCCGAAGGGCGGAAAGCGCACATCCTGGATAGCTGCGGCGTTGGACGAGTCGGGGCGAATCGGCTCATCGGGGGCTTGGAGCCCGTTCATGTAGAACTTATTTCGGGGCGCGACGCTCGAGAGAGTCTCGCCCTCGTGGAACAGCTAATCGACTCGAGGGATCTCGCCTCGGTCTTCACCATCGGATACGACCTCGGAGCAAGGCTCCACGGGACCGCGAATGCACAAATATCTTCTGAACCTCACATTTACGTCGCCCTCTTCGATCGACTTTTTTTCCACAATTACGACACAGGCGCCACATTTCAGATCGGCCGCGTCGACGAACCTATCGAGCCGCTCAGTGGTTTCCTAAAAGCGGGCCGGGAGCACTCAGCCATCACCGACGTTCGACGGCCTCCAGTTCGCTCGAATTTCACACGATCCGGTTATATCGAAGCGGTCAACCGGATACAAGAGCTGATCCGGGCCGGAGAGACCTACCAGATAAACCTGACGCAGCAGTTTGAGGCTCCTTTGCCCGATGGACGCCTTCCTGCCGATGTCTTTCTGTCCCTGCGAAGGGACCATCCCGCACCGTACGCTGCACTGATCGAAAGGCCGGACTCGACCGTCATATCGGCTTCGCCCGAGCAATTCTTCAGGGTCGAGAGCAAAGGCAGCGAGCGGAAGATCGTCGCCGAGCCGATCAAAGGCACCCGCCCGCGAGGTATCGATAAGGCCGAGGACGAGCGCCTGCGCACCGAACTTGCTGCGAGCGAGAAGGACCGGGCCGAAAACGTGATGATCGTCGATCTTATGCGAAATGACCTCGGACGGATCTGCGAGTTCGGCAGCATTCGCGTCGACGATCTTTACCGCATCGACGAACACCCGACGCTCTTCCATCTTGTCTCGACGGTCAGTGGGGTTCTCAGGAAAGAAGTCGGGCCGGCACCGATGCTTGAAGCTCTGTTCCCCTGCGGTTCGATCACCGGCGCTCCAAAGATCAGGACGATGCAGCTTATTGACGAGATCGAACTTGTTCCGCGCGGCCTTTCGATGGGAGCGATCGGATGCCGGATCCCCGAAAGTTTCGGGCTCGGCGAAATATTCGAAGCGAGCGTTGCCATCCGTACGATGGTCGTACGCGATGGTGTCGCACGATTCAACGTCGGCGGAGGGATCGTGATCGATAGCGATCCGATGGCGGAGTATGAGGAGTCGCTGCTAAAAGCTAAAGCGCTATTCCGGGCACTTGGAGCAAATGTGGCGGGTTCTTCCCAACTCTCGGCACGGGCAGAGCCGTGAAAGGATGATCGGGAAGAAGGCTGCCGAACTCCGGGCCGCTTCAGGCCTCTTGCCTTGACTCTCAACAAAAACATTGAACGTGCCGGAACTTTTGCTCTGTTTTGCTGTCTAATTACGGCAAAGACTGAAGTAAAGGAGGAAGCATGGCCCGTCCCGAGATAAATGTCACCCCGCTGATCGATGTTCTGCTAGTACTTCTGATCATCTTCATGGTGGTCTCACCGATCAAACCCTCCGCCTTTAAGGCGAAAGTCCCGAGCGAACCTGACCGCACCAAGACCGTGATCAACAACCCAAACACGCTGGTGGTGGTCGTTGAGGCCGATTCTGCCCTGCGGATCAACGGCGAAAAAGGAATGGGCTCGGTCAATGCTCCACAGAGAACGACAGAGAGGCTGAAACAGATCTTCGCGGAAAGAACCGTAAATTATGACCCGGACGGGACTGGTGAGCAGAGGGCCCCGAGGGCCGTTTTCATCAAGGCTCCGACCGCCGTCGACTACGGCAGCATTGCAAAGGTCATCGACGCGGTAAAGCTATCCGACGCCGAGCCGATCGCCCTGCAGATCGACGATCTGAATTAGGTCATCCTTTTATTGCTGGAATCGCATCAAAACCATGTGTTAATATTCTGGCGAGCAGCGGTTTCAGGCTGCCGCCATCATTCGCTCCCCTTGATGCGTGCCGCACGGGATGGCCAACTATTACGAAACCTTACGAATCTCCCAAAAAGCGTCGTCGGCAGAGATCAAATCTGCCTACCGGCGGCTCGCGCGGAAGCTGCATCCCGACAAGAACAATGGGTCCGAGCATACGGCCAGAGCCTTTGCGGCCCTAGCCGAGGCATACGAGGTCCTTGGAAATCCGGCCGAACGCGCACGCTACGATCAGCGCCTGCTTCAGGCAAGATTCCAAAGCTCGGCCAACGGCGATTCGGTCTTCGCGTCGTCGAATTCGCACGCACAGAAGTGGCGGCGGATGGTCTATGAACAGCGGTATAACGAGATCATCAACCGGATGATCGCCGAAGAGCGGCGAGAGTCGATGGCCCTGCAGAAGATCATCTTCCCAACGGTAGCCCTTTTTGTTTCGGCGCTTGTCGTCGGCATCTTCAAGCCTCAGCTTTTCGCGACTTCGGCGATGATAGGAAAGATAATCGTTGTCACGCTGTTCGTCGCCGGGTTGATCCATCTTTATCGTCGTATCCGCGAGGCCTTCGATCGGTATACTTATAACCTGACCGAACTCCACGACTCGATCTTTGAAGACAAAGAGCCGGCAAAGCCGTACTCGCGGGCCGCTGCTTTGACATTTCTTGTTACAGGCTTTCTTGTCTGCCTGGGTGCAGGGATCCTGATCGGTAATCAGATCGATTTCGTATCGGTCACCATGCCCTTCTTGTTCTCGACTACGCTGAGGCCTGAATTCGTCTTTTACCCGCCGATATTCGTATTGGTGGTCGACCTTATGCATTCGTTCGCCTTCCGGGCCGACGGCTGATCCGAAGACCGCTCCCGGCAACTGCAAACCTGTTTTACATGCTGCTCGGCTTACGACGCAATTGGCCTGCTTTCCTTGACAAGATAGGCGGGGTTTTCTATATTCAAAGTTTCGTTTTAATGAACGAAACAGGTACTTTCGGGAAGAAGGATCAATGGCAAATCATAAATCATCAGAGAAGCGCGTACGTCAAACCGCAAAAAGGAATGCGATCAACCGGAGCAATCGCGGGGAACTTCGGACGAAGATCAAAGGGCTTCGCAGCCTGATCGCGGGCAGCGACAAAGACGGCAGCGTCGCGGCGCTCGGTTCGACGATCTCGCTGATCGATAAGGCGGTCAACAAGGGCCTTATTCATCGCAACACCGCCGCCCGGTACAAGTCGCGGCTTACGCGGCGGGTCGCCGGACTTTCTTAACCGGCGTTTTCAGGGAGCAAGCTATAAAAAAATTTATTGAAGCGGGCCGCACTGGTTGTGCGTGGCCCGCTTTAGTTTTTTCGTTTTCTGATAATATTCAAGCGGACCGCTGATCGGAAAACCTTGGCCGCCGCCCGAAGATACAAATACTACGACCTCCTGATGGCAGCATTTGTCGCCGCCATCCTCTGTTCTAATCTCATAGGCGTCCACAAAGTTTCGTACGTCGAACTGCCGGTCATCGGAACCTACATTTTCGGGACTGGCGTACTCTTCTTCCCGCTCAGCTACCTCTTCGGCGACGTACTGACCGAGGTTTACGGCTACAAGCGGTCCCGCCGCGTCATTTGGGCCGGCTTCGGGGCCCTGATCCTCGCATCCGTGATGGCGTTCGTTATTACGAAAATGCCGTCATCGCCGACAATGTCGCCGGAGCAAAGGTCTGCGATCGAACTCATCTTTGGCCAAACGCCGAGGATCGTCTTTGCTTCGCTGATCGCGTTTTGGGCGGGCGAATTCGTGAACTCGTTCGTCCTCGCCAAAATGAAACTTCTAACGGCCGGTCGGTTCCTCTGGACGAGGACCGTGGGTTCTACGATCGCCGGCGAGATCGTCGATACCGCGATCTTCTACCCGGTCGCATTTTACGGGACGTGGAGCAACGAACAGCTTATCAGCGTGATGATCGGGAATTATATGATCAAGGTTCTATGGGAGGCGGCCGCGACGCCGTTCACCTACGTCTTCGTCAATTGGCTCAAACGAACGGAAAGCGAGGACTATTTTGACCAAGACACCGACTTCAATCCCTTCAGCCTCGAGACCTGAGCTGTCATGACCTTGTCCCTGGACACTTTCCTGCAGGACCTTCACGAACACGGCATCGCCGGACTCTCAAAGCCGATGTCGAAGAAACTTGCCGCGGCCGTCGCCGGCCATGCGGGTAAGAGTGATGCGGCCCTGGCGACCGTCGAAGACCTGCTGAGTTATTACCCTGCCAGATGGGAAGACCGCTCCAATTTCATCCAGATCGACGAACTTCACGACGGGATCGAGGCTTCCGTTGAACTTTTCACGCGTGTATCGGGCGGGTTCCGTGTTGGCCGGAACCGAAGCCCTCGGCAGCCGCAGCTCTACATTTACGAAGTGAGCGGCAGCGACCGTGAACGGGTAAGAAAACCGGTCGTCGTATTCTGGTTCTTATCCGGCAAGACGGCTCCGTCCGCCATCAGATATTACGACAGCTTGTTCAAACGCGGAACACGGTTTGTCGCATACGGAAAATGGGATTGGGACGGCCGCCGGAACACTTTCGCACTTAAAGTAAGCAAGCCCGAGGAGTTGGAAATGCTGCCGCCGGTGGATGCGGAAATGCTTGGGCTTGAGGAAGGAAAGGACGCCCCAGAAAGTGCGCATGCCGCGGACGATGTTGAAGGGCCCATCGAGGACCTCGGCCGGCCGGAATTCGCGATGGTCCACGCGGGACGAACCGTGCCGGTTTATCGAAAGCTCGGCCAATTCCAGACGAAACGGCTCCGCGAGATTATGTTCTCCGTTCTCAGCTCGCTCGATGATCGAAAGGTGAGCGAAAAACTGCCGGCCGGGATCGTCAAGCGAAACAAACTTCTTCCCCGTTCCCGGGCAATTCGCGAGATCCATTTCCCTCCCGAAGGGGTTCCGGTCTCCGAATACGAGGCGTTCCGAAGCCCTGCCCACCGTCGTCTGATATTCGAAGAATTCTTCTGGCTCTCTCTTGCCCTCCAGTTGAGGAGGGGTATGCGAAAGAAAGAGGCCAAGGGTGCTTTGATCGAGATCAACTCGACATTTGGTGACCGGGCCCGTTCGCTGCTCGACTTTGAACTGACCGAGGCGCAGAACAGGGTTTTGCGTCAGATCCTGGCCGACATGCGTTCCGGCGAACCAATGAACAGGCTTCTCCAGGGCGATGTCGGAAGCGGCAAGACTATCGTCGCCTTCGTCGCGATGCTGGCCGCGATGGACAACGGTTATCAGGCCGCCCTGATGGCACCGACCGAAATACTAGCCGAACAGCACGCCCGAAATGCGGGAGTTTTTTTCGAAAGGGCCGGCTACCGAAGCGTCCTTTTGACGGGAAGCCTGAAGGCCCGGGCCAAACGCTCTGTTCTCGCCGACATCGAGTCGGGCGAGGCGGCGGCGGTGATCGGCACCCACGCGATCATCCAGGAATCGGTCAAATTCGATCGGCTCGGCCTGGCCGTGATCGATGAGCAGCACCGCTTCGGCGTGCTTCAGCGATCGATGCTTCGCGAAATGGGCTACAACCCCGAGATCCTCGTAATGACGGCCACGCCAATACCCAGATCCCTGGCGATGACGGTCTACGGCGACCTCGACGTGTCGGTGATCGACGAACTTCCGCCGGGCCGGACGCCGATAAAGACCGTGGTTGTCGGCGAGGACCGTCGTGCAGGGGTTTACAAAGGTATCGAACGGGAGCTCGCGGCCGGAAGGCAGGCATATGTGGTCTACCCGCTGATCGAAGAATCCGAGAAGGTCGACCTGAAGGCCGCAACGAAGATGTTCGTAGAACTGCGGGACCGCGTTTTTCCGAAGCGAAGCGTCGGGCTCATCCACGGCAGGCTCAAGGCTGACGAGAAAGAGAAGATCATGCGGCGTTTCGTTTCCGGTGAATTGGACATCCTGGTCTCGACCACGGTGATCGAAGTAGGCGTCGATGTTCCAAACGCGACGCTCATGGTGATCGAACACGCCGAACTCTTCGGCCTGTCTCAACTTCATCAGCTCCGAGGCCGCGTCGGCCGCGGTGCAGAACAGAGCTTCTGCGTCCTTCTGACCGGCGACAAAAAGACAGCGGTGGCAAAGGAAAGGCTCGGGATCATGGAGGAGACCAATGACGGGTTCCGGATCGCTGAAAAGGACCTAGAGATACGCGGCCCGGGCGAGGTCTTGGGCACACGGCAATGGGGCGATTACAGCTTTCGGATCGCGAACATCGTCCGCGACGTCGATATTCTTACAGAGGCTCGGAAGGAGGCCGAGGTGCTCCTCGCCGAAAAACGTCGCACGACAGAGACCGCCAGGCTCATCGAGGAAGTGTTGGCTGACAGCCGGTTCCAGCTTTCGTCGGTAGGATGACGGCATTGACCCCGGTCGATTCTGAAAATGTCTAGGCTACCTGCTAATCTGTTCCCGGTTCTCGTGTATGAGGGTGATCGCTGGAATTTATCGCGGACGGACGCTGAAGAGTCCGGCCGATACGCGGACGCGGCCGACATCCGACCGCCTTCGAGAGACGCTTTTCAACGTGCTGTCGCCCCGGATCGATGAAACTACGCGGTTTCTTGACCTGTGTGCCGGGACCGGAGCCATCGGCATTGAAGCCCTGTCCCGCGGTGCCGAGTTCGCCACCTTCGTCGACCGGTCGCGTAGGGCATGCGCCTTGATCGAGGACAACCTCGAACACCTCAGTATCCCAGAAGGTTCGACCGAGGTCGTCTGCCTTCCGGCAGAGACATACACGGCACGTACGTTTCAAGCCGGTTGGGACATTGTCTATTTCGATCCGCCCTATGACCACGAATATTCGCATGTCCTGTTCGAATTCGGCACGTCCGAAAGCAGCCTTTTGAACGAGGATGGGCTTGTAGTGGTCGAGCATCATTCGAAAGCGGCAATGCCCGATGCGGTCGGCATCTTGCGGCGATGGCGGATCTTGAAACAGGGCGAATCGAATCTAAGCTTTTTTGAGCGGAATTAAATGAAGGTCCTCGTCTGGCTCGTCCTTTCAATCATCTGGGGAACTACCTGGATCGTCATCAAGGTCGGGCTCGAAGACCTGCCCCCGATAACGTTTGCCTCCGCCCGTTTCGTGTCCGCAGTTCTTATCCTCACGCCTTTGTTTTTCTCACGCATCCGGCTTCTCCCGTCAAGCAAGAACGAATGGAAGCTGATCGCCCTCACGGGTGTCCTTCAGTTCTCAATAAATTACAGCCTTGTTTTTTGGAGCGAACAATACATCACGTCGGGCCTGGCGGCGGTGCTTCAGGCGATGATCACGGTCTTCGGCCTTCTTCTGGCATGGATCTTCCTCCCGTCGGAGCGGATCACCGGACTGAAGATCATCGCAGTTGTCGTAGGGATCGTGGGTGTTGCCGTGATCTTCGTCGACCAGCTTCGTGTCGAGAACGTCATGGCCTTCGCCGGCTCGGCCGCGATAGTGGTCGGTGCTTATGCCGCGGCCCAGGCCTCGATCCTGATAAAGGCAAAGGCTTCGGGGCTGCATCCCGCCGGGATCCTTTATTCGCAAATGCTGTGCGGGCTTCCCGCGATCGTCGCCTATTCGCTCGTCGCCGAAGGTAACCCTTTCTCGATGAACTGGACATGGCGGGCCGTCGCTTCGGTCCTTTATCTTTCGGTCGCCGGCACGATCGCGGCCTTTTGGCTTTACTATTGGCTATTGAGTAGAATCGAATCGACCCGGGCGATGATGATCTCGCTTGTGACGCCGCTGATCGCGGTTTTAGCGGGAAACATCATCCTTAGCGAATCGCTTCCGCGCGGCACGTTTTTTGGTGGGATGCTGATCCTGACGGGCATTGCACTCATAGCCTCGGGGCGAAGTTCACCGCCCAAGGTCGAAGGCCAATCCGCCGGCGTCGAAGCAGGCGGAGCGCCGAGCTAAACCTCGAGAACGGTCCCTGTATGTTCTTCAAATTCACAACCGCGGGCGAATCGCACGGCAAGGCTCTTGTGTCGATCATCGAAGGCCTGCCGGCAGGCATGCCGGTCGACATCGGGCTGGTCGATGAGGAGCTTTGGCGGCGGCAGCAGGGCTACGGACGCGGAGGCCGGATGAAGATCGAATCGGACCGCGTCGAAGTTCTCTCGGGCATCCGCCACGGTAAAACACTCGGTTCACCCGTCGCCTTGAAGATCGAAAATCGCGATTTTGTCCACTGGCAGGAGGTGATGTCGGATTCCGAACTTGCCGAGCAGCCCAAAAACCCGCGGTTGGTCAAACGCCCGCGGCCGGGCCATGCCGACCTTGCCGGCGGACAGAAGTTCGCGGCCCGCGACCTTCGCGACATCCTTGAAAGGGCATCGGCGCGCGAGACCGCGTCGCGTGTCGCCTGCGGCGCGATCGCGAAACAGCTGATCGCCGGTTTCGGCGTCGACGTCCGAAGCCACGTGATCCGCTTAGGAAACGTGGCGTTGGAGGCGGAATTCAGGCCATGGGACGAGATAGCGGGCATTCCACGCGACACGCCGCTTGCTTGCGTCGATCCGGACGTCGAACGCCGGATGATCAGACATATCGACGAGGCTAAAGAGAAAGGCGACACGCTCGGCGGGATCTTCGAGGTTGCGGCGAAGGGCGTCGTTGCAGGCCTTGGCTCTCATACCTCATGGAACGAAAAGCTCGACGGCCGTATCGCACAGGCATTTATGTCGATCCATGCTGTGAAGGCGGTCGAGATCGGTTCGGGCGTTGCCAACGCGGGCCGGCCCGGTTCCGAGGTTCACGACGAGATCTATTACGGAAACCCCGGATCGGGCGACGAAAAAGCCGATGAGCGGACCGGCTTTTTCAGGAAAACAAATCGTGCCGGCGGACTTGAGGGCGGCATCACGAACGGCGAAGAGATCCGCGTCCGAGGCTATTTGAAGCCGATCTCCACGCTTCGAAGATCGCTTCATTCCGTCGATATCGATACAAAGGATGACAGCCCCGCCGCGTTCGAACGCTCGGACATCACCGCCGTTCCTGCCGCCGGAGTGATCGGCGAGGCAATGCTCGCCATTGTCCTGGCGAATTCATTCAGGGAAAAATTCGGCGGCGATTCGCTTTCCGAGATGAGAGGTAACTTTGACTCATATCTCGGGTCCCTGTCCAACTATTGAACCGCCGCCTGCAGCAGGCCTGAGTCAGGGCCGCTGGTCTTTGTTTACGTAAACCACCTGCCCCCGAAATATCGACTTGAACATCTTCTCGGCCAATGACTCGTCCCGGGCTTTAAACGATTGATACATCGTGAGTGCCGACGAGCGGTCCTCCGCCATCAGGTAGATGTTGCACAGCAGGAGGTTCGCGTTCTCATGGTCCGGGGCACGGTCGGTGACTTTTTTCACCTCGGCGATCGCGTCTTTGTATCTGTCCTGCCTGGCGAGCACGGCACCCAGGTTAAGGCGTGCGTCGTTGTTCTCAGGGTCCAGCTCTATCGCCCGCCTGAGCGAAACCGAAGCCTGCTTGAGCTTGTTTGCCCAAAGGTACGCGGCGCCCAGGTTGTAATGCCCGCGGGCATAATCGTCCTTTATCTCGACCGATCTCTTGAACGCGGCGATCGCGTCGTTAACCCGGCCGAGCTTATCGTAAACGACACCCAGTTGGTTGAATCCCTGATACGACTGCGGCGAAAGCGAAAGTCCTTTCTTGATCGGCGCCAAGGCACTTTCGGCATCGCCGGACAAAAGAAGCGCGGTTCCGAGGTTCATATGGGCCTCAGCTATCGCCGGGTCCATCGCGATCGCCCGATTCAGGAGTTCGATCGCCTCGGAATATTTTTTCTCGTGGATGCGGTTGACCCCGAGCCCGGCCAGTTCCTCGGCAAACGAGACGTCGGGTTGTGCGGCCTGTGCCCTCGCGTCAAAAATACTTACGAAAACGGATGAAAAAGTAATAATGCAGATAACTGCAGCGGTTCGGATATAAATTGCTCTATCCATGACACTCTCCTTTCTTAGAAATTCAAAGGAAGCTAATGTCATCGAGCCGGAATAAGCTTGACCGGGCAGGTCGCCCGATCGCTCTGGATCGGCCATCAATCGAATGATCGCCCGAACATCCGCTCGAAAACAAAAAGCGAAACGGATCGTGACGAGCATCGGATCGCATGGCTTGGCCTTCGCCATGCAAACGTCATCTCTTGCTAGTAATACACCGCCGATCTGGGAAAAGTTGCAGAAAAATCAGAAATTAGTGTCTGGAAAGTATTGATTTTAGGTGAGTTATCCAATTGGATGGATTCCGTTCAAGTTATCGAACGAAATTCATGTTAACTGCGGCGGAGCTTTTCTAACTCGATCAATCGAGTTTTTATCTTGGAACCGCGATCGAAATAAATTCCTCAACGACTCCCAGTAGTGGGGAGACAAATAAGAACTTCGGCGAGTCGATCTGGGGGTCAAATCTCCTCGCCGAAGCTCTAATTAGGTATCACCCTGAAATTCAAGCTAGTCTTCCGGATCGTCAGCCTGGCCGATTAACGGAATTCGAATTGCTATTCGTGTTCGAATTTCTGTTGCCACCTGAGTTGGAATTAGCTCCTCGATTCTGGTTGACGTTGGCGTTTGCGTTAGAATTCGTGACGGGCAGATACAAATCACAACTGTCCTGACACGCCCCGTTCGCACAAGCCAGCTGAGGATAGTTGCAATAGTGCCATTCAAAGCCGCCTTCTGTAGTTTTAACGCCTGGTGCTGGGGATGCGGGCTGCTCCGGCAGGAAGACGACTTTATGGATGCAATTCCTTGCCATCATCCATTTGAGCGCAACACCAAAACCTTCTAGTATGTCGAAATGGTTCAGACGGCCCCTTACCGTAACTGTAAGAAACCCCGGCGCGTAGGACCCTGTCGGAACTTCCGTTTTTTCCAGCAAATAACTAAAGATGGGTGGTTTTCCTTCAGATTCGCGCCCTTCTAACATGTCCAACAACGCTTTATTATCTCTGATGTTTTGTCGTATTCTCTTTCCGACTTCAATTCTTTTTTCTTCAAGATCAGTAAACGAGCATGCTTTTACATCAAAAGGATTCGGCGTTGCCGATGCTGAAGTCAAAGTACTAGGACCGGCAAGGTTGTTCGTGTTCTGAGATGTATCTCCGCAGGAAAAAGCCAGGAAGATCCCGGCCAAGACGGCTAGGGCACCTGCGATCCTAAACAAATTATTTTTCATTATTGTTCTCCGTCTAGTGGGTTTGATCGGACCAACATTGAAAGCAGGTTGGTACGGGTCTGTTTGCCAAACACTATCGACTGCCCGTCGTTCGATAAGGCAAGGCTCGAGAACATGATCTTGGGGTCATTTTCTTCGAGGATCTTTTGCACGCTGCCGCCGCTTGCGGGGATCGTGCAAAGCGTCGTAACGTCGCCCTCCTTGGTCACGAATGCGACGACCCGACCGTCGCGGCAAAGGTGGATGTTTGCCAAGTATGTGTTTTCCAGTGTCGCGATCTTCTTTTCGGCCCCGCCGGCAATAGGCACGCTTAAAATATCGACCGACTTTGACACGGCCCCGGTGCCCGAAGTATCGGCGACGCGGGCAAAAAGCAGGCTTGTACCGCCCTGCCCGAAGCCAAGCAGCCTGAAGGATTGTTTCGATTCGTAAACCTGTTCGACTCGTGCACCCGCGATATCGTGGATCCTGATCCCGTATCGCCGCTGTTCGGCGGGGACGCCGGCCGTTGCAGACTCAAAGGCGATGATCTTTCCGTCGTGTGACCAGAACGGAGAACCTAAGAATTCCCGCTTTTCCGAACCTTCGGTTCGCTTGCGGATGCCCGAGCCGTCCGCCGCGGCTGACCAAAGCTCCTGCTGGCCGTCCGTAGTCATAACAAAGGCGATCGAACTCCCGTCCGGAGCCCAGGCCAAAGAGCTCACCCGAGTCATTAAGTATGGGGTAACTGTATTGTCGTTCCTTCGAATGTCTCCTTCTGCGATCTTCAATGCACCGACCCCGTTTGGCCGAACCTTCCACAATTCAGTCACCCTTCCGTTTATTCGAGAAAAGGCGACCCACTGGCCGTCCGGCGACCAAACGGGCTGAAATCCCAGGCTTGAAACAAAGTTGGCACTTTCTCCGCCGGTCAGGGGTTTAACCGCGACCGACCCGGAGTAGAATCGACCCGTATATTTCACGTGCTGATAAGCGATCGACCGTCCGTCGGGCGAGATATCCGCCCAGTATTCCGAAGCGAGGTCGTTCGCCACAACTGCCGGCCGTGCCCCCGGGGCTGCAAGCCATAGGTCCGAGGCCTCCGCGACCGAACCGTAAAGGATGCGTTTTCCATCGGCCGAGATATCCTGGACATAAAAATCAAGATCGCCGTTGGTCAGTTGGACCGGCTGGCTGCCGCCGACCGCCGGTACGGTGAACAATTGGTAAAAGCCGTTGACATCCTTACTGAAAACGACATTCTTTCCGTCCTGGCTCCACGCCAGAAAGTCGATCTGGAGGTCGGCGGTCGCGATCTCGATTTCTTTCCCTGACGCCAGGGTCCGCGTTCGCACCCTCCAGACCTGCCCGTCCAGAAACGAATAAGCGATCGCTGAGAGGTCGGGCGAGATCTCGATCACTCTCGCGGGAATACCATCGGTACTCAGGTCGATGACCTTTTCCGCCGTTGAGGTCTTCACATCGACGGCCGAGAGCACCGGCCCTTCCTGAAAATAGACCTTGTCGTCGCGGCCCCATATCACGGGCCTCGCATTTCCCTTAACCTCGCCGAGAACAAGCGTCGATTGGCCGCCGGTGAATGGCGCGCGCCAGATAGAGCTGTTACCCGGCCTGTCCGTGACAAACGCGATCTCCTGACCATTCGGCGACCAGACCGGATAGCGGTTGTACAGGCCGTTGCGCGTGACCTGTATCGGCTCGCCGCCGTTGGTCGGGCGGACCCAGATCTCGGTCGATCCGGTGGTCGTAGCTCCGTAGGCCACCATCTTCGCGTCTTGCGAAAAAGCGGCGGCCATCAGCAGTTCGCGCGGCCCGCTGCTCCAGCTGGTGATCGCGACCGACGTAAGCGCCGAAGGCTCAGCCACGCCGGATCGGCCGACAAACCCGTACAGCCACCACGCCGCGACCGCCAGCCCGATCGTGACCGCGACGACCGGTATCCAGGTCGAACTCACGATCCGTTTCGTCAGCCTTGCACCGACCGTGTCGTGCCGCGTATGCCTTGCCTCGGTCCCGCCGGTGATGCCGGCGCCCAAAGACGGGTTCATCAGCTCTCGCTTCAGGTCGTTCAGGTCGGAGAGCATGTGCTCCATCGTCCCGTAGCGGTCGGCCCGGTTCTTGCGCAGGGCCTTTTCAAGTACGCGTATCAGCGAAAGCGGCGGGTCCTGGACGAACTCCTCGATCCGACGAGGTTCTTGTGTAAGAATGGCCGCGATGGTGTCGGCCGTAGTGCCGCCCGAAAAAGGCGGACGGCCCGTGACCATCTCAAAAAGCAGAATGCCGAGGCTGAATACGTCGGACCTGCCGTCCAGTTCGGTCCCGCGAGCCTGTTCGGGCGACATATACTGCGGAGTGCCCATTATCAGTCCCGGCGAAGTGGATATTCGGTCAAGCGTTTTATCGTCCAGCCCGAATGCCTCGGCCGATCCGCGATGCGTCTCCTTCGCCAGCCCGAAGTCCAGCACTTTGACGGTGCCGTCCTTTTTCACCATCACGTTGTCGGGCTTTATGTCGCGGTGGAGGATGCCCGCACCATGTGAGGCCGCGAGGGCCGACGCTACCTGGATGGCGATCTCGACCGATTCAAGGATGGAAAGCCTGTTGCGGGCATTGCGGGCCGTGACGGTCTCGCCCTCGACGAATTCGCTGACGATGTATTGGACGCCTTCGTTCTCGCCGATATCGTGGATGATCAGGATGTTGGGATGAGCGAGCGCCGAAGCCGCGCGGGCCTCCTGATGGAAACGCCGCATCCGTTCAGGGTCCTGACGGAATTCGCTGTTGAGGAATTTGATGGCTACGTTCCGCTCGAGGCGGCGGTCTTCGGCGAGGAATACTTCAGCCATCCCGCCCCGGCCGACCATCCGGATAAGGCGATAGTGCGCGGGGAGAACCCGTTCGTAATCGTTTGAAAACGCCTCGGTCCTGACGTGGTCGTTCATCTGTGGAAGTGCCATCGCAACCCGCGTTCGTGCCCCGATCTTTCGGCGTTAGATCTGCGGTAAGTTCGGAGGTCTTGTTCCCTGTCCCCACCCCTTGCGCGGCGGGCGGCCAATATGTTCTCGGTCGTAGAATTATTGCACAGAATCGGGAAAATCGGATGAAGTTTTTCATCGCCCAGTCGAAAGCAATATCCCGTCGTGCGCGAAGTCAAAACCCTGCCCGCGAAGCCCTAAAAGAACACGGCCCAGGTGGCAAAATGTTCCGAGAAATTCTCGAAGCGGTGCTCGACTCCCGCCGGAACAAAGAAAGCGTCGCCGGCGGTGCAATTGAACCGTTCCCCGCCGATCACGATCTCGCCCGTGCCGCGTGCGATGAAGTAGAACTCGTCCTCGTCGTGAGCGGTCTGATAGTCGGTGCCGCGAGGTGCAAAGAAAACAAGCCGGACACCCTGCTTCTCGAACGGCTCGAGGTCCCAGATGCCCTCCTTCCATTTCTCGGTGGCCGGCAGCGGAAGCTTTGCGAGAAATTCGTCGATGGTAAATTTCATTTTGTGTTCAATACCCCCAGGTATGGTTTCCACGGGCCGACCGCTTCATCGTATCGCTTCGCCATCGCCGTGATGATCTGCCGGACGTGGTTCAGGTCGTGGACCGCCCAGGTCGCGATCAACTGCCGCAACGAAGCGGTCCCGAGCTGCGGATGGATGCCCGTCAGATCTAGCTGCTCCTCGGTCAAATGCCATTCTTTCAACACTTCTAGGTTGGCCGCCCGAAGCCTTTCGAATTCATCAAGTAAGTCATTTACGGTGCTTCCTTCGGAGCTCTCGAACTGGGCAAGGCGGTCGAACGTCTCGAACTCGCGGTCTTCACCCTGTTGAAGGATGATCCGCGCCCTCGGGATCCAATCGGTCTTTTCCCCGTGGATCAAATGCCCCAGAACATCATACGGCTGCCAGTTCTCGCGGTCGCCGAACGACGATGTCCACTCATCCGAAACCCCGCCGAGAAGCGAGCGAAGCGTCCCCGGCGTCGCCGAAAGCACCTCGACCGAAGCCCCAATACTGAATTTCATATCCACAATTATATAACGACGATCGCGATCAGGCAGTTCCCAGGGACAGGATCGAACTTTGACCTACCCGCCGTTTTCGCCGATTCCTTCATTCGTGCGAATCGAGCCGATTTCCGCTAAACTGACCGGAATGAAACGCCTTTTTCTGATCGACTCGATGTCGCACATCTTCCGGGCATACTTTGCTCCGATGGGGGCCCGGCAGGAGCCCTTACGGAACAGTCAGGGCCAGGTGACGCAGGCTGTGTTCGTCTTTACGAACATGCTGCGAAAGCTGATCAACGACGAGCGGCCGGACTACATCGCGGCGGTCTTTGATACGGCGGAACCCACGTTCCGGCACGATTCCTATGAAGCGTACAAGGCAAACCGCGAGGAGATGCCCGAGGACCTTGCGTCACAGCTTCCTTACATCGAGCGTGTCTGCGAAGCGATGAATCTGCCCATCATCAAGTACGACAAATACGAGGCCGACGACATCATCGGGACCCTCGCCAAAAGGGCCGCCGAAAAAGAGCTGAAGGCGGTGATCGTCTCGAACGACAAGGACCTATGCCAGCTGGTCCGCGACCCATACATCGTCGCGATGCGGCAGAATTCGCAGAATCTGAAACGGAAAGTGCCGGTGCCGCCCATCGAATGGTGCGATGAAAAATGGGTGGAGGAAAAGTTCGGCCTGCCGCCGTCGAAGATCATCGACCTGCTCGGGCTGATGGGCGATTCGATCGACAATATCCCGGGCGCACCCGGCATCGGCGAAAAAGGTGCCCTGAAGCTGATCCAGGAATTCGGCTCGGCTATTGGCGCGATGGAAAACGCCGACAAGGTCTCGCACAAGACATATCGCGAGAGCCTGCAGAACAATCAGGACATTATCCGAATGTCGCTTGAGCTTGCGACCGTGCACTGCGAGGTGCCGATCGAACTCGACCTTGAACAGCTCAAACGCCGCGAACCCGACCGCAAGAAGGCCTACGACCTGTTCCGCGAGCTTGAATTCAACACGCTGACCAAGGAATTCGCCGACGCGGCGACGCTGTTCGATATGAACAGCCCGGAAGAAGCGGAACAAGCGGCGGAGCGCAAATACGAGGTCATCCGCGACCGCGATGCTCTGGACAGGCTGATCCGGACGTTATGGGAGAAAGAACGATTCTCGTTTTACGTGGACGATTCAAACGAAGGTAAGTGGCACAGCGCATTTGATAAGAAGGCGCCCCTCGGCATCGCGATCTCATATGATGCGGGCGTTTCCGCATACGTCGATCTCGAGAATTTCGAGGGCGGAAGCGAGGCCGCCTATCGGCCGCTGGCGGACACATTTGCAAATCCTTATCTGGAGAAGCAGACCCACGATCTGAAAAAGAATCTCTCGGTGCTGCGAAAGATGGGGGCACAGATACGAACCGCGACCGACGATCTGATGATCGCCTCCTATCTGCTGGATTCGGGCCGGCCGCACCACGAGATCGAGTTCCTGGCCCAGACCCACCTTGATCCCTATCCACCCGCCGACGTGCCCGACGGGTTCCCGGAGTCTGGCTGGAAGGCCGCCACACGCGCGGATTGGGTCTTTCGGCTTACGCCGATACTTCGCGGAAAGATCGCCGAGGACGAACTCGTCAAAGTCTATGCGGAGATCGAACTGCCCGTCGCTCCCGTACTCGCGGATATCGAGACGGCCGGAATGAAAGTCGACACCGACGCTCTCAACAAATTCTCGGAATTCATTTCCGGCGAACTTGAGACCCTCCAAAAGAAGATCTACGAGATCGCCGGCCGTGAGTTCAACATCGGCTCGCCAAAACAGGTCGGCGAGGTGTTCGCCGAACTGAACATTGAAACGGGAAAGAAGACGGCCACCGGCCAGATCTCTACCAGCAAGGATGTCCTGAACGAGCTTGCCGTCGATTACGAGATCGCGCAGCTCATCATCGATTACCGCGAACTGGACAAGTTAAAGGCGACCTACGCCGATTCGCTGCCAAAGATGGTCAACTCCGACGGCCGCATCCACGGCGTCCTGAACCAGACCGTCGCGGCGACCGGCCGATTAAGCTCGACCGAGCCGAACCTTCAGAACATCCCCGTTCGCACGGAACTCGGCCAGCGGATACGCGCGGCCTTCATCCCTGAGAAAGGAAATAAGCTCATTTCGGCCGACTACTCTCAGCTTGAATTGCGAATTCTCGCCCATATCACGAAGGACCCGGTGATGCTCGAGGCGTACCAGAAAAACGAGGATATCCACGCGAAAACGGCCCAGCTCGTTTTCGGTGCGACCGATGATAAGGACCTGAAAGAGAAACGCCGCCTTGCGAAGATCGTGAATTTCGGTATTGCCTACGCGGTCGAAGCGTTCGGCCTTTCTCAGCGTGTCGGGATCAGCAAACAGGAAGCGCGGAAAGTGATCGACGACTATTTCGCCACTTACAAAGGAATCCGGGCCTACATGGACCGAATTCCCGAAGAGGCCCGCGAGAAAGGGTACGTCACTTCCCTTTTCGGCCGCCGGCGTTATTTTCCGGGGATCAAGGACCGCAACTTCGCAGTCCGCTCACGTGCCGAACGCGAGGCGATAAACATGCCGATCCAGGGAACCGCTTCGGACATCGTCAAGATCGCCATGATCAACGTTGCAAGGGCCTTGAGGGACGCAAGCCTTGAGACGAAAATGATCATGCAGGTCCACGATGAGCTGCTCTTCGAGGCCCCTGAAGCGGAGGTCGAGGCGGCATCCGAGATCATCAAAACGAATATGGAATCAGCCGCGGCCATCGACGTTCCGCTGATCGTCGAACTCGGCGTCGGTGATAACTGGATGAGTACGAAGTGACGAGCCTTTGATTAGGCACGCTTAAAGCAGATAAGAATCGCCGGTAACGTTAGTCATCTCGAGGTAGTTCGTGCCCGGTTTGAACCCCCATTTGGTTTCCCACTCGGTTGAGGCGCGTTTCCATCTAACCTCGATCAGATCGCCAAGCAAGTAGTGTTCTGGATCGACGGGATTCTTAAGCATCGGCACCCGATTCTCCACGATACGCCAGCGGCCCTCGAAACCAGGTTCAATGAAGAAATGAGTCACACCTTCGTGCCCACCGGACGATCTCGCAACTGATAGATAGCCGCGTTTGCGCATCTTCCAATGTTCCCAAATAAATCTTCGTGCCTTTTCGACCGATCGCTCGCATGATATCGGGTCTGCTTCTCTTTCTCGGATTCCACAGCCTAACCGGCCCCCGGAATTGTATAGAGACAGGTCTCGTCCCTCAAAAACCAACTGATAAAGGCAGCTTGCCCTTTCGTTCTCGTCGGCAAACTCGTCACAGAAATATATCGGTTCTTCTGTTTCTTCACTCTCGATCTCAACTTCCAGGATCCTGCCGGATTGTGCCTTTGGTAGTTCGACAGGCGGTCCCCAGATCGCGAACGAAAGGCTCTGCCAGACAAAGACAGCTACCAATCCGGCTGCAACGGCAGTAAGCAATATTCGCAATCTGTTGATCCAGTGATTCACGCGCACAGAGCTCAATTTCCCTCTGGTCCTGATGATATTACGAATGCCAGCCTGCTGCATAGAAATTTTCCGGCCCTTGAGAGAATGGGCATTCAACTTCTCAAGATAAGAAATCAAAACTGTGTGATAATTCCTTTATGATCACGACCGCATCCGAGATCATCAAAACGAATATGGAATCAGCCGCGACCCTCGACGTCCCGCTGATCGTCGAACTCGGCGTCGGTGACGATTGGATGAGTACGAAGTAGAAGCTTAAGCTACGAATTGCACGAATTACACGAATCGAGGACCCTTGCGGGAGCGGGTTGATGCGTGCCCATACCGTTGATGAAAGTCACTGAACGAACCAAAGTGAAACGCCTACCGGCGCGCGGAGCGTACGACCGCGAGACGATCTATCCCATTCTGGACGAGGCATTCATTTGCCACGTCGGATTCGTTGTGGACGGTCAGCCATACGTGATCCCGACGGCGTTCGCCCGGATCGGCGACGACCTTTATATTCACGGTTCATCGGCCAGCCGAATGCTGCGAAGCATCTCCAAAGGAATCGATATTTGCGTTACCGTTACGCTGGTCGATGGACTGGTTCTTGCCCGATCGGCATTTCATCATTCGATCAACTATCGCTCGGTAGTCGTGCTCGGGAAAGCGACGCTGGTCGAAGACGCCGACGAAAAAGAAAAGGCCCTCGAAGCCTTTACCGAACATCTGATCCCGGGCCGCTGGCCGGAGATCCGCTGGCCGAACGAACTTGAGTTAAAGGCGACCTCAGTCCTGAAGCTGCCCATCGAGGAAGCCTCGGCAAAGGTCCGCACCGGCGATCCGAAAGATGACGATGAAGACTACGTGATGAACGTCTGGGCCGGCGTTATCCCGCTAACGACGGCAGCAGGAACGCCTGTCCCCGACTCGCTGCTGAACGACGGTATCACCATCCCGGAACACGTCACGAACTACAGGCATAAATAGGCGGACCCTTTTTGGCACTACCTCGGTCTGGATCGTCAGGGCCTTGCCTACCCGTCCAAATTTCCGTCCCAAATACCGGCATTTCGAACTTCAGATCGTCACTCACACCCGCACTTCGTCCCTGCCGGGCCTCGCAGAAATGCGGCTTGCCACATATTTTCGTGTTCCGTGTGACCAAACGTAAATATGCCGTGACGGGGCGTTCAATAACAATTGAGAACAATTAACCGCAAATTAAAGACGCGAAATGGCTGTTTTGGCATCATTTAAGTGTTCTTTTGAACATTTTGAATTTTAACCAAGGAAGTAGATTTATATGGCCACACGTAACAAACCAAACGACGCACTCATTCCGCGCTCGATGTGGCGGCAGGCTTCTACACCGCGCATCAGCATTCTTAAACAACTTGCGGTCAAATTGGTCTCGGAGGTCGAGGACCTCGGCGAACCCGAGCGATTCGATTTTGGAGCAGGCTTCAAACTCAATGAAGAGATCCAGAAGTTCGAGATCGATATGATCCGTCACGCGCTTTACCTTACGAACGGACACCAGTCTTACGCGGCAAAACTTCTCGGGATCAAGAAAACGACGCTTCACGCGAAGCTGAAAAGATTTTCGATCGAAAGGAAGGCTCAATTGTCGTTGTCGAAATAGGAGGTGGGTATGGGATTACAAGTAAGAAGTCGCCCATCGTATTCCACCCCCAACCTGACGAAGCCGCTAAGCGGCCGTTTTTATCAAGAGATCAGACGCGGATCGCCGGTTGTGGAGGCCGACGACCGAACCGCGGCGACGCTCCTTGAGACGAGCGCCTTGCCGGTGCTCGCAACGGCGAGTGATGCCCGGGAATTCGTGCGGTTTCTGCGACGGCGGCCTAATGGTGTCACCGTAGTCGAAGCGATGAATGCCGAACCGCGCCGGATCTTTGACGCCAGAAAGGTAGCCGCCTACGAATTCTGGGGGATAGCCAAACGTGAGAACGAGAGGCTGTCCCTTACCGAACTCGGGATCGCACTCGCCGAGGTGATCGATCCGGAATGCCGGATAAATCGGCGGATCCTCAACTCGGTTCCGGCCTATCGCATCGCCCTTGACCACATCTTCCATGACGGCCTGGATCTTGCGACCCACCCTGATGTGATCCGTTACTGGTCCGAACTTAGGACGATCGCCGGGATCGACGACGGCCGGCCCCACGACCTCGAAGCGGCCGTCGTGTGTTTCTTCAGTATTTGCCATGCGGCGGAACTCGGAACTTCGACGGTCGGGAAAAGGGGCCAGCCGGCGCGGCTCCGGGTCGATATGGAACAGCTCGGCGAATTTCTTTCCGAAGCGGAACCTCCCATCGAGGCGGAACCAGAGCGGCCCTCGCCCGAAATGCTCCTGCGGCCTGCCGCCGTCCCGGTCGAACCCCTCAGGCGGGTCCTCGTTTCTTCGAGCAGGCCGATACCAGGCTTTCCGGTACTTTCCTCATTCCTTGAACTCGCCGGGTTCGAGGGCGCTGCGGAAGAGCGGGTCGACTATGAAAGCGGGCTCCTACCAAGCTCCGAGCTCAATGAGATGCAGCGGTGCCAGGCGGCGATATTCGTCATCGGGCCCGCCGACTGCGTAAAGCACAAAGACGGTTCATATTCGCTCAAACCCGACCGGATCACGCGCATAAGCGTCGCGTCGGCACTCTTTGACTGGCGTATCGTCGTCTTCTGGCAGGGGCCCCCGCCGCCGCCGAATCAACTCATCGACAGTGGATTGAAGGTCGTATCCGGCGATCAGCTGGATTGGGAGGCCTGCATGAACATCGCATCCCTCATCAAGGAACTCGCCTGATCTCGCCCATTGTTCCTTCCTCTGGGGCCGCCCGAAATGGCGGCCCTTTCTTTTTTCCATTTAGGCAGCCCCTGTATACATCGCAAATCCTTGCGCCCCTCGAAGGCTTCAACATAAAGACAAAAAAAGGGCATCGCGAAATTCTGCGATGCCCGTGGAGGTTGCTGGCTCAATGAAAGCTAGAACTCAAAGCGTGCCGCAAACTGAAGGGTCCTGGCTGCCGTCGTTCCCGTGATCTGACCAAAGGTCGTACTCGTTATCGACTGAAGCTGGCCCGAAGTCGGCGGCGTGAAGTTTACATTGTTCAGGACGTTGAATGCTTCGGCCCGAAGCTGAAGCCTCGTCGTTTCGCTGAACCTGAAGTTCTTCATCAGCGCCATATCCAGGTTGAAGAACTTGGGCGAGTTCAGTATGGCCCGTCCCATGTTCCCCGTCTGTCCGGGTGCCGTGTTGAAAAACACCTGGCCGGAAAACGGCGTCGAGCCGAAGCCCTCCGACGCACGCCCGGTTGCGTTGATCACAGCGGGGTTGATGAAGTAGATCCGCCCGTTGGCTTCGTAGATCCCTCCGAGCCCCGCTATCTGGGCGTTCGTCAGGCTGGTGACCGCGGTCTGTCGGCCCGACCTTCCGCTTCGATTCAGCGTACCGCGTGTATCGACGATCGTCACCGGGCTCCCGGAGGTCCACTGCATGATCCCCGACAGCTCCCAGCCCCCGAACAGAACGTCGGAAAAACCGCCGTAGTTCAAAAGGCTCTTCCCTTTGCCGAACGGCAGCTGGTAGATGGCGTTTAGGTTGAAAACGTGACGGATGTCAAAATCGGCACGTTGGCGGTCAAGCTCCGGCTGGTTGTTGTCCAGGTACGGCTCGAACAGGGTCTGTCCGGTACCTATCGCGTTCGTAAGGTTCTTGCTGAACGTGTAGTTTCCCTGGAAATATAGGCCCTTGGAGAATCGACGCCTCAGTTCGACCTGAAGCGAGTTGTAGTTGTAGCTCGCCTGATTGACCATCACGTCGATGGCGCCTCCGGCCGGATTCGGTACCAGACTGATGAACGGTACCGCGCCCGGATTCAGGTGCGACGGATGGTTGTTCAGGTTCAGAGCACTGTTGATGTAGGACAGGGCGAGGTCCGCCGGTGTCCCGTTGTTAAGACTGTTGATGAAAACGTTCCTTGCCAGCCTGCCAACGACCGAGGAATTCCCGGCTGCAACACCGAGCCTTCCCGGGCCGCCAACTCCGTCGACAAAGATCTGGAGCGTCTGACAGCCGGCCGAAACGCAGAACGGGTTCCCCGTCAATGCAAGGTTGGCACGAGCCCTTTCGAAATCGGCCAGGAAGCCGTTGTCGAAAATGTTGATCTGGTTGATGTCGATGCCGCGTACTAGATTCTTGCTGCGGCTGCCGACATAACGGACCTCGAGAGCAAGCCCATTCATCAACTCTCGCTGAACTCCAAAGCTGTACTGTTCGATCATCGGGATCTCGATATTTGGGTCGATCGCGAAGATCGTTCCGAATGAATTGTTGGTTCCGTTGTTGAACAAGTACGTTCTCGGCGGGGCGGTGAATGCCGGCGTTGGGACGCTCGGGCTGCCGGAGGATACCTGCCCGTTCAGATTTACGAGCGTGGCAACCGTAGAGGCAAGTCCGGGATTTCCCGATGCCGCATTGTTGATCGAGGTAACGATCGAATCGTTTCCATAGGCACGGCTGTATCCGCCGCGGATCACGGTTCGTCCTTCCGCCCCGAAGAGGAATCGGCCAAACGACGTCTCGGGATTCGGAGTATAGGCAAAGCCGATCGACGGTGCGAAATTGTCGTAGTCGGTCTTGTAATACGCCTTGTCGACGCCCGCGTTGCCGCCGATGAAATCGGTGGTGCCGTTGATCGACAATAGCGACGGAATTATGTTGTCCGGGTCCGAATAGACCGGCTCAAGTGCGAGCCCGCTTGCGAGCTTCATCGCTGGGAACAATTCATAACGGACGCCCGCGGAGATCGTCAGCCCGCGTGCCGCGGACCAGCGGTCGGACACGTACAGCGAGTGGTTCGAGTACCTGTACGGGTTGAAGGTCCCGGTCGGTGCAAAACCTGATGTCCGGTCGGCCACGTTGAACGTCTGGGTGGCGACATTGAAGAGCCCGCCGTACAGGGCCAACAGGTTATTGGCCGTTGTGAGCTGGGCATTACTTATCCCGCCGATCGACGTGAAGTTCGCCGTCGTGAAGCCCGGCGTGCCGTTGCCCGCATTGAGCACGACCCGCGGAACGACGCCGGCGTCATTATAGGAATTCACCTTAAAGTACTGGAGCTGGCCGCCGAAACGGATCGAGTGGTTCCCCACGACCATGTCGGCGTTGTCCTGTAGGTTGAACGCTTTCGTGTTACGGCCCTGGTCCATGAAGGTATTCTCCGGATTGCTCACTGAGCCGCCCGTGAATGCTCCCGACTGGAACGTGTTGGCCAGTAGTCCGGTTGCTCCCGCGGCAAAGAGGAAGTCCGGAAGCGGGTCGGTCCTGTCGAACGGCACCTCGCTTGTGAAGAGCCCTCCGCGAACCTCATTCACGAACGACTGGCCGAATATGCGGCGATAGGCTGCGACGAACGTCTTGTTCTTGGAGGCCTGGACGACGCCCGGCGTAGCCGAGAAGCCGTTCGCGTCGGCGTCCGGACGAAGGTTGATCTCATTAACATAGCTATAAACCACGTTAAAATTGTCCTTCTCCGTCGGGTCGACGTCGAAACGCATCGTGTAGGTGTTGCGGGTCTGGTTCTGCTGTCGGTTGAGAGTGAAGCCCGCCGTATTCAACCCGTCGCCGCCGGTGAAATTGCTCTGTGTCGGAAGCTGGCCGATGATCCGCGATTGGATCAAAGGGTCGATGGCTGCCGGCACGGAAAGCCCCGCACCGCCCGCAAATGACAGGAGGTTCGGTATGGTGCAGACGCTGTTCGCCGCTCCGCTCGGGCAGAATTGATTCGGCGCCCCAGCGGCCGTCCGGTTAAAGGCAAACCCGCCCGCACGCGAAAGATCGGTGAGGATGGTCCGGTTAAAGCGACCCGAGAGCGGATCGCGGATGCCTTCGTAGTTGAAGAAAAAGAAGCCCTTGTCCTTATGGAAGTAGGGCGTCCCTTCGCCGAAGCCCGGAAGCCACATCGGCCCCGAGACCTTTCCGCCGAACTGATTTCGATTGCGGAACGGCCTGACCAGGCCTGACCTGTTATTAAAAAACGTGTTCGCCGCAAAATCGGAATTGCGATTATAAGCGAACAGGGCTCCGTGGAAATCCTTTGTCCCGCGAGGGGTGACAAGCCGGATCTGTGCGCCGCCGTAGCCCTGGTCGGCCTCTTGGTTCGAGGTCGAGATGGTGAATTCGCCGGTATCGTCGACCGACGGACGACCGGGGGCAAAGTCCGTCGCGTTTGAGCGAATGAACGTGTCCTGGATATTGATCCCGTCCCGCGTGATGTTGGTCAGAGATGTCCTCAATCCGTTGATCGAGGTGTTCTGGAACGGGCTCGCGGCCGCGGGAGCAACTCCCGCCTGCAGGGCCGTCAACGCGAGCGGATTGCGCGTGATCAGCGGCAGCGAGAGTATTTGCTGCGGACTGACCGTGCTGCTCACCTGCGCACTGGTCGCGGTGACGATATCGGCACCCGCGGTCACGGTGACGTTCTCTTCCAGGCTCCCCAATTCCATGGTTGAATTAAGGCTGTATTCGCGGCCGACGTCTATTTTGACGTCGTTCGCGACCAGGGTCTTGAAACCGGTAGCGGTGATCGTCACCGTATAGGTCCCGAATTCGAGCTGGGTGAATAAATAGGCACCGCTTTCGGTTGTCGTCGCGGTAACCTCCTTGCCGGTCTTGTTGTCGCGGACGACGACGGTCGCATTCGGCAGCAGTCCGTCCGGGCCGGAAACTGTTCCGGCCAGCCGTCCTGTCGTCGTTTGCGCCATCGCAGCCGCTGCGAAGACCGACACAAGTAAGATGATGGTGAAAATATGTCGCATAGGTACTCCTTATTGTGATCGCCCGGTCCCTCGAAGGGTCGGGCAAGGGTCAATGCGATTGATTCAAGCCTTGTGCCAACGGCCTCGGCGGCGGCCAAACATTGAAAAAGCCCTGTAAATAAGGGCTTCAAGGACCAAACGGGTTCAAGACTTCGGCCCCGCCGTGCACGGAAAATGATATTAAATTTGATTAAATGATTTCGATCGGGAGGTCGTTTCGATAACCGTAATATGGCCGGTGTCGGTTCATCTGAGCGAGAGACGGTCGAGCAGACGCTCGAACCTCGGTTCTCCCCAAAGCCGGGAGAGGAATGGATCGATCCTTAGCCAAACCAGCCACGGGGCATGCTCCTGACACGCCAGTTCCAGCTGATCGAGGGCATCCAGAATGTCGCCGAGCCCGCAATGAACGATCGCACGGACATACGGCGAAATATATCTGGTTTGCCCCAGGTCGTCGAGCAGCCTGAGCTGCTCGCTTGCCTTGTCGTACATGCCTGCTTCCGCGTAGCTATAACCGAGAAGGGCGATCGCTTGCTGAAGCTGCTCAGCCTCGAGGATCGTTTCGAACTCGCGGATCGCCGCGGTCGCATCGCCGTTGTGAACTAGGGCCGAACCGAGGTAATAGCGTGCATAGGCAAGGTTCGGCTGGATCCCGAGCACCATTTCGAACTGGCGAATGGCCCGGTCGTAATCCCGGCGAAAATAGAACGGCAGTCCGCGGGTCGTGCTTAGTGCAAGCGAGTTGGGCTCGGCCGCCTGGGCCCTTTCGATCTGGTCGAGCGCCTCATCGAACCTTTCGTAGCTCATCAGGGACCATGCATACCAGTGCCGGGCAGAGGCGTAGTTCGGGTTCAGCTCGTTCGCCTGCAGATAGTGGTCCTCGGCCCTTGCCTGGTCCTTCTCGTAGTAATGATAGTATTCCGCGAGCGAAGCGTGTCCTTGGGCCAGGTTCGGGTCGAGTTCGAGGGCTTTCTCGGCTGCCTCGCGGGCGAACGGGAACGATTCATCCGGTGCGAGGAAAAGATACTCGCCAAGCAGGAGATAACTGTCGGCGACACCAATATATCCGAGCGGAAACTCGGGCTCCAGCTCGACGACCTCTTTGACGGTCGCGAGGCCTTCGAGCATGTCAGCCTCCGTCCGCCGTTCCCATAGAAACCGGCCGCGCAGGTATTTTTGGTAGTTATCAGGATTCTTCGGCATCGATCGGACGGCCCGGTCGGGAGGCCTCGCCAACTCGGCGGAAAGGGCTTCGACGACCTCATCCGCGATCTCAGTCTGTAGTTCCAGGAATTCCGATGCAGGAAGCTCGAAACGGTTTGCCCAAGTGGTCTCGCCGGTTGAAACTTCCGAAAGCTGGAGATTTACAAGCAAATTCCCGCGGATCCTGTAGATCGTTCCGCTGAGGATAGCGTCCACCGAAAGCTCGCGGCCGATGATCAATGGTTCTTTCCCCGAACCGATATATTTGATCACGGCCGCCGTGGACCGGACCGAAACCGGCCCGCGCGCTGTCAATTGGGTGATCAGCGTATCGGCAAGCGCCAAACCGAGCGTTTCATTCTCGGCCCCGGGCTCGTACGAACCCGGCGGCAGGATCGCGATCGATTCGATCCGGCGTCTTTGCTCGGACGCCACGGCACCGTTTGACGGCCGCTTGTCCGAGGCCTCGATCTCACGCACGTTCGCGACAAACCGGTAGCCGTGTCCCGGATGGGTGACGATGAACCGGTGATCGCGAGGACGTTCGCCGAGAGTTCGGCGGAGAACAAAGATGTTCTGTGACAAGTTGCTCTCTTCGACACACCTGTCCGACCAGATCAGGCTCATCAGGTCTTCCTTGCTTAGAACGCGGTCCCTGTTGCGGACCAGGTTCAGGAGAGTCTCGAACACCTTTGCCTTGAGCGGCACGGGCTTGCCGTTCCGTAACAGAAGACGTTCCGATGGCCTCAGAACAAAATCCTCAAATTCGTATGCACGGGTAATGGTACTTCCGGACGAATTCATCAGCGAAAAAATGACTGCTCGAAGGAGGATACGACAGCCGAAGCCCGTCAGTTGCAACTATGATGAGGCGAAAGGAGCCTTAGATGCATGGACGGGCAAAAAGGTGCGGTACGCCGCCGTTGGATCGGGCCGCGTATCTGACAGGGATGTTAACGGCATGCCGCATTTCTTTGCCGGTGGCAATGCTTTCTGATAGTCTTTGGAGCCGAAACCAAATCAACACTGAGCATGAACAAGTCAAGAATAATTGAGATGGCGGAAGAATTCGGGCTGACGATCGAGACCCTGATCATCCCCGAACGTGAAAAGGCGTTTCGCGTTTTCAAGGGAGCGAACCAGATCTTTGTCGGTACCGAAGAGGCCGTCCGCGAGTTTCTATTAAAGTACGAAAAAGACCGCCCCGGCCTTTTCGAAGGCAGCATGTACGGCTATTTGGAATAAAGAGACGGTCGTTCGACTAGGCATCAGCGGAAACTGTCCGGTTCCTTGCGTTTTGAAAAAGTCAAAGCGGGCCTCGAGCCCGCTTTCGTGTCGGCAAAATTGGTGGAGATGAGGGGGATCGAACCCCTGACCTCGGCATTGCGAACGCCGCGCTCTCCCAGCTGAGCTACATCCCCGGTCAACGCAAAGTCTAAAGTTTCAGGTTCCAAGTTTCAAGTCTAAGAATTTGGAAACTCGGAACCAGAAACTCCGAACGCGAAACTTTATTGTACCCCTGCCGGAAGCAGCGAACCTTTCGGGTCCGACGCGTAGGCAAAGCCGCCCTCGATCTTTCCGATCATCCCATGAAAATGGATCTCTTCGCCCGATATCACGACGACCGTGTCTCCGGGGCTGACCTTCTTTTCATCGACAGCGAATTTGATGATCGTGGCGTTGCCGTTCTCATTGGCGACCGGTTCGAAATCGAATGTCTCGGCATTGAAACTTAACGTCTGCGAAAATGAAACTTCCATTATTTATCTCCGAAATGTCGAGTCTAAGCTTCTGAAACGCGAAAGTCCAAAGCGATCGCATCGTGGTCGGAGAGAGGCGTCCCGTTCTCGTCCTTCAAGCCGCCGATGGTCCGTGCGGCGGACGGGCCCGCCGGCTCGATCCCGCGGCCCGCAAACCAATCGAGCCGTCCCGAAACACTTCCGCCGACACGGTTTGCCGCCCAGAAGATGAAGGGAAAACACCATTCGGGCACCCAGTCGCGAAGGTTCGTGTTCTTCTCGATACTCTCTACGTGATAGTGCAGCGTCCCGGTCCCGATCTCGTTCAGGTCGCGAAAGCTGTAACCGCGGTTCTCGAGCATTCGAAACAACGGCCGCTCGAAATAACGTTCCGGATGCGGAAGGTGGTTCCGGGCGACGTTCTTCGGGCCCATGAACACTCGCCGCCAGTAGCCCATGATCGCCCGGGTCGAGTTCTGGGAATTGAACGTCGTCGTGTTCCAGTCGCCCCCGATCAGCGTCGGAAGCGGGTCGAGCGTTTCAAGGTGGTCGAGAATTATCTGCATTTGACGCCGTCGATGCTCCCTTGAGCAGTGTGCATCCAAATGGACGGTAACGGCCCGAAACGCTGCCACCGGATGCTCGATGTCGGCGATCAACGCCCGAAGCCAGCCGAGCCGTTTTTCCTTGCCCCACATCTTGTCCTTGCCGTTCGGAAGCGGGACCGCATGCACGTTTCGCATCGTCCACTTCGAGAACATCGCCAGGCCGTGGATCGACCTCGTGTTCTCCCCGTCCACAGCCGCCTCAACACCGCTTCCCTTTTGCAGGGCAATGTAAACGGGCGCGAATGCGTAGTTTAAGCCTAGCCGCTCCGCCAGGTCCCGGGCGACAAACCGGTTGCCGCTCCGGGCCATGCCGTGATCGAGTTCGCTAAGAAGCAAAACGTCCTTTTGGTTCAGGCCCTCATGTTCGCGAAGGGCGCCCACGATCCCGTCAAAAACGGTGCCCCGTTCAACGTTCCAGGCCAGGGCCGAGATGTCCCGACCCTCCATCCGTACGTTGTCGCGTCTGGCCTCAGCCTCAGAAAAATCCTCGGCCACGACGACGTTCAATATTCTCTCCGCCTCTTCACGAACCTTCGAGTGCAGGGGCGACTCCTCGAATTCGCGCGTCGATTCGAATCTGAGAAGCTCGGCGAAATGCCCGTCAAGGCTGTGGTCCAGCACATCGGGCCCGCTTACTTTGTTCGAAATTCGAGGCGTCATAAAAAGTTTGAGGATAGCGATTCGGCCGGAAAAAGAAAAGAGGATAAGAAGAAGATCCGGCCTTCAAATTGCCATCGGCTTCAGGGGACGGCAATGGGACATTCGGGTTGGATCGGTGAAACGATCTCAATCGTCGTAGCGTTCTTTAGCCGGGGCGACGGCAAGGAAGTCCTGGGTGATCCGTTCGGAATATGCGGCGATAAGCTGATCGAGGCGCTTTTGTTTCTTCGAGTGGATGATCAACCCGACATGCTTCGGTTTCGTTACCCGGTAAACTATCTCCGGGTCGTCGTAATGCGAAGTGTCCGGTTGGTCGGTATTCGCGAGGGCAAGCGCGATCCCTGCAAATTCTTTCCGCAGTTTAGGCAGCTGGTATGGATGTTCGTCGGTCGCTGTTTCCAGCTTGGCCCACTCCCGCCACAGATTTAGGTTGCAGGCATGCTCTAAAACGTTGGCGATGTACGCCCCGCCGACACGGCAAGCGACCTCCAACAGGTAAAACTCACCGTCTTCGGCGCTTTGCAGAAATTCGGCGTGCGAGACACCGCGGTCATACTTGAACGCGTCAAGAAGTATCTGGTTCAGCTTCTCGAGTTCCTTTCGTTCGCGTGACCGGTACGGCACGATCGACGTCGTAAACACGCCGCCGAAATGTGTAACGCTGAAGGGCGGTGTACCGTATTTGCTCACGCCGCACGCCATTACCTTGCCGTTCTCAACAACCGAATCGACGTGGTAGACATTTCCGCTAATAAATTGTTCCAGGACGAATTGGGACGGATGGTCCCGCCAATTATTTCGATTGTCCAGGTCGTTCAGCACCGACCAGACCTGCTCCTTCGATTCGCACTTGCGGATCCCGAACGCCGACACCTCGTATCTGGGTTTTACGATGTAGGGAGGCGGCACCCGCTCCAGATAATCGTCGACCGCCTGCTTGTTAAAGACGCCGGTGAACTCCGGGCACGGTATCCCGGCCGCGTCGGCTATGGTCCTCATCGACAGCTTGTCGCGGAACCTAAGCGCATGCGAGCTGGTCATCCCGCCCATCTGAAGGTGCTCACGTGTCCGAGCGGCCGTCAAGACGTCGAATTCGTCCAGGCCGACGACGCGGTCGATCATTCGGGAACCCGCGATGTTGGTTATCGCACGGACGTAATCTTCAGGCGTAGCATCGTCTTCAACCGTCTTCACGTCGTTCAGCGCGGTCCACTGCCACGCCTCATCTAGAAGCTTTTTTCTCGTCACCAGCGTGACGTGCCAGCCGGCATTCTGCGCCTCATCGAGAAACTCATTGCCCTTGTGCTCGCTCGCGATGCAGACGATGTGCTTTTTCATAAAATACAACAGGCTTTCCAGCCTGTTGATCTTGATCAGAGAATCTCCGTTTCGATCTTTCAGTCCGTTAGGCTCAATAGCCTGCCGCACGATCTACTTCCTCAAGAAACTATCCAGGCTCCAGTCGCCCGAACCCTTCAAAAGGAACGCGATAGCGATGAAAAGGAATAGAAAGGCCTTTTCCTGAACATTGAACGGGTCCGCGGCGTGCACGCCGACAAGCGCGACCAGCATCGTAACTGCGATAAAAAGGCTCGAGATCCGTGTAAAAAGCCCGAGTGCAAGAAAGATCCCGCCCGCAAACTCGGACAGCCCGGCTGCCCAGGCAAAAAAGGACGGCGCCGGAAAACCCATCGCCTCGACCCTGCTCACAAGCCCTTCCGCCGGAGGAACTTTTCCGATGCCATGTGCAAATGCCAGGGCGATCCCGGTGAATATCCGTAATAGCGTCAAGCCTGCGTTTGCGGCGTAGGATAAGCCCGATTCGCCGCCAAATAGTATGGTTTTGACCAACGACTTTTTCTCCTTCGAAGTTTTCCTTTGAGCTAAAAGAATGGCACAATTCCATTGTAAAAACAATCGGTTAATTCCGTGGAGGCCCTTTTTTCAAGGCCTCTATTTGCAGGATCGGAGCATAGATGGGCGGCATAGATATCACACTTTTGATCAGCCATTTGGTCATCTTCATGGTCGTGCTTCTGCTCGCTGTGTCGGTGCATGAGGCGGGCCACGCATGGATGTCGCACAAGTTCGGCGACGACACCGCCTATATGCTCGGCCGAGTCACGCTCAATCCGGTCGCCCATACCGACCCGATCGGGACGCTGCTCATTCCGATCATCGCATTCATACTTGGAGCGGTCGGGGGAGCGCTCGGCAACATCCCGCTTATCGGCTGGGGAAAACCGACGCCGGTCAACCCTCGAAACTGGACAAATTACAAGCTCGCGAACGTGATGGTCTCGATCGCCGGCGTCCTCGCGAACATTATTCTAGTCATTATTGGCATTGGCTTGGCGAAGATACTTATGCTTCAAGGGTTCACGCCCGCCGATTTCTTTGGCCGGGCAACGAATCCGCTGGTGATCTTCGTCAGCAACCTGATGTTCCTGAACCTTTCGCTGTTTGTGTTCAACCTCCTGCCCTTTCCGCCTCTCGACGGAAGCAAGATACTGTCTACCTTCCTCCCTGACAGTGCCCAGCCGGTTCTCAACATGTTGGAACAATTCGGTTTCCTGATCCTGATGTTCCTGATCTATATCGGCGTGTTCAGTATGATCATCTACCCGTTCCGCCTTGGCCTCGCCTATATCTTGCTCGGCATCTATTGAGAAAATGAAGAAAAGGATCTTTAGCGGGGCACAGCCGACCGGCCAGCTTCACATCGGAAATTACCTCGGCGCCTTAAAGAACTGGGTTGCCCTCCAGGAGGAGTACGAGGCCTTTTACTGCATCGTCAACCTGCACGCGATAACGCTTCCGCAGGCCCCTGCAACACTAAAAAAGGCCACGCTCGACCTCGCCCGCATATACCTAGCCGCCGGCATCGATCCCGAAAGGTCTACGATCTTTATTCAATCGGACGTGCCGGAACATGCCGAACTGACATGGGTCCTCTCATGCATCTCGCGGATGGGCGAGCTCGAACGCATGACCCAGTTCAAGGACAAAGGCAAGGGCAATACGGAGCGAGCCGGTGTCGGCCTGTTCACCTATCCCGTGCTGATGGCGTCGGATATCTTGCTCTATCAGACCGACCTCGTGCCCGTTGGCCAGGACCAGAAACAGCATCTCGAACTCACCCGCGACCTGGCCGAACGCTTCAACCGCGATTTTGGCGAGACTTTCAAGGTCCCCGAACCGTACATCCCAAAAATTGGCGCCAGCATTAAATCGCTGCAGGACCCGGAAAAGAAAATGTCCAAATCGGACGAGAATCTGAACGGCTCGATCTTCCTGCTCGATGACCCCGACACTATCACGAAGAAGATCAAGCGTGCCGTGACGGACAGCGGCACGACCGTCGAGTTCGACGAGACGCGCCCCGCGATCAGCAATCTGCTGACGATCTTCCAACTTACGACGGACAGATCGCCCGAAGAATGCGTCGCGCATTTCGAAGGCAAAGGCTACGGACACTTCAAGACCGAACTTGCCGAGGTTGTCGTCGAATTCCTCCGCCCGTTCCAGGAACGCGTCCGGCAATACGACGACGAATCATTAAGATCGATCCTCTCCTCCGGGGCCGAAAAGGCCCGGTCCATCGCATCGGAGACGCTGAGAGCCGTTTATTCGAAAACCGGCATCGCCTAAGTTTGCCCGGCACTTACTTACCGATCAGTAATTGTCCAATCACAAATTAGTCCGTCCCAGAGACTCCCGCTATCGGTGTGTCTACGTGAAGCATTCGGTGCTACAATCTACTCATTCCTATCATTGCGACCAAGGCTTGCGCTGGGCAAGTCTCACCACATCTCAAAAGGAGGCATCATGGAATCAACCAAAAGATCTTTCGACATCCCGAAATTCAAAGAACAATACGAAAACTACATCGGCGGCGAGTGGACCGCCCCGAAGAGCGGCGAGTATTTTGACGTACTTTCGCCGGTGGACGGCAGATCGTTTACGAAGGTGGCCCGTTCGAACGAAGAGGACGTGAACGCGGCGGTCGAAGCCGCGCACGAGGCGTTCCAAACATGGGGCAAGACGTCCGCGACCGAGCGAAGCAATATGCTGCTGAAGATCGCCGACCGGATGGAGCAGAATCTCGACATGCTCGCCCGCTGCGAGACCTGGGACAACGGCAAACCGATCCGCGAGACGACGGCCGCGGACCTCCCGCTCGCGGTCGATCATTTCCGCTATTTCGCGAGCGTGATCCGTGCCGAAGAAGGCTCGGCAAGCGAGCTCGATCAAAACACGCTGTCGGTGATCATCAAAGAGCCACTCGGCGTGGTCGGGCAGATCATCCCGTGGAACTTCCCTCTCCTGATGGCGACGTGGAAGCTGGCACCGGCTCTCGCCGCGGGAAACTGCGTGGTGATCAAACCGGCCGAGCAAACCCCGGCATCGATAATGGTCTGGGCGGAATTGGTCGGCGACCTGATCCCGAAAGGTGTGCTCAATATCGTCAACGGCTTCGGCGTCGAGGCCGGCAAGCCGCTCGCGACATCCGACCGCATAGCGAAGGTCGCGTTCACCGGCGAGACCACGACCGGCCGCCTGATCATGCAGTACGCGTCGCAGAATCTGATCCCCGTCACGCTCGAGCTTGGCGGCAAATCGCCGAACATCTTCTTCGAAAGCGTGATGGACGCGGACGACGAATTCTTCGACAAATGCCTCGAAGGGGCTGCGTTGTTCGCTCTCAATCAGGGCGAGGTCTGCACCTGCCCATCGCGGGTTCTGGTGCAGGAATCGATCGCCGATAAGTTCATCCCGCGGTTCATCGAACGCGTCAAGCAGATCAAGATGGGCCATCCGCTCGATCCGGAAACGATGATGGGCGCCCAGGCGAGCCAGGACCAGTACGAGAAGATCCTTAACTACCTGCAGATCGGCAGGGACGAAGGCGCCGAGGTGCTGGTCGGCGGAAATGCGTACAAGAACCCCGACCTCGAGGACGGCTACTACATCGAGCCGACCGTGATGAAGGGCAACAACAAGATGCGTGTCTTCCAGGAAGAGATCTTCGGGCCGGTCACCTGCCTTACGACCTTCAAGGACGAGGCCGAAGCGATCGAGATCGCCAACGACACGCTCTACGGGCTTGGAGCCGGCGTCTGGACCCGCGACGCACACGAGCTTTATCGAGTGCCGCGTGCGATCCAGGCCGGCCGCGTGTGGGTGAACAACTATCACAACTACCCGGCCCACGCTCCGTTCGGCGGATACAAGAAATCAGGCTTCGGCCGCGAGAATCACCTGATGATGCTCGACCATTACCGCCAGACGAAGAACATGCTTATCTCCTACGACAAAAAAGCGATGGGATTTTTCTAGAGATTGAAGGCGGAAACCCGAGCGGTAGCGAGGGTGATGGTCCCTGGCTTCCAAGAGGCACACTCCCTACCGGTTGTGTTTCCGCCATTCGGCTGCGGAGCAGCGACAGAATCTAGCCTCGGGTGGAGCGAAGCGAAACCCGGGGTTATGGAACAATCAAAATTAAAGCCCCGTAGGGGCGACAGAAGCCGAATTGATGAAGGGCTGGCGAAACATCACCGTAAACGGACATGATTTGCGATGGCTTTTCGTTCCAACAACCGCGACGATCAAATTACGTGGCCTCTCGAACTCGGTCCAATCAGCAGAGATCGAACTAAAGGGCTGGAAAGATCCTTGGATCAATTTCCCCGAGACCAACCCGGGCGCTTCTTATGCCGTCACTCCGGAACTAATTCGGGAAGCGGTGGAGTTCGCCTTTGCATCTGGCTGGAATCCGACATCTAAGACGAAATTGCCAAAGCTTGTTTTCGACCAGAATCGATCTTAAGAACAATCAAGGAGTTTGCGATACGAAATCATTAAAACTCCGAAGGGGCAACAGAATCATATGCGGGGCACTCCTACAAATCTTTCGGCCATTATTTTGTTGATCATATCTACCTTAGGTTTAGCCGGGTGCTCGAATGGAACCCAACACGCTGTTAGTCTCGATGAGAAGCCATCGTCGAATGCTAAACCGACTCCGCCAGTTGCACAGGCGGAAACGACACCCGACGAAAATTTGAATACCTTTAAGAACGAAGTTAACGGAATCGCGATCGGATCGACTTACGACGAACTGATCGGAAAGTTTGGAAAACCGGAAGCAACAAAGAAAGGCGGAACCAATCCCTGTGGCGGAGAAAAGACAGTCATTAGTTACAAAGGAATTGTATTTCACCTTGATAAAATTGAAAGCGATCGGGCTATTGTAGTTTTGATCGAGATCACATCCCCAGAATGGGTGATCGCACCTGGCGTCAGCACAGGTTTAGATCTTTCGGCGGTACGTGCCAAAATGGAACGCCTAGGGCGATTGGAAGTTGAGAATGGCTCGAAAAAATTGATCTACGGCGACGGCGACGGGGCTCGAGTTTTACTTCGACAACGAAAAACTCGTCAAGATTCGGCGAGACCTAAACCAATGTTAGAAAATATCGATGGAAAATATTCCTAGAGTCAGAATAACCATAGAAGCCGCTGCCGTCGTCGACCAACTCCGCGAAAAGCACGGCGAGTTGATGTTCCACCAATCCGGCGGGTGCTGTGACGGGAGTTCGCCGATGTGTTATCCGAAGGGCGAATTTATGGTCGGGTCGAGCGATGTTTGGCTGGGCGAGGTGGCCGGCTGCGATTTCTACATGGCCAAGGACCAGTTCGAATTCTGGAAGCACACCGAACTGACCATCGACATCACCAAAGGCCGCGGGGCGAGCTTTTCGCTGGAGATCCCGCTCGGGCTAAGATTCGTCACAAAATCGCGCGTGTTCAGCTACGAAGAGTCGCAAAACCTCGTCGAGACGCACTCGGGCGAGCATCGGTCCGCTGCGGCGTAGGTGTTTGCGGAAGCCGCCAGGAGAAGAGAGCCACCTCGTCAGCCGAAGCGGCTGCCACCCCTCCTTCGTAAGGAGGGGAGCTTAGTGCCAAAACCTAGTTAACGTTTTGTCCGTATCAGGTTCAAGATCTCAAGGTCCCGCCTCCGCACGGCGGATGTTTCCCGAAAATATTATGAAGAACCAGCGCACTTTTCCCCCTGTTAACGCAGCTCTCCGGGTTGCGTTTTTTGTTTTCGCACTTTCACCGCTGCAGGTTCTGCACGCACAGGGGACCCAGCCGGCGGTCGACCCGAAGCTTACCGTCGACCGGATCTTCGCAAGCGCCGAATTCCGCCCGGAGCGTTTCGGCGGTTTCGATTGGCTGAAAGACGGCGACTCATACGCGAAGTTCGAGCCGTCAGAAAAGGTCAAAGATGCGATCGACCTCGTACGCTATCAGATCGACACGGAAAAGCGGGATGTCCTGCTTTCGGCCGAGCGGCTGATCCCAAAAGGCGAATCGAAGCCGCTCCAGATGGACGGTTACGATTGGTCGGCGGACGGCAAGAAGATGCTGATCTACACGAACTCGCAGAAGGTTTGGCGGTACAACACTCGCGGCGATTACTGGGTGCTCGACCTCGATTCGGGAAAGCTGTCGAAACTAGGCGGCGATGCAAAGCCCGCAACACTGATGTTCGCGAAATTCTCTCCCGACGGTACCAGGGTTGGGTACGTCCGAGAAAACGACCTGTACGTCGAGGACGTTGCGACGGGCAAGATCACGCGGCTGACAAAGGACGGTTCGCACACGCTGATAAACGGCACGTCAGACTGGGTCAACGAAGAAGAGTTCGATCTGCGCGACTGCTGGCGTTGGAGCCCCGACAGCCGGTCGATCGCGTTCTGGCAGTTCGACGCCTCGGGCATTGAAGATTTCATCCTTCTCGACAACACACAAGGCCTTTATCCAAAGCTGACCAAGATCCCGTATCCCAAAACCGGCACCCAAAATGCGGCGGTACGCGTGGGCGTGATCGCTGCCGGCGGCGGCCCTATCAAATGGCTGGAGACGCCCGGTGACCTGCGGAACAACTACATCGTTTCGGTGGATTGGTCCAGCCCGTCTGAGATCTATCTGCAGCATTTCAACCGTCTGCAGAACACGCTTCAGGTACTGGTTGCCGACGCCAAATCCGGAAAAAGCCGCTCGATACTCACCGAAAAGGACGACACCTGGGTCGACCTGACGCTGCCTGAGATGAAGTGGCTCGACGGCGGGAAGCGATTTCTGTGGATCAGCGAACGCGATGGCTGGCGGCGGCCTTATTCGGTATCTGCCGACGGGCGTGATATCCGTCCATTAACGCGTGGAGCCTTCGATGCAATGAGCGTACAGTCGATCGATGAGACCGGAGGTTGGGTCTATTACATCGCCTCGCCGGATAACGCGACGCAGCGGTATCTCTATCGCTCACGGCTGGACGGAAGCGGCACCGACGAGCGCGTCACGCCCGCGGAATTTAAGGGGTGGAACAACTACAATTTTTCGCCGAACAGCAAATGGGCGATCCAGAGTTCATCGTCGTTCGGCAAACCGTCGCGTATCGACCTTCTGAATCTTTCGGACAAGTCGGTCGCCCGAAACATCGTCGGCAACTCGAAGCTTCGGGCACAACTCGACCAGCTTCCGAAAGGCCCGGCCGAGTTTTTCCGCATCGATATCGGCGACGGGGTCGCCCTGGACGGCTGGATGATGAAGCCGCCCGGCTTTGACCCGTCGAAGAAGTATCCGGTGCTTTTCTACGCTTACACCGAGCCCGCGGGAACGACGGTCAACGATTCGTGGACCGGCTCGCAATACCTCTGGTACCTGATGCTGACGCAACAAGGCTACATCGTGGCGAGCGTCGATAACCGCGGGACCCCGTCGCCTCGAGGACGGGCTTTCCGCAAAAGCATTTACCGCAAGATCGGTGTGCTGAGTTCGGCCGATCAGGCTGCGGCGGCAAAGGCGATGCTCGCAAAAATGCCGTATCTCGACGCATCGCGGGTAGGTATTTGGGGTTGGAGCGGCGGCGGCGTGGCAACGCTGAATGCGATGTTCCGGTATCCCGATGTTTACAAAATGGGAATGGCGGTAGCTCCGGCACCCGACAATCGCTACTACGACACTATCTACACCGAACGTTATATGGGCCTGCCGAAGGACAATCCCAAGGACTACGAAAACACAGCGGCGACGACCTTCGCCGAGAACCTGAAAGGCGATCTGCTGATCGTCCACGGCACCGGCGACGACAATGTCCACTATCAGCAGACCGAATATCTGATCAACAAACTGATCGCGGCGAACAAGGTGTTCACCATCATGCCCTACCCGAACCGAACGCACAGCATCTCGGAAGGACAAGGAACGACTCTGCACCTTTATAGCCTGCTGACCCGTTATCTCAATGAACACCTGCCCGCCAAAGCGGAGGCCGCGTTGATACCTGAATGACCTATGGACCGAATAATCATTTACGAAAAACCTACCTGAACGACCTGCCGCAATCTTGCGACGCTGTTTCGTGAAAACGGCATCGATTACGACAAGGTCAATTACTTTAATGAACCCTTCACCGAGGCCCGGTTGAAGAGTCTCGCAAAGAAAGCGGGCGTCAGGCCGATCGAGATGACCCGGGGAGCCGCGGCCGCGGGTTTGGATAAAGACACCCCTGACGCCGACGTCATCAAGGCTATGGTCGCCGATCCTAACCTGATCCAGCGGCCCATCATCGAAGTGGGCGATCGCGCCGTCGTCGCTCGCCCGGTCGAGCGGGCTCTCGAACTGATCGGTAAAGCCGGAAAATAAACTTTCTTCCTGGTTCCGTCTGTGTTACAATGTTGCACTGCCGCAACGCATCGTCCTGCGGCCGGATCTTTGACAATCAAAAGGGCCGTGCGGCGCCGGGCATGTGTTCCACGGCGGAATTTTCGGGAATCGCGGCCGGACAACCGGAACCTGTTGTTTTGTAAATAGTTAGGCCTAAATTGTGCGCAGCCGCGGGCCGTTGCGAAAAAAGTTTTCATTTTTTGCGGAACATCGTCAAAATGCGGCGATAACCCCTGTTCTGACAATAGTTTGCACGGTCCACCCACCCTTGGACCAAACCTGGACCACGGGTGGACCAAACAGGAGGGATATCGGACTCGGCTATGTTAAATTAGATGCTTCGCTATGAGCTATACGAACGGAAACGGAAACGGCCATAACCCGAAACCGAAGAACGTCCTCGGGGGCGAGTTGGAGCTTTGCTGCAGCGACCCGATGACCGGGTTCTACCGCGACGGCTACTGCCGGACCGGCCTGGACGATACCGGCCGCCACACGGTCTGCATCCAGGCGACGGATGAGTTCCTCGCTTTCTCGAAGGCGGTGGGCAACGACCTTTCGACCCCGATGCCGCAATACGCGTTTCCGGGTTTGAAGGAGGGCGATAAGTGGTGCCTGTGCATGCTCCGCTGGCGGGAGGCTCTCGAAGCCGGAATGGCCCCGCGGGTCTATCTGAAAGCGACCCACGAAGCGGCTCTGTCGGTCGTCTCGCTGGAAGATCTGAAGAAGTACGCTGCAGACTAGTTTTGAGTCCCGCCTTTAGGCGGCTATTTCTTTACCACGACTAGCGTTCACGAGAATGTTGCGGCCGGCTGAAGGCGGGACTCTAAACAGAATGCACACCATCGAGCATCTTCGTCATCTCTTCGCCTACAACGACTGGGCGAACCGGCGGCTGATCGTGACCTTGAAGGAATCGGACTCGGAAAAGGCCCGGAAAATACTGGCGCATCTGCTCATTACCGAAAAGGAATACTATGAACGGCTCTATGGCAAGGATTCGACAGGATTCGATTTCTGGCCGGAGCTTTCGGTGGAGGAATGCGGCGGCCTTGCCCGGGAAACGGCCGAGAGGTTTGAAAAATTGCTGCGGCGGTTCGACGAAGAAGGTTTGGAATACACCTCCCGATACCGGACCAGCGAGGGCGAAGAGAAAGTGAACAATTACCGCGAAATGCTCACTCATGTACTGTTCCATTCCTCCATCCACCGCGGCAACATAATACTGAAACTTCGTGAGGATGGCTTTGAACCGCCGCAGATCGATTACATTATTTATTTGAGAGAAACCAAATATATCTAGCTTTCTAACTCCTACTTTGCCTCATTGCGTCCCTGCCGGAGAAGATCTTTGTTTCCCGCAAAGCTGGAAAGGAGCTAAGAAGAACTAAAGGCCACCACCGTTCGATAATTCGATGCAATTTGCGTTAACATTCCTTAGCCATGCAGACCGAGCTTGAACAATACAGCTTCGATTTTCACAAGGAAACGGCCGAGATCGTGGCCGAGTCTCGTGATGAATTGAAGATCAAGATCGGCGAATTCGCCGGGCCGCTCGACCTTCTGCTTTATCTGATCAGGCAGGAACAGGCGAACATATTCGACATCCCGATAGCAACGATCACCGACGAATATCTGAAGTTCGTCCGGTTGATGAAAAAGCTCGATATCGCCGTTGCGGCTGAATTCCTTGTAATGGCGGCGCAACTGATCGAGATCAAATCGAGGATGCTTCTTCCGCGCGACCCGTCCGCTGAGGACGACGAGGAGATCGAAGACCCGCGTAAAGAGCTGGTCGATCGCCTGCTCGAATACGAAAAATTCAAGGCCGCGGCCGAAATGCTTTACGAGAAGTCAACCGTCGAGCAGGCCGTGTTCGCCCGCGGCAAGATCGATTCGGACGAACACAATGCAGAGATCAACGCAACCGTCTTTGACCTGCTGACCGTTTTTGAAAAAGTGCTCGCCCGCCACAAGGAAGAGGTGAAGATGGAGATCCATCGCGAGGAGGTCTCGCTTGCCGAGATGATCCGGAGGCTCAAGACGCGGCTTAGGTCGGAGGGCGAACTAAGCGTGATCGCGATCTTCACCGAGATGGAAACCCGGCGTGAAATGGTTACAGCGTTCGTCGCCGTGCTCGAGATCGTCCGGGCCGAGGGCGTAAAATTATTACAGCGGAAGACATTCGGCGACATCATTCTAAAAGAAGTGCGGAGTTAAAAGGTGACCAAGACAGCTCAGGCAAGTGAAAAACGCGAACTGGAAGACCTTTCGAGGGCCGTCGAAGCTCTGATCTTCGTTTCGGATGAGCCGGTCACGACCCGTTTACTTTCCGATGTGCTCGAAGAAGACCGCGAGCTGATCGAGGCTCTTATCGAAGACCTGGTGAAAGCATACGACGAGAGGAACGCCGGTCTCCAGATCCGGCAGGTCGCGGGCGGTTGGCAACTCTCAACGCGGACCGAATGCCACGAATACGTCAGGAAATTCCTTAAGACGAGGCCCTCAGCGAAGCTATCGCTGGCCGCCCTCGAGACGCTAGCCGTCATCGCTTACAAACAGCCGGTGACGGTGCCCGAGATACTCGAGATCCGAGGCGTCCAATCCGCATCGGCGATCAAAACGCTCCTTGAGAAACGATTGATCGTCACGAAGGGCCTTAAGGAGACCGTCGGCCGCCCGATGCAATATGGGACCTCAAAGGAGTTTCTCCTCCACTTCGGCCTTAAGGACTTGACCGACCTTCCGAGCATCGAAGATTTCCAGGATCTCGTTCAGTAGCCCGGTTCTGCGGACGATCTCTGCGTTCCCGCCGGATCCGCCGCCGGCCAGATTAGCCGTGTCATCAAGATGAAAGAAAGGCTCCAAAAACTGATCGCACAGGCCGGGATAGCTTCGCGCCGTGGGGCTGAGGAATTGATAAAGGCCGGCGAAGTCACGGTCAACGGAGAGATCGTTACCGAACTCGGGACCAAGGCCGATCGTGAAAAAGACCATATAAAGGTTCGCGGCAAGCTCATAAACGACAGGCTGAAGAGCAAGCCGAAGGTGTACGTTCTTTTGAACAAGCCAAAAGGCGTCCTCTCCGCGGTCAGCGATCCGAGTGGAAGGCGTGTTGTGACCGATCTTGTCCACGGCCACGGCAAGCTCTATCCCGTTGGCCGGCTCGATTTCAATACGGAAGGATTGATCATCCTGACGAACGACGGCGACTTTTCAAATTTTGTTGCTTCCTCAAAAACGATCCCCAAAACATACCTGGTGAAGGTGAAAGGGATCCCGCCGCGGGCTGCCGTCAATAAATTGAGGCGGGGTGTCAGGTTGGAAGACGGATTCGTCACCGCTCCGGCCGAGATCGAAGAACTCCCGTCAACCGACAAGAATGGCTGGTTCCAGGTCATCCTTCATGAGGGCCATAACCAACAGATCCGGAAGATGTTCGATGCGGTCGGGCATTCGGTCGTTAAGCTGAAACGCGTCGCCATTGGTGGCGTGAGCGATCCACGGCTTGCGGCAGGCAAGTTCCGAAAATTGACGGGGGAAGAGGTACAAAGTCTAATCGACCCGAATGTGGGCCGGGAAGTCAAGATAGAGCACACACGTTCGGTACTGCTTCATAGACCAAACAAGAATGCGAAAAGAGTTAAAGAAAAGCCTCCGGCCCGGGCGGGGAGGGTGTCACGCGGCCGCTTGTCGAAATAAGGTGCGGTGCTCGACCATAAGACACATATCCTGCACGACCTTAATACCGGCCCGTGCAAATTTTTCCGCGTAATCGTCGTTTCTTATGCCGAGTTGAAACCACACCGAAGCCGGTTTGATCGTAAGTATTTCGAGAGAATGTTTGGGAATGTCGCTAGACCGTCGAAAGACGTTGACCATATCGATCTCGCCGGGCACTTCCGACAGAGATCTGTAAACCGGCTGACCGAGGATCTCGGTTACGTCAGGATAATAAACCGGCACCGGAATGATCTCGAACCCTGCCGACGCCATATATTTTGGGACATAGAATGCAGGTTGTGCCGAATGCGACTCCGGCTTGATACCAAGCACCGCGATCCGCCGGGTTCCCGCTATCAACTCCCGGACCTGTTCATCCGTCGTCAGAATGTTCGTACGCCAGTCCATCCGAATACAATTTTAACGACTCGATCCAAAGATCCAAAACGGCGAGGCCGATCGCCCGGGTAGCTCTTGACGTGCATTTCCGCTCCTAAGAGCATCGGGACGGCCGTTCGTTCTTGCGTCGAAGTGGTCGAATCCGATCGTAGGATCGTAAAGAAATACTCGAAACAGACCAGGCAGCCGACGAGTTTTACATGGTCTTGGGTATGGCATGTGACTTTTCCCGCGAGGCCCTTCCCGCTGTTTTGACACAGAATTGTCATTTTCAAAAACGCTTTCTCTACTTTTTCGATTTGCGTTTCCGCCTTGCTCCAGCGTTGGAATTACTGCGGGATTGATATTCCTAAATATTATGTTATTATAATCTTTAGTTATATTTAGAATCCTATGAATTTCGAGCTTACCGAAGAACAACTTCAGATCAAATACAGCGTCCGAGAAATTGCTGAAAGCGAGATCCGTCCGAATGTGATGGAGTGGGATGAAACCCAGCACTTCCCTGTCGAACTTCGCCCGAAGTTGGCTGAATTGGGTCTCTTGGGTGTCCTTTTTCCCGAAGAGTACGGTGGTGCCGGAATGGGCTATGTGGAATACGCCACCATAATCGAAGAGCTCGGACGGGTCTGCGGGTCGGTCGGCTTATCGGTCGCTGCCCACAATTCACTGTGCTCGAACCATATTTTCACTTTCGGCACGGAAGAGCAGAAACAGAAATATCTCGTTCCGCTTGCACGGGGCGAGTCGTTCGGGGCCTGGGGACTGACGGAGGCGCAAGCTGGTTCCGACGCGTCGGGGACCCGCACGACCGCCATTCGTTCGAACGGCGGCTGGAAAGTGAACGGCTCGAAGAATTTCATTACTCACGCCATATCGTGCGAAACGCTTGTCGCGGTGGCAGTTACCGACAAGGACAAAGGAAATCGGGGAATTTCGGCATTCGTCTTCGATAAATCGATGGAGGGTTTCCGATCGGACAAGAAGGAGAACAAACTCGGGATGCGCGCGTCGGAAACCGCATCTGTGGTCTTCGACGATTGTTACGTTCCGGAGGAGAATCTGTTGGGGAATGAAGGTGAAGGCTTCCTTCAGGCGATGCAGGTTTTGGACGGCGGACGGATCTCGATCGCCGCGCTTTCAGTAGGTATCGCCCAGGGTGCGTATGAGGCCGCGTTGAAATATTCGAGAGAGCGGCAGCAGTTCGGCAGGCCGATCGCCGAGTTTCAGGCCATTCAGTTCAAATTGGCAGACATGGCGACGCAGATTGAGTGCGCACGACTGCTGACCCTTCAGGCCGCCGCGACCAAAGACGCCGGAAAGCCGGTGACGCAGAAGTCCGCGATGGCAAAGCTCTACGCATCGGAAGTCGCGGTCCGGGTCTCCGAAGAGTCGGTTCAGATCCACGGCGGTTACGGCTATACGAAAGACTATCCAGCCGAAAAATACTGGCGCGATTCCAAACTTTGCACGATTGGCGAGGGCACCAGCGAGATACAGCGACTTGTTATTGCAAAGAATCTCCTAAAGGTGTAAATTCGCCTGTGCAATGCGAAAGTCACCCAGTTTTGGGTATGCTTCACTCTTGGTCCTTGCCGTCGGAACGTTCTCGGTTATCCTCTTCTTTATGATCAACCTGCCGGGGTATGCCGATCCTACCGAGGATTCCCTCGCGATTCTCGTAAACAGCCTCGACCAAGTGATCTATGCGGCGCTTTTCGGCGCCGGGGCCGTCTTGGTCAGCACTGTTCTTGCGGTCATCGGCATCATCCGCGGTGAGCGGCGTGCTCCGGCGATCATTAGCCTGGTCATCTGTATCCCAATCTTGTTTTATTCTGGCGTGGCGGTCATTGGATCGTTGACTATTGACTGAAACATTTGGCCGTTTCATGTTGCATCAACGCAACATCCATGCTATTATTTCATCCTCGATCTGATCGACGAAAGGAGAAAAAAATATGAGTACTACCGCAGCAGTATCTTCAAACAACATCGCGTCTGCATTGATCGCAGAAATGGAACATGAAGCGGCCGTGACCCGCACTTGCCTTGAACGGGTACCGGCAGACAAATTCAGTTGGAAACCGCATGAGAAGTCGATGGAGTTCGGCCGATTGGCCACTCATGTTGCCGAGATGTTCGGCTGGACGCCGGCCACGCTTCAGCACGATGAGCTCGATTTTGCCAAAATGGATTACAAACCGTTCGAACCGGCATCGACCGAAGATCTTCTGGAATATCTCGACAAGAACGTTGCCGAGGCGATCGATACGCTTCGAAATACGACGGACGAACAATTTATGGGCACATGGACAATGCGGAACGGCGACACCGTCTATTTCACACTTCCGAAAGTTGCAGTGATGCGTTCATTCGTGATGAACCACATAGTCCATCATCGCGGCCAACTTTCGGTCTATTTAAGGCTTAATGATATCGCGGTGCCCTCGATCTACGGCCCCTCGGCCGACGAAGGCCAGATGTAGGCTTTATCTTTTCTGAGAGGCAAGAGGCGGGTCCGAGCGGCCTGCCTTTTTATTATTCGGCCGAAAAATGCGAAAATTCGCCCTAATGAAGAGTCTATCGCTCTCTTTTATCTTGATCTGCGCGTTCGCGGCGTTCGTTCGATCGCAGGGAAAACCGCCGCGGTTCAGCGATTACCCGGCCGCCGTCGAGACCGCCCGTGTAAGGTCGATCAATTTTGCTCAAGATCCGGATGCGCGAATGTTCCGGACCCGGCTGAGCGAGGCCCTTCGGCGGGGTGTCAATTTTGCCGGACGCTACGTTCTAGCGACTTGGGGATGCGGAACAGGGTGCATCTCGGGAGCGATCATCGACGGGCGGACGGGCAAGGTCCATTGGCCTGAGGAACTCGCGGCCTTCGGCGTGGGTTATACGAATGCAGAATATCCCGATCAGCCGCTCGAATTTCAAAAGGACAGCCGCCTATTGATCCTTCGGGGGATTCCCGGCATGGACGAGTCAAAAGACCCAAACGCCGCGGACAAACCATCGGGCGACTATTACTACGATTGGAAGAACGGCCGGCTTGTGCTTGTTCGCTTCGATGCGAGGCCGGAGCAGTAGATGACCCTGGACGAACTCATATCAAAAGTGCTCGCCGGCGAACCGCGGGCGATCGCCCGTGCGATCACCACTGTCGAGAATGCCGGGCCCGACGCATCGGCCATCATGAAGGCCGTTTATTCTCAAAGCGGCCGGGCACTCGTTTTGGGGATTACGGGTGCGCCCGGTGCGGGAAAATCTTCGCTCGTCGACAAGCTGGCCCTTTATTACAGGAACCGCGGTGAGCGTGTCGGGATCGTCGCCGTCGACCCTTCAAGCCCCTTCTCGGGCGGTGCCATCCTGGGCGACCGCATCCGGATGTCGGCCCTAGGCCTCGATAAGAATGTGTTCATTAGATCGATGGCCACACGAGGAAAACTTGGGGGGCTTGCTCGTTCTACGGTGGATGCCGTCGCCGTACTGGATGCTGCGGGATTCGAGAAGGTCATTGTCGAGACAGTAGGTGTCGGCCAGGATGAGGTAGAGATCGTAAAAACAGCTGATGTGTCGGTTGTGGTTCTTGTCCCCGGAATGGGCGACGATATTCAGGCTATCAAGGCCGGAATAATGGAGATCGGGGACGTGTTCGTTATCAACAAGGCCGATCGAGAGGGGGTGATGCGGACGCAGAAGGAGTTGGAGGCCCTCCTGGCATTGGCTCATCGTCCGGACCTTTGGGTCCCGCCGATCGTAAAGACGATCGCTACGGAAAGTAAAGGCATCGAAGAACTTGCGGCGGCCATCGAAAGTTTCGTGGGGTATGCAAAAAGCGGTGAACAGGGCCTTTCAAGGCGAAAAGCGATAGCAAAGTGGCGGCTCATCGACCTCATTCAGGAACGGCTTTTGAGCCGGCTGCTCAGTTCCGATGGTACCGGAGAAAAGCTGGATGAACTGTCCGCGGCTGTCGCGAGAAAAGAAAAAGACCCGTATTCGGCAGTCGAGGAACTGCTTGCGAAATAGAGACTGATTATGAAGATCGACCACATCGGCATTGCCACGTCCGGGATCGAGCAGGCGCTCGGTTTTTGGAAAGACGCGCTTGGACTCGAGAATGTTCATTCCGAAACCGTCGAGGACCAGAAAGTGAAGGTCGCGATGCTTCCTTTGGGCGAAACGCGGATCGAACTGCTTGAGCCAACCAGCGGGGACTCACCGATATCTAAGTTCCTTGAAAAACGCGGCGGGGGGATTCACCACATTGCGGTGGAGGTTGACGATATTCACGCGGCCGTTGTCCGGTTGAAGGCTGCCGGCGCGAGGCTGATCGACGAGGTGCCGCGGACCGGTGCAGGCGGGTGCCTCATCGCTTTTGTGCACCCCAGTTCAGCAAATGGTGTTCTCTTGGAATTGGTCCAGCAAAAGGCTTAACTTGCTATGCTGGACCGTGTTCAAATGCTATTATGAAGGTTTGGCGTTGACGGCTGGCGGCTGACAGAGGAGACGCTCCCGGGAAACTTTGAAGAGAGGAAATAAAAATTGAGCAATCTAACTAAAGGACTGATCTTGTTGGCAGTCATATTGGGGATCGGTGCGGGCCTTGTGTTCTGGAAGAATAAGGTCGGCGGGCATTCGGCAACCGGTTCATTCAACAGCATTACAAAGGAAGAGATCGAACTCCTCCTCAAGGATATCGCGAAGACAAACCCGATGGTCCTCAAGCGATTCGAGCAGGACCCGACGATGAAGAAGCAGCAGCTTGATAACCTTAAGCAGCTTCTCGCCTTCGCGAGCCAGGCTCGTAAAGATGGCCTTCACAACGAGCCCGGGAACCGGCAGGAGCTCGAGAATATCCGTGCCGAAGTCATCGCCGTCAACTACGACAAGGAAATTAACCAGGACAAAGGGCCGATGCCCCCCTTTGGATTTATTTCTGAAGACCAGGTAAACGCATTTTGGGGCCAGGGTGAACAGGCCGATCAGGGCTACTGGGCCGCGTTCAAGAACAAGATCGGATTAGGGCCGGCGAATCGTGAGCTTGAATTCCAGAAGTTCCTCGATTCGAAGATGGCCGTGCTCAAGAGCGGTAATCCGGCCATGCAGGAACGCGAGATCAGCGAAGAGGAGCGGAACCAGGCCCGGGATTTCTTTGCAAAGATCGAGATCTACGAGGATGAGTTCAATGCGAAGGCACGCTCCGGCGAACTTTCCAAGGAGTTCATCGACCGCGTGAATTTACAGGTCAAACTGCAGCAGGCGCAGTATCTTGCACGTCTCTACTCCGAGAAGCTTGCTGAAAAGGTCAAGGTCACTGACGAAGAAGTAGACAAGTATATCGCGGAGCACCCGGAGCTGAATAACCCTGAAAAGCGGACAAAGGCTCAGGAGATCCTGAACCGGGCTAAGGCCGGCGAAGATTTCGCCGCATTGGCAAACGAGTTCAGCGAAGACCCCGGTAATAAGGGTGCGAACAACGAGCCGCAGGGCGGGCTCTACAAGGACGTGACAAAAGGCCGGATGGTCAAGCCGTTCGAAGAAGCCGCATTGTCGCTGGAGCCGGGCCAGGTGTATCCCGAACTCGTCGAAAGCGATTTCGGTTTTCATATCATCAAGCTTGAACGAAAGGGCGAGTCAAAGGATGCCTCCGGCCAGCCGACCGAGACCTACGATGTTAGGCACATCCTCTTTTCGACGATGTACCGCGATCCGGTCGAACCGGAAGGACGGGAGATGCCGGTCAAAGCATATGTTCGCAACAAGCTGGAGACCGACAAGGAAAAACAGGCGCTTGAGGATGTGATCGCGCAGAACCAGGTCAGCGTTCCCGAGGATTTCGACATCCCGCAAGTGAGTGAGGAACAGATCCAGGAAATGCTGAAGCGGCAGCAGATGCAGAATCAGATGCCGCCGATGAATCCGGATGGCGAACTCCAGACCGGCGAGCCGGAGAACGCTCCGGCAACGAAGGGCGGTCCGAAACCTGCGGCCAATTCGGCAAATACCGCTGCAAACGCTGCGACGAAGAAGTAGGAAGAAATCCACACTGGGCCCGTGATTTCACTCACGGGCCTTTTCAGTGCATAAGCCATGCAATTTGGCGATTACCGGGTCGAGATAATACCCGACACAGAATTCTGGCTTGACGGAGGGGCGATGTTCGGAGTCGTCCCTCGCGTTGTTTGGGAGCGGGTCTGCCCGCCCGATGAAAAGAATCGTGTCCGCCTGAACATGAACTGCGTTTACATTGACACGGGCAAAGAGAAGATCCTGATCGAGACTGGGATCGGGGAAAAATGGTCGGCTAAAAAAATTGAGATGTACGGCATTCGTCGTGAAAGGCCGTTCGCTCAGTCAGTTTTCGAATTGACCGGGTGCCGGCCTGAAGACATCACCGTCGTCATCAACACCCACCTACATTTCGATCATGCTGGCGGGAACACGATCTTTCAGAGCTCCACTCCATACGAAGGAGGCGTGGATGCCGCGGGATCGGCGGTAGACGAGGATGTCCCCGAGCAACCCAGGCCGCAGTTCCCAAACGCCCGCTATCTTGTCTCCAAAAGCGAACTTGAACACGCCGAAGCACCCCACGAACGCGACCGTGCAAGCTATGTGCCCGAGAATTGGCAGCCTCTTCAAGAATCCGGCCAGCTCAAGCTCATGCCCGACGAATATGAACCCGTCCCGGGTTTGAAATTGCAAACCGAACGCGGCCATTCTGAAACGATGCAGACTTGGCGGCTCGACCGCGGCGGCAAGACGATGTACGGATTTGCAGATCTCGTCCCAACCCGTCATCATCTGGATCCGGCGTGGGTGATGGGCTATGATCTTTACCCGACGGAATTTTAAGACAATGGAATGGTTTCGCCCTACCAAGCCTGGAAAAAAGAAGGAAATCTTGCCACAAACCGTCAAAAAGAGCGAGGAAATGGGATGTGCTGCTCTTCTACCATCGACTGCTGAAAAGGACCCGCGTCTTTGTAAGGTTGAACTTATTGAAGGAGCCCCCCCCAAGAACCGAATTGTGGACGAGGCTTATCCAAAAGAACAAGTCAGATTTGAACTGAATGGAGAAAGTTAACATCGGAATCATCGGCGGCTCAGGGCTTTATCAGATGCCGGAGTTGGAAAATGTGCGCGAAGTTCCCGTAGAGACGCCGTTCGGCGATCCGTCGGATGCATTTATAATCGGCGAGCTCGAAGGCGTAACGGTCGCGTTCTTGCCGCGTCATGCACGGGGGCATAAGTTCCTGCCGACGGAAGTTCCCTACCGGGCGAACATCTACGCGATGAAGCTGCTCGGGGTGGATTACATCCTTTCGGTATCGGCGGTCGGATCGCTTCAGGAACGGTATGAGCCGACCGATATGGTCATCCCCGACCAGTTCTTCGACCGGACGCGTGCGAGAGCCAGGGAATCGACGTTCTTTGGCGAAGGCATCGTCGGGCATGTAACGTTCGCCCATCCGGTTTGCGATGAGCTAGGCGATATCCTGGAATCTTCATGTAGAGCAATAGGCGTAAAGGTCCACCGCGGCGGAACGTATCTCTGCATGGAAGGACCTGCGTTCTCGACAAAAGCCGAATCGAACGCTTACCGACAGTGGGGCATGGACATCATCGGCATGACAAACCTGCAAGAGGCCAAACTCGCCCGCGAAGCTGAGATCGCCTACGCTACCCTCGCTCTCGTCACCGATTACGATTGCTGGCACGAAGGCCACGATGCGGTTACGATCGATATGGTCGTTGAATATCTGAACAAGAACGTTCGCAATGCTCAATTGATCCTGAAGGATGCGGTGAAACGGGTCGCCGCCAAGGAGACACCGAACCAATTCGCGGACGCGATCAAGAACGCGATCTTTACTGCCCCCGAACATTGGCCTGCGGAGACGGCGAAGAAACTTGAGGCGATAGTTGGAAAATATCGCCCGAAAAGCTAGGCGGTAAACTAATTACCGCGTGATCTCATCTGTTTGTTGAATATGAAGAAGGCGACAACGACATTTTTCTTTTTACTCTTAGTGCTCGTTGGGGCGACGCAAACTGTCTCGGCCCAGCGAAACGTGACTCCGCAGGTCGACCCTGTCCTCGAGGCCGATGCCCTGCATAACCTGGATGTTGCCCGCCAGGCGTTCCGATTGAAGAAGGCCTATAAAGGAGTCCTGATGCGGTTTGAGGAGACCTTTGCGGCATATCCCGCCTTCTCGCACATGGAGGAGTTCCTCTATCTCGCTGGAATGAGCAGCTACTATCTTTCAAAAAACGAAGGAAAACAAAAGGTAAATCTCAAGATCGAGCGTGAACGAGAGAAATATGCCCCCGAAAAGCTTCGCGAGGATGCGATCGCATATCTTTCGATATTGCTTGAACGAAATCCGGACAGCTCCTACAAGGAAGAGGCGGAAAAGGTCTTGAAAGAACTTCGTGCCGGCCAGCAATGAACCTGAACCAGGTCACGATCTATTGTGAGAACACGGTCGAGACGGCCGAGTTTTATGAGAAACTCGGCCTTCGACTTATTGTCGATTCCCTTCCCCGCTATGCCCGCCTCGAATGCCCTGACGGCGATTCCACCCTTTCGGTACATGAAGCGAGATCCGGGCGGTTGGCGAAGCCCGGATCGTCCCGTATCGTCCTCTATTTTGAATGCAGCGATCTTGATGCCGAAGTCCAGCGACTGAGATCTCTCGGTCTTGGCTTCGATCGCGATCCGGAAGACCGCGACTGGCTTTGGCGCGAGGCATATCTTAGCGACCCGAGCGGGAACCAGATCTGCCTTTTTCACGCCGGCGTCAATCGCAAAAACCCGCCCTGGCGTGTAAAATGAACAATTCGAAGTAGCCGTTGGCCAGTTGTCAGAAGAAGGTGCATTTCCTTGTTTGATGACTGACCGCCGACTACCGACCACTTTACTTATGTCACTAACAGTTGTAGGTTCGGTCGCGTTCGATGCGCTTGAGACGCCGTTCGGAAAACGCGAAAGGGTTCTTGGCGGTGCCGCGACGCACTTTGGCCTCTCGGCGAGTTTCTTCACCGAAGTGAACGCCGTCGGCGTGGTCGGCGGGGATTTCACCGACTCGGAATGGGATGTTTTCAAACGCCATCATATCAATACGGACGATATCGAGGTCGTACCGGACGGCAAGACCTTTTTCTGGAGCGGCCGTTACGATTACGATATGAATACGGCCCACACGCTCGACACACAGTTGAACGTTTTCGAGACCTTTGATCCCAAACTTTCCGATCGCTCCCGGTCCGCAAGACTCCTTTTCCTGGCAAATATCCTTCCGATGCTTCAGAAGGGGGTGCGGGAGCAGTGCCCCGACGCCCGTTTCGTCGCGATGGACACGATGAACTACTGGATCTCGTCTATGAAAGATGCGGTGATCGAGACGATCAAAGTGGTCGACTGCATAATCATCAACGACGCCGAGGCAAGACAGTTGACGGACGAACCGAGTATTTACAGGGCCGCACGATCGATCCTGGACCTGGGGCTCAAAGCGGTCGTAATAAAAAGGGGCGAATACGGGGCCACACTATTTACTAAGGACGGCTATTTTGCGGCACCGGCCTATCCCCTCGAAAGCGTTTTCGACCCGACCGGCGCAGGGGACACTTTTGCCGGCGGCTTCATGGGCTATCTTGCCGCGCAGAATGAGATCAACGATGAAACGATGCGTCGGGCGATGATCTATGGTTCCGTAATGGCTTCGTTCAATGTCGAGAAATTCGGGACCGAACGGGTGCACGAACTGGATTATCCTGAGATCAACGAAAGATTCAAGGAATTCAAACAGATGACCCATTTCGACGACATACCTTTCGAACGGACCGCCGCGGCTTGAGCGCTCTTTTGGTCGACAAACGCGTGGAAAATACGTTTGAAGTTTTCAGGGCACCGCGTCTGGCGGGCATCTGGCTCGTTATTGCCGGAGCGGCCGCCGGCGGGTTGCTTCTCCTGCTGATCCTCAGCCTGGCCGCCGGGAGCTGGCTGATGGCTGCAGTTTCGGCACTTGCTTTGGCCGCCTCGTTATCGGTTGCCGGCCGTCTTATTGCCGACCGCGGTCGAAGTTCGGCGGCCTTGTCGGAGAAAGGCGTTCGCTGGGCGTCAGCGCTGCCGGATGTCCAGAAAGAGGGGCTGAACGTCGAAGTGGGCCAGCTGGCAACGATCCTTAATGTCGGCCCGGATCAGATCAATGATCTCCAGTCGACCTATGTAGTGGCCGAGGATCTGGCATTACGCGAGATCCAAAACCAGGAAAGCGTCCCATTGATGCGGCACGTCACGATCGGGGGTATACCATTCAATGCGGTCCTGATCAGAAAAAATGTCGTAAGCTGTATCGATGTTTCATTCATTCTCGCTCCGGACATAAGACAAGACAAGGTGGACGCGATGCTGCGTAAGATCGCGGTGGTAAAAAGAGGGTTTCAGCAGCAGGGTGTTAGCGCGAAACTCAGTCTGATGCTTGTACTTATAACCCAGCTATCGGTCGAGGACGACGCCTTGCTTCGGCAGCGGCTCAACAAACAGCTCTTCGAAGACACGCCGGTCGATGTTGATATTAGGCTTCTCGATTTTGAGACGCTTCAGCGGATCTATGTGACTGACTAAGTAGCGGCGGCGGCGTCCGCCGGACCGCTTCGATAACGATATGCTTGAAAATAAGGTTGGAATGATCTTTGGCGTCGCCAACAAGCGCTCGATCGCATGGGCGTGCGCAGAAGCCTGCGCAGACCGCGGTGCACGGCTCGCATTCACTTACCAGGGTGAGAGGCTTCGTGAGAATGTCGAGAAGCTCGCCGGCGGCCTGAAAGACTCACTCGTCCTTCCGTGTGACGTGACCGAACAGGCATCGGTCGATTCGGCCTTTGCAGCGGTCGCAGAAAAGTACGGCCGGCTCGATTTTCTTATTCATTCGATCGCGTTCGCCCCTCGCGAAGCGCTCGAAGGTGAATTTGTTACGACGACGCGTGACGCTTTTCGGACCGCTTTGGAGGTAAGTGCGTTCTCATTGACCCAGGTGGCCCTGGCTGCTTCACCGCTGATGACCGAGGGCGGCAGCATTGTCACGATGAGCTATTACGGGGCCGAGAAAGTCGTCAACAATTACAACGTGATGGGCGTCGCAAAGGCAGCCCTCGAATCGTCGGTTCGCTATCTTGCGGCCGACCTCGGCAAACAGAACATCCGTGTCAACGCGATCAGTGCCGGCCCGATCAATACGCTGTCGGCACGCGGCGTCAAGAATATGGGCTCACTCCTCGGTTATGTTGCGGAAAAGTCGCCGCTCAAGAGAAACGTTTCCGCCGCCGAGGTTGGAAACACCGCGCTCTTCCTCGTCAGCGATCTCGCAAGCGGGATCACGGGCGAAACGATCTATGTCGATTGCGGGTACAACATAATGGGAATCTAGACAATTTCGATCGCCGATTTTCGATTTGCGATACTGTTACCAGTAATGACCGCAGATCACGATTCACAGATCTAACAAATGGCTGAAACTCAAGCAAATAAACCCAGGAAGCAGAAAGACGTCACGAAACCTTCTGAGCCGCAGACGGTTGCCCAGGCTAAACAAGTGGAGAAAGTGCCTGAATACTGGCAGCTCACAGATGATGAAGTATTGCTGCGCTCACCCGAGCCGGAGGACGAATATAAAACATCGGATTCCTGGCGTGTGTTTAGGATAATGGGTGAGTTTGTTGGCGGTTTTGATTCACTCGCGACGATCACCCGTGGGATCTCGATCTTCGGTTCCGCTCGGACGGACGAGGATGACCCGATGTACGAAGCAGCCCGCGAGACGGCCCGTCTCCTTGCCGAGAACGGTTTCGAGATCATCACCGGCGGAGGCCCCGGCATCATGGAGGCCGCGAATCGAGGTGCGTTCGAAGCCGGAAAAATATCCGTCGGTTGCAACATCGAGCTGCCGTTCGAGCAGCTCCCCAACCCGTATCAGAATAAATCATTGTCTTTCAAGTATTTCTTCGTCCGAAAGACGATGTTCATCAAATACAGCAACGCCTACGTGATCTTTCCCGGCGGTTTCGGGACGATGGATGAGCTTTTTGAAGCACTGACGCTGATCCAGACACGCAAGATACGCAACTTCCCGGTTGTCCTCTTCGGCTCGCAGTACTGGCAGGGGATGCTGCAGTGGATCACATCGATGATGCTGAACGAAGGTAATATCAGCAGCGAGGACCTCGGCTTGATCCATCTTACGGACTCGCCGAAAGATGCGGTCGAGTTCATCATTCGCACGTCCGGTGCGGGCGAAAAGAACGGGTCTGAATAGAGACCTCCGCATCAGTATGTCGGATCCTTTTAACTGTCCCCACGGCTATCGGTTGATCCAGCCCTCAAGCCACTCCCGGTATTTCGGATCCACTTGATCGACGTTCACAGCAGCGATCTCAGGAGTATCATACGTGTGGTTCGCGCGGATGTATTTTTCGAGTTCGGCGTATCTATCTGCGGTGGTTTTAATAAGGAGCAAGTGTTCTTCGTCACGCCGAACCTCGCCTTCCCAGAAATAAACCGACGTCATTTGCGGCAGGATCTGCACGCAGGCGGCCAGCCTCTCGCGGACAAGCCGGTCGGCCAACTCGTTTGCAAGTGCCCGATCGGGCGTCGTTGTAAACACAATGATCACTTTACTTATATCTTCTTCATTAAGTTCGCATACTGCCCGCTTTCGACCCATTCGAGGATCTCTGATACCCGCCAAATTGGAAATGGATGCGACAGGCCAGCATTGATGATGTTGGCCCAGAACTTGTCAAGGGCCTTCTCTTCGTAGTTCTTTTGGAATTCGCGGCCTTGCTCGAGGAATTGTTCGTAATCGATCTTCGATGCAAACGTCCCGCCCGCAAGTTTCATCATCGTCCTGCCGATCACGTGCGGGTCCTGGGTAACCAAGAGTGCCGCCCGGTCACAGGACAGCTCGGCACGACGCGCCCAAGCGAGCAAGGCGCTGTTGATGCCGGCGGAAATGATAAACTTGATGATCTCCGACCCTGGGATCAGTTTCGCCGCCGAAGCATTTGCCAGCGCTTCCATTAGCCTAGCCGCGGTTAGATAAAGGACATGCTCGGCATGAATATGGCCCACCTCATGGGCGATCACGGCGAGCGTCTCCTCCTCAGTAAGCCGTTCGAGCAAGGCTGAGTGGAGCACGATGACCGGCCGCTCGACACCGCCTGTAAATGCGTTCACGAGCGGGTTCTGCTGGATGAACATGTCCGGCATATCCACCCCGAGCGTTGTGCAGGCGATCTGCAGTTTTGCATGTATGTCCGGGCACTGCTTGGGTGTGACCTTGACGGCGCTTGCCAGAAACATTACGCGGATCGCCGACTCGCCGGTCACCTCGAGCAACTTCTTGAGCGCGCTGTCGATCCCAGGGATCGCCTTTAATGCCGCGAGTGCTTTGCTGTCCAGCGGATGCACATACTCATGCTTTCCAAGGTCAGCGAATTTCTTATGCGGTTCGTTGGAGAGCGGAAGTTTGCACTTGCCGCAGTTTGCCGAACGGTCCTTATAGTCAGGTTTTACCGAATTTTTTTGCCCGCAATAACGGCATCGCACAAATGTGCTTTTCGTCATTGATGCCGATGCGCCGTCCTCATCACCCTTTCGTTTGGCCATAAAAAAAGTTTAGTTTAGATGCCGCTTCTTATTCAAACTGTTGGCACAACAAGTTTAACGACCGCTTAGGCTCGAAGTTCGCATTTTCGGCGATCGGGCTGTCCCTGCTACAATTCGCGGAAGAGCCGCAGTATGGAATTAGAGGACCCGGGAATGCCCGGAAGTTTTGCATCCGCGCACGCTGCGCAAGAAGCCATATGAAAAAGCGAATGATCTACACGAACACCCAGACCGTCCCGGGACGGGAGATCGACGAGATCCTCGGCATCGTTACGGGCAATGTGGTCCAGACGAAACACATGGGCAAGGACATCATGGCTGTTTTCAAGTCGATGGTGGGAGGCGAGATCGTCGGTTACACGCAAATGCTGACTGAAGCAAGGCAGATCGCGATAAGCAGAATGGTGACGGCGGCCATTGAAATGGATGCGGACGCGATCGTTAACCTTCGTTTCACGACAAGCTCGATCATGAGCAACGCCTCCGAGATCCTCGCCTACGGCACTGCGGTCCGTCTCAAATAACGCAAATAACTTCAGCGATCCCTGTGCAAATGCACAACGGTCTCGACGTGATGTGTTTGCGGGAAAAGGTCGATGGCCGTTATCGAATCGATCGCATATCCGCTCTCCGTGAATGTTCGAACGTCTCTTGCAAGCATGGCCGGATCGCAGGAAACATACGAGATCCTTGATGGCTCCAACCCGATAAGGGAAGGGACCGTGCCTTTTTCGGTCCCGGAACGCGGGGGGTCGAGAAGCACGAGATCCGGCCTCGGTCCATCGTAGGATCCGAGATAATTCCGAACCCGTCGAGCACGAAAATTAATGTTCCCGAGACCGGCAGCGTCGGAGTTCCGCCGGGCAAAGCCGATAGCCTCCTCACTTTCTTCCACACCGACCACCGACTCGAAACGGCGTGCCAACGGCAGCGTGAAAAGACCGACTCCGCAGTACAGGTCCAGAGCCGTTGTGCCCGTCGCATCGCCGACCGCCGTCTCGACCAATTGCCTCAAAAGAAATGGGTTACCCTGAAAGAACACACGCGATGTAAAGTGCAGAAGATCGCCTGACGCGGAAACCGCGATCTCGTGGGCGCCGAGGCCAAGGTCGGATGAATCGAGCGAGACAGCTTCGCCGTCACCCGACGAGGCATCGATCCTCGAGAGCTGAGCCGGGAACCGACCAAGCGCAGCTTCGGCCCTCAGGGATCCGAGCTGGTGCTGGAGCTCGGGCACAAGCACCAGGCATTCATCGATATCGACGACCTCATGCGAGCCCCGACGGTTATAGCCGGCCGTCCGCCGAGAGCCGTCGATCTGCCACTGGGCCCTCGACCGGTATCCGAAAGGCTTCGGGCTAGCCTTAACCTCGATCTCGGGAAACACGCCGAGCTTCCCGATCCGGGTCAGGCAGTCTTTGATGATCTCGACCTTCACCTTGAGTTGAGTTTCATAACGAAGGTGCTGCAGGTCGCATCCCCCGCAGATCCCAAAATGACGGCAAGGAGGTGTCACACGATCGACGGACGCCTCGATGATCCGCTCGATCTCGGCCGTTGCTGTTTTGCCTTTAACGACTTTCAGCCGGACCGCAAGCCGGTCACCTTCCGCCGCTAAGGGCACAAAGACTGTCAGGCCGGGCAGAAAAGCCATACCAAGGCCGCGCGGCACGATCTTCTGTACCGTGACCTCTATCAGATCGTTCTCTTTATATTCGGGATCCAATGAAATTCGTGGCCGCAAACGCCTTTTATAAATAGAAGAGGCTCAGTCGGGGAATGCCATACTCTTCCCGCAACCGCTTGAGCAGCATCAGTTCGAAGGTATTCTGATATGAATCCTTGTCCATCGACGAGCGATATGGCTTCAGCTGGTCCTTGACCTCGTTCTCAAGACGCGAACGCAGGTCCTTGTCGGAGTTGGCGATCAAGGCACGGCTTAGGATCCCCTCGATGTCTATGAGGGAACGGTCGACGTGTTCAGCATCATCGCCCGGATTCGAGCGCAGTTCCTCGAGCCGTTCGATCGCCCGCTCGATATCGTTAGCCAGCGGGCTAAGATCGAACCCCTTCAATCCGTCCACGAGGGCCGAAAGATGCCGGTCGAGTTTCTCGCCCGAAAGGGCGTCGGTTTCTCCGTTCGAAACCTGATCGTCCTGCCTTCCGGCCTGTGCACGAAGCCATTCTTCATACTGGGCCTCGATCTCTTCGCGGCAGTAAAGAAGGCCTTTGATCGTTCGCGTATTCGGCCGCTTCTCATGCCCGTCGAATACATTCTCGATCGCTCTGATGGCGACGTGCAGCGGAATGCCCCGCTGCTGCCATCCTTCGATCAAAGCCCAATCGATCGGCGAGAGCAGGAGGTTTTTTCCCCTTCGCCGAACGAATGTGTCTTCTATCTCCGTGTAATAGTTAAAATAATTCAAGTGCGGAAAGAATGAAAAAGACCGTTCATTTGACCCGGATGGACATCCGCCCGAGTTCCTTCAGGTCCGCATCCGTGAACCCGGCTATTTCGCCGTCGGCCTCATCGGAGGAGGGTGAATCGGTCGTTCTCGCGATCCTCACGCGAAGCACGGCGTCGACGCCGGCCGCCCGTAGCGCCTCGAGCACACGCTGCGCCTCGGGGCTTTCCTCGACCGCCTGATTTGCTGCCCGGCTGAATGCCCGGACCAGTTCTCTTGCTTCTTCGTTGGAAATCATCGTTCCTGAAAATGCTAAGCGAACGGCACGCCGCAAGTCAAAATCGTCCGGCTTGTATGCTAATCTAGCCGAAGTATGGCGGAAGAGCGACGCGTGAAATTTGAGACATCTTCGGGTATCGAACTGCCGAACGAATTCGGGCCAAATAACACAGAACAACTAGATTACGAACGCGACCTTGGTTCGCCGGGCGATTTTCCCTACACTCGAGGCGTACGGCGAAGTATGTATCGCGGGCGATTTTGGACGATGCGGCAATATGCCGGATTTGCCACCGCCAAAGAGTCGAACGAACGGTATAAATATCTCCTTTCGCAGGGAACCACCGGTTTGAGCGTTGCTTTCGACCTGCCGACACAGATCGGACTCGACTCCGACGATCCGCTTTCCGGCGGCGAGGTAGGCAAGGTCGGCGTTGCTATCGACAGCGTCGAAGATATGATGGTGCTCCTCGACGGGATACCGCTCGATCAAGTCTCGACCTCGATGACGATCAACGCGACCGCGTCGACGCTGCTCTGCCTTTATCTTGCCCTCGCCCGTAAGCAGGGGGTACCGTTTGCAAAGGTTAGCGGAACGATCCAAAACGATATCCTGAAAGAATATATCGCCCGCGGGACCTACATCTATCCGCCGAAACCGAGCCTCCGCCTGATCACCGATACATTTGCATTCTGTGCCTCCGAGGTGCCGAATTGGAACACTATCTCTATCTCGGGCTACCACATTCGCGAGGCGGGCTCCACAGCCGCCCAGGAACTCGCTTTCACTCTCGCCGACGCGATCTGTTATGTTCAGGCGGCCATCGACTCCGGGCTGGATGTTGACGATTTCGCCCCGCGGCTTTCATTCTTCTTCAACTCGCACAATAACTTGCTGGAAGAGGTCGCCAAGTTCCGGGCGGCCCGCCGGCTGTGGGCACGAATAATGAAAGATCGTTTCAAAGCAGAGGACCCGAGGTCGCATATGCTTCGGTTCCACACGCAAACGGCCGGTTCAACCCTCACGGCCCAGCAGCCGGAAGTCAACGTGGTCCGCACGACCATACAGGCAATGGCGGCAGTGCTTGGCGGCACCCAGAGCCTTCATACGAATTCGATGGACGAGGCGCTTTCTCTGCCGACCGAGAACGCGGCCCGCATCGCCCTGCGGACACAGCAGGTCATCGCCCACGAATCCGGCGTCGCCGACACGGTCGATCCGCTCGCTGGGAGCTTTGCGATCGAAGAGCTGACGACTCAACTTGAACGGAGGGCAGCCGAATATATCGCTAAGATCGACGACATGGGCGGAATGCTAAGGGCGATCGAAACGGGATACGTCCAGCGCGAGATCCAGGACGCCGCCTACGCCTATCAGCGGGCCGTCGAGACCGAGGATGCGATCGTTGTCGGCGTCAATCGGTTTAGATCCGAAGAGACCGAGCCGATCCCTATTTTGAGGGTCGATGAGCAGATAGAGCGCGACCAGATCGAACGGGTGAGAGCGGTGCGAGAAAAACGGGATGCGGCCGTGGCCGAGAAAGCAATTTCTGGGTTAACCGAAGCCGCTGCCGGGACCCAAAATTTGCTCCCGCATATCCTGAATTGTGTCGAAGCCTATGTGACCGTTGGCGAAATAAGCCATTCACTGAGAAAGGTTTGGGGTGAGTATCAGGAAGCCGTCACGGTTTGATCCGAACTATCTTCCGTCGTACGCGATCTCGCCTCCCACGACCGTCATTACGCATTTCGTTTTCAGGATGTCACTTTCGCGGATCGTCATTATGTCAGCGGACAGGACGGTAAGATCGGCATACTTGCCCACTTCGATCGAACCTCTAAGATCTTCCTCAAAAGCCGCGTACGCGGGCCAGATAGTGAACATTTTCAACGCTTCCTGACGCGATACCGCTTGTTCCGGATGCCAGCCCGGGCCGGATTCCCCGGTAAGGCTCTTTCGGGCGACTGCAGCATAAAATTCGATCATCGGCTCTCCTCGTTCGACCGGCGCATCCGATCCTCCGGCAATTATCGTCCCGGAACGAAGGAATTTTTGCCACGCATACGCGCCCGCAAGCCGCTTCTGGCCCAGCCGGCTCGGGGCGAAAAACAGATCGCCGATCGCGTGGGAGGGCTGCATCGATGCGATCACGTTAAGCTTCTTAAACCTCGCAATGTCCTCGTCGGTCACGATCTGTGCATGTTCGACCCGCCAACGCGGATCTTTGATCTTTCGTTGTTCGGGCGGCACGGCCTTGAAGGCTTCTTCGTAAAGGTCAAGGATGATGCGGTTAGCACGGTCGCCGATCGCGTGGGTTTGCACCTGGAGGCCATTTCGCAAGGCCCCGATCAGCATCGGCCGAACTTCTTCGGGCTTGGCCGTCAGCAGCCCCGTCGTATCCTCGTCGGAGTATTTCTCGAGCAGCGCTGCACCCCGTGATCCAAGTGCGCCGTCGAGAACGACCTTGATACCACGCATAGTGAACTTGCCGTCGTGGCTGCCGACGGCCGCTCCTTCCCTGATCAGCCGGTTTGCCGATTCTCCCGGTCCATGCGGCACATGATAGATCCGAAGTTTGGCCCTCTCGTTCGCAAGGGCTTTCTTGTAGAGTTCGGCGTCCGCAAAGCTGCCGCCAGCTGTATGAACCTGTGTCCAGCCCAGCGAAAGCGTACGCTGGATCCCCAGCCGAAGGGCGTCGGCCCGTTCGGCCTCGGTCATGCCAGGAACATGCCGCCGGACGATCCCTTGGGCCGCATCGATGAGCATACCCGTGGCCTCACCAGTGGCCTTGTCTCGCAGGATCTCGCCGCCAAACGGATCGGCCGTAGTCTTTTCGATGCCGGCGACCTTGAGAGCGGCCGTGTTGGCGACCGAGGCATGGCCGTCAGCCCGGGTCAGCAGGACCGGATTGTTCGGCGAAATTCGGTCGAGGTCTTGCCGCGTCGGGAACGCCTGCGGTTTCCAGAATGTCTCGATCCAGCCGCGGCCTGTTACCCATTTGCCCGGGGCGGTCTTGTCCACTCGCTCTTTTACCTTAGCAAGAAAGCTTTCGAGTGTCGTAGTACCCTCAAGATTGAGATTCACCTCCCTCAACCCGACTCCCATCAAATGATAGTGCGAATCCGTCAGGCCGGGAACGACCGTCGCGCCATTGAGTTCGATAACCCGAGTCCCACTGCCGATGTGGGCCTTTGCTCCGGCCGTGGTGCCAACGAAAACGATCTTCCCGCCTTTTACGGCAATTGCCTCGGCCCGCGGCTGTTTTTCGCTAACGGTATAAATATTTCCGCCGGTGAAGACGGCGTCTGCAGGGTCGGGCAATGACGGGATCGCCGCAAAAGCTGCGTTGTTCAATGCCGCGATCAACATGATGGCCAGGATCTTCATATTTTGTCTCCGGTTCGAAGGATCGTTTTCCACAAAGATAGCAGAGCACACCACGATACGAAAATCGGTTCCGGGCACGTGGGAGCGATCCCCTTCGATGAGCCGAAAACTGGTGACAAACGCTGTTTAGCAGTGTTATAATTCCTGCTGAGTCTCCTGCACTCACCGGATATCCACCCCTCCCGATCCCATGAAACATTCGCTATGGACCAGCTAAGTAGATACCTAGAGCAACTTGTCTCCAGTTCCGCATATGAGCTTCGGTTGATACCGAACACGAACCCTTACATGGTCTCGGCCGAGGGAGATGTCGAGCTTGAAACGGTGCCGCTGCAGGGATCGCAGATCAGCATGATGGTCTTTCCCGTGATCCCTGCCGAGACCAAACAAGAACTGCCGAATCAGCAATTGGTCCAATTCGTGCATCCGAGCAATCATGGCGAATTCAGCTTCACCGTCCAGAAGTCCCCGGCCGGGTTCAACGTAACGATCAAACCGATGCTGGGCGGCCAGGCGGCCACTCAGGCAGTCCCGGAACCGGCCGGCGCTTCCGAGGTACCAGAGGTGCTTGAACCACCGATGATCGAGATCCCGGCTCAGGCCGACGCTTTCCCCCCGATCGACCTTCAGCCGATCGACAATTCAGGAATGCCGCTCCAGAGCGAGCCGGCGAGCGAACAATGGAGCCATGGCCCTGATCCGGTTGTGGCCGACTCCCCGAGGGGCGAGAGCCAGACCTTTGCCTCTGTCGGCGAGATCTCGTTCGAAGACCTGAAGGCGGAACCGGCCTACATTCCTCCCGTTGAAGAACCGGGCTCTAACTATGACCCGGAGCCAACCGCGGCTCCTGAGCCCGTCTTCTCGGCCGATCCCTGCGTTTCGACAGAGGTCGCGGACCGTCGGGTGGGAGAGCGGCGTTCTCAGAATCAACCGGCGCGCGACAGAATGGAGGGCCTTTTCCATGCAATGGCGGAGGCCGGAGCATCGGACCTGCACCTTTCGGTCGGAATGCCGCCGATAGTAAGGAAGGACGGGCGAATGCAAAAGCTGGAGTCCGCGGAGGGTGTACTCGACGAGGATTCAATGAAGGATCTTCTTCATTCGATCATGCCCGAAAGGAATAAGGAAGAATTTGAAGTAAGGCGAGACAGCGACTTCGCCTATGAGATACCCGGGCTCGCGCGGTTCCGTTCGAACATTTTCATGGACCGGAAAGGAATGGGTGCCGTTTTCCGCATCATCCCGTCGAAGATGACCACGGCCGAACAGCTCGGCCTGTCGGACGCGATCATGGGCCTTTGCGACCTGTCCAAAGGGTTGGTCGTTGTGACCGGGCCGACCGGCTCAGGGAAATCCACCACACTTTGCGCCATGGTGAATCACATCAACATGTCGCGCGAAGACCACATCATCACCATTGAGGACCCGGTCGAATTCGTTCACGAGAACATCAAGTGCCTGGTTAACCAACGCGAGGTGCACAACCACACGATGTCTTTCAAGGACGCGCTCCGTGCCGCGCTTCGCGAAGACCCGGACATCATCCTAGTCGGCGAAATGCGTGATCTTGAGACGATCTCGATCGCGATCGAGACCGCCGAGACAGGCCACCTCGTCTTCGGTACGCTGCACACGACTACCGCCGTCTCAACCGTCGACCGCATCATCGACCAGTTCCCCGCCGACCGCCAACAGCAGGTTCGGGTCATGCTCAGCGAATCGCTGAAAGGCGTCGTCGCCCAGACCTTGCTGCCGAAAAAGGGCGGCGGCCGGGTCGCCGCGTTGGAAGTCCTGATCGTGACGCCCGCCATTTCGAACCTGATCCGCGAAGGTAAAACCTTTCAGATCGCTTCTGCCATGCAGACCGGTCGCGGCCACGGCATGGTCATGCTCAATGACGCCTTATACGATCTTGTCCAAAAAGACCTGGTCGAACCGCGTGATGCGTATCTGAAAGCTGTCGATAAAACAGGTTTTGAAGCAATGCTGACAAAGGGCGGGTACAAGATCTAACTCCTTGATCCCCCTTGTCTTATGAAGGGTGACAGCGGTTCGGCTGGCGGGCTGGAATGCGGCTCCGGCTCCGCTCAACTTCGCATTCCGGCGGACGTTTGAACGGCCAATCCAGAAGATCACGCGTTCTCGGACGGCCGCATCGTATCCCAAGCAAACAAGCGGAGGTCTTGCGTACCAGGCCCAACCACCACTAGAGGTCGAACTCCAAGCGAGAGAATGTGAGGAATTTCAGAAATGGTCTCGATCAGCCGGCGCGTTGAAGGCCCATTTTGCTTCCGTGGCGGAATTCCGGGGCAAGGTCAGGCAGGCCATAGTTCTTACGGATCTCGCCGACGTCATTTACCAGCCAGGTCTTTCGGTTGTAATTTTCACTTTGAAGGTTGAATTTTTTCAACTTTCTTATGTATCTCGTAAACCGTGGCGGGTTGATCAACAAAAATTGAAGCGTCCGGAGCGGCGCCTTCTTGAGGTCAGAGATGGTGGGATAGCAAGCCAGCAGGTTCATGCAGATATTTTCTTTGTCGATCTCGCCGAGCTTTGTCGCTGAGAGTTCGATCTCGGCCCCGTAACCGAGGCAAATGACATCGGCACCCCAATCGCTTGAGATCGAGTATCGAAGTATCTCGCTCGACAGTTTCATTGTCAGCAGGCTGTCTTTTGCCGGTTCGCCGCTTCTCTCGACGATGACCTTCTCCGGTTGGACCTGAATGTTGACATATTGGTTCTTGGCCACATCGGTGAGGTGCAGGCTGAACTTCAAGTCCTTGATCCGCTTTGGGCTGAAGAGGGTCTTCCGCTTTTCTGCATTCGCCTGCAGACGCTCAACCAACTGTTCGGTCTCACTTTCGTCTATGAACCGGCGGCCACATCTCGCGGCGATCTCTTCAGCATACTGCACCTCAATAAGGTGGAGCAGGTCATTATCGACCATTTGCTTCCGGTATGGCGATCGCTTTTTCACTTCGCCGTTCTCCAGGACGTCGCCTGAATACATATCCTCGATCCGCGGGCCCTGACCGATTGGTCCAAAGTGGGTTGCATAATAGCCGGCAATCTTGTTCCGCGGGAACCTGGCCTCGTTTATCCATCGCTGTTGATCCGACAAAAGCACAAAGTCCGCTGCAAACGGCACCGCGATCTTTGGCTTGAGCCCGTCCACGATCCGACAGAAATTGTGCACGAACAACTGCTCGCGGACGATCCCGCGTTCCCAATCGTCCTTCCCAGCAAAGTGCATTGTGTTCGGGAAATAACTCGCCCCGCCAAAGCCGCAGAAAACGTAGTCGATCTTTCTCCACCGCTCGCGGATCAGGTTTAGATAAAAATCAATTACCTTTGCTGGCGATGAATGCAGAGCATCGTTCAGATTCACCAGGACCTCACCGCCGCTCTCGATGACCATGATGCTGTCATGAGAATTGATGATGAAAGTTATCGATGTCTTAGGCGATATCTTGTATTGTTTCAGGGTGACAGCTTCGGTAACGTTGTCGAACCCAAGCCCTTCTATATATTCCTTGGCTCCGCCGAAAAAGCTGTATGGATAGAAGACCCGGGCAGTTTTCGGAAGCGAGCGCAGCGTATTCTCGTGCAAATGGTCCTCGTGACCATGCGAGATCAGGATAGTATCTGCCGCGTTCAATTTTTCAGTGTTTACCGGTTTCGGAAAGACATGCCACTGGCCGCAAAATGCGGGTCCATCAAACCATGGATCGGTTGCTATCCGCAGATCCTCGGTCTCTATCAATAGGCAGGCGTGACAGATATATTCAATTCTCATGAAATCGTGCAGCAGCCCCTGGCTGGAAACGGGGAACCGTAATCAGATCCCGATCACAAGCCACCGGAACGACAAGTGTTGCCCGACCGAATGCTAAAAAGATTGAATTGCCCTGCTGTTCCTTGAAAAATAAGGGGAAGGTCCGGAGGCGTGCGACTGGAAATCTTCGCCCCGGGATCCGAACTGGAGGGTAAAGCTGAAGCGGGAGCTAAAGACACTTTTGACGCGTGCCTAAAGGGCCGCGTTCGAGGCCGCCACGGTTGATTGGGGGTAAAACGGCTTGACTATGGTCAAGTTCGCGAATGTGGATGAAGCGACGGTCCGGCAGATCTTGGCGGCCGCCTGGAGAAACACAGCCCAGAAGAACCTCTAGGAGCCTTAGGTCGCCCGGGCCGGCACTTAAAGGAATTGTTATACCTCTGCCGAGGGAGCTTAACGTGTCCCCTCCTTCAGACCCTTGAGAACAATGAGAACTTAAAAATGCGCGCGAAGATTTGGTTTCGCCGAAAACTACGATCCTCAAAACAATGAGTAAATAAAGACCAGGACCCGCAACCTGCCTTTCTCGCTCCTATCACAGCCATCAGGTCGATCGTAGGTTTCTCTACATGACAGGTACTAAGGCCGGCGCGTCGTCGTCCGCGGTGGTGTTTGGATCTCGCGGCGGTCTATGGTTGGCGTTGGACGGGGTGATTCTGAGCCCTCAGGGACCAACCAAAGCTCATAAGCCGGCTGTTCCCTATAGCCCCCGTCGACGACACGAATCCGGTTTAGCGGAAGCTCACTGTCGGCAAGCTGCGTGGCCATCCGCTTTTGGGCGGCGGCGGCAAATCCTCGAACGCTCGAGCGCCCAGAGTAGACGATTATCTGGAGAGAGTCGCCGGGTTCAGCAAGGTGCCCGGCAGCCGCGATTATCCGTTCGCCTTCCTTTTCAGGCGACAATTCGCCGAATTCATCGACCATGGTCGGCCTTGGGGCAACCCTGACCATTGCAGATGCAGTCGTCGGGCACTCGGGGGCATACCCACCGACCCAGAGCTCCGCATTTATCTGTCGATATGCCCCAGCTCCGGTCGAATCGACCTCGATCCGCCTCTCACCCTGGCCGGCCTTGATCACACCGGCCGTCACCGACCAGAGTATAGTCGGGGTTATGCTCGGGTCGCCGCCGGCGATCTCGGCTGAGAAAATGACCGGCGCACCGTCGCGGACCGACCGGCCCCCCGGGCCCTTGACCGCAAGCTTTGGACACGGAGCAGGCTTCTGTTCAGCGGCCGCCTCCTTTGGCTTTGGCGGCTCGGGCTGCTCTGGGGGGTCCTGCGCAAATGCAACGACGGAGAAAACCGCAGCGGCAAGGAAAGTGGTCAATATCGAGGAAAAAATTCGCATGGATTCGCTATACCTCCGGGCGGGACAGGAAAATGATAGCATGCATTGCAAGCAAATTGACCTCGAAATGACCTTGCTCAAAACCGTCATCGGATCCGTGGTGACCGGACGGACGGGCCAACCCCCGTGGAGATGCTGGGACCGGAAACTGCAAGGTCTAGGAACCCAAGAATTTTCTTGTTGACGTTATCCCGACTCCATGCTACTTTTCGTCTCGTTCACTCGCACTTCGGTACCTTGGAAAGTAAAGTGGTCGTTTCCCACGCCCCTGGTCGGTCCCGGTCCGTTCTGTCTTGGAAACCGTAAATTCAAGGAGTCAAGAATGACATTACCAACAATTTGGGATTATGCAGCACAACGTGTAAATAACAAGTCCGTTGCCATGCGGGTCAAGCATTCGCCTAAGTTGCACGCCTTGCGCAGTGCCCTTAGTACGAAGGGCTCGGCTATGTCGAAGGGCGCAGCCGTCGGGACCATGCTGCTTCGGCTCGGGATCTCGGCAATACCCATACCGAGTATCGCCACAAGCCTCATCAACGTGGCCCAGCAAGCCGTGGAAAAGAAGGTCCGATCTCACCTTCACAAGCGGAGCCTCACGGCGGCAACGACCGACGAAGATAAGGTCAAGTTCACGCTCAAAGAGCTCGATGTCGGCGACCTTGATCGATACCGGTGGAAGCTGAAGGAGGCGATCGAACAATTGAACCAAAAGGTCTCGGGGATCGACGGCGTCTATACGGCAAAACAGAAAGAAGCAAAGCCCTGCGATGCCTGGCTCGAGCTCGCCGAGGCATTAGCCCAGGCGGAACGGCGATATAATATCCTGATGCTCAGTGCCGGCGGACTTAGAGACGCAATGGTTGAATGTCTTAAGTGGGCAGACAAACAAAAGGATGAGATAAATAAATTCAAGACGAGTTTGGGCGGCAAGTTCCAGACCGCCATCGACGCAGAAGCCACCGAAGCGGATAAAGCGGAGAAAGCTAAGAAAGGTGATGGCGAGTTATTCATGAACAAGCGCCACCTTAACTGTTCGCATTACTGCCACGTTCAGGACATTGCGGATACCGAGAACGCGCAATGGACGACCATCAAGACGAAACTGGCTTTGGTCGCAAAGACCGTTGCGGACCCGATCCAGCTCGAATCTTTCTTGGCGACGAACGCTGACCCGTACAGTATGCCCAAACCGCAGGCGCAAGCACCGCCTCCGCGCCCTTAGAAATGGTAGGCCGAGCCTAAATGTCGAAAGGTGCGAATACCTTACGGTCTTCGCACCTTTTTGTCCTGATCGGCCATCCGGCATCGGCTGGACCGGCCCCGCGGCGCTATTGTCCGTGGGGAGATCGTTTCGTGGAGGACGACTAGAAAGTAAAAGAAAAGTGGCGGCGACCTACTATTTGAAGAACTTTGACAGGCCCTTCGTTATCCGCACATCACGATTGCCGGTAGATGACACCGTAACGTTATTTGCCGACAACGTGGTGCCCGTCGCTCGCTGAAATTCCGAGATCGCACGGTTAAGTGTCGTCTGCGCCAGGAGCTCGCGGCTGCGGGCGAGACGAAGATCATTTTGCCTTTGCAGGACAAGATAAGTGGTCGTTGTGCCCGCGGCGAACTGGCGTTCCTCGCTGGCGAGCAGCTGTTCCGAAGCAGACCTCGACGCGGTCGCCGAGGCGAGTGCAGCCTCGGCCGACCTGAGAGCCTGTGCGGCATTGCGGACCTCAGCTTCGATGATCTGTTCGGTCTGTGCCCGCTGGTTCCCCAAACGAGTCTTTTCTACAAGTGTCCTTCCCAGATTTGCCTTCGCAGTCGTATTTCCCCACGGCAGGCTGATAGAAACCCCCACCCGGTAGGTCGGATAATCGAAGGCGATCAGGTTGCCGAGCGAGTTAAAATAACCGCCGACCAGATTTGGCGGCACGCGGCTGAGTCCTGTTGCGGGATTGATCGCCGCAGGCGTCTCGGTACCGGCTAGTCCTTGTGACGTGTAGGAGCCGACAAGGTCGATCTGCGGCTTCGTCTGGTCACGGAAGTAATCTTCGTTGATCTCGTTGATCGCGAGGTTGGTCTCAAGCTCGGTGATCTCGGGACGGTTCTTCAATGCCTCCGTCAGTGCGATCTCGAGCCCCATCCGCGGCGGTTCAAGGCTCACCGGCGATACAGGGGTGATCGGCCTCCTCCAATCTGCCGAACTGCGGTCCGACAATAGCAGCGTTTTTAGCCCATTTTCTGCTCTGGTGACTTCCTCCTGGGCAATGTAAACTCCCTGTTCGAAATTGGTTATCTGTGCGGTCGCGGCCACAACGTCGATCGGTGCAAGAATTCCCTTTTCGACCTGTCTTTGGTTACTTTCAAGCTGTGTCCGTGCCTGTTTTACAGCATCGATCTGGACCTGGAGGTTCCTCAACGCAAACGCGAGGTTCCAATATGCCTGCTCGACCTGCGCGATCACATCGATTGCTCGCTGCCGGAACTGAACGTCGCTCAAACTCAGGTTCTTTCTGCCTATCTCGATCAGCCGGCGGTTATTGTCTGTCCTTAGGTTCCGAAAAAGGGGCTGGGTGTAGGTGAAATTCAGCACCGTCGGGTATTGCGGATTAAGGAAAGAATTGGTGTTGCTCGTCGTGTTCCGCGTCGAATCGAATCGGGCCGTATAATTTCCGCCAAACCAAGGTACCGAACCGCTCACGCCCGCGTTCCCAAAATAGCGTGTCTGGGTCACGGCACCGTTGACCGCACCGCCGATCAGCGAGGCGGTGGGGATGGTGGTTTTCTCATAATAGCTTTCGGAACCCATCACAGGATCGTAAACACCCTGAGCGGCGCGAAGGTTGAATTCGGCGATCTGAACATCGTTTCTTGAGATGTCGATGTCGTTGTTGTTGCGGAGAGCCATCTCGATCGCCTGTTTGAGCGAGAGCGGCATCTGGTTCGCAATGTCGACCCCGACCCGTTCAGAACTTGGCAACGGGCGCGGCGGAGCCTGAAAACTGGGAGCGATGGGCGGCGGATCCGTCGGAAGCTGGGCATCCGGGATGATCGGGGTCGGCAGCGGGAACGGTGTCGGCGTGGGCGATGGGTCCTGCCCTTTAGCCGCGGAGCCTAAGAGAACGATAACTGCGAATATGAAAGTGATCGAAGATCTGAACATCGCGAAAATTTCCTTGACGCGTATGAAGCGAGAGGCGGCCTCGCCAACTGCATCCACCAGGTTAGGAACCGGCCTCCAAATGGTCTTCCCGTTCAAGTACAGCGTTGTCAGCCTTGTTCCGCCGGAACGGAGAGACGATGCTTTCTCGAATTCGGGTCATGGCACCACCGATCCCCTTGACGATCGTCGAATCAGCGGCGTCGTCAAATAGTGAATAGAAGACCGGCACCGCAAGCAGGGTTAGAAGGAGGCACATTGACTGCCCGCCGACCACCAATATACCGATCGATCGGTTCGTCGCGGCGCCCGCACCGGTTCCGAACGTGAGCGGGATCATTCCGGCGACCAGTGATATCGTCGTCATCAGGATCGGCCGCAGCCGGTCCCGGTTCGCCTGAATTATGGCGTCATAACGGGCCATTCCTTTCGCCCTGAGCGTGTTCGTGTGATCGATCTGAAGAATTGCGTTCTTTTTCACAATACCGAACAGCAGTAATATTCCCAGCGCCGAAAAAATATTAAGGGTCTGGCCGGCAAGCGCCGTCGATAGAAGTGCGAACGGCACCGCTAGCGGAAGCGTTAGCAGGATCGTCACCGGGTGAATGAAGGACTCGAACTGAGCCGCCAGCACGAGATACATAAACACGAATGACAGCAAAAAGGCATACAGGAAAGACTCGTAAGCCTTCTGCAATTCTTTCGACTGGCCGGTGACCCCAGTCACGTATTCAGGGCCCATTTTCAATTCGGCGGCCATCCTCTGCATCTTCGAGATCGCGTCCGACTCCGAAGCGTTCGGCGGCAGCCCGGCCGAAACCGTCACCTGACGCTGGCGGTTCAGCCTGCTGATGGATGACGGTGCCAGCCCTTCGTCGATCTTGATCACGCGTTCGAGGTCGACCGTACCGCCATTCGAAGAGCCGACAGTGAAGTACTTAAAGTTGCTTCTGTCGCGCCGGTACGCTTCTTCCGCGCGGACAATTACGTCGTATTGACGCGAGTTTTCGCTGAAGGTCGAAGTGATCTGGCCCGCCGAAAGGATGTTCAGAGCCTGGGCGACGTCTCCGGCCCGGACCCCGAGGTCGGCCGCCTTTGTCCGATCGATCGTGACTCGGACCTCGGGGTTGCCGACCTCTATCGACGTATCGGGATCACGATAGATCGGGTCTTGCTTCATCTTTTCGACTAGGGCGTCCGCGTATTCAGTAAGCTTGGCCATGTCAGGCCCGGCAATGTACATTCCCACCCCCGAACCACCGCGGCCAAGACCGATGCTCCCGGCGATCGATGAGGCCGCCGAGACGGTGACCTGGTAATCCTTCGACGAGTATTTCCTGGCGATCTGCCGCGTCTGATTTATGAGTTCGGATTGGGCCTTTTCACGCTCCTTTACAGGCAAAAGAGCAACATTGATGAACCCGTTGTTCGACCCTGAACCGCGGCCGAACCCGGCCAGGACCAGAGTATTCTTCACGCCCGGCACTTCGGCTCTAATGTCGCGGGCTATCCGGTCGAGGATCGACTGCGTCGCCGAAAGGGAGGTTCCCTGCGGACCACGTACATTCACCTGGAAAAGAGATTCGTCCTCATCCGGCAAGAACGCCATCCCAACAAACCGGTACAGCGGGACGGCGGATGCCACCGTCAGGACACATATCAGAACGACCGCCCACCTGAACCGCATTGAAAGCGTGAGAAGCCAGGTATAGGTCGCGTCGACCTTCGAGTAGAGCCAGCCCGACTTGGAGCTATGATCCTGCGGCTCGGGTGTTTCGCCGCCGGCCTCGGCTTCGCCGGACGATTCGCCCAGGTTCGTACGAGCGGATGCCTTACGCTTGATCCACCGGGCTGCGAGCATCGGTGTCAGGGTGAACGACACGATCAATGAAACGGCGATCGCCGCCGCGGCCGTCAGTCCGAAAGAGGACATAAAGCGGCCCACGATGCCCGTCATGAAGCCGACAGGAATAAACACCGCGAGAAGTGACAGAGTCGTTGCAAGGACCGCAAGGCCGATCTCGCGCGTCCCTTCGATCGCCGCCCTGAACGGGTCCATTCCTTTTTCTTCGACGAAACGGTAGATGTTCTCGAGGACCACGATCGCGTCGTCGATCACAATGCCGACCATCAGTGTCAGCGCCAGCATTGTCATCTGGTTCAGCGAATATCCGAATGCCGCGATGGCAGCAAACGCCGCGATAATGGAGACCGGGATCGCCAAAGCCGCGATTATCGTCGAGCGGAAATTCCACAGGAAAAGGAAAACCACTATCGCTGCAAAAAGACCGCCGAGGATGAGGTGCTCTTCGATCGCATTCAGCGAATTCTGAATGAATTCTGATTGGTCGCGGATCACGGCAACCTTCATGTCTGGAGGAAGGTTCGGGATGATGTTATCCATCCGCGATTTGACATTGTTGATCACGGCGATCGTATTCGCCCCGGCCTGTTTCCTGATCCCGACAGACACCGACGGAACACCGTCAAGCGAAGCTGCGGAGCTTGGTTCACCGCCAGCCTTCTCGACGCTGCCGATGTCACGCACCTTTATCGGGAAACCGTTTCGGCTGGCGATCACCACATCGGCGAATTCCTCGACCGACGCAAGCTTGCTCATCGTCCGGACCCCGAGCGTTCGGCGGCCCTCGATGATATTGCCGCCCGGCATTTCCTGATTTTGCGCACGGATCGCGGCCGTCACCTCCGTGACGGCAATGTTATAGGCTCGCAGCCGATCCGGATTTACATTGATCCGTATCTGCGGAGAGCGGGCGCCCCACATGAACACTTCAGCGACCCCGTCCGCGCTCTCGATGCGTTTTTGGATCAGCTCTTCGACCTGCTCGGTAAGTTCGATCACGTGCCTAGGAGCGCTGATCGTGTACATGAGGATCGGCTGGGAATCCGGATCCGATTTCTGCGCCACCGGCGGATCGGCGGTTTCCGGAAGCCGGTTTATGATCGTCGATAGCTTCTGCTGGATCTCCTGAAAAGCGACATCCGGGTCCTTTTCAAGATTAAATGTCAGGGTTACGTTCGAACTGCCGCGGGACGAGCTTGAGCGCATCTCCTCGACCCCGGGAACCGTGTTCAGCGCACCTTCGACGATGTCCGTTATCTCGTTTTCGATCTCTTCCGGCGCCGCCCCGGGATTTGAAGTTCGAACGGAGATCGTCGGCAGATCGATCTTGGGGAATCGGTCAACGCCCAATGTGAAAAAACTGAATCCGCCGACCACCGTGAGGAAGAGCACGATGACCGTCGCGAACACCGGCCTGTGTACACAGATCTCAGCTAACCACTGCATAAGACTCCTTGTTAAACTGCTACCTTGGCCCCTTCATAGAGCTGTTCCAGACTGCTCGTCGCAACAACCTCGTCGGCTTCGATCCCGGAGAGGATCTGCTGGAATTCGCCCTCTTCCAGCCCAAGCTGGATCACCCTTAACCGTGCAATACCTTCCACGATCACAAATGCCCGATATGACTGCGTCGGCTGGTCATTGTATATGGCCGATTTCGGAACGAACACCCCGGGGCCGCCGCCTTCTTTGATAATTCGCGCGGTCGCGAACATTCCGGATCGAAGAGAATTATCCGAATTATCGATCGACGCCTCGACCGTGGCCGCCCTGGAGGTCGAATCGATCGAGGGGTTTATGGCCGTAACCACACCCGCGAATCGCCGGTCGCGATAGGCATCGACCTGAAGCGAGACCGATCGCCCGATCGTGACCGAAGGGACGTCTGCCTCAGCCACCTGGATCTGGATCTTCATCGGGTTCGTGCGAAGCAGCGTGGCGATCACCGAAGCCGAGGTGACAAATTCTCCGACCGCCGTCGGGCGGTCACTGACAAAACCCGAGAACGGTGCACGAATGATCGTGTCGGCGAGTGCCTGCCGGGCCGAATTCACCTGTGTTTGGGCCGCTTCGACCGAGGCCTGTGCACTCTGGATAGCGGCATTGCTCTGACGGGCAGTGTTAACGGAAGCGTCAAGCTGCTCTTTGGCGCTGTTCACCCGGGTCCTTGCGGTGTCGCGTGCGGTACGGAACTGTTCATAGGTGATCATTGAAACGTCCCCGGTCTCCACCAAATCCCGGTAGCGTTTTTCATTCGCTTCAGCTTGGCGAAATTCCGCGAGTGCCTGTTCGTACGCGGCATTCGCTGCCCGCACCTCAGGGATCAAAGAAGCGTCGAACCGGCCGTTCGGCGAAAGTCCTAGCCGGGCCTCGGCCTGGCGGACCGCTGCGATGGCCTGTTTGACGCTCGCTTCGGCCGAAGCCAGCTCAAGCCGGGCGTCCCTGTCATCGATCCGGGCGATCTCAACCCCCTGCGATACGAACTGTCCGACATTGACAGAAACATTCGAAACTTTTCCCGCGACCTTTGGCGCGACGTTCGACGCCTCATCGGCCACAAGGCTTCCGGTGGCTTGGATGAATGCCGGCACGTTTCTTGATTCGGCCCTCGCGACCGTCACTTGTATAGGAGGCGGCTCCGATTCGTTGCCGGTCGTGGCGGTTCGTCCATCGGCGGAACCGGTGCGTCCGCAGCCGGCCAGTAACGCAGCCGCCGCAAGCAGCAAAAGAAGGCTGATGGACCTGCCATCCCGAAGAAAAAACACATTTCGCATAACGATCAGTTTAAGATGCAAATTTTACAATACTTGCGGACCAACAATAACAATCTCCGTGTAAAGTTTTGTAAATGTCGCCGAACCCGCTTCCCTTGACTCAGTCGTATTAGGAGCGATCTCAACCGGAAACGGTGGGTAGGTATGATCGTCGACAAGGGCCTGCTTGGAAGCTGGAGAGGCTTTCGGGTAAAATTTGGACAATAAAAAATTGATCGGGACTTTGGAAGAGAATGATCGAAGAAATATCGGCAACGGAGTTAAAGGGCCGGTTGGACGCAGGCGACGATATTCAGTTGATCGACGTACGCCAACCTGCCGAGAACGCGTTTGCGAGTATCCCGGGCTCAAAACTGATCCCGCTGAACGACATTATTCGGCGAATGAGTGAGATCAGCCCGACCCGCGAAACCGTCGTCCACTGCAAGATGGGGCGTCGGAGCGCGTTTGCTATCGACGCGCTCAGGCAGGCCGGCTTCACCGGCGAACTGAAGAACCTGAAGGGCGGCATTACCGCGTGGTCAAATGAAGTGGATCCGCGAGTGCCCAAATACTAAATGCGTCATCAGCAGGTCTAACTTATTCACTGGTCGTTTCGTACTCGCCGAGTAAGTCGGCAGCCGCTCTCCGGATCTCATCGCTTATTTTCAGGATCTCCATCCCGTCGGCAGCGTAGGTGCGGCAAGCCATCACCGGCTTTTCCCGTCCCCCCGACCCGATCGTTACCTGGCAGTTCAGGCACTCGCCGTTCCAGCAGAATTCCCCATCGGAAATTCCCTCCAGATCGAGAAACTGAAACCCTCGCAGGATCGAATTCCTCTCGGGGACCTTCAGCGGCCGTCCCAGAACCCGGAGCGTTATCAGTTGTTCAAATGGTTCAAAAATATCCGATTGGCTCATTATCGATCGGGGCCGAATTGTCGGGGTACGATTGCGGGCAGGGTCATTTGGAACATCCAAAGAACTCCGATAAACTATTTTATTAGAGTGGACTAGAATCAGAAAATGTCATTGGTAATTTATACCAAGCCGGGCTGTCCTTACTGTGAACAGGCCCGCGTTCATTATCGGGAGAAGGGTATCGATTTCGAAGAGTACGACGCCCAGAACGACAACGAGAGGCAAAGGGAGATGCTGGATCTTTCCGGCGGAAACCCGACGGTGCCCTGCTTTGCCAAGAACGGTGTTTACATTGGCTCAGGTTGGGGCGATCCGCCCCGCGGCTGAACGATCGTAACTTCCTGACCGGCAGTTTGCCGGTCGCTTGAAGCTGATACGCGAACCCGGGAATCGAGCCCTGAACGATTGTGCTCGTTCATGCGGAACCCATTTCCTCGTCACTTTGCCGGATGGTCGCCAGACCGCCGAGATTATGATCGGTTCTCAGATCAACCAATATAAGATTCAGGAAAAGATCGGGTCCGGCGGACAAGGCACTGTTTACAAGGCCCTCGACACCAAGCTCAATCGGACGGTGGTGATCAAGATACTCCCCCCTGAGCTGACGGTTAAAACGGCCAACTTCAAACGCTTTGAAAGAGAAGCCCAGCTCTGTTCCCAACTCGACCATCCCAACATCTGCACGATCTACGATTTCCATGAGGCCAACGGCGTTTTCTATATTGCCATGCAGTATGTTGACGGCAAGAACGTTCGCCAGCTTGTCTCGGGACGTCCGCTCGAATTGAAGAGTGCCCTGTCGATCGCTATACAGGTTGCCGACGCTCTCGCCTACGCTCATTCCAAGAGCATAATCCACCGCGACATTAAGGCCGGCAATGTGATGGTGAACCAGGCCGGACAGGCAAAGATCCTCGATTTTGGACTCGCGAAACTACTCGAGGACGAACTGGTGGCCGAGGCCGACGGGGTCGACCGGACCCAGATCACCGAATTGGGCATTCCCTACGGAACGGCGACCTATGCTGCCCCGGAACAGGCCCGCGGTGAGCGGGCCGACGCCCGTTCGGACATCTTCTCAACGGGCGTACTGCTCTATGAAATGCTTACCGGGATCTGGGCATTTCAGGGAAAAACCGTCGTTGACGTAAGGCATCAAGTACTTCACGGCACGCCGAAACCGATCGACGAGCTCCGCCAGCAGCCGGTCCCGCCTCAGCTTCAGCAGATAGTCGACAAAGCCCTCGCGAAAGAACCCAAGAACCGGTACCAGTCCATCGCAAAGATGCGTGACGACCTGCGGGCTGTGCTCCAAAGCATTGCCGGCCCGGCACTGATGGAGTCGGACACTTTTGCACCTGAGCATGCCGAAAGCGGCGTCTTCAAGCGTGCCCTGAACTGGTTCACCGGCAAATCCATCCCGGAACAAACCTCTGGCCGTTCGCCGTCGGTCTCGAACCCGCCGTCCTACATGCCGGACGCGAATATCACTTCGACCGGCCAGGAAAAGAAAAGCGTTGCGATCCTGCCGTTCAAGAATCTTGGGGCTGACCCTGCAGCCAGCTTCTACGAATTTGCACTTGCAGATTCGGTGATCACTGAACTCGCCCAGGTGCGGTCGATAATCGTTCGCCCAAGTTCGGTAATCGCCAAGTATCTCGGCAAAGATATGGACCCGCGGGACGCCGGACGCGAGCTACGCGTCCACGCCGTCCTGTCTGCGGGTTTCCTTCGCGGAGCTGATAAATTGCGGGTCACGGCACAGCTGCTCGACGTGGTTTCCGGCGACATCCTTTGGAGCGACCGGATCGACGCCGAAGGTTCCGATATCCTCGCCCTTCAGGACGCTATCGCCCAGCGGATCCTGGAAGGGCTTCGGCTCGAGCTCTCCGATATCGAACAGGAAAAACTGCAGCGGCGGGCGACCGATAATGCCGAAGCCTGGGAAGAATACCTGCGTGGACGCGATAACTTTGGTAGGTTCATATTCCGGACCCTCGAGGTCGAGGATTGCGAAGCCGCGATCGCCAATTTCAAAAAAGCGATCGAGCTCGATTCACACTTCGCCTTGGCGTACAGCGGCCTGGGAGCGTGTTACTGCAACCGATTCTTTAAGGGTATGGGTGAACCGGACGACTACACCCATGCAGAGACAGCGTTCACAAAGGCGTTCTTCTACGATCCGAACGTAGTAGAAGCTCGCGTGCTGATGGCGATGATATACATGGCCCGCGGCGAGAAGAAAAAGGCCAGGGCCGAGGTCGAACTACTGCAAAAGCAATTTCCGAACGAGGCACCGCTTTACTTCGTCAAAGGCGTGATGCACAGGCTCGACGGCGAATACGAAGAGTCTTTGAGGGCTTTCGAGAAACTCTCGCGGCTTGACCCGGCGGCTCGTGCGGTTTCGGCATATAACCGGGCGCGTATCTTCATTTACAAGGGTGATTATGTCAGTGCGATCCGCGAGATAGAGCAGGGCGAAAAGGCCGAACCCGGACACCCGATGCTCAAGATCTTCCGCTCCGGCGTGTACTATTATCGTGGCGACCGCGACGATGCCATCAAGCTGATGTCGGAGGTGTTGGAAGAACACCCCGAAATGGACGGTATCCGCCCGCTCTACGCAATATACCTCGCCGGTGCAGGCCGCCGCGATGATGCACTTGCCCAGCTTAGCGACGAATCGCTTCAGCTGTCCCGGTCCGACCATGACATGGCCTACTGGGTCGCTTCGACCTATGCGATCCTCGGCGAAACGGACCTCGCCTTCAAGTGGCTCAACCGTGCCGTAAAGCTTGGTAACCAGAACTGGCCCCACTTCGAACGCGACAAGAGCCTCAATTCCCTCCGCAACGACCCACGCTTTGCCGAACTCATGGCGAAGGTCCGCAACGGCGACTAGCCCGCATTGCCCAGCCAGCAATCCCCTTCGGCGTTCCGGAATGTTCACCCCGCGTGCCGTCCGCAAAGGGGATAACCACACCATCAGCTGAAGCGGCGGTCCAAATTCCAGATTCCAAATTCCAAATTCCGAAGAACCCGGTCGCTCACGGGGACGGTACTGACAGGGATACCAATTCCAAGTTCCAGATTCCAAGTTCCAGATTCCAGATTCGAGGATCCGGGACCGTTAAGTCTAAAGCCGGGATCTGAATCTAGGAGCTGAAATTTGAGATCTGAAAGCGAAAAGGCGGTCCCGTTCGCGGGGCCGCCTTTGGTCCAATTGACGATCGTTAGTTTAGGCGACGACCTGTTCTTTCACTTCCGAGAGGATCGACTTGACCCGTCTTTTCAGGGCTTTTTCGAACTGCCGGGCTTCGTTGACGCCGTCGAAAGAGAGCTGCTGGAGGTTGGCTTCGATGCGTTTTCGATAATCCGACACCAGCGAATCTGAAACTCCGAGCATCTCCGCAACCTCGAGCTGGGTCCCGCCGTTTGAGACCAAATAGCAGTGCCACAGGACGCTGATCATGCGGTCGTATTGTTTGACCTTGCCGCGAACGGAGCGGTGCAGGCTGGCAAGAAAACTGTCGACGAATCCGGCGGCCTCGATCTCGGCCTCGCCGCGGAAGAATCCTTCTTCCGGAGTTTCGCGGGTGTCAGGAATCTCGAACGACATCTTGTCGTCGTCGTCGCTCTCGCCCGAGCCGCCGACCGGCACCAGATGGATGTCCATGATCGGCAGCCGCGACATCACAAACGAACGCAGCGAACGGACATCGACCGGCGAATCGATCGCCTTAAAGACGCGGATGATCAGTTTTTCGAGTTCGACATTGCTGATCACGATCTGTGCATCGCCGGTACAGCCGACCATTCGAGTGTCTCGATTGTGGAATGGAACGACCTTGACCCTCTCCTGCATTTCCTGAACATCCCGGTGCATTTTTTGGATCTTCCATTCGGAAAGTCCGTAAAGCCGGTCGGCAAGACGGCGATGTGCCTCGGGGTTGTTGATGTTGTCGAATCTTTTGAAGGTCGCGCTCGATTGGATCAGTGTCGAGATGCGGCGGGCCAGGCGGTACGACTCCGGATAGCGTTTCCGAAGCTCGGCGGTCAGCATGTTCGTCAACTCGATCTGGCTGATCTCGGCTTCGACCTCGGCATCGGACATCCCGGTGTCCAGGTAGTGCTGAAATCGCTCTTTACTGAGCAGTGCGACGAACAGCTCCTGCGTCAGATCGGTGTAGGCGTTGTACTTGCCCTCTTCGACGATGAAGCCGGCACGCTTCGACGCTCGGACCAAGGGGTGGGACGAGACGATCCGATGTAACTCGATCCAGATCTGGTTTACATCGGAACTTGTGAGGATCTCATTCCACTTGCCAACTTTGTGTTGACGTACGGGGGCAGGTTTGGAGACGTTTTCCTTGTTGTTGAGCGCCTTCATAATTGAAACTTGCCAGGTTATCCGGGGGTTTTCAGGGGTGGCCGGGGCGTTGGACTTGTAAACAATGCCGTCGATCAAGCACAAGGGCCGTGTGGGAAAGCGAACTCCGGATCAATGCGGTAAACCATTGGATTACCGACCGTTTGCAAGATTAGTCGAGTAGATAGAATTTAATGTTCGCCGCCGAGCCCGCGGCTGTCTGGCTGGTGGGCAATGAGCCGGATAGGCCACTCTGCCAACATTTAGATAGTAGCAATTATCGACGATTTGAGCAACAAGTTTTTGCATTGTTGTGTATTTAGTAAACACTCTGGATAAATCAAGGTATTATTGGTCTTAACATCGATGGCTGACCGGTGCGGGCGAAAGGGCCTGAAGAGGCGCTCGAGGCCGAATTCAGTTTTGGAAGGTGCCGGGGATTACCGATTTCTCTAATATATAGAGGCGAGCGCCTATGCCGTGCCCGGTTATCCACTTAACAGCAGAGATGGCGGCGGGCCGCGGCAAGTAGTGTTTTTGTAATGGCAGAATTTTGTAAAAGTGAAGAGTGTCCGGCGTCGGACGACCTGCTCGCCTTTCAATTAGGCGATATCGGCCCTATCGACGGCGGCTACATCCGAAGGCACCTCGCCAATTGCGACTTCTGCACCGCGGAAGTCGAATTCTATGAGAATTATCCCCCCGCGTCTGAGAACGAAGCCCCGCCCGCTGCAGCCCCGATACCGCAGCCGCTTTTTGAGCTCGCTGAAGCCATCCTGACCAGACGGGCGTCGGACCCTCTTTTCGACGACCTGATCGAAGACGATCGATACTAACGAGAATTCTGTGTCTGCCTCGCTGACCGGGGCCTGGTCCCAAAACAGAGAGGCGTTCAGTTCAACTCCCGCAGATCTCGTCGATCGCCTCTTGGTATTTCTCGTCGATCACGCTGCGTTTGATCTTGAGGGTGGGTGTCATTTCGCCCTTGTCGATGGAGAATTCGCGGGGCAGGAGGTAGACACGCTTCACTCGTTCGAAGTCGCTCATTTCGCGAGTCAGGTCTACAGCGTCACGCTGGACACGCTTTATCACATGCGGATTCTCGCAAAGCTCCTCCCGCGAGCCCTCGGCGGCGAATCCCTCTTCTTTCAGAGTTTCCTTAAGAGCCTCCCAGTCCGGTACGATCAACGCGCCGACCTGCTTTCGGCCCGACCCGACAACCACCGGCTGCGAGATCAGGGGGCTTTGCTTCAGAAGGCTTTCGACCTGAAGCGGTGCGACGTACTTGCCGTTTGATAGTTTAAATAGGTCTTTCAGGCGGTCGGTGACGTAAAAGTGCCCGTCCTCGTCTTCATACCCGACGTCGCCTGTGTGGTAATACCCATCTTCATCGATGACCCGAGCCGTCTCATCGGGCTTGTTGAAATAGCCCTTCATCACGTTCCGGCCGCGGATCAAGATCTCGCCGTCCTTCTCGGCGATCTTCATCTCGATACCTTCGAAAGGCGTTCCGATCGATCCTACCTTGTTGTCCTCAGGCCGGTTCGCGCAGGTAACACAGGCCTCGGTCATCCCGTAGCCCTGGAGTATCGGGATGCCGGCCGCCCAGAACGCGTAGGAGAGTCGTTTCGAAAGCGGAGCTCCGCCCGACACGAAGAATCGGAGTTCACCGCCCACACCGGTCCGCCATTTTGAAAAGACCAGCCGGTTGGCTATGGCGTGTTTCGCCGCCAGGGCAGGCGAAACCGAGCGATGCATGTCCTTCGCTGCCCAATATTCCTGACCGACCTCGAGCGACCATTCGAACAGCTTCGTCTTCCAACCGCCCGCCGCCCGGCCCTTTTTGACGATCTTGTGATAAACCTGCTCGAACAACCGCGGCACCGCCGTCATGATCGTCGGCTTGACCTCCTGCAGGTGGGATGCGATCTGATCGAACGCGGCACAGTAATGGACCGAAACGCCGTTCGCACAAAGAACGTAGAAAACGGTTCGTTCGAAAATGTGGGATAAGGGCAGAACGGCGAGCGACCGGTCGGTGCCCCGGATCGGAAGCCCTTTTGAGATCGCAATGACGTTCGAGACAAAATTGCCGTGGTCGAGCATCACGCCCTTCGGTTCGCCGGTGGTTCCGGACGTGTAGATGATAGTTGCAAGATCATCCTCTTTTACCTGTGCGAGAAGTTCGTCGAACGTCTGTCCGGAATCGCGTTCGAAATTGGTCCCGGCCGTTTCAAGATCGCCGAGGGTCATCGAACGCGCGTTCTCGCGTAATTCGTCGTTTGGATCGAAGAATATGACCCGCTCGATCCGTTCGACCGATTGGATCGCGGCCTCGGCGTGCTTGAAGAGCTTCTTGCCCGAAACAAAGAGCATTTTCGCTCCCGAGTCCTCAAGGATGTAGCGAATTTGCTCGACCGCCTGCGTCGTATATATCGGAACCGTAACGGCCCGCAGCGACAAAATTGCAAGGTCCGTCAGCGACCATTCGGGCCGATTCTCCGAGATTATGGCGATGCGGTCGCCGGCCTTTACCCCGAGTGCGGCAAGGCCGGCCGCGATCCGTTTGACCCTTTCGATGGCCTCGGGGCCCGACAAATACGTCCAAACCTCGCCCAATTTATACGCAAGAGCATCGGACTTCGCATTGCGGCGAAATGACTCGATACAGAATGACGGTAATGTTTGCGGGATCGTTTCGAATCCGATGAGGTTTGCAGCGACCATCAGCAATTACGGGAACTTATGCACTCATTAAATTTACAGCGTTCCTAATTCTTGCAGATGGGGCCGATTAAGTCCAACTAACATCGTTCCCGAGTATAGATACGGTACGTCCTGATTCCGGAGCCGCCCGGCGCACTTTCGGTTGGGCAGTCACGGCTTTAACGGCGATCGCCGGCGTCGATGCCGCTTATCTCCGGCCCGAGCGAGATCGAGTCTAGGACCAGTAATTCCTGTCGAGCGATCGATAGTTTATCGCCTCGCTCAAATGGGACGGCGTGATCGGTTCGCTGCCCGCAAGGTCAGCTATCGTTCGGGCGACCTTAAGGATCCGGTCATGGGCTCTTGCTGATAGGCCTTGCCTCTGCATCGCTTTCTCCAAAAGGGCTTCGCTTTCCTGGTCCAATTCACAATATTGCCTGATCTGCGGCGCCGACATCGACGAATTTGAATAAATACCGTTGCCGCCGAACCGCCGGTTCTGTATCTCTCGAGCCCGTATCACCCGTTCCCGCACGGTCCCGGATCCTTCGATATTCTCGGTTCCCTTTCCGCGCAGCTCCTTATATTTGACCGCCGGAACGTCGATATGAATGTCTATTCGGTCCATCAGCGGGCCTGAGATCTTTCCAACATATCTCTGGATCTGCATCGGCGAGCAATTGCATTCGCGTGTCGAGCCGAAATAACCGCACGGGCACGGATTCATGGACGCGACCAGCGTGAAATTCGATGGAAAAGTAAGTGAACTTGCAGCCCGGGAGATCGTTACCTGCTTGTCCTCCATCGGCTGTCGCAGGACTTCAAGGACACTCCGATCGAATTCGGGAAGTTCATCGAGGAATAAGACACCAAGATGGGCCAGCGAGACCTCGCCGGGCCGCGGGATAGACCCTCCGCCGATCAAGCCGGCCTGCGACACAGTATGGTGCGGCGATTTGAACGGCCGCTCCCGCACCAAGCCAGCCTTCCCTGTCAGGCCGGCGACCGAATGGATCTTCGTTATCTCAAGAGCCTCTTCAAACTCGAGCGGCGGCAAGATCGTGGGCAGCCTCTTTGCAAGCATCGTCTTGCCCGCTCCGGGCGGCCCAATGAACAAGATATTATGACCACCGGCACTTGCGACCTCGAGGGCACGCTTGGCCGTCTGCTGTCCGCGAACATCCGAGAAATCGGCTTTGTACTTTGTGTCTTCAGATCTGAACTTGCTCAGGTCCAGAGTCAACGGCCGGAGTAGCGGGACCTGCGGGCCGCACAGGTCAGTGACCAATCCCGCTGCTTCTCGCAGGTCCCTGATCGGATAGACATTCACCCCTTGAACGACGGCCGCTTCGGTCGCGTTCTCTTCGGGGACAAGCAGATCGGTCATCCCATTCTCACGTGCAGCGAGTGCGATCGACAACGCACCCCGGACCGGTCGAACCCGGCCGTCAAGCGAGAGTTCCCCGATGCTGAGGATAGTTCCGGCTTTTTCAATGTCGCCCAGGTCGCCGCCCGCCCCGAGGATCCCAAGGGCCACCGGAAGGTCAAAGCTCGCCCCTTCTTTGCGGACGTCGGCCGGAGCAAGATTGACGGTTGTCTTGTGAAACGGGAAAAAGAAGCCGCTGTTCTTGATCGCGGCCTTGATCCGTTCCCGAGACTCTCGGATGGCGGTATCCGGCAGTCCGACGATCGTGAATGGAGGGGCCGAATCACCCTCTTTCGGGACCGGTTGGAGGTTGACCTCAATATCGACTATCAGGGCATCGATGCCGTAAACAGCCGCTGACTGAGTGAGGAAGAGCATACGATCTCGTTGAAAAGGGGTTCGACTGAGCCGAACAAGAATAACGCATTTTGTTCATATTCATAAATGTGGGGCGACCCATCGATAAGCACACACGAACCGCGCAGCCCAAAGGCTGAGCGTCTGACCGTTTTTAGGAGAAAGCCGTTCGCCGCACCGGAAACGTTAAGCGCCATGTGTTTCCTTAAGCGTTCGTTAAAAGGATTGACACCTGATGGCTGCTTATTTATTAAGGTCATTTGTTAATATTTGCAGGTCAAGTTGAAGATTTTAGTTGCATTTTCGCCTACATTCCTGTATTTTAATGCTTCTTCCATCCGGCTAGGCGCTTAAGCCGCGGCCGCGCCCGTTAACTGATTTCAATAATTCAGACCCATTGAACACTAGGTTCCGCGGTATTGAGGACCTTCATACTGACTGACCATGAAACCCAAGAATCTGATAATTACCCTTGTAACTTGTTTACTGTGTGTAGCTTCCGGCCCAGTATCGGCGTTCGGAAGCGATGGAGGAATTCTCGCGCCCAAAGAGCGATCTGTTTTTTATGCTTCGCCGGGAACGACGGTCTGTTCCGACTTCGAGTCGCGGTTATCCGTGATGGCGATACCGTGTAACGGAATCTCAGTAACCTCGGTGACCTTTAATGCGTCGGGGCGAACGATCGAATCGGGAACTAATAATACCGTTGGCGTCGTTTATCGATATCCTAACGTCGGCGTTGCGCCTGACGGAACGTTTATCGACGCTCTCGTTACCGTTCTCAGTTATTCGAACAATCACGACAGCAGCGCGACCACGTTCCGAAACGCAGATACGCCCGGCAGTACGGCTGGCTTCGATGACAACCTTCAGCCGAGTCTCGAGCAGGAAAGCAACAACTTCATTTCGAATGCTCCTTGGAACGGGAGCATAACCTACAGGATCCAGTTTGTGGACAATGGGACCACAACACCGCGGGTCATTACGATCGCCGCAACCTCGGTTGACAATGACGGTTCGGGAGCCTGCGGGGGCCTTAGGGAATCCGTGACCTATTCCAATGGTTTCAACCAGATCTTAAGGGCAGCGGTCACGAATCAAACGATCGCTGGCAATGTAGTGACTGGGCCGACGACGACCCAATCGGGGATCGGCACGGGGGCCAACTATTCAAATGCGGCCCTCTATATCAATATCACTCAATTTGACTGGACATTCTCTTTCTCCACCACCGGAAACTGCACCAACGGCGGATCCTCCGAGGATCGCTACGGATCGCTGAACCTGGCCTGCCAGATCAACTTCGGCCAGAATTTCGTTTCGGCCGCCGTGAGCGGAACAGTGTTCAACGACGCGAACGGCCTTTCAGACCTGACAGTGAACGGCATCGGGTTGGGCCTTCCGAGCAGCACACAGCTGTTCGCGAATCTACTCGATACGAACGGAAATGTCGTGTCGTCGGTGACCGTCAACTCGAACGGCACGTACAGTTTTCCGACGGTTGTCAGCGGGAATTATCAGGTGCAGATCTCGACCGTACAGGGTGTCGAATCGGACCCGGCACCAGCAACCACTTTGCCTGCGGGATGGGTGAACACCGGCGAGAATCTTGGAGCCGGTTCGGGAAGCGATGGAACGCCTAACGGCCACCTGCCGATCACGGTCGCGTCCTCCTCGCTGACGAACGCCAATTTTGGTATCGAGCAGCGTCCTTCGGCCGGCACCAGCACGGCCCCTGCACAAGTCAATCCCGGCGGCACCAATAACATTACGGTCCCGGCGGCAACCTTCACCGCATCCGACCCGTCACCGGGCACCGTTGTTTCGATCAGGATCATCGCGTTCCCGAATGAGGTGACGACACTCACCATCAACGGGACACCATACACGGCGGGAACCTTCCCGCCGGGCGGCGTCGTCATTCCGGCAGATAGCGCAGGCAACCCGCTGCAAACGGTATTGATCGATCCCTTCGACGGGAATCGCACAATAACGATCAATTTCGTCTCGATCGACGCCGCAGGGTATGAAAGCCTCGGTTTCGGCTCGGCGATCCAACCGGTTTCGGCCGGAACCACCGCGGCCGATGTTTCGGTGTCCGGCCGGGTGCTCGATGACCAGGGACGCGGGGCTCCTAGAGCATTCATCACGATCGTCGGCCCGGACGGCTCTGCAAGGACGGCCATTACGAACCCGTTCGGTTACTTCTACATGGACGCCCTCGAGGTGAACACTCTCTACGTCGTACGGGTCTCGCATAAACGGTTCCGCTATGAGCCGAGGTCGATCACGCTGGTCGAAGAGTTGACCGGATTGGACTTCGTACCTGAGCCCTAAAGGCGATCAAAGTTCGTCTGTTTCGAAACCACTCCAAGGCCAAAGCCCCGAGGGACATCTTCGGGGCTTTTCTCTCTTCGGTCGGACCGGTGATCGCCGTTGTCGCCTCAGTGGCGCGGTCCAGCTCTTTCTTGGCCCCCTCTCAAAATTTGAACAAAACTTCTTTACCTTTCCGCAAAATCATCATAGAATCACGTAATTCCCCATTTTGGCCGGAAACCTGACGGGGTCCGCCAAAGCAACCGGCAGCCGGAGGTAGGTCATCATAGGTTCGAAAGATCTTCTAAATTCGGATAGTCTGCGAGGGTTAAGGATGGATTCCACAGCCGCGGCGATCGAACAGGATCAACCGTTCGCTTATGAGAAGGGCCTTGAGGTCCCTGTTTTTCATGCACCGGCCGATCTTGAAGCCGATGGTGTCGATCCTTCCTTGTCCGACCTTGAACTATGCAGATTGGCGGCCGGCGGCAATCTCGGTGCGTTCGAATTGATCTACCAACGCTATCACCGACGCTCCTACAGCCTCGCCCTCCGCATGACAAACAGTCAAACCGAAGCCGAAGATCTTACACAGGAAGTCTTTATTCAACTTTATCGAAAGATCGGAAGTTTTCGCGGTGATTCGGCCTTTTCAACCTGGCTTCACCGCCTGACGGTCAACCAGGTTCTGATGCATTTTCGCCGGCGAAGCGTGAAGAACGAGCGCACGTCCGAAGATGGCGAAATGCCCGAACAGACTGTCACCGGATCATCGAATCCAAGGAAAATGCAGGTGATCGACCGGATCGCGTTGAAGAACGCGATCGCCGAGCTTCCCAACGGGTATCGCAATGTTTTCATCCTTCACGACGTCGAGGGATATGAACACGAAGAGGTGGCCCGCCTGCTCAGCATTTCGGTCGGTACTTCCAAGTCCCAACTTCACAAAGCCCGCCTGAAATTGCGCGGGTTGTTGGTCAAACAGAAAGAGCAAAAAACTTCCGATTGACAGGCAACCATCGCGTGTGTCGCCTAATCTATCTTGTTTGAATACGGCGAATTCAATTTGTCTGTCCGTGCTGACGTGTCCGGTCAAATTGGCCGCACGAGCGATATCCGTTTATTGAAATGACTTGCGAGGAATGTCAGGAAAATCTAAGCCAGTTCCTTGACGACGAGGTTGAAAGGTCCACATCGGAATCGATCCAGACCCATCTGTCCGTTTGCGCCGAATGCGCAAAGCTGTGCGAGGATTTCGCAGTCATTCTTGATTCTTGCCGTGTTCCCGCGGCTGAGGAACGAACGCCCCCGAACCCCGACGCTCTCTGGCGCAGGATCAACAACATCATCGAAAGCGAGGGGCCCGCGCCCGATGCTCCTCCCGAAACACGGAAGCGTTCCGTTCGCGGTTATACCTTCTCGCAGCTTGCATCGGCCGTGATCGGCATTGCTCTGATAAGTTCGCTGCTTACGATCGTAGGCACACGAAACTATTTCGAACCGTCCGGCGAGGATAGCGTTTCGCGTTCAAGGGCTGAAGAGACCACATTTGAAAAGGTTCTCAGCAAGGTCGGCTTGATAGAATCCCCGCAGGAGGCACGGTTGCGGCGGCTGCAGGAACAGCAGGCCGTCATCGATTATTGGAATAAGCGGGTCATGGAACGTCGTTCAAAATGGGACGCACATATTCGGGACGCGTTCGACAGAAACGTCCGAGAGATCGATCAGGCGGTTTCCGAGTATACTATCATTCTGCAGAAGGATCCGCAGGACGAGCTTTCCGGTGAGATGCTGGATTCCGCATTGACTGAAAAAGTGAACCTTCTGCGGGCATTTTCTGAATTATAATGGCTGATATTTCGAATGGCCCTTAGCGATCATCATTTCTCGCGCAATAAGTACGCCCGAAGAACTACGATCTGGATATTGATGAGCGTAGTTCTTTTCTTTGGGGCGTGGCCCTCGGAAGCGGTGGGCCAAAAGCGCTTTAACCGGACCTATCCGGCGACCAAGAATGTGCGGCTCACGCTCGTGAACCGTTCCGGCACGGTCGTCGTCGAAGGATGGGACCGCCCCGAGATCCGGATCTCAGCGTGGCTTGAGGCACCCGCGGCGCTGGTCGTTCCCCAGACTATCAGCGGCACCATCCTCGTTGACCTCGTCCGCGAGAACCAGGGCCGAACGGTCGGCAATGTGAATTTCGAGATACAGGTCCCGCGAAGTTCGATCGTCGATATCGAGACGCGGATCGGCAATCTTTCGGTCGCAAATGTTGGCGGCGGTTTTGTAAGGGCTGTGATCACTTCGGAAGGTGATATCACGCTGACGAATATTGCCGCGGGTTCTGTTGAAGCCCAGAATGGGATCGGAGATATTTTCTTTGACGGCCTGATCCGAAACGGCGGCCTCTATCGATTTTCGTCGATGAAAGGAACCATCAGCCTTCGTGTCCCTATAGAATCATCGTTCAAGCTTGTGGCGACTGCCCCGTCGACGCGCAGCATCGACCTAGGGCCGTTTCGCAGCAATAACATGCGTTTTGTCAGCGACGGACGTCGGGTAGCCGGCCAATCCGGCGAGGGTGCGGCCACCCTTACCGTAACGAATCAACGAGGCAACATCGCATTTCTCCGCCGCTAGCCGCCTGCCTCTCAGGACCAAAAATATTGACCGATCCACTCGCGGGGTCTATGATGTAAATGGAGTTCCCGCTGCCCACCAACCTTCCGTTATGAAAAATCGACTTATTCCTGCCCTGTTTTTCGTTCTTTTCTCTTTTGCATTTTTCGCCGGCTCTGCATCGGCACAACCGGTCCCGGGCGTAAAACGAACGATCTATAAGTCCGATAAATTTGACTTCGGTTCCGGCGGCACGATCGTGGTCGTCGGGGCACCCACCGGATCGGTCCGCGTGGAGGGCTGGTCAGAAAACGTGGTTCAGGTCGATGCCACGATCGAGATCGCGGCCGATTCGGAAGCCGACCTCGACCTGCTATCTAAGGTCACCGGCTTTGTTCTTCAGGAAACGCTAGGTCGGACGGTGATCACAAGTGTCGGGACCCACGACAAAACATTCATCAAAAAGACCATCAAGAAATTTCCCAAACACCTGATGGGAATACCGTTCAGGATCGACTATGTCGTAAAGGTACCCCGATACTCAGATCTGCAGATCGACGGCGGAAAGGGCAGCTTGTTCGTTGGCGGGGTCGATGGGACGATCAGGATCAACTATCTCGACGCCGATGCGAAGCTCGAGCTTCTCGGCGGAGGTATATTCGCTACCATCGGCGGCGGGTCGGTCGACGTTTCGATCCCCAGCCGCAGCTGGCGCGGGCGCTTTGCCGATGTCCAGCTAGGTTCGGGTACGATGAATGTTTCCCTGCCGCCAAGCCTGAATGCCGACGTAGACGCGAACATCCTTCGTACGGGCTCGATCGACAACAAATACGCGGCGCTGAAACCTAAACAGCGGCGTGCAGAATTTACCGAAAGATCGATCGCCGCCAGGTCCGGCACCGGCGGCGTGCCGCTGAAATTCACCGTCGGCGACGGAAATATGTCGATATTCCAGACGGCTCAGCCCTGATCTTCACTCCAGTTTGGCGTTTGATTTCCCGAGGTGATAAGTTAATTTCTTATCACCTTTTTATGACGATCAAATCAGATGTATGGCTTCGGCGAATGGCCGAAAGCCACAAAATGATCGACCCGTTCCTGCCGGAACTGGTCCGTGAAGTGAACGGGAACCGGATCATCTCCGCGGGCCTTTCGAGCTATGGCTACGATATGCGGCTGGCCGACGACGGGTTTCGCATTTTCTCTTCGGTACACGGTAAGGAGATCGACCCGAAACGGTTCGACGATCACTACTCGCTGATCGAGCCGGAGATCCAAACGTCTTCCGACGGCTCTCGTTACTATCTATTGCCTCCGCATCATTATGGGCTTGGCGTTACCGTCGAAACGTTCAGGATGCCGCGGAACGTCACTGGCGTCGCGTTGGGAAAATCGACCTACGCCCGGGCGGGACTGCTCGTCAATACCACTCCGCTTGAAGCCGGCTGGACCGGCCGCCTGGTCGTCGAGATCGCAAATCTTGCCAATCTGCCGCTGAGGGTGTACGTCAACGAGGGCATCGGGCAGATACTTTTCTTCGAATCTGACGAGGATTGTTCCGTGTCCTATGAAGACCGCGGAGGCAAATACCAGGGCCAGACGGGACTGACGTTTGCCCGGATCTGATCCTCGAAACCGGCTCTTACAGAATTCAAACCACAAATGCCCGGCCTTTTATCTGCCCGGGCGTTTTTCTCATTGCGCGTTAATCGACCCGTGGATCCGGAATAAGAAAATTTTTACCTTTTGTCCGCATAGGGCTGCCAAATGCGTCTCTTAGGTCAGGACAGTCATTTCATCGTCCTGATTAATAATTTGGAGGCCATTAATAATATGACGACAACGACGAAGATCAACGGATTGGATATGGACCAGTTCAACGGAACTGTTGAAGCGATCAAGAACGACCCGACTCTGGCGCGTTTCCAGTGGCGGGCACAAAATCGGTGGGTCGACGGCAGCGAGAACCGCACCAAGATCAAAGGGTTCTACGGAGCCGGCCAGGAAGATACGTCTCGGGCCGAGGCATGGGAATTCGTGAACGGCGAACCTCCTGTCCTTTTGGGCAGCAACGAAGGAGCGAACCCTGTCGAATTTCTTCTGCATGCCCTTGCCGGGTGCGTAACGACAACCTTCGTACTTTCCGCCGCGTCACGGGGGATCTCGATCGAGTCGATCTCGACAACGCTCGAAGGCGATATGGACCTTCAAGGGTTTCTCGATCTCGATGCGAACGTTACACCCGGTTACGAGAACATCAAGGTCAAAATGGACGTAAATGCGAACTGCTCTGATTCGGAACTCGACGAACTCATCGAATACGCACGCACGCATTCTCCGGTATCACAAACCATTTCGCGTCCGGTACCGATCACTATCGAACGGGCCGCGGTTGCGGCAGCCTAGGATCTCGGCTCGGACGATCCCGCCTCGAAGGCCGGTCGAATGGCCTCCGGGGCGTTTTCGCGCCCAAGCGTGATAGATTATGGTTCATGAAACATCGCATCCGAACGATATCTACTCTCGTAGCCCTTCTAACGCTTTTCAGTTTCGTCCTCCCGCAGGCGGAGCCCCGGCCCCGAGCCCGCGACGCCGGCGTTACGGTAGGTATCCTGCAGCCCGGCCCCCTGAATGCGATCACGGATGTAACGGGAGTTCTTGTCGGGCATAAGACGCTGATAAGGGGCGAGTCCATCCGCACCGGGGTAACCGCTGTCCTTCCGCATTCGGGTAATCTATTTGCCGCGAAGGTTTCTGGAGCCGTACATGTCGCGAACGGCTTCGGTAAGCTGGCCGGATCGACCCAGGTGAACGAGCTCGGCGAGATCGAGACCCCGATCCTGCTTACTTCCACGCTTGCCGTCCCGCGAACGGCCGACTTCCTGATGGACTACATGCTTTCCCTGCCGGGAAACGAGAACGTTCAATCGATCAATCCGCTGGTCGCTGAAACGAACGACGGTTTTCTAAACGATATCCGCGGCCGCCACTTCACGAAAGATGACGTATTTTCGGCGATCAGGAACGCAAAGGGCGGAGCTGTCGAGGAAGGCTCTGTCGGGGCCGGGACCGGAACCGTCGCCTTCGGATGGAAGGGCGGCATCGGTACGGCTTCCCGCCGCCTGCCGTCTTCACTCGGCGGCTATACGCTCGGTGTTCTGGTCCAGACGAATTTTGGAGGCGTCCTCACCATTGATGGTGCGCCGGTCGGGCGGGAACTCGGCAAGTATTTTCTGAAGGACGTTGTCGGCTCGGATCAGGGTACTGCTGTTCCGCATCCCGCACACCGCGTTCCGGATTCTGCCGACGGTTCGATAATCATTGTGATCGCGACCGACGCCCCGCTCGACCACCGTCAACTCAGGCGTCTAGCCGAACGATCGATCGCGGGCCTTGCGAGAACTGGGGCCGCCATGACGAACGGCAGCGGCGATTATGCGATCGCGTTCTCGACCGCGGCATCCAACCGGATAGCGCCGCTTGGCCCGGGGTCGCGAACCCGGCAGGTTGAGACGATCGCGAACGACGCGATCTCGCCGCTCTTCCTCGCGGCGATCGAAGCAACCGAAGAGGCCATTTACAACTCGCTGTTCAGGGCAACGACGGTAACGGGCAAAGAAAAAAGGACCGTTGAGGCACTTCCTCTCGAACCGACGCTAAAGGTGCTGCGCAAGTTCGGAAAAATTAAGTGACTCAACGGCCTCTTCTATTTAGCCGATAACCGGTTACACGGTTCCGTCGGTAGTTGTATCGAACGAAGCGGCACTGGTATCTACCGAAGTGTCAATGCCGGTGTCTACTGAAGCGACCGATGCGTCGTATCCCGTGTCGATCCCGCCGGCATCGTAACCCGTATCCATTCCGCCGGCATCGTAGCCGGCCATTCCGGTATCGACCATGCCCGGGTCATAGCTGCCGCCGGTCTCGACAAGCGAGGTCGGATCTTCCTGATAATTGTAGCTTTCCTGGTCCGCCCGCGACGCGAAGTCGTCCGCCGACGCCTCGTAAACATCCGCTTGCTCGCCGTATCGGGCCGCATTCTCGGCATCGCCGATCTCGGCGTATTTCGCCGCGTTGTCGGCGTAATATTCGGCATTCTCTTCCTGGTGAACAGCCCAATCCAAATTATAGGCGTCATTGTCGGATTGCCCCGTGCGGTCCGGCCCGCCGGCAAGATAATCGGCGTCGCCGGTCGCGTAGCCCGCGTTCTGGGCGTCCTCTTTAGCGGCCGCGTAATCACCTTCTTCAATATGCTCCTGCTGCTGCTGGCGATAATCTTCAGCAATGTCCTGCTTCCATGCTGCCTGCTCAAGGTCGGACGAATCCGAAGCGCCGAGCATCGAATTGTCGCCGGCCTGATAGGCTTCGTTCTCGGCCACTTCACGGGCATCCGCCGCCGCGGCAAAGTCGCCTTTCTCGACGAATTCGTCGGCCGCTGCTTGCGCGTCCCTCGCGGCATCGGCATGGGTCTGCTGTGATGCAAGTTCCGCTTCTGCCTCAACCTCTGCCACAGAAGGTTCCTCCGAAGCCGTCGAATAGTCTGTCCCCGAAACCGGGTCAGCCGACATCGCATCAGGAGCCGTGACCGTCGTTTCTTCGACCATCGCATCGAGCTCCGCCGAATAAGCCTCGTACTCAGGGGTTTCGGCGATCTCCTCGGCCGTCGGAAGGGTTTCTTCTGACACAGTGACTGTCGTTTCCTCGACAGTCGCTTCCAGTTCGGCCGAATAGGACTCGCCCTGCGGATCTTCGGCCGACTCCTCGGTACTTGGGAACATATCGTCTCCCACCGTGAATTCCACCGAGTTTGTCGAGATCTCTTCTTCGGTCGGGAGCCCCTCCGATGCGGCCACGGTGAAATCGACCTCGCCGTCGGCATCGGCATCGAACGAGTCGAACTCGCCGTCACCATCAGTATCGGTCGCGATCGCGTCTACTTCGCCGTCTCCATCGGTATCAAATACCGCAACATCCAGCGCGCCGTCGCCGTCGGTATCTTTCCCGATCGCGTCGACCTGGCCGTCACCGTCAAAATCGGCGACCGCAGTGTCGATCTGTCCGTCATCGTCGGTATCGGCCGCGGCGGTGTCGAGCTTGCCGTCGCCATCGTAATCCATATACATGGCTTCCTGGTCCGATCCGCCGTCATCAAACATCGCTTCGACCGCAGACTCGGCGAATGCTTGGTCTTCGCCGGTCAGATCGTCGACCGCTGCGGTTGTGATCTCGAATTCTTTCTCCGTTCCGTCCGGTGCCGTTTCAGTGATAGTGATCTCGTTTTCATTCGCCATAATTCAATGTCTCCTGTTTTTTTGGTCCGCGGGCCGCCGTGTTTTTGTCAGCCTTTGCGTTTTTCTTAAGACGCGATATCGCACCGCATTTTGCGTTAGGGCACTTAACGGGAAGTTCGGTCTTCCCTTCCAGGGCGGTGATCGGGACCCTCATACTTGTGCCGCAAGTCGCACATTTGACCCGAAGGACGTCCGGATCGGTCTGCGGCGTTTCTTCCTGCTTTGGTTTTGGTGGGGCAGATGCCTTGATCGTGTCGGCGATTATCCGAAGCGAGTTCTTCAACTCAGCACTCTTCGCGAACTCGCTCAAAAGCCGGAGCCGTGGGCCTATGTAAGGCGTTGAAGTTGTGGTAAGTTCCGAAAGCTTGAGATATGAATCGTCCTCGACCGATTGTTGGGCGATCCAAGATTCGATATTTATCTGCCGGTAGATAAATGAGGATTTCAGCGACCACGAAAGCAGGACTCGCCGTGCAACATCTTCGTTACCGACGGTCAGGAGGCCTGCCCGGTCGGCCGTGATCTCTGCCTGACGGGCCCATGCGAGAAGCGGCATTTCGATCGCACCGCTTAACAGGGCCGTCGGGCTGAGGGCGGCAAAAATTCCGCCTGCCATAAAACCCTTGGCCGGCCCCTGCTCGCCCAGGAAGAACCGGATGACCGTCTTCCAAAGCGCGTGGCCCGATTTGCAGTGGCCCATTTCACGGGCTAGGAGGAACAGCATATCGACCCCCTGGAAATTTCCGGCAAGGGCGGAACCAACGACGATGAAGGAATCGTTGTCGGTCCCAAAGGTCAACATATCCCAGGGCCTTTCGCCCGAAAGATAAACGTCGGGCATATGCGACATCCCGAGTATGCGAGCCGCCCTGACCGCCTGCCCGTAAATGTGCGGCATTTGCCTTTCGCTCAGCCTTACACCATTAAAAGTGACCTCGATCCACCGGCGCCCAACCTTTTCCGAAACTGACTTCGCCGCCATCGTCAGCGGCGTCATGGAACGAAGCGCCGACATCGCTTTCGCATCCGCCGCCCAAGCGAACGCCGAACTGTCGACCGTGTAGCCCGGAACCAGCGGCTTCAGTGTCCGGCAATCCCTGCAAACGACTACTTTTTCTGGGAAAGAGTTCGGATCGTCGCCGCAGGTATGACATCGCACCTGCCGAATTGCGGGCTGGAAATTCGGCGGGTATTGACCGCCATAGTTCGGCTGGTTTTGGTTCGGATAATTCTGGTACTGGGGTTGTCCGGGCTGCCCGTAATTTTGGGGTTGGGGCTGCTGTTGCTGACCGTGCGGGTATCCCGGCGGTTGTGGCGGCTGGCCGCCCTGCTGGTGGCCGGCGGCCGGCGGGATCGGCACGGTATTTGATATCGGTGAGTTGGCTCCGGCGCCGGGCACGCTGCCGACTACGGCGATCCCGCAATAGATGCAGAATCGTGAGCCGGCGGGCGGCTGGATGTGGCCGTTGCCGCACTGGATCGGCTTTTTCGGTACTTCAGACATCTTATTCATTCCATCGATCAAAAACCGACCGGTATCAGCGAGAGGAACAGCCACAACACTGTCAGTATCAAATAGATGATGCTTACAGCGATGCCGCCCCACAACCCGATCTGGGCCATAACCTTCCCCGACTCGGGAGCTTTACCCGATCTGATCGCGTCCAGTTCCAGCCATCCCATGATCGCCGCCGGGATTCCCGTAAAATATCCGCAGCAAACGAGGCCGACGATCGCCAGAACGAGCGAGATGATCGCCCGCTGGCTTGCGCCGCCCGACGTGCCTCCGCCCTGCATCCCAAACTGCTGGCCGCCTCCATACTGAGGGGGCGAACCGACGTAAGGTCCCTGGCCGCCGACATGCGGCGGACTTTGCTGTTGATAGCCGGTGCCGCCGACTGTCGGCCCCAGGCTGGAGGCACAATTCAGGCAAAAAGCGGCGTCGGGCGGGTTCATTTGGCCGCACTTTGGACATGCTCTGGTCATATTTCCGTCTGTTATTCTCCCAAATTCAAGATCGGTCGCGGTAAATTCCGGGTTACGGCTGAAAGACGCCCTGCCGCGGTTCCGCTAAGTCAATGTCCAAAAGTGTGACGGAATGACGCGGTGCAATGGGCTATAATTTGCTGTTACTATAAGCTAAGTTGGCCGCGTTTGAAAGTATGCTTGCTTACCCCGGCCGGTGGCAAACGAGTCGAAATAACGCCTCAGCCGTCGACCGTCGAGGCCGGTTCGGGTAACGCGTGGGCGCTGCGACGGGAACGCAAAACTTCGGAAGTCGAAGGCGTTTGGGTGGTCTAAACTGTTTGAATGGAGATACTTAATTACATCGACGGTAAGTTGGTGCAGCCCTCATCCAGCGTTTATCTCGACAACTGCGAACCTGCGACAGGGGCGGTGTACTCGCAAATTCCTGATTCTGATGCGCGAGACGTGAATTCGGCTGTCGAGGCTGCAAAAGCCGCGTTCCCGGCCTGGTCGGCAATGCCCTCCCAGGAACGCTGCGCGCTGCTTTTGCGGATTGCGGACCTGATCGAACAAAACCTCGACGATCTCGCACAAGCCGAATCGAAGGACAACGGAAAGCCTGTTTCACTGGCGAAAAGCGTCGACATCCCGCGTGCCGCCGCAAACTTTCGATTCTACGCGACCGCCGCGATGCATCTGGCTAACGGATCGCATGAGACTCTTCTTCCCGGGGGCGGACGGGCGATAAATTATACGTTGCGGCATCCGATCGGTGTCGCAGGATGCATCTCTCCCTGGAATCTTCCGCTTTACCTGTTCACCTGGAAGATCGCTCCGGCACTCGCGGCAGGGTGCACGGTCGTCGCCAAACCGAGCGAGATCACGCCGATGACGGCATACTTATTGTCCAACCTCTGTTCAGAGGCGGGCTTGCCCGCCGGCGTGCTGAACATCGTTCACGGGACCGGGCCGAAGGTCGGTGCGGCGATAGTCTCGCATCCCGAGATCAAAGCGATCTCGTTTACCGGCGGCACAAAAACGGGTGAGGAGATAGCCCGCACTGCAGGCCCGATGTTCAAAAAACTTTCGCTCGAGCTTGGCGGTAAAAACCCGAATATTATCTTTGCCGACTGCAATTACGAGAAGATGCTGGAGACGACGGTCCGGTCTTCGTTCTCGAATCAGGGCGAGATCTGCCTTTGCGGTTCACGAATATTTGTCGAGCGGCCGATGTATGAGCAGTTCAAGGGCGATTTTACCTCACGTGTAGCGGCGTTCAAGGTCGGCGACCCTCTAGCCACGGATACCGATGTCGGTGCGATCGTTTCCAAGCAGCACTTCGACAAAATAATGTCTTATATCGAACTTGCACGAGAAGAGGGCGGAACCGTCCTGACCGGCGGCAAGCAAGTTTTTTTAGGCTCCCCTCCTGCCGGAGGAGGGGTGGCAGCCGTTTCGGCTGACGGGGTGGTGGGAGGCCGCTGTGCAGACGGGTGGTTCATCGAGCCGACCGTCATTGAGGGCCTTGCTCACGACTGCAGGACCAATAAGGAAGAGATCTTCGGGCCCGTGGTGACTGTCCAACCGTTCGACACCGAGGACGAAGTTCTTAAGTACGCGAACAGCGTCCGCTACGGCCTTTCGGCAACCGTTTGGACTGAAAACCTGTCGCGTGCGCACCGCGTTAGTGCAAAGCTCGAATCCGGCATTGTCTGGGTAAACTGCTGGATGCTTCGCGACCTCCGCACACCGTTCGGCGGAATGAAGGACAGCGGCATCGGCCGCGAAGGCGGCTTTGAAGCGCTCAGATTCTTCACCGAAGAGAAGAATATCTGTGTAAGTATTTGATCGCGAAGGCTGTTCCTGCATCGGCCGGGCTCGATCGAATTGTAGCTGGCCAGATACTTTGTGACTCCCGGTCACGCGTAAATTACCAGGAGACACAAATGATATGACCGTGATCAGGAAGATCGGAAAAACTCTTGGATATATAGGTTTAGGGCTGTTCGCATATTTGCTCGGCGGCATACTTATCGATCGTTACTTGATGCCGTCTACACCGCCCTGATCTCACCGGATATTTTCGATCCGGCGATCGGTTGGTAAGCAAATCCGAAGGTTTCGACCAGACGGTCCTTTCCGTCAACGACGGCTGGCTGCATACTCGTCTAATTGCTAAACCACACGCTATCGGGCCGCCTGAGCACTTTCACGAACATTTCACCGAGACATTCACCGTTAAGAGCGGCACGCTCAGCATTCTCATCAACGGCGAAAAACGTATTCTGGGCCCGGGCGAGACAATTACCGTCCCGCCGATGACGCGTCATAAACCGTTCAACGAAACCGGCGAAACCGTCATCATAGAGAGCATCGACCCGCGGACGCTGCCGGTCGAATTTGGCTTTCTCCTCACGCAGTTGTACGGATTTATGGACTCGTTTCCCGATGGGCCGAGCACGCAGCAGATGCTGATGCAGCTTTCGGTCTATGGCAGCGAAGCCGATTCATGGTTGGCCGATGGCCCGCCGCTGTTGGTGCAAAAGGCTATGCGGTTCTTGATGGCCCCGACTGCCAGATTGCTCGGTTATCGAAGTTATTACGAAGAATTCCGGCCGACTCGTTAGAAGAAGATCCGCCCGGCATGACACAGATAGGCTACTGCGAATATGAAAATTAACACTGTTATATCCTTGCTGATAATACTGGCAGCTTCCTCCGTCTCGTTTGCGCAGCAGAAGCCTCCAACCGAGGACGCGATGTCGCGGTTCCTGCGATATATCAAGATCGACACGCAGTCCGCCGAGGGTGCGGAAAAGAGCCCGAGCACGGAGAAGCAGTTGGTGCTGGCCAGGTTGCTCGAAACAGAGTTGAAGGCGTTGGGAGTCCAAAGGGTCCGGATAAGTGCCGAAGGTATCGTCTACGGCATGGTCCCGGGAAATCTTGCGGACAATTCAAAGGTCCCCACAATTGGGTTCATCTCGCATATGGACACATCGCCCGCCGTCAGCGGAGCGAACGTCAAGGCGATCATCCATCGAAATTACCAGGGCGGCGATATCGTTCTGCCGAACGACAAGTCATTGGTGATCACGGTCGACAAGAACCCCGCCCTTAAAGATCTGATCGGCGACGACATCATCACGGCGGACGGAACAACCCTGCTTGGGTCCGACGATAAATCAGGCGTCGCCGAGATCATGACGATGATCGACATCCTGAGGCAGAACCCGTCGATCAAGCACGGGAATATCGCCATCGCGTTCACGCCCGACGAAGAGGTCGGCGGGCCGATGGACCAGTTCGACATCGAAGGATGGGGGGCGAAATATGCCTACACGGTTGACGGAGGCGAGTTGGGCGAGATCTCCGACGAAACGTGGTCGGCCCGGACCGCGACGATAACATTTCACGGCAAATCGACGCATCCCGGCTATGCGAAGGACATCCTTGTGAATTCGATGTATGCAGCGAGCGATTTTCTTTCCGGTTTCCCGCCGAATATGCTTCCCGAATCCACTGAAGGCCGCGTCGGCTTTGTGCATCCCTACAGTTCGACGCTAGACATTGAGACCTCGACCGTTAAGGTTCTGGTCCGTGACTTCGACCTTAGCGGCATTGAAGCGAAAGAGAATATGCTCAAGCAGATGGTCGCGGCGACCCGGATAAAATTTCCCAATGTCAGGATCGAATACGAGAGTACGCTCGGCTACCTGAATATGAAGGAGATCTTAAAGGACCATCCGCAGTTGACCGAATATGCGATAGAGGCCTCGACCCGCGCCGGCGTGAAGCCGAAGATGAAGCCGATCCGCGGAGGAACGGACGGCGCCCGCCTGACGGCCCGCGGCCTGCCGACTCCGAACCTGTTCACAGGCGGGCCATAATGGAATTCACGCAAAGGACTTGAAAAATCGACCGAAATGCTCGTTAACCTCGTTCAGATCTGGGCGGAGAAAGGCGGTCGGCAGATAGGTAAAATTGAGTAAATTCATCAAAGTCTTTTTGGTCAGCGCGACATTTTTCTTTGCGTCGCAATGTGCGGAATATAGAAAGCAACCGGTGCGCGAATCGCCGCCTGAATATTGGGAGCATCACTCGGTCGGGTGTTGGGACCCCCCCGCGACCGGATTAAAGCCATTAACGAAAACGCTTCTTCGGGACAGGCCGAGATCGAGTTTGGTTTGGGCTCGAACCGCTAGGGAATTTCAAAACGCCGAATAGTTGGTCCCTAATTGCAGGACGAGGACCTGAGTAAGAGTCATCTGCTTGACCTTAAAACTCCTGCAGTGGGATGGGATCGCTTTTGGAGGCATCTCGACAAACTTAATCTGATCGGCATGGAACCGGCCAACGCGGATGACTGCTTTGGAAAGAGACTTGATGGAACGTCGCTCGTTGTGGAAATCAGCCAAAATGGCCGTTATAGAACATATATGTACCCGCTCGGTTTTCCGGAATGCAGAAATTCATCGACGATCGACAACATCTCCGATTATATCGGAGAGCAATTTGACGATGGTCTATCGAGTTGCAAGGAAGCTGAGTGGTTCCCAAGAAGCCCCCCCCCCCCCCCTTCCCCCAGTAGTGGGGGGTGGACAACCCCCCCCCCCCCCGGGGGCCCCGCGGGGGCCCCCCCCGGGAATGGAGAGGCCCCCCCGCCGAGGAAACCCCCCCCCTTTCCCGGGAGGGGGCCGCCGGGTACTACCTCGACCTTTTTGTCGAATGTGCCAGGGCCGTTTACGAAGGCGAACGGTGATCAGAGCAGGTTCCTCAATGAACTCAGGAAGACGAGGCCGATCATTAGCCACGTGCCTGCGTACTTCCTGTCTTCGATAAGAAAGACGGCTCGCGGAGCCAGATAGAACAGCAAAAAGCATATCGCGACAAAGAAGAGGCTGACCACCTTCATATCGGCCGCAAGCGGTGCGCCGTCAGCCCGCGTCGTCAGAAGTTCGGCGACCTGATAATAGAACACCTGCCAAACGATCATATAAACGAAAAGCCCGAAATCGGCGGCGAATTCGGCCGGAAAACGGAATTGCCAATGCCCTTTGCTCTGCCGGATCCGTTCGTCGGGCGTCAACGGGCGTGACAGCCTGTAGATCAAATATGCCTCGAGCACGGCCAGGAACAAGATGGCGAGAGAACCGATGATCTGGATCGACTGTGACTCTCGTGGCGACCCGTCCGTCCCTACGTCGACGATCCCTATGCTTCCCGCCGCCTGAGTGAGCGATATCATTACGAACGCAGCGGTCAGAACTATCAGCGGGAAACTAAATACGAAGAAGACAACCGGAAAAGACGCATCCTGCGATTGGGAGAGCCTCGCCTGAAGCGGAAATCGCTTAAGGTAAAGCCCGACCAGCCTACCCCCGAGGACGACGATCATCAGCAATGGCAGCGTCTGCCCGGCACGCGCATCGTTACCGAAGAAAGCACCGAAAAGCGCATCGATCCTGTCCGAGACGATCGGAAAAAGGATCAGATTGCACACGACAACGATAAGATCGAGTGCAATTCCCTGCCGGTTTGGCGGTAAGAATGGCTTCATGGTCGCGGCATTTTAACATGCCGACAGCTCCTTGATAGTTGAAATTCGGTCCGTTGCGGTAGAATATCGGCGAATGGCCGAGATAATGAATTCGGATCGAGCCCCCGAGCCCGTCGGGCTATATCCTCACGCACTCCGCGTCGGCAACCTGCTTTTTCTTTCGGGCGTCGGGCCCCGCGAGCGCGGAACCAAGGAGATCCCCGGAGTTGAACTAAACGAAGCGGGTGAGATCGTTTCCTATGACATCGAAGAGCAATGCCGCTCTGTTTTCCGGAATGTTCGATACATTCTTGAAGATGCAGGCTCGTCATGGGATCAGATCGTTGACGTAACGGTGTTCCTGACGAACATGAAAGATGACTTCGGCGTGTATAATCGAGTATATGCCGAATATTTTTGGGAGAATCGGCCTTGCCGTACCACCGTCGAGATGGGGGCGTTGCCGACCCCGATCGCGATCGAGCTCAAAGTAATTGCAACAATAACAGATAAATAAGGAGAGTTTTATGACCGCAGCTGCCCAGGGATTTCAACACGAGGATTTGCGACACATGGGCCTGAGGCAAAATTCGAGCCGTTTGAGTTTGCTCGTCGTCAGGTCGGCCCGCACGACGTTCTTATCGACATCGATTACTGCGGCATTTGCCACTCGGACATTCACCAGGCAAAAGCTGAATGGGAACCGATGATCCCGTCGATCTATCCGATGGTGCCCGGCCATGAGATAGTCGGCCGGGTGACCCAGGTCGGCGACGATGTCACGAATTTTAAGGTCGGCGACACTGCCGGGATCGGCTGTTTCGTTGACTCGTGCCGTGAATGCCCAGCATGTTCCGCCGGAGTTGAGCAGTACTGCTTGAAGGGCAGTGCCCTGACGTACAACGGCACCGAGATGGATCGTACGACTCCGACGTATGGCGGCTATTCGAAACAAATTACGGTCGATGAAAAATACGCGTTGAAGGTAAACGCTTCGGGCGACTTGTCAGGCATTGCACCGCTTCTATGCGCTGGTATTACTACCTACTCGCCGCTCAAACGGTGGGGAGCTGGCCCCGGCAAAAAGGTTGCGGTCGCCGGGCTCGGCGGGCTCGGCCACATGGGCGTTAAGATCGCAAAGGCAATGGGCGCCGACGTGACAGTATTAAGCACGTCGCCTTCGAAAGAGGCCGATGCCAGGTCACTCGGAGCCTCCGGTTTTGTAAACACCCGCGACGCCGAGGCTGTAAAGGCTGCGACTGGAAGTTTTGACATACTTCTCGACACGATCTCGGCCAATCACGATTACAATATGTACCTCGGCATGGTCACGCTCAACGGCGTAATGGTCGTTGTAGGCGTGCCGACGGAACCGGTTCCTCTTAATGCCTTTTCTGTCATCGGCGGCAACAAGGTATTGGCGGGATCGCTGATCGGCGGTATTCCCGAGACGCAGGAAATGCTCGATTTCTGTGCTGAACATGGGGTCACGTCGGACGTAGAGGTGATAACGCCCGACCGGATCGAAGAGGCATATGACCGGACGATCAAGTCCGACGTGCGTTATCGGTTCGTCGTCGATATGAAACATGCCTAGGTACATCGCACTTCTTCGCGGGATAAACGTAACCGGAAACGCGATGATCCGGATGGAAGAGCTTCGAGGTATCTTCGAAGCTCTTGGTTTTTCCGGCGTCGCGACCTACATAAACAGCGGCAACGTTGGATTCGATTGCAGAAGCCCGCGCGTCAGCAATGGCGTAACACCGAGCTTGAAACTCGAAGAAAAGATCGAGGCCGCCGTCGAAAATCATATGGGCCGTCCGGTGGTCGTAGTGGTGCGCGAGCGATCACATATCGAGGGCATCCTCGCAAACAATCCCTTTGACGGCGAATTCGACAGCCATAAGGAGATGCACGTTTTATTCATGAAGCAGGAGGTCTCGCGTGAACAACTCGAAATGCTTCGTGATGCCGCGCCTGCTGAAGAACGGTTCGTCGCCAAAGGCGGTGAGATCTACCTCCACCTGCCGATGGGAGTCGCCCAAAGCCTGATGGGCCGCGGCCTGATCGAAAAGAAACTGAAGATCGCCGTCACTGCCCGCAATTGGCGAACGGTACTGAAGCTGGCTTCCTTGTAAATTTGTCACATTGGGTTCGATGATGGTGTTTTACGGTAATAGCCAAACACACCAATAAGGAGTCTCTATGACAAATATCCATCGCCGCCTTCGATTATTGGAGATCTACGCCGCTATTTCGATAGCGGTTTTTCTTTTGCTTGCAGTTACGGCCTTTACACGATCAAGGGAAAAATTTGCCGAGATCGATGTTGAGAGGATCAATGTGCGTGAAAAGAACGGGCAGCTTGTGATGGTTGCGGCAAACAGCTCGCGGATGCCCGATCCCGTGATCAACGGCAAGGCGTTCAAGACCGAGCGGCCCGCCGGAATGTTGTTCTTCAACGGCCTTGGCGATGAGAATGGCGGGCTTGTCTTCGGTGCGGTCGAGGGCAAGGGGAAATACGGCGCCTATCATGGCCTTTCGTTCGACAAGTACAAGCAGGCACAGGCGATGGCTCTTGTCTACAACGACCACAACGGGAAATACCGCACCGGCCTGCAGATCTGGGACCGGCCTGAGATCCCATTGGATCAGATACTGATCCGCCAGGAAGAGATAGACAAAATGCCCTCTGGTGAGGCAAAAATCGCGGCGCTCTCCAAGATCAAGGTTGATAATCACTCACCTACTCGAGTCTATGTTGGCAAGAATGCCGATCGCGATTCAGAGGTAACTCTATACGACGCAAACGGAAGAGCCCGGATCAAAATGTTCGTTACGGCATCGGGAACCGCGAAACTTGACTTCCTCGACGCCTCAGGCAAGCCGATTTACAGCTTGCCTGACGACGGCGTAAAGAAATAATGATCTCGAAGATTTTCGGGTTAGGGCCTCGCTTCGAGTACCAAATTGAAGGGTGTTTCGGTGGCGCGTCGGAATTTCGTGAACCCTCCGGCCTCGGCAACTTCTCTTAAGCGTTTTTCTCCGGCCTGAGCACCAAGCCCTAGCCCAACTTCCTGCGAACGCGACGCGGGTGTGCATATCAGCGTCGATGCAGAGTAATATACGCGTCCCACAGGATTGTGATTATCTTCGGCTTTGTCGTTGGCGAATGGCTCGACGATCATCCACGTGCCGTCGGGTTTCAAGGCCTTCCGGACATGCGTTGCGGCTCCCGCCGGATCGCCCATATCGTGCAGACAATCAAAGAAAGTCACGAGGTCGTAGTCGCTGCCCGGGAAATCCTTTGATGCCGCAATCTCAAATTTGACACGATCGCCCACACCGGCGGCCTCTGCCTTGGCACGTGCCTGCTCGATCGACTTGTCATGATAGTCAAATCCGACAAACTCCGAATTCGGATATGCTATTGCCATCAGGATCGTCGAGGCTCCGAGGCCGCATCCTACATCGGCGACCTTTGCTCCGGCCTTCAGTTTATCCTCGACGCCGTCGAGGGACGGAAGCCACGAGGGGACAAGGTTTGCAATATAGCCCGGGCGGAAGAACAACTCAGTCCCACAGAAAAGATCCGCGTCGTGCTCGTGCCAGCCAAGCCCGTCGCCGGTCTTAAACCTGTCGATCATCTTTGGTACGGCTTTCAGGGCCGAGGTCGCCAGGATAAATGCCCCGGGCAGATAGGCCGGATTGTCCTCGCTGGTCATTACCAACGCCTGTTCGTCGGTCATATAATAACTGTCGTTCGCGGCGTCATACTGGATATAGCCGCTCGCCGCGTTGGCATTGAGCCACTCACGGATATATCTCTCGTTCGTACCGGTCCGTTCGGCCAATTGCGCCGCGGTTATTCGTTCGTTGGGGGTTGCCATAGCCTTGTACAATCCCAGTTTTTCGCCGATGACGATCGACCCGGCATGCATCGTCGCACCCAGGTCGCCGACAAAACGACCCAACAGTTCGTTCAGTTTGTCTTCATTGATATTCATAAGTAGTATTCACCTGTATAAATGGCGTGTCGGTTTGTATACCTTATCGCCTATTTCTAGAGACGCATTACTAATTCAATAGCGGACAAACTTATCGGCAAGAATTCTCGCTCGTTTAGTTCGCTCCTTGACTCGCTGTATAATAGCGGGATAATGATCCGGCGACCGTTCAATTTTAAGCAGTGGATCGACGAGCATCGGCATTTGCTGAAGCCGCCGGTTGGTAACCAGTGCGTGTTTCAGGATGAGGATTTCATAGTGATGGTCGTCGGCGGGCCGAATTCGCGTAAGGACTATCACTGGGAAGAGGGCGAGGAGCTTTTTTATCAACTCGAGGGCGACGTTAGAGTGCTCGTGCAGGAAGACGGGAAGCCCGTCGAGGTGCCGATCCGCGAGGGTGAGATGTTCCTACTGCCGCCGCGCATCCCGCACAACCCGATCCGCGGTGCGAACACCATAGGCCTCGTCATCGAACGCAAACGCCGCCCTGGCGAACTCGACGGGCTGCTGTGGTTCTGCGAAAGCTGCAACAACAAACTCTACGAGGAATACTTTCAGTTAGAGGACATCACCACCCAGTTCCAGGGCGTTTTCAAAAAATTCTACGGATCCAAAGAACTGCGAACGTGCTCGAATTGTGGCACCGTCATGGAACCTCCGCCTGTTGTGAGCTAGCCGCTTCTACTTTTTCACCACTGAAATAGTTATCTCCGACGGATACTGCTTCGAATGATGCACCGCGTTGTTCGCGACAATGCCTTTAACCTCGTCCCAGTTGTTCCCGCCGGTGTTCATATTCCGGTCGAAGCGGGGGAAATTGCTTGACGAGATCTCGATCCTGATACGATGGCCGGGGGCGAAGTAGTTGCTCGTAGTCATCGGTTGGAAGCTAAACTTATATACCTTGCCCGGCTCCATCCAGACGAGGGGCTTGTCGTAGCCGTCGCGGTAACGCATTCGCTGGATGGTCTCGTCCAGGTTCCAAGCTTTGCCGTTCTCATCCACGTCGATCAGCTTGACGGTGAAATCGGTATCTTTCGCATCCGACGAAACGTAGAGCGTCACGTCGATCGGGCCGCTTAGCTCGATGCCTTCTTTCAAAACGTCGGTCGTGTAAACGAGAATGTCCGGCCGCTCTTCCATCTTACTCTGATCGAACGAACCGCCGCGGACGGCGTTTCCGGTGCAGCAAACGTTGCCGCCGTATGAAGGAACGGGATCCATCGGTTCGTATTTGAACTTGTCGGGAGCGTCGGCGTCCGGAGGTGCAGAAACCAGTTTTCCATCTCCGTTCAGCGTATTGGCCTTGCCGCCGCTCGAAAGATAGAACTTCATTGGCTGGGCACCGGCCGGGGGCCAGGTGTCGGACGACTGCCACTTGTTCGAGCCCATCGTGAAGTAGCGCACCTTCGGCCACGTCCTTATGTCATTGCCTTCGCTAATTCCCTTCAAGAAATAATCGAACCAGCCATTCGTCAACTCGCTGTAATTCAACCTCGCGTCACCCATACTTCGTTCGCCGACAACCGTGTTCTCGGTCGCACGCGTGTAGCTGCAATGCAGGACCGGAGCAATCACCGCATACTGTTTATCGGCGATCGCCGGGTCAGCGGTCTTCCGGATGTGGTTATACATCGCCAGGTTCGGGCCGGTCGAGACGTCATACCACGACATGAACCAAAATCCCGGAATGTTGACCTTCATATTGTCGTGATACAGCCCGCCCTTGTACCAAGCAGGATCGTTCGGGGTGCGCTTGATCATCGCGCCGCCCGTCGGCACGGGCATCTCGTCGGCGAAAATGCCTTTCGGGCCGTCGACCGCGACAAAGATGTCTTTCACAGGCAAATGCCGCAACGCCTGTGACCAGTCAACAGGCGTCGACTGCTGTTGAAGGTCGAACCATTTCGAAGCCCAAATAAGTTCTTCTTGCGTCGTGTCCGGCGCGAACTTCGGACGGACCTGATTCTGCTGGCCGTAGAGCCACGCAATAAAGAGCATCTGGACAGCACCGCCGCGGTACCAATTTCCCTGTTCGTAATATGGCCCTACGCGTCCGACCCCGGCACCGAATCCCTGAGCGATCATCGTCGTAAAGCCCGGAACGTCCCTGGCCGCGACGGCCATCTGCCATTCCGCGGTCGATGAACATCCGATCGCACCGAGCTTGCCGTTCGACCACGGTTTGGTCGTAATGAATTTGACGGCATCTTCACCGTCGGTCGTGGGCGGCCCAAGGATGTCGTAATTCCCTTCGGAGAAGTATCGCCCGCGTTCGTTCATGATCACGTAGGCGTAGCCCCGTTTGACCGCGTCGAGCACCGTGGACATGTCGCGGGGAGCGCCCAGCCGAACATCCCACCAATTGAAGTTATAGGGTGTTCGCGAGAAAATTGTCGGGAATTTGCCTTCTCCTTTCGGCCGATAGATATCCGCCTGCATTCGCTTTCCGTCCCGCATGGTTACCATCACCTTGCGTTCGACAACGGCGATCGACTGAAGCTCGGCCTCGATCGAATTTCGCCGGACCCTTAATTCCGCGTCCGACGTCGACGGCGCCTGAGCGGTCGCAAATGAAAGAAAAAGAAAAGCCGGGGCGACAACGGCACAAAGCATCCGATCAAAAGTTCTCATCACGTTCTCCTTGAAAGTTGAAGGTTGTGTCACCTGCATCTTAACGCTAACCGCCTCTGTTGGCTAGAAGACCGCGGCTTGCCGGCTTTCAAAATTCAAACATTCTTAGAGCACGACGGGATAAACGCAGGTCTTCGCGGGATGTAAACACCGCTTACCCCCAGCTCGTTTTCAGCGTTTCGACGGTTAGACAGGGCTGCTGAAATGGAAGAATTTCGTTGCCCGAACGAAGTCGTTGCGGGTGATCCCCTGCTTGTCAAACGACGCAAAGGCCGCCCCCACGGCCCTCGCCGAAATATTTTATAGCTCGGCAGGCCCTGCGAGATTGCCAAAACCCGGGAACTGCCCTAGATTTGTATCGATTCACCGACAATTCAGCCAGCTTTTCCGGTTTGCAGGGTCATAGACAAACTACTTGCGAGGTTCGTTAAAATGATGCGTTCTATTCGTTTCTTTGATGCTTTTTGTACGGGCTTTCTGGTTTTATTGGTATTCGTATCGGCGGTTCCCGGCCAGGATCGGTCCAGGGGCCGTGCGACGCCGACGCCGGCCACCGCGGCCTCTCCGATGCCCGATCGAAACGCCGCGTTCGAGGCGGCGATCTCCAGCCTTCAATTCCGTGAGATCGGGCCCGCGACCATGGGCGGCCGGATCAACGATATCGAGGTCGACCCAAACGACGCCCGCATCATTTACGCTGCGACGGCATCGGCCGGCATCCTGAAGTCGGTAAACGCGGGCACCTCGTGGACCACCCTATTCGACAAAGAAGCCGTGATGAGTGTGGGCGATGTCGCTATTTCGCCCTCGAATCCATCGATCGTCTGGGCTGGCACCGGCGAATCGAATAACCGGCAAAGCTCGTCGTGGGGGAACGGCGTTTACAGATCGATGGATGGCGGAAAAACGTGGAAGAACATGGGGCTGAATGAAACGCACCACATCGCACGCGTGATCATCCACCCGACGAATCCGGATGTGGTCTTTGTCGCTGCGACGGGCAAACTCTGGGGCCCAAGCCCGGAACGCGGCGTGTTCAAGACATCCGATGGCGGCAAGACCTGGTCGCATGTTTTGAAGGTGAACGATGATACGGGAGCTACCGAACTCGCGATCGATACCGAGAGTCCTAACATTCTCTATGCGGCGATGTATCAGCGGCGGCGGACCGTTTTCGGATTTAACGGCAGCGGCGAACACAGCGCACTCTACAGATCGAACGACAGCGGCGAGACATGGACAAAAATAACAAAGGGTATGCCCTATGACACCGAGAATGCCCCTGCCCAGCGGCCGCCGACTCTGCTCGAAACGGGCCGGATCTCGATCGCGGTCTACCCGAAAAACACGAACATCGTCTACGTCACTATCGAGCACGCGAACGGCGGCGTCTATCGATCGAACGACAAGGGTGAGACCTGGACAAGGGTCGCTGAGATCGGCTCGGTCCCCAGGCCGATGTACTTTTCAAAACTCCGCGTCGACCCGAACAACGACCAGCGTTTATGGCTGGCCGGCGTAACGATGCAGTATTCCGAGGACGGCGGCCGGACGTGGACCGGTAATTTCGCACGAGCTCCCCACGCCGACACCCACGGCATATGGGTTAACCCGAAGGACTCCGACCACCTGATAATCGGCAACGACGGCGGTATCAACATTACATATGACCGCGGACGAACGTGGGACTACGCCAATACAGTCCCGCTCGGACAGTTTTACGAGATCGGTGTGAATATGGCGATGCCGTACCTGATCTGCGGGGGCCTTCAGGACAATAACACCTGGTGCGGTCCCAGTATGTCAATGAACCCTCGGGGGATCACGAACTCGGATTGGTACACGATCGGCGGCGGCGACGGATTTTACGCTCAGCCTGACCCGAATGACGAAAACATCGTCTATTCGGAGTCGCAGGACGGCAACGTTCAACGCCGCAATATCTCTACCGGCGAGAGCAAGTCGATCCGCCCCCGCGAAGACGAAGGCGAAGATAGGTACCGTTTTCAGTGGAACACGCCCATCGTCATTTCTGCATTCGATTCGAAGACGATCTATTACCCAGGCAATTTTGTGTTCAGATCGCCTGATCGAGGCGACAGTTGGACAAAGATCAGTCCCGACCTGACGACCGGCGTCGACCGAAACAAGCTCGAAGTTATGGGGAAAGTCCCGGACCGCTATACGAGGTCCCGGCACGACGGCGTTCGAAATTATCCGACCATCACGACGTTCGCGGAATCGCCGCTGAATCGAAACGTCTTATGGGCGGGGACCGACGACGGCAACCTGCAGGTGACGCGCGACGGGCAAAATTGGAAGAATGTCGCCGACAAGGTCCCCGGCGTACCCAAGGGCACCTATGTCAGCCGCGTGATCGCCTCGCGGGCCGCCGAGGGAACCGCATACGTTACATTCGACGGGCATCGCGGCAACGATTTCAAGGTTTACGTATTTGCCACCAGTGACTTTGGCGAAACGTGGAGATCGATCTCGTCGAATCTGCCCCAAAACAATGGGATCGCAAATGTTATCCGCGAACACCCACGTAACCCGAACCTTCTTTTCGTGGGCACCGAATTCGGACTTTTCGCTTCGCCAAACCGAGGCGAAAGCTGGACGCAGATAAAGCTCAACCTACCGACCGTGCCCGTGGACGACATTCTGATCCACCCGCGGGAGAACGACCTCATCCTTGGAACCCACGGCCGCTCGATATGGGTAATGGACGACATCACCTCGATGGAACAGTTGAACGATGCGGTATTGAACAGCAACGCCCATCTTTTCGAACCCCGGCGTTCGGTAATGTGGCGGCTTTGGAACAACCGCCCTCTCACCTCCGACAAGGCATTCTATGGTGAAAATCCGCCGAACGGCGCGTTGATCGACTTTTACTTGAAGAACGATCTCGCCGAACGTGAGACGGTCACGCTCACTTTCCATGATTCCCAGGGACAGACTCTTCGGACCGTCAACTGCACGCGTCCGCGGCCCACGCCTACGCCGGGCGGGCCGCAAGGCGGCGGGGGCGGCGGAGGCGGAGGCGGTGGCGGCCAGTTCGGATTTGGCGGCGGTGGAGGCCAGCAGTGCACCGTGAACAAAGGCTTGAACCGCTTTGTGTGGGACATGCGTTCGCGGCCGCCGGGCCCGCAACTACCTCCGGGCGGTGGCGGCGGTGGCGGCGGCGGAGGCGGCTTCGGGGGCGGCGGCCTTGGAGCGCTGGCAAACTTCGGTTTCCGCGTCGATCCGGGCACCTATACCGTCAAGATAAAACGTGGCGATACGGAAATGTCGAGAACATTCGCCGTGATCGATGATCCCCGCATCGTGTTTTCTGCGGAAGACCGTGCTAAGAAGAAAGCCGCCCTGACCAGATTCCAGCCGATCGTTGTACAGGGCGCGATCGCCCAGTTCAGCATTACGAATCTGCGAACAAACCTGAACACGGCGATCGAGTCCTGGCGTCGGCCCGGAGCACCGCAGGTGCCCGAAAACGTCCGAAAGGCTGCTGAAGACCTTCTCAAAAAGATCGATGAGGCCTATGTAAATTGGGGCACTCCGCCATCGCAAACGAGCAACATAAGCGCGGCGGGACCGCCTCTAGTCGAACTTCCACAGCCGCTCAGCCAACGTGCGACGCAGCTTCTCTTTACCATCGAGAACACTTCGGCCGCCCCGACCGAGTGGGAAATGGCCCAGATCGAGCTCCTGTCGTCCAAGATCCCCACCGCGGCGGCCGAAGTTCGGCGGTTGATCACCGAGGACCTGGCGGCCTTGAATACATTGATGACCGAGGCGAAGATCCCGCATATCCAGGGGCCGAATGTCCCTGGTGCGGGCGGCCCGCAAGCCCGGCACGGATGAAGACTATCTTGAATGGTGATCTGAATTGGATGAGAAAACCCAAAACTGCGCAGGCAGGAAGCCACAAAACTTCCTGCTTTTTTTCTTGCGCTTTTGTTTATGCGCGTCAATGGCTAGAATTGAGCGAATGCTGAAGATCGATGTCCACACGCACATCCTCCCCAAAGACATTCCGAAGTTTAAGGACCGTTTCGGATACGGTGGGTTCATCACACTCGATCATTATCAGCCGTGTTTTGCCCATATGGTTCGCGATGATGGGAAACAGTTTCGCGACATCGAGGAGAATTGCTGGGGAGCCGGTCAGCGGATCGATGACATGGACTCTTCGGGGATCGGCGTGCAGGTCCTTTCCACCGTACCCGTAATGTTCAGTTACTGGGCAAAGCCGGCTCATGGCCTGGAAGTCTCAAAATTCCTCAATGACCATATCGCGGATATCGTTACTGAATTTCCGCTTCGATTTGCAGGCCTTGGCACCGTCCCGCTTCAGAGCACCGAACTTGCTATTACCGAACTGGAACGCTGCAAAGAGATCGGCCTGGCGGGCGTTCAGATCGGCACCAATGTCAATCAGCTGAATCTGAGCGAATCGCGGTTTTTCGATTTTTTCAGTGCGTGCGAGGAACTTGGCATGGCCGTCTTCGTCCATCCCTGGGAAATGATGGGCGAGCAGGATATGCAAAAATACTGGCTCCCGTGGCTGGTTGGGATGCCGGCGGAGGTTTCGCGTGCGATCTGCTCGCTGATCTTCTCCAGGCACGCTGGAACGCTTTGCCAAAACTAGGATCTGCTTCGCACACGGCGGTGGCTCCTTCCCGGCGACGATCGGACGCATCGACCACGGATTCCGGGTCCGGCCCGACCTTTGCGCCGTCGACAATCCACACAGCCCGAGGAAATATCTCAGCCGGATCTATTTCGACTCGCTGGTGCACGAAGCCGCCAAGCTCGACTACCTGCTGCGGCTCGTCGGTGCGGACCAGGTTATGCTCGGCACCGATTACCCGTTCCCGTTAGGCGAACTTGAGCCGGGCAAGCTGATCGCGTCGATGCCGTACGACGAGGCGATCATCGAAATGCTTTTTCACGGCGCGGCCTCGAACTGGCTCGGCCTGGACGCAGGGGCCTTCACGAACGGCTAGCGGTCCGGAAGCGCCGGGCCATCAGCAAAGTGATCAGGAATGGAAGCCCCAACAGCACGACCAGGAAATTGATCACCGCGATGCCGGCAAAAACCAGAAAATGAGAGAACTTCCTTCCCTTGGAACGGGCAATAAAACGAGTCGGACAATTATGTAAAACTAAATAACCCATGGTCTATGATCGCGCTCCGTGAAATTTCGTATCATTAAGCTGCAATACGGAACGGTCTAATTCATAGTTAACAAAAATCACCGGGTGAAATCAATAAGGGAATTGATCGGGGGCGAGCCGCCTGAAAGGTATAGTAAAATGGCCCGGGCCGATAGAATACTCTCAAAGGAATGAATCAAGAGGCTCAACGAAGCATCGACCGAGGTGCCGCACTCGCGGCGGAAATGGATCGGGCGGACCCATTCGGCGGGTTCCGCGAACGGTTCCATTTTCCGAAGGCAGCGGGCGGTGATGTGATCTACTTCACCGGCAATTCACTCGGGTTGCAGCCCAAAACGGCTAGCTCGTATGTTCAGCAGGAATTGGACGATTGGGCCCGGCTCGCGGTTGAAGCTCATCTTCACGCAAAAAATCCATGGCTCCCATATCACGAGTTTGCCACCGAGCCGCTGGCCCGGCTTGTAGGGGCGTTACCGGGAGAGGTCGTCGCGATGAACTCGCTGACGGTGAACCTGCACTTGCTGATGGTGTCTTTTTACCGCCCGACGAACGAGCGGTATAAAATAATTATCGAAAAAGCGCCTTTCCCTCGGATCAATACGCGGTCGAATCGCAATTGAAGTTCCACGGCTTCAAAAGCTCCCCTCCTTACAAAGGAGGGGTGGCCGCCGCGTCGGCAGACGGGGTGGTTCTCAAGGACACCGCCAACGCTCTGGTTCAACTCTCCCCGCGCGCGGGCGAATCAACCTTGAGGACCGAAGACATTCTCGAAACCATTGACCGCGAAGGCGATTCGACGGCATTGATCCTGCTCGGCGGCGTGAATTACTACACAGGGCAGGCGTTCGATATGAAAGCTATCACCGATGCCGGGCATCGAAAAGGCTGCGTCGTCGGGTTCGATCTCGCCCACGCTGCGGGTAACCTCCTGCTCAGTCTTCATGACTGGAACCTAGATTTCGCAGCCTGGTGCTCTTACAAGTATCTAAATGCCGGCCCGGGAGCGATCGCGGGCATCTTCGTTCACGAACGACACGCTCGCTCGTTCGACCTCCCCCGATTCGCCGGCTGGTGGGGCCACGATAAGGAAACACGCTTTTTGATGGGGCCGGAATTCGTTCCGCTCGAGGGTGCCGAGGGCTGGCAAATATCGAACCCCCCTATTTTCCAACTCGCTGCGTTGCGTGCCTCGCTTGAGATATTCGACGAAGCGGGAATCGCCGGCCTGCGTGCAAAATCCGAAAAGTTGACCGGCTTTCTAGAAACTCTGATCAATGAGATCGGCGACGATCGGCTCGAGATCATCACACCCAGCGACCCGGCCCAGAGAGGCTGCCAGCTTTCGATCCGCGTCAAGGCGGAATCACTGCCTGGAGGGAATGTGCCCCCCGACGAATTGCCCGGGAAGGTCCTTTTCGGCAAACTGGCCGATCGCGGTATCTTTGCAGATTGGCGTGAACCGGATGTTATCCGCGTGGCGCCCGCACCTCTCTACAATTCGTTTACGGACGTTTTTCGATTCGCTTCGATCCTCCGAGACTGCTTGCGCTAAAATGGTCTTACGTCGAACTCACCGGGATTCCGGCTGGCAATGATCTCCCCATTCTAAGGAGACTCCATCATGATCAAAGCGACGATCAACGGCACCGAACACGACTTCCCAGAAGGGTCGTCGATCCTCGATGCCGCAAGGCAATGTGGGATCGGCATCCCGACCCTTTGCGATGATCCCCGGCTAAAGCCGGTCGGGGCCTGCCGCCTGTGCCTCGTTCACGTCGACGGTACCGAACGCGAAGCGGCCGCGTGCACGACACCGGTCGAAGCCGGGATGTCGATCGAGACGCATTCCGAGGCCATCGAGCACGCCCGCGAGATGAACCTCCGGATGCTCGCCCGGAGTTACCCGGTCAAAGCATTTCAAGACTTCCCCGACCGGCCCTTTCACCAACTTTGCAGTCAATACGGCGTGAAAGAAAGCGATTTCAGCGCCAGCATCAACGGGAACCGCGTCGACGATTCACACACCTACATCCGGGTCGATATGTCCCGGTGCATCGATTGTTACGCTTGCGTCAGGATCTGTGACGAGGTCCAGGGTCAGTTCGTATGGCAGGTCGCGGGCCGCGGAGAGGATTCCTTGATCGTACCCGATAATTTTGGACCGTTCGGAGACAGCAGCTGCGTTTCGTGCGGAGCTTGTTCGGACGTTTGCCCGACCGGCGCACTCGAGGATCGATCGGTGATCGCGAATGGCGCGCCCGTGAAATGGACTCGCACGACCTGTCCCTATTGCGGCACGGGCTGTGAAATGACCGTGGGAACCCGCAACGACCGTATTGTCCAGGTTCGGCCGGTTAATGACGCTCCGGTCAGCAGCGGCCACCTTTGCGTTAAGGGCCGGTACGCATACGGCTTTGTAGATGTCGCCGACCGCGTGACCGAACCCATGATCCGTGAAAACGGCGAATGGCGGCAGGTAGCCTGGGATGAGGCGATAGAATTTACTGCCGCAAAGCTAACCGCTTTCGTCGAGGCGAACGGGCCGGACAGCGTGGCGATCCTCGGCTCGGCACGTGCTACGAACGAAGAGAATTACGTCGCTCAGAAGTTTGCCCGCGTTGCGCTCGGGACCAACAACGTCGATTGCTGCGCCCGCGTTTGCCACACTCCGACCGCGGCCGCGATGAAAATGATGCTCGGGACCGGAGCGGCGACGAACTCTTTTGACGACATCGAACTCGCCCGGACCATCCTGATCTGCGGTGCGAATCCGACCGAAAATCATCCCATTCCCGGTGCCCGGATCAAGCAGGCCGTCCGGGCCGGTGCTCATCTGATCATTATCGATCCGCGGCGGACGGAGCTGACCAAATACGCCGATATTCATCTTCAGCTTCATCCCGGGACCAACATCCCGCTTTTCAACGCTCTCGCGCACGCGATCATCGATGAAGGCCTGGCCGATGCGGAATTCGCCGCGGAAAGGGTGGACGGATACGATGAGTTTGCGGCTTTCGTCGCAGAGTATTCGCCCGAAGCGGTCGCCGGCGTGTGCGGTGTCCCGGCCGAACAGATCAGGGCTGCGGCCAGGTTGTACGCTTCGGCAAAACCAGCGATGTGTTTCCACGGGCTCGGGATGACCGAGCATCTGCAGGGCACCGAGGGCGTGATGACCGTCGTGAACCTGGCACTGCTGACCGGCAACATCGGAAAACCGGGGACCGGAGTTAACCCGCTTCGCGGCCAGAATAACGTTCAGGGCTCGGCACACATGGGCTGCGATCCCGGCATCCTTACCGGCTCGATCGCGGTTGACGAGGGCCGACCTTTGTTCGAATCAGTTTGGAATGCGAGCGTCCCCACCGGCAAGGGCTTAAACCAACTTCAGATGATGGATGCCGCCCGCGACGGCAAACTGAAAGCACTGTGGGCCATCGGATACGATGTTTTTCTCTCGAATGCTAATTCGCACCAGACCGCGAAGTCGTTTGAAGGCCTCGAATTCTGCATCGTCCAGGACCTGTTCCTGAACGAGACGGCCAAACGGTTCGCGGATGTGTTCTTCCCGGCCGCCTCATCCTTCGAAAAGGACGGTACGTTTATGAACGCCGAACGCCGGATCCAGCGGATCAGACAGGCCGTCGAGGTTCGCGGCAACGCCCGCAACGATTGGCAGATCGTCTGCGACGTAGCCAGGGCGATGGGAAAGGGCGAGCATTTCGATTTCAGCTCGGTAGAGGATATTTGGAACGAAGTTCGTGCGGTTTGGCCCGCGGGCCGCGGGATCAGCTATCCCCGTATCGAGCGGCACGGGCTCCAGTGGCCCTGCCCGGATGAGTCGCATCCCGGTGAAACGCTGCTGCATCAGGAGAGCTTTTCACTAGGAAAAAGGGCGGAACTGCGGCGGATAAAATATCGCCCGACGCCCGAAAAGGCATCGGAAGAATTTCCGTTCTTGCTCACCACCGGCCGGACGCTTTACCATTTCAACGCCGGCACGATGACGATGCGAACGCCGAACCGCGAACTCCTCGCAACCGACGAATTGATGATATCGCCGGCGGATGCAGAAAGACTCGGAGTGTCGAACGGCCAGCCTCTTGTGATCAAGAGCGAGTACGGGGAAGCGGAACTTCCCGCCAGGATCACCGCTAAGGTACGTGAAGGTGAGCTTTTTGCAACGTTCCACGACCCGAGTGTGATGCTGAATTACGCCACTGGTAAGGTTCGGGACCGCTTTACACTCGCCCCGGAATTCAAGGTCACGGCCGTTCGCGTCGAAAGCGCCGGACCAAGGCCTGACGCCGCGCCTCTGAACTTATCAACATCCTGAATAACCTGATGGGATCTGAAACCGGCCGTATCCTCGATGCCTGATCAAAATATCGCGATTATCGGTGCGGGCCTCGCCGGCTCGCTCCTTTCAATTTACCTGGCCCGCCGCGGTTTTAAGGTCTCCGTTTACGAGGCACGCGGCGACATGCGAAAGGACGCCGTTGAGGCCGGCCGGTCAATAAATCTCGCCTTGTCGGATCGCGGTATCGCCGCACTCCGCGAAGTGGGAATGGATGTGTATATGCTTGCCGAGGCGGTTCCGATGTTTGGCCGGATGATCCACGACCGTTCGGGCGCGACAAAACTACTACCCTACAGCGGTCGAAAAGGCGAATACATAAATTCGATCTCCCGCTCCGGCCTGAACATCGCACTGATGAACGAGGCGGACAAGTACGACAACGTCACATTCGACTTCAACGAGCGATGCACGGGGTTTGACGTGGAATCGGGCGAGGTCCAATTTGAGGGTTCCGCTGCGTCGGGTATGTCTCCTTCTTTGCTCTTGCCTGAGACGGTGATCGCGACAGACGGTGCCGGTTCACCCGTTCGTCAGGCGATGGAATCGCAGATGCCCGGTTTCTCCTCAACCTCCGTCTTTCTCGATCATGGATACAAGGAACTGCACATTCCGCCCGGCAAAAACGGAGATTTCTTGCTCGAAAAAAACGCCCTTCACATTTGGCCGCGGCATAAATTCATGATGATCGCCTTGCCGAATTTCGACGGCAGCTTCACGTGCACGCTTTTCCTTGCGAACGAGGGTGCCCCTGAACCCGCCTTCGATGGACTTACGGACGAGGCCTCGGTCATTGATTTCTTCACCCGCGAATTTCCCGATGCCGTCCCATTGATGCCGACCCTAATCGAGGATTTCTTCGCCAACCCGACCGGCCTTCTCGGCACGGTCAAATGCTGGCCGTGGAACGTCGACGGCAAGGTCTTGCTCCTCGGCGACTCGGCCCATGCGGTCGTTCCATTTTATGGTCAGGGCATGAATTGCGCTTTCGAAGACGTCCGTGTTTTGGACCAGCTTATTGAAAAACAACTTTCTACCCCGGCAGATCCTTTCACCTGGCAGACCGTTTACGAAGAATACGGGGGGCTGAGAAAAGTGAATACCGACGCGATCGCCGATCTTGCCGAGGAAAATTTCTACGAGATGCGCGACCGCGTCGCCGACCCGGTTTTCCAACGCAAACGCGAACTTGAAACGAAGCTGGAACAGCAATTTCCCGGTTACTTCTCGAAGTATTCAATGGTCACTTTCCGCGAGGATATGCCCTATTCCGAGGCCCAGCGTCGCGGCAACGCCCAGGATGCTTTTTTGATGAAGATCTGCGCCGCGGTCGATAGTGTAGGTGAATTGAACCTCGACGAAGTTATGCGAGAATTGTCCCTGACATAGCATCTTGCTTACGGCTTGCCGATTACAGCTACTATCAAAAATGGTCATCGACATCTCAATTCCACTCAGGTTCAACGGGCCGCAGCCGAACGCATTCGGCGTGGCCTCTGCATCTTCCGAACCTCTTGGCGACACGCGAACTGGATCAAGCATAAATTTCGAACGATACACGTTCATCCCGCACTGTAACGGCACACATACGGAATGCGTTGGCCATATTACCAACGAACGGATCTCCGTCCGCGACTGCTTACAGGATGTGACCATCCCGGCTTATCTCATATCCGTTGAACCGTTGAAAATGGCCAAAACGGGCGATCTTGAGATCACACGGAGATCGGTTGAAACGTCTTTGTCCGAAATGGAGGCTGCAGCAACCGGAACAGGTACTAAAGCACTGATCGTTCGAACTATGCCGAATGACGACCGCAAACTCACGGCTGAATATGGTGAACAAAATATCCCGCCATATTTCAGCCCGGACGCGATGCGGCTGATCGTCGGCCGCGGCTTGTCACACCTTCTCTGCGACCTCCCGTCGATCGACCGGATCTATGACGAGGGCAAGCTAATTAATCATCGGATCTTTTGGAATGTGGAAGAAGGAAGCTGCGAGATCAACGAAGCAACACGCATTGATTCAACCATCACCGAACTGATCTATGTGCCGAACGAGGTCGAGGATGGGGAGTATCTCTTAAACCTTCAAATCGCACCGTTCGAGTCAGACTGCGCCCCGAGCAGGCCTGTCCTTATCCATAAAACCGAGAGGTGAGATAGTCAGATCGATCTATTCGATCGCATGCTCGAGGGCCTTTCGAAGTTCGGTAAATTTGAATTCGTAACCCGCGTCCTGCAGCCGTTTGGGAAGGACTTTTGTTGAATCGAGCAGCAGCGCATCGCCCATCTCGCCGAAGACCAGGTTGACCGCGAATTCGGGCAGCGGGAGGATGGTCGGCCGCGAAAGGACCGAACCGAGAGTCTTTGTGAATTCCTCATTGGTCACCGGATTCGGGGCCACGGCATTGATCGCACCGCGGACCTTCTCGTTCTCGATGGCAAAGTTGATGATGCCGACAACGTCATCCAGCGACACCCAGCTGATCCACTGCTTACCGCTGCCGACCACGCCGCCGGCGCCGAGTTTGAACGGGGTGAGCATCGCCGCAAGTGCACCTCCGTCTTTTGAGAGGACGATTCCGTCCGCAGAAGGACCGTGCGGATGCCCATATCCTCCGCCCGACGGGATTCGGCCTCCCATTCCTTGCTGACCTCGGACAAAAAGGTGTCGCCAGCCGGGCTCGCCTCTGTCATTTCTTCGTCACCACGGTCGCCGTAAAAACCGATGGCAGAACCCGAGACAAAAACGTCCGGCTTGTCGTCCAACTTCGCAAAAGCCTCTATCATCGTCCGTGTGCCGAATACACGGCTGTCGCGAATTGCCCGCTTCTTCTCTTCGGTCCATCGCAGGCCACCGCTGATGCTTTCACCGGCAAGATGGACGACCGCATCGAGCCCTTCGAGCCGCGGCAGGTCCTCATCGGCAAATCCGGTGTCACTGTCCCATTGGACGTACGAGTCGCTTTTCGGCTCGCTTCGCGAAGCAAGGAGCATCTCGTACCCCTTCTCTTCGAACGAATCTCGCAGTGCCGTTCCGATCAGACCGGTCGCACCTGTGATCAATACCTTCATAACTTTCCCGGCCTCATCAGCGAACCCCGCCCCGCAGGTCGCTCTGCACGAACTCGACCAGCATATTGATCTCTCGCTCCGTCAGTTGGTTACGGAAAGGGACCATCCCGTTGCCGCCCTCTGAAATATGCCGGTAGATCTCGCCCGCACTCCGGTACTTGAATTCTCCCTGCCGAAGGCCCGGCACAAGTGTTCCATCCGAAAGCGTCTTCCCGTCGGCTTCAGGGCCATGGCAAATAGCACAGTTTTGTCGAAAAAGCGACGCTTCGTAGGACCTGCTTTCTGAGATCACGAAATTCTTCCGCCCGCCGCCTCCGCATGAAAGCAGGCAAACAAGCGTAAAAATTATCAGTACCGCTAACTTAAAACTTCTCAAATATCGGGTCATCCCTCTGTTCGAAACGCTTTGACAACTAGTTCTTCCTGCACTTTCGGATCAACATCGGAACCCGATGCTTCTTCGACGCCCGGATCGTCCGGCCAGGCGGCGTCGTAACTACGCACTTTTCTTCAATTCCGCGCGAAGCATCAGCTTCGAGATCTTTCCGGTGTTACCGATCGGCAGGGCTTCTCGAAACTCGACATAGCGCGGATACTTGTTGGCCGCGAACTGCGTCTTGCACCAGTCGATGAAATCCGCATCAGAAAGCTGTGCCCCTTCCTTCAGCACCAGGAACGCCTTCACCTCTTCGCCCATCTTGTCGTCCGGAACACCGATGACCGCGACCAGCGAGATCGCCGGGTGCGTCATGATCACCTCTTCCAACTCACGCGGATAGATGTTATAACCGCCGCGGAGGATCATGTCCTTCTTGCGGTCAACGATCGCGAGATAGCCCTCGTCGTCCATGATCCCGATGTCGCCCGAGTGGAACCACCCGTTGCGGAAGGCCTCGGCCGTCGCTTCGGGCCGCTTGTAGTAACCCTTCATCACGTTGGTCCCGCGGATAACCACCTCGCCCCGCTCGCCCCGAGGCACTTCCACGTCGTTCTCATCGACACACTTAACTTCCACGCCGAAGATGGCCTGCCCAACGGTGCCCGGCTTCGAAGGCTTTTCGAAATGGTTAAAGGTAGCAAGCGGCGATGTCTCGGAAAGCCCGTAGCCCTCGAGGACGCGCACTTCAAAGCGGTCCTGAAATGCCTTCATCACCTCCACGGGCATCGGTGCCCCGCCGGACGTGCAGACCTTCATGCTGTCTTTGATGTGGCTTATGTCAAAGCCGGTCTCGTCGACATACTTCAGCAACGCCCAATACATAGTCGGCACCCCGACCCAGAAATTCACCTTCTCGCGGACAAGCGTCTCTAGCGTTGCCTTGGGATCGAACCGAGGCAGAAGCACAACGCGGTTCCCGCCGTAGATGTTCGTGTTCATCTGAACCGTTTGGCCGGTCGTGTGAAACAGCGGGAGCGTGATCAGGACCGTCTTCTGCTCGCCATCCGTAAAATCGAGCATCGGCAGGTGAATGCCGTACGTCGTCACGATATTCGACCATAGGTTCAGGTGGGTCAATTCGGCGCCTTTCGGCTGGCCGGTAGTTCCAGAGGTGTACAGGATCGCGCACGTGTCGTCCGGAGCCGTCGGATAATTCTCGAACTTGTCGGACTGCGTCGCGATCAACTGGGTTAGCGTCTTATGCTCCGGAAACGGCGACGGCCCCATCATCTCCTTGGGCAGGATCACAAGATCTGTGCACGAATCGACCTCGTCGAATGCGGCCTTGCTCGCCGCACCCATCGGAAGCTCGTTGGTGCCCTTCGAATGCAAAAAAGCCTTCGCATCCGAGTCTTTCAGCTGGTATGCGATCTCGCGCGGAGTGAACAGCACGCAGATCGGGACGACCGCCGCGCCGGCCTTCATTATTCCGTAATAAACGATCGGAAAATAAGGCAGGTTCGGACAATTGAGGGCAACTTTATCGCCATGGCCGATGCCCATCTCGGTCAGGGCATTCGCCACCTTGTTAGCCATCGCTTCCAGTTGGCCGTAAGTCATACGCACATCGCCCCAGACCACAGCCTCTTTTTGCGGGGCCAGTTTTGCATGGTGTGTGACGATGGACGCCAGATTAAGCGTAGTTGCGCTTTGAGTCATATTCGATTCACTGGTTCGGAAAACTAAGGTGATTTTCCCTGAATTATAACGCAAAAAAGGCTTTATGTCCGATGCGGTTGCTAACAGGTACCTATAGAGCGCGGGTCGCAGCCGCTTCACCTGACGGATCGATCTTCTCCTCAGAGCGGATCTCGGCACCCAATTTTTGGATCGAATGAACTTTCCAATCTTCCGAAGGCTCCGGAAAATCCGTCCGGTAATGGCCTCCGCGCGACTCTTCCCGCCAAAGGGCCGCCCGGGCGATCAACAGCGCCAACGTCACGAAATTTCGCGACGACGTGCTCAAGTTCGAAGCCGCGATCTGCTCGAACTCGGTGATCGCACGCTGCAGCGATTCCTCGTCCCGCAGGATGCCGACCCGTTCCCACATGGCTCGCTTAACCCGTTTTTTGACCGCCGTCGAAATACTTAGCCGCGGATCTCCTACCGCAGATACATTCTCCGATTTCCCTGCTTCGAAATTCGAAATTCGAAATTCTACATTGTCCTTCGCCGCCGCTTCCCCTGCCCTCGCCCCAAAAACGAGCCCCTCAAGCAATGAATTCGAAGCCAATCGATTGGCCCCGTGGACGCCGGTACATGTGACTTCGCCGGCGGCATAAAGGCCCGGCAGCGTGCTCCGGCCCCAAAGATCGGTCCGCACCCCGCCCATGCAGTAATGCGAGGCCGGAGATACCGGAAGCTGGTCCTTCGAGATATCCAGGCCGTAAACCCTACACGTTTCATAGATCTTTGGAAACCGAGTTTTCAAAAACGCTGCGTCCAGTCCGGTCATATCCAGAAGAACGTGCCGCGAACCGGTCCGTCTCATCTCAGCGACGATCGAGCGGGAAACGATGTCCCGTGGAGCAAGCTCGAGCCGTTCGTCGTACCGGCCCATAAAACGCTCGCCCTGCAGGTTGCGGAGGATCCCGCCCTCGCCCCGCATGGCTTCGCTAAGCAGGAACCGCGGAGCATTTTCCAGGCTGAGCGCGGTCGGGTGGAACTGGACGAATTCCATATCGGCGACCTCGGCACCAGCAAAATAGGCCATCGCCATTCCATCGCCCGTCGCGACCGGCGGGTTTGTCGTATGCTGATAAAGCTGGCCGGCCCCGCCCGTACACAGGATCACGGCCCGGGCGACCACTTCACGCGGTGCGCGGAGTATCGGGTCCAGATACCGGACGCCGATGCAGCGGCCGTGTTGCACGATCAAACTTTCAGTATTGGCAAAAGGAAGGAGGTTGATCGACGGCTCAAGACGTGCACGGGCGATCAGCGAGCGGACAAACTCTGCCCCGGTCGAGTCGCCGTGTGCATGAAGGATACGCCGCCGCGAATGGGCCGCCTCGCGGGTAAAGACAAGTTTTCCGCCCTCCTTGTCGAACTCGGTCCCCCAGTCGATCAACTCGCGAATATAGCGGGACCCTTCGTTAACGAGGATCTCGACGGCCTCTTCGTCACAAAGGCCGGCCCCGGCAATAAGCGTGTCACCCTCGTGGAGTTCCGCGTCATCGTCTTCTGAAAGCACAACCGCGACGCCACCTTGGGCATATTCGGTATTCGATTCGCGGGCCTTGTCCTTCGTCAGGATCGTTACACGCGCCCCCGTCGAGGCAAGGGCGATCGAGGCACGCAGCCCGGCGACACCGCTCCCGATGACGATAAAGTCGGTGGTCAGAGACATTTCCTGAAATGTATCAAATTACAGATTGGCTCGCCATCGAGTTTTGCGATCAATAGAATCCTTTTGTTAGATTGATGTCGTATTCAAGGTACGCCTTGAGGCTGCAACTCATCTGCGTCCAACCTGCGCAATTGTCGTACGAGTTTTTCAGGCCGATCTCATCGTCGTTCCAGCCGGATTCGCGTATCGAAACCATCGTTTCGTTTTCGCCCATAGGCTCAAATCGCATCTCTACGCGCGTCATCGTGTCTCCGTCGTGTGAAAGCCATTCGAAAACGATAAGTTCGTCCTTTATCATCTCCTTGACGTGGACCTCATACGCTGTCGGCCAATAGTCCCATTCCCAAATCACCGTTGTTCCCGGATCGAGAGGAGCGCTCGCCCGCTTCGTCGTAAAGTATCGTTCGAGCTTTCGCGGATCGTACACCGCATCAAAAACCAATTCGACGGGTTTCTGAATTTTTGTCTGAACCTGAAATTTTAGTTCCATGGCTGCTTGCTCCTTTGATTGATTTAGGCGCCGAGTATATGTTATATTTTTATAACATGTCAAGCGAAAAAAAAGAAGATCTTGTATTTAAGGCGCTGGCCGACCGCCGCCGCCGCGATCTGCTCGATCTTCTTAAGGACGGCCCGCGGACCACGGGGGACCTGTGCAGAAAGCTTCGGCCGCTTGACCGCTGCACGGTAATGCAGCATCTCGGAGTTTTGGAAAAAGCGGGGTTGGTTATCGCCCAAAAGAAGGGCCGTTACCGATGGAATTACCTCGACGTTGCCCCGCTCCGAGCGATCTACGACCGCTGGATAAACAAATACGCCTCGCCGTCGGTAGAATTGTTGACCGTCCTGAAAAACGACCTTGAGAAAAAATAAGGCCCGCCGGAAGATGGCACGGCGGGCCAGTCAAGATCGGTTTCACCGACAATTACATAGGTATCTTCAATTCCTGTCCGGGGTAGATCTTGTCCGGGTGGTTCAGGATGTCGCGGTTGTGGTCCCAAATAGCTTTCCATTGGATCCCGTATTTGCCCGCGATCTTCGTCAGGTTGTCGCCCGACACGACCGTGTAAGTGTGCATACCGCCGCCGGCGGCCGCTGCCTCAGCCGTCTGTATGTTGAGGATCAGGTCCCCGGACCGGAATTCGGGATCGATCCTCTCATATTCGTCCCAAAGCTGCTGTTTCGCCTCGGCGCTCGGGGCAGTACCGGTTACGATCAAGGTCCCATTATCACCCTCGCTAAGCTCGTATGTCGTTCCGTTCTGGTTAGCGAGTTCAAGAAGCGTCTGATATTTTTCCTGTGCTGACATTTTCTTTCTCCTCCTTGTTTAGCTGCCGCGCTTAAGCTGATTGTCGATCCCGGTGATGCCGGACTGTTGGATGACCTGGATGCACTCTGCATATTTCGCGGAAGGAACTTCGCCGGTGACGGTGACCTTTCCGCCGACAACCGAGACCGAAGCCCCGGTACATCCGGCCTTCTTAAGGTCTTCGGTGATCTTGCCTGTCAAAGCCGGGTCGGCCGCGGCGGGCGTGGCAACCGGCAATGGCTTGGTCGTAAGGTTATTCGTTACCGAGGTGATGCCTTCGACAGCCTTGGCGGAATCTCCGGCTTTGTTCTTGACCGTTATGTCTTTGACCTCGCCGGTAAGCGTTGCGACACCGCCGCTCACGGCCACGGTCACGCCGGTGACGCCGTCCGCGGTGAGTTTATCCTGTACCGCTTTCTGGAGGTCAGCATCGCTCTTGCCGCATGCCGCGGCGAAAATTGCCGTCGCAACAACCAATATCGAAAGAAACTTGATCTTCATTTTCCCTCCTAATTCGTTCAAAGTTTTGGCTAAAATCCTGTGATCGATCTGTTCCGGGCCGCCGAACCCCGTCCGTGCCGAAAGGTTTTGCCTCGCCTGAACACGATACACAGCCCTAAAAAATTTCGATAGAGTATCTTGATTCATCGCGAGGCATTTTTCAACAGGGCGCCTCAAAAATTAAGAGAAGACCTGTTCCACTATCTGGCCGGCGATCTCATAGGACGTAAATTCAGGCCTCACAACGAAATGCCAGTCAGCAAGGCAATAGACCTCCTGCCTTTCGTCGAATAGTGTCCTGGCCGCGTTCTTGTCGCGGGCAAGAGGCCTTTCTTTTCGTGATCGGCTGATGTTGGCCCAGCAGTGGTGGAACGACGCGTCGAGCCAAAGGCTGACCAGGCCGCTTCTGCGAATGATGTCGCGATTCTCCGCGATCGTCCAGGTCCCGCCGCCTAGCGAAAGGACCCGCGCGTGGCTGTCTTTGACAGCGAGTTTCAGGTTAGCGGTCTCGATCCTTCGGTACGCTTCAATGCCGTCGCGGTCGATTATCTCGGCGATCCTGCGATGTTCGTTTTGTTCGATAAGCGAATCAAGATCGACCCGGCCGCATTTTAGAAGGTTTGCCAAATGCCGGGCGACGCTTGTTTTGCCGACACCCATAAATCCGGTCAAGGCGATGCGTTTCTCGGCTGCGTCGGGTTTCGAACGGGGCATGAGGTCTAGTATATGACGCGTGCAAGCTCTTCAAAAAAGGCGGGATATGAAACCGATGCTGCCTCGGAACCGATGATCTCCGTTTCGCCTTCGGCGAATAGGGCCGCGATCGCGAATGCCATTGCGATGCGGTGATCGCCGAACGTATCGATCCGGGCACCGCTAAGCTGGGATCTCCCGACTCGGAAGCCGTCCGCAAACTCCTCGACGTCCGCATTCATTCTCTTGAGGTTTTCGACGATCGCGGCGATCCTGTCCGATTCCTTGATCCTCAATTCGCCCGCGTCCTTTACCTCAACCCCGACCTTCAACTGGGTCCCTGCGACCGCAAGGATCGGTATTTCATCGATCAGATTCGCGACAATATCCCCCGAAATGACGAGCGGGCCGGACGCACTCCCGGACGACCCGCGGACCAGCAGATCGGCGATCGGCTCGTTGTTTATCTCACGGCGGGCCGATACGGCGATGTCAAGACCTGCGTCGATAAGGACGTCGAGGACCGCTTTTCTTGACGGATTGAGCCCGACTCCCGGCAGCAAGAGCTCTGAGCCGTCGTGCAATGCCGCGGCGACGATGAAAAAAGCGGCCGAAGAGAGGTCGCTCGGGACGACGATGTCCCGGGCAGTTAGTTTCGAATCCCCCTCGACCGCGAGCACCGTGCCGTCCTCGGTTATTCTTTCGGTCACGGGCACGTCCATCCATCGAAACATTCGTTCGGTGTGGTCGCGTGTCGGCGTGCGTTCGAGTACCGAGGTCTCCTCCGTCGGCAAAGAGTCCGGCGAGAAGAAGGCACGATTTTATCTGTGCCGACGCGGCTTGCGGCTGGTGATGCCGGGCAGTAAGCGGCCGCTTACCCTTGATCGATAGGGGTGCCCGCCCGTCGTCAGAGTCGATCCGGGCCCCCATTTCTGTTAGTGGATCGATGATCCTACGCATCGGGCGCTTACGGAGTGAATCGTCACCGGTCAACACGCTCTCGAATTCCTGACCCGCAAGAACCCCGGCTAGCAGCCTCATCGTCGTCCCGCTGTTCCTGCAGTCCAGTTCACCTTGCGGAGGCTTCAAACCGTACTTCCCTGCTCCTTCTACCGTTAGGTTGCCCCCGTCTCGCGATATCGAAACGCCGAGTTTCCGCATGCATTCGACCGTTGCCAGGCAGTCCGCGTTTGCGGCAAAGTTTTCGATCCTTGTGGTGCCTTTGGCCATCGATGCGAAGATCGCCGCCCTATGCGAGATCGATTTATCGCCAGGAAGGTTGATCGTACCCCGGACCATTTTGGCTGGCTTTAACCTCATATCCACAATTTTAACCCAAATCTGCCGGTTGTCTTGACAGGGGCGGCCGTTAACCTTTAACGTACAAATAATTTACCTAGTGAACGAATCTATTGAGCTAAAGCTTCCGAGCGTGATCGGATCGGTTGACGAGGCGGCGTCCCAGGCCGAATCGTTTGTCAGGTCGTGCGGGCTGGGCGACGATGTCGCCTCCGCGATCGACCTGGCTGTTCGTGAGTCGGTCGCAAACGCGGTAAAGCACGGCAACAAGTTTGACCCGGAAAAGATGGTCGAGCTCAAATTTCTGCGTTCGCCGAAAGGCCTGGAGATCTTTGTGCGCGATTTTGGCCCCGGATTCGCACCTGAAGAGATCCCGGACCCGACCAACCCCGAAAACCTGCTCAAAGCCAATGGCCGCGGAATACTCTTCATGCGTTCATTTATGGACGAGGTCGAATGGTCGAACCACGACGACGGGGGAATGGTCGTAAAGATGATCAAATGGCAATTAAGTCAATAGGTTACTTGGACATTTTGTTGTCTAATGTTCTAAAATCTGCATTCAAACTGAAACTTGACCAAATAGGAGATAAACATGGCTGATATCACGATTTCGGAGCGCCAGGCCGGCGACGTAACGATCCTTGATCTGGATGGAAAGGTGACGATCGGCGAAGGCAGCGTTGCCCTTCGCAATGCCATTCGCCGCCTTCTGGGCGATGGAAAGAACAAGATCTTGATGAACCTTGGCGGAGTTGGTTATATCGATTCGAGCGGTATCGGCGAGCTTGTTTCCAGCTTTACCGCCGTCAATAAGGAAGGCGGCACACTGAAGCTCCTGAATCTGACCCAAAAGATCCAGGACCTCCTTGCCATCACCAAGCTTCTCACCGTTTTTGACGTTTACGAGGACGAGGCCGAGGCGTTGGCCAGCTACAATTAAGTTAATTCCCGGCCGGGTGGATCATTCTTGTGCCGGGACCGGGATCATCCACCCCTCAAAAGACCAGGGCCCCGTTCCGCTTGCGCGAACGGGGCCGTCTCGTTCCCAAAGATCTATTTGATGCCCGCCCCTTTTGTGTTCTATCGTTAGTTTGATGGACCTTAAGGGCCTTACTCAGCTGTTCAGCCTTCGCGACCTTCGGAATGCCGGACTGGGGCTTCTCGTAGTTCTTGGTGGTATCGGGCTTTCCACGCTCACCTACTACGCTCATCTGAACGGGAACTCGCGCCTCGCGGGTATCTCCGCCGGCATTTCACTTATCTTCGTTCTGCTGATCCTGATCTTCGTGGTCCCGCCGCTTGCCAGGAACGCGAGCAAAGAAGCCAGCCAACTGAACCTTCCGTTTGAATTCACGGCGGGCGGTGCGGTCATGCTCGGACTCCTAATGATCGTCGGCTTTTCGGCATGGAGCAGCGGGAATAACCTTCTTTTCCTCGTTATCTCGGTCCTTGCATCGTCGATGGTGGTGGGTTTTTTTGCCGGGAGCCTTTGCCTTAAAAAGCTTGACGTCAAAATGCGGTTTCCCGAGACGATCTTCGCCGGCCAGGAAACGTCGATCCTGGTCAGCATCCACAACCGAAAGCGCATCTTCAGCAGCTATTCCGTGGTCGCTGAGGTCCGAGGCCGCGAGCGGGAAAAGTCCTCGGTGCTTGAAGACCTTCGAAAAATACTTCCGGGCCGCCTGGCCGAAAGATTCGCGCGGGCACCGATCGTTCGGAGGACATTAAGTTTCTTTGTTCAGATCCCGCGGAACTCGTCCGTTGAAAATCGAAGCACTCATATTTTCGAGCATCGCGGCCGCTTTCTAATCAAGGACTTTGAACTTTCAACCCGCTTTCCGTTCGGGTTTTTCCGTCACCGACGCCGGTTGGCGGCACGTGAGACCGAACTTCTTGTTTTCCCGAAAGTAGAACCTCTTGGCGGCGAACTTGAATCGATGCCGCTCGATGCCGGAAAGCTCACGTCCGGAAAGCGAGGTTCTGGCCAGGATCTTCTTGCCATGCGCGATTATCAGCCGAACGACGACCTTCGCCGGATCGACTGGAAAGCGACGGCCCGGAGCCGAAGCCTGATGGTCCGGGAGTTCGCGGCCGACGATGAGCGACGTATAACCATCTATTTTGACACCCGCGTGATGCCGGAGGCCCGAGCAAAAATGACGCTTCGCGAACGGATCGAAGCTGAGAATGCCGGCCGGCTGACCGGCGAATTTCCCCAATTCGAGGCAGCGGTCAGCCAGGCGGCCTCGATCGCGGCCCGCTACTGCAATTCCGGCGCCGACGTTCGCCTTGTGATCGACCGCAGCGAAGGCGAATTCGGTACCGGCAGCCTACATCTGCATGAGTGCCTCCGGAGGTTGGCCGTCGTCCAACCCATCATCGACCATGAAGGCGTCGAACCCGCTCCGTTCGATCTCGAACGCACATTCCTCGACACACCCGACAGCCAGAATGTCCTCCTTACATGCCGGCCCGCCCCCGACAATCCCGTGGGCGTACAGGTTATCTCCTTTTGTTAGTTCGCTTTCCGCAAACAATCGTAAACACTTACATTAGCTTTTACTAAGTCACAGATCCGTCGCTTTGCGATCGATATGCAGAAAGTTCTTTCCATAACGATCTAGCTGAGAGCGAATGGCGGCGCGGCCGGAGCCGAAACACCTGAAAAATTAACGATAATGTCATAAAATAGGGCTTGCCGGTGTTTTTCTTGTGATGGCATTTGATCGATGCTGAAAATGGGCGATTCGACGGAAATCTTTGTGGACAGAATGTCCGAACGAACAGCGACCGCTTCCGCCAGACAGACTATTGAGTTCGACGAAGCATTTACGCTTCATCATAGGACGGTCTTCAGGGCCGCGCGCTCGATCGTCCACGACAGCGGTCTGGCCGAGGACGTGACGCAGGAAGTGTTCATTCGGTTGTACAAGCACATGGATTCGATCAAGGACGAGGAAATGCTTCGGCCATGGCTGATCCGGGTGGCGTTGAACCTGGCAAAGAACACGGTCCGCGGCAATATCAGGGCGAACACCCGCGACGAGAATTACGTCAAAGAATATGTTGCCGGGAATAGCGAGGGATCGGTCGAGAGCGAGTTCGAGCAGCAGGTCGAGGTGAGCGAGATCAACCGGGCTCTGGGCCGTATTCGAGAGCCGCTGAGAAGCTGCCTGGTCCTGAAACAGCAGGGACTGTCTTATCGAGAGATCGCTGAAAGCCTTTCGCTTAACGAATCGAGTATCGGGACATTCGTTGCACGTGCGAGGCAGGAATTTTTGAAGTTTTACGGCAAGACCCGAAGGGAGGTTTTATGAACGAAAAGTGTTTTGACATTGGTGACATCCAGTCCTATCTGGATGGCGAAACGGCACCGGAATTTTCGTTCGACCTGACCAGCCATACGGCGGTATGCGACGAGTGCGCCCTTTTGCTTGCCAACATGGAAGATGAGCATTCGCTGGTCCAGTCGATCCTTGATCGCGAACTCAACACATTGGTTCCGACCCAGCGACTCTGGAGCAACATTTCGGTGGCGATCAATGAAGAGAAGAATTCGGTCCCGCTATGGTCGCGAATACGTATGGGCGTGTTCAGCTTGTTGTCGAATCCGTCGCTGGTCGCGGCCGCCGGCCTCTTGATGTTTACCGGTTTCTTCCTTCTTGTGTGGAGCGGCGGAACTCTTCCTGCCGATAAGGTCGCGGTCGATCCGGATCGGAATTCGGCAGTGACTTTGCCCGCAAGGCCCGCATCGGTATCGAATGAAACGACTGATCCCGCCGCGGACGAACCTGCTGAACCGAAAGCGGCCCCGGTGCTGGTGCGTGAGACGAATCATTCACCTGAAAAGCTCCGTAAGCTGGTCGCAAATGCCAACCATCGCCCGGCTGAAGGTAACGCTCGTCCGGAGTATCTTGTTGATGCTTACTTGCCGGGAGAAGAAAGCTACGTTCGCACCATCGCAAATCTTAAGGACAATATCGACGTCCGGAAAGACATGGTGATGTCGCCGTCGTCGCGGGTCGCTTTTGAACGCGACCTTGCCGTGGTCAACGACGCCATCGACAAGATGAAGGAGATCGTCAGGAAGGACCCGAAAAATCAGGCGGCCAAGCAGGTTCTTTACTCTTCGTACCAGAATAAGATCGACCTTCTGAACTCGGTCGTCGAACGCGAAGAGCTTATGGCCAGCCTCCAATAGGAGCGGCCGTTGCTGTTAAAGGTAGATGCAGATCAGGAAATCCAGAGTTATAACGGCGTTATGTGCCGCTTGTCGGTGGTGTATTTTTACTTCGCTGCACGCACAGGCACCGGCCCCGCCAAAACCCGTTTCTAAGGCCCGGCCCGCTCCGCCCCCGTTCCGCAGCGGCAAGACATTGTAGAGCGTGCCCTCCAGGTCGCCCCTAACGTGAACGTGAGGATCTCCTGCATTTCCCAGGCTCGGGTTACCGTTAATGGCTGGCGGCGCAACGAGATCCGTGTTCTGGTCAGGAACGGCACCGGGGTCGGTTTTCAGGTGCATGAGGCGGATCCGACGTCTAAGCAGCCGGTGTGGGTCATGATCGGACGCCGTGGAACGGGTGCTCCGGCCGGGACGGATTGCATTTCGGGCGACCGTATCGAAATCGAGGCACCGTTCGGCGCCAGCTTTAACATTGCCGGCCGCGAAACGGAAATACGGATCGATTCCCTGAAAAAGGTCACCATCAAGAACCTCGGCGGCAACGTAGCTCTCCGGAACATCTCCGGCGGGATCTCGGCAGAGACCTTCGAGGGCGACGTGTCGGTCGAAGATTCGAGCGGGCAGATAACGCTCAAGACCTCCACCGGAAATATACTTGCTTTCGGCGTGAAGTCCGGGCAGGTCGGCGAAGCTTTCCGCGTGTCGACATCGAACAGCCGTTACCCTTCAAAAAGTCGCACACCGTCAGATCGAGGCAAGTTCGGTGAGCGGGGCGATAATCTTCGACGGTGTCCTCCTTCGGGGCGGCATCTACGGTTTCAAGACCTCGAACGGTGAGATCAGGCTTTCACTGCCGGCAAACACGTCGAGCCGAGTGGAGGCGTGGTACGGATATTGGACAAAAATTCGGAGATCCGCTGAAGACCCTCACCGAGAACATTTCCTCCGGCGGCAAGAGCTTCGTTGCGATGATCGGGAACGGAGGGGCGAACCTTAATCTAACCACGAACAGCGGACGGATCCTCATCTCCAAACAGCCCGGTTCCGTGAATGAAAAACCGTGACCTAGGTCAAAGGTCCCCGGATCCCCGACCGCCATCAAAACACTCACAGTCTAATTAGAATTCGACAAGGCTGCGGCCGGTTCTTTGTTCGAAGGTTTCGGCCATCGACGGCGAATCATTCGTCGGCTCGTCGCGGACCAGCCGCTCGATCCGCCACATCGGGAAACAATAGTCGCTCATCGGAAGGTATTGTTCGCCGGCCGCGATCGATCGGCACCAATCGTCGAAATACCCAAGGTCAACGCCGCGTATGAACAGCCCTGTCGGCGTCAGGTCCTGGACCAGCCCCAGAAGCTTCTCGCGAGGCGAATGGAGCACCGCAACAACGCTGTCGCCTATCTCGATCCTCATAGTAACACCGATTTCCCGAAAATAAGGTAACACGAAATCTGATCAAGGCTGTCGCCGCGGCCTCGATTACAGATTTCCACCTGCCTGTTTAAGATTGAAGAACGCGGATCAGTGGAAGTCTGCCGGCCGGTGGCCGTGTCGCAAGATGCATATTTCTCGTGTCGAACTCGAAAATTTCAAGTCCCACGTCGACTCGGCATTCGAGTTCGGCTTGGGACCCACCGCCATTACGGGCAGGAACGGAGCCGGGAAAACTTCGATCATCGAAGCGATCGCATGGGCTTTTTGACACGCTGGAATACAAGAAAGACGAGATCATCCGTCGCGGTTCGAAGAAGGCCGTGGTCCGCGTGACGATCAACAGCGCGCTGGACGAACGCGACTACACGGTCTATCGAGATTCGGGTGCGGGCTATTACGTTTTCGATCCGCGTTTGAATTTGCGGATCGCGGACAAAAAGAAGAGGTGACCCGATTCCTCTGGCAGCACCTCGGACTCGAGCCCGGCACCGATCTTGACGGCCTCTTCAGGCACGCTATCGGCGTTCCGCAGGGGACGCTGACCGCGATCTTCCTTGCACCGGTCGCCGAACGTAAAAGAACGTTTGATTCCCTGCTGAAGGTCGAAGAATACCGGCGGAGTTCCGACGAACTTCTCAAAACCGTGCGGTTCGTCGAGCAGCAGGTCACCGCCGTCGATATTAAATTGGCCCGTGCTGAGGGCGAGATCGTTCGGATCGAGCTTCTCGAGGCCGAAAAGAACGGCTCGTGCCCGCCGAAGATCGGACGCCGAGGCCTTCGACGGCTCGAAAAAGAGGTCGGCCTGAAACGGGAGCGGGTCGCAGCTTTGGACGGCCTGAAAATGAGCTTACCGGGCTTCGGTCCCGGCTCGAAGAAAGCCGGTCGCGTCACATCAAGGCTGATCTGATCGTCAAACAGTCCGAGGACCATCTCGCCCGGGCAAGATCTGCGGCAGATTCGGCCCGCAAAGGCAGAACGGTTATCGCGCTTATCAGGAGGCCGTCGGGAGGCTGAAGAGCTTGAACGTGAAGCGCGGATGCAAAACAGGCCGCCGATGAGCTTGCAAAAGACCGACGCCGCGATCGCTTCGGTGGCCACCGAGCAAAAGCACCTGTCGGCGGAGCTGGCTCGGATCCAGGCCGCTCACACAGAATCGTCGACTTGCACCGATGGCCGCGGAACAGGAGCGTCTGGAAACGGAACTCCGCGACCTCCAGCGGGAGCAAGCGAAGCTTGAGGCCTCGGCCGGTAAGCTTCGGGATATCGACGGATCGCTTGCGAGACTTCGCGAAAGCTACAAAAAGCTTACGGCGGACCTATCGGCCGCGGCCGAGCGATTCGCCCGGGCCGCCGATCTGGAAGCTCTTGAGGGCCGCTCGACCTTGCTCATCAACGGACTCGCCGGGGCGAAAGCCGCTCTCGAACGCGATCAGAGCTTTCAGCGTGAGATAGAACGACCTCTGCCCGGTCCCTCTCGGAGAAGTGCCTGAACTGGAAGGAGGGACAATCGCGAGTCGTTCGTCGCCAGCCAGTTCGACGAAGATTGACGGGCAAGATCAGCTCACTTACGGCCGAAAGCTGGGGTCGACAAGGCTCTTCGTGCCACGCGAGGCCAGAAGGGTTCGGCAGGCGAATCACTCTGCTCGACACAGCCGGAATAACCGAAGAAACGCCCTCAAGGCTCAAAAAGAGACGATCGAAAAGAAGCGGGCGCTTGACCGGAAAGCTCCAGGGATGAGGTCGCGGAGCAGGAGAGGCGGCTCGGACGGCTTGATGACCCGAAGCGAGTGGGACTGTTCCAAAGAGATAGCCCGCGACCGGCGACCGCGACACGGGGTGGTGCGAAGAATCTCGAACGGCAGAGCGACCGCCGTCTATGCGTTGAAGCCGAAGATTTCGGGATCTCGATTCCTGTTCGCGGAGAAATCGGCCGTTAGGGACAACTGCGCCGAGGCATACCGTATCTACGTTGCAGACAAGGCCCTTGCCAGGCAGGTCTCGCTCCTCGCAGCCGAGCATGAAAAGCTGGTTGCGGGAATTGGCCCCAGCTTTGTAGCGTCCTTGAACGCGACGAGGAAGCGGTCGCCGAAGTCGCGAAGGACTACGACCGTGAGCGGCACACGGCAGAACCAAGGCCGAACTTCTACAGATAGAAGGCAAATCAGCGGACCGAGTTCCGGATCGCCACGGAGTCGAAACGCCGCCGCCTCCTGGACTAGACGGCGAGTTAGAAGCTCTTTACAAGATCCGGTCAACTGAAGGCGGACGACCGGCGGGAACGCGCGAACGACTCAAGAAGGTCGGCGAGGCGACCGGGTTCATCAGGTCGACGCTTAAAAGATGCGGCCCCGCTCGTTGCAAAGAATTGCGTCCAGCGTTTCGGTGGGAAGCGAACCGTCTTTTCGGCGACATTGCCGGCGATGCCGGGCGGACGTTGAAGTGGGGCGAGGATTACGGCATCCTGCTTGAAGAAGAGGGATTTGAGCGACCGTTCCAGAGCCTCTCGGGCGGCGAGCAAATGGCAGCGGCCCTTGCTGTCAGGCTGGCCATCTTAAAACAGCTTTCCGATATCCGGATCGCCTTCTTCGATGAGCCCACCGCCAACATGGATGCGGAACGCCGTGAAAATCTGGCGGCGGTCGGGCAGATCAGACATTTTGACCAGCTATTCGTAATTTCGCACGACGACACGTTCGAAGGGTATCTGGATAATGAGATCCGGATCGATAATTGTTGAGATATCCTTGGTTCATCGCAGGGTTTTGTATCACGGTGGCGGCTTTCATCGGCGTCAACGCATTCGATCGGTATCGACAGGAGGCCGCCTATTATGCGTTTCTCGAAGAACAGGAAATGGTATGGGCGGGACCTGGTCGGGGATTTCCTTTTCCGATGATGCTGGAGGGCCTTGGAACGGAAAGTGAGAAATACTCAATGATCTTGCCGTCCGCAGCATTGGATCTCGTGATCTGTTTGACCGTCGCGGGACTTGTCGGCATTGCTTTCGAGCGTGCGAAAGAAAGACTTCGCCCCGAGGATATATGAATCGAGTGACCATCGTATGCGACGGTTCGAGCCTCGGCAACGGGAAAGGAAACCCGTGCTGCGCTGTCGCCGTGCTGGGATTCAAGGGGATCTGGAAGGCGTTCGGAGAATATCTTGGGAGGGCGACGAACCAGCAGTCTGAGATCGCAGCGGCCGCCTTGGGCCTTGAGAACCTGAAAGAGCCATGCAGTGTCCGGCTTCTCTCGGATTCCCGGTATGTCGTCGAAACGATGGGGGGCACCTGGAAAAGAAAGGCGAACCATGACTGGTGGGCCCGGCTGGACCGTGCGGCGGCCCGCCACGAAGTAAGTTGGGAGTGGGTAAAGGGCCACGCCGGCCACGAGGTCCAGGAGGTTGCTGACAAAGCGGCTCGCAAGATCGCCGCCGCGGGCTCGGTGGATGCCGATGCCCTTGACGAACTTGCGTCGGACCTTGGGTTATGGAGATCTGATCCGGCGGTCTCCTTGGGATCATTCAGCAGTATATTCTTTGATGAATTCCGCCATTAGCAAGACAAACATACGGGCCGCTGCCGCTGGCAGCCTGCCGGGTCTCCGCGGCAATATTTTTCATGGCGGCCGCAGCCCTCCCGTCGCTCGGACAGCGAGGCTCGATGGGCTGGGAGTGGCAGAATCCGCTTTCAGGGCAATCCGCTCACTTCGATCCATTTTGCAAAAGACAAAGAGAACGGATTTGCGGTCGGCTCTGAGAATACGATCCTTCGACCGAAAATGGCGGCTTCACATGGGAACGCCAAACGGGCCCGGCCGATGTGAGCTACTCCGACGTGTTCGCCCTCGACAAACGAAGGGCCTTTGTTGTGGGTACACGGGGAACGATCCTCGCGACTACCAACGGCGGAAGAGATTGGCGGCCGGTCAAAGCCGACGTTCGCGACCACCTTAACGGGATCAGCTTTTCCGGCGAAAATTTCAATTTTGGGTGGATCGTCGGGACCTACGGACGGGTCCTCAGTCGTCCGACGGCGGTTCGACCTGGGCAGCGGCAAAGTCGGGCACCGAGGACCACCTCAAAGGTTTCCGCGTACGACGAAAGCCGTGTCACCGCGGTTGGATCGGCTGGGACCGTTCTGGTCACGCGGGATGGCGGCCAAGAGTGGATATCCGCCAAACCATGCGGCAACTCGACGATGTCGCGGGCTCAATTCCTGGGCCCTGACCTGATCGTCGCCGCCGGTTATACCGGTTGCATCGTTAGAAGCACCGATGGCGGCACGACCTGGAAACGCGTCGAGCACTTCTCTCGCGCCGACATCCTTTCATTGACCTTCGCAGACCACCGGTCGGGCTCTATGAGCGATTCGAACGGAATGTTCTGGCTGACGGGTGACGGCGGCCTGACTTGGGTCCCGTTCAACATCCGAACGAACCCGAAACTGGTCTCCAATTTCTTTATTGACCGGTTCACGGGATGGGCGGTCGGCCCGGACGGCCTTGTCCTTCGGACCGACGACGGCGGCTACAGTTGGCAGCGTCTCACGGCCGGGGCCCGGGAAGACGTCAACGACCTGGTTTTCTTTGATAACGAATACGGGGTCGCCGTCGGATCGTCCGGCCGCATCTGGATAACGAATGACGCGGGCCGGGCGTGGCTTCCGGTGTTCTCAAACACGTCTGCCGGCCTGAACGCGGTTCATTTTATCAACGCGGACAAGGGCTGGGCGGTCGGCGATCGGGGAAACGGGTCCTGCGGACGATCAACGGCGGCGCAAGCTGGGGCACTGGGATCTCCGGCATCACCGACGACCTGCACGGCGTACATTTTATCGACGAAAGGAACGGCTTTGCCGTCGGGGCCAACGGCCCGGATCATACGCACCACGACCGCCGGTGCGTACTGGGGAGCCGGTAACATCGGGCGTCGTCAATTGGCTCGAAGATGTTGAATTTTACGAGCCGGCCCGCGGTGTCGCGGTCGGTGACAGCGGGATGGTCCTGCTCACGTTGGACGGAGGGGCGACGTGGTCGCCGGTTAAGACGAACGTGTCCGAGGGCTTGTACGCCGTAAGCTTTTATGACGAGAAGATCGGCACGGCCGTGGGTTCGAGAGGTCTCGTCCTGAGGACCTCAGACGGGGGCCTCAGCTGACTGATGTCGAGTCGCCGTCCAGGCGAATCTCTTCTCCGTTTTCAGTTTCGGGCGTGAACAGGTGATCGCCGCGGGAGATCTCGGGACCGTGGTGCTTACCAATGATGGCGGGCGGACCTGGCTGCAGCAGCCGAATGTGACCGGCAAATTGCTTCAGGCGATCGCTTACCGAGGCGGTTCCGATATTTGGGTCGCCGGCCGGGGCGGAGCGATCCTCAAGCGGACTCAGCCGCTCACCCCTTTCGGAATCATCGGCGGTTCGAGGGGCGCACCGCCTGTCCTCCGGCCTGCTTCCGGATCCGAAGGCCGCGCGCCGCTGCTCACCATTCCCGACGACGGAGACATCCCGCCGGCCGTTCAGCCTTCAAAAGACAGGCCCTGATCCCCGCATTCCTAAGGGACTTATTTCGTCAGGACGATCGAGATCCACTCGCCGTCGCGATCGACCCGGTATGCGGCTCTGTCGGGGAGTCTTTCTACTATCATCCGTTCTTGCTCGGCCAGTATCCCTGACAGGACCAAAGCCCTCTTCGATCTTTTGATGAGCACGTCCAGGATAGGGACGATCGTATCCGCGGTCAGGTTTGCGGCTACTACGTCAAACTCGCCTTCTATGTCCGCAACCGTTCCTGCGACAAACTCGATGCGATCGGCGACACCGTTGGAACGGGCGTTCTCCTCCGCTATCTTCAAGGCCTCTTTGTCGATGTCGCAAGCCGCGATATGCCCCGCGGAAGGTGCGACCAACGCGGCGGCGATAGCGAGAATTCCCGTTCCCGTGCCCACGTCGAGAAAAGAGTCCCCGTTCCTGACCAGTTCCTGCACGGCCTCCAGACACGCCCGTGTGGTCTCGTGCGTGCCGGTCCCGAAAGCCATGCTCGGCTCGATCCGGACCACAATAGTGTCCTCTCCATCGACATCGTGCCAGGGCGCGGCTACGACCACTCTGCCCACCTTCACAGGTCTCCAATGCCTCTTCCACTCGGCCAGCCAGTCCTGGTCCGCGACGCTCTTGATCTTCGGTCCCGCTATTGATCCCGGATCGAGGCCATAGACGCGGGCGGCGTCCGATAAGCTTTCCCGAAGCATTTTGTTATCCGGCGATATTTCGAAATAGACCGTCATCTCCACCGGCCGCTCGTCGTATGCCGGGGCCATCGCGATCTCCGAGCCAAGCGCGTCCATTTGGCCGACGGCGAATTCCAGGACCTCCGCATATTCCGCCGGGGCCGAGAACGTGGCCGCGTACCATTTGCGTTGGCTCTCGCTCATTCCCGCACCCCGATCTCGTCAAGTTCCCGGCCGCTTTCACGCCAGCCGGCCACCACCTTTACAAAAAGGTGCAAATAGACCCTTCTGCCCAACAACGCCTCGATCGACCTGCGCGCTTCCGTGCCGATCGCTTTCAATTTAGAACCACCTTTTCCAATGATTATTCCCTTTTGGGACTGACGTTCGACGTAGATAGCGCAATAGATCTGCACCGAATCGGGATCCGATTCCTCGTCGAATTTCTCGGTCACGACGGCGGTGACGTAAGGGATCTCTTCGCCGGTCGTTGCGAGGATCTGCTCGCGAACCATCTCTGCGACCAGCACTCGGACCGGCTGGTCGGTCATCTCGTCAGGACTGAAAATGGGCTCGCCCTGCGGAAGATGCTTCACGATCTGTTTCATCAGCAGATCGATCGAATACCCTGTCAGCGCCGACGCCGGGATTATCTCGGCAAATTGAAACTCCTTTGAATAAAAGTCCATCAACGGGAGAAGTGCTGTTTTTTCCTTTATCTTATCGACCTTGTTAAGGATCAGGATCGCGGGTTTGCCTGAGTCTTTGACCAGATCGAGGACGAACCGGTCGCCGTTGCCGGTGGAAACGCTCGCGTCGCGCATCAATACGAGCAGATCAACGGACAGAATGGCATCGTGGACCGCGGCCATCATCCTCCGGTTCAGCAAATAGCCCGGCTTGTGCACACCAGGCGTATCGATAAAAACGATCTGCCCTTCCGGGAGCGTGACGATCCCCTGGATCTTATGGCGAGTGGTTTGAGGCTTGTTCGAAACGGCGGCGATCTTCTCACCGACCAGCCTGTTCAGAAGCGTCGATTTTCCGGCATTCGGGCGGCCGATCAGGCCGACATAGCCCGCACGAAAATTTGGGTCTGGCATCGAAATGAAACTAGCAGAAGGAAATACAAAAAGGCAAAACGTGCCCGTAGGTGTTTTGCCCTTTCAATTCGACCCTTTCACGGTCTTATTGGTCTTTGATCAGTCTCGCTTTGGCCGTAAGTGCTTCCGAATGGGCCCCGCCCGTTACCGGACCGAACTCGATCGCCTTGTTGTAAAGGGCGAGGGCGTAGGCCTTGTCGTCATAAAACTCGTAGATCTTCGCAAGAGCGACATATGTCAGCGAAAGCAAGGCACGGTCGGTGGTCTGCGTCGCTGTCCGCAGAACGTTGTCGAAAGCGACCTTGGCCTCGAGGAGTGCTCCCTGCTGCTTTTCGGCGTCCTCGAACCCTTCGGCCGTTAAGCTGGCCACGCGGCCGAGGTTGTAATAAATACGCGGCTCGGACGGGTTCTTGTCTCGAAGCTTTTTCAGCTCATCGGACGCAAGCGGATAATTTCTTGCATCGATCAGCTTTTGGATCTCGACCAATCTGGTCGTCACCGGATCTTCGACGACGACGCTCGCCTGTTGAGTTGTTTTGCCGGATTCCCGGGCCGCAAGTGCCCGTTTCCTTGCGTCAGCGAACTGAGCAAGCCGGTCCCCCTCCGTCGTCCCGTCAAAGGCCAGCACCATATCTCTCAGCGACGACGCGATATCGAACCCCGAATCCTCAAATCCTTTCAACTGCTCGGCGAAATAGAACGCTAGCAAAGCTCCCTTCTCGTAATCTTCAGAAAGCCTCAGAGCGGTCTCATCGGCCAGGCCGCTCTTTAGCCTTTCAAGCTCCTGCACGATCGAACGCCGCTCGGCATCGTCCTTTGAACTGTCGATACGCTTACGGGCCTGCGTGGTCAAAGCCTTCGCCTTTACGAACTCGGCTTGTTTTGCATCGATCGCGGCAACCAGCGATCGCGAGATGGTCAGATAAACATCGGGCGAGGTGGTCGGCTCTACCTTTCGGCGTTCGTCGATCAGTTTCTTCACTATCGGCCTGATCGTCTCGACGTCCTTTGAAAGACCGTAAACGAGCGGATCGACCACGAACTGCAGAAAGCCGCGGCGGACCTCGGATTCCCTGAGTTCGCGTCCGGCAGGCAGGTCCGCCGGAATGACGACGAAATATTCGTCCTTCACATTTATGAAATTGACGGTCCCCACGGGCGCAAGCATTTCCGGCACGATGGTGAATCTTCGTTCGCGTTCCCTCTGTTCGACGGTCTTAAGCGTCGTGCCCCGGGCTCCGCTGCGCTGCGTTTCGGTCCTGACCGTCTCGACCACCGACAGGCGAGGCCTTGTATTCAAATACATAAGGATCTCGCCGACCATCTCGCGGGCCGAGCTTCGCAGGTTGGCGTCCGCCGACTTCTGATATGTCTTTATGTATTCGTTTATATTGCCGCTCATGCTGGTCCGGCGGTAAAAGTCGCGTACGAGCGGGGCGAAGTCGAGAACGTCGAGCAGCTTTCCGGGCAGGTCGGTCATCACGACAGGGTCGGCAAGCTCCGGCGCAGGGCTCAGGGCGTACGCCATCGAAATGAAAGGAGCGATGATCTCGGCGTCCGTTTGATCCGCGTTTCGCCTTTTATGCTGGATCAGGAAGGTCGAGATCCGCTGTCGAAGGTCCGCGGGCATCGCGGCAAGGTCACTCTTCAGAAGGTCGCGGAACTTGCCGCCTTCGGCCGACAGCGGCGTTTTGATGACCGGAACCGGGTCGCCGGCCTCGTTCGTGGTCCGGGCTGCCTCGATGGTCGCCAGGACGATCATTACGCGCTTGTCCGGTTCGATACGGACGCCGTAGTTCGACAGGTCCATCGTGGGTGAAACACCCTGTCCGACGGCCCCGAGCGCCAAGAAAAGGATCAAAGGAAGAAATAACGCTTTGACATCAACTTTCGATAAAATGCCCGCCGCGGGAGCATACGAACATGCTAACAAAAGTTAATGATGAAGTTTAGCGGTTGATGGATGCTTTTGAAGGGCGTTCAGATGGGAACGGCGACCCTGGCCAGGATCTCGTTCAAGGTCTGTTCGGCCTCGCGGGTCTTGTTCTTCAGACCAACGGAACGCGAGTTGATGATAATGCGATGGGCAAAACAGGGGATGACAAGCCGCTTGATGTCGTCGGCGATGCAGTAATCGCGGCCCTCGATCAGGGCAAGCGCCTGCGCCGATCGATATAAGGCCAGCGTTCCACGCGGGCTGACGCCAAGCTCGATCTGTTCGGACGTTCTTGTAGCCGAGACTATCTCGAGCAGGTAGTCGACCAGGGCCGGATCGATCTTCACTTGCCCGACGTGTTTCTGGATCTCGACGACCTCCGAGCCGGACATCACCGGTCGGACCATTTCGAGAGGGTTCGATTCCGCACGGTCAAACAGCATCTTCCGCTCGTCATCCGCGTTCGGATATCCCATGTGAAGGCGGAGCATGAACCGGTCGAGTTGCGACTCGGGCAGCGGGTACGTTCCGTGATGTTCCGAAGGATTCTGGGTCGCTACTACCATGAAAGGGAGCGGCAAACGCCGCGAGATCCCTTCGACGGTAACCTGTTCTTCGGCCATCGCCTCGAGAAGTGCGGACTGCGTCTTCGGGGTCGCGCGATTTATCTCGTCGGCGATCACGACATTCGAGAATATCGGCCCCGGTTTCCACAGGAACTCGCCGGTTTGCTGGTCGTAGATCGAAAGCCCGATAACGTCCGAAGGAAGCAGGTCCGACGTGAACTGAATGCGATGGACGGAGAGTGCGAGGGCCCGCGCAAGGGCATTTGAAAGCGTGGTTTTGCCGATCCCGGGTACGTCTTCGATCAGAAGGTGGCCCTTGGCAAAAAGTGCGACAAGTGCATACTTCACCGCATCTGATTTGCCGCGGATCACACTCTCGACGGCGGCTTGCAGATCGGTTATCTTGGCTTCGGCATCGAAAGGGCGTGAGGCACCTTCAGTTCGGACGGCCGTCTCGTTTACTATCCAATCCCTCATGAAATGATGGCGAAAACCGCCTGGATTCAATCTTACAGGATAATTGATGCCCGGTGAATCAAAAACTTTGCCGGGAAACATGCGGTTGCGGCGAACACCCGCACAGATCGTCCCACCGTTAGAACCGGGAACCGTAGTGACCTGGGCCGCATTCAGTTCCGACTTCCAAGTTTCGAGTTCCAGATCCCATGTTCCAAATTCCAGGTTCCAAGTTTCAGGTTTTAAGTCTTAGGTTCCGATTTTCAGGTTTTCAGTTCCAAGATCTTTATTTCAGATTCCAAATCCCGATTTCCAGATCTCAAATTCCAAATTCCACGTTTATGGTCCGAATCCCAGATCCCCAATCTCGGATTCCACGATCTGAACTCTTCCTTCTTCACTATTCGCCATTCACCATTCACAATTTACTTTTCACTTTTCACTTTTCACTCGTCCCTCACCCCTCCTCCCTCCCAAAATTTGCATATTTACCGTAAATACAGCTAAACTTTTGAAACTTGGTCCTGCGGAATTCGTGGAATTACCGTTAGGAGTTTTGATCAAGATATTATGAATTTACGCAATCGTATCCGGGATCAGCGGGGCTTCAACCTGATCGAGCTGATGATCGTTATCGCTATCATCGGCCTTCTTATCGGCGTGGGCAGCATCGCCTGGGGTGCGATGATCCGTTCGGGAAATGAGTCAGCCGCCATCACCATGCTCGACCGCATGAGGACCTTCCAAGCTCAGTATGCGTCCAGGAATAAAGGCCGTTTCGGCACTTTTGACGAGTTGGTTGCTTCCGGCACGCTCGACGGTGCCTATACCGGCGACGCACCCGTCGTAAACGGATACGTCTTTACGATGGAGGTCGTTGAGCCGACTAGCGCCGCACCCGCTTCGTATAAGATCTGGGCCGACCCTCAGGTTCCTTCGGGGATCACTGCTACCGGAACACGCTTCTTCTTTACGAGTTCGGCACTTTCGACGATCCGGGCCCGCGAAGGCGAAAAGGCCAGCGAGAACGATCCGTCAACCTAGTTCCAAAGCCGTCTTAGCTCAGCGGTAGAGCACTCGCTTCACACGCGATAGGTCAGAAGTTCAAATCTTCTAGACGGCACCATCTCGAACCGAAAGCCGCCAACCCGGGCGGCTTTTTGGCGTTCGGCGGCTTCTGAACAATAATGCGGGCCTGCGTGTTCTTTTCCGGATGAAAATGCAGCTTCGTTCCTTCTCCTATCGAGCATCGTCTTTTCCACGCCCCTAACTCTTCACTTATCGCTCGCCTATCCCTTTTCGCTTTTTTCCACGCCCCTAACTCTCCGCCCTCACCCATCGTTGGTCTCATGTTTCCTTCACGATTTCCGATTTACGATTCACGATTTACTATTCACCATTCTGACAACTACCGCCTCTCCTCCGCACTCGTCCCTCATCCTTCATCTTTTCCCGCCCCCCCTGCTTTCTGCCTTCCGCCCACTGCCCACCGCCCATTGCCTACTGCCTTTTGCCCTCGTCCCTCGTCACCTTTCTCTCGGCACAAAAAAAGAAAGGCGTGATCTCTCACGCCTTTCCTTTCCTATGGGTTGTTCGGCCGGAGGGCCCTCTTTATGTCGAGGGCCTCCCGGTCGAGTCTGTGTTGGCTACTGAGCCTGGACTGCCGAATCATCAGCCGATCCAAGCGAGAGTTCGTCGTCTGTCGCACTCTCACCTAGGCTCGACTTCTTGATCAGCCATTTGCCTTCGGCCGCACGGAACACTGCAAGGTCTGCCTTGCCGTCGCCGTCATAGTCAGCAGGTACCGGTACGTCCGTAGACGTTCCGTGCTGCTTGACCGTGTAGGCCGTCTCGCTCAGCATGAACCACGTTCCGTTGCGGTAGACCGAGAAGTCGGCCTTGCCGTCGCCGTCGTAGTCTGCCGGTGTCGGAATGTCGCCGGTCTGTCCAAACTGCGTCACGCGGAAGCCACGCGTCGATTCGAGCGTGTACCACGTTCCGTTCCTGAACACACCAACATCCGTTCTGCCGTCATCATCGAAGTCGCCGGTCAGCGGATCGTCGGTCGGGATGCCGAACTGGAAGATGGCGAACTGGTCGTTCGTCGTCTTCACATACCACGTTCCATTCGACGGACGGAAGATGATGAAGTCGGCTCGGCCGTCTCCATTGTAATCACCCGTCAGAGGAATATCCGTGGCTTCGCCCCACTGATGGTATTCGAAGATACCCGTCGAGCCCTGGAAGTACCAGCGCCCGTTCGACGGACGGTACACGGCGTAGTCGGTGATCCCGTCGCCGTCATAGTCGGCTGCGACAAGCTTGTCACCTGCAACACCGAAGTTACGCGTCTTCAGTGAGTTGTTATCGGCACTCGATCTCCACGACCAGTCTCCCGTCGTCTGCTTGTATACGGCTGCGTCGGCTTTCTTGTCGCCGTCGAAGTCGAACTTGGCAGGACGCTCACCAGGCGGCGGTGCAGCCGGGTTGTTCGTGAAGATCACCGCGTTGACACCCGCAACGAGTCCGTTCGGACCCGCAAGCGTTGCTCTACGGATCGGGAGGTCGACCGTGAACCCGCTCGGGTTGCAGGACGGACACCTGATCTCAACGAGGTTACCGGCAGCTTCCGTGATCGTTACGGTCGATCCCTGGTTAAAGGCACCGCCGAGCAATCCGGCTCCGTTCACGAAGGTACAGTTACCTTCCTGGGTACCGGCCGGTCCTGCGATCACCGACACGTTCGTTGAGAACGGCGGGAACATGTTACCCGGGTTGGCACCGCCGATGACCGGGCTGACCAAAGCAACCGTGAAGTCGTAGGTCTGGCCCTCAGCTGCACCGTTTCCGATCTTACAGACCTTAAGAACGGTCGGCCTGAACCGGAAGTTGGTGAACTCGACGACCACCTCGCGTGTACGGGCAAACACCGCTGCACGTCCGACATATGCGGAGTTCGTGATATCAAGCCGTGCACAGTTGATCGTGCCGCCCGGATCTGGTTCGACATCTCTAAAGATTACGCCCCAGACTCCGTTCATACCTCGGCCGTCGTAGATACCAAGGTTTCCTACCGGCTGGAATGTCCCGGCAAACGGTGATCCGGCACCACCCGGCGGTATCGGAGCACCCGCTTCGTCGCTGAACCGTGTCAGGTTGCCTCCGCAGCCTGCTCCAGTACCAAAGTCAGGTCCGTCAACGCCGCCGGCACCCGGAGCAATGTACAGGGCGGTGCCCAGACCTGCCGGGTTGACGACTGCCATCGAGACGTCTTCGACCGCGAACGCGTGTGTCACGCGAACGCCTACATCGACATCCGAGACCAAACCGGCATCCGGAACATTCACCGGTACGCCTACCGTTGTATCGTTACCGAGAGCGATCGGCCCGGCCGTTTCGAACGACTCGACCGAATCAGCCGCCGGAACGAGCCACGGGTTCGGGTTGAAGCCCGCGATCGTCGTGTTCGTGAACGCCGACCCGAACTGGCGGATCTGCGAGACACGAAGCTGTCCCGGATTCTGCGGTATCGTGTTGTTCACCGAAATGCCGTTCTCATATACATAGACCGGCGTTCCGTTCACGAACGTCTGGAACGGCGTCCAGCTCGGCGGGTTAGCACCAAAGCCGGGTACCAGTTCGCAGGTTCCGCCCTGTGCCGGGTCGCCCGCACGCACGTCGAACGTACGCGTGACGAGTCCGTAGGGAGCTTGCTGCGGATGTGCCGGAGCAGTCGGCCCCCAGCCCACTACCGTAAAGGTAAAGAGCGTGTTGACCGGGATGCCCGGGCCTGCGACCTTACAGACCTTGAACGTGCTCGGGTTCGAGCGGTTCCTGAAGATCACCAGCGTCTCAGTGGCCGACGTTGCCGATTCCGGGAACCGGACACCGACAACACCGCCGCCCACATTCGGGAACGTCTGCAGCGTGTTGCCGCTCGCAGCGGTCGCACCAATGCCGAGAAATGCGGCGACGAACCTCGGGAATCCGGGGACGATGTCACCATCCGGCAGCACTTCGAAGCCTTCGAGATAGAAGCCTGGACGGGCAAGTTCGGTGATCCATGCACCCGAGACATTCCCTGAAGCAGGCGGGAACGGTGCCGGGTCGCCTGTGGTGACCGCGATCGGGCCGGTACATTGTCCGACCGGGATCGTGAAGACCTGAAGCACCCTCTGGTTCGGGTTCAACTGGTTGACCGAGAAAACCTGCGATACCGTGTACTGGAAGAATCCCGTCACATCGGGGTCGCCGCCAGAAAGCGGGTTTGCCCCCGGCGGATTATAAAGCGTCCCGGGAGGCCCAGTCGGAAGCGGGATCGATCCATACGGAAGACTAGCTTCCAAATTAGGGTTGTCCGCCAGCGGAGCACCCGTCGAGGCCCGTTTGCAGATCTCGACAAAGCCGGTGATCGCGCGGCGGTTGTAGAACTCAAGCGTCAAAACGCCGTTCACAGTACCGGCAACGATGGTCACGTTTGCAACTCGCGTCGAAAGGTTCACCAGGCCAAGTGAAGACTGCCCCGCCTGTGACGGCGGCTGCGGGTTCACCTGGATAACGTTGTAAAGCTCGAAGTTGCCCGTGAACGTTCCCGTCGATGGGGTGATAAGCGTTCCCGTGTTCAACTCCGTAACTGTCTGCGGGCCGGCCTTCACCGAAAACGGCGTCGAGCACGATCCCACAGGCACTCTCATCGGATTACCGGCGGATCCCGGTTCTCCGGCGTCGACACCCGTAACCACGAAGTGGAAAATACGGTTCGAAAGGTCATTTACAGGATCAACCGGAAGCTGCTGCCGTTTACAGATCTGTATCCAGCCTACCGCCGCGCCGCCCTGCACCGTGCTGTTCTCAAGCTCGGCCTTTCCAAGCGCAAATACCTTGTCCGTCACCGTCGAGCCGCTCCCGACCTTGACGTCGTTCCCCGCAAGCACGCTTGCTCGGAACATCACATTGCCGCCGATCTCTGCATCCTCGGCAACAAAGAACACGTTTCCTGCCTGTGCTCCGTTGTCAAGCTCGATGCTCGATCCGTCTTTTACTTTGAGCGTTCCCGCGACACGGAAGATGAACGTTCCCGCTGCATCCCCGTTGCCCGCGACGACCATCTCGCCTGCCAGCTCAGCCGAGCTTAGGCAGTACACTCCGGGGCCAAAGCTCTTCCCCGTCAGGTCTCCGCTCTTTACCTCGACGCACGGCAGCTGTCTCATCGCATCAATTGCGTTCGACAACTCCTTCGTCGCTTTCCGGCCCTCGGCCGACCGCATCGCGTCGCCCTTGGCACCTTTGATCTCTACATCGCCGATCTCGACGATTCCTCTCTCGGCATATACTCCATACCCCGAGGCTGACTTCAACGCTCCGATCGCAAAATCGATCATCGGCTGGGTCGCCACTTCAGGGCCTTCCTGGACTACACCGGATTTCGTGTCTTCTACCTGGGCAGCCACATTGGCTTCAGGCAGGAACGTGTAACCCGCAACAGCAACAGCTGCCAGGGCCGTAAGCACGATCAGATACCTGAATGTGCTCACGCGATCTCTAAATGTCTTGGGGACATTTGTCGTGATCTCGTCCATCTTCGAATCCTCCTATTTTAACTTTCGAGTCCTTGGTCTCTTCGTGGGAGACGATTACGACCCGAAAGCCGTAGATCTCCTCTTCTAACATGATCTCCCGAACGCCGCGGATCTGATCGACCGGGTTTCGGGATTACTTAAGAAAGGCACAATAGTCCTTTCACTTTTGGCAATTATCGGGAAGTTTATTCGAGAATGCGGTCCGTTTTCTGTATGCTGGCATACACGAAATAGGCCAATTCACAAAAAAACTTCGCTTAAATAGGTAAAATCTGCCTAAATGTACGCTTTTTTGAATGAAATTACAAGTCTCCTTTTTGTCAATTATCCGCCGGCGGGACACTAGATTTGGCCCGATTTTGCACGCTTCACGGCCCACCGCTTTCTGCCTTCTGCCTTCCGCCCTCATCCTTCATCCTTTCCCGGCCAACGGCCACCTGATACAGAAAAAGCCCGCCGATCCCGGCAGGCTTCTTCGATCTAATATATCTTCCAAAAAGGAAGCGGCCCTTTAAGCCGATCCTCTACCCTGTTCTTCCACACGAACGTGAAAAGAGTAAGCAAAACCCGGCTTTTTGGGCTTGTCATCCTTCGGCCGCTGGTCCCTCGGCGGCGGCTTCGGCACCGGTTCGACTTTCGGGGGCGGTTCCTTCGGGGGCGGCTTCTTCGGATCTTGTTTTTGCCCCATGGCCGACACCGACAGTGCCGCCAGCAGCAAAATTCCGAAGAGTATGTTCTTTAACGTCGTCATTCTAATAAAACTCCTCATTCCTTTCTAGCGCAATACGCATCGGGGAAGAGGGAAAGTGCGTCACACCACAAAATAACCAAGCAATCGGGATGCCAGAGTCCGGCATGATCTCCCTTCTAACTCATCAGTTGGATTTTATTGTATCAACGTTGGCTGCAATCTTTACAAATCTTTACGATTTGAGTCATTCTCATACGAAATAGTGAATTTCTCAAGCAATAATGTATCTTTTCCCGATTTCCGGCAGTCCTGAATATTCACCATCGACCGCCCGTCTGCCCTAACGAAGCGGCAAAGCAACCGCCGAGCGTAGCTTAGACGGCACGAAGCCGGCCGAAGGATGCCGTAAAGGATAAATGTGATGGAACTTTTGAGAGCAGCTCTTGTATTGGTTGCGGTCGTTGGCACGATCATTTTCAACGGCATCGCGGCCGCCGGCCTCGTAAACGGGGTTACGCCTGCGGAGGTCTCCGCGGCTTACCCTACCGTTGTGACGCCTGCGGGTTACGCCTTTTCGATCTGGAGCCTTATCTATTTCGGACTGATATGCTTCAGCATCTATCAACTGCTTCCAAATAAAAGACCGCGGTTTTCAGCGGTTCGATCACTTGTAATTCTAAGCTGTCTTCTGAATTGCGCCTGGGTCTACTTCTGGCATCACCGTCAGATAGTCATCTGCTTTGTACTTATCGCGGCACTCGCAGCCATTCTTGCTCTTATCAAACGAAGGCTGCCCGAACCGACGGGCTGGCCGGATTCGGCCGCAGCCGCACCATTCAGCATTTATTTAGGATGGGTGTCGGCCGCGACGGTTGTAAGTTTCGCGATACTTCTGTCCCACCTCGGCTATGATGTCGGCCCGTCGCAGGGAGCGTTCGGGGCGGCCCTGCTGGTCCTGGCAACCGGGCTTGCACTGTTCTATCGTTTCGGCCTTCGGGACCATTTGGCCCCCCTCGCAATCGCATGGGCGCTTACCGCAATTGCAGTAAAACAAAGCGGCAATACCCCGGTCGTTTCTGCGGCGGCCGTTGGCGTGGTAGCCTGCCTGATAGCGTCTCTTAGTTTCGTGGTCAACTTACAGGGCAGCCAAAATGAATGAAGGAAAACTTTGTGTCTCGGTGATCGGCGACACCGCCGAAGACCTTTTCGCACGGCTGCGCAAGGCCGAACCGATCGCGGACGTTGTGGAGTTAAGGCTGGATAAACTCGACCCCGAAAATATACGGATCCTATTCGAAAGTCTTAATTCAGAAAAGCAACTACTTCTGACAATGAGGCCGAAAGAAGAGGGCGGGCTGTCGCCGAAGAACCTCAACGACCGTACTGCTTTCTGGATGGAATACGCGATCCATCGGCTTATCGACCATAGCAAGATTTGGATCGACCACGAGCACGACATGATCCCGCAACGGGACTTTATGTTTTGGGTCGACCAATGTTTTGTCATCAGGTCCAGGCATTATCTGGAAGGCAAGATCGCCAATCTGGACAAGGCCTATGACACGGTGGTCTCAAAGAAGGAGGTCGGTAAGATCGCGGTTTTCGCCAACGACGTAACGGCCACGATCGGCATTTGGAAACTGTTGGAGCGGGCAAATCGCGAAGCGAAGAGGATGATCCCGATCGCGATGGGCGAAGCGGGGAAATGGACGCGGATCCTCGGCCCCGCGTACGGCGCTTTTATGACGTATGCGTCCCTCGACGATCAGAATGAGACCGCACCCGGCCAGATCACCGCCCGCGAAATGATCGACGTATTCAGGGTCCGCGAACTCAACACAGAAACGTCGGTTTACGGGGTCATCGGCGGAAAGACCGATTATTCGCTCTCGCCCTGGATGCAAAATGCGGCATTCAAAGCGGCCGGCATGAACTCGGTCTTCGTCCCGCTGCAGACCAATGACCTCGAAGGCTTTTTCAAGCGAATGGTTCGGCCCGAAACACGCGAGATCAACGTGAATTTCGCCGGTTTTTCGGTCACGAATCCGCACAAGGTCGCCGTTATGGGCCTGCTCGATGAGGTGGATGAGACAGCTTCGGCGATCGGCGCCGTGAACACGGTCAAGGTCGAAGACGGACGGCTGATCGGCTGCAACACTGATGCAGACGGGTTTATTATCTCGCTCAAGGCCGCCGCGGGTGACCTGGGCGGCGCACGTGTGGCTCTTTTCGGGGCGGGTGGTGCTGCACGTGCTTGCATCTACGCCCTCCGGAAGGAAGGGGCAGAAGTGACCGTATTCGCCCGAAACGAAACGTCGGGCCCTGCACTCGCCGAAGAGTTTGGGGCCAGGTACGAACCGGCCGCGGGCGATCGCAGAATGGCCGATGAATTCGACATCGTCGTTAACGCAACGCCGCTCGGAACTTTGGGACCCAGGTCAAAGTTCACTCCGCTCACCGCACCCAAACTTGAGGGCCTGAGAACGGTTTATGACCTGGTCTATAACCCGGCCGAAACACGCTTAATGAATGAAGCGAAGCAGGCCGGTGTTCCGGCCGTCGGCGGGTTGGGAATGCTCATCGAACAGGGTGCACGCCAGTTCGAGATCTGGACCGGCACTTCGGCGCCCAAGGACGCAATGCGGCAAGCGGTCGAGGACAGGCTGAAACAATGAACGAGGCGGCACAACCCGAGGCACTGAATTGTCCCAATTGCGGCGGTTCGGTAATGAGTGACAAGACGGCGTGTGAGTTCTGTCGTTCAAGGCTGAAGACGGTCGGATGCCCGAAATGTCTCGGCCTGATGTTCCTCGGCTCGAAATTCTGTGCGAACTGCGGAGCAAAGGCCACCGCAGCGGTCGTATTAGACGAGAGTTCGGCGGGTGATTGTCCGCGGTGCCGAAAACCAATGCAGATGCTTCAGATCGAAGCTGTGATGGTCCGGGAATGCCGAACCTGTGGAGGTTTCTGGTCGGATGTCGACACCTTCGAAGAACTGTGCGCAAACAGTGAGAAGCAAGCCTCGGTACTCGGTTTCATCGGCAGCGAGGCCCACCCGAATTCCCATCCGGCGACCGTCTCCTATGTGCCCTGCCCGGACTGCGGCGAACTGATGAATCGAAGTAATTTTGCAAAGGCCTCAGGTGTCATCATCGACTTGTGCAAGAAGCATGGCGTCTGGTTTGACGCCGACGAACTGCCGAAGATCATCGCGTTCATCAGTTCCGGCGGACTCGACCGGCAGCGTGAAAAGGAAAAGATCTCGATCCAGGATGAGCGGCGGAAGCTTCGGGACGACGCTCGGAGGATGTCAACGATCGAGCGGCGTGCGGGGATCGCAGGTATTCGCGACGATGACGATGTTTCCGGGCTTCGCGGCTTCATCCGCGCACTTTTCGGCTGACTATTTCCGGTGAACGAAAGATACAGCAGACAGATCTTGTTCCGAGAGATCGGACGCGCGGGCCAGGAAAAACTGCTCGCTTCGCGGGTCTTGATCCTAGGGTGCGGCGCGCTTGGAGCGTCTCACGCGGAAATGTTGTCGCGGGCCGGCGTAGGGAATCTCAGGATCGTCGACCGCGACTTTGTCGAATTCGCTAATCTTCAACGCCAGACCCTTTTCAAGGAATCGGACGCCGCCGAACGATTGCCAAAAGCCATCGCCGCCAAAAAGAGGATCGCCGAAATAAACTCTGAGATCGAGGTCGATGCGATCGTTGCGGACGTCAATAATTCGAACGTCGAATCGCTCGTCGACGGCTGCGATCTTGTCCTCGACGGCACCGACAATTTTCAGGTCCGATACCTCCTGAATGACGCTTGCGTCAAACATCGAAAAACGTGGATCTACGGTGCCGCGGTTTCGAGCTACGGCACCACGATGACCGTGATCCCCGGCGAGACGCCCTGCCTCCGATGCATCTTCGAAGAAATGCCCGATGCCGGAAGTTCGCCGACCTGCGACACCGCGGGCGTGATAATGCCGATAATCTCGAGCATCTCTTCGATACAGGTCAGCGAGGCGATCAAGGTGTTAGTAGGCGACTTTGATTCCCTGCACCGCTCACTTGTGCAAATAGATATCTGGGCAAACGACTGGAGAAAAATTAAACTCAGCAAGCCGAATGACGACTGTATTTGCTGTGTTCAGCGGAGTTTCGAGTTCCTCGAGGCCGGATCGCAGGAATTTTCGGCCGTCCTCTGCGGCCGCAATGCCGTCCAGATCGCCCCGCCGAATCAGGTAGACCTTGACCTTGCTCAACTCGCTGCAAAGCTCTCGGCACTTGGTGAAGTCAAGCAGAACGAGTATCTCGTCAGGTTCTCCGTGGATGGAAAAGAAGTCACCGTATTCAGTGACGCCCGGGCCATCATCAAAGGCACTGACGACGTCTCTGTCGCTCGATCACTCTACGCCCGCTATCTGGGTACGTGAAGAATGTGTCCTTTCCGTCCCTCAATTTTCGTATAAGCTATTGGTGAGCAGTATGAGATCAAAGCTCAGGATTGTGATCATCGGCGGCGGCTTTGGCGGGCTTTGGGCGGCTAAGGCTCTGGCTAATCGTCCCGTCGATGTTATCCTGATCGACCGCAAGAATCATCACGTATTTCAGCCTCTCTTGTATCAGGTCGCGACGGCCGTGCTTTCGCCCGGAGAGATCGCCAAGCCCATCCGGCGGATCCTCTACTACGCAAAGAATATCGAGGTGATCCTTGGCGAGGCGGTCGAATTCGACAAGGCGACTAATATTGTCAAACTGGACGACGGCTCAGAAGTTTCATTCGATTATTTGATCGTCGCGGCCGGAGCACGGCACGCGTACTTCGGCCACGATGAATGGGAGACGTGGGCACCCGGGCTCAAAACGCTCGAAGACGCGGTCGAGATCCGCCGACGTGTCCTCCTGGCCTTCGAGATCGCGGAGCGAAAGGCGGCCTTGTCCGGCGTGAAAGAACAGCTCACTTTCGCCGTCGTCGGCGCGGGGCCGACGGGCGTCGAACTTGCAGGGGCGATCGCCGGCATCGCAAGGCAGGCACTTGCTTCCGACTTCAAGGCGATCGATACCAGCGAAGCCCGCGTGGTCCTGTTCGAAGGTTCAGACCGCGTGCTTGGAACTTTTGCCAGTGATCTCTCCGACAGCGCCAAGCAGCAGCTTGAGGAACTTGGCGTCGAGGTGCGTCTGAACAGCTTTGTTACGGAGATCGAGCCGGGCCGCCTGAAAGTTGGTGATGATTGGTTCAAATGCGATGTGGTCCTTTGGGCAACCGGCGTCGCCGCTTCCCCGCTCGGTGCACAACTCGGCGTCGAAACTGACCGCGCCGGCCGGGTCAAGGTCGAACCCGACCTTTCGATCCCCGGGTACCCGAATATCTTTGTGATCGGCGACATGGCGAGTCTGCTTCAGGAAAGCGGCGAACCGGTCCCCGGGGTCAGCCCCGCCGCGATGCAGATGGGAACCGCCACCGCTAAGAATATCCTAAGGGAGATCAAAGGACGGCCGCGGGCCAATTTCACCTATGTCGATAAAGGATCGATGGCTACCATCGGCCGGAGCAAGGCCATCGCCCAGCTTTTCGGAATGAAGTTTCGCGGCTTCATCGCCTGGCTGATGTGGCTCTTTCTGCATGTCGTGTTTCTGATCGGCTTTCGGAATCGCCTGTTTGTACTGATGGGTTGGTTCTGGGCCTATCTCACCCGCGAAAGAAGTGCCCGCCTGATAACCGGCGACGCCGAAGAACTACGCAACGCACTGACCTTTATAGAGGCGGAATCGCCGGCCGATGAAAGCTCGGCAGCTCATCGCGACAGTCCAAGACGGCACCGCACCTCCGCCTAAGGGCACCTTCCGCAAGGTCCGGGATTGCGGGCCATGACTGCAACTGCAGCCGGATACAATGACCGCGGAGCGAGTGTCTTTTTATTCTTCGATAGCATATATTTAGACCTGTTCGAGTACCTTTCTCCATCAAATGAAGATAATTTTTTTCTTGTTCCTCGTCCTCGCTGCGTCTCCAGCCTTCGCCGACCCCCAGATCTGGTCGGTAAACTCGCGGGACGACGTGTTAAAAGGCGACGCCCGCAATGTATCTATCCGGCCGAACGGCTCGCTGGCTCTTTCGCCGAAACTCGCGACAGTTTACTCGACCGATCAACCCTATGTTTGGTCTTCGGCGATCGACGCCGCCGGGAACGTTTACCTCGGGACCGGCGGTGACGGGAAGATCTTCAAGGTCAGCCCGGCCGGTTCGGGGTCGATGTTCGCCGATCTTGCCGAATTGAATGTTACCGCCATTGCGGTCGCACCGGGCGGGGAGTTATTCGCATCGACGGCCCCTGACGGAAAGGTCTACCGGATCGATCAGACCGGCCGCAGTTCCGTCTATTTCGACCCGAAAGAAAAGTACATCTGGGCGCTTGCGGTGATGGACGACGGGAGTCTCGTCGTGGGAACCGGCGAGAGCGGCAAACTCTACCGCGTCAGAGGTGCCAATGCCAGCCCCTCGAGCTCTGTGATATTCGACTCGATAGATTCTCACATTATCTCGCTCGCGATCGACCGAAACGGCGTGCTTTATGCCGGGACGGATCCGGGCGGCGTGGTCCTTCGGTTTGCTGCTGACGGTTCCGCCTTTGCGGTCCTCGATTCGCCGCTTCGCGAGATCCACGAGCTTGCCGCAGGAGTCGATGGCTCGATCTACGCCCTCGCACTCGGCGAATCGGCGTCGACGGCGGCTCCGTCGCCGAGCCCGACACCCGGCGCATCCGACTCCCGGACGGTTTCGGTCCCGCGGGCGATTCCGGTGGCACCGACGCCTGCGGCCAAAAGCAAGTATGACCTGACAGGTGCAAGGTCTGCGGTCTACCGGATAACGGCCGATGGCGAAAATAACATTTTATGGTCGTCCCCGACGGTCACCGGTTTTTCGCTCTACGCACACCAGACCGGAAACGGCGTGCTGCTTGGCACGTCGGACAAGGGGCGGATCTACAACATAACGAATACGGGACAGGAGGCCCTCGCCCTTCAGACCGACGCCAGCCAGATCTCGACGATCTTTAGCAGGGGCAGCGATCTTTACGCGACATCCAGCAACCAGGGCGTTCTCTATAAGATAGGCCCGGATACCGTGGCCGAAGGCACCTACGAATCCGCGGTGCTTGATGCGAGATCGGTCGCAGCTTGGGGCCGCATTTGGTGGCGTTCGACCGGCCAGGTCGAGATCCAGACACGCAGCGGGAACAGCGAAACGCCCGAAGCGACGTGGAGTCAGTGGTCCACGGTCAGAGGGCCTTCCGAAGGGACTTCAGGGAGTCCGCGGGCGCGTTATTTCCAGTGGCGGGCGATCCTACGAAGCTCGGCGACCCCGGCATCGGTCAGTGATGTGAACCTGGCATTTCTGCCTGCGAATATTTCGCCCGAAGTGCTTTCTGTCCAGATACTTCCGGTTAATGTCGGCCTCGCGGCAAATCCGCCGGTGCAGATAGATCCGAACATCGAGCTCTCGGGCCTCGACCCGGTTACATTCGGGATCCCTGCGGCCGCCGTTGCTCCCCGACGGGTATATCAGCGGGCGGCGCGATCGTTCCAATGGACCGCCGAGGACCGCAACGGTGACAAACTTGTTTACGATATTTACTTCCGCGAGGTAAGGGAGGAATCCTTCAAGCTCGTTCGCGAGAACGTTTCAGAGAATTTTGTCACTCTCGACGGCCAGTCGCTCCCCGACGGCCGGTATGTGCTAAGGATCGTTGCCAGGGATTCGCTTGACAACCCGTCGGGCCGTGCATTGTCGGGCGAATTGGTGACTGAACCCTTCGATGTAGATAACTCCCAACCCGCCGTGACCGCCGGAGAACCTCAAATTAGCGGGGGGTCGGCCCGGATCGTGTTCACCGCGACGGACCGTTCCGGGTACATCACGCGGGCAGAATACAGCGTTAACGGCGGCCCTTGGCAAGCGGTTTTTGCCGACGATGGGATCGCCGATTCGGCGGAAGAGCGTTTTTCTGTTCAGATATCGTCGGCGGCGGCCGGCGAACACATCGTCACGCTCAGGGTATTCGACGCCAGCGGGAACGCCGGGAATGCGCGGGCTGTGGTAAGGCGTTGACGAGAGGGTTACGCACAAACCGGGCCCGACGGCCCGCCGACCGATAAGCGAATGGCCACGGAAACGAGATCATGAAATATGCCGATCGATAAGGACAGCGTTTTTGTCATCACCGGGGCCGCATCCGGCATCGGCCGGGCACTGGCCATCCGTGTAGCCGAGAAGAATATCGGTGGAATCGCCGTCTCCGACTGGAACGAGGCGGGTTTGAACGATACCGTCGCCCGGATCGAAAGGCTGAGTGTTCCGGTTAGCTCTCATGCCATCGACGTCAGCGATCAAAACCAGATGCAGCGGTTTGCCGAAGAGGTCATCGACCGGCACGGCCGCGTCACCCACCTCGTGAACAATGCGGGCGTTGGCTTATTCGGCACCTTCGAGCATGTTTCGATAGCCGACATCGAATGGCTGATGGGTGTGAATTTTTGGGGAGTCGTTTACGGCTGCAAGGTTTTCCTGCCCACTCTGCTTGAGCAGAAAGAAGCTCACATAATCAACGTTTCAAGCGTGTTCGGTTTCATAGCGCCCGAAGAACAAACGGCCTATTGTGCCTCGAAATTCGCCGTCCGCGGGTTTACCGAAAGCCTGCGTCACGAATATAAGGACACGAACCTCAATGTTTCCTGTGTTCATCCCGGCGGCATCCTGACCGATATCGCCCGGAATTCGAAACTAGGCGAGAACACCCCCGAAGAATGGAAACATCAGGGTGCCAAGTTCTTTGACCGCGTCGCCCGGACCACGCCCGAGGCCGCCGCCGATGCGATCCTCGACGGCATTGAACGGAGACAGCCGCGCATCCTGATCGGAAATGACGCGAAACAGATCAGCGCGATCTCCCGGCTCTTTCCAAAACGTTATCTATCGGTGATCGAGAGGCTTGCGGGCCACAAAATGAGCCTTCGCAGGAAGTGATCACTTTTTCGGCAGCGTCATCGTCTCGCCTTCAGGGTTCAGCTCGAGGTGACGGGTCGTGCTGTCGGTAACACTCGGCGGGACCAGATCGCCGGTCTTGTAAGTTGAAGCTCCAGGTGAGATCTCCGAACGTGCAGGTGCCGGGCCAAGCCGGCCATCCAGCCTGGTCGTGCCGAGCGAATTCTGGCTGGGCGTGGTAAATGCGGACTGCGACCGTAACGCTTGCATTTTTCGCGACTTGAGCAGATCGGAAAGGCCCTTGGCGGAAATGAAGAAGGCCGGGAACAGCATTGCCCACCACCAGGCCCGCCCGCCCGCGACACCTGTAAAAAAGAGCACCAACGAGACCACCAGAAATCCGAAGCCGGTGATCAATTCTTTTACGCCGTCACCATAGACCTCGGCCGGATCTTTACGCCGGACGGCCTCCTTCTGGACGTATTTGTCGCCCGAATCAATGCCGAGTTCCGAAAGAAGCGGCGCAAGATCGCCGGTCATCGCTGCGGAAACATTTCCCAGCTCCAGGCCGCAGCTGCGGCAGAATTTGCCGTCATCCGGATTTTTTGTACCGCATTTGGGACAAAACATAAGCGTCTTATTCCTCGCCCCGGCCCCGCTGCCGTCGTGCTTCGAAAAGAATTACGCCTGCGGCGACCGAAACGTTCAGAGATTCTATTTTTCCATACATCGGGATTTTCACCAAAACATCACAGTTTTCACGAACCAGCCGATGCATCCCGCTTCCCTCGGCCCCGAGAATGACCGCCGACGGCTGCGTCCAATCCCAATCCTGATAAAACATCTCCGCTTCGCCGGCCGTTCCGACGACCCAGATCGAATTCTCTTTCAGTTTTTCAATTGTACGGTTGATGTTTGCGACCTGGGAAATTTTAATGAACTCCGTCGCACCGGCTGCCGATTTCGAGACCGTCCCGGTCAATCCGGCGGCCCGCCGTTCGGGTATGATCACGCCATCGGCGCCGGCACACTCGGCAGTTCTTATCACGGCGCCCAGGTTTCGCGGGTCCTCGACACCGTCAAGGATCACGAACAGTGCCTTGCCGTCGATGCCGTCGATGAGATCGTCAAGATCGACGAACTCAACGGGCGCCGTGACCGCAGCGATCCCCTGATGATTGACGTCGCTTTCGAGCAGGCGGGCAAGCTTTTCTTTGGGAACGACCTCGATCGGCACGCCTTTCTCGCGGGCCAGGCCGATCGTGTTTTCCAGACGCTTCTCGCCCCCACCTTCTGCGACAAATAGTAGTTTTACGCTGCGGGGCCTGTTCCTGATCGCCTCGCTGACCGGGAGCGTGCCGTAGATAAGATGCTCGCCGTCCCTGGGAGAAGCCGTCCTCGTGCCGCGCACATCCGGCGTTTTACTGAACGGCCGCCCGCTGATCTTTGCCTTGTCTTTTCGAGTGGGGCCCTTCCTCATCTGTGAAGCCGTTGGAGGCGGGAATAGCGGTTGAATTGTTCGAAGTTATTGGAGATCACCTTTTTCGAGAAGCCGGCCTTCCAAAGCCCAGCGTGCTTGATCCCTTCAAAGTCCTTTCGTACCTCGTCGGGCCAAACCTCCGCGATCAACCCCCGAACGTCATCGTGATCGTCCAGCACCTGCGCTCTTGAACCGGAAGCCAGAAGGACCTGCTTCAAACGATCGAGGTTCTCGGCAGCGAGCATCCCTTTTGCGTCCCCAAGGCAGGAAAAGTCAAAACCGTTCGAACGGATCTGCCATCCGCGCGACAACCCCTCGAAATACACGTCCATGACACGCAGATCGGATCCGGTCTCGGAATTCGAAAGGGATTTTCGGTGGCCTTTCTTCTTAGCCTGTTCGATCGATTCTGAACGGGATTCGTGAATGGTCCCGCAAACAATGAGCATGAGGCCCGCGGCCGGGGCCGAAATTCGATCGAGAGTGTTGAAGTCCGTGGCCGTGATCGTGCCGACGTCGAACTCGATCCCACGCAGACGGATGTTCGGCTCCGCCTGCCGAAGCTCGACATCACTTACTACGATCGCGTCCAGGCCGCATCGTTCAAGTTGGCCGGTCAGGGCCTCGGCCTCGCCCTTCGAGCCAAGCCTTGCGACCGGTATATGGCTGTCGGTCTTTGCAGCCCTTTCGATCGCAGCCGTTTCTCGGCCGAGCAAAGTCGCGGCCGTTCTTAGATCCGCCCCGTCCGCACACGTCCGGAGAACGACGTTGAACCCCGATTCCCAAGCCTCGAGCGGTAGGAGTTCAATGCGATGCTCAGAAGCGCCGGCCCGCCGATCCGCGGCGGCGGATCCGCAATAAATACAGTTTGCTTTGTCGGGAGCGTTCGCACGGCCGCAGCGGGCGCATTTAACAAGCTCGGCGGGCGAGTAGCCGACCTCTTCGGACCGGACCTTTATTCCGCCGACATACTCGAGGTCTTTCGGATTGCTTCTGTCCATAAACGCGGCCTCCCGAATCAAAGTTTAGCACGCCGCGTCATCGATTTGCTTGACCAAGTTCCCTCGGAAGGGCAAACTAGAAGTTGGGGCTTTTTGAGAATCGGTTATACAAATGAGATTGATGAGTTCGTTGAACGTTCGATCACTTTATTAAAGAAACTGCCCGTTTTACCTTGATCTAAAATTAGATTGACTGATCCGGCTATTTAGAAAATTCGATCTCATTCTCTCACCCAATAAGACCGTTCCGCTGAAAGCTGCCCTCTTCAAGTACGAGGACAGACAAATGCAGTTCGACACAAGTGCAAGCTCGTCGTGGAAATTCGGGCATCGCGGGAGGGTCGCCGTTTTCATCGACGGCAACAACCTGTTCCATGCGGCTCGCTTCCACGCGATCGACATCGATTACAACAAATTGCTCCGGATCCTGCTTGGCGACGGCCGGCTGCTGCGTGCTTTCTTTTACACGGGCGTCGACATCGGGGCCGAACGGCAGCAGGGCTTTCTTCTGTGGATGAGGCGCAACGGATTTCGCGTGGTCCAGAAGGAGCTGAAGACCTTTTATGACGGTACCCGGAAAGCGAACCTGGATGTCGAGATCGCGGTCGATATGCTCAGCTTGGCCGGGCGTTACGATACCGCGGTGCTGGTTTCGGGCGATGAAGACTTCGTCTATGCGATCAATGCGGTCGCCTACAAAGGCTGCCGTGTCGAGGTCGCCGGCTTTCGGTCGAACACGGCCCCCAGGCTGATCGACGTTGCCGACTACTTCATCGACCTCGGCGACATCGCGGAACTGATCCGCAAGGATATGACCCAGACCGGCGACTACGACGTCCCGTCGTTCCTCCCGCCGGACGAAATGAACGACGCGGCCTCTCTTCGCGGCAATGGACGCGAGAATCTGCACCATTCTCGGCCGCCCGCGGCAAGTCGGAATTCCGCGACCGAGGACGATCGTGAAACTCCGACCCGGATCAAGAACGACAGATGAAACTCTTCACGGTGGCAGAGGCCAACACCGTCCTGCCCGCGGTCAGGGACCAGCTGCTCTATATCCAACGCCAATACCAGGTCATCGACGGTCTACGCGAGCAGGCGAGGTGTGCGGCATCCGCTTCCGAGGCCGGCGGCGGCATGGCGGGCGGGACCGATTATATTAAGGCCCTGTACGAGGTCGGAAAGACCACGACCGAGATCCATCAATTGGGTGTTCAGCTGAAAGATCATTCGAGGGGACTGATCGATTTTCCGTCGATCAGGGACGGAAAAGTGGTGCTTTTGTGCTGGCAGCTCGGCGAGGGCGACGAGATCGAATGGTGGCATGAGATGGAGGCCGGTTTTGCCGGCCGCCAAAGGCTCAAGTGAGGATGCCGTCTGTTTTCTTCTTGTTGGATTTCCACAATTATTCCCACACCCGGGTTGTTCTCCGGCTAAAAGACAATAACTCTTATCATTGACTAGGAGTTAGTATTGACCGCTTAAAGTGATTTCTGATATTCTTTCGGTGTTTTTTCCTTGAGTCGTTCAAAACCACCTCCTTTTCGAGAAGTAAAAGTTATGAAGTGCACCGTTTGCCAACGCGATCTCGGGCCGGATCTTTCGATGTGCGTGCGTTGCGGATCGATGAGAAACGATTCTGTCCGTGAAGAACTTCAGTCGAAGGTCTCAGCGAGAACGGAGTCGGGCCGGCTGATCCCCGAGCCGGCCGAGGCCCCTGCGGCTGCGGTTTCGGCTCCGCCGAGACCTGAGGCCGCACCGCTTCCCCGGCGGTCGAGCACGGCAGATCTCCCGACAAAAGATACGAGCCCGACTCTCGCCGATTTCAGGCATTTGAATCCGGAACTGCCCGAATGGAGGCTGAAACTCCAGAATTCTGTTCGATTAAGAACAGGCCGCGGTTCCGGGGAAGAAGCGGTCTCAGGTCCGGCGCCGGCATTGAGTATTTCGGCATCCCCGCTTACCCGCGGGTCGAATGCACTCAAGCACGCCCCGGTGAACGACCCGTTCGAAAATGAAGATGTTGATCCGAAGATACTGAATGCACTTAAGCGGATCGAGATCTCCCGACGGAAATATCTCGGAAGCGAAAAAGCCCGCGAAGGCATCCGGGTCGCTAAAGCCGCGAGCAAGCGATTCCCTTTCGACGTCGTTTCCCGCTCAGATGAACTCCCGGCAAAGCCCGTTCAGGACACCCCTCCGATCGGTGCGAGCCGCCCGAAATTGGCTTCTCCGCTCAAGATCGAAAAAGGCAAATACGATACGAATAAACTCAAGCCGATCCCTGAAGCCGAATATCTCGAAAAGCCGAGAACCGCCGAAACTCAGTCGGCAAAGCCCTTGAAGGAGAACTGGTCGACCCGGATCGAGATCAAAGAGAAGGAAGAACCGGACGTGGCCGCGGTGCCCGTCCCTGAGACGGTCGTCGAGCCCGAGCCCGCCGTCGAAACGATCGACGATCTTGCTCCGATGGCGATGAGGTTCAATGCAGGCCTGTTCGATCTGATCGTCGGCGGCTTTTTGGCGTTCATCCTGCTTTCGCCTTACTTTGCGTTGTCCGAAGGGTGGTTCTCGGTGTCTGGCCTGCTGTTGTTCGCCTCTGTCCTGACATTGGTGATGTTCGTTTATCTGACCGCGGCGACCGCCTTCTTCGGCCAGACGATTGGCATGCGGCTGTTCGGCCTGGAACTCCTCGACTATGAATCGAACGAGGCCGCGTCGCTTCATCAATCGGCGGTGAATGCGGCGGTCTATCTGCCTTCACTCTTGCTGGCCGGACTGGGATTTATACCAGCGTTTTTCAATGAAGAGAATCGGGCCGCTCACGACCTTGCAGCCGGGACGATCCTCGTTCGGGCGATCTAAGCCGGGATCGGGCCGGCAATTGGATCCTGAAGATAAGCCGGAACCCGAACGCGTTCTTTCATTGTGAATGCCGAAACACTTGACCGGATCGTTGACGAGATCGATCGTGAATTGGCCGGCAAGCGATTCGGCAGGTTCTTTCAGCTGTCGGCCAATGAGGTCGCGATCGATATCCGCGGCCCCGCGACGCGGTCACTCTACATCAACTTCTCACCCGGCTCGCCTCTGATCTACCTGATCCGGCGTAAACTCCGAGAACTCGAACGTGCGGCAGGAAATCCGTCACCGTTTGTACTGACGCTGGGCAAACGGCTCGCGAACAGCGAGTTCTTGTCCGCGGTTCGCCTTAATGACGAACGTGTCGTCCGGATCGATCTCGCCGCGGATGACGACGCACACGGCCCGGCCGAACAGTCCCTTATCGTCCAGTTGACCGGACGATCCTCCAATCTCTTTCTGCTCGACGGAACGTCCCTGATCATCGACCGGGCCCGGAGGACCGACGGTGAAGGCCAGCAGATCGGTGACATTTATGCTCCGCCCGTGCGTCCCGCCGGCGCGGCGAACACCGTTTCCTCGGGCCCAGACGACATTGCCGTTCGCGACAGGCCCGATGAACCGTCCGAAGCTCTCGACGAATTCTACCGGGGCCAAGCGGATAAGCAGAGATTTCTTGCCCTCGTGGATTCCGCGAGGAAGAAGAATCGGGCGGCTGTAAGAAAAATCGAAGGCCTGAAAGCCAGGTTGGAGGAAGACCTCGCCCGCCATGGAAACGCCGATACCTGGAAGCATTTCGCCGACCTACTCCTCGCGAACGTCTCGACGGCAAGGCGCGATGGAAATGCTCTTTTCGTGACCGACTATTTTGACGAAAACGCTCCGGAAGTTGCGATCGAGGCCGACGAGGGCATGAGCGTCTCGGAAGCGGCGGAGCATTATTATCGACGATATACCCGTGCCCGAAATGCCATCCGCGAGATCGGTAAACGGCTTGAGGAGGCCGACGGCCGCCTCACCGCCCTCAGGACAGCCGGAGCCGTGATCGAAACGGAAGCGGAGGAAGGCAACATCTCCTATTTTGACGACGCCGACGAAAAACAGGGACCGCGGAGTTCGAACCGGCCGCGCGAAAAGGCCGGCGAACATCGGTCCTCTTACAGGACATTCGTCTCGTCGGACGGCTTTGAGATCCTGGTCGGAAAGAAGGCGAAAGACAACGACATCCTCACGCTCAAGGTCGCCCGGTCACTGGACACATGGCTCCATGCCGCGGACTATCCCGGGTCTCACGTGGTCGTGCGTCAGGCCGGAAAGAAAGAACTTCCCCAACGGACCCTGATCGAGGCGGCGAAACTTGCCGCGTTCTACAGCCAGGGGCGAACGCAGCCGAAAGCGGCAGTCCATTACACGCTGAAAAAATTCGTCAATAAGCCGAAAGGATGGGCCCCCGGGCAGGTCAGGCTGGCGAGTTTCAAAACGATCCTGGTAGAGCCGGAGGTGCCGGACCTGGAACGCCGTTAATGTTTACGGCTTTTCTTTTCTTCTTTGACGGGATCCGGGGGTGCAGAAGCAGGAGCGGGATCCGGTTCCGCTGCGGGCTCGGCCGCCGGCGGCAACTCCTGGCCCGATCCTTCGTTAACCACTTTAGCTACGATCTCCTCCATCTTTGCGATATCGGCCGGATTCGCACCTTTGAACACGCCGCGCAGGCGGCCTTCCCGGTCAACGAGAAAACTTTGCGGGATCCCCGGGAATTTGCTGATCTTGAGGAGCGATGCCTGAAGGCTCGTGTCCGCGTAAGCCATCGGATAATTGACCCCAAGCCCGGAACCGAACTCAGTTATCATCTCGACCGGCTCTTCGTCCGTGTTCAGGCCGATCACCTCAAAGCCTTTCGGACCGTGCAATTCCTGCATCCGCACCAATGCCGGTATCTCGGTCCGGCACGGCCCGCACCAAGTCGCCCATAGGTTCAGCAGCACGACCTTCCCGAGACGGTCGTTCAGCGTATATGTCGCCCCCTCCAGGTCCTTGATCTCGGCCGTTGCGACCGCCGAGGCGATCCGTGGATAAGCCGAACCCTTGTCGCCGGCCGAAGGGCCGGTTCGAGGCGATACCGGCACCGCCGTTTCATCGATAGGGCCTTTTTGTGAATTCGCGGTATTCTCGCACCCCGTTGCGGCGCCGACCGCGACAGCAAGCAGCAAAACCTTCACAAAATTCGGGAAAAACAACTTCATCATCAAAAAATATCTTTGAGCCGCAGGATCACGAGGGTCGCAAGCACCAACATTCCAAACATTAGCACCAACACGAATTGATTTAAAACTTCGTTCATCCACGGATGCAGGAACGTCACATAGCCGCTCAGGTCGTCCGGCACCTTTTTGATGGTCATTGATTCGACTTCGGATGTATCGATCTGCGCCGGGTCCTCGTTTTGATAGCGGCTTTCGTTCAGCCGCTTATAGTCCTCGAAGTCCTTCTTCGCTTTCGCGATCACCTTCTCATTCTCCGATTCGATAAAATCGTAAAGGCCCATCCCGCGGGTCTTGCCCTTCGGGTTCGCCCCTTCCGGCTCCAGGGTGTCCAGGGTTGAAAACCGCTTGATCGTATCGAAGGACCACGCCGCCGGCATGGTCAGGCTTATCACCCGGCCCACCCCGTTCGGCACGCCCACTAGCCCTGAAAACAAGAGCTGCGGAATGAGTATCAGAGGTACAAGGCCGGTCGCCATCTCCGACGTTCGAACCAGGGCGGAAACGAGAAGGCCGAGACCGATCCCTACCGCCGCCGTCAGGAGCATCGCCCAAAACTGCGGGATCCCAAGCAGCTCGCCGGGCATCGCCAGGAGGCCCGCAAGATCGAGGAGCTTCAGCGGCACAAAGAGAAGGAAACACTGGATTAAGACTATGATCCCGATAACGAAGAGCTTTGAGAAAAGGTACGGGATCAGCCCCAGATTGACCATCCGCTCCCGTCGATAGACCGAGTTTTCGCGGATGATCTCGCGGGCAGAGACCGAGGTGCCGAACCAGACGGCAACGATAGCAAGGACGAAGTAAAGGAAATCCCGGGGCTTGTCGGCACCGACCACGATAAAAGTCATTATGGCGATGATAGGAGCCTGTGCCAGCAGAATGAAAAGCGTTAGCTTATCGTTGAACAGGACCTCAAAGTATCGTCGCGACAGCGTCAGCCACTGGGCAAACGAGCCGATCAGCCCGAGCCGCCGTTTCTTTTGGATCCCGGCACCCTGCCCGGCTGCCAATTCCGCAAGCGGCTTACGAACGTATTTCTCGAATTGCGGCGTCGACCGGAACTTCGTGCTCCACTGAGAGGCGGCATTCTCCGTGATCTGCCGTCGATTCGCCTCGCCGTGTTCTTTGATGCCTTCGGTCACCGGTTCTTCGAGCTTCGAGTAAAGTTCCTTGAAGCTCGACACCTTCATATATTTGAGCGCTTCGTCGGGAGTCCCGTAGAAAACGAGCTTGCCGCCCATCAGCACCGCGATCTTGTCGAAGAGCGCGACATTCTCCATCGCGTGCGTGGTGAGGATGACCGTCCGGCCGGATTCGGCGATCTGCCGGAACAGCTTCATCACGCGTTCTTCGGCTGCGGGATCGAGCCCCGACGTCGGCTCATCAAGGAAGATGACCGATGGCTTTGTGATGAGTTCGACCGCGATCGAAACTCGCTTCCGCTGGCCGCCGGAAAGGCTGCTCACCCGCACGTCCCTCCGCTCCGTCAAACCCGTTACATCAAGCACCTCGTTGACCACGTCCCGGATCTCGGAAGAGCTCACGTCCCTCGAAAGGCGAAGCCTGGCGACGTAATACAGCGTCCTGAAAACAGTCAGGTCGCGGTGGATGATATCCTCTTGAGGAACGTATCCGATGGAGTTCTTCAGCGAATCGATATTGCGGTAAAGATCGAGGTCATTGATCATCACCCGCCCGCTGGTCGGCGGCCTCGATCCGTTCATCACCTCGATCAGCATCGATTTTCCGGCACCCGAAGGGCCGAGGAGCCCTACGAATTCATTCGGCTGGATCGAAAGGGAGACGGAATCGAGAAGAGCGATCTGCGCGCCGCTCGACCGGTCCTTAACCTGCCGGACGACGTCGACGGCATCGACCCGGGTCCGTGCCCTCGTATCGAAAACGTTTACTTGTCCCGCGGCATCGACGCCGATCAGAAATACACCGATCTGGATGGAGTCCTGCGGGCCGACCAGGTGTTTGGTGACGCGGCTTCCGTTGACAAAGACACCGTTGGTGGATCGAAGGTCTTCGACCGCGACGCCGGCGGCGGTCCGTATGAACCTGGCGTGCCGTTTCGATATCTGAAGCCCGTCCAACCGAATGTCACAGCCCGGGTCACGCCCCAGGACAAGCTGGCCGCGATCGTCAAACGTCACCGACATCACGAGTTGAGGCCGGTCCGCGGAAGTCTTTGGAATGAACTTCTCCGCCGCCTCGCGATCGACGACCATCGTTTTTGAACCGGGCTCAGCCGGGGCCGCGACACCGCTTATCGAAAGGCTGTGCGCGACCGCACGCTGCCCGGCCAAACTCGCACCTTTTGGTGCCGGCCGGGCTGCGGCCCTGAATTTGATCACCGGACCGCCCTTTCCAAGTCGGATCGTGTCCTGGTCGTAGAGCGGCGTTGCCGCCGCGATCCGCTGCTCGTTCACCAAGGTCCCGTTGAAGCTGTTGTTGTCCTCAAGTACGAAATTACCGGCTTCGAATCTAAGAACGGCGTGCCGGCGAGAGACCATCGCGGCATTGTCCGCTATAACCACATCGCATGAATGGTCTCGGCCGATCCAGATACTCGCTTTGCCGATGGCAAACGGTTGTGCGGCCGGGTCGTCGACGAATTCAAGCGAGGCTTCGGGGATCCGGATCTCCGCGGGAGGCGGCGTGACCGCGGCCGGGGCCCCCATCTCCCAGCTTTCGGCCGGCGAAGCTGACGGCTCGGGCCTGGATGGTTCCGCGGGCGTCGCGATGCGTTGGGCGGGTACGGCTTCGGCCACTGGCTTCGCCTGCGGAGCCTGTCCGGCCGCCTTTTCATCGGCCCAGATCACCAGCAAAGCGGGGCCGTCGGTCCCGAACTGTATGCGGCTGCCTGCCGATATTGCCGCCCGCCCGGCGACCCTTTCGCCGTTTACAAATACGCCGTAGCTTGATTCGAGGTCCACGGCCCACCACTTCCCGCCCTCGAGCCTGAACTCTGCATGGCGTCTTGAGACCATCGGGAACCGCGTGCCTTCAAAGACGACGTCGGAATCGCCTGCCTCGCGCCCGACGCGCACCACGGCCTGGCCGAATGAGAATTCTTTGGCCGAGTCAGCCGGTTCAACTTGTACGAGGGTGATAGACATTAAAAGGGCTCCGGACACCCGTCCGGCAAAAATAAAAAGCGTAAGAACCGAATCCCTACGCCTCTACCAACTTGAGATCCAATTTGATCACTGTGGACGAACGAGCCTGAAGCCCACCGTCTTCTCTTTCTGTTCGGCAGCAATGTCAACCCGAAATGCGGCATTTATCTTGAGCTTGACGGCATCCTCATGGGCCGAGCCGCCCCTCACGACCAGCCGTCTGCCGGGTTTCTTCTGGACATCGACGGCGTTGTTGCCCGGGTAGGGATCGAGCGTCGAACTCGTCATTTCCCAGACATTTCCCATCATGTCGAGAACACCCATCTCGGTCGCACCCTGCGGTTTCGAACCGACCTCGGCCGGCTCGGAGCCTTCCACCGCCATCACGGCAGCGTCGTTCTTCCAGCTATTGCCCCACGGATAAAGGGTCGATTTTGAGCCGTTCCTTGCCGCGTATTCCCATTCCGCCTCGGTCGGAAGCCGGTATTGAATGCCGTCGCGGCTGGAGCGCCATTTTGCAAAGGCCTCGGCATCGTCGAGATCGATGAACCGGACGGGATTCTTTTCGGTCCCGGGCAGCGGAGCGTTGTTTACCCAATGGCTTGGCGGCGTGCGGTCGGTCGCTCGGACAAATTGCAGATATTCGCCATCGGTCACTTCGGTCTTGTCGATCGCAAAGCTCGGGACCTCAACGGTGTGGACCGGGCCGGTTACCGAGTTGGCGTCTCCGAATCCCATCTGAAAACTGCCGCCGGGAATATTGACCATCTCAGCTTTAACGACCACGGGCGTTGGCGTCGGCGAACCCGGAGCTGCCGTTGGGGTCGCGGTCGCCTGGTTGCCCGGCCCGGCCGTAGATCGGCTGAAAAGCCCGGCCATATACGCGCCGCCGATCCCTATCCCGCCAAGTACGAACAAAGCTGCAAAGGCGATGGAGCCGATCACAAGCGGCGAAAAGAAACCCTTTCGACGCGGCGGCATGGAATCGACGGAAACGCCCTGATCGCCGGTGTCCCAGACCTGTAGGACGGTTTGCTGAAGCTCCCCTTTCGCACCCTTCGTCGAGCCCAGATTGTGCGGCGTATCGTGCTCGCCGGCACGAAACGCCACCGTCGGCGCTGCCGACATACCGCTGGTGCCGAGTCCCTCACGAAGCTCGGCCACGACCTGCTTCGTAGACCCGTCGCAATTCACCTCATCCTGCCAGTCCTCGTAGCCGTCGTGGCTAACTCGGATCCGGTGCGTACCCGACTGGATGCCGTTGAGCGTGATCCAGCCGTCGTCGCGGCTCTCGCCGACCGCGACATTGTCGACAAAGACTTTAGACCGCGGCGGTGCCGTGCGGATATTGAGGGACGTCGCAGCACCTGCACTTCCGGTCGTATGGATCCCGATAGGAACGGGCTCGATCGCGGCCCGCAGCTCTGCGATCATGTGCTCGACCGAAGCGGTCCTCTTTTCTTTTTCCTTGTGCAGGGTGTGCCTCACCGCCTGCTCGATCTCAAGCGAAAGCGGGACCTTCAATTCAGTGAAGGTCGGCGGAGGATCGCTGATGTGCTTCTTCATGATGGCCGGGATCGACGAACCCTTAAAGGGCACGTCGCCGGTCAGCATCTGAAACAGCATCACGCCGAGCGAATAAATATCGGACCTCGAATCAGGCTCATCGTCCGCCCATTGCTCCGGAGCCATGTAATACGGCGATCCCATCAGCCCGGTCGTCTGGGCCTGGATGAACGAACCGAGAAGCTCGCCGGACTTTATCTTTGCAAGGCCGAAATCGAGGATCTTGACCGCTTGCGACATGTTCGGCTTGTCGCGGCAGATCATGATGTTCAGCGGTTTGAGGTCTCGGTGAACGATCCCTTGATGATGTGCGGCGCCGACGCCTGCACAGATCGCCGACATCAGCTCTAACGCCCTTTCGGGCGAAAGCACCTTTTCCCTGGTGAGTAGGTCATGCAGCGATTCTCCGTCAACATATTCCATCACCAGAAACGGGATCGATCCCTGGATCACACCGTAGTCGGTGACCCCGACCACGTTCTGATGACGAATGGCGGCCGCGGCCAGCGCTTCCTGCCGGAAACGCGTGACCAGCTGTGGGTCGTTCCCGACCAGGTCCGGAAGAATGATCTTGATTGCAAGCTGGGTCTTCAGGAAGGCATGCCGGGCCTTGTAAACGACGCCCATTCCGCCCTGGCCCAGCCGCGACTCCAGGTGGTATTTACCCTCCAGCACCGGCTCGCCTACGAGGGTGTGCATAGTTGGCATCCCGTCGTTCGGACACGTAGCGATGTCGTCGGTGAAACAGTTCTTACAGAGCTGGCATTCTTTCATTTAGAAATTGTGCGGCCAGTTGCGATGCGGTCAGACTCCTATTGACAAGACCGGAAAGGCTCGGAAATACGTCGTCCTAATTCTAATAGTTTTAAGTATTTCAAGCAAGGAAATGCGCGGGGCGTACTGCGTCACAGGTCAGGTCACGCACCCTCTGATGCCGCCTTAGACAAACGCAGGTAAACCCTGGACTGTCGGGCGGGATCACCGAACGACAATGTTCACCAGCCGGCCCGGCACCACGATCGTCTTCACGATCTGTTTACCATCTGTGTATTGAGTAACTTTCTCGTCCGCCAACGCCATTTCCGTCAAATGTTCGTTGGACGCGTCGGGCGAGGCCATCAGCCGCGATCGCAGCTTGCCGTTGACCTGGACCGGGATCTCGATCTCATCCGACTTGGCGAGGTCAGGGTTGAATTCGGGGAAACGAGCCTCGTTGGCAACCATCCCATCGTCGCTCCCGGTTACCACCGAATAGATCTCTTCGGCGGCGTGAGGCGCGAACGGCGCCAGCATCAATGCCAGACTTTCGATCGCCTCCCGCACCGCGAAAACCTCGTCTTCGGTAGCCGTCGCCGGATCGGCCTCGAGATCGCCGATCGCGTTGGATAATTCCATCAATGCAGCCACCGGCGTATTGAACTGCAGCGTTTCCAGACTCTCGTCGATCCGTTTGATCGTTTGATGCGTCTTCCGCCGCAGATCACGGGCCGCTTGGCTCCCCTCCTTGGAAAAGGGGGGGTGGTCGCCGCTTTGGGCGGAAGGGGTGGTTCGATCCGCGTGAGCACTCAATGCGTCCCTCCACCGGTAAACCTGCCGCCAGACCCTCTGCAAAAACCTTACCGCGCCTTCGATCCCGGCCTCGTTCCAGACCAGCTCATTCTCGATCGGCGCCGCGAACATTACGAATATCCGTGAAGCGTCGGCACCGTAGATCTCGACCATCTCGTCGGGATCGACCCCGTTGCCTTTCGACTTCGACATCCGCTCGATCGAGTGTTTCAAAGGGGTGCCGTCCGACGCCGTTGCCGAGATGATCTTGCCCTTCTCATCACGTTCGACCTTAACGTCGGCGGGCATGAAGTACTTCCGCTTCCCGGTCGAATCGTCAAAAAACGTCTCGCCGACCACCATTCCCTGCGTCAGCAGTCGTTTGAACGGCTCGTCAAATTTGACGATGCCCAGATCTCTCATCACCTTCGTCCAAAAGCGTGCATAGATCAGGTGCATCACGGCGTGGTCGTCGCCGCCGATGTACTGATCGACCGGCGTCCAGTATGCCGCGGCTGCCGGATCGACCGCCGCATCTGCATTCTGCGGATCGGTGTATCGGTAGTAATACCACGACGAATCGACGAACGTGTCCATCGTGTCCGTTTCCCGCCGGGCCGGGCCATCGCAGTTCGGGCAAGCCGTGTTAACGAACTCCGAAACTCTGGCAAGCGGCGATTCGCCCGTCCCGGTGATCTCGATCGAATCCGGCAATTGCACCGGCAGATTCTCATACTTCTCCGGCACGATACCGCAGTTATCGCAATAAACTATCGGTATCGGCGAGCCCCAGAACCGCTGCCTCGAGATGCCCCAGTCTCGCAGCCGGTACGTCGTGGCCACTTCGCCGAAACCGTGCTTCTGAGCGTATTCCGTCATCTCTTTCTTTGCCGTTTCGCTTTTTTTACCGTTCCAATAGTCCGAATGGACCAACACGCCGTGGTCGGTGAACGCATGGTCCAACGCAAGGGCCTGCATCGTGTGGTGCTCGTGCTCCATGTGCGGCTCCGAGATGACCTGACGTATCGGCAAATGGAATTTCTTTGCAAATTCCCAATCCCGCTCGTCGTGAGCCGGAACGCTCATCACCGCCCCGGTCCCGTAGTCCATCATCACGTAATTCCCCACCCAAACCGGCAGGGCCTCGCCGCTGAACGGATTGATCGCCTTTAAGCCCGTATCGATCCCGTCCTTTTCGACCTCCTCTTCGCGATCCCTGGGCTTCAGGCTCTCGGCAACGATCTCTGCGATCTTTGCGTTGACGTCCGCCGGCAGCGAGGCGTGCCGCGATGTGACGACCGGGTGCTCCGCCGAAACAACGATCGCGTTCGCTCCATAGATCGTGTCGATCCGCGTCGTAAAAATTCGGACCGTGTTCGGTGCCCCGGCTGCAGCTTTGTCGAGCTGCCCAGTCGGCATACTGATCTTAAAATCGACAAAAGCGCCTTCTGACCGCCCGATCCAGTCCCGCTGCCGTTTGATCACGTTCTGCGGCCAGCCGGCTTCGATCGCCGCCATGTCGTCCAACAACTGGTCGGTATAGGACGTCGTTTTCAGGAACCACTGCTCGAGGTCCTTTTTCGTGACCGGGTTCCCGCATCGCCAGCACAGGCCGCCGCTGGCCTGCTCGTTCGACAGCGTGGCCTGGTCGGTCTCGCACCAGTTGACCTGCGTCTTTTTCTTGTACGCCAGGCCCATCTCGAACATCTTCAGAAAGAACCATTGGTCGAATTTGTAGTAATCGGGCCTATGGGCGGCCATCTGCCGCGACCAGTCATAGCTGATCCCGAGCCTCTGCAGTTGGCCCTGCATCGTGTCGATGTTCGCTTCGGTCCACTCTCGCGGGTTTACGCCCCGCTTTATCGCCGCGTCCTCAGCCGGCTGCCCGAACGAATCCCACCCGATCGGATGCAGCACGTTGAAGCCTTTTAGCCGTTTGTACCAGGCCACAACATCGCCCGCCGAATAATTCCGCACGTGGCCCATGTGCAGGTTTCCCGATGGATACGGCAGCATCTCAAGCTGGTAGAATTTCGGTTTGTTGCTCTCCATCGAGGCTTCGAAAGCCCGCGAATCGGCCCACTTCTTCTGCCACTTTTGCTCGATTTTCTTTGCGAAGTACTTTTCGTCCATTGATATGTAAACTGCCCGTTCGGAGCCGGGCACGCCTGCTCGTTCAGAGGCGGGCTCGCCCACCGGCCCGGCATTCCTGAAAACCACGATTCTATCGGAATAGGAAGAGCTATCCAATTCGAAAGGCGATCGTTAAGTGCTTACTTTCGGAATATTTTGCTTAAAGTGGCGCCACGTCACGGCCAAACGCCGTGAGTGGCTATCTAAGGGCGAGATACTGCAGGACCGCTGCCATACGGAGAGTTTAATCCATTCGCCCGGCCGTGTCCACCGATTCCTTGCGCCGATCGCGGTCCGATTTACCGCGGACCTGACCGAGATCGTTTCGAGCCCCGACCCGCCGAAACTGTAAGTTTTTCGTAAAATGTGTTAATCTGTGAGGACCTTCAAACGTAAGGTGAATCGATCACGAAAGTATTGATGATGCTAAAAATTCCAATGCCGGCGGCCTCTTCCTGAAACTTGGGTAGATCGGCCGCCTGCACCGAAAACCGGAGGCAGGAAAAATGGCCAATAGACCTATAACCGACAGTGTCCGCAGGATCGACTCCCAGTCCAACGAAAAGACCTCCGCCCTCGTTTCGACACGTCCGCACAAAAAGTTGATCGACGATGTGATCGTCGGTCTTGCCAACTCGTACGAAAACAAACGTGCCCGCCAGGTCACGGAATGGGAACGTGCGCAGCCGGCCTATTTGCGGCGTGCGATATGAGGAAGCCGCCCAAGAGCAGCAGTGCTGCCGGCCGCACTTCGGCGGCGATGTCGAAAACCATCTATTTCTGCATCGGCGTCCTGTCCATTGCGGCTTCTTTATCTTTGCTTCGAACCGAGATCCTCGCCCAGGATGCCGCGAATGACTGGCCGGCCGCGGAAGCCCGTCTCCGCACCCTGCTTGCCGGAAATACTGAAGAAAAAAGAACGGCTCTCTACGAGATCCGAAACTTCAAAAACGAACAGGCTTCCCGTTTGGCCATCCCGGCTTTATCGGACGTGGATGAGATCGTCCGGGCGACCGCCGCTTCCTCCGTAATTTTTCTGCCTGAAGCAGAGGCGAGAAATGTTCTTCTGCCGCTTCTAGATGACAAGAAGCCTTTCGTACGCCGCGAAGCCGCGTTTGCCCTCGGCGAGGTCGGAAACTGGGGGGCGACAAACCGCCTCCGCCGCTCGCTTAACAAAGATCGCGACCCCGAAGTGCGCACCGCGGCTGCGATCGCGATCGGCAAGATCGGCGACCATTCGGCGATAGGCGATCTGTTGAACATTCTCAACAAACGCCCTAAGGAAGAGGATGAACTCCTCCGGCGTTCCGCGGCCCGCTCGATCGGCCAGATCTTTGAGCTCTGGTTGTCCGGCAGCACCAAAACTCTTACACCACAGAATTTCCTGCCCTCTGAAGATAAGGATTTCGGTACCTCAAAAAGAAAGGACGCACCGGTAGAAAAAGAGGTGATCGACCGCATTCTCGCCGCCCTTTCCAAGGTTCTCCGTAACAGTAACGAATCCGATGACACCCGCCGAGAAGCCGCATTTGCCCTCGGGGCGATGCGGAGGAGCGAATCCGCGGCGGTGCTTCTATCTCATCTTGCCAGCCCCGACCCGTACCTGGCCGAGATCATCAAGGAAGCCCTTCTCAAGATCCAAAACCCGAACTGACCGGAGAAATTTCTTGACCCCTAAGACTTTTATTTGTTAAGCTGTCCGGCGTTGCATTGAACGGATATTGTTCTGTCGCTGCAACATGCGGCCGGACATCTTATGAAGGGGAACGGGACCATGATCGTGCCAGGCCAAATCACGGTAACTGCTGTCTCTATTGATGTTAACCGGATTTTCGTCTCATCGGCGACGCACGCCGCCATGTTGAGACGATTCAGCCCACAACCCTATTTGTTGCAGCAGTTGGCCCGTCTCATACATGAGACGACCCTGAGACGGAGCAGGAAACACGCCCGAAAAGTACTTTGGCTTTGACGCTTGATTTGGTCTAATTGAAGTTATGCAGCCAGCAAGATCCATCGCGGGCGGGGACCTCGCCGCCGCTTATTCCCGGGTCCGGACCTACACCGAAACGCTCTGCGAACCGCTTGAGACGGAGGACTTTATCCCTCAGCCGGTGGTGGATGTCTCGCCCGCGAGGTGGAATATCGCCCACACGACCTGGTTCTTTGAGGAGATGATCCTTAAGAAGTTCCTGCCGGACTATAAGGTCTTCGATCCATCGTTCGGATTCCTGTTCAACAGCTATTACAACACGGTCGGCGACCGCACGGCCCGGGATAAACGGAGCCTAAGCCGCCCGACGGTGAAGCGGGTCTTCGAATATCGAAAGCACGTCGACGTGGCAATGAGCCAATTACTGTCAGTACCACCTGCCGTAGCAAGTGGTTTAACGCAACCCGTCGATACGCCCGCACTATCTGAACTCGTCGTCCTGGGCCTGAACCACGAGCAGCAACATCAGGAACTGTTCCTAAGCGACCTGAAATACACCTTCAGCGTCAACCCGCTTTTCCCGGCGTATCGGGAAGGTTACGCCCCGGAAGAACGGTCGGACAGGGGGGCGATAGCGACCGGGCTGCCCGATGCGGGCGGCCAGTTCGTAGATTTGGAAGGCGCCATCTGCGAGATCGGCTACAATGGCGACGGATTCTGCTTCGACAACGAATTCGCACGTCACAAGGTCTATCTAGACGACTTCTCGATCTCGAACCGCCTGATAACAAACGAAGAATTCGTCGAATTCATCAATGACGGTGGGTACACGGATCACCGCCTATGGCACTCGGAAGGCTGGGATTGGGTGAATCGCGAGGGCGTCACTTCCCCGCTCTATTGGCACAACCAAGACGGCGAGTGGCATCAGTTCACGCTCGGCGGGGTGAGGAAGCTGGAGCCGAATTCTCCCGTTTGTCACGTCTCTTTCTATGAAGCTGCCGCCTTTGCTGAATGGAAGGGCCTGCGGCTGCCGACCGAGTTTGAATGGGAGGCGGCGAACGACAAGTTCGACTGGGGTTTGAGGTGGGAGTGGACGAATTCGGCCTATCTTCCTTATCCGGGCTTCAAAAAAGCATCCGGCGCTGTCGGCGAGTACAACGGAAAGTTCATGGTGAACCAGATGGTGCTTCGCGGGTCGTCGGTCGCCACGCCGGAGGGTCACAGCCGGCCTACATATCGGAACTTTTTCCATCCCCACCTGCGGTGGCAGTTTACGGGGATCCGATTGGCAAGATAGTTTTTACCGCCGAGATGCAGAGGCGGAGAGAAAAAGAACTAAAAATTACTCTGCGTCTCGGCGGTTAATCAAGGTTTATGGGATCTACAACTTCACCGGAACTCGACCAATTCGCCGCTGACGTCCTTGAGGGGCTGTCGTCCACGCCGAAGACCCTTTCGTCCCGGTATTTCTATGACGACGAAGGCTCGCGGCTTTTCATGGAGATAATGAAGCTGCCCGAGTACTACCCGACAAGGGCAGAGCTAAAGATCTTCACGGAACAGAAAAAGGACATCTGCCGGGCATTCATGGACGAGGTCGATGCCATCGATCTCATCGAACTCGGGGCCGGCGACGGAACGAAGACTGCGGTCCTCATAGAACACCTGCTCTCGATCGGCGCCGATTTCACCTACCATCCGATCGATATCTCGAAGGAGGCGAACGACACTCTCGGTGCGAAATTTACCGAAAAGTTCCCCGACCTTCGTATCGACCCTCACACGGGCGATTATTTCAAGGTGCTCGATTCGCTCAAGAACGGAAACGGACGCCGCAAGGTGATAATGTTTCTCGGGTCGAACATCGGCAACTTCCTGCGGGACAACGCCGTCGCATTTTTCCGCTCTCTACGCGAGGTGATGACCGAGAACGACCGGCTCTTCATCGGCTTCGATATGCAGAAAGACCCGCGGACTATCGTGGCCGCTTACGATGATAAACAGGGCATCACAGCGGAATTTAACCTGAACCTGCTCCGGCGCATCAACCGCGAGCTCGGCGGCGATTTCGACCTGGGCAAGTTCTCACACTACGCCCAATACCGCCCGCTTGAATGCGCCGCCCGCTCGTTCCTGATAAGCCGCGAGAAGCAGACCGTCACGATCAAAGCCCTCAACCGCTCATTCGACTTCGAACAATGGGAAGCGATATTTATGGAGATCTCGCAGAAATACACCCACTCCATGATCGACGAACTCGCCGGCGACGGCGGCTTCGAGATCGCCCGGGAGTTTTACAACGAAGAGGATTTCTACATCGACTCCTTCTGGAAACCCGTATGATCTTTGCCCGCGAAAAACGCGAAACTTCGCGAAAGCTATTTCATCCATTTTTCGCGTTCTTTCGCGTATTTCGCGGGTAAACTCTTTTCGATGAACATCAACATCCTCACCTTCGACACCATCGACTCGACGAACACCGAGGCACTCAAACAGGCCCGGCTCGGGGCGGGGGAAGGCCTGTGCATCGTAGCCCGGCAGCAGACCGCCGGACGCGGACGGCATGGGCGAACGTGGGTGAGCGAGCCTGACGCCGGACTTTATTTCAGCGTCGTCCTGCGGCCTAAGGTTGAGACTCAATTCCTGCCTTTGATCACACTGATGACCGGCGTCGCCGTCCACGACACGCTTCAGGAATTCGGCATCGACGCCGATATCAAATGGGTCAACGACCTCCACGTCGATGGCCGAAAGATCTGCGGCATCCTCGCCGAAACCACTGAAACCCCGAAAGGCCTCGCCGTCATCGTCGGCATCGGGATCAACATCACGGGCGGAAACGCGAGTGTGAACGAGCGTGGCGATCGGGCAGCTACGTCGATCGCAGAGCAACTGTCGGTGCCAGCTGAGGCCGCGGGCGGGGCTTTGTCAGTACCACCGGCGGTAGCGGGTGGTTTAACTAAGCCGCCAAGCACCTCCGAGTTGGCTGAGTCTCTGACCAAATACCTCACTTACTTTTACGACATCCTCCACAGCGACGACGGCCCGGCAACCATCATCGACGAGTGGCGCAAGCGTTCAACCTACTTCTCTGGCAAACCCGTTCGTGTCGTTGTCGATAAAGATATTATTGAAGGAATTACCGACGGCCTCGAACCCAACGGCGCCCTTCGTATCAAACGGGCCGACGGTAGTGTCTCGATCATTCAGGCCGGCGACGTCGAGCGTCTTCGTGCCGGAGCCGCCCGGCATCCTTGAATTACTATGGCCTAACGTGTAATTTCTAATTACGGAAAAGTGCTATGAGCAGCGAATTTGAACAACCATTTGATTTTGAACTCGATGAATTCGGCGACGAGGTGTCGGACTTTGACGAGTTTGAGTTCGATGACGAAGATGTTCTGGTTCGGACGGCCGTGCTGAAGAAGAACAACATGGTCGCACTTCTCTGCATTAAGAGCGCTACCGGCGGGGCCGCCATCTGCCGCGTCGACCCGCGCGAACAGCACCCCGCGGTCCAGCTTTACGATGACCCCACCGCGGCCCTCGAATGGTTTACCCGAAGCCTCAGGTCCAGCAAGGTCAACGGCTGGAGCGTTGTCTACGACGGCCTTCCTCTCCAGGGTTAATGCTTCTCGCCATCGACATTGGCAACTCCTCCATCAAATTCGGCATTTTCGAAGCCGATAAATTAGTCGACAGATTCTCCATCCCGACCGTTCGTGAATATTCGGTCGAGGAACTTCAATTCGATCGGCTTCGGGTCCAGCGCGAAAGGTTCTTTAATATCGACTCGATCATCGTCGGTTCGGTCGTCCCGGAGCTGGACCCGACGATCTCCGAAGCATTGATCCGGCAACTAAAGGTCACGCCGATCTTCGTCGACCATTCCTTTGACTTCGGCCTGGCGGTCGAATATGCGCCGCTCTCCGACCTTGGCATCGATCGCCTGGTCAACGCGTCAGCCGCCTTCAGGGAATACGCGGCCCCCCTGATAGTGTGCAGCTTTGGTACTGCGACGACGATCGACGCCGTGACGGCTGAAGGAAAGTTTCTCGGTGGGGCGATCGCTCCGGGAATGAAGCTGATGGCTGAGTCCCTGAAGCGCGGGACGGCCAAACTGCCGCTGGCGAGCCTGGATCCGCCGGTGTCTCTGTTCGGCAACAGCACCGAGGGTTCGATCCGTTCAGGCGTATTCTATGGCTACATCGGATCGGTCGAAGGCATCGTTCGGCGATTTTCCGCCGCGATCGAAGGCCGGCCGAAGGTCGTAGGCACCGGGGGCTTCGGCCGCCTAGTCCACGATCACGCTGAAATATTGGATGTTTTTGACGAAGAGCTTACGCTAAACGGTCTGCGGCAACTCGCATCACGACCCGCTTGATCCGAAGTCCTTTGTCCCGGAGAGCGAAATGCCCGGTCACTACAAAAGCAGCCGGGCGTTGAAGTTGGCTTATCTTATTTTTTCTCACCGCGAAAAGTGAGCAGGAGCTCATCCCCGCGAAAGAGCTTGAGCCTTTCGCCGGTGATCTCGAAACGGTTCGCGGATCTGAGTCCGTCGTAGAGCTTTCGTTCGATGGACATTCGATCGTCCTCGATGCAAGCACGCATCGTCGAGATCATATCCTTGATCGCGATCGAGTTCCCGTCTGTTGAATACTCCCCGCCGAAGACGTTGCAGCCGGAATTCCCGCCGACGCCCTTCTTGGCCGGGTCGAAGTTGACGAAGATCCTGCCCTTCGGCACGACCGTCCCGCCATCCGTGACCGTTTCCAGGGTCCACTTCCGATCGCCGAGCCCCGGGTCGTCAGTCGGTTCGACGACCGGCGGAAGTTTGACGAGCCGCCTGAATCTGAGAGAATTTCGGCCCGACCGGTCCTTTATGACAAGGCTGTTGGACTTGAGACTGAACTTCGCCGCGGAACGAAGAGCGTTGATCATCGCCTCCTCCGATGGGATCATTCTGTCTGACCGACACGCCATTTTGGTCGTCCCGATGTTTGAGAATTGGATCCTTTTGCCGGTAATGCTTACCATCCCGAACATCCGATTGCACCCGGCATTTCCCGAGAAACGACCCCCGTTCTGGGCGATCTCAATAAACGCCCTCGAATCCTCCACTTCCCGCCCATTCACGTGCGTCAACGTCCATTGAACGCCCTTCAAACCTGACGGGCTCGCCGCAGCCGCCGTCCATCCGAGCACCACAAGTGCTCCAAACAATATCAACTTTCTGACGCTCATCGCTTAAGTTTCTCCTGTTTCCCTTTGCTCGAACCTTAGGCCCGTAGCCGATCGTCCACCGCGACCGTCTGTCGGCCGTTTATAGAACGACGCCTCCGCCCGGAACTTGCATCCGGCCTCTCCTCTCTGGACCGAACCGGCCGCTGCCTTCATGACAAAGAGTATTCCCATATCTCCCAAAATCGTTTATGATTCCGTCGATCGCTCCCCGGCAGAAATCATGCAACTTTAAATATCCCTTTTTTCATCATCAAAGCGCCGGCTTTCGAAATGTTCACCGAAGGCACACGTGGAGGAATTATGTTTTTGAGAGATCTGCTTCGACGCCCGATGATCGCCATGCTGTGCATTGCAGCTTTGTCCGCGGCCGCGTTTGCCGATACGCTTCGGTTGAAGGACGGAAGCATTATCAAGGGCCGGATCGTCGGCTTCAGCGGCGGAACGTTCACCGTCCTGGTTGGCGAAGGCTCGCGTGAAAGACGGCTGTCGTTCGACGCCGGCGAGGTCGAGTCGATAGAGTTTGACGCCGTCTCGCGTCAGGCAACGGCCGCAAACAGCCCGAATGACGATTCGCCATCGGTTGTCCCCGAGTACATCGAAACCTCCGGCCCGCCAAAGACGGTCCCACGCGTCATCACGACCGACCCGATCGCTGAATCAAAGGCGTCGACCAAACCTCCTCCGGTGGCTTCTCCGCCCGTCCGAGTGATGGAACCGGCCGCCAGGACCGGCGGAAGGCCCATCGAGATCTCGGTGAAAGTCATGGCCGACAACACCGCCAACGGCTGGACCAATTCAGGCTGGGTGGTCAAGAAAGGCCAGAAGATCCGGATCATTGGCGACGGATCGATCTCGCTTGGCAGCGGCGTTACCACCGGCCCGTCCGGCCTTTACGAGCGTGAAGACCTGTCGAAGCTTCTCAAGAGTGTGCCGACCGGCGCTTTGATCGCGGTCATCGGCGACGATAACAATGAGTTCATATACGTCGGATCTGAGCGGACCTTCACCGCAGCCCGCGACGGCGCACTATTTCTGGGGGTCAATGAAGGCAACCTCAACGACAATTCTGGATCGTTCGAGGTCCGGATCGAGATCCAACCGGCTTGAAGTGCGGAACGGATCGGTCCCTAATGGCCGGCGACAGGGCGAAAACCTTGATTAAAACCAACCAAAGGGCGAGAATTGGTATCTAAACCTAAATATCGATCCGGCCTCTGGTGAAAATTATGAAAAAGTCTCTTCAGCGCGTTTTGTCCGGGATCTTCATTGCGGTCATCACGGCAAGTTCGTTCGCCCCGTCGGCTTTCCCGCAATCGAAGCCGCAGCGAAATGACCCGAAAGGCAACGAGAAACGAAATCAGCGCCCGACCCCTAAGACACCGGAACAGATAAGGGCCGAAGAGGCAGAGAAGAAACGGCTTGAGGATGAGAAGAACGCCCTCCCGGTGGACGGCGTTATCGAGATCGATACGAACATCGTCAATGTCGACGCGGTCGTTTTCAATAAAAAGACCGGCCAGATCATCGGGGGACTGAAGAAGGAGAATTTTGCCGTCTTTGAGAACGGGGTAAAGCAGGACATTTCCAATTTTGCAACCCCCGAGAGCCCGATCACCGTCACGCTGGTGCTCGAATACAGTAAATGGACCGAGATGTTCGGCCGTGCAGCCGGCGGCTGGTTCGAGCCTGGCATTTACGAGACAATTCGGCCTGTCGCTCAGTTTCTCACTAGGTTTATCAAGCCGCCGAGCGATTATGCCTCGGTGGTCGCATTCGATATGCGCCCCACGCCGATCACCGATTTTACAAATGATCCAGAGCGAATTCGGCAAACTATCGACTTGCTTCTGAGGAACAGGCCGGCCTTTCGCGAAAACAACCTTTACGACGCACTTAAATTTTCGCTGGTGGGCGGCCGCGGCGATTCGGTCGTTCTTGAGGACAGCGAATCGCGATACGCGGATTACAACGGGATGGTCGCGGTGCGGTCGAAGCGCCGTGCGATCATACTTGTCGCTTCCGGCATCGACACGTTCAGCCGGATAAATTACAGCGAGATACGCAAGATCATTCAGGAAGCTGGTATCCCGATCTATATCATCAGCACGGGAAACCTATTCTATAAGAAATACGAAGGCTATCTTGGCCCAACCGATAGCCTCACCGGTATGCCGGGCCGCCTCACATTCCTCCAGGCAAAGAACGCGATGAATACGTTCGCGAAGGAATCGGGCGGGATGCACTTCGAAATGACCTTCGAAACCGAGATCCCAGCGTACCTTCAGAGCATTAACGGGCTCCTGAGGAGTCAGTACAGCATTTCGTACGACCTTGCGGAAAAACATGAACCGGGTAAACGGTACAAACTCGAGGTCAAGGTCGATGTCGACGGCGACGGCAACTTTGACGACAAGCAATTCACCGTTCAGCACCGCCCGTTCGTTACCACGCCAAAGGACGAGGGCGCGGTTAAAAAAGACAAGAAAGGCGCTTGAGGGCATTCAGGCAAACGTTTTCCGATCGGCGGGCGGCCATGTGATCGCCCGCCGATTTTGCTTGGCAGCGGTGTTTGCGGCTGTTATTCTGATTGATCGGGTTTTTATGAGCAAAACGATCAGAGCGAACCTTAAGGATAGGCTTTCCCGCGAAGTGGGGTATTCGGTCAAACCGAGCGCCTCGCTGCGGATCGCGCTCTGTTACCCGAACACCTACTCGATCGGGATGGCGAATCTCGGGCTCCACACGATGTATGAGCTTTTTAACGCTATCCCCGAGGTCTCGTGTGAACGAGTCTTCCTCCCTGAAAAGGCCGATCTCGCAGAGCACGAACGTACCGGCACTCCGTTGCTCTCGCTGGAGACCCAAAGCCCGGTCCGTGATTTCGATGTGGTCGCGTTTTCTATCTCATTCGAGACCGATTACCTGAACATGGCGCGAATGCTCCAGCTTTCGGGAATTCCAGTTTGGGCGTCTGAACGTAACGATTTTCATCCGCTGGTGATAATGGGCGGGGCCGCGTCGTTCCTTAACCCCGAGCCGATCGCGGATTTCACCGATGTTATCGCCGTCGGCGAGGGCGAGATCCTCGCTTATCAACTGATCGATTCCATTCTTTATAGTGATGACGGTCCCAGAACGAAAGACGAGATCCTTTTGTCGCTTGCTCGGTTAGGCCGCGGATTTTATGTTCCGTCCTTTTACGACGTCAATTACAGCGCCGACGGAACCGTGGACGAATATCGTCCGAATCGTGAAGGCGTGCCCGCAAGGGTCGGCCGTGCCTTGGCCGCTGTCAATCCGAAGGAAGGCACATTGCGGCGTGCTCTTAAGCGCGGTGAAAATGAACTTGCCAAGATCCTGACCAGCCAGGACCTGTTCTGTCCATCAACTGCCGTCTGGGCTCCGGACGCTGAAATGGGCGACAGGCTTCTTGTGGAGATATCGAGGGGCTGCTCGCAAGGCTGCCGCTTCTGCTGGGCCGGATATAACTACTATCCTCCCAGGGTCGTACCTGCGAAGGACATTCTTGCAAAGGCTGCCGAATGGCGATCAAGGACCGACAAGATCGGTCTCGTTTCAACCGCCGTTTGCGATCATCCCGAGATCTCGACCATCCTCAGCGAACTGCGGCGAATGGGCTATCGTATCTCGGTCTCCTCTCTTCGTCTCGACCAGATCTCTGAAGAACTTCTCGACGCTTTGGTCGAATCGAAGGATCAACAGATCGCTGTCGCCCCCGAGACCGGCTCCGACCGTCTCAGGCGGGTGATAAATAAGAACCTGACGAACGACGAGATCGTCGATATCTGCGGTGCAGTGTTTGACCGCGGAATGCTCACAATTAAGCTGTACATGATGGTCGGCCTGCCGACGGAAACGCAGGAAGACCTTGATGAGATGTTCGTCCTGGTTGAACGCATACGTGACCGGATGCTCCAGGCCGGACGTAAGATCGGCAGAGCCGGAACGATCATCCCCTCGTTGAACGGTTTCGTTCCCAAGCCGAACACGCCGCTGCAGTGGGACCCTATCTGCGAAGAAAAGGAACTTAAGCGACGAATTCGTTACGTTTGCAAAGGCCTATCGAAGATATCGAATGTAAATGTCCGCTTTATGTCGGCACGGATCGCCCATGAACAGGCTCTCTATTCCTCGGGGGACCGTACGATCGCGCGGGTCATCGACCGCGCCGCCGCTCTCGGCGGCGACCTCGACCGGGCCCTTCGCGAAACCGGTGTAAATGCCGCATTTCACACGTCGCGTGAGCGGAGATATGACGAGCTCCTGCCCTGGACGATAATCGACTCGGGACTTTCGTTCGAATTCCTTCGAACCGAGCACGAAAAAGCACGGGAGGCCGCTTCGAGCCTGCCGTGCCCTGCCGTTGAAAAATGCACCACCTGTGGTGTTTGCCCGTCAACCTGGTTGGCAAACGCACCCGAAAGTCTGATCAATATACAGCCCCTAAAGGTGCGGGCCGCGCTGGCCGCCGCGGTCTGACCTTTGTATCAGTTTTTCCCGTCTTTGAGCAGATATCCCGTCGGGGTCGCGAGATAATTGAAATCGTAACGATACTTGTAAAGGCCGAACGGAAGCATCTGCACCTGTTTCGTATAGATGACATGCGCCTGAACGACCGAACCTGCCGGCTTTATTTCGATATACGCGTCGGCAGGCACGTTGTTTTCCCTGACCGCCCTTTCGACGGACGCACGAACGACCTCAAGCGGCTTCATCTGGCCCGACGCGGCAAGCCCCTTGACCACCGCGGTGTCCATCTCCTGCCTTAGGTTGGCCGCCTCATAAGCGATCGGAATGTAGTTGTACCCGGCATTCGCGATCAAGACCAGGACAACGAGAACGGCGAGGAATTTGACCCCGGCGCCGCCTCTCTCTGAACTTAGATATTTCTTTTCTGTTTCGATCACGTTTGCGTCCCCCATCAAAAAAGGATACTGCCGCATTTAGTGATTTGTAACCTGTTTGAAGGCCGACATGAAAGCGGCTTCAGGTATTTGCGTGTGCGGGACTATAACAGGCCGGCCGATACCTTCCAACAGGATCCATTGGACCGTATCGTTGATCCGTTTCTTGTCATATTCGAAAGTCGCGAAGATCTCGCGGGGGTCGATCTTGTCGATCGGAGGCAATGGGCCGACCCGATGCACAACATCGTACAACAATTTTAGCTCATGTTCAGCCAAAAGTCCAAGATTATTTGAAAGGGCGGCCGCAAAAAGTATCCCGTGTCCCACGGCCTCCCCATGCAGAAGACTTCGATAGCCGGTGATCTTTTCGATGGCGTGTCCAAAGGTGTGGCCGAAGTTGAGTATTTTCCGTGACCGGGCGTCCACACGATCGGTTTTTTCACGTTCGTCGCCCGAAACGATCCCGGCTTTGAATTCGATGTGGGCGCCAATGCCGGGACCGAGGCCCTCAAAGAGGGCGTTCGTTTCGGTTGACCCGGATTTCTCACCGCTTTCGAGTTTCGAGATCATCGCTTCGGTCGCGGCAAGGAGCCGCTGACCCGATAGAGCGGCGTGCTTCACCGCTTCAAAAAGCCCGGCCCGTACCTCGCGCTCGGAAAGTGTGGAAAGCACCGACGGATCGATGAGGACCGCCCGCGGTTGGTAAAACGTTCCGATCAGATTCTTTCCGAAGCCGGTATTGACCGCGGTCTTTCCTCCGACCGACGAATCGATCATTGACAATAGCGTTGTAGGTACCTGGATCAGCGGGACGCCTCTCAAATAGATCGACGCCGCGAATCCGGCCAGGTCGCCGACCACGCCGCCGCCTAATGCGACGATCACATCCGTTCGGCCCAGGCCCTTTTCAAGAAGAAAACCGATCGTCCGCTCCAGGGTCCGGAAATTCTTGAACCGCTCGCCGTCCCCGATCAAATGGGTCGAGACCTCAGGCCCAGCCGATGCGATCGATCCGGCCGCGTGTTCACCGTAAAGCCCGAAAACTTTCTTGTTTGAGATGATCGCGGCCTTTTCCGGAGCTTTGCCCAGGAGATCTGCGATCCGGTTTCCGATCTTACCGAGGACGCCCGGGCCGATCTCGATCGGATACGAGCCGCCTTCGCCGGGGCCCCGAACTGTGATCTCGAGTTTCATTCGTGGGGAACCGAACTATCGGTCAAATGATCTGCGACCACTTCGAGAAAGGTCACCGGGAAGGTTTCGGTCACGCTGTCCTGCATATGAAGCCTGGCCAGTTCCACCCGAACGTCGAGGAATGCCCGTTCACGGGTCTCATTGTCCGGCCATTTTGCATACCCGTAAAATATACCGTCGCTTCCCCTATGAAGCCGCGACCCCAGGCTTCCGCAATGCTCCAGGTAGTGACGGGTGACCACGCCCCAGTTTTCGATGAATGTGGCTTCTTTTTGCGGGTCCACACGCCATTTGTAAAGAACGATGATCATTTAACTGAGCGCCGCCTTAATGGTATCGGCGAGACCGTGGGCAAGGCCGTCGATCTCGTCCTGATTCCTGCCCTCTATCATAACGCGGGCGAGGTTTTCCGTCCCGGAATATCGCAGCAGGAGCCGCCCGTTTCCGGATAGGGACGCTTCAACCCTCCGCGCCTCGGCTTTGACGGGCTCGACGTCGTCGAACGGGACCTTTCGGCCGACCGGCACATTCACCAGCACCTGCGGATATCGGTCAAAACCTTCGGTGAGGTTTGAAAGCGGCTGGCCCGCATCTTTCATGGTCTTAAGCAGCAAGAGGGCGGTCATCATGCCGTCACCGACGAGGCTTCGTTTTGGAAAGATCAGGTGTCCAGACTGCTCGCCGCCGATCTCGCCGCCGGACCCGATCAATTCGTCCAGGACGTATTTGTCGCCCACCGAGGTCCTTGCAAGTTCGATACTCCGCGAACGAAGGGCAAGCTCGAGTCCTATGTTGCTCATCACCGTTGCGACCACCCGTCCGCTCTTCAGCTCGCCTTCCCGCTCCATTCTTGACGCAAGGATCCAAAGTGTCGCGTCGCCGTCGACAACGTCACCCAGTTCGTCAACGAAAAGCGATCGGTCGGCGTCCCCGTCAAAAGCGATCCCGATATCGGCTCCGGATTCGACCACCTTTCGCCGCAAGCCGTCGAGATGGAGCGAACCGCAATCGGCATTGATGTTTCGGCCGTTCGGGTTGTCATTGATCGCCGCGATCTCGAGCCCGAGGCCCGAGAAAAGACGTGGGGCCAGCTTGGACGCGGCTCCGTTGGCGCAGTCAACCACCGCCTTAAGTCCGTCAAGCCTTGCACCGTCGAGCACATCTTCCAGGTGTGCCAGATAAGCCCGCCTGAACTCTCCCTCGTCGGAACCGGATGCCGTCGTCGCAGACTCGGATGATCCGGTTGCGATGCCGTTGTGGACATCGGTCTCGATATCGTGTTCAAACTGATCGTCGATCTTCCGACCGTCAGGAAGGAATATCTTTATCCCGTTGTCATAGAAAGGGTTGTGGGACGCACTGATGACGACGCCCAGGTCGAAACCGAATGCACCGTTAACAAATGCCACCCCGGGGGTGGTCATTACTCCGGCGGATTCGCACTCGGCCCCGCCGGCGGCGGCACCGCGGCTGAACGCCTCTTCGATCCACGGGCCCGACTCGCGCGTATCACGTCCGATCACGATCTTTGGCGGCCGGCCGGCGCGTTCCTTGAATCGGCCCGCCACCGATGCGCCGACCATTTCCACGGTTTTTTCGTCAAGCGGGAACACGCCGGCCTCACCGCGAATCCCGTCTGTTCCAAAGAGTTTCTCCATAAAAGGCTGCTGCGAGAACAAGCGAATAGGATACCAGAAGGTCAACTCTTCTCCGATGCAAGGGAAAAGCCGAGCTAATTTACCATAATAATTAGTTGTTATATCTATAAATTTTTTGATTGGGCTTGACAACCTTTCGAGGAATGGGCGAATCTATTGCTACGCGGGAAACTTTGCCTGACCGCGAAGCCAACAGTATCCTTAGATCTCTCCTTGTTAGACCAGATCATGAGAATTACCCCTATTGCCCTGACCGCTATCGTCACTCTTTTTACTTTTGACATACAGGCCCAGGACCGAGGTCCGGAGACCCCGTCGACCCGAAAACGGGTCGTGGTGACGGATCAGATGCCGCCGATAAAGAAGCCGCAGCCGGCCGCAACGCCCATTATCGTTGGCGATCGCGAAAAGAATACGATCAGCGAAGGAGAACCCGAAAGGAAAAGTCCCAGATCCGCAGAGCCGTCGGGTGACTTGTCGGCGGACAGGGCAGCGGCGGCCGCCCGGTCATTGAGCTTTGGCGAGATCAAGAACAAGCTCGCCGAGGCTAAGCGGACGATGCAGACCCGGGCGCTTCCAACAGCCTCGGTCGACAGCAATGTCCCGCTCGATTTCGTCCGGGTGGCGTTCCATGACTGGAAGACCGGCGAACTCGATTTCGTCGTGATGTCCAAGGAAATGTTCCTTGAACGTGGAACGCCGAATCGGCTGATCTCGCAGAACGGCAAATCGCTGACTGTCGTCACGATCCGCGGGAACGGCGTGAACACCCCGATCACACTTAACGAGGACGACGGAACCCGGCACTTGCCGCTCATGGTGCAGTACCCCGTCATTCGCAACGGAAAGTACATTGAGACAGCCTATTACATGTCCACGCACCCCGGGCTCGTTACGCCGGAGGTGGTGAATGCCGGCCGTTTCTATGTTCGGAATGTTATTGAGATCGCCCGCGACCGGTTGCGTGAGAAGGGGATCCACATCCAGCCGCAGATCGCGGACATTGCCGAACGGCTCGCGGCCGTCGAGCACGTCGACCATCTGAGATTCCGAACCGAACCGCACCATAATATCTACAATGACGTTTTTACGCTCTTCGCTTTGAATGAGGGGCAGACGTACCGCTACGCGGTCAGCTCAGCCGGGGCGGGCGGAATGGTCCAAATGATCCCATCAACGTATCGAATGGTACGGTCGTGGCATCCGAACGTCGCCCTAATTCCCGATTTCGTCGAAGGCATGCGAAACCACGTAAACGCGTCACAGGCAATGCTGCTTTATATGCAGCGGACCTGGAACGACCTGTTCGCAAGCCCGACCGTCCGCGAAGCGCTCGACAGCGGTTTCGCCAGCCAGGAACACCTTATGGCGGCCGGTTACAACTCAAACCCTGCCCGCCTTCCCGGTTACATCAAGCGAGGCGGAGCCAATTGGGCCGATCTTATTCCCACGGAGACGAAGATCTACTTGCAGATCTACGATTCGATCGAACGGAATGTCCCGATGGCGAAGAGAACGCGTTAGTATCTTAATATTGTCGAACTGATCGAGCGGATACTCAGGGCAGGGACCGGGTCTTCATTCGTCCGGAAACTCGGCCAGGAATCCGCTCTCGGCGATACGCGACACCTCGGCACGCACGTCCTCAAAACTCTTCCCGACCAGATTTTCCCCGTAGAAGAATGGATCCGCGGTTATTTCGTACACGGCAAACGGCGGCGGTTCATAAGCGCGTAGCGATTCCTCGTCCGCGAATTCGACATTCGCGATATTCAGTCCCCAAAGCGGGCCGAGATGCAGGTCGAAGCTGAACGCGTGATGATCGAACTCGTGAAAATACCGGTTCTTGCGTATCTCATTGCCCTCCAGATGTTCGAACACCGTGTGTTCCGGCTCGCTAAGATGCAGTTCGCCTACCTTGGTTATACCCGGTATATCGGTATGAAGGCGGTGTTCGAGCGACCACGTCCATACCTTGGTCGCCGGGTCCCGCAAGGATCGGATCCGCATGCGTGTGCCGGCAATATAATTGTCGAAGATCTGAATGTGACTGCTTGCCCGGGTTAACGGCTCGGGAAGGGCCTCCGTCAGGAATCGCCGACGGATCTCGTTTCGGTAGGTTTTGTCCAGCATCGCGTTTTTATTATACTTTCTCTTTTATTTTTGGAGAGAAATATGAAACTTAGTTATTCAATTTTGACCATTACTATACTGTCGATCATTTCACTTTCCGGCTGCGGCGGCGAAACGCCGGCGAATAACACGCCTGCATCGTCGAATAACGGCAGCGTGGCGAATGTGCAGAAGCCGGCGGCGAACGACCCGACAGCGGTGACGACACCGACGCCTGACCAGGTTACAAACAGTGCTCCGACGCTGACGCCGGTCTACAAGGCCTTCTGTGCCGCCGTCGTGAAAAAGGACGATGCGGCGATACGGAAATTCTACACCTCGGACACTCTAAAGGCCTTCGATGAAGATATGCGTTCCGAAAACATCAAGACGATGACCGAATACCTGAAAGATGAGAAGATCTCGAACGAAACGTGCGAGATCTCGAACGAAAGGCTAAAGGGAGATAAGGCCGTCGCGAGGATAAGAACGCCGGCCTACCCGAACGGTTACGAGGTTTTGTTCGTAAAGGAAGGCGGCGAATGGAAGATGTCAAGCATAAGTCCCGAAAAAGGATTTAATTGATCGAGATCACATTTTGGGAATGAAATGGGCCCTGGTACGAGGGCCCATTTCTTTTGCTTCAGTTTGTCGTACCTTTGGCTTCTGCCGGCTGGTAGGGCGGCAATATCACCCTCGCCGCCTTCTCCTTCTTCAGGCCGAGAGCCCAATCCGCCTGCATAAGCGTGTGGATATCACGCGTCCCTTCATAGATCACGGCCGCCTTGCAGTTCCTTAAGTAACGCTCTACAGGGTAGTCGTTCGTATAGCCGTTCGCACCGTGGACCTCGATCGCCATTGACGCCGCCTTTTCCGAACGCACCGTCGCCTGCCATTTGGCAAGGCTCGCAGCCTTAGCTGACGGCAGGCCCTGATTTTTCAACCAGCCGGTCTTGAGCCAAAGCATGTGCGCCATTTGATAATCTGCTTCCATCTCGGCGATCTTCTGCTTGACGAGTTGGAAGTTGCCGATCTTCTGGCCCTGAACTTCGCGAGTGTTCGCGTATTCGACAGAAGCATCGCGGCTTGCGCGGATCACGCCGGTCGCTCCCGACGCGACCGTGTACCGTCCGTTTTCGAGCGAGAACATCGCGATCTTAAAGCCTTCGCCCTCGGAACCCAACATGTTGGCCGCCGGAACGCGGACGTCCTGCAGCGAAAAGTAGCCCGTGTTTCCCGCCTTGATGCCGAGTTTGCCGTGTATCGTTCCGCTCGTGAAACCCGGCATCGTCCGCTCGACGATGAAAGCACGAGATACCGCTGTGATCGCGGTTCTTTTGCTTTTCCGGATCCGTCCAGCAAAAGAACAGAAAATGGTCCGCTACGTCCGCAAGCGATATCCACATCTTCTCGCCGTTAAGGATCCAGTCGTCGCCGTCTCTTTTTGCGTAAGACCTCATCCCGACCACGTCGGACCCGGCGTTGGGCTCGGTAAGCCCAAAAGTAGCAAGCTTTTCTCCCTTCGCCTGCGGGACAAGGTACTTCTGCTTCTGCTCTTCTGTACCCCAGCTGTAGACGCTCAGCGAATTCAGCCCGACATGCACCGACATCGCGACCCGCATAAACGTGTCGCACGCTTCAAGCTCTTCGCAGACAAGACCCAGCGAAATATAGTCAAAGCCGGCCCCGCCGTACTGCTCCGGTATACAGACGCCCAGCAGCCCGAGCTCCGCCATCTTGTCAAAAACGCTCCGCTCGAAATGCGATTTCTCGTCCCATTCCTTTATGTGCGGAGCCACCTCGCCCGCGCAGAACTCGCGGACCGTATTCCGCAACGCAATATGTTCTTCCGATAATTCAAAGTCGATCACTTCAGTTGGTCTTCCTTTGTAATTTGTTGTGTATGATAGAATTCTGGTCGAATTTCCAAATCAGCAGTTTAACATTTGGCCGAGCTTTCCGCTAAAGCGTCGTTTGAATTCCGCAGTTTATGAAACAAATACTCGCCCTCTTCATGTTGATCGTCATAGCACCGGCCCTGTTGGCTCAGAACCGTTCAAACGAACCGATACCGGCGATGCCGAAGCTGCTTTCGCAGCGAGAGCAGGCAGACTTTCGAGAGCAATGGCTGCGGAAGCGGCTGGGTTCCTTGCTGCTTCCAATGATGAAGCGGCACGGCATCGAGATGTGGATCGTGGTGAACGAGGAGTTCAACAATGACCCGGTCACGCCGCATATAACGCCGATGGTCCCTATCGTCGGCCGCCGCGATCTTTTTATTTTTATCGATCAGGGCCAACGCATCGAACGCGTTGCCGTTGTCCGATACGCAGAGGAGCGACTGAAAGGCCATTATCGGATGCTTCTTCCGGCGCGGGACAAGTTCGGCGAAGAGGTAAGGAAGCTGGTCGATGCCCGCAACCCGAAATCGATCGCGCTAAACATCGGCGGCGGCCGCGGCCAGCAGAGCGGACTCAGCCATGACAGCTACAAATTCCTTGCCGAAGCTCTCGGCCCGGAAAACGAGAAAAAATTTGTTTCTGCGGCGAATCTTCTGACTGAATTTTTCGACACGCGGCTCCCCGAAGAGTTGGAACACTACCGCGCGGCCGTCCTCGCGACCGACGTCATCACCCGTCGGGCCTTCTCAAATGAGGTAATTACACCCGGCAAGACTACCGCAGGCGACGTGCGCTGGTGGATGCTCCAGCAGCTGAACGATATCGGGGTTGATACTTGGTTCCAGCCGGATATCAGGATCCAGCGTCAGGCGGCTGCAACCGGAACCACGGGTCAATTCCTCAGCACTGCCAGCGAATCCGACGTTATCCAACGCGGAGATCTGATCCACGTGGATTTCGGCTTGAATTACATGGGCCTCTCGACCGACTGGCAAAAGCATGCGTATGTCTTGAAAGCGGGCGAGACTGATGCTCCGGCCGGTCTGAAGACCGCGCTGAAGAACACCAACCGCTTGCAGGACATAATATTCAACGTAGCACGGGCCGGAATGACGGGTACCGCGGTCTATGAGGCGTCGATGGCCGAGTGCAAAAAGCAAAGCATTAACTGCATGATCTATTCGCATCCGCTCGGCACGCACGGACACGGCCTAGGGCCCTCGATCGATTTCCGCGGCCTCGTTGGCGGCGGCGGCAACAAGATATTGCCCGGTTCCTATATATCGATCGAGCTGAACACTTCAACCGAGGTTCCCGAATGGAATAACCAGAAGGTGACGATAATGGCCGAGGACGACGCCTACATGACCGACAACGGCTACGAATGGTTCCGCCCGCGGCAAACGGAGTTATATCTGATCCGCTAGAATGGTACGACAGGCTTTCCAGCCTGTCGCCGGTTCGTCTTGGATCGGCAGGTCGCACACGAACCGTTAACGCTTTGGCAGATCTCATGCTTTCAGCAGTAGTTGTTGCTTAACCCGATAAACAGGCTGGAAAGCCTGTTTTACTCTTTTGCAAATGATCCCAGTCTTAAAGGCCGCAAGTATCGTTGAGCGCGCGTGCATTCCCCTCGGCACTGAGCGGATCGCTCTACCGGATTCGATCAACCGCGTTCTTGCCGAAGACGTCGTTGCCGATACTGATCTGCCGCCGTTCGACCGTGCGCAGATGGACGGCTATGCGCTGCGTGCGAGAGATACCCGGAAAGTGCCGGTGGACCTGGTGGTCGTCGGCGAGTCAGCAGCCGGAAGCGGCTGGCATCATAGATTAAAGGCTGGCGAAGCCGTCAGGATAATGACGGGAGCTCCGGTTCCCTCGGGAGCCGATACGGTCCAAAAGGTAGAACTCACGAAGGAATTGAATGGACTTGTTTCGCTGATAGACCCGGTGCCCAAAAAACAAAACATCGTTCGAAAAGGCACGGAGATCAGAAAAGGCGAGGTCGTGCTTCGGTCTGGAGCCCTTATCACGCCTGAGATGATCGCGACGCCGGCCGCATTCGGTTATGCAAGGCTCAGGGTCGCGAGGCGTCCGCGCGTGACGATCATCCCGACCGGTTCCGAGATCGTGCCGTTCGGCCGAAAACCCAAACGCGATCAGATCCGCGATTCTAATTCCGTAATGCTGAAAGCGTTCTGCGATAGGGCCGGAGCCGCCTCGACTGTGCTGCAGAACGTTGGGGATGAACTCGAAGGGCTGACGAGAACCATCCGGGCAGCTTTGCTGAATAGCGATATCGTGGTGACGACGGGCGGCGTCTCGGTCGGCAAATACGACCTTACAAAGGCCGCGTTCAAGAAAGTGGGCGCTAGGCTTTTGTTCGAGAAAGTGGCAGTAAAGCCCGGCAAGCCGGCGGTCTTCGCTGTACGGGGCAAAAAGCTCTTGTTCGGCTTGCCCGGAAATCCCGTGTCGGCCGCGGTCACCTTTCATCTCTTTGTTCGAAGGGCGATATTGGCTCTGCAATCGGCGGGCCCAGCGCCGCCTGATCGCGGATTTGCGGTTTTGAACTCCCCACTGAAAGGAAACCGTCTGCGGGACACGTATCTTGCAGCGACCTTCGCGTCTTCCGCCGACGGCAAACTGATCGCTGTCCCGCTTCCGTCTGCCGGTTCGGCCGACCTGGTCGCATTTGCCCGGGCCGAGGCCCTTATCGTAGTTCCAAAGGCGATGACGTTCGCTGCCGGCGACGTTGTCGAAGTCGAATTTCTATGAACGAACTTTCCCATTACGATGAATCAGGCCGCATCAGGATGGTCGATGTCGGCGATAAGCCCGTGACAGCAAGGACAGCGGTCGCATCGTGCATCGTACTGCTATCGCCCGAAACGCTCACCGCGATCCGCGAAAAGGCGACGCCCAAAGGCGATCCTCTTGAAATAGCCCGCATCGCCGGCATCATGGCCGCAAAGAAAACGCCTGAGCTTATCCCGCTCTGCCACCAGATAAACCTCTCAAAAGCCGATATAACCGCCGAGATCACCGATCTCGGCATCCGCCTCGAGGCCGTCGCCAAAACAGCCTCGCAAACAGGGGTTGAAATGGAGGCGCTTACGGCCGTAACCGTTGCCGCCCTAACCATTTACGACATGTGCAAGGCGGTCCAGAAGGACATCGTGATAACGGACGTCCGGCTTGACTCCAAAACCGGCGGCAAGTCCCCCTATAGCAGGTGACCGTCCGTTTTTTCTTCCTAGCGGCCGAACTTTCGGGTAAAATAGGTCGTAAGTCATTGAAGTTAGCTTGTCGGGAGCAAGTCGAACATTATGAAATACAAAGTAGCCGAAGACGCACGTCCCCAGATCTACCTTTTGCTGGCCGCGACCGTTTTGAGTATCGGTCTTTGGCTTTTATCCGGCTTTCTTCCGTTCATCGGCTATCTGACCTATCCGATCCGGCTTTTTTCCACCTTCATCCATGAAGGGTCTCACGTGCTGGCCACGGTCCTGACCGGAAATACGGTGCAGAGCCTTTCCGTCGCGGCCGACGGTAGCGGCGTTGTGTGGTCGCAGAGCTCGGGCTGGCTGTCTCAGCTTCTTATTTCGAGCGCCGGGTATGTCGGGACCACCGTTTTCGGGGTCGCGCTGCTGATCTGGATGCGATACGGGCGTTCCTCGCGAGCCGCTCTCTACGCTTCGGCCGGCTTCGTAGCGTTGATGACAGTGGTTTTCGGTATATTCGCTCCGATCTTCAACTTCTTCGCCAACGTTACGGTCCTGGGCCAGGCATTCACCGTCTTTTCCGGGGCTGTTCTTGCGGTTGGCCTGGCGGCCATCGCCCGCTTTGCTTCGCTGAAATGGGCCAACTTTGCACTTGCCTTCATCGCGGTGCAGTGTCTGGCGAATGCCGTTTTCGACCTGCTCAACTTGTTCTTCCTTTCGGCGATGACCGGCGAACAGTCCGACGCCGCTAACATGGCTGCCGCGACCGGCATTCCGTCGATCGTTTGGGTGTTCATTTGGATGGGCATCTCGATCTTTATGATCTCGATCGGCCTTCGGGTATACGCCGTAAGCCGGGCAAGGGCCGCCACTTCCACCGACAGCGTTTTTGAAGATTGACCGGCACCAGTTTCATCGTGAATAGTGGAGGGCCGATCGCCTAAGGCAATTGGCCTTTTGATTTAGTAATGGCGAAACCGTTTTCAATAGCCGCGTTGACTTTGTGTTTGTCGCTCGCGGCCTTCGCACAGGTCAAAGCCCCTCAACCGCCGCCCGTAAAGGTCCCATTCGCTGAATCGCTGCAAGCGGTCGTCGTTACATCGGAAACCGCAACTGACTTTCAGGGAAAGGCTCGCTTATATGAGCGGAAGACAACCACCTCAAGCTGGAAGAAGGTAGGTGAAGAGTTCCCTGTCGTGCTGGGCCGAAATGGTCTAGCTTGGGGACGCGACTCGGCCCCGGAAAGTGCGGGCGACTTCAAGCAGGAGGGTGACGGACGTTCACCGGCCGGGCTTTTCCCGTTGACGTTTGCTTTCGGCCGTCCCGATCAGCCCGCCGGCATGCGGCTCTCCTATCGTAAACTCGACGAATACACCGAATGCGTCGATGACGTTTCGTCTTCGCACTACAACCGGATTGTCGACCGGTTAAAGGTCGGAAATTTTGACTGGAAAAGCTCCGAGAAGATGCTCGAGGTGGGCCTCGAATATGAATTTGGGATTTTTGCAGCCTATAATTCGTACCCGGTCCGGCGTGGCGACGGCTCCTGTATTTTCCTGCACGTATGGAAGGATGCCGCGACCGGCACGTCCGGCTGCACGGCGATGAAGCGGGACGACCTACTTAAGATCCTGAATTGGGCGGACCCGGCAAAGAACCCTTATCTGGTTCAGATGACCGAGGCCGACCGCCGCACGTACAGAAAAAAATGGAAACTCCCAAAATGATCACGACCCTCGGCGACCTTGTGATCGGCAGCCGGATCCTCGTCCGTTCTAAGAAGGATTGGCGGACTGCTGTCGTATGTCGAAAGACCGAAGAAATGATCTCGATATCGGTCGCATCACCTACGGGATATAACTATCGGCTTCGGCGTGCTCCCGATCAGATCGTCGATTTTGACGGCGAAATTCCGTATCTCAAGGCAAGAGAATCCGACAATTGGCGGGATAATTATTCAAGGTATGATCTGCGTTGGTGAAGCGTGCTGTTGCCACGAGAACCGATCAGCCTTGCCTTACACGGCCGGCCGCAATGATCCTCCCGCTCTGGTCTTCCTGGACGAAAACGATATATTTCAGGTTATCCTTGTTCCAGGCCGGGTCCGTCGGCAATTCGACGGCCCCTGTGAACTCGGCCGCTTTTTCCGGCACCTTTCCGAAGGCTCGTAGCTGTCTGACCACCGAGACGTGCGGGAGCTTCTTTCCACGATTGTTCCCCGCGGTCACGTCGGAGACAAGGCCGTCCTCGGCGACCGCCAGCACGGCCGTCGCCACCAAATGCGTCCCGAACCCGGTGATGGTAACCGAAACGGATGAGCCGTTCGATACCGCGTCGACCCTTGGTTTTACAGGGCCGGCCGCTTTGGTGATCGTCCGCTCGGCCGCTGCCGTATCGCTCCCGATAAACTGGTCCCTCCCGTCCACGATCATCTGCGGAGTATAGATCGAATCCAGGCCCATACGCATCGAATAAAGGTTCTGCCTTCGAGTGAACTCGGCCGAAGAATAAGGGTCCTTCCATCCGCGGTCGTTGAAATAGTCAACGTGGTACCCGAGCGTTATAACGTCGGCGGCGGCCACGGGCTGCTGATTCTCCAGGATCGCCAGATACCGGTCCGCCGGGGGACAGTTGCCGCAGCCCTCTGAGGTGAAAAGTTCCACGAGGACTGGCTCCCGGCTCCCGGGTTGCTTAACAGGCTGCCCGGTTTTTGGAGCGGTATTGACTGGTGCTTCGTTTGAACAAGCACCCAAAAAGACCATGGAAAGGAGAAAAAGGACCGGGAAGAAACGCTTCATACGAAACTAGCATACCAAAAATGCCCGCTGCTCGCCTGACAGGCCGGCTCTTGTGGATCGACCGCAGTATGGCCGGCCGGATCTGCATTTGATGGCACAAAGCGATTTGTTAGAATGAAGTTTTGGCCTTTACGACAGATCTTTCGCCTATGCGTGCAGTTCGATCAAAAGAGGAAGCCGTGGAAGTTCACGGTGCCCGGGTTCACAACTTAAAGAACATTTCGGTCTCTTTCCCTCACAACAAATTAACCGTTGTCACCGGCGTTTCCGGGTCCGGAAAGTCCAGTCTCGCCTTCGACACCATCTACGCCGAGGGGCAGCGACGGTACGTAGAATCACTTTCGGCATATGCACGGCAATTTCTTGAGCGAATGGAGAAGCCCGATGTCGATGAGATCACGGGCCTTGCCCCGGCGATCGCGATCAGGCAAAAGAACGCCTCCAAGAATCCGCGGTCAACGGTCGCAACGCAGACCGAGTTGTACGATTATCTTCGCCTCCTCTATGCCCGGGCTGGACAGACTTTTTGCCACGTGTGCGGACGTGAGGTGAAAAAAGACTCACCGGAATCGGCCGCGGGCGATGTGATCGATGCGCTGGCCGAAGGCACAAGGTTTTACGTGCTCTTCCCGGTTCAGGAGCACCTTGAACCGAAGGCTTCAAAGCGGAAGACGAAGTCGAAGGCCGGGCAGCCTGCCAAGGATATGTCGACGGCCGCCTTCCTGCTTATGCTGATGCAGCAGGGCTTCGCACGTCTTTACCGGGGCGGCGAGACCATCGAGATGGGGAAACCTGAGGATTACCCTTTCGACGACTTCGACGAGACCTACGTTCTGATCGACCGGCTGAAAGCGTCGAAGGACAGCCGTCAGCGGCTGGTTGATTCGCTTGAAATATGTTTTCGATCTTCGGGATCGGCCATTATCGAAACGACCGACGGCAAGCGGCTTGTCTTTTCGGATTCATACCTGTGCAAGTACGACGGTACGGCGTACGACGAGCCGGAACCGTCGCTCTTCAGCTTTAATTCTCCGTACGGCGCATGCCCGACCTGTCAGGGTTTTGGAAATACCATCGGCGTTGATTACCGCCTGGTTATTCCCGATCCGCTTCGTTCGCTCAGCGGTGGTGCGATCGACCCGTTCACGCGCCCGCAGCATGCGTGGGCACAGAAGGAACTTCTGAAGTTCGCTGCAAAAGCCGGCATCGACCCGGAAATTCCTTATGCAGACCTGTCGGCATCGGAACGTGACCAGATCATCCGCGGCACCACCGGCTGGCGAGGGGTGAAGGGATTTTTTGAATGGCTTGAGACCAAGAAGTACAAGCTTCACGTTCGGGTTTTCTTGGCCAAATATCGCGGCTACACGATCTGCCATGATTGCGGCGGCGGAAGGCTCCGCCAGGCCGCCCGCGACGTTAAGATCGCCGGCCTTTCCCTCCCTGAAGTTGCCGCGATGTCGATCGCCGAGGCCCATAAGTTCTTCAGTCAACTCGAACTAACCGACGAGCGAAGAAAGATCGCCGAGAAGGTCCTGCTCGAGATCGAGCGTCGGCTGAAATTCCTGGTCGAGGTCGGCCTCGAATATTTGACACTCGACCGGATCGCCTCGACGCTTTCCGGCGGCGAGGCACAGCGGATCCAGCTCGCAACGAATCTCGGCTCCCTTCTCGTCGGAACGCTTTATGTCCTCGATGAACCCAGCATCGGGCTTCACCCGCGGGATAACGCCAGGCTGATCAAGATACTCGAGAACCTTCGGGATATAGGCAACACGCTGGTCGTTGTCGAACACGATGAGGACACGATCCGCTCGGCCGATCACATCGTCGACATCGGCGTCCATGCGGGCGAACTCGGCGGCGAACTCGTCTATCAGGGCAATTTTACCGGCCTCCTAAAGGACAAAAGCTCGCTGACCGGGCGTTATCTTCGCGGCGACTCAGAGATCAAGGTCCCGGCCAAGCGGCGGCCGGTAAAGCAGAAGATCGAGATCCTCGGTGCTCGCGAGCATAACCTCCAGAACGTAACCGTCGAGATCCCATTGGGCATGCTTGTCTGCATCACCGGCGTTTCGGGCTCGGGCAAGTCGACCCTCGTCCACGAGGTTCTTTATGCCGGGATAAAGAAAGAGCGTGGGGAATGGCACGGCAACCCCGGCCTGTTCAAGGAAATACGCGGCGCCCAACTGATCGACGATCTAATGCTCATCGATCAATCCCCGATCGGCCGCACGCCGCGGTCCAATCCTGTTACTTACGTTAAGTCTTACGATGCGATCCGCGATCTGTTTGCAGGAACCAATGCGGCGAAGGCAAAGGGATTGAACTCATCTCACTTTTCATTCAATGTCCCGGGCGGCCGGTGCGAGACTTGCCAGGGAAGCGGCACTGTGACCGTCGAAATGCAGTTCCTTGCGGACGTTGAATTGACCTGCGAGGACTGCCGCGGAACGAGATTTCGCGAGGACGTTCTAAAGGTCAGTTACAAAGGCAAGAATATCCACGAGGTCCTGCAGATGACGGTCCGCGAATCGCTCGCGTTCTTCCGTGAGACGAAAAAGTTGGTGACGCGTCTAAAGACCCTCGACAGCGTCGGACTTGGCTATCTGCGGCTCGGACAATCGGCGACTACACTCAGCGGGGGCGAGGCCCAGCGCGTGCGGCTCGCATCGCACCTTTCGCAGAAAAGCCAGTCAAATACCCTGTTCATATTCGACGAGCCGACAACCGGGCTGCATTTTGACGACGTCAACAAACTTCTCGCCGCCTTCCGTGCGTTGATCGACAGCGGGGCCAGCCTGTTGGTGATCGAACACAATCTCGACGTGATCAAGACCGCGGATTGGATCATCGACCTGGGGCCTGAAGGGGGCGTCGGCGGAGGGAATGTAGTTGCCGTCGGGACGCCGGAGGAATTAGCGGAAAACAAAAGGTCTCACACGGGAAGGTACCTGAAAGAAATACTGAAATAGTCCGATCCTGAGTTCTATCGGCGAAAGACCGCAGCTGATCACCGAAAATTACTCTTGGCGCAGTGCTGCTTACCGTGAGGGCATTCACCGACCTGCACCCATTCATAGAACTCGTTCGTGTCGCCTTCAACCGCGTAAACGACCTTCTTGATGGTAGGAAATTGAAGCAGCGTGGCGTCCGCCATTGAAAAGAAACCGCTGCCGCAGCTCGATGTGGCGTTCCCCATTTGGGTGAGCAAGCGATCGGTGAAGTTTACGTAAGCCGTTCGGTGCTTTATGTTTATGCTCTTCAAGATCCCGTTGGTCTCCGGCGGGCCGAAGCCCGAAAAGTCTTTCGCTTCCTCCGGTGATGGGCCCTTTAGAAATTCAAGAAAAGCAGCAGTCGCGACCGACGCGGTCTTTGGGATCCTACGTGTGACCGGATGGACCTTGTTGCAGTCGAGGACGTCGGGGTCGAGCTTATCGGGATGAAAGAACACTTTTACGGTCATTGTTTCTGGCTTCTGCGGCAAAACCGCGGGTGCCAGAAGCAGCAAAGCAAACACGCTCAATAAAAACGATCTCATTCTTAATCGTCTCCGAACTTCGCCCGCCAGATCGGTGCGATCTGCTCCATCACTTTGCAGTCGCAATAACCGCCGTTCTCGGTCAGCCAGCTTGTTAACTTGGGGAAATCCAGCCGGTTGTCCATCATGAAACGCATGGACCGTTTCAGGCTGTGGTCACACTCCGTTTCGTATAATTCGTCCTCGACGAAGTCGAGCAGTTTGCTGATCGTGGCCTGCCCCGCTGGCAGCGAATCGATGAACGCCTGGAGCTCTTCTCCGCTCAGTTGTTCCAGATTCTCGATCTCTCTTTTTTTGACTATTGGCATTCTGATCCGTAGCTGAAATTTAGCATTTACAATGGTGGGGCGTAAAATCCGCCGGGGGGCCCCCCCCCATTCCCCTCCCCCACACCCCCCCCCCCCCCCCCCCCCCCCGCCCCCCCCCCCCCCGGCGCCGGGGGGGGGGGGGGCGGGCCGGCGCCGCCCCGGGCCGACGCCCACCCCCCCAAAAACCCGGCCGGGGGAAGGAAAAAAAGAAACCCACCAACCCCCCCCCCCCCCCCCGGCCGGCGGGCGGGGGGGGAGGCGGCGAAAGAGCCCCCCGCCCCCCCCCCCCTTTTCGCCCTTTTTTCCGGGGGTTTGGGGGGGGGTTGGGGCCCCCCGCCGCCGGGGCCCCCCCCCGCCCCCCCGGGGGGGGGGCCCGCCCCCCGGGGGGGGGCCGGCGGGGGGGGCGGGGGGGGGGGGGGGGGGGGGGGGGCAGGGGGAGAAGGGGACCGGGGGGGGGGGGGGGGGGGGGGGGGGGGGGGGCCGGGGGGGGGGGGCGGGGGGGGGGGGGCGGGCCCCCCCCCCCCCCCCCGCCCCCCCCCCCCCCCCCCCCCCCCGGGGGGGGCGGGGGGGGCCCCCGGCCCGCGCGGGGCGCCGGGGGGGGGGCCGGCGGGGGGGGGGGGGGGGGGGGGGGGGGGGGCGGGGCCCCCCCCCCCGCCCCGGCCGGGGGGGGGGGGGGGGGGGGGGGGGGCAACACACCGGGGGGCGGGGGGGGGGGGGGGGGCCGCCGGGGGGGCGGGGGGCGGGAATTTTAAAGTTTCCCGGGGGCCGGCCCCCCGCCGGGGCGGGGGGGGGGGGGGGGGGGGGGGGGGGCGCGCGCCCGGGGCGGGGGGGGGGGGGGGGGGGCCGCCCGGCGGGGGGGCCCGGCGCCCCCCCCCGGGGGGGAAGGGGGGGGGGGGCCCCCCCGGCAACGACATTTTCCCCCGAAAAGGGGGGGGGGGGGGGGCCCCCCTTCCCCGGATCTTACTCCTCTTCTTCCGCGTCACCGGCCAGCAGCGTCGCGCTGGTCACCAGGTCATCATCACCGCATTTGATCAGCGTCACGCCCTGAGCACTGCGCCCCGTTTCGCGGATCTTATCGACCCCGAGCCGGATCAATTTCGCCTGCTGGGTGATGATCATGATCTCACTGTCCTCTTCGACCGGGAATGCGGCGACGACCTTGCCTGTCTTCTCGGTGGTCTTCATGTTTATCACACCGATCCCGCCGCGTTTCGTTAGCCGGTAATTGTCGACCTGGGTCTGTTTTCCGAAGCCTCTCTCCGAGATCGAAAGCATCTTCTCGGTCCCGTCCTGTGACACGGCACAGACCGAGACAACATAGTCACCCTTGCGAAGGTTCACGCCGCGGACCCCGCGTGCCGCCCTGCCCATCGGGCGGACATCGGTCTCCTGAAAACGCACGGCCATGCCGTCGTGCGTGGCGATAAATATTTGCTGCTTTCCATCGGTACGGATCACCTCCAGCAGTTCGTCGCCCTCGTCAATATTGATCGCATTTATCCCGTTGGCCCTGATATTTTGATAATCGGAGAGGGCGGTCTTTTTGATGACGCCATTCCGCGTGACCATCGTGAGGTAAACATCTTCGCTGAAGTCCCTGACCGGCATGACGGCGACCAGCTTTCGTTCCGCAGAAAGCTGCACCAGGTTCACCACCGCCTTGCCCCGTGCGGCCGCGGCCGCCTCGGGGATCTCGTGTACCTTGATCTTGTAGACCTGTCCGTCGTCCGTGAAGATCATCAGATAGGCGTGCGTAGAGGCTATGAAGAGGTGCTCGACAAAATCGTCGTTCTTTGCAGTTGCACCAAGCCGGCCCTTGCCGCCGCGGCCCTGGCGCGAATATGTCGAGACCGGCGTGCGTTTGATATAACCGGCTTTTGTAACAGTGATCGCGACATCCTCGTCCTTGATAAGGTCTTCGATCGACAATTCGACATCGGCATCGACGATCTCGGTCCGTCGGGCGTCGCCATACTGCTTCTTAACCTCCTCGAGTTCGTCGATGATCACGCCGCGGAGGACGTGCTCGTTCGCGAGAATGTTCTCGAGTTCGGCAATCAGCTTGATGATCGCTTCGTATTCATCGAGGATCTTCTGCCGTTCAAGGGCCGAGAGTCGGCGAAGCTGGAGATCAAGTATCGCCTGAGCCTGTATCTCCGAGAACTCAAGGCCGGCGATCACCCGCCGAAGGTCCTTCAGGAACGCATCTTCCGCCTTGCCGCCGGTAATCCCGCGCCATTTTTTGACCTCGTCTAGGGTGTCGAACTTCGCCGTCAACCATTGCTTCGCCTCGTCGACCGAGCGTGAGTTTCTGATCAGAGGGATGATGTAGTCGAGGGCGTCGATCGCCTTGTTCAGGCCCTCCAAAATATGTGCCCTTGCCTGGGCCTTTCTCAGTTCGAATTCGGTCCGCCGGCGGACGACCTCTCGCCGAAACTCGACGAAATGTTCGAGCATCTGCTTCAGGGTCAACAATTTGGGTTGCCCGTCAACGATCGCGATGTTGATGATGCCGAACGAAGACTGCATCGGCGTGAGTTTGTAAAGCTTGTTCAGGACGACCTGTGCGATCGCATCGCGCTTAAGCTCAATGACGATCCGCATCCCAAGCCGGTTCGATTCGTCCCGCAGCTCCGATATGCCGTCCAACTTCTTCTCATTGACGAGTTCGGCGATCTTTTCGATCAGTTTCGCCTTGTTTACCTGGTAAGGGATCTCGGTGATCACGATGGCGTCCTTTTCACGGTCGCCTCGGCCGATACGGTCGACGGCGGCCCGGGCGCGCATCTGAATAATTCCCCGCCCTTCCTTGTACGCCCGGACGATCTCCTCCCGACCGTAAATAAAGCCGGCGGTCGGGAAATCCGGCCCTGGAATGAGCTGGATAAGGTCGTCGACCGTGATGGTCGGGTCCTTGATGAGCGCGATCGTGCCGCTGAGGATCTCACCCAGATTGTGCGGCGGGATCTTGGTCGCCATCCCGACGGCGATGCCTTCCGAGCCATTCGCCAGCAGCAGCGGGACCCGCGTCGGCAGTACGGTCGGTTCGCTCAGCGAATCGTCGTAATTCGGCTGGAAATTGACCGTTTCCTTCTCGATATCGGCGAGTACCTCGTTCGCCAGCCTTGCAAGCCGTACCTCGGTGTACCGCTGGGCGGCAGGGTTGTCGCCGTCGATCGACCCGAAATTGCCCTGTCCGTCGATAAGCGGATAACGCATCGCGAAATCCTGTGCAAGGCGAACGATCGAGTCATAGATCGCCGCGTCGCCGTGCGGATGGTATTTACCCATCACATCGCCGACGGCTCGGGCCGATTTACGATACGGCTTGTTCGAGGTGTTGCCCTGTTCGAACATGCCGTAGAGGATCCGCCGATGCACCGGCTTGAGGCCGTCGCGAACGTCCGGCAGGGCCCGCCCGATGATCACGGACATGGCGTAATCGAGATACGACCTGCGCATCTCGTCTTCGATGTTTATCTGATTTCGGTCAATTAATGAGTCCATTCTCTAAAATAAAAGGCGGTTTTTACGCGGCCGGGAGACAACGCGGAAACTTGATCTCGATGTGTTAAAAAAGCTTGTACACAACAGCGACGTGATGTTATTATTTTACCGGTGCCGTGTGCCGAAGGCAAACAGGGCGCCCACCCGAATTACGGATCGCTCCACCGGTCCTTTAACTCTCCTGAGATCCTCTCTTACTACGAGTCTCTCCGCAAAATGGCTGTAATATCAACTGAACCAACCGACAAGAAGGGTGAGAAGACGGTTGTCAAGGAAAACCGCAGGATACAGCGGTATTCGCTTGCCCTCCCGACGCGGGTCGAGGTAAAGGTCGACACAAAAGTCTCCTGGAATGAGCTGACTCGAATGGAGGACGTCTCGGCATTCGGTGCCGGTTTTGTTCTGAAACGGCCTGTAAAACGCGGCCGCCTTGTCATGGTCTCCGTGCCGATGCCGCGACAGCTGCGCTGTTACGATTACCTGGAGCCGCAGTACAGGGTCTGGGCACTTGTGAGGAGATGCGTCCCGATCGAAAAAGCCGAAGGCGAGCCGAAGTACGCCGTCGGTGTCGCTTTTGTCGGAAAGAACCCACCGCCGGCGTTTATCGACAACCCCGCAAAACTTTTCGACCTGGCCGACCGCGTGGACGGCGGCCTCTGGCAGCTCATCGAGGCATCGGCCCGGCCGGATGAAAGCGATCTTCCGATCCACCTGCGCCGGCACACGCGTTTTTCGATCCCGGAGTCCCTGGTCATCGAAATGCTTGACGAGAACGGCGACGTTTCGGCCTCCGAGACGACGGTGACGGAAAACATCAGCCTGGGCGGCGCCGCGGTTTTCACCTCGTTCGACGTCGCCGCCGGTTCGTTCCTTAGGGTCCGAAGTGAAAGGCTCGATGCTTCGATCATCTCGGTTGTCAGGGGAAAACGATTGGGAGAGGACGGCATCGTCCGGCTCCACCTCGAATTCATCGATCACTTGTTCCCGCTTCAGGGGATTGATTGATCCCGTTGTTTTGATATTAGTTCCATTCTTTTGGGGGAAAGGCATGGCAGTTGAACAATCAGGGATCGCCAACGAGATCGACCACCGCTCTACCTTGATGCAGGCTATCGTCAAAGTTGCCGTTCATGAGGGTAGGTTTGAGAAATGCGTGGCCGATGTCATCAGCGTCTCTCCTACCGGTGCCGGTTTTTATCTTGACCGCGAATGCAAAGCAGGGCACTTGCTGTCGATGTTGATCCCTGCGGAACCTCACCTCAGGTCGTATGACCACCAGAAAGAGCTCTACAAAGTCTGGGGGCTGGTCCAGCACTGCCATCCTGTCGCCGGCGACGATCCGTCTTTTCATATCGGGATAGCGTTCATCGGCCGCGAGGCTCCCAAAAGTTACGCTTCCGACCCTGGTACGAGTTACCGGATCTGCGGAATGGACGACAACGGTCTCTGGAAGATCAAGGAAGCCGGTAAGGAATTCAAACCCCGGAAGGATACGCGGTTCTACGTCGCGGTCGACCATTACCTTGCCGTTGTTGACGGGCAAAGGGCTTCGCTGAAAGGCGAACGGACACGGACCGAAAACATTAGCAAGCACGGAGCCGCCGTTCTGACCGGGTTGGATGTTACTGTTGGAGACCGGGTCAAGCTGATCAGCGAGGAATATGATTTTTCAGGCCTGGCGGTCGTGTGCAACCGCCGCCAGACGCCTGACGGACGCTTACTCCTGAATCTCCAATTCGTAGAATCAAAGTTCCCGGTGGAAAAAATTAAGCAGGAAGTACCTGTGCCCGAGGGTGAGACGGTCTTCGCCTGAATTATCAGGGTTTCGTTCTTTCCTTCGGCGGGACCGGCGGGCCTATCAGGCCACGCCGTCGAAGTTCCTCAAGCTGCCGCCTTTGTCTCGGCGTCAGGTATCTAGGGTCGATCTTCGGCAAAGTCGGCGGCACGCCCGGACGCACCGTATTCCGATCGTTCTTGAACGTGAAATTTCCAGGCATTTCGACCACGCCGTTTGCGATCTTCATGTTCGCGACGTAGATCGTTCGGCCATCAGGGAGATCTTCTTCTATAACAAAGTCGTCCGCGGCGATAGCGGGGCCGTCGTTCGTACTGTTCCTTGTCGGTTTTACGGGCTGCTTATCCTGGGGCTTATCTGCGACGTCCCTTTCCGGTTGGGCTTTGGGCTGTTCCGGGGCGGGGGCCGGTTCGGACCCAACGGCATCTTCGGCAACGGCCGCTTCCTCTGTTCGAGGCTCCGGCTCGGGAACGATCGACTGCTCGACCGGGGCCGCGGTCTCGCCGTTATTGAATAGCGACGGAGCGAAAACATAGGCCGCGCCGGCGGCACCGGCGACCAGAAGGACCGCCGCTGCGGCCGCCAGGCCAAATCTCTTGGATGAACGGGTTCCGCCATCTGCGGCCCTCGTCGCGGAATGCAAGCCGCGGGTTCCCTCCGGTCGAATGCTGGTCACCACCGAATCATTTCCCGGAAGGATCTCCGTCTTCGCACCTGACAGGCCGCCGTCTTTCGGGACCGTTACCCCGGGCATCATTTGGGTCTGATGCGAAGAAATGTCGACGCCGCCATGGACCGCCTGCGGCAGGCCGCTTTCTGCAAGGTGCTCGTAAGACCGATGGTCTTTGAGCATCCGTCTCATTTCATTGGCCGAACCCGGCCTCGCCGCGGCGTTTAGGTCAAGGGCCTTGTTCAGAACAACGGAAAATCCCGGCGGGATGTCTGAATTAAGGAGATTCGCCGGCACAAGCGGGTCCGGATTCTTGCTCAGGACGCTCATCGCCCGAGTCAATGCATCCTCAGGGGCCCGACCCGTCACCAAATGATAAAGCGTCGCGGCCAGCGAATAGAGGTCGCTTCGAGGATCGGTGCCGGTCCCCTGGATCTGTTCCAGCGAAGCGTAATTGCGTGAGTAGCCGAAAATACTCTTCGCCGCTGTCTGATGCCCGGCATCGGTCGGGTTCCCTTTCGCCAGACCGAAGTCGAGCAACGCGATGCGGCCGTCGGGCATGATCTTCAGGTTTTGCGGCTTGATATCGCGATGGATCACCGGCATCGACTGGTTGTGAAGGAAATCCAGGGCATCCAGAAGCTGATCGGCCCATTCGGAGACCGAATTGAATGAAAAGGCCGTGCCCTTTGTGTCCATCATGCAGCAAAGGTCCTCGCCTGGGATGTATTCCATCACGATGAACTGGCGTTCATCCTCGAGGAAATGATCGCTGACCCGCGGCAGGGCCGGATGCTTGAGGCTATTCAAAAGGCGGGCCTCTCGTTCTAGCGCCTTTCGATAGTTATCGTCCATGCATAGGGTCTCTTTGACCGCAACCGTGCTGCCGAACCTAAGGTCCGTCGCAACATATACCGAACCCATCCCGCCCTGGCCTATTTGGCGGTCGATACGATAGCGGTCCTGAAGGATCTTTCCTGTTTCGAGCATGGCAAAGGACTATGACGAGTCAAGCTGAAGGATAGTTTACTACAAACCGAAAAAGTTCGGTCAATCATCGCCATCAAGGATGTCCGCAAAGAAGACGAATTCCATTAACTGTGATCGCGGCTTCCTGAAGGATGGATGAAAAAAAAGCGGACGGCCGAAGCCTTATTGTTTCGTCTTTTTCTTTTTCGGCGGTACGATCCGCATTTTCGATGGGACAGACTTAAATATTCCGGGGATCTTAGTGAACCTGAAACCGCTGCCGTCATCCTTATCACCCGAAGCAGGCTTTTTCGGGCGTTCACGCGTGACCTTAACGCCTCTAACGCCGCCGGGTAAGCGGTCGATCTCAACGGAGTCAACCCGACGGCCCTGAGGATTTTCTTTCGGTGCCGAACGCGGTTTCTCTGCACGCGTGGGGCCGGGTGTTTTCGGGCCCGGATCGGCCGGACCGGGATCGATCGCCGGCGGCTCCGGTTCCGGCTCGGCGGGCGGGTTTGATGGGATGGATTCGCCGGGTTGGGCGGGCCGGTCTACCGGGATCTGCGAGGCCGATGCGGGATCGCGAGATTCGACACGGCCGTTGGCTCCTTGCGATGCCGGCTCGGAGCCGGGCGCGGCCTGTCCGCCTTGGCCGTCGGCCGAATTGCCGCCGCCAAAAAGTGCCGACGGCCCGTAGTAAAGGGCTCCCGCCGAGGCAGCGAACACCAATAACATGATCGCCGCAAGAACCGCCGCTGCGGCAAACTTACGTCTCGGCGGCGTCACGGTTGTCGACGCTGCGCTAACTTTCGTTTCGGCATCTCCAGCTTCCGACGTCGCAAACAACCCGACGGGAACAGCTATCGCCCCGGAGGGATTAGCGGGCATTACCTCGGTCGGAATGCTCGACTGTGGAAGTGAGGTCCCCATTCTGACGTGCGTTTCGAAATCCGCATTCCCGTCGGTGACGTAGGAAACGGCCGACTGTGATGCAGCGGCCATCGCTGCCGGTGCCTGAAACGGAAACTCTTCGTACCGGCGGAGCATTCCTCTAAATTCGGCGGCCGATCGTGGACGAGCCTCACCGTCAAGCTCCATCGCGGTGTTCAGGACCGCAGAAAAGCCTGACGGGATATCACCCCGGATCAGGTGAGCGGGGACCAGCGGATCAGGCCGGCGACCGACCACACGCATAGCTCTTGTCAGAGCGTCGACCGGCGGCTGGCCCGTCGAAAGATGATGAAGTGTGGCCGCAAGTGAATAGATATCACTTCGCGGATCGGTCCCGGTTCCCTGTATCTGCTCGAGTGCCGCGTAATTCCGCGAGTAGCCGAATAGGCTCTTGGCTGTCGTGTTGTGAGACGCGTCGGTCGGATTACCTTTAGCCAGCCCGAAATCAAGCAGCACCACCTGCCCCTGCGGCGTAAGTTTCAGATTCTGGGGTTTTATGTCTCGATGGATGACCGGTACCTCCTGGCTGTGCAAATACGAGAGCGCATCCAGAAGCTGATCTGCCCAATTCAGCACATACTTCAGAGAGAACGGCCCTCCCGAACGCTCAAGCATCGCGCCGAGGTCCTCACCGGGGACGTATTCCATCACAAGGTACTGGACGTTGTCTTCAGTGAAATGATCGGTGACTCGCGGAAGGGCCGGGTGTTTCAGGCTGTTCAGCAATCGAGCCTCGCGCTCGATCGCCTTGTGATAATTCTCGTCCGGACAAAGCGTTTCCTTGATCGCAACCGCAGTACCAAACCGACGGTCCGTGGCAACATAGACCGCTCCCATACCGCCCTGGCCTATCTTGCTCTCGATACGGTATCGCTGCTGCAGGATCTTTCCTTGCTCGATCATTTCGGATGCGAATTCTCCTGTTGAACGGGTGTGACTAACATATTACTACCTTAGTCAACCGTGCGGCCGGAAATTATGCGGGCTCCTGCGCTTCTGCCGAATTCCCCGCATCGCCCTCCTCGAACCAGGACCTGGTCATGTCGCACCAGATAGCAAGCCCCTTCCACTTCCCAAACCGACGGTAGTGCTTTTCGATCTTCTTGTCGGGACACGGCTTTTCGCGGTTGTAGTGTTTGTAAAAGCCGCTGCGAAGCCACGAATCAAGGGCCATCCCTTCGTAACGCCCCAAAAGCTTCAGCAGGTTCTCGGCCGCGTAGGGACCGATTCCCTTCACCGAAAGGATCTCCTTTCTCAATTCCTCGGTCGGCAGAGCGGAGCCCAGCCAGGATTCGGGATCGAGTTTTCCCGACGCTGCCAACTCGCTGAACTCGATTATGTAGGGCGATCGATAGCCGGTCTTTATATTGGTGCGCAAATACTCTTCGGTCGTGCCCGCCAGGGACTCGGCCGTCGGAAAGGCCTTCCGGCCGTTTTCGGCCGGCTCGCCGAAAGCATCTACAAGATTTGCGGTCATCAACCGGGTCAGGCTCCAGGTGCAGTTCGTGGTGCAGATCGTCTTGACGGCATCCTCAAAGACCGTCGCCGAGCGCAGCAAACGTCCGGCCGATCGTTCTTCCACCCAGCCGAGCCGTTCGTCGTCCCTCACCGCCGCATAAAATTCGTCGAGTTCCTCGTCCATCCTAAGAAGGTGCCTGGCGACCCAGACCGCTTCCGACCCGTCCTTTTTTCGCGAGGTTTTGACTATTAGAGATTCGTCCTCGTGTCTAAGTTCGATCCACAACTTCCGGCCTCCCGAACGGCTTGCAAAAACATACGACAGCCTTTGTCTCGAAGGGTCGAGATCGAACGGCGGAAGATCGTACCAGCCGTGTCCGCAAACCGAATGTCGAAAAGAAAATTTTTCAGAAGTTGGAATCGAAAATTCATTGGACATTTTTTTGATATTAGGTCTAGAATATTCCATTGACAAATCCAAGTTTTTTAGGCCAGGAACCCCCATTTTTCGTCTAACTTCAGGTAAGTCGACTTTTAGACAATTTATATGCCGGAAATAGCATGCTGTATGTTCTTCTCTTCGTTCCGGCAATATGGTTAAACATTTTTGTACGGCACCCGGATCGGGATGCGCGTTAACAACATCGAGTGTTCGAGTGCCGGACGATCGTTTTCAGTTCGTTCGGGTCTGGATGGAGGAATAGGTATGTTGAGCGTGGGACCGCGGCAGACGCTGCGAATCTACTTAGCCTTGCTCGTGGTTTGCTTCCTTTCACTTACGGCGGCCGGCCAGTTGGACGACCCCGATCCGAACTCCCCAACGCCGATTCTCGTACGGGCCAAAAATTCCAAGCGTGTTTTAGCGGTACCCGCCGACACCGGGGCTAGGGCCGAAATAGTCTCGCCTTCACGTGATGCTTTCGCGCCGGGGGCAAGAATTGCCGTTTTTGTGACCGGCATCTCGTTGATGGACGGCGAGGGGGCCAATGCCTTCCGCGTTTACGCCGAGGATTCCCGGGGCCGCAAATACAGGTTTCCGGTCGTCGATCTTTACCGGATCAAGTCACCTTCGCCGACCTACGCCCTCGTATTCCAGCTTCGTGATGAGATCGGATACTGGGACGCCCCGGCCGCCGGGGACCTCTTGTTGAGGGTCTCCTGGAGGGGAATGACAAGCGACCGTTCTAGGATCGGATACGGCGTTACCGGCGGACCGATCAAGGACGATCAGGTACCGTACTCCAGGCTTTTCACCTATTCACTGAACAACGGCCTGCCGGCTAAGTCGAAAGGCCTTGATGAGCCGGCGTATGCCGGATACCGATGGTCCGGCGACCGTATGCGGTTCCTTCAGCAGGCGAGCTTCGGCGCGACGGAACCCCTCGACCAGCGCATCCGCCGGATCGGGATACGCACCTGGCTTGCGGAGCAGTTCGAAGCCCCGTATCCGTCTGCAACGAACGCCTTTCCGGACATCCCTCTGAAACCGTCGACCGCCCCTGCGGATTGCGACAATAACCAGACCGTACCGGATGTTCCTGTTACTTGCTTCCGGGATACGTACACGATGTATCCCCTGCAGGCATGGTTCTTCCGCGAAGCCTATTATGGTGACGCTCAGCTGCGGCATCGGGTCGCCTGGGCACTTGGCCAGATCTGGGTCATCTCGGGCGTCGACACCCAGCAGTCGAGGCACATGATCGAGTGGTACAAAGTTCTCTCGAACAACGCATTCGGTAATTACCGGACGCTCATGAAGGAGATGACCCTTAATCCCGGCATGGGCAATTATCTCGACATGGTCCGCAGCACGCGAACCAACCCGAACGAGAACTACGCCCGCGAATTGAAGCAGCTTTTCACCATCGGGCTGTTCATGCTGAATCAGGACGGAACGCTCCAGTTGGACGGCAACGGGCAGCCTATCCCGACCTATGACCAGGAAGGCGTGAACAACTTCACAAAGGTCCTGACCGGCTGGAATTTCTGCAACAACGGGTGTCCGAATTCGGCTCCGGGCGTTGTCAATTACATCGATCCCATCATAATCAACGCCGGACGGACCACGCCGGGAGCGAACCAGCACGATCTGACGGCGAAAACTCTGCTCGCCTATCCGGGCTCGACCACGACCAATATCGCGGCCTGCACCGGCACGTGCGACGATTCGATCGCGAGTATCAATACCTACGCGACCAACTCGCTTGAGCAGACGCTCGACAATATTTTCTACCATCCGAATGTCGGGCCCTTCGTCAGCAAGATCCTGATCCAGCATCTCGTGACAAGCGATCCGACGCCTGCTTATGTCGGACGGGTCACGGCCGTTTTCAACGACAACGGAGCCGGGGTCCGGGGCGACCTGAAATCGGTGATCAGGGCGATCCTTATCGATCCGGAAGCTCGTGGAGACGTCAAGACCGACCCGAATTTCGGAAAGCTTCGCGAACCGGTCCAGCTGATGACGAATGTCGCACGGACCTTCAACGTAACAAACGCCGCGGGGACCGGCCCGAGCGACGGTGTCTTCTACTCGCCGACGAACAATTTGATGACGACGATGGCCCAGACGGCCTTCTATGCGCCTACCGTCTTCAATTACTATTCGCCGGATTATGTGATCCCGGGCACGACCCTTTTGGGCCCGGAATTCGCCTTGATGACCACCGGTACCGCCATCGCCCGCGCCAATTTCGCGAACACGATGGTCTACAACCGAATAAATGCCAGCGGCACGAACGTGCCTGTGGGCACGGCCTTCCAGTACGGCGACATGCAGGCTCTTGCGGCCGAAGACTTGACCGGCGGGCTGCTTCTAGACGCCTTGAACTACAAAATGCTCCACGGCTCGATGTCGACGGAAATGAGGAATACGATACTGACTGCGGTCACCAGTCTTCCCACGACGAGTACGCTCCAGCGGGCCCAACAGGCTGTTTATTTGGTCGCAACATCTTCCCAGTTCCAGATCCAGAGGTGATATCCATGAATGAATCAAGACGTGAATTTTTGAGAAAGTCGGGCGGATGTGCCCTGGGAATGGTCACCCTGGCGACCCAAATGCAGCACTTCGGCCTGATGAGCGCGCTTGCCCAGAAGACCGGGAAAGGCGGGAATTCCCCGCAGGGCGGCGAGAATTATAAGGCCCTTGTTCTGGTGTTTATGTCGGGAGGTACGGACGGCAACAACATGGTCGTCCCTAACCACAACGATGCAACGCTCAGCAACTACACGGCCTATGCCAACCTTCGCTCAAATCTCGCGATCGCGCAGGGCTCGCTCCTCCCGATCTCGGTACCGCGGATGGGCAACCTGACCTACGGGCTGCATCCGAGCCTCGGCCCGGGCACGACGAACAACGGCATTCATGAGCTCTGGGCGCAGCAGCGGCTCGCCATCGTTACGAATGTCGGAACCCTTGTGCGGCCAACCACCAAGGCCCAGATGACGCAGTCGTCGCATCCGAAGCCCTATCAACTCTACTCGCATTCGGATCAGGTCGCTCAGTATCAGACAAGCATCTCGAATACTCAGGCATTTACCGGCTGGGGCGGCCGGGTGTCTGATAAGCTGACGGCGAGCAGCAACCCGAACGGGCTGATCCCGATGGTCACATCGATCGCCGGCTCCCAGCTCTTCACTTCGGGCCAGGCGACGCTGCCGATGGCGATCAATGACTCGAACACCTCGCTCGCGAACGTCCTGAACCCGAGCGGATTCACGAACTCTTCGAACGGCGGGCCCGCCCGGCTCACCGCATTCAATGATCTACGGGATATCGATCTGCAATCGAACTTTGTGGCGGCGGCCAGCCACGTTACGGAACTGGCCATGCAAGCGAATGCCGCACTCCAGTCCCCGGGCGACACGACCGTTACGTTTCCGAACACGAGCATCGGCCGCCAGCTAAGGCAGGTTGCCCGCCTTATCAAGCGGAGGACCGAGTTGAACGTCAATCGCCAGATATTTTATTGCCAGATCGGCGGCTTCGACACCCACACCAATCAGATCAACAATCAGGCCAACTTGCTCGGCCAGTTAGGCCAGGCGGTACGGTCGTTTTACGATGAGATCTCAACCCAGGGAGCGATCAACGACGTGACACTCTTCACGCTTTCGGATTTCAGCCGAACGATGAACCCGGCCGGAGCCGGGACGGCGAGCGTCGGTTCAGACCATGCGTGGGGGAATCACATGTTCGTCCTCGGCGGGGCGGTCGCCGGCGGCAATTTTTACGGAATGAACACCGCAACCAACGGCACGCCTTACCCGCAGCTCGTCCTTGCGGGGCAGGATGACGCGGACAACGGTTCGAACGCCCGCGGACGATGGATCCCGACAACCTCGGTCGAGCAGTACGCCGCGACTCTTGCACGGTGGTTCGGTCTCGCCGAGGCGGATATGGCTTCGGTGTTTCCGAATCTTCCGAATTTCCCAACGACTGATCTAGGGTTCATGACATAACGGCCTGAACTGCAGCAGCTTCGCTTCTCTTCGATCGATCCGCCGCGTCTTGCGGTGGTGGAAAGGCGGCCGCCCTATTCGGGTGACCGCCTTTTTTCATGGCCTGCGAAATAGCTTGAACTTTGTCCTCGCAGGCAATAAACTCAGGCTTTGACCGAAGAGTTTAGCCGTGAACCTGCCGAATTACCTAACACTTGCAAGGATCCTGATAGTCCCGCTGCTTGTCGTCGTCCTCCTCACGCCGGTCTCCGAACGCTGGCTCGGGATGAGCGGTTATGTTCTGGCTATCATAATCTTCCTTATCGCATCGTTCACTGACATCCTCGACGGCCATCTTGCGCGCCGCCGCAACCAGGTTTCGACGCTCGGCAAATTCCTTGACCCCATCGCCGACAAACTGCTTATTTCCGCCGCTTTGATCGTACTTGTTGAAAAGCACCTCGCTCCGTCATGGGCGGTTGTCGTAATACTCGGACGCGAGTTCATCGTCACCGGGATGCGGGCAGTAGCGGCGGCCGAAGGCGTCGTGATCCAGGCGATGGGGCTCGGCAAGATCAAGATGTGGGCCCAATGCGTCGCGGTCGTCTCGCTTCTTATCGCCGCGGCTGCGGGTGACCCGCCGGTATCGAATTTCGGGATGGAGTATCCGGCCTTTCGCTTCTGGGAGGTACAGGAAGTACAGACAGCCTTTTCGAACCTGGCCAGTCTTTCTACGACCACCAACGACTGGCGTGTATTCGGCTATCTTGTAGGGCGTGGAGCGCTTATGGGTCGCGGTGATAACTGCGGTCTGGTCGATGTATCAGTATTTCACGTTTTTCGCCCGATCGAAGAGGCCCGAGGAAAGCCCGGCCGAGTGATTCGGACAGGCGGCCCATCCAGCTATTTCTTGCTCTTTTTCACTTTTTTCGCCGTTGTTCGTTCTCTTGAACGGACGAGGTCTTTCAGCTCGGCCATGAAGGCCGAAACGTCCTCGAATTCGAGATAGACCGAAGCAAATCGTACGTAGGCGACCTTGTCCAGGGCCTTCAACCGCCGCATGATCATTTTTCCGATCTCGGAAGTCGACATCTCGCGGTCCAACGAATCCTGAACGTTCTTTTCGGCCTCGTCCGCTATCCCTTCCAGCTGATTTACCGAGATCGGCCGCTTTTCGCTCGCCCGAAAGAGACCCGAAAGGATCTTGCCCCGGTCGAACATTTCGCGTCTGCCGTCCTTTTTCACAACCATGAACGGGATCTCGTCGATCCTTTCGTAGGAGGTAAACCGGCGGGCGCAGCCGAGACACTCGCGGCGTCTGCGGATCGAACTTCCGTCCTTCGACTCACGCGAGTCAACGACCTTGTCCTCGATATGAGAGCAGTAGGGGCAACGCATAATTCGATTCTGGCTGGTTGGCGGCGAAAATGTCGGCCACGGATCTACCGTTACGCTCCACCGGAAGCCGCATTATCCGCCTCTGCGGGCCCGAAGCCCGGAGCCTCCGATTCCATCTCTTCGACAGCGTGGTCGCTCGACAAAAGGACCCGAAACCTCTCAATACTTATATCACCGTGGGCGAAATAGTATAAGCCGAAGACTATCGCCGGGGCGAAATAGACCAGATGCATCGCGATCGACACGGCCGCCGCGTCTTCCGTTCGGATCGCCGGATTCAGGAAGATCAAGCTGGCCGCCGTCGCCGTATGGAATGCCCCCGCGGCCCCGCCGGGCGTCGGGACAACCGAACTGACCACGGCGAAACCCATAATGAAGAGCGAGTCGCTGAAGGTCATCGGCAGCCCGAATGCAAGCAGCACCAGCCACGTGGGGATCGCGATGGCAAGCCAAAGCGTAAATGTCCAGAACGCTAGAAGAAGCCCTTCCCGCCAGTTGCTCAGCACGGCAAGCGCCGCCTCCAACTGGCGCATAATGCTGATCACGATGCGCTGGACCTTGGCCGGAACGAAACGGCGGCTTATCGCCCGTTCCATCCAGCCGATCATCCTCGGAGAGTTTCGCCGATAAATGAATAAAAAGACGAACCCAAGGGCCACTATCGCCAGCATTGAGACACCCGCGATCGTTATGTACCCGAATTCGCCCTCGCGGCCGGCCGGCGGTGTAAAAACGAGCAGGTTTACCGCAAAGAAACACACTATCGCCGCCAGGTCCAGGATCCGTTCAAGCCCGAGCGTCACCAGCGCCGCGGACGGCCTCACGCGGCGGTCGCGCATGGGAAGCCACATCGGCCGGACCAGTTCTCCCGCACGGCCGACCAGGAAGATCGCCGCAAAACCGACCGTAGTCGTGGCGAACAGCTCCTTGAGGCTCGTTTCAGTGATCGGCTGGAGCAGCACCTTCCAGCGGACCGCTCGTAACAGGTAGCCGAGACAGATGACGAGGACCGAAAGTGCAAGAAGATAGGGATTAGCCTTTCGGAGGCTTTGGGATACGAGTGCCCAGTCGAGATCGCGGCCGAAGAACCAGAGCAGAAAAACCGCGAACAGAAAAAGCAGGATGAACTTGATGTACTTTCGCAAACTGGGCCCCAACCTGGATTGTGGTGTTCCCTACCGAGGATAAAAGCGGCTTCCCCGCTTTCATCGAACTAAGGGACAAACCAAGAAAGATACAGCATCGAGGGCGGAAATGCGAATTAGTGCGGGCCGATAACGCTGACAATGTCCGGGCCCGCTGTGGTATGGCGATGCATCACGCTACAATTAGAACCGGGCCGGCGTAAACGCTATCTCAGGGGGCTCTGAAAGCCCCCGAAAAATGCTTGGAAAGAAGAGGGCCTTACTTCAGGAAATGATGGAACTTTGCCGGACCCGGTTTCGTATAGTTTTTATCGAGGGGATCGGAGCGGTCTCCGGACTCTTCGAGACAGATCCTGGACGTTCAGGGAGTAGGTCGCATTGGAAGCTTTGAAGGCTGTCGAAAACAACGGTGCTGATCTTGTGCGGCGTGCCCGTTCGGGCGACGGCGTGGCGTGGGAAGAGATAGTTACGTCCTTTTCACGACGGATCTTCAATTTGGCTTACCGTTTCACTTCGAATGTCAATGCGGCCGAAGACCTTACACAGGAGGTCTTCATTCGGATCTACAAGACGCTTGATCAGTATGATCCGAAGCAGGGCGATCTTTCGAATTGGCTTATGCGGCTCGCCCGGAATTTGATAATTGACGATTACCGCCACCGTTTGCGGAATCCGCAGAATTCTATGGCGGACGCGGTCGACGATCACACGTTCCACCTTCGGGCGGTCGGCAATTCGGCCCACAAAGAGATGGAGCGGCGCGAGCTGGCTGCCCAGGTTCAGGAAGGCATCGACAAACTGCCGCCGGACCTGAAAACCTGCGTGATCCTCCGCGACATCGAAGAGCTGAGCTATCAGGAGATCGTCGATGTGCTCAAGATCCCGGAGGGGACGGTCAAATCGCGGATAAATCGCGGCCGGATCGAACTTGCGAAGATCCTGAGACGGATGCGGGTAGTAACTATTTAGAAGGCAAAGACGGGATATTTGAGCCGTCAGGTTATTGAGCTTTTATTAGATCTTTTCAAGGGGTTTCATTTTATGCAGTATGAGAAGCAAAATTTGATCGACTGCACGGTTTTTGAGGAGTTGCTGTCCGAGTATCTCGACAAGAACCTCGACGCCGCAACGCAAAAGGCCGTCGCGGGCCACGCGCTTAGCTGCCCGCTCTGCCATGCGCTTTTGAACGACGTCAAGACTTCACTCGTGGTTTGCCGTGAACTCGCGGCACCGGCACCGGCCGTTACGAGGCTCGAGGCCCGCATCCTCGAAGCGACAACGCCGCAATCCTCGATGGCCTGCAATGATTTCGAAGAGTATTTGACCGATTACCTGGACGGTTTCCTTCCGGCAGCGGTCTTCCATCGCTGGGAACGCCATGCCGTCCTTTGTGACGAATGCACCGACCTTCCCGGGGCGGTCGTGCGGAGCCTGGCCGCATGCGTGACCTATAAGCTCGACGAGCTTCCGGTACCCGCGGGCCTCCACGACAGGATCCTGCGGGCGACGATCGGCACGGAAAAAGCGACTGAAGCCAAAGCTTCAGCGGCGGCACGGTTCGGCGACTGGCTGAGAAGCCTGCAATTCCCGATCTCGGTGCCCCAGCTTGCCCCCGTCGCGATGATGGCTCTATTCGCCTTTTTCGTCTTCAGTCAGACGGTCTCGGCGGACGGCAGCCTGGCCGATGTTTATTCAAAGAGCTTCGCCCTTGCGGAGCAGACCTATAAGCAGGGTGCCGGCGTTCTCACCGGTGGAACCGCGGAGAACAACGTTAACGAATAATGAATTGTGCCTATCACATTCAGAATGCGGCGGTCGTCCAGTGTAATGGCTGTGGAAAGCCTCTATGTGCCGGCTGCGACCATCGGATCAAGGGGTTTCCGTATTGCCAGGATTGTATCGTCGAAGGCGTTGACCTGCTGAGGCAGCAGAATCGCACCTCGTACGCTCCTTATATAAAGAAGCACACGTCCCCGCTGATCGCGCTTGTGCTTTCGTTTATTTGTCCCGGGCTCGGTGCGGCCTACAACGGGCAGACGGTCAAGGCCCTCGTCTATTTCGGGGTCTTTGTCGGTCTGTTCCAGATGGCGGTTTTGACGGGCGGCACGGTACTGTTCGTGCTTGGATTCTCCGGCATGTGGCTGTTCGCGGCGCTCGACGCGTGGCGCACCGCTCAGATGATCCGCTCGGGCCTGACGCCGGATATCGCCGAGGACATTTTTGTTAAAAGATTTGCGGGGAATCCAAAGCTGTGGGGCGTTGTCCTTTCGATCCTCGGCACCGCTTTCCTGCTTCAGACGGTGTTCAATATTCGCGGCCTGATACGCGGGCTTGTGCCGGCAATGCTGATCGGCCTGGGGATATATATCCTTCGGGGTTATATTTTCAAACCAGACGAATCAAAAGACGGATGGCCGGATTTTGACAGTGCCCGGCCGGCAAGGATCTTTCCCGGACCGAGGCAAGACGGCCGCAGCCAGAGTTCGGACAGAGAGGCGTCGGCTTCATACTCCGCCGGATGGCGGGACCGCTGATGCAGGGGCCTCCGATCCTGCATCGGCAAAAACCCTTGCAATCGGCAAGCTCGTTTCGATACGATATTTAGAAGTTTAGGAGTTTTAATATGCCAGTATTCTTAAAAGCCGCAGGGATCGGGGGCAGCCTCATCGCCCTCATTGCGATCGTCATCGTATTCTTCAAGACGCTGATCGCGTTCGTCGGTTTCATCACCGGGGCGGTCAAGATCTTGATCGTGCTGATGTTCGTCCTCCTCTTCCTAGCTGTCGCATTCGCGGTGTTCCGCGGGATGCAGAACTCGAAACGCCGAAAGGAATAGGACTTAGGAAATTTGCCCGGCTGTTAAACGTCGTTGAAGGCAGGAGATTGCCGCTTGCCTTTAACGGCGTTTATTGCTTATACTTTCCTCTAACCAAAATAAATCTGAAACTCTGTTTTGGTGAAGACCCACAGTTTTTAGTTATAACCGACTGCTTTACGAGTTATAAATAAGGTTTCGCGTTAGTCGCTCGCGGCTATTCTTGCGTGATTCCGTGTGTCTGAGACCCTTAAAGGCCTCCGGCACGAAATCATTTAAAGGAGCTTAAAAGCATAATGCAGAAAAACGACAAGTCTTTTACTTTTCTTTTCAAGCATAAAAATAAATCACGAATATATTTTAGACGTATCTCTATTTCAAAAAATTATCTTGCGTACTCGGGTTTGGGTGCGGGAACGTTTTTATTCATTTCAATTGTCAGCATAGGCGTAATGGCGATGACCGACCGTGGCCTTTTGAATGGGCCCATCGCGTCGTCGCTTTTTTCTGCCGGTACTCAGACGCAGGCGAGCCTCGGCACTCAGAACCAGACGGCTCAGATAGATTATTCCAGGCCGAATGCCTTTGACGATCTTTCTATAAACAGCGGCGGCCCGTTCGATCCTGATGAAGCCGGTTCCGACGATGCCGAACTCGAACGCCAGCTAAAGGTGATCGAGTTGACCAGTGACCCCGCTACCCTGCCATCGATCTGGGCCCACATGGGCAAGATCAACAACGAATTTGGTTTTCGACGCAATCCCTTCGGCGGGCGTACCTATGAATTCCACGCCGGAATGGACATCGATGGCGAACGCGGCGATATGGTGGTCGCACCCGCCAACGGCACCGTGACGGAAGCCGGTTGGAAGGGCGGTTACGGCCAGTTCATCGAGATCGACCACGGCAACGGCTTGAAGACACGCTATGGCCACCTTTCGAAGATCGAGATCGCTGCCGGTGACGTGCTCGCCCGCGGCCAGTTGATCGGGAATGTAGGCTCGACCGGACGCTCGACCGGCCCTCACCTCCATTACGAGCTGCGGCTCAACGAACGGCCGATCAACCCCCGCCGCTTCCTCCCCCAGGAACCGACGGAGTTAAAGAAACTGTAAGTCCCCAAACATTGTCAATTCTTACGAAAGCGAGCCGCTCGAGCTCGCTTTTTCATTAGACACTGAATTCTCAACGTCACTTCGCCGAAGGTAACCATCGTGTTGGATCTGCCGGGTCCTGGATCAGCGGATGCCCTGCCCACCCGGTGTTATCGTCGTAGTGGATCATACTTATCCTGATGTTGACGCGTGTCAGGTCGCTTAGTGGAATTCGTGATTCAAGTATTCTAAGAATTCCTGCAAACTCCTTGTCGGCCAACTCTAGTTCAAGCACCGAATCCGGTGTCGCCGAAAGCAGGTCGGGAATACCAGGAACCTTTCGGTGTGCGGGCATTCCATAATTCATCGTGGATGTTACCATCGCACCGGTTGATGCGGTTTCCGGGAATTCCAGACCGAGCGAAAGATATGTGATTCGCTTGCCGGACGTATTCTTGATGCGAACACGCAGACCGTTCAACCAATCTGGACCGGCCGCAAACTTTTTGTCTATTTCTATTGGTTTGTCCTGCAAGTACACCGACTCGATCTTAACCGGCTCGAAAAACCAATAGGATCTACTGATCTGTCTTTGTGAAGTATCAGATTTTTGCACCGGCACGAGTCCCAGGTTCTGCTCCATTTCCGCGACCCTGAACGGAATTCCTTCCAAATCGCCGCGCCCGTGCATTTCCAATCTCAAAGCCGACATGCCCGCGCCGTAGCCTCGGAAGAATGCGTGTTGTCGCGTGGTTCTTTGCTCGTGGGGGGTATAATCGATTAGATACGGTTCACGTGTAAGGAACATCCGCAAAGCGGCGTTATCCTTCTCCGCGAGCAATTTCTTTACGTCGTAGAGGAGAGCTCGTTGGCCTTCGAACAATCCCTTAATGTGTTCCGACTGCTGCGATTTATCAGGGCCCCAACCGCTCCCATCCCGAAACAGAACGAAATCGACTGTGACGAGACGCTCGTCGGCATCGATTTTGTCAAAAAGTCTGGCCTTATTTCTGCGCGTTCCGGGGGTTATCGCTTCCCCGATCACTAATTCAGGCTCATCTTTCCCCGGAAGACCGCGGATCACGATGCCCCAAACTGTCTTCGACCCGACGTTCGAAACAGTGTACGAAAAAACATTGCTTCCCGGTCCCATCCGCCTGATCCGGTCCAGGGATATTCGGACAGGGCTGTTCGGCGTTTCTGGTATCTTTATGTTGGTCGGTGGAGGCTCGAAATTTCGTTGGGCCGATAAATCCATCGAGGCCAACAGGAGCAGCAAGACGAACCCGATAGCCGCTTTTTTACCGATTGTAAAGGCTTTGGATATCATGTCGTTTTACTCCTTAGGAAGAACCAATATTGAGCAAACTCTAATCCTAGCTCGCATTCGATGTCAATACTCTTGGCCAACCGCTATAGCTAGCACCTGATGTGTCTGGAATAATGGGCAAATGAAAGATGCCCATCTGGCAAGAGCGTTCGTTGAACGAGATTGACTTCTAAGGATTCGGGCCGGGCGAGAATACGCTCCTTGCGAATCAGTTTGATCACCTTCGTGTCAAAGTGCTTATCCCCTGTCCAGCCTGTGATGAACGCTCTCCGGCTATTAGCCGACCGACATTCGCGGTTTTCACTAACTCGGATCATCGCGCGACGGTCCGTTCCACGACGTTCTCGCCACGAATGATCGGATATCCTGCTTAAGGTCATGACCTGGTCCTTTCGTATCATGCGTATCTTTCGTTTCATTCCTATCTTCAAAATTGCCGTTCTCCTGGAGAGTGGATCCGTGCCATCATCGTCGGAGCCGCGGGCGGACTCCCCGGGAGGTGGGGCCGCTCTGATCTTTGAATCGTTATGATGGATTGTGACGGACGCGTCACATTTTTGACAAGATCGTGACGCGTGCGTCACACGTGTTTCAGAAACTGTTTCAGGTGTTTCACAGAAACAACGCATCCGTACACTGAAACGCAACACGGCGTGGCCACAGGGCATCTAAAGTCAGGTTGGTTAAAGGCGGGCAAGACGCTATAATTCTTCTTCTGCCTGACATCTGGACAGCTAGTAAAGGAACCCATTCTATGACATTGAAAAATAAAGGCCTTTCGGCATTATTGCTTATCACGATAACGCTCACCTCGATCGTTCCGGCGTTCGCCAGGTTCGACGAAGGGATGTTTATGCCGGACAAGATCGGCACGATCGCGGGATTGAAAAAGCGCGGTTTGAAGATCAGCCCGCAAGAGATCTACAACCCGGCCGGCGGCGGTTTGTCCGAAGCCGTTATCCGCCTGAGCATCGGCTGCACGGCCGAATTCGTTTCGCCCGAAGGGCTGATATTGACCAATCATCACTGTGGGTTTGACGCTCTTGTGACCGCGTCGGCACCGGGCAAGGACCTGGTCGAGGACGGCTTCAGGACCGATGGAAAAGCGGGCGAGATCCCGGCAAAGGGCTACTCGATCTTCATAACCGAACGCAGTGAGGACGTGACCTCAAAGATAATGGCCGGGACCGAGAACCTGACCGGCGACGCACTTGCGGCCGCCGTAAAGAAAAATGTCGATGACCTCACGGCCGCCGAACAGGCAAAGGCCCCGAAGGGCTCGACCGTGCGGATCCAGGTCTTGAACAACGGTTATTTTGCATATCTCTTCCAGACGCGTCAGATCAAAGATATTCGCGTCGTTTATGCCCCGCCCCGCAACATCGGTGTCTTCGGGGGTGACCCGGACAACTTCGAATGGACCCGTCATACGGGCGATTTCACCTTTCTCAGGGCCTATGTAGCTCCGGATGGTTCTGCCGCAGAATACGCTGCTTCGAATGTCCCTTACCGGCCGAAGCGGTTCCTGACGATGAACATCGGCGGGCTCAAAGAGGACGATTTCGTTTTCGTTTTGGGATACCCCGGCGGTACCGTGCGTTACCGTGAATCCCAGTCGATCGAATATGCCCGCGACGCCAACTTCCCGTTCTTGTCGTCGTGGCTTGCGGCCCGAAGTGCCGCCCTTCGCGAGATCGGCCGCACCGACGAGGAAAAGAGGATCCAGTTCCAGTCTGACATCGCCAGCTTTGACAACGCCTTCAAGGTTTACGACGGCGGCCGGCTTCGGCTGATCCGCTCGGACGTGGTTGAAAAGCGTCGTGCCGAGGAAGCACAGTTTGCGGCGTGGGTCGCTGCAAACCCCGAACGGCAGCGGAAGTACGGCTCGGTCCTCTCTGAGATCGCAGCAGTCTCGGCGGAATCGAACCGCTACGCAAAACGCGACATCCTTGTCCGGCGAATGCCCGACGGAACGATGCCGATGTTCCGGGCGATCTACACTGCGGTGGCCGAAGGCAAGATGCTCAATGACAGCGAGCGGCAGGCGAAGCTCGAGGAGATCAGGAAATCCCTGGAAGGACGTGAACCGCTTTACGAGAAACAGATGCTCGAGTTCTTCCTGAAGTCGTTCGACGAACTTCCGGCCGACCAGAAATTCGAAGGGGCCGAGAACCTGTTCAAGACCTTTGACGGTAGTGCACGCCGAAGCGCGGAGAACGCTTTTGCCGAGAACGTTGCCGACGGCGACTACTGGAAGGCGGAGACCGTGGCTGCCCTTTACGGGCCGCAGACGATGGATTTCCGGCCGGAACGCGACAACGTCAAGGCTTTCGCGATGGCACTGAAAAAAGCAAGGGACGAGGCGAACGCCCGGGCCGCCGTTTTTGCAAGCAAGATCGACCGGCTCCGGCTTCTCTACCAGCAGGGGATGGCTGAGATGAAGGGCATCACGCCTTACCCGGACGCGAACTCGACGCTCCGCTTTTCGTTTGGGAACATAAAGGGTTTCGTCCCGCGTGAGGCGGAATATCGTACGCCCTTCACCACGATGAAGGGAATGTGGGAAAAGGACACGGGCGTAAATCCGTTCGATATGCCGCAGAAGCTGAAGGATCTGCAGCGGAATCGCGACTTCGGGCGCTACGGCCAGGGCGACAGCGTGATCGTGAACTTCCTCTCGACTACCGACATCATCGGCGGAAACAGCGGCTCACCGATCTTGAACGGCAACGGCGAACAGGTCGGGCTGTGTTTTGACGGGAATTACGAGGGCCTCGGCAACGACTTTTATTACGATCCGAACGTCAACCGGACGATCTCCGTTGATATCCGCTTCGTTCTGTTCGTTACCGAAAAGTTCGGCGATGCGAAGTGGGTGGTCGACGAAATGAAGCTGGTCGGAGGACCGAAGGTCCGCGCCGCCAGCAATTGACCGGGCATCGGAGGATAGAAAGGACCGGCTCGCTCTTTGCCCCGCGATCTGGGCGAACTGCGGGCCGTTCCTGGCTTTCGAGGGGCCGTGTATCATCCGCATCGTCTCAGAATAGCCCTTACGCCGAGGTCCCGGACGAAAAAACCTTGCCCTTGGCGGCGCCGATTTGAGAAAATGGAGGTTAATCATGTTTTCAAGCGGCGTTCTCAAATATCTCGTTGGCCGATTGAAACCGGCGTTCTAATGAGAGTTTAAACTATTTGGGGATCCTTAGTTTTTATGCGGCGTTTGGATCCGTTAGAACCTGGTTAAAAGCCGCGGATCGATCGAAGATGAAATCACTTCCTGTACTTCTCCTGTTCACCGCGCTGATCATAGGCGTGTCACTGTATCTCGGCTCGATAAACAGCGGTCCTACCGCGGCCCAATCGATCCAACTGCTGTCGTTCAAAGAAAGGGAATTTGCCCGGCTGGCCGAAAAAGCAAGGGATACGGGCGTCGTCCGCGTGATCGTGGGCCTCGACGTCCCGACCCGGCCGATCGGCGAACTCGCAAGGGCGGAGCGATCGGAACAGAAGGCCCGCATTAAGGGCCGCCAGGATGATTTCCTCAGTCGATACGCGGCCCAGGTGGATGAAAGCACCAGGACCTTCAAATACATTCCCTTCGTTGCGATGGGGGTGAATGAGGCGGCGCTGTCGGCCATGCGATTTGACCCCTCTATCAAAAGCATCGAAGAGGACGTTGCGGACCCGCCCACACTTGCGGAAAGCTCGGCGGTGATCGGTGCTCCGACCGTTTGGAACTTCGGGATCGACGGTACGGGCCGAACGATCGCCATTCTGGACAGCGGTGTTGACAAGAATCATACCTTCCTCGCCAACAAAGTGGTCTCGGAAGCGTGTTACTCGCAAACGGTCGCGGGCACCTCATTGAGTTTCTGCCCCGGAGGAGCTCAATCCTCGATCGACCCCAACTCCGGCTTGAACTGCGATGCCTTGATAAACGGCTGTCCGCATGGGACCCATGTTGCCGGGATCGCCGCCGGCACTTCGGCGAATTTCAGCGGTATCGCAAAGGGTGCGAACATCATCGCCATCCAGGTCTTTTCGCGCTTTGATAATGCCTCGAGCTGCGGCAGCAACCCTGTGCCCTGCATTCTCTCTTATGTTTCGAATCAAGTTGCGGGCCTCGAACGTGTTGCCGAACTTAGCGAAACGTTCGATATCGACGTAATCAATATGAGCCTTGGCGGTGGGCAATATTTTACGAACTGCGACGAAGTCCAATCAGCCAGGAAAGCCGCGATAGACACTAATCGTTCGTTGGGCATCGCAACTAGCATTTCATCCGGAAACAGCGGATACACGAACGCGACCAGTGCTCCCGCCTGCATTTCGACCGCCTTCAGCGTAGGTTCATCCGGTGACGGAAGCTCGGGCGCGATATTAGACGCAGTCGTGAGTTCGTCAAACAGCGCACCGTTTTTGAGCGCGCTTGCCCCGGGCCGCTGGATCGACTCTTCCGTTGCTGCTCCCGGATCGAACAACAATTTCTCCTCCTATTCCGGCACGTCGATGGCGGCCCCGCATGTTGCCGGCCTTATGGCCCTCCTGAGGAGCCGAAATCCGGAAATACCCGTAACGGATGCGTTCAACATACTCCAAAACACGGGCCTGCCCATCACCGATACGCGGAATGGGCTTATAAAACCGCGTATCCAGGCTGCCCATGCGATCGGCATGGCCGGGCCGACCTGCACGGTCATCCCGATCACCATCGGTTACACCAGCAACGGACTGTCACTTCTCGACACTGATTGCAGTTTTCCGAACGATCTGACGAGAAATTACGATCTTTACAGTTTCCAGGCAGATGCGGGTCAGCAGATCTCGATCTCGATGTCTGCCAGTTACGACACTTACCTCGAACTGCTGGATCCCACCGGACAGGTCATCGCGTCGGACAACAACGGGGGAGGCGGAACGAATTCACGGATCCCGGCGACAAGTGGTTTCTTTACGACCCCTTCCGCAGGCAACTTCTCGATCCGGGCCACGTATAACCCCGGATCCTCGGCTGCGGCCGGATCGCAGGGAGATTACACCCTTAGCCTCGGCGGCAATTGCAGCTATTCGTTCACGCCGGGCAGCACGTCGCTTAGTGGGGCGGGCGGCACGGGCAGCTTTAACATTGCGGCCACGAGCAGCTGTCCATGGACGGCGACGAGCAATGCTCCGTGGGTCACGATCACCTCGGCCGCAAACGGCTCCGGTAACGGTACGATCGAATACTCGGTGGCGGAGAATACCGGCGTAGCCCGCTCGACCACGATCACGGGTGCGGGACAGACCTTTACGATCAACCAAACCGGAGCCCAGCCGACGTTGTTCGATTACGACGGCGATGGGCGTTCGGACCTTTCGGTAAGGCGCCCGGCCAACAATATTTGGTACCTGCAACGGGGCACCGCCGGGTACACCGCTCAGGAGTTCGGAGTTACGGGCGACCTGATGGTGCCGGCGGACTATGACGGCGACGGCATTACTGACGTAGCCGTCTTCCGCCCGTCCAACGGTACTTGGTATGTGTTTATGTCGCAGTCGCAGACGTTTCAGGCGTTCGGCTGGGGCCAGGCCGGTGACGTGCCCGTACCGACCGATCGCGACAATGATGGCAGCGCCGACCTGGTGATCTACCGCGAGTCCGATAACATGTGGTATACACGGTTCGCAAACGCGACTTTCAGTACTTTTCATTTTGGTGTCGCCGGCGATAAGCCAATGCAGGGCGATTTCGACGGTGACGGCATCGGTGACGTAGCCCTGTTCCGGCCTTCGAATAATAACTGGTACTTGCTGAAGTCGTCGCTTGGTTTCTTTGTCCAGACGTGGGGCCAGGCCGGAGATATACCTCTGACCGGTGATTTTGACGGCGACGGCGCGACCGATCAGGCTGTGTTCCGACCCGGTACCGGGCAGTGGTTTTTGAGCCACACAACGCTTGGATTTAGTTCGCAGACCTGGGGACAGGCCGGCGACATTCCCGTCGCGGCGGATTATGACGGTGACGGCAAGACGGATGTTGCCGTTTTCAGGCCGTCAAATGGAACGTGGTACATCGTTAACTCAACGACCGGCATCTTGGTACTGTCCTTTGGCCAGTTAGGTGATGTGCCCACACAGGCGTCGTTCATCGACTATGAACTGCCTTGACGGTGCTCGGATCCAACAAGATAAAAAGGACTGTCGACAGCGGCAGTCCTTCTTCTTTTGCTATTCCCTTTTCGTTCATCCCGCGCGCTTATGGCAAGCGGTGCATTGCATGGTCGTCGGCCCTTTCTGTGCCTTGTTTTGTTTTGCGACTTCCGTGTGGCAGCCGGCGCAGTTTCGGTGCATAGCCTGCTGATTGGTCAGCGAGATGATCGCAGTGCTCGATTCGTGTTTCATCTCAGGGATCTTGTCCATCAATTTCGGAACAGTGCCGGCTGGTGCATGGCAGCTTCGGCATGCAGCGACGCCGGCCGCCTTCGGGTCCTTATTGAACAGTTCCAGCGTAAGCGTCGTTGTCCGGTCTGCCGGCCACGCCGTCTTCAAACCTAGTTTCGCGAGTTCCGAAGCCGGCTGGGCCGTGTGATGGCATTCAATACATGCGATCGGTCCTGTGCCGGCAATGCTGTATGTGCCGCCGTTATGGCTCACATGGTTGAACTTCACTTGCCCGAGTTTGCTGTCCTTACCGAGGATGATCGTCTCGGGCATCTTGATCTCGTCCTGTGCAAGAACAGGTTCGATGCCGGGAAGGCCTGAACCCGTCCGATACTCGGCAATTGCGAAAACTAGAAGCAGAAAAACCGTCGTCATGGCAACAAATCGTTTCATTCGGTCGTCCCCTCCTTTTCAGAAACATTTGAAAGCTTTCCGGAAGAAGTTTAGTACAGAAGCGTTGGCACACACGGTGACGCCGCTCACAATCAGGAAACGGGGCTGTCTAGTAGGCGAGCTTTATTGAATTCATTCCGCGAAGGATCGCCCGCTGCCGCCTGACAACCCGTTTTCGGTTCTTTTCAGGATTAAATACGTTCAGCGGGCTCGGGATCATGGCTGCTAGATAGGCAGCCTCTTCCCGGGTCAAGTTCGATGCGGACTTGCGAAAGTAATTTCGCGACGCGGCTTCGGCCCCGTAGATCCCGTCGCCCCATTCGATGACGTTCAGATAGATCTCAAGGATCCGGCGTTTGGACAAGTTCCGCTCAAGGAAGTAGGTGTAAGCCGCTTCCCTTCCTTTTCTCAGAAAGTTCCGGTCCTCCGACAGATAAAGGTTCTTCGCAAGCTGCTGGGTGACCGTCGATGCTCCCCGCTTAAAGCTCGGCATCGGCGGTATCCAGCTTTCGGGATCGTAGTCGCCCTCGGCCTTGGCCTCTTTCTCGCCCTCGCGGACCGCCTCGTCCCACGCCTTCTGGATCGCATCCCAGTCAAAACCGTTATGCTCGAAAAAGCGGGCGTCCTCGCCGGCGAGCACCGCACGCTGTAGGTTCGGCGAGATCTGCTCCATCGGAGTCCATATCATGAATTTTCGCGGCTCACGGCCGGCCGCCCGGGCTTCGCCCAGCCGGTATTCGATCATTGATGTCGACACCGGATTCTCGGTCCTGAGGCTGGAGATATTCGGGAACGTGATCAATTCATACGCCAGCCAGACCACGATCGCACCCAGAAGCGTAAGGAAAAGTACTTTCGTCCAATACCACATAACCAGGCGGCCCCAAAGCGGACGAAACCCCGCCCTGTTCGGCCATTTCTACTATACGATATTCTGCGGCCCGCCGTTCGATAAGCGGCCCGCCTGAAAGACAACAGTTTGAATTTGAAAGGACTTACAGTTATCCTTCATTCATCGCAAACTTTTTGATCTATTGCATTTATGAGTCGGACTGAAAATGTCGTAGCGGTCATACTTGGGGGTGGAGCGGGTTCGCGTTTATTCCCGCTAACCCAGGAACGTTCGAAGCCCGCGGTCCCGCTTGGCGGAAAATACCGGCTGATCGACGTGCCGGTTTCGAACTGCATCAACTCGAATATACTGCACATCTTTGTGCTGACCCAGTACAATTCAGCCTCGCTTAACCGGCATATTTCGCGAACTTACAGATTTTCAAGTTTCTCGACCGGATTTGTCGAGATCCTCGCCGCCGAACAGACTCGCGAGCGGCCGGATTGGTTCCAGGGAACGGCGGACGCCGTTCGACAGATTCTCCCGCACCTTCGAAGCTGGAACGTCAAGACGCTGGTGATCCTGTCCGGCGACCATCTGTATAGGATGGATTATAGGAACTTCCTCGAACGCCATTCGTCAACCAATGCCGACGTTACGATCTCAGTGATCCCCGCGAACCCCACCGATGCGGGAGGATTTGGGCTTCTCAAGACCGACCGGGACGGCAGGATCGTCGAATTCAAGGAAAAACCGAAGGGCGACGCCCTTGAATCCATGAGGGTTGATACCACCGCCTTCGGCCTTTCTTCCGAAGAGGCTGAACGGCGGCCCTACCTTGCCTCGATGGGCATTTACATTTTCGATTATCCGAAACTCATCGAGTTGCTTAACGCCGACGAATCGGCCGTCGATTTTGGCGGCGAGATCATACCCGCCGCGATCCAGAATCATAACGTCCAAGCGTTTTTGTTCAACGATTATTGGGAAGATATCGGGACGATCAGGGCCTTTTATCAAGCGAATCTCGATCTGGCGTCGCCTCTGCCTAAATTCAATTTCTTCGACGCCGAATCGCCAATCTACACCCGCAGCCGCTACCTACCCCCGTCAAAACTTCATTCGTGCGATATCGACAACTCGATGGTGAGCGAAGGCTGCATAATGAACGGTGTCTACGCGCGAAACTCGATAATCGGCCTACGCAGCCGTCTGGACATTGGGGTCCGCGTTGAAGATTCGATCGTAATGGGTTCGGATCTCTTTGAATCGATCGATGAGATCAGGGACAATTTGGGGACGAATACGCCCCATATCGGCATAGGCGCAAACTCGGTCATTAAGAAAGCGATCATCGACAAGGACGTTCGGATAGGAAGAGATGTACGGCTGGTCAATTCCACCGGGATAGAGACCTTTGACGCTACGGACGGAAGCTATTTTATTCGCGAGGGGATCATAATTGTGCCAAAAGGGGGCCGGATCGAAGACGGGACGGTTATCTAAAGATCATCGATCTTATTTCTTAGGGACCACGTAACTGTCGCGGGCCTTAACGACAACGTTTTCGCGATCGACGCGAACCTTTATCCTGACCGCGGTCCCGCCCCCGGAGTTTTCACCCGGATAATATCCGATGCTGTAGAACTCCCTCAACTCGCTTGCGATCTTCGCAAAGGCCGAGTTTAGGTTGCCGTAAGTCGAAGCAAGGTATGCGGTCCCGCCTGTCCGAATGGCCAACTGATTCAGGTATTCTTCGGCATATCGGTATTCTTCGATCGTGGTGCCCTGCTCCCCGGGGGCCTTGATCGATGGCCGCGTCGGCGGAAGTCCCATCGGGTCGTCGCGACGGTTGGGGTCGCTGCCGGTCCGCGGCGTCCGCCGGGTCGTCGGAAACGGGATCCCGGTACCCGTTGGCAGTTGGGTGCCGCTGTCAGGAAGTGTGATCCCGCCCGGAATCCCGACGACCGAACGATTCTTCATCGCCTGGACATCATCAAAAGTGTCGTAGCGTATCGGATAGATCAGGGCATCCAATTCCATCGCATCCCGCAGATTGTCCAGGTCGTGGGCACGCCGGCTTGTAGTGTCAACCCCATCCGTGAACAGGACAATGGCTTTGCGGCCCTGGAGCGTGCGAAGCGGGCCGTTCATCGTCCGGTCCACCGCCTCGTATAGACTGGTGCCGGTTCCTATCATCGTGCTGCGGATCGCCGCATAGATCTTCTTTCTATCGGTGGTCGCTTCGCAAAGAAAACGAACTTCTTCGTCGAATGAAAGGACCATCACCTGATCGTCCGGACGCAATTGGGCGATGAAGGCGATCGCGGCATTCTGGATCTCGTCGATCTTGAACGTGCTCGAATAACTCATATCGAGTACGAGCGCGACCGTGAACGGCTGAGCTTCGTTGCTGAAATACGCAAGCTCTTGCTGAATTCCGTTCTCAAAGATCGAAAAGTCTTCTTTCTGGAGCCCGCCGATGAAGCGGTTTCGCCGGTCAAGCACCCGAACCGGGACAGTAACTAGCCGGGTGTCGACCGAGATCACCCCTTCAGCCTCTTCAGCTTCGACCGCCGGAGTCGGCGTCGGCCGGGGCACTTCGGTGCGTTCATTGATCTTTGCTTTGCTTTGTCCGGGCGGAACCCGGCGCGATTGTGCTTCAGCCTCGACCGCGAAAAGGAGGGTCGCTGCTGTAACCAATACAACCAAGAAATGGAGAGTCTTCGACATTAAGTCCGTCCGAACCTGAAATTAGAGTATACGATGCGCGAGCCGGGCGGAAAAGATGTTTTCCGACGGTTCCCGAAATTGGACGCGCCCCGTGCCCAAGGATCGAAAATCTCAGCCGCCCGATCTGTTAAAACATTCGGAACCCGCAGATCCGCAGCCTCCGAATCCCATCGAACTAATTCTAATTGGGTTCATTCGCAGCGTTACACGCCGGGTTTCCTCACATTCTGGCCGACAATGTAGCTGTTCTTGGTCCGGACGACAAGATTCGGCCGCATCACGCGTACGCGGATCTGCCGCCGCTCGCCTGCCTCGCCGACCGTTTCGGGGTAGTACCCGAGAGAATACTGTCGACGAAGCTCTTCGGCGATACCGGTGAACGCCGCATCAAGATTCGCGGTAGTGTCAGCCTCGAATTTGCGCCCGCCGCTGTTTTGCGCGAGCAGGTCAAGGTACTGACGGCCTCTTTCATAGGCGTTCGAGCCGCCACCGCCACCCGGCCCACCACCCGGCATTGGGAAGTTCCCGCCGCCGATAATGATTCCTATGATGCCCCCAATGTTCACTTGATTTCGACCACCCCTTCGCGGGTTCCGGTTGCCGCCCCAACCGCCGCCGCCAAAGCCGTCGCGCTGAGTGTCATATCGGATCGGATAAAACAGTGCGTCGATCTCTTCGGCGGCTGCAAGCGTGCTTTCGTAGGACGCACGCCTGGACGTGGTATCGACCCCGTCGGTGAACAAGACCACTGCCTTGCGACCCGAGACCCGCGACAACTCCCTTCTGATCACGGTATCCACCGCTTCATAAAGGCTCGTGCCATCGCCAAACTGGGCCTGATAGATCGCGTTCCGGAGGATGCGTTTGTCGTTCGTCGGCTGCGAGAGAACCCGCATTCGGTCGTCAAAGGCAACCACCATAACTTGATCGTTCGGTCTTAACTGGTCAACAAAAAGGACCGCTGAGGAATGTATCTCATCGATACGGAAAGCAGTCGATGGGCTGACGTCGATCATCAGGATGACCGTGAACGGCTGTTCGACCGACTGGAAGTATTCGATCCGCTGTTCTACACCGTTCTCGTAGATCTTGAAATCACGCTGGTCGATCCCGCTGACAAATCGCCCATCGCGGTCCAGCACTGAAACCGGCATCGTGATCAGGTTCGTCTCCACCTTGATAACATCCGACTCATCGTCGACCGTCTCAGGGGTCCGGCCCGGCACCGGACGCCGTGTGCTGTCGCCGCCGAGGACGGGCGGTCCGCCACGCCGCTCGGGATCGGTGTTATCGCTTTGAATGACCGGCAGAGCCGGCGTCGGGGTTGCAACGACCCTGGGACGCGTGGAGCGGTTGCTTTGCGCAAACCCCGTTCCGACCGCGGCCAGGACAAATATGAAAACGGTCAAATAACGTTTCATCTTAAGCCAGTCTCCGATTACGATCTTTACTTTTGGGGAAAGCGCCTTTTTGATTATCAGAATATTTGACGCGTTGCAAGGTTTTTTTGTTCAAAAATCGGCGACAACGCTTATTTACTACATTCGAGGGCGTCGATCGCGAGGTCATGGAAGCGGCGGCGGACAGAATTGATGTTCATGAAAGGGAGTGGGTGATGGTGGGTTCGGTTCGTCAAAAGGATGAACACGCGGTCGTTCACCGGATCGATCCAGAGCGAGGTGCCTGTAAACCCATTGTGCCCAAAGCTTTCCGGAGGCATTTGTGTCCCCGCCGTTGAATCTCTGGTCGAGGCGAGCTGGAACGCGAAAGAACGATCCTCGTTCAGACCCTTTGTGAAGTTGGTTCGGAAGAGTTCGCATGTTTCGGCTTTCAGAAGTCGGGTATAGTTCGGTAGAAACTGGAGCGCGATCTTAAACACCTCCTCGGCGGTTGAAAAAAGCCCGGCGTGGCCGGCTACACCGCCCATAAACCACGCGTTGCCGTCGTGCACCTCGCCCCAGATCTGATATTCGCGAAATACAGAACTTCGGTCAGCACCACTTGCGGCAGCGGATGGTTGAAGGTAACCCTGCTCGACACATGTTTGCCGTTCGTAGGCGTTTCCCTTTTCGCATGCCGCGATCTCGCCCCGCTCAAATCCTTTCTCGAGCGGATCGAAAGCCGTTCTCTCGAGGCCAAGCTCCTTTGCTACCGCGAGATCGAATTCAAAGTCCGGACGAGGGCCTTCGATCGCAAGCGAAAGCGCGATGAAATTCAGATCGCTGTATTCGACCCTCGAGCCGAGCGGCCCGAGCGGCTGAGCCGCGATGACCTCACTCACGTGTGTTGGCGAAGGGGATTCCGCCAACAGGTAGAATGGCAGCCACGCCGGAAGGCCGGACGTATGCGCCGCAAGTTCTTGTACGGTCAGTGAAGCCGCCCTCGAATCGCCAAATACGACACCCACGTCGCCGATGTGGGATCTGAGCTCGATCTCGCCGTCTTCGATCTGTTGGGCCGCCAAAAGCCCGGTGACCAACGGCTTTGTCAAACTTGCGAGGTCATAGATCGTGTCGGGCCTGGCTTCGATCGTTTCGGGTTCGACGACCGAATGGCCAATAGCGTCCCGGAAGACGATCCGTCCTTTTTCGGCGACCAGATAAACCGCAGAGGGAAAATCATTTGCGGCGATCCGCTCCGACAAGTAGGCTGAGATCCGTTCGTGCATCGTGCTCTAATCTTAACTCTGCTTTAGGCTTATTGACACTCGGGGTTTAGGGCAATAGACTTCGTCTATAAATTTTTTGGAGGTTTTTTAATGAGCAAGTTTGAATCCGCCGATCTGATCCTGAAGCTGTACGACCTTCGCCGCGAGCCGACGATGCGAAAGGCCCGGGACTGGATGTTCACATTTAATCCTGAAAGCGCCGAAGAGTTCGAAAAAACAATGATGGACCCGGAGGTCGGGGGCTATCTTAGGATGGTATTGTCCTATTGGGAAATGGCCGCCGCCCTCGTGAATCACGGTGCGATCAAGGCCTCGATGTTCAACGATACGGTCGGCGAACATATTTCAGTCTTTGCAAAAGTCGAGCCGCTGCTGGCCGAGTTGAGGGAAAAATGGGACATGCCCGATGCTTACGGACACCTTGAGAAGGTGATCATGGATCGGAAGGACGGCAAGGAAAGGCTGCGAAAGACCCAGGAATGGCTCAGATCGATCCAGGCCGGTTCCGATGAGACGCAGACCAGCGAAGCCGCTGCGTAGTGCCTACGGATGGGTTTAGGGGGCCGCCGACTCCATGGGGTTCGGCGGCTTTTCCTTCATCCGTCTTCTGAGGCCGTCGATGTGCTCCTCGATCCGCTCGAGAACTCCCACAGCTAGAGCGAGTGCCCGTCGGCCATCCTCGCCGGTCACCGGCGGTTGAACATCATTCTCGATCGAATCCAGAAATGCCGTTATTTCGGCACGGAGCGGCTCGATGTCGTCGATCTCAAGCCGGTTGATGGAGATTCCGAGAAGGGGGTTAGAGGCATTGGGTTTCAGCGTCGTAAGCGATGCGAACTTTGTCGCATAATCCAGTACGACGTAAGCGTTGGGCTGGTAAAATCGCGTCTTTCTTATCTTTTCAGTTCCGACCCGTGAAGCGGTTATGTTCGCGACCGCCCCGTTCTCAAACTCGAGCCGCGCGTTTGCCGCATCGACTTTGTCCGAAATTACCGGGATGCCGACCGCCCTTATCTCCTTGATCCGAACATCCGGCCCGACAAGCCACTGCACAGCATCGAGGTCATGGATCATTACGTCAAGGACCACATCGACATCAAGAGACCGGTTCGGAAAAGGCGAAACACGATGTATCTCGAAATAAAGCGGATCCGTAACATGCGGCCTCAGCGCGGCCATCGCCGGATTAAAACGTTCGAGCTGGCCGACCATCAGCTTTGCCCCCGAAGATTCGGCCGCTGCGATCAGCCTATCGGCATCGGCGAGTGTGACAGCGATCGGTTTTTCGACCAGAACGTGTGTGCCTGATCCGAGGAAGGCGCAGCCGATCTCGGAGTGGGTCTCCGTTGGAGAGGCGATCGAGACCGCATCCACCCTGCCAATAAGCTCCCGCCAGTCGCTAAGGCCTTCGCACCCGTATTCGCCGGACATCGCGGCAGCCGCCGCCGCGTCGATGTCGCAGACAGCGGCCAACTCTACCCGGCCCTCGCGATCAAGTTCGGCGTAATTTCGGGCATGATGCCGTCCCAGGCTTCCGACGCCCACTACTGCGACCTTTTGCCTGCTTCTTTCGTTCTGTTTCTCGGTACTCCCCATCGAGTCGGTTGAATCGGCCTTTGAAATTCGCGATACTCTTTATTCTCTGTTAAGCGGCCTGAAATGACAAAGTTAGTCGTAAATACGGATCGTGGGTTTTGGATCGCTGCGTGCTTGATCATCGTATTCGTCTATTTTTTTGGCCTGTCTGTCCCGCTTTTGGGACCCGACGAGCCGCGGTATGCTCAGGTAGCAAGCGAGATGTTCGAACGCGGTGACTGGGTCACGCCGACACTTGGCGGTTTCAATTGGTTTGAAAAGCCCGCACTCTTGTATTGGCTGCAGATCATTTCTTATTCCGTGTTCGGCCTTTCGGAATTCGCCGCCCGCTTCGGCTCCGCTTTGTTCGGCCTTGGGACGATCTTTGCCATGTGGGTCTTGGGCAGGACATATGCTGAAGAAACGTCTGAGGCTGAGGATGATGGGAATTCAACGGCCGGTATAGCAAACTGGTTCGGTTTGTTCATGGCATCGGCACTCGGGCTGATCGTTTTTTCCCGCGGGGCGAGCTTTGACATAATTCTGACTTTTCCGATCGCTGCGTCATTGATCAGTTATTACGTCTTCGACAGCCGCACTCGTAGGGGTACGAATGCCGGTGCTCATACGACATTCCCTCTTTTCTTATTCTATTTCTTCGCCGGGGTCGCCGTGTTGGCCAAGGGCCTTGTCGGGGTCGTTTTCCCGGCATCGATCGCGGTTGTTTACCATCTGTTCGTCCGGCGCTTTCCGGATCGCAAGCTGCTGACGAGCCTCGCCTGGGGCCCTATAGTAACTGTCGCGGTCTGCTCGACGTGGTACGTGCCCATGTATCTACGTCACGGATGGGAATTTATCGATGAATTCATAATCCAGCACCATTTTCAGCGATACACCTCGAACAAATATCTTCATCCGCAGCCATTTTATTTCTTCTTCTGGGTCCTTCCTCTGATGACGGTGCCGTGGATCCCCTTCTTTTTCGCCGCCGTCGTTACATTCACTCGACGGATCTTTCGGCCCGTTCCTGAGGCGGATGGACCAGGCCGGGCAGAAACATGTTCAGAGGGTATGATCGAACACTCGAACGGCAAGGCCCGGCCCGAAACGTCTCCGCTGCTCGCGTTCGCATCGGCATGGGTGTTAGTGCCGCTACTGTTCTTTTCCTTTTCAGGTTCGAAGCTTCCTGGATATATTTTGCCGGTTCTTCCGGGGGCGGTGGCCGTCACGTCGATCTATCTGCTCGAGTTGATGCAAAAACGGCCCCAGCTTGAACGGTGGCTACGCTTCATCGCCGTCGCCCACTTTGTGATAGTCACTGCCCTATTGGTCTTTGCTCTTCCGCAATATGCCGACACGGACACAGTGAAGGGCCTGATCACGGACGCGGATCGTGCGGGGCACGGCGATGCGATGGTTCTTCCCTTCATAACCGTCTCGCACAGCGCCGAATTCTATGCTCGCGGAAGGCTGCCGAGAAATAACGAGGGACGGCAGAGGAGGTTCGAGAGTCCCGTCGAGATCCGTACCTTTATCGAGAAGGAAGAGAAAAACGGTGCGCTCGTTCTGGTTCCCGTCGAGCACGAAATGCGATTGAACGCGGGTGAGAACCTATCGGTCGAGCGGATCCGTGACAATGGCGACCTCGCGATTTACTACGTCCGGCCGAAGAAGTGAATCAGCGTTCTGCCGCCCTTCGCAGCCGATCCATTAGGGCTGTCCCGATCCCCTCTTCCGACACTTCTTCACAATAGATCTTCGCGATCCCGGCCCTGTCGCATTCTCGAAAAAACGCGAACAACTTGCTTGCATACTCTTTGGGCGTAGAACAAACCAGCGCCTTCGCCGCCGTTGAATTGGACGATTCAAGTCCGATGAACCCCGAATCTTTCAGGTCGTCGATCTCAGATCCGCGTCGAACGATAACGACCGCCGCCGAGGGGGAATAATGTTTATGCCGAAGACCGGGGCTCGCGGCCGCCTCGTCCGCGTCTAGATCGCTCGCGCGGATCGCTGGAACGACTCGCCTGAGTTCCTCGATAGAAACGGCTCCCGGCCGCAGAATTTCAGGTACCGGCTTCGTGCAATCGACAACTGTCGACTCGATGCCGACCTCGGTCGCTTCGCCCTGCAGGATGCAGTCGATCCGCCCGTCCAAGTCCTCCTGCACGGCACGCCAATCGGTCGGGCTCGGACGGCCCGAGATGTTCGCCGAAGGTGCGGCGACAGGGACGCCGCACTCTTTCAGGAAAGCCGATGTGATCTCGTTGCCCGGCATACGGATACCGACGGTCTCCAGGCCTGCAGACACGATCGAAGGCACGGCGTCCTTTTTCTTCAGAACGACCGTTAGCGGGCCGGGAAAAAATCTATCTATTAGGGCCGCCGCCGATTCGGGAATCTCTTCGGCAAGCATTTCTATCTGTGACCTATCGCCGATATGGATGATCAGGGGATTGTCCGGAGGCCTGTTTTTCGCTTCAAAGATCTTCGCAACGGCATTTTCGTCAAACGCATCGGCCCCGAGGCCGTAAACCGTTTCAGTCGGGAATGCAACGACGCCCCCGCGGCGAATAATCGCTGCCGCCTCAGCCGCTGAACGGGTGAGGAGGGTACGGCGCGATGATCCGATCTTTTCTGGTTCGTGGTCCGTTTCCATATCGGTTGTCAGTGACAAGGTTATCAATTTTTGCGGTTTTCAGTGTCCGCCCCGAATAAGAAATCGATCGGAGATCGGACTTCGATCCGCAAAAATTGCGAAGGTCTCCGTCTCTCAAATGCGGTCAAAAGAGTCCGCGATCATAAACATACGGAGAATCGTTATCATGACAAGCTTTCTTATTGTGAATGTAGGCATTATCGCTATTCTGATCGGCATGTTGCTACCGGCGGTTCAGAAATAGCCCAGCGTTAGACGTCGCCCACACAGCCCGTCCTTGCTTCGGCGAGGCGGGCTTTTTCGTTGTTCCCCTCCGCGTGAGATAAAATCCAGTTAATGACGCTTGAAGAAAAGCTGAAAAATCTGCCGACCTCCTCGGGGATCTACATCCACAAGAACAAGGTTGGAAAGATAATATACGTCGGTAAGGCGAAGAACATTCGCAACCGGGTCAGGCAGTATTTTCAGACGAACCGCGGGACCGACTGGAAAACAAGGCAGCTTCAGAAGAACATCGCGGACCTAGAGTTCATCGTCGTCGATAACGAGGTTGAGGCTCTGATCCTTGAATCGAACCTCATCAAGAAACACAAGCCCCGCTTCAACGTCATGTTGAAGGATGATAAGCAGTATCCTCACCTCAAGATGACGAATGAGCCGTTCCCCAAGGTCGTTATAACGCGCAAGATCCTACGCGACGGTGCAAGTTATTACGGCCCGATGCTGCCCGCCTCGCTGGCCCGCAGGACACTCGAACTCATCAATAAAGCATTTCAGCTGAGGACCTGCGATATAGAGATCGACGGGCGGCTGCCACGGCCATGCCTGGAATACCACCTGAAACGGTGCCTTGGCCCCTGCGTAAAGGGCCTTTGCACGCAAGACGAATATCAAGAGGCGGCCCAGGATGTGAAGACCTTGCTCGAGGGTAAGAACAAGGAACTCGCGGCCGACCTGGAGCGCCGGATGTGGCACTTTTCTGAGGCGGGACAATACGAACTTGCGGCGAAGTACCGCGACCTCCACCGGGCCGTGCTTGCGTTGAGCGAGCAGCAGAAAATGGCTTACACGGCCGAGCGTGACGTAGACATCTTCGGCTTTCATCGCGAAGAGGCGCGGCTTGCTCTTCAGCTCTTTACGATGAGGGGCGGGCGTGTGGTCGGGCGGCGTGAGTTTTTTTGGGAGGACCTTCCGGAAGGTGACGGGTTTGATCCGGGCGAGTTTCTCGGCGACGTTCTGGTCCAGTATTACTCGACCGACTACGTGCCTCGAGAGATACACGTGCCGAACGATTTCGCCGACCGGCCCGCTCTGGAGACACTTCTGAGTGAACGGCTGGGCCGACGGGTGCACATCTTAAACCCGAAGATCGGGGAAAAGCGACGAATGATCGGATTGGTCGAGACGAACGCAAAGATCGCGTTTGAGCAGCGTTTCAGGGTTCTGAAGCCGGATTCTCAGAAGGTGCTCGAAGAACTCCAGCTGATCCTTGAACTGCCCTATTTCCCGCAGCGGATCGAATCATTCGACATTTCGAACATCTCCGGTTCTGAGAATGTCGCGGGTATCGTGGTCTTTGAGAACGGCAAGCCCGCCCGCTCGGCCTACCGGCGGTTCATTATTCGAGACGTCGACGGTGCGAATGATTTTGCGTCGATGCACGAGGCCGTCTTCCGGCGGTACCGCCGGATCCTCGACGAAGGCGGGCAGCTGCCGGAACTTGTATTTATCGACGGCGGAAAAGGCCAGCTTTCGGCGGCGGCCGCCGCAATGAGTCAACTGGACCTTGAACAGATAATGCTCGTGGGACTGGTGAAGCCGCCGAAGAAACATAGCGAGATCTCGCATCTACTCGTCCGAGGGCGAGAGGATTCGCCGATTCCGTTCGACCGGAATTCGCTCGCTTTCAGGCTCGTGCTGCAGATCCGCGAGGAAACCCATAAGACGGCGGTTGAGTTTCACCGCAAGCGGCGGGAACGGCGAGATTTCACGTCTGAGCTTTCGGCGATCCCGGGCATCGGCGAGAAACGGAAAATGAGGCTGCTGCGCGAATTCGGATCAATTGAGAGGATCGCAAAGACGCCGGCGGCGGAACTGAAACCCTTTGTCGGCTCGAAAGCCGCCGCCGAGATCGTCGCTCATTTCGAAAATCAGCGAAGGGCCGCGTCCTCCGGCTAGGCCGTCACTTCGCCTCCCGCGGCCCGGCCAGTAAAGCGGACCGAATTTCTGTTCCAGATCGTGGATTTTGATTTTGGCGGTGCATACATGGAAAATTGTTTTTTCGGATCAACTCAACTATGGAGGCTTTTGAATGAGATCATTGACCACGATCGGCATGCTGATCTTCGCTTTGAATTTTTGCGGATTGGGCGACCGGATCAAACAACTTACGGGTTCGGCGAACACTCCTGCGAACAGTACCCAGACGAGTCCGGCCCAGCCGGGCCAGGATCTGAAGCCACCGCCGGCCGAGAAAGCGGTCCTGACGCCCGAGCAGCGATCTGTTGCCGATGCGGCTACGGAAGTGGCGTGGGACGATCAAGGCATGATCTGGCGGCTGCCAAGCGGGTGGAAGAAAACTGAGATGAAAAAGGAGACGGCCTTATTTTCTTCTCCGGATGGGGCCTTTCTAATACCGACGATCAGCACGTTGAGGGACGAGTTCCCGCTCGATATCGCTTTGATAGGGGCGTTCAACTCCGCCCAGATGCAGGCCCGTAACGGCAAGTACGAAATGGTGCGGGTCGTTGAGATCGACGGAATACCAGGAGTCGAGACCGTGGAGGCAATGCCCGAGGATAAGGGTGACCCAAGACGGCATCAATGGATCGGATACAGGCGATACAACGGCCAGACCCAGCAGGTGAACATAATCCTTTCAACAAAGGGTTCGAATTTCGACAAGCACAGGAGCGATTTTCCTGCGATCCTATATTCGATGAAGATCGGTAAGTAGGGAGAGGCGCGGTCAGATCAATGGGACCGCGCCAAACGTCCCGGAGTTGGAAGTAGAGAGAAGTCCGGCACCAATTTGGTAAATACAGTCAATTGGTCGCGAGCAAATTCAACTCAGAGCGGTCGTCACCTTTTGAAATGCCCGCAAAGCAGCGGCCGTGTCGAAAAACTCGACGAAACTGGTGATCTTGTCGTCCTTGACCGTCAGCACGTGCACCCATTCGGTCGAGTAGTGCCGCCCCGTAGATCGCACGGTCGACGTCGACCGGCCCAATACTACGATCCGATCTCCCTGCGAAATAAACTCGCGGGCCTCGAAGTCGGTCAGATGTTCGGCGCCTTCCAACAGCTCGAAGAACCGCTCAACTTCAGCGCGACCGTGCCAAAGGCCTCCGTAAGGGGCATTCTCAACCTCAGGCACCGTAAAATCAATGTTTTCAGACAGATGTTCGAGCAACCCCGAAATATCACCCTGCCCGAATTTGTCGTAGCATCTCCTGAAAAGATCGGCATTTGCTTCTTCATTCATTTCAATGTCGTCCCGGCCCCGGAGGGTCAACTGTTCCGAGACCTGTGGGCGGGAGAACCGCGGGCCAATAATGAGCCGGATTATAGAACAGTTTTATCGATCTTGAAAGTATTTTTTATACATTCGAAAACTAGAAATGGAACTCCTTCGAACTCCGGTCGAATGGCAGCGTGAAAACCGTCGGTGAAACCAAATGAGAAAGGCCCGCTCGAACTGCGGGCCCTGTTTTTCGAATTCCTAAGGGCTTAGGCTTTGGCAGCCTTCTGGTAGGCCTTTGTTGCCGCAACATTATCGAAGAACTCAAGGAATTCCGAGATCTTGCCATCCCTAACGTGAAAGATGTGGACCCAGCTCGATTCAAAGTTTCTCCCGGTCGACTTGATCCTGGCGGACGATTCACCAAGCACGACCACTTTGTCGTCCTGTGCAACGAATTCCAGCGGTTCGAACCGCTCAAAATCCTCACTCTCGGACAAAAGCTTGAAAAACTCCGCAACATCATCCTTTCCGCGGCGGGCGCCAGTATGCGAAGCCCCTTCAACCGCCGGCGTCGTCCAGCGGATCTCGTCGCTAACCAACTCGAGCAAACCATCTATATCCCCGCTGCCAAACTTCTCGTATGCTAGCTGCACCAATTTCGTATTTTCCGTTTCGTTCATAAACTGCCTCCCTTTTTCGGTCACGGCATTGACCGAGCTCCTATGTGTAAAGGCCTTGTGATGGCCAGAGTAGCGCGCCCATTATATCCGCAAGCGGCAGGGACGGGAAACACAGGATCAAAAAAAACGAACCGCTCGATATAGGTGTGTCAGGAAGGATGGATCGTCGGAGCATCGGAATGGGGCACAAAGCATTGCCGGCACCGCGCTTCGTACTTGTCGCTCGCACCCACCTCGACGCGGGCATCCGATTCGACGGTCCTTTGCGTGAAATTGGCGGTCGCCCCGCACTTTACACATATGGCGTGGATCTTCGTAATATACTCCGCAATACAAAGGAGCTGCGGCATCGGCTCGAAAGGCTTCCCGGTATAATCCTGGTCCAGGCCCGCGACGATCACCCGCTTGCCTGAGTTTGCCAACCCGATCACAACATCGATCAACCCGGTGTCGAAAAACTGTCCTTCGTCGATACCGACCACTTCCGTGTCGGGTTTTACAGACGCCTTCAGGTCCGCAGACGTGGACACAGGCTCAGAGAGGTGTTTTCGCCCCGAATGTGATGCGATCTCCTCGATCGAGTAACGCGAATCGATGATCGGCTTGAAAACCTGGACCCTCTGCCGGGCGATCGAGGCGCGATTCAGCCGACGGATCAATTCCTCAGATTTCCCTGAGAACATGGACCCGACAATGACTTCGACCCAACCGGATTCCGATTGACGCCGCTTTCGACGGTCTTCCGTGTTGTCGAAAGCAAACTCTTCGACCATTGTGATAAAAGCTTCCCTGAATTAAAGCAAAATTTTGGGAAAAGGAAGGTTATCACGAACAGCCGCCGATGTCATTTCGGCCGATCCCGCCTGTATTGAATGTTCTGTTCTGTTTAATTGCTCAATAGGTCGCGGCCGGTCATGTCTGAGGGCTTATCGATACCGATCATTCGCAGAAGCGTCGGAGCCACGTCCTCGAGCGACCCATCGGCTCGCAATTGGTGGCTCGCGGAATTGCTTGGGTCAAAATAATGAACCGGGACTCGCGAATTTCGGAAATTGTGCGCTTTGTTTTCGGAAACTCCGGCAGTGTGGGTTGCGGGATGCGACGAGGTGATTATCGCGGCCCCGCCAAGATGGCGAAGTCTTTCCAGAATTCCGCCGAGACAAGTATCGACGTACTGCATCGCCTCGATGACCCGACCGTCGTCTGCCCCGGCGGACGCGATATCGGCGGCCGGAAGATTCACGATCAACGCAGCCTCGGGATCTCCTTCCAGTGAAGTGATAGCACGGTCCGCGATCTTAAAGCTCTTCGACTCCGGCCCGGTTTCGAGCGGTTGATGCTCCTCTGCCTGCAGCACCAGTCGCTTTTCCAACTCTCCGCGTGCGTGCCCGCGTCCATTGAAGAATTCGGTCACATGTTCGGCCCTTGTGCTTTCCGTTATCCTGTAGTTTCGAACACCGCAAAGATCGAACATCTCTGCCAGCGTGTTCCGCGCGTGTCCGGGCCCGAAAGCGACCGGAAGCGAAAGATCGGCGTCGTATTCCGTAAGGCAAACAGCGTCGATTTTCCCTTTTAGCCCACCCGCGTCGGAAACAGATAGCGATCGTGCCAGTTGTCGCATCGCCTCGGCTCCGTGATTGAAAAAGATCACAAGGTCCCCGTCCCGGACCGTCGCGACCGGCTCGGCCTGCTCATTTTCGATCACCACCGGGGTTATGAACTCATCGGAAATTCCCCGCAAATAAGAAGCACGGATAGCGGAGATCGGATCGCGCGCCCGCTCACCCTCGCCATGGACGAGCATTGTGAAGGCGCGGGCCGTCCGCTCCCAGTTTTGGCGGCTGTCCATCGCAAAGAAACGGCCGCACAACGAAGCCACCCTGCCGACGCCGATCTCGGCCATTTTGACCTGAAGGGCCTCAACGTAGACATCGGCGGTCCGAGGCCGGACGTCCAGGCCGTCGAGAATGCAGTGGACAAACGGTCGTTCGACGCCGACGGATCTCGCCATCCGCAGGAGGGCAAATAATGAGTCCTGATGAGATTCTGTACCGGCGTCCGAAAGAAGGCCAATGAAATGGACACACTTGCCGGACCGGGCCGCCTTTGCCAAAGCTCCGCGCAGGACGGCATTCCGCGAAAATTCGTCGGACGCGACCGCGTTCCGTATCCGCACAGAATCGGCCATAAGAACGCGGCCTGCGCCGATCGTCCTGTGTCCTGCCTCGGGGCCGCCCTCTTCGTCATCCATCAGGCCCACATACGGCCCCGCGGCAGCAAGCTCTGAACGCGGAAACTGTTCGCAAAGCTCCGAATAGAACGGGGTGTGAGCCCGGGCAAGTAAATTCGAGGACGAACCATCAGGAACGGGCCATCCGTCCAAAATGATCAGTGCGGCAGGGCGTCGGGTTCTTGAAAACATAGGAAGACGTCTGAGGTCAAAGGTCGGCTTCGTGATAGGTTTCGGGGAGGTGAGTGCTGTCGATCGACAGCTATTTCTAAATTATAGCTCAATGGGCGGACGTCTTGGAAAGAATTTTAGTAGGCATCGGGAGCCGGGCGCTCCATCCAGCGCTCGGGGTGAACCGGGTCTTGAAACCCATACTTTTCATAGAACGTATGGGCATCGCGGGTCGCGAGAACCCATCGACGAAGCGACTGAAGCTCGGGGTGCGAAACAACGGCCTCCATAAGCCATTTCCCGAGGCTCCGGCCGCGGTATTCTTCTAGGATAAAAACATCGCCGAGATAGGCAAATGTTGCACGGTCGCTGACGACACGTGCAAAACCGATCTGGCGTTCGCCGTGAAAAACGCCAAAGCAGATCGAATTCTCGATGGCGGTAAGCGTCTGTTCGGGCGTTCGGGTCCGGGCCCAGTACGACTCCTGGTTTAGGAAATTCTGGATCAAATCGGCGTCAAGCCGGGTATTGTCGGTGCTGATGGTAAATTCGCCGTGCAACAGTTCCATAGTACTGGCGGCTAAGGCACGTTCACGGTGAATTCGCCCGCTGTTGTGAATGTGATCACCCCTCCCCAGATGCACATCAACTGACTCGTGTTGTTCAGCGTCGGGAAATAGGCCAAATTGACCGTAGGAGCACCTGCGATCCAGGGTGCAGGAGTCGCAGGGATGCATGGGGCCGGCGTCGGAACTCCCAATGCGGCTGCCGTAGCAGCAATGACCGCGGGATTCGACGGTGCACTGCACATTCCGAAGGGCATTATATTGACCAACGGGACGTGGTCCATTATGTTCGCGTCCGGCACCATGTTGGTATTGACACGATTCTTCGGCAGAACCACGAATGAACTCGGCGCCATCCCGAAACTGCACTTCAACATCGCACCTAAACAAGTCTGCAAAGCCATTCGGTCACCTCCTCTTAATTTCGAACTATATCAAGTTCGGTATGGCCGCACTTAGCCATCCTCTGCCCTTCAAGCTTCAAACTGCGAGTCTTGATCGGGATAAAACCTCGGGCACCATTATAAGGAAAGAACTCCATTAGATCGGACCGAATAATCGACGAAACCGGCTCTTGAACCCCGCGGACATTCGATCTTGATGCCTGGAGGCGACGAGCCGGAGTTCATCCAAGAGCACCTTCTCATTCGCCGCGATCTGCGCTGCTACGGTCATTGCGAATACTCGGACCGCGACCGGCTGCCTGATGTCCTCGACCAAACGATAACACGCGTCAAAGACCCGGCCGCGATACCGTACCGGAATCTCGATAAACTGGAGCGTTCTTGCGACATTTCGCCGGATCGCAGGATGTGCGTCGTGGCGCTCAAGTTGTTCTATCAATCTCTTCAGGTACGGTTTTATTAGATCGCCGTCCTTCTCGGCACAATATGTCACCGCCCACGCGGCCCTTTGAGAAAGCCGATAGGAATCGCCGAGAAAGCAATCCATCAGATCGCGAAATCTCTCAGGGTCGCTGCCGATGTGATCTACGATCTTCATCGTCTGGCCTTTGGAATGTTCCTTCAAAAGGGCAGCACGAATGTCCATCTAATGCAGCTGATAAAAAGCCCGTCTTCCCGGATAACGGGCCGAATCGCCCAGGTCTTCCTCTATTCGCAGGAGCTGATTATACTTCGCTATCCTGTCCGAACGGCAGAGGCTCCCGGTCTTGATCTGCCCTGCATTCGTCGCAACGGCAAGGTCGGCAATGAACGTGTCTTCAGTCTCGCCGGACCTGTGCGAGATAACGGCCGTCATATTGTTGGTGCGTGCCAACTCTATCGCGTCAAGCGTTTCTGTGAGCGTGCCGATCTGGTTCACCTTGATGAGTATCGAGTTCGCGGCCCCAACCTCGATCCCTTTTTGAAGAAATTTGACGTTGGTAACAAACAGGTCGTCTCCGACAAGTTGGACCGTCGAGCCTACAGATCCCGTCAGGCTTTTCCAACCTTCCCAATCGTTCTCCGCCATTCCATCCTCGATCGAGATGATCGGATACTTTTGACACCAGTCGGTCCAGTATGCGGCCATTTCATCGGACGACAATTCCCGGCCGTCCGATTTCTTAAAGACGTATTTGCCGTCCCGGTAAAACTCGCTGGCGGCGGGATCCAGGGCTAACATCACGTTCTGTCCGGCTTTGTAGCCGGACCGTTCGATCGCTTCCAGGATCGTCTCAACGGCCTCTTCGTTTGACTTCAGGTTGGGAGCGAAGCCGCCTTCGTCGCCGACCCCTGTTGAATAACCTCTCGAATTAAGCACGGCCTTCAGGCTGTGAAAGATCTCGGCTCCGCTGCGCAGTGCCTCGGAAAAGCTCTCGGCCCCGACCGGCATCACCATGAATTCCTGGAAATCAACGTTGTTGTCCGCGTGGGCACCTCCGTTTAGAATATTCATCATCGGGACCGGAAGTGTCTTTGCATTCGTCCCGCCGACGTATCGATAAAGCGGCATTTCCTGTGTCGCTGCGGCAGCCCGGGCACTGGCCAATGATACGGCGAGGATCGCATTGGCTCCCAGGTTCGATTTGTTCTCGGTACCGTCGAGTTCGATCATCACCTGGTCGATCTGTGTCTGGTCGAGAACGTCGAGGCCTTCCAATTCACGCCCGATCTTCTCATTGACATTCTCGACCGCTTTCAGGACCCCTTTGCCCAGATAGCGGAGCTTATCGCCGTCGCGAAGTTCTACCGCCTCGTTCTCCCCCGTCGAGGCGCCGCTCGGCACCGCTGCCCGGCCCGTCGTCCCGTCCTCCAGGACCACTTCGGCCTCGATGGTCGGGTTGCCCCGGGAATCCATGATCTCACGCGCCCAGACTTGGTCGATCAAACTCATCTATATTCTCGATACTCCTGTTTAAGGCCGAAGAGGCCCTTTGATATGAAAAACCAGCCACATTCTAAACGATAATGGGACTCTCTACGAACCGGCAACTAACGTCTAAGCGGCGTCGGCGGTCTCTTCCTGCCCGGTCTCGCTCAAGCGAACCTGGGTGATCCGTCTTTTGTTGACCTTTTCAACGGTGAATTCGTGTCCGTTGAAGGTGACCCGGTCGCCGGCGTTCAGGATCGATCCGGCCTCGGACATCAGAAAGCCCGCGACCGTGGTGTAAGCCTCCGAAACTGGCAGGTTCAGGCCGAGCCGCTTGTTGAGGTCGCGGACTGCGACGCCCCCGCTGAGTACGACCGTGCCGTCGGGCATCGCATGGATCTGTTCATTCACTTCCTCATCATGCTCGTCCGATATCTCGCCGACGATCTCTTCCAATAGGTCCTCGATGGTGATTATCCCTTCGACACCGCCGTGCTCATCGACCACAAACCCAAAATGGAACTTGTCCTTCTGCATCTGGCGGAGAACGTCCTCGAGCCGGGCCGAGTCGACGACATACATCGGTTTCTGGATGATCTTTTCTATCCTGAACGACTTTGGCCGGAGCAGGTAAGTCAGCACGTCCTTGCTGTGAGCAAATCCGACGATGTCGTCCAGGGATTCGCGGTACACGGGCAGCCGCGAATAGCCGTGCTGCCTGAAAGCCCGGACCAGTTCTTCGAGCGTACTGTTCAGCGGGACCGCAACGATCTCGGTCCGCGGTACCATCGCTTCTTTCACCGTCGTTTCCGAGAATTCGAACACCTTGTCGATCAGGGTCCGCTCTTCCCGGTTCAGATGGCCGCTCTGTTCGGAAGCCACGATCAGCTGTCGGATCTCGTCCTCGGTATAGCTCGAGCCATGTTCTCCCGATGATTCCAGTCCGAAGGCACGGGCCGTCTTGGTTCCTGCCCAATCAAGCATCCTTATCGGATAGTTGAAGATGCGGTAAAAGATCTGGAGCGGGACCGCCACGAAGTAAGAGACCCGCTCGGCAAGCTCCAGCGCGGCCGTTTTCGGGGCCAACTCACCGAACACGATGTGAAGAAAGGTGATGAACCCGAACGCGATAACGAAAGATACTGTCTTGATCACCGTGACCGACGAAAGGAATGCGGCGCCCGTTACCTCTGCTGTCCAAAGGAAAGCCGGCTCCAAAAGCCGCGCAACGGCCGGCTCGCCGATCCAGCCAAGGCCAAGCGACGAGAGCGTGATCCCAAGCTGGGTGGCAGAAATGTAGGCGTTCAGATTATTGAGCATTCCCAACAGCCGAACGGCTGCAGGGTCGCCGTCGGCCGCCTGTGCCTCGATCCTGGACTTGCGCACGGCGACGAGAGCGAATTCACTCGCAACGAAGAATCCGTTCGAAGCCACAAGCGCAACGACCAGGAAAATGTTGAACGCAGACCAGCCGAAATTCGGCGTAGTGATCGGTTCCGAGATATCGATTAGGGAAAGCAGGAAGCCTAAACTAGACGGGTCGTCCATCTGAAAATGATAGTTGTAAGATCAGGGGAGCCCCTATCCCCCGGTAAATAACCAATTAATTTCCTGCCGCTAGATCCGGTCAGTGATAGAGACGAGTATAGCACATAAAAATGCACGGACGCTTGTCAGCTTCGTCCCCTGATGTCAGTATTTTCGAGCATCTCCTCCAACAGCATTATGCACGATCCGCAGCCGCCGCCGGCATTGCAAAGCCTCGTGATCTCGTCAACCGACGCGGGATGCTTTTCAGCGATCAGTTCCTGGATCGTTTCTTCCTCAACCCCGAAGCAAGTGCAGACCAGCGGCCGCTCGCCTCGAAATTCCTGGAGAAACTTTGCACGGTGATCTGCAAGCGCTTCGCGGACCGCGTCGATCCCCAGGTCGAGACACTTTTTCCTGTCAGGTGGGAAAGCACCTAGTTCGGCGATGGCCGCGGCGGCCAGAGTTTCGGCTCTCAACGAACCAAGTTCTGTCAGGCTGCGGCCTCGAAGCATCCCGGCAATGACGTCCGCAGCGGCGACGGCAAATCCGCATCCGTTCGAGCTAAAGCCGGCATCCGTGATCGTCCGGTTGATCAGCTCGATCGAAAGGAAGACCCTTACAAACGTGCCGCATTCAAAGCTTGCAGAGGTCCCGGACGCTGCCGCCCCGGGTGGACGTCTCGCGTTCTCAGGCGACGTCGAACGCCGGCCAACCTCTGCGGGATAATAGGCCATAATGCCAATCATCTCGTTAGGAGCAAAAAAAAGTAAAGCACGGCTGTTCGGCCATTTAGCCAAAGCTGGTTATTATATCCATATAAATCTTCCGATGAGACCCGTAATTATCTTAGTTTTGACGACGATCTTCGTGGGTGCTTCGTGCCGGCCGGCGGCGGCTCCGGTCGCCGTTGGGAACAAGCCCGTGTCGGTGAACGACGTGCCGTTAAAGGATGCCCAGGCCAGGCCCACCAAGCCGATCCATGAAATGAGCTGGACCAGTCTCGACGGCAGCATTCATAAGCTCAAGGACCTGAAAGGTAAAGCCGTAATACTTGATTTTTGGGCGACCTACTGCAAGCCGTGCCTCGACGCGATCCCTCACCTGAAACAATTAAAGGCGACATACGGTGAGAACCTCTACGTTGTCGGCCTCAATGTCGGGGGCGAAGAAGACCGCCCGAAGATCCCCGAGTTTGTTGAGAGACTGAAGATCGATTACCCGCTTGCCTATCCGGAGGACGCGCTTTCGGCCTTCATTTTCGGGGCTGATACGGCGATCCCGCAAACTGCGGTCTTTGACCGCGATGGCCGGATGGTCAAGAAACTTACGGGCTTCAACGACGAGATAAAGGCTGAATTGGACAAAGCGGTCGAAACCGCGGTTAACGGGGCACCCGGCAAATGAGTCGACCCGTCAAAAGACCTCCGGCCCGGAAACAGGTCTCGGCCGGCGGCGTTGCATTCAGAAGCGGGCCCGGTCAGACCCAGATCGTGATAGTCCTGACGGCAGCCGGTGGCAGATGGCAGCTCCCCAAGGGGATGATCGATCCCGGTGAGACGGAGGTCGAGGCGGCCGTCCGGGAGGTCCGGGAGGAAGGCGGCGTTGAGACCGAAGCGATCGGCGAACTAGGGCAGACGGAGTACACATTTACGGCAAGCTTCAACGGTGCCCGCTGCATTATCCATAAAAGTGTTCACTGGTTCCTGCTGAAATATCTTTCCGGTGACGTAAATGACCACGACCACGAGGTTCAAGAGGCCCGGTGGGTCAGTGCCGACGAAGCCCTCGAGTTCCTCAAATTCGAGAACGAGCGTGAGATCGTCAGGAAGGCAATGTTTCTGATAGCCGAAATGTCGGGATCGGACCGATAGTATGCGAGATATTCCCGTCGGAAATGGCACGCTGCTGGTAAATTTCGACAGCAAGTATCAGATCCGCGACATTTATTTCCCTCATGTTGGACAGGAAAACCACTCGGAGGGCTTCCCATTTCGATTCGGGGTATGGGTTGACGGCGAGTTTTCGTGGTTGTTTTCCGACGATTGGCATCGTGAGCTTCGTTATATTCGCGACACGCTGGTCTCGGATGTCTCGATCACCAATCCGAAGTTGAATATCGAGATAGTCTCGAACGACACGGTCGCGAGTCACGAGAACATCTTTCTCCGAAGTGTCCGGGTCGTGAACAAGGCCGCCAACAAGCGGGAATTCCGTATTTTCCTTCACCATGATTTTCGGATCTATGAGAACAATGTCGGGGATACGGCGTTCTTCGATCCGGCCACCCGTTCGCTTATCCATTACAAGAAACACCGCTATTTTCTGATGAACACGGCCCCCCCGTTCGATTCGTTTGCTACCGGTCGAAAGGCGTTTCGCGATAAGGAAGGCACTTGGCGCGACGCCGAGGATGGCCTTCTTAGCCGCGGGCCGATCGCCGAAGGTTCGGTCGATTCGACCCTTGCCGTCTACGCGGACCTGGACCCGGGGGCGGTATTCGAGTTTCATTATTGGATCGCGGCGGGCAGTTCCCGGGAAGAGGTCGAGGATCTGAACTCACATGTGCTGGCCCGCGGCCCGCGGCGGTACTTCGAATATACCGAGAACTATTGGCGGATCTGGGTCGAGAAGAACGAGACGGATTACGGCGACCTCCCTCCGAAGATCGTCAATATGTTCAAGCGGTCGCTTCTGATCGCCCATACGCAGATAGACAATGGCGGCGCGATTCTGGCGGCAAACGACTCCGACGTCACCGCCCGAGCGACCGACCACTACAGCTATCTCTGGACGCGCGACGGCGCGTTCGTTGCCCATGCGCTCGACCTGGCGGGCTATCCGCATTTGACGCGTAAATTCTTCGACCTGTGCGGCCGGATCGTTCACCCTAAAGGATTCTTTCTCCAAAAATACAACCCGGACGGAACCGTGGCCTCAGGTTGGCATGCCTCGTGGGACGCTGAAACCGAGCGTTCGCTAGTCCCGATCCAGGAGGACGAGACCGCTTTGGTCGTCTGGGCATTGTGGGAGCATTACGGGCGGCACCGCGACATCGAGTTCGCTCACCGTTTGTACCAGGATCTCGTGACCAAAAGCGCCGATTTCATGTCGGATTTCCGCGACCCTGATCTAAGGCTCCCCCTGCCGAGCTGGAACCTCTGGGAGGACCGTCGCGGCATTCACACCTACACCTGTGCGACGGTCGCGGCAGGGCTCCGTGCGGCCGCGAACTTCGCCAAACTTTTCGCCGATCACGAGCGCGGCGCTCAGTATTCGATGGCGGCTGATGAGATCGTAGAAGGTATGGCGGCACATCTTTACGATGCGAAACTCGGGAGGTTTGTCAGGGCTTTGAACGAGACGGGCAGCGGCTCATACGAGACCGATCCGACCGTCGATGCTTCCCTATTCGGCACGTTCTTTTTTGGCTGTTTTGAACCGGACGATAGCCGGGTTGTCGGCACGATCAACGCCATCCGCGACAAATTGTCGGTCGGCGGCGGCATCGCCCGTTTTGAGAACGACGGCTACATGAGGTCGTCGGACAAGTTCACCGGAAATATCTGGTTCATTTGCACGCTTTGGATGGCCGAGCATACCATCGCCCTCGCCCGCACGCGTGAAGAGCTTGAACCCGCGATCGGAGTATTGGAATGGGTTGCCGATGCGGCCTTTCCGTCGGGCGTTCTTGCCGAACAGATGGACCCGGCCACCGGCGAGCACGTGTCGGTCTCGCCCCTGACGTGGTCGCATTCCACGTTCGTTGCGACCGTAATGAACTACCTGGAAAAAGAAAGGGCCCTCACTGACCGCCGGAAGCGGTGATTTGGGTGGTCTTAAAGAGCACAACATCGGAAAGAGAGACAGTTTATGCGAAAAGCCAAGATCCTGGCGACCCTGGGCCCCGCTTCAAGAACGCAGCCGCAGATCGAGGCCATGCTCGACGCGGGCATCAGCGCCGTGCGGATCAACATGTCTCACGGCAGCCGCCAAGAGCATTTGGAAGCGATCGCGAATGCGAGGGCGGCCGCCGCTAAAAAGAAACGGGCCCTCTCGATCCTTGTGGACCTGGCCGGCCCCAAGATCAGGACCCGCAACCTGAAAGGTCATGCTCCGGTTGAGCTGAAGCCCGGTGCATCATTCATCATCACGACCCGCGACATCGAAGGCGATGCGGCCGAGGTATCGACAAACTTCAGCGAGCTCCCCTCAGCGGTGGGCCCCGGCACCCGCATCCTCATCGACGACGGCTCGATCGAACTCCGGGTCGAGGCTACGAATGAGACCGACGTCATCGCAAAGGTCGTGGTCGGAGGCTGGCTCAACGAACGAAAAGGCATCAATCTTCCGGATACGAAGCTTCCCATCCCTTCGATGACTGAGAAGGACCACGCCGATCTCGAATGGGCAATGGGACAGAACGTCGATTACGTCGCCCTATCTTTTGTCAGGCAGGCGGCGGACTGCCATCAGGTGAAAGACCTGATCCAGAAAATGAATACGCGTCCGACGGGCCGGGCGCTCCTCGTCGCCAAGATCGAGATGGCCGAGGCCATCAAGAACCTGGACGAGATAGTCGAGGCTACCGACGGCGTAATGGTGGCCCGCGGGGATCTCGGCGTCGAAACCAGCGTCGAACTCGTCCCGATCTATCAAAAACAGATCATTGAGAAGGCGATCGCAAACGATAAGTTCGTTATAACCGCTACCCAGATGCTTCAGTCGATGATCGACAGCCCGAGCCCAACGCGTGCCGAGGCTTCCGACATCGCGAATGCTGTATGGGACGGGAGCGACGCGGTTATGCTTTCAGCCGAAACGGCGACCGGAAGCTACCCGTTGGAGGCGATCGGGACGATGGCGCGGATCATCGAGGCAGCCGAAACAGTAAAGCCCGCCCAGTTGAGAAGACCCGTGAAATTTTCGCTCCCGCCGACGGGAAGGACAAGCCAGGCCCTCTGCAAGGCGGCCGCTTTGGCCGCGAAAGAGATAATGACGGAAAAGGTCGCCGTTTTCACCGAATCCGGCCTAATGGCCCGCCGGCTCTCAAGCGTTCGGTCGGGGCTCCTGACCTTCGGCCTGACAAGCTCTCGCGACGCGTGTAATCAGTTGGCCTTGATCTGGGGCGTTGACCCCTACATGCATGAATACGGCGGATCGACGAAGCAAATGCTCCGCGAAGGAGAGAAGACGCTTCTGAAAGGAGGTGTGGTACAATCTGGCGAGACGATAATCATGATGGCGGGGCGGCTCTCAGGGCTGGGACTGTCGAGTTCCGTGATCGTTTGGACTATCGGAGAAGAGATCCCCAAAAAATAAGCTTCTCAAAGGGCCTTCTGTATTTACGCTTCCGGATCTACCTTGTGGAAGCCAGAGAGTTATGCGAAAGCTTTTGCTCCCATTGACGTTGTTGACCATTTTCGTACTCCCTGCCGCCGGCCAGGTCCTGGTCGACGACCGTAATATCACCATCAATTCACAGGCCGATGTTCAAAAAAAGCGGCAGGAACTGATCGAATTTGTTTGGGGCGGTACCGGGCTCCCCGCTCGACGTATGCCTGAGGTTCTGGTCAAGGGCGATCTGAGCCCGATACCGGGACTTTCGGACCTCCATCGCGTTGACACGCTGAAGGTATCGATGGAGGCCGGCGTAAGCAGCTACGCCCATCACTTCATCCCTCAGATTTCGAACGGTCGGCTCGTTGTTCTCCATCTCGGCCATATTCCGACCTTTGACGACAGCGAGTTACCGGCCGATGTCGGTTACGGAATGCGTCGGACGATCGAAGGGCTTCTCGGCGATGGTTACTCGGTGCTGGCGGTCTATATGCCGCGAAACGCCCAGTTCCTAACGTCGATCGAGGTCTCGGACGACGGAGGGCTCGAGGCTCACAACGAGTTTTTTGAAAGCCCGGACCTAAAGCCTGCGAAAGGCAGCCCGCTAAAGTATTTCCTGGAACCGATCGCCATCTACCTGAACTATATGGGTGCCCGTCCGCATTCGGACGACTTTCCTTTCTACACTGAATTCAGCATGGTCGGTTTTTCTGGCGGAGGCTGGACAACGACCGTTTACTCGGCGATCGACGAACGCATCCGGTCCAGCATCTCGATCGCCGGTTCGATACCCTTGTATCTTCGGGTCGGCGCCGAGATCGGCGACGCCGAACAGACGATTCCGGGCTTCTATTCGATCGCCGGGTACCCTGATCTTTACGTGATGGCGTCGAACGGGCCCGGCCGAAAGCAGATCCAAGTACTCAATCGCCACGACTGGTGCTGCTTTAGCGAACTGTTCCATCATCCCGAACTCGCCGGAGGCCTGACCTACGACGAGGCCATCCGGGAATATGAGCTGAAGGTAAGGGAGACGCTGATCGGACTGGGCAACAAGGACCTTTTCGCTGTCGAAGTGGATGAGGCGGCGCCGGGGCACAACGTGACCTGGGATGCGATCTACGACACGATCCTGCCTGAGCTAAATAAGAGTAGGCGTTACGTCTCGACGTCGACGGGCGACGAGGCCGCGGCTCGCGGGTTGGATGGGGCACCCGCCGTATTTTTGAACGGGCTTTGGAGCTTCGGCAAGCTGCCCACGATGACCGGCACACCGGCAATTTTGCGCGGCACCAGCATTATCGACATGTTCTTCCGGACTGCTGCGAACCAACTGGTCCACGTATCAAGGCCGCCGGCGATCTGGTCGCGGCCGCGTGTGCTCGCGGACGATGTGATCTCGGACCCGGCGGCGGTCACGCGCAAACAAGGAAGCTATGACGTCGTCGTCCTCGGCAACGATTACTTCTTCTACCACATTCGGCAGGAAGGGGCGGAGAATACCAAGGAGGTTGTCAGCACTGACGTCAAGGGCCTCGGGCAGCCGACCCTGATCGCTTCGGAGAATGATCAGCTTGACCTCTTCTATCGAAGCTGGAACCGGCGGCTCTATCACGCACGAAAGCTTGGTGCAGAGCCTTGGGAGATCTTCGAAGTTGGAGGCCGGATGACTGATATTCCGACGGCCGTCCGGATGCCTGATGGCAGTTATCGAGCCTTTGTCCGCGGACACGACGGATATTTATGGGAAGTCCGGCGAACCCCGGGACGCCGAGGTACTTGGGGTACCTGGGCCTCGCTCGGATGGGCGTTCGGCGAGTCGAGGATCGAGGGAAGCCCTTCCGCAGCGGTTGTAGGCGGTGTGCTGAACGTCTATGCGCGTTCGGCAGGCGGCGGGATCCTCCAGTTCACCTATGACGAGACTTGGTCCCTGACTCACCATCATATCGATGGAATTGGTGCCCCCACGGCGTCGCCACTCGGCGCCTTCATGAAAACTGCTGGAGGTTCGCTGGCTCATTCGGGCGGCGAGGACTGGACCGAACTCGGTGGGCTTTTGGATTAGGATGTTTGAAACGAAAGCCGGCAACCCGCGCCGGTCAGTGATAGCGTGATTCCAGGTTCTTGCGGCCCCACCTCAAGGCAGACGCCATCCAGACAAGTTCTTCAAGGAAACTTTCGACCCGCTTTTCATAGGCTTCATCAAGAAGCCTGCCCTCATCGTCGAACTTCTCAGTGATCCGCGGGAAATGAAGGTCAGTAAACGTGACGGCCAGTCCGAGTTCGCGGACAATCGGTACGCAAGCTTCAATGACCCGCGTACCGCCCCAGGGGCCCTTCGACACGCCAACCAGGGCTACCGCCTTGTGGACGTATTCGCGAAGCAGTAGGTCGAGCACGCTCTTGAGCACTCCGGGATAACCGTGGTTATATTCGGGCGTAACAATAACGAGCCCGTCGGATTTGATGATGGCGTCGCGCCACTCGGGAAACGCGTCTTTTATATTGGGCCCGTAATCGTCCTGCGGAAGGTCGAAATCGCGGGCGTCGAAAAAGACGGGCTCGATCCGGCCGTCCTCGCGCATTTTTTCAAAGACCCAGCGGGCGGCCGCCTCGCTTTCGCGGCTTTTTCTGTTGGTTCCGAGGAGCAGCGGGATAAATAGTTTTTCGTCATCCATATTCAGCATCGGCACGTCCGGTTTCAATTTCGTTCCCGATGGGGAATACTAGCCTATGCTCCTGCCGTATTCAATTTCGATAGCTTCGTTCAGCGGGATCTTGATGCTTGAATTCAAAAAGTCCGTTCCCGTCGGAGAACCGGTGCGCGGTATCTCGGATCGGCTCGAAATTGACCGGAGGCTGAAGGGCGTCCGCTGTCCGATATGCAAATGGCAGCCAGATCGCGAGAGTCGCTGGACATGCTGGGACTGCGACCATCCGGAATTTTTCTACAATGGCTGCGGCACGGATTGGAACACCTTTGAGACCGGTGGGCAGTGTCCTACATGCCTTCATCAATGGATATGGACATCATGCCTCGCGTGCTGGGGATGGTCTAAGCACGAGGACTGGTACCAGGAAGAACCCGGCTGACATTGAGAATCACCGCCAATCCGGCGGCGGTGGCGTGCGGTAGATGTTGGCCCCTTCTTCTTCACCCACGCCGCTCTCCCATCGATCCTCACGGCCGGGAGTGATGCTCAGAGGGTCCCGACGGACACCTGATGCAGTTTCCGGATAGACGTCCTTCCACTGCTCTCCGCAAAAGAACCAAAGCGAATAAACGGTCGCGGCCGTGCCAATTGGGACATTCATCGCCGAAAGGGCAGCGGCAACAATGGCGGCTACTCGGGCCCACGGCTTCTTTTTCAGCATTGCGTACGCCGCAACAAATGAAGTTAGGCGAAAGAAACAGCAGGTTAATGAGGCCGATAAAACCAAACAAGAACGCAAGGAATGCGGGCGGAAGGTCACCGCGCGCCACGCAAAAATGCAATATATGAAAACAAAGGCCATGAGCAGTCATTAGGAGCTTGAAAAGGCCCTGGCGCCAGAAATGCCCAGGCAATATATCGATTGTGTTCTTCGTTGGTCATGGGAGCCGTCCGTCCACCGCCATCTTAGACCATTAAACGCACGATCGGCCGCTTATTCCGCGCCTATGATCTGAGTAATAGTCTCTTTTTTGATGCCTTTCCCTTTGCGTTTGTTGTAATCAGAAGACGATAATTGCGGGTCCCGCCATGCGTCGAGGTGGCCGACCTGATGGACGCACTGGATCGTGCAGGTGGGTGCGCACCATTTTTCGGTCCAGTACTCGCGGTCCATGTCCTCGCGGGTGTATTCGAGCAAGGGAATACCGGGGGTTCCCCGCTGCTGCGAGCACCAGTTGACCATCCCGAACTCGTCGATATAAAGGTAGCGTGCACCGGCCCGGCAACGCCATTCGTATTCTTTACCTTCGACCAGATCGTCCTGGAACCAATTCCAGCGGGCGTAGGAACGTGCACCTTTCGACTTAATTTCGTGGTAAACCTCTTTCTCGCGGTCGGTCAGGCCCTTGTTCAGGCCCATTTCGTCATGAATGACGCCGACCGTCGACGAAAAGCCGAGTTCACGGGCACGGTTCGCGATCTGGAGCGCCTCATCCGGATTCGCCACGCCGCCGCCGACCACAGAATTGATGTTCACCTTGAATTTCGCGTGATCGCGAAGGTTCACGAGCTTTGCGTCCAGCACCTTAAGGCTCTTTTTCGAGACTTCGTCCGGGGTCACATTGTCGATCGAGATCTGCAGGTAATCGAGGCCCGCCTCGTTGAGTTTCTTGATCTTTTCGACCTGAAAATAGTAGCCGTTCGAGATAAGCCCCGCGATCATCCCGTGATGACGGATCCGGGCGATGATGTCGTAGATCTCGGGGTGCATCATCGGTTCGCCGCCGGAGATGGTTATGACCGACGACCCGAATTCGGCAAGCTTGTCTATCCGTTCGAGCATCACGTCGATCGGCACCGGATCGGACGTTTTGTCGAACTCATTGCAATACGTGCACGACAAGTTGCACCGCCGCATCGGCACGATGTGCACCAAAACGGGATGCTTTGTCGAGGCAAAAGCACGCACGGTGTGCCTTACGCCTCGGGTGAATCTTGAAAAGCTGCTTGCTTTCGGCATTATTCGGTCGATCGGTCGCCAAGGCTTCAGGCCCTTCGAAAACTAAATAAATAAGTATAGGTATTGCTCACAGGCAATTCAAATAACCAGAAAGGCCCCGGCTTTTGCGCCCGGGGCCCGCAGCTTTCTGCTCACTCAGTTCTGACGCTAGCTCTTCTGGATCTTGGTTCCTCTCGGAAGCGAGAGCTCGAAGTTCGATTTCTTCAAGCTGACGTTCTTTTCCAGGTTCGTGAGAAGCACGGTGGTTGAATCGTTATTGTGCTCGATGATCTTGGTCTGCTGCGGCATTCCGTCCTTATCGACCCACAACTCCGCCGACTTGTAGCTCGTTCGAGCCTTTGGGGTTAGCTGAAGGTGGAACGTGACGACGCCGCTGCTCAAGCGGACATTCTCCGCTAGCAATGCGACCTCGTAATTCGCGTCGAGTTGGGCCTTTGACATATTCATGAACGCCAAGGCGGAATTGCTTGTCGTCTTATCGCCCTTCGGTTTCGTGGCGTCCTTGACTGAACCCTTGTATGCGACCTGCAGCCGCGGGCGAAACATCGTGTACTGCCCGTCGATCACCGCCAGAGACTCTTCGGGCCGCTCCCAGTCTATCCGGACGAGCGCGTCCTTGCCGGGCCTTTTAGCGTAAATGGCGGTGCCGATGGTCGTTTCGCTATCGTTGAGTTGATTGTTCCTTTTGACCATCGTGACACGAGCCCGCAAAGTGGTCAGATTCTTGTTATGTTCGTCCATCCGGCTCTTGATCTCGCGGATGCGGTTTACCTGGCCGTAAGAATCGGCAACGCCCAAAGTAATAAAAGCCGCTGCAAAGACGGCCATCGTAAATAGCTTAGGAATAAGAACTTTCATAAAAAATGATGAATTTATAAACGTCGGGACAGAGTGGCCGCAATCGTTTGTCCAGTACGCTGCCTGCCGGCGCGATCATTTGATGTCGATCTCGTAATAAACTTCTCCGGAATCGGACCGTTTTTCCCTAGTCTCGAGGATCTCGGCATCTTTGAGGCCGCTCATTTCGCGGACACGCGACTCAAGCACGGCCCGGTCAGGGGAAAAATCTCTTTCTTTGACGATCAAACGAGATGTCCGGGTTGCCGCCGGTTCTCTCTTGTCGAACCAGGTCTTCGGCGTCAGGAAAATGAACGCGACAATAAGAAGACAAAAGATGACGTAAACGGAGGTTTCGCGGCTGTAGCTCCAAAGTATGAATTTCTTCAGAAGGTCCATTTTCTAGGACTCGACGATGTGCCCGTCGCGCATGTTGATCGTCCGCGAGCAAAATGCCGCCGCCTCGGGGTTGTGCGTGATCATTATGATCGTTTGGCCGAATTCCGAGTTCAGCTTACGAAACATTTCGAGCACGATCTGTGAATTCTCGCTGTCCAGATTGCCGGTCGGCTCATCCGCGAGGATTATCGCCGGATTGTTGATCACCGCCCTCGCAAGAGCGACCCGCTGCTGCTCGCCGCCCGACATCTCAAGCGGTTTGTGATGCATTTTATCTTCCAGTTTCAGAAGCCGCAACACCTCGCGTCGATTTGCATGGCTCCCGCCGCCGTTGCCGGAATGGATCCTTTCGGCAAGCTTTAGGTTGCCCTCTGCCGTCAAGGTCGGGAAAAGGTTGAAGCGTTGGAAAACAAAGCCGATCTTGCGGCGTCGGATGTCCGTCCGCCGGGCGTCGGAAACTGACGAAATGTCCTCGCCGTCGATGATGATCGTGCCGCTTGTGGGCGAAAGCAGGCCGCCAAGCAGGTGAAGCAGCGTCGATTTGCCGCAGCCCGACGGGCCCATTATCGCGACAAATTCGCCCTTTTTTATCTCGAGCGACACACCGCGAAGTGCGGGAACCGCCATTTTGCCGATCCTGTACGATTTCTTCAGGTCCTCGGTCTTTAGAATGGTCTCCATTAAACTTGATCAGTGAAATCTCGTGCTCGAGTTCTGGTTGGCCAGCGAACCGCCGGGCGGCTTTCGGGCCAACACTTCCTGCAGCTTCTTGTCGAGGTCGAGTTCTTCAAGGCCCCATGAATTTTCAAGGGTGAACGCGGTTTCTGGGTATTCATTCCCGATCTTGACCTTTACCGGGACTTGATAGGTCAGCTTCATCGCATACTTCTCACGCGGCCGTGTGACGACGATCTGAAGCGGCAGGCGGTCATACTCGGCCGTATCGCCGAGCGTCCCTTCGGCCCCGTAAACGATGTCGGACTCGATCTCGCCCTCGCGGTCAAAGATCTGCTGGCGGGCGAGCCGTATGCCGCCGACGCGGTCGAACCAAAATCTTCGCGTTATCCGCAGATCGCCGCTCGCTTCGCGGACATACTCGTCCAAAAGGTAGTAGCCGCGGTTCACCTTGCGGAGCGGCGACTTTTTGGGCGCCGTTTCATCCTCTTCCACCTGGAAGATCGTGCTGACGGTGTACGAATGCGAAAGGTCGATCGGCTGGACAAGCATTGCGTCTGTAAAGTGCTGAGGCCGGAGGTTGGCGAACGCGTTCACGTTCTGTTTGATCGCCCCGTCGTTCATCGACTCGTCCAGGTCTTGCTGAAGCTTGGAATAATCGGCGGCGTTCGTTCCCTTGACGAATTTCTTATATTTGCCGCTCCCGCCGTCCTGCAGGATGGCTACGCGGAAATTCTTTCCGTCCGATGTCATCTGGGCGACATCCGTCTTGATCACGGGCACCTTGACGTTCAAAAGTATCCTTCCTGGCCGCTGGACCACGATCTCGCCGTCGGCGGCACGATAGACCTCCTTGTTGCCGAATTGGGCAAAGGAATTGTCCTCGAATTTGAGGTCCATTTGGGCGCGTATCGATCGTACACGGGCAAAACGGTTTACCTCGGCCGTCAGATCGGCCATCGCGGCATCCTCGACCTTGAGAAGCGTCGCCGTCTTCTTTTCCGTCTTTACCACGTTGCAGCCGGAGAGCACGCCTGCCGCAAATACGAATAATGTCAGGGCGAGCTTCGCGCCGCTTTTGGCTTTGAACATCTCCAATCTCTGATGAGAATTCCTCCGGGCTTGTTGTCTACGCCCATTGCTGGACCGCCCCCGAACTACGAACACATCAAACGGAAGATAATATCACGACTAGAGTTTGTGCTCATAACCAAAGTAAAGACGCGGCGGCGAATGGACCTTGGCCATCGCCCCCGCGTCAATGTGATCGTAAGGATGGACTATGTCGTGAAAACGCCGGAACCGCGAGTCAGGTAATCCTGCATCGTATAGGCGAACATTATCGCCAGCCAGAAGAAGCTTGCGACCGCCGACAGCCAGATCAGCTTCGGGCTCCAGTAAACATGCATGAAGAACAGCATCACAAAGGTCATTTTCGTGAACGCTATCAGCAGCGCAAGCAGGGTATTCGCCCCGGCGAATAAAGTCCCGTCAAGGTCCCATTGAGCCGTTACATAGGTCAGTATCGTGCCAGCGACAAGGATTACAAATATACCGACGTATTTCGGTATATTCATATGCTCGTGCTGATGTTCTTCGTGGTGCTCAGCCATTTAATTCTCCAAACCTAGTGTCCTGCCAGAAAATGACGTCCCAGCAAATAAAGCAGCGGGAACAGGAAGATCCAAACTATATCTACAAAGTGCCAGTAGAGGCCCGACATCTCGACCGGGGCGTAGTATTCGGCCGAGTAATAGCCTCTCCAAGCCGTCCAAAGCAGCCAGGACATCAAGCCCAGGCCAACGATCATATGAAGTGCGTGAAGCCCCGTCATCACGAAATAGATGTAATAGAACATCCGGATCTTGTCGCGATACTTGTCCGGATCGAAAACGCCGTTTGAAAAGTACCCGATCCGCTCAGAGGCCGTCAGATAAGGCTTGCCCGTCTCCTTCTCTTTGCTTAGGCCGTAATCGACTACGTGCGTCCCATAATTCCATTGAAACTCACCTTTTGGATTCGGGTGTTTTTTATGATCATCCGCTGCAGAAGCGGCCTCAGCTCTTGTCTCGATCAGCGGCAGGGCGAAAGTTGGGTCCTTTGAAGCAGCATGCTCCGTCCCGGCAGTTTCCGGGATCTTTTTGTTCCAACCGGTCACGGGAACCAACCCGCTGTTGTATTTATCGGTATATTCGATGACCTTCACGCCAAGAAACACAGTACCGAAGAACATCGTCAGCAGGATCATTATCACCTGCATATTTCGGTTGCCCCGCTGGGCATAATAGACGGTCAAGGCCATCGTCAGCGAACTGACGATCAGGACGAGCGTGTTCAGGCCGCCCCAGAAGGCGTCAAGGTGGTTGCTCGCCTCGGCAAAAGCCAGCGGATAACGCGAACGGAAGACCAGGTACGCCGTGAAAAGCCCGCCGAAGAACATGATCTCCTGCACGAGGAACATCCACATCCCGATGGACACGGACTCCTCCTGCTGCTTCATGTCATCGAACTGATGCTGCAGGCCCGGTTCGTGATAAACGAATTTGTCTGATGCGTGTGCCGACATAAACTATTTGCGAATTTCGATTTGCGATCTCTAAAGATCATCCGGTAGCTATGCAACCGTGATCGCAAATCGAAGATCGAAGATCACCTGACCGTCGCCAGGTCCCTCCGCCTGGCTTCCTCTACATCAAGGCCGTTCTCTTCACCGAACTCGTAAGCTTCCCAAGTGACAACGGGCATCTTCTCGAAATTCTCGGTCGGCGGCGGCGACGCCGTTCTCCACTCGAGGCCCGGAAGCAGCCACGGGTTGTCGCCCGCCTTCTTACCGTAAATAAGCGAGTGTGCGAGGTAGACGACCGGCATCAGCAGGCCCACGCCAAGCACCGAAGCCCCGGCGGTCGAAAAGATGTTAAGTACCTGCAATTCCTCGGGATACGAGGCATAACGGCGTGGCATTCCCTGATACCCAAGGATGAATTGCGGGAAGAAAGTCAGGTTGAACCCGATGAAGACGAGCATCGCCGAGATCTTGCCCCAAAATTCCGAGTACATCCGCCCCGTCATCTTCGGCCACCAGTAATGGATGCCGCCGAGATAGGCGATCACCTGCCCGCCGACCATCACGTAATGGAAGTGGGCGACAACAAAATAAGTATCCGTCAGGTGGACCGTCAGGCCGATAGAACCGAGGAAAAGCCCCGTCAGGCCGCCAATAAGGAACAGGCCCAGAAAACCGATCGCATAAAGCATCGGCGTGCTGAAATCGATCGAGCCTTTATAGAGCGTCGCTGTCCAGTTGAACATTTTGATCGCCGACGGCACTGCCACGACCATCGTCAGGAACGAGAAAACGAGCCCGGCGTAGATCGACTGGCCGCTGACGAACATATGGTGGCCCCAAACCAGGAAGCCGAAGACCGCGATCGCGATCGATGAGAACGCGATGAATTCGTACCCGAATATCTTCTTACGCGAAAAGTTCGAAATAAGCTCCGAGATCACGCCCATCCCGGGAAGGATCATGATATAGACAGCCGGATGCGAATAGAACCAGAATAGGTGCTGGAACAGGATCGGGTCGCCGCCGATCGCCGGATCGAAAATGCCGACCCGCGCGAATCTCTCTATCGCTAGCAGAAGTACTGTGATCGCGACGACCGGCGTCCCAAGGATCATCACAAGGCTGGTCGCATAGTTGGCCCACACGAACAGCGGAAGCCGGAACCACGTCATCCCCGGGGCCCTCATCGTATGGATGGTGACGATAAAGTTCAAGCCGGTCAGGATGGACGAAAAGCCGTTGATGAAGATACCAAGGCCCACTGCCATCACGAACGTGTTCGAGAAAGTTGTGCTGTACGGCGTATAGAACGTCCAACCGGTATCGACGCCGCCCTGAAGCAGGGCGAAGATCGTCAACGCGCCGCCGATCCAATAGAAATACAGGCTGAGCAGGTTGATGCGCGGAAGCGCGAGGTCCTTGGCCCCGATCATTATCGGCAGAAGGAAGTTGCCGAGTATCGCCGGGATCGACGGGATCAGGAAGAAAAAGATCATCAGGATCCCGTGCTGGGTGAATGCCTTATTGTAGGTCCCGGACTCCAGCAGATCGGTTGCCGGCGTCAGCAGCTCGAGCCTGATCGTTGCGGCATAAAGCCCGCCGACGAAGAAAAAGGCCGATACCGATACCAGATACATCAGCGCGATGCGCTTGTGGTCCTTCGTTAAAAGCCAGGACTTAAGCGTAGAACCATTGGTCAGATAGTTCAGCTTCGGCTTTTCTTCGATCTCTTCGTTTGTTAAACCTGCGTCTTGCATAAACTTAAATTGCCCTACCTGTTTGCCGGCGGGGCTGAATTCGCCGGGGCCGTCGCAGCAGGAGTCGCGGCCGGTGCTGCCGGCTGCCCGCCCGTATCGGCCACGCCGCTAAGAGACTTGATATACGCGACGAGCGCGACAAGCTGCTCTTCGGTCACCTGGCCCTTGAAAGTCGGCATGATCGGCTGATATCCTTCGACGATCTTCGCTCCCGGATTCAGGATCGATTCGCGGATATAGGCGTCGTCAGCGACGACTGTACTCCCGCCGACCAGCTTGATCTCCTTGTTGAAAATTCCCTCGAGCTTTGCTCCCCTCTGCTGAGGCCCGCCGGCGTGGCACGAAGCACAGCCGAGCTTGTTCTCAAACAAATCGCGTCCCTGTTCGACCGGCGTCTGGCCCGAGACGTTCCCGCTTTGCCAGGCGGCAAAATCCTCTTTCGACATCACGTAAACGTACCCGCCCATGCCGGAGTGGTTCAGCCCGCAGTACTCCGCACAGAACAGGTGATACTTGCCCGGTTTGGTCGCGTTGAACCAAAGATAGGTGTAGCGGCCGGGTACAACGTCCGCCTTAGTCCTGAAAGCGGGTATCGAGAAATCGTGCAGCACGTCCTCGGTCGTCATCGTCAGCTTGACGTTCGTATCGACAGGTACGTGAAGTTCGTTGATCTCACGCTGCCCGCCCTCATGCTGGATCTTCCACATCCACTGCTTTCCGACGACGTACACATTCATCCCGTCGTCGGGCGGACGATACTGGTTGTAGTAAACGATCGCCCCGCCGAGAAAGATCGTCATCGAAATGACGAACGGGATGATGGACCAAACCGTCTCAAGGACGATCGAGCCGTGCATTTCCTCAGGGGTTGCGTATTTTTCCCGTTCCCTATATCGCAGGCCGAAAATGAAGACCGCCGCAACGATAGGTATCGTAAATGCAACGCTGATCGCGATCAGATAGAAGTACAGGGCATCCACCTGCCAGGCGAACGTCGAGGCTTGTTCCGGAAAAAATGGTACCCACGAATTCGTTTGCATACTCTCAGTTGTTCCAAGTTATAAGTTTCAAGTTCCAAGTTAACGAATGCCTAAACTCGGAACCTGGAACTAGGAACTCGAAACTCGCTTATTCCTTCTCCAAAACACGAGGCCCATTGCCCCCATCCCGATCAGCGTGAGCACGGCCGCGGCCCGCATTATCCTCAGCACGGCAAGGCCATATTTGCCGGTCGACGGGTCATAGTGAAAGCAGTAGAGCAGAAGTTGTTCCGCCGCATTTCCGACCCGTCCCTCGGCCGATTCCATGATCCCGAGCTTCAGGTCCCTGGGAGCATAGTCGATGCCGTAGAAATATCTTGAAAGCTTTCCGTCAGGCGTCGTGACCATCACACCGCCGGCGTGAGCGAACTGTTGGCTTGCCTCGTCCCATTCGAAGCCGAAACCGGCCGCATTTGATGCCGCCCTTATCGATTCTTCAGTCCCGGTTAGGAAATGCCATCCGTCGGCCGTATCGGGCCGGCCGTAACGGTTCAAATAGCTTTCCTTTTTATTGCGTGCAAGGCCTTCCTTGTCATTCTCTCGAGCGTCAATACTGATCGCGATGACGTCAAAATCCTTGCCGGCATTTAGGGAGATCCCTTTTAGCGAGCCCGTCAGGCCGTTGAGCACCTCGTTGCAGAGCATTGGGCATTCGTAATAAACGAACGCGAGTACAACGGGGCGGCCCTTGTTGAAGAAGTCGCCGAGCTTTACGGCCCGGCCCGATTCGTCCTTAAAAACCGTCTCGAGAGGAAGCTGGCTTCCCAACTTTTGCTCTATCCCGATCTTTTTTAACGGCTCGGGCAGGCCCGTGCCGGTCGGCTGCGACGGGTCATATTTCTTTGGCGCATAAAGCGGCGAGCTGTAATGCTCGTTCTTCTGGCCGACAGCATCGCCCGCAAGCAAAGCCGCAAGGACCGCGGCGATCGCGCCGGTTCGTATCAAATTCTTGGATCGAAAATACTTCACAATCACTATCTAAAGATTCCCGGTCAACGGCGTTTAAGCGTCGCCTTGCGCCCGGAACTCGCATCGGTGATGATCATCCCGGCTTCCTTCAAAGCCTTTTCGGCTGCCGGGCCCGACCTCGCTTTCAAATTCTTTTCCAAAAGCATGGCCTTTGCCTGATCGACCGGCAGGGCGATCACGGTTCCGGTCGCCTTGTCCTTACGGCCGTCTTTCCAGATGGCCTCCCACTGTTTCCGCAGTTCACGATACTCCGCCTGCGGCTCTCTCAGTTCAAGGTTGATCGGCCCCGAATCGCTCTGGATCGAAAAGCCGGGAGCCGCCTGAAGCCGCGGCTCCGGCGGCAGGCTATCGCGTTCTTTCATCGCCATCGGATTCGACGAAGACTTCGTCTCCTTTGCATAATCTTCAAGGACGTCCTTAAAGGCCAGCATCAGCGCGAACGTAATAACTATAAGCACGAACAGGCCGATCCCGAAATAAACGATGCCCTTCAACCCGATCAGGTTTTGTTCATACGGCTTGTCAAAATCGACAAAGGACTTTTCGTGTTTCGACGAACTCATAATTCTTCAACCCGCTTCAAAACTATTCCGAATTAGTGGCCTCGGCCGTGCTCAATGGCCTTCTCAAGGAACGGATCCATCACCGGCACGAGCGGCCGCTTCATCAACTGACCGAAAAAGTACCAGAGCCAGATGCCGCCGACCGCGACCGGAGCAACGAAATCCATCCAGCTGAGCATGAACGCGCCCTTTTCAAGTCCGTGCATGTTGATCCTAGGGTTCGGGCCGATAAGGTAGAACATATCGATAAGCCGCATGACGAGAATAAATATTGCGATCGTCGCAAGGATCTTTGCCTTTCGCTTCAAGTCCTGGCGAAGCAAAAGCAGATATGGTAAAGCAAAATGCAGCAGTACCAGCATGATTCCGATCACGCCCCAGGCCCCGGACATCCGGGTAATGTACCAGCCCGTCTCTTCCGGGATATTTCCCGAATAGATGATCAGGAACTGAGAAAAATTGAAGTATGCCCAAACCATTACCAAAGCAAGAAGCAGCTTGCCGAGGTCGTGAAAATGCCGCCTGCCGACGACCCGGTCCATCGGCGTTCTTTCCGATAGATAAGCGAGCAGAGCGATGGTGAACGCGAGACAGCTTAATGCCCAGCCCGCCACGAAGAGCAGGCCCCACATGGTCGAAAACCAGTGCGGATCAAGGATCATCACCCAGTCGACCACCGAGAACGTGACGACCAGTGCGTAGATGACCATCACCGGCCCAGAGAACGCGGTCGCCTTCCCAAGGTATCTTTCGGCATCCTCATAATTCGTGGTCTTGTCCTGTTCGCCGCCCCATTTATTCAGCAGATAGACCATCACGCCGAACAGAGCGAAATAGATCGCCGACCTAAGGACCCAGCTTTCCGGTGCCATGAACCACCCGCGATGCTTGATCGTGTAGTCGTCCGGCGGAAGGTGCGTAAATTCGTAGGCGGTGTGGGTCATCACACCTATAGCCAGCGGTACGAACAGGATAACGATCACCGGAAGTGTCCTGGATCCGGCCTCGACTATCCGGCGGATCACGACGCCCCAGGCCCCGCCGGTCAGATATTGAAGTATCAGAAGCCCTAGGCTCCCGATGCCGATGCCGCCCCAGAATATGAAACCGAGAAGCCACGATAGCAAAGCCTGTTCGGGATCTAAGTACAGTCCGACGGCCCACACAATGAAAGCTATCCCGCCGGCCCCGAGCGCCACGGTCCGCAGGCGGTTCAGATCGGCCGGTGCCTGATAACTAGACATATCCGCCATCAGTTGCCACCTCCGCCGGTGTTGTTGTTTGCCGCCGGACCGGGACTCGGTGCGGCGGAAGGGCTTGCATTCATCTTCAAATTCTCGTCGGGATTCTGGCTAAGCTGAAGGGCTCGTATGTAAGCCACGATGGCCCAGCGGTCGGCGGCCGAGATGCTCGCCGCGTATCCGTTCATCTTTCCCCATCCGTTGGTTATCACGTCAAAAAAGTGACCGACGGGTGCATTCCTGAGCCTGTCGTCATGATAGGTCGGCGGGGCCCCGAAACCGCGCCGAACGATCATCCCGTCGCCGGCCCCGACCGGGCCGTGGCAGACGATGCAGTAGATGTTGTAGCGGTCCTGTCCTCGGTCGATGAGTTCTTTGGTAACGGCCACCGGAAACTCATCGATCGCATTCGGGAACGACGTCACGATCGTGTTTCCGGCCGCATTCGTCGTCGTTTCCACCTGAACGTTCGGGTTCGGGTTATCGATCTTGCCCGTATAGAGGGCCTTGTCCGCTTTCAAAAGGCCGCGTGCGACCGTTCCGGCGGGAAGGTCGCGCGACGAGAGCCCGTCAGAAAAGAACTCGCTCTTCTTATAGACCTTGTACCGCGGCTGGTCCTGCATATCGAAACGCACGCCGCACCCGGCCGCCAACAGGCAGACGGCAACAGACAGCAGGCAGTAAAGACTCTTCCGCCGCCGCCCACTGTCCACTGTCCACTGCCTACTACTCAGGAACATCGAATACCTCCTGGGGATCGAGGCTTTCCATAAATGCACGGACCTCATCGTGATCATATTTCGGGTCGGCCGCTTCAATGACAAGGAAGAACTTCTCCCGCGTTGCCAACGCAAACCGGGGCACGTTGAAGACCGGATGGTACGGCCGCGGAAGCCCGTTCAAAAAGAGCATTCCGAACACGGCGGTGAAGCCGGCCAAAAGGATCGTCAACTCATACGCCGGTGGAACAAACGAAGGCCAGCTTAAATAGGGCCTGCCGCCGACATTCAGCGGATAGTCTATGTAATGGACAAAGACCTGAAGCGCGATACCCGAGAGCAGCCCCGTAATGCCCCCCGCGAACACGAGCAGCGGCAGGATGCTCCGTTTTATGCCGAGAGCCTCGTCGATCTCATGCAGCGGAAACGGCGAGAACGCGTCCGTCTTTGTGTATCCGGCTTCACGGACCTTGTTCGCCGCGTCGACCAATTGTGTCGGCGTATCGAACTCTGCCATTATTCCGTAGATATCCTCTTTCATATCAACACTTCCAGCCAAGTGGAAAAAAGTTACTCATTCGGCGGATCGGTCTTCTCCCACGTATATTCAACCTCGAGCACGCTTTCGTCGAAATCCTGCTGGTGGCCATGCACGTTCGCCTCAGGCAGAAGTGTGCGGACCTCGAAGATCGAGATGACCGGCAGGAAACGAACAAACAGGTAGATCAGCGTGAAGAAGAACCCGATCGTCCCGATGAACATCGACCAGTCGAAGATCGTGGGGCTGTACATCGCCCATGACGAGGGCAGAAAATCGCGGTTCAGACTTGTGACGATGATCACGAACCGCTCAAGCCACATGCCCACACTGACCACCACCGAGATGAGGAACAGCCAGAAAGGGCTTTCGCGGAACCGCTTGAACCAAAGGAGCTGGATCGAAAGGCCGTTGCAGAGTATCAGCAGCCAGTACGACCACCAATACGGTCCCTCCCAGATCCGGTTCTTTACCATGAACCATTCATACTCAGACGCGCTGTACCATCCGAAGAAAGCCTCCATCGCATAGCCGTAAACCACGATCAGCCCGGTCGCAAGCATGATCTTCGCCATGTAGACCAGGTGCGTGTCGGTGATGAAATCCTTCATGTTGTACCAAACCCGCAAGGGGATACAGAGGATCAGCACCATCGCGAAACCGGCGAAAATGGCCCCGGCGACGAAATACGGAGGGAATATCGTCGCGTGCCACCCCGGTATCTGCGAAACGGCGAAGTCGAAGGACACGATCGAGTGAACGGATAGGACGAGCGGCGTCGAGATACCCGCGAGCAGCAGGTATGCGATCTCATACCGGTGCCAGTGCCGGGCCGAACCGCGCCAGCCCCACGAAAGGATGCCGTAAACGAATTTGAAGAACTTGTTCTTCGCCCTGTCGCGAAGCGTCGCAAGGTCCGGGATCAGCCCGACATACCAGAAAAGCAGCGAGATGCTGGCGTAGGTCGAAACCGCGAAAACGTCCCAAATAAGCGGCGATCGGAACTGCGGCCAGATCCCCATCGTGTTCGGGTACGGGAACAGCCAATATGCGGCCAGCCACGGCCGGCCCGTATGCAGCAGCGGGAACATCGCGGCGCAGGCCACCGCGAAAAGCGTCATCGCCTCGGCGAACCTGTTGATAGAGGTCCGCCATTTCTGGTTCAAAAGCAGTAAGATCGCGGAAATAAGGGTTCCGGCGTGGCCGATGCCGATCCACCAGACGAAATTGATGATGTCAAAGGCCCAGCCGACCGGCTGGTTGTTGCCCCATACCCCGATACCGCGGGCCAGAAGGACGGTCACCGCAAAAAGAAGGAGCTGAGCGACCATGAACGAGATCGCGAAGCCGATAAACCAGTGATACGGCGTTTTCTTCTTAAGCGTGATATCGCCGATCTTGTCCGAGACGGTGGCAAACGTATGCTCGCCCTCGACCATCGGCGGATATACCCGTTCCTGAATTTCCTTTAGGTCAGCCATACATTTGAACGTTTCCGCGCCCGCAAATCCTCCCCGCCGGCCTCCGGCCATTTAGGCGGGTCAGGCAAGTTAACTAATGACCGTCTCCCCCTGAAGTCTTCTCGCCTTCTTTCTTCGCCGGAGCGTGCGTCTTAGGCAGCTTCAGCGGCCGGTAGTCCGGCATTTCCTTGTTCTGGTTCTTCAGCCCAGCCAGGTACGTCGTCCGCGGCTGCGTATTCAACTCGTTGAGCAGATTATAGTTACGGTGATCCTCCTTGGCCTTTGCGACCTTGCTCAACGGGTCGTTAAGGTCACCGAAGATGATCGCCCCGGTCGGACATGCCGCCTGACAAGCCGTAAGGATCTCTCCGTCCGCGATCGGCCGGTCGTCCTTTTGGGCCTCGATCCGTGCCGCCGAGATCCGCTGAGTGCAGTACGTGCACTTTTCCATCACGCCGCGGCTTCGGATGCTGACTTCCGGGTTTCGCATCAGCTTGTATTGCGGAGTATCCCAATCCTGATAGAGGAGGAAATTGAAGCGTCGGACCTTGTACGGGCAGTTATTCGAGCAATAACGCGTGCCGACGCAGCGGTTGTACACCATGTCGTTGAGCCCTTCAGGGTTATGCACGGTCGCGGTGACCGGGCAGACCACTTCGCACGGGGCCTGTTCGCATTGCTGGCAAAGCACCGGCTGGAAGTGCAGGCCCTCCGGCTTATTCACATCGCCGCCGGTAAAGTAGGAATCGATCCGGAGCCAGTGCATTTCGCGGCTTCGCTCGACCTGCTCACGGCCAACGACCGGGATGTTGTTCTCGGCCTGGCAAGCGATCACGCAGGCGTTACATCCTACGCACGAATTCAGGTCGATCGTCATCCCCCATTTATTGTGCGTGGCATATTGCTTTGAATAAACCTCATCGTAGGCCGTTTTGTAGAGGGATTTATCGTAGAAATCCTCCTGGTGCCATGCTTCCGGCGTAGCTTCGAAAACATCGACGTCGAAGATGCGGAGCAAGTCGCGGCCTTCCATATTGAAATGGATCTGCGTAGTCGCGATCTCAGCCTTTTCTCCGGTCTTTTCGACAGTGCCGAAACCAAAATTCATCGCGTCTGAACGCATCACGTCAAACGCGTTGTATCCGATCCCGGTCCCGATCTTGCCCGCACGTGTCCGCCCGTAACCCATAAAAATGGTAACGACGTCGTCGGGTTGGCCGGGCGAGATCCAGACCGGCACGGGTTTCTCGATCTTGGAGCCCTGATACGTGAGATTCACGGTATCCGCGGACATGTTGGAACCGTAGGTGTTGATAAAAGCCGTCCCTCTTTCGCCGCCGGAGATCTCGTCCGGGTCATTGCCGCGGTTAAGCTGCAGCCGGGTCGCCGTCGCCGGGCTGACAAGGGCCACATTATCCCAGGTAACCTTGTTGAGCGGGTTCGGAAGCTCCTGAAGCCAGCCGTTATTCGAAAAGCGCCCGTCGTAGATGCTTGGGTCAGGCAGGATCGCGATCTCAAGCGGCCCGGCCGCGGCGGATGCCGCTGCGGGGGCCGAGAGGAAAGCTGTCGACGCAGAATACGTTCTGGCCGGCGATGCCGAATTCGGCACGAAGCCGTCGTGTACCACACGCCGCCAGTTATCTTCAAACGTTCCGCCGCCAACCGGGGCAACCGGGGAGACAGGCCTCGGGGCCTCGGCGATGGTTATCGTTTCGCGTGCCGCGGGTGTGGGCGAAGCCTGAGGGGCGGCCGCGGTTGCCGGTGCCATCGGCGTCGGTGATGCTGCAGGAGCAGGTGTCGGCGATGCGGCCGGCGCAGGGGACGAAGCCGGTGCCGCGGCCGGGGCGGTGATCGCGAGATTCTGCGACTGCCAGTAGCCCTTTACGATGTCAAGGTCTTTCTTTTCAAACTCTTCGCGGAAAAGGAGTTGGACTATCTCCAAGGCGCTCTTGCCGCCGTACAGCGGTTCGATCAGCGGCTGTATCATCGTGACCGTGCCGTCAAAAGCACGGGCGTCGCCCCATGATTCGAGATAGTGTTTTTCCGCAACGTGCCAGTGGCACAATTCGGCCGTTTCGTCGAAATGAAGGCCGAGGTGGATTCGAAGGCCCACCTTCTCCAGGCGTTCTTTGTTCAGCTTGAGGTCGGCGGGCGATTTGTAGACCGGGTTGCCGCCCAGGATCATAAGCATCGAGACGCGGCCTGCGTCGATGTCCGCGACCAATTCGCGAAGCTGCTCCCGCTGGGGCTTTTCGGATGGCGAAAGGGGGTCGATAAAACTGACCGTTTGGCCGACATTACCCAGCGCCGAATTCATCGCATAGGCAAGTGCGTGCACTGCCGCGGGCTGATTATTACCCGCAACAACCAGTGACCGTCCGCGGTGCTCGGAAAGGTCCTTGGCCATCGCGGCGACCCAGGCCGCATTGTCAGTACTCGCGGATGCCGCCCCCGAGACCCCGACCGCGGCAGCCGCCGCCTTCGCGATCTCGACCAGTTGGCTCGGCTTGACGGCAAGCCGATGGTCGGCTTTCGAACCGATCAGCGACAGGCCAGTTTCGACAACGTAGATCCGGCCCATCGTCTTGGATCCGTCCGAATGTCCCCGGGCCTTAATGAGGTCGGCCATGTAGCGGGGATTCGAACCGGAGAAGATATCGGCGTCGAGCGAAAGTACCCGCTCAGCTTTGTCAAAATTGTAGACCGGCACGGCGGGTGAACCGAATGCGAGCCTTGCTCCCTCGATAACGTTGTCGGAGTTGACCGGTTCGTACTGCACCCACTTCATGTTGGGCAGTTCCGCCTGAAGCCTTCGGATCTGGTCCTGAAACGTTGGTGAAGTGACGGTCTCTGTGAGTATCCGGACACCCGCACCTCCATTCTTGCTCTGTTCGGCGAGGGCCGTACGGATCGCCGTCGTAAAGTTGAGCCAGGTCTTGGGCGAACCGCGGAAGCTGATCTCCTGCGAGCGGTCCGGGTCGTACATATCGAGCAGCGACGCCTGCGTGAACACGTCTGTGGCCCCGAGGCTCCCGGGATGTTCCGGGTTGCCTTCAAGCTTGATCGGACGGCCTTCGAACGATTTTGCGAGCACACCCGTCGCAATTCCGTTCATCAGCATAGCCGTTGCAAAGAAAAGCGGCTTTCCGGGCAGTACGTCTTCCTGATCGCGGACGCGCGGGACGATCTTTTCGGGCGGCTGGATGACGCAGCCGCTGAGCCCCGCAAGCGCCAGCGTGGCGCCCATGACCTTCAGGAAACTTCGGCGCGTGACGGGGTCGTTCCATTCCTGGCCGTGAGCCGGATATTGACGCTTGACGAACTCTTCGAACTCCGGCGTATCGGCGAATTCTTCAACGCTGCGCCAGTAATCCTTCCGATCGCCGGACAGGATCTGTTCACGCAAATACGAAAGGTCTTTTTTACTTTCGGGACTCTTCATTTCAGATTCTCAGCGACCGAAAATCAGGACGATAATGTTCTCCCGGCCAAATAGGCCCCTCATCCCCCTCACCGGTGGCACACCGAGCAGCTTGTCATCATTTCCTTGCTTCGGATCTTGTTCTTAGCCTTTAGGTCGACCCTTTCCGCGGCCGACAGGTCTCCGTCCTGCCACTGCATGTTATAGATCTCAGACTTTGGCCGAATGAATTTCTCGGGCTCGCGGTGACACGCCAGGCACCATTCCATTTGAAGGGTGTTCTCCTGGAACACCGACGGCATATTGTCGATCTGGCCATGGCAGGTCGAGCAGCCTACGCCCTTTGCCACATGGATGCTGTGATTGAAATAGGCAAATTCGGGCAGGTCGTGAACCCGTTCCCATTCGATTGGTCTGTTGTCGCGGAAACTAGCGCGGACCGGTTCGAGATAGGGGCTGTCGGCCCAGATCTGCGAGTGGCAATTCATACAGGTCTGCGTTGAGGGCATGCCGGCGGAAGCCGTTGTCTCGACAGTCGTATGGCAGTAACGGCAATCGATGCCGTCGTCGCCGACGTGGTGCTTGTGGCTGAATTGGACCGGCTGCTGTCTTTCCACGTAGCGGCCCGTCAGATACGAAGAGCGGGCCACCTGTGTGTAAACAAAGAATGCGGTCCCGGCCAACACTACCCCCGCAAGCATAGAGATGCGGGCGATATTGTTCGCACTTTTGCTAAAGAACTGTGCCATTTTAAGCCCTCCGCGTTATCCGCGGTAAACAATACACTAAACTCCCGTCATATCCTGGGCTACCGAACAAGACCAAAGAGCGGGAAGTGACCTGATTTTTTATGCTTATGAAGACTAACTGTAAAACTCCCTTAATATTACTAAATCTTCCCGAATCCGCAAATGCGATCGGTAACAGATTAGTCCTGCACTCAGGGCATGCCAATCCGCCGTCGGATAAGCTTTTCTAATAAGTCAAATAAACCTAAACTCCGCGGCCCTTGGGTTAATGGGCGCCGGCCGAGATCAAGGCGGCTCCGGCGGCGGCGGCATTCGGGCCGAGGGTCCCGACCAGGATCTTCGTACTCGCGAACGACGGGCCGAAGGAAAGCTCCCTGGCCCTGCTGATCACGGCGTCAACGACGATCTGGCCGGCGTCCATAGTTTCGCCCCCTAGTACGACCGTTTCGATATTAAGAAGGTTGATAACGCTGGCGATCGCGGTCCCGACGTACTCGCCGGTCCGCTCGAGCATCATCTTGGCAAGGTCATCTTCGGACCCGGCCGCATCAAGGATATCCGTGATCGCGATCTTGTCCTCGTCAAAGCTGCTTAGAGAAGAAGTGTTGTCCTGCCTTATTCTGGCTCGCGTCCGCCGGACGATATTATCCGCCGACGCTACGTCCTCCAGGCGCATCCCTTCGGAATTGATCGCGACATATCCGAATTCGCCCGCGAATCCGGCCCGGCCGTGCCAGATCTTACCGTCGAAGATGAACGCCCCGCCGACACCCGCGCCTAAGGTCGCATAAAAGAGGTCCCGGCTGCCGCGCCCCGCCCCCAGGATCATTTCTCCGACGGCGGCCGCGTTAGCGTCATTCTCGATCACGGGTTCCATCGCACAGGCTTCACGGATCGCTGCCGCAAGGTCGATGTCGGAATGTTCCGGAAAATGCGATGAATAAGCGACCCGCTTTGTCTCGCGATGGACCAGGCCGGGAAGCGCGACGCCAAGCGTGTCTATGGAAGCCCCGCCGAGGTCGAATTCCGCCAGGAGTTCGGCGATCTGCCGCACCGTCGGCACATCCGTTGCCGTTTTCCTGCGGGCCGTCTGACCGATGGTTCCATTTTCATCGACCAGCACAGCGGTCAGGTTCGAAGCCGAAACTTCGACCCCGAGGCTTTTTCGACCAATGTTTGGGTCTTCCGACATCCGGGTCACATTTTTGAACCTAAGATTCGATCAGGAAACTACCGCGATTTTAGACAGAGTACAGTGGCGTGTCAAACAATGCTTCGCCTTGAAAACGACGTTATTTGGACGGCGAGAAGTTTGACTGTACCAGGCACGAGGGCTACTCTTTTGAGAGTCCGCGGTTTTTTAGTCGATCCGCCGGTTCTATGGATCAGCTGTCCCAGATCATTGAGCAGTACGGTATCTACGCCGTATTTGCGCTCTGCACGATCGAGGGCGACATCACCCTGCTTATGTCGGGAGCGATGGCCCACAGCGGTTTCTTCGGTCCCTACAGTTTTTTCTGGGTTTTTGTCGCCGGAACGATGGGCGGTATGGCCGGCGACTGTGTCGGTTATGCGCTGGGTCGCATCTTCCACCAAAATGCGAAGGACTACCGCTTTTACCAGATGGCCCAGCCGCGGATCGAGCGGCTGATCGATAAGTTCGGCAACTACGCGATCGTTATCTCAAAATACATTTACGGTATCCGCGTCGCGATGTGCGTTTTCTACGGCATCGGCAAGATGCCTTTCCACCGCTTTTTGATCCTTGATGCCATCAGCTGCAGTCTTTGGGTGCTTTTGCTGGCGGGTACCGGATACTTTTTCAGCGGAGCCATCACGTCCATTATCGGCGACTTCCAGCAGATCGGCATCGCTGCTTTCTTCATCATCCTATTCGGCGTTATTACATTCTATGCTATCGAACGCTACTGGCTCTCGGAAAAGGTGGAGGAGGTCGAGCCGGAGACCCTTGTCAAACTGGAAGAGAAACTGCACCACGTCGAAGAGGTCGCGCAGGAGAAGCTCCACGACCTCGGCGAGCGCCTTCATTTAACGCGTGATACGCACAAAGGCGACTCGGGCCAGGTAGAAGAATTGCCGAAAGAAACAAGCAAGGCCGCAAAGAAATAGACCCGCATTATTCCCGCCGCCGAAAATGAGCTACTATATCGGTTTCCCCACGGCTTCAACCGTACGAACGGCCCGGCCGAACCGAAAATAGATATGATCATCGAAACCTCCGCACCGACGCGGGTCGACCTGGCCGGCAGCACGATCGACATCCCGCCGCTCTTCCTGTTTCACGAAGGGGCCTCAACGATCAACTTTGCGATCGATCTGCTCGCGAAATGCCGGATAGAGACCCGCGATGACGGCTTGATCGTATTGGAATCCGTTGACCGCGGTGACCGATTAGAGACCACCGTCGACCGGATCGGTGAATTAAAGGACGAACCGCGGCTTGAGCTGCTCTCAAAGCTGGTCTATTTTTTCAGGCCGCCGACGGGCTTTCATATGACGACGGAATCTCAAGCCCCGGCGGGCGCCGGGCTTGCCGGTTCGTCGACGTTGAACATCGCATGCATCGGAGCTCTCAACCGGCTTGTCGGCGAGCGGTATACGCCTGACCGATTCATCCCGATCGCCGCAAACATCGAGTGTCAGGTCATAAAGGTCCCGACGGGGTTTCAGGATTACTATTCCGCCCAGTATGGCGGGGCTTCGGCGATCCACTTTGCTCCGGACGGTATTCACCGGGAGAAACTTGATCTCGACCTCGGCACTCTGCAGGGACGGACGGTCGTCGTTTACACGGGGGAGCCGAGGAATTCCGGAACTAACAATTGGGAGATAACAAAGCGGCACATTGACGGGGACCGCGAACTTTTCGACCTCTTCGAGGCGATCCGCGATACAGCGGCCGGGCTGCGGGCCGCGCTTCTTGCGAACGACTGGGACTCGGTAGGAGAACTTCTGAGGGCCTCGTACCCGCAGCGTAAGCGGCTTTCCCCGATGATCACGACCCCGCATATGGACGAGGTCATCGAGACCGCCCTTGCAAATGGAGCGATCGCGGCAAAGGTCTGCGGAGCCGGCGGCGGCGGCTGCATCGCATTCTTCTGCGAGGACGGGCGTAAGACGGACGTCGAATCGGCGCTTCGCGATGCTCCGGGTGCCGAGGTCCTCGACTGCAGGATAACAGAGACCGGTTTGTCGATCTCGGTGAGCGATTGACCCGCGTTAAGCCCTTTCGCGGCGATCGGATCGAAGGCTGCGGTGTTCCCACCAGCACTTTTTTTCGCCGCTGCAAACTAAATGGCCGGATCTAACGGCGTTCCATCTCTCCATTAAACGAAAAGACGATAAAGCTCCTTCCCAAACTATTTTGTCACAAACTCGTGCCGGCGGGTGTTTTCCTTTCAAGTCAGGTCATTCTCTTGAACTTAATTCATCGAAAGGAGAAATTCATCATGTTCAAAAAGTCTTTGTTGACCGCGGCGGGGCATTTGGGGCTCGCGGCCGTTATGCTCTTTGTTTGTGCCGGCGTGGTCATTTCGCAGGGTGACAAAGTGAAGATCGATAAAGAGGCCATTGGCAACCACAAAGCAAAGAATAAAGAATTTTGCTCGCACACCAACTGGTCGAATTCAGAAAAGGTTTCCGTTGCCGACCTTCGCGAGATGAACGTCGCGTCCACCGGTTCGCTCGCTGTCGATGCGGGACGCAACGGCGGTATCAAAATAAAGGGCGAGAACCGCTCGGATGTGCTCCTTCGTGCCTGCGTACAGGCATGGGGCATCTCCGACGAGGCGGCACGCGGGCTCGCATCGAGCGTTCGGATCAATACCGCCGGCGGCATGGTCAAGGCCGAGGGGCCGTCCGAAGAGGGATGGTCCGTGTCCTATGAAGCACGTGTGCCGCACAACACGAACCTCAAGCTTAACGCCCATAACGGCGGCATTTCGATCGGATCGGTCGACGGCACTATCGAATTCGAGACACTGAACGGCGGTGTCAGCCTGGTCGATGTTGCCGGCGACGTCCGTGGCCGTACGACGAACGGCGGCGTCAACGTCAGCCTTTCGGGCAGCAGCTGGAAAGGAGCCGGCCTTGATGTCCAGACCACCAACGGCGGCGTGAATCTGATGCTTCCCGAGGGGTATGCGGCCAACGTTGAGACCGGAACGGTCAATGGCGGGCTGCGAAGTGATATCCCGGCCCTGAACGTCACGACCGAAGATGAAAAAGGCGGTTGGGCAAACCGTTCGAAGCAGATCAACACTGCGATCAACGGAGGCGGCCCCCCGATCAGGGTCGTGACACGCAACGGCGGCATCAAGATCGGCACGACCGGCCGTAACTGATCGCCCTTCAAACGCGTTCAAAACAAGACCGCTCCACCCGGGTCATCAAAGCCCTCGGTGGAGCGGTTTCTTTTTGTAGGCGTCCCTACTTAAGATCAGCCGCAGTCAGGCAGCAACCTCAACAGCCTCGATCGAGCGTGCGAGAGAAAGGAAAATTGCACGGCCGTCCGTCGAACCAAGCAGGTCCTCACAGGCCCTTTCCGGGTGCGGCATCATCCCGAGGACATTTCGGCCCTCGTTACAGATCCCGGCGATATTTGAGAATGCACCGTTCGGATTCGACTCGTCGGTCAGCCGGCCGTCTTCGTCGCAATATCGAAAGACGATACGGTCCCCGGTTTCGAGCAGTTCCAGCGTCGCCTGGTCGCAGACATAATTCCCTTCCGCATGGGCTATCGGGAGCGAGAGCACCAAGCCGTGATCAAGTTGGCGCGTAAATGGCGTATTCGACGTTTCAGTTCGGATGTTGACGTGCTTGCAAACGAAATGAAGGTTTTCATTCCGCATCAGTGCACCCGGCAGCAGGCCCGTCTCACAGAGGATCTGAAAACCGTTGCAAATGCCGAAAACAAAACCGCCGGCCGCTGCAAATTCCTTGACCGCATTCATCACCGGCGAAAAGCTCGCTAAGGCGCCCGCCCGCAGGTAATCGCCGTAAGAAAAACCGCCCGGGATCAGGATAGCGTCGTACCCGCTCAGGTCTGTTTCCTTGTGCCAGATAAAATCAACCGGCTGCCCGATGTGCTTTGACACGACGTGATAGGCATCGTGATCGCAATTTGAACCGGGGAAAACGACAACACCAAACTTCATAGTATCTCTACCCTATAATCCTCGATCACCGGGTTCGTCAGAACTTCTTTTGCGAACTGTTCGACGGCGGTTCTTGCATCGCCCTCGACGGTCGAGGGCTTGATCGAGATCTCGAAATATTTCCCCTGGCGAACGTCGTCGATCTGGTCGTAGCCGAGCAGTTCCAATGAATGCTGAATGGCCTTTCCCTGCGGGTCCAATACGCTCGGTTTTAGAGTTACATATACCTTTGCTTTCATTTTTGCCACCAAAATAAATTGTAGATTGTGGCCTAAATTGTTGTCTTAATCAAAGGGTTATGGTAACTTTTCCCCGACACGAACCCTCATCAGCATTACGTTCAAGTACAGATTCCGCGGGAGATTCAACACTTTATGCAAAATCACGGTAAGTCCGTTTTTGATATGGATGCCAATCTGGTAGCGCTCCTTTGTTATGTTGCTAATTTCGTTTGCTACCTTGGCCTGGTGCTCAGCATTATCACGCTGATCCAGGACAAGACGAACAAGCTGGCGAGATTTCATGCGTGGCAATCGATACTTCTTTTTATCGCCCCGATCGTCCTTCTCGTAGTTTGGGGAGTGTTTGCCTTCATCGGAGTGTTCATTGATGCGGCGATCGGCATCCCGATCTTTTCGATAATTTCGATGCTTCTCTATTTCGTTTTGATCCTCGCAGGACTTGCCGTCCTAGTCGGCATGATCATCGCTGCGATCAAGGGCTTCAACGGAGAGATCTTCAAACTCCCGATCATTGGCAATTTTGCCGACCGTTTCTCGAATTAAGATCTAACGACAGCAATAGGTTAAACAAAATATATGGAAACCCAAAAATCCGCTATCGGTCTTGACGGCAATATCGCAGCCCTTATCGGCTGGATCATCGGGATACTCGCGCTTATCCTGATCTTCATTGAGAAAGATAATAAGTTCGTGAAATTTCACGCTGTCCAGTCGGTCCTTTTCCACGTCGGTTTTTTTGTCATCTACTTCGCACTTTCGATCTTCGTGGTGATCCTTGCGCAGATCTCTAGTACGCTCGGATTGCTCGGCTTCCTCCTGTTCCCACTCTGGCTGGTGTGGATCGGCGGGATGATCTTCGGTGCGGTGAAGGCGTTCAAGGGCGAAATGTTCAAGTTCCCGATCATCGGCGGTATGGCCGACAAATGGTCTAACTGAAGACCCTTTCGAAGACCTTGTCGACATTTCGCAAATAGTGATTCAGGTCAAAGACGCGGGCTATCTCTTCTTCCGAAAGGGACGAGGCGATGTCCGCGTCGTTTCTTACAAGGTCGATGTATTCGCCGCCCTCGTCCCACACCCTCATCGCGTTCCGCTGTGTATAGGCGTACGCATCTTCGCGTGAAACGCCCTTTTGGGTGAGTGCAAGCATGAGCTGACCGCTGAATACGAGGCCGCGGGTCAAGCCCAGGTTCTTCAGCATGTTTTCCGGATAGACCACGAGCGTATCGAGCAGCGACGTCGTCTTTGCAAGCAGATAATCGGTCGTCGCCGAAGAGTCTGGGAGTACGAGCCGCTCGGCGGACGAATGCGATATATCCCGCTCGTGCCATAGTGCGACGTTCTCGAACCCGACTATCGCATTCGCACGGACGGTCCTTGCCATCCCGCAGATCCGTTCCGAGAGGATGGGGTTGCGCTTGTGCGGCATCGCCGACGAGCCCTTCTGGCCCTTCTTGAAGGCCTCCTGGGCCTCGCGAACCTCGGTTCGCTGCCAATGACGGACTTGCAGGGCCATTTTCTCAAGCGTCGATGTGATGATGGCCAGCGTTGAGAGGTACTCCGCGTATCGGTCACGCTGGATGACCTGGGTCGAGACGTTGGCCGCCTTCAGACCAAGCCTCGTACAAACGCGTTCTTCCACGTCCGGCGACAGGTGTGCAAAAACTCCGACCGCGCCGCTGATCTTGCCCACCGAGACAGCTTCTTTTGCGCGTTCGAGCCGCGCGCGGTTCCGCTGCATCTCGGAATACCAAAGTGCCCAAACGAGCCCGAAAGATGTCGGCTCAGCGTGGATACCGTGCGTCCGCCCGATCTGCGGCGTGTCCTTGAATTCGTAGGCCCGCCGCTTGAGCACCGGCAGCATCGCATCGATCTTCTCGAGCAAAATGCCGCAGGATTCCTTCAGCAGGATCGCGTTCGCCGTATCGACAACGTCGCTCGATGTAAGCCCGTAATGGACGAACCGGGCCGCTTCACCGATGTTCTCGGCAAGATTGGTCGTAAATGCGATAACGTCGTGGTCGGTCGTCTTTTCGATCTCGGCGATCCTCTCGACGGTGAATGCGGCCTTCGCCTTGATCTCTTCAACGGCCTCCGCCGGGATCGTCCCGTCCTCCGCGTGCACTTCGCAAACGGCTATCTCAACATCAAGCCACTTCTGAAACTTGTTCTGCAGTGACCATATCGCGCCCATCTCGGGCAATGTGTATCGTTCGATCATTGATTATTGGTCAGTGAAGATCTCCTGGATGTCTCGCGCCGCATGAAGAATACGGAAGATCTCGGCCCCGTATTCGGTTGGGAAGTAAAAGATCAGGTAACTCTTATGAGGAAATTTTCGCGAATCAGCCCCGAGTTCAACACTCTTTACGCCGGCGAACGGATGGGCGGCAAGCAATTCGAACTTTTGTAATAACTCAGCGATGAATCTATCCGCCATCTCATCGCTATCCATCGAGATGAACTGCCAGATCTCGTCCAGATCGGCATCGGCAAGCGGGGAAAGATGAAAAGTTGCCATCTGATTCGCTTCTATTTTCGCTTCGCCGCCTGGGCGGCCTTTCGCTCGCGTCCGCGACGACCGATCTCCTTTGCATATTCAGGCAGATCCTCGGAACTGATCTCGATGTATTCACCGCTTCGGATCTGTTCGATGCCCTTTTTAACCTCGCGGCGCAATTCATCGCGCTTCATTTCGAAAAGCTTGTCCTCCCGCTCCAAAAGTCGCAGGCCCTCGCGCACGACTTCGCTGGCGGTGTTATAACGGCCGCTCTTTACCTTGTTCTCGATAAACGTCTCAAGTTCCGGTGTTAATGATACGTTCATGGTCAAATAATAGCAATTTTTGCTATTTTTCGCTACTCTTTTGCCTCAACGTCCGGCTGCTCAGCCACTTCAAGCTGACCAGACTTTTCTTGTACTTCTTCTTTCCCTATTTTCTCATTCACCTCGGTCCGACGGTCGCCGATTATGTCTTCGACGTAGATCATTTGAACTAAGACGATCAGCATTGCCAAAAGCGGTGTTGCCAGCACAAGGCCGAGCCCTCCGACCAGGACGGCGAGTGCGAGTTGGAAGACGATGGTCAATGCGGGCGGAAGTTCGACTGTTTGGCGTTCGATGAACGGCGTGACCAGATTCGACTCGATCAGTTGCACGCCGATGTAAAGGCCGAGGACATAAACCGCCTTGATCGGGCTGTCGATGAATGCCAGCAGCAGGGCTGGAATGGCCGAAATTATCGGCCCAAAGTTGGGTATGAACGAAAGCAGGCCGGCGATGACCCCGAGTGCCAGCGCAAGCGGCACACCGAGAAGCGAAAGGCCGATCCAGGTAAGCAGGCCGATGAAGATCATCGAGCCGACCTTTCCGATCAGCCACCAACGGAGCGTGTCCGAGATCGCGAACAATACCTCGCGGGCCCGGGTCCGTTTGTCGAGCGGGAATAGATTCGTGAATCCCCGTACATAAACACGCGGCTCGACCGCAAAATAGACGGCGAGCAGGATGCCGATGAAAAAATTGCCGATCGCGCCGACGGTTGATGAGAAGAAACCGCCCACGCCCGCAAGAAGGGTCGAGGCGCTCACGCTCGATCGGACCGTTTCGACGCTCGGAAGTTGGTCGATCAGCGCGCGTCCCCAACCGAATTGTCTGATATAATCGCCGGCCGCGGTGGCGGATTTAGGCAGTTCCTCCCTCAGATGGGTCATCTGTACGGCGACATCAGGAGCCAGCAGAGCGATCGCGCCTGCCATTATCCCGATCAAAAGAAGCGAAACGGCGATGACCGCCCAACCTTCAGGAATATTCGCGTAACGATGAAGCAGGTCCGCAAGCCCGCGAAGAAATATCGCGAAAAGGGCGGCTGCGAAGATCAGGAGCAGCACGTCGAGCACAAAATAGACGAGGACAAGTAAAAGGACGACAAGCAATACGATCCCGACGGAGATCAACACTTTGCTTGGAAAACTGTGGTCGGACTGGCTGTCGGTCATCTCTTCAGATAAGGCCCTGTGCGATCAGGAGTTCGGCATTCAGGATCGCCGATCCGGCGGCACCGCGGACCGTGTTATGGCTCAGGCAAACAAAACGGTAGTCGAAAACGTTATCGGGAAAGATCCGTCCGACCGTGATCGCCATACCGTTGCCGCGGTCGCGGTCGAGCCGCGGCTGCGGACGCGCCGGCTCGTCGGTCACCTCGATAAAAGTCTCCGGCGACGAACGAAGTTCAAGCGACGGATACTCCCGCATCACCTTTACGACATCCTCAAGCGTCGACTGCTTACGAAGGTCCATCCGCACTGCACAGGTGTGGCCGTCCAGCACGTTGACGCGAAAGCACTGGGCCGAGACCGTAAAATCGGCTTTTTCGATCGTCCCGTCGTTGAAAGCCCCGAGTATCTTTTGGGCCTCGGTCTCGACCTTCGGCTCTTCGCCCGCGATGTAGGGCAGAACGTTGTCGATGATGTCCATCGACGCCACGCCCGGATATCCCGCACCGCTGATCGCCTGCATCGTCGTTACCACCACGGATTCGAGCCCGAAAGCCTGATGGACGGCCGCCAGCGGCGGTGCAAAGCTCACGACCGCGCAGTTGGGGTTCGTTACGATAAATCCCTTTCCAAATCCGCGCTGCTTTTGCTGGATCGGGATCAGCTGCAAGTGGTCGGCGTTTATTTCCGGGATCAGAAGCGGGACGTCCTCGTCCATCCGGTAGCTGGAAGAATTGCTTATCACGGGAAGGCCGGACCGCGCAAAGGCCTCTTCGGTCTCTCGTGCGACCGACGACGGCAGGCTGGAGAAGACGAGATCGCAATCCAGCGGCGGCTCGATCGGTTGGACGACGATCTCGCCTACCTCTTCGGGAATCTCGCCGTTAAGCTTCCATGCACAGGCTTCCGCGTACGCTTTCCCCGCCGATCTGTCTGACGCGGCCAACGCCGTGATCTCGAACTGGGGATGGCCGTCCAGGAGCCTGTATGAAACGCTGTCCGACCGTTCCCGTGGCACCGAGGATACCAACGCGATATTTCTTTGCCATATTTGATCTGGTCTGGCGGCCTAATTTGAAAGAATGCGACCGGCTATTGTCCTGTTTTTGTGTAATTTGTAAACCGGAAAAACTCTTCCGGCTTCCAGCGACGGATCGAAAAAATTCCAGGTCGTGAGACCATCATCACTTTCGGGTTCCAGCAAATAGAACACAAGCCTGCCGAGCGGCTGAGCTGTCCTCACGATAACGGTGCCGGGTGGGAATTTGACTGTTTCAGTCTTAAACGAACCCGTAATGCTTACCACACTGTGCCCTTGAAACGCACGGCTGGCCTTTTCGACCTTATCGATCTGAAAGCTCTCTACTTCGGTCATAACCTCCGAGGTCATTTCTTCGACCGCAATCCCGTGCTGCTGCAGCTTCTCAACGACCGCCTTATCCGATTTGAGAAGATAAGCGAACGGGACCCGAACGCTCTGTGTCGCTTGGAACATCCCCAACTCTTCCATCAGAGTCGGCGTCACCTTATCCTCGATCATCGCGGTCATTTCCTTGCCGGATCGTGGATTTTTGACCTTCTCAACGTCGCCGACCAGGATATTAACAGGCTTCGGCAGTGCCGCGATCTTAAACTTTACGCCAAATTGGACAGGCTTATTCGATGAAAGCTTCCGGACGGTGTCAGCATCGGCGGCCTTTAATAATCGTAAGATCTGTGCCGCATTGGCGGCCGAGAAATTGAGGATCTCTTCAACAAATCTCTCCGTCACCTCGACCCTGCGCTTGAATGAAAGATAGCTGTAGGCCTCAGACAAAATAGTAAGCCGGTTACGAAGCCCGCCGTAATTTTGACCGATCCTGGGCTGGTGCGTGAATGCTTCCCAAACGGGCTTTTCACCTGGCGTCAGCCTATTCGCAAAGTTTCGAAAATTTCCGTAATAGTAGGTTCGAAAATTGTGCTTTTTCAGGATCTGGCTCGCTATTGCGGGCATCATCGTGTTCCGCTGAAAGTCTAATATGCGCTGATCTGTGTTTGGATTAAGCGGATGTGAGTAGGTCAGATGATATGCGTGATAGGATCCGTTCGTCGTGTGAAGATCGACAGTGAGGTGCGGGTCCCACCGATTGAACAAGCCAACCAGGCCGCGCGCCTCGGGCGAATCAAGCTTGATGTAATCGCGGTTCAGATCGAGCCTCTGTGCGTTTTCACGAACACCGACACCGCCGATCGGGCCGTATTGAGCAACTCGGTTTTCCATGCTGATCTTCTCGTTTCCATCCGCGTTGTAGATCGGAGCGATGAGTATGGTCAGCTTCTTCGTAAGGGCCTTGAGGTCGCCGAACAGAAGCCGGCGGGCGAGATGCTGTGCCGCTTCCTTGCCTTCCACCTCCCCTCCGTGGATGTTTGCCATTACAAAGATGATCGGCTTTTTCAGAAGCCCGGCCTCACGGGGAGTGGAAACGGGCGGATCGGAGAAAACGTACAACGGGAGATCGCGGCCCTCGTTCGTCTTCCCAAAAGTCTCAGATCTGATCAGCGGGCTGTTCTTCTCCAACTGCGTGAAGAACTCGATCACTTCAGCATATCGGCTCGTTTCCTCAAAACCGCTTTTTTCGGCTCGGGACCGGGGTTCAGTCGGCGATTGCATTCGTGCAGTTCCTGCCGAAAACAAGAAGATCCCGATCAATAAACCGGCTCCGATTCGTATCATCAAAAAACTCCAGGTACTGGCGCGTACTAAACAGCCAATGCTTCTTTCATCCGGCGAACGCCCTCGGCCATTCGCTCTTCGGTGTTGCAGAACGAGATCCGCAGGAATCCCTTGGCCTCATTGCCGAACGCTGTGCCGGGCACCGTTACCACTCGGTTCTGAAGGCATTTTTCGGCAACTTCCATGTCTTCGCCGAACTGCCGCACGTCGAGCATCGTATAGAAAGCTCCTTCGGGCGAAGTTGCGTGCAGGCCCATTTCCGAACTGAACAGATCGACCAAAAACTCGCCGCGTCCTTTATAAACATCACGCGCGTGCTGTTTCGCAGCTTCGGCCTCATCCGTCCATGCCAAAAGCGATGCCTTCTGGGTGATGGTCGATGTACAGACTGTTGTGAAACCGTGAAGGACCTGGATCGCGTTTATCATCTTCGGGTCGGAACACGCAGCCCAGCCGAGCCGCCAGCCGGTCATCGAAAGCGATTTTGAAAGGCCGCTGATGATGATCGTCCTTTCGTAAAACTCCGAGGCAGACCGCGGCCGCTCCTCGAAATACAGATCGCTGTAGATCTCATCCGAAAGCAGCCAAATGCCCGTTCCGTCCAACGCATCAGCGATCTGCCGGTAATCGTCGGCGGTCATTATCTTACCGGTCGGGTTCGACGGGCTTATCACGACCGCGGCCTTTGTCTTCGGGGTTATCTTCGACCGGAACTCATCGATATCAAAGGCAAATTCCGTGTCCGCCGGCATTCGATAATAAACCGGCGTTCCTTCAGAGATCCGCGTGCAGGCGTCGTAAGCCGGAAAGCTCGGATCCGGCAGCAGCACTTCGTCGCCCTGGTCAACGCAGCACATGAAGGCATCGGTCATCGCCTCCTGCGACCCGCACGTCACCACCACGCCGGTCACGGGCAAATTCAGATGCGGATACTGTTCCGTGATCTTGGTCCGTAAAGCCGGGATGCCGGGGTGCGATGTATAGCCGTTCTGCTCCTCAACCGCGATCCGTGCAGCTTCCCTCTTCAGGAACTCCGGCGTCGGAAGATCCGGTTCACCTAGGCCGAAATTGATGCTGTCGGGCAAAGCCCGTTCAAAGAACTGCCGGATCAGCGTCGGCTGTAACCCCCGCATCCGCCGAGGCAGGACGACTTCTCCCCGATCGATCGTCTCCGCTCTCGTGCTCATTCCCGGCCCTCACCTTCCTCTCGGTCCGGTTCGGCCGTCTCCTCCAGATCCTCTTCGATCTCTTCGCGTAGGTCGCCAACCTCAAGGTTGAACTCACCTTCGGCCTGTGTCATCGGATCGGCGGTCAGCACACCGCCTAACGTCTCGATCTCGCCGATCACTTTCTGTCCAAAGCCGGAGATCCGGTCGACCAGTCCGTGGTGTTCTTCGTTTATATCCTCTTTTTCTTCGGGTCCATTCATAAATTGCAGGCTCCAAACAGTTAGTTTAGGCGATTTTGCCGAACGAATGAACCGGAGACACTGAATTTAGACGGGCAGCCATCCATTTTTCACGCGTTCGAAGCGTTGTATCGAACAGTAATTGAAGCCGGCGGCATCGTTCCCGGCCCGATGGGTTTCGATTTTCAGGAATGGCGGGTCGAAATCGAGCACATTGAAAGAATTTGCCTCGCCGCGTTCACGGACTGATACGGCGGTTCCGGCGGCAACGAGCAGGACCGAGCGTCCGCCTTCAAGTTTGAACTGATGCGTCGAACTGGTCACTCCGCTCACATGAAGATGCCCCGACAGGAAAAGATCGGCACCGCAATCGGCAAAAACCGCCATCGCCTCAGGGGCCCGCCCCAGTCCCTCTTCGGTGTCGAACGGGTGGTGCGTGACCACTATCTTCAGTTGCGGCCCGACGATTGCGTCCAATTTCCGCCGGAGTTCCGCCGCTCCCGCCCTAGATATCCGGCCGCCCTTTACCGTGAGCGACCTGGTCGTGTTGACGCCGGCAACAGCGATCTCGTCGTCGGCGAACATCGGAGAAAGGTCGGCCGTGATGAAGCGTTTGAACTTCTCGAGCGGCTGGGCGAAACGATCGAGAACGTTGTAAAGAGGCACATCGTGATTTCCCGGCACTATAAGCTGAGGGGCGGGCAGACGGTCGAGAAAATCACGCGCCTGACGGAATTGTCCGGAGCGGGCACGCTGGGTCAGGTCGCCGGACACAACGACCAGATGGGGCTGCAGGTCACTGATCTTCTTGACAAGGGATTCCACCGTCGCGGGGTCTTCCCGGCCGAAATGCAGGTCTGAAATATGGACGATCCTTCTCATAAGGACGGAGGTGCGATGACCCTTAGCGATTTGGGCAGGCAGCGGTAGACAAGCGGAGCGGGAAGCCGCTCGACCTCGCCGTCCACTGCCACGAACAGGCGCCGCCTTCGCGTTTCGATCGTGACCTCTTCGGTATCGACCTCCTCAAAATCCTGCCATTGCCTGAGCCGGCCGGTGATCGTATGCATCAAGAGGAGCGTCACGCCCCATCGACCGTCGCGGTGGATAAAATAGACGCTCAGTTTGCCGCTGTCCAGCCGTTTACGGCGGCCGATATTGTAAAGGTCCATCTCGTATTCGTTGTTCCCGACGAAAACAAAAGGAAGCTTTCGTTCGAACTCTCGGCCGCCGACCTTGATATGGACCTTCAAAAACGGCGAGTACCTAAAGACACGCAGCCAGGCCCAAAAGGCAGCGTACCATTTGCCCCGCCCGAGCCGCTGCTGGCGGACGCGGCGTCGGACCATCTGCGGATACAGGCCGATGCTCGAGTTGTTTAGGAAGACACGCCCGTTCACTTGGGCAAGATCGATCGAACGGACCTCGTTGGCAGCGACCACGCCGGCCGCTTCCTCGAGGCCGAGCGGAATGCCAAGGTCCTTCGCGAAGTTGTTTAACGTGCCGAGTGGAAGCACACCAAGGATCTTGCCCTTGCGATGCACCTCTTTGGCCACTGTGCTGATCGTGCCGTCGCCGCCGCCCGCGACGATGACTTCGGCTTCCCCGTCGGCCGCTTCCGCCGCAAAACGTTCGATCTCGGCACCGGTTTTCGCCACCCGAAAGTTAGCATCGATCCCGTGTGCGGAAAATGCCGCCCGCACGGCATCCTCGGTCTCGCCGGCGAACACGCTGCCGGAAGCGGCGTTGATGATCACCTCAACTCTGGCCATAAACGCTAACTAAGTTTCCGGCGAACGTCCCGGGACAACTACACGGCGCGTGATTAGGAGGAAGACATCGTCAGCGCAGATAGTCTTCAAGCCGGGCCGAAGCATCCGTTTTCTCGTCACGGTATTTGATGATGATCGGGCAGTAGATCGACAGGCCGTTCTCCTTGCCGAAGCCGGAGCTGATCGCACGCGAGCCCTGGACCACGACGGCTCCGGCCGGCACCTCGAGCGGCTTATCGCCCTCCGAACGGATGATGCGTGAATTCGGAATATCGAAAAGAGGCGTCGAGCGGGTGAGGATAACGCCCGTTGCAAGGACCGCTCTTTCGCGGACGATCGTGCCTTCATACACGCCTGTGTTGCCGCCGACGAGGACCTCGTCCTCGATGATCACGGGCAACGCTCCGGCCGGTTCGAGGACGCCGCCGATCTGGGCCGCGGCCGAGAGGTGCACGCGTTTGCCGACCTGAGCACAGCTTCCCACGAGCGCGTGCGAATCGACCATGGTCCCTTCGTCAACATATGCACCGACATTGATATAGGCCGGCGGCACAACGACTACGCCCGGAGCAACATAACTGCCGTCGCGGATCGCCGAGCCACCCATCACGATCCTGATCCGGTCGTCCAACGTCATCGGCCGCAGCGGAAAAGTATCTTTATCGAAGAACTGCAAGGTTTCGGTCGGCAGAGACATCTCGACCATCTTGCCCATCCGAAACCCAAGCAGGATCCCCTTCTTCACCCACGTGTTCGCGTGCCAATTCCCTTCCGCGTCGCGTTCCGCCGCTCGGATCTCTCCCTGACGCAGGGCGGCCTTGAATTGTTCGTACAATTCTCGGTCCGCCGAGCCGAACTCGGTCTTGTCAAAGAGCGTTTCTATTTTGTCTTGTAATGTCATCAAAGATCGGAATTACGGTTTTGCGGACGTACAGGCCCCGAAAAACTATCCATGCGCGACGACCGACCTCGCGATCAGGCCGATGCCGCCCGCGAACAGGATCAGCATCACGATCGTATTGAAAAGGCTCGTCGGCTGGAAAAAGATCTGCAGGTTCATCAGGATACCGGCCCCGATGATCACGACGCCGACAAATACCAGCAGCCAGCCGATGATCGACTTGCCGTTGAAAAACACGATCCCGATCCCGACGATCAGCGGAAGCAGCGAAAGGCCAAACGTATTGTAGCCGCCCCAGTTCCAGAAGCCGCTGGTGACCGTCACGCGGCTGATCAGCATATAGCCGCCGGCGACCGCCATGGCAAGCCCGATCAGGAATTCCCAGATCCCGCCGGAGGTCCCGCCGGCATTTTTCAGGTCATCGATGTCCATAGAGCGCCACCTTCTCTTTCAATTCTTCCGAACCCGGTCCTCGGCCCGTCGGTGTTTTTCGATTTATCGCCCTTCAGCCTTCCCTTTCGTCGCCAGGTCCTTGTATCGCTCCTCGAGGGCGTCACCGCGGGCCGCGTAGATCGCGGTGATGACCGACCGGTCGCTCGGCCGGAACGCCCGGAGCATCGTCCGCCGGGTTCGAATGATGCCCTTTGCATCGACGATCACGATCCCTCTCATAAACAACAGCGGGAACATCCAGTGTGAGCAATACTCAGCGGTCACCGCGCTGTCCGCGTCCGCAAGCAGCGGGATCGGCAGCCGATGCTTTGCCGAAAACGCGGCGTGTTGTTCGGCCGAACCGGGCGAAACGCCCACGACCGCCGCTTTCGTGTCCAGATAATCCTGCCAATGATCGCGAAGTGAACAAAGTTGTTTCGTACAAACAAGCGTCTCGTCGCCCGGATAAAACAGCAGAGCGACCACGCTCCCGAGTTGGTCCGAAAGCCTCCATCTGCCGCCTCTGTCTGTCGGAAGCTCAAAGTCGGGGGCCGCTTCGCCGACTTCGATCGAACGATCCTTTTTTCCACCCATGGTTCGTAACTCAGGTCAATTCCTGCAATCTCATAAAACGAAAGTCTCGCAATGGATCACCTTTTCCTCGAACTCCAAGAGGAATTTGGCGTCATCATCATAGTACTTCGCTTTCTCAAGGTCTTCGCCGGCAAATTTCTGAATACTTTCGAAACTGTCCCACTTCGTCACCGTCCAGAAATGGCAAATGTCACCCTCGATCCGCCGCCATATCTCGACGCTTATATTGCCCGGGACGCTCTTGTAATCCGGCACTCCGCTTTCGATGACAAATTGAAGGTATTCGTCCGCATGTTCGGCCGATGTTCGCCCGTGCCAGACTCGTGTAATTACCGACATATCAGATCACGACGAGGACTGCGGTGCCCTTGCCGTCTGAAGCGCGACTATCTGCCAGCGGCCGTCACGCTTGACGAACACGGCCGTGTAACGCAACGCGAAGCTAGATTCGGTACCGTTTGAGACAAATTTCATCCGCGTCAAGGCGGTCACGACGCCGGCATCGCCGAAGACCTTGATGCCGACATCTTCATTCGTCACCGACGAGGTCCGCAGATTTGGATTCGGCTTCATCGCCTCCATTTCCTCGGCCTTGCCGCGGACCTTTCCGTCAAACGTCGTGATGATGACATCGTCGGCAAAGATGGCCTCCAACCTCTTCGCGTCTCGGTCACGGACCGCCGCTGCCCACGCGTTCAAGGTCTCCATTATCTCGCGGCCGCTTTTCATCTCGGCCTCGGTGACCTTGTGCTGTGCCGCCGCCGTGCCGGCAAAAACGAGCATCATCATCAACAAGACTGACTTCATGATCGAACCTCCTACTTTAGAACTAATGCTCCCGAAGCGACATTTGCGTCGAGCACGCGGACCACGTCGTCCAGCGTGACCGTGCCGTAAAAGAACTTGCCTGCGGCCAGCGATTCGGCTTTCACGGCCTTGTAAATGTCGAGGTAGCTTCGCTTCCCGTCAACGAAGTTCATCGTCTCGCTCCGCATCAGGCTGTGCAGGCTGGTCGGCACATTTCGCCGTTTGGCAAAATACTCTTCGGTCGAAGCGGCGTTCGATGGAACTTTCCTTGAAGCGGCCGTTTCCGCCTCCGTCATCGTCATCGCCGGAGCCTTACCGAACTTGATCTCATAAAAGCGGCTGAGTTCGGCCGTAAGCTGCCTTTCGCGTCCTTCGCTCGAAGAGATGAAAGAATCGATAAGGCGGTTTGCCCCGGCGTCCGTTCCGGCGATGACGCGCATCGAGTTCAACGCCCGCAATTCGCGTTGGGCGCCCTGCTCTATCAGCAGGCGGGCGTCTTTCCAGTTGTCGCCTTCGTTAAGGACTAGCATTGCCGCGTGCATATCGTTCGCCAGACGCCGGCCGCCCTGAGCGTAGGTTTCTGCCGCCAGCACGGGAATGTCTTTCGCCTCGGCGTATGCGAGGTAGAAAGCCATCGCGGCAACGATGAAGTTGTTTCGTTGAAGCTGCGTTTGATCGATCTGGAAAAGATCGTCGTCCGAAGAATGTATGTACTGGTCGTCCCAATTGATCAGGGCTACCGACGGGATCCCGATCTTCCCTTCGACAAAGACAAGGTTATCCGACGAGCCGAAATACGGGACAAAACGTGCGTTGAACCCCTCTCGGGTACCGCGAGTCGACAGGATCGGCTGCGAGAATGGCCGCGGATATCCGCCGCCGCGGCCTGCCTGGATATAGGCGTTATTGCTTAGGATCACGAAATTTCCAACGCTTTCGAACAGCGCGTCCAGATAGCTGGTCCGCGAGTGCGGAGCGTAGATCAGATGCTGCACACGGCTGCCGAGCGACTGCTTCGCCCCTGTCATGTCCTGGTGAAGATTAACGAGTATCTGCTTTTCCGAACCCGGATTGTCGCGGAAATAGCGGTATTCGGAATAGATCTCATCGGACCACCAAAACCGGATATCCCGCAGCGGCGGCGGGATCTTGCCTTCCTTGATCAGCTTGTTAAAAACACGGCCGAGCTCGAGGATATTGCCCACGCCGCTGCCGTCGTCGTTCGCCGAGCCCTGCTCTTCCTGCAGGTGGGCGGTGATGACGATCTGCTGGTCTTTGTACTTGGAACCGCGGATCCATCCCTCAACCATTCCCGTGCCGGTGTTCTTATTTTCACTGCCGAAATCCGTATCGACCTTTGCTTTCAGCACGATACGTCCGCCTGGGGCGCGTTTCCCTGTAGCAAGGAGGTCCTGCTCGCCGGAGGTTTCCAAAATTCGCCGCAGCGTGTCTCCTTTCCGTGGGCTGAGGCTAAACGCAAATGAACCCTTTTGCCCCTGCGGCGGATCGCCGATGCGCGTCCACGGCAGCTGGTCTGGAAAATCCATCGCGCTCTTCGATTCGGACGACGAATAAGAAACTACGCCGACCGCACCCTTCCGAAAAACGGCATTTGTCATCGCGGGCCCCGGGCCGCCGTTGACAAGCACGATCTTCCCGCGAACATCAATGTTGGCGAGTGCGGCTTCGCTGCCGTTACCGGCGTAGACCAGTTCCGCGGTCACGTCCGCATCTCGGCTGTTGTCGGCAAGATAAAGTGCGTGGTCGCCTATGTCCGCCAGCTTGATCTCGACCGGCTCGACCATCCAAAGCTCCGCCGACTTCGCTGTGTAATTCCCGTCAAGCGGCTGTTTGATGATGGACACGTCCTGAAGGCCGTTCTGTTTCGCGGCACCGACGACGTAATCCATCGCCTTGAAGTACCCTTCCATACCGGAATCGCGGTGCCATTGTGTGAGTACGCGAATGTGCTCGAACGCCCGGTCGCCCGAGATCTCGCTCCTGAGCAACCGGATCTGGTCGTCCGTCAGAAAAGGGGTTGACTGCGCAAACGTCTGCCCTGAGATCGAGAAGACCACAATTAGGACGAAGAATTTCTTTATGAGATGCATATTGTTCTTACTGGACGGTTTCTTAATGGTTGACGCAGATTCCGGCAATTGATCAAATATTATTCCCTGACACGGACAGCCGGTTGACGCCATTTGTTACCCCGAAGATCTGCGGATCCGAATTCGCTATTTTTGACTCTCACTGAGACGGTTGTATTTCTTCATCACCGCTTTCAGGCGGTCGTGCGGAAGAGCGTGTACCTTGTTGCCGTTGTGGCCGGTCATCGTTTCGGCCGCTACGAGCGCGTTCATGATCGCCTCCTCGGTGGCCTGTGCGACTGCCCAGAACAGAGGATTGATCCGCTCGTTCGGCAGCATCTGGATGTTCGCGACGCCGCTCGCCTTGCTGAACTCCGTCGCGTTCGCCGTCGAAAACGCGATAAAGATGTCACCCGACGAATTCTCCCCGCGGCCGCCGACCACACCAACACCGAGCGAAACACGCTTCACCAGCCTATCAAGCTGATGCGGCAGAAGCGGAGCATCCGTGGCGACGACGACGATGATCGAACCGGCACCCTCATCCAGCGGCTTCCAGAGCGGCGACACGGCGGCCGTGCGTTTCCCGGGCTCGGGAACCAGGTCGGTGATCTCCTGCCCCACCGGAACCCCCGCGACCGAGAACAATTGACGGGAGCCGTAATTCGCCTGAACAAGCACGCCGACGGTGTAGCCGGCGTTCGCGATCACACGCGACGCCGTACCGGTGCCGGCCTTGAAGCCGTGACTGATCATGCCGGTCCCGCCGCCGACATTTCCCTCCGCGATCGCTCCCGTCTTCGCAGAATCGAGTGCCTGGAAGACATGCTCCTTTCGGACGTGGAAACCGTTGATATCATTCAGGAAGCCGTCCCAGGTCTCGGCGACGACGGGGAGCGAGAAGTCACCGGAATACCCCTCTCCCTTGAACTTCTTGTTGCCCCATTCGATCACCGCGTCCCGGACGATCCCGACACTGTGCGTATTCGTGATCATCACGGGCGAACCCAGCCCGCCTGACTCGTCGATCCAGGTCGTGCCGGTCATCTCGCCGTTCCCGTTCAGAGTGTGCCAGGCCGCGAATAGGCGGCCGCGAAAGTCCTTTCCCTGCGGAAGGATGGCGGTCACGCCGGTCCTGACGGCTTTCTCTCCATCGCCGGAAATAAGAGTCGTGTAGCCGACTTCCAATCCCTTAACGTCAGTGATGGCGTTGATTGGCCCGGGCGTCCCTGCGAACGGGATGCCGAGATCGCGGGCCCTCGGGCGTTGTCCGGTAACGGATTGTGTGACCATAAGCAGCAGTATTAACCCGGATAAAATTTTCATATAACTTCGTCGATGACACGCCGCAGCACCTTCCGCGACGCCTCCGAAACCGGCACAAGCGGCAGGCGAAGGTTCTCTTCCAACAGGCCCATTTCCTTCATCACGAACTTGCACGGGGCCGGCGAAGACTCGATGAAATTCGCCTCCATTAGTGGCAGCAGTTTGTAATGTGCTTTCCTCGCAAAATGGAACGAGCCTTTCAGCGCGTGCTCGACCATTTTTACCGTTTGCTTCGGGACCTCGTTGGCACAGACCGACACGAGGCCGTCGGCGCCGAGCGCGATCAGCGGCAGCGTCGATGCGTCATCGCCGGAAAAGACCTTGAAATTCCGCGGGCGGTTATGCAGGATCTCCATCACCTGCGAGTAATTCCCGGACGCTTCTTTCGTCGCCGCGATATTTTCGTGGGCCGCCGCTAGGCGAATCGTCGTTTCGGCCGAGATGTTCGAAGAGGTCCGCGACGGAACGTTGTAAAGCATTATGGGGAAACCCTTTACCGACTTTGCGATCTCCGAGAAATGGGCGAACATCCCCTCCTGGGTCGGTTTGTTGTAATAGGGTGCCACGATCAGGGCCGCGTCGGCCCCAGCCTCGCGTGCCTTTCGCGTAAAGTCGATCGTCGCTGAAGTACTGTTGCTGCCGGTCCCGGCGATGACGCGGGCTTTCCGGCGATGGGCGATCTCGACCGCCTGCCGGATAACGAGGAGCCGCTCGCTCTCCGACATCGTCACGCTCTCGCCGGTTGTTCCGCACGGCACTAGCAGCTTCACGCCGTTCTTTACCTGGCGTTCGGCCAGCGACGAAAAACATTCGTCGTCGATCGAGCCGTCCTTGCGAAACGGCGTCACGAGCGCCGTCGCACAACCGCGCATCCAATCCAGCCGCAAAGTCATAAAAGAGTCCCTTGAACGAAAATTTCAAGCTATTGTAGCCCTATTTCGGCCAAGTCCGAAGCCCTCCCCGTTCAAGCCCTGTCAGATCGGTCGGTGACAGAAAAATCGAACCGGCGGTGTTTCCGCTTCGTAAGCCAAGAACGAAAACCAATATTTGAGAGGTGACGATGCAGCTTTCGAGACGTGAGTTTACGAAGTATCTGGTCGGTGCGGCGGCCGTCGGGCTTGCCGATCTTTCGGTCTTTTCACAGATGTCCGGCGACGGCAAGCTTTCGATACGCCGACTGGCGACCGCAACCGCGAGCGGCGAGGGTACATGGCAGAACCTGAAGGTGGAAGGAAAAATTCCGGCCGATCTGAACGGCACGCTATTCCGGACCGCGCCGGGCGAATCCGAACGCTTCGGCGTTCGGCTGATGCATTTATTCGACGGCGACGCCTATGTCGCCGGGTGGGAGTTCCGTGAAGGCAAGGTCTCTCTCCGTGGGAGATATGTTCCTTCGCCCGAACGTGTCGAAGAAAGGAAGGACGGAAAGATGATCTACAGCGAATACGGCACAATGGCTCCGGGCTCGCGACGCGGTTCCAAGAATCAGCCGAGCGTGAACATCGTGGAATGGCGTGGCGGGCTGCTCGGCTTGAGCGAAGGCAGCCTGCCCACGAAGATCGACCCGAAGACCTTCGACCATCTCGGTTATGAAAACTTCGGCGGAGTCGTTCCCGGCTATCTGACCTTCACCGCACATCCCCGATTCGATCCCACCACGGGCGATATGTTCGCTTTCGGCTTTGAGAAACGCCCGCCTGGAACGATGCACGTGATCCGCATCGAGAACAAGACCGGCAAGGCCGAGACGATGTTCAAGGTACCGCAGCAGGGCTTTAATATGGTCCACGACTCGATGCTGACGGAGAACTATTTCGTCATCATCATCCATCCGCAGTTCTATGACCTGCAGGGAATGATGGGCGGCAAAACGATGGGTGAGAACCTTCGATATGACTCGGAAAAGCCCTCGCTTCTTTACGCATTTCCGCGAAATAACGCGGACGGCAAGGCCGAACCGATCACGGTCGAGCTTCCGCCGGCACTTGTCTATCACTACGGCAACGCTTACGAGCCGAAGCCGGGGAAGATCGCTTTTGAGATGGTCGCTTACAACGACAAGCGGATCTACGATTTTCTTCGCTCGTGGCGGGCTGACACGCAAATGGAATTCGTCCGGCCGAGGGTCAAGCATACGGTCGTAGATCTGAATTCAAAGACCTTCTCTCCTCTGGACGATCTTTTCGAAGGCGCCGAATTTCCCCGCTACGATATGCGGCTTACCGGCAAGCCCGCCCGATACCTCTATGCGGCCGATCGACTCTATGAGGAGGACGCGGCCATTGCCAGGATCGACACGCAAAAGAAGACGTCGACGAAATTCAATATCGGAAAAGGGCGGACCCTGGCCGAGCCCGTTTTCGTCCCCAAAGCCGGCGGCAAACCGAGCGAGGACCGCGGCTGGCTCCTCGTTCAAGGATTTGACGGCGGCAGGAACGAGAATTTCCTTGAGGTACGTGACGCACAAACGCTCGGGTTTCAGGCCCGTGTTTGGGCCGCGGGGCAGCATTTCCCGCTCGGGTTTCACGGGAATTTCTGTAACCTTTAACCTGCCGCGTGCGTCCTGAATAAAGAATGCACATGGTGCCCGGTGTGTTCCGCACGCCGGGCTCTACTTTTTTTCGCCGATCGAAACGGGATCGAAAATAATGAACAACCGAGCCAACCTGCTTCCCGCATTTTTTCTTTTCTTTTTCTGGTCGGCTGCTTTTGGGCAGGAAGCGGCAAAATGTTTTGGTGATCGCGAGGTTTCTTTTGCTTCGAAGGCCAGAGACATCTCGATCGCCGGGACGCTTTCTGTCCCGAACGGCAAGGGTCCGTTCCCGACCGTGCTGATGATCACGGGAAACGGGCCGCACACCCGCGATCAGATCATCTCAAATTCTCCGATGTTCAAGATGATCGGCGACCATTTTGCACGCCGGGGTTTCGTTGTCTTGCGTACTGATGCACGCGGCTACGGCAAGTCTTCCGGGCCGAATGATTGGGAAAAATATACGACCGCCGACCGTGTTGAGGACAACCAAGCTGCCCTTGCATTCTTAGGCCAACAAAAAGAAGTGGACAAGAAGCGGATCATCCTTTTCGGCCACAGCGAGGGCGCACTAATCGCAGCCGCCATCGCGGCAAAAGACAACGTGGCCCTGTCGATCCTGCTCGCACCTTCGACCTTGAAAGGAGACGAGGTCGTCGCCCGCCAACTTGAAGGGAACCTTTTAAGACGCGGTGCGGACCCCAAGAATGCCGAGGCTGTTCGCAAGGCATTTATCGAGTTTGCCCGGTTCGCTGTCGCGGGCGGAAGCGAGGGTGAGGAGTTCGACCGTCTTGCATTGAATTTCCTCGAAGCCCACGGCGTCGCAAAGGAGAAGCTCGACCTGAAGCTCGCCCGCGGCTTGATCGGCGGGTACCTGACGGCACCCTGGTATAAATATTTCTTTGCATACGACCCTGCCAAAGACCTCTCGGCGATGAGATCGCCTGCGATCGCGATCTTCGCCGGCGAAGACACGAATGTCCCTTTGCCGCTTCATAAACCCAGACTGGAAAAGACCATCTGGAACGGAAAGGGCTCAATGTACTCGATCTTCGTGATACCTGACCAGGACCATTTCTTTCTCGAGTTTGAGGGCAAACGGCAGGAGAAGCACACACCGGGGAAAATGCAGGTGGCCGAGGAACTTTTCAGTACACTTGACGTAGAATTGGAAAGACGCGGCCTGGGGCGTTCCGTCTGCGATGAGAACACGAAACATTAGGCACATTTCTTCATTCTCCGCACCGATCGCATTCCTTTTATTCATTTCGCTAACGATCTTCCTTCCCTCCTGCGCGTCCGACTCCGCCCAAACGATATCGAATACAGCTCCCGCGAACTCGCCGGCCACGATCGCCGACACTTTCGCTTATCCGGTCGGAAGCTCCGAATTTGTGACCCAGGCAAAGGACAAGAAAGACGATTGGTTCAACGCCCTCGATTTTAGAAAGGACAACCACCTCGGCGAAGATTGGAACAAGAATTCGGGAGGCAATACCGACTGCGGCGAGCCGGTCTACGCGATCGCCAACGGCGTGATCACGTATGCTCAGGACGCCGGCCCCGGCTGGGGAAACGTCGTCATCATCACCCACACGCTGCCCGATGGAGCGAAGGTCCAGTCGCTTTACGGCCATCTGCAGGAGATCCTGAAAACGTCCGGCGAGGTAAAGAAACGGGAGCAGATCGGCAAGATCGGCAACGCGAACGGCCGCTACCTTTGCCACCTTCATCTCGAACTGCGTGATCAGGATGCTCGCGATTGGGACAAGGTCGGCGGCGGCTATTCCAGCGAATCGGGCGGCTGGCTTGATCCATCCGACTTCATCGACGAAAGGCGGAAACAAGAGCGGTAGCGAGTGTGCCTCCGGGCACTTAGACCCCTTCAACTGCGTTAAAGAACGCCTGAAGCTTCGCGTGATCGAGCCCGCCGTTTGTCCTGACCCCGGAACAAATGTCCACCCCGAAAGGCTGGACCATATCGATCGCCCGGGCCACATTCTCCGCATTCAGCCCGCCGGCGAGGAAAACAGGCTTGCCGCATGTTTCGACGATCTTCCGGCTTAACCGCCAATCGTGGTTCCGCCCGGTCCCTCCGAGTTCCTTTACCGTCAATTTAGGGTTGCCGCTGTCCAGAAGGATCGCATCGACATGTTCCGCGACCTCACACGCCTCGTCGACCGACTCTTCACCGGCCACGTGAATGACCTGAACCAGCTTTACGTTCGGCAGGGCCTCGCGTATCGAGGCGTATTCTCCGCCATGAAGTTCGTCGACGATCTGGATCGTGTTCGTTCCCGTCCTGCGATGATGTTCGATGATCCCTTGCGGCGTCTGTTCGCTGGTGAGCAGGAAAGTTTCCACCGTCGGCGGCACCGTCCGTGCGATCAGCTCGATCTCCTCATCTGTGATCGGCCCCGGCCCGCTGGGCATTTTCCCGACCAGCCCTATCGCTGAAGCACCGAACAAGATCGCGTCCGCAGCCTCCCGCTCGTTCTGAATGCAGCAGATCTTTACTCTTATCGTCATCGTTTCAGGGTCTCACTCACCACGTCGGTGAAATCGAAAAAGCCCTTTTTCCCGACGATCCACTCCGCCGCCATGACGGCCCCGAGGGCAAATCCCTCGCGTGAGCGGGCTGTGTGGGTAAGCAGGATCTGGTCGGCCGGGCCGTCGAAGCCGACCCGGTGCGTTCCGGGAATATTCCCGGCGCGTGTGGCCGCGATCGGAACGCGGACGCCCTCGTCCGCATCTTCGCCAAAGAGCTTGCTGGAAACAATTTCCTCGATCTTTAGGGCGGTTCCACTCGGCGCGTCTTTCTTTCGGGAATGGTGCTGTTCGTCGATAAAAGCCTCGTATTCGGGAAACTTTGCGAATAGCTCGGCCGCATAAGCCGCGATCTTATAGAAAAGGTTGACGCCGATCGAAAAATTGGCACCGTAAACAAGGGCCCCGCCGGCATCGGACACCAACTTCTCGATATCAGCCTTTTGATCGAGCCATCCGGTCGTCCCGACAACGACCGGCACCTGGGCGATCATGCACGCCTCGACGTTTCGCCGGACCGCGGCCGCCACCGTGAAATCGATGACCGCCGCCACGCCTTCGAGCTTTCCGGCAAGCTCTGCCGCCGAAAGTCCCGCATCCGTCCCCTCTATCACCACCGGGACCTTATGCCGCCTTTCAACGGCCAGTTGATCGATGAGCTTACCCATCGCCCCGTAGCCAATAAGCGCGATCTTCATAACGTTTCATTCCATGAGGAATCGGAACCTCCTACTACTGGAATAGCAGCCGATTCGCAAGGTCGCAATACAACTTGACGGCCTTCTCAAGATCTTTCTTCAACACAAATTCATCTTTCGTGTGTGCAACGAGGATCGAACCCGGGCCGAGTAGCAGGGGTTTTCCCCAATTCGGCATATGCGGGATATCGGTGGTAAAGCGGACGACTTTTTGTTCGAATCCATCGACGGCGTGCAGTTTCACAGGTTCGCTGCACGAAAGCACCTCGATCTCGCCGCGGCCGCGGATGATGTTCTCGAGCGTTTGTTCGATCGGCTCGCGCTTTGTCGTCAGGCGTATCAGCAGGCCGGCCTCGGCCTTCGGCGGGATGATGTTGAGGGCAAGGCCGCCCTCGATCGTGCCGATATTGACGGTCGTCTCGCCGAAGAAATCATCGTGCTGAAACCGCGTTTGGCGGATGTCGTTGAGAATGTCGAGCAGAGTGTCGATCGCCGAATCGCCCTCTTCCGGATAGGCCGAATGGGCAGCCTTGCCCTTCGTTTTGATCTTGAGCCGAAAGGAACCCTTCGAACCGATCGCGAGGTCGTTGTCGGTCGGCTCGCCGTTGATCATATACTCGCACTTGGCGGCCAGCGGGTGCAGGTTCGCGGCCTTGGCTCCTGTGCTTGCGCGCTCTTCCTCGACCGTGTAAAGCAGCCCGATATCGGCCACCCCCTCGGCCCGTAACCGCTCGGCCGCCGTGATCTGGGCCGCGATTATTCCCTTCGCGTCGCAAGCCCCCCGGCCGTAGATCTTCTCGTCGTCCTCGGTCGGCGGAATGAACGGCGGCACCGTGTCCATGTGCGTCGAAAACCAAACCCGAGGGCTTTCGTTCAGCGTCGCAATGACGTTGTTCTGATCTTCCGTTACTTTTTGCAGTTCGACGGTCCAGCCTAATGCTTTGAGATGGTCGCGCAGAAAAAGCCCGACCTCTCGCTCCTCGCCCGAAACGGACGGGATTTGCATCAAGTAAGTTGTCAGATCGAAGAGAGAGTTATACATCCCGAATCCCTGAAACACCGCCTATTCTTTCCGGGCAACAGAATCGAAGAAATCCCAAATTCCGCTTTGAGGAAACCCCTTGGAAAGGCCGCCTCGTTGTAACGTGATCAGTTGTCGCTTGCCATAGATAAATTTGACCTCATATGTCGCCATCGCTCCGCCAATTTCCTTGAATCCTCTTAGTTTGGCAAACTTGCCATTCTTGTCAGCCCCGACATTCACTGAAGGGTTCGAAAGCCCGTTGGCCTCGGCAAAGGATAAAGCGATCGCGGATAATTGCTGGTTCGTCATCGAAGCAGCCTCGGCTGCCTGTTCTTTCGTTAGATTTGCGACCTCAGCGCGCATAAAACAATCGTCCAGAATGAGTTCCGCAGATTGTCCAACGAGCCCCTTGGCGACGACGTCTTGTATGGTCGGTGCTTTGGGAAAGGTCACGGAGAACTCGGACGTTGATTTCGGAAACAGGACTTTCTCATCAACCTTTATCGCCTGACCGGAAGTTCCAGAACCAGCTGCTCCGATAAAAATTACAGCCAGAATTAGATTTCGACATATTGATCTTACGAACATAAATGTTCCTCCAACGATCTGAGCTCGACCGACGTTGAGCCTAACGATACGAGAAGATCCGTGGGAAAATACCCGACCGCCATTTCGTCTTCCTAAACGGACGGGGGCTCCCATTGATGCTTCTGCATGTCCGATAAGCCGCATACTGTTTCTTTTTGCAGCCACCAATTTAAGGCAGAATAACAGATGTTCAGGACTGTTTGTGAATTGACTCCCGACTTATGAACGCTCGGGTCCTTTTAATTTTATGTCTATTGTCCAGAAGACAGCATCGACCGCCGCCCCGCCGGCAACGATCCTGATACGGTTCATCGTCGGCCTCGTGTTTTTCTCTGAAGGAATTCAGAAGTTCCTCTATCCAGCCGAGGTCGGAGCCGGAAGGTTCGCCAAGATCCCGATCCCGAACCCTGAAATGACGGCGTCCCTCGTCGGTTCGGCCGAGATCGTTTGCGGCTTGCTCGTCATCTTCGGCATTCTGACCAGGCTCGCGGTCCTGCCGCTGATCGTCATCATGCTGACGGCGCTCTTTACGACCAAGATCCCGATACTTCTCGGGTCGGAATTCTTGGGATTCTCGCTTCGAAAGGTGTCTTATTACGGCATCTGGGGATTTCTGCACGAATCGAGGACGGACCTCGCGATGCTCTTCGGCTCCCTGTTCCTTCTGATCACTGGTGCGGGCCCTTTGTCGTTTGATGCAAAACTCGCAAGACGAAAATAGCGAAGTCCGGCCTGAGCTTCGCCGAGACATAACCCTGGTTGATGCCGTCGGCATCGGCCTCGGAGCGATCATCGGCGCCGGGATCTTTGTTGTGACCGGTGTCGCGGCCGGCGTGGCCGGGCCCGCTTTCCTGATCGGCCTGCTCATTGCCGGGATGGCCGCGGCATGCAACGCTCTCAGTTCCGCAGAGCTCGCCGCGACGTATCCCCAGTCTGGAGGCACGTATGAATACGGCTACCGGCTCCTTAGCCCATCAGCTGGATTTGCCGCAGGCTGGATGTTCCTGGCCAGCAAGCTTGCCGCGGGCGGTACTGTTGCTCTGGGATTTGGCGCTTACTTATCCAAGCTGGTCCCTTCGGTCCCCGCGAAATATGCCGCCGTCGGCGGCGTTCTTGTCCTGACCGCAGCGAACCTATTCGGCATCAAGAAAGCCGGCAAGTTGAACACCGCTATCGTCGCCGTGACCCTTCTAACGCTTGTCGTCTTCGCTGCGGTCGGCATCCCATCTTTTGACACGGCTAATCTGACTCCCTTCGCGCCGTTCGGCATCCTCGGCATAGCCGAATCATCGGCCCTGATGTTCTTTGCTTACACCGGATACGCACGTATCGCAACGCTTGGCGAGGAGGTCCACGAACCCAAAAAGACAATACCGCGCGCGATCGTGATAACGATCATCGTTTCGATCATGCTCTACGCCGCAGTTGCAATTGTGGCCGTCGGCTCGATCGGAGCCCCGGGGCTGGCTGCGACATCATCGCCCCTGCAGGAAGCTTCGCGATCGTTCGCCTTTCCCGGTGTCGTTTGGGTGGTTGGGATCGGGGCAACGACCGCGATGTTTGGAGTGCTCTTGAGCCAGATCGTCGGCATTTCAAGGATGATGTTCGCAATGGCCCGCCGCCGCGACCTCCCCGACTTTCTCGGGCACGTGAGCAATAAACATGCAGTCCCGGCCATAGGGATCATTTTGACCGGCGGCGTGATTCTGGTGCTGGCAGTCTTTGGCACCCTTGAATTCGTTATCTCGGCTGCGTCGTTCACGATCCTTATCTACTATGGCATCGCAAATATCTGCGCCCTTCGTCTCGCGAAAAAGGACAAGATCTACCCGAAGTGGATCTCAGCCACCGGCCTGATCTTCTGCTCAGCATTGGCGATTTCTCTGCCGTGGATCGTCGTCGGTACGGGTCTTGCGACATTGGCGGTCGGGTTTATGTTCAGGATGATCCTTCGGTCGATTCCCGGTTCGTCAGCACCTACTAGTTAAGAAAACACTTTCTCGGTCAAGTGGTCACCCTTTCGCCTAAACGTCGGTCACCATTTACATCAAGCGTTCGAGTGCATCCTCAAGATCCTGTTCCTCACCAAGGATCGTAAGCACATCGTTGTGGCGGATCGGGGTCGAGCCGCGGGGAGTGACGAGGTCTTCACCGCGTCGGATGGCGACGACGACCACCTTGCCGAGTTCAAGTGAAGCGAGCGACGCACCGTCCGGGACGGGTGGCTTGATAACGGCCTCGCGCATCCGCTCTTCGCCCATCCCGAGCGAAAGGAAATTGAAAAAGCTGGGCCGCAGGACCATGTTCTCGAGGATGGTCGCGGTCGCCTCCGGCGGGCTCATCGCCTCGATCCCCGAGTTCTCGAATGCCGATACATTCGCGGTCGCATTCACGCGAGCGACCAGCCGCACGTCGCCGAATTCGGCACGAATCGCCTGACAGATAAGGATGTTGGTCTTATCGCTCGGCGTCGCCACGATCACGCATTTTGAATCGCGGATCCCCGCTTTTTTCAACACTTTAGGATCGGTTGCGTCCTCGCAGAAAACGTTAGTTTCTTTCAGATCGTTCGCGAGTTCGCAGTTCTCGGTGTCAGTGTCGATCATCGAAAGCGATTCGCCCGCCTCTGCGAGCCGTTTGGCGAGGATGCGGGCGGCTTCGTCGGCCCCGACGATAAGAATGTGTCTCGGCATAACCTTAAAAAACCTCGCCGTCTGCTTGGCGAATGTTCCCTGGGTAAGGACAGTGGCAAGTATAACGGCGAATACGAGTGCGGTAAAAGATTCGGCCCCGGCAATACCGAGATCCCGCAGTTCGAAAGCAAAAAAGGTTGCGACCGAAGCGGCCACGATGCCCCGCGGCCCGAGGAACGAGATAAACCACTTCTCGTTCGTCTTCAGCTCTGAACCCAGCGTCGATAGGAACACCCGGACCGGACGAACGGCGAAGATCATCGCCAGAACGACGGCGATGCCCGGCAGCCCGAGGGCCGTGATGTCGCTTATCAAGAGCCCCGACGCCAGAAGTATGAAAACGGCCGAGATAGCGATGGTCGCCAGATCGCCCTTGAAATCCTCGATCTTCTCTTTGTGAGGTATATTCAGCGAACCGACCGCGATGCCTGACACTGCCGCCGCGGTCACGCCCGCCTCGTGCGCGATCAGTTCAGCAAGTGTGTACGCGACAAGAGCGGCGCCCAGGATGCCGATCCGGCTGAATTTTGCGGGCAGAAATCGGAACTTGTCGGCCACGACCCATACAGCCAGAGCGACGCCCACCCCCGCGAGAACGCCGGCCCCTAAGGTCTTTGCGGCAGTCGGAAGCGCGTCCCGCAAACCTGAAGGCGAGATGATCGCCGTAAACACGAGTGCCGCAAGTATGACCCCGAGCGGGTCGGCGATGATCGACTCGCTCTCCAGCGTCGATCTTACACGGCGATTGACCTTTACTTTTTCGAGGATCGGCGTGATGACCGTCGGGCCGGTCACCGACACGATCGCACCAAAAAGGAAGCTCAGCTCCCAACTCCAGCCGAAAAGGTAATGGACGAGAAGGCCGCCGAGCACCGTGGTTATCAGCAAACCGACCGTGACCAGCCCGAGAACGGCCCGCGAAGTGTGGCGGATGTCCCAGACATTCAGCAGCATCCCCCCTTCAAATACGACTATCGCGACCGATGCCTTTACGATCACGCTGAGCAGTTCGCCCAGCACCTCTGGCTGAATGAGGCCGAGCCCCGCCTTGCCGAAGATCAGGCCGGCAAACAGAAGCGGGCCGGTCGCCGGTATACCGATGCGGTCAGCGATGATCTGGGCGAACGTACCGATGGCCATCACCAGCACCAGCATTGCCATGATCGCCAGTACCGGATCGTGCTGCTTAAGATCTAGGAGTAAGGAGTCCAAGTGATGTGTCCCTATTGATCGCCCGCCGCCGCGCCGTCCTTTTCGCGGCCAAAGAACTCGCCGTGAAGCTTCTGAATTACCATGGGAACCAGGTCTTCTTTGACCACAAATGTCAGGTTTACGGCCGAAGCCCCGTGAGAGACGAGTGCGATATTTACGTCTTCGATGGTCGAGAAGATCTTCGACGCAAGCCCGGTCGAAGCCCTAAGCCCCTCGCCGACGACGCAGATCATCGCATAGCCAGGATCGGCCTCGACATCGCCCAACCGCGAGAGGTCGGCGACGATCTTCTCGATCTCGGCGGTGTTATCCAGCGTCAGGGCGATCGAGACCTCCGAGGTCGAGATCACATCTATCACGGTACGGTACTTTTCGAACACCTGGAACACGGCGCTCATAAATCCGTAGCTCCCGAGCATCCGCGCCGATGTGATCCGAAGGATCGTGATGTTCTTCTTATGGGCGATCGATTTGATCCGGTTCGGCGAACGGCCGCTTTCCGAAACTACCATCGTGCCCGTGACCGCAGGCTCGAACGTATTGCAGACGCGGACCGGGATGCCGTGGTCAACCGCCGGCTTTATCGTTTTCGGGTGGAGTACCTTGGCTCCGAAGTAGGCAAGTTCGGCCGCTTCCTCGTAGCTCAAAACGGGGATCGTCCGGGCGTCGCCGCAAATTCGCGGGTCACAGGTCATTACGCCGGTAACATCGGTCCAGATCTGAAGCTCGCCCGCATCCAGTGCCGCTGCAACGAGCGCCGCCGAAAAATCGGACCCTCCGCGGCCGAGCGTGGTCGTCTCGCCGGCACGATTGCCTGCGATGAACCCCCCCAGAACGGGCACTTCGCCGGCCTCGATCGCTGGGCCCAGGTCGAGCCGGACAAGCTCGCGTGTCTCTTCCCAGATCGGCTGGGCCGCCCCGAATTCATCGTCGGTGACTATCAGCCGCCGCGAATCGAACTGCCGCGCGTTCACACCTCGTGCTCTCAACACTTCCGCCAATAGCCGCGACGAAAGCTGTTCACCATAGCTGACGATCGCGTCTTTCAGCATCGAAAGCGGAAGCGATCGCCGCGAGGTCCGCATCAGCAGGTCCGAAAGCTCGCCGCGTGCAAGATCGATCTCGCCATTAAAAGGATTGGCAGTCCCGTCCGGGATGAAATGCCTGGACACCTCGACATGCCGTTCGAAATGCGGCTCCAAACTGGTAAACGCCTCGGCGAATTCACCCTTCTTCGCCGTTTCAAAAGCAGCCAGCAGTGCATCGGTGACCCGCGTCATCGCCGAAACCACGATTACCGGCCGACGTTCAACCTGCGAAGCGACGATCCCCAGAACGCGCTCGAATGCGGCCACATCGCCCACCGACGTGCCGCCGAATTTCATTACAGTCGGTTGTTGAATCACCGAAAAGAATTTTGCCACGAATTGCACGAATTACACGAATGAAGGAGAAAATAGGCTCGATCACCTAAACCACCTATGGTTTTTTTATACGCCCGTACAACGAGAAGGCCGTTAAAAGACCGGCCCTCGATAATTCGTTTTATTCGGGTAATTCGTGGCTAACTTCTTACTCGAAGTGATCAACGACGGCGGGATGCGCCTATTGGCTGACGGCGTCGACGCGACCGATGGTCTGATACCCGAACAGACGTACATCCGGCGAAAGATATCCGCTCTTCACTGGTTCCTGATGGACAAGGTCCGTGCTCAGATATTTCTTGTTGTCATCGGGGAAAACCGTCGTCACAACAGCCTCGCCGCCCAGCCTTTCAAGCGCGATCAACGCCCCGAGAAAATTGGCCCCCGACGAGATCCCGACGCCGAGCCCAAGGTCGGCCGCAAGCTTCTGCGCCATCAGGATCGAATCGCCGTCCGAGACCGAGATCACCTCGTCCAGCTTTCCGAGGTCGCAGATCGCCGGGACGAACTCGTCCGAAATGCCCTGTATCCGATGACTGCCTACTTTGTGCCCGGTCGAAAGCGTCGGCGATTCGGCCGGCTCAAGCGGATAGACCTTGATGTCAGGGTCTTTTTCCCGCAGAAATGCGGCAAGACCCATCACCGTCCCTCCGGTCCCGACGCCGGCCACAAAGGCGTCCGGCTCGAAGCCGATCTTCGCGAGCTGTGACCAGATCTCGGGCCCGGTCGTTTGATAATGGGCTTCTGCGTTGCAGAGGTTCGAGAATTGGTGCGGGAGGAAAACGCGGCGATGCTCGTATTTGAACGCATCGGCCATCGCGATGCTGCCTAAGAATCCGCCATCATCGCGGCTGACCAGCGTTACCTCTGCTCCAAAGCTCTTCATCAGCGAGATGCGTTCTTTGCTCATCCAATCCGGCATGAACACATGTACAGGATTGCCGAACGCATGCCCGATGGCGGCAAAAGAAATGCCGGTATTGCCGCTGGTCGCCTCGGCGATGGTGTCCCCTTTGCGGATCTCGCCCGCTTCGTAAGCCGTCTTCAGGATATGAAAAGCCATTCTATCCTTTATGCTACCGGAGAGGTTCAGGTGCTCGGCTTTCGCAAAAACGGTCCGCCGCCGGCCCTTGTAATGGCAATGAACGGCAAGAAGCGGTGTGTTGCCGATCAGGTTCTCGACATATGAAGAACTGCTCGGACGGGCGGCAAAATGGCTTTGATAATCGCTGAGGCTGTTAACGTTCATTTCGGGAACCTGCTGATCCATCTTCTCGATAACACTTTTCCCGAAAACGAGTTGTGCCTCACGTCACAATGGGGGAAAAAGCCTGTCGGAAGAAACAAATGGGTATGGGAATACCTGACAATAATATGCGTGAGGTGCCGTGCTATCCGCAAAGGACGGCGCCGCCGTTTACGTTGAGTATCTCGCCAGTGATGTGGCGAGACCAATCGGAAAGAAGGAAGCAGATCGCGAGCGCGATATCGTCGGTGGTCGCAACGCGTTTCAGCGGGATCGAATTCACGACAGAGCGATAATATTCTTCGTCATCGAACGCGGGCCTTACCATGGCGGTCTCGATCCAGCCAGGGGCGACGCAGTTTACGCGGATCTTCGGGCAAAGCTCGGTCGCCAGGGCCTTCGTGAAGGAGATCTGGCCGCCCTTTGACGCTGAGTAGTTCGAATAATTCGCCTCGCCTCGCTGTCCCGAGGTCGACGATACCATGACAATCGCAGCCGAATCGCGTTTCTTCATCGCAGGGACGCACGATTTTGTCATCGCCCAAGCCGACTTCAGATTCGTGTTGATGACGCGGTTCCAGGTCTCTTCCGTCATCTCTTCGATCGGTGCCCCTTCCCAAATGCCTGCGTTCAGCACGAGCAGGTCGATCCTGCCGAACTCGTCCATCGCGGCCTGTGCCAGCTTGGCCGCGTCGGCAAACTGCGACGTATCGCCCTGTACCGCGATCGCCCCGACGCCCTTTTCGCGGCAGATCCGGACCGTCTCGGCGGCCTCGGCCTCATTGCTCAGGTAATTGACGACAACATTCGCCCCGCCCTCGGCCAGCCGAACGGCAGTGGCACGCCCGACCCCACGCGACGCCCCCGTGACGATCGCGGTTTTGCCCGCAAAAAGGTCGTTTGGAAATGCCTTCAATGTGTCCATTTCGTGAATCGTAGATAGTAAATCGTAAATTGGCCCGATGGGGCAAGTGCCCGATCCATCAATTAACATCTCGTCTGTCACCCACTATTTACTATTTACGATTCACCATTTACGATTTACGAAGAAATGCACGACACAAACCTCCTCGAAGACCAGCCCATCGCCTGGACGCCGACGCCCGACGTCATCGAACGCGCTCAGCTCACGAAATTCATGCGCCAGGTCGGCGTTTCGACCTGGGACGAGCTTTACGAATTCTCCATCCACGACGTCGAACGATTCACCGAAGAGGTCCTGAAATTCCTCGACATCAAATTCGACCCGCCGTACGAGAAGCTGCTCGACACCTCGAACGGCGTCGAATTTCCTACGTGGTTTTCAACGCAGAGACGCGAAGACGCAGAGGTACCTAGACAGGAGACAAGAGACGGGAGGCAGGAGTCAGAACCGGGAGCGGTAGCGACCGGGTTCTTCGCCCACGCCGGCCTCAACATCACCACGATGTGCCTCGACCGCTGGCAGACGGACGAGATGAAAGACCAGCCGGCGGTGATCTGGGAAGGTGAGGAAGGAAAAGTCGAACAGTTTACTTACGCGGAACTCTTTCTAAGAGTTCGAATCGTAGCGGAGGGGCTGAGACGCTATGGTTTTCAGAAGGGTGATGCCATCGGCATTCACTTGGCAATGGTGCCGGAAACAGTAATTACACTCTTGGCAATCAATCGAATCGGTGCGATCGCGGTACCCGTTTTTTCGGGATATGGGGTTGACGCCATAGCCAGTCGATTGAATGCGGTACGTGCGAAAGGACTTTTCACATGTGATTACTTTCCGCGACGAGGAAAACCCTACATTGCTGTCGACGTGGCGCGCGAGGCTGTTCGTCGTTGTCCGACGATCGACATGGTGCAGGGCCATCGCGTTTTCATGGTAACTCGCCAACCCAAATGGGACAAGGAAATCGGCGACGGTTTTATTTACTACAACTTGGTCTTTTCGTATCTTTCACGCGAAGAGCTAGCCATTCCAGAACCCACCTCCGCCGAAGACCCGCTGATCATCCTCTACACCTCCGGCACGACCGGCAAGCCCAAAGGCATCGCGCATACGCATGCGAGTTTTCCGATCAAGGCTGCGCAGGATATGGCGTTTGGGACGGACGTGGGCCGGGGCACGCGGATCTGCTGGTACACGGACATCGGCTGGATGATGGGCCCGTGGCTGATCTACGGAGCGCTCATCAACGGGGCTACGATCTGCATCTACGACGGCGCGCCCGATTACCCGACGCCCGACCGCATGTGGGAATTCTGCGCAAAACATAAGGTCGAGGTCTTGGGAATTTCGCCTACGCTTGTTCGTGCGTTAGCGGCGGCCGAAGAACGGAACGAAGACGCCTCACGGAACGCGGACGCCCCCGTCCGCAATGAGGGCCGGTTCGGCCCGAACGAGCCTCAACAACCCGAGGGGCGTCAGATGATCACGACAGCTTCGCCGGAGGAACCGGCGATTGCGGACGAAGGCGTCCGCATTCCACCGCATGAACGCCACGACCTCAGCTCGCTGCGTGCCTTCGCCTCAACCGGCGAGCCCTGGAATCCTGCGCCATGGTGGTGGCTTTTCGAAAAGGTCGGCAACAGCAAACTGCCGATAATAAATTACTCCGGCGGCACCGAGATCGCGGGCGGGATCCTGATGGGCAACCCGCTGCTGCCGATAAAACCCTGTTCATTCCCGGCTCCGTGCCCGGGAATGGACGTCGATATTCTCGACGAGAATGGCCGTCCGGTGGGCCCGAACCAGGTAGGTGAGCTTGTGATCAAACAGCCCTGGATCGGCATGGCCCGCGGTTTCTGGCAGGAGAGGGAGCGTTATCTCGAAACCTACTGGCGGCGTTTCGAAAACATCTGGGTACACGGCGATTGGGCGATGCGTGACAAGGACGGCCACTGGTTCATCCTCGGCCGCAGCGACGACACGCTGAAAGTAGCCGGAAAACGAGTCGGCCCCGCCGAGGTCGAAAGCCTGCTGGTCGCCCACCCGCTGGTCACCGAAGCCGCCGTCATCGGCGTCCCCGACGACGTAAAAGGCACCGCGATGGTCGCGTTCTGCGTCCTGAAGGATGAAGGCGGAAGGCGGAAGGATGAAATTTCGGAGTCGGATTCATCCTTCATCCCTCATCCTTCATCCTTGGCGAGCGAGCTTCGGGAGCTCGTCGCTAAAGACATGGGTAAGCCTCTCGCCCCATCCCGTATCCACTTCGTCTCGGCCCTCCCTAAGACACGCAATGCCAAAGTAATGCGCCGCGTGATCCGATCAGCCTACCTCGGCGAAGACCCGGGCGACCTGTCGGCCCTGGAAGACCCGAACGCGGTCGACGCCATTAAGTACGCATCCGAGAAAGTATCTTAGGAGCTGGGACGGAGTGCATCTATGCAGTTCTCATTCACAATTCCCGGCGCCCCGACATGTCACCACCGCGACTTTTCGGGAAAATTCACCTGTACCAAAACGTGTGGCGACCGAGCGCTAAACCCTTCACCTTCAACCTGAGCCAAAACCGATGGGGTGACCCGCCCACGCCCGCTTTGTTTGCCGGCTTCCGGCCGCATCGATTTCAGGTTTGGGTCGACGGAAAATTCTTCATTAACCATACGGGCTAAACGTCGGATCTGCCCGAAACATCATCAAGGAAGATCAAGGGTATGAAACCACGATGTTCCGGCTAGCAGCCCTGCCGCCGGGACGAGCCCGATCAGGCACTGATCCTTACCCTTACATTACTGAACGCCGCATTTCCCGTAAGTTCGTCCAGGACAAGCTCGTCCGTCAGGTCGTTGATCGACGCCCCGGAGTGTTGGCCGGCGATCGCGGCCCGGCTTCCCTGTCGGCCGTGTCCGTAGCCGTGCGGGATCGAGACCGTCCCGCGGCCGATGGCGTCCGTCACCGTGCACGGCAATTCGATAGTACCGACCCGTGACGAAACCTCGACCACCTGGCCGTTCGAAAGCCCCAGGACGGCCGCATCCGCATCGTTGATCATGACCGTGCAACGGTCCGGGCCTTTCACAAGCACCTCGAAGTTGTGCATCCACGAATTGCAGTCCCGCAGGTGCCGCCGCCCGATCAGGCTGAACGGGAATTCCGCAGAATCCTCCGCTGCCATCTCGGCCTTCAGTCTGTCGAGATCGGCGACCAATAATTCCGGTGCAAGATTGATCCTTTTTTCCGGCGTCAATAATCTTCCGGGCAAACAAGGCTGAAGTTCGCCGAGGTCGATGCCGTGCGGTTCGTCGAGCAGCTTTTCCAGCGACAGCCCATATTTCCCGAACGCCAAACCCAAGCCGAGCTTCGCTTCCGGCGGCTCGAATTCAAGATCGCCGTTGGCTCCTTTCAGCCGGTGCACAAGTTCCTGAAAGATCTGCCAGTCATAGCGTGCATCATCGCTTTTTGCGAACAGCGGCGGCGAATATTTAGCCGTGTTCCTGACCGCAAAACTATTGAAGATCACGTCGTAATGCGAGCTTTCCAGATTGGTCGCGGGCGGCAGGATGATATCGGCGTGGCTCGTCGTTTCGTTTATGTAAAAGTCTATCGAGACCATGAACTCGAGCCCAGACAAGGCCTTATCCAATTGCCCGCCATTCGGCGTCGAAAGCACCGGATTTCCGCAGCTTGTGACCAACGCCCGCACCTGCCCTTCACCAGGCATCATGATCTCTTCGGCCATCGCGGCGACCGGCAATTCGCCCATAAATTCCGGAAGGCCGCGTACGCGGCTCTTCCAGCGTCCGTGAATCTCGCCCTTCGACGCACGGACCAGATCGAACGCCGGGGCCGTGAACATCGCCCCGCCGGGCCGGTCGAAATTTCCGGTCAGGATGTTAATCGCGTTGATCAGCCACTGACAGATCCCGCCGAACCGCTGGGTCGAAAGCCCGATCCTCCCATAGCAGACCGCCGCGTCAGCGGCCGCGAATTCCCTCGCCAGCCGGACGATCTCGGTTGCCGCGATGCCGGTCCGAGCCTCAGCGATCTCGGGCGTGCACCACGCCGAAACCTCCTTCAAAACGTCGGCACCGTCGGTGAAAGCCGAAAGCCTTCCGGGTTCGGCAAGCCCTTCCGTGAAAAGGACGTTGACCATTGCGAAGAGCAGAAAAGCATCCGTGCCGGGTCGGATAAAGTGGTGCTCGTCCGCGACCCGCGCCGTTTCGGTCTTTCGCGGGTCAATTAGAACGATCTTCCCGCCGCGCCCCTTTATCGCGTTCAGCCGGTTGATAATGTCCGGCGACGTCATCAGGCTGCCGTTCGACGCCAGCGGGTTCGCGCCGAGGATCAAAAAGTGTTGGGCCCGGTCGATATCCGGGATCGGTATCAAGAACGGGTGCCCGAACATCGCCCACGAAGCGAAATGATGCGGAAGCTGATCGACCGATGTCGCCGAAAAATTGTTCGGCGTCCTCAACGCCTTCAGCAATTCGCGGCCGTTGAGCATCGTCCCCAGGTTGTGGACCGACGGATTGCCCTGATAAACGGCGACGGCGGCGTTCCCGTATTTGGCCCGAATCTCCAGCAGCCTCGAAGCCGCTTCGTCGAAAGCCTCGTCCCAGCCGATCTCGCGCCATTCGCCGTTCACCTTTCGGACCGGGGCCCGAAGCCTGTCGGGATCCTCGTAGATGTCCCTCAACGCCAAGGCCTTTGGGCAGATGTGTCCCCGCGAGAACGGGTCGAGTTTGTCGCCGGTGATCGAGAGGATCCGGCCGTTCTCGTGCTCGATCTCGATGCCGCAGATGGCCTCGCAAAGATTGCAGTTTCGGTAGTGTTTTTCAGACATCGTTTGGCGGTACCCTTCGGCTCGGCACGAAAAGCATAGTTCAAAATCAGGCGTCTGCCCAATCGCCACGGCCGCGGCGTGAAATGACCGAACTCCGCATTATGGGTTAAAATCCGTACAAAATGGCAAAAGCTGTCAAGATCCATCCGGATATCGCGGAAGCACATCCTCAGCAATGGTTTGCCGAGGCGATGCGCGTGCGCTTCGAAGAGGTCCTGAAATTCGTTGATGCCGCTCGCGATCCCGACGAGATCGAAGGCGTCCACGACATTCGCGTTGCGATCAGGCGGCTCCGGAGCCTGATACGCGATTTTGCGGGTGTCGCCGGGAATAAGACAGTGGCAAAATTCTCCGCGGGCCTAAAGGAAGTGGCGGGCCGATTGAGCGTTGTTCGCGACCTCGATGTCCTCATCGAAGCGATCAAAAAGGCGTCGTCCGATGCCCCTGAAGAAGCTGCGGCGGGTATTTCCGAACTGATCGGCCATTACCGCGGGCGGAGGCTGAGGGCTCTTCAGTCGGCATCCGCCTATCTGGATGATGACGCGATCGATGATCTGAAAAAACAGCTTGAGGCGGCGTGCCGGGCAGCCGTCCGGCAGCCGGGCCTTTTTGACAGCCCCGACGTCCGCCGCGAAGCAAGAATTACCATCACGGAAAACCTGGATGAGTTTCGATCAAAGAGCGGAGCTCTTCTGCGGCCGACGGCCGCCAAAAAGCTCCATAAACTGAGGATCGCGGCAAAGCGGCTCCGTTATTCGCTCGAACTCCACTCGCCTCATTTCGAAGGCCGGTTGGATGATGCAGCGTCGGAGGTCAAGCAAATGCAGGGCCACCTGGGGGACCTTCACGACTGTGATGTTTGGATCGACGAATTGAGGACCCATCTCGAACGGAAGCCGGCAAAAGGCACTGCGGAAAGGCGGGCCGCCGCCGCGTGGCTCCTTTCTCAATTCGCCCGGCAAAGGAACAAGGCCTACCTTTCGGCATTCGAACTGTGGACAAAATGGGAGTCGGAAGATCTCATCAACGGCATAAGCCGCATTCTAAAGGACTTTTCCAAGTGAACTTTCTCAGATAGGAACATCTGATGGACCGCACCATTTTCACCGTCGGCCACGGCCGCCACGATTTCAATTATTTTTACGAACTGCTTCGCGGCTTCGGGATCGAGTTCCTCTGCGACGTCCGAAGCGTAGCCCGCTCGCGATGGCCGCAGTTCAATGGCCCCGTTTTGCGTGAATTGCTGAAGGAACGCGGTATCGGGTACGAGCACCTTCCCGAAACGGGCGGAAAGACCAAGCCGAAACCGGAAGATCTCGCCCGCGGTGTTGTCCGGATCGTCGAGATCGCGAACGACCTCCGGACGGTGATAATGTGTTCCGAATCGCAGCCGCTGTCGCCGCACAAACTGCCGCGGGCCAACTGCCACCGCGTCGGGATGCTCTCGCCGATGCTTCGCGGACGCGGCATCGACCGGATCGTTCACATACTGCCGGACGGCCGCTACATCGAGTTCGACGAAGCGGCCGTTCCCTCTATTTGGTAGATCTAATTCGACGTGTTTGCTTCGACGAGATTCACCAGCGCATCGTGTGTTTCTTTTAATATCTGAAACATCAGCGAGAGCTGTTCCTGCTGGGCCGCTGTCCATGTATTCTTGTTGCGTGTGACTGCATTGGCCAGCTGTTGATGAATTGGCTTTGCCGCTCTGAGCTTCACGTACGTTCTATTCGGAATTATCAATGACATTTCGTTCCTCTCCGTTATGAATGAATATGATCGCCGTAGATCTGTACTACGGCTATCCGAACAGACGGAAATTGCGACGAAATGCGGACACTATCAGTCTGCGGAAGAGTATGGTTTCGATCGCGGAAGCCAGCATTTTACGGCGGATCTATATTTGGCGAATTGCTCGCCGAAACGGTCCTCCAGATCATCTTCTTCGAGCGGCCTGAATACGAGTTGCCAGATGGCCGAACCGGTCAGAGCGTAAGCTGCGACAAAAGGCGAGCCGAGAAATAATGCCACCGCCAGGCCCTGGCCGATGCCGGAGACGGCCATCGGGTTTCGGACATACCGGTAAGGGCCGGCGACGACAAGCTCGCTGGCATGGTCAAGCGGCAGCGGCGTCCCCTTTCCGATCCGCGACATAACTATTGCCGCATAAACACCTATTGAACTGACCGCTATAAAGATCACAGCAGCTATCGGCCGTTGATACGCAAATTCCAGCCGCGTGACGCCCAACCTGTCCTCGATCAGCGTGATCAAATATGGAATGGCAACTAGAATGATCCCCCAGACGACAACTATCTGGGCGAACGTCTTCACAAGGACATAATTGGTTGACGTTGCACGGGCCTGCCGGAACATCCCGTTACCTACGGTCAGCGCGGTCGCAAACAAGCCTGTCCAAAGCATTGAGGGCATCATTAGAACCACGCCCAGCCAGCCCCGGTCGGTCATCATCGCGAATGCCAGGGTATAGAACATCGCGTAACTGACCGCACCCGTCAGAAGCCATGTGGCCGCGGACTCAAACCTATTTCGCGAGAAGGTCAGGTACGCCGTGATCAGCGAACCGGCCGCGATCAACAACGCGTCCGGCAGCCAGAATGCGAACAGAGATAATTGCGAATTTGCCTCTAATTGAAACCAACCGCGGCTCTCAGGGTAGGCGACCAGCAGGATCCACCACGCGATAACCCCCAGCCCTTGAAGGAGATAATAGAGTGCGGCCGTCCGCCTGACCTTTTCCATTTCGGCACCTAAGACCTTGCGGCGACGAGGGCAAAAAGCTCCGCCGCCGCGACGCCGGACCATCAGTCCCCGGTTTCAACTGGGTTTGAGCAACCGGCATTAACCGGTCATGATCAAATATTCCTTGACAATATATTGTGGCAGTGTTAAAACTTTACACAATCAGGACGACTGTTGGAACGCTCGAAGGTATCTCAAAGACCTCAGGGCGGTTTTGCGTCCGCCGGGACCTCGATTTCCAGAATTAACTTGCCGCCGCCTGATGCTGCTGGGTTTCCAGCACGCTGTCCCGCATCTCCTGGACATACGCGATATCGTCCGATACCACATCGGCAAGCGTAACGACCAATTCGCCCTTTCGGCCATGCTTGATCGCGTGGTGGATCGAATCGCGGCTTCCCGGGATCACACGCACCTGCGGGTCTTTGCCCGCCCGGGCGATGCCTTCCTGGATCAACCCGGCGATCTCCGCCGCTTCGCGGCCGCGGAGGTAGTGGCCCTCGCGGATCACGATCCTGTCAAAAAACTCGCCCGCGATCTGTCCCATTTCCCTTATATCTTCGTCTCGCCGGTCGCCGGGTATCGTTAGGATAACGGTCCGGTATTTGTTCGGCAGCTTTGATATAAAGTCGACCAGCCCGCGGAAACCCGCCGGGTTGTGGGCGTAATCCATCAGGACCGTAACGTTGCCGACCTCGATAAAATTCAGTCGTCCCGGTGTTTGAGCCGTACCCGCGTTGAAGGTCGTCAGACCGACCCGGATGTCCTCGATCGAAACACCGTGGACGAAACACGCGAGGGTCGCCGCCAGCACGTTCTGCACCATGAATTCCGCACGCCCGCCGTACGTGAGCGGGATGTTGGCCGCTTTTTCGACCCGGACCTTCCACTTCCCTTTCAGGATGGTCACATAGCCATTCTCGTAAACGCACGACACGCGGCCTCGCTCGACGCGGCGCTTTATATTCGGGTGGTTCTCGTCCATCGAAAAGCAGACCACCGTGCCGTCCACAAGCTCTTTCATCTTGTAAACCAGGTCGTCCTCGGCATTCAGCACCGCATAGCCGCGTTTGCCCACCGCCCGCGGCACGACCGACTTTACGCGGGCAAGGTCTTCCAGCGTGTTCACGTCCTTCAATCCGAGATGGTCGGCCGCAACGTTCAGCACGACCCCGATATCGGCGTGGTCAAAACCGAGTCCGGAGCGGATGATGCCGCCGCGCGCCGTCTCGAGCACGGCGACGTCGACCGTCGGGTCTTTCAGCACCAATTGGGCAGAGACCGGCCCCGTATTGTCGCCCGGAACGATCCTTTCGTTTCCGATGTACGTTCCGTCGGTGGTCGTAAATCCGACCGAGCTGCCCGAATTCCGCAGGATATGGGCGATCAGGCGGGTCGTGGTAGTTTTGCCGTTGGTCCCGGTGATGGCAAAGATCGGGATGCGGAAAGGCGTTCCGGTCGGGAAAAGCATATCGATGACGTGCTCCGCCACGTTTCGGCCGATGCCCTCGCTTGGGGCCAGGTGCATCCTAAAGCCGGGGGCCGCGTTCACCTCGATGATCCCGCCGCCGTTGTCGCGCAGCGGCTCGCTTACGTTCGGCGCGATCACGTCGATTCCGGCCACGTCCAGGCCGATGATCTTCGCGATCCGCTCGAATAGAAAAACATTCTCGGGGTGCACCTCATCGGTAACGTCGATCGCGGTTCCCCCGGTCGATATGTTGGCCGTTGTTTTAAGGAATAACTGCTCGCCTTTGGGAAGGACCGAATCCAGTTCGTATCCGGCCTGGCGAATGCACCGCATCGTTTGATTATCGACCTCGATCTGCGTCAGGACGTTCTCGTGTCCGTAACCGCGGCGGGGATCCTGGTTCGTCTCGTCGATCAGTTCCTGGATGGTCTGCTTTCCGTCGCCGATTACGTGAGCCGGCACGCGTTTCGCGACCGCGATCAGTCGATTGTTAACGACCAGGGCCCGGAAATCGAAGCCTTGAAGCTGTTGTTCGACGATCACCCATCGCGAATACTCTTTGGCCTTTTCCCAGGCGATCTGGGCCTCGTCGGCTGACGTGATACCGACGGTCGCGCCCTTTCCGTGGTTCCCGTCCAGCGGTTTGATCACGGCCGGAAATCCAACCTTGTCCAGGGTTGATTCGAGGTCGTCGATGTCGCGTATCCGATAGCCGCGGGGAACCGGAACGCCCATATCGCCGAGCAATGTCTTGGTAGCGTGCTTGTTTCCGGCGATATCCACGGCGATCATGTTGGTGTTCGCGGTCGTCGTGGCCTGGATGCGTTTCTGGTGAACGCCGTAGCCAAGCTGGACCAGCGACTGGTCGTTAAGCCGGATGAACGGTATCCCTCGCGACTCGGCCTCTTCGACAAGCGACCCGGTCGACGGGCCGAAACGCACCTCTTCGCGGATCTCGCGCATCCGTTGAACATCTTCCGCGATCTCGGCCTTTATCGCCTGCGGATCCTTATTCTCAGCGAGCCCGACAAACAAACGAACGGCCGCCCGTGCAGCGTACCGGCCGACCTGCTCTTCGTGGTAGCTGAAAACGACGTTGTATATGCCTTTTTCCGTGGTCTCGCGGGTGCGGCCATAGCCCGTGTCCATCCCCGCAAGGGTCTGCAGCTCAAGCGCGAAATGCTCGATGATGTGGCCCGCCCAGGTGCCTTCTTCGACACGCCGGAGAAACCCGCCCTCCTCGCCATAGCTGCAGCCGTGCGACCTGAGCGTCGGCATCACCTCGACCATCCGATCGTAAAAACCCTTCAGTTTGTTCGAAGGCTTCTTTTCATACGCCCCGATGTCGAGCCGCATGATAATCAGCTTCTTCCAATAACCGCTCCAGTAATTCGGCCCGCGAAGGGTTCTGATTTCAAGGATATTCATGATTCCAAATTCCAGATTCCAAATTCCAGATTTCAAATTCAAGCAAACTTTCGCCCACGGAGTTCGCTGCGGCTTAAGTAGGACCGAAAGGCGGATAACTGACGATTCGTCTCCGTTAGCCGACCCGATAACTCGTCAAACTGAGCTTTTGAGATATAACCAAGTTCAAACGCGAAGATCGCTTGAGCCCGGGCCTCCCCGCACGACCCCTTTGCGATCGTCAAAATTTTACAGAACTCTTTGTTCCCGTCGCGTTCAAAACCTTCAGCTATGTTCGAAAAGATCGAAACACCGGCCCGCCTTGTCTGGTCGCGAAGTAAATAGTCCTGACCGAAGGGACCGGACGAAGTGATCGTATAGATCAACTTTGCACATTCCATTGCAGCCTTCCAAACTGCCAGATCTTCGTAAGATTCGATTTTACCGCTCATAGGTCTGGAATTTGGAATCTGGAATTTGGAATCTGGATTCACCCCAGATCTGGCAGCAGAAACTCCCTTTGCGGCTGGAGCGGGTGGCGTTCGAGGTATTGATAAACCAGCCCATCGCGGAGGATATGCATCTTTACTCCGCAGACGCTGAACGACTCGTGATTTGCGACTTCGGCGATCTCGTTGTAGCTGATCGAAGACCCGTCAACGATCGTCACCGAACCGCGTCCGACCACCTCCAGAATGCCCTTTCCGTCCAGGATGATCGCGGTGTTTTCGTCGATCCCGATGCCTAGATTGTACGGGTTATAAGACACGGCAGTGATCAATCGGCTGATGCGGCCGCGTTCGGTGAAGTGCTGGTCGATGATCAGATTCTTCAGGAAGCCGAGCCCAGGCGAAAGCTGCACGGCGCCTTTGTGAGGATGCGAGGTCGCCTCGCCCCGGACGATCATCGAAGTGCTCATCCCAGCCGCACCCGCACTGGTGCCGGCGAGCACGAGCGGGGTCTCGCGGACCAGCTTTCGCAGTTCCGCGGCAAGATTCGTCCCGCCAAGCAGCGAGACCAGCCGCATCTGGTCGCCGCCGGTGATAAAAACACCGGTCACGCCATCGAGCAGTTCTTTCGGATCGGCCTGGAAAACGTCCTGTCTCGAGGTCGCCCTCAATACGCGCGGGTTCGCGACACCGAGGTTCCGAAACGCCTGTGTGTAAACATCCGCCGCGAATTCCGGATAATCCGAAGCGACCGGGACGATCAGCACCTCCGCCTTTTCACCGCCCGCGAGCGAAAGGAACTTCTTCAGGATCCGCCGCTCGTTGTACTTATCCTCGGCCCCGCCGATCACCAGCAGATGCCCGCCGATGATCTCGCGGTCTTGCGATTCACTCATACGCATGTCGGAACAGGAAGCGGCAGCTACCCGTTCGCTAAAATTGAGACTGATTTGAATCTAGAATTTAAGTTATTGTATACAGACAGATTGGTCAAGAATCAGCCTGAAGGAGACGATACTTGTCTCCGTACTTTGCCGTAAAACCGAAATGGGTGCCACGCGGTTTATTTGGTACGAGGTTTAAGCGGATAAATGTAAACAACGCCGTTCACATCCAACGAAAGCAGATGAAACTTTGCGGAAGACCGGGTACCAAAACTAACCTCGCCGATCTTCTTCGTTTTGGTTTCTATGGTCGTCCACTTCAAAGCGGAGTCACCGGCTTTACCGCGAAGTTCCATAGAAGTTGGCGGTGGCGTGTCCTCGCGAACTATCGTCGTGTTTTTTTCGGTCGTTGTCCGGCCGGTCTCGGGATTGAAGACTCGTCGTTCAGTTGTCTTCGTCGTTAATGGATCATTGGTCGGAAGGTTTGGGTTGCTTCGCCTCGCCAGTGTTTCCACCTCGCTTTGGCTGATCACCGAAAGCGGCCTTTCCGGTTTGCTCATGAAAAGCGGCTTCTCGAGGGCCTCAAATGATTCAAACGATTTGAAACCGGTCAGATTCCACAATTTGACATTGACAGGGACGGCGGTCTCACCGCGGTTCTCAACGACGACCAGCACTCTCAATGCGTCGGTAAACCGCCAATAGGTCATCGACACCGATATCTCGCCATGATGGAAGGTCCGCAAACTTGAGCTGACCGTGTCTTGCGTTACCGCACAACTAATACTGCCCGCATCCAAGTTCGTATTTGCACGTCCGCACGTTGCGACTTCGTCCCAAAATAGCATCAAAGGCTGTCCTTGAGCCGAGACCGAAACAAGTGCGAAGAACATGATGATCAGCACTGTAAAGATCTTCATAATTAACATGTTTGGAAAGCGGCTACTGGCTTCATCGCCCCGACTCCGTCCCTCCCGGACTTTAGCGGTCGGATTCCCTGCGGACTTCGTTATTTTCATTCTTCTACTGCTTTTTCGTCGGGGTCGCAAAGACCGGAAAATACCGATCACTATTTCGAAGCCTTGAACTCTTGATCCAGACGGTCCTGCAGGATCATTTTAATGAACGACTGATAGGGAACGTCGCGTTTATTGGCAGCGGCCCTCAGCCGATCAAGCATCGATTGAGGCAATCTCAGCGAGATCGTCCGGGTCGTGGGCTTCAGTTTCGGAAAGACCACGCATTCGGCCTTGTCCCAGTCGAAATAGTCGGTGCTGTCGTGAGTTGACCAAAACTCGCGCTCCTCATCCTCAGTCTTAAACTTCGGGATCTCTTTTAATTTTTTCTTCATAAACCCTTTCTTCCCTTGTGGTCATATCCCTTGCGGAAATCACACGGATCAACCCGTTCCGAATGGTAAAGATAACGGTCAACCTCCTACCCGTAACGTTTACACCCCTTGCAGCAAAACGCTTTTCCGAGCGTGAATGGCCACGATCTCTAACGATGATGATCGGCCGGTTAGCAAACACCTCCTCACACTCTTTGTCGGTCACTCGATGAAGATGCCAGTTCTTTTCGGAATTCCCTTCGTCCCAATCGAATCCTTCGCAGTCTTCAAGTATCGAGGCCATTCAGAATGTATATTACTGCAATATACGTTGTGTGGTAAAGAAAATATTACTCAATTCGCTGAATCGGCTTCCCGGGATCGTTGGTTGTGGATCTCCTGCAAACTGCGAACCGACACTCCATCTTGCGACATTTTCGTTGAGATCGCCTCGACCAGGGCCTCGGCACCGGTGATTGTGGTGACGCACGGTACGTTGAACTGGAGGGCCGCCTTGCGGATCGCTTTTTCGTCGTAGTGGGATGCTTTGCCGAGCGGCGTGTTGATGATCAGCGAGATCTCGCCCTGGCGGATCAGGTCGGCGATATTCGGCCGGCCCTCGTTCACCTTGAAGACGTCCTCGCATTCAAGGCCGACCTCACGGAGACGGATCGCCGTCCCGTGAGTCGCCACAAGGCCGAAACCTAGCTTGTTGAGCCTTCGGGCAAGCAGGGCCGCCTGGCCCTTGTCTGCGTTCGTCACCGAAATAAACGCCTTCATCAACTTCCGATCCCTGAGTTCGTGTTCAAGGTCTGAAGCTCCGGAATTTGGAATTTGGGATCCGGAATTTGGAATGGGCAATTTCAGCCCCGCCCCTTCCATCGCCTTCCCGTAGGCCTCGCCGAAAGTGGAACCGACACCCATCACCTCGCCGGTCGAGTGCATCTCGGGCCCGAGGATCGGATCGACACCCGCAAATTTCTTGAATGGGAAAACGGGCGATTTCACAAACACATTCGGAACGGGCAGGACATCAGGCAGGCCGAATTCCGACAAAGATCTATGTCCCGCCATCACGAGCGATGCGATCTTTGCGATCGGCACCCCGGTGGCCTTCGCGACGAAAGGCACGGTCCTCGACGCCCGCGGATTTACCTCGAGAACATACACGCGGTCGTTCTGAACCGCATACTGAATGTTCATCAACCCCTTTACCTTCAATGCTTTAGCCAGCGAGCGGGTGTAATGTTCGATCGTGTCCAAGTGCTCGACAGCGATCTTTTGCGCAGGCAATACCGACGACGAATCTCCGGAATGGATCCCCGCCTCTTCGATGTGTTCCTGGATCCCGGCGATCACGATCGCGGTCTCGTCCGCCAGCGCGTCAACGTCGATCTCCGCGGCCCGCTCAAGGAACTTATCGATCAAGATCGGCTTCTCGGGTGAGGCATCTACCGCCGACCGCATATATTCGTCAAGCGATTGCTCGTCGTAAACTATCGCCATCGCCCGCCCGCCAAGCACAAAACTCGGCCTTACAACGACCGGATAACCGATCTCTTCGGCAACGCTTTTCGCTTCTTCGAACGAGGTCGCAGTTCCGTTCGGCGGCTGCGGAATGTTAAGTTCCTTCAGCAATGCCGAAAATCGTTTCCGGTCCTCCGCCAGGTCGATCGAATCCGGCGACGTGCCGATGATCGGCACCTCGGCCGCGTGCAGGCTATCGGCAAGGTTCAGGGGCGTTTGCCCGCCGAACTGCACGATCACGCCCTCGGGCCTCTCGACATCCACGACGTTCATCACATCTTCGAACGTCAGCGGCTCAAAATAAAGCCGGTCCGATGTGTCGTAGTCGGTCGAGACGGTCTCTGGGTTGCAGTTGACCATGATCGTCTCGAAGTCTGCGTCGCGAAGTGCGAACGAAGCGTGGCAGCAGCAGTAGTCGAACTCGATCCCCTGCCCTATCCGGTTCGGCCCCGACCCGAGGATCATTATCTTCCGCCGTTCGGTCGGTTCCGCCTCACACTCCTCTTCGAACGTGGAATACAAGTAAGGCGTGAACGATTCGAACTCCGCCCCGCAGGTATCGACGCGCTTGTAAACCGGGGCGATCGCGGATGACTTTCGACGGTTGCGGACCTCAAGCTCGCTACAACCGGTCAAGAAAGAGAGACGGCGGTCAGACAGCCCGAACTCTTTCGCGGTCCTGATCTCTTCATCCGTGTAGTCGCCGAGCGGCTTGCCGTCGAGCGTCTCCTGAAATTCCATCACCTGCGAGAGCTGGTCCAGGAACCACCTGTCGATCATCGTCAGGCGATGGACCTCATCGATCGAATAGCCTATCCTCAATGCGTAAGTGATGTACGAGAATCGCTGTGAATTGGGCCTGGCGAGCTTTCGCTGCAATTCCTCGTCGGGCACGTCCACCAGGCGAAGCGGCTTCACGGCCTCCAGCGAACGCAGCCCTTTGAAAAGCGATTCTTTGAACGTCCGGCCGATCGCCATCACCTCGCCGACCGACCTCATCTGCGTGCCGAGCACGTCTTCGGCTCCGGGAAATTTCTCGAACGCCCATTTCGGGATCTTCGTGACGACGTAATCGATCGTCGGCTCGAACGACGCCGGCGTCTTCTTCGTGATGTCGTTCGGTATTTCGTCCAGTGTATAGCCGACGGCCAACTTCGCAGCGATCTTTGCTATCGGAAAACCCGTCGCCTTCGATGCCAATGCCGACGAACGCGACACACGCGGATTCATTTCGATGATCCGCACCTCGCCGTTTGCGGGATTGACAGCGAACTGGATGTTCGACCCGCCCGTCTCGACGCCGACCTTGCGGATGCACCTGATCGACATGTCGCGGAGGTTCTGATACTCGACGTCGGTGAGCGTCTGGGCCGGAGCGACGGTGATCGAATCGCCCGTGTGGACGCCCATCGGGTCGAAATTCTCGATCGAGCAGATGATGACGACGTTATCGTTCAGGTCGCGCATCACCTCAAGCTCGTATTCCTTCCATCCGAGGATCGATTCTTCGACCAGGATCTGCGAGACGGGCGAGACTGCAAGGCCGTTCTTTGCGATCTCCTCAAATTCTTCGGGGTTATAGGCCGTTCCGCCGCCCGTTCCACCGAGTGTGAATGCAGGCCTCACGATCGCGGGATAGCCCGTCTCTTCGACGATCGCCCTGGCCTCTTCCCACGTGTGTGCAAATCCGCCCTTCGGCGAAGGTATCCCGACCTCGTCCATCGCCTTTTTGAAAAGCTCACGGTCCTCACCGACCTTAATGGCATCGATGTTCGCCCCGATCAGCTTTACGCCGAATTTGGTCAGGACGCCTTGCTCAAATAGTTCGACCGACAGGTTCAGCCCGGTCTGCCCGCCAACTGTAGGCAAGAGGGCGTCGGGCCGCTCTTTTTCGATGATCGCGGTGACGGTTTCGACGGTCAGCGGTTCGACATATGTGCGGTCGGCGATCTCCGGATCCGTCATGATCGTCGCCGGATTGGAATTGACGAGCACGACCCCAAAGCCTTCCTGCTTCAATGCACGACAGGCTTGCGTTCCGGAATAATCGAACTCGCAAGCCTGGCCGATGACTATGGGGCCTGATCCGATGATCAGGATCTTCTTTATGTCCGTTCGCTTCGGCATTTGTACAAATTTTTAGTATACAAAAATCTGTGTAATGCCCGAACCGCCGCAGACGGAGTGGACGGATCAATGTCAAATAATTGGGGCGATCTCCGCTTCTTCAAGCCGTGTCAAGATGTTCTCAAGCTGCGGAGCAGCGTAAGGACGGTAGCCCCACGTGAAGCGAAGCGGAACGTGGGGTCGCGACGGCAAGAATTTTCAAAGCCCGCGAAGCGGGCGGAAGAAGCCTGCCCCCGCCTAAAATATCTGGACGGTAAAGCTGCGGCCCGTGTCGGGAGACCATTGCAGCTTTACCGTCCATCTAACGATCAATAAGGAAATCCCGGGATCCTAAGCTTCTGCTTCAGCTTCTGAGTCCCGAACTCGATGGCCTTTCCGGCGATGATATTGCCGAGTTGATCAGCAAGGTCCGGCCGGATCTTCTTCAGCCGGGCCTGTGTCGCCTTGGCACCCTTCTTGTCGCCCGCCGCGTGCTGTGTCGAGCCCAGGTTGAACAGGCCTGAAACATTATTCCCATCCAGTGCGACAACCCTGTTGAACTGCGCCAATGCCAAGGGCAGATTGTTGGAGCCCCGATAGGCCAGCCCAAGCTGGTTGAGTGCGATGGCCCAATCGTTATGAAGCCTGACAGCTTCGTTAAGGGCGATCACCGCTTTGTCATGCTCGCCGAGGCTATTGTAGGTCGAGCCGAGATTCATATGTGCAGCATCCAGGTTCGGATCTTTCTGGACCGCGGACTCAAGCGACTGCTTGCCCTTTTCAAGCTTTTCATTAGCGGCAGCGTCGTTCTTTGCTGCCTTATCTGCCTGGGCACCGTTGTAATAAGCCCAGCCGACATTTGATTCGTCCTCGGCCGTCGGGCTTATCTCTTTGGCCTTCTCAAGCCGGGCCGTCGCATTTTCCCACTGCGACGCCTTGCCGAGACAATAGCCCCATTCGCTGTAAAGATTCGGATCGTCGGTGATCGTCTTGGCCGCGATAGCGTATTCCACATTCGCTTCCGGGTAGCGTTCGAGTTGGCGGTACGTGCTGGCCAACTGGTACCTGAGCTTTGCGTTATTGCCGTCCACGCGGACCGCGCTTAAGTATGCGGTCAGTGCGCTCCTGTAATCGCCGGCGTTGTAGTAAAGAACGCCCAATTCGATCCAGGCCGCAGCAAAACCTGCATCCAATTGCCCAGCCCGCTTGAACGCCTCGATCGCTGCGGGGGCCTGCCCCGACCGCGTCAGCGCCAGGCCGCGGACATAATGGACCGCCGGATTCGCGGGTTCCGCAGCCGCTGCCTTATCGATCAAGGCGACCGCCTCGGCGGCCTTTCCCCGGTCTGACAGGAATTGGGCCCGCGCGATCAGAATATCGACGTTCGTCGGGTCCGCCGCTTCGGCCTTAACGAATAATGCTTCCGCCTTTTCGTGCTGGCCGAGTTCGCCGTAAGCCAATGCCGCAGGCAAATACGCGGTCGAAAGCTCGGGGTCTATCGTGATTGCCTTTTCGTAATTGACGGCCGCGAGTTCTTTCCGGCCGCCCGCACCGTGGATCTCGCCGAGTTTCAGGAAGGCGATCGCATTCTTCGGATCGCGCTTTGCGGCCTCGTTCAGCAGGGTCACGGCTTCATCGCTGTTCCCTGCGTCGCTCGCTTGAATGCCCTTGACGGTGAGCGCGTCGCTCAACCCGGCCGAGGCATCTGCATTCTTGGGGTTTGCGTTAAGCGATGCCCGGAAATCCTTGATCGCTCCATCGATGTCCCCCGTTTCCAGTTTGGTCTCACCCGCTTCGGCCAGGTTGTTCGAAAGCTTCAACCGTGCCAGCCGTTCTTTCGCACGAGCTTTGGCGAGCGCTTCCTTTCGGGCCTTTGCTTGAGCGGCTTTCCTATTCTGTGCCTGCGACACCTGGCCTTTCACTTTGGCCTGATACGAGCGCTTGATCCCGCCACTACTGCCGCTGGCCGCTCCGGCTTCCTGCGGACGACTTTTCGACCCGCGAAACACAAAAACGCTCGAACCCGCCACAACATCTTCGGTTGCGACGATGTCGTTCCCGGCCGCCAGCCCGGCAAAAGACAAATTGAGCGAAACGAAAATAATGGCTGTTATGAATACTCTGAAGGATTCGAAGCAGACTCGCATTGGTGACCTCCTGGAAAAATAGTCCTGTGCGGAGACGGACGTATCTTATGTTTTTTGCTTAGTGCGGCCTCTCTCAAAAGTTACGCGTGAGCACGGGCCGAAAAGTATCAGGGACGGGGGTTATTTCAGGAAAAGCCGACGAACGTGGGTTCGGGCAAAAGCTCGACACCGAATCGATCTTTGACCCCGCGGACGATCAGGTCCTTCAGGCCGACTATTTCGGCGGCCGTCGCGCCGCCTGAATTTATTATAGCCAAAGTATGCCGTGAAGAGATAGAGGCGTTTTTGAAGCGGTAACCCTTGTGGAATCCGGCCCTTTCGATCAGCCACGCCGCCGGGATCTTGACCAGGCCGCCTTCCGCGTTGAAATGCGGGACCTCCTGTCCGTCGAAAGAGGCGGCGATCGCTTCATATTTGACCTTCGGAACGATCGGATTCTTGAAAAACGAACCTGCGCTAAGCGAATTCGGGTCTTCCGGGTCGATAACCATCGATTTCGCCCGCCGTATCGCGATCACGGCCTCGCGCATCTCCCGAAGCTCGGGTTCCCGGCCGCCGAAATGCGATCTGAGGTCGCCATAGGCGATCTTCGGCCGCCCGTTGACGGCCAGGCGAAATCGGACCGATACGATGATATAGCGGCCGGCCTGATCCGAATTGAAGATGCTTTTTCTATAGGCGAACCCGCATTCGTCATTGCCGAGCGTTACAAACGATCGCGTTTTCCGGTCAAAGCACCGTACCGAGACGATCGTTTCCGAAACCTCCTGCCCGTAGGCGCCGATATTCTGCACCGGAGCCGCCCCGGTCAGCCCCGGAATGCCGCTCAAGCACTCGATGCCGGCCAGATCCCGCTCGACGCAGTACGAGACGAAACCGTCCCAATCTTCGCCGGCCCCGACGGTCAAGACCCGCGTTTCGCCGCCGGATCCATCCTCGGCCAAGATCCCCTTGATCGCGACCTGCATCACAAGGCCGTCAAACCCCGCGTCCGAGACCAGCATATTGCTGCCGCCGCCCAAAACCAGCAGCGGAATGCCTTCGCTCTCAGAAAATTCGACGGCCGCCGCAGCCTCTTCCTCGGTTTCGCACCGCACAAAAAAACGGGCTGGCCCGCCAACCTTCAATGTGGTCAGCGGAGCCAGCACGACGTCTTTTTCCGGTTTTAATTTCGTCAAGATCGACGATCGCGGCCCGAATTCAGGGGTTAGCCCTTGATCCGTCCACCGCTTAGCTGGGCCAGCCGGGCCGCGAACGCATTGCCCGAATTCCCCATCTTCTTCAGTCGGTCATAGGCCTTCTTTGCCTCGCCCAGGTTGCCGTCCTGCAGTTCGGCCTCGCCCAGGTTGAACTGGATCACCGGATTCTTCTCTTCCTTTGAGGCGGCCTTCCTGAACTGGGCGGCGGCTTCCTTGTATTTATTCTGCTTCCGATAGACGGCACCGAGTTCGTTCAGGGCAAATCCCCAGTTCGGCTCTTTGGCAACGGCCTTGGTCAATGCATCGACCGCACCCGGATAGTCCCCCATCTCGGCAAGTACCCGGCCAAGGTTCACAAGCGGGCCGGCCTCGAACGAGCCGCTCCCCGAAACCGCCTTTGAAAGTGCAGCCTTTGCCTTTTCCAGTTTCGGCGCCGCCGCCGCATTGTTACGAAAACTCAGGTCCTCGCGGGCCGCGTTGAAATATGCCCAACCGAGGTTGGCGTTGTCCACACCGGCCTGGCTGAATTGCGACGCCTTTTCAAGATATGTCACCGCGTCGCCCCATCGGCACCGCATCCCCCGGGCCATATTCACTTCGCACTGTTTGGCGACCATGAAGGCGCTCTTGCTGTAAATGTCCGCCGCCTGTTCTTTGTTCACGTCAGGCGACCGTTCGATGAAAAGTGCGGCGAGCTTGTAATTCGATTCCGCCTTTTCGTAATTCGAGAGCTGCCTGTAAGAATCGGCAAGATTCTCATAAGCTTCCGGGTTGTTGTTCCTCAATTTGACAGCCTGTTCATAAGCCGTTACGGCCTCTGCATATTTGGCTATTTCATAGTTGGCGGCCCCAAGGCCCATCCATGCCTCGAAATAATCCGGCTTGAGCTCGATCGCCTTGTTGAATTCAACCGCCGCATCCACCGGCTTTTTCATTCGAAGGTAGGTCTCGCCGGCCTGATAGAATGCTTCGCCGTATGTCGGATCGTCGGTGGTCGCCCGCTTGAAAGCGGCCAGGGCATCCTGGTTGCGGTTCTGCGAAAACCGGATCAGGCCCAGAAAATATTGGGTTTCGGGATCCTCCGGAGCTATCGCGATCGCCTTTGTCAGCAGGTCGTCGGCCTTCGCGATCTCGCCGTTTCGGAAGTACAAGATCCCGAGCGGGACGTAGATCTCTGTCAGTTCCTTATCGTTCGCAAGTGCCTTCTCATAGCTCGAGCGGGCCTCGCCGTCCTTGCCGTCCGCCGCAAAGACCTCGCCGAGGCCGAAGTGGGCCGGTGCGTTATTCGCATTGTAGGTCAGGGCCTCTTCGAAGAACCGCCGGGCCGTCGCACGCGAATCGCGGGCGAGTTCTTCGTTGCCCTTCAGTGCCAGCGCCTCGCTGAGCCCATTTTTTGCGACGGCATACGCACTGTTCAATTGGACGGCCTCACGGAAAAAGTCGATCGCCTGATCAAAATTGTCCCGGTCCATGTAGTACTCGCCGACACCCGCAAACAGCCTCGAAGCTTCGGCCGCCGGCATCGTCTTCACCTTCGGCAGCCTGGGATCGTCCGGGTTTACCGATTCGGTTCGTGTACGCCTCGGGGCCTTCTTGGCCAGGGCCGTATATTGCTTATTGAACTTTTTCGCCGTGGCTGTCCGCTGGGTCTTCGATCTTTCGGCCCGGCCTCTCGACACGAATCGCCGAGGAGCGGCTTTTGAACTGGTCCGGAAAACAAAAACACTCGACCCGCCGGTGATGTCGCTCACCGATACGAGTTCCTGGCCGCTTGCCGGCATACTCGTTAAGACCAGAGTGGTTATGATCCAGAATGTGATTGCTAAATGGCCGTTTCGAACTGATCTTTTCATCTTTATCCTCGTAATCCGTTGTTTTGGGCTCGTTTTCAAGTTCCGGACACGAACCAGAAAATATCTGACGATGGGAATGAACTCTTTTTGCGAAAGATCCATCGCAAATAAGCGAGGGGCTTTCTAATTGTACCTTATCCCGTCAAATCTCCCGCCGCCTCTCCCCGGCTCACCCCATTTGACCGACCGCGGCCCTTAGAAGTCTGCTTCCACGCCCCGAAATCTTGCGATTATCGAAGTGGTCGGTTAAATTAAAGTGTTACGAACATCTTACACCCGTTTATGAGCGTGACGTAGGAACGACAGGCTCCCCGGCCCCGGCTTCCTATTTCCTTATAGATGCACATAGATCAATTTTTGAACTGGAGAATTTGCCAACCATGAAAGCATTCGCTACTGAAAACATAAGAAACCTTGCTGTCATTGGTCACGGCGACGCAGGTAAAACCCAACTTACTGCGTCGCTGGCCTACGTTGCAGGTGCAACGCCGCGTTGGGGCAAGGTCGAGGAGGGGACCGCCGTAACCGACTTTGACGACGACTCGATCGAACGAAAGATCTCGCTGAACAACAATTTCGCCCACCTCGAATACAAAGATACCAAGATAAACCTTATCGACACCCCTGGCTACGCTGCGTTCGTCGCTCACGCCCGCCCGGCCGTCCGTGTCGCCGACTGTGCCCTTGTGGTGGTCGATGCGGTCCACGGCATCGAGGTCCAGACCGAAAAGACCTGGCAGTACGCGAACGAGTTCATGCTTCCGCGGTTCATGGTGATCAACAAGATCGACAAGGAGCACGCCGATTTCGGCCACGCCCTTGAAACGGCTACCTCGAGCTTTGCCAGGTCGATCGTCCCCTTTACGCTTCCGATCGGCCAGGAAGGCGATTTCCGCGGCGTCGTCGACGTCGTCCACCAAAAGGCTTATGAATTCGACGACAACGGCAAAGCGAAAGAGATACCGCTGCCCGAGGAAGGCCGCGACGTATTTGAACGCACCCGCGAACGACTGATCGAGATCGTCGCCGAATCGGACGACGCGTTGATGGAAAAGTACTTTGAGGACGGCACGCTTCCCGAAGAGGACATTTACCCGAACCTTGCAAAGGCCATCGCAAAGAGCAAGCTATGCCCCGTTTATGCCGTATCTTCGGTGAATCTCGTCGGCCTGCAGATCCTGCTGGATCATATCGTCGAATTCGCCCCGACGCCGGCCACTCATGAGGTTGAATACGGCTTTTCCAACTCCGACCTGACCGGCGACCGCATCACTCGTAAGTACAGCAATGACGAGCCCTTCTCGGCCTACGTCTTCCGGACGATCGCCGACCCGTTTGCCGGCCGCATCAGCGTGATGAAGATCATCAGCGGTACGATCGCTTCCGACGCGGCCGTCTTCAATTCCACGCGCGACTCGGCCGAGCGTCTTGGAGCACTGCACGTCATTTCCGGAAAAACGCTTGAAAAAGTGGCCGAAGCTCAGACCGGCGACATCGTCGCGGTCGTAAAGCTTAAGGAAACTCAAACGGGCGATACCCTTTGCGACAAGGCAAAACCCATCGTTTACCCGAGCGTACAATATCCCGAACCGGCCGTCGCTTTCGCCATCGAGCCGAAATCGCGTGCCGACGAGGACAAGATCTCCGGAGCGATCCATCGAATCCTCGAAGAGGACCCGTCGCTTCATTTTGATCGCGACGCTCAGACGAAAGAGTTCATTTTGTCGGGTTCCGGCCAGCTTCATATCGAGACGGTCGTCAAAAAACTGGCCGACCGCTATCACGTCGAGGTGTCGCTCCATCCGCCGCGCATCGCCTACAAAGAGACACTCACGATGTCGGCCGAGGTTCAGGGCCGCCACAAGAAGCAGTCCGGCGGCCGCGGGCAGTTCGGCGATTGCAAGTGCATCTTCGAACCCCTCGAGCGCGGCTCCGGGTTCGAGTGGGTCGATAAGATCTTCGGCGGGTCGATCCCGCAGAATTTCCGCCCCGCGATCGAAAAGGGCATCCTCGAAGCCGCTGCCGGCGGGGCCGTGGCCGGATATCCGCTTGTCGATTTCAAGGTCACGCTGATCGACGGCAGCTATCACACGGTCGATTCCGACGAGCACTCCTTCAAGGCCGCCGGCCGCAAGGCTTTCCGGGCTGCTATGGAAAAAACAAAGCCCGCCTTGCTTGAACCGATCATGGACGTCGAGGTCTTTGCCCCGCAGGAGGTCAGCGGCGATATTATGTCCGACCTGAATTCCCGCCGGGGGCGCGTCGGCGGCATGGAAGTCCGCGGCAAACAGCAGGTCATCAAAGCCAAGGTGCCGCTGGCGGAGATGCTCGATTACCAGTCAAAACTGAACAGCGTCACCCAGGCCCGCGGTTCATATCACATGCAGTTCTCTCACTACGATATGCTTCCGCACAACCTGGCCGACAAGGTCATCCAGGAAGCCGTCGCTTCCGGCCGCGTCAGGGCCCACGAAGACGACGAATAACAAACGCTGCACCGTTTGCAGCCCAAGGCCTTCGTTCCGCAAGGTTCGGAGGCCTTTTTGCTCCCCGTTTTGATCCATTCCAAGTGCCGCCGCGGCCGTCATCCCGCAGATCCGAATTTTGTTTCTAAACCTTCACCATACATAATGTTAAACCGATGAACGCTGCGGGCAAGATCACCTCCGTGCTGCCGGGATATGCAATTCCGGGCGGCGAGGTCTCGATCGAATGCGAGGGATTTCGGCCATCTGTCGACGGCGAGCACGGGGTGTACGTTGGCGGCGTGCCCTGCCGGCTCACGGCCGTTTCGCCGCGGCGGATACTCGCCGTTATTGGCCCTTCGACGCCGCCCGGCGAAGCTCCGGTCCACATCGAAAGCGACGGCTCAAAGAGCGACCCCGCGTCCATCCAGATCGGAGCGATGATCGCCGGGGACATGCATATCGTCGCCAACCCGGCCGTTGACCCTTCGGACGATGCGATCATCGTGACGCGTTCCGGCTCGCGTGGCGAACGTCTGCCGAACACCATTTACCGTATAGAAGCAGACGGCTTCATCGACGAACTTCCCGACCCCATCCTCAATCCGACCGGCATCGCTTTCGGCCCCGACGGCAATATGTACGTCACGAACCGGGCCGAGGGCGAGGTTTACGTGGTCAGCCCGAGCGGTATAAACCCTGTTTATGCAACGGGTTTAGGGATCGCGACCGGGATCGCGTTCGACCGCGACGGCGTGATGTTCGTCGGCGATCGGTCGGGCACGATCTATCGGGTTCCCGAATTCGGAATGGTTGAGGAGTTCGCCACGCTGGAACCTTCGGTCGCCGCCTTCCACCTTGCCTTTGGGCCGGACGGCCGGCTTTGTGTCTCCGCGCCGGGCCTCGCCAGTCACGACGCCATCTACCGCATCGACAAGAAAGGCCGCGTCGAAAAATTCTCCATCGGTTTCGGCCGGCCGCAAGGCCTCGCCTTCGACAACGAAGGAAATCTCTACGCCGCCGCCTGTTACGCCGGCCGCCACGGCATCTTCCGCATCTCGCCCGACGGCCTCGCCGTCACGCAGCTCGTCGCCGGCCCGAACATCGTCGGTCTTTGCTTCACACGCGACGGCCGCCTCATCGCCGCCACCGGCGACTCCGCCTATTCCCTGAATACCGGGATCTACGGCACTCTGCTTTCGTAACCGGCAACGCGCCGACTTCCTTGTCCAGGTGGGGCCTTACTGATCGCGGACCTGCCAGGTAGTGCAGTTGGTACCGGCTTGGACCCGTATTCCAGATTTTCGGTTCTAAAGGCCCAAACCCTAGATCTGTGCCCGATCGGGCTTAAAACCGCGGTCAGTCGGAGAGGGTGCTGCCACGCCTCAGCGAAGTATTCGTATATATGATTGCAAACCTCGACCCGACCGCGATTTGCCGAGCGCGCAGTTCGCGTGCATAATCGAAGCGAATCCTTTCATAACAAAAGATTTTCCGGAGGTAAACGATGTTCAGATCTATCAGAGTTCGATTGGCCTTATTCGCATTGGTGGCGCTTATTGCTTTTTTGTCAATTGAATCGGCGGCGCAGGTCAAGCTGCCGCGGCCAAGCCCGAAAGCGAGCGTTATGCAGACGGTCGGGATCACAGACGTGACGATCACCTATTACCGGCCCGGCGTTAAGGGCCGTAAGATCTGGGGTGATTGGCCGTCCGAGGTGAAGGGCGAGGCGACGCTCGATAACCAGAACCAGCGGCCCGCCGGCGCACCGATCGTCCCATATGGACACATATGGCGAACCGGAGCCAACGACGCGACGCAGTTTACCGTCACCGACGACGTGCTGATCAACGGCCAGCCGCTTCCGGCGGGCACGTACAGCCTGCACACCATTCCCGGGCGTGACGAGTGGACGATCGTGTTTAACGGCACGGCGAATCAATGGGGGAGTTTCAATTACGATCCGGCGAAGGACACGCTCCGCGTGAAGGCGAGGCCGCAGGCCGCCGAGCACAAGGAGTGGATGGACATCACGCTCGACCCTGAAAAGGACAACACGCTCGTTGCCGCGATCCGCTGGGAGAAGGTCCGCGTGCCGTTCACCATCGAGGTCAAGGATGTGGCCGCCCTGACGATCGCAAAGGCCCGTGCCGCGGTTGCTGCGGCCAAGTCCGATGACTGGCAGATGCCTCTTCAGGCCGCAAATTACGCCAAGGCGAACAACGCTCCGGCGGACGCCGCCAAGTGGTACGACCAGTCCCTAAAGGCGATCGACGAGCAGATCAAGGCCAAGGCGAATTTCCAGAACTACTCGCGAAAGGCGTCGATCCTGCTCGCCGCGGGTAAGCCGATGGACGCTCTTGCCGTGGCCGAAAAGGCGGTCGAGGTGGGCAAGGCCGAGGGTGCCGACACTGCGGCTCTTGAAAAACGCATTGCCGACATGAAGGCCGGCAAGCAGTAAAAACGAATCATCAGGCAAAGAAAAAGACGGGCTCGATCGGCCCGTCTTTTTTTTTCGATTTGAACTATCCGGCTAATTACCCCACTTGTCCCAGGCGGCTTTGGCGATCTTTGCGATGACGGCCTCGCGGGTCTTGTCGTCGGCCTTTGAATCGCCGACGAACACGGCTATCGCGAGGAAATTCCCGTTCGGCAGGCCGATAATGCCGATGTCGTTGGTAGCAGCGGTGACGCCGTTCACGGTCGCCGAAGTGCCGGTCTTGTGGGCGACGTAGGCGTTCTCAGGCAGCAGGCCGCGGAGCCGGTTCTGGCCCGGCCGCGACTCGTTCATAAAATCGAGTATCAGTTTCGAACGTTCGCGGTTAATCGAGGTCCCGGTCTGCAGGTGCGTCAAAAGCGCGAGTGCGGCGGCCGGCGTCGAGAAATTCTCGGCCTGCATCTTCTGGTCGTTGGCAAATTCCTTGTGCGTGTTCTTGACCGCCATATCGGTGATGCCCAGCGACGTGATGTATTTCTGCACTTCGGCCGGCCCGCCGGCTAATCGCATCAACGCGTCGTTCGCCGTCCCGTCGCTTTCGGCTATCGCGTATTCGATCAGGTGCCAAAGCGGTATTTTCCTGCCCTCGGGGAAATCGTCGCGAAGCGGCGAACGCATCCCGGCCGGGACAAAGTCGTCCTTTGTGATATCAACTTCCTGCTCGGGTTTGTATTTCCCCGCATCCACCTGCTGCATCACGGCCATCGAGACGGGCACCTTGCACACGCTCTGCATCGGGAACTTCTCGTCCGGATTCAGGGACGCGTTGGCTCCGGTCTCAAAAACAACCGCGGCCACGCCGACCCTGCCGTTCGCTTCCTTGGCGATCTCGGCAAACGCGGCTTCAAGCTCGGCGTCGGCGCCGGCCCGCGGAACCGGCGAAGGCCGTACCGACAATGGCGGCGGTTCCTGAGGCGTCGAAGCCGTCGGCCCGCCGGTCTGCTGGGCGCCGCCGCAAGCGGCGAAAAAGGCTGCAAAAAGGAGTATGGCGTTTCTCATAAAGGCAAGACTATAGCACGACGGAAGGGCAGTGACGAGGGACGAGGGACGAGGGGCTAGGGTCAAGGGACGAGTGACGAGGGAAGAGGGGCGTTCGAATGATGAATGATGAATGATGAATGCGGAATGCGGAATTCGAACCGCCGCTTCGGCTGACCTTGGTAGTGACCCCGATCTTGGTTTTGGGTTTTTGGAATTTGGAATTTGGAATCTGGAATTTGGAATCTGGAACTCGGAACTCGGAACTCGGAACTCGGATCCCCGTCAGTACCGTCTATGTAAGCGAACGGTTCAGGGCTTAGCCGGCGGGTGGTGAATCTGTATCGTTACCCGGCATCAGACACTCGAAGGCGGGTGTCCGTTGGTGACTCGTGTATGCCGGACGCCTAAGTTGAATGCTGTGCTAATATGCATTGCATGAGATCCAAAGTCATTGCCTCACTTGCGTTCTGCCTGCTTGCCGTAACCGTAAAGGGCCAGAGCGTCGACGCCATTCTTGCGAATGCTCGCAGCCTGCAAGCAGCCCGCAAATTTGTTGAGGCGGCGGCGGAAATGGACAGGGCCCTGGCCACCGATCCGAAGAACACCCGCTATTTATTCGAACAGGCACAGTATTACGACCTGGCGAGAAATGAAGCGGCTGCTCTCAAAAATGTAGAGCTTGCGATCGAGCTCGAGCCTGATAACGAAGCGACCGTGATGGAAGGCATCCGCCGTTTGTTTAGAGCTGGCTCACCGATTCGCTGCCAGCGGACTTTGGACGTAGCGACCGCGTTCCTCGTTGTTAATCCGGGGAGCGATAAAGCCTACTCATGGATCTTTCATGCAAAGCAGTGCCTTAAGGACGATCCGGGTGCTTTAGCGGCTATTAATAAGGCGATCGAGATCAACCCATCGTATCCGCTTTACCACTCAAATCGTGCCAATCTGATCTCTCGAATAGGCGATACAAAGCTGGCCGTTGAATTGCTCGCAGAGATGATCGCAATTCTCGAAACTCAGATCCCCAAGACCGAGAACCCAAATGATCAGGCTGCATTAAAGCGTGAACTCGGGATCGCCCTGATGCAGCTTTCTCTTGTCCATGAGCGGACGGGCGAAAGGACGCTCGCGATCGAGGCACTCACGCGGGCGATCCCGCTCGATCACGATCTATACCTGCAAAAGCGGGCAGTGCTCCATAGCCGGATCGGGATGTATAAGGAAGCGCTTACCGACATCGAACAGGTCATCGCCAGCAAAGCGGAAACTGCTCGTCTCAGAGGTCTCACGCTCGAAACCGTGTTCAATGCGTCATTGATCAGGGACCGCGCAGAGATACACTTTAATGCAGGCGAATACAAAAGATCGCTAGCCGATTTCCAGGAATGCGTCAGGCGCGACCCCGTAAATAAGGCTCTCTATCAAAAACGGATCGACGAGATCATTCTGAAACTCCAAGAGGTAAGCTAGAGGCCAGGCCTTAATGCGAGCGATCGGGGTGAGCAAGAACGAGATTGAATTGATAAAGGCCGCCTGCGTCGGGATATCGCCGTTCTGCCCGAACGGCAGCACGAGATTGCCGGTTCGTCACGCATGTTTCACATGCTCCGTCCTGGTAGGCTGACTGCGGCCTACACGTTTCGCTTCGTTCCACGTGTAGCTAGCGCGATTGCCGCGTGCTCCGCACGCTTTCGAAATTCAATATGCTCCGGGAAAGAATAGACGCATTCGTTCGGAGGGAAAGTGTGCGGAGCACACGTCCATTACAATAGCTACACGTGGAGCCGGAGGCGGAACGTGTAGGCCAATTGCGTTGGTTAATGAGCGTGTGAAACATGCGGCACGTCTCGATTCGTCACGCATGTTTCACATGATCCGCCGTATAATTCTAAACCCGGCCTACACGTTCCGCTTCGCTCCACGTGTAACTACTGAGATCGCCGCGTGCTCCGCACGCTTTCGAAATTCAATGTGCTCCGGGAAAAAATAGACGCATTCGTTCGGAGGGAAAGTGTGCGAAGCACACGCCCATTACAATAGCTACATGTGTAGGCGAAGCCGGAACGTGTAGAATACGATCAGCAAAATTCCTAAGCGTGTGAAACACGCGTCACCGTGGACCATTATGTCGCACACCCGAATGATCTATCACATTATCTTCGCCACAAAAGACCGATTCCCAATGATCGGCTCATCGTGGGAGGAGGAACTCTACCGATACCTTGCCGGGATCGTGAAAAATCACAAAGGTGTGGTCATCGCGATCAATGGAACGCCCGACCATGTGCACTTGCTCGTAGTACTACCACCATCCGACTTTCCTGCGTTCATGCGTGAACTAAAGGCGAGTTCGTCCAAATGGGCAAAGCGTCATTTTGCAAAGTTCTCGTGGCAGCGTCGGTACGGGGCGTTCACCGTGAGCGAATCCGCGGTGGAAACCGTTGGCGATTATATCCGTCGGCAGAAGGAGCATCATAAAAGGCGAACATTCGAGGCAGAGTATACGGAATTGCTCCGCCGTCACAGCATCGAATTTGACGAGGCGTACCTTTGGGACTAGCGATCCGGCAAGTTCAACCCGCCCAACATTCTAAGTGTGCGGAGCACACGTCCATACGGATAGCTACACGTGTAGGCGAAGCCGGAACGTGTAGGCCAATTGCGATCGGTTAATGAGCGTGTGAAACACGCGATACGGTTCGGTGCCTATCATTCGTTACGCATGTTTCACATGCTCCCGCCTAATTATTCGGCTCTAACTACACGTTTCGCTTCGCTTCACGTGTAGCTAATTACATCGGCATGTGCTTCGCACACTTTAGGGAACACCCCACTTCCGCCTTTACCGAAATCTCACGAGCCTCAATAAGTGTGCGGAGCACACGCCCATTACAATAGCTACATGTGTAGGCGAAGCCGGAACGTGTAGGTCAATTGCGGTTGGTTAATGAGCGTGTGAAACACGCGTGACCCACGAATGTTGGGAAACCGATAGGTCTCGCATGTTTTACATGCTCCGTCCCGGCATGCTGCCCTAACTACACGTTCCGCTTCGCTTAACGTGGAGCTACCGAAATCGCCGCGTGCTCCGCACGCTCGGCGTCGATGGCGGCGAGTAGGCGCGGATTCTTCCCAGGGATCCGCTCACCGTTGGTTCGCTGCTCCCTGGGCTTTAGAATTTGTCGCTTTCAGCGACCGAAGTAATGGGCTGGTGCCGGTCGTAGATTAGCGGTCGAATGCGGCTTTGCCGCCCTATTTGCGGAAAGGCTTTGCCTTTCCGGACGGGCTTTATATAGATGGAAGCGGCTCCGCCGCCGGAGGCGTAGCCCCGACCGATGGGTGCGACGCGACGGTGAAGCAGAGCTTCACCGCAAATAGACAGGCAGAGCCCGAAGAAGTCACCACCACGTCTGGCGAAAGGATAAAGGAGAAAGGATAAGGGATAAAAAAAGAACCCGGTCGCTACCGCTCCCGGTACTGACAAGAATCCAGATTCCAAATTCCAAATTCCAAATTCCAAAATCCAAAACCCAAACCCGAAATCGGGAGAACCACCCCGTCTGCCCGCGGAAGACGCGGGCATCCACCCCTCCTTCGTAAGGAGGGGAGTTGGGGAACCCGGTCGCTGCCGCTCCCGGTACTGACAGGGATTCGGGTTCCAAGTTTCAGGTTCCAAATTCCAAAAAAGAACCCGGTCGCTACCGCTCCCGGTACTGACAGGGATTCGAGTTCCAAGTTTCAGGTTCCAAGTTCCAAAAAAGAACCCGCCCGCTCACGCAGGCGGTTCTGACATGAGGCTGCGGTTAGTAGGCGTTGAAGCCTTTCCGGATGTTCATGGCCTGGACGGCGAGGCTGACGGCGTCGACCTGGTCGTCGTGGGCGTCGCCTTTGCCTGTGAAGCGGCAGACCTCGTCGATGAACTCGGCGATCCACGGGCCGCTGACCAGCACCACGCGGCCCTCTTCGGCGTACGGGGCCCATGCCTCGGCCCGCATCAGCTTGTCGCCCTCGGGGCGGACGCCCCGCAGCGTGCGGCCGATCGCCTGCGAGTTGCGGCGAAGGTCCTGGACGAGCGCCTTTCCGTGGAGAGCCTCTTCAATACAGTGGACGGTGTCCGGCTCTTCGGCCATCCGGTCGAGCACGTATCGCCGCTGATCGGGAAACTCGATCCGCTTTCTGAAGCCGTCGGCGATATAGATCTTGCCGTCCCTTTTGTCGAGCGCGACGCGGAAGGATGCCGTGTAATCGGCCGACGTTTTGACCGAGGCCGCAAGGTCGTAGCCGCGAAACCACCGAAGGCCGTCGGGGTGTTTGGCCACGGTGTGGGTGAACCATTCGACGCGGAAGATGGTGCCGCCTTCGGGGTGCGGCCGCTGCTGGTAAAGGGCGTCGAACGACCGCGTCCCAAGCCGACGCCTGGCCGCGAGCAGCTCCTCGCTGTCGAAGCGGCCCGGCCAAAGGGCTTCGCCGTCGGCACGGCCGAGGGGATCTTCCGACTGCGGAGTGCGGACTGCGGACTGCGGAATGGGGAGTGGGGAATGCGGACTGCGGCGTGATGAGTGACGAGGGACGAGTGACGAGTGACAACGGGTTAGAACCGGGAGCGGCCTCTTTGAGTGCGGAGTGCGGACTGCGGACTTAGGAATTGTGTCGTCGTGGAGAACCACCCCGGCAGCCGAAGCGGCTGCCACCCCTCCTTCGTAAGGAGGGGAGCCTGACGAGCCCGCCTCGGCCAGGGCGGGCAGGCGGATGACCTCCCACTGTTCGCCGCCCTCGTTCATCTCTTTGAGCAGGCGGCCGGCCAGGTCGTCATCGTGCCAGCGGGTCTGGATCAGGATGATGGGCGCGTGGGGCTCGAGCCGGGTGGAGATGTCGTCCCGGTACCAGTCCCACATCTTCTCACGGAACGTCCGGCTGTTGGCGACGGCCCGGCCTTTTACCGGATCGTCGATGATTATCAGGTCGCCGCCGAACCCGGTGATCCCGGCCCCGACGCCGACCGCTTTGACGCTGCCGCCGACGGCCGTTTCCCATTCTTCGGCAGCGTGACGCTGGTGCGAGCGGATAACTCGGCCGGTGGTTAGCTGCTTTATCTTTCGCGAGAAGCGGTTCGCCAATCTTTGGTTGTAGCTGCCGATGATCACGTTTATCCGCGCGTTGCGGATCAGCCGCCACGCGATATAGCGGACGGTCACAAGCTCCGATTTGCCGTGCCGCGGCGGCAGAAAGATCATCAGGCGTCGGCTCGTTCCTTCGGTGATTCGCCGCAGATGCTCGCAGATAAACGCGTGATGCCGGGCCGTCCATCTCAGCCCGCTCGGTTCCGTCTGGAGCCAGTCTTCAAAGGTGGTGCGCCCCGTCTCGCGCAATTCTGCCTCGCGTTCAAGCCGCTCGACCTCGTCCTTCCAGCCGAAACGCTCTATCCAGTTTGCATACTCGATCCCGCGGACGACGTTGGTGTACAGCAGCCTGCGGTTGAATTGAGGCCAACCCCCCGAACGCATCTCCGCCTCGATCTGCCGGTGCTTTTTGCCCCGGTACTTTATGTAAAGCTCGCGGCACGCTCGTGCCATTTCTTCTTCATTTTCAACCGATCGTCTTTTCATATTTGCCCGCCGCCGCATGGGCGGCTCGCGCGAATCTATCGCGTCCGGACATATAGCGAAACGGTGATCTGGAAGATGCGAACGATAGGAATGATATGGACGATAGGAATGCGATTGAGGGAGCCGAGAGTTTATCTACCTGAACAACGCCTGGCGTTTTTCGAAGGCTTCGCGGACGATAGCGACATCTTCGAGAAACGGGCCGAGCTCGTCGAGGCGGAGGGCTTGCGGGCCGTCGACCAGGGCGACTGACGGGTCCGGGTGAAAATCGACGAGGACCATATTGGCACCGGCGATGACACCCTGGGCGGTGACGTGGAGGATATCGAGGATGTTGTCGGGGCAGCGGAAGCGGGCGCCGACCGAGTGCGACGGGTCGATGCAGACGGGCATTCGCGTCAGACGTTTGACGACCGGCACGTGTGCGAAATCGACCATGTTGCGGTGCGGGTCGCCGATGTTGGTCTTCATTCCGCGGAGGCCGAAGATGACCTTCTGGTTGCCCTCGCTGGCGAGATATTCGGCCGCGTGGAGCGATTCGTCCAGCGTGATGCCGAAGCCGCGTTTTAAGAGCACGGGGAATTCCCGCTGGCGGCCGACGCTCTTTAACAGCTCGAAGTTCTGCGTGTTTCGCGTGCCGATCTGGAGCATCACGCCAGTCGGGCGGCCGGTCGCATCGAGGGCCGCATCGATCTCGGCTACGTGAGATTCGTGCGTCACCTCCATCGCGATCACCTTGATGTCGTATTTGCCGGCGAGTTCGAAGACGTAGGGCAGACAATTTTTCCCGTGGCCCTGGAACGAATAGGCTGAGGTTCGCGGCTTGTACGCTCCCATTCGGGTGCAGACCTGGCCGTGGTCCTTTAGTGCGCTCATCATCGCCTCGACGCTTTCAGGCGAATCGACGGCGCAAAGACCGGCGAAGATGTTCAGGTTGTGCTGGCCGAATTCGACGCCGTTGTAGCTGAAGCTGGACGAACGCTTGTCGTCCTTGTGGCGGCCGAGCACGCGGTATTCCTCCGAGATCCGGACGACGTGGTCGACGGCCTGGAACGCCCGCATCTCTTCGATCGACAGCGCCGACGTGTGGCCGATCAGATAGATCTCCGTCAGCTTTTGCTCAGCCCCCTGGACGTGATGGACGCGGTACTCGATGTTCTCGAGGTTCTGCAAGTGGGCCTCGAGCCGCTTGTAAAATCGCGAATCGGGGCTAATGTCGGGTTTTAGAATTAGGATCATGGGTCAGTTGTCAGTTGTCAGTGGCCAGTGGTCAGAAGTCAGAAGTCAGAAGTCAGAAGTCGGAAATTGATCGGCCACTAACGAATAACGATCAACCATCAACCATTGCCCTTTCGTCTTTCGCCGCGAAAGGCGGCGGCGTTGCAGGCGAGGGCGCCTGCGTTCCCGGGTCACAGACGCACCGTCGGGTACCTCCCGAGATATCGAAGCTCGACGGCCTGTTCGCGGACCTCGTCGAGGGCCCCGGCGAGTTCGGCGTCGCTGGCCGGGGCACGCACATCGAGATAAAAGTGAAATTCGGTCGGCGATTCCCGTATCGGCCGGCTTTCGATCTTCAGCAGGTCGATGCCCCTCCGCACGAAAGCTCGAAGGGCGTTGTGCAGCGAGCCGGGCTCGTGACGCAGCTTCAGCACCATCGAGATCTTGCCGCCCTCGCCGGCACCTTCGTTGGCGGGCCCGAGCAGGGCGAAACGAGTGAAATTTTCGGCGTGGTCCTCGATGTGCTCACGCAGGATCTTGCCGCCGTAAAGCTCGGCCGCACGCCGCGAACCGATGCCCGCACGGGTCGGGTCGCCGCTCTCGACCGCACGTTTCACGCTGCCCGCGGTGTCGTTGCCGGCGACGCGCTTCAGGTGCGGATAGGCGGCGAAAAAACGCTCGCATTGGCCGAGTGCCGCCGGATGCGATTCGACCGTTTCGATCGAATCGAAGGTGGCTTCGGGCGGTGCGACCAGAAAATGCGCGACCGGCAGGACGATCTCGGCCGCGATGGAGAGGTCGGTTTTAAGCAGCAACTCGTAACAGCGATGGACCGAACCGACCAGCGTATTTTCCAGCGGGGCGACGATGCGGTCGGCCTTGCCGTCGGCGACCGCCCGGAAAAGATCGTCGAAATTCGGGAACGAGACCGCCGAGCAGCCCTCGCCCAGGATGCCGAGAGCGGCCTCGTGGCTGAACGTCCCGCGTTCGCCCAGAAAGGCCACCCGCGAGCCCGCCGGCACAAGGCCTGACGGACCGGCCGCCGGAGAAGTTTCCGCCACCGGCTTGTGATAGGTACGCTGCTGAAGTTGGAGCGATTCGTCGATGATCCGCTGGAAAATGTTCGCGATGCTTTCGTCGTCGAACGGGCCGGAGTTCTGCGAGGCGAGCCTGAGCAACACCTCCGTTTCGCGCTTCGGGTCGCAAAGCGATGCATCGGCCGAGCTCTTTGCCGCACCCGCTTCAAGAGCGATGCGGGCCCGCTCGTTCAGCAGGCGAAGCAGCTCGCTGTCGATGCGGTCGATCGCCGCCCGCGGGTTCTCTATCTTCGTTCGGTCCATCTTTTGTAAAGGCAAAACTTAAGGCCGTCGATCCTTTTCGGATGACGGCCTTTTTCTCTACAGATCCAAAGGTTCGGACATCACCCGTTACGCTCCAGGGGCGTAGAAAAGTAAATGCCGAAAAAATAGAAGAAACGCTTCATCAGCGGATATCCTAGCCCAGCCGGCTCGATCACGTCAAACCGGGTTCGGCAGGTCGATGAACGCCGCCTGGGTCGGCACGTCGCCGTTCTGGCCGAACGGCAGGATCAGTATGCCGGCGGACGACTGCACGATGTACCAAGTCCCGTTTGAAGGCCGGAATTCGGCCGATCGAGTCGGGCGTTTGGCTGTCGCGAAGCTCGCGGAAATCGACCGCAGCGGTCTGGTGCGGTTTTATGTCATTAACTCCCAGCGAATACTGCCCGCCTTGGTAAAGCAGATGTACCGTATATTTCCTTGCAGCGTCCGTCTCGTTCTTGATATAGACGACGGTCCGAAAGTCCCCGTCGGCCTTCCACGGAAACCCGCCGGCGCTCGACGGCATCTTTTCGGGATCGAACATCAGGACTTTTAGCACATGGAATTCAAGCGCGCCCCCCCAAACTACTTTCTATACCGGGGATATCAAAAGAAAAAGAGCGGCCTTGTAAAAAGCGGGAAGAGGAGGTCCGAAACGTGCGCTAGCGCCCACCCTTCTTTATGAATTTATCGATACTTTTTGCTAGGTATTCAGCTTCGGCTAAGGAATTCGCCTGAATGTCCAAATACACATTCGCTTTTCGAAAGCGTATGCGAGCAAATTCTGAGCGGGTGTCCTCAAAAAAATAAGCCTCATCCCCCAGATCGGTCCGTTTACTGCCTGGTCCCGCCGGAATATTCCAGTTCGACGCTTTCATTTTCTCGGCACTCTCCTTGATCGAAGCACCGAAATAAATGTAAATTGAAACCCCTTTAGTTTTCTCGTTTCTCGTGATCTTCCATTTGTAGAATGCTTGCTTCTCCTCTTCTTGCTTTAACGTCAGCTCTAGCCTTGTCACTTCTGACGAAGGATATTTGGCTTCCACCAGTCCAATTGACTTCTCGCGAACTTTTGAAAGTGTCTGCGCACTGCTATTGAGTGAACAGCCAACCGAAACTGCCATTAAAACCAAAACTCCAACCACTAGGTTCATCTGAAATTCTCCTTCAAATCTATGGTGTCGGTGTCGGGTGCGGGCAAATAAACAAAGGAGTGGGAACAGGCTGTGCTGTCCACTTTGTTTCGTGAATCTGCCTCGGGGTGTTGTTATGTGCCGTTTCAGTAAGCGAAAAGAACGTCTCTGGAGGTACACTATGGGCTTCACCGTAAGATGGATCGTACCAATTATCGTTTGCTTTAATTATGGCATGGTAAGCGAAGTGCGGATTCGGCTCAGCACCCTCCTTTTGGGCCTTCGTTTTTTGGAATGACGGGGTGTTGGTTGTAGTGTATCTCTGATAGTAAGTAAGCGTGCTTGAATTAACACCCGCCCAAATATAGGTCACGTTACCAGCAATACCTATGCTTCGAAGCAATCCCCGAAGCAGATGCGAATGGTCGGAACAATTTCCCTCGAATGGAGACGAATAAGCGCTGAGTGGATGGACGTTATCAAGACCACCGGCAGGCCTGTAATAGAGGGCTGCTTCGACACCGGTATTGATGTTGCCGATTATCGTACTCAACGTGGAAGAACCGTTGACATAGACGATTGCCTTTTCCAAGGCTAAATCGTAAAGCTCATTGTACGAGCCCGCAGAATCATTCGCAAAAGGAGGGCTGAGCGGTTCGGCATATGTCCAGTACATCGTATGCGGGCCGCTGCTTCCGATGGGCGACCAGTTTGTTCCCTCGTCATAGGAGATCTCCCAATCGAATGTCGGCGTCGATTTCTTGACGGTGCTTTCCAGGGCTGACGTCGTGCTTATATCGATAATGGTAGCGGTCGTACCGGCGATCTCTGCGTCTTTGTTTGCGATTACCGTAGAACCGTTCTTGACCCTAATTTTGACATTACGCGGGACGAGTGACGGAGCGATGCTGAACTTCGCGAACATATTGATGTTCGTCCCTTTCGTATATGCAACGGGATTGTCCGGGTTATTGCTGATCTTCCATGTTGGTGTGTAGCCGGTATCGATTGCGGTTCCTGGTGGCGGCCATTTGTGCATGGGGTGATCGTCAACAAAGCCGACCTCCGTTACTTGAATAGTAGGGGCAACCGCCACCGGAGCATCCTCGTTTCTTTGATCGCAGACAGGGGTACAATAGCCGCCCTCCACCCAATAGAGGCAGGCTTCCCAGGTGGCGGTGATGGTAGCATTTCCAGTCCCGGCTGCATAGAGTTGGCCGCCGTCAACGGTGGCGACATTTACGTTGTTCGAATTCCAAAAAATGCCCGACGGCACATACGGGCCGATCAGCGTCTGGTAGCACGACATATCGGTCTGCTGGCCCTGCAAATATTCCGTGGCACCGAACAGCATCTCGATCGACGATGGGAGAATGCTGGTCTGATAAACGCTGTCGGGGCAGCAGTTGTAACAAGCATAAGTGCTCGCGACGCCTCCCGAAGTGCTGATCTGCTCGCTTCGCCCGCTCAGCGTTTTATTGTCAGCTCCTTTTACCGACCACGCTATCTGACCGGTCGTTAAGCCAAGCGGGATCACGCGGCCCATCGAGTCGGGCGTTTGGTTGTCGCGAAGCTCGCGGAAATCGACCGCGACGGTCTGGTGCGGTGTTATGTCGTTCACTCCCAGCGAATACTGCCCGCCGCCGTAGATCAGGTGGACGGTATATTTTCTCGGCGTGTCAGTCTCGTTCTTGATATAAACGACTGTCCGAATATCCCCGTCCGCCTTCCACGGGAACCCGCCGGCGCTCGACGGCATCTTTTCGGGGTCGAACATCGGCACTTCGAAGACGTGCTCACCGTTCGGGCTCACACTCTGAACCGAAGTGATCATGCTTCCCTTCGGCGTATCGTATTCGACCTCGATCCCGCCAAGGCTGAGTGCTGGGATGTATCGCTAATTTCTACATTGCTCAAGAGACGGATTCAACTTGCACATCCCTGCTTTTCTGTTTTGTTCCACTACTCGAAATCTATCTAAATTATCTGTCAGCTTCATTGTATATGAGCTATGTGGAAATGATTGGATTAATTCCTGTATGTCTTCCACTAATCCGGCTCGTTCCTGGAATTTGTAAGTTGGAATTGGAAAATCGCCTTCTTGGAGGAAGTATGCGATTTCGGGGTTTCGTTCAATAGTTTTCCAGACCTTCAAATCATCGCCAGCCGGCATACTTATCACTATCCTGACTGGTTCCGATTCAAATAAACGCTTCTGCAGTTTCTGAGCGGTCAGAACCGCCCGGACGTAATAGGTGCCTTTCTCTGGAAAGGCGAAATTGGTCAAGATCCTCCCCTTTGACATCCGTTCGGCTGCATCGGCATTTAGGTGGGAGACCTGTGGTTTCGAATTCCAAAGCATTCGGTAGGTGTAGTCAATCTTTTCACCAGGACCGACCTCGATTTCATTTGCGTCTTCGATCTGCAAGCCGCGGGCTTTACCAATGTAATTGGCGTAGCTGATGCCATTCATAGAAATCTGAAGTTGCAGTTGATCGAAGACGTCCCTAGGTAAAAGGACGTTGACATCCGATGAATTTCGAATCGTTGCCACAACATGAACTACTTCACCCAACATGTAATTGCTTTTCGCGGGGGTAAGTTCAATTTCAATCGGGAGGGCTTCTCGCGCTTGAAGGCCGGCAAGTGTTAAAGACGATATCGCAATACAAAAGATAAGGACTGCAACCATAAGAATTACATTTCGAGAATTTTTCATTACCATTTCTCCGTGGAAAATACTCGTTCCGTGCGTTACTTAAGGATGGGCAACCGTCCGGAACTGAAGAATGCTAGATTCTGAAAACACCCCAGATGTCCGAAAGGGAGTGATCTGCATTAGCCCTCCGTTACCATGGATACCACTCAGCAAATGTCCGACCTCATGTGCAACAGTATGGGCTCTGCTTATCGAAGAGTTCGGGTTTGACGGGTATTCAAAAGGTCTTCCAACTTCGGTAAACAACGCTGCTCCTGTTCCATTGTTTAATCCCGCCCCCGCGTTGGCTACTCCGTAGGCAGCGTTAATCATTCCATTTGTGAATTTTGGGTCACCATCGTTATGGAAATCAAACTGATACGCTCCAAGTAGATAGATTGTCCAAAACTCCGCATTCGATTCAGAACTGATGTTACTGAATCGAGCGGTTAAGAGAAGATCGACCTGTTGTTGAGCAGATCCGATATTAGCAAAAAAAGGAAACTCACCTGGAGAGCCGGCGAGGTCATACTTGGGTCGAATAAAGGCAGGAGCAAGTACGTTTGTCGCCGGATTGTCACCATCAGCTAGCAAACTTGTGTCTGGAATCGGAACATCGTCACCCTCGTCACCGTTAAGGAGTGACGCGTCGTTATCGTCCATGTCATCATCATCGTAAAGTCTAAAATTTGTTAGGTCCTGCACGGCTATTTGACCACTTCCCAAATTCTGAACCGTAGCCGAGGTACCGGTGTTGCCAAGAACTCTCAACGATTGGAGATTCGGTGTAAGATATAGCGCTCCGTTCGCGAAGGAATTGTCGTCAAAAGGTGTACCTGTTGTCGCCGCGGTAATTGTTTGCCCGGGTGCGACTGTTTGACCAGTGGCTAAATACCCAATTGCAGTTCTGTTTCCGCTGAAGTTAGAAATTTGAAAGTTTGCATTGTTTGCATAGGTGATCGGGCTTGAGCTTGAATTCTTGATCGTAACCGAACTCGGCGTATTGGATATGACATCGAATACGCTAGATATAAACGCGAGTTCCAAACGACCATTCTCAAATCTATTCGTCTCGAGGCCTGCATTTCCAACATTCATAGAGACCGTTTGACCACCGTTGATTGTGAACGCTCCGGAAACATTTCCACGATAGAAATTCTCTCGGGCCTTTCCCATCGAATCAAGCTCGATATGAAGTCTCCTCCATACTGTTAGCATCGTTGCGCGAATTCCACGAATATTATTCGGATTTGATTCGCCTGAGATTGGGATTACCTGACCCGTGCTGTTAACCAAGTTGTAGCCATCAGATGCGTTGACGCGGAATTCATCTCGGAAGCTGAGATCTAGGCTGGCCGCAACTGTGAAGTTGTCTCCGGGCTGCATTGTTACCCGAAAATGTGCCGAGGTTTCAGTACCTGATACTGGACAGGTAATCTTGCTGATATGCAGCGGAGATGTGCCGGTCGACGCATTCATGCAAGACACGCCTGTCGCGGCCGAAAATTCGCCTGATCTTGAGTTATTCACGTGGCCGTTATTATCATTTCCGTTACTGCCATTTGTATCAATCGGGGCCGAGTTGGCAGAAGGATCGTCAAGATCGAAGCTCGCAAAATAAACGTTCAAGTTTGGAACGCTCGCTGGGGTCACAGTCGCCTTTACACGGATCGCCGACCGGTCTGTTTGATCGTTATGAGTATTTTCGTCCGGGAAGATTCGCAGCCCTTCTCCGGCGGTATGTGTACCATCCGTTCCCGGATTGTTGTCAAACGGAACATCAGGGCTTCCGCCTGTCGTATTAATTCGTTCGAATACTAATGACGTAATCACTGCTACCGTAAAGGTCTTCGCCGATGGCTGATGGGTCGTCCCATTAACAACGGCTTCCATTACATAGTTGTTTGCGGAGCTGCTTTCGGTCACGCCCTTGATCTTGAGTTCTGTGGACGCGAGATTGCCTGAATACGATTTTTCGGTTGTGCCATCCTCGAATGTTGCACTGCCGGTTCCTGACGTTCGGCGCAATCGGAAAATCGTCGAATCGTTTGTTCCGGCGCCTGTGATTGACACATTAACTGTCCCAAGCCCGTTCTTCTCAACGGTAGCGATATCGGGAATTGTCGGTAACGGGTTCGTAACCTCAATGAAGGCGTATTCGAGAATTTGGTCGCAGACTTCCTCGCAGTAGCCTTGGCCATCGTACCACCAGAGACAGGCAACCCAAATAGCTGAAATCGTTACAGTTCCGGGACCGACGCCGATCAGCTGGCCGCCGTCAACAGTAGCGACATTTACGTTGTCCGAATTCCAAAAAATGCCGGTCGGCACATAAGGACCGAAAGGCGTGCCGTTGCAACTCATATCAGTTTGCTGCCCCTCCAGATATTCAGTGGCTCCAAAGGCGAGCTGAATGTACGAAGGCAGGATGCTGGTCTGGTAAACGCTGTCGGGGCAGCAGTTGTAACAAGCATAGGTGCTCGCGACGCCTCCCGAAGTGCTGATCTGCTCGCTTCGCCCGCTCAGCGTCTTATTGTCCGCACCCTTCACCGACCAGGCTATCTGACCGGTCGTTAAGCCAAGCGGGATCACGCGGCCCATCGAGTCGGGCGTTTGGCTGTCCCGCAGATCGCGGAAATCAACCGCGATCGTCTGGCTAGGCTTGATATCGTTCACTCCCAACGAATACTGCCCGCCTTCGTAAACGAGATGTGCCGTATATTTTCTCGCAACGTCCGTCTCGTTCTTGATGTAAACGACTGTCCTGAAATCCCCATCGGCTTTCCACGGAAACCCGCCGGCGCTCGACGGCATCTTTTCAGGGTCGAACATCGGCACTTCGAAGACATGCTCGCCGTTCGCGCTCCCACTCTGGACCGAAGTGATCATGCTTCCCTTCGGCGTGTCGTACTCGACCTCGATCCCGCCGTACGTAACCGACGCGGGCAGGCCGTTGATGAAACTTTGGAGATTGAAAACTCTCGTTGTACCGGGATCGATGGTCCTTTGCGGCAGGTTGATGGTCCCAACACTCCCATCAGGCTCGGTATAGATGATCTTGCCATTGACTCGCGAGGGCTCGCCGCCGGTGTTCCGGACGGCGATAACCGGCGAAAGCTGTGCTCCGTTCAGATTCCGAAACCTCAATCCGCTGCCGTGCCAACGCTGCGATGCGGTCGCCTCGGGGTCGATGAAATTGACGGCCGCGGAGTAGCCTTTATTTGGTTTGGCGATAAAAATTCGGGCGACCACGGCTCCGGGTGCTCCAGTGTGGGTTATCGAGATGCCGCCTTCGGTATGAATATGACCGTTTTGACGACCCGCGATGTCACGCAGGATGTCGAGGACGCGGGTTTCCCACGGGGCGAGAGAGATTTGCAGCGGGGCGGACTGGTGCGGCGATGTGCCGTCAACGCTAAGCGTGGCTGTTTTCGTTTCGCTTGAAGTGTTCGACACCACGACCTTTGTTTCGGTGTTTTGAAACGGCAGCCACCAAAGAGCCTCCAGTCGGCTCGAAACAAACTTCGATCCATAGACAAGCTGTTCTGCCCAGATGAGGCCGTTTTGCTCATCAACCATCTTTACCTGTGCGCCGAGCTGCAGACTTATGCCCGAATAGCTGATCTTCAGGCTACCCTCTCTGAATTCCGCGTCGGCTCCCGAAAGCAATTGGTGCACGTCCACATCGATATATGATGTCGCCGGAACCGTAATGGGTGCAAGCGTCAGTCTGGTGCCGGCAAGGCTGTAAAAGGTCGGCGTCGCAAGGATCGGCTGAGGCCCTTTGTTGTTGAGCATCAGGGTCCTCGTCAGCCCGCCGTTCAGGCTGTAATAGGTTGCCGAAACACGATAGGTCTCGTACTGCATGGCCGCGAACCCGGCCGGGCCGGCCTCGCCGGGCTTATGACTTCCGTCACAGCACCCGCCCGAGCCCTTTCCGCCAAAAACCGCAGGCAGCATCGGATGTACCGTCGCCCCGACCGGTTCGACCCGAAACTGGGCCGAGACAAAAGCGGACGTGCCGATAAGGATCGATAGTAATACCAGCGTGAAAATGCGGGAAAGCGTGGGAACCGAACTGAACATTTCAGCCTCCGTGATCGTCGGGAGAAAAGGCCTTCTCTCGTCTGGGAAAAACGGACCGCAGCTAAAAATCAAACTGCACGGTGAAAGGAAAGTACGAAGATCGTACCCCCCCCTTCGATCTTTGTCAATTGATTTCTTTGACGCGGCTGAGCGGACCGCCCTATGCACTGCACGGTCCGCCTCAGGCAAAAACCGAACGCCCTATGGAAGGTGCCCGCGTCGCGAGATCAATTAATAAACGCAGCCTGCGTTGGGATATCTCCATCCTGGCCGAACGGCAGAATGAGGATGCCCGTTGACGAATTCACGATGTACCAAGTCCCGTTTGAAGGCCGGAATACAGCCACATCGGTCTTCCCGTCGCCGTCGTAGTCCGCGGCGACGGGGATATCGGTCGCCAGTCCCCAAGTCTGGGACGAGAACCCGGCCGTCGTTTGCGAAAGATACCACTGTCCCGTCGAGGGCCTGAACACGGCTTGATCGGTGGCTCCGTCACCGTCGAAGTCACCCGTCAAAGGAATATCTCCGGCCTGGCCCCAGGTCTGGACAAAGAACCCGAGCGAAGATTTGAGCAGATACCAGTTGTTATTGGAAGGCCGGAACAGCGCAACGTCGCCTATCCCGTCGCCGTCGAAATCGCCGAGCATCGGCTTGTCGCCGGCGACCCCAAACTGGAACTGATTGAAAGTCGCATTCGCAAACCGCGTGTACCAAGTGTTATTCGACTCACGATAGATAACAAGATCGGCCTTGCCGTCCGCATCCCGGTCGGTCGGAACGGGCATATCGCCGTCTACGCCCCAACCGAAAGTCTGGAACGTTTGCGACTGCGACATGAACACATACCACGTCCCGTTCGAAGGCCTGAAGACCGCCACATCCGTCTTCCCGTCGCCGTCATAATCCGCCGGCACCATCCTGTCGCCGGTTATGCCGAACTGCATCGCCGTATAACCGGCGGTACCCCGCAGAAGATACCAAACATTATTCGCCGGCCGCCTGACCGACAGGTCGGCGCGCCCATCGGCGTCATAGTCGAATCGGGTCTGGGTCGCCGTCGTTGTGTTCGACTGGTTGACGGTAAATGTCTTGCCCGCGATCGTCATTTTGCCGGTTCGCGGGCCGCCGGTCGTGTTCTGTCCGACGGAATAATTCACGGTACCGCTGCCGCTGCCGCTTGCTCCGGATGTAATACTCAGGAATGTAGCCGGGGTGGTTCCCGCAATGTTCAGATTGGCGGCGGAGACGAATCCCGTATCCTGCTCGGCGGCGTCGCGGAGGCTCAGTGTCCATGTACCATTGGCCTGGGCCGACGACAGGCCTCCGAATGCCGTCATAAGGCTCGTCACGGGCGGCGGATCGGTCTGGCCCGGGCCGCCTCCCGCAGTCGTTCGATACACGCCCGGCGGTACCGGAGAATCCTGTGCGGCCGTCCAAATATTTGGGCCCGTCGCGGTATCGGAGAAAGCGTACGTCCCGTCATACTCGGATGAATAACCAAATGGAACTTCCGTCGTCGCGCCGATACGGCTTACGGTGATCAAGCTGGCCGTGCCGTTCGGAGCCGTCAATATCATTTCGACGTCGCCGACCCAGGTGTGCTGGACCGTGGCGTCCACCGATATGGCCGATATGGGCGCGGTGATGCCGGAAACGTTGAAACTGATGATCAAAGCCGGGCCGTATTGCGGAGGCGTTCCGGCAAAACCGTCGGGAATGGCTCCGGCTCCGGTGCCCGGGAATACCGCGGCCGGTGCGTCCGCGTTTGCAATTCCATCGCCGAAAACGTCGATCCGCTCAGGCAGCCCGAACAATTTCAGTACCGACTGCGGTCCCGGGCTGGGATCGACAACCGCGGTCCACGGACACCCGGCCTGGGTGTTTACCTGGACCGAGTTCACTCCGCCCGAAACCGGGAACGATTGAAGTACCGGATTGATCGAATACGAACATGAATCGTCATTAACGATCGTCCCGATGCCCTGTTCATCCGAAATGCCCGCGTTAGAGGGATCGGACAGATTTACGGCGAAGGTTTCGTTCGGTTCGAGCAGCGTGTCCCCGATGACCGCGATCGATACTTGCTTGCTGATCTCACCCGCACCGAACGTGAGGATCGTTGGCGGGATGGCCGCATAATCGCCCGGTGCGGCGGCCGTGCCGTTCGCCGTAGCATAGTTCACCGTCACCGCCTGCTGGCTTACGACGGAGAGATTCACCGTGAATGAGAAATTCGTCGTGCCGGAATTACCCTCGTTCTGCGACACGTCGTTGATCGAAAGCGTCGGCGAACCGTCGTCGTTCAGGATCGTCCCCGTGCCGACGCTGTCGGCGATGGAAGAATTTGTCGCTCCGGAGAGGTTGACGGTGAACGTCTCGTTCCCTTCCACGGTAGTATCGCCGATGGCCGATACTGTAACGGCTTTGCTGGTTTCGCCGGGACTGAAGCTGACGGTCCCGACATTCGCAACATAGTCGCTTCCGGCAGTCGCGCTTCCGTTGTCAGTAATAAAATCGACCGAGACTGTCTGGCTGCTCGGGCCCGAAAGCGTGACCGCGAAATTAAATGCCGTCGTCCCGGCGTTGCCCTCGGCAAGCGCAATGTCATTGATGGCAATTGAGACATCGTCGTTCAGGATCGTCCCCTTGCCCTGGTTATCGCTGATCGCGGCTCCGGTGGCACCGGAAAGGTTGATGTTGAAGATCTCGTCAGGTTCGACGAACGTGTCCCCGCTGACCGTTATATCGATCTGCTTAGTCGTCTGGTTTGGATCGAAGGTCAGTGTCCCGTTAGCCGATAAATAATCGCTTCCCGCGGTCGCGCTTTCGTTCGACGTAGCATAATTCACCGAAACGGCCACCGGGACCGCCGGCGATATGGTCACATTGAACGCAAAGAGAGTCGACCCCGAGTTCCCCTCGCTGAGCGCCACGTCGTTGATGGAGATGTTCGTATCGTCATTAAGGATCGTACCGACCCCCTGTCCGTCGCCGATGTTGCCGCCGACCGGGCTCGAAAGGCTGACAAGAAAATCCTCGTTCGGTTCGATGTCGGTATCACCGTTGACCGTTATGATCACCTGCTTTGACGCTTCATTCGCATTGAAATTCACCGTCGTGACCGGGACATGAGTGTAGTCGCTCGGCGGCGTCGCGCTTCCAAACGACGTAGCGTAGTTGACCGATACCGGAACGGGAACGGCGGGCGAGAGCGTGATATTGAACGTAAACCCTTTTGTACCCGAATTCCCCTCGGTCGACGAAACGTCGTTTATCGAGATGTTCGTGTCGTCATTGATGATGGTGCCCAGACCTTGGGCATCCGAGATCGTGGCGTTTGTTCCGGGCGTCAGGTCAACCGTAAAGGTCTCGTTCGGCTCAACGGTAGTGTCGCCGTTTATGGGAACTGTTATTGTCTTGGCGATCTCCCCGGGGCTGAAAACGAGCGTCCCGCTCGCCGTCGTATAGTCGCTGCCCGCCGTTGCCGAGCCATTGTTTGTCGCATAGTTCACCGAAACGACCTGCGACGCCGCGTTGGACAGCACGACGTTAAAGGTCATCGACGCGCTGCCGGAGTTCCCTTCGTTGAGCGATACATCATTGATCGAGATCGCCCCGCCGTCGTCGTTCAAAATGATGCCCACGCCCTCGCCGTTCTGGATCGTAGCGTTTGTCGGCGCTGAAAGGTTCACCTTGAACGTCTCGTTGGGCTCGACCGCAGTATCGCCCGTAACGAACACCGAGAACTGTTTCGAGGTCTCGGTCGGATTGAAGGTCAATGTACCCGACGCCGCCGTGTAATCGCTCCCGGCCTGTGCCGTATCATCCGCGGTCGCATAATTCACGGTCACCGGGATCCCGCTTGGTTGTGAAAGAGAAACTGTGAACGTAAAGGCGGTTCCGCCTGAATTTCCCTCATTTGCCGAAACGTCGTTGATAGAGATCGACGGCTGTGGGGCCGCCCCGAGCGGTATGTCGTACATCCCGCGGCCGTGTGTTGCGATCCTCAGAGTGCCGCCCGGTGCGAATGCCATGTCAAATACCGCGACCCGCGGCAGGCCGGTCCCGAAAACGTCCCAGTTCGTGCCTCCATCGGTCGAAATAAAGACCCCGATGTCGGTCCCTGCGTAGAGTACGAGTGGATTCGTTCGATCCACCAGGAAGGAATTAACAGGAACACCGGGCAGGATCCGAGCACAATTCGGATTTGTCGGAGCGTCAATGCAATTGGGATTGCTGGGATTTCCGGTACCACTTATCGACACCCAGTCGGGCTGCTGGCTGAACGTAAAGTTGGTTGTCTTGAACACATTCGGCGTTCCGGGCGGCCCAAATCTGGAAAGGGTCACATACACCGTGCTTACATTATTGGGATCGAACACAACGCGGGAAATAAAGTTGTTGGGTATCTCTCCTTCCGGCAAGCCCGCGCCTGGAATATCGAGGTGGGTCAAATTATGTGGGTCAGCTCGCGTTCCCCATAGGCTTCCGTTCGTAAGGCCTACGATCCTCGCGTTATCATCCTGAGGCGAGATCCCGATGGCGCTGATGGCCACCCCGGACTCGATAGGGCCTTGACTTGCCAATGTATGGTTCAGCCCGGTATCGACCGAACGATAAAGGCGGTCGGTGCCGAAATAGATGGTATTCGGATTACCGGGACCGGACTCGAGCGGGGCATAAAAAAGCGTCGCCGTATCTGTACAAGTTATACCGTTGCCGGGAGTACCATTGATACAACCCCTTCTTGTCCATCCCGAATTCGTATCTGGTCTAGTTGAATATTCAAAGGTCGACTGGGTCGGCGGGGATGCGGCGGGATTTCCAATGGAATTGAAGAACGTATGGTACATCCTTACGTTGGTTGTATCGGTTGCGTTTTGATCAATTACCGTGTATCCGCCGTCACCCCCTTCCATATTTGTCCAGGTCCCGTCAGGCCTCAACAGGTTGGTTCCATTGTCCTGCGTTCCGCCGATGGTGAATTTAGGATCGGTCGGATGAACGGCGAGGCTCATAAACTGAGTCGCGCTGAAACCCGCATTGTTCAGATTGATCCACGTGGCTCCGCCGTTGATCGATTTATATATGCCGCCGTCGGATCCGAAATAGATAACGTTAGGGCTAGACTCGGACACTTCTATTACGTGGGAATCGACGTGCAGACCCTCAAAACTTGGCGAAAAAGATTGTCCTGAGTCGGTCGAAATACCAAACGGAAGTCCAGAGGGATTGGGCCCGCCGCCAAGGTATAACTTAGTCGGATCGTCCGGGGCAACCGCAAAGGCAGTGTCATAATAACATTGAGGTTTGCAAAATTTATTAGCCGACCGTTCCTCCCATAAATATCCTTGTGTTCCTCCGTCATAAGATCGGAATACCTTCCCCTCGCCCTGTCCCGATGCTGCATAGACCGTAAGCGGCGCAAACGTGCCGGTCACGATCTGAGGCACCGCAAATTCGACGACTGACTCGCCGTTGGGGCCCTGCAACTGTTTGCTCCATGAGAAGGTCGGGAACATATCGCGGGCGTTGTTCGAAATATAGATCCCGCTGTCGGAGGCGCCGGTGCAGAGACTTGTGAACAAATACCCCGGATAGTACCTGTTAACGGCGATATCGCAGATGTCGTTATCTGGCTGGCCTTGAGGCAGGAAAATGCCGATCTGCTTAAAGCGGGGATCCGCCGATGTTCCTTCGAACGTTCGATAGATCCCGCGGTCCGGTAACAGCCACTTAGCGCTAAAACCGTTGCCAATGCCACCGACACCGCTGGCCGTCGCCACCCAGACCTCGTTTGGGAGGCTGTACGTCATCACGATCCTTCTTATTGCACGCCCGGCGAATACATTGTCGCCGTTGGCGTTTTTGTTGAACGGCCCTGAGATCGTCGGGTTAGGGCTGCTTGCGTTGTCGATCCTGTAAAGCCCGACACCGAAAAAAGTGTCAAAAGCAAAATTGCCCTCGCCTGTTCCGACGTACACGGTCTCCGGCTGCGTTGGCGAGATCGCCACCGCTCCGATCGCGAGACTCTGCGCGGTATCCATGATCGGTTCCCAATTCATGCCGCCGTTAAGCGTCCGATAAAGACCGCCTTGCGCGGTACCCACGTAAACAATGTCAGGGTTTGTCGGGTGTATGGCGATCGAAATTGTTCTTCCGCTAACAGGTGCGGGAGGCCCGCTCGCGACGTGGCCATTCGGGATCGGAGCGGGCCCGATAGGTGTCCACGCCGCCTGTAACGCATTTTTTTCAGGCGAATCGGGCCGAGTCGCGATCTCGGCCTGGTTTCGATCCATTTGTCTCAGTGCATCTAGCCGGTAACCCGGCTTGGTGGGCCTATCCTTATCTAGACCGCGCAGTCGGCCAAAATACTCGGCTCGACCCAACATAAAATTTCGTTTGTTGACCGTGCCCTTACGGTGGGCCGGTATATCAGGTTCACTGACCTCCACCTGAAGATCATTGATCGCAGCCGCCGTCAGGTATGGACTGACAAACGACAATGTGAGCGCGGCACCTAATGCCAGGACGACGAGGAGGATCAGGAGCTTTTTCATACCGTTTGTACCTGGCGATGGTCCGAGGTCCCTCCGAAAAATGACCGATAGAAACGACCTCGCTGGTCGATACCGGGTGATCAATAGCCGACACGAGATGCCATTTGCTCACCACGATAATTTATGGACCCTGCAAAAGTAACGACAAAGCGACGAAATTTTGACGAAATCCCGGTTGAAAAGGCACAATTTGGCGATCCGCAGGTCGGGGCTGCATGCACCCCGGCTTATTTGCGCCATGTGACGGTCGAAATGATACGATCCGGAGGTCGATCTAATGTCCTTTGTATCGTCCAAAGCAGCCGATGCGGCCAAAAAAATAAGCTCGCATTGAGGCCGAGCCTCAATGCGAGCCAAAAAATACAACACTGAAAAGGATCAGTAAATGAACGCCGATTGGGTCGGGACGTCGCCGGCCTCGCCGAACTCCTGGATCAGGAATCCGGTGGCGGAGCCGATGATGTACCAGGTCGAATTGCTTGGCCGGAAGACGGCTATATCGGCACGCCCGTCGCCGTCGAAATCGGCCGAAACGGGTACATCTCCGACGATGCCCCAGTTCCTGACATCGAACCCGGCGGTCGACTGGCTGAGGTACCACTGGCCCGTGGCCGGACGGAATACCGCAAGATCGGTCATCCCGTCGCCGTCGTAATCGGCGGGCACGCGAATGTCGCCGTCCTGGCCCCAGGTCCTGATCAGGAAGCCGGCCGAACTTCTCTGGATATACCACGTGCCGTTCGAAGGCCGGTATACCGCGACATCGCCGATCCCGTCGCCGTCGAAATCGCCCGAGACCGGAAGGTCGCCGTCGACGCCGAAGATGGTCGAACTAAGCGCGCCGCTTCCCATCAAACGCGTGTACCAGGTGTTGTTTGACGGCCGGAACAGAACGAGGTCGTACATGCCGTCGGCATTACGGTCAAGCTGTACCGGAAGGTCGCCGTCGACGCCCCAGCCGAAGGCCTGGAAGGTCTGCGATTCGGACATGAATACATACCAAGTGCCGTTCGAAGGCCGGAATACCGCGACATCCGTCACCCCGTCACCGTCGTAATCGGCCGGGGTCAAACGGTCGCCGGGAACTCCGAATGCCTGAGCCGTATAGCCGGCCGCTCCCCTCAGCAGATACCAGATGTTGTTTGACGGCCGCCACACCGAAAGATCGGATCTTCCGTCGCCGTCATAATCGAACAGCGTCGGCGCGTCCGACGGAGGCGGTGCGTCGGTGATGAAGACACTTGTGCTGTTCGGGACACCGAGGCTCGAACCGCCGCCGGTCGCGTTGGAAAGGACGATGTTGAAATTCTCGTCAAGCTCCGAAAGCTCATCGGGGAGGATCGGAACGTTGAACGTCTGCGTAGTCTGGCCGCCGGCGAATACGAGCGTGCCGGACGCACCCGTATAGTCAAAGCCCGCCACTGCAGTGCCGTTCAAGGTCTCGTAATCGACGGTCGCTCCGTTTGAAAGGCCGCCGGTCCGCTGAACCGTAATGGTGATGAAGCCGAGGATCTCGCTGACCAGGTATTGCGACGAGGTAAAGCGGAACGCACCGCCGACGTCATCGTTCAGGATCAGGCCCTGGCCCTGGCCGTTCCCGATCGTAGCACCGAGCGGGTTGCTCAGATTCAAGAAGAAGGTCTCGTTGGCCTCGTTGTCGTAATCGCCGTTGACAAAGACCGTGACCTGCTTTGAGGTCTGGCCCGGATCGAAGGTGAGGGCCGTCGGCTGGACCGGCACATAATCGCCCGGCCCGTTCGATGTTCCGTCCGCCGTGGAATAGGTTACGTCGACCGGCTGCGACGTCTGTCCGGACAGGGATATCGTGAATGTGAAGGCCGTTGTCCCCGTATCGCCTTCGGCAGCCGAGACGTTGTTGATCGAAACCGCCGGCGTCTCGTCATTGTCGAAGATGGTCACGATCGCGTTGATCGGATCGCCGAGAACGGCTCCTCCCGACGGGCTTTCAAGGCCCAGAATGATCGTCTCATCCGGTTCGTTCACGCTGTCGTCCGTGATCGGAATGTTGACCATCTTCGATGTTTCATTCGGCAGGAAATTGATGAAGGTCCTGACGCTTTCATAGTCCTCACCCGAGACGGCGGTCCCGTCGACGGTGGCGATCCTGACGGATACTCCCTCGGCGATGCCGCCGGTCCGGGTGATCGTGACCACCGCGCTGCCGCCGGACTCATCCACCGAATAATTCGCCGACGAGAATTGGAGTATTCCCGGCGAATCGTCATTTTGGACGGTTCCGACGCCCTGCGAGTCAATGATCACCGCGTTGACCGGATTCGTTAGATTGACGAAGAACGTCTCATCGGGCTCGACCGTGAAATCGCCGAGGATGTTCACGATCACCTGTTTTGAGGTCTCGCCCGGCTGGAATACGAGCGCGGTCTGAGGGATCGCGACATAATCGGCACCGGCCGCCGCCGAGGCGTCCGCGGTCGCGTAAGTGACGGTCACCGGCTGGCCGAACGGGCTGCTCAGCGTGACCGTGAATGCCATTGGGTTGAGAGCGTTGCCTTCGGGTTGGGTAACGTCGTTGATCGTGATCTCAGGAGTCGTGTCGTTATCAAGAATTGTAAGCGTGGCCGCCCCCGTCGCCCCGATGGCGACCCCCGTCGGGTTGCTCAATGTTAGGTTGACCGTTTCGGCCGTCTCAAGAAGAGCGTCGTCCGTGATCGCGATGGTGAACGTCTTTGCCGTGGAATCACCCGCTGCCCAGTTGAGGGTCCCGGCCGCAGCCGTGTAATCCTGGCCGTCCGCCGCGGTGCCGTTCGACGTAGCGTAGTTGACCGAAGCGGCCCCTCCGGCGGCACCCGTCCTCGTGACGGTTATCGTGGCCGTGCCGACGCTTTCATTCACAGTGAAAGAAGATGAACTGAACTGGACCGTGCCGGCGCCGACCGCATCGTCGTTTTGGATGGTCCCGATGCCCTGCCCGTCGGCTATCGTGGCGCCGCTTGCATTCGCCAGGTTCACCGTAAAATTCTCGTCCGGCTCGACGGTCGCATCGCCGTTGATAGTGACCGCGGCGGGCTTGGTGGTCTCGCCTGGGTTGAAAGTGACGGTACCGTTGACGACCGCCGTGTAATCGCCCGGAGCGGCCGCGGTTCCGTCGGCCGTCGAGAAATTCACGGTGACCACGTCGTTCGACGCCTGGCTGAGGGTCACGTTGAAGTTCATCGCGTTCGGCCCGTTCCCTTCCGGCTGCGAAACGTCGTTGATCGAAATGCCGGGAAGGCTTCCCGCGTCGTCATCGATGATAGAGACCACGCCTGCGGACGGCGTCCCGAGAAGGGCCCCGCCGGTCGGGTTGCTGATCGAGACATTGATGGTCTCGGTCCCTTCCGGCACCGCGTTGTTGATAAGCTGGATGAGAAACCCCTTGGAGGCGCTGTCGCCGTCTTCCCAGGTAAGCGTGCCGGAATTGGGCAGATAATCCGAGCCCTGGACGGCCGTGCCGTCGGCGGTCTGAAAACTCACGGAAACTTCGCCGGAATTGCCGCCAACGCGGTTTACCGTCACGAAAGCAAACAGATCGCTCTCCACAACCGCAAAGATCGTCGCATCGAGAACCAGCGTTCCGGCGTCGCCCGCCGGGGCCGCCGAGATCGAAGGGGCCGCTGGAAAACCCGTCGCCGATACTTTCAGGGACGAAAAGCCGCCGGAAGAAAGCCGGCAGACATCGAGTGCGGCGGTTTTCGCCGGGACAACACCCGTCAGCAGAACAATTGCCGTCAGAATTGCGAAAAAGAGCGAGATCGCTGTTGTGGGTTTGCGTGAGTTCATTAGGTACCTCCGGAAATGCCGTGACAAAACACCGGCGCAGGGCATCGAGCCAATCAACAAAAATGCCGCCTTGCTCGACAGCGGCCAGTCGCTCTCTCACTTCCCCCCTTATTCAGACAAAGCGAATTAAAGCGTTGCCGCTGCCTGCACGGTCCATTGAAGAGAAGGTTCGTGAACTTTGGCAAAAAGGTATCACGGAAGCGCCCGGCGAAGCAAGCTTTTCATTGGGTCTCGCGGCAAATAAATCCAAAACGCTCACCCATTCCACGGACCAATAAAAAAAGGGCCGGCGTCGCCGCCGGCTGCCCCATCGAGGAAAGGTTCCTCGCTGGCAATTAACCTCGCTTAATACAAGGCTTTAAAGCCTTGCTCTTCCGGCCGTTCATTCCTCGGCCAGCCATCGCGCAGATGCCGAATAACTGCCCTTGTACTTCGGGGCTACGAAGAGCGACTCGTCCATCGTCAACGCCCGTGCAAATTCGTCTCCGGCGTCCAGCTTTTTCTCGACCAGGAGTGTATCGTCGACCGCAAGGGAAATATCGGGCCCCATCATGGGAACTATCCTGTTTGCAGCAAATCCGAGAATACCTCCGGTCAACAAAACTGCGATGTACGCCGGGAAAAGTGCAGGATTTGCGATCGACGCAATGAGCAGCCCGCCGGCGACCACGCCAAGTGCTATCGTAATGGCGAACAGTAGCTTTGAAAGTTTGAGGACACGATCTCGGTCCTTGATCAGGTCGTCCTCAATGATAAAGATCGTGGCCGTAAAGGACTGCGAGGCCACTGTGTCGTCGATATCGAAGCTAAAAAGCCGCCCGGAAGCTCCGAGCGCGACCGACTCGCCGTCCTTGAATTTGCCTACAAACAGGGGCGACAAGCTTAGATCCGTGCCGTTCGTGTCAAAGCCGAACCCGGCGATGCTGATCTCGTCTCTTCTCAGGTCGTCCGTTTTGTTGCAGGTCAGCCGATCCACAAGGAATGTAACTTTCCTTGCGGGAACACCGCCTCGCGGCACGGCCGCTTTTGCCTTTGCGGTCGAGACGGGGCTCGCGGCCTTTAGTGTCGGCTTATGAGCCAGACGGCCTACCCTTTTAAGGACCTCCTCCACCTCGGCCTCTGAAAACCGGAGCGAATCGTCGCGCTTCAATGCCACGGCCTGTTCCGCGATGGGCACCTTCGAGCTCAAGTCCAAGTCGATGAGGTCTTTGTAAATGGCGGCCCGCTGCGACGGGCTCGCCTTTCGGGTCTTGTCGACCTGTTCGATCGCACGCTTCCGGTCGCCTTTTGAAAGCGTTTGAAGGAAGTCGAAGAATGCACGCTCTACCGACTTTCCACTGGTGGGAAGCGGGTATTTCGCGGGGTCGTTGATGTGAGCGACGGCCTTTTCAAACGCCAGATTGACGGCGTTCCCGGCTATCGCTGTGGCAGCGGCCAGCTTTCTTTCGAACTCGGCCTTGTTGAACCCGGAGCGGCGAGCGGGCACGCTGCGGCCGGTCCTCTTTGCCGCGGCTGGCCGTTCGAGTACGGCAGCATTACTTGATCTGTTGGACATAACTCATACTCCTTAAAGCTTCTATTTCAATTCGTGTTCAGGAGGCATTAACTGCCCTCTTACGAAGAAAGTAGTCCAAACGCGATCAGAAAGATTTAGGAAATTATGAATTTTTTATGAGGCTTTTTTGAAGAGAAAAGGGCCGCCGCCCGTTCGTCCCGACAGCGGCTCCAGGGATGCCGTAAACCACTACTGATCAAACATTTAAAGAGATGACTTATTGCTGTGCCCGAGAGACTACGACGAGCTCCGGCTTCATCGCCTCGATCGAGACGCGGCGGGCGACCTCTTCGGCGGCGGTCCGGAAGGCCGCGGCCTGCGGCGAATCCGGGGCCAGAACGACGACCGGGGTGCCCGTGTCACCGCCCTCGCGGACCTCCATCCCGATCGGGACCTGGCCGAGCAGGTCGATGCCATACTCGTCGGCCAACCTTTGCCCGCCGCCCGAACCGAAGATCTCGTATTTCTTGCCGGTGTCGGGAACGATGAAATAGGACATGTTCTCGATGATTCCGAGAACGGGCACGTTGACCGTCTCGAACATCTTGAACGCCCGCCGAACGTCCGAGAGTGAAACTTCCTGCGGCGTGGTGACGAGGACCGCACCCTGAACGGGCACGAGTTGGGCAAGCGAAAGCTGGACGTCGCCGGTGCCGGGCGGCATATCGACAAATAGATAGTCGAGCTCGCCCCAGTTGACGTCGGTCAGGAATTGACGCACAACGCCGTGGAGCATTGGGCCGCGAAGGATCATCGGCTTGTCCGGCGGGACCAGCACGGCCATCGAGATCATCTTCACGCCATGGGCCTCGATCGGAACGAGCTGCTGGTTCAGCACCTCAGGCTGGCCAGGCCCGGCGCCGAGCATCAGCGGGATATTCGGGCCGTAAACATCGGCATCCATAATGCCGACCCGGGCCCCGTCCTGGGCCAGGGCGACGGCGAGGTTGACCGCAACCGTCGATTTACCGACCCCGCCCTTGCCGCTCGAGACCGCGATGATGTTCCTTATTCCGGGGATCGCGACGTTGTTCGCGACGCCCCGTCCCTGCGGCACTTCGGCGTCCATCGTGACCTTGACGCCGCTGACCCCTTCGAGCCCGCCGACGATAGCGGCCGCCTCGGCCTCCATCTGCTCCTTGACTGGACATGCCGGCGTGGTCAGCACGATCCGAAACGAAACGTCGCCGCCGTCGATCACGACATCGCGGACGAAACCAAGAGTGACAATGTCCTTCCGCAGGTCTGGGTCGATGATCTGCTTGAGGGAATCCAATACTTGTTCTTCAGAAATTTGGTTCATTATAGGTCCGATTTCTAATGATGTCCGTAAAAACGCTATTCTATCAAATCCGAGTATGGGATTGTCCAAGGCACAAAAGTTTGAGACCCTCTGCCGCGAGGCCCGGGCCTGTCGGATCTGCCCGGAGCTTGCGGACAAGACGGCAGTTTTGAGCGAATTGAACGGCACGCTTGAACCGCGCGTGCTGTTCATCGCAGAGGCTCCCGGCCGCCAGGGAGCGGACCGCACGCGGCGGCCGTTTTACGGCGATAAATCGGGTGAAAATTTCCAAGTACTGCTTGATTCTATAGGGCTTACGCGGGACGAGATCTTCATAACGAACGCGGTCATGTGCAGCCCCCGGACCGCAACCGACGCGAACCGCAAACCGACTCGGGCCGAGATCAAAAACTGCTCGACCTTCCTGAAACGAACGATCGACCTGATCGATCCCGGCGTCGTTGCGACGCTTGGAAGCGTCGCTCTTGAGGCGATAAAGGCAGTCGAGCCGCACACGCTGAAGTTGAAACATGATGCCGGCCGCTGCTTTGAATGGTACGGCCGCAAGCTGATCCCGCTTTATCACCCGAGCCCGCAAGTGATCGCCGCCCAGCGTGGACTCGGTATCCAGATGGCTCATTTCAACGTTCTCTCTGAACTAATATAATCAAAACAATGGACATTGACGCTTACACCCGCATCCGCTCCGGCGGGATCGGCTATATCGAAATGCCTCGCGGGCTGATCGCCGTTTGGGGAAAAGAGGCCGTTCAGTTCCTCGACGGGATGATCACGAACGACATGAAGACGCTCGGCGACGGCGAGCAGATGCTTGCCGCCTTCCCGAACGCGCAGGGCCGCTTAATTGCCGTCATACGCGTGCTTCGACAGGGCGACCGATTCCTGATCGAAACAGAAGACGCAACTCGTGAGAAGGTCTATCAGAACCTGTTCCGGTTCACATTCGCGGGAGATTTCTTCGTCGAGGATCTGTCGGAGACGTATCGTTATTTCGAAGTTTTCCCGGGAACGCAGGCGCCCTTGCCTGCATCGCCGCATGGCGGCGAGACCGATGTAGAAGGCGCCGGCGACTCCCCTGCTTACGAAAAAGCCAGGGCCGTGTTTCGCGGACGGGGTGGTTCTCTGGGCGTATTTGTCGAAATAGGGGAGTCGAAAGGCTTGATTGAGGGTTTGTCGAACTCGGTCGTGATCGACGATGAGCTTTACGAAACCCTTCGCATCGAAGCCGGCATACCGAGATACGGGATCGATATGGACGAGACGACGATCGTCCCGGAACTCGGGCTCGACGGGCTGATCTCTTACACAAAGGGCTGCTACATCGGCCAGGAGATCATCGCGCGCATCCACTTCCGCGGCCACGTCGCCAAACAATTGACGGGACTCGTTCTGAGGGATGAAGGCGGAAGGATGAGTGCGGAATCGAGCGGCTCGGGTTCATCCTTCATCCTTCATCCTTCATCCTTGACCGCCCCCGACGGCAAGCCCGCCGGCCGCATCACCTCGGTCACCTATTCGCCGAAGCTCGACAAGACCATCGCACTGGCCTATGTCCGATACGAGTTTCTTGCCGAGGGAACGGAACTGAAACTGGGGGATCATCCTGCAAAAGTGAGGACAGTGCCGTTCATTGATTGACTGGGATCCAACACAATCGTGAAACGAGATTTGTATTACTTTTTCTTTTTTTCCTATTTCGTGGTTAATTCACCTCCGGTTGATCAGGAGAACCGGAAGACATGCACATGATCGAGGATCCGGAAAAGATATATTTTGCGGAAGAGACCTATCAGGTCGTTGGTGCGGCAATGGAGGTCTACTACAAGCTCGGGCCGGGTTTTCTTGAGGGAGTGTATCAGAAGGCCTTCGCAATAGAGCTAGCGATGCGCGAAATTCCCTTTCGCGAACAAGCTCGGTTTGAGATCGAATACAAAGGCCGTCCCATGGGCCAGGAATATGTTGCGGATTTCTTCTGCTTTGAGGAGATCATCGTTGAAATTAAGGCGATCAGCGGTCTATCGTCGATCGATTGGGCTCAAGTGATAAACTACCTGAAAGTAAGCCGTAAACGTGTTGGGCTGCTATTCAATTTCGGGAGTCAAGGGCGCCTGGAATGGAAAAAGCTTGTAATTTAACGACAGATAAAATAACCACGAAAGAAGAAAAGAAGAAACATCCAAAAACGTGAACAATTCACAAGTAAACAAGGACGACCTGGACATCGACCTGCCGAACGCAAAGCTTGCGTACACCATTATCCAATCGCTGTTGGACGGCCACGAGGCCCTGAGCGACCTGCTGGTCGTGATGTCGCACGCGCTCGACGAAGACACGCTCAAAGCCCTGACAATGACCGGCGAATGGCAGAAGTATCTCGAATCGAAAAGGAATATGGAAATAACGCGGGAGCAGATCGAAAGATTCACAGAATTGTTAAAGGATCTGGATTCGAAAACGAATCAATCATAAATTCCGTTCAGAGGCGGGCTTGCCCGCTTCTTGATGGGCAATATTTCAAAAGCGGGCATAGCCTGCCCGCCCATCGCGATGAGGATCAAATTATCCAATACGACCGGGCCAAACACTTTTCACTACGTCACCGCGGTCACCTTTAGACGAGTCCCGGTCTTTCGCAACGATGCCGCGTGTTTGATCTTCATTCAGATGCTCAACGAGATCCGATCGATCCACCCGTTCAAACTCATCGGCTACGTGATAATGCCGGACCACGTTCACTTCATTATTAATCCGAAAGACCCGGTCATCAGCGTTATCTTACGCAAGCTTAAAGGAAAAAGTGCCCGACTGATCCTCGATGGAATGAGAGGCAACAATGATCATGTGCTGCTCGATAAGTTAAGCGTGGGCATCAAAGGCAGGGACTATGCCGTTTGGCAAAAAGATTCGGCGACGATAGATCTGGTCAGCGATGGGTTCCTGCGTCAAAAGCTGGATTATATCCATATGAACCCGATCAAGGCGGGTTTGTGCGAAAAGCCGCAAGATTGGAAATGGTCGAGCTATCGGGCGTATTTTCCAAAGGCATCCGGCGACGTGCCGATCGAGATTGACGTGAATCCGTATTGGAAATTGGATGGATAGCAGAAAAGCGGCGGGCAAGCCCGCTTCTAAACGGACAATAGATAGAGTAAATTGATCGCCCGTTCAGAGGCGGGCTTGCCCGCCCGTTGTACTGGCGACGTGCCGATCGAGATCGATTCAGATCCGTATTGGAAATTGGATGGGTAGCGGTGAAGCAGCGGGCAAGCCCGCTTCTAAACGGACAATAGATAGAGTAAATTGATCGCCCGTTCAGAGGCGGGCTTGCCCGCCCGTTGTACTGGCGACGTGCCGATCGAGATCGATGCAGATCCGTATTGGAAATTGGATGGGTAGCAGAAAAGCAGCGGGCAAGCCCGCTTCTAAACGGACTATGTATAAGGTTTTCGATCTGATCATCATCGGAGCCGGCCCCGCGGGGATCGCGGCGGCGTACGAGGCCAAACGTGCGGGGCTTGATTACGTTGTCCTCGAAAAAGGCCTGATCGCGAACACGGTTTACAACTATCCCGTGGGCCTGACGGTCTTTTCTACGGTGAACGAGCTTGAGTTCGAGCCCGGCGGCCTGAAACCCGCACGCGAAAAGCCTACACGAGAAGAGCTGCTTTCTTATTACGTCCGGTTTGTACTGGATAACGAGCTGAATGTCCGGACGGAAGAAGCCGTGCTGGAAGTGCGATGGGACGAGAACCACCCCGCCGACGAAACGTCGGCACCCCTCCTTCGTAAGGAGGGGAGTTTTGCGGTCGTTACCAGCAAGGGTGAGTATCGTGCGACGAATGTATTGTTCGCCATCGGGGCGATGGACTATCCGCGGACGCTCGGCGTTTCGGGTGAAGGCCTGTCGAAGGTCCACGATCATTTCCGCGAGACCTATCCGTGGGTGAAAAAGAAGGCGCTGGTCGTAGGCGGCGGCAATTCCGCGGGCGAGGCGGCGTTGTTCCTGGCTCAGGAAGGGGCCGAAACGACCCTGGCGATCTTTCGTGCCGATTGGGAAAACAACGACCCGAAGCAGGGCTGCATAAAATATTGGGTCAAACAGCCGCTTGAAGAAGAGTTAAAGGAGCACTGCCTACGGCTTTTCTTCCTCGGCAAGGTGATCGAGATCCGCGAGGGCGAGGTCGAGCTTGAAGGCGAAACGGGCGAGCGGGCCGTGATCGAGAACGACGTCGTCTTCGTTCTGATCGGCTCTGACGCAGACTTGACGATGCTCAAGGGCCTGGGTGTCGAGACCGAACAGGGCAAGTACGGCGAGGTGCCGGTTTACGATCCCGAGACCTTCGAAACCAACGTTCCCGGCATCTATGTCGCCGGGCATTTCACCCATCAGCGGCACATCAAACCCGCGATCGACACGGCAAAAACCCTGGTTCGCAAATTGGCCGTCAAACTCAAAGGCGAGGAAGCAAGAGCATAAGCGCCCAACTCCTTTTCTTATATATGGAGACGAGAAAGAAGAAAAGGCGGCCCCGAAACCGGGTGCCGCCCAGGGTTAATGAGTCCAGGGATCCTACTGTCCGTCTGGTTTCGCGGTGCGGACAAAAACCTTCTGGTTCGCAAAACGCTCAGCGATGTTCGCAGGATTGATGTCGTAGGAAGTAACTTCGAAAACTTCCTTCACGCTTCCTTCCGAGCTCGACGTCCATTTGTAAGGAAGAAGGACCGTTCCGGCACTCCGGTATTCGGTCAGGCGGACGGTCGTTTCGACCGGCTCCATCGCATGGACCTTCTTCGTGAAAGTCACATGGTCCTTCGCCATTTCCTCGGGCGAAGCTCCCTCTTTGCTGAAGCGGACCATCATCGGGCCAGGCATACCGACGTAGCTGACGGCCAGAGGCAAATTGTTCGATTTGCCGATGTAAAGCTTGTAGGTCGAACCGGCCGCGTCGGCAGCGATCACGTTCACCGGGATCCCGTCGACATCGGCCTCGCCGACGAAGCGGTAGCTGACCGGCATTCCCTCGGGGGCCGTCAGAAGCAGCGAGAGCGCAAGGCGGACAAGCTCGTTGTTCCGTTTGAACATGCCCCCGCCGGCCGAACGCGCCATGCTGACATGCTTGCCGTCGCCGTCCTTTGTCACCCAGACGTCGCTGTCTGCCGATTCGGAGGTGCGGACCACGACACGCTTGCCGTCCTCGGTCACGAACTCGCCGTTCCCGCCGGGCACCGTTTTGATCTCAAAGCTCTTTCCGTCCTGGCCCGTGAACACGGCCTTGCCGCCTTCGCCCTTGTGAATGACGATGTTCTTGCCATCCTGCGTCGTGAATTCGCCGGCGTCGGCCTTTTCGATAATGATCTTCTTCCCGTCGGTCGTGGTGAATTCACCGTTCTCACCCGCGACGCGGACCTTGTGCGGGCCGCCTTCGCTCGTTACGTAAACCTCGTGCTTGGTCGAAGACGTCTTGCTTGCAGTGCCGTCCGGATTACCCATCTTGACCGATTTCGTCATCTTGTCGGGGAACTGAATGGCGATCTCGGTCTCGCCCGTCTCTGAACGCTCGGCCCCGTCCACCTTGAACTGATGGATGGTGCGGCCGGTTATGACCATGCTGCGAACCTGGGCAAGGGCCGCTTCCCCGCCCAGAGCCGCACGCGACATGCCGATTATTTCCATGGCCTTCTGGTCCGATTTGAATTGTGCGCCGACCCGCTCCGCCAGCGAGCCCAGGCCGGCAAAGAAGACCGCGATCGAAAGAACTGAAATCACAAACTTTTTCATTATTAGCCTCCAGAATTTTTGACTTTTTCCCGCCCCGGCCGCGATATGAACCTTGTAGCTGTCGACTCCCCCTGGAATGTGCGGCCCGTTCGGGACTATGCGGATTATTCCATTGCCCGAATAGCGAATGGTTAAGACGACGCAAAGAGTTTGTTAAGAATGTAAAATGTCGCTTAAAACCATTTACAACGTTAATTCAAAGATGGAAAATTGCGCGTGCCGATCTATTAGGCGATATGAAAGGTTCGTTGGTTACAAATTTAGTTCTCGGCGGCGTTCTGCTCGTGCTGACGCTTTTCCTCGGCCTTCAGTATAACTGGCTAAGGCAGGCCAGCGAGGCCGAACGCGAGCGGCTGCAGAAGCGTGTCGAGGCCGACACAAAGAACTTCGCCGGCGATTTTAACCGCGAACTTCAGTCGGCGTTCTTCAGCTTTCAGACGGAACCTTCGAGCTGGGAGAATTCCAATTGGTCCGAGTTCGGCCAGCGATACGATTACTGGCGTTCGAAAACGCCCTATCCGGAACTGATCCGCGAGTTCATTTATTTCCCGAACGGCGGCGGTCCGCCACTCCGCTATGACCCGGTGAATCACAGATTCGTCGAAGCGGCGGCCAGCCCGGAGCTTGGAGAGCTTCGGTCGAAGATCGAGGCTGAAGCTTCGCCAAGGTCATTTCTCGAAGATGTGGACGCTCTTGTGATGCCGATCTTCAGGGAGGCGAACCGGGTCGATCACATGGTATTCCGCCGCAGCTCCGAAACGGTGACCACGGCGGCTCTAATGCCGGAGCGGACCGGCCATCTTGCGATCATGCTCGATCGTTCGGTGATAACCGGCCGCATCCTGCCCGACCTCGTCGCAAAGCACTTTCCTGAAGGCAACTTCCGCGTTTCTGTGGCCGACCGGACCGGTGCCGCCGTTTACCAGCCGGCGGGTGAGGCCGCGAACCCCGACGCGAAGGCCGGACTGATGAGCCTCGCACCGGATAATCTTCTGCTTTTGAGCAGCAACGGGATGTGGTCCCAGATGATGACGGAGCGAAAGTCCGACGTGAGGGTCAGCGAGCGGGTAGAAAGCAAGACATTTACTCATAGCGAATCAACGCCCGAGGGCACAAAGACGGACACCTTCACCGTCGAATTAAAGCCGCGGACGCCCGATGGCGGGCCCGTAAAGGCACGCACCTCGGTGTTCGCTTCGACGGCCAACGGCACCGACCCGTGGATGCTGAACGTCCTTCACACCTCCGGTTCCATCGATGCATTTATCAGCGGCGAGTTCACAAAGAACTTCCTGATCGGCCTTGGCGTTTACCTTCTCCTCGTCGGGGCTATCATCGCGATCGTCCTTTCGGCTCTTCGTTCGAAGCGGTTCGCCCAACGGCAGATCGATTTCGTCTCCTCCGTATCGCACGAATTCCGCACCCCGCTGGCCGTGATCTATTCGGCGAGCGAGAACCTCGCGGACGGCGTCGCCCATGACCGCGAACAGGTCGCGCGCTATGGCGGCCTTATCAAGAACGAGGGCCGCAAGCTCTCGGCGATGGTCGAGCAGATACTCGAATTCGCCGGTGCCCGTTCCGGAAAGCGAAAATACAATTTCGTCCTGGGTGACGTGACCGAAGCGGTCCGACGAGCGCTTGAAGAGGCCGAACCGGCGCTTAAAGAGAGCGGGTTCGAGGTCGAGTCGTCGCTGACGCCTGACCTTCCTAAAACCTCGATCGACCCCGACGCGATCGAGACGGTGGTACGAAACCTGATCCAGAATGCGGTCAAGTACAGCAACGGGTCCCGGTGGATCCGGGTAGCAACCGAGAACGGCGGCGATTCGATCAAGATCGTGGTGGAAGATCGCGGCATCGGGATCAGCGACGCCGAAAGAAAAAAGATCTTCGAGCCTTTCTACCGCGGGAAGGAAGTCGTCGATGCTCAGATCCACGGAAATGGCCTCGGCCTTTCGCTCGTTAAGGAGATAATCGACGTCCACGGGGGCAAAGTTGGATTGACGAGCGAGATCGGAAAAGGTTCCCGGTTCGTGATCGAGGTCCCGCTCGTTTAGTACTTTCTTGATCTGTTTCGTGTGTTTTTTGGATAAATCAAAAGAATTGATCCACAAATCACACGAAAGAAGAAAAGAATGCCGTCGGACTATTCTTATTTGATCTGTTTCGTATATTTCGAGGATTAAGAAAAAGAAATGAAGGACCTATCTTATTTGGATTCTTCGTATTATTCATCGGCAAAAATAAGACTTTGTCCACGAATTACACGAAAGAAGAAAAAAGAAAGTAAATCGACCGGTCCGTTCTTGTTTGATCTGTTTCGTGTATTTCGTGGATAAAGAAAAAGAAATGCGGGACCTATCTTATTTGCATTCTTCGTATTATTCATCGGCAAAAATAAGACTTTGTCCACGAATTACACGAACGAAGAAAGTAGCTCGACCGGTCTGTTCTTATTTGATTTGTTTCGTGTATTTCGTGGATAGATCCACATAAATGGACGATCGCCGAGACCCGAACTATCCATCGGAAATGATCCTTGCTGAGGAAACTTATGCCGTTGTCGGCGCGGCGATGGAAGTCTACTACAAGCTTGGGACCGGCTTTCTCGAACCGGTTTATCAACAGGTCCTGCCGATCGAATTCGCGTTGAGGAACATTCCGTTTGAGACCCAGCGGAGGTTTAAGATCGATTACAAGGGGACCACGATCGAGAAAGAGTACGTCGCCGATTTTGTTTGTTTTGGACAGATAATTGTTGAGATCAAGGCATTGAATCAGCTTTCTCCGGTCGACTGGTCTCAAATTTTGAACTATTTGAAAGTTAGCAGGATGAGGGTGGGGCTGCTTTTCAATTTTGGGAGCGCCGGCCGACTTGAATGGAAGAAATTGGTGATCTGATCGGTCTTGATCATTCTTGATCTGTTTCGTGTGTTTCGTGGATGAAAAGTTCCTCCACGAAATTCACGAAAAAAAGAAAACGAAGCGAAGCGGATCAAAATAACAGCGTTCATTTATGCGAATTTTGCTTGTCGAAGATGAAGAGGGCCTTGTGATCACGCTCTCGGACCGGCTGCGGAGCGAGGGCTTCGATGTGGTGTCCGCGTCCGACGGCGCATCGGGTTTTCAGAAAGCCTGTGACGAACGCTTCGACCTGATCGTCCTCGACGTGATGCTCCCGAAAAAGAACGGTTACGATGTCTGCCGCGATCTGCGGCAAAAGGGCGTCTCGACGCCGGTCCTGATGCTCACGGCCAAGGGCGAAACGATCGACAAGGTACTCGGGCTTAAGCTAGGGGCTGACGATTACCTGACCAAACCGTTTGAGATGATCGAACTTCTCGCTCGGGTGGAGGCTTTGCTGAGGCGTTCGCCCGCAAACGCGGCAAACGGCAACGGCGCATCGGCCGAGGCTTACAGGTTCGGCAGCGTATCGGTCGACTTCAAACGCGCTGAAGTGAGAAAGGATGACTCGCCCGTCGAGCTTTCGGCCATGGAGTTCAAGCTGCTCCAGTTCCTCATCGAGAACCGCGGCCACGTCCATTCTCGCGACCACCTGCTTGACGAGGTTTGGGGTTACGACGCGATGCCGTCAACCCGCACCGTCGACGTACATATCGCATGGCTTCGCCAGAAGCTTGAAGAAAATCCCAAGCACCCGCACTTTATCCAGACCGTCCACGGCCTCGGCTATAAATTTGCTGCGTAAGGAACTACGTAGACCGCAACCGCAACATAGTGAAGAATGCTGCCCGCCATTACGAAAACGTGAAAGATGGCGTGGTGATGTCGGATGCTTTTCCACGGAAAGAAGATGACGCCGATGGTGTATGCCAGCCCGCCGGCAACGGCGAGGGCGACGGGAGCGGCCCCGAGCGCTTCGAACATCGGCTGGATGGCGAAGACGCCGATCCATCCCATCATCACGTATGACGTGACCGTCAGGATCGGGAAACGGTTGCCGAACATTACCTTGAGGGCGATGCCCGTTAACGCCAGCACCCAAACCCCCGCAAGAAGGCTCGGCCCGAGCAGGCCTCCCGACAGAACCATCGCGAACGGCGTGTACGTGCCCGCGATAAGGATGTAGATACAGCAATGATCGACGATCTGAAGAAGCTTCTTTAAATCGGGCGAGGTGGTCCCGTGATAGACAGTCGAAGCAGTGTAGAGGATGATCAGCGACAGGCCGTAAACGACCGATCCGGCCGTGATCCACGGGTCACCGTTCAGGACCGCAAGCACAAGAAGGACGGCGAAGCCTATGATGCTCAGGAACAGGCCGAACCCGTGGGTCAGGGCATTTGCCACTTCCTCGATCGGTAATTCGCGCATCCTGGTTCTGATCATTGGTTCAAACGGCCCTTGCCTCTTGAATGATACACCAGGAATGCGAACCTCTATGTAAAAAATTTGTAACGGGGCGGAAGGTCAATCTTGTCCCTGGATCAGGAACTGGGTATCGGGCGTCGCCCTTTCCCGCCGGGCGACCCCGGATTCATAGGCTGCTTCTTCGACGCGGACGGCAACGGCCTCGCCGACGCGTTTGTCGAAGACAGACGGGATAATGTAGTCGGGATGAAGCTCCTCCTCGGCAATGATCCCGGCGATCGCTTCCGCCGCGGCGAGCTTCATTTTTTCGTTTATCCGCGATGCCCGGCAGTTCAGTGCCCCGCGGAAGATCCCCGGAAAGCACAATACGTTGTTTATCTGGTTCGGGTAATCTGACCTCCCCGTGGCCATCACGGCGACGAGCCCGGCCGCGTCCTCGGGCATGATCTCGGGCACGGGGTTCGCCATCGCGAAAACTATCGGGTCCGCGGCCATATTCTTTAGATCCTCCGGACCGATCAGGCCCGGGGCCGAAAGCCCGAAAAACACGTCCGCACCCTTGATCACGTCGTGGATCGTACCCTCTTCTTTGTGCGGGTTCGTGTTCCGGGCATACCAGTCCTTGACCCAGTTCATATGCTCTTTGCGGCCCTTGTAGATCGCCCCGGTCTTGTCGCACCCGACGATATTTTTCACCCCCGCGGCCATCACGATCTTGGTGCAGGCCACGCCGGCGGCTCCGATCCCGCTGACCACAAGTTTGATGTCCTCCATCTTCTTGCCCACGATCTTAAGCGCGTTGATCAGCGCAGCGAGCACCACCACGGCCGTACCGTGCTGGTCGTCGTGAAAGACGGGTATATCGAGCTCTTCTTTTAACCGCTCTTCGATCTCGAAGCAGCGTGGGGCCGAAATGTCTTCCAGGTTGATCCCGCCGAACCCGACCGCGATATTCTTGATGGTCTGGACGATCTCATGCGGATCCTTTGTGCCCAGACAGATGGGGAACGCGTCCACGCCGCCAAATTCCTTGAAGAGCTGGCACTTCCCTTCCATCACCGGCATTGCCGCGGCGGCACCGATGTCGCCCAGGCCGAGGACGGCGGTCCCGTCGGTGATCACCGCGACGGTGTTCTTCTTGATCGTCAGGTTAAAGACCTTTTCGGGATCTTTTTCGATCGCCTGGCAAACGCGGGCGACGCCAGGAGTGTACGCCATCGAAAGATCGCTCCGGGTCTTGAGCTGCATCTTCGACGTGACCTCGATCTTGCCGCCGAGATGCATCAGGAACGTGCGGTCCGAAACGTTCACTACTTCGACGCCGTCGATGTCGTTCAGGGCGGCGACGATCTCTTCATCGTGCTTTTCCGAAGCGGCATTGACAGTGATGTCGCGTATCAGGAAATCCTTGCCGACGCTGACGATGTCGATGCCCTCGATATCGCCGCCGGCGTTACCGATCGCCGTAGTGATCTCGCCGAGCTTTCCCGGTTCATTGTGAATTTTGAGCCTGAGCGTGAGGCTGTAGCTGGCGTTTGGCGTGGCGTTATGCAACATAAAAAATTAGGTTAACTTTGTAGAAATCGGTTGGCAAATTCTGAGAGAGGTTGGTGGTGATGTAAATTCGTGTTCGTGCTTACTGATCTTGATTTCTGATAGCGTTTTCTTTTTTCGTGTAATTCGTGGACGGTTATTTTTTTTCCACGAAATACACAAAACTGATCAAAAAGAGACAAGAGCACAAGCCAGGAACAGTACAAGCTTAAAGGCAATATCGATCGGCGGCAGGCATTGCACTTTCGGTGCCCCGGAAAATACTGTGCCGAGTGTCGGTCAAACTTCGATCTCGCGGATCGCGGGTTCTCCTTCGCCCGAGCCGGTATCGAGCATTGGCTTGAGATGCTCCCAAACGGCATCGACCGTGATATCCGTCATGCATGGGTGGCCGGGAACCGGACATTCGTGCAGCCGGCACGGCGAGCAGGCGACCGGGCGGCGGATCAGCGTATGCCCTTCGCCGAGCGGATACCAAAGCCCGGGATTATTACGCCCTCCGTAAATAGCGAAACACCGCGTCCCTACCGCGAAGGTTATTTTCTTGCCTGCCAACAGGAATGCGAGAAGGACAATCAAAAACTACTGAAAAAATGCTCCCTGGCTTCCGCTAAACATTGCTCGAATGATCGACATCAAAATGAAAAAGGAAGATATTAGTATCGTTTGAAAATCTATGTCCCGTCGCGTAAGAATCGTGTAGCTAAGTAAAAAACCGCCTTGTAGCCAAAAAAGTGTAGTAAGAAATATCAAGCCATCATAGCTCGCGATCATATGATCCTTTTGATATCCGCTGATACCGATGGCGATCGCCAGAAAGGTGGTCAGAGTACCTAGAAGAAGTAGAACGGTGCCGGGGGCAGAGAATGCCCTCGGGTGGTAGTCTCGTTTCGGCAAAAAACTCTTGATACGTTTTCCTAGGGCTACCCCCAAAGGAGAATAGTAACCAACGGTCAATCCAATGAACGCAAAGATAATTAACGAAACAGTATATGGCAGATTTTCGCTGGCATCATCGATGAATTCGAGATAATAAGGCTGGGACAATCCGCTCGCGAGCATTGATCCGCCCGCGACAAAAGAAGGAAAAAATATATCCATGTACCGAAGATCAACGGATCGTGAAAGCTTAAAGTGCCTTTACGGTATAAGTACAGGGTCGGAAATGACAAAACACAGGTCAACAACAAGAGCCAGGGCAGCAAATAGATGTAAGGAAACGCCACATGAATCTCGCTCGTGTAGAAACACACCAGCAGCAAGCCAAACAACGCCGAACCAATGCAGAGCGTTGCCGCGAATAGAAATGGAGTTTTGCCGTTTGGTTTTAGCACCGGGGTTACTAAAGGTGTGAACCGAACGTGAATCGCAAATACAATTTAGTACAGCGGATTTTAGACGAGCTCCTCTGAAATTCCAAGGAATGACTACATGAAGAACCCAAGACCGGACCGAAGTGGTGGTCGCAGGAATTAAGTTGGCTTTAGGATCTTCTGATCGTCGAAATGGTGAAGATAAGCTACATTGAACGCAAGTTCAATTTTTTTGTGAGCGTGGAAAAGGTATTTCGGATCGTCGCGGAAAGCCTGGATGCCGAACGTTTCGAGACATCCTTCAGTCAATTGCCTTTTCTTAATACGTTTTCGGGGATGATCCGTAATCTGATCACTTTTCGGCCGGACCCTGAGGCTGATATCTATCACGTAACCGGACATTGCCATTACATAACCCTGGTTTTACCTCGCGATCGAACCGTGCTAACGATCCACGATCTTGGATTCTTGCACACTCGTCGCGGCATAAGAAGATGGATCCTGAAAAAGGTCCTTCTCGACCTGCCCGTTAAGAGAGTTCGGTACGTTACGGCGATCTCAGAGGCAACAAGGGCCGAGATCGAGTCAAACCTGCCCTCGGCACGGGGAAAGATCCGTGTGATAGAGAATCCGATGGACCCGGCCTTTTTCACTCAGACAAAGAAAGAGTTCGATCCGGACGAGCCGGTGGTTCTTCAAGTCGGCACCTCGGCCAACAAGAACGTCGAGAATCTGGTGCGGGCGCTTCGCGGTCTGAAGTGCCGCCTTGTCCTGATAGGAGAGATCAAACCCGAACTCCGAAGGCTTTTGGACGAATCTTCGATTCGATTCGAGTGGAAAGAGGAACTGGAAAGGAACGAACTGAAAGAAGAATTCGAAAGGGCAGATTTAGTCGTGTTCTGTTCTACCTACGAAGGGTTCGGGCTTCCGATCATCGAATCTCAGGGAATGCGAACGCCGGTAATCACTAGTGATCTCAGCCCGATGAAGGACGTCGCGGGTAAGGGAGCCTTGTTGGCCGACCCGAACCGGCCCGACGAGATACGTTCTCAGGTCGAAACGCTGCTTTCCGACCCGGAGCTGCGCGACAAACTGGTCGAGGCCGGCTTGAACAATGTTGACCGCTTCGATCCGCACCTGATAGCGTTGGAGTATTCCTCCCTCTATTTGGAGATAATTGCCGGGATGAACGAATGATCAAGAAGACTGTTAAGAATTTCGTGCCCCGAGCAATATTGGACTGGCGCCGACGCCGCATCGCACTGAGAAACCAGCTGAAATTCTTCGACAGGTCGGCTGCTGACACGTTCAGCGAGATCTACGCCGCGAACCTTTGGGGCGGCGAATCTGGTCAGTTCTGTTCGGGTGAGGGTTCGTCCGAAGCATTTGGCGATCAATATGGAGCGGCGATCAGGATGTTCATTAGAGACCATAAGATCCGATCGGTTGCGGACCTCGGCTGCGGTGACTTCACCGTAGCCGGCAAGTTTGTGTCCGCAGAGATCGATTACATAGGTATCGACGTCGTAGAACCGCTTATCGAAAGGAATCGGAAGACCTTCGGTAATGAGAAGGTCCGGTTCGAGAGGCTTGACATATCGCAGGACGAATTGCCGCCGGCGGACCTGTGTCTCATTCGGCAAGTCCTGCAGCACCTCTCAAACGCCGAGATATCGGAGATCCTCGTCAAATGCCGCCGATACCCGTATTTGATAGTTACAGAGCATTACCCGGGGCCAAACCAAAAGCTGGTGCCAAACCTTGACATCCCACATGGGCCGGGAATCCGGTTATATTTTGATTCAGCCGTCGTGCTGGATCAGCCGCCGTTCGACCTTCCGAATGTCGAACTGCTTTTCGAGGCTGAAGGTGATAATGGAACCCGGGTTAAGTCATTTCTGGTCAAGAATTGAACGCCAAAAAGGACGCTACCGACGCCTTTCAACTATCTCCTGACCAATAAGGACGCATCAGTCCCCTCTGCACGCCCAGGATCTTAACCTCGACCGCCTGCAGGAAGACCGATTCGTAACCGCTACACGCCGGCCTGATCTCAGTTTGTACGCCCTGCGGATAATAGCGCCCGACGCGCATTCGGCCGCCTTTGCATTCGGCCAGGACCGTATCACCCCGGCTTGCATACGCGCGCTTTTCAAAAAGCACGATGTCCCGATCGAAGACAGATCGTTCTTCCATTGAATCATCAGGCATCCTGAAGGCAAGCACCTCGTCAGGTGGCAGCGATCCGATCATGAACTTCGGCACCAAGAGCATCGACCATTTATTTTCTGAGTCTCCGTTGGCCATCTCGGTCGATTCAATGAACTCAATGTTGCAGAACGATTCGGAACTTACCTGCGAAAACTTCAGATCGATCCTAAAACAGCCATTCTCGCGCACACGTACCAAAAGCCCCTGGCTCTCGAGTGCTTCGATGTGCCGCTGGATGCCGGCACGCGACGAAACCCCCAGGTGCATCGCTATCTGCTGGTACGACGGTTTGTGGCCGTTCCGTTCGATGAACCGGGTCACGTAATCGAGCACATCTTTTTGACGTTTGGTTCGGGGCTGCACGACTTCGATTTTATTCAACTCACCGGAAAGTTCAAGGTTCACCTATTTGGTATAATCTACGTATAACTTTTTGTTAATTATCGGGAGAAAGGATATCAGCGGAATTTACGGATCGACACAGGGCCTGAAACAGAACCAGCTTCGGCGGATAGAAAAGCTCGCGACGCGGCGGGTGCAGCCGAGGCAGATCGTATCCCCCGAACTCGCCCGCCAGATGTCGGAACTCTCGGCGGAAACCGGCCGGCAGATCGGGGTCCTGCTCGATCGCAAAGGAAAGGTCGAGTACGTCATGGTCGGCACCGCCAAACAGCTGGAACTCCCCGACTTCGGCCGCTCGCGCGTCTCGACGGACCGCTTCCGCGGCCTGCGCTGCGTCCATACGCACCTGCTCGGCGAGCCGCTGACCCAGGACGACCTTACGGACCTTGCATTGCTCCGGCTCGACCTGATGTCGATCGTCCAGGTGGACAAAGAGACCGGCCTTCCCGGGCTTGTACACTCGGCGCACTTGCTTCCGACCAGCGCCGCCACGCTGTACAGCGAGAACGGGGGCCAGCCCTATGCATTCCTGAAGCCCGCCGTGCCGTCGCAGCTCGACACGGATTTCACCAACCTGATCGAATCGCTCGAGAACGAGATGGCCCGGCTTCGGCAAACGGCCCGCCGCCGCCCGACGAAACGCGACCGAGCGATCCTTATCTCCGCCACCGACGGCTACGCCGAAGACGCCGAGGCCTCGCTCGTCGAGCTTGAAGAGCTTGCCCGCTCGGCCGACGTCGTCGTGCTCGACAAGATCGTCCAGCGGCGGCCGAAGATCGACCCGCGGACCGTGATCGGCCGGGGAAAACTCGAAGAGCTTTTGATCCGCTCGATGCGGCTCGGCGCCGACCTGATAATCTTCGATTCCGAGTTGACCCCGACGCAGGTCCGCATTCTCTCGGAGGCGACCGACCTGAAGGTCATCGACCGGCCGCAGCTTATCCTCGACATCTTTGCCCAGCGCGCCCAATCGCGAGAAGGAAAACTGCAGGTCGAACTTGCCCAGTTGAAGTATCTTTTGCCGCGGCTTGTGATGGGCCACGGTTCCGCTTTTTCGAGGCTGGCGGGCGGCATCGGCGGCCGAGGGCCGGGCGAAACAAAGCTCGAAACGGACCGGCGGCGCGTTCGCACCCGGATCACCCAGCTCGAAAAACAGGTCGAAGGCCTCCGCCGCCAGCGTTCCGAACGGCGAAAGAACCGCTCCAAGCGGAACCTGCCGCTGATCTCGCTGGTCGGCTACACCAACGCCGGAAAATCGACGCTCCTAAACGCCTTGACCCGGAGCGACGTTTACGCCGAGAAAAAGATGTTCGCGACGCTCGACCCGACATCGCGAAGGCTCAGGCTCCCGCACGAACAGGAAGTGATAATCAACGACACCGTCGGTTTTATCCGCGACCTGCCTGAGACGCTGGTGGCTGCGTTCCGTGCCACGCTCGAAGAGATCTCGGACAGCGACCTGCTCCTTCACGTGGTCGATGCCGCCAACCCGGCCGCCGTTCAACAGGTCGATTCGGTCGACAAGATCCTCACCGGGCTCGGGTTGAACGCGATCCCGCAGATCATCGTGCTGAACAAGTCTGACATCGCCGCCCCCGAGGCGGCCGAGGCCTTGACGCGCCACCTGTCGCTTGACAACCACGCCCCCTACGTGTCAGTTTCGGCTATCAAGCCCGAAACACTTAATGTACTTGCAGAGAGGATCGGCGACCGCGTAAGGAGGTTCGCGGCAGCGGGCGTTTAGGCCCGGGCCGGAGACCGAATGAACAAACGCACAAAGGAACTGAATAGTTCGGCGACGCGGCGTCTCCAGAAGATCTGGGACCTGGTCACGCGCCCGCTGAACGTTCTGTCCGAGAACCAGAAATTCTGGCTCGGGTTTGGTGTCCTCTGCGTTGTGACGACGCTCCTGATAAACAATCCGATCTGGCGTTCGGCCGGTGATTACGTCTACAAAGAGGGCGACATTGCCCGCGAGAGCATCACGTCACCCGCCGACATTTACTTTGTCGACGAGGAAGCGACCGAGCGGATCCGCGAAACGGCCAAAGAGACGGTCATCCCGAACTTCGCCTTCGAATCGAAACGCGCCGACGAGGCGGTCCAGAACTTTCGTGCCGCATGGGAGAGCATGCAGCGGCGGTCACCCGCCGCGAACTCGAACCGGGGCGAATCGAACGGCCGTACGGACGTCGATTGGCCGGGCCTCGGCGGGACCGAACTCGGCCGGGTCTTCGGGGCACGGAATTTCAGCTCGAACGAGCTTGATTCGGTCGTGCGGATCCTCCGCGAGAACAGCTCCGGCGATATCTATGCCGACCAGGACGGCCAATACCTTGCCAATGAGGTCATGATCGTCGACCGCCAGCGGCCGACCGAATCACGCCGCGTGCAGAATCCGCAGATGTCGATGACGGCGCTGACCGAGGCCCGCGAGCGTCTCGCCCAACAGCTCTCCGAGATCCGCAGCTTCTCTCAGCGAGAGGCCGAAGCGTTCAACTCGGCGTTGGCACCGCTGATCCAGCCGAGCGTTATATATGACGCGGCGGCGACCGAGAATGCCCGCCGGGCCATCGCAGAAAGCGTCCAGCCCGTCTCCGTCTCGCTCAAACGCAGCCAGAAGATCGTCGACGAGGGCAACGTGATCGACGCCCAAACGCTCCTCCAAATAAACGCCGTCCGCAGCTACACCGCATCGACGCGTCAATCGAACCGTTTTGTCGGCCTGCTTCTTTTGATCGCCGGCCTCTTCTGGGGGGCATGGAAATTCATCGAGCACCGCGGCATCGTGCCCCGGCTGGCTCTGTCCGAACATAAGACCTTCGCGCTCTTCGGCTTTATCGTCGTCGCCCAGACGGCGATGATGGCCGCGATGTTCCGGCTGGCGGATTTCACGGCGTCTCAGAACGTCAAGGCTCCGCTGAACGACCCGAGCCTCTGGGCATTCGCGGTCCCGTTCGCCTTCAGCAGCCTGTTGATGAACCTTCTGGCGGACCGCCGGACGGCCCTTTTTACGGGTGTTTTCACCGCCCTTCTCGCCGGCCTTCTGGCCCCGAGGGGACTGGAATTCGTCATCTACGCGACGATCGCTTCGAGCGTTTCCGTTTACGGCATCGGGCATTACCGCAGCCGCGGGACCGTGACCCTCGCGGGCCTGCTTGTCGGCCTTGTCAGCTCCGCGGTCGCACTCGCCCTGATCGCCTACACCCAGCAGCCTTTCATCTTGAACACGGTCCTGCTTGCCATCGCCTGCGGTCTGGCGAGCGGAATGATCACGGCCGCGGCGACGGCGGTCTTCCTGCCGATCTGCGAATCGCTTTTCGGCATCCTGACGGACGTGAAGCTGCTTGAACTATCTAACGCGGACCTGCCGGTGCTTGGCCAGCTCGCCCTTCGAGCTCCCGGGACCAACCAGCATTCGCACGCAGTCGGCCAACTCGCCGAAGAAGCCTGCCGCGTGGTCGGTGCCAACGGGCTGCTGTCGCGGATCGGCGCGCTTTATCACGACATCGGCAAGACCGCGGCGCCCGAGCATTTCGTCGAAAACCAGATGAATGCGAACCCGCACGACCGGCTCAAACCGGCCCAGAGCGCGAAGATAATCATCAGCCACGTCACCTACGGCGTTAAGCTCGCCCGCGAGATGGGCCTCCCGCAGAGGATCATCGACTTCATTCCGCAGCATCACGGCACGCGGACGCTTCATTACTTTTTGAAAAAGGCACAGGCCCAGGCCCGGCCCGATGAAGAGTTCGACGAGAACGACTTTCGCTATCCCGGCCCCAAGCCGCAGTTCAAGGAAGCGGCGATCATGATGATCGCGGACAGCTGCGAGGCGGCCGCCCGATCGCTCTCAGAACCGACGCCGGAGAACATCCGCTTCATCGTGACCAAGATCATCGACGCCATCCTGAGCGACGACCAGCTTGACGAATGCGACCTGACGCTCCGCGAGTTGACCCAGATACGCGAGGCGATGATCCGCTCTCTCGTCGCCATCTATCACAGCCGCGTCGATTATCCCGGCTACGTCCCGCCTGCTTCCGGCCAGTACAAGATCATCCCCGAAGAGGGCGCCCGCGAATACGGCGGAATGAAATACAAAGACCCGAAGGACATACCGGTCAGCCGCGGCGGCGAGATCGAGGACGAAGCCATCGACCGCTCGCAGGAACCGGGACGGTCGCAGGCAAAGTCCGCTGACTGACGCAGCGGAATTACGATCCTGCCGGGCCGAACGTAGGTAAAATGCTTAAACGCTACACTTTCTGGCTTTGGGTGGCGGCCGTCCTGCAGTTGGTGACCGCGGCGGTTCACGCGACGAGCCTTTTCGTTCAACCCGAACCTGCCGATGATACACAGCGGCAGCTCCTCGCGCTGATGACGACCTATCGGATCGACCTCGGTGCTGGATTTCACCGGTCGATGAGCGACCTGGTCACCGCGCTCAGCTCGTGTTTTTCGTTCGTGTGCATTCTCGGCGGTGCGATCAATGTCTTCTTGCTCAGGCGGCAGGCAGAAGCCGGGCTGGTGCGGGGCATAACGGTCATAAATATTTTCGTCTTTGGAGCAATTTTCGTCGTGATGCTCGTATTTACTTTTCTGCCTCCGATCATCCTTACAGGGCTGATCACGCTCGCTCTCGGAGCGTCATGGGTCGTTTCGAAGACCGGTGAAAATGCACTATAAGATTGCGTTATGAAGAAATGGCTTATCCGGCTGCTGAAGATCGTTCTCGGCGTTGGAAGCGTCCTGGTACTAGCACTTGCAATCCTTGGGTGGCTGACCAGGCCGTCTGATCCCGACGCTTTTTATACCCAGTCCGAAGCCCTTCCCGGTCTTCCGGGCAAGCTTCTTAAAACGGAACCGTTCACCCGCCAGGTCCCTGATAACGCCCGCGGCTGGCGCATCCTCTACACGACGACCCGCATCGACGGCAAGGTCGCACCGGCAAGCGCGATCGTGCTTGCGCCGAAGGTCTCGTCCGGGCTCCCGTCGGACGTCGTCGCCTGGACCCACGGGACCACGGGCGTCGCACCCGGATGCGCTCCTTCGCTGCTCGCCGAGCCGTTCGCGAACGTGCCCGCCTTGCGCGAGGCCATCGCCGAAGGCTGGGTCATCGTCGCGACCGACTACATCGGCCTGGGGACACCCGGCCCCCATCCTTATCTGATCGGCGAGGGACAGGCCCGCTCGGCCCTCGATTCGCTTCGTGCGCTTCGGGAGATGAAAGAGGTGAGCGTCAGCGATAAGACTGTCGTCTGGGGCCATTCGCAGGGCGGGCACGCGGCAATGTGGACCGGTATCGTGGCGCCTGCGTATGCGCCCGAACAGGCCATCTACGGAGTCGCCGCCGCGGCACCGGCGACCGACCTGATGGCCCTTTTCAAAAGGGCGGAAACAGACGTTGTCGGCCGGATCCTCTCCTCCTACATCGTCACCGCATACAGCGGGATCTACCCTGACGTTTCGTTCGATGAGTACGTGCGTCCCGGTGCCCGCTTCCTGGCGGGTGATATCGCAAAACGGTGCATGGCCGGCCCGAAGGCGTTGTTCGCGGTTGGTGAGAGCCTGCTGCTCGGCGGGTCGATCTTTGCCATGGATGCCGTCGCCGGGAACCTCGGTAAACGCATGATCGAGAATACGCCGACGCCGCCTATGGCCGCCCCGCTTTTCATTGCGCAGGGCGAGACAGACGAACTCGTCCACCCGGAAATTCAAAACGGTTTTGTCGAAGGGCTTTGTAAAGAGGGCCGCGATCTTGCGTACACGACCTACGCCGGACGCGACCACCTGACACTCGTTGCAGGCGACTCGCCGCTGGTCGGCGATCTCGTAAATTGGACAAAGGAGAGGTTTGAAGGCAAGCCCCCGGCCGAACGATGCGTCCGCGGCCAACGATAGGCAGGCATCGGCGATCAGTTCGAGGTGTTGATCAGCTCTTTCAGTTCCTTGCCGGGTTTGAAATAGGCGACACGCTTGGCGGGGATCTCGACCGACTCGCCGGTCTTTGGGTTGCGGCCTTTTCGCGAATTGCGTTCGCGCACTCGGAAGCTGCCAAAGCCGCGCAGTTCTATCTTTTCACCGCTATTTAAGGTCTCAACGATGCTGTCGAAAATTATTTCGACCAGCTGCTCGGTGTCCTTTTTTGTCATTTCGGCTTCTTTCGCGACTTTTTCGACAAGGTCCGCTTTCGTCATCTTTGTTCGTCCTCGATCGGGCATCGTTTCAGCCCTGGTAATCTTATCTGCTTCGGCCGGATCAGGCCGTCTTCTCTGCGGTCTCTTCGTTCGCTTCCGCGTCCTCGCCGGTCTCCGCCGCCGCTGCTTCGGGCTCCGCCGAAACCGCCTCAGCGGTCCCGGTCGTCTCATCTGAAGTTTCGGCCGCAGCTTCTACAGTCTCTTCAGCCGGAGTTTCGGCCGCGGGTTCGGCAGGTGTTTCGGCCGCTGCTTCTACAGCCTCTTCAGCCGGGGTCTCGGCCGTGGGTTCGGCAGGCGTTTCGGCCGCAGCTTCTACAGTCTCTTCAGCCGGAGTTTCGGCCGCGGGTTCGGCGGGCGTTTCGGCTGCTGCCTCGACAGTCTCTTCAGCGAGGGCTTCGGCCGCGGGTTCGGCCGGCGTTTCGGCCGCAGCTTCCACGGCCTCTTCAGCGGCCGGCTCGGATACGGTTTCCGCGGCAGCGGCTTCATCCGAAGCCGCCGCGCTCTCCTCTTCCTGTTTCGCCAGCGAAGCCTCGTATTCCTGCTTCGCCTTTTCCTTCCTGGCCTTCTTGGCTTCCTCGCGTTCTTCCTTGGTCATTTCCGGCTTGGCCTCTTCGGCCCCGCCTTTCATCAGGTTCGCAAGTTCGCCAAGCGATGCCATGCCGCCCTTCGCTTCCGAAGAATAGACCCTCGTGTCCACGACCGGCTCGTCTTCCTTGCCGACGGCACGGTGCGACAGCCCGATCTTCTGCTCTTCGTTCTCGATCCTAAGGATCTTGAAATCCATTTCCTGGCCGAGCGAGGCGACCGACTCAGCGTTCTCGACCCGCTCATCGGAAAGTTCCGAGATGTGGCAGAGCCCTTCGAGCCCCTCGCCGAGTTCGACAAAGATGCCGAAGCTCGTGAACCGCGAGACCTTGCCGCGGACAACATCGCCGGGCTTATGCGTGGCGACAAAACCTTCCCACGCGCTCGGGGTCAGGTCCTTCATCGACAGCGAGAGCCGCTGGCCCGGTGCGTCGATATGCGTCACGACGGCGTCCACTTCCTGGTCCTTCTTCAGAAGGTCCTTCGGATGCTTCAACTTCTTTGCCCAGGTGATGTCCGAGACGTGGACCAGGCCGTCAATGCCGTCCTCGACCTCGACGAACGCACCGAAATCGGTGATGTTCCGCACCTTGCCGCGGATCTTCGTGCCGACCGGATACCGGTCCTCGATGTTATGCCACGGGTTATCCTGAAGCTGCTTCATCCCGAGGCTGATGCGCTTGTCGACCGTATCGACGCCGAGCACCTGCACCTCGACCGAATCGCCTTTGTGAAACATCTTCTTCGGGTTCGAGCCGCGTTTGGACCACGAGATCTCCGAAACATGGACCAACCCCTCGACGCCGGGCTCGAGTTCGACAAAAACGCCGTACTCGGTCACCGAAGATACTTTGCCGTTCAGCTTGGTATTGACCGGATACATCTCGACCACGGTCGACCACGGGTCGGGAAGCAGCTGTTTGTAGCCGAGCGAGATCTTCTCTTTTTCACGGTCCAGCTTCAGCACCTTCACCTGAAGGTGGTCGTTGACCTTAAAGTGGTCCGCCGGGTTGCCGATGCGGCCCCACGACATATCCGTTACGTGAAGCAGGCCGTCGATCCCGCCGATATCGACGAAAGCGCCGTATTCGGTCAGGTTCTTGATCGTTCCGTCGACGACATAGCCGACATCGATGCTGGCGAGCGTTTTGTCCTTCTGCTCGTTGATCAGGACGTCCGTCAGCACCTTCCTCGAAAGGACGATGTTGTTGCGTCGACGGCTGAATTTGATGATCTTCGCCTCGATATCCTGGCCGATGTAGGCATCCAGGCTGCGGGCCGGCCGCGAATCGACCTGTGAGCCCGGCATGAAAGCCTCGATCCCGTTGAGGTCGAGTTTTAGGCCGCCCTTGGTCTTGTCCACTGCCTTGGCAACGACGGGCGTCTCGTTCTTGAAGGCTTCTTCAAGGTCGTTCCAGACCTTGCGAAGCTTGGCGTCCGACCGCGAAAGCGTCGGCGGTGCATCGCCGCCCGGAAGCGTCTTGATCACGACCTCGATCGTTTCCCCGACCGTAAGCTCTTCGCTGCTCGCCGCAAGTTCTTCGGACGAGATCAGGCCCTCGCTCTTATAGCCGAAATCGATGAGCGCCCCGTGATCGGAAACCCCGACCACTTTGCCCTCGACCAGGTCGCCGGCATGAAAAGCGGTTTGCTCTTGCTCGAATTGTTCCAGGATCGCCCCGAAATCGACCTCGCCGGATGGCGCTGCCTCTTCTGTTGCCGTTGTTGCCGCTTCCGGAGCCTGGGTAGGCGACGCCGCAGCCGCGTCTTGTGTTGTCGGTTCTTGATTCGCCGAAGAAGCGCCGGTTTTCGTCTCTTCAGCCTCGGATGTTACCTCGTTTACCATTGATTGTTAACTGACTTCCTTACCAAAAATATTCTCGCCATTTTATGCGGGTCCTGGGAATTGTTTGCGAAGGCGGGCGGGTTTCAGATCGTTCGTATAACTTGAAAGTGAAGACCAATTTGAATTCCGCGGCGCCCAGGCCTGTGGCTTAAGTAGCCATCCAGCCGCATCTCGCACACATTTTGTCGGGCCGCATAAACCTAAAATTTACACGCGGTTTCGCCCCGGTGTCAAGGTTTAGCGGTCGAAAAACCTTAATGTATTCAAGAATTAACAATCTTGTCGCACCGGAGCGATCCCTTAGCCGCTCGGGCGGGTCTCGGCGGCCGCCGAAACGCGGAAAAGGCCGCCCGGCGTGAGACGGCCCTTCCTGAACGCGGACTGTGATACCGGTCAGATCCGCGTGATCATATCGGTGACGCTGCTGACGCCGCCCATCCTTTCCATTTCTTCTTTGGCCATCGCGGTCGTATTCTGGATGCCCGCCAGCCTGAGCCGGAATTCGTCCGGGTTCGTCGAGCCGCGAAGCGCCTCTTCCAGCGCGATCAGGCCCGATTGATAAAGATAAAATAGCGATTGATCGAACGTCTGCATCCCGTACTGCGACGTACCGGCCGCGATGGCGTCGCGGATCGCGGGCGTCTTTTCTTCGTGGAGGATGTAATCGCGGATCAGCGGCGTCGAAATGAGCACTTCGACCGCCGGAACTCGGCTGGCTCCGGTCGCGGCCTTCATCAACCGCTGCGACACGACCGCCTTGAGCAGCCCTGCAAGCTGGATGCGGATGGACTTCTGCTGGAACGGCGGGAACGTGGAAAGAATACGCGTCAGCGTTTCCTGGGCGTCGAGCGTATGAAGCGTCGAGAGCACCAAATGGCCCGTCTCGGCCGCCACAAGCGCCGTCTCGATCGTCTCGAGGTCGCGCATTTCGCCGACGAGGATCACGTCCGGGTCCTGGCGAAGCGATCCACGTAAGGCCTCGGCAAACGAACGCGTGTCCACATCCACCTCACGCTGCGTGACGAAAGATTCTTTGTCCTTATGGAGGAATTCTATCGGGTCTTCGATGGTGACGATATGGCAATTTCGCGACTGGTTTATCGCATCCACTATCGACGCCAGCGTCGTCGATTTACCCGATCCGGTGGTCCCCGTAACGAGCACAAGGCCACGCTGTTCTTCCGAGATCTTCTTCAGGATCGGCGGCAGGCCGAGATCTGCGAAAGATTTGATCGTGTCTGAAATTACGCGGGCGACGATCCCGATCGAGTTCCGCTGCTGAAAGATATTGACGCGAAAGCGGCCCAGGCCGGCGACGCCGTATCCGATATCGACCTCGTAAACTTCTTTGAAATGCTGCTTTTGCCGGTTCGACATCATCGAGAAGGCCATCTCGAGCGTCTCGTCCTGCGAGAGCTTGCTGACGCCGGCCAGCGGCCGCAGCTCGCCCTGCACCCGGATCACCGGGACCGCACCCGCACGCAGGTGCAGGTCCGACGAACCGAAGCTCATCGCCATGCGCAGGAGGTCGTCAATTCGGTTGATCATAGATGGCTGGCCTCGGGGGCCGCAACGCAGGCGGCTTTGGCCGGATAGATCGAAAAACTGAAACCGACGTGTCCGGGATCGGACCTAACGAACGGGCCTGAAATGGAGACGGCATCACAAATATCTGCGGCCGGGCGGCCGAAACCATGGATGTATCGTCAAAACAAGTTTAACGTTTGCCAACTTGTACAGTCAATCACTTTTTTGGCCGGGTTTAAGTTCTCCTTGCGTCTTCTCCATGTGGCTATGATCCGGCCCCGGTGTGCTGCCTGTAGGAAAGTGCCGAGGCGGGACCGGGCGTTTGAGGGCATGGTGCCCTCCGCGACGTCCTTTTGGCCACCGTCGGCACGGCCGAAAAATTTTTTTTATTTCAGCAAACGGCGCTCCGCTTGAGCGTCAATGACGTATCCGAAAGTAGGAGGACTCCACAAATGCTGCCAAGTAGGTTTATTCCGCCGATGAATTCACCGCGGACCCCCGATCTTGATCCGCGAAAGGTCGCCGCTCAGGTCATTCAGAAGCTCGATATGGCGAAGTTGGTCGTTCCAGCCAACAGCCCTTTCAAGACCACTCAGCAGTTGATCCGGAACATCGAGAACCGTGCAGTTTTCGAGAAGATCAGCAACCGGCTCACCTATTTCACGCCCGCGATCAAGCTGGATGAGCATATCGTCTCGGACGACAAGGCGATCGAGCGCATCACCGACGTGCGGGGCGGCCAGCATCTTGTCCGGCGTTTTTACCCGGTCGTTGCACATCGCAACACGCTGGACGGTATCGATTTTATCGTCGCCGATCGTCAGAAGCTCATAAACACCCTCCGGAACACAAAAGCCGACGGCAAGCCCGCGTTCTTCGAAGGCACGGGGACCGATTGGAGCAAGCATTGGGCGATGGCGCTCTCTTTTGGGGCCACCGAAGGGCTTGGCTATCGCGAGATCTTCCGCCCGTTCGTCAATGATCGCCCGCTGATGGGGCCCGGGGCCCTTCCCGCGTTCGATAACCGCCTTGGCCCGGACATCAATGTCGATATTTCCGCGATGCATCTGGCGATCGCGAATTTCCCAAAGATCAACCAGGTCCGCTGCAACGTGCATATCGACAACCTGACCGTGACGCTCGCGGGCATCGGCGACGCGGTCGGCCTTTCGCCGTCTTTCATCTCGCACCTAGTCAACGAACTTTTGTTTAAGACGAAGCTCCAGGGGAAGCTCCCGAATTGGATACTCGACGCGTTCGATATCAGCCTTCTCGACCCGACGCACGGGTTCCTGAACGCCGGCATCGGGGCGACGATCATCAATCGCAAGAATTTCAAGTGGTCGATAAAGGCCTCGGTCGGCTTGAACAACAGCAGCCATCAGGAATGGTCGGGCGATTTCAGGTTCGAAGGCTCGATCGGCACCGGCATCACCGTCCGCTTCTGATCGAAGGCGGTTTCCGGTTTTGGATGAATGTTTGATTGATTTATCGACGCCGCTCCTGTAATATTTACATTAAGGTAAGGATTCGCTTCGGCGGGTCCTGAATTTTGTCAGGAGACGATAGAAATTATGTCAGCAGTAGCAGCACCGGGAGTCGAGTTGAACGTGACGGAGTCCGCCGCCGTCGAGATCAAGAAATTCTTCGAGGGCGAAGACGACCTGCCGGAAACGGCCGGGCTCCGAGTCCGCGTTGTTCCCGGCGGATGCTCGGGCTTTCAGTACAGCCTGAACATCGAGGAAGAATCGCGTCAGGGCGACCACATCCTCGACCGCCACGGCATCCGGCTCTTCGTCGATATGTTCTCGGCCCAGTATCTGAACGGCGTCGTCATCGACCACACGACCAACATGATGGGCTCCGGCTTCACCTTCGAAAACCCGAACGCCACCGGCGGCTGCGGCTGCGGCACCTCGTTCTCGGCGTAATTTGGTACCCCAAAAAGGATCAAGGGCCGCTCTAAACGGGCGGCCCTTTCGTGTTCCCAAAAAACCGGACTGCACTCAATAAATGAACGCGTTCGGCAGCGGAATATCTCCACTCTGTCCGAACTGCTGCACGCGGATGCTCGTATCCGCTGAATTGATGATGAACCAGGTCCCGCTGGACGGCCGCCAAACCGCAATGTCCGTCTTTCCGTCGCCGTCGTAGTCCGCCGGAACGGGCTTGTCCTCGGGCTCACCCCAGAACGTCCCGACCAACCATCCCGCAGAGCTGCCTCTTATCCACCACTGCCCGGTCGAGGGGCGCCAGACTGCAACGTCGGTGGCCCCGTCGCCGTCGTAATCTCCGGGCACCTGAATGTCGCCTGATTCGCCCCATTGAACAACATAAAATCCCTGGCTCTCCAGCGTACTGCGAACGTACCAATTTCCGTTCGAAGGCCGGAAAACCGCGATGTCGGCCCGCCCGTCGCCGTCAAAATCGCCCCGCACCGGCTTGTCGCCCGGCACGCCAAAATTCACGGTATTCGAATTATTGGCTTCACTAAATCTCGTGGAAAAAGCAACCTGATTCGGCAGCCCGTCCCTCAAGATCGCAAGATCGTCGTATCCGTCGCCATCGCGATCGGATGGGATCGGAATGGATCCGAGTCCAGAGGGGCTAGTACTCGTTTGAGATTGACTTTCAGAACGGACTATATGCCAGGTACTGTTGGACGTTGTGAATGTCGCGAGATCCGTTATACCGTCGCCGTCAAAATCGGCCGGAGCAGGGCGATCGCCTTCATTTCCATGCTGGGTCACCGTGTATGCCTCCGGCGTGAGAACGTGCCACGTTCCAGCCTGTGGTCGCCAAACGGCGAGGTCGGCCTTTCCATCACCGCTGAAGTCAAAGTGAACGTAAGGATGATCGACGATCTCCACCCGCCCTATAAACATCGAACGAGTATCGACTGTCGCTTGGTTTCGGTCAGATCCGACAAGAACTAGCCTCCCTTGAGCGTCAAATTCTGCAGCGGCTGTGACCGGCATCGGATTGGAACCAAACTTCGTGTTTGACACCGAAGCGATCCCATCGGCATAAAACGAATTATCCGGCTGTCCGTTCGAAGTTACCCTGAGAATACCTTGAGAAAAACCGCTTGTGGTTAGGGCCACTATCCTTCCGTCAGGTAGTACGTGCATGCGTAAGCGAGCTCCAAGGCTCAACACCGGAAACTGGACCTTGCCGTTCGTACCGAAACCGGCATCGAGCGAACCGTCGGAGTTATAACGAACGAACGCAGGTTTTTGCTGCGATCCGCCCCAGTTCGATCTAGCCAAAACCACGATCTTCCCGTTCGGATCCAGGGCGATTGCGGCCGGTAAATCTGTATTCTCGATATCGGTCGTGGCCGAGCCGTCGCCGTCGAATGACGCGTCAAGGCTGCCATCAGAGTTCAAACGGGTAATGACAAGATTGTTACTGACACCGGCCGCGACCACGATCTTCTCGTCGGGCTGCAAGACAAGGATAATGTCGCCTCCGGAAATCGGCACTCGGCCGTCCCCATCGAAGGAGGTGTCGAGAGCGCCGGCGGAAGTGTAACGAATGATCTCTGCCCCCTGCACCGCGAGGAATTTTCCGTCCGGCTGAAAAAGGGGACCTTGCGAATGACCAGACCACGAGATCCTGCCCCCGGTTCCAAATGCGGTGTCGAGCGTGCCGCCGCTGTGGTATTGATATAGCCAGGTACTTTCGACCGAAGCTATCTTCCCGTCAGGGGCGTTCGCGAGTTTTGTCGGTTCAAAGCTCGTTCTAAGGACTCCATTGACACCGAAAGCGTTGTCCCGTGTCCCGTCAGGATTGAACCGGACAATAAATGGCGCCGTTCCAAATCCGCCGGAAAATGGTGGTTGACCAAAATAATTTTCGAAATAGTTCCCTGAAGAGAGGATCATACCGTCCGGCTGAATAGCCATTGCCGTCCCGACGGTACGATTCCCCCCGACATCCAGGTCCGCCCTTCCACCGGCGAAAGCAATGTCCGGAATTCCGTCACTGTTGAATTGTCTTATGGTAATGTCTTTGCTCGCCATTATGGCGTTCGGGCTGCTTCCTGTCCAATCGACCGTGTCGCCCGCTGTAAATATCCGGCCGTCTGGCCGAACCAGCACGACGCTTCCAAGATCGTCCAGGTTGTCGTTCGCGGTAGGTACGGGAGGGACGACAAAGCCTCCCTGACCAAATGATTGATCGAGGGAACCGTTCGGGTTGTAGCGGGCCATCGCATGATCGAAGTTCTTTCCGTTATGCGTGCGGCCCAAGGCCACGATCTTGCCGTCGGGCTCCAGTGCCACTGATCGTATTGTGCTGTCGAGCATCGCGGTCCCCATGTTCATCACGGGATTGGCCGCTATTCCGTCGCCGTCGAAGCTCGAATCGAGAGATCCGTCACTGTTGTATCGAACGATGGCGAATACGCCGGAATTTATAGATGTGCTGCTGCGAGATGTGCCGGCCGCGATGATCTTTCCGTCTGGCTGGATCGAGACCGCATTGACCGCGTCATTCCCGGCGAAGATCGGCGTTGTTTGCATACCGTCCGAGTCAAACCCATTATCAAGCGATCCGTCGGCATTGAAACGAGCCACGAGGAAATCACCTGATGACGAACCGGCTGCAACGATCTTCCCATCCGGCTGAATAGCAACCGCGCCGACTGTAAATGGACCCGTCAAAGTAAGGACCGCAAGCCCGTCGCCGTCAAACGAGGTGTCGGGCGAACCGTCCACATCCACCCGACCTACGGCAAACCTCGTTGCTGAATCAACTTGGGCGGCACCGCCAATGACGGTCTTCCCATCTGCCTGGACAGCAATCGTCAATGACGAAACCCCGGAAAAGCCCAAGCTGATCTGTTGGATCCCGCCAACGCCGAAAGACTCATCTAGTGTGCCATCCGGGTTGCACCTCATCACGCTCGGCCCCATGCTCGCAATTATCTTTCCGTCAGGTTGAAGGGCAACCCTCGGCTGGCCTGCGTCAGTCGGCCATAAATTACCAACGATGGGCACAAGTTTACACTCACTCCCAAATCCAAAATCTCTCGAGCCGTCTGCGTTGATCCTGATGACATGAAAGGCGCTGCCTACCCTCCCAAGGGAGTGCACGCCTACAAGGACCTTCCCGTCAGCTAGAAGTATTGCCCCGGCCACTGTGTCAATACCGCCGCCGATCCTATCGACAACGAAGCCGGTCTGACTGAAGGTCCTGTCAACCCGGAAGTGGGCAACCTGCCGTGGGACGGGAGACTGCGACGGAACGCCGGTAATGACATTCGCGGAGCCTATTGTGCCGCTGATCGGCAGGCAGACAAGCGTAGAAAGGACTAGGGAAACTACGATCTGATGGAAGCGAGAGACCGCGGCCGCACCTCGGCCGTGGGAGTTCATGTTTTTCATATTTATCGGTCAGGGAGCCACCGAAAGGTTTTTAGAGGTCGTGAGGCGGCCCTTTGTGCGAACATTCTAGCATCGAACGTTTTTGCGTAACAAGCATTTTTTCAGCCAATTAGCCGGCTAGGCGTTTCACTGAGCCTCCGCCGATCCGAATGCCGCAATTCGAACCCCTCGGCGGACATTGTCCCGCTTTGGGGCAATTTACGGACACTGCCGGAGAGGCCAAAGAGCCCTTCACCCAATGCCGGCGTTCAGTATTTAACTGGGCGGAACGGGATCACCCCGACGCGATCTCGAATGAGTATCCGGTCCGGGACGTTTCTCATGGAGCTTTCAGAGCGGAAGGTACCGCAAAAACCGTGGCCGCAGGTGCCGCGAGGGACTCTTTCCCAAGGTCATTTCGCGCCAAAAATACACCTGTCCCGCATCGGGGAGAAAGTAACGATGAATGAGAGTCCGGAAATACACAATTTCGACCCCAAAACGCCCGAAAATCGCTCCATATTCTGCCGTTTGCACCATTCGATCCCCTTGTCCCGCGTGGGCGCACAGGGCATTCGCTTCACGCGCGATCGCCCGGACATCAGAAATTCCGGCCCGCGTACGCGTACATTTGCTGCCGGCTTTACATCTCCGCTGCCTTTACGCAACTCGCGGTGTTGGGTCGGTTCGAAGTTCCCTTTCTTGGGCTCGTCCCATCGCAGGACGGTCGGGCATGCGTCACCGGGCGACTTACTCAACGGTCCTTTCCTGGGCTTGCCCGATGGCAGTGCGGTCAGGCTTGCCTGACCGGGCAGCTTACTCAACGAACCTTGAAGCAGGCTCTGCCTGCGACACTCTTCGCCCGCTAACATCTAAAGAAATATCTGGACAGCGGAGCCGATCCAATGTATCATCGCCTTGTGCGTTGCGTGATACAGCGTTGCGTATCTGCAATGATCTGTTCTTTGAAAATTTAACGGGACAAAGGGTGCAAAACGAGGGTAACTCGTGATGACTTAACAGCTTGCATGTCCCATGCGGGCGGCGGGACAAGCCCTTTTGTCCCGGGACAAGCCCAGCGAAACAGCCGGCCGGCCGGCTTCGTTTCCCCACCCTATGGGATCGCCGATCGGCCCAGGATTTTTCAGCCATGCGATATCTCGGGAAAATTCTTTGGAACCGACTGCCGATTCAACCTTCTCCTGAGACATACGACAGGACAACTGAATGCTCGGAAGGCAGGTTGGTAGGCGGGGTCTCCTCCTCAAAAAGAGGGGACCCTTGTCGTATCCTTGTTTTCAGCCTTAAACCACATCACAGGTCGATAACCTCCCTTTCGGTTCCTTTTTCTTGTTTCGTGCCGTTCGTGGACGATTCCTTTTTTCATCCGCCAAAAGCACGAAACCGATCATAAAGAAGGACGACGAAGTAAGATAGTCAGCCCACAAGAAGCGGCCTGTTTTCGGCAACGCTTGCATTCGATCCTGCCAAAATGCTAGTCTCTCTTTTGGCAAACGAACCGCCAACAAGTTTTGACAGTTCACCGATCCGCCCAGTCATCACGGGCTAATTGCCGAAAAAAAGAAAAGTAGAAGTTCATAAACAAGGGGTACGGCCGTGGTACGACACCACGCCGCAAGACCGATTTTCGCCACAGTGTTGGGGCAGCTTAATTGCCGATTGCTGCCTCGTTCGCTGAAACCGGAGGACACGTTTTGATCGATCTAAAGAAGGCCTCAGCAGCCTGTTTCGCAGCGGCAGCATTTGCCGCAACAGCTTTCGGACAATCTACCGGAGCCGACCGCCCACGCGTGGTCAGGTCCGTCTCAAGCCAGCCGGTCAATCAGCCGGCCGCTCCGCCCGAAAGCCAAAAGCCGCTTGTTTCGACCCAGCCGACCAGCCGTCCATCCCGACCCGTCTTAACCAACGACATCTCGATCCCGGAAAAACCGACCGCCCCGCCGCTTGTGAAAGCGACCGCATCGTCTCGCGCGACGAACGCGATGAACGGAATGGGATCGATCGCCGCCGGCCGGATCGTCTATTCCGCCGGGACATCGAATCTGATACTTCGCGGGATCCAATCTCGGCTCGGCATTCCATATCTTTACGGCTCGTCGGGTCCGAATCGATATGATTGCTCCGGATTTGTTTGGGCCGTCTTCAGGGATGCGGGCGTCGGCTTTATCCGCTCGAGCGCACGTTCGCTTTGGGAAGCCAGCGTGCCCGTGACCGGCGACGACCGTTACAAGTTCGGCACACTCGTCTTTATGAACCGGCTCGGCCATATGGGCATCGTCGCGGACGAAAACGGCTTCTATCACGCGTCTTCCAGCAAAGGCATCACTTACTCTCCTTTCAAAGGTTATTGGGAAAAACGCATCGTCGGTTTCCGCCGCCTGCCGACTACGCCGCCTCCGGCCGAAGGGCCCATCGAAAAATAACCGAATCCAAGAATTCATTTGAGAAGTGCCCGGTGAGCCAATAACTGCCGGGCACTTTTATGTTTGCCCGCATTCAGTGAACGATAAGCTCCAACCTGGCTTGCGTAATCTGTCGAACAAAACCCTGCCGATTCGCCCCGTTCAGATTACTGGAAAATGTATGCCGTTATACGTTTAGGCTTGGTACACAAATAAGAAAAAACCTGCTGGGCACTGACCCGCCCATTGCTGTAGATCAAGGAGTTTAAAATGAGACCAGGCAATTTCGGCAAATCATTTTCGTTGGTATCAATACTTATTATTTCGGCTTTCGCCGCTTCCATAAATGGACAGGCCGGCTTTGAAGCACCAGTCAAGGTCAAGGCAGTTAAGTACGTTGTTTCGACAGTAAATGCATCGGTCGAGCCGGTTTTCTTCACCGGCGGCGGGGGACAAGGCAACCCGAGCTGCTCGACCTTAAATGCGTCCTCGGATCCGAGGTTTTCGCATATTGTTTCGGACAATGAGCTAAAACTCGACTTTAGCGACCCGAATGGCACGTATCCGTTCACGAGCGGCTCAGGCCGCATAGTTGTAGGGCCGCAAAACGCCGACAAGACGGTAACGATCAATTCGGGTGCATCGCAGATCTTCTCATGGAGTTCGACGATGGCCGTGACCGCGGTGATCATGAAACTTGGGCCCAACGCATATGTTTACCCTTACAAGCCCTCGGCGCAGAGCGATTCAGATCTGGATCCGGGTGCAAGTCAAGGTCTTAGCCACGTGACCTTTTGTTATGGCGATCCGCTTGGCCCGACCGCCGGAGACGGAATGATCAACGGCCGCGTCATCGATCAGTTCGGCAATGGGATCGGAAAGGCACAACTTATCCTTATCAACGGAGCCACCGGTGAAGCGATGATCTCAAGGACAAACCCGTTCGGCTATTACTCATTTCAGGGCCTCGACATTAACGAGATCTACGTCTTGAATGTAAGTCACCATAAATTCGCTTTTGGTGAGAAACAAAGGATCGTTTCGCTTTGGGAGAACCTTACCGATGTGCATTTTACGGCAGTCGCGGCACATTGACGTGATTGAACCTCGTGCCTCGTGCCCGCGACGAATGCGCCGAGGTTGGGCATGAGCCGCTTATTGATCTTTGCGTTAGCCGCGGGCGGGGGGACCCCAATAAGAAACGGGTTTGCATAGGCAATAAGCTGCCGAAATACAGCGGTTCAAACGATAGGTCGGCAAAATCAGGGAACCGCATCGTCTATTATTCGTTCTATTTAGCGAAACCAGAGCGTGATTTCGGGTTCTCGGGCCTGAAAAAAAGTTATTCGAATTTGATAATTTTTTTGGTTCAAATTCGGAAAAACTGTGCTAAGATTCTGGAACTCGCGTAGTTTTAGTTGTTTGCGCCCGTATTCGAGCGCTCGATTTTGGCACCCTGTGCCTTGAGAGGAGAGAATTGAAATATGATGGATACCCGTATTGGCAGTTTGAGGCTCGCGCTGACCTTTTTGGTTCTTTGCGCCCTGACCTCGCTTTCATTTGGACAGAAGGTCCAGATAACGAAAAGCATCCCTAACATCGTTGACGCCCCTTCGGCATCGGTAGCACCGATCTTTTTCAACAGTGTGAACATAACCTGCGCGAAACTGAACGGTTCACCGGATCCGGCTTTTTCGCACATCGTCAAGAATGACTCGGTGACCCTTACCGGCTCGGCCTTGAATGGCGTCCATAACTTTACGGACGGCACCGACCGTGTCGTCGACGGGCCTGAAGACGCGACCGTTCAGTTCACGATCGCATCGACCGCCTCCGCCGTGACCAGCTGGACTTCGCAATGGGCTATCACCGCCGTGATCATCCGCTATGCCAGCGGCTCGTGGGCATATCCTTATAAACCCTATGCGACAGGCGACACCGACCTTAACCCCGGCGAACCTGGCTCGATCGTTTCCGTGGTCCTCTGCTATGACAACGTGGGCTCGACCGCGGGCGATGGCGCCATCAGCGGACGGGTTGTCGATTCGAACGGCCTGGGCATTTCGAAAGCTCAGCTGATCCTTATCAACGGCAATACCGGCGAAGCAAGGATCGTGATGACGAATCCGTTCGGCTTCTACAACTTCGGCGGACTGGACGTTAATGAACTCTATATCCTTAACGTCAGCCACAAGCGGTACTCGTTCCCCGAGAAGCAGCGTATCGTATCGCTCGATGACAGTCTCACCGATGTGAACTTCATGGCTGATCCTCGCGAATGATCGGCTCGCGCTCGAACTAGATCATCATTCAGTTCGATCCATTGTTTCCTTTGATTTGAATGCGAGAATGCCCGGATCAATTCCGGGCATTTTCTTCGTTCGGGTTAGATGATGAATCCGGGGCGCGATGTCTGGTCCTTGCAAGGAGAGATGGCCGTGATCCTGTCCTCGGCAATGAACACCTCGCGGCCGTCCTCATCCCGAAGCTCAAGGATCCCGCCGGCGGAGCTCATCACTTCACCGCGATAAAAAATGTTCGTCCCGCAATTGACGTCGATCCTGGTCCCAACCAGTTTCCGAAGAAGTTCCTCCATGCACCCTCCTGCGTTCCAATTGACTGTCACTTCCATTCTACCCGTTTGCTTTCGAAATTCCATATCGCGTTTTTTCTCGGTCAATTTGACCGAAAAGCCCTATTTTTCAGGTCAAAACGAGAAAAAGTGTTGACGCATGTTGTTGTCTGTTGTACCTTGTTTTTGGACCGGCCCCAAGCCCCATAGTTGACTGTCCAACCTATCCCAACACTACATTTAGAATTTCCCGGAGCAACAAATGAAAAAAACCTGGATCTTCCTGACGGTTCTTGCCGTCACCGCAGCCGCAATTTCCTTCCTGCCCTCAGAGACCGAGGGTCGAACCTCGAAACTAAAGAGATCTGCCAACCCGGTACCCAACCGCTATATTGTAGCCCTGAACGCGGACGCTATGCGTTCAGAGGGCGAAGAATCTCCTGACGCCGCCGCCCGGTTGACGGCGAAGTACGGCGGGGCCGTAGACAAAGTGTTCAGAAACGCAATCCAGGGGTTCTCGGTCGAGATGACCGAAAAGGCCGCCCATGCGTTGAGCAGCGATCCGAACGTCCTCTTCGTCGAAGAGGATTCATACATTTCCGTGGCCGAAGCTCAGGCGAGCGCCCCCTGGGGCCTCGATCGGGTAGACCAGCGGAACGTGCCGCTTGACCAAACGTATAACTACACGAAGACCGGAAACGGCGTGAATGTCTATGTTGTCGACACGGGCATTCGGGTCACGCATGAACAGTTCCAGGGCCGAGCTTCGGTAGTTTACGATTCGATCGGCGACGGACAGAACGGCAATGACTGCCATGGCCATGGCACGCACGTGGCATCCACGATCGGCGGCGTTACCTACGGCATAGCGAAAAACGTAAGCCTTTACGGCATCCGTGTGCTGGGTTGTAACGGCATCGGCACGACCGCAACGGCCATCGAAGGCATCGACTGGCTAACTGCAAATCGTCAGCTGCCGGCGGTTGCCAATATGAGCATGGGAGGATGGGGTTCTGAAATAATGGACTCGTCCGTTCAGGGAGCTATCGATTCAGGTATAACCTTTGTCGTCGCTGCCGGAAATAATAACGGCAGTGCCTGCAATTACTCGCCCGCTCGACTTTCAACGGCGATCACGGTTGGCGCCTCGACGCAAGCCGACGCCCGTGCGTCATTCTCTAATTACGGAAGCTGCGTCGATCTGTTCGCTCCGGGAATCAGCATCCCTTCGGCCTGGGCCTGGAACGACACGGCTGTCCATACTATCAGCGGTACGTCGATGGCCGCCCCGCACGTTTCCGGTGCGGTAGCGCTGTATCTTGAAGATAATCAGAGCGCCGCTCCATCGGATGCGTTCACGGCGATCATGGGCGAGGCAACCGACGGCGAAATGGAAAGCATGTCCGACGGTTCCCCGAACATGATGCTGTTCACAGCACCGAACGTCCCGACGGCCGCCGACGCGACGATAACCGGCTCCGTCATCGATGGCAACGGCCGCGGGCTTCGCAATGTGGTCGTTGTACTTCAGAATGTCTCCGGCGGCGAACCGCGTGCCGCGATCTCGAACGCATTCGGCTATTTCACCTTCGAGGACGTTCCGGTCGGCGGGTTCTACATGATCAATGTCCAGAGCAAGAGGTACACGTTCGAGAACCTTCCATTCACGTTCACGCTGGGCGAGGATCTCACGGCATCCGCGTTTGTCGGTACGCCGAAATAGGTTCACGCTCGCCGCACAGAGCGGCTGAATAAAAGAGAAATTGGTTTTTTCGGCCTGTTCGCCATTGGCGGGCAGGCCTTTTTCAATTCTAAGTGACTTTCGTTATCGCTTGAGCTTGAGTTCAGCGATACAAAGGCTGGATCGGACAGAGTCGAAAGAACCGGAGCCTTTGACAGAGCCGCACCATGCGTCATGAGCTGACCAAGGCCATCCGTAGTCCGGACGGCCCTTTTTGTTATGGTCCAGAAGGCCCTTCCACGGGTGCGGACAATCCTTATGCCCACCGGATCCTATAAACAATGGCCCCCCTCACGGTCCCTTTTCAAAACAAGTTTTAGCGCCTTATGTAAAATCCATACATTTTTTGGAACAACTTTCTGATTAACTATATCTTGCAGGAAAGAAATTAAGGGCCGTCAATCTTCGCAAGAGCGAGGTCCCGAGAATAAAACGCGGCTCAGAGAGGCCGGCGGCGGGGGTTTTTCGCCGAAGTGACAAGGATTGGTTAGTAAGTCACTGACGGCGATAAGGAGACGAAAGGAAATTCATTTACTTTCAAAAGGACTTATGTTAAAACTTCGCGTAAGCAACGATTACTCGAAAAACCGGCAGGCTGGCAGCAGCCGTCATTGGTTCTTTTGAATACTGGCCGTCCATAACTGGCCATTGGCCCGGTATGGCCGGCATTTATTTGTCCCATCCAACGCGGCAGCTGATGGGCCATTGATATGGAGAAGATCTGAAGGTAACAGGCCGCTTTTAGAATGAAATTGAGAGGAGTCGGATCAACTATGAGAACCAATATTTATTTACAAGCAATGAGAAGCAAAACGTTCCATGCGCTTACGTTTGTCTTCGTTCTTTGCGTCTTGGCCTCCGCCGGCCTTGCACAGGAGCCGTCGGTTCGCTCTGCGCAGCCGGAGAGCCTCGACGCGGGTGCGTTGGTAATCCCGATGGACGGGATCAACAAACGTAACACGGCCGGCACAACTTCGAACCTCAGGGCCTACGGCCTTGCAAACCTTCTTATTGAGAACAATGTTCCGGTCAAATGGGCTGTCAGTCCCGAAATGGGAATTGAAGGCCGCGAACTTTTCGCGACCGCAAGCCGCGTGGATAACAAAACCGTTACCGGCGGTGTGTTCATCATTTTGGCGGAATATGACAACCAGTCCGTTCGCGACCTTATCGCTTCGTTCAATTCGAACGGTGCGGAAGTCCCTGTTTACAGGTCCACCGAACCGACAATGGTCGACGTCCGTTATACGCTGACGCGCAAGCCAAAGTTGGCGGTTGGATTGGACGGCAGCAATTCAGGCGAGGGGATCCGCAAAGATGTTCCGGAAATCGGCGCTGGTGAGAATTGCGGACCGCCGCAGGCGACCGCGCTCGGCTACAAGTCGGTCCGAAGGTCGAATATCCGTCCGGGCGGTCCGTCGGTAGTTCCCGGCGATACGCTCGAGTGGACCATAGACTTTATTAACAACTGTCAGATCGATATCACGGGCTTTAATATTCGTGACGAGATCAGCGTTGTCGACGGCGAGTTCACCGGCAACCTTACGCTCGTTCCCGGTTCGAACATCGTGACTGTCCTGAGCGGCGGTGCGACCGGGTCGCGGAACGCGGCTTATGACGGCATCGGTGACGATTCGACTTCGGACATGCTGGCACCGGGTGCCATCCTTCCCGTAGGAGGACGTATCCAGATGAAACTCCAGACGACGATCAATTTAGGCCCGGTCGGCGGCGGCTCTTATCCGGACGGCCAGATCCTTTACAATCAGGCCCTTGGCCGTGGAAATCAGATCTCAGGCACCGTCAAGACGGACGCGATCGACTGGACGAACACCACCATCTTCGGGATCGACATTCCTTCGGAGGACAGCCTCCTCCAACTTCAGGATGTCGACATCCTTAACGCAACGATCGCCCGGATCAAAGCGCCGACGCGTGCCGACGCTTTCGTCGAAGGCCAGGTGAGAACGGCTAAAGGCAACCCGATCGCGAACGCTCTGGTCATGGTTACGAATGCCGCCACCGGCGAACTGCGGACGGCAAGAACCAATGCCCTGGGCAACTTCATGGTAGATGAGCTGGAAGTGGGCGACCTGTATATCGTTGCTGTCCAACACAAGCGATACGTCTTCAACAGCGAACCGGTCATGTTCACTTTGGTGGACAATGTCACGGGCCTGGCGTTCGTGGGCGTTATCAGCGAACAGAGCGTGGTTGGCTCAGCGGTCAGATCTGCCCCCTCAAAGGCGGGACGGTAAGGCCGACATTCACCATAGTTGATCTGGAGCGGGCGGCCTCGGCCGTCCGCTTTATTTTTTGGCCGGGCACGTTTCAGAACGCCGGCTTTGGCCTTCGGCCGGATCGGAGATCACCTGCCAAGGGCGGCACGCCTTCCCTCGATCACCCATTTGCTCGACGCTGCAGAACTCGACGAAGGGGCGGCCTTTCGGCGGCCCGCATAGGCAACGGCCGCAACGATCACGGCAAGGTCCTTTTCTTTTTTCATGGGTTCCGCGACCGATCGCCGCTGCTTCCATCCTTCGATGAAGCCTGTATCGATCCTCCCGGTGGTAAACTCCTCATCCTCCATCACATCGACAAAGAACGGGAGAGTGGTCTTGATCCCGACGATCTCGTACTCGGCAAGAGCTCGCCTCATCCTCTCGATCGCTTCCGTCCGGTCTTTACCATGCACGGCGAACTTCGAGATCATCGGGTCGTAATGAATGGAAACTTCCGCCCCCTGGTAAACACCGCCGTCGTCGCGAACGCCGGGTCCCTGCGGGATATGGAGGCGTTCGATCCGTCCGGGCGACGGGAGAAAGTTATTGTCCGGATCTTCGGCGTAGATCCGGCATTCGATGGCGTGCCCATTCATCTTGACGTCTTCCTGGCTGAAGGAGAGCGGCGCCCCCGCAGCGACCCGTATCTGCTCGCGGACGAGGTCGATCCCGGTCACAAGCTCGGTGACCGGATGCTCGACCTGCAGCCGCGTGTTCATTTCAAGGAAATAGAAAGACCGGTCAAGGTCTGAGACAAGGAATTCGACCGTGCCCGCCCCGACATAATCGACCGCCTTCGCCACCATCACCGCACATCGTCCCATTTTCTCGCGAAGTTCCGGTGAGTTTATCGGGGAGGGTGCCTCTTCGATAACCTTCTGGTGGCGGCGTTGGATGGAGCATTCGCGTTCGCCGAGGTGAACATGATTTCCGTGAGTGTCCGAAAATACCTGGATCTCGATGTGCCGTGGCCTGACGACCGCTTTTTCGATATAAACCGCGTCGTCGCCGAAGCTTGAAAGCGCTTCCGAACGCGCCGCATCAAATGCGGCACGCAGTTCTGCAGGTCGATCGACCAACCGCATGCCCTTTCCCCCGCCTCCCGCCGACGCCTTGAGCATTACGGGGTATCCGACCCTTTCAGAAGTTTCGGCGGCCTCCTCGAAGCTCTTCAGCGGTTCAGTCGTGCCGGGAACGACCGGAACGCCGGCCTCGATCGCAATGCGGCGGGCCGACATCTTGCCGCCCATGGCTTCCATAGCCTCAGGCGGCGGTCCTATGAAAACGAGGCCAGCTTCCTGCACCTGTCGAACAAACCCGGCATTTTCAGAAAGGAATCCATAGCCCGGATGGATCGCCTCGGCCCCGGAGCGCATTGCGGCGTCGATAATCTTGTCGCCGCTAAGATAGCTCTCCGACGACGCCGGCGGGCCGATATTGTATGCTTCGTCGGCCATGCGGACATGGAGGCTGTCGCGGTCCGCGTCGGAATAGACGGTCACTGCTGCAATGCGAATCTCGCGGCACGCCCGGATGATCCGGCAAGCGATCTCTCCACGGTTGGCGATGAGGATCTTTTTGAACACAGTTCTAACAATGGAGAATGGACAACGGTCAATTGTTGATCCGGAAACTGTCGGTCGTCAGTGGCCCTGAATTGGATAAATGGTCCTGGTAAATGAAAGGCTCAAGGTCGACCGTCACCCCAAGATCGAAGAAAACTTTGAGCTCCTCTAGAGCGATCGTAAGTTCTCTACAATAGATCGACCGTTAACCTTGATCGGTTACCCGGGACCGAACATCGACTGTCCGATCTACACTATCCGTTATCTAAGCCAGGGTCGAATTACCCTGATTCTTCGGATCGTAGCGGACGCCGACCTTTGCCCCGGGAGCAAATTTCAGCGGGTCCCGCAGCTGTTCCTCATTCAGTAATTCTGACGATTCAAACTCAACCCCGTTAAGCGAATAGGTGTAATAAACGATCTCGTCACCATTCGGCATCGTTTCGGTATCAATGATCACGCCGTCGGTTATGCGGCCGTTCTCAAGCAATAGTCTTTTCCGCTCGGCGAACGGGTCTCGTTTTCGTTTCTTGATGAAGCTCAACAGTCCCATAAGCTAATCAATGACCAGCGGCTCTTTTGCGAACCTCGCCCTAAGCCGGTTCGCGGCCGAAAGGATCGCAGGCCTTTGAATTATCCTGGCTTCGAGCGGCCGCTTTCCCGGAATATCCATCAGGATCAGGCCGAGAAGGATCGTCAAAAGCCCCTGGCCGGGTACACCAGGAAGCGACAGCAGCAGCCCAAGGATGACCAGCATCAGGCCGAGCAAATTCTTCAGGATGACCGCCCCCCAACGAACGATCCACGAACTTCCCGGGAGAAAATCCTCCCGGTAATGCGAGCTGAAATAATTCGCCGGTATCTTTACCAGCACGATCACGATGGCCGCAAAGCTGATCGAAAGCGACAGAAGGAAAAGCCCGACACCGAGGGCGACCTGCCCAAGGGTCAGCCCTTCCCAGATGCCCGCAACATATTCCATCTTTACCCTGCGGCGGCCTGCTCCATCCGTCTAAATTCTTTCCAGATAAAGTACATTCGGTGGATCATCGTCCAAACCGACCCAACGGCCAGCACCCAAAGCACCTGCGGCATCCGGTTGAACCACCACACGTCGGAGTTCCAGTCCCACGTGGACAAGGCCCCTATTATCAAGAGAACGATCCGCTCCGGCCGCTGCAGGAAGCCGACATTCGCTTTGACGCCGAGTGCCTCGCTGCGTGCGGTGGTGTAGCTCACCATCACTGAGGCGATCATCGCAGTCCCGGCCAATATTACATTCAATAAAGACCGCTGCGGCGTGTTGCTGGCATAGAATGCAATGATGCCGAGGAACACGACCATGTCAGAAAGCCGGTCGAGCGACGAATCCAGAAAGCTGCCGAATTTAGTAACGTTTCCCGTCAGCCGGGCGACGTTGCCGTCAAGCATGTCGAACAGATTCGCGGCGATCAGTACGATCCCGGCCCAGAAGAACTCGCCCATCCCGAAAAGAACGCCGCAAAAGACGTTGATCGAGACGCCGATGGTCGTCAGCACGTTCGGCGGAACGCCGGCCGAAGCAAGCCCCCGAACCATCGCGTTGATGATCCGCATTGCCCCGCGCCCGATGCTCGCACCTAACATTCTCTCTTTAGTTTCGGTCCCCTGACCCCGAGTTCTGGTTGAGTTCGAGTTTCGATCCAGTTCCAATTCAGTTTTCGACCCCCGGATCCAATGTGATCAATGCGTAAAAGGATCTGAAACTCCGAACTCGGATCTACGCGTCTTCAACTTCGTGGATCGTGGTCAGCCGGTCGATCTCAAACGAACGCCAGCCCGTCGGTGTTTTCACCTTTACCTCGTCACCCTCTTCCTTGCCCATCAGTGCCTGGCCGATCGGCGAAACGGTCGATATTTTGCCGTTTTCGGGATCGCTTTCCTCCGACGTCACAAGCGTGTACGTAACTTTCTCTTCCTTTTCGATATCGAACAGTCGGACCCTCGATCCGTAGGCGACACGGTCTGTCGGGATCTTCGAAAGATCGATCGACTCTATTTCTGAGAGCCGCTGCCGTACCTGTGCAAGCCGAGCCTTTACAATGGACTGCCGTTCGAGAGCGGCCTTATACTCGGCATTCTCACGCAGGTCGCCGAATTCGCGCGCATGCTGGATCTCTTTCGGGAGCTTGAAATGCAGTTCGTCCTCGAGCGATGACAGCTCATCCTTCAATTTCTTCTTAACGTCTTCCATAATCAGTTGGGCCGGGCCTTCTCCGTGGAGTTGCCGAACTTTGGTCAGGAGACCGGTATTTCCTTGGGGGCGGCGAACGATATACCGATATCGCGCGCGGTCCTCACAAGTTGGCCGTCGGTCGGCACGGTTTTTATATTGGCAACGGCCTCCGACAGCGGAACGGTAACGATCGTCCCTGCCTGAAGAGCGACCATCTTCCCGGTCTCACCGCTCGCGAGGGCACGAACCGCGCAGGCACCGAAATTTGTGCCGAGCATCCGGTCGAACGCGTTCGGGCTTCCGCCTCTCTGTAAATGCCCGAGCACGACGCAGCGAGACTCCTTGCCGGTAATATCTTCAAGTCGGCGGCGTACATGATCACCGATCCCGCCGAGACGCATCTCTTCAGTATCAAGGTAGATCTCTCCCCTGCCCACCTCGGTCGCCCCTTCGGCGATCACGATGTTCGTAAACCTCGATCCTGATCTCTCCCTCGCCTGAACCTTCTGGGCGATAGACTCGAAAGCGAAAGGGATCTCCGGGATAAGGATCACATCCGCACTCCCCGCAAGGCCGGCATGCAGGGCGATCCAGCCGGTGTTGCGGCCCATTACTTCAAGGATCATCACCCGATCATGCGACGCTGCGGTCGTATGCAGCCGGTCGAGCGCCTCGGTCGCGATGTCGATCGCAGTCATGAATCCGAACGTCAGCTCTGTCGCGGCCAGGTCGTTATCTATCGTCTTCGGCACCCCGATCACCGGAAAGCCGCGTTTGTGAAACTGTTCGGCGATGGCAAGCGTTCCTTCACCGCCGAGGACGACCAGCGCCTCGATCCCGAGGATGTCCAGGTTCGCAAGGGCCTCGCCGATCGGCATTTCCGGAAAAGTCGGCTTTCCGTCCACCATCTTGACGAAGCTGCCGCGGTTCCGGGTGCCGAGGATCGTGCCCCCGCGGGGCAGGATGCCGCTAACGGTTTTGAATGTCAGCTTCATCGTGTGGGTCTCGCCGAGGATGCCTTCAAAGCTGTCCTCGATTCCCACACAATTCATTCCGTACTCGCCGATCGCCGTCCGGACAACCGCTCTGATGACGGCATTTAGGCCCGGGGCGTCGCCACCCCCAGTCAAGATGCCGATCTGTTTGTACATACGAGTGCCTGAACCTTATTTTAGGTTAAAAAGCCAAAAAGTGAAAAATCGGGCCGAAAACGCACGGACCGCGAAAAAACAAAGAACGAACCTACTAAGGTCCGTTCTTTTCTCAATGTTCGTGCCAGCGAGTCCCTAACGGCGAGCGGTCGTCGTCTGGGCCAGTTTGCTCGCTTCGGGCATCAATTCGACTGCCTTCCTTACCTGCGGATCCGTCTCAAGAAGCACCTGGATGCCGGCCTCGTTGGAGTGCATCGCGGTGGCGAGTTCTTCCCGGACCTGGCTCCGGGCGAAATCGGCGAGGGCATTGAAACTGTCGGCGGTCAAGCCGGTTTCTTTGTTGTTGATCACGAATGAGCGAAACGCCTCGAGCATCCTGTCGTTCACCTGAAGCCCTTCGGCGGGCAGGCTCGGCTTATGATCCTGCTTATCGACGCGGAATTGCTCGAATCCGGAGATCCTTCCGGCGACAAGCTGGCGGACGAAGAAGAATGCGGATTCGCTGATCCGGTAGCGCGCGTTCCCGTTTTCGGACGGTCTGACGACCACGTCCGGCTCAATGCCGCGTCCGCCATAAAGCACACGGCCGTTGGCGGTCGTGACCGGCTCGCCGGCGGGTTTGGGAGGCGCATCTGTCCCGTCCGCTTCGCCGTTTGAATGCGAATAGTAATCGTAGATAGAGCCGTTTGAGTAATCCCGCTGAAGTGAACGGCCGAACGGCGTGTAGTAACGAGCCATCGTCAGCGAGAGTCCGGTCCCGTAAGGCAGAGGGAAAACACGCTGAACCAGTCCCTTGCCGAAGCTGTCGGTACCGACCACCATTCCGCGGCCGTAATCCTGGATCGCACCGGCGACGATCTCGGACGCCGACGCCGATCCGCCGTTGATCATGACGACGAGCGGCACATCATAAGTGACCGAACCGCGCGACTTCAATTCTTCAGTAACGGCATAACGCGAGCGGCCCCTTACGGTCACCACCGTCTGCCCGGCCGGGATGAAACGGCTCACCACTTCGATAGCCTGAGGAAGCAGACCGCCCGGATTGTTCCGGATATCAAGGATAAGGCTGGTCATTCCCTGTTTTTGTAGGGCGCTGACAGCCTCGTCAAGTTCTTCGGCGGTCGTTTCCTGAAAACCGCCGACAAGACCGATATAGCCGACGCCGTCCGGCAGCATGAAAAAGTTCCGAATTGACGGGAATGGCACGCCGCCCCGAACTATCTCAAAATCTATCGGGCCGGGTGCCGCTACCCGTTCGACCCTCACCTTGACTGGGGTGCCTTTCGGCCCGCGGACGTTGCGCGACACTTCGGAGCTTGTCCATTCAAGGGCGTCCTTGCCGTCAACCGTCAGGATCCGGTCCCCGTATCGGAGCCCGACCTTCTCGGCCGGCGTGTTCGGCACGACCGATTGGATGTAAACGCCGTCGCGCCGCTGAAGTATCGAAACGCCGATGCCGTAGAACTGCGAAGCTTGCTCCTCATACAACTTTCTGAACTCTTCGCGTGTGAAAAAGCCCGAATGAGGGTCCAGCACCCACAGCATGCTTTGGATCGAGGCGTCGGAGATCTTCTCGTGATCGACCGTTCCGCTATAGTTAGAACCCATCACATCGAGGGCCTCTTTATAGTCGGCAACTATGCTTGAAAGTGTGACGTCGTTGTTGGCCGACGTCTTCGAAAGACGCCCGAAAAGGCCGCCGGCCACCCCGCCAAGGGCGACCAAAAGCAAAGCAGCAATGAGGAATTTCCGGTCCATCGATCAATTCTCCGGTCAATATACGAATATAACACAAAATAAGTTGTCCGGCTTTTCTGAAAACCCATCGCCACACCGAAAGAGGCGATCACTGTTAGTCGGCGTTCGATGGGTCCGCAAACGTTTCTTTTCATACATTTACGCTTGACGGCCGGCCAACGGGTAAACAGAACCGCCGCCGCGCCCGTCATTCCGATTTACATTTTATTCGACAGACCGTAACATCTAGATTTTGCCTGATGAGACCGGACCTTTCCATAATCATTCCCGCGTTCGAAGAAGATGAGCGCGTTGGCGGTTCGATCCGCAAAATACTGCAGTTCATGGGTGGATCGGACCTATCGTATGAACTCCTTGTCGTCGATGACGGCTCGCGAGACCGAACTTCTGCGGTTGCAGAGGAAGCGTGCTCAGAGTTCGCCGACGCCGTGACCCGCGTCATCCGATACGACGAGAATCGCGGCAAAGGCTTTGCCGTTCGTACCGGCCTCGAAGCGGCCGCGGGAAAGATCGCGCTGTTCAGCGACGCCGACCTGTCGACGCCGATCGCGGAGATGAACAAGCTCATCGAACCGATCCGCGATGGCGAATATGATGTAACGTTCGGCTCACGGGCTCTCGACCGCAGCCTGATCGGCACCCACCAGCCGTGGCGTCGAGAGCAGGGCGGAAAGGTCTTCAATCTTGTCGTGCGGCTTATGACCGGAATGCCCTTCTGGGACACGCAATGCGGGTTCAAGGCATTCAATATGGACAATTTCGCACCGCTGCTTCCCTTGATGCAGATCGACCGGTTCGGTTTCGATGTAGAGTTTCTTTACGTCGCCCGGCTTCATGGCCTAAGGCTTCTGGAGGTGCCGGTCCGCTGGAATAACGACGACCGCAGCAAGGTCAATGTCATACGCGACAGCATCCGCATGTTCGACGAGGTCCGCCAGATACGACGGAACGCCCGTCAGGGGAAGTACGAGCTGAGACAAGATCAAAACTGATCTTTCCAAAGGGCCGAACCCGATTCTTCATTCGTGACATTCGTGTAATTCGTGGCTAAAATTCCGCTATGACCGCGAAGCTGAATGTAAACATTGACCACGTCGCCACGATCCGTGAGGCCCGAAAGACCATCGAGCCGAGCATCGTGACCGCAGCAGTTATGTGCGAGCAGGCCGGCGCGAACGGCATCACGGTCCACCTGCGCGGGGACCGGAGGCACATCCAGGACCGCGACATCGAACTGCTCCGCGACGTGGTGACCACATATTTGAACGTTGAGATGGCCGCGACCGACGAGATGATCGCGATCGCCGAAGAAACCCGACCCGACGCCGTCTCTCTGGTTCCCGAAAAGCCAAACGAGATCACGACCGAGGGCGGCCTGGACGTGGTCACAAATTTCGCGGCCGTCCAGGAAGCGGCTGGAAAGCTTAAATCGGCGGACATCTTCGTGAGCATTTTCATTGACCCGTCGCTCGAACAGATCACCGCCGCCCACGCCGCCGGTGCCCAGCAGGTAGAGCTTTGCACGGCCGAATATGCCGAGCTTACACTGAGTTCGCGGGCCGCCCACGGGGAAGGAGCCCGTAAAGCCGCTGCTGAGGTCGCAAGGATCGCCGCCGCGGCCACGCACGCGATCGACCTGGGTTTGATCGTTGCCGCCGGTCACGGCCTGACATACAGGAACGTGCGGGCGTTGGCGGCCATTCCTGAAATAAGTGAATTCAACATCGGGCACAGTATCATTTCCCGAGCGGTATTTGTCGGCCTCAGCCAGTCTGTCCGAGAGATGATCGACGCTATCAGGGGCGTATGAGAGCCCTGATCGGATCGGCCGCATTGGTTTCGGTCATCCTGGCTCTTTCCTGTTTTGCGCCGAACGGCGAGCGACCCGTCCCCGCGACGGTGATATGGGCCTGGGAAAGGCCCGAAGACCTTCGATTTCTCGATCCGGGCCGCCACGCCGTCGCATTCCTCGCCCAAACCCTGATCCTTAAGAACGATTCGGTGGAAGTCATTCCGCGAAGGCAGCCCCTCGCCATCAGCCCCGGTTCCTACGTGATAGCCGTGACCCGTATCGAGTCGTCGCGCAGGTCCGAAGAGAGGCCCTCCCTCAGCGCCGCCCAGCGAGAAGCGGTCATCGGGCACTTGCAGGAGAGTGTAAAATTACCAGAGGTACGTGCGATCCAGGTTGATTTCGATGCCGTCGCATCCGAACGCGAGTTTTATCGAACGCTTCTCATCGATGCGCGATCTCGCATCGGTCCCGATCTTCCATTGACGATCACGGCCCTTGCGTCGTGGTGTTCGGGCGACCGATGGATGGCCGGCCTGCCGATCGACGATGCCGTTCCGATGCTTTTTGACATAGGCCCGCAGCGAAATGAGATCCTTCGTGACTTGAATGGCGGCACGGATTGGAACGAACCCCTTTGCCGGAACAGCTACGGGCTCTCGGTCAACGAGCCGCCGCTGCCCGGTTTGAAACGCGGCCGCCGCATCTACCTATTCAAGGACGCGGCATGGACTGCAGACGACCTGGCGATGATAGAAAAGATCCATGAAAACTAAAGCCTCCGCTCTGATCCTCTTAGCAACTTTCCTTTTCGCAGAAATGACCCCGGCGCTCGCCTGCGGCCCGTTCATCATGGATGTCGTCTTCAGCTTGAAACGCCATCCCGAACTGCCGCTTGACCGTTACCTGAACGGCGAGACGGGAATCGTGCCAAACTCGTTCCGCCCGATGTCGCTGATCCTTTTTTACCGGGAACTGAACGGGCTTTCGCTGACGGCGGCAGAAAAGGTCCAGGCGAAAAACGCGATGCAGAACAAGATCTTTTACCTCGCCGGCCCCGAGGACCCGAAGAAGCTTGTCGATCTGGACACCCCGCAGCAGCCGGCCGAGGACATTTGGCGACAGGCACGGGCGAAGGTCACCGGCGAAAAGGTCGAGTTCGACAAAGACCGTCGAAGCGGTTACGTCTCGTACATAAACTGCCTTCCGGACTCGTTCAGGAATGCCGCCAAGACCCTTGAATCGCGGATCTCGGCCCACGGACTCGGCGACCATACCAAGGAATGGCTAAAGGGCCAGGACGCGGTCTTTGCCAACTGCGGGGGCGATTCCCCGCTGCCCGCAGAATTCAATGACGGTCCGGCGTGGCTTCGTCACGACCGTGCTTATCAGATCGCGGCGGCCCTGCTCTATCGCGAAAAGAACGCTGAGGCGCGTGCCGCTTTTGAAAAGATCGCGGCCGATGCTTCGTCGCCGTGGAAAAACACGGCCCGCTTCGTCGCGGCACGCACATACATTCGGGAATCAAGCCTTATTGGCGAAGACCGAGAGCCCGACTCCGACCCTGCGGCCGACGAGAACCGCCGCCGGCTGCTCCAAAAGGCCGTCGATTCGTTCGCGGCGATCATCGCAGATCCGTCGATGTCCGAATTCCACGCATCCGCCGCTCGGATGACGGGACTCGCAAAATTCCGGGCGACCCCACAAGAACGCCGTCTGGAACTCAGCCGGAGCCTCAGCTCGGGATCGGACAATCCCAATTTTTATAATGACTTTGTCGACCTTGCGATGCTTCTCGACCGTGCCCGCGGCATGGCCGAAGAGGTCGGCTGGAAGCGCGAGCAAAAGGAAGCCGAAGTCGCGGGACGCGAATACAATTACAACTATGTTCAGAAACTTCAGGACGTGCCGGCCGAATTCAGGACCGATCCGCTGAGCGATTGGCTCCTGACCTATCACTCGACCGACGGCTTCGATCATTCCTACAATAAATGGAAAGAGACCAGCTCGCTCCACTGGTTCGTGGCCGCGATCGCAAAGGCGGAAGCATCCGCCCCAGCCACCGCGGAACTGCTCGCCGAAGCGGATAAGATCGCAGCGGACAGTCGTGCGTATCACACAGTACGGTTTCATCAGATCCGCCTACTGCTCGATTCCGGTAAGATCGGCCCTGCTAAAACGAAGTTCGATGAGCTCGGCGACATCGCGAGGCTCCCGCTCTCGACCCAGAATTCATTTCTCGCCCAGCGGGCCGTATTCTCGTCCGATCTGAATGAATATCTCCGCTATGCTCAGCGAAAACCGGCGATGTTCACGTGGGACTCGTACGAAAGTGAGGAGCCTGCCGAACCCGAGGGCGACCTGGCCCCGTGGAAATCCCGCGTAATGTTCGACGCCGACGGCGCCCTTTTTCTCAACGAAAAGGTGCCGCTGTCCGTTCTGAAACAGGCCGCGGTTTCGCCTTCGCTCCCCGCCCATCTCAAAAGGATGGTCGCGATAGCTGCATGGACACGGGCATTCGTCCTCAAGAACGCGGCTGTCGAGCGGGAGATGGCTCCGGTCGTTCGCGGCCTAATTAAGCAGGATATGCCCGAGTTCTCAAGGTACTTCGCGGCCTCGGGGACCGCGAACCGCGAGGCTGCGGCACTGACAGCGATCCTCCGCAATCCGGTCGTTCAGCCGTATGTCGAGACCGGTTACGGACGCGAGGATTCCGAGCCGACGGTCATCGACAGCATTCGGGGCAATTGGTGGTGCGTCGAGGATCACGCCGCGAAGTCCGGCATCAATTTCCCGTCGTTCCTGTCCGCCGAACAGACAGCAGCAGCCGAACGCGAAAAGGCCCAGCTTAAGGCTTTGGGTGAATCCGCCACCATGCTTACCCGGCGGGCCCTCGATTTCGCTGCCGCCAATCCGAGACATCGGCAAACGCCGGAGATACTCCACCTCGCCGTGCGATCGACCCGTTACGGATGCACGGACGACGACACCGGGGCCAACTCAAAGCGGGCCTTTGACCTGCTCCATCGCCGTTACGCAAATTCCGTCTGGACCCGGCGAACGCCATACTGGTTCAAGTAGGCCTCGCAACGCCGCAGGACCAGATCGAATCGCCGACCGCGACCGCGCGTTGCGATTCGTGCGCTTGAAAGTTCGGCAATAAGGCCAGCTGGCCCGACCTGCAATATATTGAACTCCCAGTTGTCCGTCTAAGCGACGTTCGAACCAATAATCGCTTAAAGATATTGCAACTTACGTGCGAAAATCTTTCGCGCTGTCGGTGCAACCTTTTGGACGCTTGCGCGTTCTCAGAATATTAAGATCTACAACTTGCGGAGAACTTCGATGACAAAGCTTCGTTTCGCGTTCCTGATCCTCTCACTTTCACAGGCATCCCTGGTCCTCGCCCAGGCCGACGACGAGGCCGCGAAGGAAAGGCTCCGTCAAAAAACGGTCCTTGCCGAAGCGATCATCGGTGAAACTCGCGAACTGCGGCTACCCGAGAATCGTTCGATTGTGCTGGCCCGCACCGGGATCCGGCTTTGGGGCATCGACCAGGAAAAGGCCCGCGAGCTATTTAACGAGGCCGCCAACGAACTGATCGCGGCGGTCAGCCTCGCCGAATCCGAAAAGAGGCGCAATCCGCAGTTCGCCTACGCACAGGGGCAGATGCCGAGGCAACAGGTGCTCGACCTGATCGCTCAGAAAGATGCTGACCTTGCCCTGAAGGCGTTTTACCGGACCCGGACCCCTGATGTCGAAAGAGCGCTTGCCGCCAGGCCCGCGGCCGACCAGCGGATCCGAAATGTGGGAAACAACGACATTTATTTGATCCAGAACGAGCTGAATCTTGAGCAGCGGCTGATCCGTGCGGCTGCCGATCAAAATCCTGAAAAGGCGATCGAATTTCTTAAGGCAGCTCTGAAGCGCGGCGTCGGGCCCGAGGTGGTGAACCTCCTCCGCAAACTCCACGAAAAAGACGCGGAATCGGCGGCATCGCTTGGCCGCGAAGCTATCGGGCAATTGATCCAGAAAAACTACACGGTCGGCAATCAGCCCGACCACAACGCATTTCAGGCGGCCTTTCAAGTCCTTAACGATTCTGTTCGTCAGCGGCCGGCGACCGACAAGTCGTTCAATTTTGCGGTGACGGATATTCGGGCACTCTTCGACAAACTATTGTCCATTGTGACCGACTTGCGGAGTACGAATTCTTTCCAATACGCGCAGCAGTTGATCCCGATAGCCGAGAAGTTCCGGCCCGAAACGGTCGCCCGGCTTAGGGAAGCAGCACAGCGGGCGCCTTACGCACCATTCCGTTCAGGACAGGCCGACCTGATCCGGCGGCTTTCGTCGACAGACACGCCGGTAGATCAGGCGATGGCAGAGGCGGCAAAGCTCGATGCGGAATCGCGCCGAACGGTGTATCAGTCGGTGGCGAACAGATTTGTCCAGGGCGGCGATATGGCCCGGGCCCGGCAGATCATCGGCGAGCACTTTGCCGATGCCGCACTTTCGTCGGCCCAGGAAGCGCTCGATTATCAGTACGTCCATTATCTGATCAACCAGGGCAAGTTTCAGGAAGCCGAGTCGCTCATCGACGAATTCCCCGACCATGCACGCTTCAACGCACTGATCTCGCTTGCCGACGGTGCATTCTCACGCGACCAGAAAGAGAACCAGCCGCTTTCGATAAGGATCCTGCAAAAGGCGCGTGCCGGACTTCCCGACCGACCTGAGAACAGCCTGCAGCTTCAGCATATGTTGCGATTGGTCAATGCCTATGTCCGCATCGAACCGATCGAGGCATTCAATATTTCCGAAGGGCTGATCCAGCAGATAAACGAACTTTCGGAAGCCTCGGTCGTCGTCAACGGTTTCCAATCCAGCCACGCGGTGCGAATGGGTGAGATAGTTATGATCAATGGCGGAAACGTGCTTATGGGAATGGACTACTCGTTCGTGCGCGGCCTGGCTCAAAAGGATTTCGACCGAACGGTCGCAATGATCCGGGCATTTTCGCGACGCGAAACTCGTGCCCAACTTGCTCTCAATTTGCTCGAATCTTATCCGTAACGGCGGTTCAGTTTAAGACCGCCTTCAACGCCCTTCCCGTATGGCTTTTTCGCACGCGGGCCACTTCTTCCGGAGTGCCTGCGGCGACGATGCGCCCGCCGCCGGAACCGCCCTCGGGGCCGAGGTCGATAATATAGTCCGCCGATTTGATCACGTCCAGGTTGTGCTCGATCACGATCACGGTGTTGCCGGTATCGACTAGCTTCTGCAGCACATCGAGCAGTTTATGCACGTCAGCGAAGTGCAGCCCCGTCGTCGGCTCGTCCAGGATGTAAATGGTCTTGCCCGTGGCACGTTTCGATAGCTCTTTTGCAAGTTTGATCCGCTGGGCCTCGCCGCCCGAAAGGGTGGTCGACGACTGCCCGATCTTCACATAGCCCAGGCCGACATCGAGCAGCGTCACGAGCTTTTGCTTGATCGCCGGAATATTCTCGAGCAGCGGAAAGGCGTCCTCTATCGTCGTGTCGAGCATATCCGCGATCGAGAGTCCCTTATATTTTACGGCCAGCGTTTCGCGGTTATAGCGATGCCCGCGGCAAACGTCGCAGGTCACATAAACGTCCGGGAGAAAGTTCATTTCGAACCGCTTCAGACCGTCGCCCTCGCAAGCCTCGCAACGCCCGCCCTTCACGTTAAATGAGAAACGCCCGGCCTTATAGCCGCGCACCCGCGATTCCGGCAGCATCGCGTATAGATCACGGAGCGGCGTGAAAAGGCCCGTGTAAGTGGCAGGGTTCGATCGCGGTGTCCGCCCGATCGGCGACTGGTCGATCTCGATGACCTTATCGACGAGGTCGAGGCCGTCGATGCCGTCATGTTCCAGCGGTTGCTGCGGCGACCGGTAAACGTGACGGTAAAGCGCCGGGTAGAGTATCTCCTCGACCAACGTCGATTTGCCCGAGCCCGAAACGCCGGTCACGACGGTGAACAGCCCCATCGGGAATTCGACGTCGATGTTCCGAAGGTTTCTGGCCCGCGCACCCCGCACCTTTAGCCGCTGGCCGTTCGGCAGCCTTCGGACATCCGGGATCTCGATCTTCAGCTTGCCGGAAAGATATTGGCCCGTCAGCGATCTTGGGTCTTTTTCTATAGCCTTCGGCGGCCCCGCGGTCACCACCTCGCCGCCGTGCGTGCCGGCTAGCGGGCCCAGGTCGATCACGTGGTCGGCATGCTCGATGGTCTCCTCGTCGTGCTCGACGACCAACACCGTGTTGCCCAGATCGCGAAGGTTCTTCAGCGTCTCGAGCAGCCGCATATTGTCACGCGGATGCAGGCCGATGCTCGGCTCGTCCAGCACGTAAAGCACGCCGCGGAGCTGCGACCCGATCTGCGTCGCCAGCCGGATGCGCTGCCCTTCCCCTCCCGATAACGTAGCCGACGGCCGGTCAAGGGACAAATAGCCGAGGCCGACGACATCAAGAAAGCGGCTTCGTTCGCGGATCTCCCTCAGGACCAAGCCGGCGATCTTTTCTTCACGTTCGTTCAGCTTGATCTTCCCGACTGCCGCGGTAAGCTCCGAGACCGGCATTGAAACATAGTCCGCGATCGTAAGCCCATGGACCTTTACCGCCAGGCTCTCCGGCTGAAGCCGGCGGCCGCCGCATTCAGGGCAGTTGACCGGAGCGATCATCTCTTCGAGGGCCGCCTTTATCTTGGCCGATGGCGGATTCTCGATCCGCTCGCGCATCGCACGTAATGCTCCCGGCCACGTCCGCTCGGACTTGTAAGTGCCGTGAACAAAGGTGAGCCGTTTTTTGGTCCCGTTAAAGAATGCATCGACGATCTCGGCCGGCAGTTCGCGAAACGGTTTTGCAAGGAGTGCATCGGCCTCGGGACTCTCGCTTCCGCCCGCCTTTTTTCGGCCTTTACTGCTTCGCGGCTTTGCGGGAGTATCTTTCGGCGGTTCGAGCTTATCGCCGCCCGTGAACTTCTCGATGATCGCGTTCAGAGCGGCCTGCAGGAACTTCGAACCGGTATTGTCGGCTTCACCGAGAAACTGCATCTTGCCTGCGGGCAGGCTTTGATCGGGGGCGATCTTGGCGGCGTCGATCTCCATCACCGTCCCGATCCCCTGACAGCGTTTGCAGGCACCGTATGCCGAGTTGAACGAGAATGAACGCGGCTCAAGCGAGGCGATGTTCACGCCGCAGTTGACACACGCCATTCGCTCGGAAAAGAGCCTCTCGTCGCCATCGATCACCGAAACGACGACCGCCCCGTTAGTCAGCCTCAGGGCCGTGCGGACGCTCTCGCCGACCCGCTCCTCCACGTCGTCCCTTATCAGCAGACGGTCGATGACAACCTCGATCGTGTGGTTCTTTCGTTTGTCGAGCCGGATCTCTTCATCCAGCTGCCTCAGCTCACCGTCGATCCTCGCCCGGATAAAACCTTCCTTATGCAGCTTTTCGAGCTCCTTCTTGAACTCGCCCTTGCGGCCGCGGACGATCGGGGCGAGAATCATTACCCGCTCGCCTTCCGGCAATGCCGTAACGCCTGAAATGATCTGATCTACCGATTGGCGTGTTATGGGTTCCCCGCACTGCGGGCAGTGGGGCTGGCCGATGGACGAGAAAAGAAGCCGGAAGTAATCGTAGATCTCCGTGACGGTGCCGACCGTCGAACGGGGGCTTCGCGAGACCGTTTTTTGTTCTATCGAGATCGCCGGCGAGAGGCCCTCGATCGAATCCACATCGGGTTTTTCCAGTTGGTCGAGGAACTGCCGGGCATATGCTGAAAGAGACTCGACATAACGCCGCTGGCCCTCGGCATAGATCGTGTCAAAGGCAAGCGAGGATTTGCCCGATCCCGAAAGGCCGGTGATGACGGTCAGCTTGTCGCGGGGGATATCGACGTCGATGTTTCTGAGGTTGTGCTGGCGGGCACCGCGGACGCTTATCTCTTTAATGCTCATTACGGTCAACTTCAGCGGACATTGCCGAAACGAGCATTATACCAAGCTGTTTATCCAAACCTAAGCACGGCCCAAAGGGCCGCCGAAGCGATGATCAGCCAAAGTACCGTACCGAGCATAAATGGCCGCCAACCGACGCGGCGAAGCATCTGCCGCGTCAGGCTGAGCCCGATCAGGAAAAGCGTGACCGTAAAGCCGGCCTTGGCGAGATTGACGATCGCGTCGAAAAGGCTGGGCGGAGTTTTGTCGGGAGCGAATGTTCGGATAGCTGCCGCCGCAACAAAAAGGAAAATGAACCACGGGATGGCGATCTTAGTCTTCGAGCCGCTGTCGCGATAAACGAACGCCAACGCAAGGGCAAGCGGAGCGATCCAGAGCGCCCGGGCAAGCTTCACAGTCGTCGCGACCGCAAGCGCCTGCGGGCCGTAAAGCGACGATGCGCCGACGACCGAGCTTGTATCCTGGATCGCGATGGCCGACCAGAGTCCGAACTGTGCTTCGGTCATCCCGATCGAATGGCCGATCGCCGGAAAAAGGAAAAGGGCCGCCGCGTTAAGAACGAATATTGTTCCAAGCGAAACCGACATCTCGTCGTGCTCGGCCTTGATCGCGGGGCCGATGGCCGCGATCGCGCTTCCGCCGCAGATGGCCGTACCGGTCGACACAAGCGTCGTGATCCGTCCCGGCGTTTTCAGAAGTTTTCCTATTAAAAAGCCGAGCAGGAGGGCGCCGAAAACCACACAAACGATAAAAATGATACCTTCTTTTCCGGCTTTATAGACCGCCGAGAGGTTCATCCCGAAACCGAGAAGAACGACCGAAGTTTGGAGCAAATATTTGGCCGGATTTCCCGACAGTTCGGGAAATGGGTTGCCAATGGTAAACGCCATCACCAGCCCGAGCGCGAGAGCCATCGCTGGCGAACCCCACGGCGACAATAGGAACAGGACCAGAATGAAAAAGAGGGCCTTTTGCCAGGACATACGAAGTCCCAAAGTATAAAAGTGAAAAAGTGAAAAAGGAAATGGCCTGCTTCCCATTTTCACCTTTTGACTCTTTCACTCTTTCACTCTCTCACTTTATTTCGCCTTGCCCTGGTTCGCGACCGCCTGCTGAGCCGCTGCGATAGCCTCCGGGTCGCCGAGATAATAGCTGTTGATCCGGTTCAGGTTGTCATCAAGTTCATAAACAAGAGGGACGCCCGTCGGGATGTTCAGCTTGACGATCTCTTCATCAGAGATCCCGTCGAGATGCTTGACCAACGCCCGCAGGCTGTTGCCGTGCGCCGCAACGATCAGGCGTTTGCCGGCCTTCACCTTTGGCCCGATCTCGTTCTCCCAATACGGGATAACGCGGGCGACCGTGTCTTTCAGGCACTCCGTCTTTGGGAAATTCTCGATACCAGCGTAGCGCGGATCGCTACCTAGCCAACGCTCGTCCGTCTCATCCAGCTCCGGCGGCGGCACATCGTAACTCCTTCGCCAGATCAGGACCTGCTCATCGCCGAACCTCGCCGCCGTTTCGGCCTTGTCCAGGCCCTGCAGCCCGCCGTAGTGCCGCTCGTTCAGCAGCCACGACTTCGTCTCCGGTATCCACATCAGGTCCATCTCGCTCAGGACGATCCAAAGCGTCCGGATCGCCCGCTTCAACACCGACGTGTAGGCTTCGTCGAACACATATCCATCGGCCTTCAAGAGTTCGCCGGCGGCCTTCGCCTCGGCTCTGCCCTTCTCCGAAAGGTCGACGTCCTTCCAGCCCGTAAAACGATTTTCCTTGTTCCACTGGCTCTCGCCGTGGCGTATCAATACGATCTTGTGCATAAAATGATTTTAGTCTGAAAACGCTATTTTGATAAAAGCTGTAAGCCATTAGCCGGTAGCAGGAACCAATGGCTAATCGCTTACAGCTAACGGCTTAGGGCTATTTTTCTAACCTCGCCGACCAAATAAAGCGAGCCCGTAGCGAGGATGATCGAATCTGGCGGCGTCAATTCTTCGGCCATTCGGACCGCCTCCGCGACATTTTGCGTGATGTGCACCTTGGCCGGATCAACCTCATTGGGTAGGAATTCTCTCAGATCCTCCGCCGCAAACGCCCGAGAATTCGAGGGGTGCGTGAATATCAAACGCTCAGCCCGCGGCCAGAGGATCTTTGCGATCTCGGCAACGTCCTTGTCGCGATCGCACCGAAGATCATCGTGATCGGCCGTTCTTCTTCATAATCGACGTAGTGCCGCAACGCTTTTGCTCCGCCGATGTTATGCGCTCCGTCGAGCAAAAATCTGCCGATGTATTCGAGGCGGCCGGGATGTCTCGCATTCTCGAGGCCCTCTACTATGCGAAACTCCTGTTCACCGTCTTTATAGGCGAGGAACAAACCGTGATACAACAGCGCTTTCGCTATTTGAACTGCGGTCTGCGCATTTTCAGTTTGATGCTCTCCTCGGAGTCCAAGTGTAATTGGCGGATGTTGGTAGAGCGACAGAACAACAGTGAAAGTGCTGTCGTCGCGTCCCAAAAGCCTCCATGGCTCGTATTCGTCATTTAGCGGATTGAGCCCGAGATCCGCACAATGCTTTCGCAGCAACCGCATCACATCTCGCGATTGCTCTCCCAAAATTACGTCCTGAGTTTCTGCCGTGATTATCGCCGCTTTTTCCGCCGCGATCTCTTCGATCGTATCACCGAGATATTCCTGGTGATCGAGGTCGATGCGGGTTATGGCGGCGATCTCGGCTTCGGCCGCGGTCGTAGCATCCAGCCGTCCGCCCAAGCCCGTCTCGAGAATGGCCAACTCCACCCCTGCTTCGGCGAACGTCAGCAGTGCTATGGCGGTGACCTGCTCAAAAAAAGTCGGCAGATTCTCCACTTCACCGGCCGCGACAAGCGCTTCCGAGGCCTCACGAACGCGTGTCGCCAGCCGCGCGAAGTCACCCTCACCTATCTCAACGCCGTTTATCATTATGCGTTCGGTTATCGAGATCAGATGCGGCGAAGTGTAAAGCCCCACCCTGATCCCTGCCACGCGGCAGATCGAATCCAGAAACACGCAGACCGAGCCCTTGCCGTTCGTACCGGCGACCTGCACTTTCAAATACTTCTTCTGCGGCTCGCCGAGTTCAAAGAGCAGACGCCGAACGCTCTCGAGCCCGAGTTTCATCGTCTCGACCTCGTTACCGAGCGAAAGAAGATACCTGACCGCCGTTTCGAAATCCATCAGGGAAATTTTCGCCTGACGCGTCGGGCCTGACAAATCGCGGCTTGCAATTTCGGTAATTGGGCGTAAAGTTGTGAAAAGTCCCAAGAACCAAGCCCATCCGGGCGATCTCTGGAAACCCTGATGACGACAACCACCGTAATTCGCGGCACCGGAAGCGTGATACCTGATCTCCTCGTGCCAAATTCGTCATTCCTTGCGAACGAGTTTTACGATAAAGAGGGCAACCGTCTCGACCGCTCTAGCGAAGAGATCATCGCAAAGCTGGAAGAGATCACCGGCATCCGCGAACGGCGATATGTTCCGTTCGACCAGGATTCGATCGGGCTGATGACCGAGGCCTCGCGTTTGGCGGTCGAGGATGCGGGCATATCCGTCGACGACCTTTCGGGAATCATCGTCGCGCACAATGCCGGGAACATGGTGCCCGGAACGGGGGCCTTTCACACGGTCCCGAATCTCGCCGCCGCATTGAAGCACGAACTTCACGACACGAACCACAACTGCTTCGCCTACGACCTTCTTTTCGGCTGCCCGGGCTGGCTGCAGGGCATCATCCAGGCCCATCAGGCCATGGCCGCCGGCGATGCCGAACACGTCTTGGTCGTCGGGCTGGAGATCGCCTCGCGGATGCTCGATCCGCATGACGTCGATTCGATGATCCTTGCCGATGGCTGCGGTGCGTGTGTCGTTTCCCGCAGTGAAATAAACGACGGCGGTCTGATCTCGCACGCCACCTATTCTCACGGGCAGGATGACAACCGCATCATCTACCTTGGCCCGTCGAACAAGCGGGGCGTCGAAGGCGATTGCTACTTCCATATGAACGGCCGCGAGGTCTATAAGTACGCAACAAGGTGGGTGCCGCTCGTTATAAAGGACGCGCTTGACAAGGCCCGGACCTCGATCACCGACGTCGGGATCTTCCTGTTTCATCAGGCGAATGCGAAAATGCTTTGCTCGATCACGAAGAACCTGGCAGAGCTATGCGGCGTCGCGCAAGAGCAATTCGATGGAAAGGTCCCGACGACGATCGAATTTCTGGGCAACACCTCTGTCGCGACCATCCCGACGATGCTCGACCTAATCAGAAAGGGCCGCCTCGGCGCCTATCGGATCGAGAGGGGGATGAAGGCGGTGATGGCTTCGGTCGGCGCCGGGATGCACTGCAACGCCATCGTTTACGAATTCTAAGAACAAGATAAGTCTATGTTGAACCTCTCTGCGGTGCTCGAAAACAGTGCCCGAAGATACCCTGACAAACCGGCAATCATCCTCGGCGACAACAGCCTGACCTATGGCCAGCTCAACGCGGCCGCAAATCAGGTCGCAAACGGCCTTAGGGTGGCGGGCATCACGGTCGGCGACACCGTAGCCATTTCGTGCCCGAACCTCCCATTTTTCCCGATCATCTTCTTCGGCATCCTAAAGGCCGGGGCTGTTGTCGTGCCTCTGAGCGTCCTTCTGAAGACCGACGAGATCGCGTATCACCTCAAAGACAGCGGTGCGAAAGCCTACTTCTGTTTCGAAGGAACGGCGGAACTGCCGATGGGAACAATGGGCCACGCGGCATTCTCGGCGACGGCTTCGTGCGGCAATTTCTATGTGATGACGGCCCTGCCGGGAGCACCGTCGCCGATCGACGGTGCCGAAACGTTTGCTGGCCTCGTCGCGAACCAGCCCGCCGCGTTCGAGTCCGCGATGACGGGTGCCGACGACACGGCCGTCATCATTTACACCTCCGGCACGACCGGCAAACCCAAGGGTGCCGAGCTGAGCCATTCGAACCTTTTTCTTAACGCCATGCTCTGCGCCGACTTCCTCGAAACGTCTCACGAGGATGTCCAGATCATCGTGCTGCCGCTCTTCCACGTGTTCGCGCTCACGGTTCTGATGCTTGCCGGCGTTTACCGCTCGACGACGAATGTGCTGGTGCCGAGGTTTGACGCGGCCGCCGTTTTTGACGCGATGCAAAAGCACTCGGTCACAGTATTCGCCGGCGTGCCGACGATGTATTGGGCCCTGCTCGATCATCCGGCCGACGATGCCGCCCGCGAAGCCGTCGCCAGAAATCTGAGGATCGCCGTCAGCGGTGGTGCATCGCTCCCGATCAAAGTGCTCGAAGAGTTCGAGGAGCGTTTCGGCGTGCCGATCTACGAAGGCTATGGGATGAGCGAAGGCTCGCCCGTCGTCACCTTTAATCAGAAGGAGTTCGGCCGCAAGCCTGGTTCTGTGGGAACGCCGGTCTGGGGCGTCGAAGTAAAGATCGTCGATCCCGAAGGCAGCGAACTGCCGCCCGGCGAACCCGGCGAATTGCTCTATCGCGGTCACAACGTTATGAAGGGCTACCACAACCGCCCCGACGCAACTGCCGAGACCATCCGTGACGGCTGGCTGCATTCCGGTGACATTGCCTACAAGGACGAGGACGGTTTCTTTTTCATCGTCGACCGCACAAAGGACCTGATCATCCGCGGCGGAATGAACGTCTATCCTCGCGAAGTCGAGGAAGCGATGATCAAGCACGAAGCCGTCTCGCTAGTGGCCGTAATCGGCGTCGCCGACGAGAAGATGGGCGAAGAGGTAAAGGCCGTCGTCGTGCTGAGGGAAGAAATGACCGTGACCGAGCACGAACTGATCGAATGGACAAAAGAGCGCATAGCGGTCTATAAATGCCCGCGTGTCGTCGAATTCGTCGGATCACTACCGATGAGCGCGACGGGAAAGATTCTCAAGAAAGAACTGCGTTCGTGAGGGTCACGACCCCGAACCGGCCAGAAGCCGACGGTGATAGTTGATGTGACCGAGATGCCAGTTCAAGTGAGTGGCCAGATGGGTAAGGAAAAATCCGGTGGTCATCGGCGATCCGAAAACCTCTATCGGATAGGTCTTTTCAAGGTCTTCGTCCGACAGGTTGGCCAGCGTCGATTCGATGTCGGCGATGGCCGCGTCTACTCCTGCCAGAAGGTCTGCACGCGAAACGCCCTTGGTCGCGAATTCGGCGTCGCGGTCGCGGACATATCCGCTGCCGTTGAGCACTGCACCGAAGAAATGCCGCAGGTTGCCGACCATGTGGAGGCAAAGATTGCCGGCCGGATTGATGATATCGCCGCCGGTAACCCAAAGGCTCTCTTCAGTCGGATAAGCCTCGATCTCGGCCTTAAGTCTTGAAAGGTCACGCTGGTAGAGCTCGCTTAGGATCTGGGTAAGCATAATTTGTCACGCCTTCGCCGCGATCGCCGGATTCATCATAAAGTCGAGCATTCGCACGATGGTATTTTTCATCTCGCGGCGGTCAACCACCATATCGACCATTCCGTGTTCGAGCAGGAACTCGCTTCGCTGGAAGCCCTTCGGCAGTTTTTGCCGGATCGTCTGTTCGATAACACGCGGCCCGGCAAACCCGATCAACGCCTTCGGTTCGGCAAGATTCACATCGCCGAGCATCGCAAAACTGGCGGTCACACCTCCGGTCGTCGGATCGGTCAGCACTGAGATGAACGGAAGCCGGGCGTCGTGAAGCATCGCCAGCGCCGCCGAGATCTTGCCCATCTGCATTAGGCTCAAGGCTCCTTCCTGCATTCTGGCACCGCCCGACGCCGCAAAGATCACAACCGCTCCTCCATCCTTTAACGCCCGTTCGATCAGCCTCGTTATCTTCTCGCCGACGGCCGAACCCATCGAACCGCCGATGAACGACATGTCCATTGCACCGGCATAGACCAGGTGCCCGCCGACCTTGCCCCTGCCGGAAACGATCGCTTCGGGCAGGCCCGACGATGCCTTTGCGGCTTCGATCCGCTCTTTGTACGGCTTTGTATCGACAAAATTCAGAGGGTCGGCCGACGTCACTTCTTCATCCAGCCGCTCGTAAATGCCGTCGTCAAACAGCGAGGCAAGCCGGTCGCGGGCCGGGAACCGAAAATGATGGGAGCAATGCGTGCAGACCTGGAGCGATTCGGTGAGCTCCGGTTTGTAGAGCGGATTTTCGCACTCCGGGCACTTTACGAAGATGCCTTCTGTCCTCACGTTGCGTTCGGCATCGTTCGACGCATCGTCGATCTTGGGCTTGTCTCTCTTAAACCACGACATATTCGATTGCGGCTAGATTAGCACATCTGCAACTTCCCGCACGAAGATCGGGCCGCCGCCCTCCGCTGACCATCTCAGTCCCGCGGCCTCAGGACCGCGAGCATCTGGTCGTGGATCAGCCCATTGCTGGCGCAGATCGGCGGCTTGTAGATGCTGAACGGAGAGCCGTCGTAGTAGCTGATGCGGCCGCCGGCCTCTTCGATAAGCAGCTTGCCCGCCGCCACATCCCACGGATTAAGGCCCTCTTCCCAAAATCCGTCGAACCGGCCGCACGCCACATACGCCATATCGATCGCCGCCGAACCATCGCGGCGAACACCGCGCGACGTTAAGAGAAATTCCTTCAGACTCCTCTCAAAATTGGGTATATCGCGAAAGTTATATGGAAAGCCCGTCACGATAAGCGATTCCGAAAGCCTCGATTCCGACGAAACGCTGATCGGCTTGTGGTTCAAGCTCGCGCCTTCGCCCTCCTCGGCCGCGAACATCTCGTCCCGCGTCGGGTCGTAGGTCACGCCGACAACTATTTCTCCGGCGTGTTCAAGTGCGATGGTCACGCAAAAGCACGGGTAGCCGTGAGCATAGTTGGTCGTGCCGTCGAGCGGATCGATGATCCACTTCCAGCTTGCATCGCCGCCCTTCACGACTGCCTCGCCCGACTCTTCAGCAAGTATCGAATGCTTTGGATAAAAGCTCTTGATCCTTTCAATGATCAGCGCTTCCGAGGCCAGATCGGCCTCGGTCACCAGATTGATATCGCCCTTCTTTGTCACGGACGAGATCCGTCCGAACTTTTCAAGCAGCAAATTCCCTGCTTCACGTGCGGTTTGGATTGCAAAATTCAACATTATTAGCTGTCAGCGATCGGCGATCAACGGTTGGCTTTGATCTTTGAAATTAACGACGCAAGCATCTTCTTTATGGACACGAGTTCGTTATTGATTTCGATGTAAACAGGATCTGACAGAAGCTCTAAGTCCTTCGATAAAATGAGATGATATTCCAGCTCACAAGCTGAACCAAAGCTAATTTGAAGAAAACGACTAAAGTCGGCGTCCGACCCTTTTCCGCATCCCTCGGCGATATTCGCTGGAATTGAGGCTGCGGCTCGACGGATCTGGCTCGTCAACCCGAAAAGCTCTTCTTTGGGGAAAGTCCTAGTCGCCGAATATAATTCGAGCGTCAACTGATGAGATTTTTCCCAGACCGTTAGTTTTCGAAAATCTTTCATGCTGATCGCCGAGCGCCGACCGCTGATCGCTATCTGAAATAGATATCGACATAATCCGTCACGCCATCGCACGGATTGTCCATTTCCATCAAGCGCCAGTATTTACGGCTTCCGGTGATCCTGAAAACAAATTCGCCGTCGCGGGTACACGGTTCGCCGCCGTTGATGTGGCTGATCTGTGTGATGATGGTTCCTTCAAAGGTGAACTGCTTCGCATCGATCGACCGTATCACCCCATCGATCCGAAGGAAGTCGTCCGTGCCGCGTCCTTTCTGTTCGCCCTTGATGCGGTAAATGCCGCGGGAATTCGTCACCGTCGCCTGGCCGAAATAGTCCCAGCTGATCCACTGCAGTGACATCAAATGACGGCCAAGCAGCATCCTCGCCGCGGCGGCATTATGCACAACCGTCTGGTCCTGTACTCCCGCAGTAGGGAGGCCCTTTACTGGACGCGAAAGCCTTTCATTTCGTATCTCGGGTATCGGATGGTCGAAACGTGAGTCCCATTCGGCGACCGTTGAACTCGAACCAAAGGTTCGGTCCACGATCTCCAGGAACTCCTGCACCTGCTTGTCCCAGTATTTCCAATCGTGGGCACCCGGGAGCTGGCGATACTCGTGCGGCACGCCCTTCTCAACAAGGAGCTCGAGAAATTCGCGATTATTTTGGAAGAGAAAATCTTCGGTGCCGCAATCAACGTAAATGAACGGCATCGCCTTTATTTTATCGGGCGTGGCTCGCCGGATAATGTCGAACGGGTCGTTGGCTTTTCGCACCTCGCTCCCCTCGGGGCCGAAGATCGCGTCGATCGATTTACCGATCGTACCCGGAAACTTGCTTTCCGTGATCGTTGCGACACCAAGGGCTCCGCTAAAGCTGCCCGCCAACTTGAACAACTCCGGATACTTCAGGCCGAATTTGAGGGCACCGAATCCGCCCATCGAGAGGCCTGCGATCGCCCGCTGGTCACGCCGGGCAATAGTGCGGAACTTCTTGTCCACCTCCGGGATCAGCTCACGGATGATGTAGCTTTCGTATTTAGCGCCGTCTTTGGAGTAGGCATCCGTATACCAGCCGTTCTCGCCTTCGGGTGTGACGATTATCATCTTCAAAGGCTCGGTGTATTGCTGGATCTTTGTACGCTCGGCCCAGTTCGTAAAGTTGCCTGTCAGCCCGTGAAGGAGATAAAGCACCGGGTAACGCCGCCCGTTCTCTTCGCGGGCATCATAACCCCTGGGAAGTATCACGTTGAACGGCATCTTCCGGCCCATCAATTTGCTTTGGATCTCCTGTGCCTTCACCCGGGACGCAGCAGAGATGGGTCCCTCCGCCGGCTTGACTGCCGACTGTGCAATGATCCGCGGGCCAGCGAATACCGCAAGTGCGGCGAGGACGATCCACAAAAAAGGCGAAACTGACGAACGTCGGTAAGTTGACATGCACCCTCCATGGTCCCCGGTCGCAAGGTCAGCCGAGATCGGAAGCCGGAATTTTCTGTAAAAGGCCGACAAGATCTCGTTCCCCTCTTGGTTCCGGAGAATTAAACGGAAAAATAACAGTTTGCCGGCGATAAGGGAAACTTACGCCTCGGTCTTGTGGACGGAACGCATTCGCTGGCGGGCCTTTTTTGAACGGCGAATGGTTGGCCGCCGCTTGAGGTTTGAGCCGGCCCATTCGGAGACCTGCCTGAGCGGGTGCCATTCCAGGCTATCGAGCGGGAGCACTTCGCTAGACGAATCCCGGAGCCTGAGCGTGCCGAAGGCGATCAGGAAAATGATCGAATTAAAGATCGCCCCTACCGTGATGACGAGCCACCCCGGTGCGAGTCCGACCTGGGCCCGTGCGAAGAAGAGCTCCCAGAACCGCTCTCGGTCCTGCGGCGACACGGTCGGGATCGGCGACGGGTGAATATAGATCTTCAGGGCCCACGAGAGAGCGAGAAGCACGAAGATCCAGAGATAGTTTGCACGAAGCCTCCGCCCGACGGCCTCCCATTCGCTGATCGTGAAGTGCGGCGTCAGCAGATCGGCGGAGATATGTTCGGCCCATTCCTGGTCCGGCGGGATAGTCCGATGCGACAGCATCGGGGCGAAATAGCCCGTCTCAAGGACCCTGACGCGGTTGGCCCACACCTCGTAGTAACGGTAGCGGCGGGCCTCCATGAAGAGGAAGATCGAGACCAGGATCGAATTGATCGGGATGGCAAAATGCGGGTTATCCGGTGAACTGAACACGAACGAAAGCGTTGCACCCGCGGTGATCACCGCCCAATTCGTCGTCGCGTCCAGCCGGTTCCGCCAAATGTTCGAACGCTGGATCTCGCCGCGGTAGAAATGGACCATCGCGGTGTTGAATTCCGCAGGCGAAAGTTTCTTCGCAATGGTCTGCGGAGTCGCTTTGGGCTTAACGTTCCGCTTGTGGACCTCTTCTGCAAAGGCTCGGAAGGACTCCGGGACTTTCGTAATGTGCAGATCTTCGTCGGACATCGGGGCGGTCCGAGCCTCGTCTCTCATAGCTTGCTTGGGGAAAGGAAAGCCCGAAGGCGGCGCGTGCCTTCGCTATCAAGAAAATTAGCACCTTCGAAGGCTCTATGCAAGGAATTTCACGGTGTCGGCGGTGCTTAGCAAGATCGGCCGCAGCAGGATAGAATCATGGACAATGGAGCGTAGCGATGAAGAATTTATGCGGCTGGCGATAGCCGAAGCCGTTGAGGCCCGCGACCGCGGCGAGGTACCGGTAGGCGCGTGCATCGTCGACCGCGAGGGCATGGTTTTGGCCGCCGCATCCAACCGGACGATCGAAGACAACGATCCGACAGCCCATGCCGAGATACTAGCACTTCGGGCCGCCGCCGCTGGGCTCGGCAACTACCGGCTGACCGGCACAACCGTTTACACGACGATCGAGCCCTGCGTTATGTGTGCCGGTGCGCTGGTCAACGCACGTGTCGAACGGCTCGTTTACGGTGCTGCCGACGAACGTTTCGGTGCCGCCAAAACGCTCTTTAGGCTTTGCGACGACGAGAGGCTCAACCACCGCATCGCGATCACCTCCGACGTGCTTGCCGACGAATGCCGCCGTTTGATGCAGGATTTCTTCAAGGCGAAACGTTTGTGAAATTCGCGTCGGGATCTGTCCATCGCGATCTGCCACACTCGACACTTCATCCTTTATCCGTTATCCTTTATCCTTTGAGTCTGCGGAGAGGTGCGAGAGTGGTTGAATCGGGCAGTCTCGAAAATTGTTGAGCCTTAACGGGTTCCGTGGGTTCGAATCCCACCCTCTCCGCCAGCAAATTTTCATCATCCTAACGTCCTCTAAAGTATGGACGACATCACAAGGCCCCGGCCTTCGAATCCTTACCTGCACCTCTTTTTCGTCATCGCGCTTGTGATCGCTTCGGGCCTTGGCTGCGGAAGGATCGCCGATATGGTTCGGAACCGTGGAGGGGAAAGTCCGCCTCCCGTGCCGACGCCGGTCTCAGGCGGGACGCCTGCCGTACCAGGCCGCACCGATAGTGAGAATTCGCTCGTCAAGAAGACGAACTATTACATTACCGACTGCTTCAACCGCTACTCGAACCGAATCATCGAGAGCCACAATCGCTACTCGCGTTGGGTGAAAGACCTCGATGCCGGCCCAACCGGCAAGGAGACACTCGTTTACGGGCTTTACGATGTGACCGGCGACGGGGCAGATTGCGAAAAGGCGGTCGCCTCGGCCAAAGCCCTTGAACCGGCGATGCCGGAGGTCGAAGCCGCCGCGGACAATTTTGTCTCGGCCCTCAAGTCGGTGATCGGCGAGATCCGCGGTGTCTATAACTATTACGAACAAGAGGATTACAAGGACGACGGCTTTGCCAAGGGCAAAGCGGCCCATCCGGCGTTGATGACCGCATTCAAGGCTTTCAAGGACGCGAATTCTGAATTTGTCGGCCGCGTCGACCAACTCGAGGATGAGGTCGCCGCAAAAGAACTGGAACGCCTTACCGGCGAAGGAAAAGTTTTTGATGCCCTTGTAATGGAAAGCGGGATAAAGGCAAAGAAGATCAAGAACGCGATCCAGGACAAGGAATTCGAACAGATCTCGGCCGACGAACTCAACACGCTCATCGACGATTGGAGCGGGACCGTCGAAAAGATCCGGGCGGACGGCTCGAAGCCAATGGCCAACCTTTATATAAGCGCCTGCGACGATTTCACCAAGTCTGCCAAAGAATTGATGCGTCGGATCCGCGACGGGAAAAAATTCACCGATACCGAACGCCGCCAGATCAGCATGGGAGCCGGATGGATGGTCGACGGTTCGCCGGCCAAACTTATGAAGAGCTACAACGACCTCCTTCAGCGTCGCCGGATGGCCCGGTTGTAATCGCGACGCGGGCACGGCCCTAAGATCAATTACCGAACGCTAATTTCGCTGCGGCGCCTGGGGCCGCTTTTGTTGCCGGCCAGCCCGCGAAATGCGGTCTCTAAGCTCGGCACATCGGCCCCTGCCTTGACGACCGGCCGCGTTTAACGGACAATTCCGCTCAAAACAAAGCAATACCCGGACAATTCAAATTTACAGGAGGATATTTATGCCTTTAACGAAAAGGTTGTCGGCGGAATTTCTTGGAACATTGTGGCTAGTCCTCGGCGGCTGCGGAAGCGCGGTCCTTGCGACGGCCTACCCAAGCCTTGGGATCGGCTTTGCGGGCGTGTCGCTCGCTTTCGGCTTGACCGTTCTGACCATGGCGTACGCGGTCGGGCATATTTCCGGAGCCCATTTCAACCCGGCGGTCACGATCGGTCTTTGGGCCGGGAAACGTTTTCCCGCTAACGAAATACTTCCCTACATCATTGCCCAAGTGCTCGGCGGGATCGCCGGTGCTGGCATCCTATACCTCATCGCCATCGGCAAGCCGGGCTTCGATCTGGCCGGTGGATTTGCGGCTAACGGCTTTGCCGAGAATTCACCGGGCGATTACAACATCGTCTCGGCCTTCACGGTCGAGGTCGTGATGACTTTCTTCTTCCTCGTCGTCATTCTCGGAGCCACGCATCGCCTGGCCCCGGCCGGACTTGCTCCCGTCGCGATCGGCCTTTGCCTGACGCTGATCCACCTGATATCGATCCCGGTCACGAATACTTCGGTCAATCCGGCCCGCTCGACCGGTCCGGCTGTCTTCGTCCAGGGTTGGGCGATCGCTCAGCTGTGGCTCTTCTGGGTTGCGCCCATCCTTGGTGCATTGCTCGCCGGATTTTTATATACTTGGTTGGTGAGCGAAGAGGCGCCGCCGGCCGCTGAGACTGTCACTGTCGTGGAAGAAACGGTCGTCATCGTCGAAGGATCCGATGAGGCCTGACCGCCTCGTCGATTCGATCGACTACAGCAGAGTTCTTTGAAATTCCCTTATTTTCGTTGCGGAAAGGTGCAAGAGTGGTTGAATTGGCAGCATTGGAAATGCTGTGAGCCTTAACGGGTTCCGTGGGTTCGAATCCCACCCTTTCCGCCAGCCCTCGAAAGGATAAAGGATGAAGGTTAAGAATATATCGACTTCATTCTTTATCCTTTTTACTTTTTACTTTTCACTTTTCAACTCTCGTCCTTTATCCTTTTATTCGGGCTTCAGGCTCCGCACAAGGTTTGAGTTGTGAACTCCGCTAGGCGAGGAATCGAGCAACGGTAGCAATTTCAGCCTGTGTTGCGGTTAAGTCTGAAGCCTTTTCTGCGCCTTCACTTATCAGGGTTAGATCCGCAGCAATAACTCCCGCAAATCATCTATTTATGCCGGTATGTGATGCGGCCTTTCGTAAGGTCGTAGGGTGAAAGCTCGACATCTACGCGGTCGCCCGTAAGGATGCGGATGCGGTTCCTTCGCATTCGTCCCGAAATAGTGGCAAGCACCATGTGTTCCGAACCGTTCAACTTTACCTGGAAAAACGCATTGGGCTGTTTATCCACTACGACGCCTGCCATTTCGATCAATTCTTCTTTCATAAATTTATCAGTCTCATTTCGCTCGGCGGGCCATGCCACGCCGATAATGGTCGATGCCTCCGGTCAGATCGATGACCGAAGGCATCTTCTGCCTTCAGCTTCGTAAATCGGCCATCCGATCAATAACGGTTTCGTCCACCACCGCCGAATCCGCCGCGGTCTTCGCGGGGTTTGGCTTCGTTGACCTTCAGGTTGCGCCCGTCGAGATCTTTGCCGTCCAGCGAAGCGATCGCCGATTTTGCCTCTTCCGATGTGGACATTTCCACAAATCCAAAACCGCGCGAGCGGCCGGTTTCCCTATCCTCGATGACATTGGCCGAGGTGACCGAACCGAATTCCCCGAAGGCCGCTTCCAGGTCCTGTGCCGATGTGTTAAAGGAAAGATTTCCTACGTAAAGTTTCGTTGACATTATTATTTTTTACCTTTTCCCAAACGGGAATTTCCTCGAGAAGTGTCGAATCGATTTACTTCGCAGAAAAACGGAAACAACGAAGGGTCGGAATTCGGATGCTCAAAAAACTGCAAGAGCGACTTCTGTGACTTTTAACAACCCGCTCTCTGCTTATCCAAAAACCGTCTTTGACGAGCACACCCAAAAGGTGCAAGAGAAGGACTATCCTTTTAAGATGCTTTATTTCGGGGATAGTTGCAACCCCTCTCACCGCACTCCCATGTAGTTGAAGGGCGACGGCGGGATCGTGCAGGGGTCGGGATCCCGGCCCTGGCTGCGGTTGAGTCTGACGCCTTTTCCGCGGCTTCCGTCCGGCGACGAACGCTTGTTCCGCACGTGTTCCGGCTTTGGTCCAGTCTTGGTCCAACCGCTAAGTTACTGCGTTTGCTGCACTTAGCCCCGTGTTCCGCTTTTTGCAACAAACTTTTCATCTTTTAAAACGCTAAGTATTGCAAATAAATGAGTTGCGAGATCCGCATCGCGTCACACGTGTGGACCAAACTCGGCGTACGCCCTCCCGGACCTAAAATAACTTTTCAAAGAACCGACGCGCTGCGTACGGAAACAAACCGTAGGCCGGTTCGAAGTGTACACGAATGCAGACCGATCCATACCCGCGATCCGAACGATAGGAAAGCTCCGAACGATCTGGAAGATAGGAATGATCCGGACGATCTGGAAGATATGAATGACTTGAAAGCCCGCCGCCGCCCCATCCTGCCGGGCACCGGGTTGATTTGACCTATTCTATGTGCGGGAAGTTAACCCAGTGACCCAGCGCACCCCGTGGTCCATTTTCTTTCCACGGCCATGTAATATTCCATGGCAAACCGACCCCTGCCAATTCGCGACCGAAGATCGAGCATAGTCCAGTTCGATATTCGTCAATGAAAATGTGCCTTCTCGCCAGTTCGCCAGAGTCGGCGCAAGTTTCGAGGCTCGATTCCAGGTCCCGAAAAGGCCAAAAGACAGGTCTCTTCAGAGAGGGAGGTGTCGTTGAACCATTCGACAAACTCACGCCTCCCTGCAGTCCCGCCTGGAACGAATCAGAGCAATTTTCGACTTCTCATTCCACTTCCCCTCACCGTCTCAAGTCTTTAGGCCTCGAGTTCCGGCGGGATGCACTTGTTCCTCAACCTAAGGCAAAGCCCCTATGTAGGTGGTTCTAAGGGCATTGGACTGTCAAAAAGATTGTCTGTTTCGGCTCATTTACACCAGCGGCATGGTGGTGGCGGCGAACGCAGTGCCGGCGGAAACGGAAGCGTGTTGTTCCAACGCTGACGCAGTTTGGCCCTCGACCCCCGCCAAATGGTGATTTTCAAAGAGTTCAGGCGCGGTGAATTTGGGCCTTAAACGGCTTTCAGGCGGCTCGCGACACATCCCTTCTCTTTCGACTTTATCCTTTATCCTTTATCCTTTATCCTTTATCCTTTAGAAAATGTCCTATCAGGTTATCGCCCGAAAATGGAGGCCGCAGACCTTTGAGGAGGTCACCGGTCAGGAGGTCATTACGCAGACGCTCAAGAATGCGTTGGAATATGACCGCTTGCACCACGCCTACCTTTTTTCGGGCGCCCGCGGCGTCGGGAAAACGACCACCGCAAGGCTGCTGGCAAAGGCACTTAACTGTCACAAAACAAAGGACAAACCGAATGTCGTGCCCTGCCGCACGGACGCACCCGACGCGTGCCCTTCGTGCATAGAGATCTCGGAGAGCCGCTCGATGGACGTGCTTGAGATCGACGCCGCGTCGCACACCGGCGTCGACGATATCCGCGACACCATCCTCGACGGGATCAACATCCGGGCGGCCCGCGACCGCTTCAAGGTCTTTATCATCGACGAGGTCCATATGCTCTCGCGGAACTCGTTCAACGCCCTGCTGAAAACGCTCGAAGAACCCCCGCCGAACGTCGTGTTTATCATGGCGACGACCGAGCTGCACAAGGTCCCGGAAACGATACTCTCTCGTTGTCAGGAGTTTGAGTTTCGCACGATCCCCCTGCAGAAGATCTTTGACCGGCTCCGCCTGATCGCCGATGCCGAGAGGATCGACATCACGGACGAGGCACTCCGCGAGATCGCCCGCTCGGGCGAGGGTTCGATGCGGGACGCCCAATCGAATTTCGACCAGGTGATCAGCTTCTCCGGCGAGACGATCGGTGTCGATGATGTGACGAACGCACTCGGGCTTGCCGGGTCGGATATGCTGATGCGGGTGCTCCGGGCGATCGCCGAAAAACAGCCGCGGGCCGCACTCGACGTGGTCGAAGAACTGACCTCTCGCGGCCAGGACCTCCGAAATTTCTGCCGCAGTTTGCTGGGGCTTTTCCGCGATCTTCTCGTTTTCAAGGTCTCGGGTGGGGACGAGAAATTGGCCGAATCGGCGGCCCTTACACCCGAAGAAATGGCGGCACATTCCGATCCGTTTACCGAGTCCGACCTGGTCAGATTCTTTAACTCGATCGCGGAGACCGAATCGAAGCTCAGAGAGGCTTCGCATGCCAGATACACCGTCGAGATGGGGCTTGTAAAACTGACCGAGATGCGGAGCGTTACTTCGGTCGAAACACTGCTCGAAAGGCTCGCGGCCCTTGAGAATAGGCTTCAGCAGGTCCCCGATGGCACGCAGCCGGGCGACGAAGAAAAAAAAACTTTAGGGCTCGCTCCGGAACCCCGGCCTGAACCGGCCAAGCCCCCTCACGAACCGGCCGAGCAGCTTCCCGAACCGCCCGAAGAGCCTCCCATCGATCTTGGATCGGTCGATCTTTCCGATGAAAGCGCTCCCTTTGAACTTGAAACAGACGGGTCCGATCTGGACGATGATGCGGTACCGGGCTTTGAAGCCGACCTAGAGCCGACGCCATATTCGTACGACCTGAGCTTTCTCGACAGCATCGAGAACGTGATGGCCGACCTCACAGCCGAAGATCTGGAACACGCGGCCGACGATCGCCTCGATAGGCTATTCGAAACCAGGCTTCAGGCGGAGGGCGACGACCTTAAACCTCTCCAAAACGCGAATGAGCTTGCCGAGGTGCTGTTCGGGCAAAAAATTCACGAGGGCGCGGGATCGCCGGGCGATCGGGCCGTTGGGGGACCCGCCGGAACTGCTTTTGCACCAGCGACTTACAAGGCCCCGATCTTTGAACCTGAACCGGAGGTCGAAATGCCGGAACTTTCGTCCTCCCCGACCGAAGAAGAGCTTTTGGCCTATGCCAGTGCCGACAAAACCGTGCGGACCGTGATCAAACTTTTCCGCGGCTCGATCACGAAAGTGCGAAAGACGTGAGACGGAACCGTCCGGCATCCGCTTTCGTATTCATTTGTGATTTGGCACAATCAGTTCAAACCAGATGAATTTTCGACCGGTACCGTCAAAAGCCGCATTTTCGTCGTTTGTGCTGATCGCCATCCTTTTCGGCACGACACTGCTTTTCGGCCAGTCGGATGCACCTTTTTCGATCAATACGTCGCCGCTACCCGCCCCGACCGGATTTGTCAATGATTATGTGGGCGTCCTCGATGCCGCGACAAAAGAGCGTCTCGAGACCAAGCTTCAGGAACTAAAAGACAGGGATAAGGTCGAGATTGCCGTCGCGATCGTTAGAACGACAGGCGACCGGCCTATATTCGAATACTCGTTAGCGGTCGCCCGAGGCTGGGGCATCGGATCGAAAGAGGATGATAGTCCTGCGGCCCTGCTCTTCATAGCGATCGACGACCGGAAATATTTCACTCAGATCAGCCGCGACCTCGAGGACGAGATACCGGATGGCATCGCGGGAAACATCCAGCGGCAATATCTCGTCCCCGAGTTTAAGAAAGGTAATTACGGCAAGGGGATCTCTGACACGCTCGACGCGTACATCGCCCGGATCCGCGGCACCGCAACTCAAGCCCCGCGGCCGGCCGTAAATGCGAACTCATCGGGATACCGACCGCCGGCCAAGGATCCGCTTCTTACCGCGGCGATCTGTTTCTTTGGCTTGATCGTCGCCGGATTACTGGGGTTTGTTATCGTCCTTTTATTGACAACGATCGGCAAGGCACTCTTTGACCCGAAGACCTGGGAAGGATTTGGGTCGGGTAGCGGTAGCGGTGAGGCAACCCCTTGGCCGGGCGGTGGTTTTGGAGGGTACTCTCGACCGGGTATCAGCTTTGGCGGTGGTGGATTCGGCGGAGGCGGTTTTTCGGGGGGCAGCAGTTCCGGAGGCTTTTCGGGCGGAGGCGGCTTTAGCGGCGGCGGATCAGGGGGCAGTTGGTAGAATCGTGATTGGACCACTTATGAACGAAGCGACCACGATGATTCAAAAGTTCGCCGCCGCGGTAGTGTTCTTGCTGCTTTTCTGCTTGAACGCTTCAGCCCAAGCCACCCAGCCGTGGTCCCAAAACACTTCGCCTTTGCCGGCTCCGACTGGGCCCGTAAACGATTACGCGGGCGTCCTGGACGCGGCGACCGTTTCACAGCTTAACCAGAAGCTGATCGCGTTTAGGGACAGTTCCGGCGTTGAGCTTGCGGTGGCGGTGGTCAAGACAACCGGCGAGCGGCCGATCTTCGAATATTCGCTCGCGGTCGCACGCGGCTGGGGTATCGGGTCAAAGGAGGACGATAACCCGAGCGGCCTGCTCTTTGTCGCGATCGACGACCGCAAGTATTTCACGCAGATCAGCAAGGACCTCGAGGATGAACTTCCCGACGGCCTGGTCGGGAGTCTCCAGCGGCAGTACCTTGTCCCGGAGTTCCGCAAGGGCAACTATTCTAAAGGCATTTCCGACACCATCGATGCCTACATTCGCACGATAGAATCAAAAGGCAGCGGCACGGCCCCGCCCGCCGCACGGTCGACCGAACCGGCATCCAACGGAAATTCCGGCTTCCCGACACTTTTTTGCTGCCTTATCATTGTGATCATCCTGCTTGTGATCATCTTTTCGAACCGCGGAGGCGGGGGACGAGGTTCCGGGGGTGGCAAAAAGGACTGGGGCGGAGGCTTCGGAAGCGCTCTTCCGTGGATAATCGGCTCGGCGATCAACAGCTCGAGTAGTTCATCATCGAGCGATTGGGGGTCCGGATGGTCGTCCGGCGGATCTGACTGGGGCGGATTCGGCGGAGGTGGTGATTTTGGAGGTGGAGGTGCAGGAGGTGACTGGTAAATGATCAATCAGATCGAAGAATTCGTTGACGATCTCAGAAATTCTCACGGCAAGAATCTGGCCGCAGTGATACTGTACGGATCGGCCGCTGCCGGGGATTTTATCCCTCAGCATTCGGATTACAACATCCTTGTCGCACTGCATAAGATCGCGCCGATCGACCTGCGTAATGCGCATGCATGTGTGCGCGAATGGCACAAAATGGGTCAGCCGATACCGGTCTATTTCACGGTGTCGGAAATGCAGAATGCCGCCGACGTCTTTCCCATCGAATTTCACCAGATGGAGATCGCCCGAAAAGTCCTTTTTGGATCGGACGTTCTGAGGGATCTGATGATATCCGATAAGTTCCTTCGACATCAGGCCGAATATGAGCTAAGAAGCAAGTTGATCCAGCTAAGACGGCAGTATATTCCGGCCTCGACATCGGTCGATGACTTAAAGACATTGATGGGCGAGAGCCTTGCGAGCTTTTCTGCTCTTTTCAGGGCAGTGCTTCTTTTGAACGGAGTGGCACCGCCTGCCACGAAACACGAGATCGTCGCACTGACCACGCAGCACCTTGGGCTGGACGGTGCGGTGTTTGAAAAAATCTTCAATATTCGTGAGAATAATTTCACCGAAAAATTCGAAGAGTCTGAAGCGAATGCGTTGTTCGGACAGTACATCGAGCAGATCGAGAAGGTCATTGAATCGGTCGATAAGGGTGGAAAATGACAAGACCAGAGGCCGGAGGGCCAGGGTGGAAAGGAGACCAATTATGAAACGTACGATTTTATTATCGACTGCGTTATTCGCAGCCTTTGTGTTGAGCGGCTGCAGTTACAACGAACTCACCGCAAAGCAGCAGCAGGTGAAGGGGAAATGGGCGAACGTAGAAAGTGCCCTGCAGCGGCGGGCCGACCTGATACCGAACCTGGTTGAAACGGCAAAGATGACCGGCGTCCAGGAGCAGGAAGTGTTCGGACAGATCGCCGACGCACGATCCCGGCTTCTTAATGCCCAGACGGCCCCTGGGGCAGGGGCTGAGGGTGATAAGACCCCTGAACAGAAGCAGGCCATTATTGAAGCCAACAACAGTTTTGGCGGCACGATCGGCCGGCTTCTGATGCTTCAGGAACAGTACCCTCAGCTCAGGTCAAGTGAGGCGTTCATGAAGGTGCAGGACGAGCTTTCGGGTACCGAGAACCGGATCAACGTCGCCAGGCTCGACTTTAACCAGGCGGTCACAGACTACAACACGACAAGGAATTCATTCCCAGCAGTCCTCACAGCAGGGTTACTTGGATTTAAGGAAGAGCCGTTCTTCCAGGCGGAACCAGGTGCTAGATCCGCGCCGAACGTGGGAGATGCAAACTCGCTGAGAAGGACCCAGCCTGCGTCTCCTTCGGCACCCGCCGCCCCGCCTGCAAATTCTGCACCGGCTAGTAACGCACCGGCTGCGAATAATTAGAGCTTCGGGGTCAAAAGCCCCGCGAGCTGCACATGGAACAATGATCACAAGGCCTCTCCGCCGGTTCGAAGGAGCAGGCCTTTTCATTTTTTAGTCCTTCGATGATCTGGTCAGCCACGGCTTCAAGCACTGCGTATTTTTCCTGACTGGGATGAACTGATGGCGAGATCGAGGCTTCGGATCTGGGATGAGGCAGAGCGCTTTCCAATTTGTCCAGGCGATGATTTATTTTCTCGATGCTTGCAAAAACAGATGCGAGGTCGCCTCCAGGCTGCTCGGCCTCGAGCAACCGTGCGATACGTTCGGCAAGCAGCTTTTTATCGCTCATGATCTTTTCAGCCTATTTCTGACCGCTGGAAGCCGGCAGCAGGTCCACACGATCGACAACGCCTACGATCGCCGAATCGATGGCGGCTCCGGGGCGACCCGTCGAGGCGGTTGAGGCGGACCAGCCCTCCTGGGCAATGACCACAAGGTCCCCGACACCCGAATCGACAGAATCAAGGGCGAGGCAAGTATAGTCCATGTCCTTTCCTTCGGGTGTGACCTGCCGGCATAGCATTATTCGCGCGCCTTCGTACCTTTGATTCTTTTGAGTGGCGACGACGTTACCGATGACACGGGCTAAGAGCATCTTTTGAGTTTCGCTGCAAAAAAGAAATTATTACGGAACGTCCCGTCGTCAATGCTCTCGGTCAATGATATGACGACAAATCCTCTACCTGTTCCTGACGTGGGCGTCGGAGTCGATTATGCCGACGATGGTACAGTCGGTGGGTGTTTCATCGCGTTTGAATGGAAACGAAGCTTCCTTTCCCCGGCACCAAAATACTAACTCGCCGACGCCGGCCCCGACGGCATCTAAAGCGACCATCGGCTTTCCTTTTGACTGCAGGTCAGCGTCCAGCGTCTGAACGATCAGCATCTTTCGCCCGCTGAGTGAGGCGTTCTTGATCGTCGAGACAACCGTTCCTATGACACGGGCGATCTGCACGTTCTACTTCCTGCCTCCAGAGTAATTTGCGTATGCGACCGCAAGGAGCGAGACGATCAGCAGGGCACTGAATTCGATCCCATTCCGGCCGGCCCCGACAACGAACCAGCCCTCCCTCCAGTGTACGAGCGCGATGCCGACCGCAAGATGAACTGCAAAGACAGTCGCAATCAGCCAGGCGTAGAAGCCGGCAGCCATCAAAACACTCCCTATCAATTCGAACAGCGTTATGCCCCAGGCGACGTAGAAGCCAAGCGGGATTCCTTGTGATCCGAGAAATCCGCCAAAGTCGTCGACCGTTCCGTTGGCGATCCGGGCCGCCCCATGGATGAATAGGACCGCGGCGAGTGCAAGCCGTATGGTCATGAGGGCTGCCGTCTTCTTGTCGTTTCCAAACACAGGAGTCAAATGAAATCCAGCGTGTCAATAACACCGATGATCGCCGAATCGACGGGGCAGTCCTTGTTGCCTTCGGCCATTCGAGCCGACGACCCGCCGACCACGATGACCTTTTCGTGAAAGCCGGCTCCGACGGTATCGACCGCAACGACGTAACCGCTCTGGTCGGTGCCGTCCAAGTTGATCGGCTTCACGATCAGGAGTTTCTTACCGTGAAGCCGCTCATCCTTTTGGGTGGACACGACTGTGCCCAAAATGCGTCCGATGATCATATTGCGAGCGGTGGGCTGTGACCAACGAGCCGTTCAAACGGACACAACCGACCACAATGCGCGGCTTACTTCAAAATGACAGGCAGCCGTTCGTCAACGCTCGAATGCGGCCTCGGGATCACGTGCACGCTGACCAATTCACCTACGCGGCGGGCTGCCGAGGCACCTGCATCCGTTGCGGCTTTTACCGCTGCGACGTCGCCTCGGACGATCGCGGTGACGAACCCTGCTCCGATCTTCTCATAGCCGACGAGTTGGACATTCGCCGCTTTGACCATTGCGTCGGCGGCCTCGATCATCGCTACAAGGCCCTTGCACTCAACCATTCCCAATGCTTCCTGCATTTAGATCAACTCCTGAGGTTTTAGATAAATATCCGAAAGTCGCGCTAGTTTAACTCAATCTTGCCGCCTGGCTCAAAAGGTCTATCAATTCTTCTCGTGAGAATGAGATCTTCGACCCGCCTGGGCCGCCGTTAACGGTGCATTCCGCACCGGCGAGGCCATTTTGATGCAGGTATCCGCAAGACTGGCAGCGTGCCGATTCGTCAAGAAAACCGGCCCTTTCACGGATCTCAATGAGCTTCTCGATCGCGTCCGCCGGAAGGTCGTTAGCACCGCCGAGTGCCTTGGCCAGGATCGCGATCTTTGCCGTGTGCTCAAGCGTCTCAAGGCGATCATAAGCCTCCCACAAATGACGGCCGTAGGCGACGGCACCGTGATTAGCCATCAGCAATGCGTTATGGACGGCGACGAAGGGTTTCATCGCTTCGGTCAATTCGTCAGTTGAAGGCGTTCCGTAGCCGGTCAGCGGCACACAGCCAAGCGTAAGGATCACCTCGGAGAGAATCGGTTTATCGATAGCCAGGCCGGCGACCGCGAAAGCCGTTCCGTGCGGTGGATGCGCATGGCAAACCGCGTTGATCTCCGGCCGCATGTGGTAGATAAGCAAATGCATCGCCAGTTCCGACGAGGCTTTGCGGTCGTTGAGAGGTTTCCCGTCAATATCGGTAATGGCGAGGCAGTCTTCAGTCAAGCGCCCCTTCGAGGTCATCGTCGGGGTAGCCATGATGCGTCCGTCGTCGAGGCGGACACTCACATTGCCGTCAAAGGCGACCAAATAATTTCGGTCATAGAGAAGTTTGCCGATCTCGACGATCTTTGTGCGGGCTTCGGCTTCGTTCATAAATAAGGACGCCCCAGATTAACACAAACACGGGGCGTGCGTTAACCTGGGGCAAACCGTAAGAAAATGGGCCTATTTCTCGACCGTCACTCGCCGAGGAGCCCTCGGCGGGGGCGGCGGTGCGGGCACTTCTTCGTTGAAATAGAGGTCGAACTTTTCAGCGGACGTTTCGTCCATATTTCGTCGGGCTTCCGATAATTGCTTTCGAAGCTCGCAATTGGTCCGCTTCAGATCGCGAACCTCTTCACGAAGCCTTTTGATCTCTTGAAATTTATGTCCCCTTCGCGGAAAACTGACCGATGGCGAAGAAACAGAAACAAAGAAACTGGCAATGAATAGCCCGGCGGCGAACGTCACAAAGAACGGTAAGACCCTTTTCAAAACTCCAATATACAGCATTTACTTCACCTCAAAACCAAGTTATCAATGACTACGCCGGCGATGGGCTCCTGGATTCAACTTTCAGGAACTTTCTCAAACACATTCTAACGCGTTCGCCGCGAACTTGGAAGCTCTTTCGTTCAGAAATGGGAAAAAAGTGTTCCCGATCTCCAATTTTCAGTTGCCGCCAAGACACTTCGCCATCACATCAAATGCTGACCGGCCTCTAAAACAGGATGCGGGATCACGTGCAACCCGTTGCCCCGTAGAGACAAATAACATACAATTTGCGTTTCAGCTATGAAACAATGATCGCATTCCTTTCGGGAAAACTTTTAGAGAAATTGCCGGGCTCCGTGATCGTCGATGTGAACGGTGTGGGGTACGAGGTCGCGATCCCGCTCTCGACTTACTACGATATCGGGGAGCCCGGAACCGAGATCGAGCTCCGGATCCACACCAACGTTCGCGAGGACGCCATACAGCTTTTCGGCTTCCGCACGCAGAGAGATAAGGACCTATTCCTACGGCTGCTGTCGGTGCAGGGCGTCGGTGCAAGATCGGCGATCTCGATGCTGAGCGGACTAAATGCCGACGAGATCATCGACGCCGTCCGGACGGGTAATTTGGCACGGCTGACCGCGATCGCGGGCGTCGGACGCAAGACCGCCGAGCGCTTGGTGGTCGAGCTTCGTGATAAGGTTGCGGAGCTTTCGGCCGGCCCGTCGGCGGGGGCCGCATCGAGTCCAGCCGCGAGTTCGGGTTCGGATACCGCTTTCGACGACGCGCTTTCTGCACTTGTCAATCTTGGCTATCAGAGGTCGGCCGCGGAAAGGGCCCTGCAGCAGGCAAGTCAGGAGGGCATCGAACAGAATGTGCAGAAACTCCTGCGGGCGGCTCTGCAAAAACTTGCGAAGTGATGGAACACGGCCGCTTTTGTCTGAGATCAGATCGAACTGCGAATACTGTCCCGGGAGCCGCTTTTTGGACGGCAAACGACCCGTACGCCTTTGCAGACTAAGTTCTCGTTCCGTGAAATGCTCGAAGTCCTCGACCACATCCGCCGCGATATTTCGGGCCTTGACCGGCGGGCCGTCCTTGCACTTGTTTACACGGCATTCGGCTTGACCTGCATTTATTACTTAAAGGACCCGGGGCCGGTCGCAAAGGCCCTGCACGGATCAGATCTGCAACGGCTCGGCTCGTGGATCGCAAGCTCGAACCAAAACAATCTTCCCGGCCTTATCTGGTGGGTCGCGGTCGTGACGGTCTTCTACCTGGTCGGGCCGCTGCTGATCATTAGGTTTTGGTGGAACGCGGATTTTCGCGATTTTGGATTGAGATTGCAGATCGAGCCCGGCTTCTGGAAGCTCCTGGCCGCGTGCACCATCGTAATGCTTCCGTTGGTCTATCTGATGTCACTCACGGAAGGCTTTGCGGCGAAATACCCTTTCCTTCGTATCTATAACGATGAGCTTTACCTTGGCCAAACATTCCTGCTTTGGGAACTGGTATACTTCATGCAGTTTCTTGGGCTCGAGTTCTTTTTCCGGGGCTTTCTTGTCCACAGCCTGAAACGAAGTTTCGGACTGTACTCGATCTTTGTGATGACCATTCCGTACTGCATGATCCACTTCGGAAAGCCGCCAGCGGAAACCATTTCGGCGATCGCCGCGGGCATCTTTCTGGGGTGGCTGAGCTATCGTAACGGAAGTATTTGGCTCGGGCTGGCCCTGCATTGCGCGATCGCATTGTCGATGGACGTTTTAGCTCTACTAAACAAGGGACTATTAATCTAAGCTCGGAGGAGTGCGGTTTATGAAGCAGCTAAAAATAGGATTAGCAATCACTTTTTCGTTTCTGGCGGGCACCTCGTTACAATTTCTCCCCTCGACGACATCAGTGGCACAAGGCATCAAGAGCTACTCTGATCCCGAAAAAATTATCGTACGCATGTTAGGGAGTTCACGATCAAATGAGCGTCCTGAAGAAAGCAAACTCTTTCGTATAACTGCCGAGAACAACGTGCTTAATCCGATCTTCACCGTGCCAAAAGGCAAGAAACTTATAGTTACAGACCTTATGTTCGACGCCAGGCACGCGACTCAGGACGTCGTAATTAATTTAAACCAAAGGATCGAAGACAAAAGCTCCCACAACTTCGGTAAGTCTCATTATCTGCAGCAGGTAAACTTAAGGGCCGGCGAATCCAAAGAAATTAACCTATGTACGGGGTATGTTATTCACGCCGGTAACGGAATTGTCGCCTGGACGCAAGCTGGGTTACAGCCGAACCAAATCGTGCAAATGAGTTTTACAGGATACCTGGTCGACGAACTCGCGTCTGTTTGGTGAGATTAGATGAGTAATGCCACGGCGGTAGACGTGAGAAACGAAAATTTGACGCCAGAAGAAAAGCGCTTCGAGGCAACGTTGAGGCCCGCCAAGTTGGCCGAGTACATTGGCCAGGCGAAGGTCAAGGACAATTTGCGCGTTTTCATGAAGGCGGCGTTGAAGCGTCGCGAAGCCCTGGACCACATCCTGCTAACCGGCCCGCCCGGGGTCGGCAAGACTACGCTGTCGAACATTGTCGCCAACGAAATGGGCTCGGCGCTCAAATCCACGGCGGGGCCGATAATAGAAAAAGCGGGCGACTTGGCGGCGATCCTAACCAACCTCGAAGAAGGCGACGTGCTTTTCATCGACGAGATCCACCGGCTGAACCCCGCGATCGAAGAGATCCTTTACCCGGCGATGGAGGATTACAGCCTCGACCTGATGATCGGGCAAGGGACGGCGGCCAGGTCGATAAAGCTTGATCTTCCGAAGTTTACGCTGGTCGGCGCCACGACGAGACCGGGTTTGATAACGGCCCCGTTACGAGGCCGGTTCGGGATCATTTTTCATCTTGATTTTTACGGGATAAAAGAATTGCAGCAGATCGTCGAGCGTTCCGCCGGGATACTGGGCATCGAGATCGATCCCACGGGCTCCAACGAGATAGCTAGACGTTCTCGCGGCACCCCGAGAATTGCAAATCGGCTTTTACGCCGCGTTCGCGATTATGCCGAGGTCGATCACGACGGCAAAATAACCGAACATGTCGCCAACGATGCCCTTAACCGGATGGAGGTCGATACCTTCGGCCTCGACGAAATGGACCGGAAATTCCTTCTCACCATCATTGAAAAGTTCGACGGCGGCCCGGTCGGTCTCGGAACTCTCTGTGCGGCACTCCATGAAGAAAAAGATTCTATCGAAGAGATAATCGAACCTTATTTGCTTCAGATCGGTTTCCTAAACCGCACGCCCCGCGGCCGGATGGCAACCAGGCTGGCCTGTGAACATCTTGAGATCGAATTCGTGGACAAACGATCGAACACTTTGCCGTTTTGAGCGCAAGCGATCAACGATCGACTCCTAAAAGTGTGGTGCGGCTTGTGTTCTGGATACACAAGCCGCAATTTTTTTCTGGAAGGTTTTCCTGAAGGCGACGCGGAGTTGATAGGCAAAAGGCGGATTGTTGTGGACGGAAATGTGCTGACAAACAAACTTCTCCGCTTATTTGTTTGTCGGCACGGAAACATTTTTCTTCGGCAGCTTTAGGCCGAATCGTTTGACCTCGCGACCGACCGTGGCCGGGTCGTTCTTCAAATAGTGGATCTCCTCCTGGATCGAAAGATTTTCCTGGGTTACGGCCTCGATCTGCTTCTTAAGGGCGTCATTATCGTAAGACTCTTTGTTCAGTTCCGAGAAGGCCCTGAAATTGATCGTCAAACAAAGAAGCAGCGTAAGCACCCCGGCGATCAACATTCCCGCCCAGGGCCTCCGCTTTTCATTCTTCGCCTGTTTTTTGTTGGTCATCCTGAACGTTTTGGTTAATGGCTTACTACCCTAAAAGATAGTTGCGGCCGCTCTTAAGCAATTCTTCCAATTCGGACCGGTTCTCGCTTTCAGCGTAGATCCTGACCAGTGGTTCCGTCCCGGAGGGACGCATTAACAGCCAGCTGCCATTCGCAAAAATGAACTTAACGCCATCCATTCGGTTTATCGACACGATCTTCTTTCCTTCGATCGAATCTGGTTCCTGCGCGAGCTTATCTTTAAGGCCCGCCGCAATTTCGTCCGTCAGCCTTACGCCGATCCTCCCAGATTCAAGCCGGCCGACACGTTCGAAGAGTTCCTCAAGCTGTTCGGTCAAACTCGCTCCGCGAGCGGCGACCGCCTCCGCAGCAAGAAGGCAAGCCAGAAGGCCGTCCTTTTCCGGATAGTGGCCCTTGATCGAGAGCCCGGCCGATTCCTCGCCGCCTAGGACGATCTCATCCCTATTTATCAATTCCCCAATAAACTTGAAACCAACAGGCGTTTCGTAAAGCTTGATTCCGCGGTTTTCGGCCACCCTATCTATCAGATGTGACGTTGCGACGCTCCTTGCGACCCCTTCAGTCCAGCCGCGACTTTCGACCAGATAGTCGGCCAGCAGTGCGACCAGATAATTCGGCTGAACCATGTCGCCGTTGCTGTCGATAATGCCGAATCGGTCACCGTCGCCGTCGGTCGCGAGCCCAAGGGTTAACCCTCTTTCCGATACGGCAGCTCGCAATTCCGCGAGTTGCGATTCGCCAGGCTCGGGTGACTTGCCGCCGAACGTCACATCGCGCCAATCATGAAGCGTCTCCACTTCGCAGCCGTGATCACGAACGATCTTGTCAAGATAACCGCGTCCCGTCCCCCAGAGTGGGTCATACGCATAACGCCCGCCTGCAGCAGCGATCTTCTGAAAGTCGACCTTTCTAGTCAGGTCCGCAAGGTAGGCCGACTTTGGGTCGTGCTCAGTGACGGAGCCGCCCGAACTCTTCTCGACCAACGCACCGCTTTCGATCGCCTGCTCGATACCCCGGGTTACCTCCGGCAACGCCGGTGCCCCGTCAGAAGTCGAGAGTTTGATCCCCTGATATTCGGGTGGATTATGCGATGCGGTAAAGTTGATCCCGGCCGCGGCCTTATTTGTCCGGATCGCGTGGGACAGCGTCGGGGTCGGAACCGGCCCGTCGCATAGAAGCACGGAACACCCAAGTTCCGAGGCCGTCTTCGCCGCATAATCGGCAAAACGCTCTCCCATGAACCGTGTGTCGTGGCCGACGATCAGGAGCGGTCGATCAGACTTTCCTTCGTTTCTCAAAGAGCCGCAAATAGCTTTGACAACCCGCCCAACGTTCGCAAAGGTAAATTCGTCGGCTATGATCGCCCGCCAACCAGACGTACCGAAACGAATTGCCATAGTTCCCAAAAACTGGATCTAAGAACCAACTTTCTGAAACACGCCCAGATCCTATTTACCCGCTGAATTGTTATCGATAACCCGACTTGCTCTTGTTACTTGAACCAACTTCCCTTGAGGTTGGGCAAAGGTATCACAGAATTTTGAGACTGTAAAGAGAAAATTTGCCTCCAATAACATCTTTTGTATCAGATGTTTACAAACTGCATTCTAAGGTAGGTTCTCATTGTCGCGCTTAAAGTGAACAAATAGTGTACATTATTGAATGGCCCGACTAAGCATCGATTTCTACGCAATTCACTTCAAGCAACTCCGAAGATTAAGCGCGCTCTGCGCCCCATTTTAAACGAAATCTTAATCGGGACGTTCTTTCCGCAAACGTGAGCCGTTGATCGGCTTTCGCCTTAGATCTGTATCAAAACGGGTCCGATAGTTAAGAAACGTAAATCTGTGTTATTTTGACCCAGCCTAAATTAAGTCGGCGATTGATTTCTTTTGCAACTAGACCCCAAAATAGGCCGGTAAAAGTAAATCCGCTCAAGTTCGGCCGGATGGCATAGAGTTTGCTCATTTCTGGAAGACCAGCGCTCTCTTAGGTCCTGAATTCTATCGTTGCAAGCGCATTTCCTAGATCTCTCCGGCCGACAGTGGTCGTTCGGAAGGTTCGGTTTTAACCAGGACAAGAGCCTTAAAACATCTAAATATCATGAGACCAATCAAACATTTTGAGAAAGGATTGACTTACGTCGCGGCGGGGGCGTTTAACGCCATCAAGTCGGTCAACCAGTTCAAGCCGAACCCGTCGTTTATTCCTAAGTGGTCAGACAAGCCGATCTTGAAATCGTGGCAGAAGTCGAAGCCCACGCTGGGCTTCCCTCGTCAGACGGACTCGCTTTGCCCGAACTGTGTCATCGAGGCACGTGAGGCGATCATCAACGGCGATCGCGATGTGAGCACGCTGATCAACGAAAAGGTCGGCGAGATCAAGGCGCAGATCGTCGAGCGTGACGGGCAGGTCTGGATGATCAAGGATTGCCCGGAGCACGGGCATTTCGAAGACATGATGGCGATCGATTCGAAGTTCCTGCAGCATGTCGAATCTCTCTTCCCCGGCCGCGATCAGGAAGCTCACAATGACGAAAAGCTTCACAACCACGGCAGCTCGTCGGTCAAGTACGGCCGCGGAGCTGTTCTGACGGTTGACCTGACGAACCGCTGCAACATGATGTGCGACCCGTGCTTCATGGACGCGAACCAGGTCGGTTTCGTGCATGAGCTGTCGATGGAAGACGTCAAGGAGATCCTCGACAACGCCATCCAGATCAAGCCGCGGCGGCAGATGTCGGTGCAGTACTCGGGCGGTGAGCCGACCCTGAGCCCCCACTTTATCGAAGCGATCAAGTACGCGCGTAAAGTTGGTTACAACTCGGTCCAGGCCGCGACGAACGGCATCGAGTTCGCCAAATCGAAAGAGTTCTGCCGCGAAGCCGCCGAGGCTGGCCTCCGCTTCGTCTATCTCCAGTTCGACGGCATCGGCAACGACGCCAACTCGCACCGGCAGATCGGCAACCTGTTCGACGTCAAGCTCCGTGCGATCAACAACCTGCACGAAGCCGGCGTTGACATCATTCTCGTGACCACGCTGGTCAACGGTATTAACAATGACCAGGTCGGATCGATCATCCGCTTCGCGCTCGAGAACCCGAAGAAGATCTCGTTCATCGCGTTCCAGCCGGTCAGCTTCACCGGCCGCGACGAACTGATCACCGAGCAACGCCGCCTGCAGCAGCGTTACACGCTCGCTCACCTTGCCCACGACGTCAAAGGCCAGGTCGGCATCACCGAGCCTACACGCGACTGGTTCCCGCTCTCGCTTATGGGAGCGTTTGCCGATTTCGCCGACGTTGTCCACGGGCCCGAGTCCGATTGGGGACAGGTTTCGTGCGGCTGCCACCCGAACTGCGGCGTCGGCACGGCCGTGATGGTCAACAAGGAAACGAAGGAGATGGCTCCGGTCCCGCAGTTCCTGAACATTCAGGGCCTGGTCAAGGACATGCAGCACATCACCGACACCAACCGCGGCAAGTGGTTCTCAAACATCATGATGGGCCTCGCGCTTCTGAAGAACTACAACCCGTACGGTGCCCCGAACAGCCTTACGCTCGGCGGAATCCTGAAGAAGTTCGATAAGAGCTTCGGCCTCTCAGGCAAGGATTACGGCAAGGTCGGCCCCGACCGCACGATCGAGGATATCCAGAAACGCCGTCAGGACCCGTGGAACTTCCTCTTTATCGCGGGAATGTGGTTCCAGGACCTGTTCAACTACGACTTCCGCCGAACGGAGATGTGCATCATCCCCTACGGCACCCAGGAAGGCGAGATCTCGTTCTGTGCCTACAACACCGGCATCGGCTGGCGTAACATCATCGAGCACATGCACCAGAACGCCACCGTCGCCCAGTGGTACAAAGACCACGGCCGCCACGAGGTGTTCGCCCGCGGTAAAGAGGTCGAGCTCGGCGATAAATCGCACAACCTGGTCCTGAACGCAGTCGACCTGACCCGGCCCAACAAGCCGGAAATGGAAGGCCCTAAGACCGCCGCTGAAGAAATGCAGATGATGCGTAAGCTCTACCAGCAGATGGTTTTGGAGAAGGCGCAGATCAAAGCCGAACCCCTCATCCAGATCGGCGGGATCAAGAAGAAGGAAAAGGCCAAGGAAATGGCCGTGGCTGAGTAGGCAGTGATCAGTAGTCGGTGGCCAGTGGTCAGAAGTCAGTACCACCTGCGGTAGCGGGTGGGGATCTTAAAAGGCTCCGGGAAACCGGGGCCTTTCTCTTTTCCCTGAAAGGGAAACATACAATAGCCAGGGGTGAAACCCCTGGACGCGAACACAAATTGCCGATCCCTGACGGGGTCGAACATCAATGTTGGTTGTTCGACCCCTTCAGGGTCGGATACATAATTATTGCGTATTCCCAGGGTGCCGGTCTATCGACCTTTACCCTGGGCTATTATCTTTGTCCCTTTCAGGGACGGTTAAAGATTTGTGCTAAAATCGCGTTATGATGACGATCACCAAGGACGTTCCGATCACCGTTGACCGTGAAATAATGAGCGGGGCTCCCGTTTTCACTGGGACGCGTGTACCGGTTTCGGCCCTGCTTGAAAATCTCGAGGCCGGAGTTTCACTTGACGAGTTTCTTGAGAACTTTCCAACGGTCAGCCGCGAGCAGGTGATCGAGTATCTCAAAAATCAGGACGAAGTCGAATTCGAAGAAGTCATGAAAATAGCGGAACGCGTCATGCGCGAGAATCGCGAACTTCTCGCCAAATTAGCGAAATCTTAGATAACTTTATCCTTCATCCTTCATCCTTTCTCCTTCATCCTTTCGAGGGATGGCTGTGGCTGAGTAGTCAGTAGTCAGTGGCCAGTAGCCAGAATTCGGAAGTCAGAAGTCAGTACCACCTGCGGTAGCGGGTGGGGATTCAAAAAGCCCGTGAGCGATCGCGGGCTTTTGATTTTTCGATCAGTCCAATCGCGGGAGGGAGGTGTAGTTACGACTCGTTATCCGACGGTCCTAACCTCGAGAAATAAGTCTTAACTTTGGAACCGACAGAAACAAGGAAAATCACCAGTACTAATGGTGACGAGCCCAAGGCGGCCCCAATTAACAGGTCCTCCTTGTCAACAGGATTGAATTCCAAAAACAGAAGTCCGTACGCAAGTGTTCCAAGCATATACGCAAGTGGCAAGGCGATAAGCCAACGTCCCCATTGCCTGCGTGTAGCCAGAGCCCAAAATGCAACCGTCAACGAAAGCACCACGAAAGAAAATTCAATGATCTCGATAATCTGATCGGCAAGGTCTGTCTCATCCAACACGCTTTCACTCGGCGACGCTAGCATGGAAATGATCAGGAGCGGTATGTAAGCCATCAAGATCGCTAAACCGATCCAAACGGCAGTCGGACGGGACCTGGTCGGGTTCATATAGAAGCACTTTACACTAAGCGAACCGACAGTGCCTCTTCGCGATTGCTAGCGCTGGAGTCAACACGTCGGGCCTTTTCTATTTACGATTCACGATTTACGATTCACCAGCCCCGATCGGCGGCATTAAAAAGAGAGAGAAAGCGAAAGAGATGGCCGTAGCCGAGTAGTCAGTGGCCAGTAGTCAGAATTCGGAAGTCAGAAGTCAGTACCACCTGCAGTAGCAGCTGGGGATTCGAAAAGCCCGTGAGCGATCGCGGGCTTTTTCTTTCTTGTTAAAGGCCCCAAGACCGCCTCTCCCGCCACCCCGCCAGCCGCTACGGATGCGAGCTAAACGCAGATGTCTCGGAGAAATATTTTACGTATATCTCTCTCGCCGAAGGCAGCCTCTCCGAGGACGAACTGGCCCAATGGCTCCGCGAAAGAATTCTCCCCTCTTGACCTTTTTCCTTCATCCTTTCTCATTCATCCTTCATCCTTTTAGGGGTCGGCGGGATCAAGAAAAAAGATAAATTGATGGCTGTGGCTGAGTAAAAGCAGACGATTGAAATTGAAAGCCCCACGAGTTTTCGTGCGGCTTCCATTTTGTTGTCCCACAACAGTGAGCATTTTTCAGCTGGTTATGTCGGGCACAGCAGCCATCTGCGGAGAGTCCTCGGGCAAATTCTCCGCGAGGCGATCTAGCAACCTTTCAGACGAGCATCTTTCTTCATCGTATAAACGCGCAGCCGTAAATAAAAGCCACTCTACATCAGGGCCGGGCCTAACCTTGAATCGTTCGAGAATCTGAGCCCCCGTAATCGGCAGAATGTCTCGCATTTCGGCAATTAGCGCTCCTTCGACGAGTTTCCGGGCTTCGATCTCAAAATCGTAACCCCACTGCAAAGATTTCAGCTCCTTGGACCACTTGTCAAAGTACCTTTTTCTGAAGCTAGTGACATCAAGCTTTTCACGACCTAAGTCATTCGCGACGATTTCAATTATTGCATCGAATTCGAAGGGCTGGTGCATTCTATCAAGGCGCTCATTCCATTTATCTACAATAGACTTTGTCTCTGAACTTGATTCAATTAATTGCAGACAGGCTAACACCCTTGACAAAAACTCGCTTGAGTCGTTGATCAGACCCTCGGTGCAGCTCAACCATTGGCTCTCTTTGGTCGGCAGCCTTGTCCCGCATTTCTTTTCGAACCAATCTTCACATCGTTGCCGTTGTTTCAAATCTTTCGATTGCAGGGGGCTTAGGTTATGCTGCAGGTAGGTTCGAAGACTGTTTAGAAAGATAAAGTGGTTATCAACGTCAGATCCGTCATTCAGCGAATAAATATCGAAGTGCGACACCGCGATTTCGAGATTCTCCTTTGCAACCTCCCGGTATAAACTATAGAGATAGGAAACAGTCTTCATGAACCCAAGTTCATAAGGCTTAAACGACGGCATCCGAAGAAAAATCTCACCAAAGAACAACCGTCCCGCATTAATCGATGTGAACAGTGTATCTATCTCTTGACGGAGCCGGACAATTGAGTACATAAGTGCGTCTAGCTTTTTAGTTGACACTTATTTTCCTCCGCGCTTAGTCGTTCGAACCGGATCTGCGATCGGTCCAATGAAATTGAAGGCAATGTGGAATTTTGCAATCGTCTCTCCGACCTTTATCTCCTGACGGTTAAAATCGTGTGGCAGGAATCGAATATTTCGTCCCAAGTCTTCTACAAAGACTTCCCCTTTAGTACCGTCCGACCAGCGGACAGTTCCATTGAACATACGGGCTGTTCCGTTCGGATTGCTTGCAAGTAGAGACCGCACAATTCTCCGTCGACCTTGGGTTTCTTCTGGTTCGAAGGCAATTTCTTTGAAGACACTCAGTGATCTTTCAAGCTCCCCGAGATGGAATAAAGAAACCGCCTGAAGATAAAGGAGCGATGACAACCGATACAGCTCGCCTGATTGAACAATGCGCTCAACTAGACGTAGCAGGTAAAGCCAGTCCTCTTCGGCAAATGGGACCGATTGTCGTTCGACGAAGAATATGGGTTCCGAGGTTTTTAGAATCCACCAAAGTCTTAACTGAAGGTACAAGCAACGTCCATCCGAAGCAATCAAATCTTCGTTTTGATTCAAGTACTCCATCGCCGAAGAGCAGGCCGCTAAGTCCTTACCACTAACAACGGGTTCAGTTAAATCTACATCTTTTAGCTTATTCCGGGCTCTGAGGTAGAGGCCTGCCGTCGATCCGATTGATGCAAGATGGTCGAATGCATCATCCCTCATTTCGTGGAGATCGAGCACATCACCAATCTCCATTCGTCTTCGTTCGAACTGTTCTCTCTCTACTCCCAACTCATCCGCGTTTATCGAGTCAAACGCGTAAAGCAGGTCAGCGGTGATTTCGAGCCTCGTACTTTCATCAATCAACTCTCCTTTTAGAAGTGCGGTACTTGTCCAAGCAAGCACATCGACAGGTCGGAATGAATCCGGATCCAAAGTCCGAGCAGCCAGAATTGAAGCGCGGATACCTTCGTAGATTCGTCTTATGTCCGAGTTTAGGATCTTATGTTCATTCAAAAGTTGTAGCTTCGCCCCAAGAACGGCAGCACGTTCGACCAGCATAATACTGCGCAGCTTATTCTGACGCCGGTCGTCTGGAAGCTCGTCGATTGCATGCTCAAGGGTTTCAACTGCGGACTCTAAAAGTCCGATTGAATCAGTTACCGGCAACGTATTGGCAATTACGTACTCACGTCGGAGAAAAGCTTCTTGAAGCATCAATCGCGGGTTCAGAACACCCCGCTCGGTTCTTAGGGTGCGAAGTACGTCAGATAATGTCAGCCAGTATCTGCTGTAACGAGCTGGGTTTGCCCCGTTTGGCCCCAGACTTCGAACAAGGTCGACGGCAAAATTCAGTTCCGTATTCTCGACCGAGTTTGTTCCGTCCTTGATCTCAAGCAACAGCTTAGTTGCATAACCAATCTCCACCTCAGCAGATCCGAGGCGTCGATTCACGAGAATCCTAGCTTCAAGCGCCTGCCTTGGTCCAAGGAACAAATTCCCAACCTCGTCTTCGGTCCACGTAAAGATGTCGATATCCCTTAGAATCGGTACTAACTCCTCTATTCTGACTCGGTCAAATGCTCGTATGAGAATCTCTAACGGGACTGCGTGACCAAAACTGCCAGGAACCATTATCAACCCAATAATCTCTTCAATCCGGGTGGTAAAATCACCAGACACCTCAATTACTTCCTCGAGGTTGATCTCGCTCGCGGTAGCAACCCCCGCGTTGATTAGCGCCGTACCCATTGACGACTGAAAGATTCGTACCGGGCGAGACTTGGACTTACGGATAATCTGTTCTTCGGCGTAACCAACTTCCTCGACGACGCCCAACTGGACTTTGGGTCGCGACGAGGGCAACAAACGATATAAAGCGACAAGAAACGTGACTGATTCATTCTTCGTGAATCGATCGACATATTGTTCAAGGTTTGGGTCGAGCCCTCCGACGAATTTTCTTAGCCGTGGAAGTTCATGCTCGCCGAACCTGTCTTTTGCTTCAACGTAATACTCCCGTGATGCGGCCGAAATTTTTTGGTCTGGTATCAAGTATGACGTACCAATGATAACGGCCTTTCTGCCTCGACTTTGAAGGAACCGGACAAGTTCTTCATACTGGGAGACTTCTGCCATCGCATCCCAGATAACAAGCGTGGCGGCCGACCCTTCATTCTCGGCCCATTCGCAGAAGCTACTAATGTCGTGGAAATTGGGTCGATTCGTTTTCCTCTCGATAAAGAGCACGGGAAATTTACCTTCTATCTTGGTTTTGTACGCGAGCGAACCACAAGCTACGGTTTTACCCGTAGCCGTTCTGCCATGAAGAATCAATGGTCTTCGAAGACTACCGGCACCCTTCAGCATTTTTGTTATTGACCCTTCCAGTTCAGTTTCGAAGTCGCGCTTGAACGCAAAACCTCTAGCAAAACCTTTCCAGTCAGGACGACCACTACTGTTTGCCAGAAAGTCTCTGAACTCGATGTAAAGCCGATCTTTCGAGATGGTTGGTGGCGGGATGAGCAACTCGTCATCAAGTATTAGGGCAGATCTTGCAAGCTGCGTTCGAAGGTGAAGCGGTATAGACGAGACTCGGTTGCCGACCGTTAAACTATCTCGCGCTTCGGCTTCAATAGAGGTAAGTCCACTGTCAATGAACCCTTCGGCTTCCGCTTTATTCAACACGGACGCCAATGATTCCGGATGTACGATCGCCTTCTTTCCTTCGACTAACAGTGACACTAATTCGTCGCTACGAAGATCGTCCCCGCCGCTGAAAAAAAAATGAATTTGGCCATCGCCTAGGTTATCTAAGACTGCATAAAAATCCTCAATTCCAAGCCAATCCCCTTTTGGTTCGTACCCTTCGACGACGAGTGTTCCCAAGGGAGACACCACCTCGGGCAATCGCCCTAGAAGGGAGATTGCGTTTGGACGTTTCTTTATGAGTTCTAGCTTGCTTAACGGCGGTCGTTCCGCAGGTTCGATTCGTCCTAAACTTCCAAAAAGATGTGTTAAATGAAGGCGACGACGGTTCCGTGGATCAAACGGATTAATCTTATCCTCAAATATCGGGTGAATTTCTCGCCATTCCACTTCCAAAGCGCGATCAACCAACGTGTCTACAGCCGATGTTACGACACTACTCCACGGAAAGCGTCCTATTATCTCTAGCCATGTCGATGGCAACATCCTTCTACATCTTTCTCTCAGCCAATCGAGGTGATTCTCTCCTGAGTCTTGCCCCAGAAGGAACAGGTCGTCGTATGCTGATTTCCGACCGTTCATTGATGGACCGAATTTACGAAGAACTTCTTCTAGTAGGGGATCGCTTCCACGTTCGAGGCTCAAATGGTGTTGACCCAAGAACAACACGGCCGGTCTTGTCTGTAGTTTCGAAAAAAATGAGGCGTCAAACATACTCATTTATAGCACGTATTCGGTTGAATCACTGATCACGTCTAGGTCAACGAACCCTTTACTAAGTGTGGCTAGGAACCGAGTTAATTGTTGAAACGCCCATCAGCCTTTCAGAAGCCGATCGCGGAGGCTATATCCGAAGGATGAGGGAGTGAAAGGGAGAAGGGGAGTCGGGAGAAGGGGAGTCGGGAGACCGGAGACGGAGGCGGCCTGGGGGGCGCACGATCACATTCGCACCGAACCGGAAAAGGGGCGGAGTTGCCGTTTACTCCTGAAATGGCAGAAAGGCCTTTCTTTTGAGATAGATAGGGAGGGGGCGGGGATTGGCGCCGGGTTTTGCGGTTTTGGGGACAATAACGGGGTCTGGTGCTAATGATCGGGTGTTTTTGGGGATCGGGGCAATTGAAAATCGGCACAATGGGAAAAAGGGCAGATCGGGGGAGCATAATTGTGACAGTGAACGGGAGACGAGGGACGACATCTGAAGGATGAAGGATGAAGGATGAAGGATGAAGGAGAGAAAGGGAGACGGGTGAAGGATGAAGGATGAAGGATGAAGGATGAGGGATGAAGGATGAGGGGAGAGGGGGAGAGGGGAGAGGGGAGACCAGAGACGGGGGACGAGAGACAAGAGGCGGGAGATGCGGGATGAAATAAGTGTTGACAGACGGGGAACGGATGTGCTATCTATGATACAGCGTTGCACGTTCGCGTCTTATGATCATCATCGGAAAGCTGGAAAAATTCATGGGCGGGCCGACGCCTTCGACGTATGACCGGCTGCACGTCACGATCAATCGCGCGGGCCTGATCAGGCTGAACGACAATTGCTATCGCCTTCTGGGCAGGCCGCCGGCCTTTTATCTTTATTACAGTAAGGAAGACAACGTCATCGCCCTAGAGCCCGTCCACTCGGCGAGCGCTCCGGCCGCGTTCCCGGTGAAGACGACGACCAGCGGCTGGCGGATCCAGGCCGCCCCGCTCTGTAAGCACTACGGCATTCGCATCGAAACGACCGAGCGTTTCGTCAACCCCGAGATCACTCGCGACGGCCCGCGGCTCCTCCTCGATCTGACCGAGACGACCACCGTGAGACAAGTAAGGCTAAACAAGCGTCCGCATCAGCCGCCGGGCTTAGCCGACCGCCAGCTTGCAATTGGGCCGAGATAGGTGTCTAATTATTGTTTGCCTTTCGGGGCAAGGGGCGGGAGTGAACCGCCCGGATATTTCGGCCGAAAGGGGGTGAGACGAGCAAATGGCATTTATTACAGTTAACAATAACGAATCGATCGAGAGCGCGCTGCGGCGATTCAAGCGAAAGGTGATCAGCGAAGAGATCATCAAAGACCTTAAGAAGCACGCTCATTTCATCCCGCCGGGACAGAAGGCGAAATTGAAATCGCAGAACGCCCGTAAACGGAACCGAAGGCGTTTCCGCTCGCAGCGGCCGATGGGCACCGGCCCGCAGCGTCCGGGATCAGGCCCGGCACCGGCCGGCCGTTAATTGACCGAGTTTAGAGTTAGAAGGTGAAAAGGTTTAGAGATCCGCGGCTTGCGAGTTCCTGCCTTTTCACTTTTTTTGTTTGATGGAGCGGGCAGGGGCGATGAGAACGCACTTGAGGCCCGAATTCTGGTGAAGATGGCGAACAAGCGGCCGCGGATCCTGATAACGAACGACGACGGCATACACGCCGAGGGCATCCGCGCGCTTGAATCGGCGGTGGCGGATCTGGGCAGCATCTACGTGGTCGCGCCGGAATCGGAGCAGAGCGGGGCTTCGCACAGCCTGACGCTGGCCCGGCCGCTGCGGATCAGGCAGGTCGACGAACGCCATTGGACGGTTGACGGCACGCCGACGGATTGCGTCACGCTCGCCCTGAACCAGATCCTGCTGCCGACGGAGAGGCCCGATATCTGCGTTTCGGGCATCAACCACGGAGCGAATCTGGGCGACGACGCGACCTATTCGGGCACGGTTGCCGGGGCGATGGAGGCCACGATCCTGGGCGTGCCGGGCCTGGCGTTCAGCCTCGTCGCTACCCGCAGCCACGATTTTACCGAGGCGGTGAAGGTCGCCCGCGAGGTGACTCGGAAGGCCATCGACAACGGCATCCCGGACCAGACGCTCCTTAACGTGAACGTGCCGAAGGGGGCTCCCGACCGGCATCAAGATCACGAAACAGGGCTTTAAGAGCGCGCGGCCGGTGATATCGGAACACATCGACCCGCGGGGCAAATTGTATTATTGGATCGGTGAGGAGCGGTCCGGCTTCCGGGCGGAGGGCGGAACGGATTTTGAGGCGATCGATGAAGGCTTCGTTTCGGTCACGCCGATGCGGAGCGACCTGACCAATCACCTCGCTCTCGAAGGAATGAGAAGCTGGGAAGATTTCACGTGGGATTGAACACGCGGATGCCGATGGACGAATTTTCGATACCGCGGTTACGAATGGTCGAGCGGCTTCGCGATCATTATCACATCGCGGACGAACGGGTCCTCGCCCGGATGAACAGCGTGCCCCGCCATTTCTTTGTCCCGGAAGCTCTCAGCGCACAGGCATATAAGGACAACGCTCTGCCGCTCGCGGCCGGGCAGACGGTCTCGCAGCCGTTCATCGTCGCCAGGATGACCGAGCTGCTTGAACTAAAGGGCGGCGAACGCGTATTGGAGATAGGGGCCGGTTCGGGCTATCAGACGGCCGTGCTTGCCGGGCTCGTGGGAAAGGTTTATGCGATCGAACGGCTGGATCCGCTTGCCCGGAACGCTATCGAGAAGCTCCGTACGTTGGGCATCGGCAACGTATCGCTCAAATCGGCCGACGGCACCGCCGGGTGGCCCGTGTATGCTCCGTTTGACGCTATCCTCGTGGCGGCCGGCGGCCCCGAGGTGCCTCAGCCGCTGCTTGAACAGTTGGAGCCGGGAGGCCGGCTGGTCATCCCGGTTGGCACCGAGATGAAGAACCAGGAGCTGATCCGTGTCAAGCGAACGGAGCGGGGTTTTGAGCACGAGAAATGCGGCCCGTGCGCGTTCGTGCCCCTTATCGGTGAACATGGATGGAAAGGGACCGGATTTACGGGAAATGCATAAGATGATGCCGAGAAACAGGTTCATGGAGGCGGTAAAATCTTGAAGAAGATCTTTGATTACCTCCGCAGGTTGAAAGCGTGGGTCGAGGGCTATGCGGAAAAGCCGCATGCGGAATGGGCTTTGTTCGCCATCGCCTTTATGGAATCGTCGTTCTTCCCGATCCCGCCGGACGTTCTGCTGATCGCGATGGCGGTGATCGTGCCGACGAAGGCGTTTCGTTACGCGTTGATATGCACGGCCGGGTCGGTGCTGGGCGGTTTATTCGGGTATTTTATCGGGTGGGCGTTCTTTGAAACGGTCGGGCAGCCGATACTCCAGTTTTACGGGGCGATGGGCCATTACGAGACGGTCCGCCAGCTTTACAGCGAACACGCTTTCTGGGCCATTTTCACGGCGGCGTTCACGCCCATTCCCTACAAGGTCTTCACCATCGCGGCGGGCACCTTCGAGATATCGTTGGCGACTTTGGTCGGTGCGTCGTTGCTCGGCCGGGCCGGACGATTCTTCATAGTCGCCTCCTTGTTTTATTTCTTTGGGGCACCGATCAAGAAGTTCATCGACAAGTATTTCGAGATACTTACGGTCGTGTTCCTGGTGCTTCTAGTAGGCGGATTCGTCGTGATCAGGTTCGCATTCTAACTAATTAGATTGACATGCCTGCCGGCGTTATCTAGACTTGTTGTTCGCGCCCAGGTGCGCGGAATTTTATCGGGGCGTAGCGCAGTCTGGTAGCGCGCACGGTTCGGGACCGTGAGGTCGGAGGTTCGAATCCTCTCGCCCCGACCATTAATTAATAAGCCCGCGTGTAAGCAAGCCTTACGCGCGGGCTTTTTCGATGCCGTCGGCTTGCCGCGGTGCAGTGCGGTAAGGCTTGCCTGACCGTCGGGTATTGTTCTTTTTTTTCTTACTCGGAGGCTCAGCCTCCGAGCGAGAACGGGTTAGTGGGCGTCGTTCGGTCGGGCAAGCCCGACCGCACTGCATTTGGGCGGAGCCCGGGTCGATCACTCCTTGAAGGGGAACCAAATCAGCCGTCGTTTGTTCGACCCCTACAGGGTCGAAAGCTTGTTGAGGGCGCGTTCCCAGGGTTGCGGCCTGCCGCCTTACCCTGGGCTATTTTCTTCGTCCCCTTCAGGGACGGTATGGATGTTGCGCCTTTGCTGACGCACGGGCTTTTTCGATGCCGTCGGCTTGCCGCGATCCAGTGCGGTCAGGCTTGCCTGACCGTCGGGTGTTGTTTCTTTTTCTCTAATTCGGAGGCTCAGCCTCCGAGGGAGAACGGGTTAGTGGGCGTCGTTCGGTCGGGCAAGCCCGACCGCACTGCATTTAGGCGGAGCCAGATTCGATCGCGGGATGTGTCTCGTCGGTCTGAGTTACTTCGGTTGTGCCGATGAACTTGTCGTGGCCGTACGGTTGCCGTAGCGGTCGTATCCGAACACCTCACGCGACGTTTGCGTACCGTTAACGGTCTCTTTCACTTCTATGAGCCGCGACCGAATTGGCCGGTCAATGCTTCTTCAGCGTACAGCCAAAGCTGAAGACGGTCGGTTCACCCATCCCACCATACTGAATGTTTACCTCATATGCATCGTTCTCGTAAACCAATATCTTTCGGCGTTCGCTTTCATCCCGACCCAATAGTCTCCAGCCCGCAGACGTGAAATACTCGTTCCAAGCTGAGGCCAGATCTTGGTAGGGAGTGCGGCTGCTGTAGTACACGCCAATGGTGATCTTTTGATCGTCTAAATCACCTTTCCTTATGAACTTGGCGTCGGCCGGCAAAGGAATCGCCGAGCAGACCTCATTCACCATCTGAAGTTTGGGATCTTTTTTGATCGCTTCCTCAGCAGCCCTCGTTCCCGCTTCGTCGATTTCCTGAGCGACCTTTTTGAACACTGGAAGTTCGCGAGGGTTGCAACCCGAACCGACCGCGCAGACAAGGAAACACATCGCAAGCATCGCGAGAATCCGATGTGATTTAAGCCTGTTTCGCCTAATGGACAAGTTATCAGAATGCATAAACATCCATCTATCTAGTTTCATGAAACCAAGCTATTGAGATCCCCGTGTCTGCTCACGGTTGCGGCCCAGCAAATAATCCGTGAATTTTATCCCGCCCATTTTCAATTTTTCGATTCGTCCCCTTGGGAAATCGGTCCACAATACAGGGAAAAGCTAATTCCAGTTCCGATCGCGCCGACGTACACTTCGCTTTTTATATCGCCTTTTGTGTACCTGAGCCAGCTGCGAGTCGGATCATTATCGGTTTTCTTCCAGTCATTGTTCGCGAAGTACCTTTCGAAATGTTCCGGTATTTCAGACAACTCCTGATCGTACGCGTAGTTGTAGAGAAGGCCCCCTAGGTTCTGCAACCATGCCTTCCCAACAAACTTCGACCCGGCTGGTACAGGGATCGACCGGCAGATATCGTCGATTCGTTTCAAATCCGGATTCTCGCGAATAGCCCTTTCGGCCAGTTCGGTCCTACTATTATCAAATACGCGACTGCACCCGATAAACAAAACGGCTGTGAATGTTAGGACGACAAAAAGTCCCATCGCGGTCCGATTCACAACTTCACACATCTCATTGACTCCTTCTAAAATTATACGGATTCATACGAGAATCCAACATACTTTGCCTCATCTGTGCGCAAAATTGGCAAGGTATTTCCTGAGAGCCGGAAACACCGGCACCGCCACCCGGAGTTCCAATCTCGACCGACGTAGGTGTAGCGAAAAAGTTCGTACCGCCTGTTGGAATTGACTTGCTAGCACCCACTCCACTCGGAAGAAACGGAATTACACCGGAAACGTTCCCGCCCGACATAGCAGACCCGATTTCCTCCCTTGCGTTCCCAATGTTAGCAAACCATCCAAACGACGCGGTCGGCCTCGCCGTATTCATCGTCGGTCTTGCGGTAAGTTTCGTCCGGGGTGATCTCGCCTTGAAGGGGGACCATATCATTCGTCGTTTGTTCGACCCCTACAGGGTCGGAAGCTTGCTGTTGGCTCGTTCCCAGGGTTGCGGCCTGCCGCCTTACCCTGGGCTATTCTCTTTGTCCCCTTCGGGGACAGGATGGATGTCACGCCTTTGCTGACGCACGGGCTTTTTCGATGCCGTCGGCTTGCCGCGATCCAGTGCGGTCAGGCTTGCCTGACCGTCGGGTGTTGTTTCTTTTTCTCTAATTCGGAGGCTCAGCCTCCGAGGGAGAACGGGTTAGTGGGCGTCGTTCGGTCGGGCAAGCCCGACCGCACTGCATTTGGGCAAAGCCCGGGTCGATCGCTCCTTGAAAGGGAACCAAATCAGCCGTCGTTTGTTCGACCACTACAGGGTCGGAAGCCTGCTGTTGGCGCGTTCCCAGGGTTGCGGCCTGCGGCCTTACCCTGGGCTATTTTCTTCGTCCCCTTCAGGGACGGGATGGATGTTACGCTCTTGATGAGCCCGTAGCGAACGGGCCGCCGGACGGCACACTCCGGGTAGGCGGTCGGCGGTCAGCTTTCAGCATTTAGCCGCCTGCCTTTTGCATTCCGCCTTCAGCCTTCTGCATTCCGCCTTCTGCCGTTGAGTGTTAAGCCCTTGCTGACGCGCGGGCTTCTGCATTTGGGCTTCTGCATTGGAGCCGCAGTATCCGATACTGTGTGGGATGAATGCTGATTTGATAGTGGTCGGGTTGGGGGCGATGGGGAGCGCGGCCTGTTTTCAATTGGCGAAGCGAGGGGCGGGCGTGATCGGGATCGACCGTTACTCGCCGCCGCACACGCTCGGGTCGACGCACGGCGAGACGCGGATCACGCGGCAGGCCATCGGCGAGGGTGAGCATTTTGTGCCGTTCGCGTTGCGGTCGTACGAGATCTGGCGAGAGATCGAGGCCGAGACGGGCGAGGACCTTCTGACGGTGACGGGCGGGTTGATCATCGCGGGAGCTTCGGGACATTCGCTGCACGGAAGCTCGGATTTCCTGCAGACGACGATCGACGCGGCGGTGAAGTACGGGATCACGCACCGCATTCTCGATGCGGCCGAGATCGCGTCGGAATTTCCGCAATTCACGATCGACGGAGGCGAACAGGCCTATTACGAGGACGCGGCCGGTTTTTTGCGGCCGGAAGCCTGCGTGGCGGCCCAGCTCGGAATGGCCGAAAAGCTCGGTGCGACGCTGCGGCGGAACGAGCGCGTCGTTAGGATCGAGGAAGACGGAAACGGCGTCAAGGTGGTCACAGACCGCGGGTCGTACACCGCCGGCCGCGCTATCGTCTCGGCGGGGCCGTGGGTCAATGAGCTTATGCCGGACGCGCCTGCGGGTTTGCTTAAGGTTTACCGGCAGGTGCTTCATTGGTTCGACGTTTCGGATGCGTACGAAAGTTTCGCTCTCGGGCGGTCGCCGATCTTTGTTTGGGCATGCGGGCGTGGCGAGGATGATTTTTTCTACGGATTTCCGGCGATCGGCGGCCGCGACGGCGGGATCAAGATCGCGACGGAGACCTTTCGTGAAACGACCGTGCCGGACGAAGCCGACCGGACGGTTTCGGCCGAAGAGCCCGCCGGGCTATTCAGCAGATACGTGTCCGCGCGTCTGAAGGGTGTCGGCGAAAAATGCCTCAAGTCGGCCGTTTGCCTTTACACAATGACGCCGAACAGCAACTTTGTGATCGACCGGATCAGCGAGAAAGTGATCGTCGCTTCGCCGTGCTCCGGCCACGGTTTCAAGCACTCGGCGGCGATCGGCGAATCGCTGGCCGAACTGTCCTTGATCGCCCGAACCACGATCGACATTTCACCGTTTTCCTTAACCCGGTTTTCGGATCAGAAAAAGAGACTGTCTGAAAAGTCGATCCGATGACATTTTCACATCTTCTTTCGTGTGTTTGGTGGACAGTTTCTTGGGAGTTTTTCCACGAAAGGCACGAATCAGATCAAAAGAAAACCCGAACGATAAAAGAGGCCGCCTTTTCAGACGGCCCCTGGTTCGAGGTTGAGCTACCGGTTTGCCTGAGCCGCCGCGGGGCGGCCCTCGCCGTCGAGGATGACGATCTCGCCGAGGTTGAGCTCGCGGATGCCGGCCTCGATGACCGAAAGGTCGCCGACCAGGACGAGCGAGGTGCCCGGCACGGCCGAGTATTTCGCTATGACCGAATTCACCGTCCCGAGCTGGAGCTTTCCGATCTCATCAGTCTCGGCTTGAAGACTCGTCATCGGCAGGCCGTTGAGCCAGAGATCGGCGATCTGCCCGGTGATGCGGCCGTACGCCTCAAACTGTTGGGCATAACCGCGGACCTTTGCCTGTTTCGCGTTGAGGAACTCGGCCTCGGTGATCGGCTTTTCGCCGGCGATGTTGCGGAGTTCCTTCATGAATTCGGCGACCGATTCCTTTGTCTTATTGGTCTGCACACCGCCGGAGGCGATCCAAAGGCCCGCCTTCGAGAAGTGCTGCGGAAAGGCAAAAACGCCGTAAGACCAGCCCTTGTCCTCGCGAAGATTTAGGTTCAGACGGGTGCCGAAGCCGCCGCCGTAAACCGTATTGCCGAGCGACAATGCATAATAGTCCGGCGACCTCCGCTCGATGCCCTTCAGGACGTGGGCGACGACCGTTTGGGCCGCACCCGGCTTGTCGATCAGATAAACCTTGCCCGCCGGCATCGGTCGGATCGCAGGGATGTTCGCGGCCGGTGCCGATCCGCCGGACCATGAGCCGAAGTGCTTTCGGGCGAGTTCGGTCGCTTCGGCGACCGTAACGTCGCCGACGAATATCATGGCCGAACTTCCCGGCTTCCAGTTGGCACCGTGGAAACGAACAAGGTCCTCGCGGGTGATCGCGCCGACGGTCCCCGGCAGCCCGCCCGAAGGCCGGCCATAAGGATGATCGGCACCCATGGCGACCATCGTTGCAACCCGGTTGGCGACCGCGTTCGGATTGTTCGCCGTTTGGGCAAGGCCGTCGAGAGCGAGTTTCTTCTCCCGATCGAATTCGTCCGCAGGGAATGACGGGTTCATTACGACGTCCGCCATCACGCCCATCGCGGGATCAAGGTTCCGCTTTAGGACGTCAAAGCTGAGAGTGGAGCTTTCGCGGCCGCTTCCCCATCCGAGAGCGGTACCGAGGTTGCCGAGCGTCTCGTCGATCTGGACGGCATTCTTTGTCTTGGTTCCGCGGCGGGTCAGGCGGGTGGTCATCGACGCAAGGCCGCCCTTACCGTCGGCGTCGGAAACGCTGCCGGCCTTGGTCGCGAACGAGACGACGACCTTCGGCAGTTCGGGCTTTTCGACAACGAACACGTCGATACCATTCTCAAGCTTTGCCGACTTGACAGCCGGGGCGATGAAGGGGCGATCGGCACCTAGGGATGGTTCTTTGGTCCTGTCGACGGCGACCTCGGCCGCGCGCCTTGAGGTTTCGGGCCGGAAACGGACGAGCACGCGGTTCTTCGTATTCAGGTACTTGTCCACCGCGGCACGGACTCCTTCAGCTGTCGCATTGCGGCGGCGTGCAAGATCGGACTCGAACTTGCCCGGATCGCCGAGAAACGTGTTGTACTGGTTCAGCAGGTCGGATTTTCCGCCGAAACCGCCGATGCCTTCAAGGCCGGAGATGAAGCCGGCCTCCCATTTGGTCTTGGCACGGTCGAGTTCGGCCGCGGTCGGGCCTTCCTTGGCAAGCCGTGCGATCTCGGCATCGACGATCTGCTCGATCTGCTCGAGATCTGAACCGGGACGAGCCGTCACGGTCAAAGCGAAAAAGCCTGTCAGCGGCTGGCCGCTCTGGAACGCCGAAACACTCGAGGCCAGCTGGCGGTCGTAGATGAGCGCCTTGTTCAGGCGGGCCGAGATGCCGTCGGTCATGATCGTGGCCGCGAGCTCCAATTCGGCGTCGCCGGGATCGAAGTAGGCCGGCGAATGATACGCAAAATAGGTCCTTTCCTGCGGCACGCGGTCATTTACTTCAACGACTTTCTCGGTCGACATTGAAAATGCCGCTTTCGCCGGACGGTCCAGTGCGGGCCCCGGCGGGATCGGGCCGAAGTATTTTTGTACAAGCCGTTTTGCTTCAGCCGGATCGAAGTCGCCGGCGATCACGAGCGAAAGATTGTTCGGCGAATAGTAGGTCCGGAAAAAGTCCTTTACGTCGTCCAGCGTCGAGGCGGTCAGGTCCGAATGCTCACCGATCACGTCCGTATGGTATGGATGGCCGATTGGGAAAAGGTTCTGCAGGATTAGCTTGAACGCCCGGCCGTAAGGCTGATTCTCGAGGCCCTGGCGGCGCTCGTTCTGGACGACCATCACCTGATTGTCGAACTTCGCCTTGTCGACAGCTTCGGTCAGCGTCGCCAGGCGGTCCGATTCGAACCAAAGTACCTTTTCAAGGTTTCCGGAGGGCACGGTGATGAAATAATTGGTGCGGTCCTGGTTGGTCGTCCCGTTCACGCCGCCCTCGAGCAGGTTCGCACCGGCCTGTTCGGCGTACTCAAAGTACTCCTTGGTCGCGTTCTTCGAGCCCTGGAACATCATGTGCTCGAAGAGGTGGGCAAAGCCGCTGCGGCCGAGCCGCTCGTTCGCCGAACCGACGTAAAACCACTGATTCACGTGCACGACCGGCAGTTTGCGGTCGACGTGCAGGATCACCTGCAGGCCGTTTGAGAGCGTGTATTTTTCGAAATCGATGCGGGGCGAGCCGTTCTGGGCCTCGGCCTCGATGACGAAACCGAACGGCACTAGCATCGCCGCCATTAGAATGAGAGCGGTTATCGACCTTAGATCAAGCCTTTTCATATATCTCCTTTTCCTTAAAATTAGTTTATTTTGACCGAACGTCTGGGTTATCTTTTGTAATTACGCGGAAATCGGCGAATTGGTTCCGAACCCCAGTTAAGGGCCTTCGCGGAACCGGATCACGAGTCCCTTGTCGGTCAACGGCGTATTGGCCATTAACGACCTACTTTATCAGAACGCGTATTTCAGGCTGAAAAGCTATAAGTTGAGACGAACGAAAAAGTCGAGATCCGAATTTGATGATAGAACCGAAGATGAATGAGCCCGCTCCCACAGATCAGGTCGAGATCAGGCAAGCGACGATCGATGATTGCCTGCTGGTGTCGGCGCTTGCGACGGTCACGTTCTACGAGGCCTATTTCGAACAGGATACGCCGGCTGACCTTGCGAATTATCTGTACGAATCGTTTTCGGTAGAACAAGTTACGGCCGAACTTTCAGATCCGGGTACGACGTTCTTTATCGCTTTTCGGGACGGTAAGGCTGTCGGTTACGCGAAGCTGCTTGATGGATCGACCGCCGACGGGGTCGAGGGCGATCGGCCGGTCGAGCTGAAGCGGATCTATCTGGTTGAGAGGGTCTGGGGAACCGGAATAGGCGAACGGCTGCTTGCCCATTGCGAGGCCTCCGCCCGCGAGCTGGGCCACGACGTGCTCTGGCTCGGGGTTTGGCAGGAAAACCGCCGCGGGCAGAGCTTTTACGGGAAGCACGGATTTCGCAAGGTTGGAACGATCACATTTCCATACGGCGATTCGGTAGGTACAAATGACGTGATGATGAAGGATCTGTAGCGAATGAACTGACAAATTCTGAAGTTCCTCCGCGAAGCGGCACATAACCGCGCCATCTACGGCGTAATCCGTGTGATGCGATCGAATCTCTGTCGCCCGCTTCGCAGGCTTCGATGATCCCTGACGACTATACCCCACGTTCCGCTTCGCTTCACGTGGGGCTACCATCTAACGCTGCTCCGCAGCTTAGGTCCTCTTCTCAAATCTTTAGACGGTGTGATAATCGCGCCCGACTAGAACGAGTATTTCAGCCGAGCGGTAAATCCGCGGCCGGGGCCGTCGATGCCCCATCCCGGTGCGCGGTGGCTTTTGTCCAGAATATTTTCGAACTCGCCGGAGAATTCAATGGTATCGGTGAACCGGTACGCTCCCCGGACACTGACAAGTACGTAGCCCGGGATCGAACGGAATAGTGGAACTGCGGTCGAGTTGTCGATGACGCGGACGCCGTTGATGACGGACCCGATGGGCAGGACCCGGTCCTGTACCTGGGCCAGCGTCTCGCCGGTCGCGAGCAGTATTCCGCCGGCGGATCCGCACTGCCCGCTTGAGCCGACGGTCGTCAAGCCGCGAACACACGCACCTCGACGGAAGAAACTCTGGATCTGGTTTCGGGTCCTTGCACCGCCCGTTCGGCGATCGCCGAGGTCAAGCGACGACAGGCGGCTTTGGCGGCCGGCACCGTTCGCATATACCTCGATCCAATACCGGTCGCCCGGCTGGTATTTTACGCCGAGAAACGCGTATTGAGGCGGGAATCCACCGCCGCCGAGGTTTGGGGGCTCGCCGTTGGCCAGGTTTACGGCGTAGGAATAAGAGTAGTTCCCCCGCGTCAGCCAGGCACGCGACAGGCGGTATTCAAATTCGAACTCGACACCCGAGACCCGTGAATCGTTGAAATTTGTTTGGACCAACACCGGCGACGTCGACAGCGGGACGAATACCGCACCGTTCGCATTCTGTTCGGTGATGACCTGGCTGCCGAGCTGTAAACCGACTGCACCCGGCGGAAGTATCAGCGTTTGGCGGACGATCGCTTCGTTGTAATCGATCACGAACCCGGTCAGGCTGGCGCTGAACCGGCTGTCCCGGTAGCGAAGGCTCAGGTCGTAGCTGTTGCTGATCTCAGACCGCAGCGGCCCGACGGCGACGCCGGTCGATACAGCGTTCGCATCCGCAGTCGTGCCGATCGTGGCTCCGAGCCCGGCCACGTCCGCGGTCGAAACCTGGAATCCGACCCCGACCAACCCGAGCGAGCCGAGACTTGTGATGTTCGGCGCCCTGAATCCGCGGGAATAGTTGAATGCCGCATTCAGCCCTTTTGTGATCGTGACGGTGGCGCCGATACGGCCGGAAACGTCCGCAAATCGTGCCGAATCGTCCGGGAACAGCGGGCTTCCGTTGACCACGGGTGCATCGGCCGCTCGCGAGCGGTAATTTGCGATGTTGTAGCGAAGGGCACCGCTAAGCCGAAGCCTCTCGGGGATCGCCTCGACCACGTCCTGCACATAAATTCCCGTAAGGTCATAGGTCGCCCCGTTCGGGACGCGAGGCCGGACGAGCGTGACCGCCCCGGTCGCGGGATCGGTGCTGAACGAAGGCGCGTCGACGCGGTCGTGGTAATGGTCGCCGCCGATGAGAAGATGGTTCCCTGCCGTCCGCTTGTCAACATAGAAAGCGAAGCCGAAGGACGAGGTCCTTTCCTTATCGTTGGTTATCGTCGCCAGGGGATTTCCCTGCCCGCCCTGATTTATTCTTTCTTCGCGCTGGCTGTTGAACGAGACGGTGGCCGAAAAGTTGTCGAAATAGCCGAGTCCTTCACGGAAATAGCGCAGATACCCGAAATCGAGCATCAGGTTCTTGAGTTCGGCGATCAGGTTTCCGTCGCCCCCGAGGAGCTGGTCGTAACGCTTTCCGTCATCCTGATGGCTGCGCTGATAACGGAACGAGATGTTGTCCTTTTCGGTGGGCTTGAAGCTGAAATGAATGGTGCCGCTGTATTGGATGAACCCGGTATCGGGAAGCCGGTCGCTGCCGATTATGTCGGATGGAAGCCCGAGAAAACGCGTGATCGCCGAGTGGCTGTCGAGGCCGCCGCCGGGCCGCAGGTCGCCGATCCTCCGGGCGGCGAGATTGGCGAGCACGCCGTAACGCTTTGTCCCGTAGCCGAGGACCGCATTTCCGCCAAAAGAATTGTCGGCGGTGCCGAGGTTTGCCCGAAAGTCACCATGCCACAGCGAATCGTCGAACCCGAACTGCGGCTGGCGTGAAATAAGCTGGAGGTTGCCGCCGAGGCCGTCGGAGCCGAATTGGGCGGTGTTCGGGCTTCGCTGGATCTCGACCGAGCCGACGCCGGTGGGCTCGTTCAGGTTGAAGAACGTGTTGATGCCTCCGCGTTGGGTCGAGTTCGTATAGCGGATGCCGTCGACGTAAACACCGACCTCGGTCAATCCGCGAACGAGGACGGCCCCGATAGTCGGGCTGGTCCGCTGGACCGTCGTTCCGGCTTCCTCTTCGGCGACCTGTGCCATCACGCCGGTCGCCCGCTGGATGACCGCATCATTCGAAACAAGGTTTATCTGCTGCGACGCTTCGAAGCGGTCGCCTGCCTGGCCGGTCTCGGCGGTTACGGTCACCGTTTCTGAAAGGCCGGCTGGTTCCAACACGATCTCAAGTTCCGAAGGGCGATCTGGTTCGGCGATCGCGGGTAGCCGGCGGGACGCGAAGCCGGGCCGCGAGATCTCGACAACGTAAGTGCCGGCCGGAACACCGGCAAATGCAAAGCTCCCGTTCGCCGCGGTTCGGGCCGTCCGCACGGCAAACTGCTGGGGATTCAGGAGCCGCACTTCGGCGCCGGCGATCGGAGCACCAGCACCATCGCTGACCCTGCCGCGGACCTCACCCGTGTTGGCCGAATTCTGGGCATGGATCGTGATAGCCGAAAGGCTGATCGCGGTCAGAATTACTGCAAGGATCCTCATAGTAAAGCGAAGAGAATTGGTAAATGATACAGAAATCGGCCGCCGGATGTCGACAGAATTACGACCAGCTAGATGATCAGCGGTCCGCCGCTCAGTCCTCGACCTGATACGTAGCCACGCTTGAGGGCGTCTCGTAACAGCGTACCTTATAGACCTTGACGCGGTCGTCAACGATCCGCGAATTCAAGTATTCGACAAAATAGCGGGCGATGTTCTCGGCCGAAGGGTTAAGTTCCTCATCGAAGGGCGGAAGTTCGTTCAGGTTGCGGTGATCGAGGTAACCGACGATCTCATTTGCGGCCTTTTTGAGGTCGCCGAAATCGATCAGAAGGCCGATGTTGTTCAATTCTTCGCCGCGGGCAAAGATCTCGACCTTATAATTGTGGCCGTGCAGGTTCTCGCACTTCCCTTTGTAGCCACGGAGCTGATGGGCCGAGGAGAACTCGCGTTCGATCATGACTTCGTAAAAACCGGGCATTTGGTCCTCTTAAAGGCCGCTATTTCGGCTCGTCGCCGCCTTCACCGTTCTGCAAATAGATCTCACGCGTCGGGAAAGGTATCCCGATCCCTGCTTCGTTCAACGAATTGTAAACATCGGCAACCAACTCGCTGCGAAGTGCGACCCAGCCATCAGTATCGACCGTCCAGACCCGAAGTTCAAAGTCGATGGAGCTTTCCCCCAGGCCCAGGAAAAGGGCGGCCGGGGCGGGGTCGGTAAGGATCTGATCGTACCGTGCGGCAATGTCAAGCAGGAGTTTTTGGACCTCGCCGGCGTTCGAGCCGTATTTTACACCGACCGGGATGTCGATGCGGCGCCGCTCGTCGAGCATCGTCCAGTTGATGACCTCTTCGGAAATGAACTGGCTGTTCGGAACGATGACGTCCGACCCGTCCACTTTCCTGACGACGCTGGCACGCAGCCCGATGGATTTGAGCGAACCCATGTGCTCGCCGATCTGGACCGTATCGCCGACCTTGACCGGCTGTTCGAAAAGGAGGATCAGGCCGGAAACGAAATTGTTAATGATGTTCTGGAGGCCAAAGCCGAGGCCGACGCCGATCGCCCCGGCGACGATGGCAAACCGGGAAAGCTCGAAACCGACCGCCGAGATAGCGATGAAAAAGGCGAGGATCAGCAGGAGGTAGTGGAATACCGATGAGATAGCGAAAGAGGCCCCGTCGCCAAGCCCGAGCCTCGGGTAAACATCCTCTTCGAGAACGAACCTGACGAATCGCGATATCAGAAAAGCGGCCCAAACCATCGCCGCAAACAAAAGAATGTCTCCGATGCTGAAGGCGATCTCGCCGATGCTGAATCGATACCCGAGGAGATCGGCAACAGCCGAAAAGACGGCTTCGCGGACCGCGAAATTGTTCAGGATACCGAGCAGCCAGATAATGCCGGCCGTCCAGGCAAGGATCCGCCTGACCTTTTGCACGATCAGGGAGCGGTTGTTCCGCACGGCACTTGAACCCGAGAACGGACGTGCCCGCAAAAGGAAAGCGACGCCGCTCGCAAGGATCTGTACCGCGGTGTAAAGAAAGATGGCCAGGTAAGCCGTTCGGAGCAGGCCGCTGCCGACGAGGTAGGCGACGAAGACGAAACCCAATACCGACGCAGTAAACGCCCCGAAAAAGATGCCGGCACCGACCGGCAGAAGCCGGCGGATCCGCTCGAAAGCCGAATACGCACTGGCCTCGACGTTGGCGGCCACCTTCTTCGACCTGTAAAACCAGATCAGAAGCAGGCCGGCCGCAAGCATCTCGAACGAAAAGATCACCCGCGAGGCGAGCTCGGCGTCGATCAGGATGTCACGGACCCGATCAAGGACGAAAAGGCCCAGAAGGCCGTAGAGAAGATATTGCCAAGGGCTTTCGATGATCCGCCGGACCACCAGAAAACCTGGAATTATGGCCGCAGCGGCGACCAGCGTGCTGAGAAGCCTGGGCGGCTGGGGATAGATCAGAATCGAGAACAGAGCGGAAACTATCAACGCCGAAGCGACGGGCAGCTCAAAAAATGCCGCCGGGCGGCGAAGCTTCGGCTCTTCTTCCACGAGCGGCACGATCTTTCTGCGCGCCCAGAGGAGTCCCGCGATCAGGACAAGAAGCAGGACGCCGTGAAAGACGAAGCGGCCCGGGTAGCGCCTGGCGTAATCCGAAAGGTCGTTCCATTGAAGCGAGAGGGTCCGCGAAGCTGCGCCGGCCACGAATTCGGGGCGGAGTCCAGCAGGATCGGTTGCCCACAGCGGCCTGTCGCTTCTTGAAAAGATGTTCACAAGCTGCCGCTCACGCTGCTGCCTGAGCGATGAGAGCATTGCCTCGGCCTCTGCCTGAAGCTCGGACAGGCGAGACTCGACGGTCAGAAATTCAGCCCGTTTTGCGACAGCACGACGTTCGGTCTCAGTGATGGCCGACAGAAGCGAGCCGATACGCCGGATCACATCGTCGGGCACCAAGCTTTCCGAGCCGGCGGGGTCAGCTTCGGCCTGGGTGCGAAATGCTGCCTCCGATGATCGCCAAAGTTCTTTCAGGGAGTTCAGTTCAGCGATGCGCGCCTCGATCGCGGCGGATCGGTCCCGCATATCGGTGGTCCAGGAAACGACGCGGTCCAGGACTTGCTTCCATTCTCGTTCAGCAGCATTTACGGCCTCCAGCGTCGGAGTATCCGCGAGAGAAGCGTTCGTCGAGGCCGTCATCTCGTTGATCCTCGATCGGGTTGCGGGAAGGCCTTCAGACACCGCGGGGGGAACGGCCTGGCCCTGAATAAATGCGTCGATCTCGCGAGTCTTTGCGAGGGCGGCGTCCGACTCGGCGATCACGGCCGCCAGCGGGACCGGCGTAGGTGACGAGTTCGCGGCGGGAGCGTTCGCAGATGCGTTCGCCGGGGTATTTGAATTTTGGGCCGCGACGCCGGCAGCGAAAGCCGCCAGCAGGAGCCAACCGGCCGCGAAAGCTCGCGAAATCAGGGCGGTACGCCGGTCCCGTGAGAACGATTCCCTCCTTAACATATCTCTTAAGTATAGGAATTAATCGGCTTTAGGCGAAATCTGACCCGTTTCGGCCGTTCACGCAACCAACCCGAAACTCTGATCGGGAGCTTTCGCAAAGGCAAGGGCTGCCGTCTAAAAAGGCCGACGTGGCCCGGGGCGTTGCGGAAAGCAGTAAAAATCGGGTATTCTATGCGCCTGTAACAACATAGAGGTTCCCACCGATGCATGGAGTCGACGAAAAAAGGGTCTCTGACCTGATCGATCTCGCCTACGAAAGCTCTCTAGATCCCACGGAAGAGGGCTGGAAGTTGTTCTACTCAGTCTTTGCCGAAATGGTCGCCAGCAAAGGAGGCGGGTGTTTGGCCGTTTACGACAAGAGAACGGAGACATTTCGGGAGATCGCCCATTCACACGATCCGGCCATCGCTGAAGAACTTAACTCGGTCTACTACTCGCTGATTCCCTTTCGTGAGGAACTTGAGAGCCTTTCGCCGGGAGAAACATTCGATCGGCAACGCGATTTTCCCGACGCGGTCTTTCTTTCAACAGATGTTTTCGGTGATTTCTTCAGCCGACACAACTTGTATCAATTCATTCACACGAACATTTACAATGACGATCGCTTTACGCTCTCGTTGGGGTTCACCTGGCCGAAGGAACGCGCAGACCTGGACGGTGAAGCCCACGCGATGATGGAACAGGTGTTTCCGCATCTGCGCCGGGCGATGGACCTATACGTGAATCAGCTCAGGAACGGCTCTGAGAACGGCCTATTGAAGAGGGCGATCGCCGAGATCGACCCGGGCGTCCTGATCCTGAACAAGAGCGGTAAGGTGCTGTTCGAGAATGAAAGGGCGGAACGGCTTTTGGCGGAAAACGCCGGGATCGTTCGGGACCGGCGCGGTGAACTCGCAATGAGATCGCCGGCCCGATCCCGGAAGCTAAAAAGCAGGATCGGGCGTATCGCGGCCGCAAACCCGGACGACCAGGCTGCGGCAAACGAGACCTTTATCCTGACGGGCACGGACGGGTTTGCGAGCCTCGAAGTGAAGCTGACCAGGATAGAGCCGGGGCCTGTGCTTGGGATCGGCGAGGACGCCTGCGTCATGATGACCGTCAGGCCGCTGCTGAATGTGGGAACGCCCCCGGTGAAGGACCTCCGCCGCCTGTACGGCCTGACGCCGGCCGAGGAGCGTTTGGCGAGGATGATCGCAGACGGGCACTCGGTCCGGGAAGTGTGCGCGATGCTGAACATTTCTGCCAATACCGCCAGGACACACTTGAAACGCATCTTTTCAAAAACCGATACCCATCGGCAAAGCTCGCTGGTGAAACTTATCCTGTCTTGATAAACCATTCGGCCGCGATCGTGGATTTTTCGAAAAATACCCGAAATGGGTGACGACAAATGTGCCGGGTTGAGGCACACTCATCCAGTAGTCTCGACTGAAACTTTCACAATCGAATCCTATTCCCCGGAAAACCGGGATGTGCGGCTCACTCCGTTTAGGTGAAGACCGCTTGTACTTGCCGGTCCCGAACAACAGAAACATAAACGACCCATTGACCGCTGAGAACTGAAATTCAGTCCAGACCCGCAGCCACGGGAAGATCCACATTTTGTCGCTTAATTCGCCCGTAACGATCCGCTGCGAACACTTCAACAAGAGAGACAGGAGAAACACATGACCCACAAGCATTCGAACTCGGTTCAAGGACTTTTTTCACGAGCCCCCCGAAACCGGTCGATGACAAGAGCCCTCTTGGGCGTTGCATCGGCAATAATTGTTTTCGCCGCAGCAGTATCGGCGCAATTGCATACGTCACCCACATTCCCGCAGGGATGGGTACCCTTTACGACGACCGGTGGTACAGTTGGGTTTGTTATGGACGGCACCGCTCCGTCGGGAACGGGCGCGTTGAACCTGGTCACAATCAATGACAATGACTCACGGGCGCGTTTCACACGAACATTGAACACGCCGGTCGCGATCGCGAGCGTGACCGAGATGAGCTATTGGTCAAAAACGGTTTCGGCTCCGCTCCTTGAGTATGCCCCTTCCTACTCAATATCGGTATGGTTGGACGGTACGGCAGCCACTGCAGTGAGCTTTAATCACGAGCCTTACTGGCAAAATGGCGGCGTTGGCGACCCTGCGCCGGTGATCCCCAACACCTGGCAATTCTGGGATGTCGACGCGAGCGATTACTTTTGGGCTTCGGCGACCGTCAACGCCGGCGGGACCTGTACCACTACGGCCGGTTCTGGCGGACCCCCATTTTATGGGCTGGCATGGATCCAGGCAAACTGTCCGGCTGCTGTTGTCGTATCGCATTCAATTTACCAGGGCTCGTACAATCCTGATTTGAACACTTACATAGATCTCGCAAGTTTCAACGGGACCGCTTACAACTTTGAGCCGACCGCCACTCTTGTCGTAGATGACAACGCGACCGAGTGCCCGCTCGCCGGTTTCACGAGTATTCAGGCGGCGATAAATGCGGCTGCTCCGGGCGACGTGGTCCAGGTTTGCGGTGGAACGTATAACGAGGACGTTCTGGTAAATAAGGACTCTCTCCGGTTAGAGGGTGCTGGTCCCGGGACAACAACGATCCTCGGCCCGATCGGGGGAGCGGGGAATACCGTCCAGATCGGCGCAAGCAATGTGGATATCTCCGGATTCACGATCACGCGGGCAGGCAACAATACTACCGATTGGAACAACGCTGGTTTGAACAGCGCCGGCATAGGCATCCAGGGCCAGGCGATCACAAATACTGTTGTTCACGACAATGTCATTACCGGCATGCGAACGGCGATCGACATCAACAACAGCAACGGACACACGGTCCGGAACAATGTGATCGACTTCAACCACACCGGAATGATCATGCGGAACCAGACAGACAACCTGCTGGTTACGGAGAATTTCATCACGAATAACAGAACGGTCGGCGTCCTCTTCCTTGACGCGAGCGGCGGAACTAACGTGCCGATACAACAGGCACTCGGAAGTTTCTTCACAAATAATAATATCAGCGGAAACTGGTATGGACAGATCGTCGACCGCCAGAGCGGCGGCGCTCTTCCCGCTCCAGGCACAAACCCGAAGAATTTCGGCGGGAATTGGTTCGGTACCACCACGCCGGTCATTACGGTCGCTAATAGCGCAGAACCTGGTTATGCGGTTCATATTCCAGTGGCATACGGTGGAGCTGCCACACCCCCAGGTGGGCAGCCCGATGTCGCCGGTCCCGCGTCGGCCAACTTCATTATCAGCCCGCTCCTAAACTCGGGGACGGACACGGACATAGAAACAACGCCAGGACGCGGCACTTTCGGTTTCCAGGGCAGTGCCACTTCCGTAACCGTATTTCCGACAGTGTCCCCCACCGCCGCCGACAATGACTACACGCGCATCAACAATGCTGTTCAGGCGGCCATTAGCGGATCAACCATCCTCCTTAGCGGCACTTTCAACTGGACAGAAGCTAATGCGGCGGCCAGTTGGGCACTTGGCAGTGACGGTGTTGCTTCAACGAACGACGATTACAGCATCCTTGTCCCCGCAAACCGGAACGGCATCACTTTCTCTGCCGCTTCGCTCGGAGACGCGACCATCCAGGGCCCCGGAGACATGGCGAGCGTAAACCTTGAAGGAGTCTTCTACTTCGACGCCGCCGGCGATAACCAAAACTGGACCCTGTCAAATGTCCGTTATTTGGACTTTGACCTTGCCATCGGCATGTTCAACGGACCCGGTGGAACAGACGCGTACAACGGAACGCAGATAGTGAACAACTTCATCCGCATCGCGACCGACCTAAACGCGACGGTCGCTCCGGCGGATGTGAATCAGAACATCGGGATCCACTATTCATTCGGCACGAATCAGACCATTTCAGGAAACACCTTCGAGATACCGGGTGACGGCGTCAGCGACGGCGCCAATTTCTCGTCGACTGTCGGTATGCAGTCGAATACAAGCGGCGGTTCCGTGTACGACGGACTTCAGATCATAAACAACGTCATTAACGTCGTGAACGCGCAGTCGGCCAACCCGCAGCTCATACTCGGTTACTGGGAAAATTCGCACGGCCATACAAGCAATATCACGGTCAGCGGCAACCAATTCAACAATCTCGCGCCCGGAAATGACCCAACACTTAACGTGCAACGGGCCTTCCGCGTTACCTCCCATTCGTCGGGTTCGACAACGGTGACTTATGCGAACAACAGTTCGAACGGAGCCAACATTGGGTTCCAATGGCTGAGCGGAAATAACTTCTCGGCTCATCAACCGGTGAACATGGTGAGTAACGTAATCCGCGATGGAGCGACGGGTGTGTTGGTAGACAGCCAAGGTTCAGCGAACCTCAGCTTTAACCGCATTGTCGGAAACAGCGTCGCGGGCGTGAACAACGCTTCGACGGGTGCTGTAGATGCCGAAAACAACTGGTGGGGCTGCAATTTCGGGCCGGGAGCGAGCGGTGCCGGCTGTCCGGTTGCCGCCAACGGTATCGTTGGCACCGTCGACGCCGACCCGTGGCTGACCCTTACGACCGGAGCGGCCCCAACGTCGGTTCCGTTCGGAGGAAATTCCGCCGTTACGTCGATGCTGACGATAAACTCTGCATTGGCAGACACGTCCGGGTCAGGAAACGTTCCGAACGGGACGCCGGCAACCTTCGGGGCGACCGGCGGAACGGTCGCTCCGCCATCGTCCACAACGACGAACGGCGTGACCGGCACTACGTTCACCGCGAACGCTTACGGCGTGCAGAGTGCATCGACAACGGTCGACGGGCAAACCGTTTCGGCTTCGATCACGGTTGAACCGGTATGTTCGACCATTTCGATCCCGACGAACATCGAGACGCTGACGAACCAGCAGGTGGTTGTGCCGCTCAATATCGACGACACGACCAGCCGCAACATTCTCAGCTTCACTTACACGCTGAACTACAACCCCGCCGTTCTCCAATACATCGGCATCGATCAGGCCGGAACACTGAGCGCCGCTTTCTCGTTCACGGTGAACAGCACGACGCCGGGAACGCTGATCATCAACGGATACGGTACGGCCCCGCTGACGGGGGCCGGTGTCCTGATGAATATCCGGTTCCAGGCAAACGGCGCGATCGGTACGACCAGCCCGTTGAGTTTCGCCGGCATGCTGCTGAACGAAGGTGTTCCGTGTGCCAATACACAGAACGGTCTGGTGACGGTGATCTCATCGACGATCAGCGGCGTTGTTTCATACGGCAACGCCGGCGGCTTCGTGCCTGTTCCGCACACGACCCTGAATGCGGCCGGTTCGGTACCGCAGTCGACCAACTCGGCTGTGGTGACCGGTGCCTACACCCTGAGCGGGTTGGGTGCGGGTGCCTACACGGTGACGCCATCCAAGACCGGGGACGTGAACGGCATCAGCGGACTCGACGCGGCGCTGATCTCGCAACACGTGGTCGGGCTGATCACGCTCAATGCGAATCAGCTTGCCGCTGCCGACGTTAGCAACAACGGAACGGTTTCGGGTCTTGACGCCGCCTACATTTCACAGTGGGTGGTCAATATCCCGAACCCGAGCGTTACCGGAACCTGGAGGTTCATCCCTGTCAGCCGCAATTACGCAAACGTCAACACCGCCCAGGTGAACCAGGATTACGTTGGTATCCTGATGGGCGAGGTGACGGGCAACTGGGTGGCACCGCTCGTCCGGCCCGAGGCGACAATTCGCGAGATCGATGAGACGAAGGCGGTTCGCGTTGAGGCCCCGATGCTCAGGGCAGACCCGGGTACCGAGGTCGAGATACCGCTCTCGATACGCGACATTTCCGGCAAGGGAGTGGCCGCGTACCAGTTCGATATCGAATACGATCCGGACGTTCTTGAGCCTCGCAAGGCCGCGGCGACCCTCGTGGGAACCATCAGCGAAGGCATGATGGTGACCTCGAACTCGCCGGAGCCGGGCCTGCTGAAGGTCGTCGTGTACGGCGTACACCCGATCGAAGGCGGCGGCCCGCTGGTGAACCTCAAGTTCACGGCGATCGGCGCGGTCGGCTCGCGGTCGGCACTCACCGTCAAGGGCTTTATGCTCAACGAAGGTGAGATCGATGTGCTGGTCAAGGACGGCGAGGTCGCGATCGAGGAGTCGGAAGGCGCTTCGATAAGCGGACGGCTGCTTCTGCCGACCGGTGCTCCGGCCGGCAAACTCCGTGTCACGGTCCGTGACAGCCGCGGCGAGATGAGGGCCGTCCTGGCCGACGACAACGGGCAGTTCACCTTTGGCGGGCTGACCTTGGGCGAGACCTACGTTGTCGCAGTCGATGCAAAACGATCGGGGTTTGCCCCTCAAACGGTGAGCCTCGTCGAAAAGAAAGTGCGGATCGACCTGATCGCACGTCAGTAGAACCGTGAATGGCCGCGGGCCATTCATCGGCAACTCGACCGGAAGGGGAGAAGATCTTTCTTCTCCCCGCCCGGTCAAAGCATTTCAAAAGGGGGATCAGATGAAGGTTTTTACTCTGACAATTGCGGTTATCGTGCTTGCGCTGGCCGGCATTCCGTCCTTTGGACAAACGGACGGGCCCGCGACGAAAAAGACACGCGGATCAAAACAAACGGAAACCGTCCAGGGTTCCGGCGTGGTGATCACGGCTCCGATAGCGCATCGGCCGATGGGAACCATCTTCGACGCCCATTTCACGATCTCGAACGTGACGGGATTAGGCATAATCTCCTACCAGATGGACGTCCACTATAATTCCAGCATTATTCAGTTTAACAGCTGCCTGATCAGCGGAACGATCAGCAGTTCCGGGCAGATCACCTGCAACGGGACGGTTCCGGGCGTGGTCGAATTGGTTTGGACCAACACATCTCCGCTTGCTAATGATGGAGACGGCCCCCCGAGCAACCTATTCAAGTTGAACTTCACCGCCATAGGAACAGACGGTCAAGTGTCGCCATTGACGTTTTCGGATGTTCAGGTGATGGAATTCGCGGTCCCGGCTTCAACGGCCTCTGGAAGCATAACTATCGGGTCTCCGACGGCAGCAGACACTATGGTGACGGGCCGCGTGCTCACCCAGGCCGGGCATCCTATCTCAAGGGCCCGCGTTTACCTGACGGACGAGCAGGGAATACTCCGGGCCACTCTGTCGAATCCGTTCGGTTATTACAGGTTTTTCGATGTACCGGCCGGGGGCACCTACGTGATCGGGGCTACGTCGAAGCGATTTACGTTCACCCCACAGGTGCTGCCGGTGGGCGAAGAGGTCGTCAATTTCACACTTACGTCAGATCAATGATTCGTCCGACGTCGGATCTGGAAGGGACGGGGCATGGGCTCCGTCCTTTTTTTCTTCTGATCGCGCCAGGTGGCGGGCGACGTCTTCGATATTGGAAGTTATCCGCATTCGGGGAAGGCTCTCAATAACCTCGCGGCCGTAGCGCTTGGTACGGAGACGCGGGTCAAGGATGGCTATAACGCCGCGGTCGGACCGGCTTCTGATCAGGCGGCCGATACCCTGTTTGAGCGAGATGATCGCCTGCGGAAGGCTTAGATCGGCGAACGAATTGCCCCCGTTCTCGTCGATGAACCGGGCCCGGGCCGCCACCAGTGGATCGGTCGGCACCGAAAACGGAAGCTTGTCTATGATCACGCACGAGAGCTGTTCGCCCTGTACATCGACGCCCTGCCAGAAGCTCGACGTTGCGAAAAGGACCGGATTTGCCGTTTCGCGAAACCGCTCGAGCAGGCCCGCCCGCGACATTGAACCCTGAACAAAACACGGGAACGAAACGCGAGCCGAGACCTGTTCATAAAGGGCCCGCATCGACTGATTACTCGTACATAAAACGAACGCCCGGCCTTCGGTCGCCATCAGCAGCTTTACTATCTCGCCGGCTGCAAGCTGGGTGAATTCGGGCGTGCGAGGGTCAGGCATGGACCTCGGCAGGTATGCGATCGCCTGCGACTCAAAATCGAAGGAGCTCGGTGCCTCAAAACCGCTTGTCCGGGACGAATCCAGCCCGAGCCGGCCTCGAACAAAATCGAACCTGCCGCCGCTGGACATTGTCGCGGAGGTAAGGATACACGAGCCTACCTTGTCAAAGAGCTTTTCCCGCAGTAGTTCGGACACATCGACCGGGGAGGCCCTCAAGAAGAAGCCCTTGCCGCGGCGTTCCATCCAGTAAACGAAGTTCCTTTCCGTTTGCGCGACGACGAAGTCAAGGTCGAACCGCGCCTGCCGGGCCCGGCGAAGCAGGCTCTCGGCTTCGGGCAGGCTTTCGGCCGGGCCGGCAATAGCTGCGTCCAGGCGTTGGAGGGCCGCTTCGAGGGCCACATAAGCCTCGCCGACGGGCGTCGGGCGGGTCGCCCCTTGCGCGGTCCGTTGCGAAAAAGTGTCCGGCAGCAGCGGAAAACGGCCGTCGGAACGAGCCGAGGGGAAACGTGCCCAAAACTGTTCGGCAAGGCCATGCACCTTTGAGGCGGCACGGTCGATCTCGCGGGTCAGGCCGGCGTCCGTTATCGGAAGCGTCGCGGCGTCGCGGACCAATTCGTCCAACTGAAAATTCGAGACCTGAAAACCGAAATAATCGGCCGCGATGTCCTCGATCAAATGGGCCTCATCGAAGATCACCGCCGCATAGTCCGGGATCACCTTTCCAAACTGGTTCCCGCGAACGTTCAGATCGGCGAAAAAGAGGTGGTGGTTGACGACGACGATATCGGCAGACTCAGCCCGGTTCCGCATTCGGGTTATGAAGCACTGGTCGAAGTCGGGACACTTCTGGCCGATACAGGTATCGCCTTTGGCATTGATACGGCTCCAGAACGGCAGGTCTTCGGGCAGATCGTCTAGCTCGCGGCGGTCGCCGGTCGCCGTTTCCCTGCTCCACTCAGCGACGCGGCGGAAATGCCCCAGCTGGTCCAGGCCTTCGAGGATCGGCTGATCGCCGGCCTTGTTGATCCGATAGATACAGGCGTAGTTCGACCGGCCCTTCATGTACGCGGCAGTGAATTTCCTCGGAAGCGCCCGCTGAAGAAAAGGAATGTCCTTCTCCATCAGCTGCTCCTGAAGGTTTTTGGTGCCGGTCGAAACTACGATCCGCTGGTTCTTTTCCAGCGACGCGGCTATCGCGGGGATCAGATAAGCAAGCGTTTTGCCGGTACCCGTGCCTGCTTCGACGATCAGGTGCCTTTTTTCACTCAGCGCCTCCGCCACTTTCTCAGCCATCGCGATCTGCCCCGGCCGATACTCGTAACGACCGTGGGATCGGGCAATAAGTCCCTTTTCACCAAACACTTTGTCGAGATCGCTTGCACTCATCGAAGGCAGAATATCGTTGACTTGAATAGCCGATTTTGGTACAAAAAATACTTGTATACGGCATTTGGAAGCTGCAAGGGGTCAGATGGAAGTTCCTACCGCAATAGGGCTATCCGAAATTTCACAGCTTTATAAACCATTTTAAATAGTAATTTTTAAGCGTTGCTATGTCGAAGCCGGCTGACCTTGAGCCGTGCCCGGCTGGGAAAAAAACGCGATTGCGACTATATAGTCATATTAGTGAGCCTGCTGTATTCTTACGGTCGGCGGCCTGAAAAAGGAGCATATCACATGGGTCATCCAAATGCCGTCGAGCCTCGGCGGACGGTTCTGCTAAGTTTGACAGTTCTGGGCCTGATCGCGGCGGCAGCGGCCCTGCCGTTCGGGCTCGGGGCTGAAGCAGCGAAGCAAAAGGGCGAAAAGGGGCTTTTCACGGCAACCCGCAGTCACGAGGATGACCTGCCAAATTACGATATCCGGACCGACAAAAAAGCGTTCGAGAAGATAGCGGCCTTTCGCGGTACGGCCAACCGCACCGCGTGGGAGGTCGCGGACGTTCGCGATGAACTTCTCCGCGGCGAGGACGCCCTCAGGTCGGAAGTGCCGACGCTGAAGGTCGAATACAGCCCCGAGATCTACACGCCCGAGGTTATCGGGACCGACCCCGCTCAGGCACCGGCATTCCTTTCGAGGCCCACCTCAGAAAAGCGGGCCCGAGCGTTAAAAACCTTTCTTTCCGAAAACAAAGGCCTGATCGGCGCGACCTCTGAACAGTTGGACGGACTGAAGCTCTTTTCCGATTACAAAAACCCGGACGGGAACCTGGGGTTCGTTGAATATACCCAGGATATCAACGGCATTCCGGTCTTTCGCGGGTCGATAAAGGCGGCCTATACAAAAAACGGCGAACTGATCCGCGTGATCAACAATTTCGCTCCGGGCCTTGATCATCAAAGGGTGTCGGGCGATTTCGGCAACCCCGACGAAGCGATTGCCGCCGCCGCGGCCCACATCAATTTCGAACTACCGGCCGATCAGAAGGCCCTTGACGCCGCCCGTTCGACCGATCAGAAGGCAAAGTTCGGTGCAGGCGAATGGGGGCCGACCGCCGAAAAGATCTACTTCCCTACAGAACCGGGAGTCGCGATACCGGCGTGGAAGGTGCTGATCTGGCAGCCCCTCAGGGCTTATTACGTGATCGTTGCTGCCGAGAACGGCGAAATGCTGTGGCGGAAGAACATCACGGAGGACCAGACGGAACAGATCACGTTCGAGGTCTATACGAATCCGAATGCGATGATCAATTCGGCCGACAGCCCGGCGCCGGCTTCGCCCACGGTCTTCAATCCGGCCGACGGGATCCAGGGGCTTCCGCTTCCGCGCAGCAACGTGATGCGCATCGGTAACGAGTCGCCGTACGGCTTTAACAATCTTGGCTGGATCTCCAATTCGACCAACGTGACCGACGGAAACAATGTCGAGTCCGGGCTCGACCTGGCTCCGCCCGACGGTGTCGATCCGGGATCGCATGCCGCCGGCAACCCCTACAGAGTCTTTTCGAGTGCCTGGAACCCGCCGCCGGGGATCCCGGGCCCGGGTGACATCCCTTCGATCGATGCCGCGAGGCGCGGCGCGGTGATCCAACAGTTCTATGTGATGAACCTCTATCATGACGAGCTTTACCGTCTTGGGTTCAACGAACAGGCCCGGAATTTCCAGAACGACAATTTCGGTCGCGGGGGTTCGGGGCTGGACCGGATCTCGGCAGAAGGACAGGATTCGGCGGCGACCAACAACGCGAATTTCTCGACGCCGTCGGACGGTTCAAGGGGAAGGATGCAGATGTTCATCTTTACCGGCCCCGATCCCGACCGCGACGGCACGGCCGACGCCGAGATCATGATCCACGAGGTCACTCACGGCACCACGAACCGCCTTCATGCGAATGCCGAGGGGCTGAATTCGCAAATGGCCCGGTCGATGGGCGAGGGCTGGTCCGACTTTTTTGCCCATTCGATGCTCTCGGAACCCGGCGACCCGCTCAACGGAACCTACCCGCTTAGCGGCTATATTCTTCTGAATGGTTTCGGGGCGGTCGGCACTACGAACCACTATTACGGGATCAGAAGGTTCCCCAAGGCGATAATGTCTTCGACCGGCGGGCCGCAGAACCGCCCGCATAACCCGCTGACCTTTGCGGACATCGACCAGACAAAGATGGCCACGAACGACGGGGCCTTTGCAGCTATGTTCGGTGCTCACATCTCGAGCAATGCGGACCAGGTCCACGCGGCCGGCGAGGTCTGGAGCAACGCCCTTTGGGAGATGAGGGCGTTGTTCGTTCAGCGGCTTGGCTGGGCAAATGGAAACAGAAAAGCTCTCCAGCTTACTCTCGATGCGATGAAGATCTCGCCGATCAACCCGACGTTTCTCCAGGGACGCGATGCTATCATCACGGCCGCGATCGGAAGTGCATCGACAACCACACAACTCCAGGATGCGGCAGACGTCTGGACCGCCTTTGCGATCCGCGGCATGGGCGTCGGCGCAAGCATTCAGGTACTCGGTTCGGGACTTGGCGAGACCCGCGTTACCGAATCGTTCGAGAAACCGAACCTTTTGCAGCTTCCGGCCTTCACGTTCTCCGATTCAGGCGGGGACAACGACGGCATCGCCGAACCCGGCGAACCGCTTGTTCTGAGCGTGCCGCTGAGCAACGTTTCGGGGGCATCGGCAGGAACGGTCACGGGCGAGATCCCGGGTGCGGGATCCGCGGTTTACGGTTCAATTCCAAATGCGTCGACCGTTACAAGGCAGTTCAATTTCGACGTTCCGGCCAACACGCCTTGCGGTTCCCTGCTGCCGCTAAATATTAATGTGAACAGCAGCCTCGGGCCGAAGTCTTTCGCGCTCCCGCTGGCGGTCGGTTTGAAGAGCATCACTCTCCAGCAGAGTTTTGACGGCGTGACCGCCCCGGCCCTTCCGGCCGGATGGACGACCACGACCTCGGGTGCCGGCATTGGTTGGGTGACATCGACGACCTCGATCGACAGCGCCCCGAATGCTGCTTTCGCGGGTAACCCTTCGTCGACAGGTAGCAGCGAGCTCGTCTCGCCGCCGATCGACGTTAACTCGGCTGCCGCGACAGTGACTTTCCGGAACAGATTCATCCTTGAGACGGGATTCGACGGCGGCGTACTTGAGATAAGCATCAACGGAGGTGCATTCCAGGACATCCTGGCGGCCGGCGGGTCGTTTGTCGAGAACGGCTATAACGGCACGATCAACCCGAATACGAACAGCCCGATTGCCGGCCGTCAGAGCTGGTCAGGGCTGTCCAGCCTGATCACTGGCTCGGTCAACGGATACGTCACTACGACGGCCCAGCTTCCCGCTTCGGCCAACGGCCAGAGCGTCAGGCTCCGCTGGAGACTCGGCACCGATGCGAGCGTCGCGCTGACCGGTTGGTTCGTCGACACCATCGTGGTCCGCGCGACGAGCAATTGTTCGTTCTCTCCGGCATCGGTTCGGTCGCGCGGTGATTTCGACGGCGACGGCAAGACCGACCTTGCGATCTTCCGCCCATCCGAGGGTAACTGGTACGTCGCACGCACGACGGGCGGGATCACGGTTCTGACCTGGGGTGTGTCGACCGATACACTGGCGCCGGGCGATTTTGACGGCGACGGAACGGCTGATTTCACGATCTTCCGGCCGGCACCAGGAGGCTCGCCCAACTTCTATATAGTACACAGCGGCACGTTCACCATAAACACAGTTGCGTGGGGCGAACCGAACGATAAGCCGGTGATCGGCGACTACGACGGTGACGGCAAGGACGACGTCGCGATATTCCGGAGCACAAACAACACCTGGTATGTGGTCAAGAGCAGCGGCGGGCTTGACGTGACAGCCTTCGGCCAGGCGGGCGACGTCGCCGTTCCGGGCAAGTTCGATGCCGATGACAAGACCGACCGTGCCGTTTATCGGAACGGCCAGTGGATCGTCTCCAATTCGACCGGCGGGACGATGACCGCTAACTGGGGCGAGCCCGGCGACATCCTCGTGCCGGCGGATTACGACGGCGACAACCGCGATGACGTGGCAGTGTGGCGTCCTTCGAACGGGTTCTGGTATATCCGCCGCAGCACAAACTTCAACCTCGACATTTTCTCCTGGGGACAGACGGGCGACGTTCCGGTGCCGGGCGATTATGACGGGGACGGAAGGGACGACCCCTCGGTCTATAGGAACGGCATCTGGTTCCAGGTCCGGTCTTCACAGGGCCTGGCCCAGGGCGGCTGGGGCGTGCCGGGCGACTTGCCCGTTCCGCGGTATTATGTACCGTAGAGCCCGGGGCGGCGCAAGCGGTGATCGCGACGTGCATTGACCGTCGCGGGTCAAATTCGTCCGACTTTTTCGACGACGCCGCTATCTAAAGTTAGATATTGTTTTTTGCCGTAAATGGGGGGTGCCCGGAGATGGTTCGCAGTTCTTCGAATCTCAGATCGTTGAAAATAGGCCTGGTTGCAGGTGCCGTCGTACTTTCGCTTTCGTTCTTCGTCGGTGTCTGGCCGGCCGGCGAGACGTACCGGGCGGCATCGAACGGGCCTTCGCCTTCGTTTACGGCGGCTCCCTACTTGCCGCATTGCCAAAACTGTCCTAACGAAAATAACTGCACCGCCTGCCACACCGGTGCACAGCCGAATACAGGCCCAGGGCAGGTGACGATCGCGGGCCTTCCGGCGACATACCTTCCCGGACAGGAAGTGCCGATCACCGTCACCGTCGAAGATGGGACCGCGGTGATCTACGGGTTCCAAATGGTCGCGATCGATCAGAACGGCGCCAATGCAGGCACGCTAACGGTGCCCGCGGCGAACCCGCAGCCTCTTCAGGTGATCAGCGGATTCGTAAACGGTAACGAACGCCGATACGTAGAACACACCCAGCAGGGCATTACCCCGACTGAGTTCGGCAGCAAATCATGGACGTTCACCTGGACCGCTCCGGCCGAACGGATCGGTATGCTCCGGTTCTATGCAGCCGGGAACGGAGCCAACAGCGACGCCGGATCGAGCGGCGATAACATCTATCTCTCGTCAACGGCCTCCCTTTCAGGGACGTCGATATCGAATTTTGACAACGACACCAGCAACGACATTTCGGTGTATCGGCCGTCGAACGGAACCTGGTACGCACTCACCACATCGCCGCCGAACTATATAGTGACGCAGTTCGGCGAACCCGGCGACATCCCTGCCCCCGGTGATTACGACGGGGACGGGGTGACGGATCACACGGTATTCAGGCCTTCAAATGGATCTTGGTACGTGAAGAAGAGCACCGGCAGCTTCACCGTCACTCCTTTCGGGCAAGCGGGTGATGTTCCGGTTCCGGGCGACTACGACGGCGACGGCAAGTTCGACCTGGCCGTCTTCCGTCCGTCCAATTCGACCTGGTATTACCTCGGTTCGACGCAGATCTATCGCGTCCGGCAGTTCGGCGAAGCCGGCGACCAGCCGGTCCAGGCGGATTATGACGGTGACGGCGTGACCGACATCGCTGTTTTCAGGGAATCAAACGGTTCCTGGTATATGCTGACCAGCGCGACGCCGAACTTTCTTATCTTCAATTTTGGTGTTGCCGATGACCTTCCCGTGCAGGCCGATTACGACGGCGACGGAAAGGCCGACATCGCCGTGTTCAGGCCGTCAAACGGCACCTGGTATATCCGGCGTTCTTCGCTAGGGTTTTACGTCTATCCGTTCGGCCAGGACGGTGACGAACCGGCACCGGCGGATTATGACGGCGACGGACTGACGGACTTTGCCGTTTTTCGGTCGGGAACGTGGTATGTTCTTGGCACCGCGGGGCCGTCCTATACGGTGACCTCGTTCGGCGTGGCTGGAGATGTGCCGGTTGCGAGCACGTATATTCCGTAGTCGGGTTTGCTGCTTCGTAGAACAGACTTTCTAGTCTGTTCATCTTGCCGATAAAGATCGTTAGGTAGATCTGGTCTCTTGTTTGGTTAGGCAACAGGCTGGAAAGCCTATTGTACAAAGAAAGATCCCGTCAGTGCCCGATGAGCACTGACGGGTTTTTAATCGGAGGAAACGAGAGGAGTCGGCCCCAAGACGATCTCCTCACGGACAAGTCATCTGTTCCAGATGATGCAATTGTTACTGCTTCGGACTCGGCGACGGCTGGGGAGCCGGAACGACCGGGACCAGCGGAACCGGGTTCGGGTTGACGGGCGGTTCCGAGTTCGATGCCGGATTGCCGAGCGGCACGGGCTGGACGATGGTCGTCGTCTTCGGGCGATCCTGCCCGGCCGTGTTCGCTCCGGTATGGTCCGGGCGGTAGATGCGCGGCGTGATGAAGAACAGGAGTTCGCTCGTATCACGCGAAACGTTCTTTCGCTTGAAGAGGTTGCCGAAGATCGGGATCCTCGAGAGGCCCGGCGTGCGTTCGACACCGTCACGCTCATCGTCGGAGAGAACGCCGCCGACCACGGTGGTGCCGCCGTCGGGGACCGTCACCTCGGTCGTCACCGACTGAGAGTTGATCGCCGGCGGTGCTCCGGCAACTATCGTCGCCGTCGAAGCGTTTTCGGCCACCACCTTCAGGATAACGGTGCCGACATCGGTGATCTGAGGAGTAATTGCAAGGCGAAGCGGGACATCGACATATTCCGTCGTTGCCACGGCAAAGCCGCCCTGGCCGCCGCCGCCGCCCGGCTGGATAGTGGTGATCGGGATCTTGGTGCCGCTCTTGATCTCCGCCGGACGGTTGTTAAGCGTCGTGACGCGAGGGGTGGCGATGACCTTTGCCTGGCCCTTTCGTTCACCGGCCGTGATCAGAGCGCTGATCTGGGCGGTTCCGAATATGCCGGTGGTTAGCCCGATGGCCGTGTTGGCGATCTGCGAACCGAGGTTGCCGTTAACGGAGCCGATCGGAAGGCTCGGCGGTATCGGCAGCGTTGTACCGGTTCCCGGCAGCGTGCCGCCGCCCGCGCCGATGCCGCGAGGTCCGACGACCAGTGCGGAGATCTGCATGCCGACGTCGCGGCTGAAGTTTCGGCTGGCAACGACGATTCGTGCTTCGATCTCGACCTGCGGTTCGGGCTGGTCAAGCAGCGTAACGAGCTGGCGAATGGCGTCGATGTTCTCACGAACGTCAGTGATGATAAGGGTGTTGCTTCGGCCATCGACCTCGACCGCACCGCGGCGCGAAAGCCTTCGGCGGACGATGCCCAGAATGCCCTGGTCGGCTCCCTGGCCTGCCCCGGCCCCGGCTCCGCCGCCCGACCCGCCGGTCGGACTAGCAGCCGAAGAGGTTCCCGTGCTGGTCTGCCCGGCCCCGCCCGCGGCTCCCGTAAGCGTTCCGGCAGCACGTGCGTAGTTCAGGCGTATGAATTCCGTGAACAGCGGCGACGAATCGAGCTGGTTGTTCTGCTGTGCCCGAAAGATCTCACCTTCGGATGCAAGCATCTTGGCGTCGGCAACACGGAGGATCGGCCCGTTCACCTGGATGCCAAGCTCCTGCGACCGCATGATGGAATCGATCGCGATGTTCCACGGCACGTCGCTGACGTTGACGGTGACCGGCACTTTCTGCACCGATTTGTCGATGACGAAGTTGATGCCGTACTGCTCGGTCACGTAGTTAAGGATGTCGCGAATGTCGGCATTTACGACATTCAGGTTGATCGGCTCACCGCGGAAGCCGGGTTCGCCGTACCGCTGTCCCTGCGGCTGGCCCGTCTGCTGGGCCGAGGCCGCCAGGGCCAGCGAGCTCATGATCATGATCGCGATAACCGCTTTTCTGCCGATACCGCCAATGGTTTGAAGAGAAGTCATGTTTCCTCCGTTGCGAGTGCCATCTTCTTACGTGCTGCCCGAGGGGCGGCCGCGGCGATGGCGTTCGTTTTGCTGCTGCATTGATCCCGCCGGGCCGCAAACGGGCTGCCGGTTAGGGAAAAAACTGGTGAGATCTAATTCTTGCGTGCGACCTTGACGGGCTTCTTGCCGGCTGCGGCCGTTTTCTTTTTCGATTCCGGTTCGGGCTCTTGCTGATTCATCTCATCGAGCGGCGAGACGACCGGCACGGGCGGTTTTGCGGCTTCCCCTTCAGCGGGGACCGGCGGCCTGTAGGTTGCGATGGTCTCCGGCGGCCGGCCGTCGGCCTGGGCCGGGGCCGTTCCCTGGATCTCTTCCTGGGTCGAATACTTTCGGAGAGCCATGTTCTCGACCGAGGTCACGAACTTGTTCTTGCCGGTCTTCGTCACCTTTCTGAAAACGAGCCGATTCTCTTCGATCGCGACCAACTGCCCGTCAAAGAACTTTTCGCCCGGATAGATAGTGTAAGTAAGCTTGATCGGCACGGCCTCGACCATTGCGGCGTATCCGCGGGGCGTCTTGAAGATGCCGGTAACGGCCATTTCGTTGAGCGTGAGGACGCTCGTGACCTTTGGAAGGGGCTGGCCGTTCATGGCGGCGTTCTCGCGAAGCCGTTTGAAAAACTCGATCCGCTGTTCGATACCGGGAACGAGGACCTCTGCAGGGACAGCCGACGATTTCTTGACGCCGGTACCCGTAGATTTAGCTTCACGGGTAATGGCCCAGCCCGGTTTTGCGAACGGGTCGCGGGTCTGGCCGGCCGCGTCGCTGAACTGGCCGTGCATGAGGACCATGCCGAGGGCCGCCAAGCTGATCGTCAAGAATTTCTTTAGGTTCGTTGTATTGATCATTGCTGTTTCTCTCTACTGCGAAGGTTGCGGTCAACTATCTTGCGGCCGGAACTGCGGGCGGGACTACCGGCGGAACGACGCCGGGCTGTCCCGGCTGGCCGGCCGGAGCGGGTGCGCCGGGTGCGGCCGGCTTGCACGGCGGCTGTCCCGGTGCTGCAGGCTGGCCGGGCACGCATGGCGGCACAGGCTTGTTAAGGGCCTCTGGGTCCGCGTAGTAGGCCTTGAGCTCGAACATCGCATGCACGGTCTTTTCCGGCGTCTGCTTCTCGAGCTGGTTGATCTTGAAATTCTGGATCGAGACGATCCGGGGCAGCTTCGCCATCTTGTCAAAGAAGGCGCGCAGGTTATTGAAGTTGCTCTGGACCTCGACCTCGACACCCTTGGCGGTGATCGCTTCCTGCTGCGTATCATCCTTGGGCGAGAACCGCATCACGATCATGCGCGAATCGCGGGCCGTGTCCTGAAGTCCCTGGAGGACGTTCGTGATCTCTCGCTGTTCGGGAAGAAGGACCTTGAGTTCTTCGTACTCAGTCGCCTTGCTCGCGTAGAGGGCACGAAACTCGTTGATCCGCTGGGTTGCGATCCGGGCTGCTTCGTTCTTTGCCCTTAGCTGAGCGACCTGGTCAGACAGGGTCTGGATCTCGGCCCGCGTTTCGCTGGTGACGAAATAGTACACACAGAAATAGAGCAGAGAAGCCACGCTGACCATGATCAGCAGCTGGAAGTACCATTTAAGCGATTTGATTTTCTCTAGCATTGTCGTTTCCTTCTTCTCGAATGAGGTGTCGCGTCCGGAAGGGGACTGCCGTGATCTTGTTCGGGGCCGGCCGGTCTAGTTCTTTGCGACCTGCACGGGCGGTGCTGCCGGATTCGCGGCGCCTGCCGGGGCAGCGGCCGAGGCCGTTGTCGGCGTCATGCCGGGAGCACCGGCTGCCTTGGACGGCGTGTAAGCCGTCTTGATCGTGAAATTCACGACCTGCACCTTGGGTGCCTCGGTACCGCCGGTCGCAACGACCGCCTGGTTCACCATCTCCTGACGCTGTGTCTCGATATTCAGGTTCGAGAACAGGCCGTTGGAAAATTCAAGGCTGCGGCCGAACTGGGTGACCACCGATTCGTCGGGCGAGTTCCCTTTTATAGTGATCTGGTCGCCGGTCTGCTCGATGCTCTGGAGATAAAGGCCGGGGACCATCGAGATCCGCTCACGCATTGATTCGAGCACAGCGACGGGGCCAGCCTGTGATGCACGGAGCATCTTGATGGCCTCGATCCGAGCGTCGATCGCCGCGATCTTGTCCTCGAGCTCCTTTTGCTCTTTCATCACGACCTCAAGCTCGGCCGCGATCTGTTTCTGTTCTTCGAGCTGGCGTTCCGCATCGGCCTTTGCCATCTGCGTGCTGATGATGTCCCAGCCGACAACGGCCACGAGCAGGAACGCGACGGCCAGCGACATCAGAAGCAGCCGGGACGCGGGGCTCGAAACCTTTTTGTCAACGGCAAGGACGGCGCCGCCCTGTCTTTCGGTAACCGAGTTAAGTAGATTGATCTTGATCATTTCGATTAAACTCCCCTCATTGCCAACCCGACCGCTACGGCCATTTCAGGCATGATCTCGCTCATATAGTCAGGGTCGAACTTCCGCGAATCCACTTTGATATTCCGGAACGGGTCCATCACCTCGACCGGCAGCTCAAGGCGTGCCGACAGGTCCTGGGCCAGGCCCTGCAGTTTGGAACCGCCGCCCGAGATCAGGATCTTCTGCACGACCGTCTCGTTGTCCTCGGTCGTCGCACGATAGAAGTCGAAGGTCTTCTGGATCTCCATAGCGACGATCTCGGTCACGTTGGTGATGAGCGGCTCGATGGCCTTTTCTTCAAGGCCCTCGACTGCGTGGTCGACACCGCGTTTGACGGCTTCGGCTTGCTGGAAGCTAAGTCCGAGGCTCCGCTGGAGCACGTCGGTGAACTGGCTGCCGCCGACGGTGATGTCGCGTGTGAACAGCGAGCGGGTGCCCTTAACGATGTTGACGTTCATCGTTGAAGCACCGATGTTGAGCAGCGTTACGACCTGCGACTCGTCGGGCTGATAATTGAATTCGTAGCAATTCTGCAGGGCGAAGGTGTCGACGTCGATGACGAACGGCTCTTTGCCGGCGAGCTGTACGGCCTGGCGTACATTATCTATACGCTCGCGCTTGCACGCGGCGATCAGGACGTTGGTCGAATCCGATGTCTTGTTCGTGACCTGATAGTCAAGGCTGACCTCGGCCAGGTCGTAAGGAATATGTTCTTCGGCGTGCCAGTCGATCGACTCCTCAAGCTCGTCCTCGCTCATCGGCGGAAGTACGATGTTCTTGATGATCACGGAATGGCCGCTGACGCCGGTGACGACCTGGTCGGCGTTCACCTGAAAATTCTTGCAGACGTTCTGGATGACGTCAGATACGACGTTCAGCTCCATGATCTGGCCGTCGATGATGGTATCGTCGGGCAGGTTCTGATAGCCCAGGGCCACCAGGCTCAACTGGTTCGATTTGCCGTCAAGTTCAACCAACTTGACCGAGCTGGAGCCGATGTCCAAACCGGCGACACTTTTCTTCTTACCGAACAGCATTATTCTTTTGCTCCTTTCCGGCGTCTCGGCCGTGAATCTTCTACCTGGTTGTTCTCTTGCAAAACGAAACGGGGCGGGGTCTGGCTCCGGGAAGGGATCTAGCCACCCTTTATTGAACCTGCTGAGAATTTAGACTGGACATTTTGTTGACGGGCCAACTGCAAACAGCGCCAAGGCTCCCGCTTCGTTCGTAAGGATCCGGTCAGCTCCGCAAGGAGCGGCCGATCGAATTGTTGTTTTGCAGAGAACTCTTTCGCATCGGGTGGCGAAGGGGAACTGCCCAGGAGGGCGGTTACTCAATTAAATTACCGTAATGTAAAACATCTGTCAACAAATATTTGTCATGTTGAACTACCAAAGATCTGTTATCGGTCAGATTGACCGGATGGCGTAGGAGGAGAAGCAAGGCGTTCAATCTCGAAGCAGCGAGAGGATCATAGAGGCGGTCGCTCCCGGCTTTTCAAATGGGAAAAGGTGGCTGCCCTCGAGGAAATGGAAATCGATGTCGAAATGCCGCTGCATGAAGCTGAGCCGGGCAAGGCGCGCCTCTCGCGAATTCGTGCCGCCGACATAGGTAACCGGCACGCTGAGCTTGCCCCGGAGCGATGGAAGATCGTGCGGAAGATTGAGGTAGATCGCCGCCTCGATCTGCGGATCGAAGAAAAGGCGAAAGCCGCCGTCGGCGTCGGTGGTGCCGAATCGAATGTAGTCGCGTAGCACTTCATCATCGAACGCCGAGAACTTCGGCTTCGACTTAAAATGCCGGTAGGCCGCTTCCCTGCTGGGCCAGAAGTTGCGGCGGGCCCGCGTTTGCCGCGACATCGAGAACCGGTCCATCAGATTGAGCGCCTTCATTATTCGGATACCCCGCGAGGAACGGCGGCTGATGATGGGCGCGTCGAGCAGGATGATGCGCCGGTATAATTCCGGCCGGTCAACCGAAACAAGAAGATGGAGAATGCCGCCGAGGGAATGGCCGAGGCCGATGACCGGTTCGATGAAGTCGGCTTCGATAGCGTTTCGAAGTTCGTCCTTCAGTGCATCCCAGCCGTCGGTGACCGGGAAACGCGGATCGTGGCCGTGACGTTCGAGAAACCGGATCTCGAAGTCGGGCTCTAGGAATGAGAACAGTTTGGTGTAAGTCCGGGACGGAAAACCGTTCGCATGGGCAAAGTGGATGATCGGCCTACTCATTGGGCAGCTCTCGTGATATTGGCCGTCGTTCCTCGTTGCTCAGAAAGATACGGCCGACTAAAAGCCGACCCCCCCCCCCCGGGGGGGAAACTTTCCCCCCCCCCCCCCAAATAAAAAAAATTTTTTGGGGGGCGGAAAAGTTAAGGCCGGGGGGGGGGGTTGATCCCCCAAAAGGGCCCAAAGTTCGGTAGCACCCCTGAATTCCAAGGCCAATGGGCTGATCCGGCATCGCCAGCATGCCCCTATCAATGGTAGTCTCCCTTCAGGAAAAGGAAAGGAAAATTTTTCTCCCATCATTTTTTCCCCCAGGCATCCCCCCCTCTTATTTTTTTTCAACTCCATCTTCGCGATCGACTCGAGATGCACTTCGTCGGGACCGTCGGCAAGACGGAGGGTTCGGGCGTACATCCAGAAAGAAGCGAGCGGGAAATCTTCGCAAACGCCGCCGCCGCCGTGCACCTGGATGGCACGGTCGACAACCTTCAGCGCCATTTGCGGGACGGCGGCCTTGATCATCGCGATCTCTTTACGGGCGGCCTTGTTGCCGACGGTGTCCATCTTCCAGGCGGCGTTCAGTACGAGCAGACGGGCCTGGTCGATGGCGAGGCGTGCCTCGGCTATCCACTGACGGACGACACCCTGTTCGGCGATGGGCTTGCCGAAGGCGACCCGTGAGTTCGCACGTTCGCACATCAGCTCAAGCGACCGTTCCGCGACGCCGATCAACCGCATGCAGTGATGAACGCGGCCGGGCCCGAGACGGCCCTGGGCGATCTCGAAACCGCGCCCTTCTCCGAGCAGGAGGTTCGTCTTGGGTACGCGGACGTCTTCAAATGTCACTTCGGAATGGCCGTTCGGGGCGTCGTCGTAACCGAAGACAAGGAGGTTGCGTTTTACCTTCACGCCTTCGGTGTCCATCGGGACCAGGATCATCGATTGCTGGAGATGCTTCGGCGCCGACTCGTCCGTTTTCCCCATGAAGATCGCGAGCTTGCAGCGAGCATCGCCCGCGCCGGTTGACCACCATTTCCGGCCGTTAAGAATGTAATGATCTCCATCGGGCCGGATCGACGCCTGGATGTTCGTCGCATCGCTCGACGCCACGTCGGGCTCGGTCATCGCAAAGCAGGAACGTATCTCACCGGCCATCAGCGGTTCGAGCCACTGCTTTTTCTGCTCATCGGTGCCGTAAAGATGGAGCACTTCCATGTTGCCGGTGTCGGGAGCCGAGCAGTTAAAGACCTCGCTTGCCCACGTGACGCGGCCTATCACCTCGGCAAGCGGAGCGTATTCCAGATTGGAGAGGCCCGAGACATCCGGAAGGAAAAGATTCCAGAGGCCCGCGGCCTTCGCCTTTGATTTGAGGTCCTCGATCAGCCCGAGCGGCTGCCATCGGTCGCCGGCGTTGATCTCCTGGTCGTACCGCCGTTCATTCGGATAAACGTGCTCATCCATAAAGGCCGTCAGCCGTGCCCGGATCTCTCCAGCCTTTTCTGAGTATTCAAAATTCATGATCTTAGTTCGTTCGAGCCAGCGGTCCGATCCAGTCCGCTTCGGACGGTTCTTCCTGCATCGGTTTCCCTTTTGCGAGCGTCCAGCGATGGAGCCACGAGAGCCCGCGTTGAGATACGGCCTCCGGGAGCTTGTAAGCCGGGTCCTTAAGGGCCTCTTCCAGGGTGATGAAGGCGTAGCCCCGCTTTCGCATCATATCGGCGAGTTTATCAAAATGGTCGGCATTCAATTCGTTCGCATGCAGCAAGAGAGTCTGCTTCACTTCGTAGCCAAGCAGGTCGACACTGATGCGTTCAAAATGTGCGAAGACGCGGTCCATGTATTCGACGTATGACAATACGATCCTCTCGGCCGCCTGTTTGTCGGCACGTTTTTTCGCATTGGCATACGCCATCGCGTAAATGTAGTCGTTGTTGTCGATCGTGACCGGTGCGATCGTATAGCCGCGGCCGGCCAGAAAGTCGTTCAGCCGTTTTCGGTATTCCTCGGTCGGGCCGGTCCGCAGTTGAGTGTGTCGGAAATAACGCAGCCGTTTGCCGGAGGCTTCGGAGAGCATTCTCGTGACCGTTTCACCGCGGATAACGTCCTCGGCATACTGCTCGAACGGAGTGCGGTCGATCGGGACGTGCGAGAAGGTGTGGTTGCCTAGTTCGTGGCCGGCATCCAGCCATCGCCTTAAGAGAGCGGTGCGGCGGTCGATCTCGCCGGCAGTGAAGAGCTTTCGCTCGTTCACAAAACCGATCGCCGGGACGCGAGCAGCCTTGATCTTTGCGAGCAGATTCTCGGTTACGTACTCGTATTCAGCCAGGCCGCCGTGCGTCGCCGGAAGGTCGTCAAACGTTACCGCGACCGAACGTTTCCGCTCCTGCCCGGCGAGTGCGAGAGGAAATGCGACCATACAAAACGTCAGAATGCAGCATTTAGCTGCAAATATTATGGCTCGTCTGAATCGCTTCATTTGAGTAAATTAGCACAATTCCTCGACAGCGGATAAGGAGCGGTCATCGCTGACGGTTTCCCAAACGTGTAGTGCTGCTGACGGATTCATAGACTAAACTTTGGGTCCTTCGCGTCCTGACTTTGCGGTCTTTGTGTTTAGCGAATATCTAAACACAAAGGGCGCCGAGGAAAGTCACGAAGTGCACAAAGAGAGGCTTACACCCCGACTTCCTGACAAGATCTCAGCGTTGGCCGAGGGCGGCTTTCCATTGTTTCCCCAGCGAACGGCCGCTTTTGATATCGGCGTATTCATTGTGCGGCTCAACAAACGAAAAACGATATTCTTCGCCGCGGACGCGGAGCTTGAAACCGCCGCTGAAGTAATACCATGGAAAATTGACGCCGCTTATTTCTTCCATCGGCACGTCGAATCCCGGACCGTCATCGGGAGTGTATTTGAGTCTTCCGTCCGACAATTGGAGCGTACCCGGCTCGCTTCCCCTCAGGCCGGTAAGCCGCCAAACAGGTGTGCTGATCGATGTCATTGTTGGGCATTTTAGCGCCGTTCGCCGTACTGTCCTATAATCTACCGCATGGCCGGTCCAGCCTCCGAAACCATCGCTCCGCGAGAAGATATCGACACAGCCCGGTTGGGTGATTTCATTGCCTCGCGCATTGGCACCGGTTCGAGCTCGATCAGCGTGAGTCAGTTCGCGGGCGGAAGCTCGAACCTGACCTACCTGATCACGATCGGCGATGAAGAATTCGTCCTCCGCCGGCCGCCGTTCGGCAACACGGTCAAGACCGCCCACGACATGCGTCGCGAATTCAACGTGCTGTCGAAACTTTCGGCTGTTTATCCGCCCGCTCCGAAACCGCTGCTCTTTTGCGATGACGAATCCGTTATCGGTGCCGAGTTCTACCTGATGGAGCGGCGCCGCGGCCTGATCATTCGTGGAAAAGCCCCTGAGGCGCTGGAGAGATCGGCTCAAGTGCAGCTCTCCGTTTGCCGTGCCTTCGTCCGGAACCTTGCGGACCTGCACTCACTTGACTATGCGGCCGCCGGCCTTGGCGACCTCGGAAAACCCGAAGGCTATCCCCGCCGCCAGGTCGAAGGCTGGACAAAGCGCTACTTTGCAGCAAAGACGGACGAGCATCCTGAACTTGAAGCCGCGATCGAATGGCTGAACGCGAACATCCCCACGGAGTCCGGCGCTTCGCTCGTACACAACGATTACAAGTTCGACAACGTGATGCTCGACCCCGAAGACCTGACACGCATCACCGCAGTGCTCGATTGGGAAATGGTGACGGTCGGGGACCCGCTGATGGACCTCGGCACGACGCTCGGATATTGGATGTCGCCGGACGCGGGTGAAGAAATGATGCGAATGCCGTTCAACCCCTTCGTGCTAATGTCAAACTTTTCCCGGCGGCAATTGGTCGATATGTACGCCGAGGAGTCGGGCCGCGATGTCTCGAACATCCTCTACCATTATGTGTTCGGCACATTCAAGATCGCCGTTATCGGCCAGCAGATCTACGCGCGATACGTGAAAGGCTTTACCGACGACGCGCGATTCGCCGATTTTGATAAATTTGTTGCTGCTCTGGGGCAGATCGCCGCGGGAGCGATCGGCCGCCGTTCGATCTAAGGCGCGAGGCGGCCAAATCTAGGCAGCTAACGGAATTTCTTCTATAATAGGGTTGGTTCCCCACCCGGGCCATAAAATAAGTACTCGAAAAAATTTCCGAACCAGACCATCGGCTGCAGTTGTTCAAGCTGAAAAAATGAACCTCAATTCATGTAATTCCCGTGTCACCGGATCCAGGACCCGGGCGCAACTTCGAAAGTATTTCGGGTTGTTGCTGCTTCTGACGACGGCACAGGCTATCGCGGCACAGAAGGTCACGCTGGGCAAGCGGCTCGATGACGGTGCCGGAGCCTTGGCCCAAGGCTACCTTAAGATGCTGGAAGCGGACCCACTCAACGAATCTAAACGCGCCGCGATGGAGCCGTTTGTCAACGGATTTTTTGGCTTTAAGGCATTGAGGATGTTAAATCTCGGTGTCGGGACGATCGAAGCCGCTCACCTGAATATCTGTTCGACGATGCTCGGGTTTTACGATCCTGAAGTGGTCCCGACGCTGAAGGGGATCACGGCCAGGGCGAAAAGCCCGGTCGAGTGGCCCGTACCGCCCGAAACCGAGCGAAAGATGGTCCAGCGCTTCGTTGTGGTCAAACAATTCGACCGGTTCGGGTCGATGAACGACATTTTGAACGAAACGATTCCCGAGGTTGATCCGCGATCGCAATGGCAGTGGGAAGTTGGCATGTCGTTAGGCGAGATCGCCGCCGACGTGACGATGTGGTACAAGTTTCCGAATTATCCGCCCTTCGACAAGTCTATGGGTGAGTATTTGGCCTCGCTCGATAAAAAGCTTAACGAGGCCCCGGCGGGAACCCCAAGCAGTTTCACGCTCAGCGCGCGACGGCTCACGGCATTGAAGTCGAAGCCGGCCTACACCATCGCGCAACGAGACCAGATCGCCGCCGAGTTGGGAAAGACGCTTCTCGCCGCACTGGCATTCTCTACGGCCGGCAAAGGATTCCCGAAACGATCGCTCGTCGCCGGCAGCACGGCAGGCCCGCAGCGACAATCGACCGCGGCCGTACCGAGGCCTTCACCGCCGCCCGTCACCCGCTCGACACCTTCACCCGTTGTTCGCCCGACCCCGGCCGTCAGGCCGACGCCCCCTTTGTCCGCGGGATCGGCGGGCCCGGTCATTTCACCGACCGTCCGTGCAGCCACTCTTCTTGAAGACGGCAAGAAATTAGCGGCGGCGGGTTCTCACACGCTGGCGATGGCAAAGTTCAACGAAGCGGCCCGCCTCGACCCCCGGAACGGCAGCGTTTTCTTTAACCGGGGATTGTCGAACTACAGCCTAAAACTGCTGGATAAGGCGATCGAGGACATGACGGCGGCTATCCGTCTCAGGGCCAGCCTTCCGCTTGCATATTTCAATCGCGGGACCTTCTACCTGGACAAAAAGGCTTATTCGCAGGCAAAGGCCGATCTGGACCAGAGCGTCGCACTCGACCAGACCCATTACCGTTCTTTTTATAACCGAGGGCTGGCGAACTTTAACCTCGCTGCGTACGATCCCGCTTACGCCGACTTTACGAGGGCGATCAACCTGAACCGCAAACATTCCAACGCATATATCATGCGGGCACGGGTGCTCTGCAAGAAGGGACTCTTGTTGACAGCCATCGCCGACCAGAACGAAGCGATCATGCTCGGAGCAAAGGTCACGAAGGGTTGCAACCCGTAAATCAAGCATTTCAAGAGGTCATCCACCGCTGAGATCAGCACACCTTTGGCGAGGCCGGGCCTCCCCCCCCCCGCCCGGACCCGAAATTATGAACAAGAAAGGGATCAATTCATTTCTGCGGCCGTTCCTGATGGCAATGCTCTTCACGAGTGTTGTCGGAGCCCAGAATCCTACGACGGCCGAAGGCTGGAATGCCCTCGGTTTTCAGCAGAACAAGAACAAGGAATATGCGAAGGCCGAGGCATCTTACGGCGAATGCATCAGGCTGAATGCCGCAGCGGGCAACTGTTTCAGCGGGCGGGCGATCGCACGGTTCTATGGTCAAAAATACGACCTGTCAGTCGCCGACCTGACGAAAGCGATCGAACTTAGTCCCAAAGTTTCGGCCAATTTCGGGATACGCGGTGACGCGTACCTTCGGATGGGTCGGGCCAAAAACGCGATAGCCGACTATTCGCAGGCGATCGCGATCGAACCGCGGGATATCTATTATGTTGCCCGCGGGACCGCAAAGGCCGCTGACGGCGACCATCAGGGGGCGACGATCGACCTTTCGGAAGCGATACGGCTGAACCCGAACTATGCTCTGGCCTACGACAAGCGGGCCGATTCATACGCCGCCCTAAAGAAGTTCGACCTGGCATTGATCGACCGGTCGAAGGTGGTCGCTCTTTCGCCAAATGATGCCAGGTCTTATTTCGAACGCGGCCTCACCTATGAAAAACTGAAGCGCTACCAGGAATCGGTCAACGATCTGACGCAGGCGATCACGCTCGATCCCAAAAATGCGTGGGCCCACAATGGTCGTGCTTACTCCTATGAACTGATGGGCAAGACCGCCGAGGCCGAGGCCGGTTATTCAAAGGCCATCGAGCTTTCGCCGACGACCGCGATGTTCTACCGTAACCGCGGCAATCTTTACTACGGCCTGAAGCAGGACGCAAAGGCCGAGGCCGACCTGAAGAAAGCGATCGAGATCGATCCGAAATTCGCCTGGGCATTCAACAATCTGGGGAATCTGTATCTGAGGCAGAAGAAGAACGTCGAGGCGGTTGATAACTTTTCGAAAGCGACAGCGATCGACCCGAAATACACTACGGCTTTTTATAATCGAGGGCTTGCCCATCGCAACATGGGAAACTACGATCAGGCGATCCAGGACCTTTCGAAAGCTATAGAACTGGACCCCGGTTACGTTAAAGCATATAAGGAACGCTCCGACGCCCTGGCTCGGCTAAAGAAATTCGACGAGTCGTTAAAAGATGCAATGAAGCTTGTCGAACTGGAACCGAACAACGCCGACCAGTGGGTGAACCGCGGAGCGGCGTACGACCGGGCCGGCAAGAAAGATCTGGCCCTGGCCGACTACAAGAAGGCCCTTGCGATGGACCCGAAACATCATGTCGCTCACTTCAACATCGGGAGCTACCACTATAATCGCGACGAATTCGATGACGCACTGGCGGCCCTTAACCGGTCGCTTACGATCAAACCAGATTATGCCGAGGCCGTCCGGGCCCGGGCAATTACCTATTGCAAGAAGGGCGATATGGTCCGGGCGACCGCCGATGAGAAAAAGGCGAAAGAACTGGGCCGCGAGGTGGCGAAGCCCTGCGCTTCCGAAGCCAGCACCGCAACGACATCTCCGGAGCAGCCGGCTGCCGCCTCGAATTATGACCTGGCTTACAAGGAATTCTCCGCGAGACGTTTCAATGAAGCCGTCGGCTTGATCGAGAAACACCTCGCCGCGACCACGGTCCCGGCAAGCAAGCGTGCGTCCGACTCGATCGAGATGGCCGGGAAGCTAGTGAATGCGGGCCAGACGGAACTCGCGCAAAAGCTATTTGAAAAGATCGCTCTGGCCGGCGGCATCCCGGTCGAAAACCGAACCCGGGCGATCCTGGCAACTGGGAATTTCTATTTCGGGAATAAGAATTTCGTTAAGGCGAGAGAGTTCTATTCGATGATCCCCGGGAGCCTTGATGCACGCACGAACATGATCAAGGCCTTCCATCAAGAGAAGGACCATAAGAATGCCGCGGAATGGACCGCTTCAACGATGTCGTTGTTGGCCCAGCACTTTTATGCATCGAGAACGGCGGTGGAGAAGAAATCGCGGCTGGAAGCTGCGAACAATTTCTTTAGGGATGCGGTCGGGCTTGCCGATGAATACGGCAAAGCTCCGGCAACCAAACCCTCCGCATTCACGATCCTGCGAGCGCTCGAAAGGATAATGCCTGCCGGCTCGCCCGACGCGAATCTCGTCAAGGAACGGATCGCGAAATTGGAAGGAGCCGGAAACTAGGCCGCCGTGCGCTCTTTCCACGTTTGCGGATTCGAGCCGTCGTCGCGGCGTTCCATCGTGATCGCGCCCGGCGACGGGCAGACAAGAGCGCAGAGGTTGCAGCCGACGCATTCTTCTTCGATCACGCGCGGGTAGCGGTGGCCGTTGGACTGGACGAATTCGAAGCTCTGGTGGGCGCCGTCTTCGCAGGCGATGTAGCAGAGGTTGCAGCGGATGCAGTGTTCTTCGTTGACGTGGGCCTTGACGTCATAGTTGAGGTCGAGGTTGCCCCAATCGGTGACGCGGTTGACCGATTTGCCGACGATGTCGCTGACCGAGGCGAAGCCTTTCTCATCGAGATAATTGTTCAGCCCGTCGATCATGTCTTCGACGATGCGGTAGCCGTAATGCATTACCGCCGTGCAGATCTGAACGCTGCCCGCCCCAAGCAGCATGAACTCGACCGCGTCGCGCCAATTCGAAATGCCGCCGATGCCGCTGATAGGTATGTTGAATTCCGGATCGCGTGCCAGCTCGCTGACCATATTCAACGCGATGGGTTTGACCGCCGGCCCGCAATAGCCACCGTGTGCAGCTTTACCGTTGACGTTCGGGTGCGGCACCATCGTGTCGACATCTACGCCCATCACGGAATTGATCGTGTTGATCAGCGAAACCGCATCGGCACCGCCTTTCATCGCCGCACGTCCCGGCGGGCCGATGTGAGCGACGTTGGGCGTCAGCTTCACGATCACCGGGATCTCGGAAACTTCCTTCACCCACTCCGTGACCATGCACGTATACTCAGGCACCTGCCCCATCGCCGAGCCCATCCCACGCTCGCTCATCCCGTGCGGGCAGCCGAAATTCAGCTCAAACCCGTCGCAGCCCGTGTCCTGCGAACGCTTCACGATCTCGTGCCAAGCTTCCCTTTTCGACTCGACCATCAAAGAGACGACGACCGCGTGGTTCGGATACTTCTTCTTGCACTCCGCGACCTCTTTCAGATTCACTTCCAGCGACCGGTCGGTGATCAGTTCGATATTGTTCAACCCGAGCATCCGCGTCGACCCATAATCGATCGCTGCCAGCCGCGAAGAAACATTCACGATCGGCTCGCCCAAAGTCTTCCAGACCGCCCCGCCCCAACCGGCGTCAAATGCGCGCTCGATCATCGAGCCCATGTTCGTCGGCGGCGCACTCGCCAGCCAAAATGGATTGGGAGATTTGATCCCAGCGAAGTTGATGTTTAATTCGGCCATATGAAAGCCTCTTTCTATAACGTTCCCGGGCGGTCCTCCGCCGGCATTATGTTCTCGGCGTCGGGTTCCGGGTAGTGTTCGATGCCCGGAGCGGGATGCTCGGCGTCGTCGTCTTCCGCGGTCTCACCGTTTGTAACTTCCTCTTCAGGTTCCTGATCTATATCGTTTCTTTGCATTTGCGTAAACCTCCCCGGGAATGATCCCGATCGACTTACTGGCATTTTACATCCAGCGTGTGTTTTCCTTTGTTCGCTTGAGCAACGCACGCGTTGGCACATTTTATGGTGACCTGATCGAGAAGCCGCGGGTCTTCCATTATTGCGTCCTCTTTTGTGGGCTTTCGTTTCCGCTTCTGCTCGAATTCCCTGGCCTTTGGCGAATCAAGCCAAATGCGGTACATCCCGTCGAATTCGCCATCGGTCTCGAGGCAGTATTTATTGCAGGCGTTCAGGCCGGCCTGCTTCTCATCCTTTGCGGTCCCTTCGAAAGTTCGCCCTTCAAACGTAACAACGCCTTTGCAGGCATTGCCCCCGAAGCCGGGGCCCAGGCATCCCAACGTTACGGCAAGCAATACGGGTATCACGATGGCCAGGTTCGTGACCGACTTTGAAACTCTCATAACGCGATTCCTCCTACTACACTCGATCCCAACTTCGATCATGGAAATGCAGCACCCTTTCGCGGAACTCGGGCGGCGAGGGCTTTGCCTTCCGGTGTGGCCCAGGGGATGCCATAGAACAATCCGGTTTCAGGTGACGGAAGCAGCCGCTTGTCGATCTCGCTTCCTCCCGGCGGGATCTCCAGTTCGATCAGCCATTTATCCTTGTCCAGATTTACATTCCCTGTTTTTTGTTCCGGGTGAGGCAGAATGCTCCCGCCGGCGACCTCAAACTTCAACGTCCTGAACTTCGCATTCGATCTGTCCCCGAAGATGTCGCATTGCCATTTTCCGGGCGTTTTCGTCACATCGACCCAGCCGCGGCCATAGCCGACCGTAGGGTTCACGACCGCGCCGAGCGTCAAAGGCAGCTGGATCTCCATTTGATCGAAGCGAATAGTGTCGCGTTGGATCACCCGCTTGGCGTCGAAGCTCTCGGAAAACCCGTTGATCACGCGGGCGTTCGCCTGTCGAAATGCGGTCCCGTTGTCGGCGATGTCGACCGGGCGTCCATTGACGGAGCACTTCAGGATCGGCGTGTAGCCGAAGGTCGCTCCATAGTCCTCGACCGGCGAGAAGACGGTATTCAGGAAAAGCACGTTGCGGAGATTCTTGCTCAGGTAGCCGACCGCCGCGTCCGCATGCCGTTGAATGTAAAACTCCGGGCGTCGGCCGCCCTGCTTCGTCGTTTTGCGAACATCGATCTTATACTTTCGTACCAGCTTCGAATTTCCCGTCGAACCGTTGTCGAGATAGATCTCAACGTCGAAGAGGCCCACCTCAGCGATCGAACTGTTCCGGTCGTAGCAAGCCTGTGTCTGCGTTCCGCTTCGGCCGGCAAGCGGGCACGTGTGTGAATAGACTTCTTTGCCGCCGCGTTTCACGACCAACCGCATCGGGCTTCCTTTGGCGGCCCCGGGGAAGTTTATTTCCGGATTCGGATACCATTTGTAAGTGTTTCCCGGTGCGTTTACGACCTCGGCCTTAAAGAAAGTGAAGCTGTCATCCGGCATTTGCCCGCGGACCTGACCGGCCGGGACCAACATCACAAGACAGGATACGAGTAGAAGCGCAAAGGTGCTGGCGCGAACGCGCAGAAGAACTGTCGTTACCAAATTTACATTCCTCCTTGATCATTATGGATAAGTGTACGGTGCCTGCAGCCCGAGCGGGATCCCGAGTCCCCAATAGATGAGCAGGAAAATGACCCAGGTGATGAGAAAACCGATCGAGTACGGCAGCATTAATGAGACCAGAGTTCCGATGCCCGTGTTCTTGACGTACCGTTGGGCGAAGACCACGACCAGCGGGAAATACGGCATCAGCGGCGTAATGATATTCGTTGTCGAATCGCCGATGCGATAGGCGGCCTGAGAGAGTTCGGGCGACATGCCCAGCTGCATCAGCATCGGGACGAAGATCGGCGCGAGAAGGGCCCATTTGGCCGACGCCGACCCGATCAGCAGGTTCACCAAAGCGGTGAGAATGATGATGCCGATGATCGTCACCTGTGCCGGCAGGGCGAGGGCCTGAAGCGCTCCGGCACCCTTTAAGGCGATCAGGGCCCCGATGTTCGACTGACCGAACGCCGCGATGAAGAGTGCGGCAAAGAACGCCAGCACGATGTAATAGCCCATCGTGCTCATCGACTTGCTCATTCCCTTGATGATGTCGCGGTGGCTTTTGACCGTCCCGGCGACGTAGCCGTACACGATGCCCGGCAGGATAAATAGCAGGAAGATCAGCGGAACTATGGACTGCATCAGCGGCGCGGCAGAGGCCGTTAGCTGCGGCGGGACCGGTTCGGCATTGGCCGCGAACACGGCACCGTACTGTTTTGCACTCTCCTCGCCGAGCCGTGTCTTCAGTGCGTTATCAAACGCCGTCTTGCCGAAAAGTTCCTGACCGATCATCGGGCCGGCCTTTGCCGCAACGTCCGCCGGGACGCCGGCGGCCTTGACCCTTTCGATCGACTGATCGGAGAGTCGGAGAGCGGCAGGCGAACGCATCGGCGAACTTTCGGGGATAGAGACGGCGGCAAGAATGCCCACACCGACGACCAAAGTGGCGAGGCCAGCGATCAAGCCCTTTTTCTCTTTGGGCCCGAGCGTTTCCATCTTCGGCATCTCGTCCGGATCGCCATCGACCGCAGTATTCTTTAAGCGGGGCTCGATCACGCGGTCGGTCAAAAACCAGCCGACGGCAACGATCACAAGGCATGATGCGCCCGTGAAATACCAGTTTGCCAGCGGGTTGACAAGGCGCGCCGCATCCAGGATCTGAGCGCCAGACTGCGTCAAACCCGAGAGCAGCGGATCGAGGCTCGAAGGTATGAAATTGGCACTGAAACCGCCCGAAACGCCGGCGAATGCCGCCGCAATCCCCGCAAGAGGATGCCGGCCCGCCGTATAAAAGATGACACCGCCCAGTGGAATAACCAGCACGTAACCGGCATCGGCAGCCGTATGGCTGATGATCGCGACGAAGATCAGCATCGGCGTCAAAAGGCTGGGCGAGGTGACGTTAAGAAGCGCCTTTAACGAAGCGTTGATAAAACCCGTGTGTTCCGCGACACCGACGCCAAGCAGGGCTACAAGGACCACTCCGAGCGGATGGAACCCGGTGAACGTCGTGACCATGTTCGACAGAAACGCGGCTATCGCCGTCCCGGTCATCTGGTTGTTGATCACGAGGGCCTTCCCTGTCCGCGGGTCGATCTCGGCGAAGGTCATTGTCGAGAGGATCGCCGACAATATCCAGACGACTATCAATAAGATCAGAAACAATGCGGCCGGATCAGGGAGCTTGTTCCCGACCGTCTCGATCAGATTGAGAGCTTTGTTTACAAATCCGGATGATTCGGGCCGTGCGGCACCGGTGTTTTCGTCTTCCATAGTTTTTGAACCGAAAAGAAAACCGTTAAGAGCGGAGAGATTTCCGAGAAGTTTACTGTAATTACGGGATTTCGGGCAAGTTACTGAGCGCCGGACCCGAGCCCGGCATCAGTTGTTGATCAGCTTCCAGTTCTTATAGAAGATACCGTTCACGCCCTTGAAGAACACGCGGATCAGGCTCACCGCCGCGTCGAAAACGAACGGAAGATAGGAGGGCCGGATAATATCGACGAAAAGGACGAACCGCGGATTGTCCGTTTCGTTGAAGGATTGATGGAGCAGGGTGTCGTCGAAGATGAACAGCCGGTCGGTGTTCCAATGATTCTCGACCGGCCCGACCTTAATGTAAGCATTCGGATCGGTGACCTCGTTCAGGCAATACAGGACCCGCAGGCTCGGCCTGAACGGGCCGAAGTGCCGCGATGTGCTCTCGCGCTCGCGAAAGGCCGAAACGCCGATCGTTCGAATGAAACGGTAATCGTTGTGGAATTCGGGAATGCTGAGCGAAGTGTCGATGTTCTTTCCGTACCACTTGAAAAAATACATCGCCCGCGGCAGCCCGGCGGTTCTTTCCTCAAGCAGCCTTGCCAGACCGAGTTCGTCGGCGCGTTTAAGAAGGCCGCCGATCTCTTCCTGATATGCCTCCGGAAGGTCCGTCAATTGATAAACGCCTTTGTTAATGTATGGCAGGGCGAGAATGTCGAGGAGGATGTTGATCGGCGATGCGAGCCAAGTGCCTATGCCGTTTCGAAGGAAATATTGCCTGAAAACGCTCAGGTCAAGATCGCGATTTCGCGAGACGTCCCATAGGCCGCAAAGGACCAGAGCCGCGAAAGGGACAGGGAAGAACCAGCCGAGCAGCACGAATACGCCCGCAACCAAAATGTATTTGATTATCTTCTTAACTCTGCGGTTCAAATGCGTCTCCGATCGCCCATTATCGATCCTTATCCGACTGGCCTGCGTCGGATCGTTGCTTGAACTTATGCTGACACTTAATCATAATTCCTTCATTGCCTTTTGTCTCATCCAAAGCCGTATCGAATTCGTCAATGTGCTCCTCGGGGAAGCAGCCGTTGCTCGCGGCCAGTGACGAGGCGTTTGTTTGCTCGTAAACCAAGATGAAGTTTCTCATCAGCCAGGTCTCCTATTTTCTTGATCAGCGCGACAGCCGGAGGAACATCGGGGCACTGTTGAAGTACCTGGCCTTCCTCCTATTGGTGATCGCATTGTTCACCGTGCTGTTTCACGTGATCATGCTATACGTCGAAGGCCGCGAGTTCTCGTGGCTTTCGGGGCTCTACTGGACGCTGACCGTCATGACGACTCTCGGATTCGGCGACATCACGTTCGAGAGCGACCTTGGCCGCGGTTTCAGCATCGTCGTGCTTCTGTCAGGAGTCGTGCTTCTTCTGATAATGCTCCCGTTCACGTTTATCAGGTTTTTCTACGCGCCGTGGCTAGAGGCCCAGATCCACGCCCGCAGCCCGCAGGAAGTGCCGCCTGACACCGAAGGACACGTGATCATCTGCACTTTCGATTCGATCGCACCGAATCTGATCAAGCGGCTGAAACAACTGGACATACCGTATTTCGTTATCGAAAGCGACGCTGCGAAAGCCGCCGAGTACCTTCAAGACGGCATCTCCGTGATCCAGGGCAATGTCGAGAGAGTGTCGATGTATCGGAAGATCCGCGTGGAAAAGGCACGCCTTGTTTTCGCCAACGCCGAGGACACGGTCAACACTAACATCATCCTTACCGCACGTGAATTTGCTCCGCAGGTTCCCATCGCCGCAACGGCCGAGGTCGAGGACTCGATCGACATTCTCGAACTAAGCGGTGCAACGAACGTGCTTCCGCTGAAAAAGATCCTCGGCGAAAAGCTTGCAAACAGGATCAGCGTCGGCAAGGAAAGGGCGAACATCATTGGCACATTCAACGGCTGGCGTGTTGCCGAATTTACGGTCCACGACACGCCCTATTCAGGGCTGCAGCTATCGGAGGCGAACTTCCGCGAAGAGTCGGGGGTCAACATTATCGGAGTCTGGGACCGAGGCCGCCTGGTCCCGGCCAGGCCAGAAACGCAGCTCTCCGACAACAGCGTGGCGGTCGCGGTGGGGACCGAAGACCAGATCGGCCTGCTGAACTCGAAACTGGATCCGGGAAATTCAACACGGCTTGAGCCCGTGCTGATCATCGGCGGCGGCAAGGTGGGCCGGGCGGCCGGACAGGCCCTGAAGGCACAAGGCGTCCCGGTCTATATGGTCGAGGCGAAGAAAGAGCTTAAGGGCGTGATCGGCACGATCCCCGACCGATTAACGATAGGCGATGCCGCCGACCGTCACGTGCTTGAGGAAGGCGGGTTGAACGAATGTTCCGTCGTGATCCTTTCGACGAACCAGGATGCGGTGAACATCTATCTCTCGATCTATTGCCGGCGGCTGAACCCATCGGTCCGGATCGTTAGCCGGATCACGTATTCACGCAACCTCGAGGCCGTCCACCGGGCCGGAGCCGATTTTGTGCTTAGTTATGCCCCGATCGGTGCGGAAACGGTCCTTTCGATCATTCAGGGACGAGATTCGGTGATCCTTGGCGAAGACGTTGAGTTCCTGACGATCCGGCTTCCGTCGAAGTTGGCGGGAAAGACCCTGAGCGAAAGCAACATCGGAAACCGGTGCGGGCTGATCGTCCTTGCGGTCGAACACAACGGCGAGACGATCGTGAATCCCGGGCCTGACCACGTCTTTCAGCCGAACTGCAAGCTAAAAGTACTCGGGACCGCGGCCCAGCTTCGGTCATTCGGAGAATGCTTCTTATAGGGTAGATCAGCGTCCGTTCAGGAACGCATCGATCCCATGTGCGGCGATCTTGCCCATCTGGGCGGCATCGACCGCTTCGGCGCCGCCATTGACGCAATCGCCGCCGGCAAAGACGTTCGGCCGTGAGGTCTGCATCTGGTCGTTGACGACGACGCGGCCTTTTTCGTCCAGCTCGACACCTGCGACCGTCTCGTAGAATCGGCGCATCTTTTGCTGTCCGACGGCCTTGATCACCATATCGCAGGGAACATCCATAAGTTCAAGCGTACCGTCGGTCTTTTCGAGCTGGACGCCGACCGCTTTCTCGTTGCCTGAGTCCGCCAGAATGCCGATAGGGGCGGCCTGCCAGATGAACTCGATCCCATCCTGCCTCGCAAGTTCCAATTCGTAATCGTAGGCCGAGGCATCACTTTCTTTGCGGCGATAGATCATGATCACTCGCTCCGCCCCGAGACGTTTCGCCTGGGTCGCGGCGTCGATCGCGGTATTGCCGGCCCCGATCACGGCGACCGTTTTCCCTAGCGGCACCTCGTGCCACTCGCGTGTCTTCACCTGTTCAATGAAGGTTAGGGCGTCGTAAACTCCGTCGAGATCTTCGCCCGGGATATTCAGCATGTTGGTTTGCCCGAGCCCGGTCGCGAGGAAGACCGCGTCATGCCACGTTTCGAGGTCCGCAAATGAGACGACCTGGGCCGGCGATGTTTCTTCGTGGTCCCGGTCCTCCTCTTCGTCAACTTCCGCGGGTGTTTCGGATCGACCGCCGATCTCTGTGTTCAAAAGGAATTTCACGCCCATCGCGGCGATGTGCTCGGCCTCGGCGAGCGAGACGGATTGCGGCATCTTGTATTCCGCCATTCCGTAGGTATCGAGACCGCCGGGCAGCTCGCGCCGCTCGTAAACCGTGACGTCATAACCCAAACGGGCCAGATAAGCGGCACAAGAAAGGCCCGCCGGCCCCGAACCGACGATCCCGACCGACCGGCCGTTCGGCTCGCCCTTCGTGAAGATCTGCTTTTCGCTTGTCATCGCGTGATCGGTGGCGTACCGTTGCAGCCGCCCGATCTCGATGGGTTTCTGGAGAAGTGTCTTTTCAACGCACGCTCCCTCGCAAAGGACCTCGACCGGGCAAACGCGTGCACAGGTCGCGCCGATCGGGTTGGCGTCGAAGATGACCCGGGCCGAGCCGATCAGGTTGCCGGTTGCGATCTTCTTGATAAACGACGGAACATCAATGTGCGTGGGGCACGCCCGGGTGCACGGAGCATCGTAGCAGTAAAGACAGCGGTTTGCCTCGTGCATCGCCTCGGCCGGCGTGAGCGGCGGGTTGATGTCGGCGAAATTCGCCTCGATCTGCTTAATGTCGAGCGGTGAACAGTAGTTATCAGCCATATCATTCAAGGCGGTAACACGACCGGTAGGGAGTGTGCCCGTCTACAACTCCGCGTCGGCCTCGATCTCGATCAGCATATCGGGATCGATCAATCCGGAAACCTCGACCATGGTGGTCGCGGGCATGATCTCGTGAAAATACTCGCCGTGTGCCCGGCCGAACTCCTCCCAACGGGAGATGTCGGTGACGAACATCCTTGTTCGGACGATATTCTCAAGGCCCGCATCAAAGTTTTTCAGAGCACGTTCTATGTTCAGAATGCACTGGACCGTCTGCCGATATGCGTCGCCTTCCCCGACGACATTGCTGTTCTCGTCGGTCGCCGTTGTACCCGTAACGTAGATCCGGTCGCCGACGCGCACCGCGCGCGAATAGCCGACGATGGATTCCCATTTTGCTCCGGATGAATATCGGGTTCGCGTTCTCATTGCTTCAGGGCACACTCCCTACTGGTCGTGTTACTGCCTGTGTTAGTCGGCCACGATCGGCCCGTAGAGATCCGGCCGGCGGTCGCGGAAGAACTGCCAGGTGTTGCGGACCTCGCGGATCTTGTCCATGTCCAGGTCGGCCACGATCAACTCGTCCTTGTCGCGGCTGCCTTCGGCAAGGATCTGGCCGCGCGGATCGCAGAAGTAGCTCTGGCCGTAGAATTCGCCGATATTCCACGGAGCTTCGGTCCCGACACGATTGATCGCGCCGACGAAATAGCCGTTCGCGACGGCGTGTGCCGGCTGTTCCAGCTTCCAGAGATATTCGCTCAAGCCGGCGACCGTTGCCGACGGGTTGAAGATGATCTCGGCCCCGTTCAGGCCCAGGCATCGCGCACCCTCGGGGAAATGCCGGTCGTAACAAATGTAAACGCCGATGCGAGCGAATGCCGTGTCAAAGCACGGATAGCCGAGATTGCCCGGACGAAAATAGAATTTTTCCCAGAATCCCGGGGCCACGTGCGGGATGTGCGTCTTCCGGTATTTGCCCAGATACTTCCCGTCGGCGTCGATGACGGCGGCTGAGTTGTAATAGATGCCGGTCTGCTCTTCCTCATAGATCGGCACGATCAGGACCATGCCGTGCTGTTTGGCGACATCCTGCATCAGCTTTACGGTCGGGCCGTCCGGGATCTTCTCGACCGCTTCGTACCAACGCGTCTGCTGCTCGGCGCAGAAATAAGGCGTCGTGAAGATCTCCTGAAAGCAAAGCATCTGAACGCCCTGCTTTGCCGACTCGTCGACGAACTTCATTTGGTTGTCGATGTTGGCCTTTTTGATCTCGTCTATCGACGCTCCCTCGGGTGCCGCATTGTGGGCCTGTATCAGGCCGGCTTTGATCATTCTTGACATAATTCTGTTTACCGCCGAGACGCCGAGACACTGAGAAAAGAAACGGACTATTCATGAAGGGACTACCTAGCTTTCTTTCTCGGCATCTCCGCGTCCCTGCGCTGAGATCGTTTTCGTTAGCACATAATACAACAAAAACGCTACACCGAACGTGACGAACCACGCATATGTATAGAGCGTGTCGAATAAATTGGGGGCGGCGACCTGGCCGCCGGGCGTCGTGGCGGCGCGGAGAAAACCAGGAACGACCGGTGCGATCGCCAGCACGAGGGCGGCGACAGCACGCCAGTTGAACCCGCTGCCGTAAGAGTAGATGCCGTTCGTTCGGAAAAGCTCCGCCAATTCCAGCCGACGCTGCCGGAGCAGCCAATAATCGCATATCAAGATGCCGCCGATCGCTCCCATCAAGCCCGAGTAGCCGATAAGCCAAGTGAAAATGTATGCTTCCATCGACGACATCAACTGCCAGGGCATCATCAGAATGCCGATCACCGCTGTGATAAGGCCGCCGGTGACGTACGAGATGCGTTTAGGATTCAGATTTGAAAAATCGTTCGATGGCGAGACGACGTTTGCGGCCATATTGGTCGAGAGCTGGGCGATGAAGATGATCACCATCGAAAAAAGAATGACCAGCGTGTTGTCGAATTTCTGGATCAGCTTCACCGGATCTGCGATCGCCTCGCCGTAGATGATGACGGTCGCACTCGTCACCGCGACGCCGATAAAGGCAAAGGCCGTCATTGTCAGCGGCAGCCCAAGGGCCTGGCCAAGCATCTGCGAACGCTGGTTCTTCGCGTATCGCGTAAAGTCCGGGATGTTCAAGCTTAGCGTCGCCCAATACCCGACCGAGGCGGTCAATGCGGCGGGAAAGATCGCCCAAAAACTTCCCTGCTGAGTCTGCAAAGCGGCGGTGCCCGCGAGCACGGTACCGAGGCCGCCGGCCGCTGAGGAAGCCCAGATCAGCAGAACAAGCCCGCCGAGAAGCAGCAGAGGTGCCGACCATGATTCAAGGTGCTTGATGCCCTCGATCCCGCGAAGTATGATCACGACCTGCGTCACCCAAAAGATCAGGAACGCAATCCAGATGTGGAGCGGATTGCCGCCGATCATCGCATCGATGCCCGACCAGCCGCTCCATAGTTCGGTGAAAAGGGCGTCGAGCGCCTTTCCGCCGATCCATGTTTGAATGCCGAACCACCCGCATGCGACGATCGCCCGAAGGAGCGCCGGGATATTTGCTCCCGCCGTCCCGAACGAAGCACGCAGCAGTACCGGGAACGAGATGCCGTACTTCGTCCCTGCGTGTGCGTTCAACACCATCGGGATCAGAACGATGGTATTGCCCAACAGGATGGTCAGCATCGCCTGCCACCACGTCATTCCCTGCGCGATGAACCCGCCGCCGAGCATGTACGTCGTGATCACAACGCTCATCCCGATCCACAGGGCCGCAATGTTCCAGGTGGACCAAGTTCGGGTCACGAGAGTCGTCGGAGCAAGGTCCGCGTTGTAAAGCGGCGAGGCTTCCAGTTCTTCCAGAACCTGCGGCTGCAGTTCAACACGCCCGTCGGGATGTTCGAAGATGTCGCTCATGGTTGTGGATCGGGCCGTTCGGATAGTTCCAAGAACGGCCCGAATATTTACGACCTTGCATTCGTGCGAAGCCACGAAAGGGCACTGCCGGTGTTTGAAAAGAACTTCACCCTGACGCCCTTCGACCCAGCGACTGTCTCATAAAGTTCGCTCCGCTCGTCAGGCTTGAAATCACCGAAACAAAACGCCAGCCAAAGTCTTGGGACGGTTGCGGTCTTGAGCCCGGCGTCAACCACCTCCGTCGGCTGAAAGATACCTTCGGGTGCCCTGCCCTCCACCAGGACCCGGCTCGTGCCGTTCTCCTGGCAAGCTCGCCCGATAAGCCCCCAGATCAAATTCCGCTGTTCGGAACTCACTTTTAGATCCGTTCCAAGCTGGACGTGAACGTGGTCATTACGAAATTGAACGCTGACGCCGCCTTCCAAAACAAGCGGCGCGAGCCACTGGGTCTTGTGGATTTGGTCCTCGTTCATATCAGCGTCGCGACTTTTGAAGTGTCAGCTCAAGGTGATGTCAGATCTTCGACCCGGACCATCCGGGTTGCCCGATCCACGCCTATTTGGCCAAAGAGATCAATCTTACCGGGCGACGCGCCGCAACTGGGCTCCGCCGACGGTGATCGAATCGATCTCGCCCGTAGCCGGGTTGAGTTGGAATGACACGAGTCCTCGGCCGCGCCAGCTCTCCTGCCACTTGGTCTGGAACGTGTCGTAGTGCCAATGCTCAAGCTCGGCGCTGCGGGCACCTTTGCCGATGGTCAGGCGAAGTTTTCCGTCGACAAGCGTTACGTTCATATCGCCATAGAGCGGATCGGTGTACCGGCCGGCGTATGAAGCCAATGGACGGCTCGGCTGTGTATTTGCAGCCCTTCGGGCAAGACGCGCGTCGGCCTGCCGCTTCGATTGTTCGGCGATGCCGTCGTACAGCACCTTCATCTCCTTTGACCAATCGCGGCCGCTGCCGCCGAAAACGAAGGTGTCGAAAGCCCGATACATCAAAGCGTGGCGGACCTCGGCATGATCGGTATTGCCGAAAATGTAGATGCCGAACTTCTTGTCGGGAATGAGCCCCACGATGGCCGTGCGGCCGGCGAGGCTTCCGGTGTGGAAGTTGACCATTTCGCCGCGATAATCATGTTGGAACCAGCCCATTGAATATGTGGTCCAATGCGGTTTTGTGAGTGCCACCGTCGGATAGAACTGTCCCGGCGGCACGACGATCTGAGGCCGTAGCAGCATCTGATACGATTCGGGCTTGAGAAGCTGCTTGCCGTTGACGGTCGTATTCCCAAGCATGAAATCGACCCATTTGGCTATATCGTTGGCCGTGGACCAGACCGAACCTGCCGGAGCGATCGGATCCGCCGTCGACTCCGGAATGACGATCGTCTTCCCTTCGACCTCGTAGTGCGAACTCGATCGGTTCTGATAGCCGCTTGTCGCCCCGTGCGTTGCAAAGGTGTTCCTCATCCCGAGCGGAATGAACAGCCGTTCCGTTACAAACCTCTCCCAGGGCATGCCGCTGACCTTTTCGATCACCTGCCCGGCGATAAGATACATTATGTTCTGATAGGTATAGCCTCCGCGAAAAGGATATGCCGGCCGGGCATACTGCATTCGATCAAGTATCTCGGACTCGGACAATTCCGGGGTCCAGCCCCACAGGAAATCCGCGTTGCCCATTCCGCCGGTGTGTGTGAACAGGTCGCGGATGCGCATCTCCGCCGTGATGTACGGATCGGCCACGCGAAAATCGGGGAGGTGTTTGACCACCTTGTCATCCCACGAGATCTTTCCTTCATCGACGAGCATCGCCATGGTCACGGCCGTCATCGCCTTGGTCGTGGACATCGCACCAAAGATCGTGTCGGCGTCGACCGGCACGTTCTTGCCCGCTTCGCGAACGCCGTAGCCTTTGGCCAGGACGACCTTGCCGTCGTGGACGATCGTGACCGCCATTCCGGGCACTTTCCACTCGACCCTCGCGGCTTCGGCGTACCGGTCAAATGCCTCGACCCCATTCTGCGCAACCGCAGTCGATACAAAAACAGCAACAAAGACGGCAAATACGGAAATTCTTCTCATTTGCATATCGCTCCGAAATAGTTTCTTTGATCACTTTTGATAAACGATCTTACCGCCGACGATCGTGTAGAGTACGTTGACCTTAACGCTGCCGCGTTCGTCGATCCATTCGTAGGGCTTCGTTTTCAGAAGGTCCTTGTCGAGTACGGTAATATCGGCAAGCTTTCCCTCGGTCAACGTGCCTTTAATGTTATCTTCAAAACTCGCGAAAGCCGAACCCCATGTGTGTGCCTTGATCGATTCTTCGATAGAAAGGCGTTCATCCGGGAACCAGCCGCCCGTGGGCGTCCGCCGTACGGTCTCGCGGGTGACCGCGGCGTACAAGGCATAAATCGGGTTGATGGGATAGATCGAGGCCGAGGTGCCGGGAAAGTCGCTGCCGAAGCTCAGGATGGCCCCTTTGTCGCGAATGGTCTTGAACGCATACGCACCTTTCGACCTTTCGCGGCCGATGCGTTCTTCCATCCACCGCATATCGTCGCTCAGGTGAAAAGGCTGGACCTCTGCGACGACGCCGAGTCCGCGCAAACGATCGAAATCTCGCGGTGCGAAGACCTGTGCGTGGACAAGGCGCATCCGCCGGTCGCGAGCCCCGTTCGCTTTTGTCATTGCCTCGATCATGTCGAGCATCACGCCGAGCGCCTCATCGCCGATCGCATGGACCGTCACCTGAATGTCGGCGGCGTCGGCCTCGATCATCATTTGAGTGAAAGGCCCGCGGTTGAGTTCGGTCCGGCGTTCCGGCGAAACCCACGTCAGCGGACGCCAGTGGCCGCGGTTGGTTTTTGTCGGATCGCTGTCGTAGGGCTCGTAAAAGCGAGCGCCGCTCGTGCCCATGATGCCGTCGATGTGACCTTTGACCGCTCCCAGCCGCAGCATCGGTGTGCCGTGGAGGCGCTTGATCCCGAGGGCCTTCATCTGCGGCCAGAACTCGATCCCGTAACGGAAATTCACCCTTGCGGTCAGTTCGCCGCGTTCAAGGAATTCGTAGAAAAGTCGAAGCTGCTCGTGGTCCGAAATGTCCTGGAACGAAGTGACGCCCGCCTCGCGGATCATCCGAAGCACGTTCTCGGTCATCGCCGTTCGCTTCTTGTGATCGGGACGCTGTTCGCCGCCCAGAAACTTTGCTTCGAGCGAACGTGCGTTGCGTACCTGCATCGCGCCGGTGATCCGGCCCGAAGTGTCGCGGACGTGCTTAATGTCATCGGTGTCGGCAGCATCGTCGGCGATCCCCGCGTTCCTGAGAGCGGCCGTGTTCGCGAAATAGAACGAATTGTCGAACTTGGCGATGAACATCGGCGTCGAACCGGTGATCTGATCGATCAGGCGGCGGTCCGGCGTCCACGCCTTTTTTGTTCCGGCGGAATCGCTCGCCCCGAGTTCCCATTGCTCATACGCTCCCCAGCCTCCGCCGCGGATCGGCTCGCCCGGACGCATCTTTACGTATTCGCTGACACGGGCAGCGAAGTCCGCGTCCTTGTGAACATCCATCAACTGGATGTTCCAAAAGAACGACGCTGCGCTCGCAAAATGGATGTGGTTGTCGTTGAAACCCGGCACGACGAACGCGCCTTTGAGGTCGATCACCCGGGTATCACGGCCCCGAAGAGCGAGGACCTCCGCGTTCTTTCCGACCTTCAGGATCTTTTCACCCGACACCGCGATCGCCTCTGCACGCGGTTTGGCGTCATCGACCGTCCAGACGACGCCGTTGTGCAGGATCAGATCGGCCGGTGTCGGCTGACTCGAGGCGAAAACTGACATCGAGACGAACAACATGGCCGCCAACGCCGCGTATATGATCTTATTAGCTTTCATCAACATCTATTTTGTATTCTCCTCCGGTCGTGAAAGCGCATCCTTACCGTCATCGAGGCAGTCCTTTAGACGGTCGTCGTGGTAATCTCGCCTGCATTCAGGACAGCGTTTCATTTATCTTTAAGAGTTCGGCTATCGGACGTCAGTGATAAGTACAGCGTCCGGGGTATTGCTGCCGCGACCGAGGGCAATCGTCTTTCCGTCTCGAGCAAATGCGAACGTATAGATCCGATCCGACTTAAAGTCGGTGATCTGTTTTGCCGCCCCCCCCGTTAGTGCCCTGCGCCACAGATTTGAGACACCTCCGATCGTATCAATGTAGACAACAGACTTGCCGTCAGGCGACCAATGGAAGCCGCGATAGCTCAGACTTTCGAAATAGCTGGTCCCGGCCGACACGGGTAGGTCGAGCGTCGTCACCAACGTTCCATCTTCATACTTAACTATCACGATCTGGGGACGTTTGGTCTCCTTGCTTGAAACGAGATATGCCATCAGACTGCCGTCGGGCGACAGCTGCGGATACACTAGCGGGCCTTCTGTGATGATCGGGATGGATTCGCCGCCGCCAAAGGGCATTTTGTGGATCCCGCCGAGATATGGATTAGAAATGATCCAGCGCCCGTCTGGAGAAAAAGAAAACGTCGGAGTGCCGGTGCCATGAGTTATCTGTCGCTGATTAGTTCCATCGATGTCCATACCCCAGACCTGAAATCCATTTCGAACGGCTCCAAAAATAATGTGACGTCCGTCCGGCGACACCTCGGGCGCAAAATCGTCCGTATTGCCGTCCGTCAACTGTTTCGGATCCGTACCATCGGCGCTGATCGACCAAATGCTCGAATTCGCGTCCGCATTCGAGTCAAAAACGATTCGCCCGTCGGGCGTCCACCCGATACCGCTGGTAGCGTCCTGGACATTTTTTCTGGTGACTATAGAGCGGGCCTTGCTCGTATCGCCATCGGGAACGATCCATAGCTGCGAGGCCGGGTGTTTTTGTATCGAGAGAATTGCTTTGTCGTCCGCCGTCAAAGATAAGCTATCATACGAATTAAGGTCGTTCGTTATGCGCCGGGTTTCACCCGATGGGAATGAGCAATGCAATATTTGTCTCGCGCCCGAGCGGTGTTCCCCAGCGACAAATACAAGCCCGCTCCCATCGCTAAGCCATGCGACGCTTCCTACGAACGCCCAATTTCCCTTTGTCAACGGCTTGATCTGCGGCTCGGCCAGGGAGATAACAGCGACATTCATTTTGTAAACGGGACTTGGGCCGACTGCGTCCGGAACCATAGCACCGTAGCCTACGGCTATCGCGGTTCCGTCAGGCGACCATGCCGCAGCACTTCCCTCCAAATACTCGGGCTCGTGAACAGTTGCCAGGAGACGTTCATCAGTTCCGTCCGCGTTCGCGATCATTAGGAGGTCGTCCGTGTTCGTGTGTTTGTAGCGCCCGAAGACTATTTGGCTGCCATCCCGCGAAACCGATATGGGCTGCGAGACATCCGAGACTATCTTTCGTGACACTCCGCCGAGGACAGGAACGGAATACAGCGCGCCCTTCGGATTTTGATCGTCCTGGCGAGTGTAGTAAACATAACCTCCGTCCGGCGAAAAAGCGCTCGCGAACATGGAAAGCGCTTCGACAGGAGGTGCGATCTGGACGCGACTATCGCTTCCCAAGTGTTTGGTCCATAAACTGCGTTTGCCACTTTCTTCGAGTGTGTAGGCGATATACTTGCCATCCGGTGATATCGTCGCGCTCTCGACGCCACCTTCAGCCGTTATCCTATCAAGCTTTATGTTTTTAAAATGTTCAACCGCAAGTCTAGGTTGGGATCCATACCGGTAGAGACCGTACCCAGCCACGAGAGAAACGATCGCAAAGGCTGCAACGACAATCGTCCGCCGGCCCGGGCGGAGAGCTTTCGCGGGCACGCCCTGCCTCGGCGGCATTGGCGGGGAAAATGTTTTCGTGGGACCCTCAGTATCATGCACTGAGAGAATTGCAGTGGCCGGCCCGTCGGGTGACGCTGGACCTTCGAGCAGCTCACTCCCGTCATCGAGACAGTACAGCAAACTGTCGTCGTAATAATCTCTTCTGCATTCTGGGCAACGTTTCATTTAGTTCTATTCCGACAAGCCCATTCGCTTCAGTATTGCCGCGTAACGCTCGTCACTCTTAAGTGAACCAAACGTTGCGACCCGCCTGAACTGCAACACCAATTCAAAGCCGCGGTTATCAACGTCCTTTTCGATCCATTCAAAAGCTTTGTCTTTATTACCTAGTGCCGCATATACTTCGGCGATCTGAATTCCAACTGAGTTCTCTTTTGCATAAGCTTCTTCCAAGTCTTTAATTATCGCCTTTGCATTCTCCGTCTGCCCGTTTATTGCATAGGCAACTCCAAGGTTGGCAACAAATCTACGGATCTTTCCGTTCGTTAATTCGACCGCCTTTTTCGCTTCAGCCAACGCATCGGCATTGCGTCCTTGTTGCAGATATACGCAGACCATTAAATTAGGCCCCCCGGGGAAATTGGGGTCTAGATCTACAACTCTTTTGGCAAACTCGATCGCGGACTCAGGATCAAGCTTGTCCCGGCAGTAATGAGTTGCAAGGTTATAGTTGATGATCACTGACAATGGCTCAAGCTCGTAGGCTTTCTTGAGCGTCAACGTGGCTTCATCGACTCGTCCCTGCGTTATCAAATATTCGTGGTACCATCTCTGAGCATTCGCATAGTCCGGGCTCAATTCGATCGCCCGCAGGAATTCCTTCTCGGCTTCGGCCCAATTCCACGAGTATAAATTCACGTATGCGAGGGATGCGTGTGCTTCTCCAAGCGAATCATCGATCTCAATTGCTCGTTTTGCGAATTGCCTGGCTTTTGACAAGGAATCAGCCGGAAAGTCATCATCCCACCAGGGGAAGACAGCATACGAATCGGCGAGACCGACGTAAGCGAGCGCATATTTCGGGTCTTTGTCAATGGCAGCTTCGAACTGCTCGATCGCTTTTCTGAGGTTTACCCCATCCCTTTTGTTCCAATAATAACGCCCCTGAAGATAATCTCTGTAAGCCTCCGCATCGGCGGTGTAGCTTTTGGCAATTTTCTCTTCTTCAGCACCCGTTATGGTTGTTTTCAGACGGCTTGAAACATCTTTGGCGATCTCGCTCTGAAGTGAAACAAGATCCGACTGTTTTCGTACATATCGCTCGCTCCAAAGTACCGCGTCTTTTTGAACATCGACGAGTTCCAGACTCAGCGTCAATTCCTCCCCGCGTTGAACGATCCGGCCATTTAATACCGAGTCCACATTCAATTCCTGTCCAATACTTTTTGCGTCAGTTTTCGTTCCTTTGTAGCGAAAGACAGATGAGCTTGGTTTGACGATCAAATTTGGCAGTTTGGACAAACTTCCGATCAGAGTCTCGGTCATCCCATCGCTCAAGTACTCGACATCTTCATTTCCGCTTTCATTGACAAACGGCATCACGGCGATCGACTCGATCTGTTTCGTCGAGGCACCGCCATACATAAAGTAGCTGCCGATGCCGAGCGCGGCGACCAGAACGATTCCAAGTGCCGCGGCGACCAATGACTTTTTTCGTGAGAAAGTTATCGTATTCGGCGGTTCGGTCAGTTTCGGTAGAATTGCGGTTTGTTCTGTCGTATGGATCTCCGCCCGCGTCGCGGCCTCGGCGGGCGCCGCTGTTTCGTGCAATATCGCCGTCTGGGGCTCATCGGGCGACGGGACCGAACCTTGCACCAGCGCCGTTCCATCTTCGAGACAGTAGAGCAGACTGTCATCGTAATAATCTCGCCTGCATTCAGGGCAGCGTTTCATGGGTTTGAATGCGGGTAGTATAAACTAGATCATTCGAATAATTGCCATTTAATACGGGTGTAAGCGATGTCAAATCCATTGCGTTGGGCGTTCTTTTGGGACTGGCTCCCGGGTTGGGCGCACATCATCGCAATTCGGCATCCTTGTTGGACGGCACAGTTCAGCCGTGCGCGTAGTAACGTGTTCTGCGCACCCTGCCTTCGACCGGACGGGACGGTGCTTGCTCCCGCCAGAATGCAGATATCGTCATAAACAAAAAGCATTCCGGTCGCTACGGCCGTACCGTTAAGGTGCCCGATGTAAGGAAAAGCTCCGGCACACTGGGCACTGACCGTCCCGAAATTCAGCATGAATTCGCCCAATCCCGGATGCTCGGTCTTCCATGCCTCTGCCGAGGTCCGCGCCCATAGCTCGACCTCGCCCTGGTCGATAACCCGGGCCGTGACTCGTGAATCCGTCCGCGGTTCCAGCGGTAGATCAGGGTCAAGCTCGCGACACATCACGCTGGTCAATTCGATCGGGCGATATCCGCGCTCGGCAAGAGATCCGAGGATCGACTGGTCGGCCATCGGGCTAACCTCATGGAAAACAAGGGCTCCGCGTTTTTTGAAGAATGATTCGAGCTCATCTAGCTGCGTGTCGGTAACATCCTCGAAGACCCCAAGTCCAAAGGTTTGCGTCAACGGCGATTCGACCCCGTCGAACATCGCGTAAGCTCCGCCGACCTCGATCCACTCGGCACCGTAGGAGGGGTCGAGCCGGGCACGAGTTTCTACGAAATCAGCGTTCGCACGGGCTTCGGTCCGTTCGAGCTTTCTGGAAAGTTCAATGTCGGCTAAGATCATTCGATCCTCCCTGGTCACACTATTGTGTAAGTCCCGCTCGCTTGAGCAGGTCGGCGAGTCGCGGATCGTCCCGCAGGCCGTCGTACTCATATCCGGTTCGAACGTACCGAAGGAGCGGATCGCGATCTATAAAGGACCGTTTCAGCAACGTGAAAGCCCTGTCCCGGTCGCCAAGCGCTGAATAAATGATAGCTAGCAGTGCGGGCGAGACGTATTCAACGGTTGTTTCAAGCCTTGTCAGGATCGCTTTTGCTTCAGTGCGTTTTTCGGGGATCACGGCATAAAGCGACGCCGGGCAAACAAGCGCCTGACTAAATTTGTTCTCACCGCCGAGATCGTCAAAGGCAAAGGCTGCTAATGAACCGATCGGGTCGCCAGAAACTGCCGCGATTCAAAGGCAGCCGCCGAAAAAGGCGACGGCCGCCACGAACAAGATCAGGGCAAAATCCCGAATCTTGTTCGATCGGGCCTCGGAAATTACGCTTTTCCAGTTTCGGGACGACCTGTTTTGATCACCGCAGGGGGTTTGGCACGCCCCAACCTTCGTCGGCGGCAGCGGCCGGTGCTAGAAACACGAGCGAGGTATATTGATCAAAACGACACGTGTTGAAAATACTCATCCGACCGCCGATATTGCATGGGTCGCCCTCGGGAATGCACACATCGCCACATGCTTTTGTACCGGGCGCACAGCCACCCTCGACCCGCTGCTGACTATTCTCAGCGGGTGGAGCCGACTCGAATTGATTTACATTCACCTTTAGGCACTTCAGGCTCAAGGCAATGTTGAGTACCTTATCGTAGTCGCTCTTGCTATTAGTCCAGCCCTGGAACTTTACGGTCGCGAGGTCGGCGACCCCGACCACGTTGATGTGTGAAACCTGTGATTTTAAGCTACCGTCTTTGTTGATCTTTTCGTAGATATTGGCGACGATCTCAGCGTCGCTCAACTTATCGCATTGAGCAAACGCGGGCTGGGCGATAGCAAAGATCGCAACAAGAACCGCGACGCTCAGCAGCATCATTTTTGTGGGCATATTGGCTCGAGTGATCATCTTTCCTCCTTTCTTGTCCGAAACGTTTGGGACGAACGAACCTGAGTTCGGTCGACCGCGGAATAAGTACAACAACTAGCGCTTGGGTGTTCCTCGTGGAAGGGTCGAGTTGATAATACACCCATCTCGACACGGAATGAAGACAACGTCAAATTTGATTTGGCCCGCCCTGAAACGCCCTTCCGACTGCAGATGAGTGCGCGTGGCGTCCCTATTCAGCGGGTCTAAAGGGCCCTTATCATGGTCGCGACGGCATCCTTTGCCTAAAGGCCGTGCGGCACGAGCATGCGAGCCAACATGCCCGGGGCGAATATCCCCTGGATCGCGGTTCCGTTTTGGATCAGCCTCGATCTCATCAGCCTTGCAACCAATTCATTCGATCCCGGTGATTATTGAAAGCAAACTGAATCGCGTTTGCTTGCCGAAAACGACGGCGCTGCCATCGGGCAGCCAGGCCAGCCTGGAAAAATACAAGGCGGAGTCATTATTGCTTGTCAGTTTCTTTAGCCCCCCGCCTCTCGACGACACGACCCAAATATCGTCTATGTCATCATTCCGGGCCGCGAACGCCAACAATTTTCTATCAGCCGAAAGAACAATATTGTAATAATAGGCATTCTTAAGCCGGTCGATCGAGGTTTCCTCGCCGGTGCCTATCGCAATTCGTTTCAAGGCAATTTCCGGCGGGAGTCCGCTTGTTCTCTCCGTTTCCGCGATAATAAGGCCGTTTTCATCGTCAGTCCAACCTAAGAAGCGAGTGATCTTATCGGTTTCAAAGACAACCGAATTGTTACCGCTGGCAACATCAATAATATTGAGCTTCTTGCGGTTTTTTCCGTTGGCATCGGGTGTTAGCTTTTGACTAAGAAAGGCAAGCCTTTTGCCATCGGAAGACCATGCCGGACTATAGACCGAGTGATCCGCACCCAGGTCGGTGGTCAGAGCAGCGTCCGATCCGTCGCGGGCAGAGACAGCCCAGATGCTTGCTGCACCACTGCGGTTTGAAACATAAGCGATCTTTGAACTGTCGGGTGACCACGAAAAGGCCTTTGCCTCCGTATAGTTATACGGCGAAACGGAATAACCGATCATCGGGATGCCGCCCGATGCCAACTTCCTTTCGCCGCCGCCGTTAGGATTAGCGACCCATAACTCAGGCCCGTCGACATGTTTTTGGAGAAATGCGATCGCGGAACCGTCAGGCGACCATGTTGCTAAAAACCCCTTTTCAGCAAGTTGAGTCGGTGAATCATCGCGGGAAGCAAGGGATTTGACCATCAGAGCCGTTTCAAACAACTTATTGCCGCGACTTAGATTCTTGGCTGATTGAAAAACGATCCGCGTGCTATCGGGCGATACGGCCGGCCACAGTTCGGCATTGACGCTGCGCGAAACAGGCGATTCTGCGGAATCGGCGACCATCACCCGCCAAATATCCGATTCTTCCTTTGCGGAACTGACGATTATCGACGTTCCGTCGGGCGACGGGTCCAGGACGATGCTATCGCTTTCTGTTGAGGTGATCCGCACAGGTCTTCCGGATCCTTCGATAACGAAGACCTGAAAGACACCGTCTACCATCAGGCTCAGGAAGAATCTGTTCTTATCCGGAAGCCACGCAAATCCGCCTACATCGCCCGTCCCGTCGGCGATCCTGGATGGCCGCGAGTTGGCAAGATCGCTTGTGAATAACTGCCATGTTCCATCTTTGATCCTGATGTATGCGATCGAATTCTCGTCCGCTGAGATCGTTATCGAATCGACCTTACCCAACTCCGGATCGAGCGCGGTGACCCTTTCGGAAAGACCCGAATTGATGTCGAGCGCGTGGAGGTTGCCAGCCGACTCAAAGTAGATCTTTCCGCTCGCCGTCCAACGGCGAAGTTCGGCGCTGCCGTCGCTGATCGCTCCGACCGACCTTGGTGTGCCGCCAAGCGCCGAAACCCGCCAGACTCCGGTTGAATTAGTGCGGCCGTCGGAGACGTTTCCTTTCTCAGAGAAATACGCGATCTCATCACCTTTTGGCGACCAGATCGGGTCTTTGTTCGAAAATGCGTCGTTTGTTACTTGTATCGGTTCGCTGGAAGTGCCCTGAGTTACCCATATATTCTTCGTGCCTGACCTTGTCGATGAGAACGCGATCAATTTGCCGTCAGGCGCGAAAGCGGCGTTGCTGAAAAGTTCACCGGCGGCACTGGACCAGCTGGCAAGCTCAGTCGTTTTGATATTTGCGGCGTTTGGGGCCGTCCCCGAAACTCGCACGGAAAAACCACGCTCCCACGATCAACCCGGCAGCGACAAGACCGAAAATGATCGCGTGAAGCAACGTGAAGCGACGGGTCGTTGAGATGCTTTCTGTCAGGGTCGGCCGAGGTCCCTCGGTACCTGTTTGTTGCGCGACCATCGTTTGTTCGGTCGGCTTGTTGAGTTTTGCTTCGAATTTTAGTTCGTCACGCAGATCCCCGAGGTCGATCTCTAGATCCTTAACGTGCTGATAGCGGTTTTCACAATCCTTGCGCAGAACCTTATCGACGATCCGTTCGAGCTGACGGGGTAGATCAGGAGCCAATTGCCGCAGCGACGGAGGTTCGTCCTTAAGTATCGCGCTGATAAGATCGGCGCTGCTCTCGCCTTCGAACGGCCTCTTTCCGGTGAACAGCTCGTACATAACGATCCCCAGACTGAAAATATCGCTTCGGGGGTCGAGTTTTTGACCGCGAGCCTGTTCGGGCGACATATAGGCCACCGTTCCCATTACCACGCCCGGCTGTGTATTGAAGAGGGTCTTGGTCGCATCCTCCGAGTCGGAATTTGCATCTAGTTTTTCGGTCAGCTTGGCGAGGCCGAAATCCAGGACCTTCACCAGCCCGTCGTCGCGGATGATTATGTTGTCGGGTTTGATATCGCGGTGTATGATACCGGCTTCGTGGGCCGCCCCGAGGGCGGCGGCGGTTTGAATGGCAATCCCGAGCGCTTCGTCCAAGCCGAGGCCGCCAATCCGCATCCGCTCGCGTAAGGTCACGCCCTTGATAAATTCCGTCGCGATGTAGTGCGAGCCTTCAAACATACCGATCTCAAAAACTGTCAGTATGTTCGGGTGATTCAGCGCCGACGCGGCCTTTGCCTCCTGGACGAACCGGCGGACGCGTTCCTCGTCACCGGCAACTTCATCGAGAAGCACCTTCAATGCAACCTGGCGGTCGAGCCTTGTATCCTGCGCAAGATAAACCTCGCCCATTCCCCCGGCGCCGATCCTGGAGACAATACGATAGTGCCCGATCGATGAGCCGACCTTGATCCCTTCGCCCATGTTGTCGTTTGGTACCTTCTTAGTCGCTACAAATTAGCACAGGCTCCGCGTTTGAGGAATTGTCCGTCGGCCTATTTCGGGGTGTTCGCGCGGAGCCAGCGCAGAGCATTCTCTGCATCGGAAAAGAACTTGACACGCACACCGCTGGAGGCCGCGATCACTTCGTACAGCTCGCTTTGCTCAGTTCGTTCAAAATTTTCCAGGTGGAACGCAAGCCACAGATGGGGTATCGCTGACGTCCTTCGGCCCGCGCTGACGATCTCGTCGGTCGTCCGTTCCCCCTTCGGCACGAAGCCCTCGACAAGGACCCGGCGCGTATCGTACATTTGGCAAGCATCGCCAAGTCGTTGCCAGAATGCATCCTCGTATTCGGGTTTGACCTCGAAATCAGGGCCCAACTCGATGCGAATGTGGTCCTCGCGATGTTCAACGCTGAATTCCTTGTCCATACTCTAGACCGGATCTATATTTGCACACACTCACCCCGCCGCAGAAACTGCCCGTCGCCCTGTTTGCCGGTGTGTTCGCCGTTCTCGATGATGACGCGGCCGCGTGAGAGGACGGTCTCTACTTTGCCTTTGATCTTCCAGCCTTCGTAGGAGGAATAGTCGACGTTCATGTGTTCATTTTCAACGCCGAATGTCGTCTCGCCGTTGGGGTCGAAGATGACGATGTCCGCATCCGATCCGACCGCGATCGTGCCCTTTTTCGGGAACATTCCGAACATCTTCGCCGCGGCGGTCGAGGTGAGTTCGACAAAGCGGTTTAACGAGATGCGATTTTCAACAACGCCGCCGTTGTAGATAAGAGCGAGGCGGTTTTCGACACCGGGGGCACCGTTGGGGATCTTGGTGAAATCGCCGATGCCGAGTTCCTTTTGCTCCTTCATACAGAACGGGCAATGGTCGGTCGAGATCACCTGCAGGTCGTCCATCTTCAGGCCGCGCCACAGGTCGGCGTTGTTGTGCTTTTCGCGCAGCGGCGGCGTCATCACGTATTTCGCACCGTCCCAGCCGTCCCCATAATCTTCGATATTGTGAAAGAGATACTGCGGACAGGTTTCGGCAAACGCCGGTATGCCGCGATCTCTCGCCTGCCGCACCTGGTTCAAAGCATCTGTGCAGCTTAGATGAACAATGTAGACCGGCGATTCGGCCATCTCGGCGATCGCGATCGCGCGATGAACGCCCTCGGCTTCAGCGATGGTCGGCCGCGTCAGTGCGTGATACTTCGGAGCGGTCCGTCCGTCGGCGAGGAAGCGCTTGATGATCTCGTTGATGACGATGCCGTTCTCGGCGTGCATGCAGACCAGCCCGCCGCGTTTTCCCGCCGCCGACATCGCCCGAAAGATCGTTGCATCATCCGCCAGGAACACGCCGGGATAAGCCATAAACAGCTTGAATGAGGTCACGCCCTCGTCCATCAGCGTGTACATTTCCTCAACCTGGCCGTCTTCGAACTCGGTCGTTATCAGGTGAAAGCCGTAATCGATGCACGTCTTCCCTTCGGCCTTGGCGTGCCAGTTGTCGACGCCTTGGATCATCGATTCGCCCTTGTTCTGCACGGCAAAATCGATGATCGTGGTCGTCCCGCCGTGGGCCGCCGCTCGCGTTCCGGTAAAGAAATCGTCCGACGACTGCGTCCCGCCAAACGGCAGCTCCATATGCGTATGCGGATCGATCCCGCCGGGAATGACGAGCTTGTCCTTTGCGTCAATCGTGACGTCGGCTTCGATGTCGAGTGACTTTCCGATCATCGAAACTGTTTCGCCATCGATGAATATATCCGCGGTGTAGTCATCGACCGCGGTGATGACGCGGCCGTTTTTAATAAGTGTTTTCATAACGATGCAAGAACTAGAATATAAGATACTAAAGCACAGACTTCGACCTAACTGCTTAGCCTTCAACCCGTCAATTCATCGATCGAGCGTCCTCCGAAAAGCTTCTGATCACCGAGGGAGATGTAAAAGCTATAGGCAGCCAATGCGAGGATGATCCCGACGGTAACCAAGCTTTGGGCAAAATACGGCCGCGCTGGATCGAAGGTTATCGCGCCCGCCGAAAAGTACAAAAGCGCGGTGCTTGCAAATATAGTCAAGAGCCCAAATCTGGCGTAAACAAATACGGATGCCGCAACGACCACCGCCTGTAAAAGAAAAGCCTCTATTCCTCTGTTGAAAATATAAGGCAAGCAAATGAAGAGAGCCCAAACAACTGCGAGCACGGACACTCCGACCAGCTTGCGGCGGAAGATCAAGTAAAACATCAACAGTAACGTCATGATCCCGAAAGCGGCGAATATCGGAAAAAGTGCCGCTCCGATCAACCAAGCAATGAATTGGGGAAGGCCATTAAGTGTGAAGATACCGTTCGTTACGTATCGCGTCAGATCCTTGTCGTACAGGTAATCCCTTAGAAGACCAGCCAGAAAGAAGGCATTGATGCTTGTTAACCCAACGATCATCCCGATCAGAACGTCTCGTCCAATCATTGGGTCCATGAATCTTCCGGCGATCAATCTATTCCAGGAGATGAGGAGTTCAGGCCACCATCGCCGAACGAGCGGTTCTACAGCCACAGAAAGTAATAGGAAGCCCGCCGTGAACACAAGACCGCCTGTAAGAATCCATATGAGAGCGTTGATCTCACCTTGGATCGAGGCTACATGGTCATCGTTGAATAATTGGAAAAGAACGGACGTAATGAATATATATACGCATCCACGGGATGCTCCGCGGAGGTCTACAAGGCCCGCCCTGACATTTCGGATCGAGAGGTACACTGCTCCAACAAAGATCAGTTAGACCGACCGCGACGACCAAGAATGTGCCGGCATTGTCAAATGACGTAACGAATGGATCGGCAGCTTGAGCCTCCTCCCAAGGAGGAATGATCCTGAAAAACACAGGCTTACCTTGATAACCAGCTGCTTCGATTCGGATCGGGAAGTCCGAGTGCTCTGCATAGTAGCCCTTCCACGCCCTTCGGGTGTCCGCGAATACGGGAGGTGTCCATTCCGACTCGGACTCCTCGAACTTCGAAAGCTCCATCCCTGCTAACTTGAAAACAAGCTCCCAGTCGGGACTGGCCCGATCGGGCGAATGCGGGGACAACAGTTCTGGAGCGGCAAAAAGTTCGATTAGCCGTCCCTTGGGATCGAGCTTCACATATTGGGAACCGCGGTTAGTCCGTGGCGGGTCGTCTTCGGCAACCTCGGCGGTGGCTCCAGGAATAAGGGGATCACCGCTCTGCCGGTACCAAAAATAGACCGCAGACGGTTGGCCGGTTCTAAACCGTTCCAAACTGTCGGCGGTTCCCGTGAAGGTCACGTAGAAATCGTAGCCGGTGTCGAATTCGAGATCTGATACCCAGTGCCTGTCCTTAGTCTCATACCCGATCTGCTCGAGAACCGACCGTGCGTCCTCGCGTAGTACGTCTGCCGATCTATAGATCGGAGAAAGCGCAGCGTCCGAGTAGTTGGACATGAAATAAAGCGTTAATACGAAAAGAGCGACAACCGACGAGAAGAGAGCCAGGGCGACACGCGGTCTAAGGATGCCGTTCTTCGGTGCGGCGGCGACCATTTCTGGCGAAGGGGTTTCACCCGCTTCGAGGGCGACCTGAAGAGGATCGCCGCCCGGCAGCGACATTGCCACTCTTAACGCGGAGTCGGGGCGGTCTTTCGGGCTCTTTTCCAGGCATCGGTTGATGACCTTCTCAACAAGCGGGTCGATTCCGGCGACTATGTCCGATGGGTCCTTGGGTGTTGTCGTCGCGTGCTTTACACGAAGCTCTTGAACCGAATCGCCTTCGTAGGCCTGTTTGCCCGTGAAGATCTCGTATAGAAGCAACCCAAGCGAATAGATGTCGCTTTGATTCGTGAGTTCCTTGCCGTCAGCCTGTTCCGGCGACATGTAGGCAGGCGTGCCGACCCTTGCCTCGACTCCCTGAACCTCAGCCTCAAGGCCCGCGATGCCGAAGTCGGTTATCCGGGCCTCGCCTTTTGAGTCGATGATGATGTTGGCCGGTTTTAGGTCGCGGTGCAGTATGCCGGCCTTATGTATTGCGGCCAAGCCCATGCAGATCTGGCGGGAGATCTCGACCGCCTTGTCGGACGGCAGGCGGCCGATCCGTTTGAGCAGCATCGACAGGTCATCGCCGTCGACGTATTCCATTGTGAGGTAATACAGGCCCTCAGTCTCGCCGATGTCGAAGACACGGCAAACATTTGCGTGAGAGACTTGCCTTGCGTTACGAACCTCGCCGCGGAACCGCCGAAGCAGTTCCTGGTTCTTTGCGAGTTCTTCAGGAAGGAACTTGAGCGCAACGGTCTGTTCGAGCTCGAGGTCCTCAGCCTTATAGACCTCGCCCATCCCGCCCTTGCCGATCAGCCCGACAACACGGTAGCGGCCCGCCAGCACAGTTCCCGCGACAAACCGTCCGGAACCGCCCGTCGTGGTTATGGGCGTATGATTTTTCTTTGATCCTGTTTCGAGTTTCGTAGGCGTGTCCGCCTGCGGGTCGGGAGGAAGGACCTCGGTCTCGGCGGAAACATCCCCAACGCTTAGACCGCAAGCTGGACATGCTGACAGGTCGTGTTCGAGTGCCGTGGCACATCGAGGACATCTCTTCATCGCATGCTCCGTTCACCGGGAGAACGACGGCTCTGCAGGAGACAAAACTGCCAAATTTCGTCTCTGATGATATAACACCTGTCTTAATTAACGGAATTAGAACGGGTTTGGTTCCTGCTACTTGATCCATTCTGATGGACCACAGGTTTCCCCGACTGATCAAGTACAAAATATTTCAGCTTTGTCCAAAATTTTGGATATGGTATTCTTGGTCCATCAAAGAGTTGTTCGGCGTCGGCCTGGCCATTCATAGAGCAATCATTCCATTACTACAGCTCGAAGAGGAGGACGCCACAAATGAAAGGGACCAAGATACTGACAATAGCCGTCTGTCTTTGTTGTTTTCTGATCGGATACTTTGCTTATCTCAGCACGACCTACATAGTTGATTACTTCAAAGCACAGGTCGATCCATGCGAAAGCGGGGTGAGCGTTTGCACACAAAACGACCTCGCGCCTAGATAACCTTTGACTTCCTTTGATCCGATCCTGCCTGCCCGCCTCGATGATGGCGGGACCAATTGATCACCTCGTTACCCGCAAGAACGGCATGTCGCGCATTCGGCCTCCTCCGACGTGCATTCGATCGATCTTTCCGGAACGGTCCCGCGTGAACCATACGATGAAATTTCCGGTCGTGAAATGGTGCTTATATGGCGACATCATTTGGCATCTTGCGACCGGCCAATGAACAACGACAGCTCTGTCGCTCCGAATGACGAACAAGGCTCGTTCCGAGAAGATACTCGAATCTTGCGAGATCGCTCGCCCTCGAAAGAGGTCAAGGGCTTTTCAAGCGTTCGTGGCCGAGGCTAGGTATGTGCTATGCTTATCAAATCCAAAAGAAAAACTAATAACACGCTGAGGAGGTGGATATGAAAGTCCAACTCGGGTCGAGATCGAAATTCAGGTCGCTCCTGGTCAGCACGATACTGTTGACCGGGATCATTGCAGCGGCTGCATCGTTCGATCGCCGAGTATCGATCTATTCAGGACCCATTGCAGACCGTTTGGATGGATCTTTGTCGAATGTATTTGTTCCAAAAAATTTTTCGTTCCCCGTCCTGCCTATTCTTGCGAAGTCGATCTTCGATGGTTACGAGGTCGAAGAGAATGTGCACTTCGAGACGACTGCCCCCGGAGAAATAACGTTTACATTTAACGGATATGGGAATCCCCAAAGGCCGTTCCCCGGGTATGTGGGGCCGTGGCAGCTCGGCCCGGTGAGAATTTCGGGTAGCGGCGTTGTCCGGGCGTCAGACGGCCGGCTGCTTCGTGGCGGCGGAATCTCGCATTCCGACAATCTTCGTTCGGGCAGATACAGGAATCACCGCACCAATTGGCGAGTGGTCCGCGGCCTGGGTGTTGACAGCAAGGATGGAGTGACAGAATTGCGCCTCCTTATCCAGGTGACGAGTTCTAACTACCCGAGGATATGTCCCGTCGGCACTCAGGGGGTGCTGACACTGACCGACGACAACCGCAGATTGTCCAATCGCGAAACCCGCGATGGGATCAGAATGGAAGCCCCAAATCCGGCGGCGACGGCCCCGGACGGCGGTGCTGCCTGCCGTACCCACGTTCACGGGATGAATAACCAAAATTACAGTTGGACGGACCCGCGGTTCGGAGGCCCTCGGGGAGGGATCTTTGCAGTTGTCAATATTAGAGTTGAACCGCCGCCGGTCACTTGCAATATTGTCGGTAGGTGGCGGCAGACGACCCCGGGTGTAAGTACATCGATCTGGACCTTTACCCACCTTAGCGGCAACCGGTACCGTGCAGTTGAGACCGGTTCGGGCAATGCGACAGGTACGGCCGTTCTGACCGGTAACCAGTTACGGCTTGATGCAAGCACCCGGACTTTGGCCGGATATTACATCTGGACGATCGGCCCGAATTGCAATGTTGGAAACGGCCGACTGGTGTTTACCAGGGGCCCGCGGGGTACGCACACCTCATCGATCACGTCGGTCGATCCCCCGCGGATACCCGGCCCCGGCAACCCGTCACGTTACACTAAATACGCGAACACGGGGATCGATGCGAGCTTTGACGTGAACTACGTCTTCAGGAATATTACGCTGAGTAACTGTACAGCAGAGTGCGACAAATACAGTTGGTGCAGAGCCTTTGAATATCTGCCCAACCGCAGCCATTGCTATCTTTATCGAACGACGACGAGAAAGGCGAAGAACGGTGTCGAAGCCTACATAAAGCGATAGTCATCGCGTGCGTGACCCCAAAAAACTCCCCGACGCGAAAGGCCCGGCAACGCCCTTCAACCGATCAACGCTTCAGCCGGTCAAAGGGCATATCGCGCATCCGGCCTCCTCCGACGTGCATTCGATCGATCTTTCCGGAACGGTCCCGTGTGAACCACACGATAAAACTCCCTGTCGAGAAATGGTCCTTATAAAGCGGAGTCATCGGCAGTTTTGCGACAGGCCTTTGAACGACGAAAGCTTTATCGCCTTCGACAGCAACTGTGGCGAATGCCTGGGCCTCTTCGCTGTGCCACTCTCCGGCGAATGACGCTAGGTCGGCGGCTGAAGGCTTCCATTCCGGCTCGGCAATGAAGCGGGTTATTGCACCGCCGTTATTCGCTTCGGCGATGGCTGCGCGTCCGTCGGCGCCCATGGTGAATTTAATGATCGCGGGCCCACGGCGGAATGAACCATCGAGCAAAGGCGTTACCGGCGATCCGTCCAACATCAGTTTTCCGTCCTGAATAACCATCCGGTCGGGGAAACGCGTTTTCTCATGCCGCCAAAGGCCGACGTACTTTTGCATTTCCTCAGGCTTAAGTTCGACCGCATCCGCGACAGGCTGCGGCGAGGGCTGCGGAAACGGGCCGAAGATCTCGTTGGTGACGTTTGCTGCGAGCCCGCCTGCGCTCGGAGATGTTCCGTTGCAAAGGACTGCGACGGATACTTTCTGATCGGGATAACGGGCAAGAAAGGTCTGGTAGCCCGCGGTCGAACCGCCGTGTGAGACGTCTCGCAATCCACGATATTCACCGACTTGCAGGCCCAGCGCGTATGATATCTTGCGGCCGTCGTTGAGCACGCCCTGTGTTTCAAGCGCTTCGACCAGCGGTGCTCCCATCGAACGCGAATCCAGCATTGCGTTCCATTTTAGCCAATCACCGACCGTCGTGAGCATGCCGCCGTTTCCGTAAACGCTCATGATAGGCATGTTAAGCTGCCAAGGAGCATTTTGTCCCTGCCGAGAATACGCCTGTGCACGGCCGGGAACGAGACGCTGATAATCGTCGCGCCACGAACTGTTCTTCATAACAAGGGGCTTAAAAAACCTCTCTTCGACGAACGCCGGGAATTTTTGCTTCGCAATGCGTTCAACGATCTCGGCCGCCAACTGGTAGCCGCTGTTCGAGTAGGAATATTCGTCACCCGGCTTGAAATCGAGGCCCTTTTGGCGATAGATCACATCCAACGCGATGGTCTGGGTGATCACACGGTTCCCGCGGCCCGCACCCGTCAGCGCCATCACCGAGCCCCAATCTCGCAGCCCGGCAGTATGGTTTAAGAGGTGACGGATCGTCAGCGGCGAACCGTAATCCGGGAGTTCGGGAATGTACTTCCTGACTGGATCGTCGATCTTTAACTTGCCCTCCTGCTCGAGCAGCACCAGAGCCGCCGCCGTAAATTGCTTCGCAACCGAACCGGACTCAAAGATCGTCTGCGCTGTGTTGGGCACGTTGTGCTCGATCTCGGCGAGCCCGAACGCTTTTTCAAACACACTCTCGCCGTTCAGTGATACTCCGACGGCACAGCCCGGAGCTGGCATGGGATTAGCCTTCGAGGCCCGTTCAAAGGCGCGTTCGGCCCCGGCCACGACCTTGGCTCGGTCGGGGATCTGCGCGGCGATGTTAATGGCAAATGCAGCGATCAATAACGATCCGATTATTTTCAAATATTGCATAACTCCTCTCTTTTTCGATCCTATCGCTTCCGAACAAACGGCATGTCCCTCATCCGGTCACTTCCGATATGTAAGCCCGTAATTTTGCCCGCGGCATTCCTGTCAAACCAAACGAGCTGGCCGCTCTGTTCGGCAAAGTGGTCCTTGTACAACGGCCTGAGCGTCATTCGCGGTGCATTCTTTACCAGCAAAAATGCATTCGATCCATCGGCCTCAAATTTCACGGTCGCATCGGCGTCTTCGCTGTACCATTCACCGGCCATCGTCTGAAGGTCGTCCGCGGTCGGCTTCCATTCTGATTCGAGCGTGTAGGTAACGGTGTCGCCGGCGGTCTCGATCTCCATCGAGAAGGGCTTGCCGTCGCGGTCGTATTTGAAGCGAGCCTTCGACGGCCCGACCATGAATGTGCCGTCCCCCATCGCCCGGAACGGTGTCGTCCGAAAACGAAGTTCACCGTTGACGACCGTGGTTCGGCTCGGGGCATGGGTCCGCTCGCTTCTCCAAAGGCCGGCGTATTTCTCGGCATTTTCGATGGGCGGGACCGGTGAATTTTCGGCGGGCTGTTCGGCGAAAGGCCCGAGGATCTCGTCGGCAAAACTCTGTGCAAGCTCGTTCACGTTTGGTTCGGTCCCGTTGCAAAGCACCGCGATCGACACACGCTTGTCCGGATAACGAGCAAGCACGGTCCGATAGCCGGCGGTCGCTCCGCCGTGAGCGACCTGCCTGTTCCCTTTGTAATTTCCTACGGTCAGGCCCAACGCATAGCTGATCTTTTGCCCGCTGTTCAGCACGCCCTGCGTTTCGAGTGCATTGACCAGCGAGGGATTCCAGGTCTTCGCGTCGAGCATCGCGTTCCATTTGAGCCAATCGCCAACGGTCGTCAGCATCCCGCCGCCGCCGTGCGCGTTCATCAACGGCATGTTCATCTGCCATGGCCCGTCGCCGCTTTTCGAGTAGGCCTGGGCACGGCCCGGCACTATCCGCTTGAAATCATCCCGCCACGAAGTGTTCTTCATTCCCACAGGCTTCAGCAGCCTTTCGGTCACAAAATCTGAAAATTTCTGCTTCGAGACCCGCTCGACGATGATCGCGGCAAGCTGATAACCGCTGTTCGAATAGGAATATTCGAAACCCGGGTTTGTAGTTCAATGCCTTCTGACGAACGATCGTGTCGAGGACCATCTCCTGCGTCACGATGTGCTGGCCGTAGCCTTCACCGCTCAGGCCGCGGACCGAGAACCAGTCGCGAAGCCCCGACGTGTGGTTAAGCATGTGCCGGATCGTCAACGGCGAGCCGTAATCCGGAAGCTCGGGGATATATTTTCTGACGGGATCGTCAATGTTCAATTTGCCGTCCTGCTGAAGAAGCACGAGGGCCGATGCCGTAAACTGCTTTGCGACGGAGCCAGATTCGAAAACGGTCTGAGGCGTGTTCGGCACACTGTGCTCCATCTCAGCAAGGCCGAACGCCTTTTCGAAAACAGATTCGCCGTTCAGCGACACCCCAACCGCACATCCGGGCGCTGGCATTTTCACCGCCCCGGATGCTTTTTCGAATGCACGCTCGGCTCCCGTAACGACAAGATTCTTGTTTGGAACTTGAGCGGTAGAAGTCAGACTAAGTAAGACCAAAAGTGCGAATGCTGATCTGATTTTCATAGTCAGAATGTCCCTTTATTCGGGCTGGAGTACAAAAGCGCTTATCTTCCCGTCCTTATTTATCGAGGTCGAGAGAAAAAGCGTCATTCCCGTGTATTCGATCTGATAACGGTAACGAACACCTCCGGGAGTCGCGGAGCGTTCCATCAGAGAAAAGTTTTGTATCGGCCCGAGCGTCCTTACGAAGTCCACAAGTCGATCGCCGGCCAGCCCGATCGCCTTTTGCACCTCCGGCGTGAAGCGGCCCATGTCGGCCTTTTTATCCAAGAAGGCGATCAGTAGCTCGCGAGTCTGCTCGGTAACCTTCGGATCGGGATCGGCGATCGCTTTCGGTCTCAGATGCGGGGCGATCAACCAGGCTACGCCATTCGCCAACCGCGACTGGTTCGCCTGCGCGAGATTGGCAAAAACTATCACACTCAGGTCGTCGTCGATGTATCGCGAGATCTGAGCCTTAAATCCCTGCCACGCGCCTCCGTGCTCGACAAGCCGGCGTCCATTTACGGTACGAACCGCCCATCCGAAACCGTAGGGGTGGGTCTCGCCGTTCGAGAGGGCTATCGGCGTCCACATTTCGTCGAGTGATCCCTTTTTCAGGATCTTTCCGTTCCGAAGAGCCTCGTCCCACTTGATCATGTCGAGTAGCGAAAGATAAAGAGCTCCGTCGGCCGTAGTGTTCAGCGTCGGCGAAACCCATCGTTGGTTCTTTACCTCTCCGTTGCGGAGGACGTATCCGCCCGCGCGATTCGGGACGATATCGGCTTCGCTGATGACACGCGCCGTAGTCATTCCCAAAGGACCAAAGACCCGCTCCTGAAGAAAGTCTCCGTAAAATTTCCCCGACACTTTATGAATGATGATCCCGAGCGTGACGTAACCGAGATTGCTGTACGCCCACTTCTCGCCCGGAGCAAATGCAACGGGCACCGCCTGAGCCTTTTTCAGGAGTTCCTCTTCCGTATAATCCCGGCGAAAATCAAAATCCGGCGGATAATCGGTCATCCCGCCCGTGTGCGAAAGCAGATGCCGGACCGTGATCCCCTTCCACATTTCCGGTACTTCGCCCAAATATTTGCTTATCTTCTCATCAAGTCCGATCTTACCGTCCGCGGCCAGCAGCATTATCGCGGTCGCCGTAAACTGTTTCCCGACCGAGCCGGACTGAAATATAGTCTCCGGCCGCACCGGCACCTGATGCTCTACGTTCGCTAAGCCGTAGCCTTTAACAAGCACGGGCTTGCCGTTCCTGATGACCGCAAGCGAGACGCCGGGTATCTTTTGGCGATCCATTTCGGCCTTGATGAATTTATCAACGCCATCTTCCCAAGGTGCCTGGCCAAAGGCCTTCACCGCAAACAGGAGCGATAGGACAGTGATTACCGTGATATTTGTTCTCATTGGTAAGAATTTGAGATACGTAACGGACCGATGAATTGTTTAGCAAATAGCAAAGCCGGCATCGAGAGCCTCAGCCAGCCGATCGACAGTCTCGTTCGTCGTATTGAGCATCAATCCTGTGCGGATGACGTTGCCGTAAAGCCCACCCTTACCTATAAGAACCCCGCGGCGGCGAGTTTCCTCGAATATTTTTAGCACGGCCTCGGGATTTGGTTCTTTTGTCTTGCGGTCTTTTACGAGTTCGATGCCGAGCATTAGGCCCATTCCGCGGACGTCGCCGATGATCTCGAACTTTTCCTGAAGCTCGAGCAAACGCTGTTTCAAATAGTCGCCGACCACACGAGCGTTGGTCCGCAGGTCGTCTTCCTCGATAACTTTTATCACGGCGAGGCCGACCGCAGAGGAGACCGGATTGCCGCCGAATGTTGAGAAGGTGAGGCCGGGAAAAGCGTCGGCAACCTCGGGCGTCGCTATGGTCCAGCCGATCGGCACGCCGTTACCCATGCCCTTCGCGGAGGTGATGATATCCGGTTCGACGCCCCAATGCTCGATGCCGAACCACTTGTCGCCCGTACGTCCCCAAGCGGCCTGGACCTCGTCCGAAATGAAAAGCCCACCGTGCCGACGCGCAATTTCGGCAACCTTGTGGAAATATTCCTTCGGCGGAATGATGAAGCCGCCAACGCCGAGGATCGTCTCGGCCATAAAGGCCGCGATCGATCCGGTCGTCGTAGTGTTGATTATGTCCTCAACATCGTCCGCACAGGCTACGCCGCACGACGGATATTCGAGCTTAAACGGACACCGGTAACAATAAGGAGCCGCCGCATGAATGATCCCCGGGATCTGCGACGCGACCGGCCGCCATGTCTTGTGTCCGACCGAAGAGAGCGCGGTCGCCGACCGCCCTGCATAGCTGTGCCGTAGGACGATGATCTCCTGATTGCCTGTCGCCAGCTTTGCGGCAAGCACCGCGGTGTCGTCGGCCTCGGTCCCGCTGTTCGTAAAGAACGATTTCTTTAATTTGCCCGGCGAGATCTCCGCCAGTTTCTCGGCCAGATCGCTTTGCGGCTGGTTTGCATAGAGCGTCGAGGTATGGGCTATCTTGTCGACCTGCTCCTTCCACGCCGCGTTCACCCGCGGATTCGCGTGGCCGATGCTCACCGTCAGCACGCCGCCGAAACAGTCCAGATAGCGGTTGCCCTGATCGTCCCAGACGTACTCGCCTTCACCTCGCACCAGGGCGATCGGTTCCTGGTAGTAATTCGCGACGGCCGGGAAGAGAAATTCGCGATGCTTCCGGACGGCATCCGAAAGCGAAGTTCTTTGTTCTTGTGGATTCATATCGTTAGGACTCGTGCAAAGCGAACACGAAAAAGCAGCAAGGTACTTTACCCTATCTCGAGGTCGGATAATACTTTAACGGCTGCAGCGAGCAAGCGCGCCGCTCAAAGCTCGTTCACGGTCAGCGTTATATCGGCATATTTCCATGCCTCACGGAATTCCTTGCGCACGTCCGACGCCTCGTCCTTCTTTCCCTGTGCTTCGAGAGCGGTCATCAGACCGAACAGCGAACGGCCGCTGCCCGGATTGCGGCGAAGATCTTCACGAAAGACCTTCTCGGCCTCGGCGTTCTGGCCGTCACGGAGCAACGCTCCACCAAGGTTTTCGCGCACCGGCGAGATCGAAAGCGGAGGCTCTGAGTAAGAGAGAGTGTCTTCGGCGGCGACCGCTTTGGTCAATGCCTCGATCTCACCCTTTTTGTCGCCGCGATGCCGAGCGATCGCCGCTCGGGCCCGCGCATCGTCTATCGTCCGGAGTGCCGATGAATCCACGGTTTCCTTTGCCCACAAGGATTCGGCTTTGGCGACATCACCCTTTGCGGCGTGGGCCATCGCTCGAGCCCATGTCCATGCCGTCAACGTCGCCGGGCGGCTGTCGGCGGGAGGTTCAGGAGCCTTTAGAATGTCATCCCACTTCTTAAACCGGACCCAGTATCGCGGCCGCTGATCGGAGTATCGCGGCGTGTAGTAACCGAACTTGCGATCGAGCGTGTTCGACACCATCGCTGAGTTTCCCTGCATTGCATACGAAAAGAGAAGGAAGTTCAAAACGTGATTGTAATGCCAGAGCCGGAACTCCTCCGACAGCGTATCAGTGGGCATTTTCGCCGTCTGCTCGTTAGAATCGACCGACTTTTGAAAGTTCCCCGTACGCACATAAATATGAGCCGGCATGTGGACCAGATGGCCGAACGACGGCGTAAAAATCTTCAACCCGCGAAGAGCGTCGGCCGCCGTCAACGCACGCTCGGGCTGAAACGACTCCTCAACGGCGTGGATGTAGATGTGCGTCAACCCCAGGTGCTTCGGATGAAGTTTGAGCCCCGCTTCGAGCACGTCGATCATTTCCTGCCAGATCGGGCTCGGCTTCCCGTCTTTCGACCAGTTATCGTACCCGGCTGCGTAGAAGATCGCGAGTGCATACAACGCGGCCGCATCCGCATCTTTGGGTGACGCAGCGTAGATCGGCTTCATCGCCTCTCGATATGCACTCTGCGCCCTGCTCCTGCTGTATTCCGGCGGGTCCGGCAGCAGCTTCGAAAGGGCTTCGATGTAAACACGATCGTTGACAGGTGCAGGCAGAGCCATCGCTATCTTTATAGCGTCGCGGGCCTCATTCAATCGCTTCTCGTCACTCGAATTTCCGCCTCCGGTGCCGCGCGGATATGCGGCCAGGGCAACGCCCCAATGAGCCATCGCGAGCTGAGGATCAAGCTCAGCCGCACGTCGAAACGACCTGACCGCATCACCATCGTTGAACGCGTAGTACAGCGTCAGGCCCTGATCAAAATATGCCTGTGCCTGCTTATTCGTTGTTGCGACCTTTCGATGTGTGATCGCGTCGGTCGTTACCAGTTCGATCGGCTTCGATGCGGCGGATGTGGCGGGAGCTTTGTGATCGCCATGCTGGGCGTTAACAATTGCGGCCAGCGAGATCGCAAGGATGGTCAAAAAGGTAGATCGTCTTATCATTTGCAAGCCGTCCTAAGGAATTCAGTTGCCGGGCCAAGCTCTCAGCATCTTCCCTTTCAAGGAATGAACCGACCAATTCGAATCCGCCATTTTCGTGAAGCAGTTCCTTCCCTCAAACGGGATGAGCCTCGAATCCGTGTTTCTGCTCCCTCTCAGCCGGTGAACTTAGAAAATCCGCGGAATAGTGTAATTCAAATCCGGGCGTAAACCCTTCGGGCCGACCGACCTATTCAATGATCGATCAATGGAAGACATCATGGACAATTCAGCTCAATAAAGGTTTCCTTGCCTCTTCCGGCCCGTGAAATCGACGTAAACGACCTTTAGCTCGGTATAGAAATCGAGCGAGGTCGAGCCCTGTTCGCGGGGGCCGACGCCCGTCGCCTTGATGCCGCCGAACGGAATGTGGGCTTCGCCGCCGGTCGTCGGCGAATTGACGTGCGTCATTCCGCTCTCGATCTCGTTGATGAAGTGAAACATCGCGTTCGCGTCATTGGTGAACACCGACGACGAAAGGCCGTAATCGGAATCGTTCGCCGTAACCATCGCCTGCTCAAAATCCTTGACCCGCAGCACCGAAAGCACCGGCCCGAATATCTCTTCACGAGCTATCCTCATATCCGGCGTTACCTTGTCGAAAACGGTCGGTTCGATGAAATAGCCGTTTTCCAGGCCTTCGCCGGTCGCACGGCGGCCTCCGGTAAGCAATTCGGCCCCGTCTTCACGCCCGATATCGATGTACTTCAGGACCGTGTTGAACTGCTTTTCATCAACCGAAGGGCCGATGTCGGTTGATGGTTTGCTGCCGTCGCCGAGTTTGAACTTCTTTGCCCGTTCGATGATCCGCTCGACGAATTCATCGGCGATCGAGTCGATAACGACGGCCCGCGAGGTCGCGGTGCACCGCTGTCCGGTCGACCCGAAGGCACCCTGGGCCGTCGATTCCACGGCCAGTTCCATATCGCAGTCCTCGAGGATGACGACCGGGTTCTTGCCGCCCATTTCGCATTGGACCGGAATTCCCCGTTTCGCCCCCTGCTGATAGATCTGCAGCCCCACTTCGGTCGAGCCCGTAAACGAGATAGCCCGCACCGCCGGATGATCCGCGATCTCTTGGCCGACCTCGCTTCCCTTTCCGAGAAGCAGGTTGATGACGCCGGGCGGGATCCCCGCTTCGATAAAAAGTTCAAAGATCCGAACAGCGGTCGCGGGTGTCGCCTCCGCGGCCTTCATCACGACCGTATTACCGGCGGCGAGAGCCGGGGCCAGCTTCCACGCGGGGATCGCGACCGGGAAATTCCACGGCGTTATACACGCGACGACGCCGTGTGGTTCCTTGATCGTGTATGCAAAATTTGCCGGAAGTTCCGACTGGATCGTCTCGCCGTTGAGCCGCCGCGTCTCGCCCGCGCAGAATTCGACGATGTTTATCGCCCGCTGGACCTCGCCGCGCGATTCGGCTATCGTCTTACCTTCTTCGCGTGTCAGGATCGATGCAAGCTCCTCCTTGTGCTGTTCCATCAGCCGCGCCGCCGTCGAAATGATCTTGCCGCGGGCCGGCGCCGGCGTTTCGCGCCAACCTTTGAACGCCCGATAGGCCGCCTCGACAGCCGAACGAGCCTCTTCACGTGTGCACAATTCTGCGTTGCCGATGATGTCATTAACGTTCGCGGGATTGATGTTGGGAACGGTCACTCCAGATGCCGATCTGATCCATTCACCGTCGATATAACTTCGATAACTTGCCATTTTCGATCGATATCCTCTAATTCTTGCTGTTTCCCTCAGGGATCGGGCCGGAGGGATCGGCCTTTGGGAGCGTGAGCTTCCATCCACCGTTCTCTTTCACGAAATCCATCTCGCTCCATTCACCCTTTTCGTTCTTGAACTCGACGGTAGCGTGGTCGCCGTCGATCTTTTCGTTCCTCGATTCGGGCTTGTCTGCTTGGGGTTTGTTTGCCAGGTCCATCAGCATTTCGTCGAGCGACCTGTCGCTCACCTTGCCCATTTCAGTGAAGAACTCGAGTATTTCGGCTGACAGCACTTTCTTCAGACCCTCGATATCCTTGTTCTTACGCATTTCGTAGGCCGTCCGGTAAGCATCGGTCGGGGTGGCCAGTGAACCTGGGGCGCCGTTCGAACTTGACGGCCCTTTTTCGGTTTCTACCGGTTTCGGCTCATCGATCTTTGAATTTTGCGGGGTTGCTGATGGGCCGTTCGCGATCGGGGTCGTCGGGCAGCCCGAACTGAGGGCCGCGATCACGATCAATAGAAGCAGAGCGTTCAAATTCTTCACTGAATTTCCTCGAATATTCATTTAACAGAATCTTGGATACAATTCTACACCAGAACACGGGAAGAACCTGTTCCCGGGCGATCTGCCGCCATCGCAGTCCCTTTTCCGAAGCTGAAATGAATTCTTTCAGAAATGTCCGTGAGTTATTGGAAGATCGGGTCCAAAGGGACCCGTTGAAGAAGTTTCTATTTTCTGAATCGGACGGCCGCGAGTGGACCTATGGAGAGTTCGACGCGGCTGTGAAGCGGACTGCCGGATTCCTCGCCTCGATAGGGATCGCAAAAGGTCATGTCGTCAGCCTTCTGCTCAAAAACTCGCCTGAATACGTGATCGCCTACTTCGCCTGTTTTTCGATCGGTGCGATCGCCGGCCCGGTGAATTCGCTGCTCAAGAGTGAAGAGATCGAATGGGTCATCGGTAATTCGAAGTCGAAATTGCTCCTGGTTGGATCGGACTGGAAGGCAAGCATCCCGGCTCGCCTCAAAGAAAAATTGGGGTCGCCCGGCTTCATATTTTTTGACGATGTCACAGAAGCGACGAAAGAGTCTTCGGCACATCCCGATGCTGTCCCGCTGACGCCGGATAACGAGGCGATCATCATCTACACATCCGGAACGACCGGAAAGCCGAAAGGCTGCCTTCTCACCCACGGTAACCTTATCGCGAACGCCCGCCAGATCGCCGAATGGATGGGCTTCGGGCCCGACGACCGACTGCTTACCGTGATGCCGCTTTTCCACATGAACGCGGTCTCGGTGACGACGATGACCGCGCTTTACGCCGGCGGATCGACGGTCGTGAGCCCGAAATTCTCGGCCTCGCGGTTTTGGGACATCATCGAAAAATACAAGATCACCTCGTTCGGCTCGGTGGCAACAATGTTGTCTATGCTATTGAGCCGTCAACAGGAGGACGAACGGGTCACGCACTCGTCACTCGTCACTCGTCCCTCGCCACTAAGATTCGCCATGTGCGGCTCGGCTCCGGTCCCGGCGGAGGTGCTGAAGAAATTCGAAGAAGCGTTCGGCGTGCTGGTCATCGAGGGCTACGGGCTATCCGAATCCACCTGCCGTTCTACCTTTAACCCTCCGAACCAGAACCGGCGGCCCGGTTCGTGCGGACTGCCGATAGGCAACGAGATGAAGGTCTTCGACGAGAACGATGTGGAAGTTCCGGATGGCGAATTGGGAGAGATAGTCCTTCGCGGCGAAAATATTTTCAAAGGCTACTTTAATAACCCCAAAGCAACAGAAAAAGCGTTCGCAAAGGGCTGGTTCCACACCGGCGATATTGGCTATCGCGACGCCGACGGCTTTTTCTACATCGCCGACCGAAAATCGGACATGATCATCCGCGGCGGCGAGAACATCTATCCTCGTGAGATCGACGACGTGCTCTACACGCACCCGGCGGTCGCCCACGCGGCCGTGATCGGTGTCCCTGACGAGCTATACGGCGAAGAGGTCGCCGCGTTTGTCGTGCTTAAGGAAGGATACACAAGGGCAGAAACGCGACCTGGAGGAAATTTGCACGATGAGTATCAGGTCACCGCGGGAGACCTTATCGACTTCTGCAAACAGCACCTGGCCGATTACAAATGCCCGAAGACCCTGTACTTTGTGGACGACATTCCCAAGGGCCCTACCGGAAAACTGCTAAAACGCGAATTGAGAGCGAAGATAGGATCGGCCTGAGCCGATGTATAGATGCGCTCTTACAATTGGACTGCGAGGTACTCGGTTCGTTCCCTCAATCGGGAAAGCCGACCCGTTTTAACAATTCCGGCCATCTCGGATCACCGTGCAGTGACCGAAATTGGGGACCCGTGCGTAAACCCGTCATTAGAAGCTCCCGATCGTTATAAGCCTTTTCCAGCCATTCGAAAGCCTTGTCGTTATCGCCGCGAGCGGCAAAAATGATCGCAATGCGAAAAGGCGACGCGGCCCCGGATGGAACCTCATCCATAAGCTTCGCGAGGACCTTATCCGACCCGACACGATCGCCCATTTTTTCGAGGATAATGGCTATCTGCGTATCGTAGACCGGGTTATATCCTTCTTTGTCCAATTCCAACGCCTTCTTGCCAGCCTCGAGCGCCTCCTTAAACTGCCCCAATTCCGTAAGGATCGTCGCCCTTGTGTGCCAGGTTGTATGGTCTTCCGGATACAGTTCGAGCGCTTTGTCGCAGATATCCAGAGCCTCCTCGTACCGGCCCGAGAGCCTTAGGACGTATCCGAAACCGCCACCCTGAAGTCCGAGCGGGGCGATCTCGTTGACTTTATCGAGCTGTTCGAAAGCCTCTTCAAATCGCCCAAGGTGCGTCAGCAGAAACGCATAACGCCCGCGGGCGAAGGTGTAGCTCGGACTTAATTCGATCGCGCGGCGAAAGTCCTCCTCGGCTCCCGAAAAATCCCAGTTGTTCAACCTGATCAAGGCACGCGAAGTTCGCACTTCGGCAAGGTCCGGCTCAAGGCTAATCGCTCGATCCACCGCCAGAACCGCCTGCCCTCGCATCCATCTGAACCGTTCTTTGTCCCTAAGCGCCTCGCTCGACTGGGTTTGCCACCAATAAAGGTCGGCAAGTCCGCTCCACGCTTGAGCGTAGTTTGGGTCGATGCCGATCGCCTGTTTGAAGAATGTCTCGGCCTTACTCAGTTCCTCTAAGGAACGCCGGCTGCCGAGAAACCGGCCCTTCAGATAGGCGATGCGGGCCTCGCTGCTCGGCGTATACGACCTCGCGATCGACGTTTTTCGGGCCTCATCAAGGCCGGGCCTGAGCCTTGCCAACAGTTCCTCGGCGATCTCGCGGTCCAAGAGGGAGGCATCCGAAATTCGTCGCTGAAACTTCGAGCTCCAGATCACCGTCGCGTTCGATGTGTCGACGAGGTCGAATGTGCCGGTGATCAGGTCCCCTTCCTGGACCAGACGGCCTTCAACGATAGCTCCAACATTGAGCTCTGTGCCGATGTTGGCTGGTTCGAGTTGTGATCCCTTATACTTGGCGACCGAACTTCTCGGCTTGACCAAAAGGTCGGGCACCTGAGAAAGGCGGCTGATGAGCGATTCCTGAATGCCGCTGCTCACAAGCTCGATCTCCTGGGAGCTCCCGTCGTGAACGAACGGCAGCACCGCGACCGAACTTATCCCGGCGTTTTGATACGGGCCAACCCCGTACCAAACCGCGGCTCCAATTAGGGCCGCCGAGACAAGGATCGCCGAGCCGAACTTCACAGATAGAAAGGACCGTCGTTTTTCCTCGCCCGTCTGCTCGAGAGGGCTTGTTTCAACCGGCGAGATCGGTCCGTCGAACGTGCTAACCTCGGCGTTGAATCTATAACCTCTTTTCGGGATCGTCTCGATACAATCCGTGGGGAGCCCGTCCAGCCTCATTATCTTCCTGAGTTCGGAAATATTTTTCGTAAGGTTCGATTCTTCGACGACCACTTCAGGCCAAAGCTCGGAGAGGAAGGTGTCTTTGTCAACTACGACGCCTTTATTGGCAACAAGGAGGGCTAGCGTATCGAAAACCTTCGGCGTGATGTGCACTGCCTTACCGTCCTGCAAAAGCACATGCTGCTTGGGGTCGAGCAGGAAACTGCCGAAAGCGTAGGTTTTGTTCGATTCGGCTTCCATTCGGCGAAACCTGGAAAACGCCGATCTTTCAGAAATCTTTCACGTTTTCGTAAGGATTTCCGGCCCCGAAACCCGCTACTCTTCGCAGAGCAAAGAGGTGAGCGGCGATCGAGCCTTGGTTCGAGGCGATCCAATGTGCGATTTCCGGTCCAAATTATAGCCCTAATCCGATTAGGCGGGCAAGGATTTTCCAACTTCAATCAACCAAAGGAGGCACCCAAAATGAGAAGAAAGATGTTCCTGTTCCTCGTTCTATTGACGCTCGCGGTCACCGGTCTTAGCCAAAAGAAAGCATCCGCGTCCGAGAACCGAGCCCCGGTCCAACCGGCGATGTATCCACCGAGCGCCCAAGTGCACGGACGGGGCCAGGTCGATTGGCTTATCAGCTTTTGGGAATGGACGCTCCGCGTAAGAGCCGATCGAAACCCCGTTTTCGATACGACAGGCCAGTTCTGCCGCGAAGATCAATCCGGCAAATTGTTCTATTTAAGTTCAATGTTCATCATCCCGGGAGGTACAGCGGTTAGAAACTGTACGGTACCGTCCGACGTGAGCGTTTACATACCCATCCTGGGAACGTTCTGTTCTCCGGTAACGGACGGGACAACGACGACCACCGAGTCACGTGCTTGTGCTCGGGCCTATGGCGACAATGTTGTGAACACACAGCTCTGGATAAATAACCAGCCCACCGACTTTACCCGACATCGCTTCACGGGCGGTCCCTTCAGTCTCAATGTTCCGGACGGCAACATATTCGAACTATTCGGCTTCCCTCCGGGTGGATTCGAGATCGAGAACGGGATCCTGGATGGATACAGCGTGATCCTAAAGCCGATGAGACCGGGACAGCACAGGATCAGAGTTTACGGTGAAAATAATCAGTTTCCGGGATTCTTTTGGGACATCACATATAACTTGAATGTGACGCCGAGCGCTAACGACCACTAGGCCTTTTCCATGAACGCGTCCGCAGACGCGGATGAGACCCGGATCCGCCTTCGCCCGACACCGTCGGGCGGGCCCCGTTCGCCCCTCTCCCTCCGCGGCTTTGACCGTCGACACTCAGATGCCGGTATGTCGGGAGGCTAAAGATAAGTCCTCACCCTCAAACCGGTCGCCCGAGCACTTGAAGAGAGACGTGCTCGAAATTTGGCCGGTTCTTCGTCGTTTGCTAGCGTGCGAGCCCTCGCTCAATTGGTGTAAACTTAGCGTTTCATTATGGCTAAGTCTGCATTGGGAATTGCCGTGGTCGGCATTGGCGGGGCTGTCGGAACGACGATGGCAGCGGGCATTTCGCTTCTAAGGAAAGGCTTGATCGGTCACGAAGGGCTTCCGCTTGCCGAGCTGAACGTGGAGGGCCTTTCCGATTACACCGACATCACATTTGCCGGCTGGGACCTTAATGGCGACGACCTTGCAACGGCGGCCGAGGGGCACGCGGTGCTGGACGACAGGCAGCTGGCCGCCGTTCGCGATGAACTTTCTCAGATCCGCCCATGGCCGGCCATCGGCAATGAGCGGTTCCTTTCGCTTATCGAGGGTGATAACAAGATCGCCGGCGGTCATCGAGCGGTAATCGATCGACTGCGTTCAGATCTCGCGGGGTTTAAGGAAGCTTGTGGATCGGCGGTCGTGATCAATCTCGCCTCCACCGAAAAGCTTTCGGTTGAAGGCACGGACGCTCTCAACGACATCGCCGCGTTCGAGAAAGCGCTGGACGACGATTCCCCCGAGATATCGCCGGCAATGCTCTATGCCTATGCGTCGATAGCCGAAGGCGTGCCGTACGGAAACTTCACGCCGTCGACGTCCGCCGACATCCCGGCCTTGATCCAATTCGCCGAAAAGCAGAATGTCCCGATCGCCGGGAAAGACGGCAAGACCGGGCAGACCTTCATCAAGACCGTCCTTGCACCCGCCCTCAAGGCTCGGGCCCTTCACGTTGACGGCTGGTACTCAACAAACATTCTCGGCAATCGCGATGGTCTTGCTTTATCGAATGAGGATTCGCTCGCGTCCAAGGTAAAGACCAAGCAGAGCGTGCTGGACGATATCCTCGGTTACCACGTCGACGACCACATCGTCGATATTCGATATTACCGTCCCCGCGGCGACGACAAGGAGGCGTGGGATAATATCGACATTCGCGGCTTTCTCGGGCAGACGATGCAGATCAAGGTGAATTTTTTGTGTAAAGATTCGATCCTGGCGGCCCCGCTTGCGATCGAGATCGCACGCTGTCTCGACCTTGCGCGTCAGCGAGGCGAGGCCGGCATTCAGGAACATTTGTCTGTGTTCTTCAAGATGCCGATGAACAAAGGCGGCTCCCCCGTTCATGCTTTCCATCTTCAGGAAAAGATGTTGCTGGATTGGCTAGCAGGTTAGTTATAACCCTTTTCGTTATCAAAAGTGACGGCCGAGCCTCGCAGAATTAGGCACCAGATCTACGAAACGACTCATTCCTTTACGTAAAGGGCGGGGTATTTCTTCTTTAGTTTCTCAACCTTTGGCACATCGTGATAGACGATGTAAGGATGATCGGGATTTTTCGTCATGAAATCCTGATGATAATCCTCTGCCGGATAGAATTTCTCAAGCGGCACGACCTGCGTGACGATGGGCTTTTCGAAAAGCCGAGACTCCGTCAGTCCGGCAATGAACGAGGACACCGCCTTTTTCTGCTCCTCATCCGCATAGAAGATCGCCGAACGGTACTGCGGCCCGACGTCGGGGCCCTGGCGGTTCAATTCGGTCGGATCGTGAATGACCTTAAAGAACACCTCGAGGAGTTGGTCATAGGAAACGGAAGCAGGATCGAAGACGACCTCGACCGCCTCGGCGTGTTCGGTGCTTCCCGAACTCACCTCGTCGTAATTCGCCGACTTCGCCGTGCCGCCGGCGTAGCCTGAACGTGCGGACTTGACCCCCTTGGTCCGCTCAAAGACGCCTTCAACACCCCAGAAACATCCGCCGGCGAAGACCGCCTTTTTCAACTTCGCTGGGTCGACCTCGGCCGTTTCCGGGCTTTGCGGCACGCTCATCGCTTCGGGATCGCCCGACGATCGGACCGACCCGCACGACAGCAGGCAGCCAAGTGTCAAAAGGGTAACGACGGTCAAAAATGGTCTCACGGTTCTCATCATCCTATCACGGCAGCGTTCGTGCGGCCGTTGAAATCGTATTCGATCCCGATGCCGGTTCGGATGTCTAGTCGGACAGTTCGTCGGCGAAAACCGCCGTGGTCTGGCGCCTGCGGTCTACCCGAAGATCGAAAACATCCGGCCGCGAATAATGACCCGTGGGGTCGAAATTCTGTCGCTCTTCGCGAACCCGCGTATGGTCAAGCGACGCGATCAGCACCCGCTCTTCCGAGCAAAACGGTTCGATCACCCATTGCCCGTCGGGCCCGGAGACGCAAGAACCTCCGTCGGCAAGAAACTCCGGCGAATTCTCGATCACTCGTTCGATCCCGGGCAAGTGTTCGGGCAGGTCGCTTTTTCGCATCAAACCCGAAACGGACGCCACGAACGAACGCGACTCAATAGCTATATACCTTGTGATGTCGTTTGTATTCCGACGGCTGCCCGGCCAAACGGCGACGTGCAGGTCCTCGCCCTGTGCGTAGAGCGCGGTCCGTGCAAGCGGCATCCAATTCTCCCAGCAATTCAACCCGCCAAGCGTGAACGGGCCAAGTTCGTGGGTCCGGAGTCCGTTCCCGTCGCCGGTCGCCCAAGTCATACGCTCGTCGTAGGTCGGCATCAGCTTTCGGTGTACCGATCGGATCTCGCCTTTTTCGTTGATATAGACGAGCGAGGCGTACACGCTCTCGCCGCGGTCGGGCGGCCGCTCGATGATCCCAAGATAAACGGCGATCTTATGGTCGCGAGCCTAGCCGCAGACCCCGTTCAGGTCGCCGCGTTCGATGCAAACGGCTTGTTTTATGTATTCCGCGTGGAAAGCCTTGTGGAATGATGAGTTAAATGCGGTCTCTTTCGAATACTCGATCCAAAACGGGTAGCCGGGAACAAGCCCCTCACCAAAAGCGACAAGTTCGGCCCTTTTGCCCGAGGCCTCGACTATGTGGTCGCAGACCTTGGCGAGGGTCTTTTCGCGGTCGAACCAGACCGGAGTGAACTGCGCCAGGGCAATATTAATAGTATCCATACATTGCACCCGGCACGCGGGAGGCGCTCCGAGAGAGTTCGGCTTCGGCCGCGATATAGCCAAAGCTCGCCCACTGGTCGCCTTCAACGATCTTGCGGAATATGGTCATCGCATTCTCTTTGTCGCCGTTATACAGGAAATAATTGCCGATCCCGTAACCCAGCGATGCCGAGCCGAGAGTATTCGCATCGCCCCGGATCTTCGAGAGCAGGGCCTCGGCCTTCACCTCTCCTTTGTTAAGTTTGATCAGGTCAAGGTAATCCCGGTTCTCGATCACCTCGACGTCGGTCGCGAATTCGCGAAGCAGCTTTTCCGCTTCAGCCCGCCGGCCAAGACGCCGAAGGGTCATATAGTGCCAATAGACGGTAGCCGCACGCATATCGTTGTTCTTCGAGACCTTCTCACACTGTTCGTACGCCCGCAGTGCCTTTTTGAATCCGCCCTTGACGTAATAAGCCAGCCCGAGGTGATACCAGATGTTCGACTGGAGGGTGCTCGTCGGGATATTCTTTGCGTTCGGCAATCCGTCGGGTTCGACCTCGTCCGGCTTCCCTTTTATCAACGATGCCGCTTTTTCGAAGTCGCGTACCGCGTCATCGAAGCATCGAAGCGTTATGTTACGGTGACCGCGATGCCGGTACATCCTGGCATCGGCCGGGAACTTTGCGATCCCTTCGGTGAAGATTCGGACCGCTTCTTTGTAACGGCCAAGATACGCCGTCCGCCGCCCGACCCAGATCAGAGCGTCCGGATCGTCGGGCTTTGCCTTCCGGGCCGCGATGGCATCGGCGAGTTTCTGTTCAAAATCGGAGCGTGTCTGGTCCGAAAGCGTCGGCGGAACAATACGGGCCGTTTCGGCACAATTCTGGCCGCTCGCGGCCTGAAAAAGCGTGACGAGACAGATCATCGTAAGCAGGATCGCAGTTCTCATAGCCCGAATTCTAACAAAATTCTCAGTGAAATCATTGGTAAACGTGCTTTTTCCCATAAGATACGTATGGTAGATTAGCGTCTATGCCGAACCTGATGAAGCACTCTCTGCCCGAGAAGCTGAAGCAGTCTTACCGCGCCGAAGTTCAACGAACCATAGAAGAAAAGCGTGTCTCCCGTATCTGGGAAAAGGACGCAGCCGTCTGGACCGGGGCCGATGAGGCGGACTGGCTCGGGTGGCTGACCATCGTGGACGAAGAACTCGGGGACCTCGAAAAATATCGGTCCTTGCGCGAGGACCTCGATTCGGCAGGGCTGACACAGGCTTTGCTGATGGGGATGGGCGGTTCGTCGCTGTGCCCTGAAGTGTTGGCGATCACGTTCGGCCGCGACGACTTCCACATCCTAGATTCGACCGTGCCGGCACAGGTGATCACGGCCGAAAGCAAGCTCGATCTCGAAAAGACCGTATTCATCGTCGCCAGCAAAAGCGGCACTACCCTTGAACCGAATTGCTTCAAGCAGTATTTTTTCGACCGCCTTGCAAAAAAGATCGGTAAGGAAAGGGCCGGTCGTCAGTTCCTTGCGATCACCGACCCCGGTTCGTCGATGCAAAAAGCTGCCGAAGCCGATGGTTATCGTCACATTTTTTTTGGGAAGCCGGACATCGGCGGCCGTTTCTCCGCCCTGTCCGCATTTGGGATGACCGCGGCGGCCGTGATGGGCCTTGACGTTGAACGCCTTCTTAAATCAGCAGATGCGATGGTCAAAGCCTGCAGGGCGACCAATGCCAACGAGAACCCGGGTGCCATTTTGGGTACGCTGCTAGGCGTTTGCCATCGCGAAGGCCGCGATAAATTGACCATACTGACACCGCCCGAATTTTACGACCTCGGCGCGTGGCTCGAACAGCTTATCGCGGAATCCACCGGCAAGAACGGCATGGCGATCATACCCGTCGACCGCGAAGCCCCGGATGATCCGGAGGTCTACGGCGATGACCGTGTCTTCGTCAATTTCACGCTGAAGGGGTCTGAGGCCGATGAGGATATGCTGGCCGACCTGAACGATCTGGCAGAAGCAGGACATCCGATGATAGACATCGAGCTTTCGGACCTTTACAGCATCGGGCAGGAGTTCTTTCGATGGGAATTTGCGACCGCGGTCGCGGGATCGATCATGGGGCTGAATCCCTTCAACCAGCCCGATGTCGAAGCAGCAAAGGTCGAGGCAAGAAAGATCACCGACGCCTACGAAGTTTCAGGCGAACTGCCGAAAGAAGAACCGTTCTTCAGCGATGGCGAAATTTCGCTGTTCTCTCGGCCCGATTACGCGGCCGAGCTTGAAAATGCGGCCGATGAGCGATCGCTGGCCGGCTTTCTCGAAGCCCACCTTTGGAACCTGGCCGAGAACGATTATTTTGCGATCCTTGCGTTTATCGAAATGGACCAGGAGCACGAGGATGTGCTCCAGCAGATCAAATCGAACGTTCTGGTGCAATACAAGGTCGCGACGTGCCTTGGCTTCGGGCCGCGTTTCCTACATTCGACCGGACAGGCGTATAAAGGAGGCCCGGACAACGGCGTGTTCCTGCAGATAACCGCTGATGACCCGGTTGACGTGCCCGTCCCGGGCCAGAAATATTCCTTTGGAATAGTCGAATCGGCCCAGGCACGCGGCGACTTTCAAGTGCTGCTCGACCGCGGACGGCGAGCTTTACGGGCTCATATTTCCGGCGACGTTAAAGCCGGTCTTGAACGGCTCCTCGAGGTGATGGGCTAGAGAGTTCATTCGAAGGCCTCTAGATATTTCACGCCTGAACCTGTATTGAAGATCACGACCTCGTCGCCCTCGCGGACCTCGCCACGTTCGATCAGCTTTCTGAGGGCAGGAAGGCAGGCCGCCCCTTCGGGTGCCGCGAATATCCCTTCGGCCGCACCGATCTCGCCGACGGCAGCGACCAATTCTTCATCCGTTACCGCGATCGCCGTCCCGCCTGACGCTCTTACCGCATCAAGGATCAGGAAGTCGCCGATCGCCTTCGGTACTCGCAGCCCGGAAGCCACGGTTGCCGCATTTTCAAATTCATCCGCGAACCGCTCGCCGGCCTCGAATGCACGCACGATCGGTGCGCATGTTGCCGACTGTACCGAGACCATTCGCGGCCGTGCAGGACCGATCCATCCCATTGCTTCCATCTCGTCGAAGGCTTTCCACATCCCGATCAGGCCGGTGCCGCCGCCCGTCGGGTAAAGGATCACGTCGGGCAGCCGCCAGCCGAGCTGCTCGGCCAGCTCGTAGCCCATCGTCTTCTTGCCCTCGACGCGATACGGCTCTTTGAGGGTCGATACATCAAACCAGCCCTCGGCTTCTTTACGTTCGGCGACGATCTTGCCGCAATCCGTGATCAGGCCGTTAACAAGCGTCACGTTAGCACCAGTCTGCCGGCACTCGATCACATTCGCGGCAGGCGTGTCATCGGGCATGAAAATGAAGGCCTCCATGCCCGCCCGGGCGGCATAGGCGGCCATTGCGCCGGCGGCATTCCCGGCGGAAGGAACAGCTACCTTGCTCACGCCCAATTCCTTCGCCATCGAAATGGCGGCGTCATCCCACGTGCCTTGAAACTCTGCGTCGGGTTCTGGCCTTCGTCCTTGATGCGCAGCTTCAGGCCGACCGGCAGCCGCCTGGCGAGCCGATCGGCCGCGAGAAGCGGCGTCCAACCCTCGCCCAGGCTTACTTCGGATTCGCGAGGTCGGCCAAGGGCAGAACTTCGCGATATCGCCAGAGGGACGGCTCGCGGGAAGCGAGCGAACCGCGGTCAAGACGGTTGCCTGCAGCCGAAAGGTCATAACGGACGAGCAGCGGCTTTGCACATTCGTGGCAAAGGTTCCAAAGCCTGCCGGCTGCATGTTCCAGGCCGCAATTTGCACATTCAAGGTGAGTTACACATACCATATTCTCGTCCGACGCGCGTATGTTCATTACACCGACTCCGCGAAAAGAGGCTTGCCGGACGACAATAATGCTTTCCGCTTATCACATCGTCAAAAGCTCGAAACCTTTCCGAACGATTGACGCCAAAATTGTGGCGTCGAGACCCTACCTGGTCTTTATCTCCGAAAATTTTCGCTCAACGAATGTAATCCGCCAAGCTCGTCGCTGCCGATGACCCTTCGCCGTCGACTGCCCGACACGCCTTACGCGAAATGTTTCCGTCGAGTTTTCCCTGCTTCATTGAAGCCCAAAACTCTTTACGGGGGGGCCTTTGGAATCGCCAGCGGAGAACTGACCCCGAAACTGCATCATCCGGTGAAGTCTTCCGCTGAGTTCGCTCTGCCGTCGGTTGCTGACCATCCTGTCGGGGGTGTGGGGAGGGGGCGGGGTTTGTCCTCTCTCCCCCCCCGGGCCGGCCGGGGGGGGGCCCCCCCCGGGGGGGCGCGCCCCCGGCCGGGGCGCCGGCCCCCCCGCGGCCCCCGGGGCGGGGGGGCCCCGGGGGGGCGTGCCGATCGAATCATGCGCCAGTATCGGACCGTTTGTTCACCTCGGACGGGGTGAAGAAAGATGCCCCGCCACCCCCACCCCCCGGCTATTCCTTAGGAGCCATGTCCAGCAGTGCCGGTCAAATCCCTCACACGCCGGCTATTCATTCCCAGCGGCACCAAGTCGGAACAGTTCTCGACCAGTCTGGCCAATTATGCATAATCTTCGCTAAACTCGTCTTCGGTCGGCGTCATCCCGCGCATTCCAGTGGTTGTGTGGCTTCCTTAGGCGCCAATGAGGGTTTGCGTCGGCGTACAGGACCTTCCTAGCACCCATCACTCGGGCCACTTTCGACAAGGTTCATCGCGGGCGCCCGAAGCACCGGCGACCGGACACGGTGAGCAAGTTTGGCAAGTTTCGGTCTTCTTCAACTTAGATCCTTGCAGGTTGCGCCGCGTTCTTGCCCAAAGATTGAACCGCAAAGGCCGCCGCGACCAAACGAAGCGAAGAACGCGATACACGGAAAGCCGCGGGCGAGTGGCCGGTCGCCGCTCAGCGCGGCTTCAAGGCCTTGAATAGATTGCTCAGTCATTATTTTTGTGCCTTCCGGGTTCGGATGGATCCCATCCGCCTGGTTCAGGTTCTTGTTTCCCGCAACGCCTTCCAATAAAAACGGCAGGAAAGCCACATCGTGCTTGTCGGCAAGGTCGGGAAAAGCCATCGTGAATTCACGCTGGTATTCCGACCCGGCGATCGGCGGGGCCAGCATCCCGCAAAGGAGTACCTGGATGTTCTTTGCTTTCGCCTTTTGAATTATCCGATCGAGATTTTCCTTCATTCGTGCCGGCGGCATTCCGCGCAAAAGGTCATTGGCACCGAGTTCGAGGATCAGGATCGCAGCATTCTCCTGCTCAAGGACCCAGTCGGCGCGTTCGGCCCCGCCGAGGCTCGTGTCGCCCGAGACACCGGCGTTTACGACCTCGTAATCGTAGCCCTCGGCATTCAGCCGTTCCTGCAGAAGATATGGATATGACTCGCGTTCGGAAAGGCCGAAACCCGCGGTCAGGCTGTCGCCGAATGCGATGATCTTCGGCCGTTCGGACGAGGCCTCTGGCGTGATCAGCGGCCTGGGCCCGGGATCCGTCTCCGCAGTGCGGACCGATGTCGAACTGCACCCGGCCGCCACCAAAACCAAAAAAATGAAACTTAAGCCTGCAGGGATTCGAATATGATGAAGCATGCTCAGAATAAATTTCCCCTTATCAATTGCGAACTGTTCTCGACGGCTGGAACCCGCCGGCACGTAAACTTAAGATAACAATTATATGAGCTTGACGCTCTTCGCGTATCCTTAAGATTCTATTCGACCATGATCAGTTTACAGAATGTTACAAAAACCGTGCGTTCAGGGACCGAGGACCTTACGATCCTCGACGACGTCTCGGCAGAGATACCTGACGGGCAATTCGTTGCGTTGACCGGAGCGTCTGGGAGCGGGAAATCGACCCTTCTCGGGCTGATCGCGGGCCTCGATTCCCCTTCTGAGGGGATGATCTTCGTTGACGGAGAGAACGTTACCGAGATGAGCGAGGACGACCTGGCCGAACTCCGGAGCAAGAAGATCGGCTTCATTTTCCAGTCGTTCCATCTGATCCCCAGCCTGACGGCGTTTGAGAATATCCTGATCCCGATGGAGATCCGAGGGGTTCGCGACGCCGCCGAGCGGGCCCACGAATTGCTCGAAGACGTTGACCTGGTAAACCGCGGGCACCACTACCCGACCGAATTGTCCGGCGGCGAGCAGCAGCGGGTGGCGATCGCCCGGGCATTTGCGAACGAGCCCTCGATTCTGTTGGCGGACGAGCCGACCGGCAACCTCGATTCGAAGAATGGCAAACACATCTTTGACCTGATGACGGGACTTCATTCCAAACGCGACGTAACCCTGGTTCTTGTTACCCACGATCCACAGCTCGCCGCCCAGGCCGAACGGCAGATCGTTCTTCGCGACGGTCGGGTGATAAGCGACGAGATGGCCGTCCGAGAGGGTAAGCCGGGGCTCCAGGTGGTGCAGGAGATCTAGACAGGTCCCGGCCAAGCAAGATTTGCGACGTCCGCTCGAGCGGACCCCAGATCGAAGATGCGATTTATTTTCAACCTGACACGCAGAGAGATCCGGAGTTCATGGCGGCGGCTGCTTTTCTTTTTTCTCTGCATCGCCCTCGGCGTCGGTTCGGTCGTCGCACTTCGGTCGCTCATCCAGAACCTGACCAGGGCCGTCGGTACCGATGCAAGGGCCCTGATGACGGCCGATATCGAACTCACGTCGACCTCCGATTTTTCACCGACGGAGATCGCGACGATAGAAAGAGTGGTCGAAGCGGCGGGGATCGTCGAAGCGCGAAACGAGGCGATCACGACGAATGCTATGGCCAGCCCCGTCGACGCGGCGAACCCCAACACGCGGCTTGTCGAACTGAAGGGCATCGAGCCGCCTTTTCCGCTCGTCGGTGACTTTCGCCTGGATGACGGCAGACCGTTCGATTTCGCGCTTCTTGAGGACAACGGCGCGGTCGTCGCCAAGATCCTGATAGAGGACCTGAAGATCAACGTTGGCGACCGGATCAGAATCGGCGAATCCGAATTTCAGGTCCGCGATGTTTTTGATGAGGAACCCGGCGGTTCAAGCGGATTTCGGCTCGGTGCCCGCGTGTTCGTGGCAAAGACGGCCTTCGAAACGGCCGGTATCACCCGAAACTCGAGCCGGGTCAGGCGAAGGATCCTCTATCGGACGTCCGAAAATCCGACGGAACTGGTTCGTCAGCTTCGCGAGGCGCTACGCGGAACGACGATCGGTGTGCAGTCCTACCGCGAGACGCAGGAGAATATCGGCGAACAATTCGCCCGGACGGAGAATTACCTTTCGCTGACCGGACTCCTGATCCTGGTTCTCGGCGGGGTCGGCGTGTGGAACGTTGCCCGGGCGTTCGTTGAGCAAAAACGGAAGTCGGTGGCGGTGCTGAAGTGTCTCGGTGCGGGCGGTACGCGGATAATCTCGGTCTATCTGCTGCAGATCCTTACTCTGGGCTTTATTGGCAGCCTCTTCGGGGTCGTGCTTGCGCAGGGCGGTCTTTGGCTCGCAAAACTGAACCTCGCCGACACTCTGCCCGAACGGATGACCTACACCGTCGGGGCCTGGACGGTGGTGCAGGGCCTGATCCTTGGTGTTGCGATCTCGATACTTTTCTCGGCTCTGCCATTGCTTCAGGTCCGCAATATCAAACCGAGGCTGCTCCTTCGGGATGAGAACAACGTAAATCTGAGGAGGCTTGACCCGACAAAATGGGCATTCGCGGCGGTCTCGCTCGCAGGGCTCCTGGGCCTGGCGGTCTGGCAAGCGGGCTCATTCCTCATCGGCGCTTTCTTCCTTGTCGGACTTGCGGTGACCACCCTCATACTCTACCTCGCCGCACTGCTTCTCACTTCGGTACTCCGGCGCTTGAAGGTATTGGGCTCGTTCAGCCTCAGGCAGGCCATCAACTCGCTTTACCGGCCCGGCAACCAAACGAGGATAATCCTTCTCGCGGTCGGACTTGGGTGTTTTGTGGTCCTGGCCGTTCAATCGCTCCAGGCAAATCTCATACGGGAATTTGACCTCACGCGTAACCAGCGTCTTCCGAGCCTTTTCTTCGTCGATATTCAGAAAAGCCAGATAGAGCGGCTTGTCGGTTTGGTCGAAGACAGGACCGGCGAAAAGGCCGAAGCGACGCCCACGATCCGGGCGCGGATCTCGCATGTCAACGGACAGGCCTTCAACTTCCAGCAGAGGGAGGTGCGGCAGCAGCAAGGCCAGATCGGGCGCGAGTTCGCGGTCACTTATCGGGCGAATCTTGATGTGAACGAGTCGGTGGTCGCCGGCGGTTGGTGGGATTCCTTGGCTGCGGACGTCCCGCAGGTGTCGGTTGAGGAACAGATGGCCCAGCGGTTGAAGGTTGGCGTCGGCGATTCGATCACGTTTGATATTTCGGGCCGAAAGATCACGACCCAGATCGGCAATATTCGCAAGATCGACCTTCGAAACACGCGAACGGCGTTCATTTTTGTCTTCCGGCCCGGCGTACTCGATTCCGCCCCGCAGACGTTTGCCGCCACCGTCCTCAAGCGGATACCCCCGACCGAACGACAAAGGCTCCAGCGTGACCTCTTGGCGGCCTTTCCAAACATCCAGATAATCGACGTCGCAGATATCGTGGCGACCGTTCAGAAGCTTGTCAACAACTTCGTCCTGGCGATCTCGTTCGTCGGGAGCTTCGTTATTCTCAGCGGCATCCTCATACTGATCGGCTCCATCGCGCTTACAAAGTCCCAGCGCATCTATGAAAACGCGATACTGAAAACCCTGGGGGCAAAAAGGCCGTCACTCGCAATGGTACTATTCGCTGAATACGGGCTTTTGGGGTCGCTTGCGGGGATCATCGGGGCCGGCTTTGCCTCCGTGCTTTCGTGGGCGGTCAGCAAATACGTCCTCGAGATCGATTGGACGTTCGAGCCGATGATCTTTGTTTTCGGAATTGCGGCGACGGCGCTGATCGTTATTTTGGTCGGATGCGCGTCGAGCTTCGACGTGCTTTTCCGCAAGCCGCTCTCAACGCTCCGCTCTCAGTGAGATATCTTACCTGCCTTCGACAAATGGATGGGAAGCCAGGACCGTCCTCATATTCACCAGGCCGAAAAGCGTTTCGAGATACGCCCCGAATCGATGGAGGATCGGCACCAGGTCTTTCGTGTCGCTGGTCGCGATGACCTCTTCGGCAAACCTCTCCAGAGTGTCGCGGTCCTTGAAGAATAGATATTCGATGGGTTCGGCCATGAAAATGGTGAGCTCTTTTCGGACGGCGTCGACCAAAGCCGGCCGCGGGTCGGCCTCGGCGTTCTTTACCGCCTGAAGGGCCTTCCACAAATGCCGGCGAAGTGAAAGTGACCGTTCGAGCTTAAGATGGATCCCGGGAAACAGGTCGGTCACCACCACCTGCGGATCGACCAAACGGGCGAATCCTGCAAGGATCTGTTCGAAGCTGTCGTTCAACGAGGCATAGGCCGTCTCAACCTTCGCATGGATCGAAGGTGCGGGCCGGATCCCGACTATGCCGGTCAATTCCTGCTGATATACCTTTTTCAATTCGAGCGAAGCCGTGTAAGACGCCCCGTCGAGCGAAGAGAAAAGCTCGGCACTTTCGTCCTGGAATCGCGTCAGGCGGTTGTTGATAAAACTGATCAGGCTTTGCGAGACCTCATGGACCTTGGCGAAGATCAGCACGGTGGGCTTCAGCGGTTCATCGTTGCGAAGCATCGAACCGATAACCCCGAGCGATCGCATGATCAACGCAAATCGAGACAATACCTCAGTCAGGTCCGCCCTGTCCGAAAAAGAGAGGCCTCGTCTGGACAACAGTTTCTTCAGATCGCCCGGAAGATGCGAAACGCTGTCGGCTCCCCAGCCGGAGGCGAACTTCGATGCCGCGGGCGAGCTTCTGAGCCTCTCGACCAATAACTCGTTCCAGGCTTTCCAGGCGTCGAATTTCAGGTCGTGCCCGCCGAGCAGATTGCGATTGAGGATCATCAACTCGCGGATCTCGAGCAGAAATCGGTCACAGTCCGCCACCCGGTAATTGTCGATCTCCGAGTGCTCGTTCCTCGATGGTTCTTTCCGCGAACGCGACAAGCCGGCTCGCAGCTCATGGTTGAGTTCGGCACATTTCAACAGGGCGGTATAGGTAAGCCGAAATTCCCTCGACCATGCCGCTTCCGGATCGCCGTACCTTGCTGCATCGCGTGAGATCCGGTCCCAATTGCACAAGAAGCTTTCCAGGCCGCAAAGCCAGAGGCCTATTTCGAACAACGGCTCGGCGGCGTCGCGTTCGATGCGGGCGGGCACGGCGAAGCCTTTGGCCGAAACAGTGGGCTGTAACATCGGGGTATCTGTCTGGGTCGCAATTTCTAGAGACGTATTCAAGTGGGCTTCCTGAAACGATTATGCGGGTGGGAATGCGAAAAGTGAACTTTCCGCTATATATTTTATACACTAGAAACGGACCCGTAAGCAATAAAAAGGTTTTAACTTCCTCTAACAAAACGGGTTTCGAGTGACGCACCAAAGCGACTCGGCATATGGCGACGATGATGGGCCCGATACTTCTGGCAACGCGCAATCCCGGAAAGGCAGGCGAGATGAAGCGCCTTTTCTCCGCTTCCGGTTTCGAATTCGTGAGCCTGGCCGACTTTCCGGAGATCGGCGAGATAGAAGAAACCGGAACGACCTTCGCCGAGAACGCAGTGTTAAAGGCCGCGGGCTATGCCGCACTTGCCCGAACAGCCGCGATCGCCGACGATTCCGGGCTTGAGGTCGATGCGCTTGCCGGCGCACCCGGAGTTCTGTCGGCCCGCTACGGCGGCCCGGGCGCATCCGACGCCGACAGGATCCGGAAGCTCCTCAAGGATCTCGATGCCGTTGACGGTCAGGGCCGATCGGCCCGCTTCGTCTGCTCGATCGCTTTGGCCGATACCGACGGCCGGATCCTTGCACTTGAAGAAGGAGTTTGCCCCGGCCGGATAGCGTCGGTCCCGTCCGGTTCGGGCGGATTCGGGTACGACCCGGTCTTCATCCCCGAAGGATATGATCGCACGTTCGCTGAGCTGAGCGGTGAGATCAAGAACCGAATAAGCCACCGGGCACAGGCCGGAATGAAAATAATGCGATATTTGCTTGGTTTTACGGCGGTTTGACTTGACCACTCTATTTTTCGCTTGTAGAATTCGACACTTGGTAGCGTTGCACTAGACAATTCGGGGCGTAGCACAGCCTGGTAGTGCGCACGGTTTGGGACCGTGAGGCCGCAAGTTCGAATCTTGCCGCCCCGACCATCCCAACCGGGAAGCCGAAGGTCATTTGTTCTTTCCCCTGTATCCAAAAGCAGGCAGATCTGTAAGTTAATTGCAAGATTAAGATTCTCAATCCGATTGGAGGTTACTCAAAACTATGGCTCGTATGACACAAACGGAGATCGTCAATTCTTTGGCAGAAAGCTCGGGACTAAAAAAGACCGAAGTCAAAGGGCTTTTTGATGCGATCGCGGCACTCGCCGTTTCGGAAGTAAAGAAGAACGGCGAATTCACGCTTCCCGGCTTCGGCAAGCTGGTAAAGGCAACCCGCAAGGCCCGCGAGGGCCGCAATCCGGCGACCGGCGCGGTGATCAAGATCCCGGCCAAGACGACCGTGAAGTTCCGTCTTGGAAAGGCGATGAAGGATGCGGTCGGAGGCAAATAGGCCTCTAATAAGGTTTTAGCGGAACGGCCGGAGCCTGATTGGGCTTCGGCCTTTTCGTTTCTAACGGTTCAAAATTTTTTCACGCTTCGCCAAAAAAAGTTGGTGACAAATCTGTCCTGTTCTGTTACGATTTCCTTACAAAGTCGGTAGCGAAACTGTATTCCCCCTTAATTTGCAACGGATAGGTTGAGAACTTCAACTAATCAATTGGATGGAGTGCGATGAATGAGCACCCGGACGGGAACCAGTTTTTTAAGGCTTACGGTTATTTGAAAAATCAGATCATTTACAAGGAGAGTAAACAACGTGGCAGCAGCTAAACCAATGACTCTGCAGGATAGGATCTTGCAGATCGATCATATCCAGGCTCGTCGTTTCTCGAAACTGACCGGCGATGCCGTTGAGATCGCCACGGAAGGGATCATCAGACATCTTCGGGCCTGTGCTCGAATGGATGTTAATCCTGATGCATCGGCCGTCCGTGAGATCATCGACGACGCATTGAACGGCAGGCGAGTATTCGCCGAGACTTCGAACGACCTGTTGGCAGCTTAAGTAGTAATAATAAAATAGCAATAAATATCGACCGCCCTTCAGAGGCGGTCATTTTTTTGTCCGATTATTCCCCGCGCAGCTTTACCCGGTAAAGGGTGTACTTCCCGATCACTTCGCCGGCATCCCGCTCATACCAGCGATCGAGGACGGAAAGGTCGGTCCGTGCGTCATTATTCACCACTACGAAACTGAGGAGCGGGTTCGAGGCCTGTGCGATGCCGAAATTCTGCCTGTACGCCCAGTAGTTTGCGACCTCGTCATTCACCTCGCCGTATGTCAGGGGTTTCGCGTCAAAACTAAGACGGTCGGTGTGCCTGCCCCAGCCGAAAAGAGCGATCTGCGAAACGAAATCGTTCTTGAGCAAATGGTCGAGCCGGCGTTCATCGACATTTTGGTAGTGCAGGAACTGGTAGTAGCGCTCCTTGCTTTCCTCCCAGCTTAGGCCGGCAAAAACGTGCTGATGACGCGCCCAAAGCACGTTCTGCGGGGCCACAGAAGGAAGGTCGTCAGCCTGGATCATATCAAAGGCCAGTACCGTTGTTCGATAAGGATCCGGCTCTGCGGACGCTAGTTCCTCAAGCCGTTTCGCTACCGGCAATGCCGCGTCCCGTTCGATATTGGCTTCATCAAGAACTCTCACCGTGTAATGACACTCGACAAGTCCCCAGGCCGTAGCGACCATCGCAAGGGCCGTGCAGGCAACTTTTGCCACGGTTCCGTTTGCGGTCAAATAAGTTCGGGCGATCATCCCGACCGCCAAAACAAGGGCCGTGCCGGCCACGTAATTGCCGATAAAGACCTGGTAGTGGATCGGCTGGAGAGACCGCCCCGTTATGATCTGCTGGTTGAAGATAACAAACGGTACGAGCGCAAGGGCAAGCGTGAAAATGGTCGACCGGTCCTTCATCGCAAATCGCCCGGTTGCGAGGCCGGCGATAAGGATGAGGAGGACGACGAAAGCAATGTACTCCGGCACGCGGAAAAGATCCGGCGCGCGCGTGTAAACCAGCAGTTGAACGTGGTCGAGCGTGTCAGACCGTTTCGAAAGCAGGTAAGCATAGGGCAGGAGAAGAAGGCCGCACAGTGTTCCGATCGCGGTTAGGAGCTTCAGATCCCGCTGCCACCGGATCGGACGTTCCACCGCAGAAACGAGAAACACGCAGGCCAGAAACGCTGCCGCCGTTGTCCAAACATAGAAGTAAGAATATACGGTGTAGCCGAAGCAGAGGGCAGCCATCGCCGCCAGAGCCCATTCCCGCCGGGCGATCGACCCGTCGGAATCGCCAGCTTCTTCTCCCACTTTCCGGTCGAGTACCTGCCACAGTGCCCCGCACATCAGAAAGAACCCTGCCATCGCAAGTGCAGGTATGTATCGCCGAAAGCCCGGGAAATAGGGATATGAGAAGCCGTCGAAAAGGACCTCAAGAATCGCGCCTTCACCGGCGAAGAGGGCTCCCCCGGCAAACACCGCGATCGAACCCGCCATCCCGAACCAATTGCTGCCGGTCAGACGTGCGATCAGCCAGAAACCCGCCAACGCCGCAATAAAGCCCGCGAGGGCCCCGGCGATCGTCATCGCCCAGGGCGTGCCGATCCCGAAGATGCGTGCAGGGACCGCGATCGTGTAAGGTGCCGCAAACTGGATCGAGAAAAGCGATTCGGGCTGCGGAGTCGTGGGCGATTCATCGCGGCCGGAGTAAGGATCGTTCTTGCGCGGACGGCCATCTATCAATGCCCGCACATAGGAAGCATAGGCGACCTCGTCGATGTCATTGTAGGCATAATGCCCGTTCCACGCATCGCCCCGCAGATAATGCATCTTGAACTGGGGATAAAGACAAAAAATAGCAAGCACCACGCCTGCAATAACCCCGAATCGCCACCTGAGCTTCATAAATTTCGAATTGCCAGATTAGCATAGGCGTTCCGAGCCGACACCCTGCGATCGGCCGAATCTTGTATTTTTGTTGCCGCCCATATTTCTTGATGCTAATCTTGTCGTTATGTTAAGACCCACTCTCATAGGCCTTTCGATTTCCATACTTGGCTCAGTAGTGTTTGCGCAAAGTGGTGAAGCGGTTTCGATAGTTTACGAACGCAAAGTTATTTCAGGACCGAAAGTCCCGATCCCTGACTCGGCGGTCAAAACTGGACTTGGAGGGCTTGTAAGGGTACCTGTCATTGTGGATGCCAGCGGTAATGTCGTAGACGTCGGTGAGCCGACCGGGCCGGGACACGTTTGCCAGCAGGTCACCCGTCCGGATGTTCTTGCATTGCGTGACGTGTCGGCAAAAGCGTCCCTACTCGTAAAACTCGAACCGGTGGATGCTTCCGAGGGCATCACAAGATCGCTGGTCGGATTCAATTTTCCTGAGAAAACTGTGCGCTCAACTACAGGCACCGAATACAAGGGCCCGGTATCTGCCTCGCCTGATAATAAAGAAGAATTAAAAGTTGACCGTTGGGGAGATCGAACTTTCTCGGGACCGCTGCCGACTGTTCGGATAGCGCAACCGTCCGAACTCAACGAGAACGGTGAGGTCAAAGGAGGCGTGTTGAACGGTAAGGCGACAGACCTCGCGAAGCCAAGATACCCGCCAGCGGCGTTAGCCGTCAAGGCATCGGGAACTGTCTCGGTCCAGGTATTGATCGACACGGACGGTGGGGTGTTTTCGGCTGAGGCCGTTTCCGGACATCCGTTGCTCCGTCCTGCGTCCGTTGTTGCGGCTTGCGATGCAAAGTTTACTCCGATGAAGCTTGAATCGGGCGAACCCATTAAGGTGATTGGCCTAATTGTCTACAATTTTGTCCCTTGACAGCTTGCTGAGCGACGGATATTCGACTATGACCCTGAACGAAAAGATAATTGCCGATATCACGGAGGCGATGAAGGCCAAGGATGCCGAGCGCCTATCGACGCTTCGGATGGTCAAAGCCAACCTGATGAACCGCAAGATCGAAAAGGGCGGCGATCTGACCGACGAAGAGGTGCAGAAGGCACTGCAGTCATTGGTGAAACAGCGGCGGGACTCGATCGAACAGTATCAGAAGGGCGGCCGTGCGGACCTTGTTGAAAAGGAAGCGAAGGAGATCACGCATATCGAGGTCTATTTGCCGCAAGCCGCGTCCGCCGAAGAGATCGACGCGGCCGTCGCCGATGCGGTCGCCGAGACCGGAGCATCGTCGATGAAAGATATGGGCGCCGTGATGAAAGCGGCGATGGCAAAGCTGGCCGGAAAAACCGCTGACGGCCGTGCCGTGAGCGAGGCCGTAAAGTCGCGTTTGGCCGCCTGAATCACCTCGAATCTCCTCCACACGAAATGAGCGGACCGATGGCCAACGAAGATCACGGATGGTTTGCCCGAGCGCGCACACAAAGGGCACGCCGTGCGCTCGAACGGCAGCTTGAATACCAGAAAAAGAAAGCCTCCGGCGGGACGGAGTCGGACACGTTTGCGCGAAACGTCTTTCTTCACACACAGGCGGTGATGCAGAAGATCGCCGATGTCAGGCCGATTTCACCCGGCGACAAGGTCCTGGAGGTCGGAAGCGGGGCGCACGGACTTGTTTTCGGGCTCGCCGGAAATCTCGCTGTCGGGATCGATCCACTTGCCGTTGAATACAAAAGCCTCTTCCCAAACCTTCAGCGGAACGCCGTCACCGCCGCGGCGATCGGCGAGATGCTTCCGTTCGGCGACGAGACTTTCGACGTCGTCATGAGCGACAACGTGATCGACCACGCCGAAGACCCGCTCGCGATAGTTCGGGAACTTGTGCGGGTCCTGAAAGCGGGCGGCATCCTCTATTTCACGGTAAATGTACATCATCCGGTTTACGAGCTTGTTTCCCGCCTTCACGGAATGTGGAACGGCCTCGGGATCAAGATTGAGATCTCACCCTTCGCCGACCATACGGTTCATTTGACCGAAGAACGCATAAGATCCGCCTTCGCGTCGCTTCCCCTTTCACCCGTTAGTCAAAGTTCGACCGTCGAAGAAATGAAAAAGGCCCGGCGGAATAACGGTTCCCGCGGGGCCGAAGCTGTTTTTAAGAAGCTCTTCTTTAAGAATGCGGTCTATGAATTGGTTGCGGTTCGGAAGTAGAATCGCCGTGATCTTCGTTAACCGAAAATATTCCTGACCTTTTCGATGAACGACTCGCTGTTAAAGTCGGTGTCTTCGATCTCTGCCAGCTGCTCCAGCAATTTTCTTTGCTCTTTTGTCAGAGTCTTGGGCGTAATAAGCGTGACGGCGACGAACATATCTCCTCGCCCGCGGCCGCCAAGGACCGGCATCCCTTTCGATTTTAGGCGAAAAACGGTCCCGGTCTGGGTCCCGGCGGGCACCTTGACCTCCTCTTCGCCGTCGAGCGTCTTCACCATGATATCGGTGCCGAGTGCGGCCTGGGCGAACGTTATCGGAACGGCCGAATAGAGGTTTGCACCCTGCCGTTCGAACACCTCGTGCTCCTTGACATGAATGACCACGAAAAGGTCGCCTGAAGGGCCGCCGTTCGGGCCTGCCTCGCCTTCACCCGCGATCCTTAGCCGCGAGCCGGTCTCGACCCCGGCCGGGATCTTGACCTCCAGAGCCTTTTCTTTCTCGATCCGGCCCGCTCCGCTGCATGACGGGCATGGCGTCCTGATGATCTGCCCACGTCCCCGGCAATTGGCACAGGTACGCATCACACTGAAAAAGCCCTGCTGGTAACGCGTTTGTCCTGTGCCCTGACATGTGATGCAGGTTTCGGCGCTCGTTCCCTTTTCGGCCCCGGAGCCGGAACACTCCACGCATTTCTCAAGCCGCGGAATGCTCAACTTTTCATCTTTGCCGTTCGCAGCGTCCTCAAGCGTGATCTCAAGATCATACCGAAGGTCCGAACCACGCTGGACACGGTTCCGGCGGCCCGGCCGCGAGCCGAACATATCGCCAAAGCCGAACATATCGAAGATGTCCTCGATGTTCGAGAAACCGGGATCGAAACCGCCGCCGGCCCCTGCTGCCGCATGTCCGAACCGGTCGTAGGACGCACGCTTCTGCGGGTCCGACAGAACGGCATATGCTTCGGCGCATTCCTTGAACCGCTCTTCGGCCTGGGCGTCGTCGGGATTCTTGTCCGGGTGAAACTTTACCGCAAGATTCCGGTAAGCGCGTTTTATCTCAGAATCGGTGGCGGTCCGGCCGATACCCAAAACCTCGTAATAATCACGTTTGCTCATCGCTTGTCGACATTGCGCGGGCCTGCACCCGAAAAAAACATCTCGCCGGCCCAAAATATCCGCCGGCACGCGGCCCAGTCGCGAAAGGCGCCAGTCCAATCCCATTGAACTGACGCCTTTGATAATTGTGCGACAAAAGCCGCGATTTCTCAAGCCCCGGCCGCAGCCGTGCAGGCGGCTAGACCGCGGTCAGCATGGCCTCGGTGATCCGGCTTGCGGTCGATTCCACGGTCGCGATCGCACGTGAGATCTCGTTAGAATCGGCAGACTTGAGCACTTCGTGGGCCTCGCCGAGAATACCGTTTATCTCCTGCTGGAATTCGAGCGGGAAGGTCTTTCCGACCTCGGTCATCGCCTTGCGGGCATTTCGCAAAAGGTTCTCGAGCTGATTTCGCTGATTGATCAGGTCTCTCTCTTCCCTGTCCCGTTCGATCGACGTCTCCGCCTCGATTATCAGGCGGTCGATCTCGCCGGGCGAGAGGCCCGACGAAGGCGTGATCTGCATTGCCTGTTCAAGTCCGGTCATCTTGTCTTGGGCGGAAACGTTGACGATCCCGTTCGTATCGATCGCGAACGTAACATCGATCTGGGGTGTGCCACGGGGTGCCGGAGGGATGCCGACGAGTTCGAATTTCGCCAAGCTTCGGTTCTCACGCGAGATCTCCCGCTCACCCTGAAGAATGTGGATCTCGACCGTCTGCTGGTTATCTACGACGGTCGTAAATGTCTTGGTTTCGGTCTTCGGCAGCGAGGAGTTCCGCGGGATGAGTTTTACAAAGAGGCCGCCGCGGGTTTCGAGACCCAGACTTAGCGGAAGCACGTCAACAAGCACGATGTCCTTGACATCGCCCGTCAGCACGCCGCCCTGGATCGCCGCCCCCATCGAAACGACCTCGTCCGGATTGATCTCCGACGACGGATCCTTTCCGAATACCTCTTTCACCGTTCGTGCGATGATCGGCGAACGTGTCTGCCCGCCGACGAGGATCACCTTGTCGATGTCGTTCGGCTTGAGCTTTGCGTCCCAGAGGGCTTTCTGACAGGGCTCGACCGAGGCGTCCACAAGGTCCTGGACAAGTTCCTCGAATTTATCTCGGGTCAGGCTCGCGTTGATATGTTTGGGACCGGTCGCATCGGCCGCAATGAACGGTAGGCTTATGTTAGTCTCGGCGACGCTGGAAAGTTCGCACTTGGCCCTCTCGGCGGCTTCCTTGAGCCGCTGCAGGGCAAGCCGATCGGATTTTAGGTCGATCCCACAGTCGGCCTTGAACAGCTCGATCAGCCAATCAATGATCCGTTGGTCAAAGTCCTCGCCGCCGAGGAACGTGTTGCCGGAGGTCGAGAGAACCTCGAACACGCTGTCCTTGATCTCGAGGATCGAGATATCGAACGTGCCGCCGCCAAGGTCATAGACGGCGATCTTTTCGTTCGTATTTTTGCCGAAGCCGTAGGCCAGGGCAGCGGCCGTCGGCTCGTTGATAATACGTTCTACCTCGAGGCCCGCTATCTTGCCGGCATCCCTCGTCGCCTGCCGCTGCATATCGTCGAAGTAGGCCGGGACGGTGATGATCGCTTCGCGGATCTTGTCTCCGAGGAATTCTTCGGCCGCCAGTTTCAGCCGCTGGAGCACGATGCCGGAGATCTCCGGCGGGCTGTAAACACGGTCAAGGACCTTAATATGTGCATCGCCGTTCGGCGCTTCGACGATCTCAAAAGGCACGGTCTGCCGCATCTTCTCAACCTCGGGCGCGTTGAATTTGCGGCCGATCAGACGTTTGACGGCATAAAGCGTGTTCGCCGAGTTGGTAACAGCCTGCCGCTTTGCGATCTGCCCGACAAGCCGCTCGTCCTTATCGGTGAACCCGACCACCGAAGGCGTCGTCCGTCCGCCCTCTTTGTTCGGGATGATCTGAACCGTTCCGCCCTCAAGGACCGAAACGCAGCAGTTGGTTGTGCCTAGGTCAATTCCGATTACTTTGCTCATGTGCCCTTTTTCCTTTTCGACAATTGAATTGCAGGAGTATCGCTGAAGACTCGTCCTATACCTTTCCGCCCTCGATCATCTCTGTCTCCCCGTTCCGCTCGATCTCGAATCCCGTTTCTTCGGTCTCGCTGTCGTCCGGAGGAACATCCGCCGCATCGGTCGCTTCGGCATTGTCAGCTTTCGCCTCCGTTGACTCGGGCTCAGATGTCTCATACGTTTCCTGCCCGGCCGTATCGACGGCTTCGTCCTGATCCGCCGTGGTCGCTTCTGCCGGCGGCTCGGTTTCTGATGGTTCGGCCTCTTCGGTTTCGACCGGCTTGGGCGGTTCGGCGGCTTTTGAGACCTTCACCATCGAATGCCGGATCACACGGCCGCCGATCCTGAATCCTTTTAGAAGCTCGGCCGTTACGGTATTCGGCGGGAGATCGCCGTCCGTGTCCACGGCAACTGCCTCGTGAAAATGCGGATCGAAGACCTCGCCGACCGTCGCGATGGGTACGATGCCCATACCCGCAAGGACCTCGTTGACCTGCTGGTTGACAAGGACGATCCCCTGAAAGAACTGGGATATCTCACCTTTTTCCGTGTCATTCTTGTCGGCCGCAAACTGAAGCGCCCGTTCCAGGTTGTCGAGGACCGGGAGCATTTCGGTCGCGAGGTTGCAGAGCAGCTTTTCAAACGTCTCAAGCCGCTCCCGCTCTGTCCGGGCCTTGTATGCCTCGAAATCGCGGGTCCGCCGCTGAGAGTTCTTTTGAAGTTCCACCCGCTCTTCTTCAAGGCCGCTGACCTTTGACCTGAGCGACTTTACTTCGGCCTCGAATTTCCTGATCGCCTCGCGATCCGCCGTATTGCCCTTGGTGTCGACCTTGCCTGCCCGCTCAATGACGGTCTTGTCAAGTTCCTCTTTAATAAAATCGGGTACCTCGCCTTCGTCGAACTCGGACTCGAGTTCGATAAAGGTCGTTTCAGAGGTGATGTGCAGGTCCTTTTCCTTCGCTTCCAGCTCGCGAATGAATTCGTCGACCGAAACCGAATCTTCGGCCGACTCGTCCTCATCGGCGAGTTCGAAGGTGATCTGCTTATCGTCGTTTTCCTTTGTCAGGTCCATCTGCGGGTTGAGTTTCAGGGAGGACTTTCGTTGAGCGGGGTGATCTTCGGAACAGGTCCGGCTTCTGCGGAACTCGAAACCGGGTTGGGGGTCAATTATTTTCAAGATGACGCGACATCACTCTTTCCAGCGAATTCGCGACGTATGAGACGATCGAGATCATTCTTGCATACTCGATCCTGGTGGGCCCGAGGACGCTAAGCGTACCCGTCGCCGTTCCATCGCCGATGCGATATGGGGCCGAGATCAGGGCACAATTCCTGAAGCTCGATATCCGGTTCTCGCTTCCTATCACAACCTGAACCTTCCCTTCGCCGGAGGCGTCGCGGGCGATGCACTCGTTGAGGATCTGTACCAGACGCGACCGTTCTCCGATAGTGGCAAGCAGGTCGCGGAGCCTTTCCAGGTCCGCAAAGTCGGATTTCGTCAGGATGTTGGACGTTCCGTCGACAAAGACCTCTCCGGTTTCGGCCTCTGCATCCTCGATGCTCTGAGAGCAAAGGATGACGGCCGTTTGGAGAAGCTTGTCGAAGAGCGTCTTTTCCTCGTGCATCAGCCTCAGGATCTCCGCTCGGATCTCCGAAAGGCTGCGGCCGACAAACTCCGCGTTCAGGTAATTTGCAGTACGCTCGAGTTCTTCCCTGGTCAACGTCATATTGAGCCGGATTATCCGGTTATGGACGATGTTCGGGGCCGAAACCAGGACCACCAAAATGCGGTTGTCGCTTAGGTTCACGAACTCAATGTGCTGCAATCGGTCGTTCGCCAGGCTTGGCGAAACCACGATCCCGATGTTATTTGAAAGAGCAGAAAGCAGCTGAGAGGTCCTTTCCATCAGCCTGTCCGGCGTCTCGCCTTTTTCATTAAGGCCGAACTCGTCTCCGATCCTTTGCAGATCTTCGTTCGAGATACTCAAAACTCCGAGCAGATTGTCGACAAAGAACCTGTAGCCGCGGTCGGTCGGTATCCTCCCGGCAGATGTGTGCGGCTGTTCGAGCAAACCGAGCTCTTCCAACTCACTCATCACGCTGCGGATAGTCGCCGAGCTCAAACCCGAGGCATTGGCAAATTTTTCCGCAACTGCCTTGGAACCGACCGGTTCCCCCGTGACAAAATGTTCGTTGATGATCGCGGTGAGGATCGCCTGCCCGCGGGAGTCGGGAAAACTTATGGAATTTCCGACTTTTGGGTTTGGTCCCAGGACTGGCATCTTATCACGGAGAGATTGAAGCGAACCGCCCTCGGGCGATAAACTTCCCATAAAAAGGAATAGCATCTGACACGTATTTGTGTCAAGAATTAATAGTTAAACTGTGATTAACACGAAGGCGGGTGCACCCACAGACCAATTGGGTAAAGTATATCAAGAGGCGTTTCGGGCGATCGAACCCGATCGCGAACCGCCTCCCGTCGAGGTCAGATTCTACCCTTACGTTGGCATCAATCACACGATCCGCATCCGAAATGGGACGGCCTATGTCCGAATCGCCGAGATCTGCCGGGACATGCCAGCGGAGGCCCACCGCGCACTCGCCTTTATCCTGGTTTCAAAGATCTTTCGGCGTCGAGTGCCGAAATGGGCGAATAATGTGTATTCAGCCTACCAAAGGAGCCCGGAACTTCGGGAATTGGCGGCAGAAAACCGGAGGCGGAAGGGGCGGAAGGTGGTCACCACCCATAAAGGTGAGCACTTCGACCTCGCCGAGATCTTCGATCGCCTGAACAGGACATATTTCGCAGGCCGCTTGCCGCAACCCGTTTTGACCTGGTCAGCCCGGAAGACCTACCGGATACTCGGCCACCATGATTCTACCCACCAGACCATCGTTGTCAGCCGGTCGCTGGACGATAGGACCACCCCGCCGTTCGTTGTCGATTACGTGGTATTCCACGAAATGCTGCACATTCACCACCCGACCGTTCATCATAACGGCCGCCGCTACAACCACACACCCGCATTTCGCCGCGACGAAAGGAAATTCGAGCGCTTTGAGGACGCCGAAAAATGGATCGAGAGTAATGTCCGAAAAATGAAGCGAAATGCCCGGAGGAAGTGACGGCCTGCGGAGTCACCGCCAAGGTAGGAGTGTAGAGAATGGACCATCTCTCCCGGTCCGACAGCGTCCACGTTCGCCCCTGCGGAAAGCTAACTGCCTGACGCCGCCATCGCTGTGATCACCCCGATCAACCCCAGATCCGAAACTGTCCGGCGGCGAAGGCCGTTGCGGTCAAATCTTGATTCGATCGAATAGCCCTGGACCAACTCGCCGCCGGCGTTCCTGTCACCGGTCAACGCTCGAAGCAAGGCCGGGCCCGAATCAGGGTCGCGGCCTCGCGTTATGATGGGTGCGGACGATTCGAAGGCAGCGTCGTCCGTCGCGGCGGCTGAGTTGTTTTTATGGGCCTCCACGCACTTGCCCACGGCTGCCGATTCGCCGATGACGATGTAGTCGCCGACGATCGCTGCGGAGATCTCGCCATCCGCGGTCCGCCACATGTCAATACCGTTGGTGTTCGCCGCCGGCCGGCTCAAGTCCAGACCTTTCGCCACTGAACGCCTGACGCCATCCCGGTCCTTCATCCTTGCAATGACGGCGACCTCGTCCCCGTCCGGATCCATCCTGACAGTTTGCAGCGTACTCTCGATCGAACCCAGGAACACTTCCCCATCGCCGACGCCGTAAGGGTCAAAAAAGGCCGGCGAAAAAGCCGTCAGCGAATTTCCATACAGATCGTCGACCTTGGTGCGTGTCGTCAGGAGCACGCTCCTCCATGCGATCCGGGCATCCTTCAGCATGTAGCTTGTCGCGGAATGGGCGTCAGCAGGAACGAACCGCTTCAGCCCCGGATCCGTGCCCGACCCTGCGGTAATAGTCTCGGCAAGGACTCCGGCGGTGTCAGGAGCGAGCGAGACGTCGTAGACATCCTCGACACGCTCATCCGGCAACTTTCTCGACACCCAAACCGCCTCGGTCACCGAGTTTCGGACGATCTGCGGCATCACCTGAGCGACGAAACCCATCGCATCGGCATTTTCACCCGAATCGATCGCGAAGGATACGGCCGCGATGTTCGCGAGCTGCGCCACGCCGTCCTTCGATACATAGCCCGATGCAAGCGAATCTCGCGAAAAGGCCGAGACTTTCGGGTTGGAAGCGATGCTGTCTCCTCCATCCCTCAACATGTTCACACTGTTCTCCATGCCTGGTTCATCGTTCCCCAAAATGATGACGCTGCCGAGGACGAAGGCGAATGCCTTTCGGCCGTCAACGGCCGTCCACGTGAAATAGCGGCCGCCGTACTTTTCTTCCGAAACCAGGCCGACCTCGCCCCCGTAAACTTCGTTAATGAAGCCGCCAAGCTGGTTCTCGGTGAAGCTTAATGCCTGGAAGTTCCAGGCGTTGGTTTCTGCAACGGCCACAAATCGGGGCTTGAAGTTGAGGACCAGGTTCTGGTCAGGCAATGGCTCTTCCGTGGTCTGAAAGCCGGTCACGGCGATCGACAAGCTGATGCCGTCCATGGCCGAAAAGTTCGGCAGCGATCCGGCACGCCTTTGAAATTCCGGCCCCGATGTGACCGCTTTCAGCGCCCGGCCAAGGTCGGCGGTTTCAAGATAGAGAAGTGAATCGGCTGGAAGTACCGTCCGGGGGTCGGTAGGTTTCGATCCGCAAGCACTGGTGAATATGGCCGCGAGAACCAGGCAGAGCATGGCAACGCTTTTTGGCCACATCGCCGCTGAAGTTCTGATCCTGGCTTTACACCCTTTTTGCATTGTTTATCGGGTCGTCTCGGCTAATCCATGGACGGCCTTCCGTGCTAGAATCCGTTACCAATATGACAAAAATTTTCGCTGATAACATCCTCGAAGGTAAAGTTGCGTTCGTAACCGGTGGCGGAACCGGCATCACGGGAGGCATTGCCCGTGCGTTTGCCGAGCATGGGGCGAAGGTCGCGATCACGAGCCGAAAGATCGAGAACCTGAAGGCGATGAAGCAAAAGATCGAGGACGCCGGCGGTGAATGTTTTGCCGTGGCGGGCGACGTCCGCGACTTCAGCGACGTGCAGAACGCCGTGGCCCGGACGGTGGAGCATTACGGAAAGATCGACATCGTCGTTAATGGTGCCGCGGGCAATTTCCTTTGTGCGGCCGACGAATTATCGCCGAATGGCTTCGGCACCGTCGTCGATATAGACACGAAAGGCACATTTAACGTGTGCCGGGCGACCTTTGACGAGCTTAAAAAGTCCCGCGGCCAGATATTGAACATCTCGGCAACGCTCCATTATCTTGCCACGCCGATGCAGATACACGTTTCGGCCGCCAAGGCCGGCGTCGACGCAATCACACGAAACCTCTCCGTCGAGTGGGGACGCCACGGGATCCGCGTCAACGGCATCGCCCCTGGGCCGATCGAGGACACCGAGGGGATGAAACGGCTGCTGCCGGAGCCCCTTAAGGAAAAGATCACCCGCAAGATCCCGCTTGGGCGTTTCGGCCGTATCGCCGACATCGAGAACGCAGCACTTTTCCTTGTATCGGACGCAGCTAGTTACATCGACGGCGTGACGCTGGTCGTTGACGGCGGGAACTGGCTTCTCGGCACGAGCCTGTCCTGATCATCAGAAAGGCCATTCGGGCCGCCTGTAGGGCAGGCACTACTTCAATTCAGTTTCGTCGGGCGTTTCGGCCGGCGCAGCTTTCTTTTCCCCGAGCACGGCACGCAGGATCATCATCTTGGCGAGGATCCGCACTTCCGTGCGGTCGAAACGGCTTGTCAGGTCACGAGTTTTCTTGAAATCCGCCTTTGCCAGCGTTCTGAGGGTGGCATCGGCCATACCGAGTTCGTTGGTCAGGCCGCGGATCATCCCACCGCCGAACGAGCCGACCTGCACCTCGCCTTCGTCGATCATCTCTCCGGCAACATCGATGAACTCTCCGACCTTTATAAATGCAGCGAGAGTTTCATTCGCCCGCATTATCGTCTCTTCGAGCAGGGGAAATGCCCTTTCGGGATCGGCCTCGGCGTATCCGGCCGCCAAAAGCCACGTGAGAAGGAAATCCTGATAGTTCTTTGGAAGCGGATTGACCAGCCCGCGGGCCTCTCTCATGATCTCGGCGGCAAGTTCCTTGTCACCTGCCTTTGCGACCGTAGCGGCCAGGGCACTAAGGCTCATGACCTTTTTGTCCATTCCGGCCGTCTGCATGACGATCCGCTTGGCCTGTCCAACGATCCGTGCCCGTTCTTCTTTGCGAAGCTCCTTGTTTGCAAGTTTTTCGATGTTTGCCTGAAGTTCCTTTTCCGAGAGTTCGCGGGCCTCACGTTCGCGGCGTTCGCGTTCGGAATAACTATTCGAATTCGCGACCGCATTCGCCATCGTATTCACCGCCAGTGACATTGCATTCGCAGCTGCGTTAGCGGAATTGGCTGCCCCGAATCGCCCCGGCCGGCCGGTTCGAAGCCGGTTTCTGATCTGCACGGCTCGGGACGGACTGTGTTTTTCGATGATTCCCAGAAATTGAAGCCCGTATGACGACTCAGGATCCGCGTCCAGCATCGCCTGGGCGTACAGGTCGGCCAGTTCGCGGAGCTCGCTTTCGGTAAGCATTGGTTTTTTCCCGCCTTCCTTTTCGAACCGGAGAACGCTTCATCTGCCATCGTCATGAACGAGCCGACAACCCAGAAGTCTTCGTCCTCGATCTTACTCACCTTCAGCGATGACACGATCGCGGAAGCGAAAGCGGCACCTTTATCGACGTCCTTTGCGTAAAGCTTGCGGAGAAGCTCGATGTGCTGGTAGTTGATGCCGTCCTTGATCGACTTGATCGCGAGTTCGGCCGCCTTTCCCGGGTTGGTCCGTGCGACCTCGGTCAACAGGCGATTAGTGAAGTACTTGTCGCTCGATTCGACCGTCTGGCGGAGCCGCGGATTCGAGATCGATGCGAACGTGTCGGAAAAGAACTGAAATGCGAGCTCGGGGTCGTGCTCAGCCAAACTCATCGCCATTTGCTGCCGCACTTGCAGCGCTGCCTGGAACCGCCGCATCAGCTTCGCCTTTTCAGTCACCTCACCAAAAAGGCCGCCGCGGCCGTAATAACCCGTATCGAGCTCGTCATCCCAGACGAACGTATTCATCTGCTGGTCATAGCCCATCAGAAGCTGCTTGAAATCCCCGAAGGCGTTCAGATAAAGCGACCGGGCCTCTTTTTCGTCGTGGAACCACATCAGGCCAGCAAGTTCGGCCGAAAAGCTGATACGATTCTCGAGCGTCCGGAGGTTATTGACATCTGCCATCGTCTCCCGAAGGAACGCGACCGCATCCTTCTTCAATGCCTCGGGGTCATCCGAGGGCTTCTTTGCCGGCAACGCCTGGGCTAACAATACTGACGATGAAAAAAGGACGAGCGTGAGAGTTACGACAGATCTTGTCATTTTCATTCGGTCTCCGATGGCCAACTGGAATATCATATGTTCGATACCCGGTTAAGTAAATCAAATTCGTCAGGGCCGCCGTTAATGTTTGTTAGTGATGCTTCTTGTTATCGACAACTACGACTCGTTCACCTATAACCTCGTCCAATATCTGGGCGAACTCGGGGCCGAGATGAAGGTCGTCCGCAATGATGAGGTCACCGTTGACGAGATCGAACATCAGCTAAAACCGGAACGCATCCTGATCTCACCCGGGCCCGGCACGCCCGACGGTGCCGGGATAACTCTTGGAGTGATCGAACGATTTGCCGGCCGGGTCCCCATCCTCGGCGTCTGCCTTGGCCATCAGGCGATCGGCCAGCATTTCGGCGGAAGAGTCGTGCGCGGGCCCGAACCGGTCCACGGCAAGCCTGTCCGTGTAAAACACGATGGCGAAGGACTTTTTCGCGGCATCGAAGGCGATTTCGAGGCTGGCCGCTATCACTCGCTGATCGTCGAGCGGGAATCGCTGCCCGATTCGCTGCAAGTAACCGCCGAGTCTCCGGAAGGCCTGATAATGGGCCTCCGGCATCGTGAACTTCCCGTCGAGGGCGTTCAGTTCCACCCAGAATCGATCCTCACCGAACACGGCAAACTCATGCTCGCCAATTTTCTGCGGATCTACGCGAACAACTAGTAATTTCCGCTTGAGTTCAGTTAACCTCCAAATGTGAATCTGCTGGCACCGATCGGGATCGCTTATGGCCGCATCATGGACGTGCGGAACCGTCTTTACGATTCCGGCTACCTCCGCACTTACGATCTTGGTGCCCGGACGATCAGCATCGGCAACCTTACGACCGGCGGCACCGGCAAAACGCCGTTGGCTGAATTGGCCGCAGAGATCCTTGCGAATGCCGGTGAAAAGGTTTGTGTCCTGACCCGCGGATACGGGCGGCGCGATCCCGGCCGATGCGTCCTTGTCTCCAACGGTGAAGCCGTGCTTGCAGATGCCGAGGCGGGCGGTGATGAGCCCGTCGAATTGGCGCGAAAACTTCTGAAGAAGGCCGTCGTGGTCGCCGACCGCGACCGGGTAGGGGCGGCCGCCTGGGCAAAAGAACGATTCGGCATCACCACGTTCGTTCTCGATGATGGTTTCCAGCACCGCCGGGTCAAACGGGATCTGGATATCGTCTGCATTGACGCGACCAACCCCTGCGGAAACGGTTGTATTTTGCCGGCCGGATCGCTCCGCGAATCGTTCCGCGGACTTGAGCGTGCAGACCTGATCGTGATCACGCGTTCAGAGATGTCCCGCCCGACCGGCGAAATTGAAAGCAGGCTGAGAAAACGAAACGCCGCGGCACCGATCATTCGAAGTACGACCAGAGTCACGGGGATCGTTCGGGTTGGCGGGCACGATCCCGGAACCTTGTACACGTTTGAAAAGTTGAAGGCCCACCTTGGGAACGATGGTCCGGGCGGTCCTGTTAAGGTGCTGGCATTCTGCGGACTTGGAAATCCGGGGGCATTCTTCGGCCTCCTGAAAGCCGAATCGGCAAAGCATAGTGGCCGATTGTTCGCGGTCGAAGCTGAAAAGGCGTTCCCCGATCATTATGACTATTCCCAAAAAGACATTGATGATCTGGAGGCGGAGGCACGGCGGGCCGGAATTTCAGCGTTTTTAGCGACCGGAAAAGATTCTGTGAAATTGGAGAAACTTGGGCTTTCGATCCCGACATTTTCCGTAGAGATCAAGTTCGAGCTTAGCGAGCCGGATCTGTTCCGCTCGCTTGTCACTGCTTCTTAGTCGGCGGGCCTTTCTTGTCACCCCAGTAGAACGCCCGAACAACTAGAAAGTACACCAGCAGGCTGAGCCCGAGGAATACGAAAAAGAGAACGATAAGCCAGGTGGTCGGGGTCATTCCGTGGGTGTCTCCTCGGCCTTAGCCGGTTCGCGTTCGAGCATATCCGCGACCAGGCCTTTCCCGCCCTTGTGCTCAACAATATGGCGATAAAGGACCACACCGATCGCGACCAGCGGGATAGCCATGAACACTCCCGCAATTCCCGCAACCTGCTCGCCGGCAAGGACCGAGAGAATGATCAGAACCGGATGAAGGTGAATGCCGCCCTGAACGATCCGGGGATACGTCAGATAGTCGTGAACGACGCGAAGTGCCGCAAGAAATAAAAATACATAGAGGGCCTTCCACGGGTCATCGGAAAATGCGGCGGTTGAGATCACGATAAGAGCTATGCTCGCCGGCCCGAGGACCGGGACGAATTCGAAGATCCCTGCCAAGATCCCGAGCAGAAGGGCATATTTCAGGCCGATGATATAAAAACCGATCGTACAAATAGTCCCGATCAGGGCACAGGAAATAAGCTGTGCACGGGTATAGGCCGCCAGCGTCAGGTTCAGGTCCTGCATCACCGCCTCGGCACGCATTCGCCACGGGCCCGCCGGGAAGACCCGCAATACGGCCAGGCGGACAAGATTAACGTCCTTCAGGAAGAAGAAGCCAAGTATCGGCACAATGACGAACCAGGGGATATAAGTGACGAAAGAGATCAGAGAGCTTCCGAAGCCGGCCGTGATCTGCTCGCCCAGCGCCGCCGCCTGGGTGTTGATCCTCGTCTGAAGCTCTTCCGGGATACGAAGCCGGTCGAATCTACGGTTCAGGTCGTTGAGCGATTGTTTGATCTCGTTGGCATACCCGGGAAGGCTGGCGCCGAATTCCTTTCCCTGTTCGACAACGAGCGGGGCGATATTCGCGATACCGACGCCCAGGACCGTGAAAACGATGGCGTACGCGATGAGGATCGCGACGGGCCGCGGCATGAATTGTTCGATGTTTCGCTTCTTGAACGGCCGCCTGATCAGCTTTACCAGCGGGTCGATAAGATAAGCAAACAAAACCGATACGACAAGCAGGAAAAAGAGAAAGCTGAGCGAGGCAACCACTTGGGCGAGGAATCCGCCGATGAAAAGCAGCATCAGCGTGATGGCAACCACGCGAAAAACGGTCCCGAAAGACATTGAGGACCTGTCAAGCGACACCAGTAGCGGGCCTTCCGTTGTTCGCGTGCGGCCGCCATCGGGCCCCGGGGCATTCGCGCTCGTTTTGTGAATGTCTTCGCTGCTCACCTGTTCTCGCTCGATGAAGGCGACGCCTTCGCATTCGGGTCCACTTCCAGAGGGCCGCTGTCTACTTTTGAGTGGTCCTCCATAACAAAGCGACTCGTCAGCTTTTCGATCATCCCGGGGAGGAACGGAAAGTTTGTGCCGATAATCACCGCCTTTCCATTGTCCGAAAGCTTCCGGCGATTGACGTCCGCCGGCGTATTTGCATTGATGAACGCTTTGTCTTCGGGATCCAGCACCTCGCCGTCCCGTTTTCGAAAGACGAGAATGAACTTGAAGTCAGCGTTCCGCATCGATTCAAGGTCGTTGTCAAAGCTTTTCTCGACCGGGGCCGATGTCACGGGCACGGGTGTCTCGGCCGCGGAATTCATTATTCGCGGATTCGGGCTGCATCCGGTCACCGCAGCCAGCCAAAGAAAAATGGCCAGTCTCTTCATCACATGTCCGATCTCAGCGGGCCCGCCGAAACGCCCGCGATACATTTGATGCACCGATGCGGCTATTGGCCCTCCTCATCCGGAGGGACATTGGCGTTTACCGGTTCGTTCGCCTCGATCTCGTCGAGCAGTTTCTTTTCTTCTTCCGTCTCCGGCTGATCCTCCTCCGCATCAGAGGGCGGCTTTCCCTTCTGATCGCGGATCTTCAGTATCCGGGCCTCGTCGTCCTCATAGACCATCTCCACCCACCCGCTCTCAAGGGCGTTGGCGATCATCTTTTCATTTTCGCGTCCGTCCGCAAATATGTAGTCGGCACCGAATCGCTCCCGGATCAGCGGCGCCGGATCCTCCGTTTTGCCCTCGGTGATATCGATCAAAAGCTTGTAAAGGTCCGGGTCCTGCGAATAAAGATAATTCGGGTCGAGGCCGTAAACATAGCTGTGCTTCGTGTTAAAGAAGAAAAGCTTGGGAAAATCGTCCCAGCTGCTGTTGAAAATGCGCTTTCCGGCCGGTATATTCTCGCGGCCGTCGGCATCGAGCCCGGTCGCCCACAGCATCGACCGTCGATACTTGTCATTGGTGTCATTCTCGGCGATCGTGTTCATCAAGCCCGGCTGATCGACGCCAAGCCATCCAAGGCCCACCGTATTCACGTAAAAATAGAGGACGAGGATGATCCCGAGTACCCATGGGATCGCCTTTTTTGCAGCGATCGCCCACTCCTGCCGAGCCGTTCGTTTTTCGGCATCAAGGTAAGGCTCTATCCCACGCCGGAAATCATCGGGGAGCGAGACCTGCCCCGCGGACCGGAACGCCTGCCAGCTGAAGGCGGCGAACAAAACTGCGAAGGGCGGAAAGTACTCGGCGAATCTCTTTGAGCGGAACTGGGCCGCGAGCAGAATGGTGACGAAAACGAGAAAGAACGTCGCCTTCTCCGGCAATTTACCGTTCCGGGGCACGAAGAGGATATAGCCGATCAGCATCGCGGCCATCGCCACCGGAAAGTGAGTCAGCAGTTCCATACCCGTGTACGGATACCACTCGCCGCCCACAGCCACCGCAAAATCGCTTCCGACTTTGATCTTCGTAGCCGCGTGTTCGATAAAGAGTCGGATATTGTTTGGGAAATACGGATTTACGATGTTTCCCAGCAGCATCCCGCCAAAGGTGTAGGCGACGGGTTCCCATTCAAGTTTTCTCTCGTTCCAGCCGATGATCACCGCCCAGATCACCGAGGCGATAAACAATAGAGGGAACAGGCTGTAGGTCCACACAAAGGCGAACATCAGCGGCAAGAGCCATTTGTACTTCCGCTCGAAAAGAAGCCAGATGCCTGCGATCGTAATGATGATCGTCAGCGGCGGCGCCTTTGCCATGTTCATCCGGTAGTAGAACATGTTCGCGCAGGTGAATATCGCCGCGAGCCAGATCAGCGGATACTCGATCCGGTAATGGTGAATAAGCCAGTAGACCGAGACTATCGCGAAGGTTGCGAAAACCACAGCCGCTACCTTAGCTGCCGTCACCGGCTCGAAAAACCAAAGAAACGGGATCTGAAGCAGGTGGAACAGAAAGTGGTGGTCGTTGTAATGGGCCGGATTCAGGACCGTGAGCGGGAGCCATTCGAATGTCGGCAGCCACTTCAACTGCGAGAGATTCTCCCAAAGCAACTGGCTCCAGCGAATGTGGTAATAGCCGTCCCAATCGCCGCAGCAGATCGCGTCCGTCCGGAACTGGAGAAAGCTCATCACCATCGCCACCGCGATAAACGCGAAGGCCAGGTAGACGTACCTTGTCGCTTCTTCGCCTTCAAGGAACCGGGCCCAACTCGCTTTTTCAGGTGCCTTTACTTCTTCGGCCGCCGAGATATTTTCCTGGGTGAACTCATCCATACAAGCTCAAATACAAAATGAAAAGGTAGCACGAACGCCGCCGGGTTATCCACAGCGGGCAGCTTTCGGGCCGCGCACCGCGGTGCGGCCCGGTTGACCGGGCGGCGTCAGCGCCGTTTTTCGGGGTCGTTTGCGAATCCTCATGTAACGCCCTAGAATCTGGATTTTACGATGTACCCTAAAGGGAACCTATTCATCCCGGCCTCGCACGGCCGGCTTGAGGCTATCTTGAAAGAACCGTCCGGCGAGCGGAGAGGAGCGGCCCTCGTCTGCCACCCGCATCCGCTTGGCGGCGGGACGATGCACAACAAAGTGGTTTTCAGGGCGGCGGCCGGCCTTGTCGATGCGGGACTTGCGACGATCAGGTTCAATTTCCGCGGCGTCGGTGCATCAACGGGCACGCATCAAGAGATCGAGGGTGGGATCGAGGATGTTCGCGACGCCCTCGATTATCTCGCCGCTCAATTCCCGGGCGACGACGTCACACTCGCCGGGTTTTCGTTCGGTTCGCGGACAGGCATGGCTGTCGGGAAGGACGATGAGCGAGTCAAACGGCTCATCAGCATAGGGACACCTGTCGATAAGTACGGGGATTACGGATTTCTGATCGGCCTCAGGAAGCCCATCCTCTTTGTCCATGGCGACAAAGATGAATTTGGCTCGATCGAAAATTTAAGGTCTCTGGCGGGTGAGGTCTCGAAGACAACGGATGCAGAATTGGTAGTATTCAACGATTGCGGGCATTTTTTCGATGAGCATTTGAATGAACTCCGGAAAGCCATAAGTGATTGGGTAGGAAGGAAGATGAGCACCAACTAGCTGTTAGCTTTAAGCGATACGGGGCTCGCAAGAAACTATGAATGAGCAAATTCACAATACGGCCAACGAGCCGAATGCCGCCATCCGTCTGACCATGATGCCGCGGGACACGAATGCTCACGGGACCGTTTTTGGCGGCATTATCCTCAGCTACATCGACGTTGCCGGCGGCGTCGAGGCCGTCCGGCACACGCGTCACGACCGCTTCGTCACGGTTGCCATGAAAGAGGTCATCTTCCATGAACCGGTCTTTATGGGCGATCTGGTCAGTTTTTATGCGGAGACGTTGAAGGTCGGCAACACCTCGATAACGATCCACGTCGTGGTGGAGGCCGAACGATTCGGCAGCCAGGGTCAGAAGGTCAAGGTTACCGAGGCCGAGGTCGTTTATGTGGCGATCAATCAGTTCAGGGAAAAGGTCAGGATCGGGAAATGACACCTCACGATCCCGATCCGGCCGATCATCGGAGCCGGGCGAACCTGGCTCTCTTGCCGGTGGTGAAGCTTGCTTTGGGATGGGCAAGTATGACAAATTTTTATATCCAGTAGTTAGAATCCAGATAGAACGGGAGACTTTTCCGAATGCATAGAATCACTGCGGAAACCGCTTCGGGGCCGGTGGCGTTTGACGCCGAGGGCGACAAGAAACTGGTGCTTTGTATTGAGGACCACGGCATCGATATACTTCATCGCTGCGGTGGTAACGCGCGCTGCACCACCTGCCGTGTTGAGATAATCCACGGCGACCCGGGCCCGATCCGTGACGCCGAAAAGGCGATAATGGCGACAAAAGACGATATGACCGACCATATGCGCCTGTCGTGCCAGGTCCGTGTGATCGACGATCTTCACGTCCGCGTGATCAACCAGGCGAGCGTCAAGGGCATCGACGCGGGCCCGAGGCCCGCCCACGAGGACACACCCTAACCGCGGCGATCGTCTGATATACTAAAGTTTCGGCTATTTTGAACAAGGAGAGAAAGGAAATGGGACTTAAAACTGTTTATAAGGCCAGGAGCTTTGACCTCAGCGATCTGACCGGCATTTCGAATGAAACGCTGGCGATGCATTTCAAGCTCTATGAAGGCTACGTTACGAACACTAACACTTTGAACGAAAAGATCGCCGAATTGATCAGCGGCGGCGAGCTTGACGCGACGAAAACTGCGGCTTTTTCGGAGCTTCGCCGCCGGTATGGCTTCGAATATAACGGGATGGTGCTGCACGAGTACTACTTCGAGAACATGGTAAAGAACGGGACCGGCGATCCGGGGAAGGATTCCGCCTTCGCTAAGGCCGCTGAGGAAAGTTTTGGAAGCTACGACGTTTGGAAGGCCGATTTTGTCGCGACCGGCAAGATGAGGGGTGTCGGCTGGGCAGCGACCTATCAGGACCCGTCCAACGGTGCGATCTCGAACCACTGGATCAACCTTCACGAGACCGGCAATGTCGCGGGCTATACGCCGATCCTGATCATGGACGTGTGGGAACATGCCTTCATTAAGGATTACGCTCCCGCAGACCGGCCGAAATACATCGAGGCGTTCTTCGCCAATATCGATTGGGACACGGTGAACAATCGCCTCTCCTCGACGGCAGGAAGCGCGAAAGCTTAGCATTTCGGTCCGGATCGTACTTCGTACAGGACTTTGCCCGAGGCTTGTTGACCCTTGTCAGCGAGCCTTTTTCTTTTTTTAGATTTTACGACCATCGCTTTGGGGCTAGTTTGAAGCTCAATCAGGAGTTTCCGTTCTGCTCAAGCAACTCTGTGCTTCCGAGATTCTTCAAAACGACAAGCACCTACGAAACATTAATGAAAACACTTCTTCTATTTTTGGTCTCATTTTCTTTGGTCATTGTCTTTACTTCGCAGAATTCGTTTGCGTGTAGCTGCCTGGGTCGAAACACGCCCGTAAAAGAATACAATCTAGTAGACACTGTATTTGTCGGCACGGTCTCCAAACTGGGCAGGCGAAACTCCACCTTTTCGGATTTGCGAGCGTCATTTACGATCTCCGAGGGACTGAAAGGCACCCAAGCGGAAGATATTGATGTTTATACGAGCTCACAAAGAACTGCTTGCGGATTCCCTTTCGAAGAAGGATCGACCTATCTTGTGTATGCTCACCGCGACACACAGACCAAAGAGCTATCAACGAGTATTTGCGGGCGAACACGGAGCCTCTCCTTCGGATATGTGGATGATGAGATCGAAATACTGCGGTCACTGTCGGCCGGCAAACTGAAGCCCCGCATTTATGGAACTGTCTATGAACTGACACGAGGACTTTATCCTTTGCGGAAGGATTATTGGGACGAACGAAGGCCGATGTCTCAAGTAAAGATCGTGGCTAGAAAGCAGAACGAGACGTTTGAATCAGTATCGGATTCTCGGGGGATGTTCAGTATTGCGAACGTTCAGAATGGCAAATACCGACTTGAGTTTATCCTTCCGCCCGGTTACAAACTTGGCGGCGACTATTGGGACGAATCAACAAAAGAGGAAAGGGAAAAATACAGGAATATTGAACTTAACATAACCGATACCGAGGTGCCAGATAGGCTGGAAGTCGAGACTCGAATCAATGGACGTATAATAGGCAAGGTCATTGATGTCAACCGGAAACCGGTCGGTAAGGACGTACGAGTATCGCTGGTGAGCAGGGAAACCGCCGAAAAGGAAGTTGGCGATATCGATTACGTACCCGCCTATACGGACGAAAAGGGGAACTTCGAGTTCTTCGGTATCCCTCCAGGCGAATACTATTTGGGCTTTAATCTCGAAACGAGGCCGAACAAGAACTTCCCGTACCCACGCACCTATTTTCCCGGAACCTCTGAGGTTAGCGATGCCAAACTTATCGTACTCGGCAAAGCCGAAAAATTAGATGCCTTCGTTCTCTCCCTGCCGGCAAAGGTTGAAGAGGTCTTGGTAAAAGGAAAGGTGGTCGATTCGACTGGCAGGCCTGTAAAAGGAGCCGTCGTTGAACGTTACGGATTGTATTACGGTGAATGGAAAGAAGGTGAGCCTTATTCGATGAAGTACATCAAGCAACCCACCTTCGAGGGACGAGTCAAAACGAACGAAAACGGTGAATTCTCACTTACTCTCCTGAAAGGAAACAGGTACCGCCTTAATCCCTTCTTACCTAGTAAGAACTCACACAAGGACCTTCTTGAGGGCGCGGAAGTCGACATTGTGGTTGAATACAACATGAAACCTATTCTTTTATTCCTAGAGAAGAAGCCGGACTAACTTTCGTGAGCTAGAATGACCCGATCGCCGAGAACCCTAAGAGCTGCGAAAGCTTCCACTAATATGGCGGTGCTGAGTCTATCTCGGTCGGCCAAGTTCCGATACCGACCTATAGACGTATCAGCCACCATTAATATCCGGCATTACTTAGGTAGCTAATTGGCCGTCAGGCCCAGGTTCAGATGAGCTCATCTGTTAGCGCGATGTATTTGCCGTGGAATGGTAGAATAATAGGTTCCAACTGAGGCGCTGAATGATCGAAGAAAAGGTCCTTGTACAGAAGTTTCTAAACCGCAAGCAGCGGGAACGGCTTAAAAAGCCCGACTGGCTGAAGATAAAGCTTGGCGATCCTCGTAACCAGAACGCGGTGCTCGACCTGATCTCCGGATTGAATCTTCACACCGTCTGCCAGGAGGCGAAATGCCCAAACATCTTCGAATGTTGGACCGATAAAACGGCGACGTTCATGCTCGGCGGCGACACTTGCACGCGCCATTGCGGCTTCTGTGCGGTCAACAAAGGCAAGCCGATGGAACTAGACCCGATGGAGCCCGCGCACGTCGCTGAAGCGGTCAAGCACCTCGATCTCAAGCATGCCGTCATCACATCGGTCAACCGCGACGACCTCCCCGACGGGGGCTCGATGCATTGGGCTGAGACAATTACGAAAGTCAGGGAGATGAATCCCGAATGCAAGGTTGAGGTTCTGATCCCCGATTTCAACGGCGACGAACAGGCACTCAACAACGTCCTCAACGCCCGGCCCGACGTGCTCAACCACAATACAGAAACCATCGCCCGCCTCTACCGCCGCGTCCGCCCGGATGCGAAATACGAACAGTCGATGGAACTCTTAACGCGGGCTGCGCACTTCCGCGACACACGTATGCCGACAATGCTAACCAAAAGCGGCATCATGGCCGGCCTTGGCGAAACCTTCGAAGAGGTCGTCGATCTGATGCGCGATCTCCGCGCGGCCTCCTGCGACATCATGACCATCGGCCAGTACCTCCAACCCTACGAAAAACGCCTGCCCGTCGAACGCTACGTCACGCCCGAGGAATTCGCCGAATGGAAAAAGATCGGCGAGGCCATGGGCTTCAAGCACGTGGAATCATCCCCGCTGACACGCAGCTCTTATCATGCCAGACAGCAGACGGAGTCCGGACACGTTTCGTGATGATCCTTGAAACTGAGCGCCTGCGCGTCCGTGAGCTGGACGAAGAAAAGGATGCGGAATTCATGCATCGGCTTTTGAATTCCCCTAAGTTCATCCGTTTTATCGGCGACCGGAACGTCCGCTCCGTCGAGGAATCTAGAATTTTCATTCGGGACCGATACCGTACGAGCTATAAGGAAAATGGCTATGGCCTTTACGCCGTCGAACTGAAAGCCGGTGCCGGACCATCACCAGTAGGGATTTGCGGATTCGTTCGCCGGGATTCCCTTCCGCATCCCGACCTAGGATTTGCTTTTTTGCCGGAACATGAAGGGTATGGCTATGGACACGAATCGGCACGTGCGTTGATGAACTACAGTCGCGATACGCTGAAGTTTACGAAACTGCTGGCAATTACTACGATCGATAACGAAGCTTCGGAAAAGCTCTTGATGAAACTCGGCTTCGTTTTCGAGGGCATTAGGGAAATGTCCGTCAACGAAAAGCTAAAGGTGTTTAGCGCCGACCTCATCTAATACTTACATGTCCAGGGTCAGCGATGAACACTTAAATAAAGCTGCGCTATAATTCCGCAAAATATGAACGACAGTGACAATCAAAAAGCGATCGAGATCCTCAATCGGATCATGGAACTTGAGCTTGCGGGCGTGGTGCGGTACACGCATTACGCTTTGATGGTGTTCGGCTACAACCGCATCCCGATCGTGTCATGGCTGGATGGCAATGCGAATGAGAGTTTAGCGCACGCGAAAAAGGCGGGCGAGTTCGTGACGATGCTTGGCGGGCACCCGAGCCTGAAGATCGGAACGTTGCTTGAGACGCACAAGCACGATATCGGCGACATTCTGCGCGAGAGCCTGGAACAGGAATCGACGACGCTGGCGGCCTACTACGACCTGCTGAAACTCGTCGAGGGCAACAATGTCACCCTCGAAGAATATGCCCGCGAGATGATCCTTCTCGAAGAGATGCACCTCGACGAGGTCAACAAGATGCTCCGCAAACCGGGCGAGATCGAGCCGTTTAGCGCATAATGGGCCTGCTGCAACGAATCATAACGGCGGTTCTGCCCCGAGCCAAAGCGGCCGAGATCGAGAGAGAATCGCGAGCGTGGATAGTCACTTGCGAAGACTGCGAGACAGAGAGGAGCGTGTGGGAGATGGGCGGCGTTCGCTGGAAAGCGTCCGGTTCCCCGCGATGGCGAATCAAGTGTGAAACCTGCGGCTCCAAACGATGGCACACGCTTTGTTACGTTGAATAACTTTCACCTAGTTTCCCAACAGTTCCCGCACCGCACGGTCAAGCTGTGAATCTTTTCCCGTCAGCGATTCACCGATCGGCCGCGTCACCGGGACGTCAACCTGCCGCGGGTTCAGCTCCATGTTCTTCCCGTCCGCCCCGAGTATCAATTGCCTAGGCAGCCGAACAGTGGTCCCGTCGAACAGCTGAGAATTCCACGTATAGATGATCCAGCCTGACGTCGGCTCACCGACCACTTTGCCCAGCTTTAGCGTCCGATAACCTTCGGTCATGTCCTCGGCGTCCGATAGCGAATGCTGGTTTGTGACAAGCACCGTCGGCTTCTCCAAAGCTCGCTGGCCCAGAGCCGAGCGGGCAGGCACATTCCAAAGACCGCGTTCTCGCATGGTCAGGTACCCGCGGCGTGCGAGGATGTCGATCACGTAAACGTTGATAAAACCGCCGTTGTTGTTGCGAATATCGACGACCACGCCGTCCTTCGACTGGTTCTCGGCGTCGAGGTCGATATAAAGCTGATTCAGCGTTCCCTGCCCCATGTCAGGCAAGTGAACATACCCAAGCTTTCCGCCGCTGATCCGGGCTACGTAGGCCCGGTTGGCCTCGACCCATTGCCGGTAAAGAAGGTTTTTCTCCGCACCCGTCGAGACCGGACGCACGACGGCCTCGCGGCTGTTCGAACCGTCCGGTGAGGACGATACCCGAAGAACGACGCGGCGGCCTACCTTGCCTTCGAGAACTTCGTCCAGATTCACGCCTTTTGCGATATTGGTACCGTCCACGCTGACGAGAAAGTCGCCGACGGCGATGCCCTTAACGATTGCGGCGGGCCCGAGCGTGATCACTTCGGTGATCTTCAGACGTCCGTTCGACTCGTATTCCTCACGGTCAAACCTCAGGCCGAGCTTGCCCACCGTGGTCGCCTGCGGCTGCGTGAATCCGCCCGAGACACCGAGGTGCGATGCATTCAGTTCGCCGACCATCATGTTCATAAGCCGGCGGACCTCGTCGGGCGTCTTCGACGCGGCGATCAGCGGCTCGTAGGTGCCCCTAACGCCATTCCAATCAACGCCGTGGTGCTTGTCGTCGTAGAAGTTGTCGCGAAGATACCGCCAGCCCTGGTTGAAGGTCTCCATCTTGTCCTCCGCAAAGTTCACCGTGATCTCGATACTTGAATTGAGCGGACGCGATTCCCGCCTCTCGAGCGAAGCAATATTGATCCGGCCGTTCTCAAGGTAGTAGATCTCTTTGCTGTCGGGCGTGAACTGCGCCTGCGATTTGAAGCCCGAGGTCGTTGTGATCTGTCGCGACGATGAGTCGGTGGCAAGTTCGTCGAGTGTACGCGTGTAAATATTAAACTGCCCTTCAGCCGAGGCAAGGATCGCCAAAGTCTTGCCGTCGGGGCTGATGATGGGATTCCCGCCATTAACGCCCGTGTTCACTATGCTTAGGCGGCGGCGGATGTCATCAAAAACGATCTCGGTCTTCTTGTCGTCCTTTTTTTCTGCGGGCTGCGGTGATGCGGCCGGCTGAGGGGCGGGCGAGGCGGCCGGAGCGGGCGGCTGGCGGTCACGCGGATTCTCCTGCCGGAATAGGTCGCGGAATTGGTCCTCGCGGAACTTCGGCGTCCTGAGTTGGAGGTCGACGCGGGCGACGTAAGTGTCCTCCGTCCGCTGGTTTGTGTCGAAAACCAGGTATGACCCGTCTGGCGACCAGGTGATCCGGCCGCTGTTCGAATTAGCCAGGAAGGTTATCGGCCGGGCAGGCCCTCCGTCGATAGACACAACCCCCACGTTCGTATACGACCTTGTTTCGGGCTGCACCGAAAGGTAGGCGATCCACTTGCTGTCGGGCGACCAGGCGATGGAGCCCTGGCCGTACAACGGCGGCGGGTCCGTGTACAATTTGGCAACCTCGCGCGTCTGCTTCGTAGCCGCGTCCATCACCATCAGCGATCGCGAGTTGCGGACGAATGCTATCCATTTCCCGTCGGGCGAATACGCCGCCCCTACGTCGCTGTTCGTGCCTGTGGTCAACTGGGTCTCCTTCTCGGACCCAAGATCGTACTCGTGAAGCGTTACCGACCCGCTGCGTTCGCTGGAATAGATCACCCGCCGGCTGTCACTCGACCAAGAAACGTACGATTCCGGGGCGGGCGTGTTAGTGATGCGAACGGCATCGCCGCTCTCCTTCGACGAGCCCGCAAAGACCTCTCCACGGGCGATCATCGCCACTTTCTTACCGTCCGGCGAGAGCGCGAATTGTCTTATCTGGGTCGAGGCATTGACCCGTTCCGAGATGGGTGTAGCGACGGCTCCCCTCAGCCTGATCGGCACGGACGCCGCACGACCGCCGTCGGTCGCCATCTTCCAGATGCCGAAATTGCGTTCGAAAACGATCTCCCGGCCGTCCTGGGACATCGATGCCCAAAGTACGCGGCCGTCGGTGAAGTTCGTCAACTGACGCTGTTGTCCGCCCCGCTGCCAGACCCAGATATTCTGGTTCCCGTTCCGGTCCGACACGAAAAAGACGCGAGAGCCGTCGACCGTGGCCATCGGCCACATCTGTTTCGCCCCGCGTTCGGTCAATTGTGTGTAGCGGTCGCCTGTCCGCAGCCATAACTCGCTTTCGTCGATATGGCTTCGGCCCCGACGCCACCATTGCCCGGCCCCGATCCCGCGGGCCGCAAAGATGAATGAGCCGTCCGCCGTCGGCGACGCCGAAAATTCCGTCGTATAGCGGTCCGCACTCACCTGCATCGGCGTACCGCCGGTCGAAGCGACGCGATAAATGTCGTTCATTCCTGCAATATCGCGGACGTTCGATGAGTAATAGATCCACGCGCCGTCCCGCGACCAGGCATCAAGATTCTCAGAACCGTCGTCGAAAGTGAGCCGCCTGACGCCGCCCGACGATAGGTCCAGGATGTAAATGTCGCCGTTACCCGTCCGGTTCGAGATAAAGGCAAGATACCGGCCGTCGGGTGAATAAGCAGGCCGGCCTTCGGTCGCCGGATGCGAGACCAGGAGTTGGGCCGTGCCGCCGTCTGCCGGTACCGTCCAGATATCGCCGCCTGAGACGAAGGCGATCTCCTTTCGGTCCGGCGAAAGCGAAGGTTCGGTCATATAAGGCGAACCGGTTTGGCCGGCGGCAAAAACAGCGGATGCGAGAAACAGGGCTGCGGCTAGAAGGATTCTATTCATATTGATCTCGGACTCAGATTTCGGAAGTGAATTCGAGCATTATACGGCATCCCTCCTGCAATTGTTCACCGTGCTTAATGGCTTCCCGCCGATTTACAAACGAATTCGCGCTTCGCGATAATAACCCCGACGGTATGAGATACGGCCTCATCGCCGGAAACGGCCAGTTCCCTTTTCTTGTCATCGAAGGCGCCCGAAAGCTGGGTGCCGAGCTTTCGGTTGTCGCGATAAGGGAGGAGGCCGACCCGCGGATCGACGAAGTCGCGGAGGACGTCTCGTGGGTCGGTATCGGCCAACTCGGCCGAATGATCTCTCACTTTCGCAAACAAGGGGTCGAAAAGGCGATGATGGCGGGCCAGGTAAAGCACGTCCAGATCTTCTCGGGTGCTCTCCCGGATATGCGAATGGTGAAGATGCTATGGAGACTCCCGAAACGTAATACCGATTCGCTGATCGGCGGGGTCGCCGATGAAATGGAAAAGGAAGGCATCGAACTTATCGATTCCACCTTCTTCTTAAAGGACCAATTGGCGACGAAAGGCTGTTTGACGCGACGAAAGCCTAACGAAACCGAAGCCGAGAATATTGAGTATGGCCTTGGCATTGCGTCGGAGATAGCCCGCCTCGACCTAGGCCAAACCATTGTCATTCGTGCAAAGGCCTGTGTCGCGATCGAGGCCATGGAAGGCACCGACGCGACCATCCGGCGGGCCGGCGAACTTGCCAACGGCAAATTGACCGTTGTAAAAGTGGCTAAACCGGATCAGGATATGCGTTTTGACGTGCCCGTGGTCGGAGTTCCGACGATCGAAACGATGATCCAGGCGGGCGCAACATGCCTTTCGGTCACGGCCGGAAAGACCCTTATCTTCGACCGAGAAGCGATGGTCGCTCTCGCCGACCGAAACAAGATCACTATGGTTGGAAGCTGAAACAAATCCACCATGTCTCGCGTAAGATTTTTGTATTCGTACGATTTCAGAATCCCCGATCCGGAGAAAAAATGAGAAAAACCTTTTTGCTTTTATTTTAACTATCAGTTTGCTCGCCTACAGCCGTCTTTGCTCAGACGGTAAAGATCTCACCGGCCGAGCGAAGAATGGCTGAGGAGATCACCGCCGCACAATTGAGCAGTTATCTTCATTTCGTGGCCTCGGACGCGATGGGCGGCCGAGACACCCCTTCAATGGGGCTCGATATCACGGCCGAGTTTATCAGGATGAACCTCGAAAAATGGGGATTCAAAGGAGCAGGTGACAACGGCAGCTTCTTTCAAAAGATCGAACTGTCGAGCGAAACGCGAAACGCGGCGAACACAAGCCTTCGCGTTGGAACAAAATCCTTTGTCCTAAATACGGACTTCTACCGGGTTGAAGGCAGTACCGAGGCGAGCGGCCAGCTTGTTTTCGGCAAAGACGGCTGGATGATCAAATCGAAAGGGATGGATTCTCTTTCGGGAATAGATGTGACCGGCAAGATCGTCGTCTTCGTTACGCCGAACTCGGAGCAGCGTTCGTTCACGCCACGCCCGCCGGGCATTACCGATGACGACGTGAAGGGCACAAAAGGTGTTGATTGGGCCGATCCGGTAACAAATGCCGTCGCAAAGGGTGCCGCCGGCGTGATCATCGTGTCGAACCCGGCGATCCAGGGCCTCTGGCCTCAGCTTCGGGGAATTCTGGGACGGGGAGCTTCAGGCCCGACCAAACTGCGGCAGGAAGCCGCCGGCGGTCCCGATCCCAGTTGCGCTGGTCTCAAAAGCGGTTGGCGACGAGTTGTTCGCGGGCGAATCTGTGAACCCTGAGGGTGGAAATGCTGTTGCGATGACCAAATCCGCTACGCTGAGTTTTAATCACTCTAAGGAAAATAAGTGGACGCAGAACGTCGTTGCCTTATGGGAAGGCAGCGATCCGGTACTGAAGAATGAGATGGTCGCGATCGGCGCTCATTACGATCACGTCGGCACTAATCCGAACGCCCCTGGCGACGACAAGATCTGGAACGGGGCCGATGACGACGGTTCAGGCACCGTCGCCGTACTCGCGATCGCCGAGGCCCTTGCCCGTTCCAAAACCCGACCGAAACGTTCGATCCTCCTCGTCTGGCACGCCGGCGAAGAGAAAGGCCTTTGGGGAGCCAACTATTTCAACAAGTTCCCGACTGTCGATATCAAAAACGTCGTCGCTCAATTGAACATCGATATGATCGGCCGAAGCCTTGATCCGAACAATGTGATCAAATGCGGGCAAGGCATCCGCCGCTGCAACGAGAATCTGACAAAAGCAAACGAGATCTACGTGATCGGCTCCGAAATGATGAGCAGCACGCTGGGCGCTGTCACCAAAGGCACGAACAACGCTTACCTGAAGCTTGATTACAATTACAAGTACGATGACCCGAACGACACCGAAAGGTTCTTCTTCCGCTCGGACCACTTCCATTACGCGGTCAACGGCATCCCGATCGCGTTCTGGTTCGACGGTGTCCACGAGGACTATCATCAGGCAAGTGATACCGCCGACAAGATCGATTATCAGAAGATGGAAAAGGTTACGAGAACGATCTTCCTGACCATGTGGAAGCTTTCCGAAATGCCGACACGGCCGGCGGTTGACAAACAATTGCCGCCGGAGCTTACTCGACGGTAAACGGTAAACGGGAAACGGGAAACGGGAAACGGGAAACGGGAAACGGGAAACGGGAAACGGGAAAAACGGGAAAGGGGGCCGTTTTGGCCCCCTTCTTAATTTGGGAAGTTAGGTCGACGAGGTGAAGAATAGTTAATTCGCGCTTTCTGCGTTTTCGGCCTTTTCGGTAATCAGCCGGTCACAAAGTTCAAGGAATTTGACAAGCATTTCTTTTCGAAGCTCCCCATAGGTCTTTTTCTTTACCGGAGGGCCGTCCTCTGCTGCTTCGTCGATGGGCTCGTCGCCGCTGCCGTCATCAATAGGTTGTTCGGCTTCCGGGTCCTCGTTTTCCGGCGTCTCCGCACTTTCCTCATCGACAACCGCTTCGCTCTCTTCCCCGTCTGCTTCCGGCTCGACAGTTTCTTCGTCATCCTCGCTGGAGATCTCTGCGTAGCGTTCAGCCGCCGCCTTTGCATCCTCGTCATCCAGCACTTCGGCAACCATCCCCATGATCCTGGCCGAGTACCATGGGTCCCCGGTATCGCCGCGGAGCCGGTCCAGGAGGAAGGGCACGAGTCTATCGTCGCCCCAGCGTTTGACCAGGTCGATCAACTCCTCCTCGCCGGGAACTTCTTCCCGTTCCTTGGCCTCTTGGTCATCGCCGCCTTCGGCCACGGACTCGAACAGGATATTGGCAAGACGCTGCTTATGATGATCGCTGAGTATTTTGGGAAGAACGGCCGTGTCGAAGAATTTCATTTCGCCGGGCTCGCCCTCTTCTTCGAAGTCGCCGAGAATGATCAGCTCATCGTCGTCGACCACTTCGCCCCGCTCCTTCTTCTCCTTGAGTTCCTTGATACGCTCGGCCCGACGTTCGGCCCACTCGGCGGCCTCGAAGCTCGAGAGAAGCTCATAGCTTGCTTCCCAAAGCGTTGCCGGGTCTTCGGCACAGCGGATCAACCATTCGAGCACCTGATCTTCGTTGACCTTTTTGGCACTGAAGATCGAATGAAGCTCGCGGATACGCGTCTCGTAAACGCCCATTTCGCGCGTTTCCAGCCGCTTCAGCCCGTCGCGATAATCCGCAAGCCTCGGCCCCTCTTCCTCGTCACCGTTGTTGATGAAAAGCAGGACCTGATCGCCGTTCTTCAACGGGACCGGAGCATCGTCGGGATCCTCCACGTCTTCCATTCCCACTTCGTCGTATGTCTTTGGATAACGGTAATCGCGTTCCTTCAAGACCAGGAACTTTCGCGGCTCGCCTTTGAGCGTCGAGATGATCGTGAAATGCTTAGATATATCGACGGTCGTGTAATCTTCGTTTTGTTCGACGATCGCCTCATCGGCCAAGCGGTCAAAAGCCGCGACGTAGATCGCATCGCTTGATTGGTAAAGCGAGAGGAGAGTTTCGGGTTCTTTTACTGGACACCTGCGTGCAGACGCCGTCTGGGGCAGCAGGAGCATTGAGAGCAGGAGAACAACAACAGCGCAACCGGAGATCAAAATCCTCAACATACGAGAGACTCCTTGACTAAATTTCAGTTCAACTAGCGCGCTAACTTTCAGACACAGCGAAACGATTTTTCGTTGCACCGGTTTGAAAAAAATCCAACGCATTAGACACCGGCGGGTCGGGAAAGTTCCAAGATCATTCGGACAAATGAAGGCGTCGGTAGGCTTCGGAGCGGCTTAAACCAAATTCCTTTGCGGCCGTTTTCAAGGCAGCACGCCGTTCCATGCCCGACTTTTCAAGTTCCGCGACCCGTTCCGTCAGGGTGGCCTGCACAGGCTGAGCTGGTGCCTTGCCGCCCCGGTCAATGACTAGAACGATCTCGCCCTTGATCTTTGCGTTGGAAATTCTTTCGGCGAGTTCAGAGAGGGTGCCCCTTAGTGCCTCTTCGTGGATCTTCGTCAGTTCGCGTACCACCGCGGCTCTTCGCGGACCGAGTTCTGCGAGACAATCAGCGAGCGAGGCGGTGAGTCGATGAGGGGCTTCATAGAAAACGAGCGTGGCGGGAATGTCGCGGACCTCGGAGAGCCGCTTTCGGCGGTCCGAACGTTTTGAAGGAAGGAACCCGCCAAAGAAGATCGAGTCGGCGGGCAGGCCCGAAACTATGACCGCATTGACGAACGCTGTCGGGCCGGGGATCGCGACCACCCGGATGCCGGCCTTGATCGCGGAAGACACCAGGCCTTCGCCCGGGTCGCTTATTCCCGGCGTGCCCGCGTCGGAGATCAAGGCAACATCGCTTCCCGCTTTCAAAGCCTTTATCAATTCAAGCGAACGTTCGTGCTCGTTATGCTGATGAAAGCTGACAAGCTTGCCCGTGATCTCGTAATGTGTGAGCAGTTTGCGCGAATGCCGTGTGTCCTCGCACGCGATCAGGTCTGCCCGGCGAAGCGTTTCAAGAGCGCGGAGCGAGATGTCGGCAAGGTTGCCGATCGGAGTCGCCACAAGATAAAGCGTTCCTTCCATATTCGCGTCGCTTAGGATTTTAAGCGACTATTACCTTCTAGGCTAAATGAAAAAGCCCGGGCGACGATTGCCCGGGCCGAAGATGGCCCTGCCATTCGGCGAGCCTAAAGGTTACGCTTTCCTAGAAAGGGAACGGGAACGGAATGTTGTTCCTCCAGTTGCCGTTGCGGTTGTTCCTCGGCATATTCCGATTGTAGCCGTAAACATTCGCGATCGCGTTCAGGTCGTTTCGCATCCTGTTCCACTGTCCCGCGAGCATATTGTTACCGCGGAAGCTGTTCACCTGCGTGTTGATGCGGTTCGCCAGATCGAGGACACGGCGGGCCTCGTCGGCACTGTTATTGAGGTTCCGGCCGTTGCCGTACTTGTCTTCAAGCCGGTCCGTAGCGTCTTTGAACTGGTCGGCCAGCCTTTCGAGGTTGTCAGCATACGCACCGTTGTTGCCGTAACCGCCGTAATTGCCGTAGCCGCCGCTATTCCCCCAACCGCCGCGTCGTGAACGGTCGCTGCGGTCCTCGAAGCGGTCGACGGCCTTCTCGAAGTCCTTTGCCCGCTCCTTCAGGTTCTTTACGTTCGATTTGATGTTGTAATTGCCGTAGTACCCACCATTGTTCGGGTAACCGCCCCACTGCGCTGAAGCAATTGCCGGCAGGCCCAAAATTAACAAAGAAAATGCTGCTGTCGCAACCAACCCTTTGATCTTGTTCATCTTGTTCTCCATTTCTTATTAGTCTCAGGCAATGCCCAGCATTGCATTCGAACATAAGAGCAAAGGACGTGCCAAGATCGAGCGGTTTATCCTGAAACGCACAAAAGCCCCGAAAAACGGGGCTTTTTCCCAATCAGAGCGACCGTCGACGGACGCTTTGCTACCTTTACAGGCCCGGGTTAGACCAAATGGTCACCTCCCGAATAGCCGGCTATCGCGACAATGCCTTGGCGGCATTCAACCTTCCGCCGTTCAAAACCTTTCCGTTGAGCGAGTCGATCTTATCTACCGAACGCAGGATCCTTTCCCGAAGCTTCTCGACGGTGATGTTCGGCTCAGCCGCGATCACCAAAGCCGCGATCCCGGAAACATGCGGTGTCGCCATCGAAGTGCCGGATGCTTCACGATATGCGTCATTCAGCCAGGTCGAGACGATCTCGCGGCCGGGTGCCGCAACATGGACCGTCTTCGCTCCGAAGTTCGAGAACGAGGCCAGCGAATCGGTCCGGTCGAGTGCGGCGACACTGATCACATTCGGCAGGTCATAATTCGACGGGTAATGCGGGCGTTTGTCGTTGTCTGTAGACGCGTTGCCGGCCGCAGCGACGAATAGGATGCCCTGTTCCCCGGCCGCTCGGATCGCATCCTCAAGCGCCTTCGAATACGTCGTCGAGCCCCAGCTTGCACTGATCACGCGGACGTTAACGCCTTTTTGTTTCCTATCGATGGCGTAGTTGATCGCCTCGATCGCATCCTTTGTCGTCCCGAAGCCACCGCGGCCAAGAAACTTGAGCGGCATTATCTGGACATTCCAGTTAACGCCCGCGATCCCCTCATTGTTGTTGCCTTCGGCACCGACGATCCCGGCACAGTGGGTTCCGTGTCCGTTGTCATCCATCGGGTCGCTGACGTTGTTCGTCGCATCGAAGCCCTGCAGGTCATTGAAAACGCCGAGTTCGTCGTCAATGTATTGCGGCACGCTCTCCGGCCGCATCCACATATTCGTCGCAAGATCGCGGTGTGAATAGTCAACGCCCGTATCCAGAACGGCCACGACGACCTCCGGGCTTCCCTTCGTTTTCATCCACGCCTTGAGCGCGTCGATGTCGGCACGGGCCTTTCCCCCGTCCTGTCCAAGGTTGTTCAGTGCCCACTGTTCGGCGAATTGGGGATCGTTCGGGATCTCGTCGGCAGGTTCACGTTTTACCAGGTCGCGATACGTCCGTGACGTACCGGGGTCGTCAAGCTCAATAGTGAAAACGGGCTCGGCATAGAGAACTTCCGGCATTTTCCGGTATTCGGCCGCTACCGCCGCGGGATCGGCGTTATCAAGGTCATCGACCGCGACAAGCCCTTTGACCGACTCGATCTCATCCTCGAGGCGGTCGTTCAGCCGCCCGGCGATCTTCTTGATCTGATCGAGCGCGGTGCCCTCTTTGAAGCGGACAAGCACCTCGGGCTGTGTTTCATCGAAACTCCGGCCGCGTACCGAAGGTTTCGATGCCGCCGGATGATCGACCTCGATATTCACAAGCGGCTTGGACTGCCAGCGCCTTATCTGGCCAAGCACGGCCGCCGTCACGATCAGCACACCGACGATGCCGATGCGTATCCAAATATTGCTTCGATTCATAAATTACTACTCCTGAATCAATTACTCCCGGGATCACGAGATGATGACGTGATTCTGCCCGTTAAAGCCCTTTAGCCTGAGTTGGTACTTGTCAGCCCGGTATTCGAACTGTTTCCCTTTCGCATTCAGGTTGATCTTCCATCCCGTCGAGATCATCTGCGCCGACATTTCACCGCCCGCGGGAGCTCCAAGAGACATATCCGGAAAATCGACCTTTGCGACAGATCCTTCCACGATATCGCTCTCCTTCAAATTCAGTCGGGACGCAAGATCTTTTTTTGCTAACTTGACCGCAGTTTCCTGATTGAGGCTCATAAGACTCCGAGTGTAAATAATCTTGCAATTTCTACGAACGTAAGTCAACAAAAGTTCTTGCAGCCATCAGCTGCGGCGGATGATACATTTTTCTTCATTCTGCCGCTCCGGCCGCCATATCAACTTCGCATTCGATGCACGGCCAGATTCTGCCTGATCTCAACAAGAGCGGGTACGATATAAACGGCGCACGCGATCCCTAGGATCGCTCCGGTCACAACCCGTGTAAAATGAGTGTTTTCCCAGATCCCAAAGATGTTCAGAGACCAATCGATACCGATCGGCACCAGCGATAAAAAAAGCCACCGGCGGGGCAGCGGATCGGTATCTTCGATCCTTCGGAACAACGGATATGAAAGCAGCCCCGCAAGCAGCCCTGAATATACTCCAAAACACCGCGAGCAGACCGCCATCGGATGGCCGTCAAGGTGGAGCGACCGCTCAGGGAGCTGATGGCAGACGTATCCAAAGAATGAGTAGATCGACGAAGCGATGCTCCAACCGGGATCCGTTCCTAACGGGGCGAGCAGGATCAAGGAGACCCAGGCAAGCACGACGGCGGCCGCCCATCCCCAAGTAACGGTCGCCCGAAGGCGGAGATCTCGCGGGATCTCATTCTGCAGGCGATGTTCCGGTGGTTCGATCATTTCCCTACGAACATTCTATCGCGAATTCAGTGAACCGCATCATGTCCGGTACGCCGACGCGACCGCGGTCAGACAAAAATCTTGACAATGCCCACTTAATAACGAATCATTGACGGAATCTTAATACCTTGATCGCAACCAGCATATTTCGCTGATGGCGGACAGATCTGGCGAACACCTGCTGGCGACCGATCGCGGGTATATCGCGGGCTCTGCCTTCATTTTTTTCGCGGGGTCTTAGAGCGTTCCGGACAGCGTCTTACGGACATCTCGCCATGTATCTAGACCGACAAGCGAAGCCGAGATGGCAGCTTTCGGGCAATGCATTCGATGGGTTGCTCGATTCGCTTGCGGACGACCGCGAGAAGGCCGGCGAATCGTACCTGCTCTTGCGACGCAATCTCGTACGCTTCTTCGAGGCCAGGGGGTTAAATTCGTCAGACGACCACGCCGATCAGGTCCTCGACCGCCTCGCCCGAAAGCTTGAGAGCGGCGAGATTATCGAAAATGCGAACACCTACGCCCTCGGTATCGCGAGGATGTACGTCCTCGAACTTCGCAAAGCTCCGGAATCCAAACTCACGTACGATCTTCCCGAGATCGCGACACTGCCGAACAACGATTCGGATGAACGCGAACGGGAACTGACGTGTGTGGACAGATGTCTCGACGGAATGCCGGCTGAGAACAAGGCACTTGTTACGCGCTATTACAGCGGGCAGACCCGCGAAAAGATCGAGAATCGCAGACGGCTATGCGATGAACTCGGGATCGCCCCGCACGCGCTCAGAAACCGAATGGTAAGACTCCGCGAAAAACTTGAGGCTTGTATTTCGAAATGTCTGAGCCATCAGGAATAGTCCGGCGCGTTTTCTGCGAATTCGCCAGTAGTAAATGAGGCGGTCCGTAAGAACCGTCGGTTATCGACTATAGACCCTGATAATGACGAACGAACCGACATCCATCGAACGATTGACACGCTACCTTTACGGCCGCGTCCGTGGCCCGGAACTGGACGCGTTCGAGGAACGACTATTCACGGATTCGGATCTGGCGGCCGAGCTCGATGCCCTGGAGAACGATCTGGTTGACCGTTACGTCGCCGGCGAATTTGGGGACGCAGAGGCCCGGGAGTTCGAGCAGAACTACCTAGTCTCTGAACGCCGGGCAGAGAAAGTCAGGGCGGCCCGGATATTGAGCATGCGCCTCGGCGAGGACGTGCCCATTGTGCCCGCGGTTGCAGAGACGACGTCGTTTTGGGCGGCGTTCTCCGCATTTTTCCGGCCTTCACGGGTCGCGTTCGCGGGCGGACTCGCCATCGCCGTGATCTCGCTTGCGGTTGGCTATCTTCTTTGGTATCGGCCGCCTGGCGAGCGGATCGCTGCAAATGATCTGCCCGAGATCGTGATCCCGACGCCCGCCGCGGTGAATGCCCTTCCAACAGAAACCCCCGCGATGGCATTGGCGACGCCGATGTTGCCGCCGGCTGCCGTTCCTGCCCCTTCGCCGGCCGGCCGTCAACCCGCTGACCCGCCGCCGAAGAAACCCGCCGTGCTGGCCTTTACCCTGGTACCACCGATCAGAAGCGGTAGCCGGCCGGTCTTGGAGATCCCGGGAGGGGAGGGCTCCGTCCGTTTCAGACTGGCCGAAGCGGTCGATCCCAGATATACGACATATCGTGTCGAACTGAGAGACGGTTCAGGAGCGACGGTTTGGGACACCGAGGTCGGACGCTCCTCCGTTGGCCGAAGGGGTTGGCTGACGGTATCGGTGCCGCGATCGAGCCTAAAACCCGGATCGTACGAGATGGCGGTGGCGGGAACTACGTCTGAAGGAAGCGTGGAAGACGTCAATTTCTATAACTTTGTCGTTCGGCCCGGACCCGAAGAATAGTCCTGTGATCGGAGGTTTTTATGTTCCGCAATTTCCTTACCGTTCTCCTTCTCTTTTTGCTCTCTTTCAAATTCGCCGGCGCGCAGGACACGCCCGAAGAGGTCGAGAGACTTTTTAAGGAAGCGGACGCTCTTCGGGCGGCCCGCGATGCCGGCACCCGTCGCCAGGCCATCGAGAAACTCAAGGAGCTTGCGCCCAGGTTCAGGGCCCTTGGTTTACGAAAACGTGAGGCCGACTGCCTGAACAGTGTCGGGAATCTGTATAAGAACCTGAGCGACTTCAACGCCTCACTTTCGTTCCTCGAGAAAGGGCTCGAGATCTATCGCGAGATCGGCGAACGTCGAGGGGAATTCGCGGCACTGATGAATCTCGGGCAATCCTATCGATATCTTGGTAAACCGGGCGCGGCCGATCTTGTGAATCAGGCTCTCGCTTTGGCACGGCAAATGGAGAATAAGGAACTCGAAGCGTTCGCGCTCAACGAACTCGGGGTTCTTTTTTACACGACGGCCGAGATCCGTGCCTCCCTCGAGCCGCTGGAACAGGCTGCGGCGATCTTCCGCGAATTGGGGAGAAAGCGGCAGCAGGCATCACTCCTGAACAACATCGGCCTGATCCGCCGGACCCTTGGCGAACAGGAGGCGGCCCTGCGTCTATTCCGGGAAGCGCTCCAACTGTTTCGGGCCGAGCAATATCGCGATGGCGAGGCCGATGCGGCGCTCAACCTATCGGCGGCCTACTCCGATATGTTCATGGCCGCGGAAGCGATCGAGTATTTCGATCTCGCGTTGAATTTGTACCGACAAGCCGGCAACAAGCAACGGGAATCGGTGGTCCTCAATAACATTGGTGTCTTCTACAACGGTATCGGCGACGATGAGAGCGCGCGCGACTACTACCAGCTTTCGGCCGAGATAGCTGACAGCATCGGCAACAAACGCCAGGTTGCGACGGCCATAAAGAATCTCGGGACCGTGTCCCTTAACCTTGGCCGGCCGGAACATGCCCTCGAACTCTTGAACGACGCCCTTCTCATCGTTCGCGAACTGAAGAACCGTTTTGAAGAAGCCACCGTCTTGAACGCGATCGGAATTGTGTATGAGCGAACCGGCCAATTCGAGAAAGCCGAAAAGCCCCTAATGGATGCACTTTCGATCTTTCGGGAAGTTAAGAACCGTAATGGCGAGGCAAATGCCCTATACGTTCTTGGCCTGGTGCGGGAAAAGACAGGGAAGCACGCGGAGGCATCGCAATTCTACACCGAGGCGATCCAGATCAGGCGTGAATTGATCATGCCCGGCGATGAGGCCCCAATAATGCTAGGCCTCGCACGGGTCGCGCGGAACGAAGGCGATATACCCCGGGCGATATCCATGGTCGAGGACGCGATCGCAAAGATCGAGACCTTGAGGACCGGGCTTCCGGGACACGAACTCCGCACCGCATTCTTCTCGATCGGAAAGGAAGCCTACGACCTCTATATTGAACTGCTCATGCAGACCGCATCCGCAGGGCGGGCCGACGAAAAACTTGCGAAGGCCTTCGAATCGGCGGAGCGCTCGCGTGCCCGCAGCCTTCTCGAATCGGTATTCGAATCGCGTTCCGACATCCGCAGCGGCATCGATGCCGATGCGCTGGAACGGGAGCGGCGGCTGCAGGCGGCACTGAACGCTCGGGAACGCTATCGGATGAGCCTTTTGTCGGGCAGATCGTCGCCCGAAAAGATCTCGGCTGTCGAGCAGGAGATCCGGATCTTGCTCGACGAGTATCACCAGCATCGGGCCCGTTTGCGTTCGCAAAACCCGCAATATACCGCGCTAACGCAACCGCGCACCCTTTCGCTGTCTGAGGTTCAAAAGAATTTGCTCGATCCGAACACCGTGCTTTTGGAGTATTCGATCGGAGACAAGGCGAGTTTCGTTTGGGTCGTGACGCAACGAACGATCACCGGACATCGCCTGCCTGAAAAAGAAGTGATCGCTGCTCAGGTGCGTAGGATCTATGACTCGTTCGCGGATAGAAACAGGTTCTTGCCCTCGGAATCCCCTCGACAGCGTAGTGAAAGACTGGCCAGGGCCGCCCGTGAATTCGAATTGGCTTCACGATCGCTCGGCAAGATGATCCTTCCGACCGGGCTTGGCGAATTCGTGGGCAGGAGGCTCGCCATTGTACCGGACGGCCCGCTGCACTTTGTGCCGTTCGCGGCCTTGAAGTTCACCGTGGCGGCCCCCGCCGAAGGGAGCCTCAAGGGCCGGGAGTCCTATCTTATAGAGACAAATGAGATAGTCTCGCTGCCGTCTGCATCGACCGTCGCGGTTCTCAGAAATTCGAGGGGCCGATCGACAAATGACGAACGAAGGGTCGTTTCCGTGTTAGCCGACCCGATCTTCAACAGCGATGATGTTCGATTCAAAGCGATCGCCGGATCAGGCAACGATCCGGCAGCTCCGACCGCAGCCACGCCGACCCGGCTCGAACATGGGCGTTCGAAACTGCGGTCAGATCTCAGCCGGCTTCGATTCAGCCGGACTGAGGCCGATTCGATCGCCAGCCTTGTCCCGGCCGAGCGCAGGCTGACGGTACTCGATTTTGACGCCAATAAATCTCAGGTCCTAAGCAAGAACTTCACGTCCTCACGCATTCTGCATTTTGCCACACACGGGCTGATCTCGACCGAGTATCCCGAACTATCGGGCATCGTACTATCGCTTTTGGATAAACAAGGCAAACCGCAGGACGGATTCCTCAGGCTTCACGATATCTACAATATCCGCATCGACGCCGACATCGTCGTTTTAAGCGCCTGCGACACGGCTCTGGGAAAAGAGTTCAAGGGCGAAGGGATCGTTGGGCTTGCCCGCGGCTTCATGTACGCCGGGGCTTCGGACGTTGTTGCGAGTCTATGGAAGGTCGACGACAGAGCGACGGCCGATCTGATGAAGCGTTTCTATCAGTACCTTGTAAAGGAGGAACTGCCGCCCGGCCAGGCCCTCAGGCGTGCGCAATTGTCGCTGCTGCGAGCGGGCGGCACCCGCGACCCCTTCTTCTGGGCGGCATTCACCGTTCAAGGGGATTGGAAATAGTCGACCGCACAATCAGAAACCAAACGAACGTTTAAGGATGCGATGCACGACCCGCATCCTTTCTTTTTGCTTTTACCATCCTGCCGGCCAAATTAATTTCGCCAAATCCCGGTACGTTTTGTCCCCATTCGCCAGTAAATAGTGAAGGGCATCGATTGGAGGCCGTTCGATAGAAATTTGAGGGAACAATTGATTTTGAGGAGAGAGAAATGATCACAGAAAAATTCCTGAGCATAACGAAGTTGGTCCTGGGACTTCTTGTCCTGTTGGGAGCGGCAGGGACTTCAGCCGTTCACGCAAGCGTAAATTTGAGCTCATTCGAGGTCCCGAAAAACGGAGGCTGGGCCTATTCACAGACCTTTAACGTTTCGGGAACGGGCGAACTGAAATTCGCGGCGAAGGTCGCGGTCAAGGGATTCATGGGGTCCGGCGGCAATTCGGAATATCAGGTCCAATTGTTGCGCGGGACCACGATGGTAGATTCTAAGACGGTCGTAACGAACACTCAGTTCAAGGAAGTCTGGCTCCGTTTTGTGCTGACGTCCCGCAGCCATACGGGCACTTATCGGGTCCGGATCAGAAACACGAGCAACATTAACCCGCAGGCGGGAACCGCGAATTTTGCCACGTTCGATCCTCCGACCGCGACCGCTATCTCGGGGAATCTCGATCGATTCGGCATTACCCAGGGCAACGTCCTGTTTCGAGAGATAGACCCGAAGTACGAGCCCGACAGCATTGGTTCCTATATTCTGACGGCGACATGGGGAAGCACCTGCAACCTTGATCCGGCCGGATGCAAGCTCAAGTTCGAGATCTTGCGGAACGGTGCGGTCGTTGCCACCAAGACTGGATACACCTATACGACACCGTTCGCCCCGACGAGCCAGAAGATGAGGATCGTACACCAGGTGCAGCAGAATCAGATCGGCGGAAACTGGAGGCTGCGGGTCACGGGCAGCTCCATCGGCGACGCGGCAAATATCATCCCGAAGGTCCAGTTCAACCCAGCATGTCAGTAGCTCCGCACCGATCTGCCTGGATGGCAGAGTGGTGTATATACACGAGGCCCGATCCAACGATCGAGCCTCGTTTTCTTGCGCCCGAATGGAACAAGATCTGCGATACGTTTTCGCTCGATCTGCCAGTAATAAGTGAAGAGCAGGCTCGAAAGATCTCATGACAGCCGGCCCACCCGGAAAACTGGCAGCCCTTCATCAAAGGCGATGAACTCAGAAAGTATCTTGGATCGAAATTCTCGAAAGGCCCGATCGGCCATTTGTTTGGTGATCTTCCTACTCGCCGTTCTTACCGTTTCGGCCGCGGTCGGAGAGATCGATCTCGATCTGGAAGGGCCGAGCGCGACTATCCCGAAAGGCAACACCGTCGAGCGCTCGATCATCGGGGTCCCGAGCGGAGTTCCCGGAAACCTCAGTGTCAAGCTCAAGTGGCACTCCGTCAGCGATAGTCCCCGCGCCCACGATCCCCTTGTGATCCGGGTCATTAACGGAACCGAGATCTTGAGAACTTCGATCTGCTATTCGATCCATTCGAACAGGTCGCCGAAGTGCGATCTAAGGATCCCGGTCAACCGTTCTGAATCCAATTTATCGGGCCCTTGGAAGCTTAGGATCACGAACAACGGGAATAATGAAGTTGTCGGTTTCGACATACGCAAGGGCGGTGACCCGGACCCTCTGGTGCCCGGATTCAGAAGCGTTTTCATGCCGGCCTGTCCCGGTGCCGCCCGTCTCGATATGGAAGGCACAACGCTGACCCTGACAAAGGGCAGCACGCAGGAAAGAAAGATCTTCGGTGTGGGCAGTGCCGCTGGCTTGCTGCGGCTGAAAGCCAAATGGCATTCCGCGAATAATGGGGGCGGCAAATTCATTGTGCTCGAAATACGGCTGATCCGGCCCGATGGCTCCATAGCGAGGACCGGCAGTTACTACTCGATCCATTCGAAGAATACGCAGAAATTCGACATCACTTATAAGATCTCGCCTTCGGATGCGTCGCTCGCAGGTACGTGGAAACTCCGGATCACCAACGGAACCGAATTCGACGTAACCGGCTTCAATATCGAGCGGGAACGCGGCGAGGGTGATCCGCTGGTGCCAGGGTTTTCCAGTTCCTACGAGGCCGATTGCAATTAATAGGGCCCGGGAGGCCCGCGGAGCGTAAATGAAAATGCGCAAAGCAGTCAATAATTCAGTAAGATTCGCAGCGTTCGCGTTGTTTGTCCTCGGGGCGTTGACGAGATCGTTCATCGCGACCGCTCAGACCGAAGTTCCGCGAGTTGCGCCCCGCACGTCAGACCGGCCTATTGGCGGCAAGACTTTTACTGCCGGGCCTGTGATAACCGCAAATTTTATGGACAAAACGATCGGGCCTCGCGACCGTCTCGTCCTCAAGGTTGATCCCGCACCCGATCCGGTCGACGGCGCATTTCATTTTTTTATCGGAACTGCCGATTTGACAGCGCTATTTCGCCGCAATGCCGGGGAGTTCATTTATACGCCCGACCTGTTTCCCCTGTCTTTAGGTGAAATTCCGTTTACGGTCTATCGAAGCGAAACGTCTGGAGCCTGGCAGGAGGTTGCCAGGTTTTCCTTGAACGTCGGCCTGGAAACAGGATCCGGATCATCACCTTCGGCGGCGGAAGGATCGATCGACGATGAAGGGACACCGTTTGCAGAGGCACCGGTCGGCGACGGCAAAGAATTCACACCGACGGTCGCCGTGAACATCAAGGGCCAGAACCAGATCCGCACGTTTCCACGAGAGTCCGAACCCGAGAGGAATCCGTTCACCGAAGCCGATACCCAGATCGGCCTGGAACTCAGCGTATCCCGCCGCGGCTGGTCGCTGAGCACCAAGTTCGACTTTGTCGGCGTCGGCCATCGCCCGAATGCCTTGCGATTCGCTGAACTCCAAAACGAAGCCCCTCAGATCGACCTTTCAAGTTATCTAATCGAGGTGAAGAAGGACCGCCTCCAATTCAACCTCGGGCACGTCTCGTTCGGCTCGAACCGGCACGTGATAAACAGCTTCTCCAGCCGCGGAATAACCGCGACGATCCCGGTCACTAAACAAGACGAGATCCAGCTTGCGGCGATGAACGGCACGTCGATAGTCGGCTACGACAATTTTCTTGGGGTATCGCGGCGAAACCATCAGGTGCTGAGCGCCGGATATGCGCGCGAGTTCTTTAAGGAACGGCCAAACGGCCTAAGGTTCGAGTTCACGGTGATGCGGGGCTCGCTGCTGCCGATCACCAATGTCAATCAGGGCGCGATCAACGACGCCGAAACCAGCCTGGGGTTTGGATTTCGCGTCCGTGGAAGCGATACGAAGGAACGGCTGCGGTACGAGGCCGGCATCAGCCGAAGCCGGTTTGTAAACCCGGCCGATCCTCTGCTTGAACAGGGGCAGGAGCTGACGCCGATGCGAAGGAGCTGGGAAACCGCACGCTTCGCCGAGATCAGCTTCGATATTTTTCAGGACCTGAAGGTCTGGAAGGAAAAGTCCCTGAAGCTGACCGGTACCTATCGACACGAAGAGATCGAGCCGCTCTATCGAAGCATCGGGGTTTCGGTGCAGGCCGACAAACGTCAGGACCAGCTTGAGTTCTCGGGCAATCTCGGCGAGTTCACCTTCGCATTCGGGAACCTTCGCGATCGCGACAATCTGAACGACATTCTCTCGATATTGACGACCCGGAACCGGCGGGCAAACGCCGTGTTTGCCGTACCGCTCGGGACCTTCTTCACCCCTGCAAAGCCGGTGAAATGGCTTCCGCAGATCTCGTACAACTTTGAATTTCTGCATCAGTTCGGCGTGGCGTTCCCGACCGAAGGCGGGTTTGACGACCCTTCGCAGATCCCCGATCAGAAAAACTATACGCGGGCGTTCAACGCTCAATGGGCCCTCTCAGATTCTTACTCGCTTGGCTACACATACAACCGGGTATTTCAAAACAATCGGCAGCCGGGCCGGGAGATCGCTGACCTGCGCAGCACGGTCCACGGCGTCACCTTCGGGATGAAGCCCTGGGAAGATCTGGACCTCGATCTGGAATTGTCGGAGGAAGCCCAGGAGAATTTTGAACAGCAGCGGATAGACAGATCGGTGCGAGTCGGTGCGCGGGCTGCGTGGCGAACTGTCTTCCTCCCGAATTCGATATTCAGCGGCGGCCTGACCGTCACCGTGGCGGGCGATGACGGGAACAATTCCGATGCACGCAACGCGGAATTCGACCTTCAATGGGCCTATCGATTCACGCTCGGAAAGAAGAAATTCAAGAAGCTGGACACCCAATTCTTTATCCGATATTCGAACCGATACGGAAATACGATCGATCGGATACAGGTGCTGAACAGCTTCAATAAAACACAGGCGTTCAACATGGGATTGACGTTCAATATTTTTTAACAGAGGAGGAACGATGGCCTTAAGAACGATAATTTTGCTCAGTATTTTCGTGATGCCGGCTGTTTCGGCCGCACAAACGATCGTCGTCAACCCGACGGGCGTGAATGTGAATCCGCAAAACCCGTCATCGGTGTTTCTCACATTTGGACGCATTCCTCCCGGCTACACGGCCGCCGATGCCGCGTTCTGCGGCAGCCTGATCCCGGCCGCCCCACCGGCTCTCGGCCTTCAGTGCCGGCCGGGCACGATCTACGGGTCACGCCCGGCGAGGTACGACCGCTCCGCCGCGAGCGGCACATCGGCGCTCACGGATATAATGGCGATCCCGGCATCGGTCGTTCGACGCGCCTATCAAACAGCGCTTGGCGGCGGAAGCGCCGAGTTCTTTTATGTTCGGCGTTTCGTTTCCAGTTCAGGCGCGTCGGACCAGTTCGTTCGCGTCTCGTGCCGAATGGCGGGCGGCGGGGCGAGGGTCCCATTCGCCCTGACCGATGTGAAGTTTAAGACCCAGGACGGAGAACCTGTGCTTTTTGTCGAAAGCGGAGCCAAGTTTCCGCCGGTCAGCGCCGAGATAAGGTACAACGGTACGGGCCGTTTGAAGGGCCGTTGGGAGATCGTCCAGCCCGGTGAAGACCCTCCCGGCGAGCGCGACCTGCTAACCGAAGCGACACTTCCCATCGAACAACGCGGCACCCAGCGCAGGTTCACGCAAGTTTCCCGTTTCAATCATTTTCTGCCGCCGGTAGGAAAGTTCACACTGAGTTTCGAGCCGCCCGAGACCTTCAGGGCCAATGCCGATGGGCAGTATCTCCTGCTGCTGCGGATCGAGGTGGTCGATGACAAGGAAGGCGATTCCGACCTGGGAGCGGTCGACGCCGGCACAGGGATAGTACATAGCGGTGCCGTTGCTTCGTTTCCGATGCCTGTATTGCGTTTCTTCGTCGCGGGCCGATCGGCAGCGGCTGTCTGGGGAGATTCGGGAGCGGTCCTTCCCGTGGAGAATGAGATGTTCGAGATCGGTTCGAAGGTGATCTTCACGTGGAAGGCTTTTTCGGACGCGGCGATGTACCGGCTGCAAATTAGCGATGAAACGGGTGAGGAATTGCTTTCGGCCGTGCTTGTGCCACCCGCGAGCTCATATTCGCCGCCTCCCTGGCTCGCTGACAGGGCCCGCGGCCGCCGGCTAACGTGGACGGTGCAGGCGCTCGATAAGAATGGCGGCCCGCTTGCGAATACGTCGCCAAGATCGTTTGGCCTCAATTGAATGGGAATGGGTTGACGGCGCCTTCAGGCCGACGCCGGAGAATCGCTCGCCTTCACTTTGCCCCGCAGCGTCTTTTCGGTCTCGAGGATGTGATGGGTTGTCTGGATCACCGTGTCGGGGTTCAATGAGATCGAATTGATGCCACGTTCGACAAGGAAATCCGCGAATTCCGGATAATCTGAAGGTGCCTGGCCGCAAATGCCGATCTTCTTGCCGGTTCGCTTGGCCGCGTCGATGGCCATTTCTACCATCTTTTCAACCGCACCGTTTCGCTCGTCGAACAGGTGAGCGACCATCTCGGAATCACGGTCAAGGCCGAGTGCGAGTTGGGTGAGATCGTTCGATCCGATCGAGTAACCGTCGAAGACGGTTAGGAACTCGTCCGCAAAGACCACGTTCGCGGGCAGTTCGCACATCGCATAGACCTCGAGGCCGTTCTCGCCCTGCACCAGCCCGTATTCGGCCATCAGAGCGATCACACGTTCGCCTTCTTCGACGGTCCTGCAGAATGGGATCATCGGGATCGCGTTGGTCAGGCCCATGTCCTCACGAACACGGCGAAGCGCCAGGCATTCGAGTCGGAAACCGGGCTTGTAGCGGTCGTCGTAATAACGCGAGGCACCGCGAAAACCGAGCATTGGGTTCTCTTCCTTCGGCTCGAATTCCTTCCCGCCGATCAGCATCGCGTATTCATTGGATTTGAAATCCGACATCCTGACGATGACCGGTTTTGGGTAGAATGCGGCCGCGATCCGCCCGATACCCTCGGCAAGAGAGCGAACGAAGAACTCTTTCGGGTCTTCCTCGAGGATCCTCCGCGAGATGAGCTCGACGTCCTCGCGGTTCCTTAGCCGCGGATAATTTACAAGGGCCATCGGATGGATGCCGATGTGATTGTTGATGATGAACTCAAGGCGGGCAAGGCCGACGCCGTCATTCGGCAGCCGCGAAACGTTGAACGCATGGTCGGGATCGCCCACGTTCATCATGATCTTTGTCTCGGGCCGTTCGTCCGACGTGATCTTGTGTTTTTTGACCTCGAAATCGACGGCTCCGTAATAGACATTCCCTACATCGCCTTCCGCACAGGACACCGTAATGTCCGAGCCGTTCTTGACCTTTTCAGTCGCGTCGCCGGAACCGACGATGCAGGGGATGCCCAATTCCCTGCTTATGATCGCCGAATGACACGTTCGGCCTCCGCGTTCGGTCACGATGGCCGACGCCCTCTTCATGATCGGCTCCCACGCCGGATCGGTCGAGGTAGTGACAAGGATCTCGCCCTGCTTGAATGTATTCAGTTTTGCCGGATCGAGCAGCACATGGGCACGCCCGTGCCCTATCTTATTTCCGACCGCGACTCCCGAAGTCAGCGGGGCCCCGTGCATTCCGGTCAGCTCATACGTCTCGATGTAGTTTTCCGCTTTTTGGGCGTGGACCGTCTCCGGTCGTGCCTGCAGGATATATAGTTGGCCTGTCACGCCGTCCTTCGCCCATTCGATGTCCATCGGCTGATGCCGTCCAGCGAGTTTCGAATAGTGGTCCTCGATCGCACACGCCCACGTTGCGAGCTGAAGCACCTCGAACCCGGCTAGGCACAGTCGCTTTCGCTGGCTTTCGACCACGTCGCGGACCTGCGTGCCCGTCCCGTCGTCGGCAAAGACCATCTTCACTTCTTTGACGCCCAGCTTTCTGGTTACGATCGGACGAAAACCCTGTTTCAAGGTCGGCTTGAAAACTATCCATTCATCCGGCGTGGTCATCCCCTGCACGACCGCCTCACCCAGGCCCCACGCTCCATTAATGACGACAGCCTCTCGAAAGCCGCTTTCGGTGTCGAGCGTGAACATCACGCCGGAACATGCCGCGTCGGAGCGGACCATCGGCTGGATGCCGATGGAAAGAGCGACGTCGAAATGGTCAAATCCTTTTGCCGTGCGATACGAGATCGCACGGTCGGTCCACAGCGACGCGTAGCATTCATGGCAGGCTTCGATGATCTTTGATTCGCCGCGGACGTTGAGGATAGTGTCCTGCTGGCCGGCGAAAGATGCGTCGGGGAGATCTTCGGCCGTCGCGGACGAACGAACTGCAACTTCGAACGACCGCTTGCCGATCCTATCGCCAAGCGACTTGTACGCATCGCGGATCGCATCGCTCACCTCGGGCGGAAACGGCGTTTCGCGCATCAGAGCGCGAGCTTCGCTGCCAACACGGGCCAACTCATCAAGGTCATTCACGTCCAGGCCTTTTAGCAGCTTTTGAAGCCGCTTTCGAAGGCCGCCGGTCTCGAGCAGCAGTTCGTAGGCATAACTGGTGGTGGAAAAACCGTCGACGGCCCGGACGCCCTGCGTCGTCAATTCGCGGAAAAGCTCACCGAGGCTCGCACATTTCCCTCCCACGAGGGCAACGTCTTTGTTGCCCACCTGGCTGAAGTCGAGTACGAACGGTTTCGGATCACTCATAGTTCACCCGCGACAGCGTGCGACGAAACGGAGCCGGCCGCGCCCACGTTGAAATGCCCGTTGCCAGCGGCTAAAGTCGGATCGAAATCCGCCGGAAGCCCGCCATTGTCGGCCCGCAGGTATTTCAATTGGCTCGGCTTGAGCGTCGCGATCAATTCTTCCCGGTTCTTGGTCTCAAGCGGTTTGCCGAGATAGATCTTCCCCATTTTCTCAAGCCGCTTTTCGCTAAGGAGGCCCGAGAACATTAGAAGCGGATACGTGAAGTTAGGCCCGTTCAATTTGCGTAATTTGTAAAGCCACATCCCGATCGAGCCAACGCGCCACGCCGTCGGGCCCCACCAGCTGTATTGCCCCGGGCGGAGGTTCATTTTCCAGCACTTCATCATCAGCTGCCACTGGAGTTCCGTAAGCTGCCGCGTTTCAGTCACACCCTTTTCCATTTCCATGCGAGTGTCGTGAAGCGGAGTGAAGATCGACGGAATCAGAAAGGCGAACAGGCCGCGTCGCTCCATCTCGTAGATCAGGTCGAGCGTGGCCATGTTGTCCTCGTCGGTCTCATCCGGATTGCCGACGATCAGCGTCATTGCCGGGAACCAGTTGTTCTCGTTCATCACCCGCAGGCCTTCGAGCACCACGCTCGGCCAATGATCGATAGCGAACGGCACGCCCTTGCTCGCCATCACCTTTTTCGCCATCCGGACCGAACCCGTCTCAAGGCCGATCAGCGGGGCGAGGGCCTTCTTTTCAGGGTGCGAGCTCAGATATGGGAAATGGATCGGGCTCTTCGGCAGCAGTATGCGTGAAAGCTCTTTGATCAGGATCGGATCGACCACCGCCGGGGCGATCGTCGAATGGCTGAGCACGTGCTGCTCGACGCCCGGCGTGTTCACGATATCGCCGTAGAGGTCGAGAAGGGCCTCGCGGTTAGGAAAATAGAAAGGCGTGTCGGTATGCACCTGGCCCCAGATGAACATGTCCTCCGTCGCCAGCGAGATCTGCGTGTTGCCCTCGCGGACGTTTGCCCGCACGGCATCCATGATCTTGTCCTTCGGCAGGTCGATCTGCGGATTCAGGTCCGGCACGCAGAATTTGCATCGCCTGCCGCAGCCCGTCGTCATTTCGACGACCCCGAAGGTGGTCCTCGCGTCCGGGAACATTATCGCGTCACGCTCTTTCGGGTGGACGACCGTGATCTCTTTCGGAAGGTCTTCGCCGGCGATCGCCTTTTCGAACAGGTCGAGCGTGTCCTGCGATTCAGATCGGCCTTCCACCACGCAATCCACGCCCAACTCTTCATAAAGATCGGTCTGAATGATCTGCCAGCCGCCGGAGCCGCCGACGATCACCTTGAAATTTTCGCGATGCGGGTTCGATTTGATCTTCGCGAAAAGCTCGCGTGAATAGTGCGAGTTGATCGGCATCTTCGACGAGCCGAAGATCGACGTATAAACACCGGCGGCAAACGTCACGCCGAGAGGATTGTGCGTCGAGACCGCGACCACACGGGTGTTCGGCCCGATGAACTTATCAAGGTCATCCGGATAGCAGGCCACGATGTCATCCTTTGAATAGACCCGCTCAAGCGACGTCTCCACCAGACGGACGCCGGCCGGCATGTACTTTGCCGATCCGTCCGCGTAATGTTCCACCTCGCGCCATTTCGGATACTTTCGGTTGATGACACCTTCCATCCAGATCGGCAGCGATGCCATCGCCATTTGAATAAAATATCCGGCGTGGTCGATCGCCTCCGTTAGCGGTGCAGTCAGAACGATCAACTTGCCGCCGCCAGCCGCACCAGGCGTGTGTCCATTATGAAAGCCGTTAGTGGCCGCAATACTCGCTTTATTCTCCATAATTCGTCAGTCGAATGTGATTCGACCTGCTTACACTGCAGAATCCTGATCTGATCTTCTTACTGCATTATCCGCGTCATCTGCGGTTTAACAAGTCAAGGAAACTAGAACCGTATTACGGCATCCGGGCCGCCCTCTACGTGGACGGTGTCGACGAACCGGATGCTCTTGCTGTCGGTCGTCATCACAACCGAATGCGTCCGCTTTCCGGCCCCAAAGAACCTTACGCCGCGGAGCAGCGCACCGTCTGTGACGCCTGTCGCAGCAAAGATGACCTTTTTACCCGGTGCAAGGTCATTGGTGTCATACACCTTGTGGGGGTCCGTGATGCCCATTCCCTTGATGCGTTCGATCACCTGCTCGGCAGGCGGCACCTTGGTCCGGTCAACGCCAAGCCGGTCCGGATCGAATATCAGTTTCGCCTGGATCTCGCCGTTAAGACATTTCATCGCCGCTGCGGTAATGACGCCTTCCGGCGCACCGCCGATGCCCATCAGGGCGTGAATATTGGTTCCCGCGACCGCCGCCGATATGCCGGCCGAAAGGTCTCCGTCTGAGATCAGCCGGATCCGGGCACCCGTTCCGCGAACATCGGCGATCAGCTGTTTGTGCCGCGACCTGTCAAGGCAGATAACCGTCAGGTCTTCGACCTCACGGCCGAGCCTCCTGGCAATATTTTTAAGGTTGTCCGCCACCGGTGCTTCGATATCGACCGCCCCGCGGCAGGATGGGCCGACGACGATCTTATCCATGTAAATATCGGGCGCGTTGAGAAGGCCACCCCTTTCGGCAGCGGCCAGCACGGCGATGGCATTGTTGGCGCCGAGTGCACAGAGGTTTGTTCCCTCCAGCGGATCGACCGCAATGTCCACCTCCGGAAATTCTTCACGGGCCTCGTCGGAAAAGATCCCGCCGCCGACCTCTTCGCCGATATAAAGCATCGGCGCTTCATCCCTTTCGCCCTCGCCGATCACGATGCGCCCGCGCATTGGAACGGTATCCATAACCTGCCGCATCGCCTCGACAGCGACATGGTCAGAATGCTTTCGGTCGCCCTGGCCCATCGTCTTGGCCGATTCGATCGCCGCCGCTTCCGTCACACGCAGGAAATCGAGAGATAGTTCCCTTTCCGCTTTGATGTTTTTCATCGGTTATAACCTGTTTGTAGTGGACTTCTGGATTCGATTATTGCAGGCATTCTACCACTTGTTTCACCTCATTTGACAAGTTACGCGTCGAATATTACGGTTTACCTTTGCTGATTCTTGACCTCGATCGCCTCGCTGCACCCGCGGGGGTTTTTTAGAAGCAAGGAGCCAAGACCTGTCCAATGACCTATATCGTTACCGAGCCATGCATTGACTGCAAATATACTGACTGTGCCGCGGTTTGCCCGGTCGAAGCTTTTCACGAACTTCCCGACCGTCTGCTGATCAACCCGGATACGTGTATCGACTGTGACGCCTGCATCCCGGAATGTCCGGTCGAGGCGATCTTTTCGGACATGTCGATACCCGAAGAATATCTGCCGTGGCTCGAGATAAACAAAGAGGCCGAGAACTACCCCATCATCAGTACCAAGCAGCCGGCACTGTTCGCGTCCGGATGCAAGGGCCAGCCGGAATAAATTGATTACAGTCGAGAATTCTCTGAGGACGGCCGAACGAGCCGTCCTTTTCGTTTGAATCGTTCGAACTTCGGATATAAGATTTTCCCATGATCGACTCCTTTGACCCCAAGATCACCGAAAAGCCGGTCGAGAGATGCAGCCGCTGCGACCGCGAGACCGAGCATTACAACGTTTGGTTCGACGCTTCGAACGGCCGGCAGGTCGTTTGCTGGGAATGCCGGGCCCGCAAAGAGAAAGGCTTTTTTGCCCATCGTGGATTCCGCCGCGGTGCCCGCAGCGGCGTAATTCCCCGATAGATATTTGCCCGCTAATTACGCGGATCAACGCGAATCAGGAGTTCTGCTCCGTTCTATTCGCGTTAATTCGCATGATCAGCGGGCCAAATTCTTTATGAGTGTCAGAAAGATCACAGAATACCCCGAAGAGGTCCTCGGCCAGGTCGGGAAGCCGGTCGAGAATTTCGACGACGGCCTTGCCGAACTCTGCGCCGATATGTTAGATACGATGTACGACGCAGAAGGCGTGGGACTGGCGGCTCCGCAGATCGGGCTCAACTTGCGGCTTTTCGTGATGGATTGCGACGGGATCAAACTGATCGCCGCAAACCCTGAGATCGTTTACACGGAAGGCGAGCAATCCGGCCAGGAAGGCTGTCTTTCTGTCGGCAAGGTGCCTGCCGTTGTCGTTCGTCCGATGAAGGCCCGCCTTAAGGCCCAGGACCTGAAGGGCGAGTGGTTCGAGCATGAGGCCGAAGGCTATGCCGCCCGCTGTTTTCTACATGAGACCGACCACTGCGACGGCAAACTCTTCATCGACCACCTGCCGAAACTCCGCCGGGACATGGTCCTCAAAAGGTTCAGAAAAGAGAAGAACTGGAAGTGACCATTAGCGAGTGTCGGGGTCAGCCAGGCTCGGTCCGGCACTTACGCGAAACCCCTTTTGGTCGAATCCGTTAATCAAACAGTGGCTTGTAATCGTGCTTTTTCGCGACCTGCCTGTCCGTGTAAAGATCATTGCGCCGCCTGAAATCCTCGTAAAGTTCGTCGTACGTATCGAAGAGGCGGTCGGCCGCCTTCGATCGAGAATTCGCCCGGACGGCCTCGAATCCTTTCTCTATTTTCCGAGAACGGGCCGCCGGATCGGCCATCACCGCCTTGACCGCACTCGCAAAGTCCTCGCCGGTCGGCTCAACAAGCCAGGCATTCTCCTGAGTGGCGTAAAATAGGAGCCCTCCGGAATTTGGTGCAACGACCGGAAGCCCGGAGGCCATCGCTTCGAGCGGTCCGATCCCGAACGGCTCCCGCGGATTCGGGTGGATGAAAACATCGGCGTTCGCATAATAATTTGCGAGCGTTTCCTTATCCAGGTGGCCAAGCTGGAAGATGCGGTTCGGGACATCCCGGTCTGCCTGCTTCTGAAGCCGGTCGGCCATCGGGCCGCCCCCCGCGATCAAAAGCCGAAGATCACGTTCCTTGTAACCGGCAAGCGATCGGACCAGATCGAGCAAAAGCCCGACATTCTTCTCCGGAGAGATCCTGCCGGCATAGAGCATGATGACGGCATCGTCCGGAAAACCGGCCTTTTCGATCATCTCCCGCCTTACCTTCTCGCTTTTGCGTTCGGGCGAGAACCTATCGGCGTCGACGCCGGCGGGAGAAATACGGATCCTTTCATCCACCGGGACACGCGGGCTCCTTACCGACCGCCAGCATAGGTTGGTGAACCAGTGCTGCCTGTTGGGGTTGTGTTCCCTTTTTGTCGCAAGGAAGTATTCCTCAGCGGTATAAGGCGAGTTCGTGATGTGGAAATCGTAGGACGGGAATATGTAGTTCCCGATGTATCGCCTTGCAAACCAACGCGGCAGGCCCGCTCCGGAAATGAAAGATCCGACGTTGTCGTCCATCCGCTCTGAGGAATAGCTCACCAGCATTGGCCGTTTCAGCCTTCGAAACATATTGATCCGGACCACCGTCCCGAACGCACTCAGCGTGTATTTATCCCTGACCTCGACCATGTCCGGCATTTCGTCGAGCAGGATATGCCTGAGGGCGGAGTTCGTCGGGATATATTGCCATGGCATGATCAACCGGTACCGCTTATCGAAGACCGGCGATCTCATCGCCCGGACGTAGTATATTTTTGTGAATTCCGAAAGCTCTTCGACCGATTCCGATTCGCTGGGCACGATCAGCCGCATGTGTCGCTTTCGGCGTTCAGCGGCGTCGAGCAGCGATCTGTATGCAGTGCTGATCCCGCCGGAGTCCTTGTGGAAGTAATTTGTTATGTGGGCTGATTTTATAGTCATCTAAGAGATGATAGAATTTAGGCTTTGCACCCGGCAAACGTACAATATGCGAGACCGGTGCAGAACGGTATCCATTGTGCTGCCCCCCAACGATGTTTGATGCCGGGTTCTCTATTTCGATCCGAACGATCATGAACGGCCATCGGCGGCGGCGTTACCCTTTTATGATGCCGTCTTTGGCGTTGTGATTTAGTTCGCTGCAATTCTATGAAGATCTTTGTTCTCGGTGGTGACGGTTTTTGCGGTTGGGCAACATCCCTTCATCTTTCTTCTCTTGGCCACGACGTTGTAATCGTCGATAACTTATCGCGGCGGCGCATCGACGCCGAACTCGGTATCGAGTCGCTGACGCCGATCTCGTCGCTTGAGACGCGGCTCGAAGCATGGAAAGAACTGTCAGGAAACGAGATACGGTCCGAAAAGATCGATATCGCTAAGGATTACGAGCTCCTGTTGGACCTGTTCACGAAGGAACGGCCCGATGCCGTTGTGCATTTTGCCGAACAAAGGGCAGCCCCGTATTCGATGAAAGGCTCAAAACAAAAGAGATACACGGTCGATAACAACCTGAATGCGACCAATAACGTTCTCTGTGCATTGGTCGAATCGAACACGGACGCGCATCTTGTCCATCTCGGCACGATGGGCGTTTACGGTTACGGAGCCTTTGGGATGAAGATCCCGGAAGGATATCTGAAGGTCCAGATCCCAGGGAACAACGGCGATGTTCACGAGCACGAGATCCTTTATCCGGCCAGTCCCGGAAGCGTCTATCACATGACGAAAACACAGGATCAACTGCTTTTTCTCTTCTACAACCGCAACGACCGTATACGGATCACTGACCTGCACCAGGGGATCGTTTGGGGAACCCAGACCGAACACACCCGGCTTGATGAACGGCTGATCAATCGATTCGACTACGACGGGGATTACGGCACCGTGCTCAACCGTTTCCTGATGCAGGGCGCAATTGGCTATCCGCTTACGGTCCATGGCACGGGCGGCCAGACCCGGGCGTTTATCCATCTCAGCGATACCGTTCGGTGCATTCAACTTGCGATCGACAATCCCCCTGCCAGGGAAGACCGGGTCCAGATCTTTAACCAGATGACGGAGACCTATCGCGTGCGTGACCTTGCAAAGCTGGTTTCGGAGGTCACCAGCGCGGAGGTTGAATTCCTGCCGAATCCACGCCAGGAAGCCGATGAGAACGACCTTCATGTCGCAAACGACCGGTTCCTCGATCTGGGGCTTGAACCCGCCACATTGAGCGAAGGGCTGCTTGAGGAAGTGACCGAGATCGCCCGGAAGTATCAGCACCGCTGCGACCGAAGCAAGATCGAGTGCCGGTCTTATTGGAATCAGGAAAGAGAGGCTACCGCGATGCCATCGGCTTCGTCCGCATCGGCCGCGTCCGCCCCGGATGTCGTGTCGAAAAAATAGAAAATGCTCCTTCGAAGCAGCAGGCCTCCGTTCAGGATGCCATTGCAGACCCGGCCACCTCGATCTCGACAGTGACGCTTTTGGCCCTACCAGCAGACCCAACAATTGCGGATGTCGTAAAGTATTGCTTTCGGCACCCCTGGGAGATCCTGGTCCTGCGATGGCATTGGAAAGCCGCTCTATTGAGCGGCGTAATGCGCGGGTCGATATATTTTTTCACCCACATCACGCTCGGGTGGAGGGCAGCACTGAGCGCCTTCTCGCTGGAATTCCTTTTTCGTACGATCAATGCGGGCATTACGTCCTCGGTCGGCCAGGTACTCCGTCTTGCAAGGCCAAAGTCGTTGGTCAACCTGATCGTAATGGTGATGTTCCCGATCTACGGCCACATCGTCGAATACACCCTCCATACGCTCAACGGGGACCGTAACGTGAATCGCTCGATCATCATTACGATGACCTTTTCGGCGGTTTCCGCCCTTTTTAATCTCTTTGTGATGCGCCGCGGAGCAATGCTCGTTAAGGACAAGGACCAGCAGCCGCTTTTACGCGACCTTAAGCGAATGCCCCTGATCATGGTCGAATTCGTTAGCTACCCGTTTGTTTGGGTATTCAGGCGAATGAGATAATAGGGATCGCCACGTTCTAGCGTCGTTCGAAGATCGAGCGAAACACAGGAAGTTCTTTACCTTCGACCGCCTTTTCGCGTTCGGTCTTTACCGGGAACGGATTTGCGGTGATCTGCGATTCGCGAAATCGATCGTCATTTCGAAAAAGCCCGAACATCTCATCGGCCAGGAATTCGATATCGGTCTGAACAAAGACCTTGCCGCCCGGCGCTAGTTGACGGGCGATCGTCGCCACCATCTCCTCGTTCACCATTCGGCGTTTTGCGTGTTTCTTCTTGAACCACGGGTCGGGGAATTGGATCGTGACGGCCTGCAATATTCCAGCCGGCAGGCCCTCCAGCAAGCGATCAAGCCAGAGCATCGCATTGCAGAACGCATAATGGAGGTTCGTCAGGCCCGTCTCCGATGCCAAACGATTGGCTTCTTCGACTAGAGGTTCGCGGATCTCGACCCCGAGGTAATTCCACTTCGGCTCGGCCGCGGCCATCCGCAAAAGGAAACGGCCTCGGGCGCAGCCTATATCCAGCAGCAGCGGCCTTTCCGGATCGGCGAACACGGCCTCGATATCAACCGGCGTCGGCTCCTGCCGGTAGAAAGGGGAAAGCGGATTAACGTGCTGATGGACTCGGACGCGAGGCATTTGATATTTCAGATCACGAACCGAAAGTCAGGATGAGATAAATACTAAAGATCGAGACCGCGATGAAGACGCCCATCGCTACAAGGCCGGCCGTTTCGGCAACTTTTCCGGCCTCGCGAGGATCGCGGTACGGGTCCGTCGGGATCTGCAGAAAACCGTAAACAGCACCGCACACCAACCCGCCGATATGCCCGTAATTGTCGACTACCTGGTAAAGCACAAGGCCGAATAGCAGAATGAACCCGATATTCATCAGCAGACTCTTGCGAAATTCCCGCGAGACGAACTGCCTCCGGCGAAATGCATAAACGGTCAGATAACCGACGATGCCGAGGATGCCGCCCGACGCCCCCACAGAGGTCCCATCGGGCTTAAAAATGAAACTCAAAACGCCTCCCGCCACGGCCGAGAGCAGGAACGCGATCGCCAGATGAGCCCGATTCGAAAGGAATTCAAAGAGCCTCCCGAAACTATAGAAGGCATACGAGTTAAAGAAAATATGCATCACACCGCCGTGGAGAGCCGCTCCGGTGAGGATCCTCCAATATTCGCCGGCGGCAAACTGCGGCTTGTCGAATCCGGCCGCATCGACAGACGCTTCAAGGCCGGCATAAAACTGGATCAGCGTGACGGCGACGATACAGGTGATCAGAACGCAGGTATAAACTGGGACGCCGAAAGATTCACGCGCAGCTTCGCGAGCTTCTTCAACCTCCTCTGAAGGATGGGGCTTTTCTTCCTGGATGGTTTCGACTGACAAGGTATTCTTATTTAGATCGCCAGGCCGCCGTCGCACTGTATGACCTGGCCGGTGATGTACCTGGCCGGCTCGGAAAGCAGAAAACAAGCTATCGCCGCGATCTCTTCCACGGTTCCGAACCTCCCAAGCGGGATCGAAGCGAGGATCTTCTCGCGAAAATCGGCGTTCATTTCGGTCGTCATCTCGGTCTCGATCATGCCGGGGGCCAAAGCATTAACTGTGATGCCGCGGCTGGCGACCTCTTTTGCCAGCGATTTGGTCAGGCCGATCATACCGGCCTTTGACGCCGAATAGTTCGATTGTCCCTGCATCCCGACCACGCCGGAGATCGACGAGATATTCAGGATCGAGCCGCCGCCCTCGTTCCGCATCATCGGGCGAAGGACGGCCTTTGAAAAATTCCAGGCGCCCTTCAAATTGGTGTCGATCACTGCGTCCCAGTCCTCTTCTTTCATTCGCATGATCAGTTGGTCACGCGTGATCCCGGCGTTGTTGACCAAAAAGTCGACGGTCCCGAACTCAGAGGCGACGGCCTTCACAAATTCCGCCGATGCCGCGGTGTCGGCAACGTCGCACTGGGCCGCGAACGCTTTCACGCCTAGGGCTTCGATCTCGCCCTTGAGCCTTTCGGCCTCATCGGCGCTCTTCGCATAATTAAAAGCGACGCTGCACCCTCGCCGTGCTAATTCCAAAACTATCGCCTTACCGATGCCGCGGGTGCCGCCGGTCACTATCGAGGAACGTCCGCTGAATGATCTGTTTTCCATAATCTCGAATTGAGCCGATCAAAAACGCAATTATACAGCACCGGGCGCGAATCCATTCAGGGCGAACGCGGGCCGCTCCCAAATTGCACGCCGGCGAGCCTTTCTATTATCATCTCCGCATGTCCCTGACCATCGATCGCCTGCTACGCTTCGCCGCTGTAACTCTCGTTCTCAGCCTTCTTATCCAATCAGTTCCCGGGCAGACGCCGGCCGTATTGATAAGAAATGCGACCGTCGTCGACGGCACCGGAAAGGCCGGCTTTCGCGGCGATGTTCGGATCGGCAAGGGCAAGATAACTGCCGTCGGTAACCTTAAACCCTCACGGGGCGAAGAGGTGATCGATGCGAATGGCCTCGTCCTTTCGCCCGGTTTCATCGACATCCACAATCATTCCGAATCTGGCTTGCTCAGCGAAGGCACGGCAGCGAATCAGGTCTCGCAGGGGATCACGACCCTTTTCGTCGGCCCCGACGGAGGCAGCCCGTGGCCGATTGCGGATTATTTTGCGAAGGTGCAGGGAAAGATCGCCTTGAATGTCGGCGGATTCATTGGGCACGGCACACTTCGGTCGCAGGTGATGAAAGAGAACCTCGCACGGCCTGCAACGGAAGCGGAGATCGCCGCAATGGCCGAACTGCTTGAAAGAGGAATGCTCGACGGGGCTTTCGGCCTTTCGTCGGGCCTGGAATATGACGCCGGCTTCTCGTCGACCACGGAAGAACTCATCGCCCTTGCGAAGGTCGCGGCCCGCCATGGCGGCTCGTACATGACGCATATGCGGGACGAGGAAGAGGGCGTTTTGAACTCGATCCGCGAAGCGATCCGCATCGGCCGTGAAGCGAAGATCCCTGTCCAGATCTCTCACATCAAGATGGGCAACAGCAGCGTGTGGGGAAAGTCCGGGGAAGCAATGGCGATCATTGAGGAGGCTCGTCGCGACGGCCTGGATATCACGGCCGACGCCTATCCCTACACCGCCTGGGCCTCGACAATAACCGTACTCGTCCCCAGCCGAAAACATGATGACCCGGCCGAAGTTCAGAAAGGAATAAATGCGATCGGCGGTGCGGACAAGGTGCTGATCACGAGCTGCCGCGGGTATCCGCAATACGAAGGAAAAACCCTGGCTGAGGCGGCCGCGATCGCGAATACCTCACCGGTCGAGGCATATATCGACATCGTCAAGAAAGGCGGTGCCGGCGTCGTCGGCTTTGGAATGACCGAAGCGGACGTCAAATCCTTCTATCAAACCCCTTGGGTCATGGTTTCGAGCGACGGCGGCATCGGCGGCCGTCATCCCCGCGGCACCGGCACGTTTCCGCGTGTCCTTGGCCGGTTCGTACGCGAAAATAAATGGATCTCTCTCGAAGAAGCGGTCCGGAAGATGACATCGCTGCCCGCTCGCCGGCTGGGCCTGAAGGACCGCGGGACAATTAGGAAGGGAATGAAGGCTGACCTAGTCCTGTTCGACCCGTCAACGATCATCGACCGGGCAACTTTTGCCGAACCGCAGATCATCTCGGACGGCGTGAACGCGGTCTTCGTGAACGGAGTGGTGGTTTGGGAAAACGGAAAGGTTACGGGAAAACTGCCGGGTGAGGTCCTTAAAAGGAAATGAGTGCCGTTGGCCGCGACGCAGAGATACGTGCAGCCGTGCGGCAGTGAACACCTTCGACGTGTAAAATATTGAAAGGCGGCCGTTTGGCCGCCTTTCTCGGCTTAATATTCAAGCTTGTCGCCGTAAACCATCTTATCGACGTCAAACCGCATATTGAATTTCAGGTTGCCGGACAAGTTCAGAACAAAGCGAACCGTGTCGGCCTCAGGGGTGATGAAAGGTGCCCCGTCGAGCGTGCGGGCGAACACGAATTTTCCGCCCATGTCATCGGCCACCGGAGGTTTGTATTCCAGCAGGGGCAGCCGTTTGCCGTCTTTACGCTCTAAATACGCTTTGTCGCCGATCGCTTCGGTGTTGAGTTTCATCAAAATTCCCAGCGTCGGATTCACCGTCTGCGGGTTCTGTCCGTCGACGTTCACGCCGACCACGATGAAATCGCCGAAACCGTTGTCGACGAACGTCTGCACCTGCTGTTTCACCTCGGCCGTCGCGTTCGGCTGCATTTGAAGCAGCCGGCTTGCATATCCTTCACGGATCGGTCTTGCAGAGAGAAACCGCACCCGCAGGTAGATCTCCGAGGGTACTCTTGCGGTACCGGGATCGCCTAAAGTCGGATTAATGCTTCCGGCGTTGGTGCGAGTTCTCATATCGGGCGGGCTTTCACCTTTCTGCTGGCTTTGCACCCACGCCGATTTGTTCAGCATTTTCTCAATATCGCCCTTCGACCATTCGCTCCACGGTTTGGTCCCTTGAGAGAAGACACTGCCGCTAAGGAAGATCGAGATCAGTCCAAGAAATAATACTTTTTTCATTTTTTCGAAATTCCGGATGTGGTTTATTAACGTAATTCTACAAGGCAGGCCCCTGAGTATCAAGAAGAAACGTCAAAACCCGTTTCACATTTAAAGCGCCGGAAGGGTATCACGGGCCGAAGTTCGTCGCCGCGAAACCTGGATGGTCCCCGATGCGTTACGCAGCCCGCTCTCTGCCGGGAATCGTCACCCCTCCAAAGCACTGTTTTGAATGGCAAAAAGCTGCTCCATCCCCTTGTCGGCGGCGATCAGCATTTCGTCCATTTGTTCACGAGAGAACGGCTCGCGTTCCGCCGTCCCCTGCAGTTCGATGAACTTTCCGGCCGCGGTACAGACCACATTCATATCGACGTCGGCCTCGGAATCCTCCGCATACGAAAGATCGAGCACGACCCGCCCGCCAACTACGCCGACGCTGACGGCCGCAACCGAGCTCAAGATAGGCGACGTCTTGATGACGGCCTGTTTGAGTAGTTTTCGGCAGGCGAGAGCCAGGGCGACGTACGCGCCGGTGATCGATGCACACCTCGTCCCGCCGTCCGCCTGTATTACATCGCAGTCTAGATAGATCTGACGCTCACCCAGCAGTTTCGTGTCCACGACCGCACGAAGGCTTCGGCCGATCAGCCGCTGGATCTCCTGAGTACGGCCGGCGGGCCGCTGGGTCTCTCGCTGAGTTCGTGTGCTTGTCGCCCTCGGCAGCATCGCATATTCGGCCGTGACCCACCCGAGGCCTTTGTTTCTCAGGAATAGCGGAACGCGGTCTTCCACTGACGCCGTACAGATAACCTTCGTTCCGCCGACCTCGATCAGTGCCGAGCCCTCGGCATACGGGTTAATATTCGGCGTGATCTTGGTGTTGCGGATCTGGTCAAAGCCCCGTCCGTCTGGTCTAACAAAGCTCATATTAAGTAACTTGCCCTAACAGTGTCAGGCGCCGGCCGGTCAATTCGATCGCCTCGAGTTTGCTCGGCTGTGTGCCTAGAAATCGTTCCGCGACACGGGCAAACCGTTCTGCCGCGTCCGTAACGTAGAAATGATCGAGATCGTCACAGAGGGCACGCCTGCCTGGTCTAGCATCGAGATCGGCAAGGCCGCGGTCCGACAAAATGCGGGCGACCTCGTCGGCAGTCGCCTCGCCGGAATCCACAAGCATAACACCTTCGCCGACGGTCTGCTGAATCACGTCGCGCAGGATCGGATAATGCGTGCAGCCAAGCACTAACGCATCAGGCGAGAATTCCTTGATCCCGGCAAGGTAGCGAGCCGCTATCGATCGCGTCTCGGGTTCGTCGGTCCACCCTTCCTCGGCAAGCGGAACAAAGAGCGGACACGCGGATTGGAAAACTTCGGCACTGTTGGACGCTCGGCGGATCGCTTCGACATATGCATTGCTCGAGATCGTTGCCTCCGTGGCAATCACGCCGATCTTCGCCGGGTCGCGGCCTCGGGTCAGATCGACGGCCTTCCGCCCGCCCGGACCGATCACTCCGACCACGTCGATCCCGATCTTTTCGCGGATCTTCGGCAACGCAAGAGCCGAAGCGGTGTTGCACGCGACGACAAGCATCTTGATGCCGCGGCTCGCCAGGAATTGGGAATTTTCGATCGCGTAGCGTTCGACCGTGGCCAACGATTTTGTGCCGTAAGGGACTCGGGCGGTATCGCCGAGATAGATGAAACGCTCGTTCGGCAGCCGGTCATGAAGCGCGCGATAAACGGTCAGGCCCCCAACGCCCGAATCGAATATCCCGATCGGCGATCTACTGTCTGTTTCCATCCGCAATTGAGACTATATCGAATTTGGCCGAACGCGTCTTGTGGCCGCAAGTCGCGCTATAATCGCTCAACTATGAAAACCGAATCGCGTTTTGTTCGAACGGCCCTCCTGTTCATAATATCTGCGGTCATGATGCCGCATTCGTTCTTCAGCCAGCGTCCGCAGAAACCGGTGCTCTACGGCAAGCACTGGGTAGCCGTGACCGGAAAACCGATCGCGGCGACCGCCGGCGCGCGGATATTTATGAAGGGCGGCAACGCGGTCGATGCCGCGTGTGCGATGATCGCGGCGACCTCGACGATGTGGGACACGCTTGGCTGGGGCGGCGAAACGCAGGCCCTGATCTACAACCCAAAGACCGGCAAGGTCATCGGCGTCAACGCCCTCGGCATGGCTCCCACCGGAGCGACGGCTGAGTTGTACAAGTCGAAAGGTATGAAATACCCGCCGGAATACGGCCCCCTTTCGGCTGTGACGCCGGGCACGCCGGGCGGCATTTTCGTGATGCTCGCCGAATTTGGAAAGCTGAGCCTCAAAGATGTGCTCGAACCGTCGATAGAGATGGCCGATGGCTACCCGATGGACGCCGGAACGGCCTCCGTGATCGAGCGGCAAAAATCGTGGCTCAAGCAATGGAAATACTCGCGTGAAGTGATGCTGCCTCACACGGGCCGCGAGCGTGAAGGCCCGGTTGAAGGCGAGATCTTCAAACAAGCCGACCTTGCGGCGACCCTGCGCAAACTGGTCGATGCCGAGCAGTCCGCCTTAAAAGCCGGAAAGTCCCGCAAAGACGCGATCATGGCCGCCTACGACCGATTTTACAAGGGCGACATCGCTAAGGAACTCGTCCGCGGCACAAAAGAGGAAGGCGGGCTGATCACCGAGGCCGATCTCGCAAAATGGAAAGTGATCCTCGAGGAGCCCGTCTCGGCCAGCTATAAAGGCATCGATGTTTATAAGCTCGACACGTGGACGCAAGGGCCCGCGATGCTGCAGGCCCTGAACATCCTGGAGAATGTCGATGTAAAGTCGATGGGCTATAACAGTCCGAAATATATCCACACCGTTTATCAGGCGATGAGCCTCGCTTTTGCGGACCGCGATTTCTACTACGGCGATCCTTACTTTCCGCCCGCCGAGCCCCGGGCAGGATTGCTTTCGAAAGAATACGCGAAAGAACGTGCCAAGCTGATCAGGCCCGACCGGAACGATCCCGACATAAAGCCCGGCGACCCATATCCGTTCCAGCAAGGCCGGAACCCGTTCGCCGCCCTTCTCGAGAAATGGAAGAACGTGCCGGCCGACAGCCAGACCCAGGCACCTCCCGGAACGATGGCGCAAAACACCCCGTTCGGCGATCCGATAAACGGAAGCTTCCCCGATGATAACTTTTACGGCGGCACGACCTCCGTGCAGGCCGCCGACGCCGAGGGGTGGGTGGTTTCTGTAACGCCGAGCGGCGGCTGGATCCCCGCCGTGATCGCCGGCCGGACAGGCATCGGCCTCAGCCAGCGGGCACAACAGTTTGTTATCGACGCAGCCGATGGCCCCTACAACGTGATCGAACCGGGCAAGCGGCCGCGCGTCACGCTGACACCAACACTCGCATTCAAGGACAAAAAGCCGTACCTATGCTTTTCGGTCCAGGGCGGCGACAGCCAGGACCAGAACCTTCTGCAGTTTTTCCTCAACATGGTCGAGTTCGGAATGAACGTCCAGCAGGCAACCGAAGCCCCGAACATCAACAGCTTCCAGATGCGAAGCTCATTCGGCGCACACGAGATCCGTCCGGGCCGCGTCCTGCTCGCAAATTCGACGACGAAAGAAGTTCGTGACGAGCTTACAAAAATGGGCTACACGTTCACTTTTCAGGAACGCACTTCGGGCCCGATAACCGCGATCTATTTTGACCGAAAGAACGGCTCGATGTGGGGCGGCGCCAGCACTCACGGCGACGATTACGGTATCGCCTGGTGATGCCCGGGACGCAGCTATCGAATGGCGGATTGTTTCGGGGGCCTAACGAACGCCTTTGCGGCGAAACAGGATAAACCCAAGCAAAAGGATGGCGGCCGCGACGGCGGCGATACCCAGAGGCGTCGAGATCCAGCCGATCGCACGTGAAAGCATCGTGTCGGCCGCCGGCTCGGGCGTAACGGTCGCGGCGGGTCGGTCCGTTTGCTCGAGCCGGGTCTTGGCTGTGGCCACGATGTCGGTCACACGTTTCACCGCCTCGGTCTTCACAACCCTGCGTGTGAAGCTGCCGAACATCCCCTCAAGTGCATCCGACCGCGACCTGTCGGTAAAAATAAGGAACGTTTCTTTCTTCTCGCCATCTTCGACCGGAACGATCAAAGCAAGCGTTAACGAAGCATCCAGGTACCGGCTAGCGTAGATCTGCTTTGTCGCGACGGCGAGGACATCGGAAGGTTCAGGACCCGAAGGATAGTACGATAGGTGCGAAAGCGTGATCATCGGCTTTAAGCCGAAATCGACCGTGGACCAGAAAAATTCCGATGCGACGGCTGCTTGATCGCCTGCGGGAAAACGGGCAAGGGCCTCGTTCAGCGGCGGGGCCGCCTTGCTCAGAAAGAGCGTTTCCCGAAACAGCTTGGCGTGAGCGTCTGACAGCCGAACCTTTCTGCCCCGGTTTGCATAATCGCCCAGAGCGGAGTCGCCGGCCTTCTGATAGGCCAAAAGGTGCTCGAAAAGGATCTGGGCAAAAACCTGGGTAAGTTTGTCTTTTATCTGGCCGTCGCCTTGGCTCGCTGCTTCGCGGATTCGCCTAATGGACGATTCGGAAAGATTAAGGTCGCAGTTCCCGAGCTCGCATTTCAGCAGTTCCTCGACATCGTCGTCCGTCAGACGAACCTCACTTAGGTCTTCGATGCGCGGCGGCGTGCTGAATTTTTCGCCGGCGCCGACCTCCGTGTTCTGCCTGGGGGACAGGCTCGACCTCAGGTCTTCGATCGAGAGCGGCCGCTTTGGCGCGATCCTCACGACCCCAATGACCGCGACCTCCTGTTTGTCGTTGGTTTCGATCGCCGCGACGACCGCCTCGCCCGCCGACAAACGCTCTAGGTCGGCGGCGGTCACCCCGGCCTTGTCCGTCAAAGTACGGCGAAAAACGTCCTGCGTAATCTGGCCTGGAGCAGCTCGTGAGGCTCCAAGCAGCACCGCAATAGACACGGCAGCAAGTACGAGTATTCGGCATCGAGGCATCGATGCAATTATAGCCAAGAATCCCGGCGAAGGAAGCGAAGCCGGGCAGCCAGCGCTGTAACTGGAAGTCCGGACCCGCTTTGCTCGGATCGCCAACTGCTTTCCTAGTCAGCAAGATGGATAAAATGATGGTGGAGGCGGCGGGAATCGAACCCGCATCCAAAGGTTGCGACCAGTGAAATCTACACGTTTAGCCCGATTGCTCAAGTCTCATTTTCGGCAAGTAAGCAAGCGGGCGAACCTTGCCGAAAACCAGCCTGACTAACGTTTCGGACGCGTCCGCAGGCGGTGGACGTGCCCTAGCTTGAACTGGGTTATGCCTTTATCAGTCGCATCAAGCAAACTTCTGACAAGACATCGCTGTAGCTAAAGTTAATTAGGCAGCGAGAGCTAATTCTTGATTAGCATTTGTGTTTTGCAAGTTTTGTTAACGGGCTCACCTACAAAAAGCCCGACGTGCATCCAAAGATCTATACAAGCCCCTGTCGAAGCCTGTCGCCCCCATAAAGAGGAAAGTCCGCTCCGGTTAAGCGGACTGCCATTTTACGAAACTTGGATGAAAAGTGAAAGCGCTTGGTTCGCTGCCTTATGCACGGAGGACCCCAGGTTCTACTTTGAACATTTATTTTGAGTGTCGAGTAAGAGTCTCTTGGAACACCTTGGTCGCGGGCGGGATCGACGCGATCGGCACCTTATTAACGCCTGTCAAAAGCTCCTTCGCCGGGAAGCCATAGAGGGCCATGTTGCGATCATTGTCGGGGCTGATCACACCTCCGGTGATCGAGACCCCGGCAAAAAGACCTTTGCTGCGGGAGTAGGAAAGTATCTGAGCTTTGAATTGAGCATCGGTCGTGGCCTTTGCCGTCCGCCCGACCGGCCCCGCCGCAGCCGAGGCCTCGCCCCCGATCTCAAACTGATCTTCGAGCAGATTTTCCAGGCTGTCCTCCGTCATAAACAGCATTACAAGATCGGTTTTCGAACCGCCGATCTGGAAACCGACGCTGCCGCTCCCAAACTTATAGGCCGTTGGGGCACTCCATCCCGATGACAACCGGCGCGAGATCAGGCCGTGGCCACCGCTGCCGCCGACACCAAAGGCGGCCTTCAGAACACCGGGAAAAACAGCGATCGCTTTGGCATCCTTAAAGAGTGCTTCGGGTATCGAGTTCGCAGGAATACGCATCAGCTCGTCGATGACCTTCGAAGCATCTTTTGCCGTTTCTCCGGCCTTTTTGATCTGATTTGCTTTTTCTTTCGCGGTCATCTGAGCGAGTGCGGGATTGCCCGCGCCTGCCGCCAACGTCAGTGCGCCGAACAAAAATAGGAATATCTTAGGTACTTTTCTCATTACTTCCTCCTTGTCACGTTTGAACACCGCCAATTGCTGGGCTGAATTCGCTTCGGCCTGGCAATGATCATCCGAATAACGATCACTGGCTGAGGCCTTCTTCTCGGACTACAGTATCAAATGCGCAACTCGTGTGCCAAGAACCTAAAAAGGGGGAATTGGGCGCCTATTGACGGCTCATGCTATCATGAGAAATTGTAGAGGTGTCCTATGAGCTCCAGCGGACTTTTGTTCTGCACGCTGTTGAGCATCGCACTCGCGATACCCGCGGCCGCGCAGGAAGACGATCATGACCCCCCCGTAACGAAGCGTGAGATAAGCGTCTCGCTTCGCCTCGCGGGCGACCTCCCGGAAAACCTCGAAAAGACCAACCGCGAACTGATAGAGGAAGTTCGTGATCGGGGGGTTAATTTCGCGCTCTCAACCGAAGAAGAATGGGCACTCCAGCTTCAGGATGCCAGCCCCGAATTGATCGTTGCGATCCGCGAAGCGTTGGCACCCGCTGAACGCCAGGCCGTCCTGGACAACACCCAGCGCGACGGGCTCTACAATGCCTTTATGACGAATCGTGGCCGAGAAGACGTCGCGAGCAAGCAGATCGCGATCGCGTCCGGCAAGGAATTCATCCGGCGTTACAGGAGCGATCCATCCCAGGCGAACACGATAAGGCTAATGGAGCGAACGATCCCGACACTTGAACGCTCCGTCCGGACACCTATCCGGATCACACCGTCCCGTCGCCGATCAAATTAAACACAAGATCAAGGATCATGCAGTATGGCTGTTTGCCGTCAGGGTGGGATAATGCCCGCTCCAGCAGGCCGTACAGGACGATGACGGGTCGATCCCGATAGCCTCAAGCATCCCTTCAAGAGAAAGAAATCCGAGAGAATCCGCACCGATGTATTCGCAGATCTCCTCTTCCGTCATTCGCGATGCGATCAGGTCGCGGCGATGCGGCGTATCAACACCGTAATAACACGAATGGGTGGTCGGCGGGCACGAGATCCGCACATGCACCTCGGTCGCACCGGCCTCTCGCACCATCTGGACGATCTTCTTCGACGTCGTCCCGCGAACGATCGAATCGTCCACAAGTACGACCCGTCTATCTCTGATCAGGTCCTTTATCGGATTCAATTTAAGCCGGACGCCAAACGAGCGGATCGATTGCGACGGCTCGATAAACGTACGGCCGACATAGTGGTTCCGGATGATCGCCTGCCGATAATTGATGCCGGACTCGGCAGCGTAACCGATCGCCGCGGCAACCCCCGAATCAGGTACCGGAACGACAATGTCAGCATCGACCGGGTGCTCGACAGCGAGCCGCTTTCCCATTTTGTGACGGGATTCATTCACCGATCGGCCGAAGATTGTCGAATCCGGCCGCGAGAAATAAACGTGCTCAAAACTGCAGACAGCATGCGGCTTTTCGACGAAGGGTTTCGATGAATGAAGGCCGGACTCGTTGATAATGACCATCTCGCCCGGCTCGACCTCGCGGACATACTCGGCATCGATCAGATCGAACGAACACGTCTCGGACGCGATGCACCAGGCATCCTTGAGCTTTCCGAGGACCAGCGGCCGGAAACCGCGAGGATCACGCACCGCTACCAGCGAATCCGGGGTCAGAAACAGCAGCGAGAACGCGCCCTCGGTGTCGCTCAGGACCTTCGTTACCGCCTCGATGGCGTTCGCCGCCGGCGTCCGAGCGATGCTGTGAAGGATGGTTTCGGTGTCCGAGGTCGATGAAAATATCGCTCCGGCTCGCTCTAGTTCACGCCGTTTTGCTTCGGCAAACGGCAAATTTCCATTGTGACAAACGGCGATCTGCCCGTGCTGGCACGTCACAGCAAAGGGCTGTACTTCTTTTATCGTATTCCGGCCGGTCGTCGAGTAACGCGTATGCCCGATCGCGGCCGAGCCCTTCAGGTTCCTGAGCACATCTTCTGTCAGGACGTCCGCGATCAGGCCCTTGGAGCGATATTGATGAAGGTCTTTACCGTCCGTCGAGACGATGCCACACGCCTCCTGTCCGCGGTGCTGGACCGCAAAAAGCCCGAGCTGAGCCACGGTCGAAGCCTCTTCGTGGCCAAAGATGCCAAATACCCCACATTCCTCGCGAAACTTGTCCCTGAGCAGGTCCATTAACTATATTCTAGCTTGTTCGACGTGGTTCGGCACGGCCGCCGATCGTTTCGACGATCCACCGATCGGCCTGGGATTTGTTGGCACCGCTCACTTGTTGGCCCGGCCAAAATTCACCCTTAGGCCCGTTGAAAGCAGCAGGTCGTTCTTTTCGGCCCCAAGGACGGGATCGCTGTTAAAGCGGTCGGCGACCGTGATATGCCAACCGAGCCACCCGTTTATATCGGTCAAGAGCGAGGCGTCGAACTGAGCACGAAAACGGCCAAATTCTGAAAGGTTTGGATATCCGACAAAACGTTGTGAAACCTTCATTCTTTTGTTCAACCTGTGCTTCAACTCGTTCCCGATGGTCAGCTCCGCCGAACTTCGCTTGAGGCCTGTCTGGAAATATTCGCGGTTGTAAGCCGCTCCGCCGAACAGGTCTAGCTGCGTCCGCTCGTTTCTGATCGCACGGTAACCGATGCCGCCGCCGAAGACCATTCGCAGGTCCAAAAGCTGCGGCGAGTCGATCTCGAAGTCTCCGGACCCGAAGACAAACAGTTTCCGGTTGATGTTGTAATCGTAGCGGCCGCCGAACCAAAGTGCCTTCGCCGTCGTCACGCTCACGCCGGTCGTCGAATTACTCGCCTGCACCGCATTCGCATAGACCGTGATCTTGTCCTTGACCGTCTCTCTTGCGGCCCGAATACCCGCCGTGAACGCCTGCGTTTTTGAGTTTCCAGTCGTCAGGCTGTAGCCGACATCGGCCGAACCGGTCCAAAGATCGCCGAAACTTGGGTTGAGCATCCGGTCACGTTCGGCGATGAATTTCGCCTGCTCCGCTTCGTTCCTTGCCGTTGTCACCTTTTCCCTCTCGACCACGACCTTACCGGCGTCTATTGTCTCGACTTCCAGCCTGCTGTCGACCGTAGCGACCGTGCCCTTGATGGTCTGTCCGTCCGCAAGTTCAAGGTTCAGCGGGGCGTCGGAAGCCACCTTATCGACCGCCGCCCAAAGCACGGCAATCACGCCGGCCGATTCCGTTTCGATGACGATCTTGTCGCCATCCTTCTTGACGATCTTACCCGTTATGCGGTCGCCGTTCTTTAGCGTGATCTGGTCCGCAAGGACAAGGGACGACGAACCGAAGGTCAAAATAAAGGACAGGGCCATAGTGGTGATTTTCTTCATGAGGTCCTCCCGATCTTAAAGAAATTCTGTCAATGGAGTCGTTATGCTGCCGATTTTATCGGAAATTGGGAGGCAAGGACAATGGGATTCCGGGGATTAAAGACACTTTCGTCGGTGGGTCGATGGTGAAACAAAACAGCCTAAAGCTGTGGTCATAGAGTAGGCTCGACCGAAACAACAATGCACTTTGAGGTCGGCGTTCCGCTTCGTTTCGCGTGGCTGCCCAGGGGGACAAGCGGGTTAGCTTCAGGAAAATATGCGGCGCAGCACCGCTTCGGGATCGAATAGGGCACCACCGCAAATCCGTGAACCCGCCTTTCGCCGTCGTCCCAATAGCTTGTGATATCCACCGGCTGGCCTGACGAAAGTCCGAGTTCGGCGATGTCGTCCTCATTCATAAAGATCACGCGGCGGCCGCCGTCGATCCCTCGGTATCGATCGTCCAGTCCGTAGATCGTCGTGTTGAATTGGTCGTGCGACCGGATGGTCGTCATCAGCATCCTGCCCGGCTGAACCCGAACGAACTCGAGCGGCGTTGTTTTGAACAATGCCTTGCCTGTCGGCGTCGGAAAAACTCCTTCTCGTGGCGGATTTGGCAAATAGAATCCGCCCGGTTCGCGAATGCGTACATTGTAATTTTCAAAACCCGGCACGACCCGTTCGATCGCATCGCGGATCAGGTCATAGTCGGCAGCGAAACCATCCCAGTCGATGCCATCCACTCCAAGTGTCGCTTTGGCAAGCCGGCAGACTATCCACGTCTCGCTCCGAATGTGTTCGGACGCGGGCTCGAAAATGCCCTTCGACATCTGCACATTCAGCATCGTGCTCTCCGTCGAGACAAACTGATCGCCGCTTGCCTGCCGGTCTATCTCCGACCTGCCAAGGCATGGCAGAATTATCGACATTCGCCCCGGCGTGACCGCCGTTCGGTTCAATTTCGTGATCACCTGGATCGTCAGATCGCACTTCGCAAGCGCATCGGCAACCGCCTCCGTGTCCGGCGACGCGGCCGCAAAGTTCCCGCCCATCGCAAAGAAAACCTTCGCTTTGCCGTCCCGCATCGCGGCGATACTCTCGACGGTATTAAGCCCGTCGCGTTCAGGCGTTGTGAACCCAAATTCGCCTTCAAGGTTCGCACGAAAAACGGGGGTCATCTTCTCCCAGATGCCCATCGTGCGATCGCCCTGAACATTCGAGTGGCCGCGGACCGGACACAAACCGGCACCCGGCCGCCCGATCGCACCGCGGAGAAGGTGGAGATTCACGATGTCCTGTATTGTCGCAACAGCGGCCGTGTGCTGCGTTACGCCCATTGCCCAGCACGTAATGAACGACCGGGCCGCGATCACCATTTCCGCCGCCTCATCAAGCTCGTCCCGGGTGAGGCCCGAGCCCTCGATGATCTCTTCCCACGGCACGGCATCGAGCGACGCGGTGAACTCATCGAAGCCCGCAGTCTCGTTGGCTATAAATTCCGCATCGAACACGCTCCCCGGCTTGGCCCGCTCGCGTTCAAGCATCATTTTCATCATGCCTTTCAGAACGGCCATATCGCCGCCGATCCGCACCGGCAGATGCAGATCGGCGAGTTTCGCCGGCCGGAAACCTAATACCGACAACGGATTGCCGTGCTGCGGATTCGGATCGACAAAGCTCGTCAGCCCGACCTCCGCAAGCGGATTGATCGCGATCATCTTCGCTCCGGCCTTCTTTGCCGCGGCGAGTGACGAGAGCATTCGCGGCGCGTTCGTCCCCGGGTTTTGACCGATCACGATGACCAGATCGGTCTTCTCAAAATCTTCGAGCCGGATCGTCGCTTTGCCGAGCCCGATCGATTCGGCCAATGCCACGCTCGTCGATTCGTGGCACATGTTCGAGCAGTCGGGCAGGTTGTTGCTCCCGAACTTGCGAACAAATAGTTGGTAGAGGAAGGCGGCTTCGTTCGAGGTCCGCCCCGAAGTGTAAAAGACCGCCTCGTCGGGCGAGGCAAGCGAAGTGAGCTTTCCGGCAACAAGCCCTATCGCCTCGTCCCATCCGATCGGTTCATAATGGGTGCCGGCCTCGCGGAGGATCATCGGCTCGGTCAATCGGCCCTGCTGGTTAATCCAAAAGTCGGATTCGACCGCGAGTTCGGCGACCGAATGCGATGCAAAAAATTCCCTGCCGATCTTTTTCTTCGTCGCTTCATCGGCCAGGGCCTTCGCTCCGTTCTCGCAGAATTCGTTTATCGTTCGATGCTCGGGGTCCGGCCATGCACAGGATTGGCAGTCGATGCCGCCCTTCTGATTCAGCTTCAGCATCCCGCGCGTCGCGCGTATCGGCCCCATCTTGCCGTAGAGATGCCGCAGTGCATTCGTCACGGCGTGGATACCCGCGGAAACCTTCGGCGGCGCAGATACTTTGAGTTCTTCCGATTCGTCAGCCATACCAAAGGCGGAAACACGACCGGTAGGGAGTGTGCCCCTAAGTGGTCGCGAGCTTCAAACTCCAGCGCTCTTAGCTGTAAGTCCCACTCGCTAAGGTTCGTTTTCTACATGATCCTCTGTCCGCCGCAGTAGATATTGAACCGCCCGTCGCGGACAAATCCTATCAGCGTCATCCCGTACTCGGCCGCGAGTTCGACCGCGAGCGTCGAGGGTGCACCTACCGCCGCAACGACCGGGATGCCGGCCATCAATGCCTTTTGAACCAGTTCGAAACTCGCCCGCCCACTCAGAAGCAGGATGCGGTCGTTGAGCGGCATCCCGCCGTCCAGAAACTTGCGCCCGACCACCTTGTCGAGTGCGTTGTGGCGGCCGACATCTTCACGAACCAGGTCGAGTTCGCCGTCTTCCGTAAATAAAGCCGAAGCGTGCAGGCCGCCGGTCCGATCGAAAACACTTTGTGACTCGCGAAGTTTTTCAGGCAGTGAGTGGATCAATTCGGCGTCGATCCGCAGTTGATTTCCGGACATCGGTTCGGCCGATGTCCGGAGTGCCTCGATCGACGATTTGCCGCAAACGCCGCAGCTCGACGTCGTATAGAAATGCCGTTCGAGTTTTTTCAGGTCAACGGCGGCATCATCTGCGAGATCAATTCGGATCGTATTCGAATTGAGCGCCGCCACACGGTCGAGCGTGCCCATCTGCTTCCCGATCTTCAGCCCGCAATGGCGGATCTGCTTTATCTGCTCGCGAGAATCGATTATCCCCTCGGTAAACAAGAAACCCGCCGAAAGCTCCCCATCGTCGCCCGGCGTCCGCATGGTGATCGAGATCGCACGGTGGGTCCCGTCTGGAAAGCCCAGGCGGATCTCCAGCGGCTCTTCAGCAGCCAGAACGTCACTGAATTCACTCCCGTCCGACGCCGTGATCGATATCTCAGCCTTGTTAAATGCCGGTGCGGTACTCACAAATGGATTCTAACAGACGGAGAGGATTTAGCCACGAAACAGATGGAGGGGATTTAGCCACGAATTACACGAATGGCACGAATTGGTCTTAACAGGTAACGAGCCCTGCCCGTTTGAGGCGAACCTGCTCTGATACGATCGCTATCTCTTTCTGCTTCTCATTCGTGTAATTCGTGTAATTCGTGGCAAAAAATTCTTATCCAGCTTCGCGGCAAAAAACTCTTACTCCGCCGGCAGGATCCGGCCTCGACATTCACCCAGCCCGATGCGACGAAAGCCCTCGCGTTCGCAGTAGCCTTTCATTATGACCTCGTCGCCGTCTTCGAGAAAGCGGCGGGTTTCGCCGGAGGGAAGTTCGATCGGCTCGGTGCCTCGCCATGTAAGTTCGAGCATGCACCCGCGTTCGCTTTTCTCTTTACCGCTGACGGTGCCCGTAGCCATCAGGTCGCCGGTTTGCAGGTTGCAGCCGTTCGACGCGTGGTGCGTCAGCATCTGGCCGATGGTCCAGTAGAGGTCCTTTGTGTTGGAAAGGCTCAGGCGGTGCGGTTCGATGTTCTCGTTCCGCATCTTTTCGGTCTGGATATAGACCTCCAAATTGATGTCTAGGCCGCCGAATTTCCGGTTCTGCTCGTCGCCCAGGTATTCGAGCGGCTGCGGATCGTCCGTGTCCCGTTCGAACGCCGGCGTCCGGAACGGAGCGAGAGCTTCCATCGTCACAACGTACGGCGAGATCGTGGTCGCGAAGTTCTTCGCAAGGAACGGCCCCAGCGGCTGGTATTCCCACGCCTGAATGTCGCGAGCAGACCAGTCGTTCACCAAACATACGCCAAAGATGTGCTCTTCGGCCTCGCTGATCGGGATCGGCTCTCCCAGTTCATTTCCCTTCCCGACGAAGAACCCAAGCTCCATCTCGTAATCAAGATTCTTACAGGGAATAAAAACCGGCGGCTTCTCCGCGTCGCTCCGGTTCTGCCCGTGCGGCCGCTTGATGTCCGTCCCCGAGATCACAATGCTCGACGCCCGCCCGTGATACCCGATCGGCACGTACTTGTAGTTCGGCAGCAGCGGATTGTCCGGCCGGAACATCGACCCGACGTTCGTCGCATGATAGATCGAGCAATAGAAGTCGGTGTAGTCGCCGATAAAGAGTGGCAATCCAAACTCACATTCTGCTCTAGGGAACATATCCTTCCCCATTGCCTCGCGAGTCTTGGGGTGTGCCGCTTCGCTTAGCGAATTAGACACTGACTTCCGAAACTCATTCCAAGTCTCATTTCTAATCTGAACGGGCGTCACTCCGTCGTATTCCGCTCCTCCTCGAAACTCATACGGAGCAGGTGTATCTGCCCACCAGCTCCGATACCATAGGTCTAGAACCACGTCACCAACAATTATGCCAGGATGGTAGTCTCCCTCTTCGACTACGTCCATTGAGGGATGCCTGAATCTGCAAAACGGCAAATTCTGTATCGGAAAATCCGTATTCGGATCGTTGGCGGATTCGACCCAGCTTTTCAGGTTCGGGTCGTGGGTTTCGTTGATCTCGTACATACTTTACAGCAGCCCCAGGCCCTGCAGGTCCTCGACCGGTTCGGTGAACGAGCACGACCCGAACGAGATCATGCCTTTTCTTCGAAGCCGGTCCAGGTGGCCGGCCGTCAGGAAGTGCTCGTTTCGCCACGCTACGCCGTTATCACGGAACGCAAAAGCCTCGTCAAATTCCTCTTCCATCAACTCTTCCAGCAATGCGACGCGATAGCTTTCGCGGGCAAATCCGGTCATTAGAAGCATGTTAAGAAAGCCGTGCATCGTGCCCCGCGGAGCGTCCGGCTCATAGGTCAGCGGCCGAAAGCACCTGATCGGATGATGCAGCCCGGCGGTCGCCTTAAAGGGCACGTTCGCCGCCATACACGTCCTCACAAATCGGATCACGTCGCGCGACGCCGGAAAATCCTCGCGGTCCGTTCCGCCGGTTCTTATCTTTGCCCGCTGTCTTTTCAGCGAGAGCGTCGATACAAGCTCCGGGAAATTCTCGCCCGTCGAGATCTCAAAATACGCGGTCAGTTCCTCCGGAAGGGCCGCCACCGTGTTCTCTATCTTCGAGACCGTCGACGCCTTTACCTCAAGCGAATCGCAGACGGCCCGCGAGCCGTTCTCGGCGTTAAAAAGCTTTATGTCGCGGATCGTCGTGGTAATGTCCTCGCCCGCCAGCACGCTCAGCCGCCATGACCCACGGTCCGAAAAATGCTCTTCGGCGGCCTCGAGAAACTCGTTCAGCCGAGCGACAGGAACCACGAACCGCCCCAGCATCCACGAATGTTCACTCGCAAGATACGAGGCATAATTCGCCACGGCATCCGCCATTGCGGCCATCGTCGGCGGAAACAGGCCGGCGTAATCGACGATCCCGGCCAGAAGGGTACGGACAGATTGTTTTGGCGGTGGGGCCGCGGTTTGAACACTCATTTTCCTGATCTTCGGGCGATTGCTGTATCTAGGAAATCATAAGTTCTAACCGAGTGATTTACAAAATGCTGAAGCGCGTGCATCGCTGCGGTCCCCTCTTTTCGATGCCGCTCGGGCCTTGCTGACGTGCCTGCCCTCGCAAATGGTTGCAATGCGGTGAAAACCTGGGCTATCTTGTCACTGGTCCGCTCCCGGAAAAGTTGTGCAATGAAGGTATTGGGTATCGATCCCGGCAGTGAAAGGCTGGGCTGGGGCATCGTCGACGGCAGGGCGAACAAGTATTCGCTGATCGCCCACGGCGTCGTCCGTTCAAATCCGCGGCATGCCTTTTCCAAGAGGCTCATGAACATCTTCACCGAGATGGACAAGGTTGTCGGCGAGCATGGCCCCGAGGTGATCGCCATCGAAGAGGCGTTCTATTCCATCAACGTCAACGTCGCGATGAAGCTCGGCCAGGTCCGCGGCATCATGCTTCTGCTCGCCGAATTGCGGGGCCTGTCGATCGCCGAATATGCCCCGCGGCTTATAAAGAAAACGGTGGTCGGCTACGGCAACGCCGAAAAGCACCAGGTCGGCGAGATGATCCGGATCCTGCTCGGATTGAAGAGCGCCCCGGAACCGCACGACGTCTCGGACGCGTTGGCGGCGGCGATCTGTCATTTTCACCACAACGTGATCAACGAAAAGCTAAAGAATGCGGTCTCGAATTCCACTTAAGTAGCGCTATGAAGCAGCTTGGCCTGGCGGCTTTGGCCGCGGCCCTGTCATTCATTTTCGTTTCGGGCGTCGACGCCCAACGCCGAACAGCCCGCGTCCCGGCAAAGTCCCCGGCACCGGCACGAGCGCCTGAGGTCGGCAAATATGCGACGGTCGTTGATGAATTGCTTTCCGTCCTGCGTCCGAAGCCGAGCCTGTTTTCGGAGCCGGTCCAGCGGATGCGGCTCGGACGCAAGGTGCGTATTCTCGCGGTTGCCGAGGCTGACGGAGTTAAGTTCTTCCGCGTCCAGGCCCTTCCGAACTCGATCGGCTGGGTCCAGGCGGACGCCGTTTTCGGCACCTTTCGGGCCGACGACGACGCCCGAATGGCCCGGCTAGTCCAGGCGACTCGCGGATTTGAACAGATCGAACTCGCAAAGACCTTCTTCGAACTCTATCCCAATTCCAAATTCCGTGCCCCGATACTTCTGCTCTACGGCGACATTGTCGAGGAATCCGCCCTCCGGCTGTCACGCGATGCCGCCCGGCTCAGCCGCCAGGAGATGGCTGCCGGCGGAGCCCCGATGCACAGCTATTTTCTGAATTTCAACATGCTCGACCGGTACCGGCGGCTCGGGATAATCTTCCTTTTCAACCCAGAAACAAAGCAGTTCCACTACGACGGCGCAAGCTGGCGCGAGATCATCGCAATGCACCCTGCATCGCCCGAGGCCGTCGAGGCCCAAAGGCGGGTCGATTCTATAAAGGTAAAAATGAGCCTGAAGTCCCCGCAGTGATCGAACCGATCAGCGGTCGAGCTGGCAGGCGACCGCGGCGGCGATCCGCGCGTTATTCTCCAGAAGCGCGATATTGGCTTCGAGCGAACGGCCGGCCGTGATCTCGTTGATACGTGAAAGTAGAAAGGGCGTCACTTCCTTGCCGGACACGCCTCCGTCCGCCGCGGCCGTCAATGCCCGTTCGAGGGCGTCGGACATTTCCTTTTCCGCAATGGCCAGATGTTCGGGCACCGGAACGGTGAGCAGGACCGCCTGCCGCATCCCGAGGCTTTCGCGGGCCTTAATGACCTCCGCGACCTCCCGCTCGCTCTCGACGCGGCCGTCAACGGCCAAACCGCTCGTCAGCGAATAGAACGCGGGCATCTCGTCGCAATTCCAACCGAGCACGGGCACGCCGTGCGTCTCAAGCCATTCCCGCGTGGCCGGAAGGTCAAGCACGACCTTGGCACCGGAACAAACAACGAGCACCGGAGTTTCCGCAAGCACCGGAAGGTCGGCCGACACATCCCATTCAGACCCTCGATGGACCCCTCCGATCCCGCCCGTCGCGAATACGTTGATACCGGCAAGTTTGGCGATGAACGCGGTCGAGGCCACGGTGGTCGCGCCGTTGCCCTTCGAAGCGATCGCAACGGGAAGGTCACGGATTGAGAGTTTTCGCAATTCGGCCGATGTCGCGAGCAGTTCGATCTGTTCGTCGTTCAGGCCCACTGTGATCTGGCCGTCAAAGACGCCGATGGTCGCCGGTACGGCGCCGTTGTCCCTCACGATCCGTTCCAGCTTGTAGGCGGTGTCAATGTTCTGCGGAAAGGGCAGGCCGTGGGCGATCACCGTCGATTCCAGAGCAACGACCGGGCGGTCGAAATGGAGTGCTCCGGATACTTCCTCGCTGAAATTTAGCTTCATTGATTCACAGTTCCAAGTTCCGAGTTCCAGCTTCCAAGTTGGGTTACTCGTTGCCTAACGACTTGGAACTTGGAACATGGAACCTGGTACTTGGAACTACTTGACGAATTTGAAGATCCGGTTCAGCCGTGGATGGGTCAGGCACCCGATCATGCTTCCGTTCGACGCGCTCCGGTCGCACGACCAGTAAACGAACATCGCCCTGCCGATCACCAGTTCCCGCGGCACAAAGCCCCAGTATCGGCTGTCCTCGCTGTTGTCGCGGCTGTCGCCCATCACGAAAAAGTGGTTATCCGGGACACGCATCGGCTTGCCTTCCACGCCGAACTCGTAATCGTTCCGCATCAGCCGCCTCAGCCCCGGCGGATCCTCCTTTCCGTTAAGTTCGCGGTAGTAAACGTCCCATTTGTCCTCGGGGCTGCGTTCTTCGACCTGTTTCGTCTCCAGTGCCGATTGGTCGTCCGGAGCGTCGCCGACGATGCGATGTTCGGGAAGCAGCTGCCCGTTGATGAACACCTGATTATTCTTGAATTCGACGGACTCGCCCGGCAGGCCGATGACCCGTTTCACGTAATTTATCTGATAGGCCTGAAGCGGAGGGGTCCGGCTTCGGTCTTTTTCGGGTCGCACTTTGTTTCCCGGATACTTGAAGACGATGATATCGCCGCGTTTTATGTCCCGCTGGGGCAGGAACGGCAGTTCATAGCCGCCCGGTGTGAAAATGAACTTGTTGACCAACAGGTAATCGCCGACGAGGATCGTATTCTGCATCGACCCGGTCGGCACCGTCACCGCCTGCAGGACGAACGTCATCCCGAAGATGGCCATCACCAGCGTGACCGCGAACGATTCGAAATATTCCCGAAATGCCGACTTCGGCGGTCCCTTCGGTTTGCGTTCGGGTTCTTCGGCGGGCGCCGATCCATTTTTTTCTTCTTCCATCATCTAAGACCAATTTATAAACGCGGATAATTTCCGAAAGTTCTGGTGGTCACCCCACTTTGTGACCTTCGTGTCTGCGCTCGGTGTACTTTGTGTTTAGAGAATTATCAAACACAAAGGGCTCAAGATCTGACCTCTAACCCTATCGACAGCATCACTCGATCGGGATACTACCTTGATCCATTCATCGATCTTCAGCATTTTCAAGCACTTCAAGCGCTTCGCTCGCCGCCATCATCTCGGCCGACTTGATCGAACGGCCCGTGCCGACCGTGCGTCCGCCGTTCCATGCCGCCTCGACGACGAACGTCCTCGAATGCGGCATACCCTCCGCCTTTACCAGAGAGTACACCGGGGCCTGCATCTTTCTGGCCTGGAGCCGTTCCTGAAGCATCGTCTTGTAATCCTGCGAGCCCTGGGTCGATGCCTTTTTCAACTCGGCCGAATAGACCTTCAGGATCGCTCCGCGGGCGGCGGCATAGCCCGAATCGAAGAACACCGAACCAAAGACCGCCTCAAGAGCATCCGCCAGGATCGCCGGCTTGCCCCTTCCGCCGGACCTCTCTTCGCCCCTGCCGAGCTTCAGAAATCGCCCGAGATCTATATCCTCGGCAATTCTCGCCAGCGTCTCGGTGCTGACAAGGCGATGTTTCATCATTGTCAGGTCGCCCTCGTCCGATCCGGGATGGGCCGTATAGAGATACTCGGCGATCACCAGCCCGAGCACCGAATCGCCGACAAATTCAAGAGACTCGTTGTTGGAATCCCGGCGACTGGCATCGATACCCTGATTCTCATGTGCCCAGGACCGGTGGGCCAGGGCTTGCTCCAACAAACTCCGGTCCCGGAATTCGTGGCCGACAAGATCTTCGAGTTCAGTGATCACCATTCGCGAAACTAGATTTTAAGGGCTTCGCCGGCAAAATAAAAGCCGGGCTGGTTTTGACACCTGGCCCGGCCGGTCTTCAGATTTTCTAAACGGAAGCTATCACTGCTTCGGTTTCGTCGCGACGGCTCCCTTCCCGTTTGCCGGGGTAGCCGCGGGCGTCGCCGAAGTTGTGGTGGTCACCGGATCCGGATCGACAACCGGGCTGACTTCGCTCAAAGGATTCGGCATCGGCTTGGCGATCGTCGTGGCGACCCAGGTATCAAGACCTTCCGTCTTTTCAAACCGGCGTTCGTAAAGACTCTGCATCGTCTTGTACACCTCCGCTTTGATCGTCTTTTCGGACGCTATTTTCTCATCAGCGTACTTGTGAGCACGGCCGAAAGCGTCGAGTGCCCTCTCGATGTATCCGTAGTAAAGGGCGACCTTTGGTTTGACCTCAGCATCAAGCTTTTCTTTTTCTTCGTCCGTGGTCGCTGCCTGGATCTTCTTGATCAATTCCCCGATCTGGAGTCCGATCGGGTTCGACTCATCAACGTAAAACTGACCGATCGATGCATAAAGTCTTGGCTCTTCCTTATAGAGCCCCGGCATCTGCGAGACTTCATAGTAGTAGGGAAGGCCGGCCTTTCTATCCTTCTTCGCGTGGTAGTTGATATACGCAAGGGCGTAGGTCAGTTCGCTCAGGGCGTCTTCCTTGTTCCGTTCGAATTGGAACGGGCCGTAGACCTCTTTGCCCGTTTTATCGAGGATCGGGTTACCCTTGCCGTCCTTCTTGACCTCGGCCGACCCGTCCTTCAGCTTGGCTATCGCCATCTTCGCATAGCGGATCGCATCCTCGTTGTACTTGAAATTGTTTTTGTACGATTCCTGCAGCCCGACGATCGCCATCGGAAGCATGAAACCGACGTCATTAGGGTATCGGCCTACGAGCTCGTTGCCGGCGGCGTAAACATCGTCCCACTTGCCGGCCTTAATGCCGCCGTCGAACCGCTCGATGCGGGGCTTACGCCATAGCCACTCTTCGTACTCTTTTACCTGCTGTTCCCATTTGGGGAGCTGCGGCTTGAGCCACGCGACGAAGTCCTTCGTTACCTCGCACTCGCCGTACTTTTCCAAATATTCCTTTCCGGCCTCGACAGCGATCTTCCGCGTCTCTATCTTTGGATAGTTCTCGCGAACCTTCGCATCGGCCGCCGTGATACCGTCTGCGTCCTCGCAATTCGACTGTGCCGCGGCACCCGTCGCCGAGAATCCGAGCACCGCCATGCCAAACAGTGCCAAACCCGAGAATCTAAAGACCTTTTTCATTAACCTATACCCTCCAAGAAGAACTCGACCCCTTAATTCAAACCCGTCTCTACCGAAATTTGTCACTTTCCGGTAGCGATGGTTCAGATGTACCCGCCAAAAAAAAAGTTGCAATTGTTTCGGACAAGATGTTCTGAAATGCCGATTATTATAAGCGCTTATCGCCTAAATTTGAAAGCTAAATATTTACGTAAACGGGTGAATGTGTCAAGCCCTTGACGAACAAAGCAGCGCGGGCCGAAGACGGCCGTGTCGTGTAATGGGGTGGGCCCGTCATCTCGTGGGTCCGAAGCGGTTTTGGGGGCCGTTCGAGCCTAATTCTTCACGACCCTTGGGCGCTTTGCCTTTGCCGGGTCCTTATCGTAGGTGATCACGACGGGCGGGAATTTCGGCGTTGAACTGTTCGTTTTCTGGATGAGCTTCTTGACAGCGGGCTTCGGGACCGACGGTGCGGGTTGCCCGACGATGATCGGTTCGGGTGATTGGCCTTCGGCTCCGGCAACGGCCTCGTCATCTTCCTCTTCGTCCGCAACGGTGCCGGCGGCCGTTTCGGCCGCGTCCGGGCGCGCCGGGGCCGAACGTTTGGCCCATGTGCTGGATGGATCACGGGTGATCTTGCGGCTCAATGCCTGATAGACCTGGCCGGCGATCGCTGCCGCATAACGGCCCCTCTCTCCCTGGCCCCGCGTTATCACGACCACCGAGTACATCGGATCCTCGATCGGAGCGACCGAAGCGAAAAGCCCGACCCACGACCCTTTTCCGATACACGAACCCGTCTTGCCCGCGATGCCGAGCGTCTTGTCCACGCCGCGGCTCGCCGTGCCGTATTCGGCCGCCCCGACCATTCCCGGCAGGACGCCCTCGATCGCCTCGGCCGGAAGCCTGACCCGCCCGCTCGGCATCTCGCGCATCGAGGTCTTTTCGACCTTCGGCCTTGCGATCTGCGGTATCACTTTCTTCCCGCCGTTCGACAGTGCCGAAACCATCACCGCGAGCTGCAGCGGAGTTACCTCAAAATCGTCGCCGTGCGAATAGATCCGTGCGTTATTGTTCCCAAACGGCAGCTTGCCCGGCGTTTCGCCCTCGGCATTAATCCCTGTTTTTACACCGAGCCCAAGCTCGCGGGCGTACTGGATCATCTTTTCATTGCCGACGTTCGCCCCGACCCTTTGGAAATAGCCATTGTTCGACTTGGCGAGTGCATAATCCAGCTTCATGCCGCTCGGGCTGCCGGCCACGGCCCCGTCTTCGGTTATCGCATTTTCGTTCAAGCCGGCAACTCCCGTCACCAGCTTTATCGTCGAGCAGGGTTTGAAGCTGTTGCGGATCGCCCAGTCCTGGTTGACGACCGTCAGGAGTTTGCCCGTCTTGGCCTCCATAACCACGACCGTTCCCGCTCGCGAGCCGAGAGCGTTCACCGCCGCGCGGCGGACGTCCAGGTCTTCGCCGGCCGTGATGTCTTTTGCGATGTTCTGGACCGTCTCCGTGCGAAGCCCGCGTTCGAACGCCAGCGCTCTTGCCCGTGCCTCGCGTGCCGCCTGCTCGCGGCGACGCTGTTCGGCCAGTGCCGCCTGTCGGCGGGCCTCTTCCTTCTTCTTGCGGGCCGCTTCGGCGCGTCTTTCTGCTAACGACTTTTTCGGTTCGGCTTTCGGCTTGGCGCCCTTCTTTGCTGTCGTAGATGACTTTGCGGTTGGACTCTTCGAAGCAGTTGTCTTTTTCGCCGGAGCCTTCTTCTTCGGCTGGTTCTTCGCGGTGGTCTTCGATCCGGGTTTGGCGGCTGACTTCGTCGAGGCCTTCTTATTCTGAGCAACTTTGGCCTTGGTCCCGCCCTTCTGAGTCTCGGTCTTCTTCGCCGCCGGCTTCTTGGCCGGGGCCTTCCTGGTTTGGGCACTCGCGTTCGATGAAACGGCGGCAATACTCAGGCCAAGAAATATCGAAAGACAGATCAGACGATTGACGGAACACATTAACTTCATGCTTTACCTCGGCGCTGCTCCTAACTTGTTATCGAATACTGGGGTGACTGTGGAACGATTAACCGCTGGGTGTGGCTGGATTGTTCCAGAGTATGCGAAAATTCTACCGAAGACTATAACATTCACTTATCGGTGCCTGCAAGAAAAAATATGATCTGCACTCCCGGGATCGGTTGAAATGCAATTTTTGAATACATTCAGGGGCCGCCTGCTGCTGATCCTCGTTCTGCTCCTTGTGGCGATGCTGGGCGTGCAGTTCTATCTGAACTACCTGACCCAGCAGGAGAACGACGAGCTGACCGTGGCCCAGTCGAAGGCCCTCGTCGCCGGCATCGCTCTCGGAACGGCCGGGATCACATCGCCCGAGGAACGCGTTTACCAGCTCATCGACCGTCCGGGGCAGAGCTTTTTGGACGCCGAGGCCCGCTCCCGCATCATCGACGTCATCATCATCGACGACAAGTGGCAGGTCAGCGACAGCCTCAACGAAGAGTATTGGCCCACCGAAGCCGAGGACGGCTCGCTCTCTTACAAGATGCTCGGGGACCTGACCGGCCTTCCTCCGCTGATGGAGCCCGGCAAACTGGGAGAGGACCTTCAGCGTTTCCCAAACCGTCAGGCCAATTCGAAAAGCGATAACGAGGCCCACGCCGTTCCGATCGACACCAGCAAGGGACGCTGGTATGTGATGGTCCTCTTAAAGAACGACCGCAGCGAAGCCGCATGGCGGGCGGCGCGTCCGCTTCTCGTCACCCTTGCGGTGCTTTCGCTTTCGACGCTCATTACCTTCTGGCTGGTCTGGAGATTCACCCGCCCCATCGCAAACCTTTCCGACGCGGCAAGGCGGATCGGCGACGGCGATCTCGCTGTCCGTGTGCCGGGCGAGGACCGCGGCGACGAGATGGGCCGGCTGGCCCGCCAGTTCAACGAAATGACGGCAGAGATCGAAAAATCCATGCTTCTCGAGGAGCAGCTTCGTCAGGCCGAAAAGAGCGCGGTCATCGGACGGCTCGGTTCGGCCATCGCCCACGAGATCAGAAATCCGCTGAATTACATAAATCTCACGCTCGACCATCTTCGCTCAAAGTTCGCACCCGAGGAGCCCGGCGAGCGCGAGAACTTTCAGAAATTGACGACCCAATTAAAGGCCGAGGTGGCTCGCATCGATCAGCAGATCACCGATTTTCTCAATTATTCCAGGCCGGCCACGCCTTCGCTTCGCCCGGCCGACGCTCGAGCGGTCGTCGAGGAATCACTCAGACTGGTCGAGGGGCAAGCGTCGGAGAAAGGCATCAAGATCAGCGTCGTCGAACACGAAGGCGTCCCGAAGGTCAACGGCGACCCCGAATACCTCCGGTCCGTCTTCAATAACCTTTTTATAAATGCGGTCCAGGCGATGAACGCCGACGGCGGCCACCTGAACGTCAAGATCAGCCGCGACGACGGCTTCGTTAGGTTCGACGTTTCGGATACGGGCAGCGGGATCTCTGCGGACAACCTGCCGAAGATCTTCGAACCCTATTTTTCGACAAAAGAAACGGGCACCGGCCTCGGCCTGGCGATCGTCCAAAAGGTGATCGAGGTGCACGGCGGCTCCATCGACGTCGAATCCGCCGAAGGCGAAGGGACCAAGTTTACGGTAAAATTACCAAAGGCAGTGACAAGTGAGTAGTGACAAGTGACGAGAGAACACATCCGCTCGTCACTCGTCACTTGTCCCTTAAAGAGAAATGGCAAGAAAATCGATACTCGTCGTCGACGACGAGAAGAATCAACGCGAGATCCTCGAGACCATCCTGTCGGGCGAGGGTTATGACGTAACCACGGCTAGCTCCGGCGAGGCGGCGATGAAGTTCGTCGAATCGCGCCGGTTCGACCTGGTCCTGACCGACCTGAAGATGACCGGGATGTCGGGCCTCGACCTGCTCAAGGAACTGACGAACTTCGACAAATCGATCATCGTCATCCTGCTGACGGCGCATGGTTCGGTGGATTCCGCGGTCGATTCGCTCCGGCTTGGTGCGTTCGACTACCTGCAGAAGCCGTACGATAGCGCGAAACTGCTCGAGACCATTTCGAGGGCCTTGAACAAACTCTCGGCCCTCGACACCGAGATCGTTTCCGTCTCACCCGAGATGGATAAGGTCAAGAAGCTCATCCTCAAGATCGCGAAATCGAACTCCACCGTCCTGATCCGCGGCGAGAGCGGCACCGGAAAGGAACTTATCGCCCGCGCAATGCATATGAACAGCCTCCGGGCGAACGAGACCTTTCAGGCCGTAAACTGCGCCGCGATCAACGAAAACCTGCTCGAATCCGAACTCTTCGGCCACGAAAAAGGCTCGTTCACCGGGGCCGTAGGCGAAAAGAAGGGGCTGTTTGAGATCGCCGACCGCGGCACGCTTTTCCTCGACGAGATCGGCGAGCTCGACATCGCCCTCCAGGCCAAGCTTTTGCGTGCCCTGCAGGAACGCGAGATCCGCCGCGTCGGCGGAGTAAAGGAAATATCTGTCGATGTCCGCGTCCTGGCCGCCACCAACCGCGACCTTCTGAAAATGACCGAGGAAAAGCGTTTTCGCGAGGACCTCTATTACCGCCTGAACGTCCTTTCGATCGAGATCCCGCCGCTCAGGGAACGACGTTCGGACATTCCTGTGCTGATCGACTTTTTCGTCAAAAAGCACACCCGCGGCACCGACCGCGACATCAAGATCGAGTCCGCCGCCCGAAAGGTCCTCGACGATTATCATTACCCCGGCAATGTCCGCCAGCTCGAGTCGGCGCTCGAACGTGCGATCCTCCTCTGCGAGAACGACACCGTCACCGTCGAAGACCTGCCGCCTGAAATGACCGCCGGAACGCGGCCCGCCTCGGTCGACGGCGATTCTCAGTTCAAACTGCCCCCCGAAGGCGTTAATTTCGAGGACGTCGAACGCAGCCTGATCATGCAGGCGATGGAACGCACCGACAACAACATAACCAAGTCGGCAAAACTCCTCGGCCTGACCTTTCGCACTCTCCAATATCGCCTCGAAAAATTCGGGCTTAAGAAAGACGATGAGAACAGCGACGAGGGGCAAGGGACGGGTGATGAGGGATAGATGTTAAGGAGGAAGGGACGAGGGACAAGGGACGAGGGAAAAGGCGGCGTGGGTTGATCGTGACCAATTTTAGGAGCCAGCTATGTGGTTTTTCGCATTATGATCTACTGAATATCATAAGCCAATGAACGAAAACGGAAGCTACAAGGGGCTGATCGTATGGCAAAAGAGCATTGCCCTGGTAAAGCTTGTCTATCGATTGACCAGCCGTTTTCCAAGTGAGGAAAAGTTCGGGTTGGTTTCACAGATGAGGCGAGCTTCGGTTTCGATACCCTCAAACATCGCTGAGGGTCAAGCTCGAAGAACGACCGGCGATTACGTCCGATTTGTTTCCCATGCCGAAGGATCATTGGCGGAACTTGAAACTCAGCTTATAATTTCTATCGAACTGGGGTTGACGACTGAGGCTGAAACCAAAGACTGTTTCGAATTGGTTTCTGAAGTTCGAAAGATGTTAAATGGGTTGCGACGCAGCCTCCTTTCTCGAATTTCGAGTGCGGATCAGTCCCTGTAGCGTGTGCCTTTTACTGGGAAGTGCGGACTTCTTAAATGGAATTCCTAAACGAAAAGCAATTCGCGTTGATCGCAGTCACTCGTCCCTCGGCCCTTGTCCCTCGTCCTTTTTCTCTTTTCACTCGTCCCTCGTCCCTCTTCCCTCGTCCTTAACACTATGGAATGGTTTTCGACACTTACTCTTGCACTGGGTTCCGCGTGGACCTCGGGGATCAATCTGTACGCGACCGTCTCGGTCCTCGGCCTGCTGCAAAAGCTTGGGGGCGTCAAGCTTCCCGGCGGGCTTGATGTGCTCGACAACTGGGTGATCATCGGGATCGCCGGCGGGCTGTACATCGTCGAATTCTTCGCCGACAAGATCCCTTATGTTGACAGCGTTTGGGACGTGGTCCACACATTCATACGCGTCCCGGCCGGTGCGATCGTGGCCTATGCGGCGGTTGCGGATATGGACCCGGCGATCGTCATTCCCGCGACGCTGATCGGCGGCGGTTTCGCGTTTGCGTCGCACGGTACAAAGGCGGCGGCGCGGATCGGCGCCAATATGTCCCCCGAGCCGGTCTCAAACTGGGTCCTATCGCTCGTCGAAGACTTGATCGCTTTTGCCGGCGCCGTCCTCTCGGTCTTTGCCCCCGTCATCGTAGCGATCTTCCTGCTGCTGTTTGCGATCTTCTTTTTCTGGTTTTTCCCGAAAGTTTTCCGTGCCATCCGGCGTCTCTTCAGCGGTGCCGCGGCCCTCTTTCGCGGCGAAGGTATCAAAGAAGCCGCACGCAAGGCCGGATGAGTTCTTCGTTCTTACTTCTAAAGTTCGTTTACGAACGGAGGAATAGAAATGAAAAAACTCTCTCTTGCAGTCCTTATATTTTCACTCGTAACAGTCTCGTTCACCGGCTGCGGCGCCGGCCTCGCTGAACCGTCTACAGCCGAACGGCGCCCCGGAGCAACGGCCTTCGAGACCGCCGACTCCAATCCCGGCGGCGGTGGCGGAGGCGGTAAAACAGACCCCTCGACGCAAAGCGATATTTCCCTGACCGGCTCCGAAACCGCCCGTCAGCCCGCGGTCCCCACCGACCGCAAGATAATCCGTAACGCCGATATCGGCCTCGAATCCGCAACGCCGGAAGAGGCCCAGAAAAAGATCTCGTCGATCGCCGAGTCCAGTGGCGGCTTTGTGGTCGAAACTCAGCAGAGCAGTTCCGACCGCCGTTCGAGCATCCGCGATACGGTCACGATGACCGTGCGGGTCCCGGCCGACAAGTTCGATCAGGCCCTTGAAGAGATAAGGAAAACCGCCGACCGCGTCGTCGTCGAAACGGTAAAGGGCCAGGACGTCACCGAAGAGTTCATCGACATCGAGGCCCGTCTCAAGGCAAAGCGTGCGCTCGAAGAGCAGTTCATGGAGATCATGAAGCGCGCAAACTCGGTCGATGACGCCCTCAACGTCCAGCGTCAATTGGCCGAAGTTCGCGGCGAGATAGAAAAGATCGAGGGCCGCAAACGCTTCCTCGAAAATCAGACGAGCCTTTCGACCATCAAGGTCCGCATCCAGACTCCCGCCGCCATCTCGGCAAGCGGGGCCGGTTTCTTTTCCCAACTGGCCGAAGCGATTAACACCGGCATCGAGGCAGCCACCGGCTTCGTCCTCGGACTCGTAACTTTCGCAATTGCCATCCTGCCGTTTATCATATTCATATGTTTGCCGATTTTCCTCATCCTTCGATACCTTTGGAAAAGGCTTCGGAGGAGGCGGACGGCAGCGCAGATCGTAGAGGAGGAACTTAGCGCCGAAGAATGATCGAAAGGCTGTTCCAGGTCGCGGCGGTCGTTTTGTCCGTATTGGCCGTTTATTTTTATTGGGCCAAAAACAATGACGGGATGTACGTCGCGGCCGTAATGGCCGCGGTCTCGTTCTTCCTCAGCATCAGGTTTCAGGTCAAGGAACGAAATCGCCTGCGAGAGATCGAGGATGGCCGCGCCAATGACGTCGCGGCCGCGGAATCCTCAGAATCGTGAACAAAGGGAAGCGCAAGAGTTTTTTGGTGGGAATCGAGCAATACAGGTTATTTGGCCGTTTAGCGGTTACGGTAGGGGACGCTTTCCGGCTGTCGCGGCCCGGCATCATGCTGATCGTGGTCGCGATGCTTATTTCGGGACCGTTCGTTTCCATCGGCGGCACGGCATTCGGGCAGATGTCCCGCAAACCCTCGCCGTCGGAGCCGGGCGCCGGGATGCCCGACCGCAAGCCCGATTCGAAAAAGAACAGCCTCGTTCGGATCGATTCACGTGAAGATTTCGACTCGATCGCCCGCACCTATCATCAAAACACGCCTTATGCCCTGCCCCACGCGATGTTCGTGATCGACCGCCGGGCAAAGAACAAGGTCTATTTCGTCAACTCCCAGCGTTACCGCTTTCACAAGGATTTTCTGCTCGCGACCTATCTCGTCCCCCGCGGGGCCGACGTATTCAAGCCGATCTATATCGACGCGACCCGGCGGTTCATCGTCGGGACCATCGCCTGGCAAAAGACCGTCGACAGATTCACCTGGGAACTCTGGGAAGGCGACCTGGCGACCGCCGAGCACCTGAAAGCCGCCCACGAAGCGATCAACGCAGCCTTCTTCGAAAAGGTCGCTTACAAGCCGAACTCGATCCGTCAGGAGGACGTCTCCGGCCCGCTTGGCATCGACCGCATCCTTCAGGACGAGATCAACCGTAATCAGGAATATCTTGCCCTGAACCCCGGCTCGGCGGTCGGCCGCATCCACATCATCGACAAGCTCGACGACACGGTCGAGATCGGCAGCAATGAGATCATAGTGCTTCGCGAACTGCCGCAATCGCTCCCGCCCGTTCGCGGGATAATCGTCGCCAAGCCCTCATCGCCGCTTTCGCACATCAACATCCTCGCGAAGGGCTGGAACGTCCCGAATATCTACATCAAGGACGCCGACAAGCTCTTCCGCGAATACGACACTTTTATTTACAAGCTCGACGCGACGCTGACGGATTACAAGCTCTCACCCGCTTCGGCCGAAGAGGTAAAGACGGATTTTGCATCGCCGGACCAGCAGGTCCCGCCGGTCGACCTCGCCGCCACAAAGCTGACCGGGCTTTCCGAAATGCGTGCAAAGGACAGCATCCGCTACGGAGCTAAGGCGGCCAACCAGGGAGAGATAATCCGGGCCCGGATACCCGGGATCATCGTTCCGGACGGTTTTTCCGTCCCCTTCCACTGGTACGACAAGTTCATGAAGGAAAACGGTTTCGATGAACGGATCGCCCGCTACGTCAACGACCTTGAATTTGTCCATAACCCGCGGGTCCGCCGGCAGATGCTCGAAAAATTGAGGACCGACATCGAAAAAGCTCCGTTTGACGATGCGCTCCGCCGCGATGTCGTAGCCCGCTGGCGAACCCAGCTTGGATCGCGTCCCGTGTTCGTCCGCAGCTCGTCGAACGCCGAGGACCTGCCGAATTTTAGCGGTGCGGGCCTCTATTCAAGCGTTCCGAACGTTCGCGATCCTGCCAAGCTGATCGACGCCGTCAAACGAGTTTGGGCGTCGCTTTGGAAGTTCGAGGCCTATGAGGCACGCGTCCGAAACTACGTCAGCCAGGAGCACGTCCACATGTCCGCCCTCATCCAGCTCGGCGTCGATATGCAGAAGGGCGGCGTGATGATCACAAAGGACCCGTTCGCCGAAGACGGCCGCGATTCGGTTTACATCAGTGCCGTTTGCGGCCACAATTCCGCGGTCGTCAACAATGCCGGCCTGCCGGAACAGGTGCTCTTCAATTCAAAGTCGAATTCGGTCGTCGTAATGACCCTTTCTCAGCAGGAGAGTGCACTTCGTTTCGACGCCGGCGGCGATCTGCGGTCAACCTCCGATAAATGCGCGAACGTTCGCGGCCGGGTACTCACCGACCTTCAGGTCAGGGCCCTTGCCCGGGCCGCCATCCGCATCCGCGGCATTTTCGGCAAGGAAGCCCAGGACATAGAATGGGGAATATTGAACGGGCGGATATACATCGTCCAATCGCGGCCTTACCTGGACGGCGCCTAGTCGGCTGTAACGGCTGAAAAGTAAAAAGTTTTTCGTTTTTTCTTTTCGTGAATTTTTCTTGTTTTGTGGATATATCCTCGCGGCTGAAGGAAAAGAATGATCCACGAAAAAAGAAAAACAAGAAAAGACCAGATCGATCTTTTACATTAAACGGTTATGTCATGGTCAACGGGTTCGTGGAGTCTCGTGTGATTAGCCTGAAGTGCGATGCACTTCTCGATCCATGATCAAATAAAAAACTAATGGGCCATTCGCCGATGGCCCGATACGCACTTAAAAATAAAACAATGAAACAACTACTTATCTTCGCACTTCTTGTTGTCACCGCTGCGTGCACCGGCAGCCAACCGGTCGTCCAAAACACATCGAACGCGAACACGGACGCGGCTCGTTCACAGAACCAAAAGCCCGAATCCGTAACGGCCCACACGACCGAAAATCAGCCGCCATCCGACCCGAGGGCCGCCAACGGAATGCCCGGCCAGCAAAGGCCCGCCGCGACCGGCGACCCGATCGATACGACGAAATTCGATAACGCGATCAGGGACGCATCGGCCGCGGCAAAGTCCAACATGAACGACCCCGCTGCCAAGAAGGCCCTCGCCGATGCTTATTACGAGCGCGGTTTTGCGTTGACCGAGGCACGCCAGTACGCAGCCGCCCTCGGCGACCTTCGTCGCGCCATCAAGCTCGACCCGTCGCATCAAGACGCGAAAAAGTGGATCGACCAGATCGTCAGCATTTATCAGATGTTGAAGCGGGAGCCGCCTAAAGAAGGCGAAGAGCCGTCGCCGCTTCCCATGAAGAAAGCCTGACGCGGCCCGTTTTTCTTGAGCACAACTAACGTCCGTTCGGACGGTTCGCCGGAGGCCGATTCGCGTTTACAGGGCCCATTCGCGGCGGCGTTTGCGGCGGCCTGTTCGTGTTTGCCGCAGGAGTCGCAGCCGGCCGCGGGGTCGGCGTCGGTGCGGGCGTGGCTTCGGGCGTCTCGGTCGGCTCCGGCGTCGGCGACGGGCTCGGCCGTGGGGACGGTGTCGGCGTGGGCGTCCGCGCATTCACGTTCGAATTCATGTTCGCGAACGAGTTTGTATTGAAGTTCGCGTTCATATTGAAGTTGAAATTGCTGTCGATACCAAGATTTGTGTTTACGTTGGTATTGTCCATCAACGCATTAATGTTTGTATTGACGTTGATGTTGGCGTTCTCGTTCCCGCCGCCCTGAAGGAACCAGAACAGCACCGCACCGGCACCCATCGCGGCCAGCGTCCCCAGGATGGTCAGGAACACGACCTTGGCCGTATTCGGGGCCTGCGGCGGCGGTTGGTATGGCGGTATCACGCGGGCCCGCGGTGCCGAAGCCGCGGCCGGCGGCTGTTCGTCGATGGTCGGCACGACGATCCGCTCGCCTGAGTTCGGCCGGTCCGGCGAGAACGAGATCTCGTCGATCAGGTTTTGCGGCGGGGGCGGTGGCGGCGTGTTCTTGTTCCGGATCACCGTCACCTCCGCCGGATCGTCTTCTTCTTCCGCAACGCTCTCGCTCGGCATCTCAATAAATGCCGGCTCGTCCTCCTCGATCAGCGGCGTTCCGTCCTTCATACAGAATCGCAGTATCTCTTCGTCGTAGCGCGTATCGCAGGTCGGGCAATATTTCATATATTTCGGATTGTTAGATGAATTTCAGGCGTTCGGTGAAGCGAAAAAATACAGGCGGCATTCTATCACGAACTAATTATCTCGCGATAATCTCGTTGATCAGCCGACACGGTCAGTACCGGCGGCGTGAGCGGACGGGTTCTTCGGAACTCGGAACTTGGAATCCGAGCGTGGATCTCTCTTCCGCCGCCGGGAACGCAGGCGCCCCCGCCTGCACGGCGGCCCAGCCGCCGCATCTTCGAGCGGGACCGGTTGCGACCGGGGCCTTCCCTTTCTGTCAGTACCGGGAGCGGTAGCGACCGGGGTCTTCGGAATTTGGAACTTGGAACTCGGTTCCCTGTCAGTACCGTCGGCGGTAGCGACCGGGTTCTTTGGAATTTTGCAATCCGAGCGTGGATCTCTCTTCCGCCGCCGGGGACGCAGGCTCCCAGCCTGCATGCGTCCGAAAGGACGCTGACGCCGCTGCCTGAAGCTCACGTAGGCCATCCACGACGCCGGAGGAACCGGCGTTGCAGGCGAGGGCGCGTGCGTTCCCAGGTTACTCAACCTTGAATATATCGCCCTTACTTAGGTGCGGGCTTCCGCATTGCTGCAGGATCTAATGAAGATACGCCGCCTGTGTCGGCACATCACCGTCCTGGCCGAACGGCAGGATAAGGATGCCGGTCGTCGAATTGACGATATACCACATTCCATTCGATGGCCTGAAAACGGCGACATCGGTCTTCCCGTCGCCATCGTAATCGGCGGCAACGGGAATGTCGCCATCCTGCCCCCAATTCTGCGAAGAGAACCCTGCCGTTGTGCGACTCAAAAACCACTGCCCGGTCGAAGGACGGAACACCGCCTGATCGGTCGCTCCATCACCGTCGAAATCGCCCGTCAGCGGAATATCTCCGGCCTGGCCCCAGGTCTGGACAAAGAACCCGAGCGACGATTTCAACAGATACCAGTTATTATTCGAAGGCCTAAACAACGCAACGTCGCCGACTCCGTCCCCGTCGAAATCACCCTGCATCGGCTTGTCGCCCGCGACCCCGAATTGGAACGTATTAAAAGTGGCATTCGCGAACCGCGTGTACCAGGTGCTATTCGACTCTCGATAAATAACGAGATCTGCCTTGCCGTCGTTGTCGCGGTCCGTCGGCACCGGCACATCTCCATCCGTCCCCCAACCAAAAGTCTGGAACGTCTGCGACTGCGACATGAACACATACCACGTCCCGTTCGAAGGCCTGAACACCGCAACGTCCGTCTTCCCGTCCCCGTCGTAGTCGGCCGGCACTATCCGATCGCCTGCGATGCCGAACTCCATCGCCGTGTACCCCGCAGTCCCCCTCTGCAGATACCAAACATTATTCGCCGGCCGCCTCACCGAAAGATCGGCCTTACGGTCTCCGTCGTAGTCCCACTCCCTCGTTCCCGTTCCCTGATAACGGGCTATCACTACGTTAGTATTAGTTAAGCTATTGACGTTTGCGATATCGCCGGATACCATGATTTTTTTGTTTGGCAAGACCGCCACGGAACGTATTACAGATCGCCCGGGCGGAACATAAGTTACGACCTTTCCACTGATACCAAAAGTCATGTCTGGAGATCCATCAGGGTTTATGCGCGCCAAAGCGAATTGCGAGTCCGATCCAACAATCGAATTCCCTGCCAATACCAACTTTCCATCCTGCTGCAGAGCTATGTCATTCGCCGCATCATAGTCATTCCCAAATGGAATATGTACCTTTCCGTCGCCGCCAAAGGTTTGGTCGAGGGAACCATCAAGGTTGTATCTAACCGCTGCGGCATCGAAGAAGGTTCCGCTGCCGTTATTACTGTCCCCGGCGACGACGATCCGATCATCGTGTTGTACCACAACGGCCCGCGCTGCGTCCTGGTCAGGCGTTCCGACACCGACCTTTGTAACCGCTAACCCGTCTCCATCGAAAGAGGTATCGAGAGTGCCGTTTGCGTTGAGTCTTACTACCGCAAAATGATAATTCGTTCCGCCAAATCTCCTGGTCCCTGCGAGCACAATACGTCCGTCTGAGAGGAGCGCAACTCTCGTAAGACTTAGGTCGTTTCCGCTGATCGACATGCTCACGATCCCGGAATCTCCGAAAGCCGAGTCCAGCGTACCATCCGGGTTTAGCTTGACGACGGCAAAGGCCGAGGAATTCCTGCCAACGGCAATAATCTTATTGTCTTCCGTAACGATAACATCACGACCTTCCGCGTTGTTTAGCGCAGGAAACGGGAGAACAAGGATTCCGTCGCCGTCAAACGAGTTATCGAGTGTTCCGTTCGCCATATAGCGCAGGATCACGAACTGAGTCCGGCCGTTGTCTACATTCGTTCGCGTTGCCGCGACGATCAGTTTGCCGTCATCCTGAACTGCAACACTACCCGCGCCGTCACTCCCTGTCGAAAGAGATGTGATGACGGTTCCATCTACATCGAAGGAAGGGTCCGGGAGACCGTTTGGAGTAAATTTCGAAACAAAACTATCGTAGGATGAACCGACTCTGACGGATCCGACGACAACAAGGCTCCCGTCAGGTAAGAGGACCGAACCGGTTACTTCTTCAGCAGCCGGAGTTACTGTTATTCCGAATCCGCCCGTGACGAATGATCGGTCCAAATCGCCGCTCGACCCAAGAACGCGGACGAAGAGAAACAACCCCAGAACAGTGCATTTCAATCTAGCCCCTGCACGAGATGTGAGGCTATTGAATACAATTCGAAACATGAGTGAGAAAGGTTGTGAGAAGCCCGATACCTCTTGGTCATCAGTAGTATCGAAACGAGTTTACTGGTTTTCATTTTCGAAAACAATATATTTTGCGCGTGGTAAGCCGATGATTCTGTGTCGAAGACTAACGGGCGGATCGGGTATTTGACCGCCAATTGCGAAGAAAAATCCAGGGTCGAGATCGGGCCGCTTGATAGCCAACGATTAGAACGAAACCCGTCATAGCGTCCTATTTTGTAGTGTCGCTACGTGAGACGACCGCCACGAAATCCGCCAATTTCAGGGGCTTGAGTGGCAAAGGCACCTCGGTTTGCGTAAAATTACCTCTCTTATGACCATTGACGGGCAGTTGTCATTTTTGAAGAAGGGCACGGTGGATGTGATCCGCGAGGAAGACCTCCGCAAGAAGCTTGAGCGGTCGGCCAAAACGGGCAAGCCGCTGCGGATCAAGCTCGGCCTTGACCCGACGGCGCCGGACATTCACGTCGGCCATACGGTCGTGATCCGAAAGCTGAAGGCGTTTCAGGACCTCGGGCACACGGTGATCTTCCTGATCGGCGATTTCACCGGGATGATCGGCGATCCATCGGGCAAGAACGTCACTCGGCCGCCGCTCTCCCGCGAGGAAGTCAACGCCAACGCCGAAACCTATAAGGCCCAGATGTTCAAGCTGCTCGATCCCGAAAAGACCGAGCTGCGGTTCAACGGCGAATGGATGGACAAATTCGGTGCGGCCGATTTCGTCCGGCTCTGCGCCAAAACGACGGTCAAGCAGATCCTCGAACGCGATGATTTCACCAATCGCCTGAACGAGGAAAAGCCTATTTCGCTTCACGAACTGCTCTATCCGCTGGTCCAGGGCTACGATTCGGTCGCCCTTAATTCGGACGTCGAACTCGGCGGCACCGACCAGAAATTCAACCTTCTGATGGGCCGAAACCTTCAACGCGAGTTCGACCAGGAGCCGCAGGTTGTCATCACCACGCCCCTGCTCGAAGGCCTGGACGGCGTCCAGAAAATGTCGAAATCGCTGAACAACTACATCGGCATCGACGAACCCGCCGGCGAGATGTTCGGCAAGGTGATGTCCATCTCGGACGACCTGATGTGGCGTTACTACGAACTGCTCACCGATCTCTCTCCCGACGAGATCGCAAATCGCAGATCGCAGATCGCAAATGGGGCCAATCCTCGCAACCTAAAAGTGGATCTTGCAAAGCTCATCATCAAGGACTTCCATTCCGCCGCCGAAGCCGACGCCGCCGAAGAGGAATTCGTCCGCCGCTTCGTCCAAAAAGAAGTCCCCGACGATGTCGAAGAGCGGACCTTTCCCGCCGGCTCTTACGCCTTGGCGCAGCTGCTCGCGGACACCGGCCTGGCCTCCTCAAAGGGCGAGGCCCGCCGCCTGATCGACCAGGGGGGCGTAAAGGTGAACGGCGAAAAAGCTTCGGCAGCAAACGCGGAGATCTCGATCGACGGCGACGGAGTTCTCCTTCAGGTCGGCAAGCGAAAGTTCCTGAAACTTTCCGCCGAATGACCGCGCCCGGAAACGCTGATAGAAAAACGGGTTTCTGCCGATCCCGCCCGAATAAGGTATAATAAATTCATGCCCCCGGTGATGGCTCCCCGGCCTTGACTAGCACTTGACGCTCGATATACTTGTTCCAAACCGATGCAGACCCTTTTCACAAGACGAAGGACGCTTGCCGACCGGTTCAATCGGATCGCCGCGTCCGAAACGCCTCTGCGAAAACTGGCCGGCGATATCTCGAAGATCGCCAAATATGCGATCGACGAAGCGAACAGCCTCTCGCTCGAACGTGTTGAGGTCCGCTTGGAACGCCTTCCGAAAAAGCTGGATGGCTTCCGTATCATCCACTTGTCCGATATCCATCACAGCCCGTTCACAAGCTTCGACCACATCGCCCGGACGGTCAAGATCGCTAACCGCTTGAAGCCCGATATGTTCGTCCTGACCGGTGATTACGTCTCGCACGAGACGAGCTACATCAAACCGGTCGCCGATCTGATGGGATCGCTGAAGGCCGAATTCGGCACGCACGCTTGTCTCGGCAATCACGACCATTGGACCGATCCCGACATGGTGACGCGAGCGTTTCATGAAGCCGGCATAAACATGCTCGTAAACGAAGGCTTACGCCTCGAAACCGGCGGAGGCTCGTTCTGGATCGCCGGCGTGGACGACCACATGGTCGGCAAGACCGATCTTCCGTCGGCATTGCGCGGCTCCTATCCGGACGAGATGAAACTGCTTCTCGCCCACAACCCGATCATTTTCCGAAAGGCCGTCCGCTACGGCATCGACCTTACCCTGAGCGGCCACACCCACGGCGGCCAGGTCCGCGTCCGCGACAAGAACCGCCGCCTGATCCGCCGCCGCAAACTCTCGAATGGCCTCCACCGCCGCCGCGATTCGCAGATCTACATCACCCGCGGTATCGGCACCGTCGTCCTCCCCGTCCGCTACCAATGCCCGCCCGAGATCACGATGCTTGAGCTTCGCTCAGAATGACTGCGGAGTGCGGATTGCGGATTGCGGAATTATGAATGAAGGGAAAAGCGACCGACGGCAGAAAAACGAGGACCTCAAGAATCGAACAAAGTTATTCGCTCTCCGGATAATAAAGCTGGTTGAAAGTTTGCCTTCATCACCTGCGGCCCGAACTATCGGCGGCCAGTTGATCCGCAGCGGAACTTCCGTGCCCGCAAACTATCGCGCCGCCTGCCGAGCAAGGTCAAACGCGGATTTTATCGCAAAACTCGGGATCGTTGAAGAAGAAACCGATGAGTCGGTCTTCTGGATGGAAATGCTGGTTGATGCTAACATCATCAAACTCAATCTTGTGGCAGATCTAATGGACGAAGGCAGGCAGCTCACGGCCATTTGGGTAAGCTCGATAAACACTGCGCGAGGCAGAAAGCGATGATCGTTCAACCACCCGTTTCAGCGATACGAATTCCGCAGTCCGCAGTCCGCAGTCCGCACTTTACATGATCCTAACGATCCCCAACTTGATCTCATTCCTCAGGATGGCTTTGATACCTGTATTCGCAAGCCTCCTATTTTACGGCTACGGAGCGGCGGCGTTGGCGGTTTTCGTTATCGCGGGGATCTCGGATGGTGTTGACGGGTTTATTGCTCGGCGATTTGATCAGCAATCGGAGCTTGGAACGATCATCGACCCGATCGCCGACAAACTCCTTATGACGACCGCGTTCATCATCCTGACGATGCCGAATGTGATGCAGCCGTCGCCGCATCTGCCGGTACCTTTCTGGGTCACCGCCGCCGTCATCGGCCGTGACGTGCTGATCGTCACCGTCGCCGCGGCGATCAACATCATCACGGGTTTCCGTGGGTTCAAACCGTCGTGGCTTGGTAAGGCGAGCACCTTCGTACAGGTCGTGGCGGTGGGCCTGATCCTCTTGTCGCCGGTCGCCGGCTACAGCTTTTATCTCCCGACCGTCTATACGATCGTTGCCATCTTCGCCGTCGCCTCCGGGGTACATTACATCTTCCACGTGGCCCGGCTAATGAAGGAAGACGAATCGACGGTGGCCCCTTCGGCCAAAGGTGAATGACCGGGCTATCCGGTCCGGCCCAGTTCAGCTCCAAAATTACATCCGCCGGCGGCCGAATGTTCGCGGCTCGCAAACTTTCGAAACCTCAGAAATCGACCCTGATCCCGAGTCTGATCGTCCGCTGACGGTACGTCCGCGACGGCACGAGGAAGTTCTGCCGTGCGAGAAGCTGCGTTGCCGTCGGATTCGTCCCGTCATTCCGCAGTGCCGCAAAGTTTATGAACTCGGCCCCGTAGCTGAAAACGGATGAATTAAATATGTTGCCGAACTCGGCCACGGGCCGTATGCGGCCCCGATCGCTGAACTTGATCTCCCGGGTCACGCTCAGGTCGAAGACGAACAGGCTCGGCCCCGTGCCGGCATTCCTCGGCAGGTTGCCGCTCCGCGATCCGATCGGCTGTAGCGAAAACTGAGCGATCAACGCTTCAGGCACCGGCGATCCGGGCGGCCGGAACCTTATGTCCTTCAGGTCGCCGTTGAAGTTCAGGCGGTCCGTGCTCACGTCGTCCAGATTGCGGTCGGTCCCGCCCGCGCTCAGGTTGAACGGCGCGGAACTTCCCCATCTTAGAAGCGGCGAGAACCGCAGCTTGCCCAGCCAGTACGGCGTCTCGAGTGTTCCTGTGAATGCGATCCGATGACGGCGGTCCTGTAGGTTACGTGCCCATTCACGGCCAAATTCGCCGTTGATCTCGGCATTCGCCGTGTTGTTCAGGCCGTCGTCCTTTGTGCTCGACAGCGTATAGGCGACGCGCATCGAAGAACCGAATCCGTACCCGAGTTGACGAAAACGCCTTCGCACCTCGATCACCAATCCGCTGTAAACCGCATTCCCGAGCGAGCCTATCCGCGAGGTTTCCTCAACGGTTTGGTCCGGCCTGAAGCGGGAGATGGCCGCAAGTGCGATCCCGATCGGTGCGCCGGTCGCATTGAAGTTCTGGCCGGCAACGGCGACCGCGGGTGTGGTGGTGGACGTGTTGATCGTGTTCAGATTTACAAAGCAGTTAGGCGTCGTCGTGCCGCATTGCGTCGTGCCGTTCGGCGTCGTATGGATACCGCTGCCGTCGGCCGGGTTCGTACCGAGATAAAAGGTATATCGCCTGGTCGGCGTAAGTTCGAAAGGATTCGCAAGCAGGTAGGCGGTCCAGTCCGCATAACCGGCCGGCAGGATCGGCGCATTCGGATTGTAATCCCGCCAAAGATGGGCCGTCTTGTTGTAGGTGTAGTGGGTCTCAAAAACGAAGGCCCCGCCGATCTCTTTCTCGAACCCGATATTGAACTGGTAACTCTCCGGGATCTTCAGCCCATCCTCGACCGAGCGGAGCGGATTGCCTGCGCTGGAAACGTTTGTAACAAAACCGGTATTCGCGTTGCACGGAAACGTCGTCGTCACGGTAGCGCACGCCGTCGTGACAAGGCTGCGAAGCTCGTCCATCGACGCATAGCTGGCTGGAAAATTGTTTGAGATCGCCGCGAGGATCGCCAATCGTCGCGGATCGCTTGCCGCTGTCCCGATCGTGTTCGAATCAAAGTTGATCAGGTTTGCATTTACATTCTGGATCGAATCCGCGACCGTCCTAAGCAGGACTCTATTGTAAAAGATGCCCGCACCCGCGCGGATGACACCCGAGCCATTCTTAAACGGGCTCCAGGCAATGCCGAAACGCGGCCCGAGGTTCATATCGTCCTCGACAGCCGTTTCTCTTTCGTACCTCAGGCCCGCGCTGACGGTCAGCCGCTGGGCCAGGTTGAACTGGTCGTTAAAAAAGACGCCAAGGTAGGTGTTCGTAACGTCCTGAGCAGTGCCGAACCGCTGTCGGTATCGCGTGACCTGATTGTTCGAATACTGCAGCACGCTCCCGAAATTGAACGTACCGGTCGCATCTTCCAGGCCCAGCACGCTCGAGTTCACATCCTGCACGTCAAAACCGAACTTGAACGTGTGCGACTTCCAAATGTGCGTGACCGAATCCTGCACCTGCCAGCGTTTCTCGGTTCGGGAATCCGAAAAATTCAGCGACGTACTTGTGGTCGAATTCCCCGCGATCAGCGTCCGGACCGAATTCGCTACCGGATCGCGGAAGCTTACCAGGACAACCGGGTCCAGCGGGTCCGCCGTCTGAAAACTCGGCTTGAACTGCGACCATTGCATCCTGAACTGGTTCACCGTCGACGCCCCGAAAACGTGATTGTCCGTCACATTGAACGCGAGCGTATTGTTGTTCTTTTCCTGAAACGCCTCTTCCAGCCGCGTGGTCGAATTGCCGTTCGTCCTCCGATTGCTGCGGTCGGCAAACTGGATCCCGAAGGTGATCTCATTATTCTTGAACAGCTGGTGATCCACGCGTCCCGTAAAGACATGGTTCGTGTTTGGGGTCGCGTAAAGCACCGAGTACGGCGAAATGAAACCGGCCGTCGCCGGGCAGTTGTTCGGGTTCGCATTGTCGCAGAATTGCTCCGTCCCCGTTGGCGCCGGCAATGTGTAATTCGGATTCGCGACGACCGGAATGTAGGTATCGATCAGGGTCGTGTCATCGAGCTTGTTGTATTCGTAAGTCGCTGAAAAGAAGGACTTTCGGCGGCCGTTATAGATCCCCGGGATCAGGATCGGCCCGCTGACCGAAAACCCCGGCGTCAGTTCCCGCAGGTCCGGACGCGGAATGTTCCGGCTGTTGTTGTACCAGCTGTTCGCGTTCAAAGCGTCATCTCGGTAGAACAAAAAAGCCCGCCCGCGAAACCGGTTCCCGCCGGCCCGGGTCCGGATGTTGACCCGACCGCCGGACGCCCTGCCGTATTCCGCCGAGAACTGGTTCTGTATCACCTGCACCTCGACGATCGCTTCGATCGAGGGCTGGAACCTGTCACGCGACGAACGGTCGTCGTTGTTGTCCAGTCCGTCTATCGTGATGTTGTTCGAATAGGCCGTGCCGCCCGAAAGTGAAAAATTTCCCTGCTCCAGCGGCGATGAACTCGGGTTCGCATTGCGGTCTTCGGCAAGGTCGGTGGTCGAAAGCTGCTCCTCGGTCGTCCCGCCGAGCGTCAGGACAAGATCGAGCGGATTCCTCGAATTGTTCGGGATCTCTTCGATCTCGCGTTGCGACACCGTGCCCCCGACGATCGTCCGTGTTATATCAACAGGGGGCCCGTCGTCCTCTGTCACCACGACATCGGTTCCTGCCGTCACGTCCGCCGGCGAAAGTTGAAAGTCCAGTTGTAAGTTCTGGCCCGCCACGGCGGTCAATCCCTTCCGTTCCCGCGCGCCGAATCCGCCCTGCGCCGCCTTGACCATATAGCCCCCGGGCGGCAGTTCGATGACGCGGTAACGGCCGTCGTCGTTCGTCACCACCGTCCGCTGCGTTCCCGTCTCGACAAGCGTCACCGTGATGGTCGCACCGACGATCGCCAAACCGTTCGGATCGGTCACACGCCCCGCGATCACTACGTCGTCAAGGTCCTGCGCGAAAAGCGGTGCCGCACCCAGGATCACGGCTACTGTAAGTGTTGCGAACACACACCTTAGGATTGAGGTACTCATTTTACCAGCTCCGGAGAATTACCATTTCAACTAGGTGGAACGGCTTATTTTGCCGTGAAAGAATGGCTTTGTAAAGTGATTGTGAAAATAGATTTAAGCTCAGCTTAAAATTAGGCTCCGGCGATGAAATAGAGCCGCGTGGAACTTCCCCACCGGACCCATTTCTCTGTCCTCCGCTGACGATGACATTTCAACCTAATTGAAGTATTTCAGCTGGTATTAACAAGTAAAAGCTTCGGAACTCCAAGGCTTTTCTAATTTCGAAATTGGGGAGGTGAAATATGATAATTCCTTAATTCATTTGCAGAGATGCGGGAGCTTTCGCCATAGTTTGCGGGCCGCGCGAAGGCGAAATAATATGTCGCTGCTAACGTTTATGTCGCCTTCGATATGATGGCGGACCTGGCGTTGCGGAACGATGACCGTCTTGGATAATGTAAGGCCGCCGGCTGACGTAGTTACTGTGTTGACGCGGCCCGGAAGCGTAGACGTGAAGTTTGAGTCCTTAAGTTCCCATTGGAATATCTCAGCCGGGGAACCGGCTCGGGCAGGCCGGATCACGCTAACGAAGCCTGACTCAGTGAAGTCGATGTAGAAATCAGCGGCGTCGCGGGTCTTAGCACGCTTTAGGTCACTCGCATTGTCTATCGCCTTTTCGATCTTTTTCCGATGCGGAGCGGATGCGCCCTCATTGTGAATAATGAAATAGGCCTTCGCATCGCGGAGCGGATAAAGATGGCACTGAGGGTCTTGGGGCGTCTGGCCAAAGGTGATCGTAGCGAGCAGGAAGATCAGGGCTAGGGATTTCATAATGTCTGCTCCGTTGGGTGGAATAGCTTAGCATATTTCTTTGTGTCGATTCTTTCGATCGCACTGCGCGCCGATTCGGTCAAATCGGTGGAAGCTTCTGCCCTTCTAAATCATCCAAATCATTCCTTTCGTTCCCATCATTCACATCTTCCAAACCACCGTTCCGGCTTGACGGCATTTCGGCTAGTTTCGAGTATGGCGAGGAGTCGCCGTGCTTATGGAGACCGAAAAGACCGGGATCGAGACGATCTACACCGAACGTTATAAAGCTTGCTTCGAACTTTACCTTTACTATGGCGGGCGGAACCTGACCGCGATCGAACGCGACATGCGTGCCCGCGGGTTCACCGACTTCCACCGCCGCATCTTTTACGGCCGAACCGACAACGGCATCTACAAACCCGGCTGGATCGAGAAGTTTGGGTGGAAGAAGTACCTCAAGTCGGTACCACCTGCGGCAGCGGGCGGGGCTTCTCGCCGGCAGGATCATCTCAAGTCGGTACCACCTGCGGTAGCGGGTGGGGCTTCTTTTGATGGTGACGATCGGCTTTGCCGAAATGGAAACAATTCAGCCGCAGAAACTCCGCAGTCCGCAGTCCGCACTCCGCAGTCTGACGGGTCCGCAGTCCGCAATGCGCAGTCGTTCGAGTCCTGGCTCAAGCAAGTCTCCCCCGATCTGACCTGGGACTGGCCCTATCAGAAGTACATCTACAAACACCTCCAGCGCGTTACGGACGGCACCTGCAAACGCCTGATGATCTTCATGCCTCCGCGTCACGGAAAATCCGAACTCGTCACGGTCCGCTACGCCGGTTGGCGGCTTTGGAACGACCCGAAACTGAAGGTCATCGTCGGCAGCTATAACCAGAAACTCGCCGACCGCTTCTCCCGCTCGATCCGCAAGCTGCTGAGCGAAGAAGAGGACCGGCAACTGCGGAATGAAGATCAAGGCCGGTCCGCCGACAACTCCCCTCCTTACGAAGGAGGGGTGGATGCCCGCGTCGTTCGCGGGCAGACGGGGTGGTTCTCTCGCGACGGCAAGGGCCTCAAGCCAGTACCAACTGCGGTAGCGGGTGGGGATCATTCTGCCGGAGATATCACCGCCCCGGCTTACGGGGTGGTGACGGCACCGCCCGACATCCAGGCGGCCGAGATCGACGGCGTCATCCGCGAGCGGGCCCACTACCCGCAATGCGACAGCGTCGGCCTCAAGTCAGTACCACCTGCGGTAGCGGGTGGGGCTTTGTCTGCCGGCGTTAAGAACCCACCCGCTAACGCAGGTGGTTCTGACAGAATGTTCCCCAAAACCCGCACCATCAACACCGCGTCTCAGTGGGAGACGGCGCTGGGCGGAGGCGTTAAGGCCGTCGGCGTCGGGGCGGGCATCACGGGGTTCGGCGGGCAGGTGATCGTCATCGATGACCCCGTAAAAAGCCGTGCCGAGGCCGAAAGCCAAACTTATAGAGAAAGGCTCTGGGACTGGTACCGCAATGACCTCTACACGCGTCTTGAGCCCGGAGCCGCCGTCATCCTCATCCAGACCCGCTGGCATGTGGACGACCTCGCCGGGCGCCTGCTCCAGGAAATGCACGACGGCGGCGACCAGTGGGAAGTGATCGACCTCCCGGCCCTTGCGGAAGACACGGAGACAAGGAGAAAGGGAGTGGAGGAGCAATCCGCCCTGTTCCCCGTCTCCCTTTCTCCCCTTTTCCCTGTCTCCCCATCTGATCCCCTCGGCCGCCCCGTCGGTGCCGCCCTCTGCCCCGACCGCTTCGACGAGGGCAAACTCGCCGACATCCGCAGCCAGCTCGGCAGCTACAACTTCTCCGCCCTCTACCAACAGCACCCGACGCCGGCCGAAGGCGGCATATTCAAGCGTGCCTGGTTTACCCGCATTGTCGATCGAGCCCCCGAGGGCCTGATATGGAAACGAGGCTACGACCTCGCCGTATCGACAAAAACATCGTCCTGCTACACCTCCAGTTTCCGCGTTGCCTACGACGACGCCGGGGATCTCTATATAGCCGACGGTTTCCGAAAACGCATTGAATATCCCGATCAAAGGCGGTACATCGTCTCCCGGCTTGCTGCCGAACCCGACACGGAACACGGCATCGAAAAAGCCTTGCACGGCGAGGCGATAATCCAGGACATTCGACGGGAAAAGAAAATTCGTGGATCGAATTTAAGAGGAGTCAGAGTAACTGCCGACAAAATTACCCGCGCCCTGAAATGGGCGCCGCTGGCCGAGGAAGGCAAAGTTGTTCTGGTACGCGGTCCGTGGAATCGGGAGTTCATTGAGGAGGTATGCCGTTTCCCCGGCGGCAAGTTCGATGACCAGGTCGATGCCGTCAGCCTGGCGGTCACGATGTTTCGTCGCCAACCGAAAGGACTTGTGGCCTTCCACTAGTAGAACGGGCTTTCCTGCAGTAGAACAGGCTTTCCAGCCTGTTCAGCTTGCAGCCTCAAAACGATGATATCAGTGGACCTTAACAGCCTGATCCGAAGCAGGATCCCTTTTCTTCCTTTCGTGAATGTTTCTTGTTTTGTGGATAGATCTTCCGGCTTAAAAGATAGAAATGATCCGCGAAAGAAGAACAACAAGAAAAGGAAGGAAAGCGCCCCAAGCTGGGGATGCCTACGACATAGGCCAATAGCTTTGACACCTAAATTGCGTCAACAAGTCTCCGGCCAAAGCTTATTCATCTTCGAAGATCTCTTCGGAAGACTGGTAATCGACCCGCCGGACGCGCGAGATCGGGATAAGTGCGTCCGTCTGATTGTAGTTCTGCACGTTCTGCGAAAACTCGCCCGCGTGGGTCTTCAGATACTCGAAAAACCGTTCGAACTCCTTCTGCATCGCGTCCATCTTCTCGCGCATGTTCAGGATGATCTCGACCCCGGCCAGGTTCACCCCGAGGTCGCGTGTGAGCGACAGCACCACCTCGAGACGCTCAAGATCGGAATCGACGTAAAGACGGGTGTTCCCATCCGAACGCGACGGCTTCAAAAGGCCTTCACGCTCGTACAACCTGAGCGTCTGCGGATGGATGTCGTACATCTCCGCAACCGCACTGATCGTATAGGTCTTTACTCTCTTCTTCATAAGAAAGTTCCCAGAGTTGGCAAAGTTAGCAGAGTTGCAGAGGCTAAGGAGTTCTTTCTTCTCTCAGATATTTTGCCAACGCCAGAGTCATTTTTGAAATTTCCGTCAAAGAGTCATACAAGACCTTGAACTCGTCATTTGAAACATATCTCAGACCGGCCGCTACATGCAGATGAGATTGAACTTCAGTTGCCGAACCGCGAGCAAGATTAAGAAAGTTCGCAAATTCAGAATTTGTCCTTCGCCCATGCCCCTCTGCGATATTAGCCATTATGGAAACCGATGCCCGCCTGATCTGATCGCGGAGACCGAAATCTCTCGAAAAGTGGCCGTTCGAAGTACATCGATAGATCTGCATGGTTACGTCGTAGGCCTTCTGCCAGGCCTTAATATCTTCGAAGCGTTCAAACCCAGCCATAACTCTGAAACTCCCCAACTCTGTAACTCAGATACGCCCCAACTCCGTAACTCCGCGACTCCGAAACTCTGTAACTCTGTAACTCTGCAACTCAAAAACTCCGCAACTCAAAAACTCCGCAACTCACTCCAACCCCATCACCTTCCGCGGATTTTCGGCGTTCATCTTATCGAATTGCCGAAGCAGGCTCCTTCGTTTCCTCCGATATCACCCGCGGCAGGCTGATCTTCACCTCGATAAATTGGTCGCCGCGAAGGCTCGGGTTACGCAGGCTCGGGAAACCGCGCTCGCGCAGCCTGAACTTCTGCCCCGACTCCGTGTTGGCCGGGATCTTCAGCTGGGCCCTTCCCTCTACGGTTGGCACCTCGATCCGGGCCCCGAGCGCAGCTTCGGGCACGGTTATCGGGATCGTCACGTAGATGTTGTCGCCTTTTCGGGTGAAATACTTATGCTTACCGACATTCGTAAGGATAAAAAGATCGCCCGGCGCGGCACCCAATCGCCCGCCGTGGCCCTTCTTCGGAATGCGGACCCGCGACCCCGTATCCACGCCGGCCGGGATCTTGATCTTCACCTGTTCGGTCTTCGGTGTAACGCCTTTCCCATTGCAGAGCGAGCAAGGCGTGCGCCGCCGTCCCGTGCCCTCGCAATCCGGACAAGCCTGCGAGAACTGCAGCCGCCCCCCGGAGCGCATCACCTGGCCGGTTCCGCTGCACGTCGAACAGGTCACGACCGGCCCGCCGGTATCGCCGGCTCCCTGGCATCGGGAACACTGCTCCGAACGATTCACCGTGATATTTGTGGTAAGCCCCGAAAAAGACTCCTCGAAACTCAGGGCCAGCGGCATTTCGATGTCACGCCCGCGGCGAGGCATCGCCCTCGGCGGCTCCGGCTCGGGCCGAACTCCGCCGCCTCCGAAAAGGTCGGAGAAGATGTCTTTGAAACTGGAGCCCCCGGAACCGGTCCGGCTCCCTCCGCCGCTGAAATCGAAGCCCGAAAAATCGAACCCCGGCGCTCCACCGGCCGCCGCACCCGCACCGAACGGAGCATCGGGATCGAGATTTTCGTTGAAATAGCCGAACTTGTCGAAGACCTTTCGTTTTTTCTCATCCGAAAGGACGTCGTAGGCCTCCTGGACCTCCTTAAATCGGTCTTCAGACGCCTTATCGTTCGGGTTTACGTCGGGGTGATATTTACGCGCAAGCCGGCGATACGACTTCTTTATTTCGTCAGCCTTTGCGTCCTTTTTGACGCCTAGAATTTGGTAATAGTCCTTTTTGGCCATTATGGATCCGAACAAGTTTAGAGGGACACGTGACGAGAGGCAAATCAACGACCACTCGTCCCTTGTCCCTCGTCACTTGTCTCGGTCTCTACTTCTTTTCGTCTTCTACATCCACGTACTCCGCGTCGATGACGTTGTCGTCCGACGAGGATGCCGAACCGCCGTCGCCCTCGGCACCGGCGCTGGCCGACGATGCCTGCTCAGACGATTGATCGCCTTCGGCCTGCGAACTTGCCGTCTGCGTATATATCGCTTCGGCAAGCTTGTGCGAGGCCGACTGGAGCCGTTCGAACGCGTTGTTCATCGCGTCCGCATCGCTTCCGGCCAGGGCGGTCTTGGAATCCGCGATCGCCGCCTCGATCTCGCCGGCTGCCGATGCATCCAGTTTCTCTTTGTTCTCGGAGAAGGATTTCTCGACGCTGTAAACCAGGCCGTCCAACCGGTTGCGGGCCTCGATCTCGGCTTTCTTCTTCTCGTCGTCGGCCGAATGCGATTCCGCGTCCTTCATCATCTTGTCGATCTCATCCTTGGACAATCCGGACGAGGCCGTGATCGTGATCTTCTGCTCGCGGCCCGTGCCGACATCCTTCGCGGATACGTTCACAATGCCGTTGGCGTCGATGTCGAACGTCACCTCGACCTGAGGCACGCCGCGGGGTGCCGGCGGGATCCCGACAAGATGGAATTTTCCAAGCGTTTTATTGTCGCCGGCCATCGGGCGTTCGCCCTGCAGAACGTGGACCTCTACGCTCGTCTGGTTGTCCGACGCGGTCGAAAAGATCTCCGACTTGCGGGTCGGGATCGTTGTATTTCGCGGGATCATCTGCGTCATCACGCCGCCGAGTGTCTCGATGCCCAGCGTCAGCGGGGTAACATCGAGAAGCAGGATATCCGTCTTCTCGCCGCCGAGGACGCCGGCCTGGACCGCCGCACCAAGTGCGACCACCTCGTCTGGATTGACCGATTTATTCGGCTCTTTGCCGAAGAATCCTTTGACCATCTCCTGGACCTTCGGGATCCGCGTCGAACCGCCGACAAGAACGATCTCTTCGATGTCCTTCGGCTCGAGCCCGGCATCCTTGATGGCCTGTTCGACCGGCGGCATCAGCCGCTTGAGGATCGGCTCGACCAACGCTTCGAACTTCGAGCGGGTGAGTTTCATCACCAGATGCTTCGGCCCCGAAGCATCCGCCGTAATGAACGGAAGGTTTATCTCCGTTTCCATCGCGGACGAAAGCTCGACCTTCGCTTTTTCGGCCGATTCTTTCAGCCGCTGCAGCGCCATCTTGTCATTCGCAAGGTCGATGCCCTGGTCCTTCTTGAACTCGTCGATGATCCACTTGATCAACACTTCATCGACGTCGTCGCCGCCGAGATGGGTATCGCCGTTCGTAGATTTGACCTCGACAACGCCTTCGCCGACTTCGAGCACCGAAATATCAAACGTGCCGCCGCCGAAGTCGAAAACCGCGATCGTCTCGTCCTTTTTCTTATCCAGCCCGTATGCAAGGGCGGCCGCTGTCGGCTCGTTGACGATGCGGAGCACCTCGAGGCCGGCGATCTTGCCGGCGTCCTTGGTGGCCTGCCGCTGGGCGTCGTTGAAATATGCCGGAACGGTGATGACGGCCTTTTCGACCTTCGACCCGAGATAATCCTCCGCCGACTGCTTGAGTTTCTGCAGCACCATCGCGGCAACTTCCGGTGGACTGTAATGCTTGCCTTCGGCAGCAATGCGAACGTCTCCATTCGATGCTTTTTCAACCTTATAAGGGACCTGTTTGATCTCGCCCGACACTTCGTCGAACTTACGGCCCATGAATCGCTTGATCGAATAAAGCGTGTTTTCAGGATTCGTCACGGCCTGCCGTTTCGCCACCTGCCCAACCAGCCGATTTCCGTCCTTTGTAAAAGCGACCACCGATGGCGTCGTACGGCCGCCCTCGCTGTTCGTGATCACCACGGGCTCGCCGCCTTCCATGACGGCAACCACCGAATTTGTGGTCCCGAGATCGATTCCTATGATTTTGCTCATTAAAGTTTCTCCACGTAACCGAATTTATTGCTGCGCTCTATAAAGATCATTGCGTTCTACTTGAGCCTAGATGGAGTATAAAGATTGAGTCTATCATTGTCAAGTTTATTTGCAGCGTGCGATCGGGATTGGAAAGACTACGTGATCCGACGAATTGCCGGACATTCTTAGCGCCTTATCTGAACTGGCACATCAAATGCATCCTCTACCCTCAGATGTACTTAAAGAGTGAAAAATTGGGAGGATTTTAATAATGGCACTTATACATTGTCCTGAATGCGGACACGAGATCTCGCAGGCCGCGATCGCTTGTCCGAATTGCGGACGACCTATTAACGGCACAATACCGACCGGCAGGCCGATACATGTCACAAGAAGCAGCGGAGATAGCGACGGATTCCCGGTTTGGGCGGCGGTTCCTCTTGCGTTGGCGGTCATCGCAGTTATCTTTCTTCTGTTCTACGCGCTCCGGAATAACGACGAAACCGCCGATACGAATTTGAATGTGAATGTTTCGGCACGGCGAACAACGTCTGCGGACGATCGTCGTTCTTCCTCCGACATTGTTAGGGACAGAGATACGTCGGCAGATCCAAGCCGAGTCGGCACCGCACCGCCGTCCGACCCACGTGTGGTGGGCGTTCCAGGCTCTCAGGCAGCGGTATCGAACAAGGGCCGCGTCGAGATCGAGGCCCGCGTGATATCTGCTAACGGTACGCCCCAAACGGTCAAGAACGAGAAATTCTATCTGCTGGACAACGATCTTGAGATCATTCTGAGCGATGCAGGCCTTGACCCGATCGCCGGCCAGACGCTTGCGAACAGCTTCGGCCTTTCGATACTCCAGCCAGATCGATACGCAAGTTTCCAGCGGGAAGCCCTCGCCGCGATCAACAAACATATAAAATATTCGGGCATTACCGACAATTCCGGGAAACTTACGATGCCCGACGTCGACCCGGACAATTATTATTTGTTCGGGATCACGCGGACTGGCGGTGGTTTTGCTCTCTGGAGTAGCCCCGTGGCGATCACTTCAGGAGACAACATCCTGAACTTAAGCCCTCAGCGGATCACCGAGATCGAGGCACGTTCAGAGGAATGACCCTTTTACTCCCACAAACTGGGCGGCTTCGGCCGCCCGTTTCCTTCACGGATGCCGGGGCGTCCCGGCAAAGAGGCTCCGGGCCATCACCGGAAAAAACTCTAGCGGGATTTGGCCTGAATATGGTAGTTTTAAATTGTTGAACATTCTTGTTCATGGCCGCTATGGATCAAGTCTCAGCAAGGCCGGGCGTGCCCGTTTCGGAAGTTTCCATCGAATCGGTCCTTCTTGACGCCGACCTTTTTATTAAATACAGCTCGCCGGAAAAAGCGCACGGCCTGCTTCGCGACGCGATCGAGCGAAGCCCGAGGTCGATCTCATTGCGCGAAAAAATGCGGGATATCTGCATCAAGCAGAAAAACCTTACTGAAGCGGCCCGGCAGTGTCTCGCACTTGTCAGCCTTTATATTGCTCGCGAGGATTTCGACCTGGCATACGACCGCCTTCAGGAGGCAAAACTCCTCGACCCGCGGATCTCCGTCGCACCCGGGCTGGAGGCGATACGAAGGGCCCGCAGGCCGGATTTCGCCGTCAATCGCGACAAGACGCCGCAGAAGATCCGTACCGACGTCACTTTCGCCGGCAACCTCGCGTATGTCAGCATTTTCGATGCGGTCCAAGTGATAGAAAGCGGGAAGATGACCGGGCTCCTGGTTATCAAATCGGATATGCATCTCGCCAACGTCTCTTTTAACGAAGGAAAGATCGTCGATGCCGAATCGAATGGCCACAACGGCGTGGCAGCGTTCCGCGAGATCATAGAGATAAGCAGCGGCACGTTCGAATTCTCGACATCCGAGAATGAATTTCCCGTGATCATAACCATTACAAGCAACACCAATTTCCTCCTTGACGTCCTTACTGAACTCGACAACGAACGGGCCGAAAAGCAAGGCCTTCGAGATGTAAGCTCGGAGCTGATGTGATCTTTGGTCAAAGGCCATGCGTTGGCAGCGTCGCTTCGCAATTAACTAACACGCCGCTCATGATTTACGCCCTAAGATCTAAACGTCCGGACTCTCCACCCAGTCGCCGCTGATCATCTTATTGGTTGACTAAAATCCCGCCTTACCCCAAAATATAGTGTCCTGACCAAACTCTCGGCACTATAGAATGTTTAAGCTCCAACGCCTCGAAATAACAGGCTTCAAATCCTTCGCCGACCATACCGAGATAGTTTTTACCGGAAACGGTATTACTGCCGTGGTAGGGCCCAATGGCTGCGGCAAGTCGAACGTATCTGACTGCATCTCCTGGGTTCTTGGCGAACAGCGGGCAAAGAGTCTCCGCGGCGGCGAAATGAAGGACGTGATCTTTCAGGGTTCGCGGAACCGGAAACCTGGCGGTATGGCCGAGGTCATCCTTCACCTGGTCCGCGACGAGGATCTGATACTCGAGGATGACGAGGAATTGGTCGAGATCGATGAGGCCCTCTCCGAGATCGACGAGCGTGCTGTCGACGTGTCGGGCCTCGAGGCCGGATCGATTGAGCCTGCCGTTGCCATGGTGATAGGGCCTGATAACCATATCTCAAACGGCTTTCATGATCTTGCCGACAGTGAGGCGGACGTAGAATTGGTCCGGGCCGCTCAGGTTGGGTCTGCTCAAACCGTCGAGACGCGTGTCAAGGTCAAACGTCATTGGCGTCCGCGTTCGATCGCCCTGGATTTCGCACCCGGCGAAGCCGTTTCGGTGACGCGCCGTCTTTACCTCTCTGGCGAAAGTGAATATTTGCTGAACGGCCGCTCGTGTCGCCTTCGAGATATCCAGGACCTTTTTGCCGGAACCGGTTTGTCGGGGCCCATTACGCGATCGTTGAACAAGGCCGGATCGGCCAGATTCTGTCGGCAAAACCGTCGGACCGCCGCACTCTGATCGAAGAAGCCGCGGGTATATCAAAGTTTCGCAGCCGTCAGAGAGCCGCCGAAGCCCGTCTCGAGTCTGCCAAATCGAACCTTTCCCGTATTTCTGACATCGTGTCCGAGATCGATAAACAGGCAAATTCCCTTCGCCGACAGGCAGCTAAGACAAGACGGTTCATAGCTCTTCAGGAGGACTACCGTGTCCGCCTTCGTGAGCTTTTTGCGGCAGAAGGGCGTTATTATTCCGACGCCATCGATAGTTTGACGAACGAACTCGCACGGGCCACCGCGACCGAACACGGCGTGGCCTCAAAGGTGGCTGAGCAGGAGGCATTATTTCGCGATGCCACTGCCGCGGCAAGAGCGGCCGAAGAAGAGCTGACCACTCTTCGACGCCTGCATGCGGAGAATGCGCTCGCCCGAGATCGAGCCGAACGTGAACTCCATTATCAATCCGAGCAACTCCAAGCGCTTGGCAGCCGGCTCGAAAGTTTGCGGGCTGAAAGGATGGCCATCGGTGAACGGATCAAACTGGCCGATTCAGAGATCCTGAGGCTCCGTCAGGAAGAAGAAAGAGAATGTGCGGAATCGGACGCATCTCGCTCGCTACTTGCCGAGGCTGAATCTCAGTGGTCTGAAAAGCTGACGGCTGCGAAAGACGTGGAAGAACGGTTGGAGGCCGTGAGGGCTTCATTGATTCAGCAGACCGTCGCGATCGAGCGATTCGATGAACTAAGGCGGCAGTTGAACCTGAATTCCGATCGACTAAATGAACGGTTGAAGAGCCTCGAGGCTGAAAGGCACCGGGCCGAACGATCAACCATTGAACATCGCCAGGAAGCCCAACGGTTTGAATCAGAACTCAGAACCGAAAACGATAAGCTCAAGCGGTTCAGTGAAGAAAAGGCAGAGGTCATTTTGGCTGCTGCTTCCGCACGGGAGAAACTCAAGGCGGCGGAGGAAGCACTTCGGCGATTGCGAGAGGAACTTTCGGCCAAGAAAAATCGCCTCGAGACGCTTCAGGAGCTTGAAGAAACCAAAGCCGTGTATTACCCGCAGGTCCAAAGGCTTTTCGCCGAACAAAAGATGATCGGGGTATCGCCGGCGGGCGTCCTGGCAGACCACCTCAAAGTGGACGAGACGGCAGAACAGGCTATAGAGGCCCTTTTTGGCCCATTTCTCCAGGCCGTGATCGTAAATTCGCAGGCAGAATCTGAGAAGGCCGCAGCATGGGCGAAGGAACAGGGGATCGGCAGGGTCTCAATTCTCGCCCTCGATGTGAAGACGCTATCGGGGCCGAAGGCCCGGACGGTCCCTGGCACGATCGCCGCGCTTCTTGGTGCATCAGAGGGACTTATCAAAAAGCTCACCGAGATCTTCCCCAGGGAGCTGAACGCCAAATTCGTCGACACGATCACGGGAACCCTTTCAGGCGAGGACGGCATCGTTGTCAGCTCATCGGGTGACGTCGCGATCGCAGGCGGGCTCTTTGTCGCGGGCACAGTCAAGAATGAAGGTAAGAATTCGTCCCTACTCGCGTTCAAGCGGGAGTTGGCCGGTTTGGCGGATTCGGTGGACGAATTGGGATCTGATGTCATTGCAGCTGAAGAAGAATTAGAGAAGAGCCGGCTCGCCCTCGTCGAGCAAGAAGAAAAGACGGTCGACCTTCAGTCGCTCATAATTAAGGTAGAACGTGGCCTCGTCGCGCTTGAGATCCAGCAGAAAGCAAATCTTCAGGAAATTGAACGGGCCGAGCGTCATCGCGGGATCGTCATTTCTGAGTACGAGCAGGTCAGAGCGGAACTAGAGCAGATCGAGGATCGTCTCGCCCTGGCCGCCTCAGGTGAAGAGGAGGCGGTTGTGCGCCGATTGGCCGTCGAATCGGAGTTGGATGAAGTATCCAGGGAACTCGAGGCCGCACGGAGCAGGGCGGACGCGGATGCCGTGATCGTCAATGAACGCCGCACAAATGCGGCCACGTCGGAAGAAAGGAGGCGTTCGGTCGCCTTCGCTCTCCGCCGGCTTTCCGACGAGAGGGCCGATCTTGGGAACCGGCTTTCGATGAACGAAAACGAGATCGACGAAACCGATGAAAACATCTTGCGGCTTCGCTCGTCGATCGATGAGATCGCCGGAAGGATCGCATCGGCCCCCGACGAAGTCGTGGACGAGGAAGAGTCGCTCGGGACGGCACTGGCCGGGGTCGCCGCCGCACGAACTGCTGCCGATGCCGCGAGTGACGAACTAGCCGAGCTGAATCGCCGGGCGGCCGAGGCGATCAATGCTCGGAGCCACATTGAGGTCAATAAAACAGAAGCGGTAACCGAGCTTCGAAATATTAACGAAAGATGCCAGCAGGAACTCAATCGCCCGCTCGCCGAGCTTGTCGATGAGGTCGAGGTCCCGGCAGACTTCGATCTGGAAACGTCGCGGACGTCGGTCGAGGATCAGCGTCGTCGGCTCGAGGGTTTCGGTGCGATCAATATGCTCGCGGTCGAAGAACTTGCCGAAGCGGAGGAACGTCTCGATTTCCTCACATCGCAGCGTCAGGACATCATTGACAGCATCGTTTCAGCCGAGGAGGCCCTTCGTGAGATCAAGGTCAGGTCGCGAGCCCGTTTTAAGGAGGCCTTCGAAGCCATTAACGCCAACTTTTCCGAGTTCTTCAGTGAGCTCTTCGGCGGTGGGAAGGGTGAGATGTCGCTGCTCGAGGCCGACGATATCCTCGAGGCCGGGATCGAGATCGTCGCTCAGCCACCTGGAAAGCGGCTTCAGAATATTTTGCTGTTATCAGGCGGCGAAAAGGCAATGACCGCGATCGCTCTCGTGCTTGCGATCTTCAAATACCGCCCGTCCCCCTTCTGTCTTCTCGATGAGGTCGATGCACCGCTCGATGATGCGAACGTTGGCCGCTTTGTTTCTAAGATCGCGGAAATGGCTGAAAAGACACAATTTATCGTGATCACTCACAATAAGCGCACGATGGAAGCGGCCCGGGCTCTTTATGGCGTCACCATGGAAGAGGCGGGTATTTCCAAGATAGTTTCGGTTAAGTTCGATTGATCGACGCGGGCCTGCCCTCCTGCAAACCTTCCCGGTCTGTTGCACATCATACCTGACTGTATCATCCTGTTTTATAGTCGTTATGACCAGACCCTTTCCAACGACATTTATGCGACGGGCAACCGCGGGCTTCGGATTATCGGTCCTGCTCTCGGGCCTGACCATGATCACGAACGCGCAGATCCAAGTCAAAAGACCTTTCGATGGCACCGCAAACGGTCGGACAGCAAGTCGTGGCTCCGACCCTCAACCGTCGGCGGTTCCCTCACCGACACCTGTAAAAAGGAACGAGAGGCCTCAGTCGGTACCCCCAGTGTCGGGAGTGTCCGGAGCCAAAGAAACCGCCTCAGTGACGGAAGGGTCGGCTAAGTACAAATATGAGTTTTCGCAGCCTGAGTTTGTGGTCCCGCGAATCAAGATCGAACATGACGAAAACGGCATAGGAACTATCGAGTTCGAACAGCGCGGCTCCGACGAAGCGATCATTGACCCGGTCAGCATCTCACCCAAGACGCTTGCCAGGATCAACGGAGCGATCGATGCCCTCAAGTTCCTGGATTCGACCGAGTCGTATCAGTATTCAAAGGATTTTTCGCACCTCGGCAATATTAGGTTCACGTTCTCACATGACGGCCGGTCGCGCGAGGTCGAATTCAATTGGACCGAAAACAAGAATGCGAAGGTCCTGATGGACGAATATAGAAAACTTGGACAGCAGTTTGTCTGGATTTTCGATATCACGGTGTCGCGCGAGAATCAACCTCTCGAATCCCCGAGGCTTCTTGACAGGCTCGACTCGCTGATAAAGCGAGGAGAGATCTCCGACCCGCACCAGCTAAAACCGTTCTTGCGCGAACTTGCCGTCGACGAAGCGCTTCCACTTATTGCACGGAACCACGCATCCAGGATCGTCGCCCGTTTCGAAAAGGAAAAGAAGAAAGAAGAAAAATAGGCCCCTATCAGGACCGTTTATTTCCTTGGCGTGATCGTGCCGTCGTCACCGATCGCCGGTGCATTTGTCCCGAAATCGGTCTCAGAAAGCGAACGCATTTTGCTGATCGCCTCGCCTGTCGGGTCTAAAACCGGTATCCCGCGTCCTTCCTGCCGGGCGGAATAGATCTTGCCCCTTATAAAACGGCCATCGCGAGCAAGTTCTACTTCCAGGATGGCTGTCAATGCCGTCTCGGCTTCGAGGCGAAACCATCCGTAAGTTGCGAAGTTGCCGAGGCTGTAAGCAATCAGGCGATCTTTGTACAGCTCAAGGCCGCGCAGCACGTGCGGCCCGTGACCAACTACGAGATCGGCACCGGCGTCGATCACCGCTCGTGAAAACGCAGGCAGATTTCCTCGCTTTTCACCAAAGTACATTTCGGTCCGATTTGGCACATTCTGATTGTCGGTCCCCTCGGCGCCGCCATGGAACGAGACGACGACGATGTCCGCCGTACGATCTGCTTCCCTTACAAGCCGTGCAGCCGAAACCAGGTCGTTCACGTTCGGTACGACCGCATTATGGGCAAACCCGATGAAAGCGACCTTCACGCCTTTGACCTCAAGCTCGGTCGTCGAAAAGCGCGATTTATCGCTGCCTGCGTGCCTGATGCCCAGTGAATCAAGCGTCTGGCGGGTGTTGGCTGTCCCTTGCAAGCCGAAATCGAGTGCGTGATTATTTGCAAGGCTCAACACGTCAAAACCCGCATCATTTAGATGGCGGCCGTACCTGGTCGGCATTCGGAATGCGAAACACCGTATAGGCTGGCCGGGTTTGGGCGGCCTGCATTTGTCAGAAACCCCGCCGTCGGTCAACGGGCCTTCGAGGTTCCCAAATGCAATGTCGGCGGCCGAAAGGATCGGAGCCACTTTATTTAGAAGGTCGGCACCGTCGTTTGGCGGCATCCGGGTGTCGTTCGGAAATGGCGAGCCGAGCATTATGTCGCCTACCGCGGCGACCGAGATCCGTTCTCGATCGGCGGAAGGCTCAGGTGTAGAGGAGACTTCAGCAAAATGGGAGGGTTCGATTGCGGGAGCCAGCGGCGAAGCGCACCCCGCCAGCACCGCAATGTGGGCGATCATGCAGACGCAAGCAGTCAAAACAAAATTCAACTTCATCAAAGGGATTCGATGCAGTATTCGCTTCGATGTATCGCCGCCATCGGCCTGTTGACCTAAAGCATGGGCCATGACCCATCGATCGGTCTACGCCGACGCCGGAGCGATCTGCTCAGACACCTCCGGTTCGCTTGCTGCGGAGATCTCCTCAGAGTCCTCTAGTAGAGAACGGTCCACGATCTCCTTATGCTCTAATTCGTGGATCGCGTACGAACCCGTCGCTGGAGATGCCGATGGAACCCGTCCGACATACCGCAACTTAAGTTCCTGCGAGGCAATTTCGCGAAGACGGGGCTCGACAAAACTCCAGCCGCCCATATTCTGTGGCTCCTCCTGTGTCCAGAACAGCTGAGTCGCATTCGGATAACGTGCGATCACCTCCCGAAGGGCGTTGCCTGGAAAAGGATAAAATTGCTCGAGCCGCACAATAGCGACGCGGCCATCATTGGAATCCTGTCGTCCGGCTTCAAGATCGTAATATACCTTACCCGAGCAAAGTACTATCCGTTTGACCTTTGGAAGGTCCTCGACCAAGCTGTCATCGATCAAGGGTCGGAAACCTCCCGACATGAGCTCATTGATCGTGGAACTTGCCGCCGGCAGCCTCAAAAGACTTTTCGGGGTCATTATCACCAGCGGTCTCGTGCTTTCCTGTTTTGACTGCCGGCGAAGCAGATGGAAGTATTGTGCAGGTGTCGTCGGGTTGCACACTTGCAGGTTATTTTCGGCGCATAGCTGAAGAAACCGTTCTAGCCTTGCAGACGAATGCTCCGGGCCCTGGCCCTCATAGCCGTGCGGGAGTAACATCACGAGCCGACATCTCTGCTGCCATTTGTCCTCGGAAGCCGAAATGTACTGGTCGATGATGACCTGGGCACCGTTAGCGAAATCGCCAAATTGGGCCTCCCACATGACCAGCGAATCCTTTGCCTTCACAGAATAGCCGTACTCGAAGCCGAGCACCGCATTTTCCGACAGCGAGCTGTCGTAAACCTGGAACCGGGCCAACGGGTCATCTGCATTCCGGATCTCGCCGAGCGGTGACCATAATTCGCCGGTATTCGTGTCATACATCAGGGCGTGCCGCTGGGAGAACGTACCGCGTCCGGAATCCTGACCGCTGAGCCGGACCCGGAAGCCTTCCTTAACCAATGTCCCAAAGGCGGCTGCTTCCGCAAATCCCCAATCCATGGGTATCTCGCCGGCACCCATTTTGGCTCGCCGTCCCAATTGCCCAACCATCTTCGGATTGATGCTGAAGCCTGCCGGGATCACGGTAATCAATTCGGCCACCTCCTTCAGCATCTCTTTCGGTGCCCCGGTCTCGACAATCGTCGAGCCGTCCTCCTCTTTGACCGGCACTGGCAGCACGGTCCTTTTGGTGTTGGACGATGCAATTTGTTTCGCTCTCTCCAGAATGCCTTCATACATTCCTATGACGGCCCTGGTCATTGTGTCGAGCTCTTCCTCGGTGATGACCTCCTCACGGATCAGCCTTTGGGCGTAAAGGTGCCGGACACCCGGATGGGCCTTGACTCGTGCATACATCAGCGGCTGAGTATAGCTCGGTTCGTCGCCCTCGTTATGTCCGAGCCGGCGGAATCCGACCAGATCGAGCACCACATCTTTATTGAATTCCTGACGGTAAGCCAGGGCGATCCTGATCACCCTGTAGGCTGCTTCCGGATCGTCTCCGTTGATATGAAAGATCGGGATCTGTGTGATCTGCGCCGCGTCAGTTGAGTAGATGGAACTCCTTCCAGCGGTCGGTGACGTCGTGAACCCGATCTGGTTGTTTATAACGAGATGGATGGTCCCGCCCGTCCTATAACCACGTAGATTGGCCAACTGCAGGGTCTCCATCACGATCCCCTGTCCGGCAAAAGCCGCATCACCGTGCAGCAGGACAGGCAAGACACGGTCATGGACAGCGTCGCGCATACGAGCGTCGGCCTCTTCACCACGGAGAAGTTGGTCCTGTCGGGCACGAGCAGATCCTTCGACTACCGGATTGACGAACTCGAGGTGGCTTGGATTGGATGCTAGCTCGATCCGGATCTTCCGACCTGTCTTTGTCGGCCTGACGCCGACTGCACCCTGGTGATATTTAACGTCGCCTTCATCGGCCGGGAACGAAGGATGAGAGGTCCCTTCGAAAACAGTAAAGATCCGTTCGGCCAGGTCGCCCGTTTCTGAATTTCCGACAATGTTCGAGAGGACATTCAAACGGCCCCGGTGAGCCATCCCCATAAAGATCTCGTCAACGCCGCGTTCGGCGGCCTCTTCGACGAGTCGGTCGAGCATCGGGATCACCGTTTCACACCCCTCAAGCGAGAACCGCTTTTGTCCAAGGTACTTCTTATGCAGGAACTGCTCGAATTGCTCGGCCTCGATCAATTTCCGAAGCAGCTCGACCCTGACATCTTTATCGAGCGAGACCGTATCAACAAAATGCTCCCGTACCCGGGCCCGGATCCAATCCTTTTCTGTCTTGCTCTGAATATGCCGGTATTCGATACCGACTTTTCCGCAATATGCCTTCCGGAGGATCTCCAGGATCCGTCGCAGCGGCGCGGTCTTTTCGTCATGCATCCCCCCGGTGATGAATTCTCGGTCCAGGTCCCATATGGTCAATCCAAACTGCTCCAGATCCAGTTCCGAAGAGTCCTGCACGGTCATGTTAAGCGGGTCGATGTCCGCAAGAAGGTGCCCTCTTGTCCGATAGGCGTTGATAAGCTGCAAGACATTTGCCTGCTTTTCGGCGAGTTCGCTAAAACGGTCGCCGCCAAGAAGCGCCGGATTGAAATCGACCGACCAGCGAAGCGGGGCGACGTTGATCGAGAGGTCGTCGAATATCTTTGCATAGAACTGACCGTCGCCGACCAGAAATTCGTGGATCTTCGCAACGAAAAGCCCGCTTTCGGCCCCTTGGATCACCCGGTGATCGTACGTGCTGGTTAGCGTGATCGTCTTGCTGATCCCCAGCGACGACAGCGAAGCCGGCGTCATCGCCTGATACTCGGCCGGATACTCAATAGCACCGGTCGCGATGATCGCGCTCTGTCCCGCCATCAACCGCGGCGACGAAGCGACCGTTCCGATCGTTCCAGGATTGGTCAACGAAATGGTCGTACCCTGAAAATCGGGGATCTCCAATTTTCCGTCACGAGCCTTCGCAACGGTTTCATTGTAGGCGGCGAAGAACTCCGCAAAGCTCATCTTTTCACATCCCTTGATGTTCGGGACAAGCAGGCTTCGGGAACCATCCTTCTTCTCGATATCGATCGCGATCCCGAGATTAATATTCTCGTTCTCAATCCGGCTCGGCGTTCCGCCGACGACCGCGAATCCGTGGTTCATCCGAGGGTATTCGATCGCCGCCCTGACGATCGCCCAACCGATCAGATGTGTGAACGAAACTTTTCCGCGGCCGGAAGCCGTAAGGTTCGAGTTAATTATCTTACGATTCTCTTCGAGGAGCTTCACCGGCACGGTTCTTATGGAGGTTGCGGTCGGGACCGTTAGGCTCTGCTCCATGTTTTCGACGATCTTCTTCAAGGGACCGACGAGGGGCTTTGCGTTTGCCGGTGCCGCCGACTCATCCTTTTCCGGCACCTTCGCCGCGGGAGACTGTTCAACAGCCTTTGCAGTAGCGGTTGAAGGGCCCGTAGGAGAAGCCTGGTCGGGCTCAGACGGTCCTTGCAGATCGTCAAAGTATTCTTGCCAGGATTCGTCGACGGAATTTCGGTCGGACCGGTACCTGGCCAAAAGGCCCTCTACATAGCTCGCATTTGCGCCGAAGTTTTCGGCAATGATCTCGGATAATTTGGAATTCGTTTCGCTCACCCTATTACTGAAACCTCGATTCTCTCAGAATTGATTTGGTTCCATTCTATCGTAACCGGGTGCAATAGCTAAGACGTGTCGCATTACACGGCGGTCATTCTATTGAGACAACTTTTGAGGGGGGAAGGTTCTACTGCGGGAACGTGGCGTAGGTCGGGACAGCTATTCGGGACGTAATCGTGCTCAGATGTCGATCCTATTCACGGCTAACTAAGTGCTGGTGGCCTAACTCGATATCGAATGCGTCTTCTGTTTTGTAGCGGGAGCACCTTTTTCAAGATCGATCTTGATCGCATCGAGGATCCCGTTGATAAATTGAGTTGCTTCGAAGGTTGAAAACCGGCGGGCTATTTCGAGAGCTTCGTTGATGACGACCGTGTGGGGTGTGTCCTCGAACAAAAATTCGTAAACGGCCAGCCGAAGAACATTCCGGTCCACTATAGCCATTCTTTCGATCCGCCAATGTTCGGCTCGGGTCCGAATGCGGTCGTCGATCACGTTCTTGTTCCGGAGGGCCCCGAGGACGAGTCCGTCGGCGAATTGGCGGGACTTTTCGTCGAGCTCAGGATCGCCAAGTTCGTCCCAATACGCTTGGGCAAGGACCGGGGCATCTTCGCCGACGACGTCCGCAGAGAACATCATCTGCAACGCGGACTCACGAGCTTTTCGGCGGGCGCCCGAGTTCTTGCCTGATTTATCAAACGACATGCGGAACTGCTTTTCCCTGCGGCTTTTCTTTCTCCCGACCGGTCGAGATCGATCGATAAAGATTCGCCGTTTCAACGGCGGCCTGGGCCGCCTCATACCCCTTGTTACCGGCCTTCACACCGCAGCGGTTGATGGCCTGTTCAACTGTGTCCGCGGTCACGACGCCGAACATCACCGGGACGCCGGTTTGAATAGTAACATTTGCGACCCCTTTGGCTGCCTCACCGGCGACAAGGTCGAAATGCGGTGTTTCGCCGCGGATGACCACTCCTAAAGCGACGATCGCGTCGAACGAACCCGTTTCAGCGAGTTTCTTTGCAGCACCGGGCAATTCGAACGAACCCGGGACCATAAAGATCTCGACCGAATCCTCTTCCGCCCCGAGCCCCTCGAGAGCCTCGACGGCGCCATCGACAAGTTTCGACGTCAGAAAATCGTTCCAGCGGCTCGCGACGATCGCGAACCTAAAGCCTGATGCGGTCAGCTTCCCTCGATGGATCTTTGGTTTCAAAATATTAATCCGATGCCGTAATTTGACGGCCCGGATAAGTATAAGAAACGTTAAATCGATTTTACAAGCAGAAACAGCGTTCGGATCAACCGTGCACCAGGAGCCGGCGGCGTTCATTGACGGTGCGGCGGCCGTCCACATCGGCGGTCAAAACGGGTCCGCGGGACGGGCGCTTTAATTCGGATCTCGATCTTTGATCCCGCCATTCCCGCCAAAATCGAGCGGCTTTAATTGTCGGGTCAATCGATACTGTGATAATTTCTAGCCTGTTTTGCACGCTCATCCGCGGGCCGCCCGAAATTATTTCGTGAATAAAAACCTTATCATCACAGGCGGTGCCGGTTTTATCGGCTCGCATTTGGCCATTCACTTGCTTCGCGAAGGTGGTTGGAACATAACCATCGTCGACGACCTGAACGATTTTTACTCGCCGGAAATAAAACGGCAGAACCTCAAACAGATAAACGAAGTCGGCCATTTTCAATTCGTCGAAGCAGACATTCGCAGCTTCGACAGCCTGAGGCCGGTGTTCGACGAAGGCTCGTTCGAGACGATAGTTCATCTCGCCGCACGGGCCGGTGTTCGCCCCTCGCTGAAGGAACCGCGACTTTACGCCGAGACAAACATTAACGGCACGCTTAACCTCTTGGAGCTGGCACGCGATCACGGCATCGGGCAGTTCGTTTTTGGCTCGTCTAGTTCCGTTTACGGAATCAATGCGAAAATTCCCTTTGCCGAGGACGACCCGATCCAGAACCCGATCTCGCCATACGCATCGACAAAGGCCGCCGGCGAACTTCTCTGCCACACCTATTCGCATTTGTTCGATATCCGCACGGTCTGCCTTCGGTTTTTCACCGTGTACGGAGCACGGCAAAGGCCCGATCTTGCTATCCACAAATTCGCCCGCCTGATAAGCGAAGGACGCCCGATCCAGGTCTTCGGCGACGGTTCGACGCGGCGGGATTACACCTATATCGACGACATTATCCAAGGCGTTCGAGCGTCGATGGACTATGACGGCGCGATGCATGAGATCTTCAATCTGGGCGAATCGGAAACGACCGAACTCTCGCGGCTGATCGAACTGATCGAGGACGCGCTTGGCACAAAGGCCGTGATCGCACGCCAGCCAATGCAGCCCGGCGACGTCCCGATAACCTACGCCGACGTCTCAAAGGCGAGACGTCTATTGAACTACGACCCGAAAACGAAGATCGACGAAGGTATCCCCAAGTTTGTCGAGTGGTTCAAGTCCCAACGCTGAAGAAATGAAGCCCCGGGCCGGTTTCAGGCTTACCTGCAAGGCGGGGTTTGGTGTGATGCCTTCGCAAAACCCGGCCTCTCTCGTGAAGGCTATCTGACCCTCGACCTGATCGAAACGATCAACATGAGCAATCGGAAGAAACGGTAGAAACACGACCGGTAGGGAGCGTGCCTGTCGGGAATCCGTGCGCGTGGGACATCAGCACTAGTGAAGTCATCGACTGTGCCGAGAAGCGAAGCCTTTTTCCTTATGAACACTTGATCAATCTATTATTAAAAGCAAGGTCCCGCCGTGCATCCATTTTCTTAGTCGTGCATCTCACAAAAATAGAAGCACGAATTTGAACAATCGTTAGTTAATTAGATTTAGAAACGAAGCGAGGTAATTTTTATGAAGGACCTGACGAGTATCAGCCTTAGGGTGGTGGTGTGTCTTTGCATCGGAGTTGAGTCAGCGTTTGGCCAGACCGCATATCGGATATCGGCACCGTACACGCACAAGAATCTAACGATCTTTCTTATCCACGGTGAGGATGCGAGCAGCAATATTAATTTGATCACGCTGCAAGAGGCGATGGAGATGAAGGTCTTTAAGGTGTATGAAACCGAAGACGTGGACGAGCTGTTGGTTGAGAACATCTCGCCGACTTACGATGTTTTCATACAGTCCGGGGACATCGTAAAGGGCGGAAAGCAGGACCGCGTGCTTGCGATCAGTGTCATCATTCCGCGAATGTCCGGCAAGATATCGATCGAAGCCTTCTGCGTCGAGGCTGAAAGATGGGAAGGCCGCGGCAATGAAAGCAGGAAGGAATTTTCATCCTCGGAAGAGCGTGTAGTATCGAAGGAACTGAAGGTGGCTACCAATGGAGGCATTACGTTAAATGGGGCGAGATCATCTGGGACCGGAAATGGAACGGGGACAGGATCAGGATCTGCATCGGGAAGAGGTTCACAGACCGAAGTTTGGAAGGAGGTGGCGAACGCACAGAAGAACATCTCTGCCAACGTGACGGTCGATGTTACGGTAAACAGCTCGGCCTCCAGCCTGCAGCTTTCGCTTGAAAACAAGAAGCTCGTGAAGGCGAGAGAAGAATTCGCAAAGAAATTCTCTGATCTAACAAAAGGCAAGACCGACGTCATCGGCTATGCGTTCGCCATTAACGGAAAGATAAACAGCGCCGATATCTACCTGTCCAGTCACCTGTTTGGAAAACTCTGGCCGAAGATGCTAAAGGCCGCCGTGACCGAAGCGATCTCGTTGGCCGATCAGCCAAAAGCTGAAAGTGAACCGACCGCCGGCGATATCAGCAACTTTCTTTCGGAGGCCGAAAAAGGAACGGTGAAGGAACGTGAGACGGTTGCAAAGTCGAAGGTGGTAACCCGCGCCTCAAAAAATGAAGCCGTGTACGAGGCAAGAGATAAAGCTGACGTCGTCATTCATCGGGCCTACGTGAAATTGAACTGACCTAACTCCAGCCAAACATCCGCTTCATCAATGGGAGCAGCCGATGCCCCGCGACGACGGTGTGGAAGAATACCTCGTGTTCGACCTCGACGCGGGCCATGTCAAGCAGGTCCTCGACGCATTCGTCCATTTCAAGTTCCTTTGCGAAGACGGCGGCCTCCTCGTATTCGACCGAGTTCTTGCTCTCAAGACGGCCCGCGAAATACATCGGCATGAACCACCCCGAGACGTGGCAGGTCACCCCGAGCGTCCGGCCGATGGTCCAGAAGACCTTTTCGCGCAAGGGTCGCGGGGCGGACCCGAGCTTTTCGAGCCAGTTGCCAACGCGGCGGCGGTGGTCCCATTCCTCTTCCTCGATCTTCTGGATGCGCTCGCGTTCGGGCGAATCTTTGAGGCTCTTCCAATGCCCGCGATAGGCGTACGCCGCGGCGACCTCGCCGGAATAGGCGTGCTGCAGGATCTTGATCAGGTTTTGGCGACCGTTGTTCAAGTTCTCTTCGATTTTAACCGAATAGGGCCTTTTTGTAAGGAAGGGCCTTGGCCGCTTGACTCACGGCGGGGCCGCTTGACTCTTATTAGAATTGGAATTATTCTAATAAAAATCAGAAATGATCAAAAACCCAATGAAAGATATTGGCATTTCAGGATTGACCAAGCAGCGTAAGGCCGTACTTGAGGTGATCCGCGATGCGGAAGACCACCTTACGGCGAACGAGGTTTTCGAAAGTGCCCGCCGCTTGTTGCCCGGCATCTCGTTCGCGACCGTCTATAACTCGCTGCGATATCTGAAGCAAGAAGGGCTGATCGGCGAGGTCCGCTTTGGTTCCGGAGCGTCGCGGTACGACCGAAGGCTGTCAAGGCATGACCACGCGGTCTGCACCCAGTGCGGCAAGCTCGTCGACCTCGATCTTCGGATCCCGCCCGGCCTTGTCAAAGAGGCGGCAGAGCGTTCAAGTTTCGAACCTGAATCGATCGAACTGACCCTCCGGGGCCTTTGCCCGGACTGCGGCTAGGTCGCGATCCAGGAGTTTCCGGCAGTTATGATCGGGGACCGTCAGGCATCATCAAGGTCCCGCAAAACTAAATAAAAAAAGGAAAATAAAAAGATGGCAGAAAACGGAAATAGCAATGGCAACGGGTCCGGCAAGTGCCCGTTTACGAGCGGAACCCTGAGGTACACCCACGGTACTTTCAGGGCAAACCGCGATTGGTGGCCGAACCAGCTTCGATTGGAGATCCTTCGCCAGCATTCGTCGAAGTCTGATCCGATGGGGCCCGGTTTCGATTATTCGGAAGAGTTCAAAAAGCTCGACTATGCCGCGCTGAAAAAGGACCTCGAGGCATTGATGACCGATTCGCAGGATTGGTGGCCGGCGGACTTCGGACATTACGGCGGCCTATTTATTCGACTCGCGTGGCACGCGGCCGGCACCTACCGCATCGGCGACGGCCGCGGCGGCGGCGGACGGGGACAGCAGCGATTCGCCCCGCTTAACAGCTGGCCGGACAACGTCAGCCTGGACAAGGGGCGGCGTCTGCTCTGGCCGATCAAGCAAAAGTACGGGAACAAGATCTCCTGGTCCGACCTCTTCATACTGGTCGGGAACGTGGCCCTGGAATCGATGGGCTTTAAGACGCTCGGCTTCGGCGGCGGCCGCCCGGACACCTGGGAACCGGACCAGGATGTTTATTGGGGAGCCGAGGATAAGTGGCTTGGCGGCGACATCCGCTACAAGCACGGTTCGGAGGGTGCGGACAGGCAGGAAGGCACGCTTGTTTCAGATGACAGCGCCGACGGCGATATTCATAGCCGACGACTCGAAGACCCGCTCGGCGCGGTCCAGATGGGCTTGATCTACGTCAACCCGGAAGGCCCGGACGGGAACCCCGACCCCCTTAAGGCAGCTTACGACATCCGCGACACGTTCGGCAGGATGGCGATGAACGACGAGGAAACCGTAGCCCTGATCGCCGGCGGGCATACGTTCGGAAAGACGCACGGTGCGGCACCGGCAGATAACGTCGGCGTCGAGCCGGAAGGCGCGAGCCTGGCTGCACAGGGTTTTGGATGGTTTAACAAGTTCGGCACCGGCAAGGGCGAACACACCATCACCAGCGGCCTCGAGGTCACCTGGACCAAGACGCCGACCCAGTGGTCGAACAACTTTTTCGAGAATCTGTTCGGGTACGAATGGGAACTTACGAAGAGCCCCGCAGGTGCTCATCAGTGGGTGGCCAAGAACGCCGAGGCGATCATACCGGACGCATACGACAAGACAAAGCGATGGCTTCCGACGATGTTGACGACGGACTTGAGCCTGCGGTTCGACCCCGAATACGAAAAGATCTCTCGGCGTTTCCTTGAGAATCCGGACCAGTTTGCGGATGCGTTCGCTAAGGCCTGGTTTAAGCTGACGCATCGCGACATGGGCCCGAAGGTCCGATACCTGGGACCCGAGGTCCCGGCGGAAGACTTCATCTGGCAGGATCCGGTCCCGGCTGGCAATGCATCGCTCAGCGACGCGGACATCGCCGAACTGAAAGCGAAGATCCTCGATTCTGGCCTGTCGGTATCACAGCTTGTAGGTGCGGCGTGGGCTTCGGCCTCGACCTTCCGCGGCGGCGACAAGCGAGGCGGTGCGAACGGAGCCCGTGTCCGGCTTGAACCGCAAAAGAATTGGGAAGTGAACAACCCGAGCGACCTTGAGGCCGTGATCGGCAAACTTGAAGAAATAAAGGGCAGCTCGGGCAAGGACATTTCACTTGCCGACCTGATCGTGCTCGGGGGCTGTGCCGCTATCGAAAAGGCCGCGAGAGACGGCGGGGTCGATGTATCGGTGCCGTTCAGGCCCGGACGCGGCGACGCTTCTCAGGAACAGACAGATGTCGATTCGTTCGTTTATATGGAACCGATCGCGGACGGCTTCCGCAATTACAAGAAGCCGCAGTACAAGGTTTCGGCCGAGGAAATGCTGGTCGATAAGGCACAGCAGCTTACGCTGACGGTCCCGGAAATGACGGCGCTGGTCGGCGGGATGCGGGCCCTTGGGGCGAACACGGGCGGCTCGACGCACGGGGTCTTCACAAAACGGCCGGGCACCCTTTCGAACGACTTTTTCGTTAACCTGCTCGATATGAGTACGGAGTGGAAAGCTGCGGACGATGCCGAAACGGTTTTTGAGGGACACGACCGGAAGACCGGCGAACTGAGGTGGCTCGGGTCGCGTGTCGACCTGATCTTCGGTTCGAACTCGGAACTGCGTGCGGTAGCAGAAGTCTATGCCCAGTCCGACAACGGCGAGAAGTTCGTACGCGATTTCGTCGCGGCCTGGGACAAGGTGATGAACCTCGACCGGTTCGATCTGGCAAAGTAGCGATCAGGACATCTCTCAATTCGGAAAAGGCAGTCCGACAGCGGGCTGCCTTTTTCGTTTCTTGACGGCAGCCGAATACCTGATTCGGCCCGTCGGCTCATGTAAGGTATTATAGGTGTACCAAAACATCCTTTACCTTTTCAGATTCAGACCAAATTAAGGAGGAATTGATGAAACGGATCGCATTGGCGTCAACGTTCGCTTTGCTGCTATCGGTCTCTGTTCTGGCCCAAACCGAGCCCGAACCGAAAGTGACCGCCCTGAACATGCCCGAAAATTCGCCCGCCGGAGAGATCACGGGAAACATCAGTTCCGGCCAGAAAATACCGCTGCGCTGGGCCGAAAGCAGCCAGGTCGCCTGCTTCCCGGGAACTCGATTTGAGATGTTCAACGGGAACCACGTGCTCTATCGTGTAGGGCTTCCGGCCGCTTCGAAAATGAAGATCACCCTGACGCCCAAAGCCGGCGCGAAACTCAGTCTTTACGCACTTCGGCAAGGTGCCCGGCCGGCCGATCACGCGGTCCCGCCGAACGTACGTTCGGCAATATCATGCGAAGCGAGCTATCCGCTCTATGCGAATGTCGGCGGGGGGCGACGCGTTACCAACAAAGACGACGGCACGCGGACCGTGGAGTACATATCGGTCAACGCCCCTTACAGCATCTTGATCGGAGTGGCCGGTGCCGAAGGTGCGACCGAGGGAGATTATTCGCTGAAGATCACGGTCGAACCGCGATAACTAAAGTTCTCGGCTTTTATTCTAGAGGGGCTCGTCGAAACAGAGGGTGTGGCCTTGATCTTCAGGTCGAATTCGGTACTCAGGGCCGAAACAGAGGTCTATGCCCAGTCCGACAGCGGCGAGAAGTTCGAACGCGATCTCGTCGCGGCCTGAGACAAGGTGTTGAACCTTGACCGCTTCGACCTGATCAAGCTGCGGCGTGGTGTTAAGATCGTTTCGTCGAAAAAGGTGGCCGGGTGTCGGCCACCTTTTCTTGTGCCGTTGGGATCGCACTATTGGCGTGCACCGACAGAGAGAAGGTACTCGACGACAGCGGTATGACCGCCTCGCCGCGCCATGCTTAGAGGAGTGCGATATTCCTCAACGATCTTATTCCCACGAATTTCATCGACGCGAACGCTTGAATTCACATCCGCTCCCTTCGAAACGAGAAGCTTGACCATTTCGAGTCGGCCTTGTTCACACGCTTTTATGATCGCGTTCTCGTCGCCTGCAACGACTTTGTGGATATCGGCCCCGCGATCCAGAAGCAGAAGAACGATATCGGCGTGGCCGCTTCCGGCGGCCATTATCAGCGCGTTGCCGTCACCCTCGACCCCGGCGTTGATGTCGGCGCCCCGGTCGAGCAGAAGGTCAACGATATCGCGATGCCCTTCGCGGGCAGCATTCAGTAGCGGATTACCGTCGCCGCCGACGCCGATGTTCGGTTTTGCACCCCGGTCGAGGAGAAGCTTGACCATTTCGAAGTCGCCTTCTCTTGCAGCCGCGATCAGGGGCGTTCCGTCGCCGGGTATCACGACATTTACATCGGCCCCTTCGTCGATAAGCGTTTTGACTTGCTCGGGTGATCTTCGCTCCGCTGCTTTGAGAAGCGCCGAATCCTGCCGTTTGACGCCCCGGCGGTCATCAGTATCATCGTCATCTTCACCATCGTCCCGCCGAACTGTCCTGGCAGGCGGCGTGGGTTCAACGACCGGCTGTGCGGTCCGTTCCTGCTTAACTTCGGGAGGCGGCTGGACCTGTGCGATAACGCGAAGCGAGCCGATAGGGATCAAAACAAATAAGCCGACGAACACTGAGAAAGCTGCCGCGGCCAAGCCCGCGCGTCCGCGGCTTCTCGTTCCGTCGAGCAGCGAGGTAATGCGGCGGGCGAGGTCGCTTCGCTTTGCCATGCCGAGCATAGGTTGTGTACGGGCGGCCGTAAGCTGCCGCGAGAGGGATACTAATTGTTGAGCGTAATCGGCGCTTTCGGCGGTTCGAACAACAGCGTCGTCACAGGCTCGTTCGGCTTCAAAACAAAGTTTTCGCCAGGCCATCCAAACAAGAGGATGGAACCAATATAAGGAGCACGCGATACGTGCGGCGATCTGGGTTATCCAATCGCCGCGGCGGATGTGCTCGAATTCATGGACGAGAGCCCGGCGGAGATCGGCCTCGTTCCACTGTTCGGCATCGGCCGGCAGCATCACCGCCGGATCAAGGAAGCCGAACGTCACCGGCGCCTGGACCTTTTCGTGGAGCAAAACGTCCACGGGCTTTATCCGGGCCTCGATGGTGAGCCGTTCGGCCAGGCCTCGCAGCCGGTCGGACGGAAGCCCGTGCCGTCTGAAATGACGAACTCGTATGAGGTCGACGACCAGTGAGAGCGAAAGGAAAAACGCCCCCGCGATCCACGTGATCAGAAGCAAAGTGGCTGCCGACGGCATCGTCCACGTCGTTTGATCGGCGACTGTACGCACCGCCGCACTATTCACGGACGGATCAGTCACCGGCGCTGAAGCAAGGGCAGCGGTAAACGGTGCCGATCCGACTGCCGGTGACGAGGCAGCTACCTCGACCGGCAGATCGGGAATGGTCATCACAACCATCGGCAGTGCCAGCAGGGCGGCGAAGGTCGTCGCAAAAACAAGGTGCCGCCACGATGCCTGGGCGCGAACGGACAGGGCCCCGGCAACGAGGCCGAGCAGAAGGATAACGGTCGCCTTTGCGAGGATGGTCAGGGCCACCGAATCGCTAAGTATAAGAACGAGGTCCGAAATAACCGATGTCATATTATCTCCTTTTCTCGCGCGCCGCTTCGATCTCGGCGTGCAGTTCGTCCAGTTCTTCCGGCGTCCACTTTTCCTGCTTTAGCAGGGTCGCGACCGCCTGGCCGGGCGAGCCGGCGAAGAACACTTCGATAAGCTGGTCAAGGGCCCTGCGCCGTGCCGTCGTGCGCGATTCGGTCGGGGTGTATACGTATTTCAGGCCCTCTTCGTTATGTTGTATTTGTCCCTTTGCCTCGAGCTTGACAAGCATTGCCCGAACCGCCGAATAGCTCGGCGGATCGGTCAACCCCTGGCGAATATCCTCGGCCGAAGCCCGGCCGCCAAGGCTGTGAAGGACGTCCATTATTTCCCGCTCTCTACGTGAGAGCTTTGTATTTTTTGTTGAAGTCATAACATTCGAATTCCCGCGGTGGATTTAATGCTATGAACGTAGCATAGTGCTATAAACGTAGCATGTCAAGAACTTTTTTTTAACCTAGGCTGGAGGGGATCGTTTGACGGACGCGGCGGGTTTTGAATCTGCTTGATTTCACCAGGGGAAGCTATAGCCTTCCTTGATCTCGTCACGGCTGAAGCATTTTGCAAAGCGTTGCCTTACCAGATCCCGGTCGGCCGGTCACGATGATGCACTTCGGCATACTCATTCTGATAGGCTCAATTTCTGAAATAACTTATAAGAATCGGAATGACGAAGCCCTGGACAACCGGAAATAAATTGACAACAAAGAGAATAATCCAAATTATCTTCCTTCGGTCCTTGAGGAAAAGTAGCAGGCTAATTAAGTTGCAGACGAGACAAATGGCGGATATTAGATACAAAACCAATAACAGCATCCAGCCGAAGCCGCGATTATCAGTGAAATCCCACGGATATAACAACAGCCCATAAAAGGTCAGCACCGGAAGTGCGAGTAAAGTTGCTGTTATCGTCCTCGTCCTGGAATGCATTGTTCGTTCAACGTCTTCCGATCGGTTTATAGAGTCTCGCCAAAATAAAGGGTATGTCCTTGGTCGTCGTAGATGACGAACTCGCGTGTTTCCCAAGCGGTCTCGTGAACGTCTTGCACCATCGGTACGCCGCGTGATTTTAACTGCTCGGCGAGATCGTCCACGCCGTTGGTGTCGAAGTAAAGATGCAGGTGCCCGCCTTCGTCGACGAAAGGGATCGACGGATCTTTTTCATCGACAAGCTTCAGATGAAAGACGTGATCGCCAGCGCGGATACCGGCATAGAAATCCTGATAATTGAACTCGACCGTGAAACCCAGCTTCTCCGTATAAAAGCGGATAGACGAGGCCATATCCGTGGTTCGAAGCTGCGGTGCGATGCCTTTGACCGTCATTTTCCCTCGCGGCGTTTGATATCAAGATAGGCGTGCCCGATAAGCGCAGTCAGCGCCTCTTCATCGACCACGACGTCTGGTCTGAGTTTTACGTGTCGCATGAATTTGCCCGTGCCTTCAAGCAATTGTTTCGGATCCGGGAGCTCGGTCCCTTGAAAGAAACCCACGTTGACGTGTTCGGTGAAAACATTAACGTAGCCGAAGGCGATTTCGCCGACGCACGCCGTCGGATGAAAGTCGTGCAGCACCTCGCGGACATCTTCTCCGCACCCACGCATGATTTCAAACCAATAGCGCGCGATCGAGCCTAAGTCACCCGGCCGAGCGTCGAACCACGCATCTACCGCACGATCGCGTTTCACGGCGGTTGGAAACTCAAAGAGTTGCTCCCGGATCATTTTTAGTTTGGCCGGCCGAAGTAAATTATATAGCCGTTTATATCTCTCACCTCGAAACCGCGGAGGTTATCGGAGTTGTCGCATAGCGGCAGCTTGAAATCGACTTCGCGCGATGCAAACTCTTCGAACAGTGCGTCAGGGTCGGGGACGTAGATGTAAGCGTCCCAGCTCGCGATGCCGTGGCCGATGTCTCGCGTGTAATTTGGCACCGGGTCGACATCCACATCCTTGAACATGATCATCGCGCTTCCGCGCTGGACGATCCCGAAGAAGATATCGTCCGGCTCGGGGCCCTGAAACGTGACTTCAAATCCGAGCTTGTCGCGATAGAACGCAAGCGTTTCGGGTACGTTTCGCACTATAAACAGCGGTGAGACACCGCCGACCTCGACGTTAACCAAATTTCCTCCTCGCGGCTATGGACACATGCGAAATAAAGGAATTAAGATAGCACGCTATGTCGAGGACAATGAAGATAATTTATTGGATCGCGACGGTTTGGCTTGCACTCGGAATGTTTTCGACCGGTATCGTGCAACTATTGAAGCTTCAGCCGGATGCGGAGCTAATGGTGACGCGGCTCGGTTATCCTGGCTATCTCCTTACCCTGCTCGGTGTGTGGAAGATCCTCGGCGTGATCGCAGTGCTGGTTCCGAAATTCCCATTAATAAAGGAGTGGGCGTATGCGGGCTTTTTCTTCGCGATGTCAGGGGCCGTCTTTTCGCACATCGTCATGGGCGATGGATTTGGCGAGATCTTCCCGCCGGTCCTGCTGCTTTCCCTAACGGTGGTGTCGTGGTATTTGAGGCCGGAGAGCAGAAAGTTGGCTTGATATTCGATCCTGTGTATGGAATTTGGGAGACTTAATGTCGCATCGGCAGTTAATCAGCAAATAATGATTAATTATCAATTACTAATGAGTAATTAGTAATTGTGCTCAAAGTAGAATGAAGGTTTCTAAAAATAGCTTGACGCAGAAACAAAGTAACGAGTTACTCGGGGGACTCAAACTGCGGTTTGAGAAGAATATGGCCCGCCACAATTGTCTGAAGTGGGACGATGTGGAGGCACGGCTTGTCAAGAAGCCCGAAAAACTCTGGTCGCTTGCTGAGATGGAACGCACGGGCGGCGAGCCGGATGTTGTCGGGTTCGATAAGAAGACGGGCGAGTTCGTGTTTTACGATTGCTCGGCCGAAAGCCCGAAAGGCCGGAGAAGGCTTTGCTATGACCGGCCGGCGTGGGAATCGCGGAAGGAGCATAAGCCCGAAGGCAATGCCGTCGACGCGGCGGCGGCGATGGGCGTGGAGCTATTGGCCGAGTCGGACTATCGCGAACTTCAGAAACTTGGTGAATTCGATCTCAAGACTTCAAGTTGGATCGCGACGGACGCAGATGTCAGAAAGCTCGGTGGGGCGATGTTTTGCGACCGCCGTTACGACAATGTTTGGACTTACCACAACGGAGCAGAATCTTACTATGGTGCACGCGGGTGGCGCGGTTCGTTGAGGGTTTAGGGCTTGCGTTCCGGCGTTCGTAAATTGTTTGATCATTTAAGGACCTCGGCCGTCAATCGGTCGAGGTTTTGTTCGTTCGCCGGGATGACGATCTTGGCGATCCGCTTTGCGACCTCCGCGTCGTCGAAAACCTGCGACCAAGTAACGATCGTGCCATTCCCGGAGTGGGTCAGCTCGATCGTCAGGCGATAAAGCGGTTGCGATAGGTGTCGGATGACGACTTTCGCTCCGCTGACGTCGGCCAATCCAGGCGGCTCGACCAGCTCAAAGACGCTCTCGTTCTCAGGATTCCCGCCGTGCGGCGCGTGCATCGTACAGACCCAACGCCCGCCCGTCTCGAATTCGAACGCGTGAAACGTGTTGGTGAACCCCGCCGGCCCCCACCAACGTGCCATCCGCTCGGCATCGTTGAACGCAGCGAAGACCTCATCGACGGACGCCGCGATCTCGCGGGATGTGTTGAATGCGCTCATAGACTTACTTCTTTCATCTTATTCGCACGGACGAACTCGGTGATCAAGGAATAGAAAACGGGCCCCGCAGGATATACATTTCGGCGAGGTTTTCTATGAGGCTAATTTCTGTTGTTCGTGGAGTATCATTGCGGCCCCGGGCAATAATTGTCGCCGCACTAATAGTCATTTCAGCCCTTTCGGTGTCCGCCGATCCGATCGCGATCCCCACCCCGACAGAACAAGCCGTTCAGTATCATAACTTCAGCAATCTCGTTTGGGGAATCAACCAGATCCTGGCTCTGCTGTTGTTGCCGTTATCGATGCTGGTCCTGGGAACGAGAACGCGTATCGCGGCCAAGCTTAGGTCCGGCAAATACTTTACTTTCGTTATACTTGCAATAATCCTCTTCACGCTCAACCGGCTGGTTCAACTGCCTTTGGACCGGCTTCGCACCAGCAGCCTCAATCAGATCAGGAACGAAATCGACTTGCCGATCCTGCAGTGGATCTCAAGCCAATTCATGCAAGCATTGCCCGCGATCGTCGTTTCGGTATCGGCGGCCCTGCTCGCCTATTGGCTGATCAATCGGAGCCCTGTGAAATGGTGGATCTGGGCCAGCGGAGTTTTTTCGGGCTTGCTCCTGGTATTTCTGGTCGTCGAGCCGTTTACCATCAGCCATAAGCCGCTCGGGCAAAGCCCGGCGGAGGTCAGGCTATCAGAATTTGCCGCAAAGATCGGGATACCGACAACTGCGATCGTTTCAGAGGATTGTGAGCCTTTTTCGTCTTGCGAAATAGCTCATGTTTCCGGGCTGGGGCCGACTCGGCTGATCCTACTGAACAAAGGACTCTTCGACGCTTATCCCGAAAGTTGGGCTCGGCAATCCTTTGCGCATGAATCGAAGCACTATCTCAACGACGATAACCTAGTCGGTTGGATCGTTCTGACGGTAATATCTTTGGTTTTCCTTTTCCTCGTAGACCGTCTTTCCCGGGTGACGATCCGGAGATTTCCGGAACGATTGGGATTCACGTCGATCGCACAGCCTGCGGCGTTGCCCTTGCTGGTCCTTGTCCTGAATGTAATTTATCTGACGGCGTTGCCGCCGATAAATATTTTCAGGCAGCACGTTGAATTTGCCGCCGACCGCCATGGTCTGGAACTCACGAGCCAAAACCACGTGCTTGCTGAGATGGTCTCAAGTTGGACAACCGAATCGAAATACCGAGTGCCGGGCCCAAGCCGCTTTTTTATGATCTTCCGAAGTTCGCACCCTTCGGATGCGGAGCGCATTACTTATGCTAACGAGTTTGGGCTGAAGGACAAAAAGGAGTGATCGGTTTGCAGCCGGAACAACGCCCACGCACGATCCGGATCATTTCCGGGGCTTCGCCTTGCCGCATTTTTCGTTCGAGCCACGGAGCCGGAGAGCAGCGGCCGGGCTCCATGCACATGGGGACATTTCGACTTGAGAGGATTTCGGCGACTCCAGCTCGATGATCAAAGCCTCAAATGTTCGTGGCTGAAGAACCCGGTCGCTATCGCTCCCGGTTCTGACCTGAAAGGCCGTACCGCACCGCTGCCTGGAGTACTTCGACGTTGATGTCTTTAAGCGTCTTGAACCGGATGCAATAACCGGTCACGGTCGCCTTGCCGAGGTCTTTTCCGTAGGTCTCGGCGAGGAATTTCTTGTCTTCGAGACCCATGATGTAAACGGAGATCCCGGCCGTGTTCGCGCTGATCCCGACCTGATAGAACTCCTTCTTCGTCCCGTCGGCATATTTTATGATGTAGGATCCGTAACCGATATTCGGATTAGAAACAATCTTGCCTTCATCGTTCTTGCCGTCCAGGAACCATAATTTACATTTCGGCCTTACTCTCAGGATCATGCGGTGCAAATCCTGCATCTCGCCGCGCTTGGGTTCAGGTTGGCTGTTGATGTACTCGTCGATCTGATCTTTCAAAGTCATGCGAATCTGCGGATTCAGCGGTCCGGTAGCTCCTAAAGTAAGCCCAACGCCCGGCGCCTGGATTTCCAGTATTCCAACTTGGCAATCGCTTGATGCGTAGACCAACTAGCGGCACAGTTTGATTTCGCCGTTGCTATTGAATGTTCAATCAATTGATTCCATCCAATTGCGGTGATCCGATTCTCGAGGGCCGAAGCATTAACACCAGAAATCAAAGTTTCAAGTTCCCGTGGTATCTTCCATTTGAGCCGGGCTTCCGCAAGACCATCAAGCATTGAGACCGCCAACGTCTTGGCCGACGTTGCTTCACCTGTCGGCCCTGGCACGACTACAAGATGCCAATCGCGCCCAAGTGTACTTGCGGCATACGTTGCAAAGCAAAACTGGCCAGCCATCTCAACCGGAGGAACCAAGCCTCCTGAAGGGCGTTTGAATTCGAAAAGGACTATGTCGTTTTCGAAACCTATAGCGAAATCGGGTTGAACGGTCTTGCCTCCGAATTGAAACCTGGGCCAACAAAGAATCGTCTCAAGTTCCCCATTTCGGATTTCGACACCGAAACTATTCAGCCACGGCCGAAGGAATTGTTCTGGGGCAAGTCGGAATATTTGGGTAAGAAATTCCGCAACCGACCAGTTTTCATTCTCAAAATACCAATGTGGATTCAGTCTCGATTTTGTAAGCCCAGAAACACGGACCATACCTTCGAAAGGCATCGATGTGTCCTGAGTCGGTTTGAACTTCAACTCGAACGCCTGTCCACATCCTTCGCATCTCCACGCCTCTTCCTTGGTAGAAAATGTTTTTCCACAGGCGTGGCACGCGAGAAAAGTGCCCGCGCGTCCACCGATCGTCAATAGGTTATCTGCAAGTCCACCGAGCAGATCGTAAAAGTGTAGACGTTCCGGTTCTTCAAGAAGATCTTCGAGACGTTCCATAGTTGCTCAAAAGTCTATAGCGATCGACAATATACTTAATCTTCGGTGCAGCGCTTCTACGTCGCCACCGATGCTGGTGGACGGGGCTTGGGTTTGGGGCATTCCGAGGCCTGTATCCTGCCGTTCACGGTGGGTAGGATCGCGCAGCCGGTATAATACGGCAGATTACGGTCGTTACCAACGCTTCGAACGACGGTGAACCGCCCTCGAGGATCACGACCGATCGCTGACCCCGCCATAAATGGCGGGGCTGCGCTAAAAAATCGATCCTGAGAGCGTCATATTTCCAGCCATCCAGTTCGATCTGCGGAGCGCCGGCTTTTACGTCGCCGTCGCGTTCATAGGTCGGGCATTTCCCTAATTCTAGACGAAGCCGTCGAGCGTCAAGAATTCACATGCAGCTACTTTGTCTTATTGTTTCGGTCCACTATTCTCGTGGTGCTTTCCCGCAGGCGTACCATCCGACCAATTTGGGACCGCGACTAAGATCACGAGAATATCCGGCAGTCCTTTTATTTGGGTATGGTCCTGTGATGAGAAGAACCAAAGTGGACTGGACATAACCGGCGAACCGTCCGCGCCCGAGCCCCAATCCGCACCGTCCTTGACACGAGTGTAGAGCATGACGTGAGGTAAGTTGTGTTCTCCTTGGTCGGTGAGATAGGCCGACTTCGACATCATGTAATCCATCGCGCCGCTTTCCGGTTCCGGCAATTGTTTTTTTTCGTATGCGGCTTTCGTCGCGGCTATTATCTCCGACTTCGAACGACCGGCCAACACCAACTTCGCTCGCAGGTAAATGGCCGGGAGTATCGAACGTGCGGATTGCGGGTTCATACAATCGGGAGCCCTCACTTTCGGATTCCAGAATTCGTCCCAGTCGACCGCCGCGCCCCACGCGCGTCCGACCATACAGACAAAACCGTTCTTTCCCGGGACCGCGATCTCGTAGCCGTTCCGTCCGAGGATCACTATCGTCGCGTCGCGTGAAATTGACTCGGGTGCCGCGCTGCGAGCCAATTCGATCTCGGCAGTCCGGTCCATGAGATATTGCCCGACCGGCGCCATCCGCGGATAAAGCGTTGAGGCGTTTTGAGCGACAGCGGACTGTGACGCGGAAAGAGCGATCACAACCGCAAATGCAGCCATAAATTCACATGCAACAAGTCTTCCTACCATTTTGTCTCCTTTCTTTTCAGCCATGTTCGTCGCCAGGCGTGCCAGCGCGGATGCGCCGTTCGATTTCTTTCATTGCTTCGGGGGCTTGGCATCGAGAAAGTTGTTGATCATTGGAACGATCGTCGTCATGCGGTTCATCAGGGTAACGTGTGTTGTATCGGGCAAGATCGCCAGTCTTGAGGCGGGACGCGGCATCATGTCGCCGTGGATCTCGCCGCCGCCTTTGAGGCGGTACATTTCCGCGATGTGTTCGAAACGCACGCCGTCGGCATCGCCGTGGATGAAGAACATCGGAGCCTTAGTAGCCTTGAATTTGTCAGCGCCGAAGTCGTACGGTTTCGCCGCCGTCGAAATAACGTGCTTCACGAATTGCGGGAATTTATCGGGTGTGGGGCTCAGTTTCTTGTATTCGGCTTCCATCGGCGAGCCTTTAAAGACTTCGGCTGTGATGCTGGGAAGTGCGTCGCGTCCTTCTTTGACCCAGCCGTCGTAGCGGAACACGGCCGAAATGCTGACGACCTTCCGCACTTTGTCGGGATGACGGATAGCACACTGCAAAGCGACGCCGCCCCCAAGCTGTAACCGATCAAATCAGCGTTCGGGATCTTCAGATGTTCCAACAGCGCCGCCACGTCGTCGGCGAGGTTTTCAAAGCTCATGTCGCGCTTGATGTCAGCCGTACGCCCGTGTCCCTGCATTTCGACCGCGATCACTTTGCGCGTCTTGGCGAGTTCGTTAACCCAATCAGTCCAGCTAGTGATCGACATGAACGCTCCGTGGAGCATCACGACAGGCTCGCCGCTCCCGTGGACCTCGTAGTACATTTTGAGTCCGTTGACCGGCGCATAGCCCGTGATTGGCTTCTGCTGCGCAGATACGACACCCGAAAGAAGAATCGTCAAGAGCGACGTCAGGATCGGTGCTGCTGTCTTCATTTTTCCCCCGCCAGCAATCCGTCGAGTTGCTTGTAGCTCATCTCCATTCCGTCAGTCATGCCTGTCGAGATCGCCGCATCGCGGTCCGCCTGCGAAGCAAACTTGATCGAGGTCGCCACGTCGGTGATACCGTTGGTCTCTTTGAACGTGACAGTAATGATCGACGGCTCGCCTCCCATCGACTCACCCAAATTGCCCGGATCGAAGATCTGCGTATGCACGATCTTCGAATGCAACGCGACCTCAAGCATCTCTCCTGTGAAACCAAACTCTTGCCCGATCTCGTCATTTCGCCAGCGCCAGCGATACGTCCCGCCCACATCGGTAGTCATCTCGCACACCGGCATCGTCCATCCGGGCATGGCCGTAAGCCAGCGACGCATCCACGCGGGCTCCGTATACGCCTGCCATACCAGATCGACCGGCGCATCAAAGCTTCGTTTCACCAGCACTTCCCGATCCGACGGCATGCTAACCTCAGCAGGTTTCATTTTTCGCTGCTCCTTCTGGGCTTTGCTGTTCATAGTCCTTCTCCTTGTCTTGCCGCGCTTGTCAGCGTCAGGGTGACCAGCAGTTCTTTGAGTTGACCCAGCGTCATCGTAAATCCTTCCTTGAAACCCATTTCGATCATCCGTTCCAAGCGTTCGAGCGACTCGTTGTAGATCGAAACGTGAACCGTTGTCTTGCCGTCTTGCTCGGTGAAATTCAGGTCCCAATCGGAGCCGGGCAATTCAAGATTTTCGTTCTCGTCGGCAAACGCATTAAAGAGCTTGAAATTTGTTTTCGGCGTGATCGAAGTATATTTCTGGACCGCCCATCGCTCTTGTCCCTCGGGGGTGACCATCGCGTAGAACCGCCGACCGCCCACCTTAAAATCCATGATCTTGGTCCGCGACAAAAACGGCTTAGGCGCCCACCATCGGTCGAGAAGTTCCGGCTTTGTATAGGCGTCCCATACCAGATCACGTTCTGCATCGAACTCCGCCGTGATCGTCACTGTCTTCGTTTCTTTGTTTACAATAAATTCCATAGTGATCGCCCTTCGCTCTCTTACTGCGTTGAAAGTTACGCCCTTACTGACGTACGGGCTTCTGCATTTTCATGATCTTTAGCACCTCGCCGAGTTGCTCGTACCGCGACTCCCAGATCTTTCGGTATTGCTCGAGCCACCCGTCGATCTCTTTCATTTTCTCGATTTCTAGCCGGTAATAGATCTCCCGTCCCTTTTGCTCCTGCGACACAAGCTCGCATTCGGTAAGTATCCGCAAGTGCTTCGACACGGCCTGCCGCGAGGTGTCGAAATGCTCGGCGATCGCATTCGGCGTCATCGCCTGGATCGCCACGAGAGCAATGATCGCCCGCCGGGTTGGGTCTGCAATGGCCTGGAAAACGTCTCGTTTCATCACTGCGAACAGTATTATGCAACCATTCAGTTGCATATGTCAAGCGCAACCGAACGGTTTCGTAATTATGAACGAAATGGGAGCCTGAATCTGAAAACTTGACCTCGAATGACACAAGCAGACACGAAATAATGCGGAGCTGTTTCGTTTTATTTTGTGGTTACGGTTGGTTTGTAATAATGAGTCACTGCGCCGCAACCGAACGTTGTCGTTTTTAAGAGTTTCAGGTCGATCCGGTCGCTGATGTCCTTGAATAGCACCAGTCCGCTCCCGATAATTGTTGGATGAATACTGAGTTGGAATTCGTCGGTCACGCCGAGGTTGGCAAGCTGGACGATCAGACTAGGGCTGCCGACCAGGATGTCGTTTCCCGGCTGCTCTTTGAGTTCCAAAATTTCGCCTTTGATCAGTTCACCTTTCAGTTCCGTATTTCGCCAATCAACATCTTCGAGCGTGCGGGAGTATACGATCTTTGAAATACTGTCGATCGCCGCCGCGAAGTCGTCCATGTCCTGTTGGCCGGTCGGGTTCTCAATGACCGACTTCCAATACTCCATAAGCTGGAAGGTTTTGCGTCCGTAAATAACGATATCTGAATTATTCAACAGGTCGGTGTAATGCTGATGGATCTGTTCGTCGGCGTTCATTGCCGTATGATCGCAAAAACCATCAAGCGTCATGTTCATCGCTGCGATCAGTTTTCTCATATCTCGTTAAAGGCACTTTTAGATCGGATCCGTTCGTGAGGTCTGCTGCCCGAGCTGCTCCGCAAGCCCGATGAGAATTCCTTCGGGGCCGCGGATGTAGCAGAGGCGGTAGATGTCTTGGTAATTGACCACTTCACCGACGAGATCGGCTCCGAGTTTGCCGAGCCGGGAGAGTGTATCGTCGATGTCGTCGACCACGAACATCACTCGAAGGTATCCAAGCGAATTCACGGCAGCTTTTCGATGATCGCCGACGACCGGCGGGGAGAGGAATCTCGATAGCTCGAGCCGGCTGTGGCCGTCCGGCGTGCGCATCATGGCGATCTCGACGTTCTGATCGCCGAGTCCGGTAACCCGCCCGGCCCACTCACCTTCGACCTTGGCACATCGCTCGAGCTCGAGGCCCAGCTCCGTAAAGAACTCGATGGCGGCATCGAGGTCTTTGACCACGATACCGACATTGTCCATACGTTTGACCGTCATGATGTCTCCACGACGTCGAATTGTCCATTCAACGTCCCGTCAGTATAATGCGGCCATCATCACATTTCCATCTTTCAGCAAATGAGGTCAAAGAATATGTCCATACGCGGGCTTCTGTTAATTGTTTTGAGTTTTGCGGTCCCGCTCCAACTGGTACCGGGGCAAACAACGCACCGTTTCAAGCCGACGGTCGGGTATCCGACGTTCGCCGTGCGGCCGCCGGTGCTGACGATCAAGCCCGGCGATTCGCTTGAGAGCGAGACGCTTTGGGGCGAGTGGTACGAGCGGGCGGGCGGGAAATGGCCCGGCGAGGTGGGCCCGTTCGCGATCGAGGGTGCGGAACCGGGAGATACGCTTGTCGTTCGGGTAATGCGTGTTCGGCCGAATCGCGACACGGCGGTTTCGACGCAGGGCGGTAATTTCGGAGCGCTCGTACCCGACGGCGGGACTGCATTCTTGAACGACACGTTCCCAAGCGGACGGTATATTTGGCGGCTCGACCGACAGAAAATGACCGGAACGGTCGATCTGCCGGGAAGTGCGATGAAGCAGGTCACGGTGCCCTTAAGCCCGATGCTCGGGCGGGTGGCTACGGCTCCGGACGGCGAGGAGGCGTTTGGCGGTTTGTGGCCGGGACGCTTCGGCGGAAACATGGACGCCGCGGACGTTCGCGAGGGGACGACCGTTTACCTGCCCGTCTCACATCGCGGCGGGCTGTTCTATTTCGGTGACGGACATGCGTTGCAGGGCGATGCCGAGATATGCGGTTCGGGGCTTGAGACGTCGATGGAGGTGGCGTTCCGATTCGAACTTATTAAAGGCCAACGCATCCAATGGCCTCGGCTTGAGGATGCCGACCACATAATGGTTGCCGGCAGCGCAAGGCCTCTCTCGGACGCGCTGCGGATCTCGTTCGTGGAGCTTATCAACTGGCTCGTTGCGGATTACGGCTTCTCAAAACCGGACGCCTACCAGCTTACATCCCAGGTCGCGACCGTCCGCGTCGCAAACATGGTCGACCCGATCTATACCGTCGTGGCCAAGTTCCCGAGGAAGCACCTACCTCCGAAGGTGCCACGCGCGAGTGGTAGATAGGATAATTGCCGAGCTTAGTTAGTCCCAATCCTTCTTGAGCAGCAGTTGTTCGATCAAGTAGGCGTGGTGCATCTCGTGGACGTACAGATGCCGGAACATGATGAAGACCGAATAATGATCAAACGCCTCGTGGACAGCGGTTTTATTCCATTCGTCAGGCGTTAGCTTCTTTAATCTTTCTACAAGCGATGCCCGCTCGCGGACGTATCGGTCGAGCGAGGCGTCGAGGTCGACATCGAGCATCGCTCCGGCCTCGTCCTCGGGAGAGTTTTCTATCGTCTTGATAACCGGGTTCGGTGTGGACAATATCAGATCCAGCCGCGCCCGAAACGCAACATCCGACTGCGACAGATGGATCGCATTCTCATACGCCGACCACTTCGCCGGGCTCGGCCGTCGCTTCAGGATCTCCGGCGGCACCTCACGGATCAGAGGAATGATCACGCTGGGAGCGGTTTCTAATGCTGAAATCAGCGAAGCTGTGTCGCTCATATTTGTTTCGATCAATTCTACTCTCGTAAGCGATGTTAAGAGGAAACGGCTTGCCGCAATGCAGTGCGGTCAGGCTTGCCTGACCGTTATGCTTCCTTAGAAAACTCAGAGGAGGCTATGCCTCCGACAGCCTCATCGGTGCCACTCGATCTTATCCTTATCCACCTCCAACGGTTCATCCTCAGAACGCCGTCCATGCCAGATCCGAGCACTCGACCAATTCCAGTCATTCGGATGATCCACATAACCTGCTCGGACAGGATTCAGGTGAGTGTACTGAATACGCTGCCAAAGCATCTGCTCGCTCCATAGTAGACGCGTGTTCGGGTGCCGCTGCCAGACCATGAAGTCGGAGCCATCGCTGCGATGCGGGATCCGAAGCTTTTCCAGCGAATCGGTGTGATCGTTTTCTTTCAGATAATCAATGATCCGTCGGCTCGCAATGCCTTTTACAAAGCGGAGAATATCTTTTGAATCTATCTTGCTGTCCGTAACCAGGTGAAGATGGTCGAGCATGATCACGTAAGCGAAGACTAGGAATCTGCCGGAACGCCTTGCTTCGTTTAGGGCACTGCACATGATCTGAGCGAGCGCCTGCGTGCGAAAGATCGGCAGGCGATCCTTGGTGACCGCTGTCAGGTAAAACGCCGGGTTGTCTTTTGAGATCCGGAACATCTGTCGCAGGCACAGCCTGCTCCGAGGATTTTGGGGCAAATCGCACGGTCAGGCAAGCCTTACCGAACTGCGCTGGGGCAAGCCCGGGAAAGGTAGTGCGATCCTTCAGCCGGCCAGGCAAGTCTGACCGAAAGGCGTTGGACCAAGCACATTGACGTTTGATAACTAACTCGTTGTACAGTCAGGCATGCCCATTCGTTCGGGAAAAGACTTTTGCGTAGAATCGAAGTGCTCTCGCCGTGCCGCGATTGAACGATACTTCGTACGCGTAAACGCAAAACTCTCGATATAACCTTGATCGCCGCCTTCACGTAAATACGTCGTAACTTGTCTCCACGGACGACTATTCTTATCGACCCAAAAGAACCAAGCATCGATCTTGCCGATTAGCCTCGCGGGTCTCTCCGCAAATATCCCGTACGTACAATTGCCTGTGGCGCCGCATCCCAAGCGAACAAAATATTCTTGTTGCCTGTCGCCATTCAGGTCGAATGCAAAGGAATTCTCGCAGAATTCGGAAGCTGTACTCCAAAATTCACTGTGCCGTGAAGCGCAATCCTCATAACTGTTGCCTTCCCTATGCTTTCGAATTAACGACACGAGCGATTTGGAAAACGAATGTTTTGCACCGGAACATTCGCCTCCAAAGCGAGCAGACGTCGAATGTACTTTTTGTGCGGAAGATTGCGAAACAATCGCCAGTAAAAGCAGTAAAGCTGGGCCAATCTTACTCCAACTCATCATCTCAAAATCGTCACGCCGCAATCTTATCTACACGATTATAAACCGTATCCCTTTCCACAGCCTCAAAGCCGGCGCGTTCGATCATCTCGATGATCTCCTGCTTGGTCATTTTGACTTCGTTGTTCGATTCAACGGAGTAGCTGTGGGTGAGTTCGCCGCCGTCGGTGATGGTGCCGTCGAGGTCGTTGGCGCCGAAGTGGAGGGCGGTCTGGGCGGTGGCTTTGCCGAGCATGACCCAGTAGGCCTTGATGTGGTCGAAGTTGTCGAGCATAAGGCGGGAGACCGCGATGGTCTTGAGGTTGTCGATGGCGTCGGGGCCGGGGAGCGAGGAAAGAGCCGTGCCCGGCGGGTAGAATGCTAGAGGAATAAAGCACTGGAATCCGCCGGTGCGGTCCTGCTGTTCGCGGAGGCGGACTAGGTGATCGATACGGTCCTCGATCGATTCGATGTGGCCGTAGAGCATCGTGGCGTTGGTCTTAAGCCCGGCCCGGTGGACCTTTCCGGCAAGCTCGAGCCAGCGGTCGCCGTCGCACTTGTGGTCGCAAATGCGCGAACGCGTCGGTTCGGCGAAGATCTCGGCCCCGCCACCCGGACACGAGTCCATGCCGGCGGCTTTGAGTTTGTTGATGACGTCTTCGTCGCTCATCTTGTAAAAGCGTGCGAAGAAATCCAGCTCAACCATCGTCAGGGCCTTGAGATGCAGCTTCGGGAATTCGCGTTTTAGCGACGAGAAAAGATCGGTGTAATACTCAAAGGGAAGTTTGCTGTTCAGCCCGCCGACTATGTGCAGCTCGGTCGCACCTTCGGCAACGGCTGCGCGTGCGATCTCGATCCCTTCTTCGATCGAGTGCGTGTAAGCGTCTTCCTGCCTCGCCCTTCGATAAAAGCCGCAAAATTTGCAGTCCGCAACGCAAATATTCGTGTGATTGAAATGCCGGTTGACGTTGTAATACGTCGTCAGCCCGTGCTTGCGGCGGCGGACGGTGTCCGCCAACTTGCCGAGAGCGTTCAGGTCAGAGGTGTTGTAGAGCGCCAATCCGTCGTCGAATGACAACCTCTCGCCGTCCTCGACCTTGAAGGCTATGTCCAGTAAGTTCGGGTCGAATGAAACGTGCATCTAGTTCTAGATTCTAGCAAATTCGCGGACACTTATCCGTTTGACAGGGCGGCCGGGACGTGAATACCATTTGTCGGCGGAGCGCGCCTATTGAACGATGCAGCATTTCATTGCTTTTTTGCTATTTTTCGTACTCGTTTGGACGGCATTTTGCCAGGGTCCGGACAGCCGGATCGCCGATGCGACGGACGGCCACGTTCATATCCTAAGCCCCGATCTGATCAAGGTTTGGAAGGACCTTGGCATTCCCTTTTCGCGGCCGGACGAGTACTACTCCGACATCGACGCCATCCTGGCGAACACCGGCACCAAACGGATCGACCTTGTCTCGATGGCCCATGTTTATTCGTCGGAGGAGTTCGGCAAAACCGCGAACGATCGCGAAATGGTGGAGAAGGAGAACGCTTTTGTAGCCGCCGCCCGCGACAAGCACCCGAAAAGGATCAGAGCGTTCTGCAGTGTTGATCCGCTTCGCGATTACGCGCTCGAAGAGCTTGAAAGGTGCCGAACAAAGCTGAAGATGGACGGCATCAAACTCCACCATAACGCGAATCAGGTTTATCTGACAGTGCCCGAGCATCTGGGCAAGGTTAAGAGTGTCTTTGAGTTCGCGGCCAGGCACAAGCTGCCGATACTTCTTCATTTTGACAACAGCCATCGCCGTTTCGGCAAACCGGATGTGGACCTGCTCGTCGGATCGATCTTGAATGAGATCGGGCCGGTGCGGCTGCGGATCGCGCATTTCGGAACGTCCGGCGGTTTCAGCCAGCGGACGCGGGGCTTTCTCAACGCCTTTATAGATAAATTCGACACAGAACCTGAACTGAAGAAGCACCGTATCACTTTCGATATATCTGCGGTCGCACTCGACAAGGACAGCGAAGGCATCAGGAAATTGACGGACGATGAGTTTGCCGTTCTGAGGCGTTATATCCAGCGGCTCGGGCCCGCACGGATCGCTTTCGGGACGGACTATCCGCTCTACACGGCGGCGGAATATGCGGTGATCTTTCGAGACCGTGTTCGTCTGACTGAAGGCGAGATCCGGACCATCTTAAAGCCGAAATAGTTCGAAAACACAGGTGCAGTTTCCCCAAAAGGCTACGTATCTCGCCCCGGCCCGGGAAACGTTTGCTCCGGCATCGGCAAGCTTAGTGTTCGAGGCGACCTTCTTTGAGGGTGAAAGCCGTGTTAAGCTATTCGCTCAAGAACAAGAAATATCAATGGTCGGGTAACCCGATATCCATCTGACCAACTTCCAACAGGTAAATCAGGAGGCGCATAGCTGCTCATATGAAGAGGTTATGGATCATTCTTATCGCGATATTCGTCTTTTCGTTCTCGATCCTGGGTTGGGTCGGCCTTGAGATATTCCGACAGGTCCCTCCGATCCCAACGCGAGTCGTGACCACCGACGGACGGGTCCTGATCGACCAAAATGGGATCCAGGACGGCCAGAACGTCTGGCAGGCGATGGGTGGGATGCAGGTCGGCTCGATCTGGGGCCACGGGTCCTACGTTGCACCGGACTGGACCGCGGATTACCTCCATCGCGAAGCAATATTCATCCTCAACCATTGGTCGGGCGGGCGTTATGGTACCGACGGATCCCAGCTTTCCGGTGAAGATAAGGCGGTTCTGCTGCAGCGCCTGCAGGAAATGGTGAGGACGAACACTTACGATCCCGCAACCGAGACACTGACGATCGATCCGCTGCGGGCGGCTGCCTTCGAAGACAACCTACTTCATTATCAGGAAGTATTCATTAATGGAAACGATGCTTACGCGATCCAACGAGGAGCCCAGACCGATCCGAACCGCGTCCGCCTCTTGAACAATTTCTTCTTCTGGACGGCTTGGGCCTCGGCCGCGAACCGCCCGGACAATAACATTTCCTATACGAGCAATTTCCCGTCCGAGCCTCTCGTGGGCAATTATCCGACCAGCAGCTCGATCATCTGGACCGGTGTGAGCGTGATCGTCCTGATCTTCAGCATCGGTGCAATGGTCTGGTTTTACGCCGGTTGGCACAAACCGGTCGATGAGCGCGACACCCCGGAAACGGATCCGCTGATCGGCGAGAAGCTGACGCCGTCCCAACTCGCGACCATCAAGTATTTTCTTATCGTGTCGCTTCTTTTTCTGGTGCAGATAGTGATGGGGGTCATCACGGCCCATTACGGGGTCGAGGGCGGCGGATTCTACGGGATCCCGTTACAGGAGTGGCTTCCGTATGTCGTCTCGCGTACGTGGCACACACAGCTTGGGATCTTTTGGATCGCGACAGCATGGCTCGGTGCGGGACTTTTCATCGCGCCGTATATTTGCGGCTACGAACCGAAGTTCCAGAAGCTAGGTGTCGATCTTCTGTTCGGCGCACTCTTGATCGTCGTTCTCGGATCAATGGCCGGCCAGTGGATGAGTGTCATGCACATGATGCCGGGCGATCTTTGGTTCTGGTTTGGCCATCAGGGTTGGGAGTATGTCGATCTCGGAAGGGTATGGCAAGCAGCACTTTTCGTCGGCCTTCTTCTTTGGCTGTTCCTCATTGCCCGCAGTTCAATACCGGCTCTTCGGCGTGACGGAAGCAAATCGCTAGTCCTGCTTTATTTGTTGACTACTGCAGGGATCGCCTTCTTCTATGCGCCCGGACTCTTCTGGGGGATGAAGTCACACATCACCGTCGTCGAATATTGGCGATGGTGGGTCGTCCACCTCTGGGTCGAGGGATTCTTCGAAGTATTCGCCACCGTCGTGATCGCGTTTCTTTTCGCAAGGTTGGGTGTGATAAGGCCCGATCATGCGGCATACGCGGCATTGCTCTCGGGTGCGATCTATTTGAGCGGCGGCATTATCGGAACACTTCACCACCTATATTTTGCCGGCACGCCGACCGTGGCCCTTGCCTTCGGGGCCGTTTTCAGCGCGCTCGAGATCGTGCCTCTTGTTTTCGTCGGGTATGAGGCCCTCGAGAACATACGGCATTCAAAGGCCAAGCCGTGGCTGGAGCAATATAAGTGGGTGGTGTATTTCTTTATCGCGGTCGCTTTTTGGAATCTCGTTGGGGCAGGTGTGTTTGGCTTCATGATCAACCCCCCGATCGCCTTGTACTATATGCAGGGCCTGAATACGACGGCGGTCCACGCCCATGGTGCGTTGTATGGGGTTTACGGGACGCTGGGCCTGGCCCTTACGCTTTTCTGCCTCAGAGCGATGGATCCGGAAAGGAAGTGGAACACAAAGGTCCTCGCATTTGCCTTCTGGTCGCTAAATATCGGGATGCTGCTCGAGATCTTACTGAGCCTGCTTCCGATCGGTCTGCTTCAAACCTACCAGTCCGTATCGCAGGGCTATTGGTCGGCACGAAGCCCGGAGTTCATGCAAACAGACCTGATGCAGTTCCTGAGGTGGATGCGGATGGTGGGCGACACTATATTTGCGGTAGGAGCGATCGTTTGGGTTCTGTTCGCCATTAACCTCATCTTGCAGCGTCGGAAGCCTCTGCCGTAGAGAACGGCCGGGCCTCACCGCTTTACGGATGAGCGGCGGACAAGCTTTCTGTGAATGAGACTGTACTCAGTCGCAAAAGACAGATGTAGTCGAGGCCAAGCTCAACCGCGTCGGGCCGGATCCGGTCTTTCTTTGAATGAAACATCCTAGCCCACAACCCGTTAAATAGGTGGAATTAGTCTTATCGAAGGTACTTCTGAGCGGATCTGAACCTGCGACACCGCTTGGACCGAAAAAAGCCATGAAGTATTCGCAATCAGTGACCATTGACAAGCCGCTCGAAGAAGTGATCGCCCTGTTCGACAACGTCGATAACATGTATGAGTGGATGGAGGGGCTCGAGAGTTTCGAGCATCTGGAAGGGACGCCTGGTGAAGTCGGAGCAAAGTCGCGGCTGAAGTTCGATATGAACGGCCGCAAGATCGAGATGATCGAGACGATCACAGTGAAAAACTTGCCCGACGAGTTCACCGGCACGTACGATGCCGATGGTGTACACAATATCGTTCGAAACCACTTTGAGCCGCTCGGCGACGCGAAGACGCTTTATCGTTCAGACAACGAATTTCAGTTTAAGGGGTTCATGAAGATCATCGCGTTCTTTATGCCGGGGGCATTCAAGAAACAGTCAATGAAATATCTCGAGGCCTTTAAGCGGTTCGCAGAAAGCAAGTGATCATTTGGCACTCGTGAGAAAGACCGCCGCTCCGAATGAGGCAAAAAGGATGATGCTTACGAAGGCATTTGTCGTGAAGAATGCGGCATTCAATCGGGAAAGGTCGGTCGGTTTGACGAGCGTATGCTGGTAAACGAGGAGAGCTCCGACCGCGGCGACCCCGATCAATGACGGCCAGGGAAGGCTGGTTGCCGCGTAAAGCAGGAGCAGGACGATGAACGCCTGAAAGTGAAAAAGGCGTGCGATCCAAAGCGCATTCCTGATCCCGAACCGGGCCGGGATCGATCTAAGCCCGGCACGCCTATCAAAATCGTGATCCTGGCAGGCGTAAAGTACGTCGAACCCCGCCGTCCACATCAGCACAAACAAAGACAATAACAGCGGCACCTCGGAATCGATCGTGCCGCGAACGGCGATCCATGCCGCCGTCGGCGAGATCGCCAGCGCCCAGCCCAGGAAAAAATGCGCCCACGCCGTGAACCGCTTGGCATATGAATAGCCGAGCACGCTGATCAACGCGATCGGCGAGAGGACGAACGCCAGCCAATTGAGCATGTAGGCCGCGGTTATAAAGATTGCGACCGAAGCGGCAAGAAAGATCCAGGCGAACTGGACCGAGAGTTTGCCGCTGGGGATCTCGCGTGCGGCGGTCCGCGGGTTGGCGGCGTCGATGTCGCGGTCAGCGATCCGGTTGAACGTCATCGCCGCCGAACGCGCCCCGACCATCGCAACAGTGATCCAAAGGGCCTGCCAAAGCGTGGGCAGGCCGTTGGCCGCGAGAACGGCACCGAGAAAGGCGAATGGGAGGGCAAAGAGCGTGTGCTCGAACTTGATCATTCGCAGCGTTATGCTCAATTTTTCGAGAACTCCGGCCATCGGTGTTTGGCTAGATTTTAGCAAAGTGCCGACGCGATTAGCGAAGGCCGGCCGGAAGGGCCGGGGCTATTTGCCGGTGCGGGCCTGAGAAAGGCGAAGCGCCTGTCGCCGGACCGCCTCCGAAATGTTCTTATTTTTCGACAGGGCGGCAAGATCACGCAGATGCAGGCGGGAAAGGATCGAAAGCACGTTCGCAATGGGCGTCCGCGGGTTTCGGGCCAGATTATGAACGATGGCGTAGCTTCGAGACCATTGGCGGTCATTCGCGACCTGCCGCAGAATGTCTTCGGAAAGCGACCGCATTGCTGCGATCTTTTCCATCTCCTGCTCGGTGATCCGTGGATTCTGGACGACCGCCTGCGAGACGATCCGGTTCGGGTCGCGAATAAGGATGTTGCGGGCCTCGCGGTCGCCCTTCATAGCAAGCCTTACGCGGTCCTTCATGCTCATTTTCATCACCCGATTGATGACCGAAACGCGCTCGGAGCCGATCTCGTTCTCGTCCAGCCGGATCGAACCGATGATCGCGTCAACCGCAGCCTGCCGCTGGGCGGCCGTTTCCTCATAGATCTCTTCGATGTACTCGAGCCCGAACCAGGAATCGTCGATCTCCTCGTCGGGCACCTCGATCATCGATGCAAGTAACATCGCATCGTCGGCGTCAAGGTTCGAACCGTCAAGGTCCTGGCCAAACTCCGACTGCTCGACGAACTCGGCGGCGGCCTCTTTGCCCTGGGCACGAAGTTCGTTCGCGATCTGCTGTGCACCACGTTCCTTTTCGAAAAACTCGCGTTTTGTCTCGGCGGCCCGGCGTTCGGCTTCGGAGGTTCTGTTCGGATTCGCGATGATCGCATCGATCAGGGCCGGGGTCCTGATGAGGAGCTGCTGATTGAGCGAAAGGCGTTCGAGCAGGTCCCCGCTGGTCGTTTTTGACGCCAATCGAACGAATGCTTCCGCGGGCGTCTTTGGGTTCGCGATGATCGCCTCGTGGACCGAAACCGGAGTGTTCGCACGGTCGGCGTAAAAATCAAGGACGGAAACCGACACATCCTCGCCCTTCACCGCACCCGCAAGAGCCGATTCGTCCTGAGTTGCCAATGTTCCCTTAGCATTTTGCGACAGTTCAGCGTCGTCCGAACGCGCAAAGGCCACAAGGACCTCAAGCAGATCGGCCTGCGGCAGCGGAAGAGCCCCCTTCGAGGCGGCGACAACGGCAGGCCTGGGAGCCGACCCTTCTATCAGGGCCCGTACGACCGGGTTGGCAGATTCGATCGGCAACGACATAAACTGAACCAGGGAGTTTCTCTTAAATAAGGTGGAACTGGGGGCCGGAAATTGACCGGCATTCGAAATTTTAACACAATCGGTATTGTTGTTGACCAAGGCCGATAGCCTTTGGTAGGAACGGATCTTACACACCGAACAAATAACTTGAAATAATTGCAATATCAAATGATAAAGGACTCATTAAAAGATCTTATCGAGATAAAGCGCGCCGTCATCGGCGTTATCGGCCTGGGCTATGTAGGGCTTCCGCTCATCGTCGAATTCTGTATGAAGGGCTTCCGTGGGATCGGCTTCGAAGTAGATGCGAAAAAGAGCGACCAGATCCGATCGGGCAGCTCCTACATCGTTGATGTGCCGGACGAGAACGTGAAGAAGTGCGTCGATGATGGAAAGCTTTCGGCGACGACAGACTTCAGTGAGCTTTCGAACTGCGATGTGATCATAATCTGCGTGCCCACGCCGCTTCGCAAGACGAAGGACCCAGACATGTCCTTCATCATCGCCGCGGGCGAGCAGATCCAGAAGTATATGCGCAAGGGGCAGCTGGTCATCCTGGAATCGACGACCTATCCGGGGACGACCGACGAGGTCCTGCAGCCGATGCTCGAGGAAAAGGGGTTCAAACTGAACGAAGACTTCCTTCTCGCATTCTCGCCGGAGCGGGTCGATCCGGGGAACCCGCAGTTCCAGACGCACAACATTCCGAAGGTTGTCGGCGGCGTGTCGGACGATTCGACCGAGACGGCGACGCTGCTTTACAGCCAGATCGTTGATGAGGTCCATCCGGTGTCCTCCGCACGTGTCGCCGAGGCCTGCAAGCTCTGGGAGAACACGTTCCGGGCGATAAATATCGGGATGGCGAACGAAATGGCCCGCCTTTGCAACACGCTAGGTATCGACACTTGGGAGGTCGTCAGGGCCGCCGCGACCAAGCCGTTCGGATTCATGCCTTTTTATCCCGGGCCCGGCATCGGAGGGCATTGTATCCCGCTTGACCCGCATTATTTGTCTTGGAAGGCCCGACAGCACGGGTTTGATTCGCAGTTCATCAGCCTGGCCGAGCAGGTCAATTCAGGGATGCCGGCGTATGTCGTGAAACTGGTCTCGACCGCCCTTAACGATGTGAAAAAGGCCGTCAACGGTTCGAAGATCTTGATCCTCGGGGTCGCATATAAAAAAGATATAGACGATATGCGCGAATCGCCCGCATTGTCGATCATCGACCTTCTGCGATCACGAGGAGCCGAATTGTCCTATCACGATCCGTTCGTAAGCGAAGTGACCTTCGACCACGCGTACACGATCGGAGATGCGGAACCGCTCTACAACAGCGAATTGACGGATGAATTGGTGCGGGAAAGCGATTGCGTGATCATCTGCACCGAGCACAGCAGCATCGATTACGGCCGCGTTTGCGAACTCGCTCCGCTGATCGTTGATACACGGAACGCACTTTCGCTGGATATAAGGAACGGGAGTAAGGCGAAAGTTGTAAGGCTTTGAGTCCGACGGAAGGTGGACATAGGATCGTAAGATCAGAAACGGTCGGCGGACATCAATTCGCCGGCCTTTTTCCTCTCTCCATCGGATAACCGGCTTCGGCCCAGGCGGCCGTTCCGCCGATAAGTGCGTAAGCGTTTTCGATCCCTTTTTTCTTTGCTTCAGCAACCCAACTGGCGCTGGAATGTTCGTTCCCTCAGGAACAGTAGACTATCAGCTTTTTGCCCTTCGGAAGCTTGCTGATGTTGGCGTCGAGCGTCTCATAGGGCATATTGAGGGCCCCTTTGACCCGCTCTGCATTAAAGACGTCGGCCGGCCTCACATCGATCATTACCGCGGTGCCGGCGTCATACTCTTTCTTGGCTTCAACCAGCGATATCCGTGACGCTTCGACGGGGCGGGCGACCGGAGCACTAACGGCGCCTGGGGTCGGAGCTGACGTCGCGACCGGGGCTTGGTTCGTTGAGGGCTCGGCGGTGCAGCCGGCGACGATAGCCGCCGAGACGGCCGTTATCAGCATAAGTCGAATTCGCATTTTCCCTATTCTCATCATTATTCACCGAATGCCTTGAGCACCTCATCGGCATGCTCGGCGACCTTCACCTTGTCGAAGATCTTTACGATCTTACCGTCCTCGCCGATCAGGAACGTCTTTCGGAGGGTACCCATATACTTCTTTCCGTACATGCTTTTTTCGCCCCAAACGCCGTACTTTTCGACGATCTTCTTATCGGTATCGGCCAGAAGGTCGAATGGGAGGCTGTATTTGGTAATGAACTTCTGATGCGACTTTTCATCGTCGATTGACACGCCGAATACCTTGATCCCCTTCTTTTTGTAGACGCTGTCGGCGTCACGGAAGGAGCAGGCCTCTTTGGTGCAGCCTGGCGTGTCGTCCTTCGGATAAAAGTACAAGACGACGCGGTTTCCCTTATGATCGGAAAGTTTGACCTTGTTGCCCTCCTGGTCCTTAGCGGTAAAATCGGGAGCTTTGTCCCCTTCTTTAAGCATAATTAACACCCTATGATCGAATAGTCTGTTGGTCTGTTATTTAACCTTTATTCTGTTGGACTTTAGACGAATTTTCAACGCGACCGACTCATTTTTTCTTGCCGAAATTCCATTTCATCCCCGTCGTGAAAAGAAAATCGTTCCGTTTTGCGGTTCCCGCTGGCTTATTGTTGAACCGGTCGCCGACTGTGACGAAAAAACCGATCCTCTTTGTAACATCGGCGGAGATCGATGCATCGAACAAGAAACGGTAGCTCGAAAGCGCGGTCATATTCTGGTAGTAGGTCGAGGTCTGCTGGGCCCGAATACGTTCGTTGAACCTATGTTTAAGGACGGCGCCGAAAAGGGCTTCAGGGGTGTCGGTATTCGGGCCCGCCTGCCACGTACGGTTCCATCCGGCCCCGGCAAGCACGTCGACCTCGGTGCGATCGTTCTTGACAAGGTGGTGGCCCAAACCGCCGCCAACGACCGAACGAAAATTCAATTTTTTCGGCCTGTCGCGTTCGAAATCGTACGAAACGAAACCGAAAACGCGCCTCTTCAGGTTCCGGTCGTAACGCCCTCCGCCCCAAAAAGCGTTCTGGGTCGTGACAAGCTGTCCGGTGCCATGGTTGCTGTGCCAATGGCTTCGAACATAGACCGTGAGTTTATCGCTGCCGCCGTTCTTTACAGCGCGCAGACCGGTCGAGAGGGTCGTGATATTCGAGTTGCCCGAAGTATAGCTAAAACCGATATTGGCATTGCCTTCCCACCCGTCCGCAAGGCCCATGAACCGGCCGCCAAATAACTTCGCTTTCGATGGAGGCGGTGCCGGATCCTCTTTTTTTACCGAAGACTCTGCCTTGACCATCGCGGGCGGAACGGAAGGTGCTGCCTTTTCGGCTATCTTTGCGATAAAGGCACGGCCAATCCTTACTTTGCCCGCGTACTCCGTTTCGACCGTTACCCAATCGTCGGTTTGCTCGACGATCTTTCCCGAAACACGGTCGCCGTTCCTCAATGTGATGTCGTCGGCGAACACATTGAGCGTTCCCAAAATTATCAGCACGGCGGCTGCCGGGCGTTTGATCATCATTCTCATCTCAGGTTGTGTGGGTGAATCTTGAAACAGGTCAAATTATATAGTCTCGATTTTCATAACACTAGCTATTCCGGCCCTTGTGTCGTAGGATCGGGCCGACCTTGACCGCCCGGCGATCATACGGAGATACTCTCGAAAGGATGAAATGGCTCTCCGAAACCGCGGCGATCGCTAAATTAACGTCGATCCGAGAACGATTCAGAGAACGGCTGGCTGGATTTGAGGCCAGGGCGAAGAGTTGCGCGACATGCACCAGTCCTGGGGCCTGCTGCACGGACGCACATTTTGTGAACGTATGGATATCGAGGCTGGAAGCCGCCTCGATCCTTCGCTCTATTAGCGAACTTGAACCTGTTCTTAAGAACGATGTGATGGAGAGAACCTTCAGGACGGTTACCGAATATGGTCTCGATGAGATCGATGACGAAGGACCAGGCACTTATTCCTGTCCGCTTTTCGAACCCGGCCGGGGATGTCTGGTTCATCACACCGCGAAACCGCTACCCTGCATTGCCCACGCATGTTACGAACAGCGCGAAGACCTGCCCCCAGAGTACCTCCTTACGGAAACCGAGAGAGAAGTCGATTCGCTAAACCGAAGGGTTTATCGGGATGATGCGATACCAAAACCGCTTCCGTTAGCGCTTACCGAACGCATTCGATGAACCCGGTGCCTATCCTAAAATGGCCACCAGCTAAGCGCTCGACTTAAGCTTGCCACCAACGACGGTCATCGGTACGAGCAATCCAAGAAAGACCACGTGGTACCAAACGGGAAGATAATTCCACACCATCACCTGAACGCCCAGCCCAAACAATAAAAGTAGGATGCCAAGCACAAGCGGGGCCTTTCGGTTCTCGTTCGCGATGAAGGCCGCCAGGAAGCCCGCCATCAGCGAAAAGATGATGCTCCTTATAATATGGAGCACGAGAATTGTCGTGTCGACGGCGAACGGCTGGCCGTTCATCATCGCAGTTTCAAAGCCGTTTTGATGGGCGCCATACCAATCACGAGAAAGATTCATCAGCACCTGGTCGCTGCCGACCCAAAGTATCGACCAAACGATGAAACCCGCGACGACACCCAGAATGATGCGTACCATAAACTGCCCTCCAAGAAATTATGTCCAGAAAAGAGTGAAGCGCTGGGATTATAGTTCAACCCAGCGCTTCACTTCAAGGAGTTCCGTTCGCGGACCTACCCGAGAGCTTATTTCACGGTCAATTCGAAAGGCATAAGCAGCATCGACTCGCCTCGCTTCATCCGATCGAACATAGATGTGAACCGAAGGGCCCGGCGGGCATCTTCGGGCAACGACTGAAGCAGGGCCCGTTGGGCCTTCAGTTCAGCTGAATCTTCCTCGGCGAAAAGCGTCTCGATGAACGGCCTCGGAGCCGGGAAAACGACTCTTCGGACATCCTTGTCAGCGGGAAGCTGAGCAAGCTCTTTGGCGATCTGGATCGCCCTCTCAAGCCCGCCGAATTCGTCGATGAGCCCATTTTCTTTGGCTTGCGTGCCGGTCCAAACCCGCCCCTGGCCTAGCTCATTGGCACGCTCGGCGGTGATGTTTCGCCCGCTGGCGACCTTGGGGAGGAAATTGTCGAAATAGATCCCGTTGGTCTGGGCTTCCATGCGGGCACGCTCTTCCGGCGTCCATTTTTCGGTGACCCGAAACACGCCCGCGTTCTTCCCGCGAAGGATGTATTCGTTCGTAATGCCGAGCCAATCGTACATTCCTTTTACAATAGGCTTGCCCATGAAGACCCCGATCGACCCTGTAACGGTCGTCGGCTGGGCGACGATCTTGTGAGCGTTGGTCGCGATATAGTAGCCACCGGAGGCAGCGACGTCGCCCATCGAAACGACGACCGGTTTCTTTGCCTTGGCATTCTCAATCGCGAACCACATCAGATCGGATGCCAGCGCCGAGCCCCCCGGGGAATCAACCCTAAGGATGATCGCCTTTACCGTGGTGTCGGCGGCCGCATCGTTAACGGCCTGGACCACCGTGTCGGAGCCAACCGTCGAATCGCCGAAGGGCCCATCGTTCGACCGTCCGACATTGATCGGGCCGGAGGCAAAAATGACAGCGACCTTTTCGCCGTTATTCAGTCCGAGCGAGTCCGACGGTATGTCACGATATTGACTTGCACGAACCGTCTGGAGTCCCTCATTCTCGCCGTATCCGATCTCGGACTTGATCACATCGTAAACCTGTTCACGATAGAGTGCTCCGTCGATCAGGCCCAATTCCTGGGCTTGTCGGGCGTTGTACGGGGCCCCGTCAATGATCGCCCGGACGTCTTCGACGCCTTTCTTCCGAGTCTCTGCGATCGCTTCGGTCATTCGAAGGAAATACTCGTCGAGAAGGGCGTTTATCACTTCACGCTGCCCCTCTCCCATTTCCTTCTTGGTGTATTGGTCGGGGGCGTTCTTGTACTTCGGCCCGACCTGGATGACCTCGGCCTCGATACCGAGTTTATCGAGCGAACCTTTGAAGAACATCGCTTCGGCCGCAAGACCGGTAACAAAAAGGTCACCCGACGGCGGAACAAAGATCTTGTCCGCAGCGGTCGCAATGAAGTACTCCTTGTTCGTCCCTATCTCCATGTAGGCATAGGCCTTTTTCCCCGAACTTCGAAAATCTGCGATCGCGTCGCGAAGTTCCTCCGCCCGCCCCCAACCAATGCCGGGAAAGTTGATGTCCAGCATTACTGCGCGGATCCGGTCGTCGACCTTAGCCTTTCGAAGCTGCGTGAGCAGGCTTGTGAAAGACTGGGGTTGGGCAAAGCCGACAGCCCGTGCGACCGCGTCGTCCGGGGTGTAATCGGGCAGCGATCCGCTCACGTTGAGCAGCAGAACGCTTTTTTGCGCCACGGTCGGGCGATTGAACGAGGTCAAGAGAAGGCCGATCCCGATCACCGCGAGAAGGAACAAGATGACGGCGAACGCTCCGCCAATGATCAATACTTTTGCTGTTTTTGAAGTTGCCATTTCTGTTCAATTCGGGCGGAATAGTCCGCGCCGAATCTAATTATATAATTACGAACGAGGCTTCGAAAGGTTCATTTTGGCTCGAACGGCATTCAACGATGTAAGATCGTCGGCGGACGGCCGCGGTCATTTTGTCGAGTATAGCTCCATCAGGTTAACGACGCCGAGGAGCTTGCGATCGACCTTTTTCGCTTTGAATCCGGAATCGAGAGCGATCGAGAGGGTCTCGCGGTTAAAGTGGTCGTCAAAGAGAGGTCGGCTTATTTTGTTGATTCCGTCGAATAGAGGGCCCAACAGGCCGGGCGGCCGAACGTGTTCAAGGAGCACAAGCTGTCCGCCGGGCCTAAGGACGCGCCGGGCTTCCGCGAACGCCAGGGAAGGATCGGGGATCGAGCAAAAAACGAGCGTCGCGAATGCGGAATCGAATTCGCCCTCACCAAACGGCAGGCTTTGAGCGTCCGCCTGGACAAGATGATTTGCCCCGCGTTTCGGTTTCGCGACCTCGAGCATCTTGATCGACAACTCGCTGGAGACGGCAAGCGGCGACCGAGGATAGAATGCAGAATTGGCGCCAGCGCCGCAGCCAAGCTCGAGGATCCTGGATCCCGCGGGGATCAGGCCCAGCGCTTCGCGCCGCCACTCGGCAAGGCCCAGACGCTCGAGCGGCGCGAAGCACCGATCGTAGTTGCCGGCGTATTTGTCGTAAACGGCGGGCATTCTTGGGATATATTACCTCATTAACTGGATCGAGGAGGCCTCGATCAGGCCGCCGAGAATCCCATGAAGTTTGCCGTTCGCAGGTAAGGATGATGAGGTGCGTTCACTTGAAGAGTACCTGCCGTCTGACCGTTTTAGATTTTCGACCTTGTCTGATTATAATCAATCTCTTTCACCTTTTTCGGCATCACTAATGTTGCCGGGGGCAGTCGGTAATTTATGGCAAAAAAAGGCTCGATCCTGATCTGTGATGATGAAGAAATAATGCGCGAGGTTTTGGAGACTATCCTCGCGAATGCCGGATATCGCGTCGAGCTTGCCAAAACGGGCGAAGAGGCGATCGAGGCCTATACAGAAAAGCCTTTCGATGTCGTATTGATGGATGTGTCGATGCCGGGGATCGGAGGGCTTACCGCGCTTGAAGAGTTGATCCGAATCGATGCCGAAGCCGTCGTCCTGATGATCACCGCATTCGCCACGTTCGATACGGCCATTTCAGCCTGGGAGAAGGGAGCGACCGGCGTGATCCGGAAGCCCTTCCAGAACGACCAGATCCTCGCCTTCGTTTCAAAAGGGATCAGAAAGAGACGCAAGGAAGAAGAGCGGCGAACCTTGCGTCAGGTAATGACGCGATCGGTAAAGCGGGACTCTATCGTTGGCCGCTCTGAGAAGATGGAAGATATCTTCCGTCTTGTGGACCGGGTCGCTCCGGCTCGTTCGACCGTCCTTATTACGGGCGAGAGCGGTACGGGAAAAGAACTGATCGCAAAGGCGATCCATGAGGCAAGCCCGCGCGTAGATAATCCGTTCGTTGTCGTGAACTGCTCGAACATACCGTCGGAACTGCTCGAATCCGAGCTATTTGGCCACACGAAGGGCGCCTTTACGGGAGCGGTAGCGGCGAAGAAGGGTCTGTTTGAAGTGGCCGATTCGGGTTCGATATTTCTCGACGAGATAGGCGACCTTCGGCCGGAAACGCAGGTCCGGCTGCTTCGCGTGATCCAGGAGCGTGAATTTACTCCGCTTGGGGACACGACACCGCTGAAGGTAGACGTCAGGATCATCGCTGCTACAAATGTTGATCTGAAAGAGGCCGTGAAGTCTGGCACTTTTCGCGAGGACCTGTATTACAGGCTCTCGGTGGTCCCGATCGAACTTCCCGCGCTTAGGCAGCGGCCTGAGGACATACTGCCGCTTGCGATCCACTTTATTCACAAATACAACAACGAAAACGAGAGAGAGATCTCGGACCAGCTATCGCCCCAAGTCCTATCACTACTGGAGAATTACCACTACCCGGGTAATGTACGGGAGCTCGAGAACATTATCGAGCGGGCGGTAGTGATCGCATCGACGGATGAGATCACGGTGGAGTGCCTACGGCCGGAGGTCCGCGATCCGGGCAAAGCTCTTGAAATGGTCCGTCAAACCTTGGGTGTTTCGGACGATATCGACCTTGCCCGCGGGGTGAACTTCTATGACGAGGTAAAACGGTTCGAGATCGATCTGATCCGACGGGCGCTGGACCAAACGGGCGGACATCAGTCGCGGGCTGCACGCCTTCTCGGGCTAAACGCGACAACACTGAACTCGAAGATCAAGTCCTACAATATCCTTCCGCGCCCGTGACTTTCCCCCAAAAAATTGGTTTATCCAAAATAATGAACGAAAATCAAAAAAATCGCACGGAAACCACGATGATCCTCATTCGGTAAGCTTTTCGGCGTTCATTCGCAGCACCTGTTTCCTTCACTAAATAATGCTCTTACGGACTTTCGCGAATTATACCGTGAAAGTGGCACTTGGATTGCCTATCTACGGGTTAGACATGCGTGTCTAACCCGTTTTTCGCAAGATAATCGATTGAATCAAGGACAAAACCGGGTGCTTCTCTCACGAGAGACACCGTATTGTCATTTTCAACTCGAAAAATCGTCCGGGTCATTTATATACCTTCTACTGTGATTAAGGCAGCACTAAATTCAGTGAAAATAACAACTTGGAGGACGATTATGAGAAAGCTTGTTTTTGGCTTTGTACTGTTGTTTATGGGTGCCCTTTGCTCCATAACGGTACAGGCTCAAACGACAGGGTCGATGTCCGGCACCGTCACCGATCAAAACGGGGCGTTGGTGGGCGGGGCAACTGTCACGGCTAGAAACAATGCAACGGGTGCCGAGAGGACCACGACCACTAGCAGTGGAGGGACCTTTGCATTCGAAGCACTACAGCCGGGCGTATACACCGTAACGGTCGAAAATACGGGTTTCAAGAAATACGTCGCAACGACAAACAACGTGGCCGTTGCGCAGAATTCCCAGCTCAACATCACGCTGGAGGTTGGTCTCGAAGGCGAAACGGTGACCGTAACGTCGGCCCAGGAGGTCATCAACACGGCCAGTCCGAGTTTGACCAGCACGATCAACACACGGCAGGTCGTCGACCTTCCGCTGCCGACCCGCAACCCGCTGGAACTTGCCGGATTGCAGGCAGGTATCGCGGTGACCGGCACGAACGTCCGCGGATCGTCGATCGCCGGCCTTCGCCAGACGGCGACCAACGTAACACAGGACGGCATCAACGCGATGGACAACTTCGTAAAGACGAGTTCGTTGTTCGCGATCAGCACGCCGTCGCTGAACTCGACCGCTGAATTCAGCATCACGACCGGCACGGTCGGATCGGATCAGGGCCGTGGCGTAGGCCAGGTCACTCTCGTGACCAAGGGCGGCACGAACGATTTTCACGGCGGTCTCTTCTACATGAACCGCAATGACGCGCTCCAGGCGAACAGTTTCTTCAACAATGCTTTAGGTACGGAAAGGCCGCGGCAGAACCAGCACTTCTTCGGTTTTGATATCGGCGGCCCGGTCTATTTCCTCGGATTCGGCGAGGGCGGCAAGCCCTGGTGGAATGGTAAGGACAAGGCCCATTTCTTCTTTGCTTACGAAGGATTCCGGGACAACTTCTCGGTCACCCGAAACCGGACCGTTCTCACTCCGCAGGCACGGCAGGGCATCTTCCGCTACGCGAGGACCTGTCCGACGGCACCTCCGGACCCGAACTGCTCGAACAACGTTCAGACGGTGAACCTCCTCGCGATCGGCAACCAGAACCAGCTGAACCCGATCACGATGGCGATCCTGAACAACATTCCGGATCCTAACAATGCCGATGCCGGCGACGGTTTCAACACCGGCGGCTATCGTTTCAACGTGAGCGGCGTCAGCAACAACGACAAGTATGTCGCCCGCTATGACCATCAACTGGTCAAGGACACATACCTCGGATCTCATAAGTTCGAGTTCGTGTTCAATTACTTTAAGAACATCCTGTCACCGGATACGTTCAACGGCCTCGAGGCCCCCTTCCCGGGCGGCGTCAATTCGGCCCAGGGCGGCCCGAGGTGGCTGGTTACCGGAGCGTTGGTCTCGAACTTCGGAAGCAACATCAACAACGTATTCCGCGTCGGCAAGCAGTGGGCCCCTGTCGGGTTCCTTCTTGAATCGGATCCGACGGAACCGTTCATCGGCTTCCCGGGCATCACCTCGCCGTATGCGGGCGGCGGCTTCCTTTCGCAGGGCCGCGATACCCAGGTTTGGCAGGTCAGCGATAATGTTTCCTGGTCCAAGGGAAATCACCTGTTCAAATTCGGCGGCGACTATCAGCGGATCTACGCTTATACGTTCAACGACGCCGGCATCAACCAGACGATCACGCTGGGCACTCCATCGACCAACAACGGAGGTGTTTCCAGCGACAGCTTCCCTGGTGCAAGTTCAACGGTATTTACGAATGCCCGAAACATCTTCGCGAATATCACCGGAAACCTTAGCGTTTCGGCTGCGACCCTGAACGTCTCGAGCCCGACCTCGGGCTTCGTGCTCGGAGCGACGCGTGAAAGGGTGTTCCTGCAGAAGGACCTCGCGCTGTATGCACAAGATCAATGGCGTATGAAGAGCAACTTCACGGTCAACTACGGCGTTCGCTGGGAGTTCATGGGGGTCCCGACCATACCGAACGGCCTCGCGATCCAGTTGACCGACCATCGTCACATCTTCGGCATATCGGGCTATGGGAACCTGTTCAACCCGAACGCCCCGGCCGGAGCGGCCCCGGCGGTCGGAACTCTTGATTTCGTCAGCGGCGACACCGGTATCCCCCTTTATAAGGACGATTGGAACAATTTTGCTCCGTTCGTGGGGTTTGCATGGTCGCCGAGCTTTGACGGAGGCATCGGCAAGGCATTGTTCGGTTCGCCCGGACGAAGCGCACTCCGTGCCGGATATTCGATGAGCTTCATCCGCGACGGCTTCACGGTCATCAGTAATGCCATGGGTGTCGGAACGACAAATCCGGGCTTGATCACCTCGACGAGCACCGCTTCCAATCCGATCACCGGAGTCTTGACCTCGGCTGGCGTTACGCTTCCGATCCCGACGTTCTCAATACCGAGAACGGACAGGGACAACAATCTCCAGAACCCGAGTAACGGCCTGTGGGCGATCGATCCGGATCTGAGGATCCCGTTCGTTCATCAGTTCTCCTTCGGGTATGAACGCGAGATCTTTAAGGACACGGCATTCGAGATCCGTTACTCCGGCAACCGGGGCAAACAGATCTGGCGTGCGGTTGACTTTAACGAGGTCAACATTTTTGAAAATGGATTCCTTGACGATTTCTTGAGGGCACAACAAAATCGAGCGGCTTGCGCGGCGGCCGGGACTGCCGTTTGTCGGGCAGCTCAGACCGCAGCTGGCGTTCCAGCGGCGAATTTAGCAAATTCGAGTTTTGGCAATTGGGGTTTGCCGGGTCAAGTTCCGTTGACTATATTCCCGCGCTTCTTTGGTACGACCATTGCCAGCCAAGCAGCAAATTATGCGAACGCAACCTTCTTAAATCACTTGATCAACAATAATGTTGGTTCGATCGCCTCTGTGCTGGCCTTCAATGCTGCCTACCGGTCCGCTCGCGAGGATCCGGCCAACGGCATTCCCGCAAACTTTTTTGTGGCGAACCCGAATGCATTGTTCGCCCGCCTACTGACAAATGATTCGTCGTCGCAGTATGATTCGCTGCAGGTCGAACTCAGGCGTCGGTTCTCGGGGGGACTTCAGTTCCAGGCTGACTACACGTTCAGCAAGGCGTTGACGGACGCTCCTGAGGCCCTGGGTAACAACCAGAGCACCCTGGAGAATTTTAGGACCCTTCGGGACAAAGGCCTCGATTGGAGCCGTTCGCCGGCCGACCAGACCCACCGGTTCGTCGCCAACGCGCTCTATGACCTTCCGTTCGGCAAGGGCCGCCGCTGGCTGAACTCCAACGAGTTCATCAACCAGGTCTTCGGCGGATGGACGGTCGGCGGCATCGCGACATGGTCGACCAACCCTCCGTTCTTCATCACCTCAGGCCGCAACTCATTTAATGCGTTTGGAGTTGCGACCGAAGCCGCTAACCTTCCTGCTCAGCTTCTTGGCATGTCGTTTGAGCAGTTCATGAGTAACGTCGGTGTCTACCGGACGCCGGGCGGTATCTTCTGGTTCAATCCGGACTACCTGGATATTTCTTATGATGCCAATGGAAGGGTCACCGGTTCGGAGCTTAAAGACGGACTGATCGGCCAGCCCGACCCCGGCACGTTCGGTAACTTCCCGAAGAACAGCATTAACGCCGGGAAGTACTTTAACCTCGACATGAGTGTTGTGAAGCGTTTCCCGATCGGGGAGCGTGTGAAACTCGAGCTGAAGACGACGTTCATCAATATCCTGAACAACGTCAACTTCGCACACGGCACCGCTCAGTTCGACTCTACGCAGTTTGGACGCATCACTGGAACGAATGGAGGCGCAAGGGTCATCCACTTCCAGGGAAGCATGAGGTTCTAGGCTGTGGTTTCCGGCGTTGGCCTCGTGTCAACGCCGGGTCCATTTTCGACCTTTGAAGGCGTTGCGGGGTGGGTCCGGCAACGCCTCTTTTTTTGATATAGAATTTGCCGCCGATGCAAAAACCATTGCCGACCGGCGATTCTGATATATAATTTTTAATATTCCGCCGTTCGCAGATCGGGATCGCAAAGGGATCGAACCCCCGGGCCATGGTCGGTCGGGACCGGTCCATCGCACATTAGACGGATCCGGCGGAAGGAGGCGTTTATGGCACATAAGATCAGCCGCAGGATGGCATACTGTTTCTTAGCGATGCTTTTGACCATGTGCTTTGGCGGCGTGCTGTCCGGTCAAACCTCGACCATACTTGACAGCTCGAGCCAGACGAACATGGGCGGTATCAATTCGATCGTGGGCACCGTCTTTGGCCCTGGGGGACAGCCGCTGGCCCGGCGCGTCCGGGTTAAGCTCTCGTCGTTCACGCGAGGCGACCGCACGATGACAACTGACGAGAACGGCAACTTTGCATTTCGGGGCCTTCCCTCGGGCAGCTTTACGGTGATCATCGACCGGGAACCGGAGTTCGAAGCATATCAAAGCGAAGTCGATATCAGACAGTTCCGCGGAGCCCCGGCGGTTCAGCAAACGCTGAACATCAATCTCAAGCCAAAGGCCCAGCCCGAGGTGAAAAATGAGGTGGTCAACGCGGCCCTTGCCAACGTGCCGCAGCCGGCGCTGGTCAATTTCCAGAATGCGGCGGGACTCGCGGCGAAAGGCGACCGACTTGGTGCGATCGAGGAATTGAAGCTGGCGATCAAGGCCCACCCTGCGTTCGTCCAGGCCCACAACGAACTCGGGGTCCAGTATTTGAGGCTGAACCAACTTGAAAACGCCGATCTTGCCTTTCAGGAAGCCCTGAAGATCGAGCCGGCTTCGTTCCCTGCACTGATCAATCGCGGGATCGCGATCGTGATGATGAAGCGATACGGCGAGGCAGTCCCGATCTTGAAAAAGGCGAAGACCATCGACGATAAATCGGCCGTTTGCAGGTATTTCCTTGGCCAGGCACTCGCCAACCTCGGCCTGTTCGATGAGGCGGTAAACGAACTGAACGCCGCGTTGACGCTCGGCAAGGAAGAGATGAAAGAAGCTCATCGGATCCTTGCGATCATTTACAGCGCCAAGGGCGATAAGAAAAAGGCAGCCGCCGAATTGGAGGCTTACCTGAAACTTACACCCACGGCCCCCGACGCCGAGCAACTCCGCGCGACGATCAAACAGTGGATGGAAGCTCCTTAGCCGGTCGGAGAACGCGAACTGCCGGATGAGCGGCGGTGCGGCCGCCTCCATGAAAGCATGCGAAGCCCGGCCGTTTGATCGAGATCGAAACACTTGAGACAGCCTTTCCGGCTACCCGATTCGGAAGGCTGTCTTTTGTTATTTTGAACCCTCCGTAGTCGGCCGCGAGGGTCGTTCGCCAATATCGCCGGATATTATCAAATATGATAATTCGGACGCCGGAAGCAGCCGTTCCAACGGCCCGGACGCATAACCATCCTATTTACACAATTTAGAAAGCGGGAATGACCTTTGCCTCGATTCTCTGAGGGGGCGGCCCGGCGTATCGCCGGCTGCCGCCGACAAACTGACTTCACGAAGTTTGAGGAGAAAGTCATGGTAAAGGAAATAAATACTCCGCCTTCATGGAAAGGCAAACCCACAATTCATAGTCAACGCAGGCTCAGGGCACGCGGCCCGGCCGCTCTTTTTATCCTCTTTTGCTTATTTGCTTTGTTCACGGCTGCGGCCAACGCTCAATCTGCATCCGGGGTTACCGGGGTCGTTACGGACACAGCGGGTGCTCTTGTGGCAGGTGCCGAGGTCAGGCTGACGGATACAAAGACCTCCCGCGAATTAACGACCACGACCAATGAACAGGGCGTTTACACGTTCAGAAATGTGCCGCAGGGGACGGGCTACGTTCTATCGTTTTCGGCGTCCGGCTTCCAGCGTTTCGTCCTCAACGACGTACAGCTCGGGATAGGGAGGATCGAAACCTACAACGTACAGCTTTCAGCCGGCGATGTCGCTGCATCCGTCGAGGTTACATCGACAACCCAGGAAGCGACGCTGAACACGACCGATCCAAGCCTAGGAAACGTGATCAGCGAACGCCAGCTTAGGGAACTCCCCATCCAGCTCCGCGACAATCCCGCGTCGCTGATCGGGCTTCAGCCGGGCGTTATAGGCAACAATGTCGGGACCGGAGCGACGAACCGCGTCGGCTCGGTTACCGGAGCCCGTGCCGACCAGGGCAATATCACGGTCGACGGCATCGATTCGAACGACGTCGCGACCGGACAGGCATTCGTAACTATCGGCAACCTGCCGGTGGATTCGGTACAGGAGTTCAGGGCGGTCACCACAAACCCGAACTCATCCGAGGGCCGAAGCAGCGGCGGCCAGATCCAGCTCGGTACACGCAGCGGGAGCAATGAATTCCATGGTTCCCTGCGAGAGTATTTTCGCACAGACAAGACGGCCGCGAACACCTTTTTCAACAACCGTAACGGCATCGATCGTCCGCGGCTTCAGCGGCACCAATTCGGCGGAAGCATCAGCGGGCCGCTTCCCTATCTGAACCTCGGCGAACTGAACGGGCCGCTGTTCAAGAGCGGCCGCGATCGAGTTTTCTTCTTTTTCGATTACGAAGGCCGGCGGGACGATTCCGAAGCGACGGCCACGCGTGTCGTACCGCTGCAGCACGTTCGCGAAGGGCGGATAGCTTACATGAATAACACTCCGGCGTGCCTGGCGATCCCGGTAAACCAGATACGCCTGGACACGAACCCGCAATGTATCTCGTTCGCATCACAGGCCCAATCGGCAACGCTTGACCCGCAGGGAGTCGGCGTCAATCAGGAGCTGCTTTCGTTCATCAACAGCCGGTATCCGACGGCGAATGACCCGAGCGGCGGAAACGGGCTGAACACCGGTCTGCTCAGGTTCAACGCCCCGGTCGTGCTGAACAATAACACCTATACGGGCCGGATCGATGTGAACATCACCGATCTTCAGCGAGCGTTCGGCCGTTTGACCCTCACGCGAAACGACCAGACCAACACAGTCCAGTTGTTCCCAGGGGACGCAGACAGCGAACAGCTTTTTGACGACAGCTACCAATTTGTCGGCGGCCACACCTGGGTGATCACACCTTCGTTCACCAACCAGTTCACGGCGGGCATTTCGCGTCAGCTTTGGGATTTTCCGGTCCCGAGTTCCGACGCGTTTCCGACCATCTATACATTCGGCCCGCTGCAGGCCCCATACGCAGACATCAGTTTCCAGAACAGGGACGTCAACGTACCGACGTTTCGAAACGATTCAACCTGGACGGCTGGCTCTCACACCGTCATCTTCGGAGCCCAGCTGAAGCCGATCAGGCAGAAGTCGGTCCTGATCAACGATTTCAATTTCGCCACCCTCGGCCTCGGCGGCAACACCAACGCCCTCAACGCGACGCTCCGGCCCTCGGACATCAGGGCGGGCGCGACATCGTCGACGAACTGGGACAATTTCTATACGTTCATGCTCGGCCGGTTCGCCCAGCTGAACACTAACTACGTTTATGACCGTTCCGGTAATGTCCAGCCGCTCGGGACGGGTAAAAGCCGCGATTATGTCTATAACGAATACGAGCTCTATGTTCAGGACAACTGGAAGATCAGAAGCGATCTGTCATTGAATGCCGGCGTTCGATGGCATTTCTATCCGGCTCCGTACGAACGCAACGGCTTCCAATCAGGGAACAGCGTCGATTTCGACGAACTGCTGAGGATCCGCGTGGCCAATGGCAACGCGGGAATCGGCGGAGACTCGGCCGAGCCGCTGCTGACCTATGACCTGATCGGGAAGGCAAACGGTGGCCGGCCGATGTACGACTCCGACTGGAACAATTTTGCTCCGCGGTTCGGCTTCGCTTACAACCCATCGTTCAGAAGCGGGTTTCTCGGTGCGATCTTCGGTGACCGGAAGACGGTGATCCGGGGCGGAGCCTCGCAGGTCTTTGACCGCGTCGGAGGTGCCCTGAGCTTCATCCAGGACCAGGGTTCGTACATCTTTGACAATTCGGCGGCGACCTCGTTCGGTGCCCTGAATCCGCGGACGGCCTTGCTGAACGATCCGCGATTCAACGGCATCGGAACGCTCCCGTTCCAGAACACCCCGCCGGTCAGCGTCCGGCCATTCACGCCCGATCCTTTCGGCCAGGCTTCAGGCCAATTCAATTTCGCGATCGCCCGAAACTTTGAGATCCCGTATTCCTATCAATGGAGTTTCGGCATCCAGCGCGAACTCCCGGGCAACATGCTTCTGGATGTTTCGTACGTCGGCCGCCGCGGGCGAAAGCTTCTGGCCCAATCAGACGCGGCCCAGATCGTGGACTTCAGGGACAGTGCATCGGGACAGTTCATGCTGGCGGCTTTCAACAACCTCCAGTCTCAGCTGAACAATGGGAGCCCGATCACGGCCCAGCCATGGCTCGAGAACCAGATCGGCCCGATGGCATTGGCGAATTACGGGATGACGTGCCCGCAGATCGGCCAGAATTTCCTCGGGTTCAACCCGTTGAACTGCACGGAACTGATCGCCGGGTTCCTTCCGGACCTTGTATCTGTCGGCGGCACGGCGGACCTGGTCTCAACGCTGTTCTCAAATTTCCTGCTTGACTCGAACATTGGGCTGAGCCGGCAGTTCGCCTCGAACGCGTTCATCACCAACCAGGGCTTCTCGCAATACGACGGGCTGCTTGTGAGCCTTAGGAAACGCTATTCCAACGGCTTCCAGTACGACCTGAACTATACGTGGTCGAAGGCGATCGACAATCAGTCGAGCGTAACGAACGCGGTGATCGGCGGCCTGATGTACAGCGCGATCGACCGGAATGCCGGAAAGGGCAACGCCGATTTCAACCTTCCGCATTTGTTCAACGCAAACGGCATCTGGGAACTCCCGATCGGCCGCGGGCGGTCGATAGGCGGCAATGTGCCGCGATGGGCGAACGTGCTCATAGGCGGATGGTCGGTGTCGGGTATATTCACCGCCCGATCCGGGCTCCCGTTCAGTATTTTCTCGGATTCGTACCCTGTTAGCTACTACACGCCGGACCTTTTGGGCGTGCCGGCCGTGCTTGTGGGAAACAATACGAACTTCGCCGTAAATATTCGTGACGACGGCCAGGGTATCCAGTACTTCGCCGACCCGGCGGCGGTGCAGGCGGCATTCCGATATCCACGCCACGGCGAGATCGGAAACCGCAACGTGCTGCGAAGCCAGGCCTACTGGAACATCGACCTGGTGCTCTCGAAAAAGTTCAAGATGCCATGGTCCGAAGGCCACAATCTCACTTTTCGTGCGGAGGCTTACAACCTGACGAACACGAATTTTCTTTGCCCCGCCGAACCGGCTCTATAACACAGCTGCGTTCGGGCGGATCACCGCGTCCCAGAGCGATCCTCGAGTCCTGCAGTTCGCTCTGCGATACGACTTCTGATCACACGCAGAAGCGGAGCAAACTCGGCCCCGGTTACACGCCGGGGCCTTTTTTTATCCTGAGGCGGGTTTCGCCAAAGCTTGGCCGGGCAGTTAAACTCTTTGCGAGCTATGACGCTGACCGCCTTGATCATCCTGTTGGTGCTTTTTCTCGTGACGAGCATCGTCGGGGTCGTGACCGGGAGTAATTCGCTTATCACCGTGCCCGTGATGTTCCAGTTCGGGATCGACGAAAAGACGGCGGTCGCGACTAATATGTTCGGCCTTACGTTCATGGCCGCGGGCGGTACGATTCCCTTCCTTAGAAAGCGCATGATCAGCGTCAGAAGTTCTTGGCCGATGATCCCGCTGACGGTGGCGGGTTCGGCACTGGGTGCGTTGCTGGTCGGCGTTGTCACGAACCAAGGGCTCAAGCTAGTGGTCTCGATCGCGATGATCGCCGTCGCCGTTTTTACGATCTTCAGGGGGAGCAAACGGGTCGATGAGGCCGCCAGGCCGCCGGCTGAAGGCAGGGCCTCGGGCGTTGTGATGGGCCTGGTCTTTGGGCTCGCGGTTTACGGCGGACTTTACAGCGGCGGCTATGTGACGCTGCTGACGGCTCTGTTGGCGGCATACACCGCGATGCCTTTCCTCGAGGCCATCGGCCTGACGAAGCTTTTGAATGTCTTTTCATCGGGAATCGCGACGCTTATTTTTCTATGGAACGGGTTGGTCGACCTGAAGCTAGGGTTGATGCTCGCCGCCGTTATGTTCGTAGGAGCCTATGCGGGGGCTCACCTCGCAACGAGGATGAACGAGTCCTTTTTGAGATGGGTGTTCCTGACGACAGTTATCGCCCTTGCGGTCAAGATGCTCTACGACCTGTCATGGAGTTTCGTCTGATCCCGTCTCCGGCTCATCGGACGACGGCTTAGACGGCGTGGCTTTTTCGGGAGCCGGTTTCGATGGACGTGGATCATCGGCCGGTTTCTTGTTCGCGGGAGGTTCGTTGCCCGGACTGCCCTGCGCGTTTGTGTTCGATGCGGGCTGTTTGGGCGAGGGCGTAGGTTTTGGCCCGGTATCCGTATTCACGGGCACGGGGACCAGAATGACGCCGTCGGGCGGCATGAACGGGCTGCCGGTGTTCGGGTCGATGGTGTAAACCTGTCCGCCCGGCGGAACATAGGTCGGCAGCGGAGCGCCCGGGGGTGGTGCCCCTGTGGCCCAAGGGTTATAGTTATCGCCGCCCGAAAGCGTCGAAGGCGGCTGGCCGATGACCTCTGCATTGGTCATCGTTGAAGGGTCGGCGATCGGCATCGCAGCAAGAGCCAGTTCGTCGGCGCCGGTCGCAGGGTTTATCGGCTGGACGGGCTGTCCGTTCAGGTCCGGCTGGAGCTGGGTGACCGGCAGGGTCTGCTTGACCGACGTTCCGTAGATCAGCGCAAGGGCCAGGGCGGCCGTACCGAAAACGACCGCGACGGCCGTCTTCCAAAACGTGCCGGAGCCCGAAGCCGTAACGGCCTTGTCCAGGTCGGCAACGAATTCGGCAGCAGTCTGATATCGCTCGTCCGGATCCTTTGCAAGGGCCTTTTTGATCAAGTCCTGCATCGCCGCCGGAACGTCTTTTCTGAATTCAGTCAGGGCAGGAACGTCTTCTTCCGCATGCTTTAGCATCACGTCGGTCGGCGTCTCACCCTTGAACGGGACTTCGCCGGCGAGCATTTGAAAGAGGATTATCCCGAGGCCGTAAATGTCCGACCGGGCGTCTATCGCCCGGAAGCCCGAAAAATTCTCGGGAGCAAGATAAGCGACGCCGACGTTTGCCCGGTCGTCGGAGCTTCTGCGAAATGCGCGGCCGGCGAGCTCAAAATCGAAGACCTTCACGGTGCCGTCCGCCGGAGACACGAGGACGCTGTCCGGAGTGAGGTTTCCGTGGATGAACCCGTTTTCATGAGCCGTCCCGACCGCATCCGCGATCTGGCGGATAAGAGCGGCGGCATGCTCGACCGGATACTGGATGCCGGCACCGATCGAATTCTTTAGCGCCTCGCCGTCAAAGCCCTCGTAAACAACGTAGAACGAACCATCCTTATCCGAACCGAAATCGTTCGCCGCCAGGATGTTAGGGCTGGCGAGGGCAGTCGCGGCCCGGGCCTCATCGGTGAAACGGTCACGAATGATCTCGTCCAGGGCGAGCGAACCCGGCAGGACCTTCAGCGTGACCGGCTTGTCCATAAAAAGATGGCGGCCGCGATAGAATACGCCAAGTTCACCGGTCCGTATCGGCGAATCGATACGGAATTTGTCGGCGACAATTGTTCCTGTTGTCAGTTCGGACATCTCAATTTAGAACGTTCTTCACCGCGGAAGGTTGCAAGAAACTCAGCCGGCCTCACGGGCACACGTCCCTTTTAACATAGGTTCGGACCCAATGAAAATACGGGCGGGGCAAATGACCCCGCCCGCGAAATTCAATTGATCCTCAAAATTAAAGCTTAACAAATACGATAAGCAGAGCGAACAGTACGAGTGACTCGATCAGCGCGAGAGCGATGATCATAAGCGTCTGCACCGTACTGGCAGCACCCGGGTTGCGGGCGGCACCCTCGGCAGCACGCGAACCGACCAGTCCCTGACCGATACCGGCCAAACCGGCCGCGAGGCCGAATCCGATGCCGCCGCCGATCGCCTTGGCCGCGCTGACGGTCGATTCATTGTCGGCAGCACCCTGGGCCATCGCCGGGATCGCCATCAATGCCAGAGCAAGCGTGGCATAGAATAGATATTTCAACTTGTTCATTCTAATATTCTCCTTTTTCTATTTATATTTACGAAACTCCGGAGAACCTGTTCGATCAACTTGAACCCTGTTATTATTTCGCCTCGCTTCCGGTATTCGCTTGATTTTATACTCCCCAAGAGTCAAGCGCGCCTGTCGCGTGCGGGCTGTTCAATCATCGGATCACCGCCGTGCGGCGGCCGATAGTCTATAAACACAAGTTGTCAACTGTTCTTCGAACTTGCCGGACGATCACCGGCTATTGAACGCGAGCGTTCAAAACTTTTCTCCGCCTCAGACGGCCTCGACCGGAGCGGGGTGGGCCGCCGAGCCATGTTCTTCATCATGGTGCTCATGCGGCGGATGTGAAACCTCGCTGATGTAGATCATCGACAGCAGAGTGAAAACAAGCGTCTGCACCAACGCGACGAATGCCCCAAGGCCGGTCAGCAGCAGCGGAACCAGGAACTGCGTGAATGGCGGATAGAGGTTCGTGATCTCGAGGAAGATCTTCTCGTCGGCGAACATGTTCGCAAAAAGCCGGACGCCGAGCGTAAAGGGCCGGATCATGTTGCTGATCAGTTCGACCGAAAAGATCAGCGGCGTGATGATCAGCGTCATCAGCAGCGGCAGTTTAGGCCCGGCGAGATGGCCGAGGTGCGAGAAGATACCGTTCTCGCTGATGCCGACATAGTTGTAATAGACGAAAGAAGCGATCGCGAGTGCGAAGGTGACGTTCACCGATGCGGTCGGAGCCATGAACAGCGGGAACAAGCCCATCAGGTTCGAGACAAGGACCAAAACCGCAAAGGTCGCGACGACCGGAAAATACTTAAAGCCGTGCTCGCCGATCACCCTTACAACGAGGTCCTTGATCGCAAGAAAACCCGCCTCGAGAGTCATCTGGCCGGGCTTCGGGTCGTCCTCCGACAGCTTCCCTTTCAGGATGTTGATGATCACCACCGAAAGGATACAGGCGATCACAAACATGATCGTGTACCACGGTATTGCGTTCTCGACGGTGTAAGGGCCAAAGACCGCTTCGGCGTCGGTGCCAAAGTTCGAAAAGAACTTGTCCCAGATCTTCTTGGTGTACTCCATCTGGAAGTGGTAGACCGGCTCACCGAAGTAATGATTGATGAACTCAACAATTAGGGGTGTGTGATGTCCGCCTTCTGCTGCTAATAAAAACATTATCGATCGATCTGCCCGCTAGATGCCGGGCCATTAAAAATATTCAATAAACCTTCAAAAACGACCGCAAAACCAAAACTGCCCATCCCGAGGATCAGCCCGACGATAGAAACGGCCCCGGTCACATAAAATATCGCTACGACGATACCGAGGACCACGTAACGCGTGATGTATTGCAGTGCCAGGAACCGCGGACGCTCGCCGGTAGCCGCCGCCTGCTCAAAGATCCGCTGGAGCGATCCCTTGAGCCAATAATAATTTAAGAACGCGACCACGCAGCCGATCGCCACGCCCGCACCGAACGAGACCGAAACGAGGACCGCACCGGTAAGAGATCCCGCCGCACCGATCACCGCCATGAGCTTCAGGATCCTACCGTGTGAGATCGGCCTTATTGTCGCTTCCGACGGTGCAATAGGTTCGGACTCGTCGCTCATTGCGAAACTTAAATTTTACAGTCTGAAGTGTTAATACTCAAACGGAGGGGGGCCTTTAGCGAGCGGATAAGTCCTATTTCCGGAAGATCTGCGACGAGATCCTAAAGAGTTGGACGAAGCCGATGACCGAACCGAGGACGATCCCCGCCACTTTGCCCCACGGGGACGAGCCGAAGAGGAGATCGGCACCCCATCCGATCAGCAGCATGAAAACGACCGCCGAAAAGAATGCGATGCCCATTGACCATGCAAGTCCGCTCCTGCGTGCGGTCTCGGCGATCGATTCGGGGGCCGAATTCGAAAGGACAAAAGGCTCCTGATCGGCTGTTTCGTCAAGATCGGATTCGGGCCCGAAAAGCCCGATCACTTCCGTTCTATGGGGTTTCGACGACGCCGGCCCGGGGGTCGGTTCCGGTTCTTCGTCGGCATCGAGCAGGTTCTTCAGCATAAATGGAGGTTAAGGTGCGACCGCACCGAGCAGGTCGAGGAGTTTGTCCTGGACGTCCGTGCTGGTCACCAGTTTCGTATGTCCCTCGCACTGGAAGATCTCAGCAGCGATCGGCAGCACGAGTCCATTCTCCGTCAGGTCCTTGGCGATCAGCGAACGTTTCAGCACGACGCTGTCTCCTTTATCGATCAGCAGGGGACGAAGCTGTTCGGCGGTGATCTTTTCTCCGGCCGAATTGGTGAACGAATCGGGTTTGAACTGGGTTATCCACCTGTCCTTTCTCCCATCCTGCCGGAGCACGAACCCGTTGAGCGTGTCCTTGCAGTCGCTGCCGACGAGATAGAACTTCACGGGCACGCGCGTCCGCCCGTTAGCGTTCAAAGCCTGCTGGAACCTCTTCGCCCGAAGCAAAACAGCGTCAAAATAACTTCGGGCATTGCGGACCTCATCCGGCGAGAATCGTTTCGTATAATCGTCATCTTTCCAAATGCCCCAGTTATAGGTTTCCCAGACCGCCGGATCGAAGAGGTCGATCTCGATCGGCTTCAAGTTCTCGTCATAGACCCTGAGGGCACCGTTATGCGGGAGCAGTTGATAAACCGAAGGCAAAGTGAATACATCGAATCGCGTTATGTCCCTAACAAACGGTAAGTTGATGCCGCCGCCAATGTAAGAGAATCCGTTCAACAGCGCGTTCAAAGCCGAAACGGACCCTGTGTTCGGCGTACCGAGCATGAATATCTTGTCGAAATGCCGCGCCCCTGACCATTCCGGGTTCAACCGTCCGGCTGGAATATCGGAATCGCCGTACATCGCGGCATAGCGGGCGATGAGGCCACCCATCGAATGGGCGAGCACGTTGAATTTCAGCTGCGGCTTACCAAGCTTTCGTTTGAGAGTTTCGATCTTTTGGACAAGCAGCCTCGCGTTTTCGACGTTGTCACGCCGCCAGTCATAAGGGAAAACGTAAAAAGTGTCCTTGTCGCCGCCTCTGGCGGGCCGTTCCCAGTCGCCCTCGCGATAACCGCCTTTCGTGCTCAATGCCCCGATAAGGCGCTCGTAGATCTCGATCTCAGGGACAAAATTCCAAAACCTGATCCCGCGGAGGATGTCCCTAGGCTCAAGAAGATCGCGGCTGCGGGCAAGATCCGGTGAGATCGGTAGCCGGATGTCATCGTCTTTTGAGCGTGAGGGCCTGAACCAGACATGCTCGCCGGTGCGGCTGTTGTAGAGATCGGATCCCGTCAATCCCGGAATGATGATGACCGGGGCCTTTCCGTCGATGGGCGGTCCCTGGGCCGCGGCGGCCGAGACAAAAACGGCCAAAGCCAGAAGGATCAATGACTTGCGAACCAAGAAACTAAGCATTTTGAAACTATCGCGCGCGGCGGCAGTCCGCTCTCCGGCAATTTTTAATAATAGCATCATTTAATCTCGGCGGATCAGGAGCGTCTTTTCGGGAGTCAGCATTTTGTATTCGATGCCTCGCCACACCAGGCGGTTCGAAAAAAGCGCATTTATACAATTTATCAAGAAGATGACCGGAGTGACGGCCCAAAGCATCAATTGCCACTTCCTCTGGTGTAGAAGCGCCTTTTGATGCTGCGGAAGGGCGAGACAGACGGCAGAATGCCTCAGCCATGCCTTGCCGACGCTGAAACCCGCGACCAGCAGAAGGGTTGCGGCCGCGGCCGGCCACAAGGATCCGCCCGTTGGATCAAGTATCAAGAACGCGATCGCAAGACCGCAGATCGTGCAAAACAGCGCCGAACCGAAAAACGAAAGGAGCCAAAGGTTTTGTGCGTAAACCCGAGTGACCTTCATTTGCCGGTTCGTAAACTCAAGCATGCCCGGAAGTGTGCAGCCATCGACCGTAGCCGCCAATGCCTGCGGCACGAAGCGGATGCGGAGCCCCGCACCCTTTATGGCCCTCGTGACGGCAAGGTCATCCGAAAGCGTGCCTTGCAATTTTTCCCGTAGTCCGATCTGCATGAACGTATCGCGGCGAAGCGCCATCGAACCGCCCCAGCAAAAGTTGCCTTTCTCGTTCGACCCGAGCGCCGACGCGATCGATGCGTTCCACGCCGAACGAAGTTCCGAAGCGATCGTCGGAGCTTCGGGGACGAACCAGCGATAGCCGGTCGCGGCTCCAACCGTCGTATCTTTTAGCGGGGCGATCAACGCCCGCAGCCAACCGGGTGACGGACGTGCATCCGAATCGATGACGACGAAAACTTCACTCCGGGGATCGGCGTGAAGAACGCCTTCAAGGATATTCTCGACCTTTTGGCTTGAGTTTGTGGCTTTGGCGGCAACGACGAGCTTTACATGCCGCTCCGCTTCCTGCCACGCGGCCTCGACGACGCCTGCGGCCGGGTCATCCCGGTCGTCGATCACGAAGATGACCTCGAATTCGGGCATGTCCTGTCCGAGCAATGCATCGAAATTCGCTAGCATCCCTTCGTCGATGCCCTTACAGGGAGCGATGACCGTCACCATCGGCACCCAGTCCGACGGCGTCGTTGCAAGCTCGCGTTTGAAGTAGTTTAGATAATCGATCCCGCCGCGAAAGGACCAATAGCTGAGCCAGACCAGAACAGCGGCAAAAATGTAAAAGACGTAGATCATGATTAGATCAGGGAGCGGATCTCGTCCATCGTTCTTGCCGTGGCCCCGCGGTTGGCTTCCATCACCGAACGGGCATTCCGGGCGAGTTCGGCCCGAACTTCCCGATCGTCGAGCAAGTCTGATATTCGCATGAAAAGCTCGTCCGGGATCTTCTCAGACGGAAGTTCGGGAAGTTGGATAAGTGCACTATTTGCAGAGAATACCGTGACCACTTCGGAGAAATTGAACGTGTGCGGGCCGGTTAGGATCGCGTTCCCGGCGGCCGCGGGTTCAAGAACGCTTTGCCCTCCGTGCGGGATAAGCGAACCGCCGACGAAAGCGATCTCACTGAGGCGATAGGCGGCCCGAAGCTCGCCGATCGAATCGAGCAAGACGATGTCCGCCGCGGCATCTGTTTCGCCGGGCTCGCCGCTGCGGCGAACCCAGCGGTATCGCTTGAATTCGCAGGCATCATCCTCGCGAAAATCGCGCAGAAGTTTGGCAACGGCATCGAAACGCTCCGGATGCCTCGGGGCGATAATGAGCCGTGGTTTTATCGTCGCCTCGCCGTCAAGGATCGAACAAAAGGCGTCCAGGACCCAGCGCTCCTCGGGTTCGTGTGTACTCGCCGCAACTATTACGGGCCGACCGTTCTCGAGGCGAAATCGGGAACTGAGTTCGTCAGCGATCGCGGCGTCACGGTCATCATCGGCAATATCGAATTTCATATTGCCGGTGACCTTTGTCTTTGCAGCGGCAAGCCCGAGGGAGATGAGCCGGTTGGCATCGCCGGCCCCCTGCATCAATGCGGCATCGATGTCGGCCAGGACACGGCGAAGAAAGCCGCGGACCCAGGCGTATCGCTTCCGCGAGCGTTCCGAAAGCCTTCCGTTGACGATCGCGACCTTTGCCCCGGAGAGTCTTGCTTCATGAATGAATCGCGGCCAGATCTCGGTTTCCATCAGCAGCACAACGGAAGGCTTGAAATGGTCAAGAGCCCTCCGCACCGAGAATTGCCAGTCGAAGGGAAAGTGGAAGACGCAATCAGCTATTTCGGCGAAGATTCGCTTTGAAAGTTCCTGCCCGGTCTTTGTAGTCGTCGAGACGATCAGACGTCGATCCGGGAACTCTTTGACCAGGGCCTCTGCAAGCGGCCTCGCCGCGTTCGCCTCACCGACCGAAACGCAGTGAAGCCAAATGATTCGCCGGCCGTCCTGATCGAATTCCGGGTAGTTCCCAAGCCTTTGCCTGAAGCCGGATGCGTACTTTTGACTCCTCAACAAGAACAGAGGCAGCATCATCAAGAAGGCGGTCGATAGCAAGATCGAGTACAGAAGATACATCGAAATGCCGTTGGGTTCAGCCAGCGGTGAATATGGTTTAGAAATCTGCGGGCTTTAGCCCAATTCGAATATCGGAGCTAAAGCCCATCTTGTAATCAACTACTTCGAACCGTTGCATGAATCCAACGTCAGTCTATTTGACCCGCTCCATGTAGCGGGCTTCGGCCGGGTTGACGCGGATCTTTTCGCCTTCGGCGATGAATGGGGGGACCATCAGGGTGACCCCATTCTCGAGCGTCGCAGGCTTGTTTGAGTTCGAGGCGGTGGCACCCTTCAACTGCGGCTCGGTCTCGGTGACGGTCAGCTCCATGGACGCCGGCAGCTGAACGCCGATCGGCGTGCCGTTGTAGAACTCGACCTCGATCGTCAGGCCCGGCATCAGCCATTGGGCTGCGTCGCCAAGTTCTTCCTCGGTCAGGGCGACCTGTTCATAGTTCTCCTGGTTCATAAAGTGATGGTGCGAACCGTCTGAATAGAGGTATTCCATCTTGTGCTGCTCCAAGACCACGCGTTCAAGCGTATCGTTCGATCGAAAGCGGTATTCGAAGGAATTTCCCGTGAGCAGATTGCGAAGCCGTGCCTGCACCATAGCACGGAGATTACCGGGCGTGTGGTGGTGAAATTCCATCACTTTGACGGGGGCCCCTTCGTGAAGGATGACCATCCCTTTCCTAATGTCATTTGCAGATATAGCCATAAAAGAACTCGATTCTCCGATATAAGTTTTCGTTAAAATTGCAAACTAGATAGTTTAGATGAAAACCCGGCGAAATGGAAAATTAGAGGCGTGGCCGTGACTCTCAGAGAAGGTAGATCATTTGTGAGAGGCGAGGGCGGCCTCGACCGCACGCCGGGGGTCGATGACGCCCCAGCCCTGGCGGTCAACTTCGTAATGGGGAAGCCTTTCGGCGGTTGAAATGAGCAGCTTTTTAACCTCGGGCGGGGTCAGCTTCGGGTTTGCCTCGAGCATCTGAGCAACGACCGAGGAAACGATCGGGGCGGAAAACGAAGTGCCGTCAACGTATTTATAGTGCTTTGTGATTACATTCTCGCGCCGCATCTTGAGCAAGATGATCTGCCGGATGCTGTGAACCGGGCGGTCAAGGGCTGCGTCAAGTTCATCATCCACACCGGGATGCTCGCGGATCAGGCTATGGAGATCGCCATCATCGGCCTCGTCCAGAAGTTGGAGAAGCGACGCCTGTTGGGCAGTCGGCGTGTTCGGTAGGATGGGGGCAGGCACCCAGATCGACGGTGCGATCACCTCCGGTTTTTGCAGGCCGTCGACGGTCGGGCCGTAGGATGAGCGATACATTCCCCGACGCGCTCGGTTCATCGAGTTGTTGTCGTCGAGGCCGCCGACGGCAATGCACGACGGGGCACTTGCCGGCGGGAAGACCGGATGATCGGGAAGATGGCCTGCGTTCCCGACGGCACATACGACCGTGATGCCGAGCCTGGAACATTCCTCGACCACCTGCGAGAGGGGATCGGAAAGATAACTCGCTTCGAAATCGCCGCCGGCCGAGATGTTCACGACCCTGATCCGATATTTTTCGCGATTCGCTATCACCCATTCAAGTCCCTGCTGAATGTCGTCGTCGGTGATCCTTCCCGTCCGGGCAAGTTTCACGAGCACGACGTTGGATTCAGGGGCTATCCCGCGGTAAAAGCCATTAGACAACGACCCGTTGCCCGCGGCAACGACCGAGGTCATCATCCCGTGCCAGCTGGCCACGTCCGGTTGGAAGAGCGAGCCAAGCTCACCGTCCTTTTCGAGAAGGCTCCGATAAGCGAGGATCCGATTCGAGGGAGTCGTCAGGTCCTGATGAGGATAAAAGCCGGAATCGAGAAATGCGATCGTGATCTTTTTGCCCGTATAGCGATCATCGGCGTCAAGCCGGAGCGGAGTGGACAGCACGTGTGAGCCGTCCTTCTGCATCGCCGCTTCCTGGATAATGTTATCCTTGGCACGCTCGAACAGCCTGACGCAGCGGGCGCAGACGGCCTGGAATTCTGACGTATCCGGCGCATTCGCTAGGATAAGCTTCTGAAGGTCCTCGGCGAGCACTAACATCGGCACGAATTCCTCCGGGGTTTCGCGGTGGCAGACAGGACAGACCTTGCCGCCCGCTGCGAGGTCGGACGAAAGCGTCGGCCGCTGGATCCGATTTGATTCAAGCAAGCTCATCGAGTGGTTAAGTTTTTCACAAAGACCAGTTAAAATCAAAAGAATTTGCCGTGGAACGGCGACCGAAAGGATGGGCCGCAAAAAGTTAGGAATCGCATTGTCGGGCGGAGGGGCCCGGGGATTCGCGCATGTGGGTGTGCTGAGGACGCTCGCCGCGAACGGGATCGAGCCGGACCTGATCGCAGGTGTTTCGGCCGGTTCCTTTGTCGGGGGAGCGATCGCCTCGGGCCTGAGCGTCGACGAGTTAGTCGAGATCGGCAAGACGGTCAGCTGGCTGCGGATCGCCGGTTTCTCCTATTCACCGCGTGGGCTGCTGTCGAGTTCGGCGATGGAAACTTTCATCGAAAAGCACTTCCCTGTTACCCGTTTTGAAGAACTGAAAATACCCTTCGCCGCCGTCGCGTGCGATCTTGCGACGGGCGAGGAGATCGTTTTTAGGGACAAAGGTGACTTGAGCTTCGCGATCCGCGCAAGCTGCGCGATCCCGGGAGTTTTCGTTCCGATGATCGACGCAGAAGGCAGGAGCCTTATCGACGGAGGAGCAGCAACCCCGATGCCGACTAAGGCGGTCCGGAAAATGGGAGCCGATATCGTTGTCGCGGTGGACGTTTTGAGCTGCGGCGGGTCTTCCCGAACCGTGCCGACAACGCTTGTGGGAACCCTGTTCCAATCGGCAATGCTGATGATCGCGAGAGCGTCAAAGAACCAGCATTATCGAGCAGACATTGTGATAGAACCGCAGGTGGTGCGCATCCGGCCGGACGAGATCGCTCGGCGCGATGAGTTGATCGAACTCGGTGAGAAGGCGGCCGAAGAGATGCTGCCCCGGATCAACGAACTGCTGGCTAAATGCAGGGGCGGTGAATAGCGCTAAAAAGAGGCGGCGCCCTCGACACCGCCTCATTAGTTGTTAAGAAAATATAACGCTAGAAGCGGAACTTCGCCCCGAGTTGTATGCGCCGCGGATCGAAAGCCGAAGTGAAGCCAAGCGGCCCGCTCGGCCCAACGTCGTGATTTCCGCGAACATCGACGGTAGTCGGCCAGAAAGTGCCGACCGTATTGTTCACCGATGAGAAGTTCAGGCGATTGAACAAATTGAACGCCTCGGCCGTCAGGTCGAGGCTCATGTTCTCGTTGAACGCAAATCTCCGCATGACGCGAAGGTCCACCGTCATAAAGCCCGGCCCCTTGCCAACATTCCGCGGGATCGCTCCCTGGTCCAGGCCGTTCAGCCGAAGCAGCGGACGGTCGCCGTTGGTGCTTCGATCGCCATTCACGTCGGCACCGGCAAGCAGATTAAACGGCCGGCCGCTATTGGCCCGGATGATCGGCGTGAACGTCCAGTCCCGAAGGGCAGGGTTCCTCCACGGCGTCGTAATGACCGAATAGATCACAAACTTGTGCCGCTGGTGAAAGGCCGAAAGCGAGTATTCGGGATCATCGAAGGTTTGGTCGAATGCCCGGAAATCGCTGTTATAGTCGGTGACCTGATCGTTTGCCTCGCTTAACGTATAGTTTCCGGCGAACGCGAAATTGCGGCCGATCTGGGACTGGAACTCGATCAGGAGGCCGTTGTAATTCGCCGACGCGGCCGATTCGTAAATGATCTCCTGGAAGAGCGTCGGGTTGATGAAGCAGTTAACGATCCCGGCGCCGGCACAGTCGGGAGCGAAGGCCCCCCACTCACGGATGCCACGCGGCCCTAGCGGCCTATTCCGAAGGTTAATGTCTCGGGCTCGGGTGATGTACTGCGTCAACGCCCAGACGTAGCTCGCCGAAAAGCTTGTCCCGGACGTGACCTCCTGTTCGAAGCCGATGCTTCCCTGCTGTGCCCGAGGATTTCGATAGGTCGGATCCGCACGGAAAAGGACGGTCAGCGGATTTCGCGGCCCCGTTTGCGAGACGTTGATGCCGAACTGGGCCAGATCGGCCGGCGTGATGGTCCGGACGGTGTTTGGAATACCGATCACCCCTTGAGCCCGAAGCGTCCGGAAGATGTTGACGGCACTCTGTGCACCGGCCGTATTGATCGTGGTCAGAACCTGCGGGATCTGGCGGAAGCCGTCGATCTCGTTAAGCGATTGGACCACATAATCGATCACGAACGGGATCTGGGCATAGAACATCCCGTAACCGCCGCGGATGATGGTCTTTCCCTCGCTGTAGGGGTCCCAGGCGACGCCGACCCGGGGGCCATAGTTGCCGTAAAAGGTCCGAAGGGGTTCGCGGCGTGTATCGATCTCGTATCGGAGCCCGTAATTGAACGTCAGATTGGGGAGTGCCTTCCACGTGTCCTGTCCGTAAACGGAATAATACGGCAATTTGCCGCCGACGATGCCATCGCCAAAGCCCTGCTGGTATGACTGGGGCAGGCCGAGATCCAGCGACTGAATGGCATTGATGGATGTGGTCGCAAGCTGTGGGCTTACAAGCGCACCCGGCAATGTCCCGAAACCGAAACGGCCGCCGAAGAACGTCTTGGAATCGAAGTAGCCGTCACGCAGCAGGAAGCTCCCACCGAACTTCAGGCGGTGATTGCCGCTGACGACGGAAAAATTGTCGACGATCTCGTACCGGCGATCGATATTGAAACTCGGGAGAAAGATGTCGCGGTTGAAAAAGCCGAAGCCGGCAAGGTTCAGTTCGGGACCGTGCGGGTCGGTCGACAGCACGGTCAGTTCGTTATAATTTGCCTGAAGGCGAAGCTCATTGCTCATGCCCGAGCTGAAGATGTGCGTCCAGCCCCCGGTCAGGTTGTGGTCAAGAACATCGACGTTATTGCCGCGTGAAAAAGCAAGAAGGGCACGAGTCGATTGGTTCTGTTCGTCGCGATCGTTGAAGCTGTAACGCAGAAAGAACGTGTTCGATGCGCTCGGGATATAGTCGCCGCGGAACGAGGCTGCGTGCGAATCAGAATTGAACGGGAACACGCCGCTGTTCTGACGAAAGAGGTCTTGGACCGGCTGATCGACGCTGAGAACACCCGTAAGGATGCCCGCGCAAGCGGCCCTCGGGACCGAAACGCCCGTGACGCACGGAACCGGCGTCGGATCCAAACTGCCCGCGAGTGCGGCGAGGATCGCGCTTTGGGCGGCTGTCGGTCCGAAAATGCTGAGGTCGGTCAGGAGCGGCACGGCCGACGATTCACGCCTCCGCAGACCTTCATAACCGCCGAAAAAGAACATACGGTCTTTGACGATCGGCCCGCCTAAGCTAAATCCATATTGCTGGCGATTCGCATCCGGTTTGATCCGGCGTGTCGTATTTCCCTCAAGGACGATATTGAACGGATCGGTGGCGTCGAGCGACTGGTTGCGGAAATAGCCGAATACGCTGCCGCTGACGCGATTTGTCCCCGTCTTCGATACGATGTTGATCACTCCGCCGCTGGCCCCGCCCAATTCCGCGTTGTAGTTGCTCCGATTGATCTGAAACTCCTGGACCGCTTCCTGGCTGAGGGTCGAGCGGACCCCCCCGCCCTGATCGTTCGCCTCGGAACCGTCCACGGTAACGCTGTTTCCGCGGCCGTTATTGCCATAGAACGAAAGGCCGCTCTGGGGCGTTTGGGTGACGCGGAAATCCGAGTTATCGGCAAGGGCGTTCGAATCAACGACGCCCGGCGCCAGCAGAGTAAACGTCAGGTAATCCCGGCGGTCGATCGGCAGGTCTCGGATGACGCGTTCGCTCAAGGTCGTCGACTGCTGCGACCGGTCGGTTTCGATCAGCGGTGAATCGCCGGTTATCTCGACGGTCGCCGTCGCGTCCCCGACCTGCATTGCGAAATCCTGGTCGGAAGTTTGGCCGACGGTCACCTGGACCGCGTTCTTCACCTGAGTCGAGAACCCGGATGCCTCGACCTTGATCTGGTAGACGCCCGGCGTGAGTGAGAGGAAACGATACTCGCCGTTTTCATCGCTGTTGGCGGTCCGGCTGAATCCGCGGGCAGGATCTGTCAGCGTTATGGTCGCCCCGCGAACGACCGCGCCGTTCGGGTCAACCACACGCCCGCGTATCTCGGCCGTCGAACCTCCCGCCTGGGCCAAGGCCCCTAGACAAAAAGCAGCGACCATCGTGATCAAAACAATTACTCTCGTCATCTTGATAGTAACCTCCGTCGAAGGATCGGTAAGACCGACCATCTACATTTGAAATTGGAACCTGGTCAGAAACGCTTTGCGCCCGATAAGGCGTTCGGGCCGAGAACCGTGAACCCGCCGGATCGTTGTTACGGCCTGCCCCCCTGGCGACGACAGCGGACAAAGAAGCCGTCCGTGTGTAAAGGTCGCCAAACAGGGATATTGCGGGTGCAGCAGCCTTATTCGATACCGTGCGATTCTAACCGCATTTAATATCGAATTCAACCCAAATTTACAGATGCGTAACACGGCTGTCGAGCCGCGCTTCGTACCGCCCTCCGGCCGTCAGGGTATAACGGCTCTCAGGCCTTAAGGGTTTCCGTCGTAACGGTACTTCACAGCACCGGATCAATGTTCGTGTGATGCATCAAGTTCGCCATTTGGTGTGCCGCGGTGAAGATTTCCGCTTGCAATTAGCTGACTTTCAATGCATTATTAGTGGCGTTACGTCCTTCTCTCGCGTCGTTTGACGCGCTCCGCTAAAGACGGTCTTTTTGGGTAGTTTGAGAGCAGGCTGGTCATTGGTATAAGAAGCTGCTCGTTTTTTGAGCACCTGATGCGGATCGTCTCCTTTTTGCAAGACCGTTCCCATTCTGCGCTTCTCTTGGACATCCCGGATCGGGAAAGGGTAAGAAATTCAGATTATGACGATGAAACTTTATGTAGGCAACCTTCCTTTTAAGACGAGTACGCAAGACCTTGAGCAGCTTTTTGGCCAGGTCGGCACCGTCGAGTCGACAAACATTATCGAGGACCGCGAAACGGGCCGCTCACGTGGTTTCGGCTTCGTTGAAATGTCATCGAAGGAAGAGGGTGAAAAAGCGATCGAAGAATTCAACGGAAAAGAATTCGATGGCCGCGAGTTGAAGGTTAACGAAGCGAAGCCGCAGGAGAACCGCAATCGCGGCGGTTACGGCGGAGGTCGAGGCGGATACAGCGGCGGCGGTTATGCCGGCGGGAGAAGCAACGATTTCGGCGGAAGCCCTAATCGCTGGTAATTCGCGTTTCCAAGTTTTGACCATGGGCCGTCCTCTTCGGGGCGGCCTTTTGGTTTTACTCTTCGTCGGGTTTTACTTTCCGCACAACCCCTGCGGAGCTATTCCGGCCGGACCGTTTGGGATCGGTTCGTTTCACCGAACCGGCCGGGCCGGCCGCCGGCATCACACGGAAAGCACGTTTGTGCACGAGTGAGCCGTTGATGAAGATGTCGGCCCGATATTCACCGTGGACCCACAGCCCGCGGGGCTTGCCGGTAAAATATACGTGGTCCTGAAAGTCCGATGTGGTATAGCTTGCTGAGACGACCTTCGTCCCGGGCTTCACGCCGGCAACACTGACCGCAACAAGGTCCATCCGGACCGTTGCCGATTCGACATTGCTCAAAACTACGACGCAGTGAATGGGAATGTCGGTTGTCACGAATTCCGAACGCTCTTCACCCGGTGCGCCGAGGCCGTCGTCCTTCGCGAGATAAACCTGTTCAAGTAGGCGATTCTCAAGCGGTTCGGGTGGTTGAGACATAGCGGCTCCCGAGAACACTGCGGCAAAAAGTAGGAGCTTTACGACGACTTGCAAGAAAATCTTCCTCCACGGACAGGATCGGGCCCGGCAGTACGTTTGAAACGCACGAGGCTTAATTCGTTGCACCGGCGGGAATTAATTTTCAATTAAATGGACGCTGGAACTGAGTGAGGACTGTCCGGTCGCCTTTTCGCGATCAAATTAAGTCTTCGGTCCCGGTGAGATCTCGCGTCCGCAGTGGGGGCACTCGGCCGATCTTTGCGGCTCCCGCTTTTTCTTTTGGATCGCTTCAGCGAAACCGCTTGCGAGGATGCCGGTCGGCAGGGCGAACATGCCGATACCGAGAAATGCGATCATCCCGCCAAGCACCTTCCCGACCGACGTGATCGGGAACACATCACCATAACCGACCGTAGTGAGCGTCGCGAGCCCCCACCAAAGAGCTGACGGCATGTCAGGGAACTTGTCCGGCTGGGCCTCATTCTCGACCAGATACATGAGGCTTCCGGAAAAAAGCAAAAGGATCAGGAGCATGACCGTGGTGACCAGAAGCTCCTCCTTCTTTGCCCGGACCACGTCGTCGAGCGAATTCAGCGACTCGACATACCGGCTCATCTTAAGCAAGCGGAATAGCCTGAAGATCCGGAGTGCGCGGATGATACGCAGGTCCACCGCGAAGAACAGCGGAATGAACGCTGGGGCGATCGCGAGGAAGTCGATGATCGCCATCGGGGTCAGGGCATAGCGAAGCCGTCCGCGGAACCGTCCCTTGTAGCGAGGGTCCATCGGTGCCACCCAAAGACGAAGCAAGTACTCGATGGAAAAGACCGCGAGCGAGAATGCCTCGAAATACGTGAAGAACGCCTCGTATTGCTGATAGACGCTGTCGACCGTTTCGAGCACAACGGCGGCAACGTTCGCTACGATCAAAAGCACGAGGCCGAACGCAATGACCCTGTCGATCAACTCGTTATCGTCGGTGTCAACGAGTATGTCGTAAACACGCTGTTTGGCATTATCGAGCATGCTTTCAGATTAACCCGTGTTAGCTTGAAGTGCCCAAAGCTTCGCGAATGGCAGTTCGAAGCGCGTCCGTATCGCTGGGCGGAACCGAGCGGATCCCGGCCACGCCATCGACACCGCAAGCGGACGTCGCGATGACGGGGATCCCGTTGGCGGCCGCAAGCAGCAAGCGACGGGGCTTGTGTTCGACGTGTGCCGGAAGTAATACGAGATCGGCCCGTGCCAGCCAATCGTCGGCCACTTGTTCGATATCGAAGCCTTCCCAGAATCCGGCATCCTCGATCATCGGGCCGAGCAAAATGAGTTTAACGTCCAGACCCCGGAGAGCTTCGCGAAGCTCGTAGCAGCCCTTGCGGCCGACGGTGGCCGCCGGATAGACGACCACGGGCTTGCCGCCGCGAAGACGAGGGGCGGCTTCTTTTGTCGCGGGAAGATCCCATGGAAGCCGCATTGCGCGGTTTGGGAAAAGGGCGGCGATGTCCGAATGAGGGGTGATAATGCGGCGTGCACGTTTTAGTGCATCCGTTTCGGCCGCGATAAGGGCCGGATCAGCTCGGAAATCGCCTAGCGTCGAGCTCTCGGGATGAAGCTCCGCGGCCCGGTCGAGTCTTTTCTGCAGTTCGGCCATAGGAAGCGAGGTCATCAACACGTCGAACGTTCGCCCGCCGAGATGGCCGCTCTTCCATAGAAAAGGAAGGAGATTTTGCTGTACGACGACGTGAAGCACATCGTAGCCGAGCCGTTTGGCATAGCTTTCTGCGAGGCGCTCGTACATCGCGAGGAGGTTTAGCTGTCGCGTCCGGCCTTGCGCGGCCAACTTCCTCGATCGATAGGAACGGACGGCCGTGACAAGAAGGCTCTGTTTGACCGAGCCGAAGCCGCGGATCGTCCAGGCATAGTTCCCTTTTCGAAACCGCTTTCCGTCGAGCGGCAAGAGCAGGACATCTTTGCCGGTCCGCGAGCCCTGGATAAGTGTGTCGAACTCCGGCGAGAACTCGTCAACGAGATATGCAGTCTTCCCGAAATCGCGATGCTCAGCCGCGTCGACCACGCGATGGCAGTCGCCCATTTCGCAGGTTGCGCACGATGCCGGCGTGTCGTTATGCACCGCGATCCGCCGGATCTGGTGCGGCCGCGATCCGTTCAGTTTCTCACCGCGAAATCGAACGATAAGGTCCTTTTCATCGAGCCGGGCCTCGATGCGAAGAGGCTGTTCGGACCGAAAGCGAAGATCGACATAATTCCAAAAGACCGTCGCGTCGCGGTCTTTTTCGGCCAGTGAACCTGCGACTATCTGCGTGTGTGCATGACGTTCGACGATCTCGAGCCCGGCCTCGAGTGCCGCGTCGTAGAGTGCATTCGACATTTGGCAGAGCCCGCCGCCCACGTTCGGGATGATACAGCCTTCGCGAAGCTCGCGACCCTCGACATAGCCTTTGAACCGGCTTGCCCTACCGACGTGCTTCCAAAAACTGAAGACTTGACCGGCCGGAATTTCGAGGCCGTCGAGCCGCCGCGCGGCGAGCCGCAGATTGTGGATCTTGCCCGCCACCAGGAAACGCTCTTCCGGCTCGATCTCGGTCCAAAGCGGGGTCCGCGATGTTGCGATCACGGCATCGCTCGACAAACCTGATCTTTTCGAATGACGGGAAACGCGTTTGTCGAAAGCGTCGCTCCCGGCCCGGCGAAGCTGCAGAAGCGCGGTCTTGCCGCGAAAGACGAGCGATCCAATGCGTGTAGGGGATGTGCGGTCGGTGGCCGAAGGCATATTTCCAAAGTAATTAAACATCCAAGACGCTGAAAATTCAATGAGTTGCGCGTGGGTTCGAAACATTCGCGGGCACGGGGTACAATTTTTCCGGTTGAGGAGTATTTATATTCAAATTACGCGGTTGAAATTCATGCATCTTGGACGGCCGGCAGTGGCGGCAGTGCTCATGTTTTTGCTGTCGTTCACGATCTCGATCCCCGGCCAGGGCAATTCGGATATCCGGAAGTCCCCGGAGGGTCCAAAGATCTTGTTCATCGGCAACAGTCTGACGTATGCGAACGATATGCCGCTGATCGTCGAGGCGTTTGCAAAGGCGAAGGGCATGAAGCGTTTCGAAGTCAAGATGGCTGCGCTACCAAATTTCGGGCTCGAAGATCATTGGAATCGAAAAGAAACCCGGAAAATTCTAACCGGTAAGAAATGGGACTTCGTCGTGATGCAGCAGGGGCCATCGGCTTCGAAAGAAGGCCGCGCGATGCTGCTCGAATACGGCGGCCTTCTGGCGGCCGAAATTCGCAAAGGCGGCGGCGTGCCCGCAATCTATATGGTGTGGCCATCGGTCAGCCGGGCAAACGATTTTGAAGGGGTCCGGGAATCTTACCGGATGGCGGCCAACGAATTTGACGGGCCGCTGCTGCCGGTCGGCGAGGCCTGGCTGATCGCATTGACGATCGACAGAAGTACTCAATTGTTCTCGGAGGACGGATTCCACCCGACCGAGGCCGGTTCTTATCTGGCGGCATCGGTGATCTTCGAGCAATTATTTCAGGAATCGGCGATCGGGCTGCCGGCCCGCGTCGTGCTCGGCTCCGGTCGAACGATAGACATCCCCTCGAAGGAAGCAAGGATCCTTCAGCAGGCGGCGGCCGAGGCCAACAAGAAATTTGGGAAACGAGCGTCGGACGTGGTTCGCTGAACCTTGATAGAAGTAAGGTAGATCCCGCCGCCCGTTTTCCCGGCGACGCTTTTCCATGTCGATCTAATGCCTGAAGAGAAAACTATCCTTATCGTCTATACGACCCGGTACCGTAAAGGCGGCGGCCAGTTCCCTGTCGTTGCCGAAACGCTCGCCGATGACAGGCGGGCCGGCGGATCTGAGGTCGACGTCGTTTGCCGCGCCGTCGAGAGCAAACGCGATGTTCTGCAGGCGATCGCCGAGATCCGTGAGGCGGGCCGAATGCTCAGCGAGTTTCATTTTGTAGGCCATTCGGGGATGTACGGGCCGATGTTTGGGACCGTCGATTTTCCCGAGCAATTCTCACCTTACGAATGGGAGCAAATGGATATCCCATTTTCAGACGACGCATCAGCCTTCTTTCACTGTTGCCGCTCTGCTCGCTGGTTCGCTCCGTTCTTTGCCCGTACTTTCAATATCACCGCGAACGGGTTTTTCTGGTACACGACGTTCTCGAAAAGCAAAACGAGATATGCCGCCGCCGGTGAGAGCACGGCGAAGCCGCTCTACACAATCGGCTGCAAGGGCAGGAAATCGCACGGCTATCTGGCGTCAATGCGGAAGCGGCTCGGGTTCATGCCGGCCGAAGTGATGAAGACCTTCGAGCCCGCGGCCGTCAACGGAGCCGATACTTATAACGAGGTGGCCGATCTCTACGACGCCGTTTTCACGGACATCCGCGTCCGGCAAGATGAGTGGCGTTGGCTGAATGAGCATCTGCCCGAGGGCAAGATCGACGTGCTCGACATCGGCTGCGGTAACGGCGCTTTGTTGAACGCGTTAAGTGAGAGGATCGGGAGCGGTGTAGGCGTTGACGAATCGGCGTCGATATTGGATCGGGCGCGTGCAAAAAATTCTGAGATCTCAAATCTGAGATTTGAGAAGATAAAAGGCCCAATACTCCCGTTCGCCGACGATTCGTTCGACGTTGTTATTTCACTGATGTCGTTCCGCTACCTCGACTGGGACCCGCTGCTGCACGAGATAAAGCGCGTCACACGGCCGGGAGGAAAATTTCTGATCGTCGACATGGTGACGGTGCCGGTCGCTACGCGTGAATATCCGCGGCTGTTAAAGGACAAGCTGCGGACGATGAAGAACCAAAAAGCAAACGCCAAATTCGACGCGGCGTTGAAGAAACTGGTCTCGCACCCGGATTGGAAAAAGATGCTCGAATACAACCCGATCCGCTCAGAGCACGAGATGAAATGGTATCTCGAAAGCCGCTTCCCGGGACAGAAGATGGAGATCTTGAACATGGCGTGGAATTCGCGCATCGTCGCTTTCGATTCCGGACCTGTAGAGCGGGGCGTGGAGGCAAAGTTGACGTATCCTTAACATCAAAATAGGTGATCGATCATGAAAGTATTGGTTTCTTTATTTTTACTAGCGATCGCGTTTTCTATCTTGTCATGCTCGAAAGCCGTTGAGGAGACTAATCCGGCTGCCAATAGTGGGCCCGTCCAAATCTCAGAAAACGAATCCCCTACACCCGTTTCGAATCAATCACCTGTAGGCGTTGAGAGCAAGTCTCCTCTAAAACCACGGGATAGGGTTGTCGTTGAGGGTAGGGACTACATAAAGAAGAGCGGGTGGACAATACCATCCGGGGCTGTAAAGGATATTACTGAGAGACAGACAGATAAAGGGATAACAAAAGACGGAAAAGAGCTTGAGGTGATCTTGATCTTTTGCGACTATGAAGCACCAAAGTCGTATTCAGAGAATTTTTACTATGACGGTCCAAATCTGGAATATATGAAAGGAAGGCTTAGATCCGGCGGCTTCACGGAGTACAGCGTCAATAGTCGGGTGTTTATGTACGCCGTTTTCGCCAAAAAGCTAGCGCCCCCGCCTGCGTCCAATAGCGATCCTCACGAAGATCCATTCGTTTATACAATAAAGGACGCTGACGGCGACGGAATTTTTGAAACGCTGCTCGGCGACTATGACAAAATCCTCGTGCCCGACTGGGTTCTCAAATAATCGGAAATGAACGGTCGACTGGGTATTATCGATTGGGGCATAGGCGGCATCAGCGTTTACAAGCTGATCAAGGAACGCGGGCCGGAGGTTTCGGTCGTTTATTTTTCCGACACCGGTGTGACGCCCTATGGCAAGATGTCCCGGACGGAATTGGTCGCGCGATTGAATATCGTACTCGGCTTTCTTAGATCAAAAGGCGTTACACATCTTGTTATCGGCTGTAACGCGGCGAGCACGGTAATTCCCTACCTCGATCTTCAGGGCTTGACCATCGAAGGCGTGATCGAGGCGGCGGTTGAGATGACGGCAAAGCTTAGGCCCAGACGTCTGGGCCTGATCGCCGGGCGGCGAACTGTGCTGTCGGGCGTCTATCGGAAGGCGTTTGCCGAGCGTGGCATCGAGGTAGAACAGCGTATCGCACAGCCTCTTTCCGGTCTGATCGAAAGCGGTGATGTTTCGTCAGGCGAGCTTCGCGCGGAGTGCAGGAGAGTTCTTTCGCCGCTAAAAAATTGTTCGCACATCCTGCTCGCCTGCACGCATTATCCGGCGATCGCACATATTTTTAGGGAATTTGTTTCGCCTTCGACGATCTTCATCGACCCGGCCGCCGAGTTGGCCCGGAGGGCCGGCCGTTGGCGGTTGTCGGATCACGGCAAGGACGAATTTTTCACCTCCGGCAGCCTGGAAGCGATGAGATCATCGGCTTTGACTGCATTCGGGTGTAAACTCCCGAATGTCAGAGTTGAGAAACTTGGGGCGGCTGTCCGAAAATGAGGTTTGCTAACACAAAGAGAATTATGAGAACCAACAAGACTTATCGGCTTCAGATCATGTTTACAGTGGTTTCGTGCCTGCTGTTGATCGGCATGGACGTTCACGGGCAGGAATCGCACACGCAAAAGGTCGCGCGGGTGATCAACGAGACTGGCTTCAAATTCACGAAAGCCGGTGATGGTGTTTGGACCATTCCATTCGAAGGCAAGGTGCAGAAGGATATCACGGTCGTGATTTCGGTCAGCGAAGATCTGCTAACACTGTTCTCGATCGTTGCAGTGAAGAAAGACTTCAAGCCGACGCCCGAATTGCATCAGAAGTTGTTGCGGTTTAATGACGATCTTGATCGCGTCAAGGTCGGGGTCGACAAAGACGGCGACATTTTCGTGCGGATCGACCTGAGCATCCGCAATCTGGACAAAGACGAACTGAAGGTGAACATCGACCAAGCGGCAGCGGCCGCCGATGAGGTGTTCAAGGCGGTTAAGCCAACGCTAATCAAGACTAAGTAATGTCGTTCGGAGACGGACCGACTAGGCGTCGTTCTTCCAGTTGATCTGGAATTCGATCTCCTCGGTGCTCTCGTCGCGTTCGTGTTCGACGCTCACCGTCGCGTGCTTAGGCACGCGGATGCGTTCGCCGGCTATTTGGATGGTGAATTGCTCGCGCCTCCAGCCCATCGGCAAGGCGGCGGATCTTCTGGATGAATTGCTTGACTGGATACTTTTTCGTTACGTCTCGGTCGGCTGCCATAATTGCTTAAAAATCGAACAGGTCCTTCAGGAACGAAACCTTCTTTTTCTCCTTGTAGTAATAGTCGTCCTTGTAGCGGCGGTCGTCCGGATACGATTGCCGCCCTTCACGATATTGCTGCGGCGGAGGCTCCGAACGGCGGCTCGATCCAGCATCTCCGCTCCCGGCGGCGATCAGCTTGTCCAACTCCCCGCGGTCAAGCCAAACGCCGCGACACTTGGGACAATAATCGATCTCAACGCCTTGGCGCTCGGTCATGGACAATGTTGTCTGGTCAATAGGGCATTACATGATCAAAGATCCTAGGGCGGAAGCCCGCGCGTAAGCAAGGGCCTAATACTCAACGCTCATATCAAGCCCTTGCTTGCGCGCGGGCTTCCACATTGCGATTCGCATCGCTGCTCTCTAGAATCGAAGGTTATCGATGTCCAGCGAAGTCGAGAAATACCACGAGGAAGAAAAGATCGGGAAGACCTACGACTTCCGCGTTGCAAAGCGCCTGCTGCGTTATCTGAGGCCGTATTGGAAGCTGGTCGCGATCGCCCTCACGCTCACCTTGTTCACCAATGTTTTGGTGAGTTTGCAGCCCTATTTCACGAAGGTCGCGGTGGACGATTTTATAGTGCCGCAGCAAGTCGACGGGATCTGGCTGTTCGCGTTCGCATTCTTCGGGCTGTTCCTTTTCCGATTCATTTTTTCCTACATCCAGGAAATCCTGCTGAACATGGTCGGGCAGCGGGTGATGTTCGATCTGCGGACGGAGATATTCACCAAATTGCAGCACCAGGAGGTAGCTTATTACGACAAGTATCCGGTCGGCCGGATCATCACGCGGCTGACATCGGATGTGGACGCTCTGAACGAGCTTTTCACCTCGGGCGTGATCGACGTGCTGGGTGATCTGGTCGTGATCTTCGCGATCATCGGTATGATGTTCTGGCTCGATTGGAAGCTGGCGATCGCATCGCTGATCACGGTGCCGCTGCTTTTCGCAGCCACGAACTGGTTCCGCAAACACGCCCGCGAAGGCTTTGACCGCGTGCGGACGCGGAATGCACGACTGAATGCCTATCTTCAGGAATACATTTCGGGCGCTCAGACCGTTCAGTTGATGAACGCCGAGTCAAAGGCGAAGAAAGGTTTTCACGACATCAACGACGACTACCGCCAGGCGAATATCGATACCATCTATTACTACTCGGTCTTTTACCCGCTGGTTGACTTTATCGGCGCGGTCGGGATCGCCTTTGTGATCTTCTTTTTCGGGGCCGAGTATTTAATGGGTTTGTCGGCGGCCGGACAGGCACTGACCGTAGGTATCCTGGCGTCGTTCATCCAGTACTCGCTTCAGCTTTTTCAGCCGATACGCGATCTGTCGGACAAGTTCAACGTACTGCAGGCGGCGATCGTAGCTTCGCACAGGATCTTTATCCTGCTGGACCTGGACATCGAAATCAAAAGCCCTGAACAGCCGAAGAAACGCGGCAGGGCGGTCGGCGATATCGAGTTTCGCAACGTGTGGTTCGCCTACAAAGAAAATGATTGGGTGATGAAGCATGTCTCGTTCACGGTCAAGGCGGGCGAAAGCGTCGCTTTGGTCGGGCACACAGGTTCGGGCAAGACGACCGTGACGAATTTGCTGATGCGGTTCTATGACGTGCAAAAAGGGCACGTACTTCTAGACGGCGTGGACGTTCGCGATTGGGACCTCCACGACCTGCGGTCGAATTTCGCCGTAGTGCTGCAGGATGTTTTCCTTTTCAGCGGATCGGTCGAAAACAACATCCGGCTGGGTAACAAGAATATCGACGACGAGCGCATCCGTTGGGCCGCGAATGAGGTAAAGGCGGCGGATTTTATCGAACACCTCGACGGCCAGTACCAATTCGAGGTTCACGAGCGGGGTGCCGGATTGAGCGTCGGGCAAAAGCAGCTCATTTCATTCGCGCGCGCCTTGGCGTTCGACCCAACGATCCTGATCCTCGACGAAGCAACCAGTTCCATCGACACCGAGACCGAACAGCTCATCCAGCAGGCCGTCGAACGCGTAATGGAAAGCCGCACTTCGATGGTCGTCGCCCATCGCCTGTCCACCATCCAGAAGTGCGACCGCATAATGGTCTTCCACCACGGCGAGCTTCGCGAAAGCGGTTCGCACAACGAATTGCTCACCACGCGCGGCCTTTATTGGAAGCTCTTCCAACTTCAATATTCAGACCGCGATCGGCAGCTTCCGGACGGGAATGCACCACCGGGGCTTGAGCCCGCTTCGACGGGACGCGTGTGACCGTTCCGTTTCCGGACAAATTGAAATAAGCCGGCCAATTTTCGGTTTTGGGCCTTTCAGTCCGAGGCCTGTTCAAACGGCCCGTAGGCGGCAAATGGCGGTTCCATTAACGTCCATAACTAGAACCCTAACGGGCTCTTGGTTTATACTGTCTGACTGATAATGCCAACCGAAGCGAAAACAAGCGCGGATCTGTCAGCGGAAAATCACGAGATGATCGACCTGATCTACGCTCGGTGCCAGGAGAACGCCCCGAATTTCGGAGTCACGGCCGACTGCTTCAAGGACTCTCTAACCCGGACAATTTTTAAGTACTTAGGTGCCGAAGGCAACCTTGAATCTGGCGATGTCGACAGCTTGCTTTCGCAGATCCAGGCCGACGACCTGTTCCTGGCGTTGGCATGCGCGAACGGAAACGAGCGGGCGTGGTGGGAGTTCGACCAGGCCCATCGTACTTATCTAGAACGGGTCGCACGGCACCTGGCCAAGACCGAGGTCGATGCCCAGGAGGTGATCGACCAGGTTTACGTTGAGCTTTACGGAACGAAGATCGTCGATGGCGAGCGGGTGTCGAAGTTCTCGACCTATTCGGGTCGCGGATCCCTTCGCGGCTGGCTGCGGACGGTGATCTGGCATTCCCTGGTCGATCTTCACCGCGCAAGCCACGACGAGGTCTCGCTCGATGAGATGACGGAAAACGTCGGCGAAGGTATGGCCCATGCGAGTTTCGCCGAGACGGCACCGGGCGGCGAAGACGAGATGATGGACCATCTCGCCCGCGAACGTTACCGAAAGGCGACCGTTTCGGCCCTCGCGTCGGCCATGGCCTCGCTCGAAGACCACGAGAAGCTGCTATTGCTTTTCTATCATGTTGATAATCTTAAACTTAGAGATCGCAAGGCTTGTCGAGAATGAATCTTCACCTTTGCGAGGATGGTTCCAACGCAATCGCGGTCGAGGGATGAAAACCCTCGGGGCGAATACATGAATCTACGATAATGCGTTGGCTCGAAAAGAGTTATGCCCGCGTGCTCAGTCTGTTCAAAAGCGAACTCACCGAAAAATTCAGCCTCAAACCGGACGAAGTCGAGATCTGCCTCGGACTCGCGACCAAGGACCTCTCCGGCAGCGATCTTTTCAGCCAATTATCTGCCGGTTAGCCAACCGCGTCGACCGCAATATTTTTTTGTCGAAAGTGCTTTTCTTTACGCAAATGTTACCGAAAGAGCACGTCTGTTAATCGGAGGCTGGGACTCACCATGAAAAATCTTGAGAAAATAACGCTCCCGAGGCGATGATCGAAAGCCTTGTCGGCCAATTCCTAAAGGCCCGTTCGGGGACCGAATTTAACCGATCTGCCAAAGGCCCGCATCTCGATCACGATTCGCTGGCAGCATTCACCGAAGGGAACCTTTCGGAACGCGAGGCGGGGCCGATCGTGAGCCACCTGGCCGATTGCTCGTTTTGCCGCCACGTGACGGCCGAACTGATAAGGCTGGACCTTGCGTTTGCCGACGCACCGGCACCGGCCCCGATCGCCGCAGCGGCAGAACCGTCGAAGATCTCGGAAGTTCTCAGCGGCCTTCTGTCCCGCATATTCGGGACCAGCGATGGAGCGGTATTCGCCCACAATGCCGAAAGCAAGCCGGAAGGGGCCGACGAGAAGGATGCATCGGAAGAGCCGGAAGATCTAAAGGATTAGTTTTTGGCGAAGGCCATTTTATACGGCCACTTGGCGGTTTGCGGTGCCGCCGGGTGGCCCTTTTTATTGCATCCGGATCCCTGAACGCGGCGAACTATTACACAAAATATGCGTTCAGGCGATATAATTATGAGTTGCAATGTTTCGGGTGTCGGAGTGTTAGATTTGGCAAGTTCAGCTAAAGATCTTCCCGGTTCGGCCAGGGTATTGACGGTTTCAAGGGTTGCCAGCGCCCACCTGCCGACCGAGATCGGTGATTTCATGATCGCCGGTTATCGGTCGCTGACCAGCGATGAAGAGTTCGTCGTTCTTTACAAAGGGGAGATGGATCCCTCGGTACCGACGCTCGTTCGCATTCACTCGCAATGCCTGACCGGAGACGTATTCGGTTCGATCAAGTGCGACTGCGGCCCGCAGCTTCGCAAGGCAATGGAGATGATCGAGGCCGAAGGACGCGGTGCGATCGTCTATCAGCAGCAGGAGGGCCGCGGCATCGGGATCATTAACAAGATCCGCGCATACGCCCTTCAGGACGAGGGTGCCGACACGGTCGAGGCGAACGAAAAACTGGGGTTCGCAGTGGATGCGCGGACCTATCAGCAATGTGCCGAGATCCTCTTCGACCTCGGGCTTTGCAAAGTCAGGGTAATGTCCAATAACCCTGATAAAATAAAGGCCTTACGGGATGCCGGCCTGAGGATAGTGGAGCGTATTCCGCTAGAGATCGCCACCCGAGAACCCGCCGCCCACTACCTTCGCACAAAGAAGGAAAAACTCGGTCACTTGATCGAGTTCTGATCCAGATGCAGGTTTTCAGACACAAATTCAATAATTTGGATTTTGTTCGTGCTGTTGAACTCACCCGCAACTCTTAATTATTTGCAAGTAAATGACTTACCTCGTTCCTGTCCTTTGGGCATACTTATTGCGCATTAAATAGGATAGAAGCGCGGTACGTCTTTCTTTAGATTTCCCCCGGTTTACGCATTCCGTGCTTTTTGAATCAAGTACTTCTAACAGGAGATAAATAATGAACAAGAACTTCAAGTTTATTGCGTCGGTTCTTGCCTTCGTGTTTGCCTTTTCGGCATTCGCGTTCGGGCAGGGAACGACGGGATCCATTGAAGGGACCGTTGCCGACGCAAACGGAGCTGTTATTCCGAATGCGACCGTTAAGGTGACAAGTGTCGGCGCGACCGGCGGCTTTACACGCACTGTAACGGCGAACAGCAACGGTTTCTTTTCAATCCCGGCCGTTCCTTCGGGTACCTACCAGGTCACCGCCGGAGCAACCAACTTTGCAGAAACGACAGTTGACGTGACGGTCGTCGTTGACAGCAAGAGCACCGCAAACGTCACGCTTCGCGCAGCAGGCGTGGGCGCGATCGTTGACGTGACGGCTGACAACACCGTCCAGATCGATCCTGGCAGTACCAAGATCGACACCAACATTACCAAGAGAGTTATCGAAGACCTTCCGAAGGGCACGACCTTTACGAGCCTTTTGAAGATCGCTCCGAACGTTCGCCCCGAGTCGCTCGCAGGCGGATTTCAGATCGACGGCGCGTCGGGATCGGAGAACGTATTCGTTATCGACGGCCAGGAAGTCACCAACTTCCGTACCGGTACTTTGAACGCTTCGAACAATATTCCGTTCGAAATGGTTCAGGAAGTCCAGGTCAAGTCGACCGGCTTCGAAGCTGAGTACGGCGGCGCGACCGGAGGCGTGATCAACGTGGTTACGGCCGGCGGCAACAACAAATGGCGCGGAAACTTCGGCACGTCCTTTGAGCCCGCAAAGCTCCAGGGCGGCAACCGGCCGGTCCTTTATCAGAATTCGTACGCCGCTGGCGATTACGAATATTTCACCGCTCCGAAAGGCGGCGGAACGGACTGGTTCCCGGTCATGAACGTCAGCGGCCCGGTCCTCAAAGACAGGCTTTGGTTCTCGGCCGCGTATGCTCCGCAGGTGTACAACGGCAACAGGACGATCGACGACAGCCGGTCGTATTCGGCCTCGACGCTCCAGGAAGAAGCTTTCTTCCGTCTGGATGCCCAGCCGCATGAAACGGTTCGCGCATGGGGAACGTTCCTCTGGAACCCGACGATCAACGAAGGTTCGCTTCCGGGCGTGACCGAGATCCGTTCCAACAACTTCACCTATACGCCTGACCAGGCCCGGATCCTTGGCGGCCGCGTTAACAGCAACAGTGTTAACGGCCAGGTCACCTGGACGCCGAACAGCTGGATGGTCCTGAACGGACGTGTCGGCCGCAGCTTCCTCAATGAGAAAGGTTCTGCCTACGGCAAGGCCCCGCGGACGCGTTATCTTTGTTCGATCTCGGGCGCACCGCCGCCGGAGTCGGGCTGCACGGCCGGATTCAACACGGGTGACAACTCGATCCTGAATTTTGACGTTTCGACGCGTACCACTTTTGACCTTGATGCGGCTTTCGTTGGCGTGAATGCCGGCGGACGTCACAACCTCAAGTTCGGCTACCAGTTCAACCGCCTCTTCAACTCCGTTGACACGGGTTACGTTGATACCGGTTATGTGGTTCTTTACTATGGTATCCCGATCAGTTCGCTTGGTGTTCCGGCAACCCCGACCCCGGGCAACCTGGGATCCGGCCTTTTGCAGCGTTTCGGCACCAAGGGTGAAGCAAGCAGCAAGAACCAGGCCCTGTTCGTTCAGGATCAGTGGCAGATCGGCCGCCGTGCGACGCTCAACATCGGTGTCCGCATCGAGAGCGAGATCGTCCCGAGCTTTGGAGACGCAACCGCCACCCAGGCGATCGAATTCGGCTGGGGCGATAAGATCGCTCCCCGTCTCGGTTTTGCCTTTGACCTGACCGGCGACGGCAAGACAAAGCTCTTTGCCAGCTATGGTTGGTTCTACGACCGCTTCAAGTATGAACTTCCGCGCGGCTCGTTCGGCGGCGACTTCTATCGCCGTGATTACTTCGAGATCCTGCCGGGCCGCGGCGTAACCTATACCGATTACACCCCGGCCAACATCCTCGGCGGAGCCGCGGACGTGCTCGGCGGAACCTGCCCGATCGTGGGCGGCCCCGGCTACTCGGTATGCCAGTTCGACTTCCGTATCGCGACCAATATCATCGGTGCGGACATCTTCGAGACCGGCGCTGTCGATCCGGACATCGTTGCCGCTCGCCAGAGTGAATACACGTTCGGCCTCGAGCGTGAACTTAGCAGGAACTTCGTTTTCAGCGGACGCTATACCCACAAGCAGGTTGACCGTGCAGTGGAAGACGTAGGCGTGTTCAATGCTCAGGGTTCCGAAGCATACATCATCGGCAACCCGGGCCGCGGCCTTACCTGTGCAATTTCGCAGGAAGCCGGACGCCCGTGCATCGATGCTGAACGTAATTACGACGCTGTCGAGTTTCGTCTCGACAAGCGTGCAACGGACTGGTTCTTTAACGGCAGCTACACCTGGAGCCGCCTGTTCGGTAACTACTCCGGCCTCGCAAGCTCTGACGAAGGCGGCCGTACAAGCCCGAACGTGAACCGGTTCTTCGACCTTCCGTTCATGGGTTATACCGCCCTCGGTGAACCCGAGAACGGCAAGCTCGCCACCGACCGCCCGCATTCGTTCAAGGCGTTCGGAGGTTATAGCTTCAACTGGTCAGGCAACAATACCAACCGGACCACGATCTCGGCATTCACCACGATTCAGTCGGGTACTCCGAAGACCACCCTTTACAGCCTTTACAGCGTTTCGTCGGGTATCCTTAACGGCCGCGGCGACCTGGGAAGGACCGAGATGTTCACGGAGACCGACCTCTCGATCAGCCACCGTTACAAGTTCGGACGCGATAACCGGTTCACGCTTGAGCCGTTCATCCAATTCCGCAACCTGTTCGATGAGGAAAACGAGCTTGGTGCGGCGACCGCGATCAGCCCGGTCAACTTTACGGCTTCGACCCTGCGGGCCGGCGGCTGCCCGACCTCGGAGTGCGGTGCTTCGACCGATTCCAGCGGCTTCCAGGAAAATCGTGTTTTCGACACGATCCTTACCGGAGGCGGTATTCAGCAGTACGTTATGAACTACCTGAATGCCCGTGCGGGAACCTCGAGCGGCCAGTACTCGACTTATGGCGTTTCGAATTCGTTCCAGGGCCCGCGTGAGGTCCGGTTCGGATTCCGCTTCTTCTTCTAATCTTTAGTTAGTAAGAACTTTGGCCCGCTTCAATTCGAAGCGGGCCTTTTTTGTTTCGTTCGACTTTTACAGTTGAGAATGGCGGTTCAGGGGGGCTGTCGCCGTGGTCGGAATTGGCCGCGACCGTGGATGAAATGGTGATATCGTAATGGAGGCCGGAACGGATCCGACTTTGATCTTACCCGTGCCTACTAAGGGTATATGATCTTGTGAACTCCTCGGCTAGCATGGGCATGCGGACACAGAGACATCAAAGGGCCGACTGGAAGATCACGAGGACAAAGCAGGCCGAGAAATGCAGATCAGGCTTACAATTCGGGCGACCAACTCATCGCTATTTCGTATACAGCCGATCAAAGAAAAGCCCCGCCGCGTGTTTCAAGGCAGGGCGTCAACTCAGATCGTCGGGTAGTTAAGAGCCTTTCTTTTCGGTGGCCTTTTTCCTAAGATTCGCGATCACTTGTTTGGTATTCGCTTCGTCCTTCGAATCCAGCTTGCTCGCCTTTAGATAAAGCTCCAATTCATCGGCAGCGGCAGCAAAATTCTTCAGATCGTTGCCGTATAGTTCGGCGAGCTCTTTGTGCACCTCGGGCACGCGTTTTTCGCCGAGTTTCTTTGCTTGAAGCAGGTACTTCTCCGCATCGGCGTAGTTCTTGAGCCCCCGGGCGACTTTTCCGGAAAGCCAAAAGACCTGGACGGAACTGGTGGCCAGAGATCGGGCGTATTCGAGCGCAGTATTTGCCGCCTTATAGTAATCCGGCCCGATGCTGAACAAAGCGAGGCCGACATTATAAAAGGATGTAGCGCTTTTAGGATTCACCTCCGCCGCACGCATGTAAACGGAAGCCGCATCCAGATATTTCTTGCGGAGCAGCAGTTCCCGTCCATATAAGTGCAAGGCAGAGTAATAATTCGGAAACAACCTCAAAGCTGTCTGCAGATCGGCCATCGCATCGTCTTTCCGTCCGCTCTTGAAGTTGCCCTCGGCCTTCTTGTATGCATCTTCGGCGTCTTTCGGGATCTCTTGGGCAAAAATAACGGCCAACTCGGCCTCCTTCAGACTTCCTCTTCGCGGGACCAGGTAGAAATCTTCATTCTGATATCCGGCGCCTTCTCCGCCGCGGATGTTCATCGTGACCAGCTCAACAAGGCGTTCCTGGTCTTCAAGATCATATCGGAAGGCCATTACACGGATCGTATAAAGGCCGTCCCCCAGATCCGTGAATTGATATCGGCCCGAACCGTCGGTCCTAGTCCGACCACCGGGCTGGACCATGCGGCGGTAGGAATCCATGAGTTCGACATCGACATCGACCAGGGCATTACGCTGCTTGTCATAGACATGACCGGTGATCGTCGTTCCAGCGTTGCCGGCCAAAGCGAATACGGTGAGCGAGAAGAAAGAAATAAAGAGATAGGGCAGGACCCGATCGGAAATGCGTGATCGAAAATAGTACATTGTAATCCTCCAACGAGTGATTGAAAAATGCGTAGGTAGTGGCAAAGAGTATATCACGCTTTTTCAACCTTCCGAAGGTTTTTAGTAGAATCTCAGCTAATAACCAATGAGCGAAAGGATCTACCGCGATGCGGTGCACAACATAATCCGGGTCAACCTCGATTCGGACGAGGGCGCTCTCGTGGCGAAGCTCGTCGATTCGGCCGAGTTTCAGCGCCTTCGCCGGATACGGCAGCTCGGCCTTGCCCATTTTGCTTATCAGGCGGCCGAGCATTCGCGTTTTACGCACAGCCTGGGAGCGTTCCATCTGGCGACGCGAACACTGGCAAAACTAAGGCTGACGTATGAGATCTCGGAAGCAGACCAGACGGCCGTCCGGGTGGCCGCACTTCTCCACGACATCGGACACGGGCCTTTCTCGCACGTGATCGAACCGGTGCTCAGGTTTCATCACGAGGATTTTACGATCGCCGCTCTTTTGAGCCCCGACACCGAAGCAGGAGCGCTTCTTCGTTCGTATTCCGCGGAGCTGCCCGAGCGGGCGGCGGCAATCATCCGCGGAACATTCCGGCCGATGGCGCTCGCCCAGCTTGTCTCGTCCCAGCTTGATGTGGACCGGATGGATTACCTCCTTCGCGACAGCCTGATGACGGGTGTCAAATACGGCGTTTACGACCTGGAATGGATAATCAAGTCGCTGGAGATAAACGAGGCCGACGACCAGCTCTACGTTTCGGCCCGAGGCGTTTACGCGGTCGAGGATTATCTGCAGGCCCGGTATTACATGTTCCGCCAGGTCTATTTTCACCGGACGCTGCGGGCGGCCGAGGTGGTCCTGCATTCGATACTTCGCCGTGCGCTGAAACTTTACCGCGAAGGCGGCGATGTTTGGCACGGGCCCGGCACAGCCATTGAGAAGATCCTGAGGGGAGAGAAGCTTCAGCTTGACGAGCACCTTTCGCTCGATGACCACGATTTCATCTTCCACATTAAACGTTGGCGGCACAGCACGGACCCGCTTCTGGCGGATCTTTCACGGCGCTTCCTCGACCGCCGCCTGTTCAAGGCCTTCGACCTGGATATGGATGAGGATATGAAGGAGAGGTTCCTTGCCAATGCAAAGGCAGCGGTCGAAGCGGCCGGATTCGACCTGGACCACTATTTCATCGAGGACAAGGCGGGTGACGTCCCGCACTACTTCTACATTCGCGACGAGGCAAAGCCGAAGGACCAGATCTACGTCGAGGACGGCTTTTCGAATCCCCGGATCCGCGAGATCTCGGAGGTCAGCTCGGCCGTTCGGGGCCTGCAGGAAGGGTACCGGATCCACCGTGTATGCTTCCCTGCGGAGGTGACGGAACAGATCGCATCCCTGTATCACGCGAAAGGCATGGCCGGGTGACGCGTTGGCCCGAAAGCCGCGAACGGGTTACAATGCGTTTTGCCGCGGAATGCGGATGGCGGCACCCTGCCGCGGCCGTCACCAAACTTTTCTAAATGAGCTTTGTCCTGGGTACGCTGCGGCTCGCAGCTTTTATTTTTGCTTCACTTGCCCTTTATGCGTCATGGTGGGTTGTTTCGTGGTTCGTCCCGAACAAGACACTTTGGCGGCAGGTCGTATTCCATTGGTGGTCGAAACTCTTCGCCATGATCGCGCGGATGGAGCTGGAGATCGTCGGCACGCCGCCGAAACCGCCGTTCCTTCTTGTCTCAAACCACGTAAGTTATGTTGATATACCGGCCCTGAGGCTGGCCGCGAACGGCGTTTTCGTCGCGAAGAGCGAGATAAAGGACTGGTTCCTGGCCGGGCCGATGATCCGCAATATGGGGAATATCTTCATCGATCGGAAGAATCGACGCGACATCCCGCGGGCCGGTGCCGAATTGCTGAAGAAATTGAACGAGCGGGAGGGCGTGATCCTGTTCCCAGAGGGCACGAGCACCAAAGGCGAAATGATCCTGCCGTTCAATTCATCGTTCCTCGAATTTGCCGCGCGAACGGACCTGCCCGTTTCTCACGCGGCGGTAAGGTACGTGACCCCTGAGGGCGGCCCGACCCCCAGCGAACGCATCTGCTGGTGGGACGACACGGGTTTTCTCAAACACCTCTGGCTTCTTTTCTCGCTGCCCGGCTTCACGGCCGTCGTGACCTTCGGCGAAGAGACGGTCGTCGATACCGATCGCAAGCGCCTCGCGGCCCGTTTGAAAGAAAAGGTCGAGGCGGATTTTATCCCGATGCTCTAAGCTGGGCAGCGGCTTGGTCCGGGCAGGTTCGCAGTTGCGACTTAGCGGTCCTTCAACGCATTCTCAAGCACGCTCTGCAGCCGGCGTTCAGGAAAGGGATTTTCTGAAAACACTTCGTCTACACGTGCATAGTTCAGATGCCACGCCGAATTGGCGCCCTGCACGATCAAGTACGTGTAGATAGGGCTCGGTAGAGTGCGAACCGAACTTTTTGCATTTACACGGGAATTCCCGACCTCCGTGAGGACCGTCACGTCGTTATTTCGTGTTTTCGGTCCTGCCCGGCCGATGTTCAGGCCGACAGATTCCTCGCGGACCACCTTCGCCACTCCCGAACGGAAAAGGACAGCAGCGACGTCCGCCTCACTTATCTTCGAAACGATCTGGAGCGCGCCGAAATTGGCGGCTTTCGTTGTATTCCATTGGTCGACCCAACTCCGGAAATCATCCTCCGAAACGCGGCTGTCATCGACCAGGAAAAAGATCTTGGTCGGGTCGTTTTTTGAAACCGCCCGCCGCTGCTTCACGACCATCGTTGATGCCGGAAGGCCCACCTCCGTCTTCAGCCGCTCGATGTCATTTTTTGACGACTGCCCGAAGAGCGAAACCGACAACAGACCCGTGACGCAAAAAGCGAGAAATACTTTCGCCATCGATTATGTACCTCGTAAAGGGATCGGGAAGAGATGCCGGCATATTAGCACAGGTCGAGCGAAGGACAAGCGTGTTTTCTTCAAGGAACTGGACAGGTAAGAGCCGGTGAAGTCAAGAACGCTCCGGTAAGTGCTATCGTATAGGTATTTGATCACGGCGTCGGGCTAATAATTTCCCAAGTAAGGCCCCAAGCAGCGTCGACCCAAGCGAGCCGAATATCATGATCAGTCCGGAAGTAATAAAGGCGGCTCGGTGGCGGCAAACGCTCCGCGGCCATAGTGCGCGGCGGCGACCAGCGTAATAAAGCCACCCATCAACACAGCTCCCCAAGCCGTCAACAAGGCGATCGGCCAAGCTTTTGGTTGAATCAAACCGACAAAAGCTCCCGAGATGAAGAAGAATGCTGCAGCCACCGTAATTCGGAGGGGCCAGCTTTCACCGGGTCCAAGGTCGGAAAAAGTGAGTACCAACCCGCCGAAGCCGAGCACGATCGCGATAGCGACCGCGAAGGCACTCCTGGCATCTGTTGATCTGTTCGCCATTCTTCTCAATTCCAAAGCCAACAAAAAGTTGGTCGCGAATTTCTAGCTGAGCCTGTGAATCCCGATCTTGGGGGCTATTTTGTCTAGATGATAATACATTTTCAGCGTGCGGCAATGGTTTAGAAGACACAGAAAGGGCCGGGGACATCGCTGGCCCGGCCCTTACCCCAAAAACGGTGCTCAAAGTCACCAGTTAGATGTCATCGTCATCCTCGTCGAGATCGTCGACCTTCATGGCCTCGTCGATATCGAATTCCTCTTCCGATTCGTCCATGGTCACACCGTCGTCAACCTCGTCGACATCGCCATCCGAATCAACACCCGGAACGCCGGCCAGTGTCGGAAGGTCGAGGCCGCCGGTGATGCTGGCCATTTCGTCGAACTCATCCTCCTGTTTCTGGTTCTCGGTCGGATCGTATGCGACCTTGACGTTTCGGTAGTACTTCATACCGGTGCCCGCCGGTATGAGGCGTCCCATGATAACGTTCTCCTTCAGGCCGCGAAGGTAATCGACGCGTCCGGAGATGGCCGCTTCGGTGAGCACGCGGGTCGTCTCCTGGAAGCTGGCCGCCGAAATGAACGAGTCGGTCGAAAGCGATGCTTTCGTGATGCCGAGCAGCAACGGTTCACCGACCGCCGACTGGCCTCCTTCGTCTTTGACGCGGCGGTTCTCGTCCTCATAGCGGAACCGGTCAACCTGCTCTTCCATCAGGAAGTCCGTATCGCCGACCTCCTTGATCTTGACCCATCGGAGCATCTGACGGACGATCACCTCGATGTGCTTGTCGTTGATGTTCACGCCCTGCAGGCGATAAACCTCCTGGATCTCGTTCACGATGTACTGCTGCAGGGCCTCGGTCCCGAGGACTCGAAGGATATCGTGCGGGTTCAATGGGCCGTCCATTAAGGGTTCACCGGCACGAACGCGATCGTCCTCCTGTACGTTGATGTGGGTTCCGCGGGGGATGTCGTATTCGCGTTCGGCACCGTCGTCGCCGATAATGATGATCTTTCGCTTACCCTTTGAGATGGGCCCAAATTTGACGGTACCGTCGATCTCGGACATCATTGCGGTCTCGCCAGGACGTCGCGCCTCGAACAGTTCGACAACGCGGGGAAGACCGCCGACGATGTCCTTCGTCTTAGTGGTCTCACGCGGGATCTTGGCGATCACATCGCCCGGTTTCACAGCCTGGCCATCCTCGACCAAAAGGTTTGCACGGATCGGCATCTGATAAGTCTTGAGAGTTTTGGTCCCGCCCTTGATCTCAAGCCGCGGCTGGTTCTTCTCGTCGGAATCCTTGACGACAAGCCGCTTCTGTCCGGTCACCTTATCGATCTCTTCCTCGACCGTTTTGCCCTCCTTGAGGTCCTGGTACTTGACGGTACCCTCGACCTCGGTCAGGATCGCGAATGCGAACGGGTCCCAGGTGACCAGCATATCGTCTTCTTTCACCTTCTGCCCGTCCTTAACGTGGAGTTGGGCACCGTAAACCACCTGGTAACGGGCCACTTCGCGGCCCCGCTCGTCCATCAGGCCAAGTTCGGACGGCTGCCGCTTCATCGAGATCATCTCTTTCTTTCGATTGCGGATAACATTCCATTCACCGATGAACTTGACCGTTCCGTCCATCGCTGCTGCGTGTTTAGTTTCCTGCTCGAGCCGAGCCGTACCGCCCACGTGGAAGGTTCTCATCGTAAGCTGGGTTCCCGGCTCTCCGATCGACTGGGCGGCGATGACGCCAACGGCCTCGCCGATCTCGACCGTGTTGCCGGTCGCAAGGTTACGGCCGTAGCACTTGACGCAGATGCCGCGGCGGCTCTGGCACGTAAGAGGCGAGCGGATACGGACCTTTTGCAAGCCCGAAAGCTGAACTGCGGCGGCCAGGTCTTCGGTGATCTCGACGTTCGCCTCGACGATCACCGTCGCATCGACGGGATCGATGATATCGTCCAGCGAAGTACAGCCGACGATCCGGTCGCGAAGCGATTCGACCTCTTCGCCGTTGCGGATGATAGCCTCGGCCCAGATGCCCTTGATCGTGCCGCAGTCCTTTTCCGATACGATCACGTCCTGGGCCACGTCCACCAGCCGGCGTGTGAGGTAGCCCGAGTCGGCCGTCTTCAATGCAGTGTCCGCAAGGCCCTTTCGGGCACCGTGCGTGGAAATAAAGTATTGAAGAACGTTAAGGCCTTCGCGGAAATTCGCCACGATCGGCGTTTCGATGATCTCGCCCGACGGTTTGGCCATCAGGCCGCGCATCCCCGCAAGCTGGCGGATCTGGGCTTCGGAACCACGGGCTCCGGAGTCGGCCATGACGAGGATCGGGTTAAGCTCTTTACGCTCGTCTTCCCGCTTGTGCATCGCCTTGAACATCTCTTTCGCCACATGATCGGTCACTTCCGACCAGATCGCGGTCACCTTGTTCTCGCGTTCAAGGTTGGTCATGGTCGCTTCTTCATACTGCTTTTGAAGTTTATCGACCTCTTTGCGGGCCTTTTCGATGATCGAGGCCTTGTTAGCCGGCGTGACCATATCGTCGATGCCGATCGACATTCCCGATTTGGTCGCATACAGGAAGCCCATCGCCTTCAGGTCGTCGAGCAGAGCGACGGTCGCCTCGTGGCCGAGCTTCAGGTGGCAGAAGCTGACCAGCGACTGCAGGCCCTTCTTTTTGAGCGTGCCGTTAACAAACGGCAGGCCGTCGCGGGTTAGCCGCTCATTTAGGATGGCTCGTCCAACGGTCGTGTCGATGACACGATCGACGTTTTCGCGGATCGGTGCACGAAGCACGTCCTGATTGTGGGTCTCGACCGTCAGGTCAAGCAGGTCGCCCCTCCATCGCAGACGGATCATCGACTGAGTTTCTACAAGCTCGGCGTCGAGCGCGAGCAGCACTTCGTCGATAGAGTTGAATATCTTGCCTTCGCCGGGCAGCCCGTCACGCGAAAGCGTCAGGTAGTAGCAGCCGAGCACGATGTCCTGCGACGGGACCGTGATCGGCTGGCCGGAAGCGGGCGAGAGCAGGTTGTTCGACGCGAGCATCAGCACGCTTGCCTCGATCTGCGCCTCGGCCGACAGCGGAATGTGAACCGCCATCTGGTCGCCGTCAAAGTCGGCGTTGAACGCAGTGCAGACGAGCGGGTGGATCTTGATGGCCTTGCCCTCCACAAGCACCGGCTCGAACGCCTGAATGCCGAGGCGGTGAAGCGTCGGCGCGCGGTTCAAAAGGACCGGGTGCTCACGGATCACCTCTTCAAGGATGTCCCAAACGATCGGCTCCTGCCGCTCGACCATTTCGCGGGCCTGCTTGATGGTCGCGGCATGGTCATCACGCTCGAGCTTGTTGTAGATGAACGGCTTGAAAAGTTCGAGCGCCATCTTCTTCGGAAGGCCGCACTGGTGGAGTTTGAGCTCGGGGCCGACGACGATGACCGAGCGGCCGGAATAATCCACGCGCTTTCCGAGCAGATTCTGGCGGAAGCGTCCCTGTTTACCTTTCAGCGTGCCGGAAAGCGATTTTAGCGGGCGATTGTTCGCCCCGCGCAGAACGCGGCCGCGGCGGCCGTTATCGAACAGGGCGTCGACGGCTTCCTGAAGCATCCGCTTTTCGTTGCGGACGATCACCTCGGGTGCACGCAGCTCCATCAGTTTCTTTAGCCGGTTGTTCCGGTTGATCACACGGCGGTACAGGTCGTTCAGATCGCTGGTCGCGAACCGGCCGCCGTCAAGCGGGACCAGCGGGCGAAGCTCGGGCGGGATCACGGGGATCACGTCCAGGATCATCCACTCCGGGGCATTACCGGAGCGGAGGAACGAGTTCGCGACCTTGAGCCGCTTTGAGAACTTGAGCTTTTTCTGCTGTGAGGTTTCTTCCCGCATCTTTATCCGGAGTTCGTCAACGAGCTCCTGGATATCGATCTTCTGGAGGAGGTCCTTAATGGCCTCGGCTCCCATCTTCGCGATGAACTGGTTCGGGTAGTCGCGGGTCAGTTCGCGGAACCTCTCATCGGTGACCAGGTCCTTCTCCTTGAGGTCGGGGACCTCGCCCGGATCGACGACGATGTACGTCTCGAAATAGAGGATCTTTTCAAGGTCGCGAAGCGTGATGTCCAGCAGGTGGCCGATGCGCGAAGGCAGCCCCTTGAAGAACCAGACGTGCGAACAGGGCGACGCAAGTTCTATGTGGCCGAGCCGCTCGCGGCGCACCTTTGACTGCGTCACCTCGACGCCGCATTTGTCGCAGATGACCCCGCGGTGCTTCATCCGCTTGTACTTTCCGCAAAGGCATTCCCAGTCGGAGACCGGGCCGAAGATCCTTGCGCAGAAAAGGCCGTCGCGTTCCGGCTTGAAGGTGCGGTAGTTGATCGTCTCGGGCTTGGTTACCTCGCCGTGCGACCATGAACGGATCTTTTCCGGCGAAGCAAGCGAGATCCGGATCGCCTCGTAATTTGCGGTCAGCTGAGTCTTGTTATCGTTATTGAATCGAAACATATTCTTATAAGTTCCAAGTTTGAAGTTTCAAGTTCCAAGTTTCTATACGGTTCACAAAGTTCCGGGTCCCCAATTTGGAACCTGGAATGTGGAACCTGAAACTAATCGACCCCACCAAAGCGTCGACACCTGCGGCCACCTCTTCTGGATCGATCTCATCCTCCTGGATAAGCTCAACGTCGAGGCACAGCGACTGAAGCTCGCGGACGAGCACGTTAAACGATTCGGGAATGCCCGGCTCGAAATTCGAGACGCCCTTGACGATCGTTTCGTAGATCTTCGAACGTCCTGCGACGTCGTCCGACTTACAGGTCAAAAGCTCCTGCAGGATATGCGCGGCCCCGTAGGCTTCGAGTGCCCAAACCTCCATCTCGCCGAAACGCTGGCCGCCGAACTGGGCCTTGCCGCCCAGCGGTTGCTGGGTGATTAGCGAGTAAGGCCCGATCGAGCGGGCGTGGATCTTGTCGTCCACAAGGTGCGAGAGCTTGAGCATGTAAATGTAACCGACGGTCACCTTCTGCTCGAATTGCTCGCCGGTCAGGCCGTCGTAGAGCCGGGTTTTGCCGGACGGGCCGACCGAATTCGGCAGATCGAGTTCGTCATACCTGCCGTTCGCCTTGCCGATGTACTCCTTGATCTCTTCTTCGCTGGCCCCGTCAAAGACCGGGGTGGCGAAATGCAGCCCGAGGACCCGTGCGGCCCAACCGAGGTGGGTCTCGAGGATCTGGCCCACGTTCATTCGCGAAGGAACGCCGAGCGGATTGAGAACGATCTCGACCGGAGTGCCGTCCGGAAGATAGGGCATATCCTCCTCCGGGAGGATACGTGCGATCACGCCCTTGTTGCCGTGACGGCCGGCCATCTTGTCACCGACACTCAGCTTTCGCTTCATCGCGACGAAGACCTTGACCATCTTGATAACGCCCGGCGGCAGCTCGTCGCCCTGCTTCAGCTTGGTGATCTTCTCATCGTAAATGTCCGCGAGAATGCTGATCTGCCGGTCGGTCCGCTGTTCGTATTCCTTGACCTCGCCGATGATATCGATCGATCCCGCAGACACCTCGGCCTTCTTAAGAAGCTTCTGGTCGATGCCCGCCAGGACCTCCCTGTTTAGCACCGTCCCCTTCTTTAGCACGACATCTTTGCCGTCGAGAAGGTCTTTGGTCAGCTTGCGGCCGTCGAAGAGTTCGTAGATACGTTCGTCCCGCTGTTCCTGCAGGATCCGGATCTCGTCCTCGAGGTCGCGGCGAAGGCCTTCTTCTTCCATCCCCTCGATATCCAGCGAGCGTTCGTCCTTCTCCTGTCCCTTTCGGGTAAAGATCTGGACATCAACGACGGTCCCGTCGATTCCCGGCGGGCAGGTCAGGCTCGCGTCCTTAACGTCGCCGGCCTTCTCGCCGAAGATCGCCCGGAGCAGTTTTTCCTCTGCGGTCAGTTGGGTCTCGCCCTTCGGCGTTACCTTACCCACGAGGATCGAGCCCGGCTTTACCTGGGCTCCGATGCGGATAATGCCCGAGTCATCCAGGTCGCGAAGCATGTTCTCGCCGATGTTCGGGATGTCGCGGGTTATCTCTCTCGGCCTGAGCTTGGTATCGCGTGCTTCGATTTCCAACTCCTCGATGTGGATCGAGGTGTAGTAGTCCTCTTTTACGAGTTTCTCCGATACAAGGATCGCATCCTCGAAGTTATAGCCCCGCCAGGGCATGAACGCCACGAGGATGTTCCGGCCCAGGGCAAGCTCGCCGCGGTCGGTGCACGGCCCGTCGGCGATGACCTGGCCCTTGCGGACACGCTCGCCGACCTTTACGATTGGCCGCTGGTTGATACAGGTGTTCTGGTTGGACCGCTTGAACTTGACCAGCGAGTAGATGTCGGCGGTCACCTCACGCGAGATCGTGCCGTCAACGCGGTGATCCGCCTTGACGATGATGCGTTCGGAGTCGACGTAATCGACGATGCCGTCGCGTTTTGCGATCACGACCGCTCCCGAGTCGCGGGCCGCGATCTTCTCCATACCGGTCCCGACATACGGCGACTCGGCCCTGAGAAGCGGCACCGACTGACGCTGCATGTTCGAGCCCATCAGGGCACGGTTCGCGTCGTCGTTCTCAAGGAACGGGATAAGCGAGGCCGCGACCGAGACAAGCTGTTTCGGTGAAACGTCCATGTACTGGACGTCCGCACGGTCTGCCATGATGAACTCGCCGCCGACCGAACGGGCCTGAACGCGATCGTTAACGATATTCCCCTTCGGGTCGAGCAGGATGTTCGCCTGACCGATAATGTAGCGGTCCTCTTCCCAGGCGGTAAGGTAGAACGGATAGGGCTCGAATTCTGCCTCTTTGCCGCCTTCCTTCGCGACCTTTCGATTCGCTTTCTCGACCTCCTCAAGCGGAACATGTTCGTTCGGCTTGAACTTCGTGTCGCCGCCGTTGTGGATCTTTACGTACTCGATCACGCGGCCTTCGACCACCTTTCGGTAAGGCGATTCGATAAACCCGAACTCGTTGATCCTGGCAAAACAGGACAGCGACGAGATGAGGCCGATGTTCGGTCCTTCAGGAGTTTCGATGGGACAAATGCGGCCGTAGTGGGTCGGGTGCACGTCGCGGACCTCGAAACCCGCACGCTCACGCGAAAGGCCGCCCGGCCCGAGGGCCGACAGGCGCCGTTTATGCGTGATCTCGCTCAGCGGGTTGGTCTGGTCCATGAACTGCGAAAGCTGCGACGAGCCGAAGAACTCGCGGACCGCGGCCGTAACCGGCTTCGCGTTGACCAGGTCGCGGGGCATCGTCGTATGCATGTCCTGCTGAATGGACATTTTTTCCTTGATCGCCCGCTCCATCCTTTCGAGTCCGATGCGGAACTGGTTCTCGAGCAGTTCGCCGACCGCGCGAACCCGGCGGTTGCCGAGGTGATCGATATCGTCCTGCGTGTAATGGTCACTGTCCCTCTTCATCCGGAGAAGGTAATTCACCACATCGATGAAATCGGTCGCGGCCAGGAGCGGATCGTTGATCCGATCCTTCTCGGGCCGGCCCATCTTGATGTTGAACTTCAGGCGGCCGACACGCGATAGGTCGAAGCGTCGCTCGTCAAAGAACATCCCCTCAAGGAGATGATAGGCGGTCGGGACGGTCGGCGGGTCGCCGGGCCGCATCTTTCGATAGATCTCGAGAAGGGCGTCGACCGGCTTAAGGATCGCGTCTTTCTTCAGCGTGAGCGAGATCACCTCGCCGATCACGTCGTCTTTCGGAAAGAAGACCTCGAAACCTTTAATGTTCTCTTCGATGATCTGCTGCAGTTTTGCGGCAGGGATCTCGCTGTTAGCCTCGAGGATGACCTCGCCGGTTTCGGTGTTCACGACATCCGAAAGGGCATACGCTCCTTCCAGATCGGCTGCGGAGACCTCGACCTTGTCGATCTTGAGCCGCCTCAGATCAGAGAGGGCCGACTTCGTGATCTTCTTGCCGGTCCGGGTAACCTCTTCTTTCTTGTCCTTGATATCCTGTTCGGCGCGCATCCCCACGATGTGGGAATCACCTTCGGCTTTGACCTTCAAAAAGACCTTGCCCTTATCCACGACAACTTCGTCAACGACGTAGAAGAGCCTCAAAATGTCCGAATTGGTGTATTCGGCATTCTTCACGACCTCTTCCAGAATGTTGTCGGAAACGGTCTTCATGTCGATCTGCGGCGATAGCCACAGGCCGAGTGCGCGTAGGAAGATCGTTGCGATGATCTTTCGCTTTCCGAGCCGGGCGTGGAGAATGCCTTTCTGGTCGTATTCGAACTCGACCCACGAGCCGCGGTAAGGGATGATCTTCGCAAGATACTCATCCCGATCGCCCTTGAAGAAGACGCCGGGTGAGCGGTGAAGCTGCGAAACGATCACACGCTCGGTCCCGTTGATGATGAAGGTCCCATTGTCCGTCATCAGCGGGATCTCGCCAAAAAACACATCCTCTTCCTTGATATCGCGAATGGTCGAAGTCCCGGTGTCCGGGTCCTTATCAAAGACCGTGAGGCGGATCTTTACCTTCAGCGGAACGCTGTACGACATGCCGCGTTCCTGGCATTCCTGCTGGTCATGCTTATGCTTTAGGCCCACCGGCTCACCGCAGTTGGGACAAAGCTTAGGCCGAACCGCGTTGAACGTGCCGCAATTGTTGCAGAGCACTTCGGCCGGATTGAAGGGATCGACCTTGATCTTGGAACCGCACTCTTTGCAGTTCGCACGGAGGTGCTCGAGACCTTCAAGGTTTCCGCACTTGCACTGCCAGTTGCCGATCTGGTACTCGACGTATTCAAGCGTTGCCGTTTCGCGAAAGTCGGAGACCGGGAAGATCGACTTAAAGACCGACTGAAGCCCGATCTGGTCGCGCTCCTCAGGGATGAGGTCCATCTGCAGGAACCGTTCGTACGATTGACGCTGCACCTCGATCAGGTTCGGGATCTGGGCCGTGGTGTAGATCTTCGAAAAATCCACACGCTCCGGCGAAAGGCTTGTCCGGCGTCCGAGTCCATGTGCGTTTGTCTGAAGAGGATTATTGATCATAGTGATATTAATGGCCGGCAAAAAATTGTTGATTTCTCGAACTATAATTGCTAGGATTTCTCAATCAAATGAAACTCCCACATGCTCGAGAAAAGACGGCAAATGCGGTCAAGGGTAAAGTTTGCCCAGACCGCTTATGAAAGCAGTAAACCTGCGTTAATAAAATTTTTCGAGCGTGCCGAAACTGGACACCGACTCTCCACGTCCTGCGAAAACCGAACTAAAACCAAACGAAACGGCCAACGAGCGCGTCACGGGACATTTCGTTCATTGCAGACGAGTGCGCGACGGAGATTTGATCCAACGCTTACCCGAAAGAATAACAATTAAATGAGGCGACTTCAACCTGCCGCGTTTTGATGCAGCAGGCCGAAGCCGCGTTCACAACTAAATTACTTGAGCTCGACGGTTGCGCCGGCGTCGGTAAGCTTGGTCTTGATCTCTTCGGCTTCGTCCTTCGAAACGCCTTCCTTGAGCGGTTTCGGAGCGCCGTCGACCAGGTCCTTTGCTTCCTTAAGTCCAAGGCCTGCAACAACTTCGCGAACAACCTTAATGACCGCGATCTTGTTGCCGCCTGCGGCAGTCAGGATCACGTCGAACGAATCCTTTTCTTCAGCTGCAGCTGCACCGCCGTCACCAGCACCGGCACCGGCGGCCGCGACCATGACCGGAGCGGCCGCGGCCGCTGCCGAAACACCAAACACCTCTTCGAGCTCCTTAACGAGCTCCGACGCCTCAAGAAGGGTCATCCCCTTCAAATACTCAACTACATCGTCTTTTGTGATTGCCATTTTCTTTATTTATCTCCTAATAGGGTTCTTTTGAAGGATGAAGGATGAACGATGAAATCGTCAATCGTGACCATCGATTATCGTCGGAGGAATAAGGTTTACAGTGATTTATCCGATTCACTTCATCCTTCCGCATCCCGCCGCTAGAACCCATGGGACCGTTCGAAGCAGGTTGCATCTCCGTTTCGAACCATCCGAGCCGCGAAAGTGGCCTGACAAACCACCCCGCCCGTTTTCCTTGAGTACGGCTTTTCCGATCTGCCGGCAGCACTAGCGCCGCCCGCAGAACAAAACTAAATTATTCTTCAGGCTTTTCCTCGGCCTCTTTCGCCTGTTCGGCCTCCGGCGAGCCGGGGTCCTGTTCGCTCTCTTTCGTTTCCTGGGCCTCTTCAGCCGCTTCGACTGGGGCTTCCGGTTGGTCGGCCGCGGGCGTTTCCTCCGGCGCGTCTTCAGTGGCCGGCGACGCCTCGGCAGCGGGTGCCGGCTCTTCTGCCTTGGCTTCGGGTACGGCCCCGCCGCGCTCCGCAGGATCCTTCTCACCTATCTGCTTGATCACGACCGCCAGGTCACGCGGCACCGCATTGATTACGGTGACGATCCGCTGTGCCTGTGCGTTCAGCACATAAAGCAGCTTAGAGATGAGCTCTTCTTTCGAAGGAAGGCTCGCGATCTCGGTCAATTGCTTCAGATCGACAAGCCTGCCGTCAACCACACCTGTCTTAAAGGTGTAGATGTCGGCATTGTCCTTCATGAACTTCGAGATCGCCTTAGACAGGACGACCGGATCGTTCTCGGTCCACGCGATCGCGGTCACGCCGCTGAAATGCTCGGTTGCCTGCTCAAAGTCGGTACCCTTGACCGCCAGCCGGGCCAAAGTGTTCTTGACGACCTGATATTTCGCCCCCGCTTCACGCAGGCTGTTGCGGAACTCCTGGTCCTTGGTAACGGTCAGCTTGGAAAAGCTGACAACCATTGCCGACTTGGAGTTCGAAAGCGATGCCGTGAGGGCGTCCAGATCTTTTTGTTTGGTCTCTCTTGTTTTCATTTCTTCAGTACGACGGCCTTTCCAGGCTGTCGCCGCCGCAGGCTCAAAAGCCTGCGGTACGCCTCCTCACTTATACGTACGCCAACTCGTCGAGCAGAACGCCTGGGCTCATCGTTGCCGCCAGGTTGATCTTCTTCAGATACCGGCCTTTTGCTGTCGTCGGCTTCGCCTTGATAACCGCCCCGATCAGGACTCGGGTATTCTCCTCGAGCTTTGCCTTATCGAACGAGACCTTGCCGACCGGCGAGTGGATAACTCCTGTCTTATCAACACGATACTCCACCTTCCCGGCCTTGGTTTCCTCGATGGCCGTCTTGACGTCCATCGTCACCGTGCCCGTTTTCGGGTTCGGCATCAGCCCGCGGGGGCCGAGCACCTTACCCAATTGGCCGACCTTTCCCATCATGTCGGGCGTCGCGATAAGCGCATCGAAATCGAGCCAGCCGCCCTTGATCCGTTCGACGATGTCATCGCCGCCCGCCAGGTCCGCTCCCGCTTCTTCGGCTTCTTTGATCTTGTCGCCCTGAGCGATGACAACGACCTTTTTGGCCGCTCCGCCCAAGCCGTGGGGAAGGACGATGGTCCCGCGTACGAGCTGATCGGCTTTTCTCGGGTCAACGCCCAGCCACATCGTCAGCTCAACGGTCTCATCGAATTTTGCGAAGGCGATCTCTTTCAATTTTTCGATCGCCTCGTCGAGTGTATATTTCCGCTGCGGCTCGATCTTTTCCAGAGCCGCACGGTACTTCTTGCCTCTTTTCATTTTACCTCCAGGTTCAAGCGAACGACTTCTTCGTTCTCCCTAGTGAAAAGTGCCGAGTGGCAAATGACAAGTTTTTGACTCATCACTCATCACTGGTCACTTATCCCTCGATCGTAAGTCCCATTGACTTCGCAGTTCCCTCGATCGTACGCATCGCCGATTCGATGTTGGTCGTGTTAAGGTCCTGCAATTTCTTCTCGGCGATCTCGCGGATCTTGTCCCGAGAGATCGAACCAACCTTTGCCTTGTTCGGCGTTCCCGACCCCTTCGGGATACCCGCCGCTTTCCTGAGCAGATCCCCGGCCGGCGGCGTTTTCGTCTCAAACGTGAAAGAGCGGTCCGCATAAACGGTGATCACGACCGGGATCTTCATATCCGGATCGTCGTTCTGCGTCTTGGCGTTAAACGCTTTGCAGAACTCCATGATGTTCACGCCGTGCTGGCCGAGAGCCGGCCCGATAGGCGGCGCCGGATTGGCCTTCCCCGCCGGTATCTGCAACTTGATGTAGCCTTCTATCTTCTTTGCCATTACTTTCGATTAACGATCCCCAAAGGGAATGTCCTCATTTTTCTTTGCAAATCGTGAATCGTTTTTCGTACTTCGAAAGATCAGCTACCGACCTATTTACGATTCACGATTGACGATCTACGACCTATTCTTCCTCAGCAAACGTCACTTTCTCGACTTCCAAAAAGCTCAATTCGTAGGGCGTTGAGCGGCCGAAAATGGTTATCGACACCTTCAGCGTGCTCTTGTCCTCGTTCACTTCTTCTACCTTGCCGGTAAAACTTGCGAACGGCCCCGATTTGATCCTGACCACCTCGCCGACCTCGTACATGAATTTCGGCTTCGGCTTTTCGGTCGCAACTTCGATATTGTGGACTATCTGGTCCACTTCGGCCTGCGTCAGCGGCGTAGGCGCCTTGCCGCCCAGAAAACCCGTAACCTTCGGCGTGGACTTAACGACGTGAAATACGTTGTCGGGTATCTTGCCCTTTTCGTCGCACTCGATCTCGACAAGGACGTAGCCCGGATAGAACATCCGCTCGGAGACCAGCTCCTTGTTTCCCCGCTTCTCGATCACCTTCTCCTTAGGGAGCATCACGGAGATGATCTGGTCCGCCAACTCCATGTCGCGGATGCGGGCATTCAAGCTCTCAAGTACCTTGTTCTCGTGCCCTGAATATGTGTGGATGAAAAACCACTGCTTCATTTCAGAAATCCCTAGTAACCGGCGATCTTATTGATGACCCAGGTAAACCCATCCAGGAAATACTTCCAGGCGTTATCGATCACGAACAGGTAGACTGCGAAGAAGATCACCGCGATTATCACGATTATCGTCGTGTTCTTAACGTCGCTTGACGAGGGGAAAGTCGTCCGGTCAAGCTCTTCACGAGTGTGCCGGATGAACTCGCCAACTCCCTCTTTACGTTTTCCTTTCTCTAATGAATCAACAGCTTCAGCCACGATCAATTCTCCCGACCAATGGTTTACTTATATGCCCGCCTGTTAGATCTGCCAGCCGGCACTCGGTCCGTCATTGCAAATGGCAGGGGTAGCAGGATTCGAACCCGCACCTAAGGTTTTGGAGACCTCCATGCTAACCATTGACACCATACCCCTATCGAAAGTTGTGAGTTGTATGAGTTACGGAGTTTCATCGCAAGAAAACTCTGCGACTCCGTAACTCCCCAACTATTTGTTTTCCCTGTGCAGCCGGTGACAGCGGCAGCGGCGGCAGAACTTATTGAACTCCAACCGGTTAGGCGTGTTCTTCTTGTTCTTCGTCGTAACGTAATTCCGCTCCTTGCACTCGGTACACTGCAGAATGATATTGTCTCTAGCTCCCTTGGCCATGTCTTACCTCTGGTACAACAGGCTTTCCAGCCTGTTGATCCGGCGGGCTGGAAAGCCCGCCGTACTTTTATTCAACAATTTCCGACACCGTTCCGGCTCCGACGGTCCGGCCGCCTTCGCGGATAGCGAACCTCAGGCCCTTCTCCATCGCGATCGGAGCAATAAGCTCGATCTCCATCTGGATGTTATCGCCCGGCATCACCATCTCCACTCCCGTCGGAAGGTGTGCAACGCCCGTCACGTCCGTTGTCCGGAAGTAGAACTGCGGACGATAGCCCGTAAAGAACGGGGTGTGGCGTCCGCCTTCTTCTTTCGTCAGCACATACGCCTCTGCCTTGAACTTAGTGTGCGGCGTGATCGAGCCCGGCTTTGCGATCACCTGACCGCGTTCGATCTCTTTCCGCTCGACGCCTCTGAGAAGGAGGCCCACATTATCGCCGGCCATTCCCGAATCAAGCAGCTTCTTGAACATCTCCACGCCCGTGACCACTGAGTTCCGCGTCGGGCGGATACCCACGATCTCGACCGGCTCGTTGACGTTGATCGTCCCGCGCTCGATACGTCCCGTCGCCACCGTGCCGCGTCCCTGGATCGTGAAGATGTCTTCCACAGGCATCAGGAACGGCTTGTCCGTTTCGCGCTCGGGCGTCGGGATGTAGTCATCCACCGCCTGCATCAGCTCATCGATCTTCGGCTCCCACGCGGCATCGCCTTCCAGTGCTTTCAGTGCACTGCCCTGAACGACAGGAATATCGTCTCCCGGGAACTCATAGCTCGAAAGAAGCTCGCGGATCTCCATCTCGACAAGCTCGAGCAGTTCCGGGTCATCGACCATGTCCACCTTGTTCATAAACACGACCATCGCCGGCACGCCCACCTGACGCGCAAGCAGGATGTGCTCCCGTGTCTGCGGCATCGGGCCGTCCGTCGCCGCCTCTTCGGATTGTGCTTCGACATCACCTTCGTGATCGCCGCCGTCAATGTCGTCTTCCCGTGATCAACGTGCCCGATCGTCCCAATGTTCACATGCGGCTTGGACCGGTCGAATTTCTCTTTACTCATCTCTTACTTTTCCTCTCAAATTTCAAACTTGAAATTTCAAATCTCAAAAAACTGGAGCCCAAGACGGGATTTGAACCCGTGACCTCATCCTTACCAAGGATGCGCTCTACCCCTGAGCTACTTGGGCGAACCTTTTCTAAAACCGCCTTGGCAAAAACTGGAGCGGGAGACGAGACTCGAACTCGCGACATTCAGCTTGGAAGGCTGACGCTCTACCAACTGAGCTACTCCCGCTTTCAGAAAGGACCGAGGATAAAGTAAAACCGGTTCGCTTTATCCTTACTCCTTTCTCCTTTCGACTTCTGGTGCATGGGGTAGGATTCGAACCTACGTAGGGAGTTAACCCGACGGGTTTACAGCCCGTTGCCTTTGACCGCTCGACCACCCATGCGTCTCAAATACAGGTGCTATTGGCCGTTTTCAGAGCCAATTAGCAAATTTCCAATGATATCGAACACCGGCAAAGAGCGCAAGTGCGAGTTAGGATTAAATTAGCTTATCCGGGGTGATCGGAAGGTCGCGAACACGTTTGCCGGTTGCGTGAAATACGGCGTTGGCGATGGCGGCCGGGATGCCCACCAGCCCGAGCTCACCTAAACCCTTTGCTCCCAGAGGGTTAACGATCTCGTCCACTTCCACGACGAAGATCGTCTCGATCTCTCCAATGTCGGCATTGACGGGAACGTGGTAACCGGCGAGGTTCGGGTTCATGATGCGGCCAAGCTTGTGGTCGATCTCCGTCTTCTCCATTAGGGCCATTCCGACGCCCCAGACGACCCCGCCCATTTCCTGGCTGTGAGCCCCTTTCGGGTTGACGATGCGGCCTGCGGCAGTTCCCTGGACGGCACGGGTCACGCGGACGCGGCCGATCTCTTCATCGACCTTAACCTCGACAAACTGAGCGGCATGCGAGGCGATCGTGTAACGCGAACGGCGTCCCTGATCGGGCGTAGAACGATGGAGGAGGCTGACATTCTGTAGATTGTTCTGTCGGAGTATGTCGGCGAACTTTCGTTTGGTCTCAGGTTTACCCTTAACGAGGATCGCTGCATCCTCGGCGACAACAGTTTCAGGGTCAACCCCAACGAAGGGCGAACCCTCCATCTTGTTCGCGTGCTCGACAAGCTGTTTCAAGACCAACTCGCACGCTTCCTGGACGGCGGTCCCGACACTGGAGGTTGTCGTCGATCCGCCCTGTCCGGGCGACGGCGGGAGTTCGCTGTCGCCGAGGACAAAAGTGACCTTCTCGATCTGGACACCCATAGTGCGCGCGGCGATTATGGTCATCGTCGTGTATGTTCCGGGGCCGATGTCGGTCGTGCCGCTCTCGACCCGGACGGTCCCGTCAAGATTCAGCGTCACACGTGCCGAGGCGGGCGCCTGGCTGGCCGGCCAGGTGCCGGTCGCCATTCCCCAACCGACAAGCAGCTTTCCGTCCCGCATCGAACGCGGTTCCGGCTTGCGTTTGCTCCAGCCGAACCGTTCTGCAGCCTGTTTGTAGCATTCGCGGAGTTCCTTGCTGGAGAATGGCCGTCCCGATTCGGGATCGGTCTCCGCGTAATTGATCAGCCGAAGCTGCATCGGGTCGATCTTTAATTTGTACGAAAGCTCGTCGAGCGCCGATTCAAGGGCCCACGCCCCTGAGACCATCCCGGGTGCTCGCATCCAAAGCGGCGTCTGAAGATCGGTCCGGGCGATCTTTGCGACGGTCCGGACGTTCGGGCAACTGTAAAGATTCCGCGAAACGCCGACAAGGCTCTCGGAGAAATTCTCGTGGGCCGAAGTGTTATGGACCGCCTCGTGAATGATCGAGGTGAGCTTTCCGTCCTTGTTCGCCGAGATCTTTAACGTCTGGATCGATTCCGGGCGATAGCCGTGGGCCGTCGCGAGCTGGCGGCGGGAATAAACGACCTTTACAGGGCGTTTGACCTCGCGGGAAGCCATCGCGGCGACGATCAGGTTCGGCCCGGGTCGGAGTGCGGCACCGAAGGCACCGCCGACAAACGGAGAAAGGACACGGATATTTGAACGGTCGATACCGAACGCCGACGCCAAATAACCGGTCGTACCCTGTATCCCCTGCGTCTTGTCATACACGGTCAGCTTGCCGTCCGTCCAGTTTGCGACGGTCGCATGCGGCTCCATCGCGTTGTGATGCTCGATCGGGATGGTATATTCGGCCTCGACCTTAAACTCCGAAGCCGCGAATGCTTCCGCTGGAGTACCACGGTCAGCCTGCTCCCGGCCGGAGGTAAATGCCGAGCTGACCGCCTTTTCAAGGTCGGTCTGGTGCGGGGCCTGTTCGTATTTGACCTTGACAAGCGACGCCGCGAAGCGAGCCTGTTCGAACGTATCGGCGACAACTACGGCGATCGGCTGGGCGTTGAAAAGGACGTCAGGCGACGTCAGCGCATAGAATGGGCGCGGAATCGTTCCGGCAGGCCGCTCGGGCAAGGCGAGCTTTTGCAGGTTAAGGTGCGAAAGCACTTTTACCACACCCGGCTGCTTTTCGGCTTCGGCGGCGTCGATCTCGAGGATGCGCCCTCTGGCGATCGTCGATTGCACGAGATACCCGTAAGCCATGTTCGGAAACCGGTGTTCGGCGACGTAGGTAGCAGTCCCGGTCACCTTTGCCCGGCCATCCACGCGGCTCGGCCCATCCTGAAAGAATTCGTTGATCATAGGTTAGCCGCCCTCCCGAGTGCCTTAGCTACCGCCCGCTGAGCCAATTTGACCTTGTAACCGTTCTCCGACAGCGGTTTGGCATCCTTGACGGCAAGCTCGGCCGCCTGTTGAAACACGCCGATCTCGGCACGCTTACCCGCAAGGAAGCTTTCGGCGGCGGCCGCACGCCACGGTTTGTGTGCTACACCGCCGAGGGCGAGCCGGGCCGACCTGATCGTGCCGCGTTCTACATGAAGTGCCGCGGCGACCGAAACGAGTGCGAAAGCATAACTGGCCCGGTCACGGACCTTCAGGTAATAGCTGTTGGCGGCGAAATTATTCTTTGGAACGTCGATGGAAACGATCAACTCGCCGTGGGCCAGGGTGTTGTCCTTCTCAGGCGAGGCTTCTGGCAGGCGGTGAAAATCTGTGAATTTGATGGTACGGGTCTTTCCATCCATTCCTTGAACGTTCACCATCGCATCGAGCGCCGCGAGTGCGACACACATATCTGAAGGATGAACGGCAACGCAGGAATCGCTCCATCCGAAAATGGCGGAATAGCGGTTCAGGCCGTCCTTCGCCGCGCAACCGGAACCGGGCTGGCGTTTGTTGCAGGGTGTTGCGAGATCGTAAAAGTAATGGCAGCGGGTCCGCTGCATCAGATTGCCGCCGTTGGTCGCCATGTTCCGGATCTGCGGCGACGCCCCCGCAAGGATCGCCTGGGTCAGCAGCGGAAAGTCCTTTCGGACGATCGGGTGATTGGCCGTGTCGGTGTTTTTTGCCAGGGCCCCGATAGTGATGCCGCCGCCCGGCATCGAACGGACCGTAGAAAGCGGTAGCCGCGAGATATCGACAAGCTCGTTGGGGCTATCGACGCCCTCTTTGATAAGATCGACCAGATTGGTTCCGCCGGCGATGAACCGCGCGTCTCTATTGGCAGCAACGAACTTGACGGCGTCGGCCGGTGCCGCGGCACGCTTGAAAGCAAATGGCCTCATTTCGCACCTCCCGCCTGGACCTCTTCGATCGCTGCGACGATGTTTGGGTACGCCCCGCAGCGGCAGATATTGCCGCTCATTCGTTCCTGGATCTCAGCTTTGGAGAGCTTTTGCCCTCGGGCTACGACGCCAATATTTTCGGTCACGTGGCTGGCGTCGCCGTTCTTCGCCTCTTCGAGCATAGCGATGGCCGAACAGATCTGACCGGGCGTGCAATAGCCGCACTGCATACCGTCGTGCTCGATAAAGGCCGCCTGCATCGGGTGGAGCTTGTCGCCCGAGGCCAGCCCTTCGGTGGTCGTGACCTTCCGGCCGTCGCACATTGCCGCAAGCGTCAGGCACGAAAGCTGCCGTCGCCCCTCTATGATCACGGTGCAGGCACCGCATTGGCCGTGGTCGCAGCCCTTCTTTGAGCCGGTCATCTGCAGCTGTTCACGGAGAGCGTCGAGCAGCGAGGTCCGCGTATCGACCGAGAGCGACTGTTCCTTGCCGTTGACGCTGAACTTGATACTGAGCTTTTCGACCGGAATGCCGTTCTCGATCACCGGTTGGCTGGCCGCGACCGCGACCGGATCGCCGATCTTGACCGCCGCCGCGGCTATCCCGGCGGCCGCAGACCGCTTTAGAAAGGAACGCCGGGACCCGTCGACAGAACGATCTTCGTCTTCAAGGCTTACGTTTTTGCGATGCATATTTTTGTTTGGAATTAAAACAATAGCACACCCGGAACGGCTGCCATATCCCAGCGAAAAGATACGGGCGGCGGGCCGTTATTGTTTCTTTGCCCTCGGGTGAAAATTCTCGTAGGCCTTTTTCAAGTGGGCGTCGGTGATGTGGGTGTAGATCTGTGTGGTCGAGATGTCGGCGTGGCCTAGCATCTGCTGGACGCTGCGGATGTCCGCACGGTTCTGGACAAGATGTGTAGCGAAGGAATGGCGAAGCGTGTGCGGCGAAACGCCTTCAAGCCCGCATTTTTCGGAGTATTCCTTGATCATCTTATGGATCATCTGCCGATTGAGCGGCCGGCCGTGCGGCGTTACGAAAAGTGTTTGAACGTCCAGATCCTCGTGTTTTCGGCGGAGGTTGAGGTAACTTTTTACGCACTCGATCGCGCTTGATCCGACGGGCACCCGGCGGGTCTTGCTTCCCTTTCCGGTCGTTGTGAGAATGCCCGCATCGATATCGATGTCGCCCAACCTAACGCCGCAAAGTTCAGAGACCCTCAGTCCACATGCATACATCAATTCAAGGATCGCGCGATCGCGGAGGCCGGTTTCGGTCGATGTGTCAGGCGTCAAGAGGAGCTGTTCGATCTCCGCCTGGTTCAGGAAGCGAGGAAGGTAAGCGCCTTTCTGCGGCGTAAACAGGTCTTCAGCCGGGCTGGCCGCAATGTGCCCGTCCGTCATCAGGAACTTGTAGAATCCCCGGATCGAGCTAATCGTTCGCCGCTTCGAGCTTTCGGATATCCCTTCCTTCGTCTGGTCGATGAGGAATTCTCGCAGTTCGATGCGGGTGAGTGATCCTATCTCGAGGCCGTTTTTTTCAGCCCAAATTTCGATTTTGCGCAGATCGCCTTCGTAGGCCTCGAGCGAATTCTTCGCCAAGCCCTTTTCTACACGCAGATAGGAAATATATTCGCGGATCAGGTCTCTCGCCACGCCGACCATTCTATCACCTAATGGCGCGTGCGACGTGACAACCGTCAATAACCGAAGCCATCATTCTGCTCATAAGGCCGGCAATCGGTGGTTTGATGCAGTACCGGGTCATTCTCCCGCAGGAGGTCAAAGGCCGTATGATTCGAGAAACTGAAAGAACGCAGGTCGGTCATTTGGCCGAGTTCGCCGTAGCGGTTATGCAGAGTCGACTTTACTGCGCACTGGTCTTCGATCGACATCGCCGGGAGGCCTTCGAGAAGCGCGGGGATCGCGTCGTCACTCAACCGGGCATTGTAATAAGCGTCGAAATCTCTGCCCTGCTGCATTAGCTGGATGTTCTTGCGGGCGATGAAATCGTCCGGGTTCATTAGATTGGTCGCGGCGAGCATTATTATCGCCGACCAAAGCGCGCCCCAGGCGAAATTGTTCCGATGGCCGCGAAGCACCGTCCAGCCGAACCAAACGAACACGACCGCAAGCCAGATCATAAAGACCATCGGGTAGAATCTCACCGTCGTCCAGCCGTAGCCGAGATCGCCCGTCAAAAGGACAAGCCGCTGCATCGCCGAAGCCATGATCACGAAAAGCAGGCCGATCTGTACCCCAGCAAGCACTCGGAAAAGCGTTTCATTCTTCGAATTGTCGCGCCTGAGCAGCCAATGCGACGCAAGCAGCAGCGGCAACGCCAGGAACGACACCGCGACAAGTTCGCCGAATCCGCGGCGGGCGAAATCGGCAAGCTTGAGGTCGGGCGTGTTCTGTACGAACTCCATCCCGCCGAAGAGATAAGGAAGCTGAAAGATGACGAAGCTAAGGAAAAGCACGTCGAGCAGGCCGAGAATAAGCACCGTTTCGACCGCCCCAAGCGTAAAGACCGACGGGAACTTCGTATTGTCCCAATTCTGCCAGTCGCGCTTCTTTGGCTCGGCCGGGGCCTGTTCCGATCCCTCGCCTTCGACCTTCGCCTGTTCACTTCTATGCGGCGCATCGCTGGTGTTGATGTGTTCGACAACGTTCGCGTTCTTTGCGAACGGCGTGTCTTCGGCCGGTTCGGCGGTGAATTTGTCAACGAAACTCGCTCCGTCGTCCGCAACTTTGGCTTCCGGATCCGGCTTGGTTTCCTGCTTGGCCTCTTCGGCCTTCGGGATCGGCGAAACTACGGCCGGGGCCGCTTTTGCGAACTGTTCGATCAGCGTGCTCCTGAAATAACCGGCCGACAGCCACGCGAACAGTGAAGTGAGAAATACGTGGGACATCACCGTCTCAAGGTCGAAATTTATGACGCGGTTTGCGAAATTCTCGTATGCTGCGTCCGCGGCCATGAAGAGAGCGCCAAACAAAAGCAATAGCGGCAAAGCGATCGCCAACCCGCGAAGCACCGAGAAAACTCCCTTGCTCAGGCGGTTGCCCGGCATCGACTTCCAATCAATATCGGCTCCGAGCAGCACGAAGGGTGCAAACAGCGAATTGAGTCCCGACCAGATAAAGCCGGCCGCATAATGGAATATCCCGGCGAAGCGTTGATTGATACCGAAGTTCGGCAAAACGAGCACGCCCATTAACACGATGATCGCGATGGTGTCATAGACCCGGAGTTCGACGGAATCGCGTATCAGGTACATCGACGCGAAAAAGACCATCGCAGCCTGAAGCGCCACGGTCCTTACCGTAAAAAGCTCTCGTCGGTGCCGCCAGGCTATGGCTGCCATCACTCCGACAAAGGCCGTCACGAAAAGCGTCGCGTTCAACCCCCACGGCGTTTGCCGAAGCATCAAGTTGCCGAATACGCCAAGTAATATCGCCGAAAAAAGTATCTCAAGTCCTGTACGCGTCCGTTGGTTCATAATTACCTCTCGTGCTGCACCTCCGCCAGTCTCAGCAACTGCGGTCTGGCAAGCTCCTACCTATCTTTCATTGCTTTGATAAGGGCTTCCATATGATCTAAATACCGCTCGAGCGCTTTCCGGCCGGTGGCCGTGATCTTGTATTCGGTCAGCGGCATGCGGCCGGCGAACGATTTTTTCATCGTGACGTAACCTGCATCCTCAAGCTTTCGGGCGTGGACGCTGACATTGCCGTCGGTCGTGTCGAGCAGGTTCTTCAGGTCGGTGAAGCTGAGCTTTTCATTCGCCGCGAGGGCAGAAATTATGCCCAGGCGCATCCGCTCGTGGATCACCTTGTCGAGTTCGTTCGAGACGGTCTCGGCCGCTTCTTCAACCCGCAGTGCTCTCAGCTTTGCACCGTTCGAATTCGATTTTGTTGCGAAATTCTTACTCGACATTTTCCATCAACTTCCCGCGAGCGGCGTCCCGATGACGCCGATCGCAAGTTCCGCCCAAATAAGCAAAAGAAAGAAAAGCACCCCGACGCAAACCGCGACCCGCTGCCAGAATCCGCGGACAAGCCTCAGTGCGATCTCGATCGCGACGCCTGCACCGATAAGCAAGACGCCCGCGACGATGAAATCGAACGGGCCCCAGGGAAATCTGGCAACCAGCGGGACGAGCAGGAGAAAACCTGCTGTCAAAAGGATCGCGATGAGTCTTTTGTTTGGTGTCATGTTCTTTATTCTAAAACCCCAGTCGCTACCGCCGGTCGTACTGACTTAGGCTGCTAACTGTCCTCCCGTGTGAACGTCACGCCGCGGAGAACCGGATTGCTGTAAACAAGCCCCGTGACCTTGCCGGCCGAATCGCGCTTGAAGCGCAGGAGCGACTGGCCGACCTGGAACGTGTCCTTATCGACCGGCTTGAACTCGACTGTGTTCGCGTGATTGGCCTGGACGTTCAATCCGCCTTTCGTCGGCGTTGCCTCAAAGGTCGCGAGCAGTTCGTCGCTGCGATAGGTGCCAGCGAGCGCTTTTAGGTCATCGGTCGTCGGGGTCCAGGAGCTTGCCCGTCGGTAATGCGAGACTATGCCTTCCTTTGTCTTAACCTCGATCCGGTCGGCAGAGAGGAACTTCAGTTCGAACTCGGCCTCGGACAAAAACGTCGGCCTCGGACGCTGATTCCTAAAACGGTCAGCCCCGATGGGGACAAGTATGCCGGCGCCGGCGACCACCAGAGAATTATTGTCCACCGCGATCTGCAGCGACTGTCCGATCCCCTCTTGGAAAAACAGCCCTCCTTTGCCGCTTAGGTCAACCTGCTCAACACCGGGTGCGGTTGTAATCGGACGAACATCCGAAAAGCTTCCGGGTAAAAGCAAGTCTATAATGCGGCCCGAGTATTCCGAGCGAGCACCTCCATCCTGATTGCAAACAACCGCAACCGAGATCGAGTGTTCCGGAAGATGGGCCGCGATCGCGCTGTAGCCGGCGGCCCCGCCGCTATGCCAAACAAGTGTGCCGCCGCGCCGGAAAGGCTGAACGCTCAGGCCACGGGCATAGGTAAGTCGCCTTCCGTTGTTCAGCGTGGCTGCCTCCCGTAGCTTCTGCGTGACAAACGCTCCCAAACGGTTGTCCATCAGTGCGTCGCTCCAGGTGACCAGGTCGATCGCCGTCGTAAACAGACCGCCGGCACCACCGCGGTCGTTGCCGAGATACATGTCCATCTTCCATCCCGTCGCATCTTTGCTGTATGCAAGCGCTCGGTTCTTGATCAGGTAGAGCGGGTCCACGGGATGCGATGTCGATCCCATGCCCAAGGGCTCGAAGATGCGTTTCTTGACAAATTCCGAAAATGGCAGTCCGCTCACGCGGGCGACGATCTCCGGCAGCAGCACATAGTTGCTGTTCGAGTAGGACCATTCGTCGCCGGGTTTGAAGTTCAGTTCACGCTGGCGAAGGATCATCGACATCGCCGTCGGGTCGCCGCCAGCGAGATTGAGCAGCGGCTGCCAATCGCGGATGCCGCTGGTGTGCGTCAGCAGGTGATCGATCGTGATCTTGTGACCGTAGTCTGGAAGTGCGGGAATGTACTTGCGGACGTCATCGGTCAGAGAAAGTTTGCCCTCTTCGGCGAGCAGCAGAATCGAGGCGGCGACGAACTGCTTGCGGATCGAACCGGCGTCGAACACGGTATCGGCGCTGATCGGGACTTCCCGCTCCATGTCGGCCGAGCCATAGGCCTTGTTGATGACGATCTTGCCTTCCTTTGATGCCGCGACCGCGCATCCGGGCTCGCTTTTCTTGGCCCAAGCGAATACCTTGTCGACCTCCGCCGAGAGATCAGGAGCCTGCGCTGCTACGGCGGTGACGCTGAGAATTATTATTGCTAGTGAGGATGTGAGTTTCATGTAAATATAAAGTGTCAAAAGATAACCACCAACCACCCGCTACCGCAGGTGGTATTGACCTTAGCCGCCGTACCTTCGGGCGATGACCGCCCCGAAAATGATATGTAAAAGGCCGAAGCTCAACGCCATCATCTCGTCGCCGAAACCTTTCGGCAGGCCGAGTGTCACGGCCCCGAGGCCTATGAAGCACCAGCCCATAACGGGCACGGCCCGAACTGAATATGCGCCGCCGCCTATGACCGCGGCACCGTAGCAGAGCATCCAAGCCGCGGCCATCACGCCATAGTGCTCGAATCTCCAAAGCCCAACCGTCAAGATCACGCCGACGACGATCGGAGGGACAAAGCTGTAGGCGAATTTGCGCGCCGGTGCCGACAGAAGCGATTGACCCGCCAGCTTCGATTTTTGCCACATAGCCAAGAGGCCGATGGCAAACGCCAGGCAGGCCTCCATTACCCAAACGATCAGCCAGTCGCGAAGAAATGTCTGGCCGTTTGCGATGAACGCTGCGGCGACCGCCGTGACGCCCATCAGCATCCCGCCGTAGCCGGGAACGGCCGTGAAGCTGGTCGAGCGCTCCATCGCTTCGCGGATATATTGGAGGTTATCGATCGCCCGGTCACCCAGGTTCACCGGCCCGACGCGTTCTTCATCTTTCGTAACAGGCGACACCTTACCCATTGGGGAAAAGAATATGCCAAGTTATTTCATCTGTCAAGTACTTTGTATTATAAAGTGATGTGACAAGAATCGGCGGGCCGGAGCCGGCCTTTTCTATCGCCCGGTTGCGATCAATGTTCGCCGCCGACCGTTACCTTCCCCTTGAACGTTCTAAAAAGAAAGACGAAATATCCGATCGCGATGACGATGCCGATCGACCACCATATCAGCCCGACACTCAAGCCGTACGCGCCGGCCTTTGCGTTGTAAATAGTGAGGCTATTCGCCGGATCGAGTGCCGGAAGCACGTTCGGATATACACCGAATACGGCCCCACCCAACATCAGGGCCAGGTAGCCGGATGTTCCTAGAAACGCGGCCTTGTCGTTCCCGGTCGAATTGAAGTACTTGACCGCAGCGAGGGCCGCGGCAACCCCGATCGGGATCAGCCATCCGACGGGCATCGCGTAGTAATTATCCAGGATCGTCGGCCTGACATAGATGACCGCGAAAAGGCTGCCGATCGTTACCAGGACGAGGGCAAACCAGCCGAGGCTGATCACCTTTCGGGCCCTGGCGTTCATTTCGCCTTCCGTCTTGTGGGCAAGGAAAGCGGCGCCGTGCATGGCGAGTGCGACGAATGCGACCACGCCCGAAAGCAGCGTGAACCAATCGAGAATGCCGGTCTCGCCCGTCGTGCCCCAATGGGTGAACAGCGGCTCAAAAAAATACCCTTCGGAATTCAGCGGAACGCCGCGGATCACGTTTCCGAGGGCCGCCCCAAAGAAGATCGCCAGAAGGATGCTCGAGAGTGCAAAAACGAAATCCCAGAAATTCTCCCAAAGTTCGTTGTGGAGCTGATGGCGAAGCTCGATGCCGGCGGCCCGCATTATCAGCAGCCAAAGGACCATGATCAGCGGCAGGTAAAAGCCGCTGAATGCCGCCGAATAAAGCACCGGAAACGCGAAATAGAGCGTCCCGCCCGCCGCCAGCAGCCAAACCTCGTTGCCGTCCCACACCGGCCCGATCGCGCGGATCACGGCCTCACGCTCGGCGTTGTTCCTTCCGACGAAGTAATGAACGATCCCCGCTCCGATATCGAACCCGTCGAGAACGACGTAGCAGACGATCATAAACGCGACGATCATGAACCAGATGGTTTCCATTATTGTTGGTCCTCCTTGATCTCCCGCTCCGCATCCACTGTCGGCACGGAATTCGGCATTCCAACCGGGGTCAGTTCATCGGCCCCGTGCTCGATCCGCCGCAGCATCAGGAAGATGTAAAGAAGCGAAAGCACCGTGTACATCCCGAAAAATCCAAGCAGCGTGAACATTACGTTGCCGCCTGAAACCATCGGCGAATGACCCTGCTCCGTCCGAAACAGGCCGTAAACCAGCCACGGCTGCCGGCCAAGCTCTGCCGTCATCCACCCGACCGTGTTCGCGATGAACGGGAAAGGAAACAGCAGCATCAGGATCCAGAGCAGCCAGTTCGAAGTGAAAAGCTTCCCTCGCCATAGCCAGAAACAGGCGATGACCATGACCGCGATGAAGATCGTGCCCAGCCCGACCATGATGTGAAAGCTGTAGTAAAGAAGCGGGATATTTGTCGGGTGCTGATCTTCGGGAAAGGCGTCGAGGCCGCGGACGTGGGCGTCCCAACGCCGATATGTAATGAAACTGAGCGCGTTCGGGATGACGATCGCGTTATCGAGCCGCTTCTTCTCCATGTCCGGCTGGCCGATCAGCACGATGCCCGCTCCTTGCTCGCTTTCGAAGAGCCCTTCCATCGCAGCGAGAGTTACGGGCTGATGCTCAGCGATCATCTTGCCCTGCAAGTCGCCCGACGGAAACAGCATCCAGATGCTTCCGGCGCAGCCTGCGATCACGCCGGCCTTTACGAACAATTTCCCGTATTCGACCTGCTTTTTCGAGAGGATATAAAAAGCACCGAGGGCGGCGACCGCGAAAGAACCCGTGACGAACGCCCCACCCATGTTATGGAGATACTGATAGATCGCCCACTCATTCAAGACGAGCGACCAGAAGCTGGTCAGATGGACCGAACCGTCGGCGGCCATCTCGTAGCCAACCGGGTGCTGCATCCATGCATTGGTCGCGATAATGAACCAACCCGAAAGCCACGTGCCGACGAACAGAAGGAACGCCACCAACCAATGCAGTTTCTGCCCGAGCCGCTTCTCGCCGAACAGGAAAAGGCCGATGAAAGCAGATTCGAGAAAGAACGCAAAGGTTCCTTCCATCGCCAGCGTCTGCCCGATGACGCCGCCGGCGAAACGTGAGAACGCCGCCCAGTTGGTCCCGAACTGGAACTCGAGCGGGATGCCGGTGACGACGCCGAAAAGGAACGTGATACCGAAGATCTTGCCCCAGAACCGGGCGGCCTCGTTCCAACGTTCGTCCTTTTTCCAGATCGCAAGCGACTTGAAAATGACGATCAGTGGGGCAAGGCCCATCGTAAGCTGCGGGAAAATATAGTGATAAGTGACGGTGAAGGCAAACTGCAGCCGGTCGAGAGTATTCGGATCCATCAAATTCCTCCAAACAACAGGGGTGTTTGGCAAAATGCATGCCGAAAGGCAGACCGAACATATATCACGTTTTCCGATCGTGATAGGCGTTTCCGGCGCTGAACAATACTCGCAGGATGCGAATACTTTCGCACCTCGGAGTTCACCGCGAAAGGATTGGTCTTGGGCAGGGAGAATGGCCGCCCTTAACGGCCTTCGAGGTACTTTTTCGCTTTAACCGGGTCGTTCATGATGTCCCCGAGATTTTCGATGGGAGGGGCGGCGGGGTTTTCGACCTCGAAGGTCAACCGTTTACGCTGAAGCTGAAAGTTCTTTCCGTTCCATTTATAGAAAGTGCGGGTGAAGTGGGTCGGGCAGCAAAGCTGCTCTTCGTCGCCGGTGATCTTTCCGGTTTCTGTCTGCCCGAGAAGGAACCGGTCCTGCCCGTAAAGTTCAACGACCAATTCGCCGTTCTCGGCCCTGATATCTTTCAGGCCGCCGTCGGCCCGGTCACCGGTCCGGAAATTCCACTGGAGCTCCGGCTTGCCGTCCTTCCAGCCGAAGATATAGACGAGCTGCGGGATGGCATTGCCGCCAGTTTCGATCTTTACGACCACTGCGGCTTCATCCTCGCCGTCGTTGTCGACATCCAGATACTTCGTGGTTACGTACGACATCCCGATCCGCCGTTCGGCGCGGGCCTCGGCCTTTTCTTCGGGCGACATTTCGTCCGTTATGTCGCGAAGCTTCGGCGCCAGCTTCCCGTCCTCGAGTGTGATCTCTTCGCCGTCAGGATGGTGCCAGCCGCGAGGCAGCGGGTAAGTGAAATTTCGAAAATCGAAGTTGCCGAGCGGTGATGTGGTTGTCTTGCCGCGGCTGTCGAGCAGTTCGGCCTGAAGGTCCGGGATCGCGGGCGACGGCTCCGTCGGCGGCTGGAAGCCTTTCGGCGGCTCGGTCGGACTCGCGGGGCCCGCTTCGGCTACTGCGGCGGGTTTTTCAGCCTCGGCCGGCCCCCCGCATGAGGCGGCGATCAAAAGAACTGCAATAGCGAAAAGGCTCGCTATATCTTTCGGAAAGATCTTCATCGACAGCTGAGAGTCATTAGACCCTAGGTGGGCTTCCAATACTTTATCTTATGGCCGGATCAGCTTCAAATCGTGCATGCGCTAGAGTGTCAGATCGATTCGATCCGGCGCCAGCTACGCCTTATCGAGTGGCTTGGTCGTGTCTTCCGTAACGCTTTCGACGGAGGAATCGCTGACCAACTCTTTAGCGGTTATATCTAGCTCTCGGGTCGTGAAGCTGCCTTCATCCATACTCGCATCGGCAAGGTCTCGCGTGACAACGAGTGAACCAGCGGGTTGCGAATATAGCGGCTGTGCCAGCAACGCTGTTTCAGCGTCGTGATCTTCAGAGGTCTCGATGTTCAATTGAGGGGTTGAGTTGACGACAAGAACCGAAAGGCTCTTCCGGTCGACGTCTTGCCTAGCCCTTATCCCTACAGCCGTTCGGTAGCCAAGGAAACAGACACCGTAAAACCCCAGTACGAAGAACCACCAGTCTGAATAGACGTAGACGATCAATACAAGGGCGAGCCCGATCAGTACCAATCTCGCCCATCGATAGGTTAGGAAATACAGAAAGGTCCCAATAACTGAGCAGAACGCGATGAAGAATAAGAAAGCACCAAGAGACTGACTAAGAAACGAAACAGCAACAAGCGATAACCCCACGATCACGATACGACGACCGGTGTCGTTGTAGACTTGCTCGTCTTCAGCACTAGAGTCACTCGATTCAAGCGAGAGGAGCCTTATGCGTTTCCCGCATCTCCGGCAGAACTTGGCCTCCTCAGGATTCTCTTTTCCGCATTTCTGACAGAACATTTGCCGTTATCCATCCCCATAGGGCTGCTCGTCCAGCTTTTTTGAATTTTCCTCGGGACCTATCACCGCATGTTCCGATTCAAAACGACTGATCGCGGCTTTTGTCGGCCTCTATCCGAGCTGTGGCTAATGAGCGGGTAGTCTCCTCCGTCGAATGCTGCGTATGCGAATGAACGAGTCGGTTGGTCGCGGCAGAAGCCGCTTCATGGACATCGTCATTTTCTTGCGTATCGACGTTCTTGTCTCGGTGAACTAAACGAAGTTGCCGCAGGCGAATGAACCCATAGATCAAACACGGCACGGACACAATGAGCGGAATGGAACCGGCTACTATGGCCCTAACCAGGTCGGACCCAGTTTTAGGCCGGCCGGGATCGAGTCCGTCACTGTACATAACTAAGTTGGGTAAGAAGGTAAACGCGACAAAAAGCCCTACAAGCAGAACTCCAAACACAAGGCATGCTTGCGCGGTCACAGTTTGCCTCGACGCTTCGATAGGGTCGAACTTCTGGTCAATAGGGCCAATAGTCGCACCGAACGTCCTGAGAACCGGCAACTCTGCGGGTACCGCCCTATCGTCGGAAATTCCCTCACGTTTCCGGGTTACTGAATCCCAGACAATATAAAAAATGGTTGCGACTGCGAGGAAAAAATAGAAAATGGCACGAAAGGCAGCGCCCGAGACTGCGGCGCTTACAGCGAGTGCCGTAAGGAGGTAAGCGTTTAGTAAGTTGTACTTGCTACGAAGCAACGACGGATCAAGGCTCTCACCGATCCTTCTCCGCAACCGACGTGAAAACCAATTGCCTTCAGCAGTGATCGCCTTTTCCAGCCCCACGAGATCGAGATCGCACGCTGCGCAGCTTGGTTCATCCGAGTCTCGCTGTCCGCCGCATCGCGGACAAAATTTCATCGCCTGCGCGTTTTGCCGCGTCGGTTGGTACGATCTGCCTTTTGCTAACCAACGGTATGCGGCCAACGCCTCGACGCTGAGCCACACTACATATAATCCCAAAAGCAACGACGGGCTGAAAAACCCAGTCGTAACGAGCCCAAACACGATTTGTATGACACCCAGAACAAGGCCAAACACGCCATCTCTAACAAGGCGTTTGGGGGACAGATCAAAGTACTCATCCACATTGCCCGCGAGTGTCATCGCGAACCCTCCGGCCAAGCAACGAGTTACGAAGGAAATATCCTTTCCGCACTCACGGCAGAACCTGAGTCCATCGTCATTTGGGCTGGCACAATTCGGGCAGAACATAGGACAAATGAATGATTACGAAAAAGCGGTTGCCCTGGTTGTACGATTCGACGATTCGGTTGTTCGACCGGATTATATTACAGAGTAGTAAAAAGCGGAATAGAAAAGGGTGAGGAGGTGTTGGAACCGCCTCACTCATGGTTAGATCAGGCCCGGGTCAGGCTTCGGTATTTGATCCGATGCGGCTGGTCGGCGTCGTGTCCGAGCCGGCGTTTTCGGTCGGCCTCGTATTCGCTGTAGTTGCCGTCGAAATACTCGACATGAGAATCGCCTTCGAAGGCCATTATATGCGTTGCGATCCGGTCAAGGAACCAGCGGTCGTGGCTGATAACGACGGCGCAGCCGGCAAAGTTTTCAAGTGCTTCCTCCAACGCCCGCATCGTGTTCACGTCAAGGTCATTGGTCGGCTCGTCAAGGAGGATGACGTTAGCCCCGGATTTTAGCATCTTTGCCAAATGGACGCGATTTCGCTCGCCGCCCGACAGCTGGCCGACACGTTTCTGCTGGTCGCTGCCGGAGAAATTGAACCGCGAAACGTAGGCACGCGAATTCATCTCGCGTTTGCCAAGCTGGACGAAGTCGGCCCCTTCAGATATCTCTTCCCAGATGGTCTTGTTGGGGTCGAGGTCGTCGCGTGACTGATCGACATAACCAAGCTTGACCGTCGTGCCCACCTTGAAATCGCCGCTGTCGGGTGTTTCCTGGCCCGTGATAAGGCGAAAGAGTGTTGTTTTGCCCGCACCGTTCGGGCCGATCACGCCGACGATGCCGCCGGGCGGCAAAGCGAATTCGAGGTCTTCAAACAGAAGCTTGTCGCCGTACGCTTTTGAAACACCGTGGGCCTCGATCACCGTATCGCCGAGCCTCGGGCCTGGGGGAATGAAGATCTCAAGGTCCTCACTTCGTTTTTCTGATTCGGTCGCGACGAGCCTTTCGTAATCGTTGATCCGGGCTTTCGATTTGGCGTGACGCCCTTTCGGCGACATCCGGATCCATTCAAGCTCGCGTTCGAGCGTTTTGGCGCGTTTATCCTCGGTCTTTTGCTCCTGGGCAAGCCGCTGCTGTTTCTGTTCGAGCCAACTCGAATAATTCCCCTTCCAAGGAATGCCTTCGCCGCGATCGAGTTCGAGAATCCAGCCGGCAACATTGTCGAGGAAATATCGGTCGTGCGTGACGGCGATGATCGTTCCTTCGTAACGCTGAAGATGCTGTTCGAGCCACGCGACCGATTCCGCATCAAGGTGGTTTGTCGGCTCATCGAGCAAGAGGATATCGGGCTTTTGCAGCAGCAGACGGCACAGCGCGACCCGGCGCTTTTCGCCGCCGCTCAAGTTCTTGATGGGCGTCTCCGGCGGCGGACAGCGAAGTGCGTCCATCGCCATTTCAAGCCGGCTGTCCAGGTCCCATGCATCGGCAGCGTCCAGTTTCTCCTGGACCTTGCCCTGGCGCTCGATCAGCGCGTTCATCTCATCGCCGTCCATTGGCTCGGCAAACTGGGCGTTGATCTCTTCGTATTCCTTCAACAGATCGACGGTTTCACGAGCACCTTCTTCGACGATCTCACGGACGGTCTTCGCCTCGTCCAGCACCGGCTCCTGCTCAAGAAGCCCGACGGAATAGCCTTGCGAAAAGACCACTTCGCCGTTGAAATCTTTATCTTTACCAGCGATTATCCGCAGCAGGCTGGACTTACCCGCACCGTTCAAACCGAGGACGCCGATCTTCGCTCCATAGAAAAACGAAAGATAGATGTCCTTGAGGACCGGCTTCTTATCGTAGAACTTGCTGACCTTGACCATCGAAAAGATGATCTTGTTTGGTTCGTTGTTGCTCATACCGAAAAAGATACCTTAGCACTTGAGTTAACGGGCACAAAAACGCCGACGAATTGAAACACTTCGCCAAGTGACATTACACTCAAAGGCAAGCGAGAATGGACAATTCACTTATCATCACGCTTGTGATCCTGACCGCGGCGATCATCGCCTTCCTGACGGATCGCATCCCGGCGGACCTGGTGGCGCTACTCGTTGCTGTCGCGCTCGGGTTAAGCGGCGTGCTCACGCCAGACGAGTCATTCTCTGGCTTCAGCCGAGCGGCGGTGATCATCATCATCGCGATCTTTATTCTTGCCGAGGCACTGAAACGAACCGGCGTTACGGACTGGGTAGGGTCCTTCCTTCTGAAAATGGGCGGCAGCGAGCGACGGCTTACCATCGTGGTGATGTCGGTCGGCGCATTTCTCTCTCTGTTCATGAACAATATCGCCGCGGCCGCGGTGCTTCTGCCGGCCGTGTCGGGTGCGTCGAAACGCTCCGGTGTGAGCACTTCGAGGCTTTTAATGCCGCTTGCGTTTGGCACGGTGATAGGAGGTGCGGCGACGCTTTTCGCAACGGCAAACATCATTCTGAGTTCGCTGCTTCGCGACAGCGGATCTGCGGGTTTGGGCATCCCGGAATTCCTCTGGGTCGGCCTGCCGGTGGTGATCGCATCGATCATCTACATGTCGGTCTATGGCAGGACCTTGCTGAAAGGCGAATCGATGCTCGAGCGAACGCAGGCGCCGAATCGAGGCGATAGCGCGGACCTCGTAGCGGCGTACGGCCTTGGCGGGAATCTGTTCAGGGCCCGCGTTCCGGAAAATTCGTTCCTGATCGACCGGCCGCTTGAGGAAAGCACGCTTCGCGAAAAATTCGGTGTGAGCGTCGTCGCGATCGAACGTGAAGGCCGAAAGTTGGTCAGCCTTTCGCCGAACACGGAGATCCGGCAAGGCGACGTTCTGGTCTTCGAAGGCGACGAGGAGGATTTCAGGCGCCGCGATGTCGAGCCGCTGATGGAGCACTTGCCGTCCGAACAATGGAAGGAGCGGGACTTGGAATCGCGGCAGGTCGAGATCGTCGAGGCGATGATCGCTCCGCGGTCACGGTTGATCGGCGAAAGCCTGAAGAGCGTGAACTTTCGCGAAAAATACGGGTTGAATGTCCTGGCGATATGGCGGCTCGACAGCGAGATCGCGACGAACCTAGGCGAGGAAAAGCTTCAGTTCGGCGACGCGCTCCTTCTTCAGGGCACACGAGACCGGCTGAGGATCGCCGCCGCAGACCCGGACCTGATAATGCTGATGTCGCTCGACGAACCTCAGGTGACAGCCCCGGCAAAGGCGAGGGCCGCGGTGATGATCTTCGTTGCCACGCTTGTTCTGGCGATCGCATTTCCCGCGATCATCGGGCCCGTGATGATGGGCGGGGCCCTTGCAATGATGCTGACGCGGATCCTGACCACCGAGCAGGCCTATTCCTCTATCGGATGGAGAAGCGTGTTCATCGTCGCTGGAATGCTCCCGATGGGCATCGCGCTGGTCAAAACGAACGCCGCGGGGATCGTCGGCCAGTACGTCGCGGCAACGTTCGGCGGCCAGGGTGTGGTCATGGTTGGGGCTGCGTTGGTGCTGATAACGATGCTGCTGGTTCAGATAATGAACACGGCCGTCGTTGCGACGATCATGGGCCCGGTCGCGATCAACATCGCTCAGCAGGCCGGGTTCGACGCCCGCGCACTTGTGATGTGCGTCGCGGTCGCGTCGGCTATGGCGTTCGTTACTCCGCTCGGCCACCCGGTCAATGTGCTTGTTATGGGGCCGGCGGGATACAGCTTCAAGGATTTCCTCCGCGTCGGCTTCCCGTTGGCCGTACTTCTCTATTTCGTCTCGATGGGCTTCCTTTATATTTTCTGGCTGAGCTGATGGGCCTATCTTTTTCCAAGCTCTAACCGAAGGCCGATACGCGCGAAGGCCGGCGACGCGACGGTCCGGATCGGCGTTAGGCCGATATCATATCGCGAATTGAAAACATTTTCTGCCGCAATGAAGAGTTCGAGCGTCTTGTGAACGCGATAGGCGGCGAACGCGTCCATCGTGAAGTACGGGCGGAGCTTGAGTGAGTTGAGATCGTCTTCCCATTGGGCGTCCGAGGCTCGGGCTTGAATACCGAATGAAAAGCGCGAAGCAGGGCGGTATGCGAGCTGGAAGGTTGCCTGCTGTTGGGGTACTTGCGGCAGAAAGTTGCCAACGAGATCCGGATCGGCCGGAAAGTCGATGAACCTCGCATCGGCATATAGATAGCTCGCCGAAAGCCGCAGGTCATTGCGAATCGCCAGTTCTGCATCGAGTTCGATCCCCCGCGTCCGGGTCTTGCCCACGTTCTGACGTCTGCGCGTAATGAGCGTCGGTGTCGTGGTGAGCGTGACGCTGACGACCGGATCTTCGACAATCGTGAAGAATACGTTGCCGCGAACATTTAGCCTGCGATCGAACGCCGCGACCGTCAGTCCGCCCTCAAAGGTGTCAGCGGCCTCGGCAAGCAAATTTTCGTTGGCCTGAGTGATGACGTTTCCCACGCGAAACCCGCGGTAAAGTTCGTTAAGCGTCGGAGCACGGAACGACCGCGAGTAGGAGCCATAGATAGAGGCGTTCGGCGTGATCTGATAGATCGCTGCGATCCGCGGGCTCAAAGCAGTTTCGTTGCGGTCCGGAAACCGGGTTTCGGAGGAAATGTTCGTCGCAAGCGGCCGCGTGGACGTATGCGCGTCGAAGTTCTTCCAACTGTCGACGCGAAATCCAACACTTAGATTCAACTTCTCGCTCGCGGCCCAACTGTCCTGGACAAAGAAGGCGAACGTCCGCTCGCTTCCTCCTGATCCCGAGATCGACGCGGGCTGACCGCCAAAGTAGCCGACCTCGTCGCTGAAGCCGCGTACCTCTCGCACCTCGAACGACGCGGCGAACGTGTGGCTCTCGATCGGCCTTGTCCAAAAGAGGTTTGTCCCGGCGGCCTGCGACGGAACGCGTTGAAGTCGCGAGAGCGTCTCGCTATTTCTGTCGACGGAGACGGCCGCGAAGGTCTGATCGTAAACCTGCGACTCGAAGAATGTGCGGAGCCGGAATTCGCCGATGCTCTTATTGGATAAATCCGCCCCGCCAGCCGCCTGACGGAAGTAGGTCCGGTTGTAGGTCAGAGAGGTGCCGTTGTCGCGGCGTTCGTCGAAGAGGTTTCCGCGAGCAAAAACGCGGTCCAACAGGTCAGAACCACCTGCGTAAGCGGGTGGTTTCTTCTCACGTCGGCCAAAGGACCGCTCGATGGAGAAAAAAAGATTATTGTGCCGACTGTTCGCCCGCGTGTCCGCGAGCCCGCGTTGTTCTTCAACAACCGGGATATACCCGCCCGTCTGAAAGGTTTCGGTCGCGAGATCGAAGCCCCAACCTCCGCGTCCTACCGCAGAATAAAGGCTGCCGTCGTATGTATCTTGAGTACCAGCCGAGGCCCGGAAATTGAAGATCGGTTCGTCGCCATCGGACCTCGGAGGTGCAAGGTTCACCGCTCCGCTCAATCCGCCCGAGCCATAGAGCGAGCTTGCCCCGCCGCGAAGCACCTCTGCCTGCTCGACGGCGATCAGCGGCACCCGCGACCAGTAGGTCCACCCACCGAACGCGTCGTTCAGCGACAGCCCGTCAAACAAAACCGCCGCCCGCGAGGCCCCGCTGCCCGAAATGCCGCGAAGGTTCGCCCCCTGCGCGGTCGGGTTCGTTGTCCTGCTGGAACTGCGCCGAAAAAGTGTAAATCCCGCGATCTGGCGAAGGCTGTCGTCGACCGTTTGAGCAGCCGTGGATTCCAGATCCTCGCGTGTCAGGACGACCACGCTTGCCGGCGTCTCGCTCAGGCGGGTTTCGCTGCGTGTGATCGAAACGGTGACATCTGCGGCGACGCCGGTTGGTTCTAGGAAAATATTTATAGTTTGCGGTATTGGCGTTGGAACTACGAGAATGTATTCCGCAAAGCCGGGTGCGGTGACGGATAGTGTTTGGCCCGGTCGCAGATCCTCTATTGCGAAACGCCCTTCGGCGTCAGTGGTCGTGCTTGATATGACCGTGCTCTCCTCCCGGACCGTAACCGCGGCGTTCGGCACCGTTGAGCCATTGCCGTCAACCACAACGCCTGTCACTGTTTGAGCGGACGAAGTAACTGCAATCAGGAAGCAAACGAATACTAAAAGAACAAGCCTCACACTAAGGTTGTAGCACAGGACGACTTGGCGTCGATACCAGGCTAAATAGCGACATTGGTGAAGCAAGTTCAGAGCTGAAGGCGTTTGAGAAGATCGTCGCGAGTGATCTGATGGTGTCGGGCGATGTCAGCAAGAATGCTTGAGAGTGTTCCAATCTTGATGGGGTCGTGGGCCGGGATCGTAATGTGATGCTCGCCGTTAAGTATGGTTGTCAGTCGAATGTGGCTTCCCGTCTGACGGGATATTTCGTAGTCAAGGACAATTAAGGCTCGAGCTAGCGAAACACCGCTAATATCGCGAGGCAACTTCATGCGACGAAGACTTCCTCGGACACAAAATGGAGCCTGATCATCTTAGGCTTCGCAACCGGTTCGAAATGACATCTGACGGCATCGCGGATGTTTGACCGAAGTTCTTCGAGGTCGGCACCTTGGGTGAAGATAGCTTCGCCCAAAGCTTTGGCATTGTATCCGCCCTCTACATCTTCCTCGACCAGAAAAATTATTTCGTTCATATTGACCCGTCTCCGATTATACCTGATTTTCGAATCGGTCGGTTGGTGTAAACGGGTCAGGAATAATTTTGACGACGTAGTTAATACGAAGTCGGTGGCAAGCCAAATTTCAAGATTTATCGAACAAGCTCTCCGGCTCGAATTCGGATATTTTTTTTGGCAATTGCTCAGCAATTGAGAAAGCCTCAGTCAAATTAAGTGCCCGTAATAGTAGTTCGTAGTTGCCCTGCAAAACTCCCCGTTCAAATTCCGACTTAACGTGTTTGTTTTCGACAGCCGTTTCGATTAGTTGATCGAGGAGATCCTCTACATAATGCTTATACGATACAATCCGAGAATCATCATCATCTCGATAAACACCATTCGACGTGATCTGCACAGTCCGGACAGTTACCTTTTTGATCCGGTCGCGCCGGACCTCAAACCCAATTCCCGGTCCGTCCGGTGCCGTGATCGTCCCACTTAAAGAGACCTCGACGGCCGGTTCGATCACGTCCTCGTGCCAGTAGCGTTTGCTGGCCGAGACGTCGCCGGGCATCGTGTAGCCGGCGAGGGTCGAGATGGCTATGTTGTGGGCCCGGCCAATGCCGCTCTCGAGCATGCCGCCGCACCACATCGGGATGGCGGCCTCGCGGCAGATCGTCTCGATCTGCTGAGACTGTGCGTGCCCGCCGACGCGGCCGTTCTTCAGGTTAATTATTTTGCCGGATCCGAGTTCAATGGCCTTTCGGGCGTCGTCGGGCGACTTGATCGGTTCGTCCAGGCAGATCGGGGTTTTGATCTGGGCCTGGAGCTTCGCGTGGTCGATAATGTCGTCGTAAGGCAGAGGCTGTTCGAGCATCATCAGACCGAATTCATCAAGGCTGCGGAGCATGTCAATGTCGTCTAGCGTGTACGCCGAATTGGCGTCCCCCATCAGCAAAATGTCGCCAAACTCCTCTCGGACCGCCTTGATCACATCATAGTCCCAATGCGGGGCGATCTTGATCTTTATCCGCTGATAGCCGGCGTCCAGTTCGGTGCGTATCTTTTCGAGAAGCTGCGCGACCGAATCCTGGATACCGATGGAAACGCCGCAGTTTATCGTTTGGTTAACGCCGCCCAGATGACGCCACAAGGGCACCCTGAGTTTCTTTGCCTCCAGGTCCCAGCAGGCGGTCTCGATCGACGCCTTCGACATGCGGTGGCCGCGAGCCCGTTTCATCAGGCCCCAAACGTCGGCTGCAGAATCCACATCTTTCCCGACGACCATCGGGGCAAGGATCTTTTCGGTCGTTTCCCACGCCGAATCGGTCCACTCGTCCGAGTATCCCGGCACTTCGCCGCAGGTGTTCTCACCCCATCCTTCATTACCGTCGGTGTCTTCGACACGGACGAGGATGATCCGGCGTTCGTATGTGCGGCCAAAGCTTGTTTCAAAAAACTGGACGAGCGGGAGGTTAATCTCGATTAGTTCGATCGATCGGATCTGCATATTCACCTGATACGGAATACACCCCGGCATGAAAGGCGGCCGCCGGGAAGCCAGAGTTCAAGCTACAATTAACGCCCAGCGCCCGGTGTATTTGCAAGGAGTGGACGAAGGAGGCCGATCAGCCGGTGAAGCGAACACCAACGGGACGGCCAAGGCCGAACGGGTCAGCCGGCCAAGTCCCCGATCAGAAAACCTCGAAATGCACGACCTGCTCGGCTTTTCTTGACTTGCCGCGGGCGAGTTCGTCCGTAACGGCGATCTGAAGCGTGTAATCGCCGGGCTCCATTTCCCGGCCGATCCCGATCGCCCCGAAAGCGCGAAGATGCTTCATATCCGTTTGTCCAAGAAGATCGAATGGTTTTTCGGGGCTGTCAAGGATAAGCTTGCCCTCCCGATAGACCTTCGTCTTGATCGTCATTCGGGGCGCTTTCGCGGCGTCCAGCTGAGCATTGTAGATCTCGAACGCATATCGGAGCACCCTTCCGGGCCGGACACGCCGAAGTGCGGTGTCCGTAATGGGATCCGTGGTGATCTGCGGCGAGGTCGGGACCCACGATCGCTCGTAGTCTTCGGCCGAGATGTTTTCAAGCACGACGCTTGAAACCGTGAGTTCGCCCTTCGACAGGTCGGGAACGGCAAGAAACTGGCTCGCGGTGCCGATACGGTCGTTCTTCGAATCCCGTATGGCGACACGATATTGATATGCACCGGGCGTCTTGACCGGGAATTTGAAGTGATAGACGAAGCCTTCGTTAAGTACCTTCTTCTGCACCTCTGGCGTGATCGTCAGCGTGTATCGACGGCCGATCTGGTCGGCAAGTTCCCCGCTTTCGCCGAAACACGCCGCCAGCACGTCGAACGAAGCCTCTTTCATCCCGTTCGGCAGATCGGTGAACGAAAGGTCTTTGGCGTCGATATGCAAGAGCGACCGGACATAAGCCCCGTTGGGATCGGCCGTTCCGAAAAGTGAATTCAGCCGAAGCGTTAGGCCGTTTGCAGAGAATGGTGAGTTTAGCGCGGCATCAAGCTTCGCCTGCGGGGTGGCGTTGGCGGGTATCCCCGTCGCGGCATCCGGACGGCCCGCGACATTGAAAAATCCGCTTCGATAACGCACCTCGGCCCCCTTTCTTAGGACCTTGACTTCAATCTGGTTATATTTGCTCTGCTTAGCGTCGAAGGTGGAATCATCCGGCTCGTAGCCGATGAGGTAGTAACTTTGGTCTTCGAGCGCCCTTTGGACACCGCCTGACAGATCGTTATTGTTCAGTACTGCAAACCCTCCCGTTTCTCGGGCAAGGAACGTCAAACCTGCTTGTGTTTCAAAAAGTATATCGCGGCGCGTATTCACCACTCCACGCATTTGAGCAGGCGTCATTCGTTTCGTGTCGTCCGCGGAAGTCAACGAAGGCACTGCCAGCCCCCGGGGATCGACCGTATAGAAGACGACCGACGCCCTATTCGCAAGATCAACGACCCGACGCATCCGATCAATGACCCTCCCGGCCCTAGGAGTTCCGTCCCTATCCCTTTCAAAAAGCCTGAAACCGTCGGAGAACATCAGGACCGATTTGCGGCCCGGGAGTTCGCTCATGCCGCTAATTACGAACTGGATCGCGCCGAGCGTACCGGCCGCAAAAACGCTCCGGCGGAAATCGTTGAACGCGACCAAGCGATTTCGCTCCTCGGCCAGTTGCTCATCGCTCATACCCGATTCGCTTGAAACGGTTTGAGCGTCAATGGACATCAAATCTACCCGCGCGAAGGAGCTGGTCCCGCCGGTTCCCATCATATTCCACTTGAGCTTGTCAATGGCAGCCAGCAGACGCTGTTTGTCCGATGTGAACTGCTGAAGGCTCCCGACGCCGGCACCGGTCCGAAGGATGGCCACCAGGTCGCCGGTCTCCATTTGTTCATTGACGAACCTTTGAAGCGTCTTCCTGGTTTGGCCGATGCTTTCGAACGAAAGGCTCAGGTCATCCACGACGATCGCGATCGTTCGGTGGACCTGTTCCCGACGAACGCCGCCGGCTGGCGGCGCGACGATGTTCTGGCCGCGATCCGGCAGAAGGGCGTCGGCCTGCCCGCCTCCGGCCGAAACGAATGAAAAGCCTGTTATATCTTGCTTTGCCCCATTCTCGTAGATCTCGATCTCGTCGCGTCGAAGGTCGCGGATCGCCTTTCCCGAGGTATCGGTGACCGTGACATCAAGCTGTATCAGATTGGTCGAGATCTTGACGACCCCGGTCTCTTCCGCGGCTGCCGGAGTCGGTGTCGGCCGCACCGTGGGCTGCTGTGAAAACGCCAGCGAAGAAAGGAGAATGACGGCCAGGGCGAAAGGGGCTGTTCTTTTCATCGGGAAGCCTCCGGAAAGTGAAATCTTTTTCGGGAAGAGAATGTTTGCTATCATAAACCCAGCCGTCCTCGTTTCAAAGTGTTTTTGTTCGATACAGCGCCGAAATTTCCAACCGCATCAAATCGTCCGGAGAGTGCATACCGATGATCAACAATAAAACCTTTGTTTTGATGGTCCTGACAGGCCTCCTCAGCCTTATGGCCGTCAGCTGCAGTGCCCAGCAGACCGAAGAGCAGGCCCTCGAATCTCTCCGCCAAATGACTCGCGACGGCAAGCTGCCGGCCGAGGACTCGGTTGCGGCAATTGAATCGAAATTCTCAGACAAACGTGCGGGAGCACTCGCCAGGCTTCTCAGGGCCCGCATCCGGTTCGATAACAAGGATTTTGCCGGGTCGGCGGAACTGCTTGACTCCGACGCTTTTGCACAGCGGACGGAGCTGGCCGACTATGCGCTTTGGCTCAGGGGACGGTCGCTTCAGCAGACGGGCGATCACGCTTTGGCGAAGAAGGTTTTCGAAACGCTTTACACAAACTACCCAGGATCGCTCAGGGCATCCGAAGCCAGGCTCCTTTGGGCCGAATCTGCCGTCCTTTCCGGAGACGCGCTGAAAGTTAACGGCGTGCTCGCGGAAATGCTGGAACAGCGCCACCCCGGTGCTCTGATCGCGGCGGCCCGGGCGTATGAAGCGCTCGGCGACCAGCCGAACGCGACCGTTTTTTATCGAAGGACCTACTTTTACGGCGCAGGCAGCTCCGAAGCGAAAGAGGCCGAGGCCAAGCTTGCGGCCGCAGAGTTGTCGCTGACACCTCGGAACGCCGAGGAGATCACGGCCCGTGCCGTCGGGCTCATGGCAGCCGGGAATTTTGCAGAAGCGGACAAAGCCTTTGCTGAACTCATTGCGGCATTTCCGGCCGAGGTCACGGCGGATACTCATCTTAAACGCCTAAAGGCCTTTGTTAACCTAAAGAAGATGGCTGACGCCCAGTCGGCGTTCAACGTGATCCCTGCATCCGCACCGATAAAGGAAACAGCCTTTTACGAACTTGTGACGGGTTATGCGAAAAATCGGCTGTGGCCGGACGCGCGGCGTGCCGCCGACGAGATGAGGCGGGCATTTCCCGATGGAAAGTTGACCGTAAAAGCCTGGGTTGACGCAGGGTTCGCCGCGCGCGACGCACGCATTAAAGGTGAAGAACAGTATTTTCTCGGGGCGGCCCTCGCAAACTATCCGAACGCCGTCGAGGTGGCCCAGGCCCAGTTCGAGCTCGCGTGGCTCGCACATGAGGCCGGTGAGTTCAGCCGTTCTTCACAGCTTCTGATAGAACATCTTGCCCGCTACGTCGACCGCGACACGACCAATCGGGGAAGGGCCGGATATTGGGCCGCACGCGATTCTGAACGTGCGGGAAAGACGGACGAAGCGTGCGTTCTTTACGAAGCCGTCATTTACCGCTATTTGGCGAACTGGTACGGATACCAGGCCGAACAGCGGCTAGGTGCGATGCGGTCCGATGGCAAATGCGGCGGCCGCGACGGACGAGGCGTTAAGCCGCTTACAGCAAGTCATTCGCTGCTCGCAAAAGCTGAAGCGAACTTGAAGACGGTGACCGTGGCTCCGGAGACTGCGGGCCCGGGAGAACGCAGGCGTGCCGAGAAGAGCCTCGAACTCAGCACGGTCGGCCTTTTCGATTGGTCGCTCGACGAACTGAATGCCGCCAGGAAGACGGCGCCGACATCCCCGTCGATCAACCTGGCACTCGCCCGGCATCACCGGAACAAGGGCGACAACGTCAGTGCCCTGCTCGCACTGGCAAAGAGCTATCCCGATTATTCGCAGATGTTCCCGGAAGAAATGGGCCAGGAAGAGTGGGATATTTTCTACCCGCACGTTGCGTGGGACCAGATCGCCGCTTGGGCTCGGAATCGGAAGCTCGACATTTATCAGGTGGCCGGCCTGATCCGTCAGGAGTCCGTTTTCAATCCACGCGCACGTTCGCATGCGAATGCTTACGGACTCATGCAGCTGATACTTCCGACCGCCCGGAGCGTGGCCAGAAAATACGGATCGACGGCGACCATCACCGTGGAATCATTGTTCCAACCGGCCCTCAACATCGAACTGGGCACGGCCTATATGCGGGACCAGCTCGATAAATTCGGCCGGATCGAATTTATGGCCGTCGCTTACAATGCAGGCCCTGGCCGCGTGCCGCAGTGGAGAGCGTCGCTGCCCGCCGAAATGGACGAATTTGTGGAGGCCATTCCGTTTCGCGAAACCAAGGGTTATGTTCAGGGAGTGATCAGGAATTCTGCCCAATATCGAAGGCTCTACGACGAGAAAGGCAACTTTAAGCCGCACGTCGGTTCACGCCCGGTCAGGACCGCGGTCGACACTGCCACACGGACCGAACTTGCCGCCGAGTTCCCCGACGTTGTGCTTAGCACCGACAGTCCCGGCGGTGAGTGACGCCTAGCGGCTGAATCATTAGCGCAGGCGCGGCTTCCATCGATCCAGCTCCATCTCGTAAAGAGATCAGTCATCTGATGCCAATGCCGACCTAAAGATCCCAATTAGCCGGCCTGCCTCTTTCTTGGCCTGGGTTGAAGCCGCAACAGCGGGCCTCGTCGTCACGCCGGTTTCCTTGCCGTCCTCGATCAGCTTTATCAACCGGCCCGCCGCGAAATATAGCCGTGTCGCTTCGACCTCGCCTCCCGGAACCGAAATGACGACGAACACCAGGTGCCCGGTACTGTCGAAAAAGTATTCCGCGGCCCGTTCCCGTGCGGAGCGTTGTGTGACGGTACGGACCTTTAGCAGCCTGTCAGGATAAGGGTTTCGTTCCCTGTCGCCGTATGTGTAGTAGAAAACAGCGGCCGTTTGATAAATGCCGACGGCCGGATAGGGCGCCGAGAATTTGTTGACCACCAGTTCGACCGCAAAGACGGACGAAAGTTCGGGTGCTTTCTGCATTTCGGCTATCAGCCCGTTTGTTTCGGAATAGACCTTGCGGATCTCCTCGATCCGACGCTCGGTGGTTTGACCGAAAGCGGCAGCGGCAGCCAGCGTGAATATCAGAATGAGCAGGATCGTTTTCATCAGCTAACGGCGGTCATGCCTTCGGGTGGGCACGGTCATAGACCTCGACCATCTTTTCCATCGAAACGTGCGTGTAGATCTGGGTCGTCGATAGCCGAGCGTGCCCGAGCAGTTCCTGGATATCCCTCAAGTCTGCGCCCGCTTCGAGCAGGTGCGTCGCAAACGAATGCCGAAGCGCGTGCGGCGAGATGCTGTGAATATCGGCGCACTGTTTGATGTACTTCTCGATCAGGCGGCCCACGCTTCGCGTCGAGATCTGAGTACCCTGGTAATTCAGAAAAACAGGCCGCTCATCGCGTTTTGAGGCTGGGCAGTTTTGGAGGAAATTCAGACGGGCCGACGCGAGATATGCCTGCAACGCCTGTCGGGCGTGATCGTGAAACGGGACCATCCTCTCTTTTCTCCTCTTACCGGTCACTCTAACGATCCGGTTCTCGAGATCGAGGTCCGCAAGATCGATGCTCACCAGTTCGCTGACGCGAATGCCCGTTGCATACATGAGCTCGATCATCGCCCGGTCACGGCAGCCGAGGTCGGTCGCCGCGTCGGGCGTCTCGATGAGCCGTATGGCATCGTCCACGGAAAGGTGGGCCGGAAGGCGGCGTTCGACCTTGGGCGTCGCCACCAGTTTCGCGGGATTGGTTTCTATCAGCCCGTCCTGTACAAGGTAATGGAAGAACGCCCGAAGCGTCGCCAGTTTTCTTGCAACCGACGACTTTTTGTGGCCGGCGTGGAGTGTCCCCATCCATTCGCGTATGGTCAGCCGGTCGACGTCGTCGATCGCGACATCCGCCCGTCCTTCCACCGACCGAAGAAATGCCTCGAACTGGGCGAGATCGCTGGAATAATTCCGCAGCGTATGCGGGCTCATGCCCCGGGCATAGCGAAGGTGTTCGATGAATGACGGTATCTGGCGGTCAAGCCTTCGGGACGTGTCCATCCTTAGAATCTTCTGGGAACGTAATAGCCCTTGCGGGTCCGCACGGAATACCCGGGCTTGGCCTTGACGGAAAGTGTTATCTCGCGAAACTGCCCGGTGCTTTCTTTCTCGGGGTCGGGGTAGTAGCTCAGCACGTACTGCTGGGACAGTTCCGACGCGATCTGGCGAAAGGCCTCGTCCAATTCATCCTCATCGATCGGCGAATACACTTTTCCGCCGGTCTGCGCGGCGATCTCAAGCATTCGCCGTTCAGCGGCAAGCTGGCGGACGTTCGCGTTGCCGCGTCTGGATCCCGTTCGCTTGAAATTCTCGAATTCGGTCGTCTTAACGACGTAAACCTGACAATTGGCAACTTGAAGCGCGCGGACGGCCTGGGCCAGCGTTGCGTCGCTGTAAGTGTCGTCGCCGTCCGACACGATAACGATAACACGCCGGCCCTGGACCTCGCCCAGGTAAAGTGAGCCTTTGACGATTCCGTCGAGAAGGGCGGTTGCCCCGATCGGCGGCGGGAAAGATTGGATCGCCCGCGTGAGTGAAGCAATGTCATTGGTAAGGCCCTGTTCCAAACGGCTCGCGGTCGCGACGCTGAAAAGGGCTGCAAGGTCGCGCTCCGGGCGGACGACCCTTTCAAAAAATCGGACGGCAGCTTTGACCTCAAACTCCCTTGCCGAAAGGACGCTTCCTGAATTGTCGAACAGCATTGCAAGCCGCAGCGGGGTCTCTGACCGCGAAATATCGCCGATCTCGACCGGACGGCCGTCGATCCGCAGTTCGAAATCCTCAAGCTTCAAGGTCATTACGGGACGGCCGTCACGGTCGACAACGCTAACCGGAATGGGCACGAGTGTCGAATCGACGCGAATGACCTCGTCGCTCGGCGTAGGTGTCGGGGTCGGCGTTGCCGCGGGATCCGCGGCTGTTTTCTTTAGATCAGTCGGATTGTACGCGCCGGATGGCTTCGGCGAAGGCTTGACAACGGGCCCGGTGGGCTCAGGCGGCTTTACCCGCCCAGATTGGGCGGAAACCGATAGTGCCAGAATGAGAATAATAAGTGGGCTCCAACGCATGGTCAACGACAACTTTGATTATCGGCCGGCACAAATCTTTGCCTAGACCAGAATTAGTTTACCACCGGCGAAAACAAGCACTACGGCAAGTACCCGGCGAAGCGTCAAGGTTCCCATTTTTTGCGCGCCGAGGGTCGAGCCTATCAGCCCGCCGATAACGGCCGCCCCGATCCAGAAATAGACCTCGCCGGGGAGTTGCGGCATCTTACCCCATGCCCCGGCAAGCCCGGCTGCCGAGTTCACGAAAATGAATAACGCCGACACGCCGGCGGCGGTCTTTGCTTTTGCCCAGGCGATCAGGAGCAGGAGCGGAGTTAGGAAGATCCCGCCGCCGACACCTACAAGACCGGAAAGTAGCCCGAGAGCGGCTCCGATGATCAGGGCCAGCCAGATCGGGGGTTCCTTTACGTCGTCGTCGCCGCCTGACAAATTCCACGCGAGCCGGGCCGCCGCAAGCAGCAGCACAACGCCGAGGACGATCTTGTAGACGTTCGTCGGCAGCTGGATCGACCCGCCGAGATAGGCCATCGGGATCGATGCCGCCGCGAACGGAAGGAACAGCCTCCACGAAAAATGCCCCGCACGGTAATACTGCACCGTGGCGATCGATGCTACGAACAAGTTCAGCGTCAACGCCGTCGGCCGCGTGATCTCAGGCGCGACCGCCATCAGTGCCATCACCGCCAGATACCCAGACGCACCGCCATGCCCGACCGAGGAATAAAGGATCGCAACGAGGAAGATGGCAAGGATGATCAGGATCGTCGTTGGTTCCATTTCGGGTTTTCAGGAATATTGCCGTTCGCTTCAGCGAACGGGCGAACTCAAGAAGTTCTCGTTAGGGTTTAGGTTATCCATCCACTCATCCCAATCCTTCAACGCCCGTTCCACTTGGATCACATGCCTCTCCCGTTTATTGCGGTGTTTCTTTCGGAGCTCGGGCGGGAGCGGCTCGAGCAGGCCGAAAGTTATATTCACGGGCTGGAAGTTTTTGGTCTCGACGTTTGAAACGTATCGGCACAGAGCACCGATGGCCGATGTGGCCGGGGCGGTGACCATTTCGATGCCGCGTGAAAAGCGGACGGCGTTTATACCGGCGAGCCAGCCGGTCGCGACCGATTCGACATAGCCTTCAACACCGGTTATCTGCCCGGCGAAGAAAAGGCTCGGGTCAGCCTTGGTTGAAAGTGTTTCGTCAAGAATCTTCGGCGAATTAATGAATGTGTTGCGGTGGATCTGGCCGAACTGGAGAAACTCGGCGTTCTGCAGGCCCGGGATCAGTTTCAGCACGCGTTCCTGTTCGCCATAGCGGAGATGATTTTGGAAACCCACCATCCCGTAAGCGTCGGCCATCAGGTTTTCCTGCCTTAGCTGAACGCAGGCAAACGGTTCCACGCCGGTCCGGGGATCGGGCAGGCCCTTCGGTTTCATCGGGCCGAAGCGAAGCGTATCGACACCGCGGCGGGCGATCTCCTCTATCGGAAGGCAGCTTTCGAACCAGCGGGTCTCTTCAAAACGTTTCAGAGGAACCGACTTCGCCCCGACCAGGGCATTGAAGAACGCTTCGTACTCTGCCCGGTCCATCGGGCAATTAATGTAATCGTCGCCGCCCTTGCCGTATCTCGCCGCCTTGAACGCGATGGACATATCGATGCTGTCGGCCGCAACGATCGGGGCGATCGCGTCGTAAAAATAGAGCTGGTCGTCGCCTGTGAACCGCATGATGTCGGCCGTAAGCGAATCGGAGGTAAGCGGGCCGGTCGCGATTATCGTCGGCGTTCTTGCATCGAATTCCGCATTCCGCATTCTGCATTCCGCGATCGAATTGACCTCTTCCCGCACGATCTCGATGTTTGGATGAGCCGCGATCTTCTCCGTAATGTATTCGGCAAACTTGATGCGGTCCACCGATAGCGCCGCTCCGGCCGGGACTCGGGTTGCTGCCGCCGCCTCCATCACAAGCGAGCGGCCGCGTCGAAGTTCTTCCTTCAAAAGGTACGGCGCCGTGCCCTGTTCGTCGGACTTCAAGGAGTTTGAGCAGACGATCTCCGCCAGTTTGTCGGTCCGATGGGCCGGCGTCTGCTGCAATGGCCGCATCTCGTAAAGCCGTACTCTGGCGCCCAGTTCGGCCGCCTGCCACGCCGCCTCGACGCCCGCCAATCCGCCGCCGATCACATTTATGTCTTTGGTCATCTAAATAGCCTTATTTTGCCATTTTAGCCCCTTGATCGCGAGAAGGGCCGGCCGGCCAGTCAATGCCCTCGGAGCCTAAGATCGCCCGCTCGATTGAGAAATCGGACGTTTCGGGTGAAACTATCTCCACGATTCTGCGTAATGCAATTCAGTTCAAACCTGACCAGTATCCAAATTTGTTCAGTAAAGTAGGAGAAGACCATGTCCGTTCCAGAGCCCCTTAGACGTATTTTTGCGATCCTTGTCATCGCGGTAATGGCGATGCCGATGCCGGCAATTGCCCAGGATGAAAAGAAAGACGAAGCCAAGGCCGAAGAGAAGAAAGACGAGAAAAAGCCGGATCCGCTGCCGCTGAAGCCGGCCCGGTCGATCAAATTCACTACCAACGAAGGCACGTGGATGTCGCTTGACGTCTCGCCCGACGGCCAGACAATAGTCTTTGACATGCTTGGCGATATCTACACGATGCCGATCGCCGGAGGTACCGCGAAGAAGATCCATGGCGGGATGTCGTTCGAAAGTCAGCCGAAGTTCTCGCCCGACGGAAAGACGATAGCATTCTTGAGCGACCGGAGCGGCTCGGAGAACCTCTGGGTGATGAAGGCTGACGGCAGCGACGCAAAGGCCGTCACGACGGGCCCGCGTGCGATGTACGTCTCGCCCTCGTGGAGCGAGGATGGTAACTACATCATCGCCTCGCGTTCCGATCAGTCGATCGGGGCATTCCATCCGTTCATCTATCATAAAGACGGCGGTTCGGGCGTGAGCATGGGCCCACCACCACCGCCGCTTCCCGGCCCCGGCCAACAGGGCCCGCCGCCACCGCCGCCGAACAATCGGATGGGTGCTGTCTTTTCGCCTGACGGCAAGTTCATTTATTACGCCCAACGCAGCGGAGCTTTTAACTACAATGCGAGCTTCCCGATCTGGCAGGTTTATCGTTTTAACCGCGATACCGGTGAGTACAGCCGTGTCACAAACGCGCAGGGCTCGGCAATGCGGCCGGTTCTTTCTCCCGACGGACGCTATCTTGTCTACGCGACCCGGTTTGAAACAAGGACTGCACTTCGTGTCCGCGATCTCGAATCGAACCAGGAACGCTGGCTTATCGACAACGTCACGCGCGACGACCAGGAGTCCCGGGCCACCCGCGACACCTATCCCGGCTACGATTTCATGCCCGACGGGCGCTCGCTGATCGTACCGATCAACGGCAAGGTAGCCCGGGTTGACTTCGCGACCGGCAGGGCGACAGACATCCCTTTTACGGTCAATGTCGATATCGAAGCGGGGCCGCGAGTTCATTTCCAATACAAGGTGGATGACAGCCCGACGGTCGACGCCCGGCTTATCCGCTATCCGGCCGTTTCGCCGGACGGCAAGCGGGTCGTCTTTACGGCATTCAGCAAACTTTATCTGATGGACCTGCCATCCGGCACCCCGCGGCGGGTGACGACGGGCACCGACGGCGAGTTCATGCCTGCTTGGTCGCCGGACGGCCGGTCGATCGCCTATGTCACATGGAGCCGCCAGGGCGGGCAGATAATGTCCGTTTCGCCGGATGGCGGTCAGCCGAGGCAGCTTACCCGCCAGGCCGCGTTTTACTCTTATCCGGCCTATTCGCCGGACGGAAGCAAGATCGTTTTCATCACCGGCGCTGTCGACGACCAGCTTTATGCCGACATCCGTTTCGGGCAAGAATTCATGTCGCCCGAGGAAGAAGCACTTCACGGCCATCATGGCGAGCGTGAAGTTACCGGGATCGGCGGTGCTCCCGGCACCGACCTGAAATACATTCCTGCCGGCGGCGGCGATGCGGTACACATCGCCCCGTCGCAGGGTGCCCGCGTACCCCATTTTTCCGACGATCCGAACCGCGTTTACGTGACCACGGGTGCCGGCCTCGCGTCGATCAGGCTCGACGGCCAGGACCGCCGCGTCCACATGCGCGTTACCGGCAAGGGCACACCGCCGCAGCAGCCGTCGGCCAGCGTGATGAAGATCTCGCCCGACCGCAGCCGAGTCTTTCTCGAGCTTCAGGGCCGTCACTATATCGTCACGATGCCGCGGGCCGGCAACACGACGATCAATATGAACCTTTCGGGTCCGACCGCGAACCTCCCGTTCAAGAAAATGTCCACGCTCGGCGGCGACTATATCGCTTGGGCCCCGGATGGAAAGTCTGTTTCGTGGTCGTGGGGAACCAGCCTTTTTAGGCAGAAGATCGACGCCGATAAGCCGGACACTACCGTGATAAAGGTAACGGCCACACGGCCGAAACCATCGGGAACGGTCGTATTGACCGGCGCCCGTATCGTCACGATGAAGGGTGCCGAGGTCATCGAAAAAGGCGACATCGTCGTCACCAATAACCGGATCATCGCCGTCGGCCCCAAGGGCAAGGTTACGATCCCCGCGGGAGCCAAGACGATCGATGTCACCGGCAAGACCATCGTGCCGGGCTTTGTCGACGTCCACGCACACATGTGGCCGCCGCGTGATGTTCATCAGGACCAGGTGTGGCAATATCTCGCGAACCTCGCCTACGGCGTAACGACAACGCGTGACCCGCAGAGCGCCACCACCGATGTTTATGCCTATGCCGACCTGGTCGAGACCGGCGAGATCCTGGGGCCTCGCGTTTTCACGACCGGTCCGGGAGTCTTCTCCGGCATCGGCCTCGACAACAAGGAGGCGGTTGACAATTACATCAAACGCTACCGCGATGCCTATCAGACAGATACGTTAAAACAATATGTCGTGGGCGATCGGAATGTAAGGCAGATGGTCGCGATGGCTTGCTACGACAACAAGATCTCGCCGACGACCGAGGGCGCCCTGGATATGAAGCTGAACATCTCGCAGATGCTCGACGGCTATTCGGGCCACGAGCATTCGCTCCCGCTTCAGCCTATCTATAAGGACGTCATTGAACTGGTCGCACAGACACAGACCTTCTATACGCCTACGATCCTTGTTGCTTACGGCGGCCCGTGGGCGGAGAACTATTTCTTCCAGAACACCGACGTCCTCAATAACAAGCGGCTTGCCCGCTACATCCCGGGCGAATTGACAAGCCGTATGATGAGGCGCCGTGCACAGTGGTTCCGGCCTGAAGAATACAGCTTTAAGCAGATCGCGGCGGGTGCGGCCGAGGTGGTCAAGGCAGGAGGGCGCGTCGGCATCGGCGGTCACGGCCAGATGCAGGGGATGGGCGTCCATTGGGAGATCTGGGCGATGCAGTCCGGCGGCATGTCGACGCACGACACGCTGCGTGTGGCCACGATCTTCGGGGCCGAGGCTATCGGGCTGGATCGCGACCTCGGATCGCTCGAGGCCGGAAAGCTGGCCGACCTTATCGTGATGGACAAGAATCCGCTTGCGGACATCCGCAATACCGATTCGATCAGTCATGTAATGAAGAACGGCGAACTATTCGAGGCCGAGACACTCGACCAGATCTGGCCGGCACAAAAGAAACTGCCTGTACAGTACTGGTGGAACATCGAGCCGCGATAGGGGCCGCGGCCTGGTTTTGGAGAGCCCCGTCGTGATCGGCGGGGCACTTTTTTCGCTAAATTCGTCAGAATCGGGACCCGGTAAACGGCCGTGAAGCTGAGCGGGCGCACCCTCCAGGACGCCGTCGAAAGCGATTATTTCGCCGTTCATCACATCGGCATTTCGCATATGTTAAGGATCGACTAACCTGTTGTGAAAGACCTGTGACCGGGGGGCGGCAGATGCCGTCTTACCATTTATGTCATTTTAGCTTGCGTGGCGGTGTATTATTATTTGGACGCTTCGATCAAAACGTTCGAATCGCGGCACCGGCAAGCTTGAGCCGGCCGCGGCCGTCAAAAGGAGTTTTTGTGGCGGTGTTCAAGAGGAAAAGACACTGCATCTCCCGCCTTCAGACCGATGCCTCATCGCAGGGTCAAGCCAAAGTGCGGCTGCGCCCGCCGTCGACAGGACCTCTAATTCGCATTCGCAGCGATCTATACCCCGGATCGCCCCGTCTTTTTTCGATCCCAGGAGTTTCAAGATGAAGGATCTATTTTTTGCAATTGCGCTGATCGTCTTTGTAACGGTCCCGATGATCGGCCAGACCAGCCGGACCCGATCGCGGGCCGCGACACCGAAGCCGACGCCCGTTCCAGGCAAGGCAGCAACGCAGCAGCCCACTATCACTGACCGCTTCGCTGTCCCGCCGCCCCCGCCGCCTCCATTCACCAAAAAGGAGGAGGACGAGATAATTACGATCGAGACCGACCTGGTAACCACGCCGGTCACCGTTATGGACCGCAACGGCCGGTTCATTCCGGGCCTTAAGAAAAAGGATTTTAAGATCTTTGAGAACGGCGTCGCCCAGGAGGTGACCTATTTCCAGTCCGAAGAGCAGCCGTTCACCGTGGTACTGATGATCGACACGAGTCCGTCGACCAAGTACCACATCGATGAGATCCATTTCGCGGCGGTCACCTTCGTAAATCAGCTTAGGCCCGCGGACCAGGTTATGGTCGTCGCGTTCGACCAACGGCCAAAGATACTCTGTGAGCCTACCACCGATAAGAAAACGCTGTTTTCGGCCATCTACAAAGCCAATTTCGGGAGCGGCACAAGCCTTTACGACGCCGTCGATGCGATCGGCTCGCTGGAAATGGAGAACGTCCCTGGCCGAAAGGCCGTCGTCCTGTTTACGGACGGCGTTGATACGACATCGCGGCGGGCCAGTTTCGAATCAACCCTCGCGATGGCCGAAGAGATCGACGCTCTTTTTTACCCCATTCGCTACGACACCCAGGAACAGATGAATGCCGGCCCGCAGATCGCGGCGATTCCCGGCGTGACCTTCCCGCCCGGACTTATGTCGCGAATGCGGGGTTCGTCGGCCGCCGAATACGAACGCGGCAAGATGTATCTCGATACGCTCGCCCTGAACAGCGGTGGACGGATATTTGAGGCCGACACGCTTACGAATCTCGAAGCCGCCTTCTCCGGCATCGCGGAAGAACTTCGCCGGCGATACTCGATCGGCTATTACGCAAACACTGACCGCGTTCCGGGCGAACGCAAGCAGATCAAGATACAGGTCGCACGGCCGGGGGCGGTGGTCCGCGGCAAGACGAATTACGTCGTACGCCAGAAACGCGCGCCGGACGGCCCCCCGCAGGTCTCCGGAAGTTGACCGGTGATCTGATTCCTTTCCCAGCATCTATCCGATAACATGGGGCGTTATGAATTGCCGCCCCATCGTGTTTTTTGCTGCCGTGCTCGTCCTGGCCGCGTCCGCGGCCGCTCAGCAGGCTTCTTTTGTAAAGATACGCGGATATCAGCTTGTTCTCGACGGAAAGCCTTACTATTTCTTTGGCACGAATTACTGGTACGGGCCGCTGCTCGGGCTTGAAAAGGACAAGAAACGCGGGATCCAGCGATTGCGAAAAGAGCTGGACTTCCTTAAGCGGAACGGCGTGACGAACCTGCGGTTGATGGCAGGGGCGGAAGGCTCGGGGCCGCTGAACGGCGTGCCGCGGGTCGGGCCTCCGCTGCAGCCGGAACAGGGAAAGTTCGACGCTGATGTGCTTAATGGCCTCGACCTCGTATTGGCCGAAATGGAAAAACGGCAGATGAAGGCCGTCATCTTTTTCAGCAATAACTGGGAATGGAGCGGCGGATTTCAGCAGTACCTGATCTGGAACAATGTGATCTCCGACAAGTGGCTCACGGCAAAACCGACGTGGGACGAGCTTCGGGATCTTACCTCGAAGTTTTACACCTGCATGCCGTGCAAGACTGCCTACGCGAAGCAGGTCGAGTTCGTCATAACCCGAACGAATCGGATCACCGGCCGGCGATACGTCGACGACCCGACGATAATGGCGTGGGAGCACGCTAACGAACCGCGTCCGATGCGCCCCGCAGCGAACGATGCGTACCGTAAATGGATGGCCGATACGGCGGCCCTGATAAAACGGCTCGATCCGAACCATCTGGTCACGACCGGCCACGAGGGACGCGTCGGCACCGAAAGCCTCGAACTGTTCGAGCAGGTCCACGCCGACCCTAACATCGATTACCTGACCATCCACATCTGGCCGAAGAATTGGGGTTGGTTCGAGAACGGGCGGATGGCCGAGGGCTTTGATGCGGCGATGGACAAGACCGTCGATTACATCGAAGAGCATGTTGCGGCCGCAAAGCGTCTGAACAAGCCGCTCGTGATCGAAGAATTCGGCCTTCCGCGAGACGGACAGTCGTTCGACATTCGTTCGAAAACGTTGCTCCGCGACCGGTATTTTGCCAAGGTGTTTTCCTATATTCGTTCTCAACCGGCCGTTGCCGGGGCCAACTTCTGGGCCTTCGCCGGCTCCGCCCGCCCCGTCAAAGGCCGCCTTTTCTGGAAGCACGGCGACCAGTATTCGGGCGACCCTCCGATGGAAGAACAGGGGCTGTACTCCGTCTTCGACAGCGACGGATTGACCTGGAAAGTGATCCGTGGCCACCGAAAGGATCGATAACGATGAAGCCCCGCCGATCGGCGGGGCTTTCGTTTCGGATCGTCAGCCCGTCGGCCGAACCACGCTGAGCGAAATTCGCCCTTTAGAGCGGTAGATCTTTGCCATCCGGCAGCAGTTGTCGAAGACCTTAGAGGTGACGTAGAACGAATCGGGTTCGGTCTCGGTGGTCGACGATGCCCGGCCGGCCTTGATAAGCCAGCCGGCCGCGGCCGCGGCGTTCAGGTCGTAGGTCGGGGTCCAATCCTCGTGTTGGGGATGCAGGCCCGCCTTGTCTTCGAGAGCAGCGGCCAGGAGCAGTTCGTCCAGCTCGTCCTCGGTCAGGGCGGGCTCCGTGTCCCATGCGGTAAGTTTTTTGAGTTTTTCTTGAGGTGTGTCCATGTTTTGAGTGACAAGTGGATAGTGACAAGTGACGAGCCCGGTACCTTCATATCGCCTTAGGTTCGAACAGCAAAGTGTTTCGTTTCAGAGCGGATGCTGTGTTTCTGTGAAACACCTGAAACAGTTTCTGAAACACCGTGAAACGTGACGGCGGATGTTGCGGAGCGGGCAGATGTGGCCGGATCTGGATGTAATGAGTTCTGTCTCCGGCATTCCAGCATCCGTGCTGACCGGCCGCGTTCCGCTTCATCCGCGATCATCGCCGGTTACGCCTTATTCGCGATCAGGCAGGCCAGTGCCGTCGGCCTGACGGCCTTGGCGCCGTAAACGTGGAGGCCTTTGACGGCGTCGCCGAAGCGTTTTTCGGGCTGGAACGTCTGCACGTCCAGCACCTGCTCCACGTAGGCCGTCGCGATCCGGTGGCCGGCGATGATCTTGTATTCGGCCCCCTCGTCGTTCGGGACTCTGTTCGATTTCAGAATGCGGAAACCGGCGGCCTCGCCGACCTCGCCGTTCGCCAGCACGTTGCCGGACCGGGCGGTGCCCGCCTTGACGAAACGCTCGTCTTTGAGCAGGAGCCCGTGGAACCAGGCCGGGACGATCACAAAACGCCCGTCGATCGGCGTGTCCGATTCGTCCAGCAGCACGCCCAGATCGACCAGGTACTCATAGGCGTCGTCCTTGGTCGGTTCGGCCGGCGTGACCGCCCCGATCTTGTTGCCCGTGGGCACGGCCGCCTCCATCACGCCGGAAAGGAACGTGTCGGCCGCTTCGCGAAGCTTCCACGCGGCACGCTTCATCGCCTCGTCCAGCACGTTCACGTTCTGCTGAGCGCGGTCCACGCTGTCCACATAAAAGTTGAAATACTTCGCCTGGTCGATCACCAGCGACAGGTCGGTATCGCTGAGGGTTTCGGGGTCGTCGATGTCGGTGTCTTTCGTGTACTCGCCGATCGTGACATCGCCGATCGACGCGATCTTGACGGTGTTGCCCGCCTGTCTTATCTCGCCCTCGTAATCGCGGTTTACGACCTCACGCTGGCCGTAAACGAGAGAGCTTTCCAATGCCGTGAGCAGCCGCGCCGCCCAAACTGTGGGGATGAATGTCAATGCCATGATGTTTCAGTAGTCAGTAGTCAGTAGTCAGTAGTCAGTAGTCAGAAGTCAGAAGTCAGAAGTCGGAAGGCAGAAGTCGAAATTCGGAACTCGGAACTCGAAACTCAGAACTCAGAACTCAAAACTCTTTTCACCTCCGCCCAATCCAGTTTCTGGATCTGGGCGGGTGTCATCCGGCCGAGCATCGCTGCGGAGACCGGCTGCCGGGGTGATCCGGTGCCGGCCCCGCCGTCGATGGATCCAACCGGGGGCTTACGTTCGAATTGCTCAGGAAAGCGCGTCTTAAGGCGCGCCAGCAACGCCGCGGCGTTCTGCAGCTCGCCGTCGTCGGAAAATTGCAGCTCCCCGCGCACCGCGTCGAACAGCAGTTCGGGCGAGGCAGCCTCGGCCGCCTCGAGCAGCTCGGTCATCCGCTCACGCGCGTCGCGGATGCGGATCTCATGTTTAAGTTCAAAATTCTCGGCCCGAAGCCGCTCGGCCTCGGGGTCAGGTGGGTTGATGTCCGTCGGAACCGCCGCTCCGTTTTCGGTGGGCGGCTCCGTTGATGGCGTCGTGAGGTTGTTCGTATCGTCCATACGGCATCGAGATTAGCCCGTATGTGTTCCCGTACGGAATCCCGATCCGAACGATGCGAATGATATGGATGATAGGAATGAAATGGATGATAGGAACGCGCAAAAAGCTCCCCGCCTTACGAAGGAGGGGAGCCCGTGTGTGTTCCCGCAAGGAATCCTGATCCGAACGATGCGAATGATATGGATGATAGGAATGAAATGGATGGTAGGAAAACCAGATCTTCGGGATTGCCAGTCCTATAGATCCTTGATATCACTCGGAACAATATTCTCGAACACCTTAAATATGATGGGAGACTTTTCTATTCTGCTTTTTATAGCAAGTCGCTGCTCTGCAGTCGCGTCCTTCTTGAAGTTGAGTCCATACCCCTCGAAGCCTCTATGGGAAACGGCAAACCCGGTGCCCATTCCTTCCGGCAAATAGTGTCCCGTTCCATTCTCCGCAGGAATGACAAGGCCATCGTACAATAAGAACTTTTCAACTTCCTCAGGAGGCGTATCTCGCTTAAAGAAAAAGACCAAGTCGGTTCTCATGCTAGGACCGAAATCGATTGGTTCGTTTTCCTGTCGTGGCGTACAACCACCTCCCTGCAAAACAAGGAGAGATATTAAGCACGCAATGAGTATCTTAGTCCTCATCCGAATACTCCTTTGGAGCCGTTAGTAACGGATTCGCCTACATGTTAGGCCCTCGCTGTTACTATTTTACAATGATTTACTTGCTAAGAGGCCGGACAGAAAACAATTAGCCAAGCATCCCTTCTTTGAATCATTCAAACACCAAAAAATCATCGACGATAGTTTCACTTTCGTCTTCGTGTACTCGGTACCAGCCGATATGTTTCTCACCGGCCGAGAAAAGATCAAGCGTAGTCTCGATGATGTACGATTCGCTGTCGGTACCGAGAAACCTGACGCAGACGCATCTTTCTCGGGTCGTAATGGAGCTCCAAGGAATCCCGAGTTCATCCATACTAAGAGACGGGTTGTTCGCCGCGGATTCTGCAAATCCAATCTTGGCTTTCGCATATAGCGGCAGCAGATGAATATTATCGAGTTTCATGAATGTTAATGTTGCCCATCTGCAGACTAAACCTCTTCGTCTGCACAATCCAGCTTTTTCAGCCAAGCCAAAAACGAATCCTCAAAAACCAGCCAGCCCATGGGTGTCGGGCGGTCGCCGGCGGTTTCGAGGGTGCCGTCTTCGCATAGTTTGATCAGCGTCTGCCGCGAGGGCGGCGGGACAGTACGGGTTCCCAAGACGAAATCCCGATCCGAACGATGCGAATGATCTGGAAGATACGAACGAAGACCGGTGCGGGTTTCGTACTTGATTTATCTGGACAAAAACCGTCGTTTGTGCCGACTACAATCCCGACGGTGCATCAGTTTGAGCCAGACTATCGCGAAGCATTCGTTTGTATACAAAATGCTGATCAGTTCCTATGTACTGCGTAACGTAAAAGCCGGCTACCTTGTCCGCCTCGAAATATACCTGCAGTTCTAGAAAAAGAATCGTCTTCTGTTGATACCAAAAAGCACCTTTTATATCCGCCATATCAACTGTTGGCGGCCCGGCCAGTGCGTAAACCTCTTGTCTCGGCATTCCAAGTTGGATTCGATCCCAGCCGTCAGGATACCGAAGTTGCCAACATAAAAAAGCGATCGTCACCATCGCAACAAAAACCGCACCGACTAAGATTTTCTTTCGCATATTCTTCGCAAATGCCAAATACTTCGCTCAAGACTTAGCACTTCCTAGTAGTGGCCGACATGACCTTTATCGTCCACGGGACTGACAACTTTAAAAATCAATACCCAGAGTTTTGGCCGGAAACCTTGGTTTTTCTCCCTCAGCGGTCTACTCTTCCGTAACTGCATACGGTACAACTTCGCCAGACGGAAGGGCGGTGGCCTTTCTTATTTGGACATATGAAGCCCTGAAATTTTCTGAGACTTCAATTTCACCCCAAGAATGACATTCAAGTACCAACTCGTTTTTCTCAATAAATACTACAAAACCGCACGTTTGACCGTCTGCCTCGCCCATGACTATAGGTTCATGGAGAACCATTCTTTCTGTCGGGAATAGAGGGTGACGAATCTTTAAGAAATAGCCACTCCCCGTATACTCGTAGCCGACAAACTCACATTCGCGGTTGATGACGTCAATTTGATCAGCCGGAAACTTTCCGGACAACAAAATCTTGAGAACTATTCGTTCGTAATCTTTCATTACTTCCGCCATCGCAAATCTCGCCGTGGAAGGGTAACCGTCAAAACTTCAGCCTGGGGAGCCGCACATCTGCCAAAAACCTCCTTGTCCATTTGCGAATTCATGAGAATAGGTTGCCGCCAACTGATCTCGCCGTTTCTCATTTTTATGGCCCTCATTGGCCTTTAATGCTGCCCTCATTTTGCGGAATTCGCCTTCATATGTAAATCCCTATTGTAGCCAAGCTTCAGAGGAGGAGCACAGTTCTGTCACGGCCGGGTTCTGATCGTCTAGACTTCCTCCTCCACACAATCCAACCTCTTCAACCAGGCCAAAAACGAATCCTCAAAAACCAGCCAGCCCATCGGTGTCGGCCGGTCGCCGGCGGTTTCGAGGGTGCCGTCTTCGCATAGTTTGATCAGCGTCTGCCGCGAGGGCGGCGGGACGATCACTCGATGCTTCTTTAGAAGCCTTTCTATCTCGGAAAGCCGCATTTTGACACGCGGCCGGAAGTCTAACGGTTGTTTTATCTCTGTTTTGTTCATTGTGGGTAATTTCCTGCCATTCAAATCATTCCTATCGTTCGGATCATTCGCATCGTTCGTATCTTCAAATCTGTGATTCCTTGATACACCGGACTGCTCTAACCTGCAAATGGCCGGACGGTATGTAAGCGGCGAAGGGAACACAGGTCCGGATCAAATGTCGCCCGTTATCGTCCGACCGTTTTATTTTATCTCACGAGTGTATTATTTGCAATAACTTTTTGCATAGATGAAACAAAAGGAGGCGGGAATGTCATTCAACGAACTCGACAAGCTAAAGGCGGCGGCGATCGTCAACATTTTTGAGACCGGGCGGCCGTTCGGCAGCTACGCGGCCCTGGCCGTCCTCGACGACGGGGCGGGCATCTCGTACGGAATCAGCCAGTTCACGCACCGGTCGGGATCGCTGGCGGCGGTCGTGACGCGATACCTGGAAAACGGCGGCGTGGTCGCGAGGGGCGTACTCGAAGATAAGGTCCTTACGCTGCGATCCGTCTCGCGGCCGGCAATTTCCAGGGCGGCCGGCGACCGGCAATTGAAAAACGCGCTTCGGGCGGCGGCGGTCACCCGCGAGATGCGCGAGGCACAGCACTTTGTCGCGTTTGAGAGGTATCTGTCGCCGGCGATCGGCGAATGTGCCCGGCTCGAACTTTACCGCCCGCTCTCGCTGGCGGTCGTTTACGATTCGATGGTCCACGGCTCGTGGGAGCGGATCCGCGACCGCGTGAACACCGGCGGACGAAGCACGCCAGACCCGGAAAAGACGTGGATCACGGACTATGTAAAGGCGCGTCACGCCTGGCTGCGAAGCGTCCCGCGGCTTCGATCTACCTCGTATCGAACTTCCTTTTTCCTGATGCAGATCCTTGCGGGCAATTGGGGCCTGGAGCTGCCCGTCAAGGTACACGGCTATTCGCTTTCACTGCATGACTTCCCGCCCGCGATGACGGGCGAAACCGACGCCGCGGCCGGGCCTCTCCCGTCACAACCTTCAAACGAAACGTCACACTCCAGCATTCCTGCCGAACCTCACCTTCAGCGTCCCGCCACCAGCGAGGCCCGGCCAAAGGGCGAACCGCGTTCGACGCTCCGGCAGATCGGAGCGGACGCCGCCGACCTTTTCGCACGATACGACCGGATCGAATCGGCCGTGCGGATACTTTTCACGCGGGCGGATTCGGCCAAATCGCTCTGGACGATGGTCGGCGGCACCGCGTGGCAGGCGTTCTGGGGAGCCGTTTCGTTCTTCGCGGGACTGCCGCGAGAGGTTTGGCTTGCGGTCGCGGTCATCGCCGCCCTGCTGATGCTCGCTTATCTCTATCGGCAGTTCGCACTCGGCCGCATCCGCGAGCTGCGGCGAACCGCACTGTTTATTGCCGAGCGGAACGGCAGCGATCTTCCGCACGAAAACTATGAATGACGCAAAGAACATCATCCTCGCCTGGCTTAGCGCGGGCTCGCCGCTGGTAATGGCTTTCGGGACGGACACGGCCCTGACGATCCTGTCGGCGGTCGTGCTCCCGGTGGTCCTTTTCGCGATCGGAAAGTCGATCGACGTCGCCCTGCAGATCTACCTTCGCCGAAAGTACCCGAGCGGGAGGACGAAAGAATGACGTTGAAAATGAAGATATATCTGGCCGCGGCCGCCGCATTGGTGCTGATCAGCGTCGGGTCATTGTTGTGGTCCGAGTACAGGCTGGGGCGGTTGGAGGCGGACATCCGCCGTGCGAGAGCCGACGGCGAAGAGCACGCTGCGGCGGCCCGAAAATTTGAGGCCGAGGCGGCCGGTTTGCGTCACAAGATCGAATTTCAGGAGGAGAGGCTGTCCGAAATGAAGCGGATGGCCGCACAACAAGATGAAGAGATCGAAAAACTTAAGTTGGCCGCGGATGATGCCCGCGGTTCTGTTCGCCGTGCTCGCTCTATCGAGCGCATCGACGTCACAGCCGCCGAGCTCTGCCGAAAGCTTGCCGAACTCGGCCACCCGTGCGAATGACGCTGCACGCGCCGTCACGGCATGTGCGGCGGTGGCAAACGAACTGGCCGAGACACGCAGGCTCGTCACGGCGCTCGAGGCGGAAAACCGAGCGCTCCGGGAACGTGTGACGGCGGCCAAGCGGCTGGAAGACTCGCTGACGGCCCTGGCTGAAACTCAACGGCTGGAAGCCGACGCGCTGAGGAGATCGATAGAGGCCCGTGACCGTGCGATCGCGGCAAAAGATTCCGTGATCGCGAAGCAGGAGGAGGCGATAGCCGAGCTCAAACGGCGGAAGGACTCGCCGTGGAAACGCGTCGGCTACATCCTGATCGGCGCCGCCGCGGCATCGATATTGAAATAAACGAGAGACGAATATGAAAGAAGATATTGAACAGGCGATCGAACGGCTTCGATCGAACGCGGGCCGCTACGGCAGGTATGAGCAGTATTATCGCGGGGCCCACCGGCTGAGCTTTGCGACGGAGAAATTCGAGAACGTCTTCGGTGCGCAGTTTCGCGAATTCGCGATGAACCTTTGCCCGGCGGTCTGCGACGCGGTCAAGGACAAGCTGAAGATAACGGGATTCGTTCCCGCCGACGAGAGACCGGACCCGGAGCGGCTGACGGAAAAGATATGGGACCGGAACCTGATGGGCCTTCGCTCCGGCGAGGTTCACAAGGAGGTGCTAAAGAACGGCGACGCATACGTGATCGTGTGGGCCGATGCCGAGGGCCGGGCGTTGCTCCATCCGAATCGGGCCGCGGACGTCGCCGTGTTTTACGACGAAGAGCGTCCGGGCCGCGTGATCAATGCGGCGAAGTCGTGGAGATCGGCGGACGGCCACACCCGGTTGAACCTCTATTTTCCCGACCGGATCGAAAAGTACGTCACGGCAAAAGCGAACGGATCCTGGCTGCCCGATCCGGCGGACTTTGTGCCGGACACTTCCGCCCGAACACCGCGCGGAGGGCGTTCGAACACGGTCCCGAATCCTTACGGGATCGTGCCCGTTTTTCATTTCGCGAACAACGCAGACATCGGCCAGTGCGGGCGTTCGGAACTTGAGGACGCGATCCCGATCCAGGACGGCCTGAACAAATCCGTCCTCGATATGCTTGTCGCGATGGAATTCTCGGCCTACCGCCAGCGATGGGCCGCCGGGATCGAACTCGAATACGACCTTGAGGGTAAACCGGTCGCCCCGTTCCGCTCCGGCGTCGAGCATCTTTGGATCGCACAGGACCCTAACTCGAAATTCGGTGATTTTGAAGCAGCCCAGCTCGATCAGTTCCTGAAGGTGAAGGACAGCTTTAGGATCGATATCGCAAGCGTGACCGGAACGCCGCTGCACTATCTGATGCCGCATATGCGCGGCCAGCCGAGCGGCGAGACTCTGAAAAAATCCGAGACCCGGTTCCTGGCAAAGGTGCGTGACCGGCAGAACGCATTCGGCCAGGTCTGGGCACGTGTGATGGAATTCGCCCTTGCGATCGAGGGCAGTGCGGACGGCGTCCGGCTTCGAACGGAGTGGGAAGACCCGTCGCCGATGACCGAACGCGAGCGGCTGGAGAATGTTCTCCTAAAGCGACAGATCGGGCTGCCGGTCGAACGCGCCGCGGGTTCAGGACTTTGACCTCACGGCCCTCCGAACCAATCGCGGCCCGCACCTAAAAATGAAGAACGCCTCCGGTCCGGAACCGGAGGCATTATTTATTGGGGCAGCCGAAAGCCTCAGGGAGCGATCAGCGCTACCAGGTCCAGCCACGGCGACGAATCCATTATCAGGATCCGGGCCGGGATAGCGATCACCAGAAGCGCGACGCCTGCGGCAAAGACACGATTGACCTTGTCGTGTTTGCGCGAATGCCAAACGAGAGCTGCGACGGCCATCGCCGCCGGCACGCCGAAGGCCCAGAAAATTGAGTACTCCGGCGGGACAGCCGGAATCCGAAACAGTGCTGCCGGCAGAAAGTTGATCGCCGTCAGCAGCATCAGGCTCTTGTGCTCGGCGGGCCGCTTCCGGTAATAGACGGCACCGGCGAACAGGATGGCGAAGAGCGTCATATCCGACACGGGCAGAATGAAGAACGAGTGCGGATTGGCTCCCGGAGGTGCCGCACCGCGGACCAATTGAGCATCATACGCGGTCGCCATCCCGACGACGATCACCACCGCCGCCAACGCCACCCCTGCAAGGCCCATTGTCATGTGGAGCTTCACATTCTTTGACCTGATCAGCGCAACCTGGGCGACGAAATAGAGCACCCACACAGACATCACCAGCCCGTGAGCATGCACCAGCATGTTCGCGATCTTCGGGGCGTCCGCAAACAGGAAGCTTCCGTAATAAGACTTGAAATAACCTATGAGAACGAGCAGCGGAAAGCCGACGCCGGCTATCAAGAAAAGCTTTCGATCGGCCAACCGCGGGTTGAATATATTAAGATTTGCAGCCATAAGCGCCTCCTCGTTCGTTAACGCGAGGTTTATGGCCGGTTGATATCAGTGAATTTTCCGAAAAGTGAAGTCATGGAGACGCTTCACACTTCGGGTCTTAGCGAGCGATTAACCTGATCCTTTTTTTGCACCGAAACTAAGTAAGAGGCGTTTGACTTCGGGCGAGTCGGCCCGCCCGAGAGCAGTTTCGCCGTCCGCATCACGAGCGTTCGGGTCCGCTCCGGCGTCAAGCAGAAGCTTCACACACTCAACGTCGTCGTCCTCGGCGGCCAGCATCAATAGGGTCTCCTGATCCTCGTTACGTACATTCACGTCGGCATTCTTTGAAATAAGCAGGCGAAGGATCTCCAGCGCCGTCGCTTCATCGTCTATCTCGTTTACCAGCCAGATCGGTGTCAGTTTTGCGGCGTTCCGGGCATTGACCTTTGCGTTCTTTACGAGAAGAAACTGCACCATCTCAAACTTTCCATTTTCGACGGCCACATGAAGGGCCGTATTTCCGTCAGCGTCCTTTTGGCTGATCGGGAAACCGTCATCAAAAGCGCTTTTAACGGCCTCAAACTCCCCTTGCGCGATCGCCTGAAAAACCGGTACATCCGACCAAGCCGTGATGAGAATTCCGGTCACGAATCCCACCTCAAGACTGATCTTGAGGTGCGGTTCCTGCGGAATGCACAAGCGAATATTCTTCTTATTTGTCCTGAAACCAGGCGAGGACACCGTCAATTCGTAGTCGCCGAATGGAAGATCGCGAAACCGGGCAACGCCATCGTCATCGCTTATTGCTTCAAATTGACGCCTCTTTTTGAGATCCGTCAGAACGGCTTTTGCACTCTGTATCAATGCCTCATTTTCGTCCTGGATAGTAAACGATATACTGCTGAGCCCGGACAACTTTGCACCAGCTGACGTCCGGGTCTCGCGGTCCCTGTTTATGATCGGCTCCCCCTGCGAAAAGGCGGTGGCAGTTAGTGAAACCGTCGCCGCGAGCACACCCGCCGCTACGGCCGAACGTCGCGTAATTTGATGGAGTGGCTGATCGAGTGTCCGCAAGGTGCCATCGGGCAGTTTCGCATACCGCACGCAGATCCTGCCTTTGTTTTCTCCCAACAGGCGGCGGGCATCTCGACGGGTCATCGCCGACAGATTGTAGACGTCCCTCTTGCAGGATCCGCAATGGCGTTTGCGGTCACCGCCAGCCATGTTCTCCCAATCTTCGTCGCAGGGAAAAGCAACGCTGATCGAGTCGATGATGCTCTTATTTTTCATTCTCGTTTTTCCTGATGCTTGTCTAAAGATGCTCGAAGAATGAAAAAGAGTTGCTGTGGGCCGGGGGTTCAATTTAGAAATTCTTTCGGGGCGGCCGGGGCGATCTCGATCGGAGCATCGAACGGGCGAGTTTCTTCCTCGAGCGTCCATACCTCGAACAAGACGGGCGGGCATTCGGTGACGAAGCGCGATGGTTTCTGGAGTACGGTCTGGCGGCTGTAATCGGTCATCAGGAGAGGATAGGTAACGTAGAGCTCGTCCTTTGCCCGCGTGAGGGCGACATACCAGAGGCGGCGTTCCTCTTCCTCGGAATCTATTTCGCGAAGCGACCGCGGCGAGGGGAATTTGCCTTCGGCGGCCCAGATGATGAAGACGGCCTTCCACTCCAGGCCCTTCGCCTGATGGACCGAAGTGAGCGTAAGCAGTTCGTCGTCGCCGCCGCCTTCAATGACCTCTTCGCCGACGATCGGCTGCGGCTCTTTGAACCGCTCGGTCGCGAGCAAGGCGAGTTCGGACAGCAGCCCGTCGGTCGTGTCGTATCGCTGGGCAAACTGAGCAAGGCCGCGGATGTCCTCGCCGCGGGCGTCGGCGTTCTCGAAATTCTCAAGCAGATACTGCTCGTAGCCGTTCTCGAGGATGTGGCTGATCTGCCGCGACGGCCGGTCGCGAAATTCGTCCGACACAAGCGTTTCGAGCAGCTTGATCAGGTCTTCGAGGCCGCGGCGTGCGCCGCGCGACGCGGCGGCCGACGACCTGAGGGCATCAAGAACTCGAATAAAGCCGCCATCCGTCTGCGTATCGTCGTTGTTTTCGGCAAGCAAGGATGCTTGCCCTCCAGTCGCCTCGTAAACCCGGTTCGCGGTCACGTTCCCGACGCCCGGGATCAGCTTGAGGATCCGCTTCCACGCGAGCTCGTCCCTCGGATTCGCGATGACACGCAGATACGAGATCACGTCCTTAATATGCGCCTGTTCGAAGAACCGCACGCCCGATTGAACACGATACGGAATGTTGCGGCGTGACAATTCCAGCTGCAGCTCGATCGAATGATAGTGCGACCGATACATCACGGCGATGTCCTCGAGGCTCGTGCCTTCATCGCGAAGTTCCAGGATCCGCGACGCGACGAACACAGATTGCTGATCGACGTCCGAGCACGGTACTAGCGCCGGTTTCAGGTCCCGCGAGCGTTTGACCGCCTTCAGCATCTTCGGGAACTGGCGCTTGTTCGCGGCGATCGACGTGTTTGCCAGCCCGAGGATCTCGGGCGTCGAGCGATAATTCGTTTCGAGTTTGAAGATCTGCGCCTCGGGGTACCGCTTCGGGAATTCGTAGAGATTGGTGAACTCGGCCCCACGCCACGCGAAAATGGATTGGGCATCGTCGCCGACGACCATCACGTTGCGGTGCTTCACGGCGAGCAGGTCGATGATCTCGGCCTGAAGCCGGTTCGTGTCCTGATACTCGTCGACGAGAATATGCTGAAACTGCTCGGCGTAAAGCTCGCCGATCTCTTTCTTCTCGACAAGAAGCTGCTTCAGTTTTAGAAGCAGGTCGTCGTAATCCATCACGTTACGCTCGGCCTTTCTCGACTGGTAGATCGCGTCGACCCGCTTTATCTGGGCGGTCAGCATCTCGAAATGCGGGAACTTACCGGCGATCACGTTCTCGATCGGCAGGTCCGTGTTGTTCGCAAAGCTGACGATGTCCTGGATGACCTCGGCCTTCGGAAAGCGTTTCGCCTTTGTGTCGATGCCCGCTTCGTCGATGCAGACGTTGATAAAGTCGCGGGCGTCCTCGCTGTCCAGGATGGAATAATTCTGGTCGAACCCGAGCGACGCGGCGTGGCGGCGAAGGATGAGATTGGCGATGCGGTGAAACGTGCCGCCCCAAACGCGGTGGACGTTTTGCGAGCCGGTCAATGCCTCAACACGTCGTAGCATCTCTCGCGACGCACGGTTGGTAAATGTGGCCAGGAGGATCCGCTTTGGCGAAACTCCCTGTTCGATGAGGTAAGCCACCCGATAAGTGATCGCCCGCGTCTTGCCGGTTCCCGCACCCGCCACGACGAGCGTGGCCTTCGGCCGGGCAGTCACCACCGCGAACTGCTCTTCGTTCAGCTCGCTTTTGTATCGGGTGAGCTTTTCGGGCAGTTGCCCGGCTTCGCGTTTTAGTACATACCGCACCATAAACAGTGTCTCATTTATAGCACACGACTCGCTTAACTCGAAGCCGTTTGAGTCCAAAGCTCAGCCAGGCGTTTTCGGCCGGCCAACTTTGATTCGAAGTCCGGCATTTCGCGGCAAAGCTTTTCAAGGTTGATCAGAAAATCCGGTTCGCCGAACATTTCGCGGACGCCCGGCAAATGATCCGCGATCTTGGCGTAAACAAAAATGTGTTCGGTGTTGGCCTCAAGAAACATCTTCTTGTCGATCCCCCCGTTCAGAACGAGCGATGCGGCGGTGTCCCAGTAAGACGCGACCATCCTGAAATAGGCGCTGGCTCGTTCGCCGTCGCGGTAGAGTCGAACGATGTCGGCCGCGGAGGTCGGAGCGAACTCCGAGAAGTACCACTGCCTCGCCGCCCGCATCTGTTCGTCGCGGCGAAGTTCGTAAAGCTTCAGTATCGCGATCGTATCCTGTTGTTTTTCCATATCGTGTCGAAGGTGAAGCCCGAATTTACCTTTGTTCACGATATTGGGTATAGTTAGGGAGTTGCAAATGAGCAAGCGGCTTTTCAACTTTTGGTTTCTGCCGGTGATCTTGTCGATGGCCTTTTCGGCGGTCGCGGCGTGTGCCTGCTCGCATCACGGGTCGGCACAAAAACCGGTTGAAGCGGCTTCTTGCCACGGCCCTGCACACGCCGATCCGTCGACCGAGGCCGATGTGCCGGAGCCGACGGGTGACGCTGCCGAAGCGGATTGCGAATGCCTGGTCCGCAAGCCGGTCCCGGCCATTTCGGCAAAGCCCGGAAACAAAAAGGCCGCCTCGGCCGAGTTGGCCGCCGAACCGACGACCCTATTCCCTCTCCCGGAACCCGCATTTTCTTCCTTTTTATCGTCTGACAACGGTCTTTATCCTGAAGCGGTCCATAAGGCTCCGCCTCTGGATTCCGGGCCCTCGCGCGCGCCTCCGCGCCTCTAGATCCGAACAAACATAGACTGATCTGCCTTGCCAATCGCGTTTGAATTGCGCGTGCGGCTAGTTCTTGTTTTTGTACGATCTGGAGGATCGAGCGTGAAATTTCTCTGTCTTTCTTTATTGTTGTTTTTTCTCGTTTCAGAGGCGGCAGCCCAGCACCAGCATTCGCCAACCCCAACTCCGACACCTTCACCGACACCTTCGGGACACGAGGGCCACGGGACACCGGCCAAGCCGACGCCGACACCATCGGGACATGACGGCCATGGGAACGCGCCGAAACCGTCTCCAACACCCCAAGCGGCACCGGCAGGGCATGACCACGGCAATATGCCGGGGGGCGGCACCGATGTCGGCGGCGATTCGATGAAAATGTCCTCGACCGTCGACGTCGGAGACCCGATGAGCCGCGAGGGCTCCGGCACTTCGTGGCTGCCCGATTCGTCGCCTATGTACGCCTGGTCGAAAATGTACGGCGATGGCGGGATGCTGATGCTGATGGGCACCCAGTTCGTCCGCTACACGCAGGTCGGTTCAAGCCGCGACATTTCGGTCGCCGGCAAGGGCGGCCGAAACCGGTTCGACGCGCCGAATATGTTCATGGCGATGTATTCACGGCCGCTCAGCAGCCGGGCCCAGCTCGGCCTCCGCGTGATGGCCAGTCTCGACCCCGCGATCGAACGCGGCTGGGGCTATCCGCTGCTTTACCAATCGGGCGAACTCTATCGCGGCGAACCGATCCACGACCGCCAGCACCCGCACGACTTTATCTCGGAACTCGCCGCCTCGCTGTCGTTCAAGACGGCCGAGAACCAGTCGTTTTTCATTTACGGGGGTGTTGTCGGCGAACCGGCACTCGGGCCGCCGATGTTCCTGCACCGGGCTTCGGGGATGAATAACCCCGACGCGCCGATCGGCCACCACTGGCAGGATGCGTCGCATATCACATGGGGCGTCGTGACCGGCGGCTATAATTTCGGCAAGGTAAAGATCGAAGCAAGCGCGTTCAACGGCACCGAGCCGGACGAGAATCGCTGGGCCTTCGACACCCTAAGGCTGAATTCGTTCAGTGCCCGCCTTTCGATCAACCCGACGCCGGAATGGGCGTTTCAGATATCGCACGGCTATTTGAAGAACCCGGAACGAGCCGAACCCGACCTGGAATCGCTACGTCGGACGACGGCATCTGCGATGTACAACAAGAAGTTCAGCGAGACGCGAAACTGGGCCTCGACGTTCGTTTGGGGCCAGAATTATAAGGAAGGTCACGCGACCAATTCCTTCTTGTTCGAGAACGATTACACTTTTGGCAAAAACGCGGTCTTCGGCCGGATCGAGCGGGTGCAAAAGGACGGCCACGAGTTGGTCATCCCGCACAGCGACCCGATACATGACGATGTCTTTTGGGTAGGCTCTTATTCGATCGGCTACGTTCGCGATCTTGTGAAGGACAAGGGCGTGGATGTTGGCCTGGGCGGAATGCTGACGGCCAACTCGAATCCGGCGGCGCTGGCGCCGTACTATGGCGGGACCACGCATGGCGGCTGGCAGATCTTTCTGCGGCTCCGGCCGTCAAAAATGAAGCACTGATCAGCGGCGGGTCTTGGGCGTCAACGCGTCAAGTTCGTCTTTGGCATCTTGAAAATCGGGGTTGAGCTTAAGGGCCTGCTTGAGGTCCGCGATCGCCTGGGTCCGCCGCTTCAGTTCCTTGTAGGCAAGGGCACGGAAGTAATAGATCTCGTCATCCGCAGGGTCCATTTTGATCGCTGTGGTGTAATCGGCGATCGCCAGGGCATGGCGGTTGAGCTTGTAATTCGCCCAAGCACGCTTGTACCAGGCACGGCGTAATTTTGGATCGATGGCGATGCACTTCGTGTAGCTTGCAACCGCCGCCGTGTAGTTTTCCATATCCACAAGCACTTCGCCGCGGCCGCCGTGGGCGTTTGCGTTATTAGGGGCGATCGAAAGGACCTTGTCGAAATCGGCCAATGCCGCTTCGAGCGAGCCTTTTCGATGCAGCGAGATCGCGCAGATCAGGTGAGCGTCGGCAAAATCAGGGTTGTATCTGATCGCCTCGCGGCAATCGACAAGTGCTTCGTCATTCCGTTTCAGGTCAAGGTAAACCAGTCCCCGTTCGTAGAAAGCGTTCGCATAATCCGGGCGTAGCCGGATCGCTTCCGTTTGGTCGGCAATCGCCGCCTGATGATCGCCCTTTTTGAAATGCGCCTTTCCGCGATTGTTGTATGCGCCCCAGGCATTTGGCCTCAGACGTATGGCCGCGGTGTAATCGGCGATGGCGGCATCGAACTTCCCGGTGTCGAGAGCGGTATTGCCCCGCTTGAAGAACTCTTCGGCCGTCTGCGGCTCCTGTGCCGGGACGATGATAGAAAAAAGGAGTAGGATGATCGGCAGCAATGCTGGTTTCATAGCTGCCGACATTCTACTCCAATCCCGGCCGGAATGCCCCGAAAAACTCGGGTCAATTCACGGCAAAGCTAACGTTCACGACCGCCGTCATGTCCTTTTCGATCGTTGACGTGTCATAGACCCCGTAGTCCGAAACGTCCGTTGAATCGGCGGCGGTGATCTGCAGAACACCCATCCGGGCCGACCGCACGGCACCGATCGAATTTCCGGTGCTCGACGCGATCTTTTCCGCCCGGTCCTTCGCATCCTTCGCCGCCTCGCCAAGCATCTCGACCTTCAGGTCGCCGATCTTGGTGTAGTAGTACTTCGGCGGCGTCGATTCGATCAGGATGCCCTGGTTTATCAATTCCGTAGCCTCCCTTGCGACCTGCGCGACCTTTTGGACGTCGTTCGAGCGGACCTCGATCTGCTGTGTAAGCGAGTAGCCGGTTATCTCGGCCGTTTCGTTGCCGTCGCTGTCGCGTCGCTTCAACGTCATCGTCGAGATAGCCGACACGGTCATTTGATCTTCAGGTATTCCCTTGCTTTGAAGGTACTGCTTTATCCTTGGGATGCTGTCCGCAAGCTGACGGTACGAATCCGCCAGCTGCGGTGCCTGGGCCGAGACCCCTGCACTCCACACGACAAGGTCCGAGGTGATCCGCCGTTTCGCGGAACCCGTGACCGTAATTGCTTCGTCACCTTTTTTGGCCGACGAGTAGAACCACCCGAAGATCAGCGCCGCAAGGACCAGCCCGGCGCCGAGTGCAACCCCTGGGTTGTACCAGCCCGCCACTTTTTCTCCATTCATATCTGTAATTCACTCCCAATTTTCTGGCTGTTCTGCTGCCACCATATACCCGAAGACGTGGGCAGTCAACAAGTATTGCGGCGGCCGCCTTGTATGAACGTAAAAATCGCGTTGGTTTGCATTTGCCGGATGCTATGGCTACGATGAACCAGAAGAGTTTCAGACGAAATAGGAAGTGAACGAAATGAAATTTCCAGGCGGATTCGACCTTCAGTCGATGATGAAACAGGCCCAGCAAATGCAGGAAGAGATGGGCAAAAAGATGAAAGACACCGTGGTCGAGGCTTCGGCCGGCGGTGGTGCGGTGACCGTGAAAATGCGCGGTGATTTTGAGGTCGTCTCGCTCACGATCTCGCCCGACCTGGTAAAGGACGGCGACACCGAGATGATCCAGGACCTTTCGGTCGCAGCCTTGAACGAGGCCCACCGGAAGGTCGAGGAAACCCTGAAAGGGCAGCTCGGCGGCATGCTCCCGCCGGGACTTATGTAAATCGCGCATTCAGGTTTGCGATCGGTTTCGCCGCCGCGATCTGAGTTGACGGATCTTTAAGGATTGCAGATCGCAGTCTGCAATTCGCAAATCGGAAATGCTTGATTACGCTGAGCCCGTTGCTCGCCTTATCGATGAATTCAAACGGCTTCCCGGCGTCGGCCAGAAGTCGGCGACCCGGCTCGCGTTCTATGTCCTTCGCCGGCCGAAAGAAGAAGTCGACAGGTTTGTTAACGCGCTTGTCGATGTAAAAGAGGGCATCACCTTCTGCTCCGTTTGCAATAATCTGACCGACAAAGATCCCTGCCTTTATTGCACCGACCCCAAACGCGACCGCTCGGTCATTTGCATCGTTGAAGAGCCCTACAATCTTGTCGCAGTCGAAAAGACACGTTCATTCCGAGGGCTTTACCACATACTTCACGGCTCGCTTTCGCCGATCCGCGGCATCGGGCCTGATGAGCTGATGCTCCCGAACCTTTTCACGCGGCTGAAACCCGAAAATAACGAGGGCGTCGAGATCCGCGAGGTGATCGTCGCCACCAATCCGACGACCGAGGGCGAGGCGACGGCGAACTACATCGCCCGCCTGCTTAAACCGCTCGGCGTCCGCGTGACCCGCATCGCGATGGGGATGCCCGTCGGCTCCGACCTTGAATATGTCGACGAGGTCACGATGGACAAGGCCCTCGCAAACCGGCACGAGATCTGATGTGAGAAAGGCAGAAGGCGAAAGGCAGAAAGCAGTTAGCGGACAACGTTAGGCTACCCAAGATGAATGGGCATCGAGATCTTATTGTTTTCCAGGCGGCTTACCGGTCCGCAATGAAGATCTTTCGCCAACCCCGGAAACGCGGTTTGGGAGGCTGCAGGACTGCGGGGCCCCCCTTTTTTGCCGCGTTCTCCCCCTCCCCTCCCGCCTCTGCCTTTGCCCCCTCCCTTTTCCGATGCGCCAGATCAAACGCCAAACTTCCTGACCTTATCCTGAGACGAAACGGAACGCCTGTTTTTCGTCTCGTGCTAGCTCTTTTCGGCACTGCTCTCCACCTTTTTTTCCGCCGCATCGAGACCGTGAATGCCGATGTCGTCCCGGACGGGACCGGCGTGATCTTCGTGATGAACCATCCGAACGGTCTGGTCGACCCGGCTCTTGTTTTTGTCGCTCTTCCCCGAAAGATCTCGTTCCTGGCGAAATCCACCCTTTTCAGGATGCCGGTCATCTCGTTCCTGCTTCGGACTGTCGAGGCACTGCCGCTCTACCGCCGGATCGATGCGGGTGAAGATGTTTCGAAGAACAAGCTGACTTTCGAATTGTGCAGGGATCTCCTCAAAAAAGGCGGATCGATCGCCCTGTTTCCGGAGGGAGTCTCGCATAATTCCACCAAACTTTTGCCGGCGAAGACGGGAGCTGCACGTATCGCACTCGGGGCCGTTTCGATCGACGGCAGCGGCGACGCACTTGATCTTCGCATCGTTCCGGTCGGCCTTTTTTATACCAGCAAGACCACATTCAGGAGCGAGGCCATGCTGCATTTCGGCGAGCCATTCCGGGTCGAAGCCTCCGGGACGGATGAGAATGGGCAGCCAGACCGCGAAGCCGTCCGCGCCCTTACAGCAAAGATCGAGGATGCACTTCGCGGTGTAACGCTGAATGCCGAGACCGAAGCCGACCTCCACGCGGCCCACTTAGCCGAAGAGATCTTCGATTCGGTCCAACCGAACGAAAACCTGGGCGAAAAGGTCGAATTCCTGAAGAAGTTCATCTCAGGGGATAAGGCGGCAAAAGAAGATCGCGAGCTGAGGTCGAGGGTGGTCGAATACGACAAGAAGCTTGCCGGTCACGGCCTGGAGCCCGTGCATCTTTCACTTGCCCAGTATCGACCGGGCTCGGTCGTTCGCGAAGCGTTGCGGCGGTCGTGGCCGCTGCTCGTCCTCTCACCGATCGCCGCCGCCGGTGCCCTCCTTCACTTTCCCGCGTACAAGCTCTGCGGCATCATCGCCCGCCGTATAACCAAGCACGGTGCCGACGATATAGTTTCAACGGTGAAGGTGCTCGCGGGTATCGTCTTCATGCCGTTGACATGGATGGCCGCGGCAGGTGCGGTCTATTACTTTCTCGGCCTGACAAGCGCACTCCTCTCCGTCCCGCTGTTCGTCACATGCGGTTATGTCGCACTTATCACGATGGAGCAGCTAGGGGAGTTAGGCGGCTGGGCCAGGGCCATCTGGCTGTTCCTGACCCGCCGCGAGAAGTTCCTGAGGATGTTCGTTGAGCGGCGCGAGCTTCAGCACCGCATCATGAAGATCGATCAATAACGGACACGTTCTTCGGACGCTTCGGATGCACTCCGCGAAACCCGCCATTCTTCTTCGTTTTCGTAGAAATTCACGTCAAAGCTCAGAAGCGACTTTACCGGGACACCGTCGATCTCGTTCGGGGCGTCCTCAAACTTTGCGATCGCTCCGCAGCCGATGACCGGGGTCCCGATCTCCCTGCACAGGTCAAATGTCTCCCTGATCGCCTTTCCGGACCGCAGGATGTCGTCAACAATGATCGCCGGATGAACATCGTTATCTACCATGTACTGGCGAAACTGCCGTTTGCCTTCTTCCATTTCGGCCCAATAGATCTGCTCCGCGCTCAAGGCTTCGCGGACGCCGAACGCAACCATTATCCCGCCCGGGCTCGGGCTTATGATCGAAACCTTGGGCAGGCGGCCCGCTATCGCCTTTTCCATCCTGAACATCCGGCTTAAGCCGACCGAAAGGATCCGGGCGTTGTCGTAGAAACGGAATGCGAGCGGCATCTGGAAATAATGCGACGCATGTTTGCCGTTCGGATAAACAAAGTGGCCCCGGCGATAGGCCCCCGTGTCCTGAAGGATCTTCATCACAGATTCGCCGCTCGGGATCAGATCAACCATTTACGTCTCCTTAAAAAAACCTGATAAAAATACCGAACAAAAAAAGATAATCTTAATCATCGGGCTTCGTTTTTACAAACCCGTCCGCCATTACACATGCGATGTCCCGCTTTTGCTGACCGCTCATCTGTTCGGGCACCCGATCCGGCCGGAACCAGCCGAAATCCTTGATCTCGGCGGCATCGAGCCGGACCGTTCCCCTGCCCTTTGCGGCGAATATCATCTCAAGGTGTGAGCCGATGGTCCGCAGGTCGACGATCCGGACATCATCCAGTTCCAGGCCGGTCTCTTCCCTTATCTCCCTTCGGATACCGACCTCGGGCTGTTCGCCCCGTTCAAGGAACCCGCCCGGCAGTCCCCACGCCGAAAGCGGCCGAATGTAGTGCTCGAGCAGGAGGACCTCGCCGTCGTCGTTTCGGATAACGGCCGCCGCCGAGACCGTGAAACGCTGCTGTGTGAATTTAATTATCGATCGGCGGGCTCGACGCGGCAATCTGCGCCAGACTTTTCCGATCAGATCTGATATCATCTTTTCGCCCGCACAATTCGGCCGCACCCCAGGCGGCAGCTCAATGTTTCTGGATAAAATTGCATAATGGCACTTTTTATACTTAAGGTGTGGCCTTAGCCCGCATCCGCCCCCGTACAGGCCACATTTTATCCTTTCCAAGGGAATACACGAATAGACATGAAAAACACCTGCATTTTAGGTTTGATCGTTTTGTGTGTGCTGTTCTCGGCCACACCGTCTGCGGCTCAGGACCAAAAGCTTAAACGCGATATCGAGCGGAGCCTGAAGGCCTTCGAACTGGCCCGGCCGGAAACCACGGCCAGAGGCGGGCTGGTCGAATCGATCCGGCTGAACGCCGCCGGGCGCGAGATCGAACTCACGCTCTGGCTGAACGATATGTACGCGCCGGGCTATTTTGCCGAGAACACGACCGCATTCGGAACGGTACGAATCGCCCGGCCCGAAATTACGACCTACCGCGGGCTGATCGCCGGCGAACCGGATTCGGAAGTACGTTTGACGATCGAGAGCGGGCGCATCGAGGGTTTTTTCGAACTTGGCGGCGAACGATATTTCGTCCAGCCCTCTTCCGATCTCTCGGAAGCCGGTAGCCCCGATGAGTTGGTCGTTTACCGTGAAGAAGACGTGATCGGCGGGACCGAGTTTTATTGTGCGGCGGACATGCCCTCGAAGCTGAATTACGGCAAGTCGCTGATCGCGGACGGCTCGGCGGTCGATTCGCCCGCGGCGGCCCGGAACCTCGAGATCGCGACCGATGCCGACCTTCAATACGTTAACACGCTCGGCGGGGCCGAGGCGGCGAACAGCAACATCACGAGCATCCTGAACATGGTCGAGGGGGCATACGTCAGCGACCTCGATATCGAGATATCGATAACCTATCAGCACGCCTGGTCATCGTCCGACCCCTATGGCGGATCGGATTCGAGCGATGTCCTGATGGCCTTCATGTCACATTGGAACTCAAGTTTCCCGCGGCAGACCTATCCCCGCGACACGGCCCATCTTTTCTCGGGCAAATCTTATGTGGTCTCGGCCGGCATCGCATTCGTCGGTTCGGTTTGTTATTTCCAGGATTTCGCATACGGCGTCAGCGGCTATGTCAGCTGGGCCCCCGGCAAGTTCCTTATCCCGGCCCACGAACTCGGCCACAACCTCGGGGCAGAGCACGCCGAAGTAGCCCAGGGTTGCGGCAACACGATCATGAACGCCTTCCTGGGAAGCGCCGCGGTCCTTTCGTTCTGTCAATATTCGAGGAACGAGATCGGCGCATTCGTCGGCCAATACGGGAGCTGCATGATCGGAAGCAGCGGCGGCGGCCCGACGCCAACGCCTACACCGACCCCTACTCCAACTCCGACTCCGACTCCGACCCCAACGCCTACCCCTACACCGACTCCGACCCCAACGCCTACGCCAACACCGACTCCGGTACCGACGCCTACACCGACCCCGGTCCCGACGCCCACGCCAACACCGGTTCCAACGCCTTCGCCGACCCCGGTCCCGACACCGACTCCAAACCCGCCTCCCGCATTTCGCCCGAAGTTCGATTTTGACGGCGACAGGCGGGCCGACCTGACGGTATTCAGGCCGACAAACGGGGTCTGGTATATGAATCTTTCCGCCGGCAGCTTTTACACACAGCAGTTTGGCCAAACCGGCGACCGGCCGGTCGCGGCCGACTATGACGGCGACGGAAAGACCGATCCCGCGGTCTTCCGCTCCGGAGTCTGGTATCGCATCAAGAGTTCCGCTTCGACCTACGACGTCGTCAGCTTCGGCGTCCCGGGCGACATCCCCGTGCCGGCCCATTTCGACGCCGACGACAAGGCCGACCTTGCCGTCTTCCGTCCGTCGACGGGCCAATGGTTCTGGCTTCTGACCGGCGGGGGCGGATTCCGCATCCATAATTTCGGGGTGAATGGCGACATCCCGATCCCCGGCGATTTCGACGGTGACGGGATCGACGACCTCGCCGTTTTCAGGCCCTCCAACGGTACCTGGTATAAATTGGTGAGCTCCGGTTCGTTCTGGGTGACTCAATTCGGAGCGGCGGGCGATATTCCCGTCTCGGCCGACTTCGACGGGGACCACAAGGCCGACCATGCCGTTTGGAGGCCGTCAAACGGCACCTGGTACATGCTCGGTTCCAGCACTTACACGACGCGAACGTTCGGCGAGCCCGGCGACATTCCGGTGCCCACCGATTACGACGGCGACACTGTTTCGGATATCGCGGTGTATCGCCCGTTCAATGGGACGTGGTATCGGATCAACAGCAGCAACAAGGCGTTCATCGTTATCCAATACGGCGAGTTCGGCGATACTCCGGCACCTGCGGCCGGCGGCCTATGATCAGCCGGGGCGGTCCGCAGGACGCAAAAAACGGGATCTGTGTACGTCTTTGGTTCATGATCAGATCGGCACTTATACCTGCGCTCCTACTTGCGGTGATCGGTATGTTCGCCGCACCGGCATTCTCGCAGCTTGACGGCGGCGCGATCGCCGCGATCGACGAGCCAACGGAAGCGGCCGGAGGCGGGCCCGTCGCCGAAAGAAGGGCAGTGGCCACTGTGAAACGGCCGCCCGCAAAACGCGACTCCGCGACGGCGCCGAAGAAACCGGCGGTGTCCGTTCTCACCGTCTCAAAACCTTTTAACGGCCCGGTCATCGGGGACAAATATCTGTTCCTTAATTTCGAGGTCATCTCGGCGGAAAAGCCCTACCACACACGTGCCGCGAAAGCGGCCGGGGCCTCCGGGCTGGTGCAGGTGGAAGTTCTGATCGGCACAGACGGCTCCGTGATCTCGGCACGGGCTCGCACCGGAAACAAGCTTCTTCATGCCGAGGCCGAACGGGCCGCACTTGCGTCGAAGTTCAACCGGCCGTCGCTGGACGGACGGCCCGCACGAGCGGTCGGGTTCCTCGTGTACCGCTTCGGGCCACCCGAAGACTGAGATCGTCCTCCATCGACGAGTCCAAAAGGAGCGGCTTCGGCCGCTCTTTTCTTTTTGTATTAAGATCGAATTTCGCAAATACTCGGAAATAGATGGTCGCAGCCCCGATCTTCTTGCAAATGGAGAAATTTGCCGAAAACTTCATCGCCGGCAGCATTTACAGCTGGGATGAGGTGAACCGCCTGCATCGGATCCGAAACGGGATCTATCAGCGAAACGGGCGCCTCATCTCGCTCCTGACGGACTTTGGGCGGATCAACCCCTGCTACCCCGACCGTCACGCCGGTTCGGCCGAGACCATCCTCTACACAGGCTCGGGCCGCCGTGGCGACCAGAAGCTCGATCCGCAGAATCGAGCGCTGCTCGATGCCGCGGGCACAGGCGTCGGGGTTCCCCTTTTTAACAAACTCGCACCGGGCAAATGGGAGTTTCTCGGTTTCTGGCAGGTTCTCTCAGGCGAGTATGTTTTTGACGAAAAACAGAATAGAATGTTGTGGAAATTTACCTTACAGAAAACCGGCGGCGGGTAGCCGGCTGATTCGCGCGGAAGGTCCTGACCGCCCGTGCGGACCGGCCGTCCCTCTCCCGCCTAACGGCCATCAGGAGGATCAAAGATGCGCCTTCTCAAATTCTTTTTTCTATCGATCGCACTCTCGACGGGCCTTCAGACGGCCCTGGCTCAGACTGCCTGGACGCCCGAGACACAGGTCAAGATCAAGGCCCTCGGCACCCCGCGGATATCGCCGGACGGCCGGCGGGTCGCCTACACAGTAAACGAAGCTGTCATGGCCGCCGACAAGAGCGAATTCGTCACGCAGATCTGGCTGGCCGCGACCGACGGCAGCAGCAACTATCAGGTGACCTTCGGCGAAAAGTCGTCGGCAAACCCGAAATGGTCGCCCGACGGGTCGATGATCGCCTTTACATCCAACCGCAAGGACAATCGAAACCAGATCTACGTTATGCGTTTGGCGGGGGGCGAAGCCGAGCAGATAACCGACGGCAAGGGTTCGGTCGGCAACTTCGAATGGTCGCCGGATGGCCGCTCGTTCGCCTTCACGATGACCGATCCGATGAGCGACGACGAAGAAAAAAACAACCGCGGGCGGAACGACTTTCGCTGGGTCAACGAGAACATCAAGCTCGCCAGGCTTTACGTGACCCCGCTGGCAAAGGGTGCCGACGGAAAACGTGAGGTCCGCAAGCTCACCGCTGCGGATCGGCACGTGACCTCATTCGACTGGTCGCCCGATGGAACTCGGATCGCATTCGCCCACGTGACCGGGCCGCTCGCAGACCTTTGGCCGAGCTCCGATGTGAGCGTCGTCAACGTTGCATCGGCCGCCGTCACACCGTTTGCGGCAAGTGCTGCCTCCGAGCAGAATCCACGCTACTCGCCGGACGGTATGTGGATAGCGATGACCGTGACCGAGATGCCTACTCGCTGGGCCCAAAGCTATCGCATCAACGTCTTCCCGGCCGGCGGCGGCACGCCGAAAGTGATGCCGCTTTCGCACGACGGCCAGCCGAACATCCTCGCATGGAACGCCGACAGCCGCGGGATCCTATTTACCGAGGCACGCGGCACCGGGACCGCACTTTATGGGGCGGATATCAATGCCGGAACCATCCAGATGATGGACAGCCAGGACGCCGTTATCAGCGCTCCCTTCGCCGGAAAGGATGGTTGGTACGCCTTTGTGAAGCAAACGGCCGATTCGCCGCCCGAAGTTTTCGTCGGCCGCCAGGGCGTGATGGAATCGCGGGCTGTTTCAAATGCGAACGCCGACTACGCCAAGATGCAGGTCGGGCGGACCGAGGTTATTAAATGGAAGAGCCGCGACGGCCGCGAGATCGAAGGCCTTCTGCATTATCCGAACGGCTATCAGGCCGGACAGAAGGTGCCGCTGATACTGAACATCCACGGCGGCCCGGCAGGCGTTTTTCAGCGCTCCTATGTCGGCGGCCGCGGCGTTTACCCGCTTGCGACCTTTATGTCGAAAGGCTACGCGATCCTCCGTCCGAACCCGCGGGGTTCCAGCGGCTACGGCACCGAATTTCGGCGAGCGAACATAAAGGACTGGGGGTTTGGCGATTTTGACGACCTTATGACCGGCGTCGATCACGTCATCTCTATGGGCGTGGCCGACCCGAACCGGCTAGGGGTGATGGGCTGGAGCTACGGCGGCTATATGACGTCGATGATCATTACCAAAACAAAGCGTTTCAAGGCCGCTTCTGCCGGAGCCCCCGTGACAAACATGATGAGCTTCAACGGAACGGCCGATATCCCGTCGTTCCTGCCGGATTATTTCGAGGCGGAGTTCTGGGATAACCCGCAGATCTACTCGAAACATTCGGCTATGTTCAACATCAAGGGTGTATCGACGCCGACGCTTGTCCAGCACGGCGAGGCCGACCTTCGCGTGCCGATCGAACAGGGCTATCAGCTTTACAGCGCTCTTCGCCGACAGAACGTTCCGACCCGGATGATCGTCCTCCCGCGGCAGCCGCACGGCCCCCAGGAGCCGAAAATGCAGATCGCGGCAATGCAGAGCAATCTGGAATGGTTTGATAAGTACCTGAAATAGACTCGCGCGTTCCTGAACTTCTTAGGGGCTCATAACGAGCCCCTAAGAAGTTCGATTCTTTGGATCTCTTTGTTCCAGAGACATGATTCCCGACGACGATCCGTCGGATCCGTTGGTCAGCTTGAATTTCTATGGTGACGATCAGAAAGGCCGTCGACGCTGACCGGCCCGGCGTTTGGCAGATCATCGAGCCCGTGCTGGCCGGCGGCGACACTTACGTTTTCGAGCCTGGCTCGTCCGAACAAGAGATGCTCGATTATTGGTTCTCGCCGGAGAAACACGTCCATGTCGCCGAGGATGGTGGTGCGATCCTTGGGACGTATTGGCTCAAGCCGAACCAGCCCGGCCTCGGCGATCACGTCTGCAATGCGGCATACATGGTCTCGCCGGCCGCTCAGGGCCGCGGGATCGGCAGGCTGATGGCCGAACACTCGCTGGACGAGGCCCGCCGGCTGGGCTTTACCGCGATGCAGTTCAACTTCGTCGTCGCGTCGAACACCGCCGCCGTTTGCCTCTGGCAAAGCATCGGAATGGAGATCATCGGGACCATCCCCGACGCCTTCCGCCACCTCCAACTCGGCCCGACCGACGCATACATCATGCACCGGAAACTCTAACGCCGGTTCCCCTCCTGTCAGTACCGGGAGCGGTAGCGACCGTAGCGTAGTGACGAGTGACGAGTGACAAGAGGTCAGTACCGGGAGCGGTAGCGACCGGGTTCTTCGGAATTTGGAATCAGGAATCTGAAATTTGGAACCTGGTTCCCTGTCAGTACCGTCTGCGTGAGCGGACGGGTACGGCGGGAACTTCCGGCCCGCCCATGCCGGGCTTGCCACCGCGAGCTAAGAGCGCTCGCATTGAGGCCGGGCCTCAATGCGAGCGACTGGGATGAGCAAGAACGAGATTCAATTAATAAACGCCGCCTGGGTCGGGATATCCCCGTCCTCGCCGAACGGCAGGACGAGGATGCCCGTTGACGAATTTACGATGTACCAGGTTCCGTTTGACGGACGGAATACCGCGACGTCAGTGCGGCCGTCCCCGTCATAATCCGCGGCGACGGGGATATCGGTCGCCAGTCCCCAGGTCTGTGACGAGAACCCTGCCGTCGTCTGCGAAAGATACCATTGGCCGGTCGAAGGCCTGAAGACGGCCTGATCGGTCGCTCCGTCACCGTCGAAATCCCCTGTCAAAGGAATATCGCCCGGCTGGCCCCAGGTTTGGACAAAGTACCCGAGCGAGGATTTGAGTAGGTACCAATTATTGTTAGACGGCCGGAACAGCGCAACATCGCCGATGCCATCCCCGTCAAAGTCGCCGAGCATCGGCTTGTCGCCGGCCACGCCAAATTGGAACTGATTAAACGTCGCATTCGCGAAGCGGGTGTACCACGTATTATTTGATTCCCGATAGATGACAAGATCCGCTTTGCCATCATTGTCGCGATCGGTCGGCACGGGCATATCTCCATTCTGCCCCCACCCGAAACTCTGGAATGTCTGCGACTCCGACATAAAAACGAACCATGTTCCCGTCGATGGCCGAAACACAGCGACATCAGTCTTCCCATCACCATCATAATCCGCCGGGACCATTCGATCGCCTGTCTCGCCGAACTGCATTGCCGTGTAGCCGGCGGTGCCCCGCAGCAAATACCAGACATTATTCGACGGCCTCACGACAGACAGGTCTGCCTTGCGGTCACCGTCATAATCGAAAGGCGTCGGTTCGGCCGCGAAATCGTATTCGAAGATCCCGCGGCCATGGGTTGAAATACGCAGCAACCGCTGCGTCTTATGAAACTCCATCCCAAACACGGCGACCCTAGGCAAGCCATCGCTGAAGGGCTCCCAGCTTAAACCTCCGTCGGCCGACCGGAATACTCCGATATCCGTCCCGGCAAAAAGAACGTTGGTGTTGGCCGGATCGATCGCCAAAGTATTCACGGGAACGTCCGGAATGCCGATGCCCGCGACGGTCCAGACCGGAGCCCCCGAGAGCAGGTTGGTCGTTTTCCAAACATGCTGGCCCGGGGCGAGCCCGAATCCGTTAAGCCCGACATACGCAACATTTGCATTTGTCGGATCGATCGCGACGCGGCCCACATATCGCGACGGTATCGGCCCCGTTATGTTCGTCATCGTCGTCGAACCGGGAGCGGTTGAAAGCCAGATCGTGCCGGCCGTCGTACCGACCAGCCTCACGTTATCGTCCTGCGCCGAGATCGCAATAGCACTTATCCTCGCGGGCAGCACGCCGCTTACGTCGGTCACCGTCGTCCCTGTATCGGCCGATCGGTAAAGCCGGGTCGTTCCGTAATAGACCGTCGACGGATCGCCCGGGCCATGCACCAGGGGGGCATAGAAAAGAACGTTGTCGCTGCAGTTGATGCCGTTATTGGAGTTTCCATTGATGCAGCCGCGGAAAGAGGTCCAACGCGGATCTCCGTTCGATTCCGTCGTGGTCGCCCTCATGTACCCGACCTGCGTATTTGTTTGGCTGAAATAGGTATGGTACGCGACCACATCGTTCGGTGTCTCCGAATTCTGGTCGATCACCGAAAACCCGCCGTCGCCGCCGTCCGAACGGACCCATGTCACGCCGTCCGGGGCAAGGAATTGGGTGCCGTTGTCCTGCGTCCCGCCAAGTGTATAGTTGCGGTCAACCGGGTGTAGCGAGATCCCCTGGAACTGGGTCGCGCTGTAGGAGCTGTTATTCAGCGATATCCAATTGATCGGATCGGCATTGATGTTATCCGTCCTCCATACGCCCCCATCGCTGGCAAAGTAGACCCGGTCTGGGTTTGAGGGAGCGACCGCAAACGCATGCGTGTCGACGTGGAGATTCGAAGAATTGTTGATGAAGCTCGTCCCGCCGTTTAATGAACGTCCGAAAACAAGGGCCGGAGATCCGCCAAGATACACCTTGTCGCGGTCATTCGGATCAATGGCGATCGCGATATCGTAAAAACACTGCGGGTTGCAGAATCCGCTGCCTCCACTCGACGGGACGAACGAACTCCCGCCATCGCTCGAACGATACAATGTGCCGCCGGCTCCCCCCGACGCGGCAAAAATGGTCAATTCGTCCTTTTCACGGTGAACAGCAAACTCCGTCCTCCCTTGGGAATTGCCGTCATTGGTCGCAAGCGAGCGGTTGAATGACGGCACCGGATCATATGCGTTCGTGGTCAGGTAGATCCCGCCGTCGCTGCCGCTTCCAATAACGGAAATGACGACGCGGTTAGGATCTGTTGGATCTGCTGCCGCATCGGCGATCGACCGATCTGCCGAAAGCGTTCCCTGGATCGCAAGTTTTTCAAATACGGGATCCGCCGCCATCGCATTCGTCGTCCTGAAGACCCCGGCATTCGGCAGAGTGGCCCCGGTGGTGTTTCCCCCTATCCCGGCAATCCCCCGGGCGGTTGTCACGATCAGGCGATTCGGGTCCGTCGGATGAACGAGGATTTCGCTAATGCCCCTTCCGGTAAAAACATCGGCACCGATCGCATTCTTATTTAACGGACCCGCAATAACCGGGTTGGTATCCGCATTCGTTATTCGATAAATGCCGACCCCGAAAAAACTGTCGGCAGAGAACGATGTTTCGCCGGTCCCGACGAATATCGTGGATGGATCCGATGGAGCGATCGCGATCGACCCGATCGAAAGTGTCAAGGCATCGTCCAGAAGCGGCGTCCAGCTTGCACCCCCGTTCAGCGAGCGGTAAACACCGCCCTGGGCCGCACCCGCGTAAACGATGTCGGGATTCGTCGGGTGGACCGCGAGGGCAACGGTGCGTCCGCTGTATGACGTCGACGCATTTACCGGTATCGGGGCCGGCCCCAGGAAATGCCAGCGGTCGACCGCCGTCGGCCTTTCGTTACGCTCCGCTCGTTTTCGGTCCCGCTCGCGTTCGCCGCGTTCCATGTCGCGGATCGCACTTGAGCGAGAGCCCTGCTCAGCGGTGTCTAGTCCGCGCCACATCGCGATCTGCTCGTTCCTTAGGCGGAAATATTCCGCTTTATCGATCAGCGACTTGACCGGCGGCATGTCCGGCTCCGTCTCGTCAAAGATCTTCCCGAGGCGGATATCCGCCGAAATGAACCACCAACCTAAGGCCGCAAAAATAATCGCAGCAGAGAGGAAAAGGAGAATTAAGCGTAAAGTTCCCACAGATGGGGCCTCCGGACCGATCGAATTTTGCAATGGTTGACGTCAGGCGAACTTCTCTTTGGAGAAGCCCAGAGAAACGATCTGTCATTATATTCGGTTTTGCAAACAGAATTCCAGACAATTATGTCAAGACGCATCCCGGTATCTCCAGACCTCCGCTTCAGATGCCGTGCGTTTTGAAAAGCTCCGATCGATCCAACACCATCGACTCAGGGAATCCTTCTCCGTCGATCAGATCGGCGGCCGAGCGAGATTCGAGCATTGGTTTGGGGATCAGCGCGCAGAGGGCGAACATGTCCGCCTCGCGTTCCTTTCGGCACCTGCGGCCGATCCCGTGAAACCGGGCCGACGGCGAACCGGTCGGTGCGTGGAACATGAAATGGGCAAATTCATGAAAAAGGACGAATAATTTTCGCCGCGGCTCGAGCGAGGAATTCACCGCGATGAAATGCCTGCCCATAACCGAATAGTAGAAGCCGTCAATGCGAAGCGGTACCTCGAGCACTTCAATATCATGGTCCGAGCACAACTTGTACAGATCTTCCGCGGTAAGCGCCGAGACATTCCAGCGGCTATGCAGCTTTTCGATCCGTTTTACCAGCAGGTTCATTGGTTGGGAGACGCGGCTGTTGCGTTTCTGTTACAGAATAGCACAGATGCAACACAGGTCAATGTCGCTTTTGGTCACCAAGATACTGGCCGGTTTCGGGGCCCGCGCCTACTTCGGTTCCATCGCCCTCAGCGTGCGGTCCAGAACCTTTTTTGCGTCTCGCACCGCGTCCAGCCTTTCCTGGAAGGTGAAGCTGCCCCATCCCCTGAAAAAGACTACACCGAAATCGGCTGGATACTCGCGGCCTTCATGAAGGAACCACTCGCTCATTACCTTTTCGGGATCGTCATATCGGAGCACGGCCGATTCGACATCGAATTTCGGGGGGGCGTCGATCGAACCGAGGTCCTCGGCGTGGTCTATTTGCCGTTCTGCCAGGACGCGCCGGACTATCTCGGTTACGCGGTCCTCAAGGATCTCGTCGAGCGGCTGGCGGCGAGCTTCGGGAGCAAACATCTCACCGGAACCGGTGAGAAGCCAGTTGAGCGATACATGTGTTTCATTCGCTATCTTGATCAGAACCTCGGGGGCGGGCATCCGGCCGCGAAAATAATTACGGATCGTCGCGTGAGGCAGGTCGAGCCGGCGGGCAATATCCGCCATCTTTGCATGATCGAATGCGATCTTCAGTCTCTCGGTAAATTCTGCGGACATCAGAAAATAAAACGCTCGTTGCGTTTTGAGTAAATGGATAATAATCCCCTGAGCGTTCAGAAGCAACCGGCCGAACCGTTCCCGATCCGAGCATCGGTGCGGCAGATTCGGCCGGGTTGAACCAGCGGCGATCGTAAGAGATCTAATATTGGCGTGATAGGACCAGGGACCGGACATGGGGACGACCGGAAGTGGGGAGCAGATCACAAAGACGCGGGCGAGCCGGAGGCGAGAGTTGGAAAGCGGCCCGGCAACTGTTCCTTCGGATTGAGGGCACACTTCACTAATAGATATAAGAACTCTGCGTTGGGATGTCACCGTCCAGGCCGAACGGGAGAACGAGGATCCCGGCCGTCGAGTTGACGATGTACCACGTCCCGTTTGATGGACGGAATACGGCGACGTCGGTGCGGCCGTCACCGTCGTAATCGGCCGCTACCGGGATATCGCCGTTCTGGCCCCAGGTTTGGGAGTTAAAACCCAGGGTCGTGCGTGAGAGAAACCATTGACCCGTCGAAGGCCTGAACACAGCCTGATCGGTCGCTCCATCACCATCGAAGTCGCCGGTCAGCGGAATATCGCCCGCCTGGCCCCATGTCTGGACAAAGTACCCGAGCGAAGATTTCAGCAGGTACCAATTGTTGTTTGACGGCCGGAACAAGGCCACATCGCCGATCCCGTCCCCATCAAAATCACCCTGCATTGGCTTGTCGCCAGCGACGCCGAACTGGAAAGTATGGAAGGTGGCGTTCGCAAACCGTGTGTACCACGTATTATTTGACTCGCGGTAGATGACGAGATCTGCCTTGCCGTCATTATCGCGGTCGGACGGAACGGGCACATCGCCGTCTACGCCCCATCCAAAAGTCTGGAACGTTTGCGACTGTGACATGAAGACATACCAAGTTCCGTTTGAAGGCCTGAACACGGCTACATCGGTCTTCCCGTCGCCGTCATAATCCGCGGGCACCATCCGGTCGCCAGCCACCCCAAACTCCTGAGCGGTATACCCGGCCGTCCCCCGCTGCAAGTACCACACGTTATTCCCTGGCCGCCTCACCGAAAGATCGCTCCGCCCATCGCCGTCGTAATCAAACAGGGTTTCGTTTCCAGACGTAGGCGTCGGCGTGGGGGTTGGTGTCCCAGCAGCGACGCAAGTATTTAGCATGACAAATATGTTTGTGCCGCCATTAACCGCAGCCACGTCCATCCGGCCATCAATGTTGAAATCGCCCACTATGGCAGAAAGCCCTCCGGTGCCAAATGGAATCGCGACTCCAAGACCGCCTTTACCATCACCTAGCAATATGTGTGCTCCGCCGCCGGCAGCAACGTCAGGTTTATCGTCAAGATTGAAGTCACCCACTGCCACTGATCTATAAAAACCGCCGGCACTGAAATGTGTTGCAGTTCCAAATCCTCCGGCACCGTTACCCAGAAGCACCGAAATATCGCCGGATGTGAAGTTAGCCACCGCGAGGTCCGGGTTGCCGTCATGATCCAGGTCACTGATCGCTACTTCTTGCGGGGCGGCTCCGACGGGGAAATCGGCAAAACCCCCGAATCCTCCTGCGCCATCGCCCAACAATATGGTGACATTATTCCCGGTCTTCGTACCCACGAGATCAGGTTTGCCATCTAAGTTGAAATCACCTGTCTTAGGTTTGCCGCCGGCGCCGACTGTATAAACCGTGCCGAATTGTCCCATACCGTCGCCGAGCAATACCCGAAGACTGCCGGAATTGGCACTCACCGTTAGGTCGGGTTTGCCGTCAAGGTTGAAATCACTCACCGCCACTGAATTTGGAGAGCTACCCGCGGTGAAATTCGTTGCGGGCCCAAATCCTCCGCCACCATCACCAAGAAGCACCGAAATATCTCCGGATATAGAGTTAGCGGTCGCGACGTCGGGTTTACCATCCAGGTTGAAGTCACCTACAGCTACAGCAACTGGGCGTGTACCGCCCGTAAAGTTCGAGGGAATGCCAAAACTTCCATTGCCGTCGCCGAGCAAGATCGAAATATTGCTCGGCATTCGGTTGGCAGTTACCAGATCGGGTTTACCATCAAGATTGAAATCGCCGGTCGAAACATATTGAATATCGCTTCCTGCGGCAAACGCCGTTTCGGTGAAGTTAAGAGAACCGCACACTTCGGTTGCTGCCGCTTTGGAAGTGAAACGAGGGTTGCCCGCCGCCATCGGATCAAAGTCGGGTTCAACAAACAGGCCGAATATCCCGGCAGATAGCAGAACCATCTTCAAAATAGTTGTCAAAAACAGTCGATTCATTTTGTTGCTCCGTATTGAAGTTGCTTCCACCAGACCTTGAACAGCAGAAGTGACGGGCCTAGAGCATGAATCGAATGCCGAAAAGGTATCGCGGATTCATATACAATCCTGTATAAGGCTCGGTTAGCGTATGACCCGCTATCACGAATTTTTCACAACTACAGCTTGGATCGATCCGAAGGCGGCCCTTTGCTACCGAATCGGTCGACCCATAAATATCGGTAGTGTTCCATCCGTTGAGCTGAAAGGTCGTGTCAAGCGTTCCGTTCGATTTATAACGAGCGGTGAGAATCTCGGAGTTGTTAGGATCAATTGGCAGCGAACGTTGGCCGGCCAACACGATCTTGCCGTTTGACTGAACGGACACAGATGAAAAATAGTCCGTTGATTCGTCGTTGTTCAAGCGAAGTACCCTGCCGCCAGTTCCGAATGTCGTATCGATCTTACCGTCTGACTTTAGTCGGATCATTGCAGCATCGAACCCGGCTCCGGCGGGCGTGGAGTTTGGATAGGCGGCGTGTCCGGCGAGAAGCATCTTTCCCGAAGCGTCAACGGCGATACCAAGAACGATGTCATTTCCACCACCAAAATCGACCAATGTTTTTCCACGCGAGCCAAACGTTTTATCAAGCGAACCGTTTGAGTTGAATCTGACCGCTGCGAAGTCATTATTCGCCCCGTTCGAGGCATATCCGCCGGCGACGAACTTTCCGTTCGAGAGCACTTGAAGTTCTTTGATCCTGATCCCGGAATTCGTTTTAGAGATGCCATTGGGGCCAAATGACGTGTCCGCCGTGCCATTCGCTTTTAATCGAACCATTGGATTCGCTCCTCCGGCAAGCAGGATCTTTTGATCGCTTTGAATGGCAATTGAATAATCTTGCGGATTCCACACAGCATTTATTGTTGTTACCCCACCGTTGCCAAATGATGAGTCGCGTAGGCCCCATTGTGTGAACCGCTCAACCCGGACGCCGGGAGCAACACCGCAGCCACCCGCACCAACGACGACAAAATACTGTTCGCCGCTGACCATTTGGATCGCCAATTTCTGCGGCAGGCAATAATTAGGAGTGCCCCAAGCAAGATATGCAAATCCCCCGTTGCCAAAAGCTGCGTCGATGCTGCCATCCGCCGTAAACCGTACAAGGACGCCGCTAAATGTATTGTCCAAGTCTTTTGCTCCGACAAGCACGACGATCTTGCCGTCGGCTTGGATCACCATGTCTCGCGCGACATTATTAGTGACCAATGCGGCAGGCGGACTGGTAACGACCGTGCCGCCGATTCCGAAAGTCGGATCGATACAGCCGGGCGAGCCTGGACACGTCTGCGAATAAGAGTTTTTTGCCAACGTGACTACGGTGATGGCGATAAGCGTCAATAATATGCCGGACGTTCTGTACATTCTCAAACTCCTGTTCGGTGCGGTTTTCTTTGTGTCACCAGTTGAAGATGAGAAAACGGACGGCATATTGACTTATCGTGAAAAAACTTTCTTTACAAGCAGTCGAAAAGGGATATACTCCATCCTTAAACGTCTTGTTTTTTTGGTCGATTGCGTTTGGCTTAGCTGATACGTTCGAGGTTATTTTTGAAACAAATCCACGTGACGCCAGATCCCGTCCAGTTCCGAAGCCTCGCAAATATTTTCTTAATTATTGCGGGTGCCGCATTCCTGGCATTCGGCCAGGCCCAAACAGACGTGACATCCGTCGCAGCCTTGTCGGACGCCGACGTCGCGCGTGTCAGATCGATCGTAGAAGCCGCTTTTGCGGCGTACGAAAAAAGGGACATTGAACGACTCAAGCTCCTTTGGAACGTTGATCAACCCGCCTCGAAGGCCCAATTAAAGGAGACAGAAAAATTGTTCGCGGCTTCGGGGCGGATCGCGGTCGGCCCAGTCTCCTTCATCAGATTCTTGCCGTCGGAAACCGGTGCTGTCGTTCGCGTTAGGGCAAGCCTGAACTCTGTGGACGCCGCCTCCAATAAGCAAGGCCTTGTTTTCGATTCGGAAAATCGACTTTTTACACTTACGCGTCAGGCTGCGTCATGGAAGATCATTCGGCATGAATCAGTTGAAACCAACCTCGCCAACGCCCTGGCGAGGTTGAAAACGGATAATGAGAGAAGCCTTTTGATCGAAGCGAACTCCGATATTGATATGCACGCGTTCCTGCTTGCAATACATGAAACGGTTCGACGTACACGAATTGATGAGAACAACGTCCCGCTATCGAATGAAATATTGGAGTTTGTTCTTCCGATCGCACAACGATCCGACGATCGGCTGATCTACACAAAATTCCTCTCCAATATCGGAGCCGGAAAGACGTTTATGGGTGACTTAGTTGGAGCGGAGCACATCTTGAAACAGGCGTTGAGCCAATTCCCTCCTGTCAACGACCCCGCACTTGAGTCTAGTATTTCACTCAACCTTAGCGTTATTTACAACAACCTGGGCAATTATACTGCTGCGATCAGGGCAGCAGAGAAACGGCTGTCCTGGGTTGAATCGGTCGGCGATAGAGATGCGATGTTATCTCCGCTGATCAATATCTCGAACAGCTACGGCCGACTCGGCGATCATTTTCGGCAAATTGAGATTCAAACTAGGGCATTGGGCCTGCTCAAAGAATTAAGTCAAAGTGCGCCAAGTACTGCGCCGTCGGTCAGAGCGGCAGCTCTTCTGAATGGAATCGCGAACGCATATTTTTCCTTAGGGTATGAGGAACAAGCCGTCGAGCACCTCACCCGGGCTAAAAAGATTCGTGACGACCTAAAGAATCCCGACTTCGGAATCCTTATTAGCCTTGGGAATATTTTCCGCAGGAGTGGAAACTACGCCCAAGCGCTGCAATACTACGAGGCTGCATTTAGGGGGTTCGAGGGCGCGAGCAACAAGGGGGGAATGGCCTCAGCCGTGAACAGTATAGGCCAGGTTTATCTACTGCAGGAGAAATACAGCGAGGCGTTGGAGTTTCATTCGAAAGCCTTGAAGATTCGATTGGAGTCAAAACTACCTACGAATCCCAATAAACTGCGAGTCGCCTACGATCAATTTCTTCTTGGTGATCTGTCGCCAGCATTGACTACGGCCGAGGCGATCATAGCACTTCCTCGACTTAGGGATGACGATCTCGGATCTTCTGCAGCATATTCTCTTGCGGGACGGATATACCGGTCGATGGGTCTATTGGATAAAAGCGAGTCGTACTTAAGAGAAGCGATAAACATCGCGGAAAAGCGTCGCTCAAGTTTAGCGGGCAATGAAAATGTTGTTCTTCCTTTAGACGAGGGACCTGACGAACATTACACTGCATTGACCGATTTGCTGATCGAGCGTAATCGAGTCGATGAAGCTCTTGCGATCAGCGAAAGGTTACAATTATTGGTGCTTCTCGATATCTTGATCAATGGCAAACATGATATTACCGGATCGATGACGGCAGAGGAACGGTCAGAAGAACGAAGGCTTAGAGATGAAATTGTTTCGCTGAATCGCCAAATATCGGTTGCAAATCGTCAGGGTAATGTTGATGCCGATGCAGTCAAGTCTTTGCAAGCAGCTATCAGGAAGAAACGTACTCAATTTGAGGGTCTTCAGTTACAAATACTTGCGGCACACCCCGAGCTGAGAGTGAAACGCGGGGAAATGAAGCCAGTCGATGGAAATGGGTCCGGCGAGTTGTTGCGGGATACTAAGAGTGCAATTGTGAAGCTCGTCGTTGCAAAAGACAGGGCCTTTGGGTTCCTCGTCGGGAAAGATGCTGCAGGGAAACCAACGATAAAGGTCTATCCGATCAGCGTCACACTCAAAGAACTGACGACGAAAATCGAGAAATACCGGACGACCCTGGCTGTTGGTGATCTGGATTTTCAGAAGCAAAGCCGCGAGTTAAATGAATTGCTCTTAAAGCCGGCGGAATCACAGCTTGCCGGGAAGACGAATATCATCATTGTTCCGGATGGGCCGTTGTGGGACTTGCCTTTTCAGGCGTTGATTGACGAGAAGGGGAAATATCTGATCGAAAAGGCGGCGGTTAGCTACGCGCCGAGCTTGACCGCGTTGAGGGAGATGCAGAAGAAGGCAAAAACGAGACAGCATTCGGCAGACGCCGAACTGCTGGCATTCGGGAATCCGATCGTTGGCAAGGAGACGAAAGAGCGGGTCCAGCGGGTCTTCATGAGCGAGAAACTCGAGCCGCTTCCCGAAGCCGAGCGGCTCGTCAAGGAACTCGGCGTGATGTACGGGCCGAAACGCAGCAAGATCTTCGTCGGGCCCGAGGCTCGCGAAGAGACGGCCAAGAAGGAATCGCCGAATTACCGGATCGTCCAGTTTGCCACGCACGGGATCTTGAACAATGTCTCGCCGATGTACTCGCATCTGGTATTTGCTCAAAATGAAAAGAACCCAAATGAAGACGGCCTGCTCGAAGCGTGGGAATTGAAGGACCTCGATCTAAAAGCGGATATGATTATACTGTCCGCGTGCGACACAGCCCGCGGGCGGATCGCGAACGGCGAAGGCATCATCGGGATGACGTGGGCGTCGTTCATCGCCGGGGCCCCGACCACGGTCGCGACCCAGTGGAAAGTCGAATCATCGAGCACGACCGAACTGATGCTTGAGTTCCATAGACAGCTCCTCGCAAAAAGAAAGGTGTCAAAGGCGGAAGCATTGCGGCGTGCCTCGCTCAAAGTGATGAAGATGCCGAAATACCGTCATCCGTCATACTGGGCCGGTTTCGTGATCGTCGGCGATGCGTCCTGACCGATCTTATTGAACAGTGTACGATCATTCCGATACGGAAGGCTGAATGGCAATTGTGCCGTTAATACGTACCCAAGAAGAGGCTGATCCGCTGATCGAGAGCCTTGCCGAGATCACCCGGAAGGTGATCGCCCCGATCGTGCGGCGCAAGCTCCATGCATCGCTTGATACCGTTGATACGCATCCACGAAACCTTGATGCCCTGGAGCTCGTCGGCGACGTCACTGTGGCCGTTTTGACGGAACTTAGCAGGGACGGCGCCGCCGAAAACGGCCGTATTCGCGACCTTCACAGCTATGCGGCCACGGTCACGTCAAATGCCTGTTATCAATACCTGCGGGCAAAATTCCCTATCCGTACCCAGCAGCGAAATCGCCTTAGATACGTTCTTACTCATAAGAAGGGTTACTCGATGTGGAAAGATGCCGGGGGGGAGATGCTCTGCGGATTGGAAAAGTGGCAGAATTCAGGGACCGGGCCCACCAGGGTCGAGGTCGCCAAAAACGAAATCAGAAGTACGGCCGCGTCGGATGATATGAGAGCCTACCTGGCCGCGGTCGAGTCGGTCCTCACCCGGGCTTCGGGCCCAGTGCGTTTCGCCGATCTGGTCGAACACCTAATGCGCCATTTCGGCATATCTGAGCACACTGAACTTCAATGCGGCCCCGAACCTGGCCGATTCGATCTTGAAGGCCTGGTCGCCGACACGAAGCCACCGCACGATCGCGCACTTGAGACTACCGAATGTATTAGAGAACTTTGGAAAGCGATCGGACTGCTAAGTCTGGACCAACGCCGGACTTTACTGCTTAACTTGCGTTCCGGTGGGGCAGAGGGAATCATCAATCTTCTTCCGCTCTCGGGCGTCGCGTCCATCGGAGCGATCGCTGACGCCTTAAGTATCGAACGAGAAGAATTTGCGGCTGTATGGAATTCGCTGCCTTGGGACGATCTGAAGATCGCGGATTATCTCGGCATTACGCGTCAGCAGGTGATCAACCTAAGGTACTCGGCACGGACACGGCTCGCAAAGACGATCCGTTTAAGCATGTAATAATCGATCGCACTTTTCGTCCTAATTTATGACAGGCCATCTGACCAGCGAAACTATTGAGCTCCTCCGAGACGGGAAACTCCCCTCCGGACAATTGCTGGACGTCAGCGGCCATCTAGCTGACTGCGAGGCCTGTGCGAAGCTCTCGCGTGAGGATCCAATGTTCTATCAAAATGCCGCGGATCTTCGTTCCGCGATCGCGGGTTCCGGATCCGATCCCCATCTTACCTATGAGCAGTTGGAGGGGTATACAAATGAACGCCTGAGCCCTGATGCGAAAAAGGCCGTCGAGATCCATACTTCCTCCTGTGATCAGTGCCGCGCCGAGATCGGCCAGTTCAGGTCTCTGGCTGTCTTGGTCAAAGAAGAACCAAACATCGCACTTTCGCCGAAAGTAGGCCAATGGCTTGCCGGTGTTTGGTCTTTTCTGCGAACGCGGCCACTTTTTGCGGCTTCGGCCGCTGTCGTTTCAATTCTTTTCGCAGGATCGATCGTTGTGTGGTTGGCGGGCGGCATACTCAACCGGGACGAGATCGCAGCCGACGTTCCGTATGTCGAAACGGAAATACCGGAGTTGGTGGATGGGTCCGCGACAGAGCCGCCCGGACCAACCGTCGAAGAAAACGATGCCGTCGCAAATGAACCGTCCAACGTTAGAGCCGACACCGGGCTAAGAGTATCTTTGGTCGAGGGTGATCGAACTATCGGCCTTACGGCTGACGGAAAAGTGAAGGGTTACGAAAACCTACCCGCGGACCTGAACCGTTCGGTCATGGATGCGCTCCGGAACGGCTCCGTGCGAATCGGCGGCGGCGTTAACGAACTGCGTTCCGCAACCGGGACCTTGATGGGAGAGGACAAACCTGACAGGGCCGGAACGCTTCGACTGAAGGGCCCAACCGGCGTAGTTCTAATGACACGAACGCCTAAGTTTTCCTGGGAGCCCCTGCCCGGGGCCGAAGGCTATCAAGTCGAGGTGTTCGATTCCAACTTCGGCAGGGTTGTGTCGAGCGGCCAGTTGGAAAACACCCGTTGGACGACAACCCTCCGTCGCGGAGAGACCTATGTTTGGCAAGTGACCGCCACACTGGACGGGCGTCAGATCAAGGCACCGCAGCGACCGGCTCCAGACGCAAAATTCAAGGTCATTTCGCAGGATGAGTTGAGCAAGATACAGACTGTGCGGCGGCAGTTTCCGGGACACTCGCTTGCTTTGGGCATAACCTACGCCGAGATCGGATTGCTCGTCGAGGCGTTGAACGAGTTCGATTCGCTCGCGAAGGCTAACCCGGGCTCGCCCATTCCTCGACGCCTTCGGACGACTGTCCAGGCTGCGATGCGCGATCGCTGAATTCCCGGGCCGACATTCTTTTGAGCTTCCTAATTTTCTTAGCATTTGTGCTTCGATGATCGGCGCCCGTCTTTTGTCGTGATCGTGCTACAGGCGTTCCCCGTCCTGCGATTGATTTCAAGGTACTCTTCGATCTAATGGCATTGCTCTGCTGTTTGATCGCTGGCGCGTGCTCTGATATTTGATCACCTTGGGGTATTGAAGGGTATTACGCAACTCTTCAGCCGTGGAGATCGGCCGTCACCGAACTTGCTGATGTTTTCGTAAAGCATTCCCGATCCGAACTGGCGTCGCGGATTCGCCGCGTTCATTGCCGGGGTAGGGGCTCTGTACCCGCTCCAGAAGCAGAGTCACTTCAATCAGTCAGGCGAAAAGTACTCGGAGGCTCCGAGCCTCACTTAGCTCCATTGTATCCGACCGCCTCAGGCCCAATTAGAGCTTGACACACGAGCAAGCTGACGGCTATATTTTGAAATTCGGCCTAGACCCTGACGTCGCCGATAGGCTCTTTTCAATTCCGCCTTCACGGCCCAAGCCACCCTAGCTCAGTTGGTAGAGCATTCGATTCGTAATCGAAAGGTCGTCGGTTCAAATCCGACGGGTGGCTCCATTAAAATCAATAACTTCCAGGCACACTTAAGCGGCTAAGCAATACTTGCACACATTCTTGCACACAGACTTGGCCTGATTAGTGGAGTGTCGCGAGATTGCTAACGTCGAGCGAGAACCGCGAGAGTGTCAGAAAATTAGTTTTGTTGTCGGCATGTCACGACCGCTGCATGTCTTTCTAAAAAGCACCCCCCTATGCCCTTATACAGATCGAGAAATAGCGTTTTCAATGCCTAATGTCCTAGGAAATTTCTGTTCACGGGGAATTTGTGGGACGGAAATATCAGCGAATGCCTGAAATATACTTGTGTCTTTTTGTGGTGTTTTCACATAAGAAAGCAGAAGACGTAAGATTTCGCTTCTGTTGACATGAGGCCGTGAATCAACCGTTTCATCGAACTTCGAAGGCAAAAAGGCATCACATCTGCCGAAATATCTAGTCAAACTTTGCCAGAATCTCTGCCTGGCGTTTCGCGTCTGCTCTTTGAAATTTTTCGCGAGCAACGACGCGAATAAGGTCTGCATGGTCATCGTCCGAGAACGTCATCGAAAGTTCGACCACTTCCTTGAGAGTCGGACTAAAAGACTTGTCCTCGAAGCCGCAAGTCGCCATACTTTCAAACTTCTTCTCGGTCTTCAGCAGGTCATCGAATTTGTTATTCCTGTGAATCTCCCTGATGGAAATCATCAAGTCCGAGACTTTTTTCAACTGTTCGTCCGATATGTCCTTGAATAAAGATTCAAGTTTATTGATGGCTTTTAGCATATCCGGATGCTCGTATGGATCGTCTTCGCCTTCGAGCCATCGGTTGAAGGAAAAAGTCTTTAACACAGCCATAAATTCCATCCTAATTTATAATCAAGCCCATTTTCGACCAAGGGAGGCATACTCCACCATAGAGTCGACTATCAATTCACATTTTTCGGCAAAAATACGTCTGTCATAGCTCTCTGGGAGTCGGGCATTGAGCACGACCTCGACGGCTTTACGGACCTTACGCATTGAATGCGAATCGAGGTGCCAATTTTGTACTAAGACCGGCGCGGGCTCTTCCTTGAGCCGCTTGAAGAGTGCTTTGTTTTATCTATCCAACCGAGGCCAGGGTGTACGGCAATTGACACCTGGCATCTATGGCGTCAGCAACCACCTGCTGGATACGCCCTGGCCGAAGGTCGAGCGCGGTAAGAGATCCTTTGCGGAGCTGATCAGGAGTGGCGCCGCACCGAAAAAAGTTCTTCGAGCTATTGGCGGACCAAACGGTCGCAGAAGATGATCGGCTTCCGTCGACCGGGGTTACGCTTGAACAGGAGCGTGCGCTGTCCCCGATCTTTATCAAGACCCCCGGGTATGGGACACGCTGTTCGACTTTTCTAAGATTTGATCGCAATGGGGAGTGGGAATTTGAGGAGAGGGTCTTTGTGTGAGTTGGTGTTCAAGTTACTTGCTGAACATTCGACGATATTTCTCATTCAGGTCCCGCACATCGAAAAAAACAAAAAAATCGATAGTGCCGAATTCCTGGTCTATCATCGGCGGGCCGCAAACTTTTGCTCCGAGACGAAGATACATATTGAATAAGGGCGGAAGCTCGATCTTTGTCTTTGCAGATGCCCCGCTACCGGGATCGATGCCGTTTCGCCGCGGCTGCACATTGAACCGACCGTGCAGAGCCCCGTCGCGGCCCAACTGCTGAAATGCAGATCGGCCGATCTCTACGTCCTGCGAAAAGATCGAGCAACAGCCGAAATAATAACGCTTTCCTTTGCGCTCGATATGTTCCAGCAGTGCTTTCCAAAGTAAGAACAGCACCCTTGTATTTCGATGTTCCCTGGCGATACATGCACGTCCGATCTCGATCCCGTTTCGCAAAACATCGGTAGGTAGGTCTTCAATAGTGAATTCGGTCGCGGAGTATAGCGCCGAAGCTGAATGCTCATCTTTCGCGGAATTCAGCCGGTAGGTGCCGATCGTCTCGCCGGTGTCTTTCGCGATCACGATCAGGTGCTGGCATACGAGGTCATACGAATCGAATTCAATACCTGTGCCGCTATACTGCGAACCATTGCTAAGTTCCTTTTTGAAGACTTCATGCCGCAGCCTCAACGCGGACACGATCTCGGACGCGTTCTCGGCAAACCGGACCTTGTAACGAGCGTCTTCGATCACCATTCGCGATCGTTTTCGGTGAACGTTACGGCGGCGTTGCGGTCGATCGTAGACAGTCGGCGAACCGGCCGATTGAACTGCGACTAATGACATGTTTTCTTCTCGTCCAGGTCTCGATTCCGATCAGCATTACGAAAGATCTCGTTACCTGGCTGCAGCCTCGCTATTTAGATTCCCTGGGGCAAAAAAAGAATTCCGTATTCCTTTCACCGCGGCAATTGATCCGTAATTTGGTCACGGAAATCAGTCATCATTAGGTCGCGGCTTCAAATCCGACGGGTGGCTAAATTTTCGATCCACGCAATGCGACCGGACGGACATTTGCGTTCGCAATGGGAGGCCGTGGGCCTTTCTTACAGTAATCCGGGGAGGGCCAAACAGCCTCTTTCTTGGTGCGATCGACCGATTTTCCTGATCGCTCCAAATTGTTCGAGGACGATCATCGGCAAGATCTCGCAGTTAGAGGTAAATAGATAGTCTGCCCGCCTTCAAAGTAAATCGACAGGCATGCCGAGGTCGCCTGCCGATGAATTGAATGCAGGGGTGCTCTGTCCGATTGCGATTTAGACATACGAATGGCCTGCTACAACCAAGTTGAATTGGAACCGTCGACATAAGCCGCGGCTGTGAGAGGGCTCTGTAGGGCTTCTTGTCAAACGTGATGCGTCTATTCGATTCACGGCAGCCGCGATCGACATGGCTACCGAGCCTGCCGATCGGGTTGACCTTTCAAAGTCGCAGCGACGATCCGTTGACCTCACGAATCTTGATCAATTAAAAACGGCCTCTTCGTAGCGAAAGCGGGCTATGGATGAAGCGTTACACGAGGAACACTTCGTGTGTCGCGGTGCTCAGTTGTTGGTCTCCGCCTCATCGGGGCTTTCTTCATCGGGAGGCGCGATGCGGCTTCCGTGGTGAGCAACGATCTGCCATTTTCCGTTTCGCTTCATCCAGACGTGGGTGCTTCGGAACTGTATGTTTCTCACGCCCTCAACCGTTGCCCGGTGGGTCATTATCGCCGTGTTGCCGTAAACGGTGATCCTGTATTCATCGGACTTCACCATATCGGCATTCGGCACCACCGAAGCAAGATATTGGGCCTTGTTTTCGATCTCGCCTCGCTGCGTCGTGCCGACATAATCCTCCGCGATCAATGCTGCGGCCGCTTTCTTATCACCCTTCAACTCAGCGAATGTCCACGCCTTGTCCAACTGGATCAATTGGTCCTCGACACTGCCTTTTTTGTACTGGCCTATTGCAACTGAAGAGATCGCCAATGTTATGACAACGCTGGAAAGAATGTGCTTCATACTCGTCTTATCTCCGAATTTTCGGCGGCCCCCGGGAAAGATCAGATCAGCTAACCGCTGTCCTCATTTGCTTCATCTTAATTAAATCTTGCCCACGCTCCAAGATCGGTTTGTTGGATTCCGAACATCAGGATGGGGTTGTGCCGACCGCACCTCACGCATGGCTCGGCAACGCCCGAAGAACCGGCCGCGGCTGTTAGCGTGCGAGAAAGATCCGAAATCCATTGTCGGGTCTAAGGCGCATTCCGCACGGCGACCGTCGCAAACAAGTTCAGGAAAACCAACGTCAGGTAGGGCTCGCCGCTCAAGAGCCAGGACTTTCGACGGACACGAGGATCCTTCGGTCGCCGCATTTTCTTGGGGTTGAAACCGTAAGATCGCGGTTGTCGTTGCTAACGACCCGATGCCGTTGGTAGTTTCTTTCATCCGCTTGGTGTCCTGATTCAATACATCGCCTATAGATCGTCTGTGAGCTCTAATTATTGTATCCACACGGGATAACGAACGAATCGTGTCGCGGCACGGTCATTGCGTCGCTTATGAATTGGCAGTCATCGGTGATATGAGAGCATCAATACTGCAGAGACTCTCCAGATCGATATGGCAACAGCATTACAAAATTTATCCAACTACGGCAGCGGTGCGGCGGCGAAACTCACGGCTGTCGGCGAGCGTCCGCTCTCGAATTTTATCAACCGGGACCTGAGTCTTCTTGAGTTCTTCAAGAGCGTTTTGCACGAAGGACTGGACGAATCGCTTCCGCTTCTCGAGCGCTTGAAGTTCATTGCGATCTTCGGCTCAAACCTGGACGAATTCTTTATGATCCGGGTCTCGTCGTTAAAGCAAAGACTCGGCACGAAGATCGAGGTTTCGACCGACGGGTTCAGCGGCCCGGAGCTTCTGACTGAGATCCGAAGTCGGGTTCTTAAAATGACGGCGAAGCAGTCAAAGTGTCTGACGGACTCACTTATACCAGATCTCTCGAGGGAAGGCGTCGTATTGGATTCGTACAAACGGTTGGCCTCCGAGGACCGCGCCCGGCTTGATATGTATTTCGATGAGCATATCATGCCCGTCATCACCCCTCAGGCGGTGGATCCCACCCATCCTTTCCCATATATTTCGGGCAGCTCGCTCAGCATCGGCTTGTATATAAAACCCGTCTTGTCGAAGCGGGTCGCCCGATCTTTCGCGAAGATCGGCGACGAATTTTTTGTCAGGATCGAGATCCCTTCGTTCCTTCCCCGGTTTGTCCCGGTTGGCGGCGGCGATGAAACCCGCTTTGTTCCGATCGAGGAGATCGTGACGGCAAACATCGCTAAGATCGCTCCGGATGCGGCGCCGGACCGCTGCCATATCTTTCGGATCACGCGGGATGGCGATCTGGACCTGCGCGAATCCGAAGCTCGGGACATCCTCGAAACGATGGAAGAGAACCTGAAGGAACGCCGTTTTGGGGATGTCGTGCGGCTGGAGGTTGCACGGTCGATGCCGGAGCAAATGGTCCGTCACCTTACGGAGTGTCTGAAGATCGAGCAAGACGATGTTTATTCCGTTGACGGCCTGATGAAGATCAGCGATCTCTGGAGCATCGTAAATCTTAACCGCCCCGACCTGAAGGAACCTTCGATTCGGCCGGAACCGTTTGACCGGCTCTCCCCTGACGGATCGATCTTCGAGCTGATAGGGCGGGAAGATATCCTTCTCCATCATCCGTATCAGCCTTACAGTACCGTCACGGACATGATCGCCGAAGCGGCCGACGATCCTGACGTCCTGGCGATCAAGATGTGTCTTTACAGGATCGGCGAGGATTCGCCGATCGCCCCGCTCCTGATCAAGGCGAGCGAAAACGGCAAGCAGGTGACGGCGCTGATCGAGATCAAGGCCAGATTTGATGAAGCGAACAATATCGAATGGGGCAAGCGTCTGGAAGAGGCCGGCGTGCACGTCGTGTACGGACTTCTGGGGCTCAAGACCCATGCTAAGACGACGCTGATCGTCCGCAGGGAGGGCGAAAAGCTGAGGCGGTATGTCCACCTTGCAACGGGCAATTACAATCCGGCGACCTCGACCATCTATACTGACCTTGGGCTCCTCACCGCGGACGAGGAGATCGGGGCCGATGTAGCGGACCTGTTCAATTATTTGACGGTTTACACTGAGCCGAAAAAGGTTCGAAAGGTCCTGATAGCCCCGATCGATCTGCGGGAACGGATGTTGGCACTCATTGAGCGGGAGACCGAGAATGCGAGGGCCGGAAAACGAGCCAGAATGATCGCTAAGATCAACCGCCTCGCCGATACCGAGATCGTCAACAAACTTTACGAAGCTTCGCAAGCGGGAGTCGAGATCGACCTGATCGTGCGCGGCATCTGCACGCTGCGGCCGGGTGTTTCGGGAATGTCGGAGAATATTCGCGTTCGCAGCATCGTCGGCCGGTTGCTTGAACACAGCCGTGTTTACTACTTTGAGAACGGCGGCGACCCGGAGGTGTTTATCGGCAGTTCCGACTGGATGCCCAGAAATCTTGATCGCCGCGTCGAGGTCCTCGCACCGATCACCGATCGCCGGATCGCGGCGTATCTAAGCGAGAAGTATCTTCCGATATATCTGCAGGATAACGCCAAGGCAAGGCTGCTTCAGCAGGATGGATCGTATGTCAGGCCAGAACAGAATGGGGAACGCGTGGACGCGCAGCTTCATTTCCGATCGCGAAGCTCAATGCACGAATTTCCGATCAGAAATTAGTACGAACAAGCGGGGGAAACAGCAATGAGTAGATATGTCTTAATTTCAATATTAGTACTTTCCTTGATCTCGGCGGCCCATGCCCAGAAGAACGTAATGTGGGAGCGGGTGAACATCCCTGAGATGGACCTTTTCGCCGGGCCGGGCGGTGATGAAATGCGCCCGGACCTAAGCAAGGTCGAATTTGTCAAAGAAGAAAAAGACGGCCACAATAAGAAATATCGGATCAAGGACGGTTCTGGAAACGTCTGGGTCGCAAAACTCGGCCGCGAAGCCAGGCCCGAAACCGCCGCGGTCAGGCTCCTTTACGGAATAGGATATAAGACCGAGGTCAATTACCTTGTCCCGTCGATAACGATCCCCGGAAAAGGCACGTTCAGGAATGTGCGGCTTGAGGCCCGTCCCGATAACGTTGAGCGGCTTGAGGAATGGAAATGGAAGAAGAACCCATTCGTCGGGACCCGGGAGCTTCAGGGGTTGAAGATATTAATGGTCTTTATGACCAATTGGGACGTGCTTGACCTGCAAAACAAGGTACTTGATGTTGGTGATGAGAACCACTACATCATAAGCGACCTAGGGGCTACATTCGGCCGACTTGGCAATAATAACCTGCCGATCATCTATAGGCTTGGGCGCAAGACCGGAAGCCCGGAGCATTATGCAAAGACGAAGCTCATCCGGCGCGTTGAGAGCGACGGCGATGTGATACTCGCATACAAGGGAAAAAACCGGGATATCTTCAAGGCGTTTACGGTCGAGGACGCTCGATGGCTCGCAGGACTGATGAGCCAGTTGAGTGATAAGCAGATCGGTGACGCATTCAGGGCGGCAAATTTTTCGGATGCCGAGGTCGCGATGTATGTGGAGTCGGTCAAGAGGAAGATAGCCGAGCTGAGAAATGCGGCGGCCGGCAACAACCTGGCCGGTAACTAGAATGAAGCGGTCGTATCTCTTAATATTCCTGATCGCCGCGATCGCGGCCGCCGCGGCCTTGGGGTTGTTTCTATCTACGTACTACGGATCCTCGGCGACCGGTATTGCCAACACCGCTCCCCAGGCAACGCAGACGTCTGCGGAACCGGAGTCGACCACCACATTCTGGGAGGTGGTCGGAGTCCGCAATGGAGGCCCGGCCGCACGAACGGGGTCGCCATTGGAGACCATCGTCCGGATCATCCTCCATCTTCTTCTGGCTGTGATCCTTGCAACGGTGCTTGCGTTTCGGCCCCGAAAGAACTTCCCTCTTTTTCAGCGGAATCTATACGTCGCCCAAACACAGATATTGCTTGCCGCTGTCGCGGCCGCCTTGATGATGGTCGTGGGAGATAACGCCGCAAGGGCCTTCGCGATCTTTGCCGCGGCGTCGATCGTCCGATTCAGGACCAATATTCGCGACCCGAAAGAGGTCACTGTGCTTTTGATAAGCTTGACGTTCGGCCTGGCTTCAGGCGTAGGACGCTGGGACCTAGGTGTCGCCTTGTGCGCTTTCTCGCTGCCGCTTCTGTTCATCCTTGAATACAACGAACAGGAACAGGCATTCAGGTCGATGGAGCTTTCGGTAAAGACACGCAACACCGACCTGACGCAGGAGATCCTTAAGAAGATATTTAAGCGGAACGGGTTGGACGCTGAGGTCCGGCAGTTGGACCCGCCCGACGCCGAGGAGCCGATCGGGCACATTCAGTACTATCTGAACCTCCGGCTAAATCTCAGCACCGATGTTCTCAGCGACAGGATACTTGCGGCCGACCGGAACATTGAAGGCATTCAGTGGTCAAAGACCAAAAGTGCAACGGACGTTTATCAATAGAAAAGGCGGCGGGATCCCGCCGCCTCGTTTGTTTGAAAAAGAGACAGGTCAGTTTACAATCGCGGCGCCAGATGCCTGCGCGCCTGCAGCAGCCGCGGCCTTCGCGGCCTGGGCCGCCCGAAAGGCCGCCTGCTTTTCCTCGCCGAAACGGTCGTAGTATTTCTTGACGTAGCTCTTGATCTTTCGGTGGAACAAGCCGGAGAAGTACTTATAGTTCTTCATTTCCTTGAACGCCGTATCGTAGTCCCAACCGTAGTTTTCCAGACGATAGACCGCGCCCACCAATCCGGTTCGATGCTTCCCGGCTGCACAGTGGACGTAAACGTTGCCGTTTGCAGGATCCTCGATAGCCGCCATGAACTCGGCTACGCTTTCGTCCCGTGTGGTCCAACCAGTCATGGGAATGTTAATGTACTTCATGCCTAGAGACTCGACGGTCGGTTTCGAATATTCTTCGGAATCCTTTCGCAGATCGATGACCGTATTAATGCCGAACTCTTTGAGATCACGGTAATCTTCCTGGGTCGGCTGTGACCCGCGGAAAAACCGCGTGTCCATCTGACCGAAATTCTCAATGTCTATTCCGGGAAACTGTTTTGGAGAAGTGGGTTCGGCCTGGGCCGAGACGTAGGTCGCGCTTACGAGTAGCGCAACAAAAACAGTGAGGATCTTGCGCATATTTATTTTCCTTCCTTTTTTGACACCAACGTTTTTCGTGGCAGTATATCAGATCACATGTCGAACAGCAGATCACCGTACTAATTAGAAGCAAAGGCACTTTGATCTATGAAGATCGGCGGCTCGGTCGCTAAGTAAACGGTCTTTTGAAGCATCAACGCCGGTCCCGGTTGCCTGTTTTTTGCGGGTCCGTCTACCGGCTCGTGGTCAAAACGAGTAGGCGGCGGCCAGGTTGAAATGGGTTGCTCGACGCGTGCCGGACAAGAAATACGTCGTACGGAACGAACGCACTTCGGCGCCGACAGAGAACTGCGGGGTTACTCTATAGATCGCGTCGAACGCGAATGCCGTATTTTGTGTTCGCCAATCGCGAGGGACGACACTTAGAAGATCTTCGTCGCTTGGGTCGTCGATGCCGAATGAGGCATAGACCGTGAGCCTGTCTTTCAGGACATTCGGAGTGAATCCGGCCTGAACCCAACCGCCGCGCGTGCCTATGGCGCTGGCTCCCTGAGGTTCACGGTTCGAACCGTTCAGCACCAACGGATCCGGATTGTACCCCTGGAAGACCCCTGCCTGAAAGCCGCCCAGGTTCTGGCCAAAGAACACTTCTCCGCTGAGGGTGACCCGTTTCGCCAACGGAAAATTCCAATCCGCGGCTATCCCCGTCGAATCGATCGTCCGGCCTATGCTCGGCGTTCCCTGAAAGATGCGGGAACGGCCGAAATGCCCGGAGATCCCGATCATGCCCGGTTTTCCTGATCCGAGCCAATTCTTGCCTGAAAACACGATCCGGCTCTGGAGGAAGGGCACGTTGGATACGGCACCGCTGTTCGGCTGAATAAGAAACGCCGGCGAGGGCGATGAATCACCCGTCTGCGGAGCAAGCACCGCCGCCTGAAGAGCGATATTAGGGTTGAACCGGTGCTCGACCTTGACCTGGGGAAGGCGCGCCCAGTTGTTGCCCGCGGCCGCAAGCTGCGGGATCGCGGCGGCGGCAAGCGAGACGGGATTCTGCGGAGCAAATACCATCCAGTCCTGCCCGATGGTCAGCGACGTTCTTTCCCAATTAAGCCTTACATTTGCCAGCCTGAGACGTACGACGCCGAAGTTTTCACCGATCCCAACACCGGGAACGCCGCCAAAAAAATCCGCTTCGACAACCGCCGCGACGCGGGCATTTCCGGCCCTGATCCCGTCGACTTTCAAGCCCAACCGTGTCTGTCGGACGCTGGAGCTTGAACTGCTGGGCAATGCCGTCGCCCACATTGGTACGTCTGTGTTATTAACTCCGCCCGTGTTGCCGAATGCGTTGAAATAGATCGTCCCGTAGGGGGTGATCTTGACATCGCCGGCCGCGGAAGGCGGTTCGCTGCGAGGGGTTGCCGCGATGCGGCTGGGGTCTGGGCGGGAGGGGCAGCAACCACCTTCTCTGCTGCCGAAACGGTTTGGCTCGTCTGTTTAAGCTGGGCGAGCTCGGCGCTGATCGCCTTGATCTGGCTTTCGAGTTCGGTGATCCGCCGCTGCAAGTCATCGGGTTTGGGCTCGCCGCCCGTTTGCCCTGACACGCTCGTGAGAAGCAACAAAAAGACCGCAGGAAAAAGCGATCTCAGCATCGAGGACTTCATCTTTTTGCACCTCGCTCTGCCCGGAGCCGCGTTCACCTGGACAGCGGGCTTTATAAGCTCAGTTTCGCAGAGAACTGTAAATTTTTTATGACCTGCATCATAATTAAAGAAAAGTCGCACGGTGTTGGCGGCAAACCGTGCCGCAAGTGAGCAAAGCGATGGCTGAAACAGCGGCCCCGATCCTTGGGGAACTTGAACCGGAGACCAGAGAAAAAGTCCTGAAGCGGGGAAACAGTCGTCTATTCGGGACCAACGAACTGGTTTTCTCCGAGGGCGACAGGGCGGAGTTTCTCCCGATCGTGCTTTCGGGCAGGGTCAAGATGGTCCGCTTTCCGGAGGCCGGCAAAGAGGTGATCATCGGGATGTTCGGCCCCGGCGAGATCTTCGCCATCCCGCCCGCGCTGGACGGAAAGCGTTTTCCGGCCACTGCCGTCGCTGCCGAAGAAAGCCGGCTCCTTCTGCTTCCCCGCCAGGTATTCCTCGACCTGATGTCGTCATCCGAGACATTTTCGGCAATGATCATGCAGCGTATGTGCGGCCTGCTGCGGGAACGAACGGACACCGTCCAGATCCTCGCCACGCCTTCGGCCGAGCAGCGGATCGCGAATGTCCTGCTTAAACTTGCGGGCGAGATCGGCGATAACGAAACAAAGAAGATCACACACCGCCGACAGGATATCGCCGAGATGGCGGGCCTGACTCTCGAATCAACGATCCGGTCGATCCGCAAACTTGCGGACCGAGGCTATTTCAGGATCATCCAGGGCAAGATCCATCTTGACTCCACCCGGAGTCTCCGGAATTTCGTCCGCTCCTAGAATTTCACTCTTATGATCCGGATCATTTCTCGCCGCGGCCGCATCCGGTAACATCCGGTGACGGAGGTACCGAAAATGAAACTCAGGCTCAATGCGAATTCGTTAAGATTGCGGCTCGGCATGTCCGAGGTCGATGCCCTCGTTCGCGAAGGACGGGTTGCGGAGCGGGTCGACTTCGGTCCGGACGGCGCGGCCCTGGTCTATGAAGTGCGTACCGCCGATGATCCCAAGTTTTCGGCGGCATTCGGAGAGGGCGGCATTTCGATCTTCGCCCCAAGATCTGCCGTCGTCGAATGGGCCACGGGTGACGAGTTGTCGCTCCGCGGATCGCAAGCGGCCCGCGGTGGCGCCGAGCTTGCGATCCTTATCGAAAAAGACCTCGCGTGCCGGACGCGAGAGAACGATCGCGATAATGCCGACGCCTTTCCCCATCCGCCAAACCGCCCGGATTGCTGAAGGTCAGATTCCGGGGCCATTATGATCGGGATCATATAACCTTCGTCCTGAAGCGGGATAATTGCTGGTGAGTCTCAGAAATTTGGAGGATCCAACATGCAACAAATACTAACGAAAACCGTCCGCGAGATCGCCCTCGAAGCACCGGTCACCACTCGGATCTTTGAGGAATACAAGATCGATTACTGCTGCCACGGCGACACTCTTTTCACGGATGCATGCCTGAAGATCGGTGCCGATCCGACCGATGTCATCGAGAAGATCGACCACGTTATCGGGGAAGGCAAAATTGACGACGCGGGACGATTCGCGGACCTGACGCTGACCGGGTTGATCGGCCACATCCTCGAAACCCATCACGCATTCACCCGCAGCGAGGCCGAACGGCTAACGCCGCTGATGGAAAAGGTCGAGAGTCGGCACTCCGAACATCATCTTTATCTCACCGAACTTAAGCGGCTTTTCTTATCGCTTTGCGACGAACTCGAGCCGCACATGACAAAGGAAGAAATGGTGCTCTTCCCCTATATCGTCGAACTTGAGGCAAAGTCGGGCCGCGGCGGCACGAACTTTGTCCCTCCATTTGGAACGGTCAAGAATCCGGTCAGGATGATGACGATCGAACACGAGGAGGTCGGTGAAATATTAGCGAAGATGCGGTCGGTCACGTCCGATTACCAATTGCCCGCCGACGCATGTCCGAGCTTTACGGCACTGTTCCATCGGCTCGAAAACTTGGAGCGCGACCTGCACCAGCACATCCACCTTGAGAATAATTTGCTGTTCCCGAAGGCGATCGAGCTGGAGAACGCGGCTTTTGCCCGAGCCTCCGTCTAGCGATGCCGAATGAATGAGGTTGTTCTAAAAAATGCGTACGCCCCCAGGGTCCGCGTCAGGTCGATCGCTTTGCCGGTCGAGCACGGGGCCTGGGGCTTTCTTTTCGAGCCGATCGTTGCCTCGCTCGCGATCGCATTTTCGGGCGGCGGGGTTTTGATCGCGGTAATGTGCATCGGTGCGTTCCTCGCCCGCCAGCCTGTGAAGGTTTTTCTCCAGAATCGGGCCGCCCGGAATGACCCCCATCTTGCGGCCGCCGCGATCCGGTTCGGCCTTTTTTACGGCGCCTTCTTTCTCGCGGGCCTTTTGGGTACGATGGCCACGGCCGGGCTTTGGCCGCTCGTTCCGTTCCTGGCCGTCATCCCGCTGGGGACGGTCCAGATCTATTTCGACGCGGCCAGGCAGGGCCGCCAACTGCTCCCCGAGCTTCTGGGCGCCGTGGCCATCTCGGCCTCGGCCCCCGCCATTCTGCTTGCAGGCGGGTTCGGGATCGTGGCGGCAGGTGCCTTTTGGCTTGTTTTCATTGCGCGCCTCATTCCCTCCATCATCTATGTTCGTGAAAGGCTCCGACTGGAAAAGGGCAAGAGCTTCTCACGCATGGTGCCGCTCTTGAGCCACGCCACCGCCCTCCTGCTCGTCGGCTCGCTCGCATTCTTTCGAATGGTCCCGATGCTCGCTGCATTCGCAATGGCGGTGCTTTCGTTCAGGGCGATAGAAGGGCTTTCATCGGGGCGTATCAAGATGAAGGCGATGCAGATCGGCATTATGGAGGTGATCTTCGGCGTCGTCACCGCTGCCGCGATAATCATCGGTCATTATTCTGGCATCTGATCAGATCGCCGGCGAACCGCACTCGAAAAGCTCATCCTCCTCCTGTTGTAGCACGGGCAGAACGGCAATCTCCGATGTGTCCTTGTCGGGCCCGGTACGTTCGAACAGGGCTTCACCTGCCAGTTTCAGGTATTCGTATCCGGATTCGGAAAGTGATCGCGAGAGCTTACCGGCCATCTTTGAGAGATGGTCAGCAACAAAGTTCTCGGCCGCCTCTGCAGTGACCGCCGCGGCCTCGCCGTCGCCGCACTCAAGGGCATAAAGCTCCTTGAATTTGAGGTAGGCGATGAATCCCGTCTCGACGGCCACATGGTCCGGGGCCTCGTCGGTCTTTGGCTTGTAGGAAAAAGCGTCGTAAAAGCACGAGAGTTCCGAGAGCAGATACCCGGGCTGGACCCAGCTTCGATAGGTGACCTCGCGGGCGGGTGCAGGGCCGCCCGGGCCGAAGATCGAGTGGAACGCCCCCTCGCCGGCCTCGCCGCGGGCAGCTTCGGCCGCACGTTTAAGCCTCTTGTCCTCGGACTGCTCTCCGAGCATCTCCACCTCATCGAACCAGCCGTTTGCCGGACGGTCGAACAGAAGACTTATCAGCCGCCAGTCCGCCGCCTCATTCATAAGGTCCGCCGCACTCGAATGTCTATTCATGTAACCTCCATTGCCTCCGCTTCCGTTTCGAAGGACTGTGTGACCTGGCCGAGGAGATAGGCCTTTTCATCGTCGGTTGTGACCCTATCCAGCTCAGGATAAAGGATCTCCGATTCCCGGATATCGTGGTGACTGCAGAGCCGCTTGAAGAAGGATTCACGGTCCAAGAGCATCAGCAGTCCCTTTTCCGGCGACTTTTCGCGGGCCAACTCTGCTGTCTTTTTCTCGAATGCGGCCACCATTCCCCTCATCTTATTATGCTCGTTCAAGAATAATTCCGGGCCGCCGCCCTTCACGGCCCCGCCCCCCCCCCCCCGCCCCCCCCCCCTCCTCCTCATCCTGCATATGCTCGAACAGGGCATCCCGGTATAGCCTGAGCAGCCTCAATGCCTTTTCAAAGTCCATATGAAGCAAGGCCTTTTGATGCTCGAAGAACATCTCGTCGAGATCGCCATGCAGGCCGAGCAGATCGATCATCACCAATTTCTTGCTCATTTCATCAACAGGTTGACCCATCCGGTCCGCATCTTTCTTGCGCCCGTTTCGCCGTGAGAGCCTTCCCAAACCGCGAACGCGATCTGTGTCGGCTGTGTGAGCGAAAGGCCTTCGGGGACTGGCCGCGTTAAGACGATGGCCCACCCGTCCGCCGTTCTGATCCCTTTTCCGTTCGAGGCCCCGGCGGGGTTGGGCGTCAGGGTTCCCGGCCCCTCGGCGATCAGGTCTTCGACCGGCTTTTCTCGCGGTCCCGACCGGCTGTTGCCTAGAGCCCGTGCAGGCGAATAGCGAAACTCGGCCCTTGCCTTTGCCTCGGGGTCCTTGTCCAGCGGCCGTGCCTGAAACGGGTAGTGGTCGACCGACGCGTTCGGATGGAGTGCTTTGATCTCATCCGCGCGGCCATCGACGATAGCCTGCCAGTCGGCCCGCCAGTACGAGATCTGTACCGTCTTCCCCATCTCGCCCATTTGCGGTGCCGGAGCGCTCGCCTCGATCTTTATCGGAAGTTGGACCGCCGCGGCGTCCATGAACATCTTCGGGCTCGGCAGGTCGTTCTGCGACGGATCGGCCCATTCCAGACGAAATGCGATCTGGCCCCCGTTTGTGATGGCCTTGACACGGACTTCCTGCGTCGAGGCTTCCATCAGACGCGGTTCCACAAGGTCCTGAAGGATAAGCCTCGATGCATGGACCGGGACGTTGGTCCAGACGGCGTCATTAGCGTCGAGCGTGATGCGCTCAGCCGCGACGGCCTGGACATCCGGCGTCGGGACCTCCGTCTTCCCGCACGAAACGGCCAGCATCAAGGCCGACAGGATAAATACTGAAACTGAATATCTGACTTCTCTCATTATGCTGCCCTCCTCGATCATCACGGGCAATTGCTTCGCGTCACCTGATACAGCTTGTCGTATGCGGGCCTGATATGCACCGGTTCCTTGAGCGGGACGTTCACAAGCACGTTCCCGTCATCGTCAAGGCCCGTCACCGTCTCGCCGATCCGCCGCCACCGTGTCATCACCCGCTCCGACGAACCGAAAAGGCCGAGAAGGCCCGCGAGGTCGCTGTCGGTCGCCGCGCTTCGGTACGTTTCAATTGCCTTCCCGACGCCCGGCCCGAACATCTGGCTTGTGAACGATGTCGGCACGTGAACCGGCGGGATGTAGTAAACATTCGGTTCGAGCCCGAACTGCGGGAACAGCGGCAATGCGACCTTCTTTATGTGGACCAGGTAATCCAACGGATTGTCTTCCCGTGCGTTCTCCGGCGTGTTCAGATAACCGGCCATCCTGATCTTGCCGATGCAGTTCACGAAGCACTGCGGTTGAATCCCGGTTTCCATTTTGGGGAAACAAGCGATGCATTTCTCGCTCGTCCCGGTCATCGCATTGTAAAAGACCTTCTTGTACGGACAGCCGCGGACACATTCCTGATAACCGCGGCAGCGGCCCTGGTCAACAAGCACGATGCCGTCCTCCGGCCGCTTGTAGATCGAGCCGCGCGGGCACGACGCGAGACAGGCCGGGTATGTGCAGTGATTGCAGATCCGGGCGAGATAATAGAACCACGCCATGTCGTGCGATGCCGCCAGGCTTGCCCCGCCATCAACTTGCCCCGCACAGTCATCCTCGCCGACATTCGGGTATGAATAATCCTGGTCCTCCGGCCGCCACCCGAGCACACGTTCGCCCGCCGGTGCCGATTCGAAGATCGTGCTGCCCTGATAAACGGGCCGCTCGCCGGTCTCGTCCCATTCCTGACCGCCGAGCATTTCGAGCAGGTTCAGGTCCCAGGCCAGCGGATAGAAGCCGTACGGCTTTGTCTCGACGTTGTTCCAGAGCATATATTCCTGCCCTTTGCCGCTTGTCCATGTGGTCTTGCAGGCAAGCGTGCACGTCTGGCACGCAATGCACTTGTTCGTATCGAACACCGCTGCGAACTGTTTTTGCGGCCGGGCTTCGGGATACCAGTAGGACATCTCCCTTCCAAGCTGCCAATTGTTTACGCGTGCCATATTGTTCTCCTTTCTTCGACTTGGTTTAGTGTTGGCTGCCGCAGGCCGGCAACGGCCGTCGGGGGTATGACCGCTCCAGCCCATTTCACCTGCCTGCCGCGAAAGACTGTGGTCGAGAGCAGCACGGACGCGGCGACCGATAGCGCAAAAGCCGTCATCAGGGCCCATCGGCCATCGCGGCCACCGTTTCGCGTTCGCCTGATCGCAACGTATGCTGCGATGCCTGCCAGAGTGGTTACCGCAAACGCAGCCGTACCCATCAACTTGTGATTGCGTAGTGCTTCGTTCGCCGCCGCGGTTCGGACCGTCGGATCCCAGTTCGCGAATTCCCCTGCAAAAACTACGAAGATCGTCAGGATCGCCACGAAGACCATCAGCCGTAGAGCAAACAATCTGATCCTGCCGTTCGACCTGACGAGCCCGACAGCCAGCACGATCGAACCGAGGACCATACCGATCGCCGGGTAGTAGTTGATCAATTGGTGGATCTTTAGGCTGTCCATGATCTACTTCCTTTTCATAAACTCACCCGCGAGATACCTCTTCATCGCGTCGGACTCGTTTCTCGGGCGTATGCCCAGATCTACCGGACGCCACAGCCCCTTACCGTCGATCCCGCCCGGTTCCGCTTTCGAGATCTTCACAAAAGCCTCTCGCGGTGCGCCGGTCGGACAATGGATGTCCGGTGCAAAGCCCTTGCCGATCCCCTGGCCGAACATTCCCTTTCGGACCAGCGAATCGGTCATCCATGTAGGTTTGAGCCAGCCGCGCGTTGCCGATTGGTGCGAGCCCGAGCGGAACATCGCTTGATAATTCGTTCGCGGGTTTTTTGCCAGTCCGTCTTCGCGTTCCTTCGCTCCCTGCTGCGAGCCGGGCGTCGCTGCATACATGTTGAACCACATCCGCGTCACGCCGCGGGGCGTTCCGGGGTAATAACGGGCACGGCACATCATCCGCGCGACCTCGTAATTCCGTTTGTCGTTCTGCCAGCCGCGGAACGGGCGGTCCTCCGGATCGGGATCGATCCAGACGTAGTCGCCGTCGTTGATGCCGAGTTCTTTGGCATCGGTCGGGTTGATATCAACATAGCCTTCCGTGACGAACGGCGAGCGTTTGTCGTGACGGTAGATGTCGCCGAAGGGGCCGAAAAGGATCGCGACCATGTCGGTGTCGATCGGGGTCGTGTGCGATCCGTGGCGGTACTTGGGCGTGTGGAAAATGAACTTAAATCCGTCCTTTACAAGCGGGTGGGCCGTCTTCCGGGCCTCTTCCCACGTGTAAACTACGTTCCGCCCGCATCGCGTCTCGCAGCTCAGGTCGTCGCGTTTCGCTCCGTAATCCTCGGGGCCTTTGGGCCTCAACGCCTCGTGCGGCGGTGCGATGATTATATTTGGTTCAAGGAATGTCGAATCGACCGGTTCGCGGTGGACGGGCAGATTCTCGCCGGCGTCGATGAACTCGTCCTCTTCGCGGTAAAACTCAAGCCTTCCGCTCTTTGTGTACCACGGCGTGGAGTCGGTAAGCTGATCGTAGCCAACATTCTTCGGTGTCGTCCGGCTGTTCATCAGGGCCGGAATGCCTTCGAGGGCCTTTGCGTGCAATTCGCTGAAATTGTAGCCCTTCGTATTTGTCGAATTGTCCAGGATCCTCTGAAGATAAACGTCGGTATTGTTCTCATTGACGAATTTCCAGTAATCATTGAAACGTTGGTCGCCGGTCAATTCCGCGAGCTTCGACGCGACGAGCGAATAGACCTCGATGTCACCGATCGTGTTAAAGATCCGCTCGATCGGTGTCCTTGGAAAGACGATCAGGAACGGGTTCGTCACCGAGGCCGTCATATCCGGATGTTTCAGTTCAGCCCACGAATCGACTCCAAAGACGACATCTGCCCATTCGCAGGATGTCGACCACCACCATTCATTAACGGCGATCATCTCGATCTTCGGAAGTGCGTTGAACACCTGGTTGTAATGCCATTTCACGTTGCCGAGGATCGAATTCGCATTGGCAAACCAAAGCGATTTCGTCGGGCACGGCATATGGGTCTTACCCGTCAGGATCGTGTTCCCGACCTTTAGCGGATGGTCCTCGTGGTTGTAATAGTGGGCCGACTCGGCGGTCCAGTATGCCTTCGGCCGGGCCGGTTTGGTTGGATCGAGTTCGATATCAAATGGATTCTCGTTTATGTACTGCGGGCAGCCGTTGAAAAGGGCGGTCCGGTAATTCCCCGCATACGAGCCGATATTGCCGCCGATCTTCCCGACATTGCCGGTCAGTGCGGCCAGCATGATAGTGTCGCGGTCCTTATTGTCGCTGTTGAAGAATTGGTTTGGCCCCATCCCGAGGGCGAAGAGCGTCGTTCCCGGCTCCTTTGCAATGTGGCGGGCCAACCCCTCGACGGCCGCCGCCGGAGCCCAGGTAAGTCTCTTCCGTGGTCTTCGGGTCGAAATGGTCCGCATATTCCTTTACCAGGTCGAAAACGGGCCGGCACTTGACCTTGCTGCCGTCCGCGAGCGTGACCTCGACCGCACCTTCGAGCAGAGCGTTCGCCATCTTCGAGAACGTTCCGATGTCGTCCCGCGTGAGCGCAATCGCCTCGTTCCGCCTCGTGTCGAAGAAAACGTAGTCGCCCCATTCGGCTCGAAGTTTTTCGGGCACTACATTCTGCGTCGTTTGCTGGATCGGCGGCGGCTCCTTCTCCCCGGTTTTCACAATAAAAGTCTGTTTTAGTTCAGCCGGTGTCCCGCCGACAATCTCGCTCGCCTTCAGGTATTTGAGCGTGTCCATCCGGACCAGGATCGGCATGTCCGTCCACTCGCGAAGATATTTGTCGTCATAAAGCTTTTCTTTGATGATTACGTTCGCCAGCCCGAGGGCGAGTGCGGGCGTCGTTCCGGGCCGGACGACGATGACGTCATCGGCCTTGGTTGCCGTGGCCGAATATTCGCAAGCGATAACGACGATCTTCGTGCCTTTCAGCCATGCTTCCGTCAGCCAGTGGGCATCCGGCATTTTGGTCGTGATCCAGTTCATTCCCCATACGACAACCGTCTTTGCGTGTTCGACCGAGCTCAGGTCGAATTCGACCGTTTGCTGGCCCGATACCATCGGGTGCCCCGGCGGCAGGTCCGTATGCCACGAGTAGTTGTCAAAGCCTTTTCCGCCGACTGCCTGATCCGGCCCTACGCCCCGGATCTTCGAATCGAGCAACGCCATCGAATTGGCGAATCGATACATCCCGAACACGCGCGTCATCCCCAAGAGGGGCATGCCGCCGCGGAATTTCATCACTTTAGTGCCGATCCCGTTGGTCGCTTCGATCACCGCTTCGTCATAGTGTTGTTCCGCAACCGCCGCATGCCCTCCTCCCCGGTGTAGGTCTCGGCGATATTCTTTAGAGCGGCGGCCACGATCACGGCGGCCTCCGCGTGCGGCATTCTTATCCATTCGTCGCGGGCCCGCTGAAAGTAGCTTTCGTCGGGCCGGCCGTCCTTTCCTCGTGGAAAACCCTCGTCATGCCAGCGTTTGAAGCCCGCCCGGACCATCGTCTGATTCACCCGGCGGTCGCCGTAAAAGCGGCGTGTCAGGGCGAGGCCCTTTTGGCAAACCCGCGGATCCCAGCGGTGCGTCGTGCCGTTCCCGGCTAGGTCCTTCGCTTCGCCGTATCTCATCGAAGGCCCGATCCGCGTGATCACACCGTCGCGGACATATGCATGAAGCAGGCAGTTGTGCGTGTCGTTCGGAGCGCAGGTGAACGTGTATTTCGAATCGTACTTCCAAAGGTCGCGATAAACGTTCTCCCAGCCGCGGTCCGGATAGGCCGCAAGCGGATTCGTGATCGCGTCAAGGGCCCATGCCTTCGTTGCCGAAACGGCCAATGCGCCGAACCCGGCCGCCGATATCCTGGCCAAAAATTCTCGTCTTGAGATCTCGCTTTTCATATCAATTCCTCACACAATTCAGTTGCTGCCGAGCGTCCTGATATACGCCGCGATCGCTTCGATCTCGGCCCGGATGGCATCCGGCACAGTTCGACGTGAAGAGCCGCTCGCCGAGTGCGGCGTCGGCGTTTACCCAACGAGCCGGCATCGTGTCGCCGGCAAACTGCACGCCTCCGCCAAGGCTTCGGATATAGGCGACGAGCGTCGCGATCTCCGCATCATTAAAGCCGTTCTGCCTTTCGCCCCACGGGAGCATCGGCCGGCCGGGCCTTCCGCGTTTTATCGCAGCAGACAGAAAATCGTCCGACGCCAGCGCCAGAAAATCGGGGTTGGTGATCGACGGGTTCGGCGGATAGCCGGCGAATCGTGTCCCCTGCCCGGCTTTCCCGTGACAGCTTGAACAAACGGTCGTGTACAGCGTGGCCGGGTCAGTCGCAAACTCCCTGCCGCCGAAGCGCATCGCCGTCACGCGGTCCTTCGGGAGAAACACGTCCGGAAGGCTTCGTCGGCGAAGCGAAAGCATGTACAACGTCAGCAGGTCGAGTTGTTCGTCACTCAACCTCTGTGCCGGCATCAGCGAGCCGGCCACCGTCGACGCCGGCGAACGGAAGTGCTGAACGATCCAGTTCGTCAGCGTGCGGTCGCCTGGTACGTTCCGGAAATTAAGCTGGTTCGGGTCTCGTTCGCCCAACCGCGAAAGGTCCGGGCCGTTCTCGCCCCCGAAACCTCCCACGGCATGACAGCCCGATGCAGCCAACCGAGTTGAACTGAGCCCGTGCCTCTACCAGCCGTGACGCACCCATCTGAGTGTCTAGAAACGTCTTTAATGCGGCCCGGTCCGCATCGCTTATTTCACGAAACGCGTTTTTCCACGCCCCGCCTGTTGCGCCTAGACTTCTTCTGGGAGTGAGCGGTGTACCAGTTCAGCGTCGTATCCCTTCAGGCCGACATGGGATAGATCGGGACCTTCCATTCCCGTCAGGTCGCCTCCCGGCCGGAGGGTTCCGCCTCTTCCGTCGAGCCGGTGGCACGAATAGCAATCAAGCCGTTCAAAGGTCTTTCGCGGTCAGAAGGGTTTCAAGATTCGGCACGTTCAGCGGCGTGTGGCAGGTTCCCGCAGCTCGCATATGCGTATTTCGCCGGGAGCATCGGTTCCGTCCAAAAGCTGCACGTTTCCGTGTGCATCTTCTTTCTCAGTCGCCTGCCCCTGGCCGCCATGGCATGTCGTGCACCCCATCGTCGCCGGATCATGCACGACGGGCTTGTGCGGTTGTGCCACCTTAAGATCCGAAAGGACCTGTTCCCCGGGTGCCATTCCGACGTGGCAGGTCACGCAGCGGTCCGCTTTCTCTCAAGTCGGGATTTACGATCTGCCGCAGCTTGACGTCGATCGGCCCCTCCTGCGTTCTTGCCTGGCCCTGGATCGCATGCCACTCCTTGAGAAAGTTCTCCGAGATGGCCGCCGCGACCAGCAGAGCCAGCACGCCCAGGCTTGATATCAGAAGCAAATATTTGTTCTTCTTCATAGCTTTAATGAGCGCTCCAATCGGAAGGCGACCAGAAAAATTCCCAGTTTGGCCCGCGGAAATAAGTGCCGATCACGGTCAGGACGATAAAGCCGCACAGAAAGCAGGTGAACAAAGCCAATGCCCCGGCACGCGTCGAATTGAACCGTTTTAAGGCCCAGATCGAAAACCCGGCATAAAGTACCGTAATGACGGTACCCGGATTCACCAGCGTGATCACTAGCTGCGGGATGTCCGGGAACCATTCGCGAAGCCATCCGAACCTGATCGCGAACGCCTCGACCGCAATTGACGTCGCAAAACCATAGATCATCGACCAGCCGACCAATTTCGCCCCGCCGGGCCCGCCGAACCATTCGCCGGTGCCTTCGGTCTCTTTGTCCAGAAACGGGATCAGGCCGAGCCCGATCCAGCAGAGCATCGGGATCCCGATGCCGCCCATGAATGCAGAGAACGAAACGATCTCCTGCAGCCCGAGAAAGTACCACGGCGCCTTAGCCGGATTCTCGGGTACGAGCGGATTCGCAAGTTCCTTTAGCGGGGCGTCGGATACGAACGCGAGGACGAGGCAGATAAGCGTCGTGAACATCAGCACCCCGAGCTCTGCATAGAAAAGGTGCGGCATCGAGGGAACCGTGTTCTCGGGCCCGCTGCCGACCGCCGGAGTGCGGCCCTTGACGACCGCAGCAAGCTGATATGTTTTCTTCGGCTCTTCGGTAAAGACCGGATAATGCTCCTGTGCGTCCGCCTTTACCCGGGCATCGACGTCGACAGGTTTCGCCAGCCCGCCGTCCTTTCGGATCCGCCAGAAATGGACCGCCATCAACATTGCCATCACGATCGGCAGGATCATCACGTGCAGCAGATAGAACCGGATCAGCGACTCCTCGCCGACCTTGTCGGAACCGAGAAGCACCTCACGCTGGAGCGCGCCGATGTCGAAAAATTGGGTGATGCCCATCGCGTCGGTGATCTCACGCGGCGATTGGGCGATGTTCGCACCGATCGTGATCGCCCAATAGGCAAGCTGGTCCCATGGAAGTAGATAACCCGTGAACGAGAGCGCAAGCGTTGTTACGAGCAGTCCCCAGCCGATGAACCAATTGAATTCCCGCGGTTTGCGATAGGACGCCGTATAGAAAGCCCTGGCCATATGCAGCAGTACCGCGACGACCATAACGTTGGCAGCCCAGCGATGGATGTTCCGCATGAACCGGCCCGTCGGCACGATGAAATGAATGTCCTTGATGGATTGGTAGGCGACGTCCGGGTAAGGCTTGTAATAGAACATCAGCAGCACACCGGTCACCAGCGTGATCAGGAATGCGGCCGTCGTAATGATCCCCAGGCCCATCGTTGCGGACCATCGAAGGCTCCACAGGTGGGTGCGCACGGAATGAAGGTGAAGGAAGACGTTCCCGAAGACGAATGACGATCGCGTCCGATCGGAAACCGGTGCCCCGCCGCGGAACATCGCGCGATAGATCTGCGAGGGAACGCTCTTAAGGTTCACCCAAAATTCATTCAGCGCTGATCGGTTTGCTTCGCCCATTTCCTACACCTTTGTTCCGGTCTTGACGGTCGCTTCCTCATCGATCACAAAACCGCTGCCGCCCTTTGATACCTTCAACCACGGAAGCGGCTTCGGTGCCGGCCCTTTCGTAACCGAACCGTCCTTGGAAAACCCCGAACCGTGGCACGGGCATTCAAAGCCGTTCGCGTTCGGCTTGACGATGCAGCCAAGATGCGTACAAACGGTCGAGATCGCGAACACTCCCTCGCCGTCGCGGAACACCGCAACGCTGCGGCCCGGCGGTACGAACGCTTCACCAACAGGAAGAGCGTCCGGCAGGGCCACGCTGAATTTTTTTGCCGGAGATGCCGAAACGGCCGCTTTGGGCAGCTTCAGCATTCCGAACATCGAAACGAAGAACGCTGCCGCCATCGACGCCAGGGCCGCAAGCCCGAGAAAATCGCGTCTCGGCATCGGCTCCGGCTCGAATCTTGACCTCTTTTCCGTAGGTTTCGTGGTCATACGGTCCTCCAATCTGTTGAAAAAGCCACGCGTTCCATCGTGATCGCGTCCACCGGGCACCGCATCGAACACAGCGAACAGCGGATGCATCGGTCCTCGTCCTTGAGGATCGCGGAATTGTTGGCAAGATCTGTGTCGCCTCCCAGAGCGTCGATGATCACCGAGTCCATCTCGGCCGACGACATGATGTCCGAGAGAGGCACGAGCTTCAGGCATTCAGTCGGGCAAACATCTACACACCCGCCGCAGAGTACGCACCGCGTCCCGTCAAAAACGGGCGTCACACCGCAATCCAGACATCGCGAGGCTTCCCGCATCGCCTGCTCCCGGTTGAATCCGATCTCGACGACATGGTTGGGGTCCGCGAGCCTTTCGTCCGGTTCGATGGTCGGAACGTCGACGCGGCGGATCGATTCGTACCCGCGTTCACGCCGGTAGTGGTCGACAACGATATGCGACGTCATCGTTTCGGGTCTGAGCTCGTATCCGGTCAGATATTGGTAGATCGACCTCGCCGCCGCCTTGCCCGAGGCCACGGCATCGATCAGGAGCTTTGTGCCGTGGGCAAGATCGCCGGCGACGAAGACATCGGGGGCTGTTGTCTTAAGCGTGGCCCGATCGATCTTGATCCATCCGCCGCCCATCGTTTCAATGTCCTCGCCGCCGTCTTCCAGAAAATCCAGCTTCGGCGCCTGTCCGACGGCAAGCAGGACGGTATCGCAGGCGATCGTTCGCGTATCTTCGTCGTCATAGATCGGTGCAAATTTCCGGTCTTCGTCATAAACACGAAGGCATCGGCGAAACCTCACCCCGGTCACCCGCCCGTCGGCGGCCCTAATAATTTCCAACGGCCCCCAACCGTTCTCACGCTTAATGCCTTCCTCGTCGCCCTCGACGATCTCGATCGTATCGGCCGGCATTTCTTCGGCACCCTCTAGCGAGAACAAATAGACGTTCGTTGTACCGGCTAGCCGTGCAGCGGTACGGGCCGTATCCGATGCGATCTGCCGCATCACCGTACGAGCAACGTCGTAAGCGACGTTGCCGCCGCCGATCACGACAACTTCATGGCCGATGTCTATGTCTTCGCCAAGCGAAACCGACCGCAGCAGATCCACGCCGCCGTAGACGCCGGGACCGTTCTCGCCGGGCAGCCCGAGGCTCCGTGACGACTTTGCCCCGACCGTAATGATCACTGCATCATGATCTTTTCTTAGTTGAGCGAAGGAAATGTCGCCGCCGATCCTGACTCCGGTGCGGATCTCGACGCCCAGGGCCTCGATCACCTTGACCTCCTGCGCGATCAGTTCGCGCGGAAGCCGATAGGCCGGAACGCCGACGGCCAGCATCCCCGCCGCGACGGGTTCCAATTCGAAAACGGTCGGTTTGAATCCCATGAGAGCAAGGTCGTGGGCCGCCGAAAGGCCGGCGGGTCCGGCGCCGATGATGGCGACCCTGCCGCCGTCGGCCTTGATGAATTTACCGTCGAGGGCCGAACGGAGCAGTGCAGCTATCTCGTCGGCCCTCGCGGCTATCGGGGGGATGAATTTCGTAACGGAATCGAGGATCTCGCCGGTGCTTCGGGCTTCGGGGCCGGCAGATTCGCACGCGAATCGTTTCAACGCCCGGATTGCGATCGGCCGGTCGGTGCCGACAAAACGCCCATCGTCATCTACTCGCGGCACCTTTCCGCGGCGGCACGCGATCTCGCAGGGGGCTCCGCAGATCCTGCCGCAAATGGACGCGAAAGGGTTCGGTCCACGTGCGATCAGGTATGCTTCGTCGAACCTTCCATCGGCGATGGCGCGAATATAACCACGTGCATCAGTATTGACCGGACAGGCCACCTGGCATGAGATCAGATTCTGGTGATAGTCCACATCGGGGACGTGGACTCTGAGCGATGACATCTCAACCCCCGACGAAATGAACAACTACATTTCGAATCTTATTGCGGAGGCCTGTAGCCGAATATGATCCAGGTCATATAAGACGACAATTTGCGGATAGAAAGGACGGTGGAGTGGCCGTGAGGGCCGCAGCATAAGCGGGAGATTTGAGGACGATACGATCGAATCGAACCAACTGGCAGCCGGAAGGACCCCTCTAAATGCCGGCGTCGTCGGTTCGCCGGCACTTGAGGATCAGGCCGCGATCTTTTCCCTCCGATCCCCGATCCGCTGGCTGCCTGGGATGGGTTGGAACGCAGGTTCGAACACTTCGTGCCTGCGATCGGTCCCGAGATACAGGTCCGTGCCGAAGAGCTCGCTTACGAGCGGCCTCAGGGATCGATGGCCAACGCACGTAAGTGCAATGACTGAAAGTGTCTGCCAGAGCGGTACGGTGCCGTTCGACGATGCGGCCAGCGTCTGCAGGCCCTCGCCGTCACCGGCGTCGAAGTAGACGCGCTGTCTCCAATGCCGCCGTTCGGGTGGAAAATGCGGATAGTGCCCGAGCACCTGTGCGATCGAGCTTATCTGCCTGTACAGCAACGGCAGCCGATACTCGGGCAGGATAATGACATTGCTCCGCCGGTCCTGGCGAACTTCGCCGACGAATTCATCGAAGGTTGATGAGTGGGTCGAATTGATCATCGCGTTCGCGTGCAGGCAGTGGCGATCGCCGCCGGAAACGATAGGAAGGCCGAGCCGCTCCGCCAGGCCGCGGGCCAGCTCGTTCTCGGCCCAGGGCCGAAATCCGTTGATCTCGATCGCGTGGATGAAGGAGCCGAAAAGTTCAGTGAACTCCCTAAGGCCCCGATCATGCTGGGCCTGACCCGCCATCTCGATGTCCCAAAACGGGTGGTTCAAGACGATCAGTACCTCCGGCATGTCGTTCATCATAGCTAGCAGGTCGCGGAGCCGTTGAAGATCGGGAGGCGCTTCGGCATACGTATATCCAAGCAGCAGTTCGCTTATTTCCCGGGCCCTCGATGCGGGCAGGTTGTGTACGCCCATATGGAAGTACGCGTTGCCGAACGGCACCGTCCACTCCATCGAGATCGGAGCGGCGGATCCTTCGCTTTCCCCGATCAGGTCGAGATTCGCCTGGATCGTGTCATGGTCCGTGATCGAGACAATGCCTTCCAGGCCCAGTTGGTTCAAACTTGAAGTCTCCGAATCGAGCAGTGCCCGTGCCGTCAGCGGCGGTTCCCAGTAGCCGGAGGAAAAATCAGGCGGACCTCCCGTCTCCCGCTCGTACTTTGCACAAACGCGCTCGTACCACCACGAGACGCCCGGAAACTGTCGTGCGTAGAACGGAACGAAATCGAGCATTTCCTTTGAGTACAGTGTGTGGCAGTGAAGTGAGACACCTGTACGATGCCCGATTCGGAGAGTTTTGTCCTTATCCAGGACGGTGATCGTCACTCGATGGCGGTTCATATATTCTCCTGCGGATTTGCGCAAAAAAAGCGACGGGCCCGCTGCAGGGGCCCGTCGAACAGGGAGTGTCGATTGAAGGTCCGTCGGAAGGGACACTTAAGGACACAACGACGGGAGATCGGATCACTCAGGACTAAGGGTTGATCGGGGATGTAATTTCGCGAAACAGGTCGCGGCCGCAAATCAATGGAATCCATGGTCGATGACTTACCGACTTTCGCGGTAAGAACCAATATAAAAACCGCCGGTAACTGAACCGTTAAATCGAACTTAATCTGACGTTAATATTCCGGCTGAGTCCGGACAGCACGCGGCCAATCGATCGCTTGTCGTTTCCCTTTCTGATAGAGCCAGACTTGCGCGGTTCGATCGGTCCCGATTTCTCGATCGTTCGGGCGAACGGCCGGAACCGATGCAATCGCAGAAAAAAATGCCGGGCCCTGGGACGATGCCCAAAGCCCGGCTGCCGTTGGAGGTTGGCAACTCTAGAAAGTGTTGTACCCGGCAACAGGAACGTCGCCCGTCTGTCCCCACCTGCTCGTCGAGATCGAGCGTGCGGCGAACGTCATCATATAGAACGTTCCCGGATTGCCCGGCCGCCATACCGCGTAATCGGTCGATCCGTCACCGTCATAGTCGCCCTGTGCGGTGATGTCCCCCGGAACGCCCCAATTAGCTCGTATGACTTGTGACCCCGGTGTGCCGCTCGGGTCAATATCCCAAACATAAACACCGCCGGTGGTCCGGACGACCGCCATATCGGTCCTTCCGTCGCCGTCATAGTCGCCGGGTACAACCGTGTCATTCGAACTTCCAAAGAATTGGAAGTCGAATGTTCCACTGGAAAGGCGCTTGTAGAATCGCCCGTCGGGGCCTTCGTTGCGGTGGACGACAAAGTCGGCCTTTCCGTCGCCGTCATAGTCACCCGGGGCCGGAGCATCGTCGTTCTCGCCCCACTCGACCCTCTCAAACAGGGCGGTCGGCGAGGTCTTGTAGAACCAAACACCCTGGCCGCCGGGCCTGTAAACCGCCAGGTCGTCACGCCCGTCGCCGTTGTAATCGCCGACTATACGCGGGTTGTCGCCCGCGGCTCCGAACTGTTCGACCCGGATAGTGAAATTACCGCTCTGGATAATATAAAAGGTCGCGTTCGACGAACGCCAAACGGACGCATCGTCGCGGCCGTCGCCGTCATAATCGCCGGCTAGGATCACATCGCCGTTGACGCCCCACGTTGTTGTCCCGATCGGGCCGCCGCCGTTTATCGCAGTGAACCAGGTCAGCGGGGTTCCTACGCCGCCCGCCGCACGGACGACGACGAAATCTGTCTTGCCGTCACCGTCGAAGTCGACCGGGGCATCGTTCGCGGGCGGCCCTCCGTTCGGCGCGCCGGGCGTCAACGCACCCCCCTGCGGGAAGTTCGGGCTGAACGGCGCGGCATAGGTCGTAGTTTCGTCCGGCGCGGCGGCAAGCTCTCCGAAGTAGAATGCAGCTGCCGTGAACGGCGTCACGTTGGATCCGAACCTCGTCACCGCATCAGGCTGGTCAAGCGATGTCGTATTGCTGATATTCACTACACCCGTTGCGGCGCCATAGACGTATTCTTCGTCCGGATTCACCAACAGGGCAAATCCATCGAGCACCGTGATGCCGAAATTTGCGTCAAACGCACCGTCGTCATCTGTGTCAAGGTCCTGGCCTGAGATCAGAGCCGCTGTGCTCTGGACCAGAAGATAGGTTTCGGAACCTTGCCCTATGAATAAGGGGGATGCAAAGACCACCTGGGTCGTCCCGGCCGGATAAACGCGGTTCGGACACGGTCCGCTGAAGTTGTTGATCAGCGTGATCGTACCGTTCGCACCGACATTCTGGCCGCCGATCCCGACCGCCTGGCTGGCGAATCCGAAATTGCCGCCGTCACTGTTTACCGAAAGGAAATAGGTGTTCGCCGGAACGGCGGCACCCGCCTGGCCGCGGATCTCGGCATACTGGCACGCGTCGCTGGTGGTTGACGGCGGGTCGATCTCGATCTCATTTATCAAGAGCTGCTGGCCGCTTGCACGATCGGCCGCGATCAAGAAGATCGAGAGAACAAAGATCACAAAAAGGTTTCGAGTAGGATTATTTGTCATGTTTTTCACCAAGTTGATTCCGGCAGCCCGCGGCTGCCCTTCATTTTTCACTCCCAAATTCATGGCCGGATCAGGTAGTTCTCACGAGATCTGATCGAGGCACCTAAGGCCGCCAATTTCGGCCAATTAAACGTCAACGGGCAGTTCGATCGGATTCCGGGCAACGATCTCCGCCACAAAACGGTCCCTCTTTTCCATTTCAACCATTTTCTCGGCTATCTCCTCGGCACTTATGAACGGGGCCGGGATCTCCGGGTTGTCATGCTGCGGGTCCGGGAATTTGCGTTGTAGGAGGACGTGGCGGAAGTCGACGGTTTCCGTCTCGCTTCCATCGGAGTTTCGAACCGTCTTCCTCTTTTCGAGTTTTGCAATATGAAAACCGGCGTGGGACTCGATCACCCTGGGAGCGATCTCGCCCTCCTTAAGTCCTGACAAGGCCGCAACGACCTCGGCCCACGCCTCATTCGCTGACACGTCCGTATAAAGTCCGCCTTTCTCTTTGGTGGTTCGGTCCTCGCTGAATTGAGCCGCCAGTTTCGCAAGGTC
>JADJWM010000016.1 GCA_016716365.1 Chloracidobacterium sp. | reverse complement strand
CTGCCGCTTCAGGCCGTCTGAGATCGCTGATCGTAGGCATCAGGGGGGCTCGACCTACATGCCGCTCGAAAATCCTCAGGTCCTTCGCGAATGCTTCGACCTCTTTGTGGAGAAGCTCAATGCAATAGAAGATCCGTTCGAGCAGTCCTATTCTCTATTGTTCATTTGTCTTATATGCAAGCTTTTGAGGACGTGAATAAAGAGAGAACGAAGAAGCGAGGCTTACAGCTGGCAAGCATTCCCTTAATAATGGCGAACCTTAAACCACTTTCCTTTACGGATGTCGATCAAGCCGCGTATGTCGGCGCTCTCCTTAGCGTTTACGAAAAAATGATGTCAGTTTGATCCGCGATCTATATATGTGGGCCTACGTTGGGTCTTCTCTGCGGTACACACGGCTGTTCAACGGTCCAAACCTCAATGCTGAAACTTAGATACCGGGGGTGATCCAGGAAATCGTCAGATCGATAATTCTTGACAAGTGGCGGGCGAACAGGTTGTACAAAAGATTCGCGACCTTATTGAAAAACAACAGATTCCGGAAGCCGACCGAGATCCTCTCTTCGATCTGATCGAAGCTGAGGATCATTAGCCTGCATGATGGGAACGTGGCGCATATAGGGTTCGTCCGGAGCGAATTTCCAGGAGTGGAGATTTGCAGTGATGCATCGACGCCTGGGAGCCGGAGCCTGAGATCCGCTCGATGGTTTCATTTGTGCACCGAAGTGGTTTATTTTTGCACCAACATAGGCAGAAATAAACCACCGATACCGCCAACGATCAGTGTGCCAGCCGTTTTAGTTTCTTTATTAGACCCGATCGGCCAATGTCATCAGATATCCGAATAACTCTGCCTCAATGACCGAGGGGTCAGTTCCGCACAATTCACGACCACAATGGCATCTTGCTCTGGGGCTCAGATCATGGATCAACCGTGCGGTATGAGTTTTGCCTGTTCCTGTTTCACCAAGTAGGCAAAGGTCGAGAAAATCGTAACCTGCGAGAAGAGCCAGGCTTCCGTTATTGGTTAACGTTTTTAAACATTTGACTAATTTTCTTTGGCTATTGCAGAATTTATGTAACGCGAGAACAACCCCGGCCCCCGTTTTCCTGCCCGAGAACACGAAAACCCAAGCCGACAAATTTAAGATATCTAACTATAAAAACCCTCCTTAACCTCCGAGGTTATGCTTTAGGCAAGGTTTTGAGGCAGATATTGCAAAACCGTCTCTAACAGACGGAACGATCAGAAAGTTTTCGCCCGGAAGGACCTGCGGAAGGTCGCCCTCGAAAAAGAGATTAAATGGATTGATTCTCTTTTGAAGAACTACCGCAGCGAAACGGCTGCGATGAACAAACGGCGAATCGAACGTCATGCCGGCAGTGCGCCCTCAGAGTATTTCGATTCTCGCAAGCACTGCCGATCGTTCATCGAATCGTAGCCCGTCGCCGATCGCGCTTTGACTCGGACGACAGTCCGATCTTGTGCAAGAGAGTAACTCTGCGGATCTGGCGGTGGCGTACGGGAAGTACCAAGACAAGGTGAGAAAATGTCCGGCGAGGATTGGAATTCCTTTACGGCGAGAACAGCCTACAACGAGGTGAATCGCCGTCAACTCTCCCGGGGACGGCAGACAACTGCGCCTGTCGTCTCGACGAAGTTTCGGAAATTGAAGAACCATCCGTTGAGGACCAAACCGACGCTGAAGTTTTTCTCTCATTGAGCAAGTCTGGCAAGCAACTTGCAAACTGTCATGCGGCAGCGTCGATCCTTGCTGCTGCATTCACAAAGAACTAATCATCACCTTCTGCAAATCGGTATTACGGGAAAGCAGTTTGGCAAACGGCTTTGGATTTAGGCGAAAAGGATTGGAACGACGTTTGTGACCGGCTCACGCTGACCGATGCGGGAAATCGCCGAAAGAACTGAAGGAACCGCTGGATCGATCAAGAAGGCAAGGTACGAAGCATCGGGTGAAACTCGAAGGATCGATACGAAGATGGAGAGTCCATCGGAGTACTTAACAAGGAACCGTCAGATCGGGCGCAGGCGTTCAGCCGGATCTCTCGCTGCTGAGTCGCGTTGCATCGGCGGGCATCTGATCCGATGTGCGGAGTGTCGCGGGCTACTACCCTTGCCCGGATCCTAGGAAATTTTGGACCGCCGTCATGGGCGAAGACGGTTCGCAAGAGTCACAGACCAACGACGAGTCGGTATATTCGGTTCCGCCGTACATCCGCACTATCGGCGGGTTCTTCACCAAGCCGAGCGGTCTAGCCTGGAGCGGCGGCGCTCTGGTCGTGACTCTGGGGTTGGCACTTGTGCTTCTTTTTTCCGCTTCGAACGAACCGGGTGTTGAAAGCGAGGTCGCGAAATCATTCGAGAGTGAAAGTCCGATTTCCATTCCAAGACTCGATGAAGCTAAAGACCCGAACGTCGTACTTCCTGATCAACCTGATGGAACCAACCGTGAGGATCAGCCGCCAGATCGAGTCGTAACAGACCAGCGACTGCTCGGGCGTCGTGTGAAGCAAACCTCGAAAAGTTCCAGCGATAACCGAGTGGCTACGGCGAGGCTCGTTAGTGATGGTGTCTCCCGGACCAGAGGTGTGATATCGAAATGTGGGACAGAGAGGACGTTCGGGATGGATCTCGAGTACGTTGAACCTGACGTGGTGCTGCGGTGGCAACGTGTTCCGAATGCCGCGAAATATCACCTATAGGTTGCGGACGACGAAGAGATCATAATCGATGATTCGAAACCGAGAACTCTACGTCATACCTGTTGAAGAAGCAACTGGATCCAAAGAGATCGTATAAATGGAAGGTGATTATCACGCTCGAAAACGGCCAAGTGATAGTGGCGGATTCTCAAAAGTTTACGTCCGAGGATATCCGATCGGTTCAAAAAAGGTTGTCGAACAAAAAACAAAGGTCAGTGACTCGTTGCTCCGGAAATCAATAGGCAACGAAACCTATTTCAAGTTGCACGGAGAAAGGCAAGGATGAAATTCACAGTCAGGACGCTAAATTTAATTCTCCTCGGATTCGTATGCGTTTCTCCGTTGGCGGCGCAGGACAAAGTTATGCTTCGCGTGCGTGAATCATACTGGGTCGAAGGCGTGCCGCCTATCCGGACTTCCGAGGTCAGCAAGCTCTTTTATGAACAGAACGAGATTAGAAGCAATCTGATCTGGGATGCCGACAAGGCGAATCGGCGGTTGCTGGTGACCGATGAGACGAGAAATATATATCTTCTCGACTCCCCGCTAGCCAAACCCGTAAAACTTACGGAAAAAGCGGTCCCCCACCTGGTCCGCTTCAGCCCTGACGGCGGCTCGTTCCTGTTCATTTCGGACCACGAAAAACCCGATACCTTTCAACTATATCTGTATGATCTTAAGGACCGGACCGAAAAGAAAGCCGCGCTTCTGACGGGTAAGGACGAATCGATCGAATCCGCCGTGTGGGGCAAGACCGGCGACGCGGCCTACTACACAAAGATCGATTATGAATCGAAAACGAGCAAGTTGTGTCGGTCGGCCGCGCTGGCCGAGACGTGTTTTGAGGCCAAGCTTCCGGGAATATGGTACGTCCTTGACGCGGATGAGAAACATCTACTGTTAAAAAACTGGCGGTCGTCCTCGACCCAGTCCTTGCATGTGTTCGAACCCGAGACAAACACCCTCTCAACGATAGCCGACAAAGGCAATTCGCCAAAAGGATCGCTTGCCAGCGGGTACGTCGTCTACAGTTCCGAGGGGTCCGATGTCTGCAAGGGCCAGGCGTGTATCGCTGTTTACGACCTGAAGAAAGGCCGTGCGGCTGCGTTAAACTTTCCCGGCACAATAGCACCGTCACATGATTTTAAGATCTCGCCCGGGGGCGGCAATCTGCTGGTGCAGGAAACCCGTGATGGCATTGACCATCTGAGAATATTCGCGTTCAAGAACGGAAGCCTCGGAAAAGAGGTCCCGCCGTTTATAAAAGGATCCTTTGTTATATGGAATACGCGATGGCTAAGCGACAGGGAACTGGTCTATACCCTTGAGAACAATGAAAAACCAACTTATATCCAGTCGTTCAACCTCGCGACCGGCGAGACGGCCAATTGGACAAAGGGACGGCTGCCCGCGGCATTGGACGGGACGGTCGGGGCGCCGGAGGTCATCAGATGGAATTCGTTCGACAACATGGAGATCACCGGCTATATAGTGAGGCCGCGTACAAAGACGGGTCGGCTTCCGGTCCTTATCCGCGTCCATGGGGGTCCTCAGGTCCAGGACAGACCAATCTTTGATCCCACCGACGCACTTCTAGCATTACAACTCGGCGTCTCGATCATCCACACGAATATCCGAGGCTCCTCCGGATTCGGGCGCTCGTTCATGGATGCCGATGACCGCGAAAAACGGGAGCATGCGGTCAAGGATATACGAGCACTTCTCGATTGGGTGGAAAAGCAAAAGGACCTCGACCCTCGGCAGATCTATCTGCAGGGTCAGAGCTATGGCGGATTTGTCGTTCTGTCCGCAGCAATGCACGAACCCACACGGGTAAAAGCCGTGATCGCCGAGTCCCCAGTCGTCTCCATTCGCGGTTACCTTTCGCAAAGCTGGGTCAACGATTTTATGAAGACCGAATACGGAGACCCAAAAGATGAGGCTCTGATGGCGAAGCTGGACACGCTGTCTCCCTTGAACAACGCCGACCGGTGGAACAAGATCCCCCTGCTCATGATGATGGGCAAACGGGACGGACGAATCCCCGAAGCGAATGTGGTTGATCTAAAAAATCAGCTGCAAAAACAAAACACCGAGGTCTGGTATATCTACTCGACCGAGGATGGGCATGGAGTTGGCGGAAAATACGTAACTGCCACGATCTATAAGTTCTTAAAAACTCAAATCGAACAAACCAAAAGGAGAAAGTAAAACAAATGAAAAAACTACGGTCGGTTATTCTTGTAACAATATTTTCGACGGCTCTTGCCGGTAATGTATTTGCCGGCCCGGTAGTAGGCGGGTTTTACCCGATTCTTGACATCGTTATGAACGCGGTCGTTTCGGTACTGTCCGTTGGTTCGGGCGATGACAACTGTCCGCTCAGAATCTGCACTTGCCCAACTGGGGGCTGCCGTCCACAGCCGTAGAACCAAGACCATTTATGCGTCCTATCGTCATTTTTGCAGCACGCTGGTTCATGCGGGCGGGCTTGCTGCTTTATTATTGCTGTATAACGGGTGCAACACTCGTATCTGCCCAGAGCACGCCGACCGGGGCGCAATTGGCCCTTTGGGAAGGTGATGCGGAGGAAGCGATGACGCGTGCCGCGAAAGATATCGCCCTCTATGAAAAACAAGGGAATGTAAAGGAGAATATCGATCGGCTCTTTATTTGTTACAACACTAGGGCTCAGGCCCTCATCGCACTCGGCCGCTATACGGAGGCCGAGGCGGCAGCCGAGAGCACTCTTGCATATCTTTCTCAAGCCGGGTCACCATCAGGCCCGCCCGCTCGCCTACCTGCACTTGCCCATCTGACCTTTGCCGAATTGTTTCGGGCGAAGCGCGATATTGCCCGGTCGATCAGTGAGCTAAAAAAGGCTCTCGAGACCGCCCCGTTGGACGCCGGGATCCAGGCGGAATACAACCTCGGCGTCGGCCGGACGCTTTTTAAGGCCGGTTATGATATCTCGGCAATATCGTGGCTCGAAAAGGCCGAAAAGCTTTTTGATAAACAGCCGCTTTCGGCGGCAAAGCTTGATACGCACAGATTTCTAGCCCTTGCATGGTCGGCAAAACTAAACTATTCAAACAGCCTAAAGCATTTTCGGATGGTCGTGGACGCGTCCGACGGCACCGTGTATAAAGGCCGATACCGCGAAGCGCTTTTCGAATATGGATCGGTCCTTAATGCGAGCGGTCAAAAGCACCAGGCAATGGCCGTCTATGAGAAGGGCCTTAAGGCATCGCTCAACAGCCTTCCACAGAGCCGTCGCCAGGCCTGCACCTTTCTCGCCACGCTCCTTTTGGATGCCCTTTATAACCACGAGATTGCAAAGGCCAAACAATACCAGCGGCGTCTGACGGAACTGGATTCCGATAGTGAGTATCGACACGAACGGCTACTCGGCGAGGCCATCATTCACGGATTCGAGGGGCGGCGAAACGTCTCGGAGCAGGGCTTCGCGGAGCTCGAGAAGACCGGGAAGATGTCCGAGTTCGTGATCCCGAACTGGAGGATCATAATCGCGGAACATTTTAAGGACTGGGAGACGTCGATCAGACTGAACAAGGAATTGTACGATCTGATCATAAAGAACAATTTTCGGGAGGACCTACCGCGGATCTATATGTCGCTTGCGACCGCGTACTTCCATACAGACAGAAAGCGTGAATCTCTTGAGAACCTGGAAAGATCGATCAGCCTGATCGATGAGATCCTGGTTTCCGAAAACGGGGCACTATCACTCGGCTTAGCCGATACCTTTCATACCGCACATCGTTTGCTCACTCAGATCAATCTGGGACAGCCGCAAATAGCATTGCAGTCAAGTGATTATTTAAAAGGTAGGATCCTAAGGGACCGGATAGATGGCGCAGCAACCAGACCCCGGCCGGGATTCTCGCCGGAAATTCATAAACAAGCTGGGGAGCTTTCCGCGGAGTTTATTCGTGACCCCACAGCTCCCGGCAAACTCGAGGAATTTGAGCGATCGGTCACGATGGCTCTTCCTCGGCTAGCTTTAGCCAAGGTTGACCTTGCCAAGTTAGATCAAATTCGAGACCTCGAAAATGTGGCAATTGTTTCATACTTCTTCGCACTTGACGGGCGGCTCAGTGCGTTCGTATGGGAAAAAGGAAAGCAGGTTAAATCGGTTGCAGTTCCGGTAACAGAGGTCGAATTAGCTAAGGATGTAGAAGGCGTTCATAGAAAAATAAAAAACTCCATCTTCTTCAAAAGAGATGGTAAGGAACTTTTTGACAAGCTTTTGAAACCACTATCCCTAACGGCAAAACATCTCGTTATCATTCCCGACAAGCATCTGTGGAAAATTCCTTTTCAAGCTCTAAGCCCCGATGGAGAACGTTACCTAATTGAGGAAAAACTTGTTAGTTATTCGCCGTCTGTTTCACTATTGCTGGAGCATCTGGGCCAATCAAGACCGAACAGACGCACCATTCGAGCCTTCTCCAATTCCTCATTCAATAAACTCAACTTGCAGTTTGCGGATTCCGAAGCGTCAAGCATAGCGGGGCTTTACGGATCGCAACCTTACATTGCGGCTACAGCGGCAGATTTTCGGCGGCATTCGGGCAACACTGACATTATTCATCTATCAATGCATGCTCAGGTAGATGGAGAACAACCGCTTGAATCCTTTCTCGCATTCCGCGCCACCGGCGCACACAATGGCCGCGTTACGGTCAACGACCTTTTGAATCTGCACTTCAAGAAAGGGAGTCTCGTATTTCTGGCTTCGTGCGACACAAACAGTGTTCTAAACGGTGAAGGGCTCGTTAGTCTTGCATGGGGGTCGATGGGCGCCGGGGCAACCACAGTGATCTCCGCCCAGTGGGAAGCGAATGACAAGTTGACCGGGATCTTCAGCAATGCATTTTATAGACACCTCAAACAAGGCTATTCATCCGCAGAGGCATTACAAAAGGCCTCACTGGAAATGATCAAAAACAAGTCGAACAACATGCACGAACCCTATTACTGGGCGGATTTTATGTTAATGGGTGACTTTCGTTAAGTCAGCTTGCGTCCGTAACGAAGCGACCAAACGTAACACACTAGTCAAGGCGAAACAACACCATCGCTTGATCGATCAGTTTTTCGGTACGTTCTTCGATGCGTTCTACTGTCCATGCTTCGGCATTAGCGAGATACTGGTTTAGGCTCAAATTATTCTTGAATCCAACGAAACGACCCTGACGGTCGGTACGATCACGTTTCTCTGCGAAGCTTTTATTGCCCAACGCACTATTGAACCCGGTAATAGTAAGATTACCCAGCCGGTGAACATGATTTTGCTGTATCTCTCTGGCTCTTTCCTCATCGCCGTCAGCAATCATGTCCACCCATGACGTTGGAATATTCTGTCCCTGCGGGAAGATATGCTCGATCGTCCAATCAAATAGCTTATTTTCCATTCTCCACAAGTCCACGAACGACTCTCGTCATGCCCTGCTCCGCGAGTGAAGTCAGGACAAATCGCGTCACGCCATAATTCTCCTCGTAGATTGGTCCATCGAGTTTGTGTTTGAATTCTTCGTCCGCTGCCGGGACCTTTCGAAGCTGTGTCTTGACTAGGTCGCCCACTTCCTCTCCATTCTTGCTTATGAGGCTTTCGATGATCGCCATAAACAATCTCGTCAAGTCTCGAGTTGGCGGCGTATCCGTTAAATTGCGACGAACAAAGAAGCGCACAATGAAGTTCACAATGTCCGCAAGATGCTGATCATTTAGAGACAAGGTCCCACGGTGAGTTACCAAATAAAGAAGGAGCACGTAAGACGGAAGGCCCTGGATGCGTTCCAAATCAATGAGTGGTTTGTCGATCGAGCCAAGGGATTCGTCCTCTGTCCGATCAAGAAAAACCGAATAAAGGCGACCTGCCGATTCGATGCCATCCAAACACCCTTTAGAATCATGATTGATGAGCTTCTCAAAGATCTTCATCAAATTCGACCTCGTCGCCACTGGAACATTGACGATCGTCTTTAACGGGTCTCGAAATGCGTTGTAGTATTGCCGAAAGAATCGCTCCTGCACAGCGTAATCATCACCGAGATAGTCCATTAGGTTACTCCAGCGTCCGAAGTAGTAGTCGACCTTGCCACTTTCGGCACGCTCAAGGTGAGCCAAGAGTTTGTTTTTTATCAGGTCTACCGAGGTTAGAGGCATGCCCCGGTTGTTCAGTGATTCGAAAAGTGTATAGGCATCGGCGTGACTTGCAACTTCGATTTTAACTAGGCTTGCTTGAGTAACACGTTCGAGAAATTCAAGCGTTTCGGTTATGGGCCTGGCGTTCGAGCCGTCACCAGAAAGACGTGCTTTGAAATATCGATATGCTCGGAAAATTCGACGATTGCCGGCATTGAGCGGAACGGCGAATGGGCTGATTACACCAATCTCCGAAAGGACCGCCCGGTAATCATTTTGGTTGTTATTCTGAATTTGCGGTAAAACACGGAATTGATCTTCATGGCTTCGTAGAACTAGTTTTCGCTTCAGGTTAATGAGCTCGACACTTTGCTCCTCGTTCATTTCTTCTTTCTTTTCCTTCAGTGTCTGATAGACAGCGGCGAAAAGAAGCGACAGTGTCGTAAGCCGCTGTTGGCCATCCACAACCTCAAGCTCCTGAACACTCAATACATCGGTGCTCTGATTAATACAAATAATCGAACCAAGGAAATACCCCGGGGCATTTTCAACGACACATCAAAGACACTTTCCCACTGAGGTTTGCCCCATGTATACTCGCGTTGGTACCGAGGGACGGCATAAACCACGTTTGCCTCGATGTCGAAGATTTGAGAAATGGGATAGTTATTTACGGACTTGATCATTGTTTCATTACGATCTGCGGACTGATCATTCTGCTGAAAGCGGATTCTCTCTGTATCTTTGATCGCACAACTCCCCGTACGAGCAAAACTTGCAAGTAGCTTCCGAAGGTGAAGCAACAAAGACACCGTCAGCGATGTCGGTTATCATTTTCGCCGCGAGCAAATCGAGTTGATCGAGTTGCTCTCTATCGAACCGGTGAAGCACCTTCTGTCGCAGGTAAGCGATTAACGCCTCATTTTTCCCCAACGCTCTTGCGTATGCCCAGAGCTGGAAGCGATGCTCGTCGGGGTGGACTGCCGAGTCGGTCTTGTAATCGAGGACAAAATCCGCCCCAAGAATATCAGCAGTTCCATAGAGCGTGACCCGTCCAACCTTAAATCTAAACGGGACTTCCTTTTGAATTTCGACACCCTGAAGCTCGGCGAACGCCGCGTCTGATCGAAATGCTTGAGCGAGCTCCAAGGCCGCAATGATGTGATCATCGGGCGCATCCGCCCACTTTTCTCGAAGTCCTTCAATCGTATCTATCTCGAGTTCCAGTGCGCTGTGGGCGAGAGTTCCTATCGAACTAGCAGTCGCAGGTCCTTCCCCAAAACCTGGGTGACCGAGAACAAAGCGAAAATAGAACTGAGCGCACACTTGGCATAAGTTGATAGAGCCGTTACCGGAATACTCGTCAGCCCGGTCCGTAAGGGTTCGACTTGAATCGTCTCGGGCACCGCGAACGGCGCCGGCTCGCCCGGAGCGGGAGGGATCGCGAGTTCGCCCTGATAAGGTATTGGCTGGTCGCCTATTCCGGCTGCATCGAGACCGGGCCGAAGCAGGTCAATCGCGTGCCCTTTTTCCTTTGTTGCTGAGATGATCACCTTGTCCTCAGCGCGGGTCATCGCCACGTAGAGAACATGCTTACTTTCCTGAAATTCGCGATCGGTTCGTCGCTTCTTTAACAGAGTGTAGATCGACGGTTCTACCCGATCTGGTCCGTCGCCCTCGATCTTGAATACGACGCCCAATTCCGCGTCGATGATTAGATACTCAAGCGTGCTCGTTTTGACGTCTCTCGAAAGATCTGGAATAAAGACTACCGGCCATTCCAGTCCCTTGGCCCGGTGGATCGTCATTAAGGAGACGGCGTCGTGCGAGTTAAGCGGTGGCCGCGGTATCTCGATCTCCGCTTCCATCAGTTGCTTTAAAAAGCGAGAGAGACTGAAAGCATCCGGACGTCCGCTATGCTCCTGGCTTCGAACAAGCGCTAACATACCGTCCCAGTCCGCCTCGCGGCGAGGGCCATGCGGAAGGTTTGCAATCACGGCGCGGTAACCCGTAAGTTGGTCAAGGTACTTCATCAATTCCGACGGCGATTTACGAGACCTGGCATCCGTCAGTCGAGACAGTATCGAATATGCGTACGCGAGCTCCGGTATGTCCGTTTGCGCGAGACCATCCCACCAGGACAGATATGTTCCTCGTAGCTGCCCCGCGAAATAGAAAAGCGATTTGTCGCTTATGGCGAAAAACGGGCTGCGGAGAATCGTCGCAAGCGGAATGTCGTCGTATGGATACGAGAGAAAATCGATCACTGCTACCGCGTCAAGGGCTTCCCTAGTAGTCAACAGGCTACCGCCACCGGCATGGACGGCCGGTATACCTGCCGCCGCGAGGACATCCGCGTACACATCGAGTGGAGCCCACGCCCTGGAGAGTATTGCGATATGGCCATACTTAATATCACCCGATGCAGTTATCTCTCTTACCTGATCTGCGATGAACCGAGCTTCTACCACTTGCTGCTGATGCTTGTAAGTCCCCTCGACCTTTTCGACAATGTTTACGGTGATGAAAGGATCGGAGATGCCGGCTTTTGGATGTTCCCGTTCCGCTTCGAGATCCTGTCGAAGTTCTGCAAGGACAGGAGCGAACACCTGGTTCATCAAGTTCACGATCGGCCTATGCGATCGATATGTTTTAGTAAGTGGAACTGTCTTGCCACCTGTGGCAGTGATCCCATCGCGGAATTCTCGAAACACCGCCGCGTCCGCGCCTCGGAAGCCGTAAATAGATTGCTTTTCATCGCCAACGACGGTGAGTCTTGCGCCCGAGGTAAGCAAGCGAAGGATCTCCGCCTGAACTGGGTTTGTGTCTTGGAACTCATCGACCAAGAACGCACGCCAGCGTTCAGAATAATGAGCGATCACACGAGGATCGCGAAGGGCTTTCAAGGCATAGATTTCGAGGTCCGAGAAGTCAAGCTTTCGTTCTATTAGCTTCGCGTCTTGTAAGAATGCTCTTGCGTCGCGAAATGCCCGCCGCAAGAGGTCCGTCTGCCGCCTGAGCGAAAGATCAAGCGGACCGTACGAGAGTTTAAGAACGTTCTCTCGGTCTTTGCGACCTTCTTTAGATCACCAAGGCACGCCCTAACAAGGTCTCTTTCCTCATTCACCCAATTTCCCGCGACGCCACCGCTTGCCTTTAGACTGACAAGTTGTGCGACCGATTCGGATATTGCACGGTCGGCCTCAATGTTTGCAATGGCCCCAAGAGCTTGCAGACGCTTCCTCAAGTTTGTCTCCGGCCGCGCCCGAACATGTTGGAAGTAAGCTCCGGGCGCGTTCCCAAGCATCCGTAGCCCTAAGGTCAGACACCGCGTTTGTCACCGCGTCTTCTATTGCGACCCGCCATGCTGACGTATCGCGGCTGAATGCGGTTTCTGCCGCGAGCGGGTCGGCAAATAATTGCCTTAATGCGTGGCTTAACCATGTGTACCCAAGCTCCGAAATGATCGCCGGTTCTATTGCCGCCATTGCCTTCTCAAACTGTGCTGTGACCCACATAGGGGATTCCGCATTGTCAAGAATCTCAAAATCGGGCGGGATAGAAGCGATATGGTAGAAGTCGCGGCATACTCGTGCCGCCAGGGCGTGGATGGTGCTGATCTGTGAAGCTTCGACTTGTGCAAATATGTCCGAGCTGAGCGCACTTTCAGCGATTGTCTTCCTTATTCGCGCCCTCAACTCGTCTGCGGCCTTATCGGTAAAGGTCACCGCCACTATCTGCAGTGGCGATAGGCCGTCCACTTCAATATGATGCATATAGCGCCAGGCGAGCATCCTCGTCTTGCCTGTACCAGCACCGGCTGTGACGGCAACGCTGCCGAGCGCATTAGCTGCTTCCGCTTGTTGGGGCGTGGGATTCATTCAACTTTTGTTTTCCTTGCTAAGCGGGTTCCCTTCCGACACATCGCATCGAATTCACAATATTTGCACGCGTTTCCGTCGACATCGGGATCGACTGCGAAACGACCCGCTTCCAGCAGACGGTGTAATTTAGTGACGAGATCCCCCAGCGGTGGCATTTCGTCGAGCTCGATTGACTTCAGAACTTTTCCCTTTGTAAGGGAATAGTAGAGCCCTTTTTTTACACGCTCATCCGGGTACAGATGCGGCAGGGCAACCTGCGAATAAACGGCAAGCTGTATGTCGACATTCGACTTGCCTTTATCGTTTTTAACACCCGAAGGGACACTCGAACTTGTTTTGTAGTCAATTGCAACGAGACCTGAGGCTGCCCGGTCGACCCGGTCAATGCGACCCTTCACCAACAGGTTGTTCCAAACAACCTCGAACTTCTCTTCGAAGGCCACGACAGCTGCACCTTCTTCGATAAACTTCGGTGACGTAACTGCCTTTCGAATAGCCGTTAAATGCTCATGCCTCTGCAGTGGCCAACTATCCAGTTTCGGAAGTCCAACTTCGGGATCTGATTCTGCCAGCGTGAAGCACTCTTCGAGAACCTCCAAGATGGCTTGTCGAAGGTTAGACGTTTCACATGCGCGTTCAACCGCGAGTTCGAGCGTTTTATGATATAAGCTACCCTTGACGGCCGGAGTGAGCGAAGTTACGGCTTCGTCAGCCGACTTCAGCTCGAGTACTTTCTGCGCAAACCACCTGTATGGGCACTGTCCTAGAACAGTGAATTGAGATGCGCTCCATGACATCTGTGAGGGATCGATCGCAATTCCGATAACTCCGTCGTATTCGTCGGCGAGCGCGACGCTTTCGCGCACAAACTCGACGTCGTGTTGCTTGCGTACACGGCTGAGTATTTCATCAGCTAACGAGTCAGACCGCAGGTGAAGCCTAAGCTCCTCTGATGCAGATGATACCTCTGCGGGTGTCCCCACAGCAGGCTTGATGCCCAGGCGCGCGAAATAGGGGCTCGGAATTTTATAGGTATCGCCGATTGTCGTCGGAACGCTAAACGTGATGCTTTTCTCGGCCGCGGTTAATGTGAAATAAAAGGAAAGAGCCGACCACCTTGCTACCTCTGCTGCTTCTTCGAATTCGATCCCACACGGCGCTAGCTTTGCGCGCTCATAAAAGTCGGTGACGGGATTGTCGACGACAGCAGCCGGCAAGATGCCTTCCGCCATTCCAAGTATGAACAGATGGTTGTATCTTGCTCCCTGAATTGTGTCGAGGTTATGAACGGGGATGCCGCCGCGAGATGGCTGAAAAGGAACTTGGGTAGCGGCCAGCAGTTCGCGAATTGTACTACAGAATACGGATCTGGAAATCACAGCAGCTTCGCGACGCAAAAGCGCGAGCGCATCGATGAATGCGTCATATGCAACGATCTCGCGCGTGATCGCGGCCGCTTTCTTTCGCACATTCAATCTTCGAAGCGCATCGGATAGGCATTCGACCCATTCCGATAGCGCGGCCTCGGATTGCCAGTTAAGGCAGTTAAGGTCCGGCGAGAGTGTCGACCATTCATCTACGCCAGTCACTCGATTCTTTCGTGCCGTCTTCCACTCATAGGCCGTAAGGCCCGGCCCGAAAGGATGCATGAGTAGCGATGCAGTGGCTTCGAATTCGAATTCTGTGTCGTTAGCGGTGAGCAGGCATTCCACGAATGATCCAAGCAGTGTGTCGCTCAATGGCACATTGTCCCTTAACTCAACTGCCACGCCATATTCTGCGGAGATCGTAGAGAGTATCGGAGCATATACCTCGCTGTCTCGAACTACGATAGCGATCTCTTCAGGAACACCGCCTCCGATCAAAAGGCTCTTTGCTCTGCCGAGCACATTTCGAACTTCGGATTCCACGTTGTCAAAGGATAAGGCCGTAAATAAAACTTCGTCGAACGGTTCTACAAAGCGACGTGCCGCAAGCGCACCGAGGTCGTCCCGGTTCGGCAGCTCACTTTCAATTTGCCATCCTCCGATCGTCGAAAGCCAGTCGGCAGACTTGTTATTGATCTCGAAAATCGGATCCTCGCCGCACGGCAGGTAATACACACTGTTATCGCCAGCGATCGCGTTAATAAACACGATCTCTTCTTTTCGAGCCCGAAAATAACCGTAAACGCACAGTGATTGCGGCTCGGGGTTAAGCAAAGCTGCTCGCCAAAGTAATGCCGATCTGTCGACGAGGGATCGTTCTTCTAACAGGCGTTCATACTTGCGGGCAATCCGCGCAAGCTGCTTCACTTGTTCTGAGCCACGTTCTTCCAGATCGTCTTTGTCTATCCCCGTTCTAAGCAATGTCTGGAGGATCTTTCTGACGCGAGCAGCTAACGCTGTCGGATCCGCGTCCGGCTCGACGAACGAGATCGCTCGTTTCAAGTAAGTAAAGGATTCAAATTCAGAAGGAACCTCCAAGCACGCTTGCTTCAGTATGTTTTTGGCTATGTCGAATAAACGCAGCCGCCGAGTGCAAAGCGTCTCAGCCGCGGCAAAGTGAGGCGTAACCACTAGCATTCCTGGCGGGATATCGTCAGGAGTTTCGGGCAGTGGACTGGTTATCAGCGTGCGATTCATTAGGGGGAAGGATCAGTTGTGCGAAATGGTGCTTGTTGGGCTCGGTATGAGGCAGCTGTCGGTTCAGCGGCGCTCGTTATTGTAATCGATTCTCGTGGGTCTGTCAGCTCCTTGTCGCGTTAATCCACCCCAAGAGCCTTGAAAACCGCATCAGCCGGCGTCGAATAAAAACTAGTCTGGAATTTCGTGAAGAGTTCCCCCGGAACGCTGGCGATGTCGGTTACGCTGCTCATCGGAAGCAGAATTCGTTTCGCACCGGAGTCGAAAGCGACCTGAAGCGATTCTGCAAGATTCGACACCGGGATGATACTTCCTCCGAGACTCATTCCTCCAAGGACGACTGACTGTTCGAGAACCGGCTTCTTCATTAAGCCTGAGCATAAGGACACAAGCGTGGCAATAGTGAGGTTGTCAGTAGAACCAGTGTTGTTAAGTTCGACAATATGGAGGTGATAGTCATGGTGAGAAACATTAACGGAGGAAGTGATCTGTCCGATATTCGCTTTGAAATAGTCGTACGCCACCCGGACCGATTCCTTGGATCCCGAGCTCGAGCCGACACCGGAAATAGACAGCTTTCCGTTTCCGGCCGATACCTGCAACTCTAGACGGTACAGGCCCAGCATTCCGTCCCTTCCTGATGCGACTGTGTGCAAAGTACCTGGCGACGTCCCACCCTCGGGGATGAGCTTGTCACCACCTTGCTCCGGTACACTCACGAACCGCTCCTCCAAGGTGTCGTTCTCGATGAAACTGAAGTGCACGTCGTAGAATTCCATTCCGCCGATTTTTTTCAGCTGTTCCTTAACTCGACGCCGGGACTCTAGCGCGTATTGCAAGCATTCACGAACCGCAGCCGCGTCAAATTCCCCGTGCGGGTAGATCAATTTGAGCAGACCAGAAACAGTTCGTTTTACAGCAATCGTATCTCTTTGATTCAGGTTGTTACCAAGCTTGAAATATCTGTTTATTGCATCTGAGAAATTTCGCTTTCTCATCTCACGGAGGAACTCCGCTAAATAATCGACGATAAAACCGTATTGATTGGTCAGAAACTCGGGGCGCATCTTTGGGATTTCCCACCCCGGAAGATATGCGTGCATCCGATCGAAAAATGCCGAGTCGATCATCGTTTCCGGAAATGGAGCAAACAGGTGGGACGTTTTGATAAGGGTGTCGACGGATTGGTTGATATTGCCAACAAAAACAAGCGACGCATCGGCGGATATCGGTTCACGCCCTCGTGTAAAACTGCCGGAGGCCATGAAATCCTTCATGATCTGGACCCCATCGCGATCCTTGAAGTTGATTCCCGCGACCTCGTCGAAAGCGACAACATCCCAAACCCCAACAAGTCCGACGAGCCTCTGCGTCATGTTGTAAAACAAATTGGCGACGGTCGTTTGCCCACCCGAAACCAAGATGCTGTTGGGCGAGATTTCTTTGTAGATATGGCTTTTTCCTGTTCCCCGTGGACCAAGTTCGCAGAGGTTATAATTAGTCTCGACAAAAGGGATCAGTCGCGTTAGCAGATGCCATGTTGTACGCTCAGCAAATTGGGTGGGCTCGAGACCGGTAGAGCGAACCATTAAATCGATCCACTGGCTCGCAGTGAAATTCCGGCGGCCCGAAAAGAGCTCCTCCAGATCCATGTTCGGCATCTGAATAGGCTTCAGTTCCCTGAGAATGAAAGGCGAGTCCCGTTGACCTACCTCGTACTCGTAAGCAGTGTGACAATGCACCATATGCCACCCACCAAAAGCTTTTCGTATTTCTTAACTAGTCCCGGTGGGATATGAACACCGCGAATCGTCAAATTCGTTAAAGCAGCCTCGTAAATGTCTTTCTTTTCGTTAAGTTTTACCGAGACTTTGTCAATTACCTTGAACTGTCCGACTTCGCGGATCTTGGATTTTATTTTCTCCGATTCATCCGGACGTACATAGTTCTCCGCCAAGATCGCTTTGACTCGGCTCAAGCCTTCATTGATTGTGGCCTCGTCATCCGACGCGCAATACATGCCGAGGAGATACTCGAGTACGTATACGGGTACATTTTACCCTCCTTACCAGCTTGGTGAGATCCTTTCGAACGACTCGCCCTGCAAAGGTGCGGTTTACGAGAGTATCAAGGCTAGAGATTTCTGTTTCTGTCATAGTCTAAAGGCTAAAAGTCGCTCGAGAACGCGATGTCTATAGTGACTGGCATCTTACGATATTCTCTGACTATCGCATCGTTGTCATGCAAGACAATGAAATATTCTTTCGTTCTGTCGTACGTGCCGGGCTTTAGGATAAGCTGAACCGTTTTGACGCGATCGTCCATTGAATCGGACGCACTGTCAAACGTAGCCGTGACCTCATTGCTAATTAATGCGCCTTGAGCGTCAACCACGCTTATCTGAAGCACTCGCGGAATATTTCGATCCGAAACTGCCTCGGTCTGAATAAGTCGCAGCTGCTGGACGTTATTTACGATGCGAGTCACATTTCCGAGCAAGGTTACTCCAACACGTCTAACCTTCGAACTCGCGGCGGCCTGCCCTCGCAGTTTCTTTACGGACACCACGGGTATCACAATTTCCTGCGGCATCGCTCCGCCGTGAACAAACCTCGCCCCACCTGTAAAATGGAACCGATTTGCACCCTTCGGTATTAGAAACTCCATCTCGCCGTCGATTCCGGCGGTGTTGCGGATCTTGCCGTGCCAGGCATTTCCTTGGTTCGGAAGCGTCGGGTTTATTACGTAGCGCTTCTTCTTAACCTTTGTTTCGATAGCGCCAATATCCAGCGAACTGCGGTCAACATCCTCCGGGGCATTCTGCTGAAACAGGAAGCCGTGATCGGCCGTGATGAAAACGTTGCTGCCGTTCCAATCGAAGAGCCGATTCACGATTTTCTGGAGATCTTCGATCGTCTGCCGTACAGCATCAAAGGTTCCTTCCTCAGTGCTCGCGCTGTCTCCCCTTGCATCGATGACATTGTGGTAGATGTACACGACGGAAGCGTCCCGTACAAAATCTCGACCTTGATCCCGTGACATCGACATTAGTTGGTCATACTTTATGGCCTTGCCATTGTATCTGCAGAGTATCGTATCGCGGTTAGGGATGCCGGCCGTAGAAGTCCCGTCTGCCACAACGTCAACGCCTGAATTTGTTAGTCTGTAATCGAGACTTTCATGCGGTAGAAGCGAAGCCATTCCCAGTGCGGTGTAGCTGGGAAGAATGCCAAGCATCGACGTAATTTCGGCTTCATGCATCGCGTTGCCGCTTTTCCGTGCATCTCTATTGAGCTCTCGCGTCAATTCTTCCGCACACTCGTACCTGAGCGCATCGCTGATCACGATGTAGACCTTCGCGGACTTAGAAAGGTCTCTCACAAACGATCTGTAAAAGTCGTATTGATTCTTAACACCGTCGATCCGCCAATTCTCGAGGAGATTCTCGTGCTCAATAATTTTGCCCCATGCCATCGCGAGCTTATCCAGATACCAGCCTCCATAAGCATTTTCAATATTCTCAACCAGGGGCCGTAATCCATTTTGATTTCCCCGTCGCGCGAATTCCTGGAAGCGCCGGTAGTGCTGATCTAACCGGTATAAATCATCTGTATACGCACGGAAGAGGATTGCGGAGTTTGTGAAGGTGAATCCCTCTGTATTTCCCGCGCAAAATATAGAACTGCAGAGCTGCTTCGATCGCATCGTACGCAAATCGGAACGTGCTTTCTGCTCCGCCTAGCCGGCTCCAGAACCGGTCGCGGCGAGTATTTATCAACGCTTCTAGCTCGCTGGTGTCGGCCGGGAGAGGAGCCATTAAGCGATCGCGCAGCTCGCGCATCATAAAACGGTCGACCGCCTCAAAAGTCTCACTGTCGTGAAGACGTTCCGGCGGAATGCTGCCGATCCAAGAGACTACTTCAATCTCCTTTTCGATTGCCTGTGCGATTCGGGCGTAACTGCTGAGAAAGACGGTATTGTTTCGCCAATTGGCAAGAAATACTGCGGCATTATGTTGGGCGGAACGTTCCGTGGCTGCAAGAGGCGCAGCCATTGATGGCAACTTGTCACCCGCGTGCGTAGCAAACTCCGAAACGAAAATGTGAACGAGCAATTTACCAATGTCAGGTTGGTCAGATCGGTATCCAAATGTGGTATCGACCAGATCCCAGAAGTATTCTTCCAGACCAAGCCGGACGGTCTCTTTCCAGGCCGGCGGCGTTGATAGATGTGAGGATTGAAACCCGGGAAGCATCGCTGCTTCTGATTCGGCCGGACTCAACGAAGAAAACAGCTTGATAAGAATTGTAAAAGTTTCCGCCTGGTCGGCTCCGACGACTATCCCGAGCATTTTCCGATCGAGATCTGCCGCAGTATCTTGCGGCGACACCCATCGCAGCAACTTTACCCGGCGGTCCTGCTTAGCAAAGAAAAGCATGCGCTTCGCTATATGAGCACGCATGGTCTGTGATTCGAGTCCGAGGTCGCTCAAGATCAACGAAGCCGCATCCGCCGTGAACGTTTTTGAGTACAACCGAACATCAAGTAGCCAATCCTTTTCCGGAACGGGTTCGTTTCTCGGCGAATAAACAAGGAATTTGGTCCGCGGTTCATCTATCTCGATTCGTATCTTCGCAGCGAGCGCACCGTCCTCATCCGGGCGTATCAGGGCGACCCCTTCGGGAACAGTTTCCGACAACGACTCCAGAAATTCACCGCGCGGATCGTTCCAGAAGACGATACGGTGTTCTTCGTAGAACTTACTTAGGGCTTCGGTTATCTGGGAGGTGTTCATATGTCTTACTGCTAACGTACCAGGCGTCCCACCATCGGTATTTTCTCGGTCCGGATCGGAATACCACAGAGTTCATATCGAGCAAACTGTGACGCACCTACAGCCCAGTCCACGGGCATCGAGCTCCGATGCAATAACGAAATAGTCTTGTCTTCGTCCTTCGTGATTAGTGTCACGCAGTCCGCGATTTCGAGGATTGAGGCAATCGTCTCGCGGCTCCGGTCTGAATCGCGAATGTGTTTCATCACGACGCTCGCCGGTACCGGATGTTCAAACGTGAAGTATGATTTCAATCCACCTACCCTGGCCCTTGAAAGCGGCAGCGTCAAACGATGCTCATCAAACTGGGAATAAGCCGCCTCGGATACATAGTATGTGTCGCTGGCAAGAGAATGGCGAAAGCAATGTAGTTCTTAAACGCGTAGAGAACGCTGTCGCCATGATCGAAAACGCCGCGGATGTTTGCAATGGCAACAATGATCTCGAAAATTGTTTCCTGGATAGCCAAATGAAGAACCTCTGAAACCGCTACGAAATTCATGTCGTCTAAGAAGTCAAACCACTCGATTGTCCTGCGTTCAATGCGGCGAGCACCTGTGTCCTTATTGATTCATGTCCAGCCAACGACTGACTCATGAGGTACTTGTTCGCGAAAAGGAGCTGTTCGAACTTCGGCGTAAACTCTCTGCCCTTCCCAAGCTTCTCCCACTTTAAGAAGTAATTCAGATCGCGAGTTCGTTCGAACTCAGGTTCTGTAAATACAGACTCGGCATTCCCAACAGCCATGTATGTGTCAATGACATTCAGGGCAATATTTGTAAGTCCCAATGCGGCTTCGGTCTCCTCTCTAAAGAGTGCGATGATGGCAGCCGTCAAGTCTTTTAACCCATAAGTCATAGATGCATTGATCAGGATGTCTTTAATAAGATCCGTAAGGACGTAATAAAAGAGATACCTAGTCTGGCCCCGCGATTGCTTGTCCGAGTTTCGGCCGAACTTAATTTTATTGGCGACCTTTTGAAGAAGGTAACAGGCATATATTTCTTCGGGTCCAAAACTATTTGAATCCATTATCCTTTTGAAGATGCTTCCGCCTGGGGCGAAAGGTGGATTCTTACCGAACGCAATTCCGGGTTCGGACATCCAGGCCGCACCGTAAATTTTCAACATATCGAACGCGTTGACATGTTCCGTAAACCTGGGTGTGTCCAAGCTCTGCTTCTGAAGCATTTTTTGGCTTTCCCATCCCCCGCGATGAATTTCTAAATAAATCCCGTATCTGGATTCGACCTCCGAAGCCAGGTTTCGAAAGTCACTTTCCAACGCTATGAAATCCTGACGGCTAACGGAATTCTGACTGTTCGTAAACCGCGTGATGTCGTTCAATTCGCTCTCGGCATGCGGTCCGACTTTCACCAACTTCATGATCACAATCCCATTCCTTAGTCGGTCACGCCAGTGTTCAGTCTCAGGTGAAATTTGACTTGACCCTGTATCGAGTTTTTCCTTGAGTACCTGCCATATTGTTTTCGTAGTCTGGCACCCGTTTACGACATACGGTTCGCTTACCAGATAGGTACCGTTTTCGTGCTGAACGTCCTCTGCAACCACGGTTATCCCGTTGTTGAACAAGCCAAACTTTTCGGGCTTGGTTTTTAATGTATTTGCGATGCCTTTGTTAACCACTCGCCCACCACCGAGATACTTTCTGACATTCTTTTCGTAAAGCTGATCGAGATCACCGGTTTCTTTCTTGTACTCTTTTAGAAAATCATACAGATCCAGAAGACTCACGGATCCAATCCACAAGTCGTCGCCTGAAGGCACAAGAGTCGTTCGGATCTTCACAGTCGTCCTCTTTGTATTGCTCTGGAGTTCGGCGAGGCGGTTGAAGATCGTCTGGATCGAGATCGCCTCAACCTCAAAAAGATTTCCAAGATGATTCCTACCAAGGGTCCGCACGTCTTCAGCCGCACGCTTCTCTTCCTCTGTCAAAGGCTCGTGTGTTGCATAAACTAGCGTCAGCCTGTCATTTGGGCCAGCATCGTTAATGAAGTTACGAATCCGCTCGGAAACCTCTGAGCCGAGGGACGACAGATTTTCTCTATGGCCCCTTAGGGTATCGATGACTTTTTGTCCCTCGATCAATATCGTCGCCGGGCCCGCGAACGCTGATCCGTGTTTGCTTTGTACCAGGTACCAAGTGTTTCCGTCCTGGCTACCGTCCTCGGTCGTATCTCCGAGCACTAAAAACGCAACGTCTATTCCACCGTCACCCGCGCCGTCACAGAAGACTATGTCTTCGGTCTCTGCGTTGAAGTCGAGCCAGTCACCAAGGATCTTTCTCGAAAAACGATGGCCCAACTGAACGGTAGTCGGATTGTCTGCAATAACATCCTCGAGCCAAGCCTCTTTAAAGGCCTCATAGGCGAGCTGGGGAGGGTTTGTATCTGGCATAAATTAAATTCTCTCTTTTAAGACTTAATGGTCCCGATCTAGTACTTAGTCTTTTGTTCCTGTAATCGTTTTCACTTCAGCAAGCAGATCGCCGAACTTGGAGTAGTTCATTTTCACCCCGTCGTCGAGATCGAGGGAGATCCGCATGTCGGCGTAGTGCCGAAGCTTCTCGTCAAACGTGGCAAGTTCGACCTGTTTCTTTTTCAGGGTCTCGAGCTGTTTCGCAAGCTTATTGCGTTCGGAGGTCGAGCCGCTTGTGTCAAGCAATCCTCCCGAACGTGTGCCGTACTCGTCAGCGTGGCCGGCTAGGGTTTCAATCTGTGCCTCGATCTTTGACATAAGCGGCAGGACGTATTCGTGGCGCATTCTCGGCAGAGTCGATTCGTTGTATCTGTGGAGATATACGAGGCACTCGAACGCTTTCTGTTTGCCCGATGAGAACTGCCAGTAGATCGGCCGTTTCTTGTATGTCTGCATGTGGTCTTTGAAGAACGATGTCGAGAAGTATCTTCTGATCGTCTCGATCGGTTCTTCTCCAGCTTTCGGTGAAAGCTGAGCAGCCACCCATCGAAGGTTCTCAGCCAGACGGCCATCGCTCCAAGCTGTTCTCATGAACTTCTCAAACTGACGAGCCGCTTCCTGAGGAAACCATTCGATATCGGTCACCAGCACGATTCCGTCGTCGTCAGCCCGGAATGTCCTGTATCGCGAAGAATCGAAGCCGACATTGCCGGCGTTGGCGTAGATCAGGCCCGGCTCGTCAAGCGAATAGCGGCCCATCAGACAGCCGATGAAGTATGAGAGCAGGCGGCGGGTGTCTTTTTGCTTATCGGCCCGTGCCAGCGTGATCTGATCGAGCGGCACCTCGGGCGAGAGTTCGTCCTGCAGACCGTATGCGTCGATAAACAAACGGTTGTTTTCAGTCTCAAGCCCCTGCATCCGGCTGATGCGTTCTACGGTAAGCTCATTCCAACGGTTCCAGCACTCTTCAACCGATTCGGTCGGCGGTATATCGATCCCGGATCGGAGCTCTAGAATCGGAAATGTCTTGAAGTCCCACGAAGTTTCGAATGAATCCCAGTCGTGTTTGCTACGAGAAACCATTTCTCGGCTAAGTTGAGAGCTACCAATTGGTGACTGAAGAAACGGTAACTTTGAAATCTCTCCCGGGGAATAATTCATCGACTGACTTATGGTCGCTAAGAGATGGTGACCCACCGTAGAATTTAAATATCCAAGAACCTCAAACACGTCAACATTTGCGGTAACCGACAAACACAGGCCGAATCATCGTATAGATGTCCAGTCGCTGGATACCTGGCAGAAAGTTTCGGCGTTGTTACTTTTGTCCATGAAAGTCCCTCCTTAAAATAATGTTCAGGATTACGTTCCCCGTAGCCATCGAATCGACGCAAATTGCGGCCATCATTCTGAAAGTCAATTACGAAATCTTCATTTCCATACCAGCGTCGAAACTCACCGCCCTTGTTATGTGGATACCATTTCCCGGGCCTGTGAAGATTCGAGATGTGTTTGACAGTTTCGCTCTGTGTTAGAAGAGTCGATTTCCCACCAATTCCTTATAAATCGCCCATTGTCTCCAGTAAAAAGACCTTTTCCGGGAGCGGCAATTTCATCCAGTCGAATTCCATTTGCAAAAATACGGATAATCCTATCGCTGGCCCAATAGGCGATTGGACTTCCGGGAATCTTGTTCAAATTTTCTTGTTGGGTTCGATCGAACCGATTTCCGCCGCTCCTTAGGGCCTCAATCTTATCGTTTTCGGCTAATCCGACGAGGTTAAAAAATACTGGCTTGTAGTCATCCTGATGTCTGTTCCACATAACAAATGAAGTTGTCTGAACTACCTCACCACCTATTTCCGCAAAGGCTCGCGGACCCAAATGAGCCATCGTTATTATCGTCTTCTCGGTTACAAGTCTTTCTCGCAGTTTTTCGAATGACGTAATAAACATCCAACTCTGCATTGTCACCATTGCGCTGAACCCATACTCTCTTAATAGCTCAAAATTGCGCTCGATAAACATCGCAAAAAGGTCTGATTTACTGTCGGGAAAATTCATCGCCGCAAACGCCTTCAGTTCGCCGTTCATTCCCTTGCTGCCCATATATGGCGGATTGGCGATGACACAGTCGTATTTGCGGGCGAGCATCTTTGCCGCCCGGACAAATGGAACAAGCTGGCGTGCAGCGATCTGTTCCATCATGTCGGAACTGGCGAACTTGGCAGCGATCGACGCTTCGATATTATCGATCACCTTTTCAAATCCGTCCGGAATGCGTATCAGCGACCCGAGCGTCTTGCCCTGAGCGAAGAGGTCTAGCAGATCTACTACTTCATCGGCTTGTCTCGCATCGCCGAACATCTCAGCAATGTCTTTCGGTGTGTACTGAAGCTCTGAACTGTCAGGCACGGCGATGATGTTCGGAACAAGATGTCCTCTGTCATTGTCGAACAACTTTTGGTCATCGGCTCTTGCCTTCATCAAGAGCGCAAAGCTTGAAAGCTGTGCCGCTCGCTCATCGATGTCGAGGCCGTAAAGGTTGTTCTTTAGGATGAGTTCGGGAATGTCTTTCGAGCTGTAGCCGCGTTCCGTGTATATCGCTTTGAGCAGGTCGTAGGCTTCGACAAGTATGTGTCCCGAGCCGCAGGCCGGGTCCAGTACCGTGATCTCTTCAGGGTTGATCTGATTACGCTCGACTTTCGGGTTGTCTTCTGCCGGTTCGATGTAAAACTCCATCGGTACCTTTGTCTTTAGCTCGGAGTCGGGGTTTGCTTCGAGCCATAGACGTCCCAGAGAGTTCTGGGTCATATACTTGACGATCCAGTTTGGAGTGAAGAGCTGTGTAGCTGCCGGGATGTCTTCACTCTTGACCGTCTTCCCGATCACCTCGTCCTTCTTCTCTGAGATGTAAAACTGATAAAGCCAGCCGATGATCTCGACCTCTTTCCAGTTCTCTTCTTCGATATCGGAGACCATCTTTCGGATCACCGAGTCGGTGTGGAGCAGATTGTCCGATAGCAATATCTCCGTCTCGTCGTTGATCCTCTCGAACAAGAACGGCATCGCCGCATGCAGCTCATTGCATTGAGCAATAAGCAGCATCTTGTAAAGCTCTGCGTCCTTGTTACCGGCGAGCTTTAGTTCTATTACTTTGTTCTTATCTAAACCGGCAAGCGTTATCTCAGCAGCGTGCTCTAGTATCTCAGGCTCATTCTTTCCTGCTTCGCGATTGCTCAGCACACGGAACGGATGAGACAAGTACCCGTTCACCTCCATAAACCGAAGAGCGGCGAAACGGTTGAACCAGGAATATGCGATCCGGTCCAGGTAATGATCCAACCCTTCGGAACCGATCGTCTTTGCAAGGGGTGCGTGCAGGTCGGCATATCGTCTCGGATACGGCCGTCCCTCTATGATCGCGACATCACCCTTAACCTCAGGCTTTGCGATCTCCTCCTTCGTAAGCCCTAAGATATCCGCCTGCTGACGGATCATCTGTATGAAATCTCGCCGCGCTTTCGGCGCATATGTTTTTAGCTGGGATTTATTCATCCGAAATTATTGAATGCGTATTCGCGCGTTGTCTTTTAATGCCTCTTCCATTTCGACGCGAAGTTTGTCGAGAAATTCATCCACGTCTTCGGGAGTCTCAAGAAATGTTTTCGTGTTCAACGTTGCCGGACACACGGTTCGCGTTTTACGGGCGACGGCACTCTTGCCGTCAGCAGGCTTTGGCCGCTTGTTCTCGATAGCGTCGAGCGCATTCTGAAACAAATCTTCGGCGTGCTCGCCTTCCTGAAAGGCGATCCGTTGAATGCTCTCCTCGTGTTCGATAACGCCTTTCGCCGCCTGAAACGGGGTTAGGATGGCGTTCCGTGTGTCCGAGTCCGCCCTGATTGAATCCAACTCCGATTTAAGCTGAGCGATCTTTGCCTCGATCGACTGAATAGCTCGTTCCCGACGGCCGTTGAGAACCTGTTGGTTAACCGAGTCGACGCTGCTTAGCAGTCCATCAATCTCACGTATCAAAGAGTAGGCTCCGGATTTGAGAGGATGTCCTCGAGTCTCTTTAATGCTTCTGAGGACCGCGGATCCAAATCAAGCATCGACCGATTGTCTTTGTACGACCCTTCGATCCGGGTCTTTGCTTTTCTCCAGATCTCCGACTGATTGTTGTAAAAATCATGGACCTTTGTGTATTGCTCGCTCGCCTGGCGCCAATCATCTGCTCGCTCGTTGAAGTTGCGGAAGAATTCAAAGGTGTCGGCGATCCCCGCCTGTGCTCGTGTCAATCCGAGAACTTCGTCGATCAACCGTAGTCCAGGGAACTTCCCATCTTCAGCTCGCGCGGTAGTCTCTCAGGTTTCGCTGCCATGTATCGATCTCCTCACGAATGAACTTTGCCAGGGCGTCCTCTTTGTTTGCGTCCGCGATTTTACCGAAGACGGCGTGCGCAAGCTGCCCTGCCTTCGCGAGATCGGAAGCCTGGGTTGTTCGTCGTTTGTGAATACTGGCGAGCTTCCACCGGCCTGATCGCGTAAAGGTCTCGATCGCGCTGCTCGGCACTGACGCGGCGCCTTCGATCATCACCGTCAGGTCACCTGCGGCGAACAGCTTTGCAACGAGCAGCGTGGTATCGAGATCACGCCAACCGTATGGTTGTTTCTCAAAGAACTTAATGATCTCTTCGAGGGTCACCCGAATGTTGTTATTCGCCCGGATCTCAACATGCGATCGAATTTCGTTGATCGCGTTTTCATTCGGCTGACCGGAATCAAGAATTAAAGTCTGCTGGCCGACGTCATCGGCCGACAAAACCGCTTTTATATCTTCAACAGGATCGGCGGCAGGGGCATTAAGGTAGCCGAGCTTGCTGTAGAGATTCTTGATCAGATATCCCTGAGCTTCACCGACGGATACAGTCTGACCGGTCGTGAGTTGCTGCCCGGCCGCGAAGACATCAGCCTCTTCGATCAGTTTCTTAAGATTTGTGACGATCCTTGCCTGTCGCTGCTGGTTCTCCTGTGCCTTTTCACTTAGAATCCGACGCGTAGTCGGCGGCGCAGCGGCATCATTCTTTTGCTGGATGTATCGCTGGGTCCGAAGTAGAGTTCCGAGCTCATTTCTCAAAGTCTCGTGGACAGGCATCTTTACGATAATGCTTTCGCTGCTCTCGAGAACGCACTTCTGCGGCGTGTACGCGTCAAATTCGAAATTCAACGGCGTGATGATTTCCAACTTTAATTCACCGGCGGTTCCGCCCTGAAATGGACGGCCATCGGTCAGTCGATTAAAGGTGAAGTCCTTTTTGTTTATGGGATACCTGTACTTACCAACATCAGGCAGCACTTCACCGAAGAGCAGTCGCGACAGTTCATTTGCCTCGAGTTCTGCGCCGATCTCGACGTTTTTTATCTCGCGGCCGATATCGCGTTCTTCGTTCGTCAGGAAGTAGAAGAGGTCGTCGTTTCGGTTGATGAGGGTATGGGTTTCAAGGCGCGCAAGGCTTTCCTGGATCTGTGTTTTCAACGCCAGACGGTCGTCATCGACCTGTGTAATACAAAGCGTAACGAGATTGTCCAGATTCGGTTTGACGATCTCTACATAACGAATCAGGAAGAGGACGCGCAATAGATCTACGTCGAACGGCTCGAGACTCTCACTGTCTGCTGCATGATTTATCGTCAGCTGAACGGCAGTGTCGAGGAAACTCGACCGCCGGATAAAACTGGCAGAAAGGAACCAGCTTTCCGGTCGGCTCCTCAGCGATCGCTTTAGCTCCTTGTTGAAAGGCATCGAGCATCGACCGCTCGCCGCGGGCAAGGTGCAGACCGGTGGCGCCCGCTTTGCGAATCGACTCAAACACCGCCTGAACAAGCTGGTAGTGATAAGGCGCGAATGGATAGTTTATCGAGAAATCATTTTCGTCTTTGAAATTCTTGAGCGTCGCGCCGTTGTTGCTAAAGGTGAGTTGGTTCTTGATGACATCGCCTTTCGCACGGAAAAGGTTGTGAAGCTCTGTCTCTGCATCAACTGTTTTTTCGAGGAGCCTGGCCTGAATGACCTCGTCGGTGTTGCTGCTCGACAAAGATATGCGCGTAGAGAACCTTCCCTGGATTTTTGAGAAGTCGTTAGATTTGGCCGATACCACATTGCCCAATACAGCATCGATGTCCTCCTGCGAGGTGACGACCACCCAGGCGCGTCCGTTGCAGACTGTACCCAGGTTCTCGACTATCGTTTGGAGGTTCAACATCAGGTGGGTGTCGCCGCCAATGAACTGTCCCACCTCATCGGCGACAAAAATGATCCGATGATTCTTGCCGTTGAGATCGAGGTATTCCTTCACCAGTTTTGCGAACTTCTCGACGCTTAAACTGTAGTTTGCCTGCTCGTCTTCTATTAACTTGTTAGCGGCATTTTCCGTCATGCCGGTGGCTTCGCGCAGGGCAGCTACAGTCGCGTCACGCAGAAGTACGAAAGCGTCGCGTTCGTCCGCCCATTCGCCCCCGTGGATCCGTTTGAAGGCCGTCTTGAAGGCGTCGTACTTACCCTCCTTGTCTAACCTGCGTTCGATTTCAGCGAGGTACGGCGAGGATGAACTGTATCCCTGAGTCTCATTCAGGACCTGCATGAAAACCTTCAGGATCGCATCTCTACTCTTGCTGTCGTCAGATTTGCTATCGATGTTGAACAGAATCACTTTGGCCGGATGCTCGACTGCCCGTGCGATGTCACCATAGAAGATATTGTCTTCGATCTTCGGTTCGAAGAATTCTATCGCACGGCGGGATTCACCAGTTGCAGGATTTATAACTGTCCCGTTTCTAAGGAGGTAGGTGATGATCTTAATAAAATGTGACTTACCCGATCCGAAAAATCCGGACACCCATACACCGATCCTGTTGCGCACATCGTCGCTCTTCGGATTGTCTACCGCTTCTAGATAGGAACTAAAGAACTTGTGAAAATGTCCCGAGAGCTCACGCGTCACTACGTATTCGTCTAGTTCTTGCCAAACCGTTGAGGCCGATTCGTCACCGACTTTGACGACACCATTTATGGGACGAAAGAGATCCTTTTGGAAGATGTTCTTGATTTGCATAAGTATTGACGCCGGCTACGCCACCAGCCGGAATGCCCTGTAATAGTTATCATCCGACAAGCGTCCGAACAGACTCAGCCGTTGGCCGTCGTACTCACCCGGATAGAAAACGACGAGTGGTTTATCTTTTAAGATAGGCTGAAGGCAGTTTAGCAAGCGATGAACCCGGATCAAGGGGTAACATCCGCCAACGCCGTGGATAATTACCAAGTCGAAATCTCGGTCCTTTAGTATCTCTTCGATTTCCGGAGCGATGCGCTTCTCTTCGTCTAACGGCCCCTTCAACGCCCGCAACATTTCGTCGTCACCCTTGTTCTTTTGCAGATCTATCGCAGCGTTCAGTAAATTGCGCTTTGTTAGATAATCCAGCAGCAGTCGAAAAAGATCGATCTGGATTATCTTTCTATCGATACCGCGAATTGTTTTCTCAAGATGCGATCTCAAGTCCAGTTCGAACTGAGCCGGGTAATCAAAAATGTAAAATCCGATCTCATTCCCCAATCCTTTATTGTTCACAAGTTCGGGCGATGAAAGCCGTTCCTTTAATTTGTTCAGACGCGCGTGAAAACTGTTAATCATGAAGTGATCTCCATCGCGCTGAGGACATACTCGTTGCCAGGACGTAATAAGTACGTGCGGATCTCGGGTGCTAGGTATACTGGTATAATAGTTGGGCTACGTGAGCTTTCCAGGTAACCCGTCTCAACGAGGCACTTCCGGACAACCCTGTCCAGTTTTATGCGTGTCGACACTTGCCAATTCTTAACAGACGGGTCGAGCTGCTCGCATTGATTGAGGAATTCGTCCCAGTCGGTTGGGTTGAGTTTCGTTTGAAATTGTCTCCAGTGTTCTTTGACTACTCGGAGGAGAAAGTCTCCCAACAGTCGACTATGTCTGATCGCTATGACGAGCAGAGCTTGATTTGATGTCGTGCGAGATCCTGATACTACGATCCTTAGCAACTCGTCATCGGCGTACTGGAAACGGTTATGAATAAGCCTTGCCATTCTGATGGCTGTCGCCGGACTGCGTTTTTGCAGAATATTTTCGGTTGTTATCTGGCGGCGCAATTCTTCATCAGGAATTCGATTTAGCTTGAGTTGCGCGAGTACGCGGCTTTCATTCGGCAGCAGGGCACCCGCAACGATCTCCGCATTATATTGACTTGCCATGACATGCTTTGTGGCGATAACCATGCTCACATCCGTTTTACCTATTCAACCATCGCGGTTCGGATCTACGAAGGTCTTCTTTTTCGGTAGTGGTATCGGATTAAGTTACTTCGACTAAATGACCAGTTGCACCGAAAATCCGCTAGTACCAAGTAATCGACGATACTTAAACCGGTGTAATTAATCCTTCGACCCCTTCGTCCCGAAATCGAGCCTTTACTTTCACGCGGACAGATTCTCCTTCCGTCCATTGTGCTAGATCCTCTATCGCTTCACCGTAGCTGAGACGTTCCGAGAAAATCTTCTGCACCATCGACGACTCTGGAACGCGCATATTTTCGAACAGCCGAAACCGAGCGTCTCTCCCGGCTTCGTTCACTGAAACAGCTGCAGCACGCAAAACCGCTTCCGGTGCGTCTATAAAACCAAAGTGATTCTGTTGGAGTTGTCGCTTTTGGGTTTTGTTAAACCCTAACTCAGCTCGGATATGCACACAGGGTGTCGGCCAATACTTAGTAAAGCTAATTAAAGACGCTTGAACGCTTGCGTCAGGGCATAACTCTCGCCGCAGCCGCTCGATTTCGTCGAAGGAAATTTCAGCTTTGATAAACCTGTGGAAGACTGGACCGTAGAAACCGAACCGGCCAGCAATTATATCCATTAATTTCTCTTCCGGATCCTGTTCGCCATATTCTGCATGAGTCCGTCGAAATACGAGGCGCCTTTGTTCGGTTAGCGTAAGCAGATGAGCTAGTTCGTGCCACTTTGTGAAGTAAGTGCGAGGTGCTTTCTCCTCTCTAGAATCAATTACCGAAACAAAAGGGGGTTCCCAGGCTAACTTGTTCTGACGACGATAGGTAACCCCGAAAACTTCATCCGATAACTCTTTCTCCAGGTTGGCAAACGCCTTTTCACCTTTTTGCAGATACTTATCTTTTATGCGTTGTAGCTCGGCTTCGTCGCCGACTTGCTCGAAGATTGTGCCGACCTTGGCCGCAACCCATTCCATCAAATCGGTGAGAGAGCGGCAATCCTCCATCTCGGCGATGAGCGCCAACTTGGTGATCACAATAGGCGACTATCGATGCAACAGAATCATCGCCTGCCTTAAGGCCAAGATCTTCGGCCAGCTTAAACAACTGAAACGGGATCTGCCTTTTTCGAGCCATCATCCGAAAACCTTCTTTATAGCTTCATGGAAGTTCTTCCAATCCTTCACAGACAATTCCTTAACCGATTTCTTACTACGACGTGCGATTACCGATTGTTGGGCGTTAAGAAGCTCAAGGGTTTCACTATATGAAAGCCCTAGATCTTCGGCCGCTTCCGAAAGATACGGTGGTATCACAATCTCCTTATTATTGGAAAATTCTTGAGTTTCACCTCGAAGTAAGTAATCGACCGATGCACCGAGAGCGTTCGCAATACGCAATAAGCCTTGCGAACTAAGGTTTTTGTTATTGTGCTCTACGTCACTTAGAAAACCTTTGCTTAGCCCCGCCAATTCCGAAAGTTGGTCTTGTGTTAATCCCTTTGCCTCTCGAATCTCGCGGATTCGATCGCCGGTAGTGGCCATGGTGGTTTATCTCCCAAAGTAATCATAAACGATTTCTGGTTTTATTCAACAATAAAGTCATTGACATATCGACGGTGTTCGCTATACTGATATGTGTTCGTGTATAGCGAACAGTTTTTTTGATGGCCGGGCCGAAAGGAGAGGTCCCAATTATGGAAAAATGAAAAACTGATCCGAATTCGGGAGTAAGTGATGAGGTCGATATTATTGATCTGGAAGAACACGCGTCGCGAGGCACGGTACGGAAGCTCCCCGAGCGAGGAAATACGCTTTCCGGGTTGATAAAGAGCGCGTGGTGGTCACAACCCCAACGATCACAGGTCGCGAAATCTTATCCGAAGCTGGAAAAACCCCGGAAGGTTTCAAACTCTACCAGCATAAGCGCGGGCATCAGCCAATACTGATTGGCCCAGACCAGTCCGTAAATCTGAGAGAAAAGGGCGTGGAACGCTTCACAACTATGCCGAAAGACACGACGGAGGGCCGAGAGAACGGCCCTTGTCTCCATCAAGATTTCAGACTGCCGGAATCGGATGAGGCTTACCTTAACAGGCTTGGGTTGCTCTGGGAGGCCCGAGTGGACGGAGCTAACCGCTGGCTAATCATAAATGACTGGGTTGTACCGGAAGGTTACAACTATGACAGAGTCTCTCTGGCTCTTTTGATACCAGCAAGCTACGCGGATAGCCAAATCGACATGGTCTATTTTAGAGAACATCTGGCGCGGTGCGATGGAAAACCAATCGGGGCACTATCTTCTCAGGTGATTTGCGGTGCACCGTGGCAACGGTGGTCGCGGCACCGCACCGGAGCTAACCCGTGGCGACCTGGCATCGATGACATAGCAAGTCATCTCGGTCTTGTAGATGAATGGCTTCGTCGCGAGTTCGAGAAATGAGAATGAAATACGCGCTACGTATGACGGGGGAGCAGCACCGGGCGCTTTTGTCCCATCTTTTCCCCGGCGATGGCAACGAAGCGGTGGCTCTCTTGCTCTGCGGCCGGCGCCAAGGTAAGGAACGCCATATTTTCACTGTGCAAAAGGTCTTAACCATTCCGTACGACGCATGTGAGCGACGCCCGAATCGCATCACCTGGCCTACTCATTTTGTGGATGGTTTGCTGCAAGAAGCTTACGGAAAGGAGCTCGCTATCGTAAAGGTCCACAGCCATGGCCTCGATTATCGCCGGTTTTCTAATACGGACAACGAATCCGACAAGGTATTATTTTCCGCGATTTCGAGCTTGCTTGAAGATGATCAGCCGCACGCCAGCGTAATTATGTTGCCGGATGGCGAGCTACTCGGCCGTGTTCTTTTCGGTGAGGACGGAAAAGTAGTTGGCCCTTTTCAATCGATAATGGCCGTAGGCGACGAGGTCCGTATATGGTCGGAAGCAGCATGCGCTGGGGCAGACGCATTCGCACTACGCCACGCTCAGGCCTTCGGTAAAGGCACAACGGACATTCTTCGAAAGTTTTCAATTGCAGTGGTTGGATGCTCCGGCACAGGTAGCATTGTTGTTGAACAATTGGCACGCCTCGGTATCGGACGCCTTCTGCTTGTTGATCCCGATCTCGTCGAAGAGAAGAACCTGAACCGCATCCTGAATTCCGGTAAGGAAGATGCTTATTTGAAGCGGCCAAAGGTCCACGTGCTTGCCTCAGCGATCGCACGCATGGGTCTTGGCCAGGAGGTTCTGGCCATTCACGGGAACCTGATACATGCCGATACGATTAAGGCGGTGGCCGAATGCGATGTTGTCTTCGGCTGTATGGACGGAGTCGAGGGACGACACTGGCTGAATCGTCTTGCCACCTTCTATACAATGCCCTACTTCGACATTGGTGTCCGACTCGATGCTGACGGGTCCGGTGGAATAGAGCAAATAACTGGCGCCGCTCACTATCTTCAGCCAGGCAAATCAAGCTTGTACAGCCGCGGTGTGTACGACATGGATCGTGTTGATGCCGAAGCAATGCTGCGTACCAATCTAGAAATGTACGAGCAGCAACTAGCTGAAGGCTATCTACGGGGTGTTGACGAAGATCGTCCTGCTGTCATAAGCGTCAACATGTTGCTTGCGGCTGTGATGGTAAATGACTTCCTGGCTAGGTTGCATCCATATCGCAACCGGCCCAACCGCGATTATGCTTACATAGGCTGCAATCTTGGTGAGATGCAATTTTTCCCGGAGCCGGAAGGTGCTAATTGCGACGTACTCGAACGACATGTGGGAAGGGGCGACGTAACACCCCTGTTAGATAGGCCAGCGCTCTCATGAAGCGTCTTATCGAGAAAGTGGTTGAGTCGGTGCGTCGGCTTTGGCGCTTCTGGTTCTATCGCAAGTACGTCCTTTGTATCTTTGTCGCGGAGATCCCGGACAGACTAAATGAACGTCGGATATACCTGATCGGCGATGATAGTGAACCGTGGTCCGCGGCGCTTCTATGCCCGTGTCGGTGTGGTGCCGTGATTCAACTCAGCCTGCTGTCAAGCGATTCGCCGACTTGGAGGCTCAGCATCGATGATGTCGGCTTGCCAACGCTTTCGCCTTCAATTTGGCGAACTACGGGATGTCGTTCACATTTTTATCTTCGGAGCGGCTTGATTGTATGGTACCGGCACGATAGGAAACTTTAGCTTGGATCGAGTAACGCAGCATCCGAGTCAGAAAACCATCGTGTGCTATAATCTCCACCATTTTGAAGGATAACGGATGCAGAAGTATGAGAAAACACGCATATTGATCTGGGGGAAGACTCACCCGGAGCTCAGCACAAATTATGTCGAGACGGTTTGTACAGGCGGTGTCCTGGAAAACGGACGACCTGTTCGGCTGTATCCGATCCCTTTACCGATATCTGGAAGGCGATCAGAAATTTGGTAAGTATCAATGGATAACTGCGGATATCACAAAAGACCACCGCGATTCGAGGCCGGAGAGCCATCGCTTGGATAAGGACTCCATTGAGGTTGGGGAGAAGATAAAATCTACTTCAGACGAATGGGGCCTACGCGCCGAGTACATTCTGAAATACCCGGGCTGGCAGTTTGATTCGATGGAAGATCTGTCCTCGGCACAAGCCAAGGACGGCACGTCGCTCGGCATACTAATACCTAAGGAAATTATTAAGATTACTGAGAAAATCCGGCCGGATGAAGACAGGATCGCCTTTGAGAAGAAGTTCGACGACTTGCGAGTCGAAAACGAAGCCCGCCGCACAGGAGAGATTATTCGACGACTATCCCGTTCCGGAATTTAAGAAGCTTGCATTTGTACCGAAGCGTCTGGAAGTTCATTGGCGATGTCACGGACCAAACTGTAATACCCATCGTTGTCAAGCGCTGGATTGGGAGGTCCAAGAATTATTGAGACGAGAAGGCGCGGATTCCGCGAAACGGAAACTAGAACAACTTTGTAATTTGGATGAATATAGCCTGAGGTTTTTCATGGGCAACATCAAAGCCCACCCAATGAACTTCTCTATTGTTGGACTGTGGTACCCGAAAAAGAGGCAACGCCTCGGCTGTTTTGACGGGAATTGCGGGATCGATTCTCAAGTGAGTGACTTCCATTGATGGATTTGCGTCTACCAAGAACTCGAGCAGTACAGATCGGTGGCATTCGTGCGCCTCTCTTTCGTAGCACGTAAGGCAGGCGGGCCGACCGAGATCATCTGCAACCTTGATGTGATTCAGAAGAGTAATTAGGCAATCAGAATTCTTTCTTAGGTGCCGCCGGTACTTAGCCAGGCAATCCTCTATCGATCGAGCTGTTTTTCGATTCACCGACGGATTCCCACATTCTTTGATGTGAACGTACTCAATATCCGCCGCTGTCATCGTCCTTTCTAGAACGCTCTTAACATATCGCCGGTTATAGCTCCAGGGCGTCTCACGAATGTCGATCAACAAGCCGACGCCAGCATCCACGAGCATATCCGTATATAGTTCGAGCGTTAAGCCCTGATATCCAAGCGTAAAGACTTTCATGGTGGCCGGTTGACAAGAAGCGAGATCCTGGCTGAATCAAATTAGACCTGCGGACATTCATTTATACGAATTCGGGCGAGTGGTGTCAACAGATTCGGTTTTACAATCCTCGAACTCGCATAAAGGGATTTGAATTACTTGATCGCGAAGTTCTAATTCCAAGGAGCGCTATGCCAAAAGCTTTCAAACACGAAGTCAATTGTTCACAATTTGAGCATCCAAGATGCTTTCAGGCCGCAGACGTTCAAGGTATTCGTTGTAGACGGCAGACGCATCTATAACCTGTCGGTCGTCAGGGCGAATGTAATGCTTCCGCGTGATCGTGCTACCTTTGGCGTGGCCTAGCTCGCCTTGCGGCGCATCAAAGTCTTGTCCCGCAGGATCCCGATTCGTTGCACTTGCCGCTCGCAACGTGTGGAACGTCGCCTCGGGATCAATACCAGCCAATTTGTAAAGGCTGTATTTGTCGTTCACAACCGGGCCGCGATACTCCTTCGTCCACATAAACAGGCGTTCGTCATCCGCCCTGTCAAATTTTCCAGCAGCATCGATTCCGTCATAAAGCCTATGTGCGGGCGCGTCTTTCCTTCGATTACTATTCGAGCGTGTCGGATTCGAGGATGTCGTCACTGACTTCTTTCGCCTTAGCCTTTCGCTTCTCTTCCAAAGCGTCACGCTTACGCTGCATATATACGTCAATTTTTAAGATTTCGGCCCGAACATAGTCCGGCCGCGGATTAATATAAACACTCTCGGTAATCTTCGATTTGGTCGAGTGTCCGTACCAAAGTTGAATATCTGTCTTTGTCGCGCCTGCTTCGTGCGCATTCGAAATCGCGGTGTGCCTGTAGTCGTTCAAGTTCAACTGCGTTCTGACCTTTGCCAAACGCTTAGCAGTGTTCCACGACCGTTTCAGGTCAAGATATCCGCCGAACACTAACGACTCGCTTGGTTGTTCCGTGATGCGATAGTTCTTTATTGCCTTCCGGAATGTTTCGGTGATCGGTGTCTCGCGCTGCACCCGTACCTTTCGCTTTGCTTCCCAAACCTTTACATGTCCGGCATCAAGGTCGATGTCTGAAACACGGATTTGGTGCAATTCCGCGCGACGACATCCTAACTCATGCAAGCCTATCAGAATCAACTTCAGATGCCCCCTTAGCGGATTGCCGTCTTTATCGACCTCATCACATGTGGAGAGCAGCCTTTCGTGTTCATCGAGCTCAATGGTGAGCTTACGCGGTGTCTCTTTCGAGGTTTCGATTAGTTTCGTGAATGACGGCGCTGTCGCGATCACTTCATCAGCCGCAGCCTGATTGAACAGCGCGCGAAGCCTCACAAGGTGAGCATTGACGGCCCGCGAGCTTCGTGTCATGGGCTGACCTTTACGGTCGCCATTCGAATACACCATCGGTGTAACGCCGTCTCCTCGGAACTTACCGCAAGTCTTTTCCAAATGCTTCTTATAGCGTCGGAGTTGTATCGGCCGTATTGAGTCCAACAAGGCATTCTCACCGAAGAAATCAATCGCCGTCTCAATGTATTTTTTCTCCGTCCGACTCGATTTCAACCCGTCAACAAAATCCGGGATGTAAGTGACTCTCGCGTAACCGGCAAGCGTCAGTCCGCTATGTTCCATGGCGAACCCCTTTTTTTCGTGCTCCCTTATTTTGGATTTTGTCCATTCTTTCGCCTCGCTCCTGGTCGGATAGTGCTCTGTCTTAACTATCCAATCACCATCCGCGCCACGAAACGCAAATATTCCTTTGTACTGGTCAACTCTGACCCTGCGGCCACGGTTGTTAACCCGGTATCGCGGACTCGATTCAACCGAGGTAAATATCTTCTTGGTCGGGTCCTTCAGGATATATTTTGGGATTCTCATGATGCTGAGCTCTACTCGTTTCTATACGGTTTTTGTTGGGTGCAATTTTGGGTGCAAAACTGCACCCAAAATTGTCTTTTTGCGTCTTCGAGTGTCCCCGTGCGTCCTCGGATATTCCTGTAAGTCGCATTATATCAATTATATATAGTTCTAAGTGTTTGTCAACAAACAACCAGAGCAGTTGATTTGTAATCATCAGGACAGCGGTTCGAGTCCGCTCACCGGCTCCATAACCCCAATAGATACAACAGGTACAGACACTCAGGTTGAATGCTGAGTTCTTCCAGTTATCAGGTCAAGGTCCCGATTGCCCGCTCCTGAGTCCATATAAGACATATAGATCCGAAAAAACCAAAAACGAACTTAGACCTTCGACTTCGATTCGTTCTGAACTAGTTCGAACGAACATTTTGGCCGGTCACCCTTATTACAGCGTTCCTTGACCTCCAAACCGGTAACCTCAGACAAAAAGGCCTCCGCTAATGCGCAGACCTCTGGATGCTGTGACACCGAAGCATCAAATGGACAGCTTGTAACACAATAGATCAAAACGTTTCCACCCTCACTACTGAGGGCTGGTGCACCGCCCATCGATTCGAATGTACCGACCGCCCGTTTCGTCCGACTCTCAACTGTTTCGTTCTTCTGCGCCGTGTTTCCTGCGGCTAGGGAGCGGGCGACCTCACTAAGAATTGTATCGAATTCTTCCTGCCCGAACCTGAGTTTCAATGTCGTCAACAACTGGTTGAATAAGGTTGAATAGGCTTTCGGGAAAAGTTGTTCAGCATCGTAGGTTAGAACGTAGTTAAAATGCGGCCGACGTAATCCGGGCTGCGTTCCGACGCGCTCGACGAGTCCGTCGCGCTCAAGCGTAGTCAGGTGGGCACGAACGGCATTGTCAGTGATGTCGAGTTGGGCGGATAGCTCCTCTACGGTTCCGATTCCCCGTCTCAGAAGTCCCAATACCTGCCCACGAGTTGAATCGAAGAAATTCTGTCCGAATTTGGTGCCTCTCATATGCCTGTGTGCTCCTCAAGTATATGCAATTCCGCTAATAAACACAATAAGTCAAATAACCTCTTGACTTAATAGGATCATTTATGTAGGTTTAGAAAATCGAAAGGCGACTTTTCGAGGAAAAACAGACTAGGAGGTGTTTATGGAACACATATTCGACAGAAGAACTATCGCAAACCCGACCGCAACGGTCGCCGAGACCCAAAGACCGAGCTATCAAGCTTTTCGAATCCTTCATTTAGGTTTCACCGTGGCCCCGATCCTCATGGGGCTTGATAAGTTTCTGGGCCTACTCGTCAACTGGGACCAATACTTGCCGGCATTCGCGAACAATATTCTGGGCGGTTACGGACACGAGTTCATGTACGTCGTGGGCGTGATCGAGATCGTTGCCGGTATTGGCGTGTTTCTCAAACCAAAGATCTTTGCTTACGTTGTCGCCGCGTGGCTTGGATTGATCATTGTCACCCTGTTGCTTATACCGGGGTATTTCGATGTCGCCTTGCGTGATTTCGGACTGCTTCTTGCGGCTGCCGCTCTTGGACGATTGAGTCAAGAATACGCGGGTTAGTTTCATTCCTGCACAAGGAAAACTAGAAACAAGAAACGCTATGGAAACTGAAACTACGACTCGAGTTGCCGCAAGTGCGGACACAAACTCCCTGTTCTCACACGTGTCGCAAGGGATAGTCAGGCGCGTCGCCGAGTCCCGGTTACCGACCGAAATGGGAGAGTTTCGACTGATCGGCTATCAGTCGCTCATATCGGATGAGGAGTATGTTGTTCTGGCTCGCGGGCGACTTAGCGCGGAGCATCCAACGCTGGTCCGGATACATTCGCAATGCATGACAGGAGACGTCTTTGGGTCCACACGATGCGACTGTGGTCAGCAGCTTCAGACTGCGATGACGATGATTGCTAAGGAGAACTGCGGCGTGATCGTCTATCAGCAACAGGAAGGACGAGGCATTGGGATTATCAACAAGATCCGAGCATATGCTCTGCAGGACGCCGGAGCTGACACGGTTGAAGCAAACGAGCGATTGGGATTCGGGGTCGATCTGCGGCGATACGACCAGTGCGCGGAGATCTTGCGGGAGATAGGGTTGCAGCGTGTCCGCCTGATCTCAAACAACCCGGAGAAGATTCAAGCTGTTGAGAACGGCGGGCTAGAGTTGGTCGAACGAGTTTCGATGCCTGTGAGAGTTCATCGAAGCATGGCGGCGTATTTGATGACAAAGCGTTATCGAATGGGACATTTGATCGATCTCGGCGGCGACGATCGCTGCACGAGTTCGGCCGGTCTTGATGTCGATCTACCCGGACTGGGTTTTCGCAAGATGACAAAGGCCCAAGCGTGATCGAGAGAAAACACTCGGTACTGTGCGTAGAATCACGCTGTTGGTGAAATGGTTGGACCGACTAGACTCGATAGCATAGTAGATCCTAGAAAAGTGATGGAGTTATCTATGTATGAACCTTGTTCAATGACAGAAAAAAACGAGTGGGCGGTAATTCTCGCGGGCGGTGACGGCTCGCGGCTACTTTCGCTGACACACAAGATCTTTGGCGACGACCGACCAAAACAGTTCTGTCCGATAATAAATAAGAACACGCTGTTGGAGGAAACTCGTCGTCGTGTTGAGATCGCTTTGCCTGCCGCAAAAACGATGTTCGTTCTGACCCGAAAACACGCGCAATATTTCAACGATGCTCTCACAGGCGTGCCAGCAAGGAATCTCGTTATCCAGCCGAAGAATGCGGGCACAACACCGGCGATCCTGTATAGCCTATTGCGTCTAAAAACGATAGATCCGAGCGCGCGTGTAGCTTTTTTCCCCTCCGACCACTATTTTGCCGATGACAGGGCGTTCATGTCTGCAGTACAGATCGCGTTCACCGCTGCCCGTCAGGATCGGGCATTGGTGACCCTCCTTGGTATCAAGCCTCACGGCCCCGACGAAGAATATGGATGGATCGAGCCCGAACAGAGATCATCGGTGATCGGAAACTCCGCAATCTTCCGCGTTAGGCGTTTTTGGGAGAAACCTTCGAAAGCCTTTGCTCACGACTTGATGGCGCGCGGTTGCCTCTGGAACAGCTTCGTTATGGTTGGAACGGTTTCAGCTTTTCTAAGCATGATTCGCAATGCATCCGTTGAGCTTTATACGAAGTTCGAGGCAGTTCGATCGGCCATAAATGCAGCTGATGAAGTGAAAGCCATTGACAGGGTTTACCGTGAGATTCGCGATTCGAATTTCTCGCGCGAGGTCTTGCAGGCTCGACCGATGGATCTTGCCGTGCTCCCGGTACACGATTCGAAATGGAGCGATCTCGGCACTGTTCGCCGAGTAAACTCGACGTTATCGAATCTTCGATCCAGATCATTCTCCGGCGGCATCGGAATCGCAGCCGTTGGCGAGTCTGCAGGAGGACTGCTATGAACGAGAATGAGGTCACAGTAACAAGGTTGTCTGAACTTGGCGACGGTGAAATGAAGCAGATATCTGTGGACGGAGTCGAAGTGTTACTCGCTCGGATCAATGGCGAATGTTTTGCCGTCGGAGCTCATTGTACACATTACGGCGCTCCGCTGGTAGAAGGAGCGCTCGTCGGAGATCGGATCATTTGTCCCTGGCATCATGCTTGTTTCAATGCGAAGAATGGAGAACTGCTCGAGCCTCCCGCCCTTGACGCCCTTCCTTCCTTCCCTTTGAAAATCGATGGAGACGAAATACTCATTACTCTTTCGGATGATTCTAGTGACCGTGGTAATCCGGCTATGGCTGAACGAGACCAAGGAGTTGACGATCGCACCTTTGCGATCATCGGCGCCGGAGCAGCAGGCTATTCCGCTGCACAAGCTCTTCGTGAATTTAAGTTCCAAGGCCGAATCGTGATGATAAGCCGTGAGGACCGTAGTCCATATGATCGTCCGAATCTTAGCAAGGACTATCTCCAGGGGCATGCCGAACCGGAATGGATGCGCCTGCGTTCTGATGACTTTTTCAAACAGCATGAGATCGAAATGTTACGGCCGAAGGAGGTGGAGCGCGTTGATGCCTCGTCGAAATGCATTGAATTTGCGGACGGTACGCGACTCGTGTATGACTGCCTTCTGGTGGCGAGCGGTTCGAGCCCCCGAAGACTCGATCTCCCGGATTCTGATCTAGAGAACATTCTTGTCCTGCGAGACTTCGATCAAGCCGACGAGCTGATCAAGCGTTGTGAGACAGCGAAACGCGTCGTTGTCGTCGGTGCCAGTTTTATTGCAATGGAGGCAGCGGCGAGTCTGAGACAACGCGGGCTCGAAGTGACAGTTGTCGCCCCCGACCGCCTCCCATTTGAGCGAGTTCTTGGTGATGAGATCGGCGGAATGTTCAAGGCTCTGCAGGAAGGGCACGGAGTTGAATTCCGTCTCGAATCTTCGATTCAGGGCTTTGAGCAAAGCGGTGAGAAGGTCGACGTCCTCCTAGGTTCAGGAGAGAGACTAGCGGCCGAGCTTGTTCTTCTCGGTATCGGGGTAGTTCCGGAGACGGGCTTTCTGTCAGGCGTTGAGATTCATCAGGACGGAAGCGTTATAGCTGACGAATTTCTTTGCGCCGGAGAAGATATCTACGTTGCGGGGGATATCGCAACATTGCCGGACTCGCGCTCCTCAGAGTTGATCCGGATCGAGCACTGGCGTTTTGCGATGCAGCAGGGGAGGACGGCTGCCTTTAACATGGCCCACGGGGATAAGAAGGCCTTCAAGGCGATCCCGTTCTTTTGGACGACTCAATTCGACGCAACCCTCAACTACGTCGGGCACACACGACAATGGGATCGGATCCTGATTGATGGCGATATAGATGCTCAAGAGTTCTTAGCCTTCTATTTCGAACACGATCAAGTGAAGGCAGTTGCCGGAATGGGACGAGATCGGGCGCTGGCAATCGCTGAAGAGGTAATGAGATGTGAGCCCGTCGCGAGTTACGAGATGTTCGGCGAAGCGTTGAATGCTTAGGTTTGACTCGCAAGAAGCCCGAGAAGTCGCGAACAACTTGTAGAAGGTTGGAGTGAAAGAAAATGACTGACCTCCAGATTTGGACGATCGGACACTCGACGCGGTCGATCGAAGATTTCCTCGAATTGCTTATCAGCAACAATATTGAACTTGTTGCTGATGTGCGCAGCTTGCCGGGATCGCGCAAGTATCCGCATTTTAACTCCGAGGTCTTGAGTGAAACTCTAAAGAAAAATGGAATTAGCTATGTGCTTATGAAGGACCTCGGCGGGCGCAGACCGACACGCAGTGACTCTCCGAACACCGTCTGGCGCAACAAGGCATTTCGTGGGTATGCCGACTATATGGAGACGGAAAATTTCAAGCATGGCGTCGCGAAACTGCTCGATTCAGCGCGATCAAAACGGACGGCCATCATGTGTGCCGAAGCAGTTTGGTGGCGGTGCCATCGATCGATGATCGCGGATTATCTCAAAGCGTCAGGCGTGATCGTGGAACACATCCTAGCTAATAGATCGAATGTGATCATCCATACACTGCCGCGGCAAGGCTCAGGAATGGAGCTCTGGTCTACGGAGCGGAAACCTGAAAGCGGGATTCGCTACTGTTCTTCCGGAAGAGGCGGAACTCTTATGCAAGCAGTCGGCTGGATCGGAACAATTCTGGTGATAGTCGCCTACTATCCGCAGATCCGGCATTTATGGGCCGAGCAATGTGCGTGGGGAATCAGTCTTTCGACATGGGTAATTTGGCTGTTCGCAAGCTTGTTTCTTTCGATTCACTGCATCGCGCGAGGAGAGTTGTTATTGACCCTAGTGCAGTTCATCAACATCATGGCGATCGGTACGACGATCCTCCTCGTCAGGCGGAGTCGTAAGGTGTGTCCATACCATCTTGGGGTGGGCGATCGATACCGTTGATTACCATCGCGGTCTATTGGGCAACGATCACCAAGGCCGGACGAAGGAGCCTGTCGGAAAAGAAATAGCCGCGACGGATCTGCGAGTGGACCGTACCTGGGTCCGAAGATGACTCGTTTATCACCTCTAACGCCTCGTGCCGCTCCGGATCAAACGCTTCGCCTACGCTATCAAAACCAACAACACCGTTTGCCTCAAGGACTGCGCGAAGTTTCCGGTACATCATCTGAACCAATTCGGCATCCCGGGCGTCCGCTCCGCTCGAATTAGCAACCGCGAGGTCCAGATCGTCCGCAATTTCAAGTAATTGCTCAAGAATCTCGCGCTTACCTAGATCGGCAGCCCTCGCTATCTCCGCTTTTGTTCTGCGGCGATAGTTTTCATATTCTGCAGCAAGGCGTAATCGAGCATCCCGTTCGCTTTCGAAGTCTTCGCGCCAACTATCCGCCCCATCGAGAATCGGGTCATTCAAGTCTGAGTCAGCATCGCGAAGCGCATATCCGTCGGCGATCTCCAGTCCAGGTCGAAGTTCCACTTTCTTTTTGTCTACGGAAGTTTCCATTGAGCCTTGTCCCAATCTATTTGGGCTACAAAAGATAGTTTAAAGTTCTAGGTCATTTGAGATAAGCGAGAAAACACGTTATCCGACAAGTGATTCCACTCTTCAAGTGATCGAAGGGTAAAGGTAGATTCATTAGAGGGGAATGCAGGCGCAGATTTGCGCCTGAACTCTTTATATGAATGTCCGTCTTATATTTATTGTTTCATCATCGATCACAGTGGCGACGATCGGCTTACTTAGCCTCTTGAGCCTGTATTTCCTGATAAGCCTGATCATAGTCGCACCGGTCGTTATTATCGGTATCCTCGATATCGTGCAAAAGAAGCAGACGATTCGACGAAATTTTCCGGTCATCGGGAACTTTCGATATATGCTCGAAAAAGTGCGGCCCGAGATCATGCAGTACTTTGTCGAAACGGATACTGAAGGTCGGCCGATCAATCGCCTGTTTCGTTCCGTGATCTATCAACGAGCAAAGAGGGTAAATTCCACGAGCCCGTTCGGAACTCAGTGGGATGTTTATCATCCGGGTTACGAATGGATCGATCATTCCGTTTATGCAGTCAACCCTGCGGATCTCGAACAGGAGCAGAGGGTTCTGGTCGGAGGGAGGGACTGCAGCAAACCTTACCTCGCAAGCCGCCTGAACATCTCGGGAATGAGCTTCGGTTCCTTGAGTAAGAATGCGGTCCTCGCAATGAATAAAGGAGCAAAGCTCGGCAACTTCGCGCAGAATACAGGCGAAGGAGGCATAAGCCCCTACCACTTAGAGCATGGAGGGGATCTGATCTGGCAGATCGGTACCGGCTATTTCGGTTGTCGGACGGAGACCGGCGAATTCGATCCTGTTCTGTTCCAGCAAAAGGCTCAGCTCGAGAGCGTGAAGATGATAGAGATCAAGCTTTCACAGGGCGCGAAACCTGGACATGGGGGCATTCTTCCGGCCGCTAAGAACACCGAAGAAATTGCTGCGATACGAAACATTAGGCCGAATACCACCGTCAATTCACCTCCTTCGCACAGGGCCTTTCGGGACGCCGAAGGGCTGATGCGATTCATCAAGCAGCTCAGAGATCTCTCCCGTGGTAAGCCGGTCGGCTTTAAGCTCTGTATCGGAAAAAAATCGGAGTTCATCGAGATGTGTCAGGCGATGATCTCTACAGGTATCATGCCCGATTTTATTGCGATCGATGGTGGCGAAGGCGGCACCGGAGCTGCCCCGATCGAATTTGCCGATTCCATCGGGATGCCACTTCGAGACGGTCTCGCGTTTGCGGTGGATACCCTAAATGGATACGACCTGAAGAAGGAGATCAGGGTAATAGCCTCCGGTAAGGCGTTCAACGGCTATCATATCGCACGTCTTATCGCCATCGGGGCCGATATGGTCAGTGTTGCTAGAGCAATGATGCTGGCGACCGGATGTATCCAGGCACTGCAGTGCCATACGAATACATGTCCTACGGGGGTTGCAACTCAAGACAGGGGCCTTATGAAAGGGCTAGTGGTCGAGGACAAAGCTGAAAGGGTCGCAAACTTTCACAAAGCGACCATCGAGAGTTTTATCGAATTGCTTGCCGCATCGGGTGTCGCTTCGGCAGACGGACTGAGCAGGGAGCAGATCAACCGCAGAATAGGTGCGACAGGTATACTCAAATACAACGAAATCTATCCCGAGGTGGCCTCCGGACAGTACTTGAGAATTACAGGATCCGAATCTATCGAGAGAAACGGAGTGGGCTCGCTCTTGCAAGTCGGATGAAAATAATCCCTGGACTGTAAGGGCCCCTGAGGGTCTAAGGGGTCGCCTCGAATTTGCCGGCTCCGTATTCGTCGCGTAAATACAGGTAGCTTAAAGCAAGTTCGTCGTCATCAAGCCGATCGCTCAGATCCAGGTCGCGGGGCGGAAGACGATCGGAGAGGCTCTGCAAGGACCAAACTAAAAACTGCCTGAGAGATTGACCTCGGTGCCGGTAGTTCTCGGCGTCTGCCTCCAATGCTCGCACGATCTCAAGGGCCGTGGATCCAAGGTACTTCTTGTTGTTAGTTCGAAATGTCAACATTGCTATGCGTGCACTCATGCCGGACGAAACAAGCTCTACGCTGCCGCGGCGACTGCAATCGGCTTCGCATGCAGAAGGCCACTGTCCAGGGCGCTCGGCGGTTGGGCTATACTCTTCCCAGCGCCTTTGACGCCCCTGGAAGTGACCGGAACCACAGCGATCTTCTCAGCTGAGTACGGCAAGATTTCTCGTGAAAAATCACTTTCAGTGGAGTTCTCATAGTAGACCCTTTGGATCGCAACGAACTCCGCGGGCGTTCCGATTCGGGGTGCGGCTGCAACAAACGCATCGTATATATGTGATTTCGCTCGGCGTATCTTTCGCAAGAAGGTCGGGATGGTTCCGACCACAACGTTGCTATTCCAAAGTCCGCCTCGATCAAACAGCTCGTTGGCCTCTTGCCGCGACACTCTATCCTTAAAACCAAGCACCCGCCATAGGTTTAACGAGTTGTGTATCGGGACGGACAGGTCCGGCTCGATCCACTCGCGGTCAGTATCTGGTGTTGCTGGTTCGACCCCCAGTAAAGTGAGCGTTGGTACTTGCCGGACCGCCTCGATCGCGTCGCGCACGCCAGCGAGAAAGCCGTCTCCATCCGGGGTAGACACGTCAGCCGGGAGAAATACCACTGTTGCGAAGGGGTCTTTTTCTCTAAGACGAAGCAAACTATAGAGCATCGCGAAGACTGTTCCGTCATCCTTAGGTTCTACGATGATGTTCTCATCCGGAACATCATCGAGCACATCGTGAGCGTACCTCAGATGTTCGTAAGAAACCGTGTATAGCGTTCTCTCCGGAGAGATCGCGCCGGAGATCCAATCTCTTGTCTGATTGATGATGAAATCAGTATTGGCCGTTCTGGAGAATTGTCTTGGCCGTTGCCCTCGCCGGTAGGAGGGTACGCGTGAAGTTCTTGGCAACCCATCACCTCCGGCTAGGATCACTGCCCAGACGTTTCCTTGATCCGTCGGGCATGATCGCAGATTAACATTTGTATCTGTAGGGTCTTTCGAAACACGCGATGAATACATAATGCACACCTCAACTCTATATAAAGTGTGAGAGAAACAACTGACATCGGCCTGTCAGATTAAAGTCTAGTCAATCACTTCATTTGCATCGAGAGTATTATCACGCTCGAAATAAGGTGTTTACTCGCGTCGGCGAAAGAATGGCAATTGCTATAATTCCTGGGAAGATGGGTATTCTTCCTCGATTGCTGATCATTGTCTTTGCAACGGCGTTGCCCTTTGTTCTGCTCGAAACCTTTCGAAATAGGTCAGATCTTCTCGTTTTAGGGATGGCAACACTGATTGCCGTGGCCAGCGGAGTTTTGGCCGCGGAAGTCGTCGCGAGAAGCATACGGAGGCGCGTTCAGGCCCTCGACCGCGCAACTGAAAGAATTTCTGAAGGCGATTTTATGGCTCGAGTTCCTGAATCGCCCGGACACGGGAGCGATGAAATTGGATCCCTTGAGCGCCGGTTTAATTTGATGGCGGAGCGTCTGGTCGAACGCCGGAGAAGATTCTCGGAGCTGGACACACTGAAATCAGACTTCGTGAGCAGTGTATCGCACGAGTTGCGAACCCCTTTAACGACTATAAAGGCTCTTACGCGGCTATTGCTACGCGGCGATCTCGTTGAGGAGAAACGCTTAGAGTATCTCGAAACCATCTCAGTCGAATGTGATAGGCAGATCGATCTGGTACTTAATTTACTTGATCTCTCACGGATCGAAGGAGGGGTTTTTCGACTATCGAAGGAGGAAGTCGACATATCGGAAGTCGTTCAATCTTGCGCTAAGGCTGAAAGGCGTGCCGCCGAAAGGCGTCGACACCAACTTGAAATCAAGCCGTTCGGTGCGGTCCCTTCAGTTTGTGCCGACCCCAAAGCGCTTCGGCGCGTATTGAGCAATTTGATCGAGAATGCCATAAAGTATACGCCGGATGGTGGAGTGATCTCGCTGTATGCTCGCGTTGACGACGGGTTCGTTTTGATCGAAGTTACCGACAACGGGCGCGGGATACCCCTCGAAGACCTGCCGGTATTGTTCGACAAGTTTCACCGGGGGCGTCCTGCCAAGCACTCTGCCGCGATGAGCGAGGCCACCGAATATGCGGAATTTCTCGAAGATGCAGATGTGTCCGGAGTTGGCTTAGGACTTTACCTAGGGAAGAATGTTGTTGAGAGAATGGGTGGCGACATTTCTGTCGAGACCCAGGTCGGACATGGCAGCACCTTTACGATACGACTTCCGCTGTGGGGGACCGACCGCGGGAAAATGGCGTTGGATAGCGAGGGAGAGAATGGCAAAGAGACTACTGGTGGTAGACGATGATCCGGGCTTGTTGTTAGCCGTATCCGATACGCTGCGGACGGAAGGGTATGAGGTTTTGACGGCGCGCCGTGGTGCAGATGCAATGATTCGTGTCGCTGAAGGTCTTCCCGACCTGATAATCAGTGATATTCGTATGCCCGGAATGGATGGTTATCAGCTTGTTCGAAACCTTCGATCGAATGCTCGTACAAGGTTGGTCCCGATCGTCTTTTTGACGGCAAAGGACGAGACCGCCGATCGCATACAGGGTTTTCGAACCGGAGTAGACGCGTACATCACAAAGCCTTTTGAGCCGGACGAATTGGCCGCAATAGTTTCGGCGATCTTAAGCCGGGTTGAGCGCACGCATTCGGATCTCGCGCGGATGTTCGGTGACAAAGATGAAGATAGCCACGACTTCATCCGCGATGAGGAACTGACCGATGCCGAATGGCGAGTGGCGGAGGCCGTCGCCCGCGGATTAAGCAATAAGGAGATCGCGGCCGAGCTTGGTCTCAGCCTGCGAACGATCGAGGGACACATCAGTCGAATTCTCGACAAGAAGAACCTCGGTAACCGTGTGGAACTGGCTCTCCAAATTGCGGCCGCCAGAAGAACCGAATAGAGACAAGGACTGTGCCGAGTTCTGGGTGATCAATCTGCCCACGGGCGCGGCGCTCTGGCAATACGCCTCGCTGTTACCGGCGATCGAGTACTCTTAGTGCTAGACCCTTTTCGTCTTTCGTTGGGGCGGAAATCGATCCATTCCGCTTTCTCATCGCGAATTCTTCCGCCTTCATTCTCCCAGCGATCCAGCGACTGCCTCGTAAAAAGTTGACTGGAAACATTACTTACCATAATCGTGCTCAACATGAATTCGAACCCCTAAGGCGGAGGTAGCTTTGGTCACCAAATCGTCAGTCTCAAAATGGACGAACTACCTCAACTGGGCATGAAGCGCTTGTTGCAAGACCGGTCGAAACGCTACCTAGACGGAACCGCTCGAACGAACTCTTGAAGTCGCGGGTTCCGACAAAAATACAGTCGGCATTCCACTCTCGAGCCTGCCGAAGGAGAATGGTTTTAGCCTCCCCTTCGAGGGCTACAACCGACGATTCAATTCCGATCGCTCTCAACTCTTTTGTTGCCCATTTGAGCATGGCAGAGATGCGCGATTCTCTTTTCCGGTAATAGCTGTTGATCATAGCCGCCGCCTGGGGAAGCCGTGAAATGATCTGAGTAGTGGGTGTGCTGTCATCGACTGAAACAAGTCGCACTTCTGTCCCAGCCGGCCACACCCGTTGTCCGACGCCGTAGATCGCTTGTTCGGCAGCTGGCGAGCCATCCACACCTATGATAATTCGCGGCGGATCATCGTTCCGAGAGTGGGGTTGGGTTCTTACAACTCGAACTGAACAAGATGCCTCGCTCAACACTCGTCTAGAAACACTGCCGAGAAACAGGCGCTTCAAGGCCGAACGGCCCTGAGAACCAACAACGACTAGATCAGCTTTCCATTCCTTCGCTCGGTCTACCAGTACCCACCCAGGAGATCCAACCATAACTTCAGATTCTACCTTCCATTCTGGAAAGAGCTTTTGCACACGTTTCTTCGCTTGTTTTGCAGCGTCGTGTACTTCGTCAGTTACGCGCGAGGCATGATCTTGAGCTTTTCTTAGCCCCGATGCGACGCGTCGAGAAGTTATGGAACTTCCGTTTGCCGCGGAAAGCTCGGGACTGCTCATTAGCAAGTCAGCGACAGAGACAACCATTGCTCTACTGTCGCGGGGAAGACCGGCCTTTTTCAAATCCTCAATTGCCGCGTCTGAATACTCTGAACCGTCGTAACCAATAAGTACTCTCATTTATGCTTGCACCTCACTCGTGTTCTTGCAGGTTTGATCGAATGCACTTCGGCGAGTCTCTTCCGTATGTCTCGCCGGCATGGTTTTCCTGCCTTATATTCAGCCTAGTAGCTCGACATACTGTTCGATAGCGCGGAATTACCCTAATGAAACGAGTGATAGCACGTGTTTCTCTTCACATCTTGTTAGCAGCTTATGCCGGAATGTGCCGTGAACTGGGACTGTGTGAAAACACGCGCCTATGCTACGTGATTACACGCTGTTGCCATCCTCCGCTTCGAGCTAATGTCAAGGTATCAACAGATGGATTTGTTGATAGATCTCAATGATGGACGGAATGTTATGGTACCGAGAATTTACGCAGCGATTTGGTTCGTAGTTCTTGCAACAGCAGGTACTTTGTATTTTACGGGAAACATGAGCGACGTTGCTCGAAGCATTTTCGGATTCATTTTCGCCACTCTCTTTTTCGGCTTCTTTGTAGCCGTATTGCCGTGGTGGGTCGATCGGCTATTTCAGCCAAAATACCATAGTAGGACTTTCCAAAGTAAAGGGTGACGCGGGAGAAAATCGGTTCGAAGAAATACCCCAACGCATTCAAGTTGCGACGCCTTTTAAGCACCTAATGGGAGCGCGTCTATCGAAGCACAGAGACGCAGACCGATTATAGCGGCAACGGATACTCGTCCGTTGCCGCTCCCTTCCCATAGCCTTACTCGACAGGGCGCACGATCTCAACTGAACATGGAGCCTTCGTGACGACTGCGGTCGAGACACTCCCTAACTTGTATCTCTCGAAGCCGCTTTTGAAGTTGCGACATCCAACGAAAAGGCAGTCAGAGCGCCATTTTCGAGCTTCTCCAAGCAGAATGCGCTTAGGATCGCCTGTCTGAATGGACATTGATACGTTCAGTCCGGTCGCCTTCAGGTGATACCTGGCCCACTCCAACATGGATTCCGCCTGATTACCGGGTCGTTGATCATAGCCGGGCATTGGTTGGCCGCTGCGAGCAACTACCAACTTCACCTGAGTTCCGTCCGGCCAAACCCTCCGCCCTACTTCATAGACCGCCTCCTGAGCGGCCGGAGAACCATCAACCCCGATAGTGATCTTCGGGGGGGCATATGGCTTCTTCCTTTCGACAGAGCGGGCAACTCTCACCGAGCGCCGCGACTCGGTCGCGACTCTTTTCGACACGCTACCCAGGAGAATTCGCTCGACCACAGGAACGCTTTCGGATCCCACCACAACCAGATCCGCATTCCATTCATCTGCAGCGTCGATGAGCTCCCACGCCGCTGTTCCTATTCGAGTCTGATTCGCAACCTCCCAATCTGGGAACTCCAGGAGGAGGCGGTTTACCGCCTTCATCGAGAATTCCTCAGCTAGGATCGCCCGGTCTCCCTGTGATTGGGCGAAATCTCCCGACACTACGCGCCGCGAAGGCATCGCAAGCGCTACTACCTCTCGAAGCGGCCGACTAGCCATTAGGGGATCAGCTACCGAGACAATTAGGCTTTTCATCTCGCGGGGCAGTCCCGCTAGCCTCAGATCGTCCAGAGCCGTGTCGGAATGTCTTGAACCGTCGTACCCGATCAATACCTTCATTTAAAAAATACCTCCGATCTTCTCTCACAGCTCTTGCAACGATGCGCTGGATGACAAGTGCATACGATCCAGAGCTGAATTCACCACTTCAGATTAGTCACTATGAGGCTCTGACTATAAGAGTGTTACTACTTGCTTCGATCGCGTATTTCTACGCACCAGCACACTTCAAACGCAGGTCGGGAGCTCGATAGGACTCTATCGATGTGACAAGTGTTTATACGCCCGAAGATCGGGTGTTAATACCCTGTTTGATTCGCCTAGGTGATCCTAATGTAGAGATTGTGCACAGCTGCTCTCGCAAGTGGCGTCAATCCAAAGTAAGGCGACGCATCAAGAACCGGTCTCAGTTCAATACAGCGAGGGCGACCTTTAGAAGGTCAAGAGCTACGCAAACGAGCGGTGCATCTTTGAATGCAACCACAGCGGTGGTGCACTCAAGGGGCGGCACCAAAATATACAGGAAAGGAGAAAGGTTTTAGATGCTAATACGTACGATAGCCCTGTTTTGGTTCCTGATTGTTGGGATGACGGTTTCTTCGTACCTCGCGGGATTCCTAAATGCCGGGTTCCTAATACCCGTTGGCATGCTCACGGCGATGCTCGTCTTTCTGGGAATGATGATGGCGGGGCCGCTGACTATGACGAAAGGTGAGAAACGTTAGAAGGAAAGAGCGACGTGCCGTTATGAGACCGCGTCTTGCTGGTTTGCCTCTTGATCGAGTAATCAGGGCAAAATCGAGACTAACGCGAGACCGGCAATTGGGAGCAGCTATAGGAAGGAAGGAATGCTGAGATCGATCTACATGAAATGGCTGCAGCTCGAGCATTGTCGGACAAGACGGGTTCTGCGGCGGATTCGACGCCAACTCGAAACTAGCGGATACACCGTCAACGGGATACCCGACTCGGTGTTGGAAGCAGCCGTGGCATTCGATGGCCGGCGAATCGAGGACGTTCTGCCGCTTACGGCAAAGAAAACGTACTGGATCTTGAGGCGAATCTCGCCTGACGTCACGAAACTCCGCTGGCGAAGAGATCGAGATCGCTCCGAGGCCTGAGAATAGCGGGTGCCGAACCTAAAGGAGGTTCTAGCGTGGATTTGAGTACCATCATTGTGGTCGTTGTAGGAACCGCCTTATCCCTGGGAGCAATCGTTTGGATGGAGATCCATTCAAGAGGAAAGCAACCGGAGAGTCATCGGAGCGAACCGAATCCGGCGAACGCAACGATGTTTAGTGGTGGTGGTGAACCCTGAAGTCATGGATCAAATCAGGTGTAAATACCCGAGTATATCGCGTGTTTCTACGCTAGATTAGCTTCATTTTTCCGCTTAAGCTCGGTACATCGAGGGGGAATGAGTACGGGAAGGTTAGGCGAAAAGTCTGGTGCCGCTCGAAGGCATACGCCTTGATAAGATCTGAGCTTTCGCCCTATTCAATTCCTGTTCTTTCGTTGTCCCTTTTAAAGAGGGAACCATAAGGAGGATCGTATATGTCCGACAACCTTGCCGTCACAACGCAAGCTACAGTCTACATATCCAAGACCGATCGGGATCGTCTTGGAAATCTTATCGAGTTGGTGCGCAAGCAAGGAGCACCCTCCGACGTTTCGTACGTTAACAAACTTGAGGATGAACTCGAGTTTGCCGAGGTGCTCGAGCCCCAAAATATACCACCGGACGTCGTGACTATGCGCTCGAAGGTCGGTCTACTGGATCTCGACACCGGAGAGGAGAGTAGCTATTCAATCGTCTTTCCAACCGAGGCAAACCTTGATGAAGGAAAGATCTCTGTCTTGACCCCGCTAGCAACCGCTCTCTTAGGTCATCGTCGTGGGGCCACGGTTGAGTTCAGAGCGCCTGGTCGTATACGCAGGCTTAGGATTCTCGACATCCCCTTTCAGCCGGAGGCCGATGGGTTCTTCGATCTATAGTCTCATGGTCGAGATCATTACGATGTATAAACGGTCCTTCTTCAAACCTTATATTCCATCAATTGGGTGACGTGCATCTCTCTTCTGATTACCGCGGAAGAGAGATGTTCGCGGCGCCCGAAATCATTACTAGCTAACAACGCCTTCCCGGCAACCAGCCGATCAAAGTACCCGCTAGGCAAGCCTTCCTAAGCTCGGTTTCATCTGACCCTTTTCTCCATCCGAAGTTCATTGCGAACACTGTACAGGTGTTAATGCCCTGCTTGCGCGGGTGTTAATACCCTCTTATCGATACGGCAGTTCCGATAGTCTAAGTGTAAAGGAAACATCCTTGAAGCTGGAGTAAACACCATGAAAGGAAATCAATTTATGACCTGGTTGATAGCACTATCAGTTGTTCTGTTCTTCTTTATTCAAGTCCAGGTTGACTCTGTGTCTGCCATTCTGATCGCCGGGATGATCGCGATCCCAACAATTTATGGCGGAGTGTTGTGGAAGTCGATAACTAATCCGGACGAGATCAGGCTGGAACTGTCAGCGACGGAAAAACAAGGCTGATCTCCGCATTCGATGTTCGACGAAAGAGGTTGAGGGAACTTGTGAATATAGCGAAGGAGGAACGTACATGGCGATCTCGAACCAACTACACAGATTAGCTGCTCATTGTCCGAATGGCTCTCCGTTTGTCAGCCTCTACTTAAATACGCAGGCAAATCAGCACGGTCGAGACGATTTCGATCGCTTCCTTCGGAAAGAACTCAGCACACGTGCGAAGTCTTTTGCTGAAGGTTCTCGAAACCGAGAAGTCTTTGAACGTATCGCTACCAGGATTACTGCCTTCCTGAAGGATCGTTTGGAGGTTGCGACCAATGGACTTGCTATCTTCGCAAGCGCAGGGTCGAGCAGTCTATTTGAGGCTATCCAACTCGATGCGCCGATCGAGAAGAACACGATTCATGTTCTGGATCGGCCATTTCTTTATCCGTTAGCCCGAGTGATCGACCAGTATCCACGGTATGTTGCTCTCATTCTAGATGGAACGAGAGCCAGGCTATTCGTCTTCAGCCTTGGTAGAACGAGGCTAAAGACGGAAATACCTAACGAATACGCTAATCAGACTGAATTGGGTGAGAGGGATCATTACCAACACACGCGTCGTGGCGAAAACCAGCGAACATTCTTCCTAAAGAATGTGGTTGAGAAATTAGAGAGAGCTATAAATGACGAGCAAGCTGCGCACGTCGTCCTAGCCGGTGACGAGGTAATAATTCCTCCGTTGCAAGAACTCCTAAACCCAGAAGTTGAAGAGAAAGTGATCGATATCCTTCGGCTCGACATCAACACACCTGAACACGAGGTGCTTCGACTTACGATGCGATCGCTTAAGGAACACAACACACACTCGGATGCCGAAAAGGTTCGGGAAGTGCTAGACAGGTATTCATCCGGAGGGACCGCCGTCGTTGGGTTGAGGGACACGATCTATGCATTATCAGAGGGACAGGTTCAAGAATTACTGATAAGTGCGTCTGACGAGGAAATTCAGGTCGACCGGGAAACACTGGATCAGATACCTTCCGTGTACACGACCCCGAATACGCTCGCTAAATATGCTTCGCGGACGCATTCGAGTGAGTTAGCAGCGGATCTTCTGGTCGAGCGAGCTCTGAATACAAAAGCGGCAGTTACATTTATCGAGGACCCTTTATTGCTCAGGGATTTTGGAGGTGTCGCTGCATTGCTCCGGTATCGTGAATAGCAGATCAAGCGTAGTAGCAAAGGGGGAAGCGGCTGCGGAAGAGGCAAGTACAAAAGAAAGTTCTGGGGTGTAAGTTATGAATATCGGTACGATAACTGTTCTTCTTGTGGCTTGTGCAGTGGTTACGTTCGGTCTGGCCTGGATAGAGCTTTTCTTTGTTAGTTCCAAACCAAGTAACAAGCGAAAACTCATCAAATTGGGCTTGAATGAGAACTAGTACATGGGCACGTTCATCGACTGGAATCGACTTTGGACAGATCCCTTTCGAACGAGCGTGGCATGAAGAAGAAGCAATGGCTTCTGCTTTCTTTCAGGCTGTGCAGAGCTCATGACGGAAGGATTCCCCCTAAAGCAACAACGCGGGATAGCGGGGCTTGTCCGAACAGCCGTGACTTAGTCGCAGACAAAGGATCCCGGATGGACAGCTGCCCTCCCGGTCAAGGAGGTCCGAACGCGTCGCTTCGCCGCACATCGCGACTCAGGCGTCAATAACGGGGGAAAGCGAAGGGAATTATCACTTGTAGATCTGCACGAGTGCTTTGAAAGCGATTGATCAAGAGAAACCGCTTGTCGTTCGTAAATCTCATCGCCGAAAATCGGGCAGGATCATGCTAAGAGGTACGCTCCAGTCCACCAGATGCCGTTTACCGAACCCGTGCTTGGACGAAGAGCAGCCGCCGAGCTAAGCGAATTTCTACCAAGATGGTGATTCGGAAGATCTAGTCGGGTCGCCAGAAGTTTTGTCTCACAAAACGGCCCGTCCGGTTTCAGCCGTCTTCTTCGTTTGTGGCTTCTTGCGAACTCTTCAGGCGCTCGGCGATGCGGGAATAGACGCCATAAATGCGCTCCGATTCCTTCGCCAATAGAGGCGAGACGCTAGCGAGGATGAGGACGTAGAGTGCAGCGAAGGGATGGAGAAGTGCCATCAGGCCGCCGGCTAGTGCCAGATTTACGATTATGATCGAGAACTCTCCGCGGGCTAATAATGTGAACCCTGAATTCAGCGATGCCACAGGTGAAAGTCCCGATCGTTTGCCAACGACGAGTCCCGTGAGAGTTACGGCGATGAGCGACACCGACGCCGCTCCGACCGCCAGCCAGACGGCTCCACCAAGAGTAAACGGATCGATCGAGAGGCCAAAACTGAAGAAGAAGATGGCACCGAAGAAATCCCTGAACGGTACCACCAGCTTTTCCATCCTTTGGCTATGTTCGGTTTCACCGAGAATCAAGCCCAAGAGCAGTGCCCCGATCGATTCTGCAACGTGAATGGTCTCTCCTAAGCCGGCGAGAATAAAAAGGCAGGCAAAAACAACGATGACGAAGGTCTCGCTTGAGGAGATCCTGAATAAACGATTCAGTAAAGGGGTTGCCCATCGGCCTAGCAGGACGATGCCAATTATGAAACCCAGCGCGATGCTGCCCGAGGATGCCACGCCGGCAAACGAACTCGCTCCGCTGAGAATTATTCCTGAAATTAGTGAGAGATAGACCGCCAGGAAAACGTCCTCGAACATTGTGATGCCGAGAATGAGGCCGGTTTCGGGATTCGCTGTGCGACGATAATCGAAGAGTATCTTCGCCACGATGGCGCTTGATGAAACTGTCGTTAATCCAGCGATGATGAGCGTTTCTAACAGGGGAAATCCGGTTAGGTAGCCGAACAGGAATCCGATGCTGAAGTTGATACCGATATAGAGGGATCCCCCTTTCAGGATGGACCGCCCAGCCTTGATCAGACGACTGACGTTCGATTCCAAGCCTAAATAAAACAGGAGAAAGAGGACGCCAATTCGCCCCATGTATGAGATCAGGGAACCGCTCTCTATAAAGCGAAAATCAAAAACGCCGAATTGAGGAGCGTGGGGGCCGACGGCCATCCCGACGATGATTAAGAAAGGAATGTTGGAAAGACCGAGCTTGCTCGCGGCCAAAACGGCAAAGGCGATTAGACCGAGTGCTAAGCCAATTTCTAGTACGACCTTTCGCTGCAAACACGTTCTGGGAGTTTGAGGTTATAAGCGCTGAGTCAAGACAGACGGAAGATGGCAAGTGGCGAGTCAAACTCAGTGTTCGGGCACATAAGGTCGTCGTGGACACCGAAGGAATTGAGTCCGACGTGTCATTAGACGAAAATGTCGAGATCGGAGTTTTTTCAGGCGTTGAGGATAATTCTAAGACCGGTCCGCTCTATCTGAGCATGCATCGCATTGTGAGTGGAGATCAAGAGATCATCGTAACTACGACCGAGAAGCCGGAGCGGGTCGTCGTTGATCCCCGCAACTTACTAATCGATCTGAAGCCGCGTGACAATGTTAAGAAGCTGGATTAGAGGGGCTGGAAATTGTGTATCGAGCTGTTCCAAGCCCCGCAAGCGGGCTTTGTAGCCTGCCCAGAGTGCAGCCCAGCGTAAGCAACAATCGAGAACGCCTATCCTAATAAGTCTCCGGGTCGATCGTTACTCCCTGAGTTCCTAATTACAAGGTATCCGAGTGTTCCGGCCGGATAGAGATCCCAGAAGAATGAGCTGGGCCGCTTAAAAAGACGTCGGCCCTGTCTCGTCTTCTCAGTACGATTCGACGCGCTATTCACATCTCACGCCTCGCTCCACACGACTCAAGACAAAGACAGAGGAAAACCCCAGCTTATACCTAAAATTGTGGTACTTGGCCGTCTGCGGGAACGCCATCTGTAATTGCGCCGCAACGAACAGACGTAACCCAAAAACAGACAGATTCGCAATCTCGAAGAATGCGATTTCGACCTTGCTCCGGCGGTTCGGAACCAGGTTATTCACCATAGACACAAACCTTTCTCTTGGTTCGATGTCGCAGGTTGAGAATCTACGTGTGGGTTTAATTGTCCGTAGTCAAATGAAATTCTCAGGAGGAATTATGGGATCATATTCTGGAGCGAAGAGCCTGTCCCGGTGCTTCGCGTTGTTTATTCTTGGAGTTGTGCTCAGTATGGTCGGGATCGGCCAGACTGGTACTTCAAGCGTGACGGGAACCGTCAAAGACGGTCAAGGTAATCTGATACCAGGCGCGACTGTCCGCCTTTTCGGCGGGCAGGGTGGTGCTCGAACCACTACTACCAACAATAGTGGTCTTTATTCGTTCTCTGCACTGCCGCCGGGTACTTACAAGGTCGAAGTGGAAGCTGCTGGATTCAAGAAGGCAGCGGTTTCCGAATTCCAAGCCCTTGTTGATATCTCGACCGAGGTTAACGTTTCGATGGAGGTCGGCGCGGTCACGGAGGTAGTCAATGTAGAAGCCACCGGCATCGAAGGCATCGTCAATACCCAGGATGCAAGCCTGGGGAACAATTTCGTATCACAACAGATTAGCCAACTCCCGCTGAACGCTCGAAATGTTTCGAATCTTTTGAGTCTTCAACCTGGAGTGACTCCCGATGGCTCAGTAACCGGTGGGCGCTCGGACCAGGCAAACATCACACTTGACGGAATAGATGTTAACAATCAGCAGGAGGGAACAGCGTTCGCTCCTGTTCTGCGCGTAAACCCCGATTCAGTTGAAGAGTTTCGTGTCACAACGTCGAATCCGGATGCGGCAAAAGGCCGATCTTCAGGAGCCCAGATCTCTCTGATCACACGGAGCGGATCAAATCAATGGCAAGGGGCACTTTATGAGTACCATCGCAACACGATCACCTCAGCTAACAACTGGTTCAGCAACGCGGCCGGTAGCCGCAGTGCGAACGATCCACTAGTAGTGGCCGGCTTGGCCAACGCGGGTGATATGGTTTCTCCGCGAGAGAAGCTGATAAGAAATTTGTTTGGTGGTCGCCTTGGAGGGCCGATCGTAAAGGATCGTCTGTTCTTTTTCTACAATTATGAAGGCCTTCGTGAGGCGCGCGAGACAGCTGTGACCCGACTCGTACCGCTGGCTCATCTTGGGGCGGGTAGGGTTCGATTTATGGACACCGGATGCTCTGCGGCTGCCTGCGGTACCGCTAGGGCTGCTCAATCGTGGGATCTTGACATCAACGCGATCAACGGTCTCACCATCAACGGTCAGCCAGTCGTCAATGTAAATCCGGTGGCTCTTGCTGTCTTGACAGATGCGGTGTCCAGATACCCATCGAACGTTACGGCACCAGGGGACGGCATCAACACGGGTGGGTACCGATTTAACGCTCCGACACCCGCAAAACAGAACGCACACACAGCACGGTTTGACTGGAATGTGACCGGAGATCAGGAGCACCAACTCTCGTTCCGAGCAAACTATAACCAAGATCTCATCGGGTTTGCTCCATACCTGCCTGATACGCCGCCTACCGATCAATGGAGTCACCCGCTAGGATTCCAGGCAAGTCATACCTGGTTGATCAACACAAACCTGACGAACCGATTCTCGGCAGGGCTGACACGAATGGCCTATAGCAACCAAGGCGATTCAGCTGATCCGGCGATCTCGTTCCGATTTCTTCCAGCCAGTCGGCTTTGCAAGAACCTTCAGCCGTGTCAATCCGACCTGGAACTTCACAGATGACTTTACCTGGATCAAAGGCAACCACAGCGTTCAATTCGGAACAAACATTCGTCTCATCAAGAATAAGCGGGTGAACTTTGCTCGAGCTTTTGACAACGGTATCACCAACCCGAGTGCTTACCCGAGCAATCAGGCCCGACAGGCGCTGGATCAATATATCAGGGTTGCGGCCGGTGAGGGTGCGGGTTCAAATCGAGTGGTTGCGTCATCACAGTCTACCAATGTTCAGGGGGCGCTTGTGGCTCTCTTCGGCAGATTGAACGGATATGGAGCCAACTTTAACTTCAACGTGGACGGATCGGTTCAAGAGGCGAATACTCCTGTAACCCGGATATTCAAGACAGAAGAGTACGACTTCTACGCACAGGATACCTGGAAGGTTCGACCCAATCTGACGCTGACGCTGGGGATGCGGTACGGACTCAGTATGCCGGTTTACGAAACACAGGGCTTCGAGACGGCTCCGAACATAGGACTCTCTGACTATCTCGAACGCCGCCGTGAGGCTATGGAGACTGGTCAGAACTACCAGGAGCCGATCTCGGTCCGCCTGGCCGGCAAGGTGAACGGTCTCGATTCGATGTACCCGCTGGACAAGAACAACTGGCAACCCCGAGCATCTGTCGCCTGGTCACCGGATTTCGAGGACGGGTTCTGGTCGAAGGTCTTCGGGGCGGGGTCAGAGTCGGTATTTCGAGGCGGCTTCGCGATCACCAATGACTATTTCGGCCAGCAATTGGCGACGCAATGGGACGGAGGAAACACGTTGGGATTCTCTTCGTCATCCACTATCAATGTAAACACATACAGTATCGTCGATGGGCCAAATGCGGCTCCTCTGTATACCGGTCCGTCGATGAATATTCGCGGCCTTCCGAACATGGTGATCCCTGGCAGCCTTTCGTTCCCACAAACCGCTCCGTTTTCTTTGCCGGGGGCTGGAAAGACGGAAGGCTCTCTAGACCAGAATCTTGTCTCCCCGATCAACTATTCCTGGAACGTGAGCTACGGTCGTCAGCTACCCGGGAAGATCTGGCTGGACGTTGCATACGTTGGAAGAATGGCCCGAAACCTGTTGCTTTCGCGAGACATAATGATGGCGGCTGATCCGCGGGATCCCGTTTCCGGAATGACCTTTAGAGAAGCTGCAACGCTTGTTGAGCAGCAACTCCGCGCGGGTACCCCGATCACGTCGATTGCAACTATTCCGTTCTTCGATAACATGTGGTCACCTGGCAGTCTTGTAGCGGCCTGGGGGCCCGAACACGGTGTTCCCGCTGGGTACACTAACACTCAGGCGGTTGCTTGGCTTCGCCCGAATTACACAGGTGACTGGGGCTACATGTGGCAAGAACTTTCTCGCTATGGCCTTACGAACTACTTCTTCCAGGGGCAATATGATGCTCTCTCGGCACACGGAACCGTCGGATCGTCGGACTATCACGGAGGCACTCTCTCGCTGAGGCAGCGGTTCACGGGCCTGACCTGGGATTTCAACTACACTTATTCGAAGTCGATCGACGATTCTTCCGGGCTTCAGACGAGCGGCAACTTTGGCGGCGGTTCCTTTGTCATTGATGCGCTCAACATTCAGGCAAATCGAGCTGTGTCCGATTTTGACATGCGCCACGTCGCCAACTTCAATGGCATCTGGGATATTCCGATCGGCCGAAAGAGGTTCATCGGCGGCGGGATGAACAAGTTTTTGGATGCAATCGTCGGCGGCTGGCAGTTGAGCGGCGTGGCTCGTTTCGACTCAGGCATCAATCAAGGAGCGAGCGGACACTACGAAGATGGAACCGGATGGCAGACTAACTGGCAGCGTCGCAGCTATCCCGTCCTCGTTCGGAACATCGAGACAGCAACGAACTTCGGCAGTGCTACAGCGGCCTGCAATACTGCGAATCCTGCCGCTAACTGCTCACTCCCGAACCTGTTCTCTGACCCAGATGCGGTTTGGAACTCATTTCGAACGCCGTTTCCTGGAGAGACTGGGACACGAAACGCTCTCTGGCTTCCCGGATTGCTGAGCTTTGACGCCGGCCTTTCGAAGGCATTCAAGATGCCGTGGAAGGAAGGACACAAAGCCTCAATCAGATGGGACGTCTTCAACGTCACAAATTCGGCTGTCTTTGCGGGTCAAGCTCTTACCTTGGTGGGTGAGACAGGTGGCAATCCGGACAGCCCGTACTTTGGAAGCAATGCGGGAGCGACATTCGGACGCTTTACCAGTTCGCGTCTCCCCGCGCGCGTAATGCAGTTTGCGTTTCGTTACGAGTTCTAAGTAGTTCTCATCGAAACTGCTTCAATACAGGGGCCCGTGAGGGCCCCTGACTTACGTCCGGAACGTGACTCGTGACGACGAGGACTAATGTGCTTAGCACAAGACATTGAAGATCAAGCATCTGGTAACTAGCAGAGGCATTAGCTTGATGAATCGTCAACGATTACTTTTGCTCGAGTTCATTCCCTCTTGCAATTGCGTGATAGCGCTCTTGTTCACAAGCTACATCGGGAATTCTCAAGGAGTCTTTTATGTTCGGAGCCTATTCCAGCACAGCCGGCATAAGTGATAGGCAGCAGGAAAAAGTGTTAGTCGAAATCGCCCGAATCGTGAGGGCGGCATTTGATATGAACGTTGAAATAGATTCTCTAGCGGTTCAACGTTTTCTCTTGCTGTTGAACCCAGGTCCGCCTCAGGAGCTTTCGCAGGTTACGCTCATACCCCTCAACGGAAAGACAGAGGGATGAACTTCCGATCTAGGAGCGAACAAGCGGATGGATTCGAGTTCGCGCGCGAAGATGTCGCTTCAGGACAACCGCACTCTGACCGTCGCCGACAAGAAGATCGAAGCCTCGAACACAGGAACATCATTAAAGTCTATGAGGCACAAGAGACCACAGAACACAAGTGCCAATTGACTACAGCAATCGAATCGCCACATCGGCAGCTGTCAGGGAGCAGGCGTTAAGGATCTAGGAATCCGTCGATCCGCCAAAATGGAGAGAGTTTCCAACGTACTCAACTTCGAAGGCAGAAGCGAAGCCGCGTTAGATGCGCCGTCAAAGTTTTGCGGTTCACGCCTTACGGCGCCGAAGTCAGGAGTTGGAGAAGGCGTTGCTAGGGCGTTTATGGGATCAGTGGTCGTTAAGGTGCTGGCGCCACGACTACCAGCCACTCGGCGAAGGGATAGCCCTCACCGGCTACGGCTCCGACATGCTATTTGATCAAGCCGCTGACTAGTCTTTCAACAGCGATATAACGCCCACTCGGCTGAACTGCAGTTTGCGTGCGACCTAAGAGTTGTTAAGCGCCTTTTTCTTCATCTCGCGAATCTCGTCAAGGCTTGACGCTGCGGTTCTCGGTCTGCCGGATGGCTTGCCTGAGCACGAACGTTAGCAATACCAGTCGCGTTCGCGGATCATGGCGCGTTCGAACTCGGCAAAGTCGAGAGCATCCCCGCCATTGCCCGTCCCGAAGGGGTCGAAAGGTCGACCGACTCGGTGAGAGACACAAAAGTGGCGCCATTATCTCGAAGCTCACTCAACGAAACAAGAAGATTCCCGCGAGGCTGCGTATAATGACAATTCCGTCGAAAGCGCTCGTTCTCGGTCCTATCCTCGCTGCATTGATTGCTGCGTCCTTCTATCCGGAAATGACAAAGACCGGTAACGCGATTGTGAGTGATCGCGAAAAAAAATGTAGTGATTTTTGTAACAACCCCCTGCAGTTCTGGGCTGATACCGGGTGACCCGAGATTTGCGAAACCTCAGTAAAAATGGGCCTGTGACACTCAGTGGCATTCAGTCAAAATCAGCCCGGCCGATTTTGTAATCATCAGGTCGGGGGTTCAAGTCCCTTCACCGGCTCCAAAATCTTTTCAATTAATGTAATAATGAGATGCGTTCGACCGATGGGTAGGTTCGTAACGCGCTCTCAGGTCAAAACTAGGACGAGTTGAGTCCATTGGCCGACCTTTCCATAGACTGCTTTCGATTGTCTATGAAGCAGGCATTTCGTTTCTGAACCCGATTCGAGGACGTTCGAGTGTCCGGGTTCCTGATGCAGTGCATTATTGACCGCCATCTTGTGTAGGCAAGGAGTACCGACTTGTCCGCCCTACGCCTTTTTCACAAGCCAAGCAATGCGGTTTCGGGCATCCTCTCACTCTTGTGCCTGGCGGCTTTCGTACCGGTCTTTCTTGAGACGTTGTTCCGCCCGTCGGCGTCGGCCGACATTGAGATCCCTGCGGACACGTGCCCGGTCCGGCCCGGGCCTGCGGGCCCTTTTCATTCCGCCGGATTCATTGAAGATATCGAATCTGACGAAGTTTCCGTGCACAGTGCAACCATGGCCCGCCTCGGCAACGGCAAACTCCTGGCCGCCTGGTTCGAAGGAAGCCATGAAGGCGCGCCCGACGTAGCGATCCATGCTGCAGCGTGGGATAAGGCCGCAAAGCGGTGGCTGCCGCCCATGGTGTTGGTCACGCGAGAGAAAGCACAGGCCGAGATCGGACGCTTTATCCGAAAGATCGGAAATCCGGTGCTCTTCACAGATCACAGAAAAAGGACCTGGCTTTTCTTTGTAACGGTCACGATCGGCGGGTGGAGCGGCAGCGACGTCAACTTCAAATACACCGACGATTCCGGCAAGACCTGGTCTCCGGCCAAACGGCTGAAAACGGCCCCGATCCCGCACTCGGGGACGCTGGTCCGCGGGAATCCGTTCGAATTTGCCGACGGCTCGATCGCGTTGCCGGTCTATCGCGAATACGGGCGGTTCAGCTTTTCCGAGCTTGTCAGGATCAACTCAGAAGGCGAAGTGATCGGAAAAGTGCGGATCGGTGACAGCAATTCGCGCGGGATGCAGCCATCGATCGTCGCCCTGGACGGTAAAAATGCGATCGGTTTTCTCAGGCCGCGGGGTGAAGAGCCGATGCGCATCATGCGTACGACCACAGATAACGGCGGTGTCACCTGGACGCTCCCGACCGATACGGAATTAAGGAATCCGGACGCCGGCGTGGCGGCAATGCGGCTTGCGAGCGGCTCGTTGATGATGGTCTATAACGATTCGGTCCTGGACCGGAACAATTTGAGGATGTCTGTTTCGAACGACCTGGGCGCGACCTGGCGCCAGGTTTATTCCTTTGAGGATGATGTTCTTTCAGAGGCCGGGTATTCGTATCCGAATTTATATCAGAACTGCGACGGCGAAGTTCATCTTCTTTATACGTGGCGTCGCAAGAAGATAAAGCACATCGTTTTCAATGCGTCGTGGGTCAACTCAGCCAGATGAACGAAGATCTCGTAATTTCGGTTTATCCGTACGTTCCGCTAATGCTCGGGCTGGCTGTCCTGGCATCGACGTTTCTTCGTCTCGATCGTAAATCTTCGCTCACAAAACTCATTATCCTTGCTGCCTGCGTGCTGATCCCGTTCCTTCCGGTCGACGACATCGATCTGGGACGATATTACTTGAGCGTGGTCGGGCACGTCAGCGCAACATCCACCCTTCTTCTCGCCGCGATACTTTATCAGAGGATTGCGGGACGCAATTTGTTAGCGCAAGGAGAACTCACCATCCTGGCCTCGATCATCTCCGTCGGCAGTGCTTTGCTTTACGCGTCGGCCTTCGGCCTCATCGGCTTTAATGCTTTTGAACTCGGCTTTGGTTCACTGGTGTTGTTCAGTGTTCTTCTTGCGATCAATGTGCTTCTGTTTGGTTTCGGGAAATATTTCACAGGGTGCATGATCTCGCTGACGGTCATTGCATACAACGTCAACTTATTGGATTCATTGAACTATTGGGATTATTTCACGGATCCGCCGCTCGCCGTTCTATCTGGGTCATGGCTGATCTTCAGCCTGTACAGGTCTCTTTTCCGGGCCGAACGGAGCAGAGTGAGCGCGTAAAGCCCCGGCATAATAAAAACTTTTTTTGTAGTGACCGCACCTAAGCGAGCGCCAGGCAGCGGAGATCTAATTTAACGAACTTCTGGCCGATTTCCGCATCCCGACAAGTAGGTGTCGAGGCTGGACGATCAGAAACGATCCCACTCTGGTCTGACCGGCATTGAACCCATCCCAAATGACCCTGTTCCGGCTCTATGTTTGGCTAATACGTCGACCTAAGAACGAAGAGATTCGCGGCGTAGCCGAACCAAAGAAAACCGAAACAGGCAAGCACCAATACGGTCGAGAGGATCTTTCGCCAGATGCCGGTTCCGCGTTTCCACGATAGGAACGCGTTATACATCACCACCAGCGTTCCGAGCGCGCCCAGGATCCCGACGATCTGCACCGCCCAGAACCAGACCTTGCCCTTCTCGCCAAAGAAATCGATATTCGAGAGCGCATAGGTTAGAAGCCCGGCCATCGCGATCACGGAAATCAGATTCAAGGCAAAAACGCCCCAAACCGCCCTTCGTGTCCAAAGCTCTTTCGCCGTCCACTCCAGACGATGGCCGTAGCGGCGGCGAATTATCCAGGCTATAGGCGCCAGCAGCAGTGTCAAGCCCATTATCGACAGCGAAATGACCAGCACCGGCATTAGGACCTTTCCATTATCGGCCAACCCCACTTGAGTGAAGGTCATGAACGGGTATTGTGAGACGATCTGCAATCGGCCATTCGCGTCCGGCTTGAAAATAAGCAGGTCCTGCCCATTTACATCGCGGAAGGTCATCGGCCGGATGCGTTCCCAACGCTTCGGCTGACCATTGGAACCGGTGAGCGCCGGGATAGAGAGCGTACCGTCTGCATTCGGGACCACCGAAGCCTGGCCGAGCAGCGACGCGAGCCTGAAAAAGGACGTTTCGCTGCGCCTGCTTACCATGTAGTTGCCAGCGATCTTCTGGATCTCGTCTTCCGCTCCGGCCGGATCGCCGGCGGGTTTAGTGTACGGGAAGTAGCGGTCGAGGATCGCGGTCCAGATCATCTCCCGGGTCGGCGCCTCGCCCTTGCCGAGACTGTTGTATGAGATAAAGAACCCGATCCCTTTTTCGGGTATCAGGTGCAGGTCGCTGTGGAATGCTATGGTGTCGCCGCCATGTCCGATGATCCGCATTCCGTTCTGCGATTCCTCGTAGAACCCGTGGGCCATACCCGGGGCGGCCGGGTCCAGACCGAACAGACGCTCGTGCATCAGCTTCGTCGTTTCAGGCTTCAGGATGCTCGCCTCGCCCAGCTTTCCGTCCTGTAAATGCGCAAGCATAAAGTTCGCCATGTCGGTGGCGGAACTGCTCATGCTGCCGGCCGGGAACGCCGACACCATCTCAAAATCAAGCGGATCGTCGGACGCAAGCCGATACCCTTTCGACATATTAGGCGCCAAGTGGTCCGGCAGCGGCTGTGCGAAAGTCGAGTTGACCATCCCGAGCGGCTTCAAAATGTTCTCATCGACATATTGTGTGAACGGGACGCCTGAGATCCTTTCGACGACGTAACCCGCCAGCGCGGTCGCGTAATTCGAATAGGCCGGCGTCGTCCCGGGCGGAAAGATCCGCATCGGGATGTGGGTCTTCAGATAACCGCCGAGATCGGTCGTCGGCTCGGTAGAAAATAGGTCCTTTACCTGTTCCTCGAACCCGGGCGTGTGCGTCAGGATGTGCCGCATCGTTATCGGCTTTCCAAACGCATCAGGGATCTTGAAATCGATGTATTCATTAATGTCGCGGTCAAGGTCGATCTTTCCCTGCTCATACATTTGCATCACGGCGGTCCATGTAAAAAGCTTTGAGACCGAACCCGGACGAAAGAGCGTTTTCTCAGGCGAAACGGGAGCCTTTGTTTTTACATCGGAGTATCCGTAGCCTTTTGCAAACAGGATCTTGCCGTCCTTTACCACGGAAACGGTCGCCCCGGCGATATTTTCGCGGTCGAGCTGTTGGGGAACGATGCCGTCCAGAAAAGCGGTCAGGTCTTCGGCAGTCAGCTGCGGAACGGCCGCGTTGGTGACGGCGGGCGTCCCCGCTGCCGGCCCGGTCTCAGCGGGCAAAGGTGCCGATTGGGGCGGCTGGCCGGATACAAGCGCCGAGATCAGAATTGCGACGAACACCACGATGGTCGACCGTTTCACGTCAATTTCTCCTTTTTTCTGCTACCAAAGTCTCAGGTTGCTCTTTCGGGCAAGGACGTAAGAGCCGACCCTTTGCCCGGAGCGTTCCGCGACAAAAAAATCTTCCACCAGGAAACCGGCATCGATCGCCGCCCGGAAGGCCTTCCGGGTGTGTCGTCTCCAGGCCCGAGCCAATTCGGGGTCGGCCTCACCGATCGCGTCGATCTCGCCCGGGATCTCGATGACCAGCCTGTCGATATCCTCGGCGTCGCCCGCGTCGTTCGTGACCGGTTGGCCCGAACTGCCGACCGAAACGAGGACCGCATGATCGCCGCTAACTTCGTCTACGATCGAACCCGATAGGCGGTCCCGAACGTGTCGGTGCGAAAGATGCCAGCTGACCCAAAGCCGGTCGGTCCCGTTCCGGTGCAGAAAGCTTGATGCATCCGATCCGTAAAAATCCGGAAGGTACGTATCTGCGACGACCCCGAGCTTTCGGAAATTAAGGAACGCGTTTCGGCTTTGAAGCGGGTCGAAGGTCCAGGTCATTATTTCGATACCCTGGTCAAGCACGAAGTCCCGCTGGGCACATTTGAGCCGGTATCCGAGCCCGTGCGAACGCTGCTCTTTGGTGACGGCGAGCATGTGCGAATGATGCACCGTGCGGCCCCGTTCCAGCCCGACGAATCCATAGGCGAAGCCGACCAGATCTTCGCCGTCGAAGGCCCCGAGCAGAACGCCTCCGGACGCCTGAACGGCGATCAATTGGTAAAGCGAAACTACGTCAAGGTCCGGAATGCCCCAAACGTCCCTCTGAAGCTGCTCGACCGCGTGAAATTCGTCGATTGAAGAGATCGGCCTGATCACAACGTTGGGATCGCCCGCCATAACTACCGTCCGCGTCCCGGGCCGTAGAGGACCTTGCCGGCCTTGACCCCGGTATGCTTGCCTCCATCGATGGTCACCGCTCCGTTGACCAGCACATACTCGATCCCGACCGGATAAAGCAGCGGCTGTTCATACGTCGCCCGGTCCTGGATCTTGTCGTAATCGAAAACAACAACGTCGGCCCAGTTCCCTTCCTTTATCGTGCCCCTCGATGAAAGACGCATCCGCGTGGCGGGCCACGATGTCATTTTACGGATGGCCTCTTCAAGCGAGAGCACTTTCTTTTCGCGAACATAGCGTGCGATCAGCCGGGCATGGTTTCCGTAAGCACGCGGATGCGCCAGGCCGATCGCATCGACCTCTCCCGGCTTTTCCGCCGCACCGGCATCGCTCCCGATACTGGTCCATGGAAATTTCAGCGCCGTCTCGATGTCCTGTTCGCTCATCATGTGGTAGATCGCGTAAACCCTGCCATTCCCCGCCGAGACCAGATCGAACGCGGCGTCTGCAGGGTCTTTCTGCATTTCTTTTGCGATCGCAGCCAAGGACTTGCCTTCGTATTTCGCGTTCTCCTTGTTTTGGGCGTTTACCAGCACAACGTTGTCCCAGCCGCCCGCGGCTTCGACAATGTTCCACCAGCCGGGCGAACCGGTCTTGATCTCATTCTTCAGACGTGCACGCGTCGCCGGATCTTTCAGCCGTTCGAGAAGTTTTGCAGCTCCTCCTTCAAATGCCCACGACGGTATCGTCGCTTCGAGGCCGGTCCCGCCGGCCGTGTACAAATAGATGTCGGCTGCCACGTCGACGCCTCGGCTTCGGGCAGCATTGATCTTTTCACCGGCCTCGCGCATCAGTTTTCCCCAGCCCGGCTGATGTGCTGCCTTTAGGTGAAAGACTTCAACCGGCAAACCGCCTTTCTCGCCGATCGCGATCGCCTCTTCGACCGCCTGGACCAACTCTTTGCCTTCGCCGCGGATATGGCTTGCGTAAATGCCGCCGAATTTTCCGGCGACCTTTGCCATCTCGATCAATTCTTCGGTGGTAGCGTAGCTTGAAGGCGGGTAGATCAGGGCCGTGGTCATTCCCATGGCTCCGCCTTTCATCGCCGTTTCCATGATCGCCTTCATCTTCTCGAGTTCTTCGGGCGTTGGAGCCTTTGACGACATCCCGAGAATTGCGTAACGGGCCTGCGTCTCGCTGAAGTACGATCCGAAATTGATACTGATGCCTTTCTGTTCTAACTCCGCAAAATATTCCGGTATCTTGTCGGCTTCGACCGGCGTTCCGCCTTCACCGCCGATAGCGGTCGTGACGCCCATCAGAAGTTTGTTCTCCGCAAGGCCGTTCTTGCGAAGCGCCGAGCCGGATTGGTCCATTACGTCGATCCAGCCGGGCGAGACGTACTTACCGCGAGCGTCGATCTCGCGTTTTCCTTTGCCGTCGACCTTGCCGATACGTACGAATCTTCCATCCTTGATCGCGACATCCGCGGCTATCCAGGGACTGCCGGCACCATCCAGGACCCGTCCGTTGCGGATCACGACGTCGTAGATCGGCCCTTCGGTTTGGGCGGCCGCTCCAAAGCAAAGGAGGTTGGCCAGCAGGACACAGGCCAGAAAGCCCGAGGTAAAACGTCGAGAGATCATTAAGGTATGTTTCACGGCTGTTCTCAAAACTTCGACCGCGATCCGCGATCAATTTGCCTGTCGGCCCGGCCCATAGATCACCTTGCCGGGTTTCGCACCTGTGTGCTTGCCTTTCTCGGTGACAACCTGTCCGTTTACCAGAACATAGTCGATCCCCGAAGGCGTGCGGAACGGATGTTCATAGGTCGCGTTGTCCTGTATCTTGTCGTAATCGAAAATGACGACATCGGCCCACATTCCTTCCTTGATCATCCCGCGGGACGGAATTCGCAGGCGGGTCGCCGGCCACGATGTCAATTTTCGAATCGCCTCAGGCAGCGTCAGCATTTTCTTTTTGCGTACGTATTCGGCTATCACTCGCGGATGGTTCCCGTAACCGCGCGGGTGGCCGTTCCCGACGGTGTTCGGATCCACCAGTTGCGGTGACGCGGCGGCATCGCTTCCGAAACTGATCCACGGATATTTGATCGCGGTTTCAACATCCTGCTCGCTCATCAGGTGATAGAGAGCACCGGACCTGTTCCCGCTTTCTATTATCAGGTCGAACGCCGCGTCGGCCGGATCTTTGTTCCATTCCTTGGCGATCTGCGCGACGCTTTTGTTCTCGAATCGCTTGTTTTCGGGATTGGCGATCGAAGCGACAACGACGTTCTCCCAGCCGCCGGCCGCCTCGACAATGTTCCACCAACCGGGCGATCCGGTCTTGATCTCGTTCTTCAGGCGGGCACGTGTCGCAGGGTCCTTCAGGCGTTCGAGCATCTTGTCGCGTCCGCCTTCAGAAGCCCATGCCGGCACTACGGCAGAGAGCGATGTGCCGCCCGCCGTATAAACGTACATATCCGCCGCAACGTCCACGCCGCGGCTTCGCGCTTTTTCAATGGTCTCGCCTGCCTGCCGCATCAGCGTACCCCACCCGGGCTGATATGCGGCCTTCAGGTGATAGATCTCGACCGGAACACCGCCTTTTTCGCCGATGGTGATGGCTTCTTCGATGGCTTCGACCAACTCCTTGCCTTCGCCGCGAATATGGCTTGCATAAACGCCGCCGTATTTTCCGGCCACCTTAGCCAATTCAACAAGCTGTTCGGTCTTTGAATAACTCGCCGGAGGATAGATAAGCGCGGTCGAGATCCCCAACGCGCCCCCTTTCATCGCGGTCTCGACGATGCCTTTCATTTTAGAAAGCTCGTCTGCGTTCGGATCGCGTGCTTCGGCCCCGATCACGGCGACGCGAGCCTGCGTCGCACCGTAATAAGTAGCGAAATTCATGCTGATGCCGCTTTTCTCGAGACCGGCAAAATACTCTCCCAGCTGTTCCGCGGGAACCGGAGTTCCGCCTTCGCCCGCGATCCCGGTGGTCACGCCCATCAGAAGTTTGCTCTCGGCCAGCGGATTTCTTTGAAGAACACCGCCTGACGCATCGAGCATGTCTATCCAGCCCGGCGAAACATAAAGCCCCGTCGCATCGATCTCTCGCCGCCCTTTGCCGAATACCTTGCCGATCCGGGCGAACCGTCCGTCTTTTATCGCGACGTCGGCCAGGATCCACGGATTGCCCGCACCGTCCAGCACGCGGCCGTTCCTTATCACAATGTCGTATTCGGCAGCCTGTGCCGATACCGACGCCGCCAGCGGCGAGGCCACGATCAGGAAAAGAAGAAAAAGCGAGGTTGTACGTCTTAAAAATGAGTGCATAACTTAGTCAAAATGAAACCAGGCGGCCGGGGCCTATTTGATCTTGGCGGCCGGAATGCCCGAGCCGCTGCCTTGCTTGAACTGCATTCGTACGACCTTGCCGGATTCGTCTTTGACGAACGTCACCTGGGCGTCGACCGCCTTCATAAAGAAATCCGTCTCCGTCTCGGGGAACAGTTCGAGCTTGGGCTGGCCGTCGATCTTGAACCACAACTTGCCGTCATCAAAGGTGATCGCGGCCACTATCGAAGATGTAAGTTGATAATCGCCGACGTATTTTTGCAGCGTCGTTGAAGCCACCGTTATGGCTTTGCGTTCACGCGGCAGTTCATACTTCGCGCCGAACACGATCGCCCCCAGGGCATTCGCCACTTTGTCGACTCCGGAACCCTGCACATTGCTCAGGACCACGATCGTCACCTTGTCATCGGGGAATCGAATGAACTGGCTTGCAAAGCCGTTGATCGCGCCACCATGTGATGTGGACGCACGCTCGAATCTTTTCCCGACTCCCCAGCCAAGCGCGTAATTCCCCTTAAAAGGCGTAAACATCTCGTCGCGCGATTTTTGTGTCAGGAGCTTGTCGGTCAGAAGTGCCTGATCAAAGATCAGAAGGTCACCGACGGTCGAGTAAAGCGCCCCTGCCGAATAGGGAATGAGCATGTCCATGTACGGAGCGTGCACAAACCCGTCGCCTTCGCGTCGGTACCCGGCGGCGCGCCACTTGATCACGTCGCGGTGGGTGTCGTACCCGGTCTGCTTCATCCCGAGCGGCCCGAAAATATTTTCCTGAAGAAACTCGGCGTAAGACTTGCCCGACGCCTTCTCGATTATCACGCCAAGAAGGTGGTACCCGGAATTGCTGTAGCTGTTCCTTTCGCCGGGTGCAAAATCGAGAGGCTTGGACTTGTAGTCAGCAAGCAGTTCATTGGCGCCGAGCGGCATCATCGCGCGCTTTTCCAGAAAACCCGGGAATGCGGTGTAATTCGGGATGCCGGACGTGTGTGTCAGCAAATGGCGGATCGTGATGGGTTCCCATGCGGCCGGGCAATCCGAGATGTACTTGCAGGCAGGGTCGGAGATGCTCAGCTTTCCTCGTTCCTGCAGGATCATGATCGCAACCGACGTGAACGGCTTGGTGACGGAACCGAGCCTGAACGCGGTCTTCGGCGAATTGGGTATGTCCCATTCCACGTTCGCCATTCCATAGCCCCGGCTAACCAGCGGCTTGCCGTCGCGAGCTACGAGGATAGCACCGTTGAATCGGTCGATGCGTTCCGCCAACGCCATATACTCATCGACTTTTGAGATCACCTCCTGAGCCGAGGGCGCGGCGGCGTTCTGGGCCGATACTGCGGCCAAAAGTGAAAAGACCAGCCCCGTGCAAAGGGCAAGTCTTTTCAGAGTAATGTAATTGCTATCGTTAAAGATGTTCATCGGCATTCTAGTTCGACGGTGCTTGTGCCGTGGTGCCCGTCTTCGGCGGAACTTTCTTAAATGGGTAACCGGACATTCCCGCCAGCCCGAGCGATAACGTATCCACTTTGCCCTGGGCGTTCAGGCCGAAGGTGGCCGGCGTTTTTGAGATCCCGGAGGTAACAAAAGTCGCACGGAACGTGTCGTAGTGCCAATGGTCCAAAAGGCTGGTGAAAGGGCCGTAGATGATCTTTAGCTGCCCGTTTTCCATTCCGATCGTAACATCGCCGTAGAGTTCGTTCTGATACGTGCCTACGTAATTCTCGAGCGGATGAGACGGTTTGGTCCCTGTCACGCGTTCGGATTCCGCACGCTTTTCCGCCGCCTGTGCCTGGTCCAAAAGCGGCCTGTAGGCCTTAAGCAGGTTCGCGCTGTAATCGGTTTGAGGTTCGCCGAGGTAGGCATCGATTATCCGGTAAACAAGCGGCATCGAGATGACCGAGCCGTTCATGTTCGTCAGGATGACGATGCCGAGCTTTTCTTCCGGGACCATCGCAACCTCGGCCCTCATCCCGTCGATCGCCCCGCCGTGCTCGACCAGCTTTCGCCCTTTGAAATCAGAAAGGAACCAGCCCAGCCCGTAGTTAAAGAAATGAGCCTTCGGGTAGAGGATCGGGTACGCTCCCTCGAGCCGGATGATCGTCTGCGGCATATGCATTTCGTTCGCGGACGCCGGGCTGAGGATCTTCTTGCCGTCTACGGTTCCTTTGCCAAGCTGGAGCCTGACCCATTGCGCGACGTCGATGACGTTAGAGTTTATCGATCCGGCCGGGCCGATGTTGTCGATATCCCGCCATTTGATCGGCTCGACCTTTTCGCCCATTTTGCCGTGAGGCGTGGAGACGTTGTCTCCGGGCTTGAAGCTCTTGATGCTTGTGCTGCTTGCCGACATGCCGATGGGGTCGAAGATCCGCTTTTTCAGGAAGTCGTCCCAGGACATCCCGGAGACCTTATGGACCACCTCGCCCGCCGCCAGATACATAAGGTTCTGATATCCGAACTGGCTGCGGAGGCTCCATGTCGGTTTAAGGTGACGGACCCGGCTCAGGATCTCTTCGCGGCTTAGCGTGGTCCCATACCAGAGCATGTCGCCGCGCTCCAGGCCGCTTCGGTGCGAAAGGAGGTCGCGGATCCGAAGCTCACGCGAGGCGTAAGGATCGTACAACTCGAATTCGGGAAGGTAAAGCGAGACCGGATCGTCCCACTTAAGTTTCCCTTCATCTACAAGGATCGCGATCGCGGCCGCGGTGAACGCCTTCGATGACGAACCGATCGCAAAGATCGTGCGTTCGTCGACCGGGGCCGGCTCGCCGAGCTTTTTCACGCCGTATCCCCTTGCGAAAACGATCTTGTCATCTTTGACGACGGCCACAGCCATTCCGGGAACTTCCCATTCCTTCATTGCATTCTCGGCGTATGCGTCGAAGCCGGTCAGCGGAGCCGGTTGGGCCCAGGCCGTCGCTGAAAATGCAATGCAAATGACAAATGCGATCAGCGAGTATCTAAGTCGTCCAACGATCATTCAATTCTCCTATGGTTGTTGATTCGGCCTGGCGGTGGTCGTGTCTACGGTCCAGATCTCTTTCAGAACTCTCTTGAAATTACCACCGAGGATGCCTTCGATCTCGGCGTCGGTGTACTTGCGGCGGATGAGCCCTTCCGTAAGGTCGAACATTCGTTTGGGATGGTTGAGGCCTTCGATATCGATCTTTTCCCGGAACGCGTAGCTTCCCTTGTACCCCGCTCTGAGCTGTTTGTTCAGCTCCGGCGGCATCGAATCGTAGCCGTAAAGATCGATGTCGCTCCCGACGCCGAGATGCTCGGGACCGATCAATTTCTTCACGTGGTCAAAATGATCGAGGACGTGTTCGACGGTCGTCGGCTCGTCCGACTTCACGAACATTCGCACGCCGGTGACGCCGAAAACGCTTCCCGCTGCGCCGACCTTCTTGATCGCTTCGTCCGTTTTCAGCCGAGGATGTCCGGCCACGAGCGAGCGAACATTAGAGTGCGTGATCAGCACGGGCTTCTTCGAGATCTCGAATGCGTCCAGGGTCGTCCGGTCGCCGCAATGAGACACATCGACGGCCATACCGACCTTGTTCATCCGTTCGATGATCGCCGCACCAAAATCGGAAATTCCTTCGTCATGGCGTTCGGTCGCGCCGTTCCCGATGAAGTTTCGCGAGTTGTACGTCAATTGAGAGACACGCTGGCCCAGCGCGTGAAAGAAGTCGACATCGTTCGGGTTCCGAAACTGGTCCGAATTCTGAAGGCCTAGCAGGACCCCCAGCTTCCCGCTTTTCTTCACCCGATCGAGGTCCGCAGGGCTATCCACCCGCATCAGGTACTGATCATGGTTCGCGATAAATCCGTTCCACGCGGCAAAGAACCTGAGCACGTTGTCGTACGAGTTGAACCCGCCCATGCCGATCGCAGGATGGATGACATTTATACCCGAATCCCTGAAAGGCTGAAGATCAGCCTCGGTGAACAGTTCGGGATTCTTCATCCACCTGTCCTGCTTCGGGAAATCGAGCGTCATCACGCAAAGCATGTCGATGACCGTCGAACGCTTCACAAGATCGATCGCCCGCGTCGAGTACTCCCGCGGCGAGCCCGCGAAAACGCGCGACCGGCCGAAACTTAGCATCGGAGCGGCAAGCACCCCCGCTCCGGCCGAAGCCGCCGAAACCAACAATTCCCGGCGAGTCAACTTCTTTCCTTTTTCCATACTTTTGATCTAGAACGAAACTCGAATTCCGACTTGCCCTTCCCGGCCCGGAAGCACCTGTGTAATGGAATTGAACGGTTCCGTCGCGACGTCCTCGCGGTTCTGCACCGAGGCCGGATTCTTGCGGTTGAAGGCATTAAAGAGTTCGAACAGAACCTGCAGCTTCACCCGCTCGCCAAGGTCGAACTGTTTCGAGAATCGAAGGTCGAGATTAACGAAGGCCGGAGCGGTAAAGGCATTCCTTCCGGCAGTGAAATCGACGCCGTTGAAATTACCGTTGCCGTCCGGGTCGCGGCTCAGGGCGTCGAAGCGGCTAAAGTGAAATCCGCTTTGTGCACGAAAGATACCGCTGATCTGAAATTGCCATGGCAGGTCGACGAGCCCGTTAACCTGGAAAATATGGTCCAAGGCAAGACTGGACGGCCCCTTATCAAGGTCCGGACCGTTAACGAATGTTCCCGCAGCCGCTACGAAGTTTCCGTTTCGGCTAATGAATGAGCCGTTTGCGTTGGTCTGCTGGGTACATCCCGGGTTGCCCGCCGCACACGGTTCCACGACAACCGGTGCGATGCCAATGAAGTTGTCGGTGGGCGTGGCGCCGATACCGCGTGAATTGTCGGTCGCCTTCGCGTAGGTGTAATTGGCCCCCACAAGAAAGCGGTTGCTTAGACGTTTGTTAAGGCTGACGACCACGCCGTCGTATACCCCTTCATAAAACGGGCCGAAAGTTTGGATCTCGCCGGTCGTGTTCGGCGGATCAAAGCTGCGGCCGATGCCCGCGACCCGTGACCGGAACGCCAGATTGCTCAACCTGATGCCGAGTAGATTTCGTATCACGCGATGGTGATAGTCAACCTCCACGACCATGTCATTCATTATTTCACGCTGTAAACCCACACTGAATCCCAGTGTATGAGGGGTCTTGAATGTACTGTCAACGGTTGTGGGCTGAACTGCGGCGGGATGATCGGATTGTTCAGAAGCCCGAACTGGCCCCACCGGAAATAGCCGGCGGGCTGTCCGATAGCCGCCGCGGCCTGTATCAGCCACTGGTCCGGGGCAATGCCGCTCAGCGACTGAATATTATTTATCGTGATGATGGTGTTGGCCGGGATCGGCTGGTTTCCCGGTGCAACGACACGATTAAGCCTGTCCACTCCGACCATCGGCCCGCCGAAGGGACAGCCTGCCCCCGACGAGGCGATCTGAGCATCGGTCAGCTGATTCGAGATGCAAGGGCCAGGAAGGCCAACGGCGAAAGCGAGGCTCGAGACCAAGCTCGGCGAGCCGTAAAACCCTCGCGGAAAATAAAGCGACTGAACCACTCGCCTGTCGGCGCCGCCAAACGGGGGAACCCGCTGGACCAGGCCAAGGCGGAACTGATCGTAAAACACGCCGTATTGCGAACGAAGGATCGTCTTGGGCGTGATCGCCCAGGCAATACCCAGTCGCGGTGACAGGTTCTTTCTTGCCTGGAATTCGGAATCATGATCGTACCTGATCCCCAGATTGACGGTCACGTTCTTGAGGATCTTCCAATCGTCCTGCACATACAGCCCGTCGTAATCGTTCCGAAGATGTATCTCGTTGGCCTCGGGCGTCGGCCCGCCGGCTTCAAGCAGGAGCGAAATTCCGCTCGTAGCCGGGCCATAGTTCAGAAAGTCGTCTATCGTCGCAAAAAGCTGGTTTGTCAGGGTCTGTGAATCGACACCATCAACCTTCGTCTTCACGTACTGCCAGCCGAACTTGATGTCGTGATCGCCAAATGTTTTGTTCGCACTTGCCGAGAACGAATAGTATTTTTGATCGAGGTTCGACGGTGTTGTTGCGTTACCGAACTGAATTCCGGGAAGTGTGCTGAAGAACCCGCAGGTAGGCGGGCAGGTCTGCTGAGAAGGAAACGCGTTAAGCAGCGTGAGTCCTGTGAATTCCGAATATGTGGGCCGGGAATCAGAAGGTTCCCCGCGGTATGCACCGCGAAACGTTAAGATCCACGGATCGCCCTGGTCACCGACCAAGATCGTGTCTCCGGCGCCCAGCATCAAATGTCTGGCGCTCGTGCTGCCTCGGGTCGACGGCAGGCCTTGTCCGGAACCTCGGACGTATTCATTCGTGTAGTTCACTTCCTGGACGAGTTGATGACGGCCGAACTGTTGGTTCAGCTTGAGGAAATTCCGAATGGCCCGCGTTTGCTGCGGAGCTTCAAGCGGGTCTTCCTGGTTGCGAAGCAGTTGAAGCACGGTCTGCGCCCCGGCCGACGGGCCAAGGTCCGGATAATTGAAATCGATCCCGCGATCCTCAGTGATCCGTTCTGACGAACCAAAGAAAAAGATCCGGTCTTTCCAGATCGGGCCGCCGCCCGCGATGCTGTAGTTGAACCTGCGCAGGTGCGGCGGTTCCGTCACCGATGGATCAAGTGAGTTTGACGAGTCGAAGGCTTCGTTGCGGTGAAACAGCGATGCAACGCCGCGGAACGAGTTACTACCGCTCTTCGTGATCACGTTGACGACGCCGCCCGACGCCTGGCCGAACTCGGCCTTGAAGCCCGTGGTCAACACCTGAAATTCGGCGATCGTCTCCTGATTGAACGGGGCCGCCGGGCCGCCGTTCACCGTGTCCTTGTTCGGCTGTCCGTCAATGAAAAAGTTGTTGTTTCCGCTGCGTTCGCCAAGGATCGGATTGGCGTTATCGCCGCCGGACTGTCTGTTGATCGCGACGCCCGGTACAAGCTGAAGCAGGTCAAGGTATTCCCGGCCGTTAACAGGAAAATCCTGGATCTGCCGGGGCGTGATCGTTGAACCGGTTGACGAAGCGCTCGGTTCCAGCAAAGGCACGTCGCCGCTTACGGTCACCGCACTGTCGACCGCTCCGACCTGAAGCTGGATATCCACATTCGCGGTACGGTTGAGGAGCAGTTCGAGCCGTGACGAACTCGGTGCAAAACCGGATTGCGTCACGATCAGCGTGTAGTCTCCTGCCGGGAGCGACACGATCCGGTAGAAACCATTGGAATCGGTTACGACGGTCCTTTCGGTAGCGAGCGTTGCGCTCGTCGCCTTTACCTGCGCTCCCGAGACAAGGGCACCGTTCGCATCACGGACCGTCCCTTCGATGGTGGACGTCGTTGTTTGGGCGGCCACGCCGCCGGCAAAACTCGCTGCACCCAAAAGGACGAGCAGCCTCAAGAACGAAGCGCCGAACCTCCGGCTCGGAAGCTTGTTATACCAACATAAACTTTTCATTGCCCTTCGAATATTGGCATTCGTTTTCATGACTGTCGTCTCCTGAATTAATTAAGGTTCTACGGATCTTTGGGTCGAAGGCCAGTCTGCGAAATGGTCGATCACTCGTCTCGGTATTTCTTGACTAAAGATCTATCAGCAAGGCCGCAGCTTCTAACCCTGGATCGCACTACTTTTTGGAAAGCAGAATATTTCTACAACAATTGATGCAGGTTGTCAACGGATTGCATCACTTTACGCGCTAAGTGTCGACAAAACGCTGGAAATATCCCAATTTTAAGGGCAGATCCGGCCATTTTGCATCATATTTGCACCAGGTGTTGCGTTTTTCTCAACTCTGCTCTAATATAGCCGAGCGGCAAAATTGGCCGCTGGACTCACTCCGAGATTGGCAGCTGGATTCGGGCCAAGGGAGGCGGACCGATGAAAAAAGGCTCAAGAAACCGGCGCAGCTCAACTCAATATGACGGTTCGTCGGGCGACGGTCACGGCCGAAACGGACATGCACGTGGTTTCGCCACCGACGTCCCTGCCCACCCATCGACGCGTTCGACCACTCTCGATGCCCGCTTTGCCGAGGCGGGGCCGAACCTGAGCTCAAGTCGCCAGAAGCTTCTCCAGCAGATCCTTGACGAATCGGACGAAACCTATTTCCTTTCATCGCGCGACATGGGCCGCCGCTATCACGTCAATTCGGCCACGATCATCCGGGCCATCCAGGCCATCGGCTATGAGAAGTTTGCCGAGTTCGCCCATGACCTCCGCGAGCATTTTGTAACCAAGATCACGCCTTACACGGCGATGAGGTCGGCAAACCTCGCAGACCTCGCGGTTACCGATCGTGTCCGGCAAAGCCTCGACAAGGACCTTGAGAACCTGAACGCTCTGCGTGCGAGCATCGATGCCGATAAGGTCGTGGAACTCGCGAACAGGATCAACCTTTCGCAGCGGATACTTGTCGTCGGGATCGATTTCGCGGCCTCGCTTGCGTGGTCGCTATCTTACGGCCTCGTCCGCCTCGGCTTTGACGCCGACGCGCCGATCGGAAGCAGCGGTGTCATCCAGAATCGGATCAGGATCCTGACGTCAAAGGACCTTCTCATAGCGATCAGTTTCGGCCGCGGCCTTCGCGAGACGATCGAAGCGACAAAAAGCGCCCGCCGGCGCAACGTCCCGAGCTTCGGCATCACGAACGGCGATGCCACGCCGATCGCCAAATATTGCGATTCGTACCTGATCGCCTCGATCGCCCGAACGTCGTTCATCGATTCCTACGTCGCCCCGGTCGCGGCGATCAACGCGATCCTTGTGGCATGTGCCCATACGCAATCCGACCGCTCGCTCGAACATCTGAGGCAGTTTGAGGAAGAATACGCATCCAGTGCCCGCTGGTACGCAGAAGAAGATGATCAAAACGGCTAGCACCGCTCGCTACGAGCCACGACCTGTCAATGATCCGGTGATCCAGCTTGCCGGCCTCGAATTGCGCCGTATCGCGATGACCCTGAAAAGCCCGTTCGAGACCAGCTTCGGGCTTACAACCGAACGGCGCATACTTATTATCAAGGCGATCGACCGCACCGATGTGTCCGGCTACGGCGAGTGCACCGCGATGGAGACGCCGCTGTTTAACCATGAGTCGGTCGATACCGCCTGGGTGGTCATCTCGCGATACCTTGCGTCGATGCTCTCGACCGGAACGCGCATTCGGGCCGACGAGATCGGAAAACTTCTTTCGCCGATCCGCGGGAACCGCATGGCGATCGCCGCGGTCGAAACGGCCGTGTGGGACCTGGAAGCCAGGATGCTCGGGCTGCCGCTGTGGCAGCACCTGGGCGGCCGCCGCACCGAGATCGATTGCGGCGTTTCGATCGGCCTGCAGGTCACGCCCGAAGCCCTCATCGAGAAAGTCGCGGCGGAGGTTGCGGCCGGATACCAGCGCATCAAGCTGAAGATCAAGCCCGGAAAGGATATCGAATACGTCGAGGCGGTCCGGAAGGAATTTCCGAACATCCGTCTGTCCGTCGATGCCAACTCGGCTTACGAACTCGACCGCGACCTCAATATCTTCAAAACGCTCGACGAATTCGGGCTTCTGATGATCGAGCAGCCGCTGGCGGCCGGCGACCTGATCGACCACTCAAAATTGCAGAAGCGGTTAAAGACGCCGATCTGCCTTGACGAATCGATCACATCGCTTCGGGACGCCCGCCAGGCCCTGGAGATAGACGCTTGCCGCATCATCAATATCAAGCTCGGCCGCGTCGGCGGCCACTCGGAGGCCCGTGCGATCCAGGAACTCGCACTTTCGCACAATGTACCGGTCTGGTGCGGCGGGATGCTCGAAAGCGGCATCGGTCGCGCGCATAACATCGCGATGTCCACCCTCGAAGGGTTCACTCTGCCCGGTGACGTCTCCGCGTCCGAACGGTATTGGGACGAGGACATCATCGAACCCGCGGTCGTAGTCTCGCCTGCGGGCACCATCGCCACGCCGAATTCTCCGGGCATCGGGTTCCGCGTCCGCGAAGACCTGATCAGGAAGCTCACCGTTCGTTCGGAGTTGATCCGCCTGAACTGAAACTCCCGCCGTTTCACGATAAATGCGTCCCGCCGGGCCGCGCGGCGAAACTCCGCTCGTGTTCTGATAAACTTCGAACGTGGGGACAAAGTCTTGTTCGCTTTGCGGTGAAAGTTTCGATTGCGGTGCCGATTCGCCCGGCACGGCGTGTTGGTGCGCGGATTTCCCGCCGATCATGCAGCCGGACCCCGAGGTCGACTGCCGCTGCCCGAAATGCCTGAAGGCGGCGATCGTCGAGAAAATTGAAGAGTACACGGCGTCCATCACGCCGGAAACGGCCCACGCGAGCATCGCCCGGAAGTACGCCTCGGACGCCAAGCTCGTCGAAGACATCGATTACTACGTCAACGAAGACGGCCTCCTGGTCTTCACCAAGTGGTACCTTCTCAAGCGAGGCTTCTGCTGCAAGAACGGCTGCCGCCATTGCCCTTACGGCTTCACCACCTCGTCCTAGCGGCCTGCAGCAGACGTTCGCGTAGTGTGTTAATTACCAAACTCTTCGTTTTCTTTTTTTCTTCTTTCGTGGATCATTCTTCCTCTTCAGACTGGACGGGCTATCCACGAAACAAGAAAATACACGAAAAAAGATAGAGAATATTGCCGCCGATCCGGCCGTTATGGTTCACAATTGACTGAAACTGGATGAACTTTCCCCGACGCATCATTTGCCTTACCGAAGAGACCACCGAGACGCTCTACCTGCTCGGCGAGCAGGACCGGATCGTCGGCATTTCCGGCTACACGGTGCGCCCGCCCGAAGCCCGCCGGGACAAGCCGAAGGTTTCGGCGTTCATCAACGCCAAGTTCGACAAGATCATGGCGCTGGAGCCGGACCTCGTCTTCGCCTTCTCCGACCTGCAGGCGGACATCGCGGCCGAGCTGATCCGGCGTGGCGTCAACGTCTTCACGTTCAACCAGCGAAGCGTCCAGGAGATCCTCGACATGGTCCGCACCATTGGCCGGATAGTCGGCAGCGGCCGTGCCGAAGCGTTGGCGGATGAACTGGCCCGCGGGCTCGATGGCCTCCGGCGGTCGGCGGCGAGATTCCCCTATCGGCCGCGCGTCTATTTCGAGGAATGGTACGACCCGCTGATCTCGGGCATCCGCTGGGTGGACGAACTGATCGAGATCGCCGGCGGCGACACCGTCTTCCCCGAACTGCGGCAGCATCAGGCCGCCAAAGACCGCATCATCCTCCCCGAACAGGTCGTCCGGGCGAACCCTCAGGTTTACATCGGCTCCTGGTGCGGCCGCCAGGTCAAAAAGAAAGCGGTCCGCGAACGCGAGGGCTGGGACGCGATCGAAGCCGTCGCCACCGGCCGCATCTTCGAAGTGAAATCGACCTACATCCTCCAGCCGGGCCCCGCCGCCCTGACCGAAGGCGTCCGCCAGATCCACGCCATCCTCGCCCACTGCGTCGGCGTCACCGTCGACCCTTCCCTCCGCCCCCTCGAAAAGCTCGACCCCGCCCTAGCCTCCGAAACCAAAACCAACACCGCCCGACCCCTTTAACGACGACCTCTTGGCCGGTTCCTGCGGAGATAAAACATAATGATCTCCGCAACTTTGCGGAGAATGATCTTGCTAAATGCGGAGAATAGACGCTATAATCTCCGTAAGGATGCGGAGATTATGAAATACATCCATGAATTGAACCAGTGGCCCGATTTTCGGTGGGACGACAAGAACATCGCCACTGCCCTGGCCGAGGTGCGGCACCGGCAAGGCCGAATGCTCGGCCAAATGGAGGCTCTCGGCTTCAGATCACGTGAGGAATCCGTACTTCGCTCGCTTACTGAAGAGATCGTCAAATCCAGCGATATCGAAGGCGAGCGCCTGGACCGAGATCAGGTTCGATCATCGGTTGCCCGAAGGCTCGGTATGGACGTTGCCGGAATGGTCCCCGCCGACCGCGGCGTCGAAGGCGTGGTGGAGATGATGCTCGACGCCACACAAAACTATGAAAAGCCGCTGACCGAAGAAAGACTGTTCGGCTGGCACGCCGCCCTATTTCCGACTGGCCACAGCGGCCTGAGAAAGATCAACGTTGCCGATTGGCGGGACGACTCATCCGGCCCGATGCAGGTCGTTTCGGGCCCGGCCGGCCGAGAGCAGGTCCACTATCAGGCTCCCGAGGCAAACCGCATGACCGTCGAGACAAGAGCGTTCCTCGATTGGTTCGAAAGCAAAAAGGCCGTCGATCCGGTACTTGTCGCCGGGATCGCCCACTTGTGGTTCGTGACCGTACACCCCTTCGACGACGGAAACGGCCGCATCGCCCGAGCGATCGCCGACCTTGCTCTGGCCAGGTCCGAAAACAGCCCGCAGCGTTTTTACAGTATGTCGTCGCGGATCCGAGCGGAGCGTAAAGGTTATTATGAGATCCTTGAGCGGACCCAAAAAGGAGATCTCGACATAACCGAGTGGCTCCAATGGTTCCTCGTCCGCCTCGGTGAAGCGTTCGAGCATGCGGAAGAAACCCTCGGTTCCGTCCTTCACAATGCACGGTTCTGGGACGCGATGGAAAGCACCCCCGTGAACGAACGCCAGCGTCTGGTACTGAACCGTCTGCTCGACGGGTTCGAGGGCAAGCTCACCTCGTCCAAATGGGCAAAGCTCGCCAAATGCTCGCAGGACACCGCCTCTCGCGATATCAACGACCTGATCGACAAAGGCATCCTGGCCCGCGGCCCCGCCGGCGGCCGCAGCACAAGCTACGATCTTGTATTCACAAAGCACGCGAATAAGTAATGAAAGACCGTGAAGATATTTTAAGGATCGCGATAGTTCGTGAAGCTATTTTTGATTCAATTTCCAATGATATAATGCGTCACATGTTTTTAAGACAGTTGCCGCTCTTCGCTCTTCTCTTTCTGATTTTCGCGTCCGATGTTTTACCGCAGTCTTCCACAGCCCCGATCAGATGGGAGCGGTACAAGGTACCAGGTCAGGCGGTTTCCGTGATGTTGCCGAAGCTACCGACGATGGTCGAATCCGGCGACCCGTGCAGGAAATTGGAGAAACGCACTTACTACGCATACGCTGACGAGACGGTCTACGAACTGATCGTCGCTGCGAAGAGTGGTGCGAAACCGCCCGACTGGTGTCAGGCGAAAGTTAGATTCGATGAGAAACTGCTTGACGAGCGGCTCGCGGAACTTCGAAACGGGAAAGCGAGTTTAGTTGAAGATAACGTTCGCCGATTTGACCGGCAGGTGACCGTGTTCAGCAATTCCTTCTCTGTTCGGCGAGTAATTCCGGATTTCGGAAGTGATCGATGGATCGAACTTGCCGTCTATACACGTACCGGCAAGGATCTCGATCAGGTCCCGTTTCTCGATTCCATCGATCTGAAGGGTTCCGAAGGCAAGTATATCGGCGCCGGAGCCGAGTCGACATTAGGCGATGAGGCCTCGAATCCCACGCCTATTCCGGTTCAGGAAACTCCCGTCGAAAAACCTTCGAATCAGAAACAACCGGGCACAGAGGGTCTAATGATCATCGGAAAACCGCGGGCGCTGTACACAGATGAGGCTCGTAATGCGAACACGGCGGGGTCGGTGCGTCTCAAGGTGACACTCCTCGCCAACGGAGGGGTCGGCTCGGTTATTCCCATTCAGAAGCTCCCGAACGGCCTAACCGAACAGGCGATCGCCGCCGCCCGGCAGATCGTGTTCCTGCCAAGGCGTGTGAACGGAGTGCCAGTTTCGGTGACTGTTACGATCGATTACACGTTCTCGATCCATTGATGTTACTCGTTTACCCTGAACAAGCATTCAGGACGCCGGAAAACGTGGGCTCGGAATTGAACCGTAATCATTCTTCCATGAGTTCCTCAGCTGCCGCATCCGGAAACGCCGATTTTTGAAGTTCGAGAATCTTTATCAGCAAATCAATATCTTCCTTTCTCAGCTGACTGTCACTAACAAATCTGAGTGATATTCTGCTGGTCGGACCGAGACGAAACGTTAATTCTTCGAAACCCCGTTCTCTAGGTCTTATGCGAGAGTACACGTTTATTGGCGGCCGTACATGCTCGATTTCCGTGACAGAATCGCGTTGGTTTCACGGACGTATTGGATCCCTTCGGCCGGGTCGGAAGGGGCTCTGTGTTGCAGAGATAAAAATATTGACAATGTATGATACAATGGCCTACCTCGGGCGTGTGCCGGGGAGGTTCTTTGACATAAATTTATATCTGGCATTTCCGGACCGCAGCACAGATCGCGAGATGGGTCAGGACGGTTCCATTAGGGTCCACTAGCGTCCATTCGCGGGCAAAAAGTCCTTAAGAGCGTTCCAAACGCCGGTTCCGGACCGGAACCCATAAGCCGTGTGTTTACTGCGATTTAGACATTCCGTCACGTTTCGAAAAAGCTTTTCGCAAAATTCTCGGAACGTTTCGCATAAACCTAATGGATACAGTGGGTTGCACGTTCTGAAACCCTCGGAACGCGGCCGGAACGCCTCCGAACGAGCGCGGCGGCCGTCGGGCCTAAAAGCCCCCGGAAAAACCCGATACGCGGCAACGCCTGGCCCTCGATTCGACCGACCGGATCTGCTGCCGCAATTTCCTTCGGGACGGTTGCATCGCGGGGGCGGGATGGTGAATCCAATTGAGCGGTTCGGGCTAACTGTATATTATTGAACAGGCGGGGCACGGCGGTTCGGACCGGATGTCATCCCGGCCAAAGCCGGAACCGGGACCGCCGACGTTTGCCCGGAAGACCTGCACGGAAAATGCCAGAGGTAAGGATTTGAGTCGCTTTTTTGCAGCAATCTTTTTTGCGGTGTCGTTCTGTCTGACGCTTGCGGCCGGCGGCCACGCCCAAAATCCCGTTTCGGTTTCGATGACCGCCTCGCCGGCGAGCATCCCCGCGGGCGGCTCGGGCACGGCACGCATCACGGCAAGCATCGAAGGCGGCTGGTATCTATACTCGATCACCCAGCCGCCCGGCGGCCCCATCCAAACGCGGATCGCTCTGGGCGAAGGGCCGTTCAAGGCGGGGCGGATCTCGGGCCCGAGGCCGCGGGTAAAGATGGACCCGAACTTCGGGATGAACACCGAGACCTATGCGGGGACCGCGGCGTTCACCATCCCCTTCACCGTCGAGCCCGGCACGCCCGAAGGCCCGCAAACGCTGAACGCGAGCATCCGCTTCCAGGCCTGCAACGACAAGGTCTGCCTGCCGCCCCGCACCGTCAGGCTCACCTCCGCGGTCACGATAACGGCGGCTTCGGCATCCGCCGCGGCAACACCGACACCGACCCGCTCGCCGACACCGACGCCTTCGCCGACCCCGGCAGCGAACGTAAACGCGAACGCTGCCGTGGACGCGAACACCGCCGCGAACCTTGACTCGAATGCGAACGCGGCACAGCCTTCGGCGGACGAGCCTTTCTTCGCCCCCGACACCTCGCAGCCCGGTCAGGACGGCGTACCCGAAGCGAACCGGACGGCCGAAAGCAGGATCGGCGACCAGCCGATATGGGGATTCATCTGGCTGGCGATGACGTTCGGGGCACTATCGCTTCTTACGCCGTGCGTCTTCCCGATGATCCCGATCACGGTCTCGTACTTCACCAAGCACGGGTCCGAAACGACCGCCGGATCGGTCCGCGACGCTCTCATTTACGCGGCCGGCATCATCCTGACGTTCACCGGCCTGGGGGTCGCCCTCGCGGTGCTGTTCGGGGCGGCAGGCATCAACAGGTTCGCGGCGAATCCGTACACGAACCTGCTGATAACGGCGATATTTCTCGCCTTCGCCTTCAGCCTGCTGGGGGCATATAACTTCGGCGTGCCGTCGAGCGTCCTGACGAAACTAGACAGCATGGCCCGGTCAAAGGACGTCGGCAAAACGGTCGCCCTGCTCCTGATGGGCCTGACGTTTTCGCTGACATCGTTCACCTGCACGGTGCCGCTGGTCGGCGTGATCCTCGTCGCGGCCTCGCAGGGCGAGCTGTTTTACCCGATCATCGGGATGCTGGCATTTTCGGCCGTATTCGCATTGCCCTTTTTCGTTCTTGGCCATCGCGCCGCAGCTTCTGCAGTCGCTGCCGCGTTCGGGAAGCTGGATGAACTCGGTCAAGGTCGTGATGGGCTTTCTTGAGATCGGAGCGGCACTCAAGTTCATCTCGAACGTGGACCTGGTTTGGGGCTGGGACATCTTCACGCGAGAGGTCGTGATCGCCGGGTGGATCGCACTGTCGATATTGATCTTTCTATACCTGCTCGGCGTTTTCCGTTTCTCGCACGATTCGGAGCAGCGAAATATCGGCCTCGTCCGGGCTGCTGAATGCCTTCCTGTTCGGAACCCTCACTTTTTATCTTCTGACAGGCTTGTTCGGGTCACGTCTCGGAGAATTGGAATCGTTCCTGCCGCCGGCGAAAGAGGTCTCAGCCGGGTCGACCGCGGGCTCACCAATGAGCGGCGAGCTAGCTTGGATTACGAACGATCTTGAAGCCGCTGTCGCACGGTCGAAGGCCGAGAACAAGCGGATCTTTGTGGATTTTACGGGCTATACGTGCACGAATTGCCGATGGATGGAAGCGAATATGTTCCCGAAACCCGCAGTGCGGGCCGAGCTGGAAAAATTCGTCCGCGTCCGGCTTTACACGGACGGCGAGGGCGAGCCGTATGAAGGCTTCCAGAAGATGCAGGAGCAACGTTTCGGCACGGTCGCACTGCCGCTTTACGCGCTGATCACGCCTTCGAACGAGGTCGTTGCGACATTCGAAGGCCTGACCCGCGATGAGAACGAGTTCCTGACTTTCCTTAAAAAATAGCCGCGGAGCCGATCCCGCCAGACCGGCCCGCGACCAACAAGCGCCTAACGATCAGTGCAAATTGGCTTTCCTCATCCCGGCCGGTGCGGACAAACCCGCCCCGATCGTGTTTACAGCCGCCGAGGTCTTTGCTGCGACCGGAGCGAATGCGGAAGCCTTGCTCACATGCATCTTGTAATCAGGAGCGTTGTGGCCGACCGTCGACGGAAGCACGGACATCATCCCCATAAACACCATCCCAAAAGCGATAAAGCCGAATACGACGGCCACCAGCGGAGTCATCATCCCGGCGACAAAGAAAAGGGCGGCAACGGCAAGCAGCACTGTCCAGATAAGCCAATATATTTTTGCGTACATGATCAAGTCTCCTCGATATTCAAAAGATCGAATTTGGCTGAAACGGCGATGTTCGTACCCGTCTCTGACCTGATCAAATATCAAACGGCATACCGCAAAAAACGCCCGCAAATCGGGCGTTTCGTGCAAGATCGGTGCGAATTTTTCCGCCGATCGACGTCAGATCTGCGTAAAATTCCGCGTCGCGGAAAGGGCGGCTTTCCGTCCTCTCTAATAGATCTGCGGCCGCTGCCGCATCGGGTTCGCCACGGCAGCCTGTGTTTCCACCTGTGTCGCGATGCGGCCGGTGATCATTCTTGGCCTGATGCGGTAAATGATCTCGACATTTTCGCGTATCCAGCTGTCAAGCCACTTGACGCTGATCGCCGGAGCGAGTTTCGGATTGTCTGCCTGAATGATCGCCATCGCCGCTTCGCGTTCGTCTATTTCCTCGATCCGCTCGGCCTCGCCGGTAACGATAACGCTCTGCCAATCGCCATCGTCGAATACCTCCTCTACCTGGAGGCAAACGGTCGGGTTGGCACGAATTATCTCCGTCTTCTTGCCATCGGTCGTATAAACGTAAAGGTCCGGCTTTTTGTACGAATAGTGGATCGGCACGATATATGGCTGATCGTTTCGCGAGCATCCGAAATGACCGTATCGGACCCTTTCCAGAAGCTCATCTATTTGTCGTTCCGACATTTCCTGTATCTCTATCATCGGTTCATCCTTGTTCGAAAATTACGGTTTCGCCCGGGCCGGCTTGCCCGAGGCGGTTCCCGATCCGGATCGTTTAGCGGCAATTACTATGCCGACCGATCGGATCCGGATCAGAGGCCGAGGTTCGGCAACGTTTCCGAACCGGGCGGCCGTACCTCGAAATGCGCTGGGTTAGAATGAATAAGTTCGGCCGCCGCGCGCAAGGGCCGGTTCGATCGTTAAGATGAGCACCAACCAGGAGAACGCTGCCGGTATTTTTGTTCGCGGGATCGCCGTTTGGTTTCTGATCATTGCCGTGGAGACCGTACATGGAGTGGTGCGCACCCTGCTGATCGAACCGGCGATCGGAGATCTGCGAGCCCGGCAAATCGGCGTGCTCATCGGTTCCATGCTCATCGTTGCGGTTTCCCTGGTGACTGTCCGGTGGATCGGGGCCCGAAGCACCGAAGAGCTTATCGCCATCGGCGTTGTCTGGGTGGTCCTGACGGTGACGTTCGAGGTTACCCTCGGCCTCTTCGTCGCAGGGCTTTCGATGGAACGGATACTCAGCGACTACGACGTCAGTCGCGGCGGGCTTATGATCTTTGGCCTGCTGATAATGCTGCTCGCCCCGGTAATATCGGCTTATTTTCGAGGCCGGAGCGCAGGTGACCCAAACTAAAGAGGGCTCCGGTCATCGGCGTGCCCGTTTGCGACGCCAGACGGTGATACGTTATGGATCTCTCTCTCGGCCCGAGGCTAGATCTCCCCAAGCGCCGATCGTACGGCGTTGAGCAGCTTTTCGGCCGTAAAGGGCTTAGCGAGAAAGATCGTCGCTCCGTCGGCAGTTATCTCATCTAGCGTTTTCTTCTCGATCATCCCGCTCATGACAATGAACTTCAGCTCCCGGCCTAGATCCCGGGCCGATCTGATCAGTTCGCTTCCGTTCATACCGGGCATCGACATATCGGTCAGCACGAGCGAGATCTCCGGGTCCTCATCACGAAGGATCGCAAGGGCTTCGGCACCGCCTTCGGCCGTGATGACACGATAACCGAATTTCTCGAGAGCGGCACGCGTCGCCTCGCGGATCGTCGTTTCATCGTCGGCGACAAGTATCAATTCACCCGAGCCTTCTGGGATCGCCGCGGCGGTCTGCTGAACATCGGCCGCGTCCTCTTGTTCGGCCACGGGCAGCCAAACGGAGAACCTCGACCCATTTCCGGGCTCGCTGTATGCGTTCAAAAATCCGCCGTGGCCCTTAGCTATCATCAGCGAGGTCGAAAGCCCGAGCCCAGTGCCCTTGCCCAGGTCCTTGGTCGTAAAGAACGGGTCGAAGATCCGGTCCATCACCTCCTTTCTGATACCGGTGCCCGAGTCTTCAATATCAACCTTGATGTAGCGGCCGGGTTTCGCATCCGGATAGATGGCGGCGAGATGCTCATCGACCTCCGCATTTTCGGCTTTGATGAACAGCGTCCCGCCGTTTGGCATCGCATCCCGGGCGTTTATACAGAGGTTCATCAGGACCTGGTGCATCTGGGTCGGATCGGCAAGGATCGGGCGAAGGTCCGAGGCAACGTCGAACTTGACCACGATGTTCTTCGGCAGCGTCTCGATCAGGACGCCTATCAATTCCTTAACGATGTGCCGAAGCTGGACCGTAACGCGTTCGCCGCCGAGGCCCCGTGCGAACGTCAGCACCTGCTTGATCAGGTCCGCACCCCGTTCGGCGCTTTCGCGGATCATCCGAAGCCACTTCTCTTCTTCGGGCCCCGGGCCGCGCAGCTGAAGCATATCGACGGACATCATTATGGGCGAAAGGACGTTGTTCAGGTCGTGGGCGATGCCGCCGGCCAGCGTGCCGATCGACTCCATCCGCTGGGCACGAAGCAATTGGGCCTCGCTCTTTCTTTGCTCGGTAATGTCGGTGTTGGTGACGAGGTAGTAATCGGGCTGATCCTGCTCATTGCGGACCAGGGTGCAGCGGCTAAGGATGCTGATCGCCTCGCCGTCCTTGCGGTGATGCAGGTACTCATGCGGCCTCGGGTCCGATTCGTGCGGTTCGGGCCTGAACTCGTCCTCCCCGCGAAAGATCTCGTTAGGGTCCTTTCCGATCACTTCCTCGAGCGTCCAGCCGTAAGTGCGCTCGGCCCCGCGGTTCCAGTAGATGATGTGGTGGTTCAGATCGCAGACAAAGATCGCGTCCTGAGCCTGGTCAAGGAGTGAGGCCTGCTGCCGTATCCGTTCTTCGGCAAGTTTTCGTTCGGTGATCTCGTAACGGATCGCGATGTATTGAACGGGCTTGCCGGATGCGTCGAGGAACGGCACGATCGTCGTATCGACCCAGTAGATAGAACCGTCGCGGGCCCTGTTTCTGATCTCGCCTCGCCAGACGTTTCCCTTTGCGATCGTTGTCCAGAGGTTCCTGATGAATTCCTTGGGGTGATAGCCGGAATTGATCATCCGGTGGTCCTGCCCGATCAATTCATCGCGCGAATACTTTGATATCTGACAAAACTTATCGTTGACATAAGTGATCCGGCCGCGCTGATCTGTCGTCGCGACGATCGCCGCCTGATCCAACGCGAAACGGATATCGGCAAGTTCTTTGAAAAGAGTGCCTTCGGCCGGCGGGAGCAGGTTCTTTTCGGGAGACTCGACGGCTTGCTTGATCTCCGTGCTCACTAATTCGCCCCCTGGTACGCCCCTGCTTTTTTCAGTTTGTATCGAAGCTGATCGCGGGTTATGTCGAGCAGTTTGGCGGCCTGCGTGAGGTTGCCGCCGGTCCGCTGCATTGCCTGTTTTGCGAGTTCGAGTTCGGCCGACGAAAGCGGAATGCCGCCCGGCGGCAGCACCAGGCCGCCGACATTGCCGGCCGGGTCGTGTGAACTCAACATATCGGCCGGCAGGTGCGCCGTGGTGACATACTCGCCGTCTTCCAAGATAGACGCCCTTTCGATGACGTTCCTCAGTTCGCGGACGTTCCCTGCCCACGAGTAATTCAAAAATATCCGTTCGACCTCGGGCGAAAGCCCTTTCAATTTTCGGTTCGAACGGCGCGCGTTGGCACGCTGGATATAATGTTCGGCCAGAAGAAGCACATCCTCGCCACGTTCCCGAAGAGGCGGGATGTCAACCTGGATCACCGAAAGTCGATAGAACAGGTCGAGCCGGAATTCGCCGCTCTCGCCGCATTTCTTCAGATCGCGGTTCGAGGCGGCAATGATCCGCACATCCAGCGGAATGTCCTTAAGCCCGCCGACCCTCCTGAATTTCAGCTCCTCCAGCACCCGCAACAGCTTCGCCTGCAGCGGATGTTCCATTTCACCGATCTCGTCAAGGAAAATGGTCCCGCCCTGGGCTTGCTCAAACAAGCCCTCTTTCTTCGCCTTTGCATCGGTGAAGGCCCCTTTTTCATACCCGAACAGTTCCGATTCGATCAGCGTGGCCGGCAGGGCAGCGCAGTTGATCGCGAGATAGGGAGCGTCTGAGCGTTCCGATGCGGCATGGATAGCCCGGGCAAAAAGATCCTTGCCGGTACCCGTCTCGCCCTGAAGGAGGATCGACAGGACGTCCGATTCGGCGACGCGGGTCGCCACCTCGATCGCCTTTTTCAACCTCGTGGATTCGCCGATGATATTCGAAAAGCTGAAGGCCCTCTTTCTTTCCGAGCGGGCGACGGTTACCTCACGGCGAAGGTCTCGGACCTCCGACGCATTCCTTAGCGTCACCCGTAACTCTTCGAGCTTTAGTGGTTTACTAATAAAATCGTGGGCGCCGCCGCGAAGTGCCGAAACGACATTCGGAACGTCCACGTTGCCGGTGACCATTATCGCGATGGTCTCCGGCCTCATCTCCTTGATCTCGTTGAGCACGTCGATGCCCGAACCGTCCGGGAGGTCGATATCCAGAAGGACGATCGGCGGTTCGAGCGTGAAGAAACTGCTCCTTTGCTTTTGCTACGGTGTCGGCCTCATGGGGTTCGAAATCCCAAGAGTTCAGCGCCTCGGTCAGCGCGAGGCGGATGAACGCATCATCGTCTACGATAAGGACTTTCTCTTTTGACCGCATTTTCGGATCAGGGCTAAACTTGAACAGTTAGCGAGATTATAACAAGAAATCAGCTAAACTTTCCCCGCAGGTGTGAAAATTTTCGCAGGACGCCGTATTGCCGGCCCGGCCCGGGTTGATCGTTGTTCGATAATTCCGGGGGGCGAACGTGGCATAAGGGTTGCCGCTCTAGTTTGCCGTAGTGTCAGCCCAAAGAAGGGGGCCATGATTTTTCATGAAATTGCTCATTGCATACGATGGATCGAAAAGTTCCGATTCGGCTCTCGATGACCTGGTTCTCGCCGGCCTTCCAGATACGGGCGAGGCTTTGGTAATGTCGGTTGCCGAGGTCTGGCTGCCGCCACCCAACGGGGGCCGTTCGCTTGCCGACAGCCCGGCCGGCTATCGCTTCGACGAGGAGACGGAAAGCCGCATTCGTGAGCAGTGGGAACGCGGTGAACACTTGGTCGCCGAGGCAGAAGCCCTCGCGCGGCATGCCCGCGAACGGGTCGTCAAGATGCTTCCCGGTTGGAACGTGACCTCGTCGGCGACCTATGGGTCGCCCGCCTGGGCGGTGCTCGCGCAAGCGGACGAATTTGACCCGGACCTGATCGTTGTCGGTTCGCAGGGCCGGTCGGCGATCGGTCGTTTTGTGCTCGGCAGCATCTCGCAAAAAGTGCTCACCGAGGCGAAATGTTCCGTGCGGATCGGCCGGGGACGTATCGAGGTCGACACCGCGCCTTCCCGGGTAATGATCGCGTTCGACGGCTCAAGAGGTTCGGTCGCCGCCGTCAGATCGGTCGCAGCGAGGAAATGGCCGGCCGGGTCCGAGGTCTCGGTCATCGCCATCGCAGAACAATTGGCGCCTTCCGCGATCGGCCGATTCATCCCGCCGGTCGCCGCGATCGTCGACGATGTTAACGAGGCCGAACGCACCTGGCTTGAAGACCATTCGGCCGAGGCGATCTCGATCCTCGAAAAAGCCGGGTTGAAGCCGGAGTTTCGGATCGTCGTGGGAAACCCGAAACAAGCTTTGATCGAAGAGGCCGAGAACTGGCGGGCGGATTGTATCTTTCTGGGAGCCAACGAGTTCGGCAGCCGGACCGAGAGGTTCCTGTTAGGCAGCACGTCGGCTGCCGTCGCCGCCCGAGCTCATTGCTCGGTCGAGGTCGTCCGCGAACCGCTTGAGGCCGCGGGCTGATCGGATTCAGTTCCTTTCTCTTAATGATGGCGGGCGGGGATCGGCCATTTTCGAAAAAACGCCGAGGACGATCCACCACTTTTCATCGCGAAGCTTCCAGATATGCAGACAATGGCCTTCCTCGAGGCCCTCGTTGCTGTTCGAGAATTTACACGGGTTCCACGAATAGGCAAGATCGGCGGTTTCGAATTGCGTCACCTGCGTCGGGTATTCGATCGAAACGTACCTTTCGGTCTGTTTCATCACATCCCTTTTTCCGATTATCGGCGGCATCCCCTCGCGAAGCAGGCGAACGTCTTCGCCGGCAAATCGCCGGTAAGCTCCGCTTAAGCCGTCGGACCCCATGCTCAGCCTGAAGAAGTTCATCGTCGTATCGGCGGCCGACCATCCGCGTTCGTTTCGGTCACGAACGGGCGCGGTCGGCAGCGGCCCGGGCGGCCTCGGCAGATCCGCCGCGTCATGCGAGATCTCGATATCAAGCACCGCTCGGTATCGGCCATCGGGTGTCTTACGCCAAACGGTGGCATACTGACCGTTTCGGACGTCTTCGCCCGTCTTAAGCTTCTGCGTCAGTTTCCATTCACCATATGAATAGCCCAGCAGTCCATTCATCGAGATGTCCGCGAAGTCGATCTTCCGTGCCACAACGCCCGACGGACCGATCCGGCTGGAAGTGAGGAACTTTTTTCCGTTGACTGGGCCCGGACGGAAGAGGACCGCGTCTTCGCTTAGGAATCCGTTGAACCCGGCGTTGGGCCCGTTTTCGGTGATCGACTGGTTCAGCGCAAGTTGAGCATCGAACATTCCCTGAAGCAGCGATTGGGCGGAAACCTGCGGTAAGAAGAAGGAGATCGCTATCAACATCCCTATTGTTCGCATAATTGACAATTCTACAATATCGGTGACGAGGCGAAACCCCGCCCGGCGAATTGACGGACGGCCCTGGAAATTTGGTTTCGTGAATGGCGGCCCGATGCCGAATGGGGTAGGGTCTATCTCTGGGCCATGTTCCGCCCGCCCTAAACTAAGCGATATGAATGTAAAAGTCGGCGACGAATTCCGTCGCAGCCGCACGGTCTCGGCAGAGTTGATCGAAAACTTTGCGGAGCTGTCCGGCGATCACAACCCGATCCACCTCGACGATGAATTTGCCGGGCAGACCCGCTTCGGCAAAAGGATCGCGCACGGAATGCTCAGCGGGGCATTTATATCCGGTGTCTTGGGTTATGAGCTCTCGGAGCGTAAGGTGGTCTATCTTTCTCAGACGATGAAGTTCACTGCACCGGTCTATATCGGCGACACCGTCACCGTAACAGCGACCGTAAAGGCGATCCGAGAGGACCGCGGGATCGTGACATTGGAGACCGTCGGCACCAATCAGGTCGGCACGGTCGTGGTTTCTGGAGAGGCCGTCCTAATGGTCCTGGAGTAAGCCGCGCCGCCCTTTCAGCTAAAAAGCATCTTCCAGATCCGGGTCAGGTCTGTCCTGAGCTGATGCACCGTCCCGCCGGCAGCGTACTTGCGCTCGGCTTTTCTCAGCCGACGCCATGTTTCCCATCTCCATTTCAGATTAAGCGGCCCGAGGGGCCTATGGAGTCCTAGGATCGCACCGGCCCGCAGCTTGAAATAGTAGATCGCAAAAGAAACTATCCTCATCACACTTTCGATCCGGCCGGCGGCCTCCGAAAAAAAATGCCGGCCAAGCGATACACTTGGTTGGCAATCCGAGAGAACTTGAACTAAGAAATTATACCGGTCTTAGAGCCTCGGCTTGTGTCCGCTGGATTACCGAACGGAATAAAATCGCAATCGGCGTCAGGTTCCGAAACCGGCGGCAAGCTGTGGACTCCCCTTGTGGGATCAAGAGCTTCTGGGCACTAGAATTCGGCCTCCGAGACACGAAGCATCTCCGCCCGTTCGGCCTCTTCGATCTCTTTCCGTTTCACGCCCTCGCGGCCGTCATAGGTTATAAATTTGGGAAGAAAGATCGCCGTCACCAAAACGCTGACGACGCACAGAATGCCGCCTGAAACGAGAGCGGCCTTCACCGAAAAGGTCTCGGCGACGATCCCCATCTTGGCGCTGCCGAGCATCGGACCCGTCAGGTAGCTGATCATCTCGATGCTCGCCAGCCGACCGCGAAGATAGTTTGGGATGGTCTGATTCCAGATCGAGCCGCGGAAGATCCCTGAGATCATATCGAAGAAGCCCGCAGCGAAAAGAAATGTCAGGGCAAGCACAATATGGTCCGAAAACCCAAACGCGAGGATCGCCACGCCCCACAGAGCGGCGGCGGCAGTCACCATTACACCGTGTCGGTGGATGTTCCTGGTCCACCCGGACGTCAGGCTGGCGGCCAGGGCCCCGGCCGCGATCGCCGCCGGAAAGAACCCGACGTACTGTGCGCCGAAGTAGATCGCCAATGCCGGATAGAGGGCTTGCGGCATCGCAAAGAACATCGCCGCGATGTCCACCGCGTACGTCCCGAGCAGCTCCTGCCGCGAAAAGGCGTAACGCCAGGCCCGCTTTATCCCCGCCCAGCTGGGCCGCTCGGCATTTTCGGGCGACGGCACGGCCGAGATCGCATAGACCGCGTAGATCGTTCCCGCAAAAGTGACGAGGTCAAGGGCATAAGCGATGGATGGCCCCAGCTTGACCGCGATTATGCCGGCAACCGCGGGGCTGATGATCGCGCCGACACTCCATCTGATCGAATTCAGCGCCATCACGGCCGACATCAACTCCGGCGGTATCACCTTCTGGATGAACGACTCAAAGGCGGGCCGCTGGATCGCGGCCAGGCCCGCGTGGGCCGCTACGCAGAAGAAGAGCACCGAGACCTTCGGGTTCGGCAGCAGCGAATTCACCAGAAGGGTCGCGGACGCCAGACCCTGGCCGAATTCCGTCAGCCGCAAGAGCCGCCGTTTGTCGAAGAAATCGGCCAACGCCCCGCCGACAAATGCCAGGATCACCATCGGGACAAACTCGGCAAGATAGATCGCCCCGACCATCGCCGACGACCCGGTCAGCTCATACATCTGCCACGGAACGACGATGAAGGTCATCATCGAACCAAAGAAAGATATAAGCTGTCCGAAAAAGAGCAGGCGATAATCGCGGGAAACTCTCAGCGGCGATAGGTCGAGAAGCATATTGATCGCAGGACGGGCGAAAGATCGGCAGGCCGGCGTTACGGCTTAATATTTTCGGTCCAGTGAAACAGCCAAGTCGCGTATGCGTTTGCGATGAACGAGAAGCAATACAATACCCATTCCGGCGGCGAGATCTTCTTTGGCGAATTCTCCAGCATTATGAGGAAAAGCCATGGAAGGCAAACGATCGCATATCTGTAGCCGAACTGCCATCCGCCCGAATTTCCGTGCATCCACAAGACGATGCAGAGCACCAAAACTGCCGCCCAGGCCGCATACTTCAGCACCATGTCGCGGGCCCCGGGCCTGAACGCGAGGATCAGGAACGGGCTGCTGATCAGTATCGACGAGCTGAACCCATTCGGGACCGGAAGCGGGAAATGGTCCCGAATGTCCCACAGTTTGAAGAGCATTTCCCATATCTGTCGTGGAATATAGTAAGGCGAAAATATCCCGTGGTTGTACCAGGGTTCGTTCAGTACGCCGGGGATCCGCGCGTAGCCGAAATCGGTGAATGAATTGAAGCGGACGTAATTATAAAAAAGTGTGGAGATTCCCAGGACGAATGGAACCGCGCAGAATGCGGCCAGCTTCTTGAGATTGTTTGGCGACAGGAGTCCTGAAAATGAAAACGGTCCGCCATTCGCATTCTGCGGACGAAGCGTAAGGTACATCAGGAACGGTGCCGTCAGAAGCACCTCGGTCCGGTTTCCAAACCCGAGAGCGAAGAAAGCACCCGCCATAAGCGGCCGTCGGTCCACTACCGTAAAATAGATCGCACCAAGTTCTCCGACCATCGCAAAGCCCAAAGCGAGCTGCCAGGCGCCCCCGAAGGTCAGATTCGTCCAGGTCCAGGTCCCAAAAAGGATCCCGGCGGTCATCAGGATCGTCCGCGTGATCGACGCCTCGTAATGATTTGCGATGAGGGTAAGAAACAGTGCCGATACAGCTGCGCACAGGGCCGCGATCAATGCGCTCGGCATCTGATCGACAATACCCGCAAGCTTCAGCAATGCGAACGGCACCATCGAAAGGACGCTGCCAAGCGGAAAGACCGAATAGAAGAAGCCCTCGAACGGGACGAACTCGTTAAGCCAATCCGGGGGCTTTTCGGTAAAGCCGATGCTCCCGTTCAGGAAATTCCCGGCCACCCTGAACGTGTAATCGTAAAATTGTGCGGGCTTTGGATTGGAAAAGTAATAGATAATGCCCGTGCCTAGCGCGATCAGGGCTGTCCACGCCACGTTTATCCCCGCCGGGGCATCGTTTGCGGCCTCTTGAGGTCCGGCCGGGGAGGGATCAGTCCTTTCGCTTTCCGCCATAAGTCCTCTGGAGCTTGAGTTGCAGCGAAATTGCACTTTGACCCGAAAAAAGCGGGTTCGAGCGTCGGGGTATTTTACACCATCGGATATGCATTTCGGGCGGGGACCGGAAAGTTCAAAAGTGTTGCCGGCGGGATCGCAGTCATTGGGGTTAATATCAAATTGAAGCGTAGGCCGGTTCCAGAAATTGGTCGCCACGCGGTGCGAACAAAACCTGCGGCCTTTACTAAAGCCCAACTTCTCTTCACGCCTCGTAAATGACGAGTGAGAACTCATCATTAGTGGTTGAAAGATGAGGACGGCGGCCCGAAAAGAGCAGAGACTGCTTCAGGATCATCGGAAGCCCGCCGCGAGGCACGCTTGCTCCGTATTCGCGTCGGCCGAACACGGCGGCGATCTGGGGATTGAGCCGCTGAGTGATCCCGTAACGGATCGCATGCGCGGCAGGAAGAGCGAAACCGTTCGTACGCCGGGCATTCACGATCTCAATGCTGCTGTCGTAAATGCTGATCCGCGTCGGCACGTCCCGGATCGCCAGGTCGCGATGGACCAAGGCATTCGCGACCGCTTCGCGTACGGCATAGAGGTGGTATGCGCTGCGCGGCTTGACATGCAGGGTATCCTCCGGCTTCCGCGCCTTCGGCTTTGTTTTTAGCAGATCGACGTAGCGAAGGACGAAGGCCAGCGACCGATCGTAAAGCGAGAGAAGATTGCCGTTTATCTTTTGAGATTCGACAAGCTGAGCGGAACCGTTCTCGCCAGAGTAACGGGCCAACGTGACCGCCGCCCTCGGGAACAACTGCGCGATCCTCTCATCCTTGCCGAACAGCGCCAAACCGGCCACCGTCGGGAAAAAATCGTCGCCCGCTCCGACGGCTAGTATCAAGTCCTTTTTCAAGAATTCGGACGTCTGATAAAGATTGAGGCTGTGGTTGACGTCCTTGAAGCCATTAGCGAAGGTCCAGAGCAGGCCGTCGTCAAAATCCGCTTCAGTACAATCGAAAAGCGGGACATTCTCATAGGCAAGCGGCCGGACCTCGTCGAGCCACATCGATAGCTGTTCTCGGGCGACCTCCCGCTTTTCGGCCCCGAACCGCATATAAAAGCTCCCGTCGCGCGTCCGGTATGGGCGGCCTCGTCCATCCACGTCGATCGCGACGACGCGTTTTCCGCTGTCGAAGGCGATGATGTCGATCAATGGAACGAGGCTCGGCACCACGTCCTCGCGGCAGATCCTGACAAGCTCATCGCGAACGGCCTCGGGGTCCGGCACGCCTTCGATCCGCAACTGGTCCGTCACGCCGAAGATTATCGTCCCGCCGCTCGTGTTTGCCAGTGCCACGATGCCCTGCGTCACGCGCTCGATGTTTGAGAGTTTTATCTTAAATTCAAGATAGGTATCCTCACCGCCCTTGATCAGGCGCAGCAATTCCGACCTTGTCGTGATCTGGGCCGGCTGATTGAGAAGATACTCCTGGTGGGAACGTTCGCCGGGGGATTCGTAACGATGCGTATGGCGAAACTTTCTACGCGGCATAAAGATCGGCGTGTGTATTTTGTCAAGACGGATCACACCTCGCATCCGCCCGAGCACCATCAGCGGCGCTTCTGGAATCGATCTAAAACTATTGAACCATTCGAGCATCAAAAAGTAAACGCGGTCGAGTCGAGCACGGTCTGCGGCCCTGTTTCAATTTGTCCCCGCCGCCACGAATGTGGATCCAGGATGCCCAGCAACTTTGCCCAAGGGAAGTGGCAAAAATCGTATTTCTGCTGCATAATACGCCGAACTTGTGCTAGCCATTCTGTATCTCCTAATAGCTTTTTTCGTCGGTGAACTTATATGCCGGCGTTTATTTTCTTCCTGGTTGTCTATCCACCGATTCGCAGCTTCGTTCTTGATCGGGTTGCTCATATGTACCTGGTGCAGCTACCTGTTCGCCTTGGCCTTCTATTGGACCGACAACCCCCTGCTTTACGGCAACTTCGTCTTCTTCTCAGCCGCCGCAGTGCTGCTATTTGCAAACTATAAAAATTTGGCCAGTTTTCAGGGCACGGAACCTGCTGTGTCCGCCGGTTGGCCCGACTGGACATTTGCCGGCGTCATGTTAGTGGTTTCATCCTGGCTGGCTTTCGGGACGTTAGGGGTGGACAGCGACAACCTGAAGATCGCCGCATTCCTTCTCAATGATTTTGGCCCGAACCTTTCAATTGTGCAAAGCTTTGCTGTTGGGCACAACTTCCCCACCGAGTATCCGCACTTCATCGGCGAGCCCATCCGATATCATTTCCTCTTTTGGTTCCAGGGCGGAAATCTTGAATTCCTCAGCCTCAATATAGCTTGGGCTGTGAACTTGCTAAGCGCCTTAACACTGGCCGCTATGCTCATCGTGTTCGACGCTTTCGGAAGGATCGTCTTTCTGTCAAAGTCGGTCGGCCGTCTCACCGCGTCCTTATTCTTCTTTCATGGCTCCCTTTCGTTTGTACCGTTTCTGATCTCAAAGGGCTCCGTTCCTGCTATGATCTCCGCGTCAGTCGGCGCGACTGAATGGATCCCGTCTATTTACAAATATACGGGCGAACAATGGGGGGTATGGTCACTAGGTACCTTTCTCGCGCAGAGGCATTTACCGGCCGCGGTCGGGATCTTCTTTATTGTATTGTTGTTCGTGATCGAGCAGGTTCGCTCAGTTCAGAAGGACTCCGACCGAGTCCCTTTTGCCCCCTTCGCCCTTTGCGGCATCTTGATGGGACTATTGCCGACGTGGAACGGGGCCGTTTTCGTGGCCGGTTTCGCGGTGATCGCGACGGTTGTGCTCATCCGTGGCCTCCGCCTCCAGATCCTTACGCTCCTGATAACGGCCGCTGTGATCGCCGTTCCTCAGATCTTGCTTTTGAGATCGGGCGGCTCCCGTTCCGTAGGTGAACTCTTCCGTTGGGGCTACGTTGTCGATCCCCCGACCGCTTGGAACGTCGGCGAATACTTCCTTTTCACATTCGGCATCAAGTTCGCCCTGGCGTTGACCGCCGCCTTTTTGCTTTCAGCCTTTCATCGAAAGCTAATGCTCGCCGCCTTCGGTCTGGTTGGACTTGCGTTCTGCACTCAACTAAGCACCGACGTAATGAATAACCACAAATTCCTGAACGTCTGGCTTTTCTTGATAAACGGGTTCGTGGCCTATTCGATAGTCCGCCTGGCGAAGTTGAAATATGTTGGGAAGATGCTCGCCGGGGTTCTATTGATCTTCATCGCCATCGGAGGGACGATCGAACTGTTCCGGATACGCAACATAAATATGGTGGACGTTCCTTACGGCAGCGGCCCCCTTTATGAATGGCTCAACAATTCGACGAGCCCTCGGGATATATTCCTGACAAACAATTTCGTAAACCATCCGATCTTGCTCTCCGGCAGGCGGATCTTCTACGGTTGGTCCTATTTTGGCTGGTCGATGGGGTACCCCACAGGCAAACGGGACGAGATCTACAAAAGAATGTACACCGAACATGATCTCGAAGTATTGGTTCGGATGTTAAGGGCAAACAACATCAGATTTGTCGCTTTTGACGATGGATTGCGGTCAGGCCACCTTGCTCCGGGCCTGAATGAAAGAGTCTTCGAAGCCAGCTTTGAAAAAGTGTTTGTAGATCACGGTCGAAAGTACGGATCGATCGTGATCTATCGTGTCCCTTAGGATGTCGGCCACGTGGAATTTTGCTGCGTCACTCCGCATTTACTCGTGTGAATCACACTTTGACAACAGGGCTTTAATTCATTTATCAACTAAGTGTGGAAAACGAACAGGTTACGGCTTACGTGGGCCTGGGCTCGAATCTTGGAGACCGGGCCGGGAATCTGCTGCTTGCGGTTCGCGGGCTGGTCGAAGCGAGCTTTCAGCTGACAAAGCTGTCGGCGGTTTACGAAACGGAACCGGTGGGTGTCGATGTCGAATCGGAGCCTTTCCTGAACATGGTCGCCGAGATACGCGCGACCGGGATCTCGCCTTCGCAGATGCTGGCCCGAATGCTTCGCATCGAATATCTCCTTGGTCGTACCGAGAAATCGATGAACAAACCGAGGACGATCGATCTCGACCTTTTATTCTACGAAGAGGAAAGGCGCGAATCGGCCTTTCTCACGCTCCCGCACCCGCGGGCGCACGAACGCCGGTTTGTCCTGGTGCCGATGAACGAGGTTTGCCCCACCTACCGCCACCCGGTTTTCGACAAAGATATAGGTACGCTTCTGGCCGAATGCGAAGACCGATCCCGGGTCGCCCGCTGGTATCCGTTCGAGCGGGATGAACTCCATATCTCATTAAATGGCTAGACTTAAAGCCGCCAAAAGAATAGACTTGGGACATTTCATATGGCCTACCTTAAACCGGACCAGCCCGAAAAAGTTTATGTCCCGGCCCTGCGGGCGGCGAAAGAAGCCGGTGAAAAGCTTGTCTGCCTGACCGCCTATGATTACCCCACGGCCCGCATCGTCGATGAGGCCGGCGTCGAGATAATTCTCGTCGGTGACAGCATGGGAAACGTGGTCCACGGCTACGGCAACACCATCCCGGTGACGCTCGAGGAGATCCTCTCTGCGACGAAGGCCGTAAAGCGAGGATCAAGCCGTGCGCTCATCGTCGCGGACATGCCGTACGGCAGTTTCCACACCGGCGACAACCGAGCGGTGCGGAACGCTATGAAACTCCTCAAATACGGCGGTGCCGAGGCCGTCAAGCTTGAGGGTGGGCGCAACCGCGTCGGGTTGGTCAAACGCCTTGTGGACGAGGAGATACCGGTGATGGCCCACATCGGCCTGACGCCCCAGTCGGTCCATAAACTGGGCGGTTACCGCGTCCAGGGAAAGACGAAGGATGATGCCCAGCGGCTGCTCGAGGATGCCAAGATGCTTGAAGAGGCCGGTGCGTTTGCGATCGTATTGGAACTTGTTCCCCGTGAGATCGCTGAGATCATCACCAACGAACTTTCGATCTCGACGGTCGGCATCGGGGCCGGTGCGGCCTGTGATATCCAGGTCCTGGTACTCCATGACCTGATCGGGTTCACATTCGGGCGGCTGCCGAGATTCGTGCGGCAATATGCGAATGTGAGCCAGGTCATCACTGAAGCTATTACGAAGTGGATGGATGACGTTCGAAGCGGCGACTATCCGAGTGACGCCGAGTCGTACGGTTTTCCGAAGGAAGCGAAAGCCGCGAAGAAGAGGCCCTGACGTCCGGTCTCGGCCTCGCCCTTTGGATCGGCCGCCATTCGGCCGCGGACAGCCAAAGCCTGACTCGAATGGAAATAATCAACCGCAAGCAAAGGATCGCGTCGATCTCGCGAAAACTGCGGCGCGAAAGCCGGACGGTCGGCTTTGTACCGACGATGGGAGCCCTGCACGAGGGGCACATCGCGCTTGTAAAGAAGGCACGGCAGATGTCCGATGTCGTGATCGTTTCCATCTTCGTCAATCCTGCCCAATTTGGCCCGAACGAGGACTTTGACCGATACCCGCGCGACCTGACCGCCGACGCTGCATTGCTTGCGGAGTACGAGGTCGATTACGTTTTCGTGCCAGAGACCGAAGAGATCTACGGCCCGGGATTCTCGACCTACGTTTATGTCGAGGGGTTGACCGAAACGCTCGAAGGTGCGTCGCGGCCCGGCCATTTCCGCGGCGTTGCGACCATCGTCACGATCCTCTTCAATACCGTTCGGCCCGACCTCGCTTTTTTCGGCAGCAAGGATGCGCAGCAGGTCGGGGTGATAAAACGGCTGACCAGAGACCTCGGGTTCGATACCGAGATCGTCGTAGTGCCGACGGTCCGGGAAGAGTCCGGACTTGCGTTGTCGTCGCGGAATTCCCTGCTAAGTCCGGAGGACCGTAGCAAGGCGGCGATCATCTATGCGGCACTTGTCGCGGCGAAGACGGCCTTCAAGAACGGTGAACGAAATGCGTCCGAATTGGCCCAAATCGTTGAAGATAAGCTGCGTTCGGAACCGGCCGCGACGATCGACTATATCGCCGTCGTTAATAATGACGACCTGGAACCTGTTGAAAAGATTGATGATAGAGAGGTTTTGATCGCTGTTGCAGTGCGTTTTGGGAGTGTTCGCCTTATCGACAACATCATCCTTAACCGTAAGCAATGAACGGCATCGTTCTTGCATCTAAGTAGTCTGGAGGCCAAGACCGGGTTTCCGGCATGAACATGATGAAAAGAATAAACTTCGCATTGATATCGGGTATATTCGCACTCTTTTCCGCATCGGCTTTCGGTCAGACCGCATTGACGAAACTGGACGGAGGTACCGTCGATCTGCAGGGCCAGGACGGCAAGGTCGTCGTCGCGGCGATCGGCGCGAGCTGGCTGCCGCTGTCGGGCAAGCACGCCGAATATGCCAACAAACTTGCAAAGAAATACGCCGGTAAGAATGTGGTCTTCTATTACGTAGTGACCGATTCAACGAATGCAAAGTCGAAGAATTATGCTTCCGATGAGGCGGTGCGAAAATTTGCGGCCGCTAACAAGCTCAGTCTTGTGATCCTTCGGGACCCGGACGGACATTCGATCATGAGAAAATTCAGGGTCGATCAAGTCCCTTCGTTCCTGATCATCGACCGGTCCGGCAATCAGTCGGGCGAAGTATTCGGCGGCATCGACCCGGAGTTTGACATCACTGTCCCGATCTCGAAAAAGATAGACAGCCTGCTCTAGCTGGTTCGATTTTTATGGGATCGACGACGGGGCCCCCGAGCGGGCCCCTTTTCTCTGGCCGCACGATGGTTAGCTCTCGCCGTTAGTGCCGGGTGTCACTTCAACCGGACGTCGCCGCTGGTTCCGAACGGCCGCCGGTAAGCTCGTTCACAAGCCGGTAGACCAAACTTATCGGCAGGCCGACCACGTTCCAATAGTCGCCCTCGATCCCTTCAATAAATAGTGCTGCCTGGGCCTGGACCGCATACCCGCCGGCCTTATCGAGCGGGTCTCCGCGTTCGGCCAGAAATGCCACCTCGCCGTCATCCATTTCCGAAAATTTGACCCGCGTCCGCTGGAGGCCTGAGCGATGGCCTCGCTCTCCAAAGACAGCTACACCAGTCAGCACTTCGTGCCAGCGGCCGGACAGCGACCGGAGCATGGCTCGGGCCTCAACAAGGTCCCGCGGCTTGCCGATGATCCGGCGATCTATTACCACTGTTGTGTCGGCACCGAGGACCGTGTCGCGGGGGAATCCGGCGGCGATCGCCCCGGCTTTTTCGAGGGCAAGCCGGACCACGTAATCCTCGGGCGATTCGCCCTCGCGCTCGGTCTCGTCGATCTCCGGCACCGCCTTTACGAACTCCCAGCCGACCGATTCGAGGATCTCGGCCCTTCTCGGACTGGCCGACGCAAGCACAAGCCGGGGCAGTTGGACGTTCGAATGTTCGCACTTTAGCATTTAAGTCTTTCTCGTTTAAGATAATAGTTGATTGCCGCAGAATGGCCAATGGAGGACTTTTTTCGGACATTTTCAAGGCTCGTCAGGGAACTTGACGAGCCCGGCCGCGCCGCCGAGATCCTCGTGCTGGGCGCATGGGGCAAGTGTCTCAGCGGCCGGCTGGTACAAAACGTCGTGCCCGTTGGAATGGAAGGCAGGAAGCTCATCGCCGGGGTTCGCGACGAACTTTGGCGGCGAAATGTTGCGGATCTCGGCCCTGAGATCGCCCGCCGCCTGAATGCGTCGCTCGGCGCCGAAATTGTCGAATTTGTAGAGTTCCGCGTCGTTCCGGCTGAGGTATTTGAGACCAAGCCCGACCTCCCGGTCACCGCGATCGGCGAAAAAGAATGGACGGCCGCCGCAAAGAACCTGATAACCGACGAGATGCGGGACGCCGCCGGGGCGATCGAAAACGAAGAACTGCGGCACCTGTTCCTTGCGGCCGCCGGCAGCAGCCTCGCCCGAAGGGCTTTCGGCGAAGCTCCGGTAGTAAAAGGGACCGAATGATCGGCCGTTTTGATGTTCTATGGATGTACGCAAAGTAGCAAAGCTTGCCCACCTCGAGATCACCGATGAGGAGGTAGCTCTCTATACTCCTCAGATGGAGGGCATCGTTAAGTATATCGAGCAGCTCAACGAGCTCGATACCGAGGGCATCGAGCCGATGCTCGGCGGACTGACCGATGAGGGGATCGCGACCCGGGTGATCCGCGACGATGAGATCCGCCCGTCGCTTCGGCAGCAGGACGCCCTAGGCGAAGCCCCATCGGCTGTAGAGGGCCATTTTCAAGTGCCGAAGGTCTTATGAATCGGTCGGGCCGACGCTCCGGATATTTTGTTAAGGTGTTTTCGACGGCGCTCGCCGCCCTTCTGGCCGCGGCTTCGTTTTCAGGTTGCGGCGTGCCGAATCTCGACCCTCCGCTCTGTTCCGAGGCGAGAACGCCCGTCCGCGAATTCTACTCCTTTCATTTTGGAAACGAGATGGTCGTCTCGCCGGATGCGCTTGCACTGCGTCGAGAATTTATAACCGACGGTCTGTTCGAGCGGGCCGCGGCCGCCGAACCGGGTACGGATCCCTTCACCTCAGGGTCCGCGGATCTCCCCAAGGCGTTCAGGGTGGGTGAATGCAGGGTCCTGGGCCCTGAGCGAACCGGATTCGATGTTCTGCTCTTTTGGAAGGACGACGTTCGTAGCGAACAGCGAACCATCAATATCGAAGCGGTGAGGGTCAATGGCCGCTGGCTCGTCGACAAGATCGTTCAATGACCTTATTAAGGATCGACGCGGGCCGCATGAACGACTCAAGATTACTAATGATCAAAAGCAGCATCGAAAAGACACTTGATAACGCGGAGCGTTTGAACACCGAACTTAACTCGTTCCTATCGATCGAACGAGAAAGCGCACTGAACCGCGCGTCGGCCCTCGATGCCGATTCAAGTGAACTTCCCTTGAAGGGCTACCCCATCGCGATCAAGGACAATATTTGCACCAAGGGCCTGCGAACGTCCTGCGGTTCTCGGATACTTGAGAATTACCACGCGCATTACGACGCGACTGCGGTCTCAAGGCTTGTGGATGCCGGCGCCGTCATTGTCGGCAAGACGAATATGGACGAGTTCGCGATGGGCTCTTCCAACGAAGGCTCGGCGTTCGGACCCGTAAAGAATCCCTGGGACATTACACGTGTTCCCGGCGGTAGTTCCGGCGGCTCGGCGGCAGCGGTCGCATCGGGTGTGGTCCCGGCGGCACTCGGTTCTGAAACGGGCGGCTCCGTGCGGCAGCCGGCCTCGCTTTGCGGTATTTTCGGCTTGAAGCCAACCTACGGCCGCATCTCCCGATACGGCCTGGTCGCTTTCGCCTCTTCGCTCGACAACATCGCGATCTTTGGCCGAACTGCGGATGACGTTGCCCGCGTACTCGGGGTGATCGCCGGCCGCGACCTACTTGATTCGACCTCGGCGGACGTGCCGGTGCCGGATTATTCGGCCGGCCTCTCCGCCGACATCACGGGAGCGAAGATCGGCGTAGCTAAGGAACTTTTCGGCGAAGGCCTCGATCCCGAAGTCCGCCAACTTGTCGAGACGGCGATCGAGAATTACCGGAATCTAGGTGCCGAGATCGTCGAGATCGAACTGCCGCACGCCCGCTACGGAATAGCCGTTTACTACATCATCGCCACCGCCGAAGCGTCATCGAACCTTGCCAGGTATGACGGCGTTCGGTACGGTTTCAGGGCCGAGGAAGCCGGCGAACTGCGCTCGATGTACTTCAAGACGCGGGAAGAGGGCTTCGGGCCCGAGGTCAAACGGCGGATCATGCTCGGCACCTACGTACTTTCGTCAGGTTATTACGACGCCTACTATGCCAAGGCGCAAAAGGTCCGGGCACTGGTCAAGCGTGATTATCTGAGGGCCTTCGAGAAATGTGATTTCATCGCGACGCCGACCTCGCCCACTCCGGCCTTCCGCATCGGCGAAAGGTCGGACGATCCGCTCGCGATGTACTTGAGTGACGTCTATACGGTCTCGGCCAACCTCGCCGGAATTCCTGCGATCAGCGTCCCGTGCGGGATCACGGACGCGGGCCTTCCGGTCGGTTTTCAGCTTGTCGGGAACTTCTGGTCCGAGGGGCCTCTGCTGAACATGGCCGCACGTTATTCGGCGGAATTTCCTTTCACCGAAAAACCGTCGGTCTTTGCCGATTGACGCTTCGAGCGTTTGTGGCGGCGTCTCGAATCGCAGAGGCGGCTTTGTTTATCGGGGGCTGTCGTTTGCTGGGGCTGCGGATTCACTGGATCCTCATGTGGGTATATTCGAAGTTTCGGGCGATAACGCCGGCGTCATGATTCGGGAGGATGTGGGACCATCGGCCCGGATCTTCAAGCAGCCGGGTCGCCTCGTCGCTGGGCAGCGGACGCGAGAAAAGGAATCCCTGGCCGAACTCACAGCCGAGGATCCGAAGCTGGTGGAATTGGTGGATGCTTTCAATCCCTTCCGCGATCACGCTCAGCCGAAGGGCCTTTGCGAGGGCGATCACCGTCCTTACGATCTCTCCGTTCTCCGACCCGTCTTCCATCGTACTTACAAATGACCTATCGACCTTGAGGGTGTCGATCGGGAAACGGTGCAGGTAGCTCAGGTTCGAGTAGCCGGTCCCGAAATCATCGATGCTCAGCTGGATCCCGAGCCGCTGGATCTTCTTGAGGACGTCGATCGACGCTTCTGCATTGCCCATGACCGCGCTTTCGGTGATCTCGAGTTTCAGGCAGCTTGGGTCGACACCGGTCTCATTGATGATCTCAACGAGGCGATCGACCAGGTCGGGCTGGCTCAGGTGGCTGGCCGACAGGTTGACGCTCATCATCAGCGATCGCGGTGCAAGCCGGGCACGCTTCCAACGCGAGAGCTGAGCACAGGCGGTCTGCAGGACCTGGATCGTCATCGGGATCATCAGCCCCGTTTTCTCGGCCGTTTCAATGAATTCGCCTGGCGTGATAAGCCCGCGGCTGGGATGATTCCAGCGGATCAACGCCTCGAAGCCAAGCACGGTCGCGTCGCCAAGATTGACGATAGGCTGGTAAAAGAGCTCGAATTCCCGCCGCTCGACCGCCATCCGCAGATCGGTCTCCAACTCCAGCAGCGACACCGCACGTGCATGCATGATCTGATCGAAAACAACGTAGGGCTTGCCGGCCTCTTTAGCGTTGTGCATCGCAATGTCTGCGTCGCGCAAGATCTCTTCGGCATTTGAATACCGATCGTCGCTGACGGCGATGCCGAGGCTCGCGGTAGCGAAAACACTTCGCCCAAGAAGGTCGTATGGTTCCGCGACCTGGGCGGCGATCCACTCGGCCATCGCGATCGCATCGCCCGTTGAGCGGATCCCGGACATCACGACCGCGAACTCGTCGCCGCCAAAGCGGCCCACGCTGCAGGAAGAAACGCCGGATGAATTCAGACGATTTGCGACCGTCCGGATCATCTCGTCGCCTATCATGTAACCCAGGCTGTCGTTGATCGTCTTGAATCTATTGATATCAAGAAAGATCACAGCGAACTCCTCGCCGTTTTCAACGCGCTGTTCGAAGAGGCCGTTGATGTGATCGACAAAAAAGTTGCGATTCGGCAGGCCGGTCAGCGGGTCGTGATAGACGGTATGATGGAGCTTTTCGTGGCTTTCGCGCAGAGCGCTTGTGCTGTTCTCGAGCTGTTTGATGTAGTGCTCAAGCTCCGTAATGTGCAGTTCGGCCTGCTCGGCCCTTTCCCGTTCGGCCTTTTCCGCCTTCGCAGACGAATTGCGGACCGCATCCACATACCTTGAGTAGGTGAAATAAACGACGGTCAAGAAGATACCGATCGCCGAAAGCAAGTAAACATCTACTTGTAAAAATGCCTTTGCAAGAAGGCCCGCGAACAATGCGCTGCTCAGGTAGATCACGAGTGCGCTGAAACAATTCTTATTCCAAACCTGAATTATCGATTCGCCGTTCCGGATCGAGATAAAGCCTGCGACCAGCGTTGAATTGACAAGGAACTGGGCAGCTCCCATCGCGATCATTATCAGCATCAGCTGCGAGATCGTGACCGTATCTATCGCCGCTTCCGGCCGGCCGAAAAATGCCGTGACCGCGATCGCGGCCGCGAAAACGGAGATCGACGTTATCGATACGTTCAGCAGGATGGTCTGAACTCCCATCCGAAGCCCGTTCATCCGCAGCCTTATCGACGAATAAAGCGCCTCACAGGCACCGAGGATCACTGCCAGCTCGCCGCCGAACGTGAGCATTGTGAAGAAGATCAGGCTGTCAGATGCCGTAAGGTGGACCGATGTGCCGGGGAGTTGTACCCTGATCGCCGAACCGAAAAAGATCGTTGCCGCGGCAACAAGCGCCATTCCGAAGGAAACCGCCTCGGTCGGAAAACCGTATCCCGACCACAGCAGTACCGCCGCGGCGAAAGGCGCCGTCAGGGCGGAGAGGAGGAACATAGAGACTTTGTGTGGCTCTTTAGCTTCCATCGAGTGGTTCGGTTGGATTGGCTCGATCTAGTGGAGGAACGGGGGTGGAAGGCCGTTCAGCGGGACGGTGCGATAACACCATCTGAAAGTATAGCGTAACGTCGAAATTATTACCATACTTTTCTCTTTGGGCGGCTTAACCCTTTCGGAAGAGGTTCTCAGCTGTTTTCAGTGGTTCAAATTGGTCGCGGCGCCCGGCCCGGGAGGAAACTTCTCGGGCCGGCGCACCGCTGTTTGGCGCTTTCGGGACGGACAATGCCTTCCAATTCATTTGTCCATCTCTGGCCAGGCGCCTTAAGGCCTTTCTATCTTCAAGAATGCAGAAACCGTAAAGATCATTTTCGCTATGTAAGGGCCGACCGGATTCCGGGGGCCGTGCATTGAAGGGGCAAGGCACGTGCCAATGGGCCGCGATCACCTAAACCCCTTAAACGCTTGGGTTTGATACGAACTTGTATTTGGAAAAGAAAACCGCATTAATTGCGATCGGTCAAAATGACCGGTCAGATCGGCGGCTTTCGACCGATCGGCAAGAACCCGGGCCAAGAATGAAGGCCCCGTTCCCATCCAGGGACCGGGGCCTTGCGGAAGGAAGATCTGCGAAAGCCGACTAATCGGTTATCCCGACCTGGGTCAGCGCGTAACCGTATGTGAAAGCCGTCTCCTTCAACCGGTCATAACGTCCCGAAGAGCCGCCGTGGCCGGCACCCATGTTCGTCTTAAGCAGGATTATGTTGTCATCCGTCTTCAGTTCACGGAGGCGTGCCACGTACTTCGCTCCCTCCCAATACGGCACCTGGCTGTCATTGAGCGAGATCTCGACAAGCATGTTCGGGTAATCCATCGCTTTGATGTTCTCGTATGGCGAATACTGGATCATATAATCCCACGCCTTCTTTTCATTCGGATTGCCCCATTCGATCCACTCTTCCGTTGTTAGCGGGAGCGTCTCATCGAGCATCGTGTTCATCACATCAACGAACGGAACCTCCACTATCGCGGCCTTGTAAAGATCCGGCGCCTGGTTCAGCACCGCGCCCATCAGGAGCCCGCCGGCCGACCCGCCCTGGATGACAAGCCTGTCAGCCGATGTGTATTTGTTATTGATGAGCCAACGGGACGAATCGACGAAGTCGTTAAAAGTGTTCATCTTCTTGAACATCCGGCCTTCCTGCCTCCATCGCTCGCCGAGTTCCGAGCCACCGCGAATGTGTGTGATCGCATAGATCATGCCGCGGTCGACAAGGCTGATCCGCGAGGTCGAGAAGTTCGGCGTCATCGAAGCACCGTAAGAGCCGTACGCGTAAAGCAGCATTGGCGACTTACCGTCGAGCTTGGTGCCTTTCCTCATCATCAGCGAGATCGGGACCTTAACGCCGTCGCGCGCCTCGGCCCAAACGCGAGTGGTCTCGTACTTTGTCTTGTCATAACCGCTCGGGATCTCCTGTTGCTTGATCAGACTGCTCTTGCGCGTCCGAAGGTCGAATTCATAGGTCGATTGCGGCGTGATCATTGACGAGTAACCATATCGGATCACCGATGTGTCGTACTCCGGATTGAACGACATGCCCATCGTGTACACGCTCTCGGGCGTCTCGATCCGTGCTGAGGCCCGGCGTGTTTTCATGTCCATTACGCGGAGGTATTCCAGGCCGTTCTCGAGTTCAGAGACGACAGCGAAGTCCTTAAAGAAATTAATACCTTCGATCTTTACCTCGGGGTTATGGGGAATGAAGTCCTTCCAATATTCTTCGCTCGGGTCGGCCTGCGAAACGCGCATCACCTTAAAGTTCTCGGCGTCTTTGTTCGTGCGGATAAAGAATTCGCCGTTGTTAAAATCGGCCTCGTACTCGTGTCCCTCGCGGCGCGGTGCAAGCACGCTGAATTTTCCGTCTTCGACCGCGTTGGCGGGCAGATAGTGGTATTCGGCCGACGTCTTTGCGAAAGAACCGATGAAATACATCTTCTTATCGCGCGACCTTCCGACACCGACATTAAAGTAGACATCCTTTTCGTCAAAGATCAGCTCGTCTTCGCCCTTTCCTCCGATCTTGTGCTTAAAGATCTTGTCGGTACGTTTGGAGACCGCGTCCTCCTGCGAGTAGAAGAGGAACTTGCCGTCCGGCGACCATTCGACGCTTGTCACCCGTTCTAACCGGTCCGGCAGGATCTTACCCGTCTTCAGGTCCTTGATCTGGAGCGTATACTGGCGATAGCCGGTGGTATCCGTCGCAAACGCGAGCATCATGCCGTCATCGCTCGGCTCGAAACTCGAAATGGCGAAATATTTGAATCCCTCGGCCATTTTGTTCTGGTCGAGGAGAAGTTCGGCGTCGGCCCCGTCCTTCGAACGGCTCCGGTAGTAACTCGGATACTGTTTTCCTTCCTGCGTTTTATTGAAATACCAGTATTCGCCTAACTTGTACGGCACGCTTATGTCCGTTTGCTTTATACGGCCGAGCATTTCCTTGTAAAGATCTTCGACGAAGCCCTTATGCTTGCCCATGTGGGCTTCGGTGTAGGCGTTCTCGTCCTCGAGGTACTTAATTATCTCAGGCGCCTTCTTCTCGTTCCGGTCGCGAAGCCACGCGTAATTATCTACAAGTTCATAGCCGTGGATCTTCAGTACCTTCGGGACCTTCTTAGCTGAGGGTGGTTTCATATTGACTTGGGCCATAAGCGGATTCGATAGTAACGCGGCCATCAAAACTGCTGTAAAAAATGACGATCGGTTCATCTTGCTCTACTCCTTTGGACTATCTGACAATTTGTGATTCTACGTTTGATTCTATCGTTTTGTTTTTTCGGGTTCAAAAAGCCGGGACACGTAGCGTTTGGGGCTTCGGTCGATCTCGTATAAATTGAGTGACTATGTGCGGAAGGATCTCACAAGTCGAAGTCGACGAATATTATCATCGCGTTTACGGCTGGCCGATGCCCGATTACAAGCCGAGGCGTAATATCAAGCCCACACAGAACGTCCCGATCTTCATCAACGAAGGCCGTGACGTGAAAGAGGTCGTAGCGCGGTGGTGGGCGCAATGGGACGGCTCACGCGAGTTCAACACAAAATACGCCACTTTCAACGCTCGGGTCGACCGGCTGGACGATTCGCGTCTGTGGAGCGGCCTTCTGAAGAAAGAAAAACGGTGCGTCGTACCAGTTTCGAGCTTTTACGAATGGCCTTACAAAGGGAAGCCCCCGGCCGAGATCTTCGTGAAGGGGCGGCTGCCTTTCGGCCTGGCCGGCCTTTGGAGCACGTGGTTCGAGGACGACCAGCCGCGATATTCGTTCACCATTTTCACGACGGGCCCGAACGAATTTATGCAGCCGATCCACCCGAAAGCGATGCCGGTCATGCTCGACACTCCGGAACTGCACAAACTCTGGCTCCTCGAAGGCGACCGTGACGTGCTGATCCCGTACACCGGTCAAATGGAATCGGAGACCCTTCCGGCACCGATCGAAAAGGTCTATCCGGACGAGGGTCCCGACGAATAGCCCAGTTCACGCCGACAACCTTGTGCCCTTTGTGTCTTCGCCTTCGTGACCTTTGTGTCCGAACTCCGATCCACACATAATGGACGCGAAGGAAGACAAAAAGGGCATTGAAGATTCGCCGGTCTTTCCCCGTTTTACTGTTCGATCTCCTCATCAGCCGCCGGAGCCCGCGAGCGGGCCGGCTCCGATCTACCGACGCCGAGATTGTCATAGTGCAGGATCGCGTTGAACAGCAGCGAGAAGCTCCCGTGGGTCTGATGACGCCACATCGGGTTGTTGGCGAACAAAACAACGTGGCCCTTGCCGACGGGCACGTCCACAACCGCCGCTTTTCCGGCGAGTTCTGAGCCGCCGCCCAGCATACCGCTGACCAGCAGTTCTTTTTCATTCGTCGCGAAACGGAGCACGACTCGGGGCCGGATCGCCATCGGCGGGATATTTGCCGGGTCGGGCGTCGGGGCCGGGCCGGCCGGTTCGGGCGGCTTGCGGCCCTGTACTACGTCCGGATCGGATTCCGATCCTCGGCCGGTCGGTCGGCCTGCTTGCCCCTGGCCGCCGCCCCCTCCCCCGCCGCCAAAGCCTCCTCCACCGGTCGCGGACACTTGAAGAAGCGGTGACTGGTTGAAATACACCGCGAGCTTCTCATCGTAACCGTATGCGATCGGGCTGCGGCGGTCGGCAAAGTTTGCATTGAACACGGCCCCGCGCACTGAAGGTTCCGCGCATCCTGGATCGTCACGCCTGAAACCATCCCGAAATCGATCGGTATCGACGCATTGTTGCCGATGGTGATGAACAGCCCGCCGCTTTCGATGAATTTCTGCAGGTTCGCGACGCCCTGAACCCCCATTCCGCCGCGGATGTCGTCCGTCTGGTCCGGTGTAAGGCCGATATTCGGCGTCAGTACCGAAGCTTTCCACGGGATCGGTGCTTCGGAGTCGCTGAACTTCGCTATACCGCGAACGATCGACTGGGCATTCCCGCCGACCGGCCCCCAGATGATCGCATCGTACTTTTCCCGGAGATCCGCCATCCGGCCAACGTCCTGGTCCGAGATGTAGTCGTACGGGATCCCGAGCCGTTCAAGTTCGACCCTGTACCAGCCCTCGTTCTGCGTGTTGACCCAAGTGTGGACCAGCGCGATGCGTGGAACGCCGACCTCATGCCGGGCGACTTCCGGAAGCTTATCGACCGCCGTCGCAGTGAGCCCAAGGTCCACGATCTGCCGCGAGAAATTATCCTTCTGGCCCGCCGAAAGATCCTCGCCCCTGACGATATATGACCCGGCATTAAAGTTCTTCTCACCGATCTTGAATGGCTGCCTGAGCAGCCGACATCTTCACGTCTTTGAGCCGATATCGGAGCTGTGCCACCGCGCTTTCGCCTGTGTGGTTAACGACGAAACCGGCATTGCCTGATCCCTCGATCTTGCCCGTTACCTTGGCGGGCCCGTTGGTCAGAGACATCCCGGCGCCCAGGATCTTTTCGTCCTTGACCCGGACCGTCTTCACATTTCTAAGCGGCCCGAGCGTCCACCCGGTGTCATCGTACGGACGCGGATCGTTAACGTTGTAGTACTGCGTATCCAGGAGCATGTCGGCCATCCTTGAGTATGGCTGGTCCATCCTTACGACATAACTTCCCGCCGGGAACTTTCCTTCCTTCGTCTCAGTCGGGGCGGTCAGGCGATGGACCTCGCAGCCCTGCATCTTAATCAGGTTCACAAGATCGGCCGCCTCAACCGGCCGCGGATCGTCCGCCGGAAGCACGTAGGCCGCAGGCCCTTCCGTCTTTGCCTTGGCAACCGACCTCTTGCTCTTCAGGTAGAAATTGTTGAGAAAGCGGTCCTTGTTGTTCGCGACGTAATTCATCGCTATCAGGATGGCGCTCTGCGAAAGATTTACGTTGTTGCGGATCGACCATTTCACGCGCGACAGCGGTGGGTTCGGCCGGAACCAGTCACGGTTGGCCTGCTGGCCGACAACACGGTCCACCGTGTCCGCCCCGCCGTTCCCGAACGTCTCATAGAATCGCCCGATAGAATTATGGCCGTTCGCGACATAGAACATATAGTTCGGCGCCCACCCGTCATAGAAGCCGTGCGTCCACACGCCCGGCACGCCGCGTTTCGTCATCTCCTGGACCTCGTGATACGCAAGGTCCTGCCATTCGTTCACCACGATCGGGTCGAGCCAGGCATTGTAGGGCCCGGTCCCCGTGGATGTGTAAAGAAACGGCACCGATTCGTGCAGGTCGTGCAGGACCGTCGGTTTGTATTCGAGAAACGTCGCCATCTGGTTCCGCGTCAGCGCAAGGGCCATTCCCATCGCGTCGCGGTTATTGTCGTGGGCGACGTATTTGCCCCAGTAGAGAAGCCCGGGCGACCGCTTGCCCTCATTCGCTTTTCGGTAGTTGTAGAGGTCGACCATCACGTCGCGGCCGTCCACTTCTAACGTCGGCGTGATCATCACGATGACATTCTTTCGTATCGCCTGTATAAAGGGCGTCTCTTCCACCGCCAGCCTGTACGCCATTTCCATCAGCATTTCGGGCGATGCCGTCTCGGGCGAATGTATGGAGCCCGAGGCCCAGTAGATCGCCTTCCCTTCGGCGACCAACTGCTTTGCCACCTCGTCGCTTATTGTCCGCGGGTCGCCAAGCTTCGATGTGATCTCCTTATAACGGGCGAGCTTTGCAAGGTTCGCCTCATCGGAAACGACGATCAGCATCTGCTCCTTTCCGCCTTCGCTCTTCTCGGGGGCGGTGAAGGTCTTCACCCTTGACGAAGCTTTTTCGAGCTCGCGGTAATATCGGTACTGGTCCTTCGTATAGGTCAGCTTGTTCGGCGTCCCGACCGGATAGCCAAGGATCTTCTCCGGCGTTGGCACCGTCGCCGAAGCCGGCAGATGATCGACCAGCTCTGTCAGAAACATCGGGTCGGTCGTGTTCTTGAGGATCGATTCGGTGTAGGCCTCATCGATCGGTTGTGTCGACGAAGCTCCAACACGTGCCGGCGACCCCGGCGCGTTCTTCAATACCTTGCTGCCGGCCGGCGGTTCCTGGCCGCGGGGGCCATCCTTACGGACCTGTGCCGGCACCGAGATCAACAGAACGAAAAGCAGGGTGAACGAAGCAATGCGGTTCATCGGTTTTCTCCTCGCAGTTTTGAACGCCGGCAGAAAGCATGCGTGTCAAACCTTTTTTTGGATTTTATCTAAAGGATCGGATCGTTCGAATTGTATCAGATTGTCCGGGCCGCAGGTATCAGAGACCGGCCTCGGGGCGTCGATAATTAAATGAAGTGGCGAACGGCCGCCAGCGTTCGCAGGGTCCGATAAACGAGAAATTCTTGATTTTCTGCCCTGCCACGTAGTATGCTTCGCCTGTTCTAACCACAATCTGTTGCCCCAGGGTCAAAGTTATGAAGCTACTCTTTGCATTAGTAATTCTGACGTCGGGAGCTTTTTTTTCTTCGACAGAACCCAGTACGCCGGCCGCCGATGCAAATTCGCGATTTATGGCTTTTTGCATCGACGGCGATGGTGCACTCACCGGTTGGCTGACCTCACGTTACGATGCCTATCTTGCCGGCCGTGAACACGAGCGCGTTTCGTCCAACCATCGGTGGGAGATCTGGGTCCAGGAAGCGGGTAAGACCCTTCGCGAGCCCGTGTGCGGTCGCCTTTCCGAAGGCAGCAAGCCTGACACAGTCAAACTTGAGAATACCTGTGGACGCTGTATCAGGTTCCATGTCACGAGGACGAACGCCGACGGCTCGGTGAATGCGCGTGAGTTCAACATCAAGACGAAGAAGAGCCGACAGTTCCGACGTACGCCGAATTCGACCTTTAACGTGATCGCCCGGCAGGCCCCCGGCTTTTGCAGGCCGACTGCCCCGCATTAAGGCCTTCGCGCCGCCACATCCGCCGGACCAAATTGAAAAGGCCCCGATCTTCGGAGCCCCTTCACCATTCTTAATTCTTCATTCACCATTCACAATTCACCATTCACCATTAATGACTCACCGTTCCCCGATCGGCACGTATTTCTGGTCGCGTTTCCCGATGTATTCGGCACGCGGTCTGATCAGTTTATTGTTTGCGTATTGTTCCAGGATGTGGCCGGTCCAGCCGGAGATGCGGCTGACGGCGAAGATAGGTGTAAAGAGGTCCAGCGGGATGCCCATCAGGTAGTAGGTCGACGCCGAGTAAAAATCGACGTTCGGGTACATCCCCTTCTTTTCCAGCATCAGCTGTTCGATCCGCTGCGACATCTCGAACCACTGCGATTCGCCCTTTCTGTCAGCCATCTGCTTCGAGAATTTACGCAGCCACGTGGCCCGCGGATCTTCCGTTTTATAGACGGCGTGCCCGATGCCCATGATCTTCTTTTTGTTCGCGAGGGCGTTGTCCACCCACTCGTCGATCTTGGCCGGGTCGTCGATCTCGATGAGCATCTTCATCACGTTCGTGTTAGCACCGCCGTGGAGCGGGCCCGCCAGGGCCGCGATGCCGGCGGTCACGCAGCCGTACATATCGGCCAGCGTTCCGGCGACGACGCGGGTGGTGAACGTCGAAGCATTCAGCTCGTGGTCCGCGTGCAGGATGAGCGCGATGTCGAACATCCGCGCCTCGTCCGCATCCGGCCTCTCGCCCCGAAGCATATAGAGGAAATTCTCCGCGATCGACAAGCTCTTGTCCGGAGCGACCACGTCCTTGCCGTTTCGGATGCGGTCCCACGCCGCCGCGATCGTCCCGATCTGCCCCGTGATCCTGACCGCCGCACCGACTGCCGACTCGCGATCGGTGCCCTGCCCTTTCGGGTCGTAAAGGTCGAGCGACGACACCGCCGTCCGAAGCACGTCCATCGGGTCCGAATCCTTCGGATACTGCTTCATCAACGAGATCACTTCCGCCGGGGCCTCGTAATTCGCCTTCAACTGGGCAACGTGCTCGTCCAGCTCCGCCTGGTTAGGCAGCTTCCCGTTCCACAATAGATAAACGACCTCTTCAAACGTCGAATTCTCCGCCAGGTCGTGAATGTCATAACCCTGATAAATAAGCTTGCCCTGGATGCCGTCGACATCGCCGATCGCGCTCTGCGCCGCGACAACGCCCCGCAATCCCTCGCTCGCCGCTGTAGTCTCTGTTCCTGTACTCATCTCTTAAATATCCCGTAAATAATGTATTTGATTGGCTATGCCAATTTTAGCCGACCGTCAGGTTAGAAACAAGTATGGCTGCGCCGAGCTTGATCATTGTGCAATCGCCGTCCTTACCGTCTCACGAATCGTCTCATTGTGAGACGGGCTATGTGCTGTTAACTCAATCATTTGGGCCCGATTTCGTCTCACTTGGGCAGAAGAGGCGGCCTGTGAGACGATTTTCGTCGCAAATGACTGTCCTGTAATCAGTTAGCACCATTCAAAGACCCAAGTGGCATGATAAAGTATGTTGCATTCATTGTCAATCATTTTATGTATGCAACACAGCGGATCATGAATTCAGATAATAGTTGCTTCGAGTCTACATTCGCCTCGTTGGTTGTACTGCAGCCCAGGGCTGGAGTGCTCCAGCTCCCTTCCTTACGAAAGAGGCGTGGTAGCGTCAACTCCCCTCCTGCCAGAGGAGGGGTGGCCAAAGGCCGGGGTGGTGGGAGGGACGGAGTGGTTCGTCCGACTCGCCCACCTATCTTCCAATTTTGGAATCTGAAATTTGGATTCTGGAACTTGGAACCTGAAACTTGGAACTTAGAATCGGATCGCCGCTTCTTGTCAGTACCGAGAGCGGTAACGACCTTTTTGTCAGTACCGGGAGCGGTAGCGACCGGGGTACTTTGGAACCTGGTCTTTTGAATTTGGAATTTGGAACTTGAAATCTGGAATTTGGAATTCAGACCCACCGGCCAGTTGTTGCACTTTTCATAACGGATCAATACGCTTCGTCGTCGAGATCGGTTTCGATGAGTCTCGATGCCCGGCCCCGCCGCACATCGCGATTGCCGAAGAGTATGGCTCATCCTTCAAAGCATTTATTTGATTTCTCGTCTTACTTGTTCCAAACGCAGGAGAAGATTCCGTCCCTCCCGGCACCATTCGTCAAATTCAATTGGGTCGTTACGAGGAATACGCCGACCATGCTCGTATACCAATCGCTTGACATCGGCTAGATTCTTTGGCGCGAATCGCTTTTTCCATCTTGCTACGGAGCGTCTCATTCTTCTTATTTCGTCATTTGCGTCCGTTTTGGGAACGCATCGATTCAAAAATTCAGCGCCATTTTCTGTAAATTTTTCTTTGTTACAGGTCGCGCATGCGTAAACCAAATTGAAAATTGAATTGCTGCCGCCATGAGCGACTGAATCAAAGTGGTCGAGCTCAAAAGTGTTCACCCCGAAGGAATCGAACTCCACGAAGCAGTAATAGCATCGGTTTCCTTGTTGGTTACGCAGCTCGAGGAGAATTTCGTCAGATGGTTTAGGGATTTTTCGAAGCTTGTATTTGCGGAATCGCGCTTTTTCCCGGCTCCACCGTTTTCTAAATTCTGCCACTTGATGTGACGTTAGGAAACAGAATCGATCTCTTGCGGTACTCCAAGGCGAAACCGATCTTGCGGTTTTGTCACACGTCCTAAGATGCTGTTCCTCTCCGATGGTTTCCAAACATCTGGTACAAACTGCGATTTTCAGAATGTAGGTAACGAAGGCCTTCGACAACTCGAAGCTCTCGGAATCTGATGCGCGAAATGTGATTTCAAAGACGTATCCTTGCTCGCTCGACCCAGTGGGCGACATAGTGAGATAAAGCGGCGAACAGTAGTAGGGAACCTCAGGCTTAATCATATTTGTACTATCAAACGATCCTGGTCGGGCCTACGATATTACTATTTATTATTCTCTTCCGCGGAACCGCGATTCCCATTTACTGAACTCGCCATCGACGGAGATCCTTGGCCGCTTCCCTGACAAGTTCATCTCCAGCCTTAAAGGCTTAAGACCGTTAGCGACCCTTCGGAATCTCATATAGAATAGCTTTAATTATTTCAATGAAAAGCGACCTTCCCTTCGGTAGTGAGTTCTCCCCTTCGCAAATCGACCTTGGCGGGGTTCTAGAAATCGTTCGCAATAACTCCGGCGACATACCGGCTATCGAGGATACTATCAAGACCAGATACTTCGTCACACATGGTGGCGGTAGCGACTCAAATCGAAGGAAGCTCGCGATGAATACCCGCTTAGGCTTACAAAGCTACGAGATTCTCGGGCGCGATGGGAGGCTAACAGAACTTGGGGAAGAATTGTATTCTTTGCGGTCGAATGAGAAAGCCCTTTACGGCAGGTTGGCCAAGCACATTCTCGTGAACCTCCAAGGAACTACGTTGATACAGTGCTTGCAGGACATGGAGGCCGCGGGTGAAAGGATAGATTTGGTCAAACTTCGTAAATGGCTTGCGGAACGTGGAGTTCATTTCCCGCGCGGCGGAAAGCACCCGAGCATGATGCGGCTCTGGCTGGCAAAGGGCGGTGTATTCGTCGGGACGTGGCGGGTTGACGAGCATCGTGTGAAGGAACTGTTGGGAATGACCGCCGAGGATATTGACATTCTTAGTGGCTTCACTGTCGAACAGACAGCGTACTTGAAAGCGCTCGCAAATATCGGTACGGCCGGTCCGCACAAATCAAATGATGTTGAGAAATTAGCGATTGCGACTTATGGCATTAGTTCCCAGGAGAAAGGATTGCCCGGAAGGGTGTTAAATGCTCTTCGGGATGCAGGCTATATAACATATACGAGGGGTACAGGCGGAAGGGGTTCGAAGCACTCGATGGTCACCGCAACGGCAAAACTTCAAGCCGACCTTGTAGAGCCATTAATAAGGCAGCTTGAGAAGCAGACAGATGCTAAGCTCCGTCCGTTGCTTAGGAAACCTCTCGATCAGATACTTATTGAACTAGACTCGACCAACAAACATGTTCGCGGCTTAGCTCTTGAAGCACTCGCTTTCAAGCTTATGCGGCTTATCGATCTGGACTATGTCGCGACTCGTTTGAGAGGAACAGCGACAGGCGGAGCAGAGGTTGACGTCATTTTTGAATCGTCACGACTGGTTTATTCTAGATGGCAAGTTCAATGTAAAAACACGACAAGGGTTTCTCTGGATGACGTGGCAAAGGAGGTTGGTTTAACCCACCTTTTGAAGAGCAACGTTATTGTTATGGTGAGCACCGGGAAGATAGGGGAAGAGGCCCGGCGGTATGCGAACAAGATCATGAACGACTCAAATCTCTGTATCGTTATGATTGATCGAAAGGATATCGCTTCAATTGCGAAAAATCCCGCTTCGATCGTGAACGTGTTTCAACGGGAAGCGGTTCATGCAATGAAGACAAAACGAATTGAAATCTAGTAAGACTGCGTGTTGAAAAACTATTTTACAACGAAATTTGGCAACGCGGTTCACGGCGATGCCCTCGACTATTTAGGTGAGAAGGTAAGCGATGAGAGCGTCGACCTCATTATGACGAGCCCACCTTTTGGGCTTGTGAGAAAGAAGGATTACGGGAACGCTGACGCCCACGAGTATTTGGAGTGGTTCAAACCGTTTGCAGCGCTATTCAAAAGAGTTCTCAAAGCCAACGGTAGTCTTGTGATTGACATTGGGGGCGCTTGGGTACCCGGCCAAGCAACACGAAGCCTATATCACTTTAAACTACTTATAATGCTTTGCGAGGAATTCGGCTTTCACCTCGCACAGGAGTTTTTCTGGTGGAACCCCTCAAAGCTTCCTACGCCAGCAGAATGGGTAAACATCAGACGCATTCGTGTTAAGGACGCGGTCAACTGTGTTTGGTGGCTTTCGCGCACCCCTTGGCCTCGCGCCGACAATCGACGCATTTTGCAGCCGTATAGCGATAGTATGTTAGACCTGCTGAAGAACGGGTATAAAGCAAAGCGTCGACCCTCCGGACATGATATTAGCGAAAAATTCTCGAAGGATAATGGAGCGGCGATTCCGCCAAATCTCATTCCAATAGCGCACACCGAGAGTAATAGTTATTACCTTCGATATTGCAAGGAAATTGGAGTTACGCCACACCCGGCACGCTTTCCGAGCGAGCTACCGGAAATGTTCGTAAGATTTTTAACGGACCCGGGCGACAAGGTTATTGACCCATTTGGGGGGAGTTGCATTACAGGCGAGGTTTGCGAAAAGCTTGGCCGTAAGTGGACGTGCGTGGAGCTCTTCGAGGACTACTTAAAAGGAGCTAAGGGTCGATTCCTAAAGCCAGGAAAACAGGTAGCTTTATTCTCCAAAAAGCCTGATAAGGAATCCGATTACTACAAAGTGCCTCGTACGGGAATCCTTTGGAACGGCACCGTCGATCCGCAACTTGACCCGGAAGGCGGACGAGTCCGAAAAAAACCGACCGCAAGCCATTCGAACAACACTCCGGTCAATTCAAAGTTTCGCGTAAACAAACTCGGTAAAAAAGACGCTCGACTTTTGGCTGCAGTTCGTCAAAACCTTACCCCAGATTTGCTAACTTCAGAATGGCAAAAGTTGATTAAACCGGATGATCCTCCTGAAAAGGGTCATTGTTACGTCGCATCCGAGGCGGCGTACCATCTATTCGGTAAGGGTATGGGCTATGAACCGTATGTAAGAAATTTTGGCCTCGGTGTTACTCACTGGTGGCTTCGAAAGCCCGGTTCCTGCGAGATTATTGATCCGACATTTACACAGGTCGAGGACGAATTCGATTACGATAATGGAACCAGAAAAGCATTCCGAGGTCCGAAGGACCGGCCCTCCAAGCGGGCTACAACATTGATCGAGCGGGTTCGATTAGATGTTAAAGATTAGGGAATCCGTTTTAATTACAGTTTCCATTACATCCTCGTCGGTAAATGGTCAATTGTCAATCACATTACTTCACCTCGACCATTGAGATATGGGTTGCAGAGATGAGGCAGACGTAAATGGTGAATGGTAAATGGTGAATTTTGGCGGTCCGTCATTCGACAAGACCGAATCCAAGAGAGAACCACCCCGTCTGCCCGCCGGGGAACGCGGGCATCCACCCCTCCTTCGTAAGGAGGGGAGCCAGATTCGAGAACCACCCCGTCTGCCCGCCGAGGAACGCGGGCATCCACCCCTCCTTTGTAAGGAGGGGAGCCAGATCCGAGAACCACCCCGTCTGCCCGCTGAGGAACGCGGGCATCCACCCCTCCTTCATAAGGAGGGGAGCCAGATTCGAGAACCACCCCGTCTGCCCGCTGAGGAATGCGGGCATCCACCCCTCCTTCGTAAGGAGGGGAGCCCGATTCGAGAGCCACCCCGTCTGCCCGCTGAGGAACGCGGGCATCCACCCCTCCTTAGTAAGGAGGGAAGCTGAAAAACATGATCGCTGCAGCCGCGGCGTCCCCGAAGGGGACATCGGAAATTAGCCCAGGGTGAAACCCTGGGTCTAGGCAAATAGAATGATCCCGACCCTGAAGGGGTCGAGCATACGCGTCCTTGTCCGACCCCTACAGGGTCGCTTTCGTTTTGGCATCCTGTCCAGGGGTTCCACCCCTGGCTATTATCCGTTTCCCCTTCAGGGAATGATGCGGACCCGATCGGCTGTTTTTCCACAACCACCTGTGGAAACATCTAAAGCGAGTGCTTAAAATGCTTAACGAAAATTGCACCGGTTGTGGATAACTTCTTTGGGATCGTGTTGACACATCCGCGAATGGAAGCGAAATGGGGGCTTTGATAGGTTTTCGATGCGCGGTTTTCGGCATTTTTTTCTTCAAAACAAAAAATATCCACATGATCATTGTCGGGCCCCAAAGGAGGACAAAAAAAGCCCGAAAGACCGTGTGGATAAGAGTTGCAAAATGCCGCCGGCATTCGAACTCCCCGGCCCGCAAAGCCCATTGCCGAAGAGCTTTGCGGACCGGTCTTCTCTATTAAATCAGCCGAGAATGCTGCCTGCGGCGGGCAACTGCTACCTGATCTGTGTCTCGTAAGAGGTACGGACACGAAGCTGTTGGGATTTGCGAAGATTGATGTGCTTGCCGCGTTCGACAACGACGGCCCCGACCCCGAAAGCGGCCCCCACGCCGGCCCCGACGGCAGCCCCTACGGGCCCGCCGGCGATCGCCCCGACGGTCAGGCCGGTCCCGGTCGCTGCGCCGATCTTGGTCAGGTCGCCTTTGTACGGCCGGTCGCCCTGGGCCAGCCCCTCGTTATCGACCCGCTTTACGTTGTCGCCCTTGGCCGGGAGAGCCTCAACGAGCAGTGCGTCGAAATTGCTCCAGCGGTCGTGGGTGAGAATGATGCGGTTAAAGGAGAGCTGGATCTCGGACCGGCGTTTGATCCTCCCTGGCCTTGTGATCCGGGTGATGCGGCCTTCGATCGCGGCACCCGAGATCTCGGTCGGCGAGATGATCCGGGCCGTAAAACGGTCGCCTTCGCGGGCCGTCTCGGTCGATATTTCCTCGTGAAGCTCCAGGATCAGCTCGGTGCCCGCGGGAATGATGATCACCGCATCGCTGACCGGTGTAAAGGTCGTTTTTACGGTGCTCCCGGGGCTCGTCGCCGCAGCCGGCGTCGAAGGCTGCGTTATAGGTGTCGCGGCGGTGCGGTCGCTTTCGGAATATGTGCGGTCGGTGGTTTCGATCGGCCTAACGGTAGGCTGGATCGGCACGTTGTCCGAAACGGATGTTTCGGGCGTCGGGACGCCGGCATCTCGCTGCGGCGTATTCACGGCCGTATTCTCAAGGCCGCGGCGCCCGAGCTGGTCGGGGATCTTCGCCTCGAACGAGCGCTTCCCATACCCGGCACCATAGCCGGTCTCGAAGCCCTGCCGGTAACCGTCACGGTAATCATCCAGCGAACCATATTCATTGCTGAACGCCCTGTCCGCCCTGTCATATTCGGCATGGCGGGCAAAATCGTTCGCGGCCCGGTCGAGCGAATCGCGGTATCCGGCCATGTAGCCGTCCGAATACCCGGTCCGGTAACCCCTCTGAAGGGCCACCTTTGAATCCTGGCCGTAGGCAGCGGTCGGCAGTGCCGCAAATGATACGAGGGCCAGCAAAAGACTAAGCGAGACCGCCATTATTCTTCGGATTATCATCTTGAATTCTCCTTTGAGGTATGGATTGCGACGGGAGAAATACGTATGCCGGCATTATTTATACACAACTGCTTAAGAAATTACAAGTGATTTTATGCATTAGCTTAAAGAACGCAAAAACGGCAGCGGATCCCCGCGACCCGCTGCCCAGTTTCCCTCAGGAGGAGGAACAAGAAACTTTAGAGGCTTTTCCGGAACAGGTAAGACATGCGGATAAAGAACGTCCGCGAATTTCTTTCAAAACCCTGTTCACGCAGCCCCGTATACGGGTTGAACCCGCTGTAGTTGAAATTATCGTTGTACCCGACGTAAAGAGCCTTTCCGGGCGTCGGGTTCCAACCGAAGAGGACCTGACCGGCGGTATTCTTACTCGTCCCGTCGTAATCGACACGCACGCGGGTAAAGATGAACCGCGTGAATTGGTATGTAGAACTCACGCTGACAATGTCCGAGTCAAATGAACGGACCTTGTTATCATTCCGGACCATTCGAGCCTTCGTATATGTACCCGAAAAGCGGAGCGCGTCGATCGGCCGGTAACCGAACCAGACCTGTGCGTCGAACTGGAACCCCGGGCCGGGATTCTGCATCCCGTTCGGCTCAAAATAAAAGAAGTCAAAGGCGTTTCTCATCATGCCGACGAAAAAGCCGTAATTGAACTGCTTATTAAGATTCTGGTTCAGATTGGCTGACGCATACTGCACCCAGGTGGACCGCGTTGGCTCACCGAAAAAGGTGCCCTGCGGCCGGGTCGGTGTCCGCTTCAACCCGAATTCCTCTTCGTAGATCCTCTCGAAGAAGGTTCCGGTCTCAAAGAACACGAACATACTCTTCGCGAGGCTCAGTTCAAAATTCGTCCCGTAATTGTTTCTTTGGATACGGCCCTGCCAGTCATAGTTGATGCCTGTGAACTGGCCCCAACTGGCTCGGATGATCTTTGCTTTCGGGTTCGACTTTGTGCTGAAACGGTTATAGAAGAAACCGAAGTTCGTATTCGTCCGCCGCGTAAAACCCGCATCCGTTCGATAATCCGTGCTCTGCCCGCCCACCTCGGCAAAGAAGCCATGGCGGTCGGTCGTGTAATCCAGATTCGCGTAATAACCGATCCCGTTTCCGGTCCGGTAGCGGTTGTAAGTGCTGGATAGGCCGTTAAGCGAGTTCGGGTCGGTCTGATTGACGATCGGATCGAAAGTGCCCGTGCCGCATAGTTCGCGGTTACGCTGCGCCTGGGTAACATTCAAAGTCGGCTCGAACACCGGGTCGAAGAAGCACCGCCTTGAGTTTGTGGCCGCAAGCTGAAACGATGACGTCATCCGAGGGGTTAGTTTGAACCGGCCGTCGATGGCGGCGACCATATTCTTTTGTTCGGGAAAATCCCGGTATGTTGCAAAAAACCCCAGCTGGTTCTCTTTGCCGACGTCGCGCTTGACCCGCAGAACCGCGAATGACGCATTGCGGTCGAGGAATTCGCTGATCCGAGGCTGAAGATTAATATTATTCCGTTCGTCTTCGCTGTAATTGCCGGGTGCCTTGTCCGAAGCGGCGAGAAAGCCGAAAGACGTGCGTCCGATCTTTCCCGTCAGTTTGGCCGCGAAATCCGGATCCACGATCGCCCTCGAATTAAAGATCCTGAGCGGCGAGCTGAAGATCTCGGCACCTTCTAGAAAGAACGGACGTTTCTCCTGGAAGAATATGGGAAATCGCTGATTGGCCGTGACGACTGGTGCGTCGGCCTCGATCTCGGCGAAATCCGGATTGTACGCCGCATCCAGGGTGATGTTCGGCGAAAGCGTATATTTGACCGTGAATCCGATGTCTTGCTCAACCGGGCCGTTGACGAACCGGTCGGGATTCTGCGGTGTTGTCGGGAAGACGCGGGTGCGGCGGCCGGTCTGGCTGACGGTGATGCTCGGCACTATCTCTAATGTTCGTTCGTATTTTATCTCGTCGAGCCCCGTGATCTTTCCATGCTTGACCAGGAAACCTGAAACGTTTCGGTCGTCGGGCAGCCATTGGTCGAATTCGTCGTTGAATCGGTCGATGTTCCGGGCCGCGTTAAAACCCCACAACTTTCCTTTTCCGGCCGAATATCGAAGCGATTTAAAAGGGATCTGAACCTCCACCGACCATCCCCAATCTTCGATGACGCCTTTCGAGGTCATCTCGATATCAACCGAAAAATCGGCACCCGAACCTTCGGTGTACATACCGTCCTGCTGAATGCCGAGGGGATTGAATCCTAGCACGTAAGCCCGTCTCTGATCATTATAGGTGTCGAGCCAGACCCGAACGTTATCCTCGCCAAAGACGTTATCGCGGCGGGCCACCGTGGCACGGACCTTGTCCTTTTCGTCCCAGCATTTGAATGCGATGTACAGGTGCTTTTCGTCGTACATCAGAAGGACTTCCGTGGGTTTCGAGGGCTCTGTATTGTCCCCCGGATATGTTTGGTAGAAATCTTTGAGGACGACCGCCGTCTTCCAGGCCTCCTCATCCGGCCGGCCGTCGATGGCTATTGCCGAACCGATCAGCGGCACAACCTGCGGACGCAATTTTTCGGCCGGAACCTCAGGCCCCGCCTTTTTGGGGACCTTGGTCATCTCGACCACGTCACCCGATCCGCCGTTCTTTTTTACGGCCACGGCTTCCTTGGTATCCGGCTGAGACAGAGCGTTGATCGGAATTAATAGAAAGACAAATAGGATCAGTGCTTTTTTCATGACTGCACCTGTGGGTTCGGCCAAGAATTCCATAGGCCGGCCCGGAATAAATAAATTTCAGCGATGCGATCTGCTGTACTTCGCCGATCGCGAATAAGAATTAGATAACGAATAAATTGTTGGCCTGGCGGGTGAGCAGATAGAACGGAAGTATGAATTTAAGTAGTCCACAAAACACCGCCACTGGGACTGAACAGGCTCCGGATTGCCGCCGGTAAAAAAGACCGGATGCGGCAGCTTACCGAATTTGAACCTGACCTTTTGACCCGAACCATTGACTAAAACGGCTGTCGGGTCAGAAAGTTTCAACAAAGCGGCCGGCAAATCGCCGGAGCTCTACCTATTTATTTAGTGTCGGCAAGAGCCGCGGCCCCGCGGAACAGGACCGAACCGTCGCCTACGTTCAGATCGAACTTCGGCCCGCCCGAACCGAAACGCCACTGGCCGTCGCCCAGCCTTTCGGGATCGGCGAGATCTTCTGTTGCGATCACGTCAGCGTTGGAGAAGACGTCGGCACTGATCGTGTCCGGCACGGTCACGACAAAAGCGCCATTTTCGGTCTTTCCCGTCAGCTTCGAAAACTTGCCCTCTATAAACACATCGCCGTCAACCGTCTGGGTCTCCAATTCACCGTTGAAGCCGATAACCCGGACAAAACCGTCCATCGCCGTCAATTTCAGCTTGCCTTCGACGTCGCGGACGTCGATGCTTTCATCGACGCCGGTCAGATCGATCTCGCCCTTTATCTCTTCCAGGCGGATCTCACCGTTCGAACGGATCTTCAGGTTCGATCTGTGGGGCACAAAGACCTCGATCCGTACCGAGTCGGTATTGCCGAGAAAGAACATGTCGCGCGACGCTCTCTCATTATTGAGTACCTTCAGGGCCACGGAATCACCGTTCACCGATTCGGCGACGTCGATGGGAGTTCGATTGCGCGAAGCGGTGCTCTCGGTCAGGACATACTTTACATCCGGCCGTGCCCAGCCCCTTACGCGTACCGACGCACCTTTGGCTTCGACATCCACACTTGGAATGCCCTTAACGGTGAAAGCATTTGACTTCTTATCCATGAGCATGTTTCCGCTCGACCATCGGATCTTCCGGATCCGTTCGAGCATCTCTTTCTGCTCTTTCATGCTCTCTTCAACGACTTTCTTGATCTTTTCCTTATCAACCTTGATAAGTTCCTTATCCAGCTTTTCGATGCCTTTAAGGCTGTCGATCCGGATCTTGTCGATCTCCGGTGCGATCTTGACCAGTTCACTCTGGGCTATTTTCAAGCCCTCGGCGGCGGCACGATTCGAAGCCGTGACGGCCGCTCCAATATCCTTGTTCAGCTTTTCGTTATCGACACGCGAGGAGATGTCCAGGTCCCAGTCGTCGTTATCGTCGTTATCGTCGTTGTCGCCCTTTTGCGGAAGAAGGTCGGTCGCCGGGTTCACGGGCCGGCCGTCGTTCTTCCGGAGAACGGAGAGCGGACCGTTCACGCTGCCCAATCGGATCTGAACGTCGCCGGTGCCGACGCGGCCATGCATGTCGCGGCCGACGAACCTGCCCTTTCGGACCGAAAGGCCAAAATCGTTGGTGATATTACCGTTGAGCGAATCGGCTTTGATCGTCGCATTGGCGTCAGACGGTATCCGAAGTTCGGCGCTTCCGTTGACCGTGTTCAAGGAGATCTTCGACCCGGGTTCAAGACTCGAGAAATCCGCTTTGACCGCACCGTTGACCGTCGAGAGGTTTGCGGCTCCACGAAGGTCCGTCGCCGTCACGTCCCCGTTGACCGCCGACACCTTGGTCGATCTCGTAAAGTTAGATACGTTCACCGAACCGTTGACCGTCTCGATCTCATCAAGGATCGCCGTCCTGGGCACTGAAAGCCGGAACTCGACCTTTATGTTACCCATGTTCTTCCAGCCCTGATCCCGCCGCCACGTCTCGTAGTCGGTTTTGACACTGAACGAGTCGGCCCTGGAATCGATCTTTATCTCAACCCGGTCGAGAGCTTCCTTTGATTCAGCCGATTTCGTCGCTTCTAGTTGGACCTCGTTCCGGTCCCAAGCTTCGACCGTGATGGATCCGTTGACGTTAGAGACGCTCACGCGTCCGTTCGCGCTCAAAGGATAAGTTTGCTGCATCCTTTCCTGGACCGGGTCCTGGACCCTGACGGCCGCGGGTGCGGCAGGTTCGGCAGGGGTCCGTGCCGGCTCGTGAACGTCGTAACCGGAGGAAACAGCCAGGCCGGTAAAGACCAATGTGAAGATCCAATTCATTGAGATAATCTCCTTAAATAAATAATAGTGCGTTGTTCGCCTTTTCCTACCTTAATACACCGTTAGACGCTTATTTGTGACAACCGCGGTCAACAATTTTCCGTCAAATCTGCCGTACCGCAGCCGCGGTCGCCGGGCCCGCTGGCATTGGAGCAAACCCGCAAGATCACGCAGCCCCGTCGAGCGGCCGATGTTGAATTTACTTATTGACCTCGATTTGCTAGGTTATAGGGTTTAGTAAGCCGGCTCCCGGGAGTGTGCAATGAACCGAAAGCGGAACCGATATCACATCGCATCGAAGGCGGAAGACCTCTCGTCAAAAGCAAAGACGGGCGTCTCCATGCATTGCCATACCGAGCATTCGAAGGAAATGCTTGATTTTCTTCCGCACTATGCCGATCGGATGCCGATCATCTCCTATTTTTGGAGAAAGGAGCGAGACAAATATAAGGAAAAGGAAGGCCGCGGGATCGATTTTTCGACAGCTTATTGGTCTCCGCCGCTTTCGGGCCAAAACGTTTACGATATCGAGCGAGATCAGATCAACACGGCCGGCCTGGATGCGATCGTCTCCGTAACCGACCACGACAGTATCGATGCCTGCATCGAAGTGAACCAAAACGAGGAAAACCACCGGGCGCCGATATCGCTGGAGTGGACCGTGCCTTTCGACTATGGCTACTTCCATGTCGGCGTTCACAATCTGCCAAAGGACAGGGCTGTAGATCTGACCAAGACACTTCTCGATTATACCTTTGGCGAGGATCCCACGGACGAGAAGCTTACCGAGATGTTCGCGATGCTTAACGAACTGCCGGGCGTTCTGGTGATCCTCAATCACCCGATCTGGGATATTGAGCTCGTCGGAGCCGAACGTCATGAGGCCCTTCTGCATGAGTTCATTCGACGTCACGGACACTGGATCCACGCTTTTGAGGTCAACGGCTTTCGGGCATGGTCTGAGAACAAGAGGGTCATCGAATTGGCGGAATCCATCGGGATGCCACTTGCCACCGGCGGCGATCGGCACGGCTGCAAGCCGAACACGGTGATCAACCTCACCAATTCCGGGACCTTCGAGGAGTTTGTCGACGAGATCCGCGTCGGCAAGCGAAGCGAGATCGTCATGATGCCGGAATACCGGTATCCTCTTCATTCAAGACAGATGCAGTCCTTCTCGGAGATCCTCAAGCATTACCCCGATTTTCGCGACGGCCGGCAGAAGTGGTTTGAACGTGTATATTTTGACATCGGCGACGAGAAAGGGCTCTGCTCGCTCGCATCCCACGGATGGCGTTTGGGCGGTCCGCGCTGGCTTCGAGCCGCTATCTGGACGCTCGGCTTTCTTGGCAGCCCGGGCATGCGCCCGGTTTTCAGTTTGGCCCGCAAGCGAAAGGACCGTGTGCCGAAAAGCCTGGCAGACATGGTTGTCGGATCGACGGCCGTGGACGAGGTCAGATCGGACCTTTCGTCTGAAGCCGCGTCGTAACGAACGCGCGAAGCCTTCGGGTTTGGCCTCAGCACGATCTCAATCTTTGGTTTTCGAGGGGCGGGACGACCCGCCTTTTATTTTTTCGTACTTCTTAAATATTCTCGTACTTTAAGTGAACAAGGACCTACGAATTGCTTTTTTCCCCGATTCATACCTTGAGGTGAATGGGGCAGCGATGACGTGCAAGCGGCTGGCCGACTATGCTCGTGATAACGGCCTCCCCTTTCTCGTATTTCATGCCGGCCGTAAGACCGAACGGACGGAAAACGGCTCGGTTATCCATTATTCGCTAAAGCGCTCGCCGATATCTTTCCCGCTCGACGAAGAACTAGCCTACGATCCGCTTTTCCAGCGTCATACAAAGCTTGTTCTCGACGAGCTCCTGAAATTCGAACCGGACGTCATTCATATCACCGGCCCGAACGACGTGAGCATCGTCGGGGCCTATATAGCCTGGAAGCTCCAGATCCCGCTCGTCGGCTCCTGGCACACGAACGTCCACGAGTTCGCCGCCCAGCGGCTGAACAAACTGTTTCGATTCATGCCCCAAAAGATCCGGTCCGGGATCGTAGGCTTTGCCGAGGATAAGATCCTGAGCGGGGCCGTGCTTTACTACAAGATGCCCAAGGTCGTGCTGGCACCGAACCAGGAGCTTGTAGACCTTCTCGGCAAAGGCACCGAGCGATCTTCGTTCCTGATGGGCCGCGGCGTTGATCCGGAACGTTTCTCGCCGAAATACCGTACCGTTTCCGACGGCAAGATACGGCTCGGCTCGGTCGGCCGGCTCAGGGCCGAAAAGAACGTCCGGGCATTGGTCGAGATCGAGAAACAACTGATCGCGCAGGGTTTCACGAACTTTGAGTTCCTCGTCGTAGGCGAAGGATCGGAACGAGATCACCTGGAGCGGAACCTGAAGAATGCGCGGTTCACGGGATTCCTCGAGGGCGAAAAGCTGTCCGAGGCTTACGCGAACATGGATATTTTCCTCTTCCCGTCGGAGACCGACGCCTTTGGGAATGTTGCCCAGGAGGCCGCAGCCTCCGGCGTTGTGCCGATCGTCTCGGACAAGGGCGGCCCTAAGTATCTGATCGAGCACGATGATAGCGGTTTCGTTGCGAGGAACATCGACGAGTTTGTTCAGTTCACCTCCTTGCTAATGAGTGACGCTGATAAACTCGGCACTATGAGGTCAAGGGCACGTGAATCGGCGATGTCCAAGTCCTGGAACTCCATCTTTGAGGGTGTCTATGCCGCCTATAGGGAGTCGATCAGGATCGCCGAGCTCAGGCGAAATGCGGCGAGGAATGCCTCGTCGGCGTCGCAGGGTCGGATATGAAAGAGATGGTCCTTGACGAAAACCCGCGGCCGGCCCCTGCCCCGGCACACACTATTTCGGAAGCCTGGCTGGGCTTGGCTCGCGACCCCTCTCTTTTTATCAAGTATTGGAACTACAAGGGCGCCATACTAAGCGGCATCCTCCGTGCACCCATCTTTCTGGCCACTTATCTGATCGGCAAAGAATCCCTGCGCCTTGCGATCGGGGCCGCCACTATCCAGTTCATCTTTCGCTTCTTTTTCGCCGGCATCAGCGGGGCGATGGTACAGACGTTCCGGCGGGTCGAACCGCCGTGGAAGGCCCTCTTCTCCCTTCTGATGATCGTCCCGCTCGTCAGCCATCTGCTTGAGTTCCTTCTTCAGGCCGGCTTCGGCTACCTGACAGGGACGAGCGCCCGGACGGACGAGGCCATCCTGCGGTCGGTCTCCGTCTCGATCATCTCGGCCCTCTTCACGCTTTTTGCGATGCGGCGGGGAGTGATGATCGTCGGTGAGTCGGAAAGCAAGACGCTAATGAGCGATATTTCAAGGCTCCCGATGGTGGTCTTCCATTTCATCGCCTTTATCCCGAACGAGATCTCGGCGATGCTGCGGCGGGGGGCCTACGCCGCCGCACTGATCTCGCTGGCGGCGTTCGGCGGATTCGCCCAGATTTTGATGTGGGCGCTGACGAACAAACCGTCCTGGACATATAACAATGGACAGGAGATCGCGTTGCTCAAGTATTGGGGGATCGACGGAATGGCCGCGCTTTTGCTGCTTGTCCTGGTTTCGTCGATCGTGTACGAAAGGATACATCGCCATAGATAGAAAAAGTGAGCCGGCCCCAACTTAAATCACTTCATATAACCAATTATTACCACCGTAATTCGGGCGGCATCAGCACAAGCTTCAACAACCTGATGGCCGCTGCCGAACGGCATGAGCGGCCGGTCATTCTGGTAGTTCCGGGCGAAACCCGAAGCGTGGAAGAGGTGAACCCGTTCGCCAGGATCCACTTCGTGCCCGCAAGATATTCGCCGATCTTCGATAAACGCTACCGCATCATGATGCCGTGGCAATACATGACCAGGGATTCGGTGATCCGCGAGATCCTCCTCGAGGAACGGCCGGACCTGATAGAGGTCACGGACAAATACACTTTGAGCATGATCGGCGCGATGGTCCGTACGAATAGATTCAAGAGGATCGGCCGGCCGATCCTCGTACATTTTTCGTGCGAACGAATGGACGACAATATCGCTTCATTCCTATCGGAAGGCCGGATGGGAAAGTGGCTTGCCCGCCGTGTGATCGGCAACTACACGCTCCCGAGCTTCGATTTTCATATCGCCAATTCCACATATACGGCCGAGGAGTTTTACCTGGCGGCGTCGCCGGACTCGAACCGAAGACGGAGCAGGGCGGTGCTGAACTGGTGCTGGCGCACCTTCAAGGCCCCGCGGGTCCCGATCGCCGAACGGATCTTCGTCTGTCCCCGAGGCGTCAATGCCGCCCACTTCTCGCCCGAGCGGTCGTCCGCCGAGACACGGGCCCGTATCCGGCAAGCGGCCGGGATCCCCGATGATTCGATCGCGCTCTTGTACGCGGGCCGTCTTTCGCCGGAAAAGAACATCGGCCTTTTGGTCGAGATGATGAAACTGCTTTCGCAGGACAGGGATCGCGATTTTCGTTTATTGGCGGCTGGTGCGGGGCCGCTCGAGGATTGGCTCAAGTCCCAGGCCGAAAAGCATTTCCCGGGAAAGATCGTCCTGCTCGGCCATCTGGACAAAGATTCGTTGGCCGACCATTACGCGAATTGCGATGTTTTCGTCCATCCGAATCCGAAGGAGCCGTTCGGTATCGCCCCTCTTGAAGCGATGGCGTCCGGCGTCCCGACGGTCGCCCCGAATTCCGGCGGGATACTGTCGTACGCATCTAACGAGAATGCCTGGCTGGTCGAACCGACGGGTGCTGAGTTCGCCCGGGCGGTGCGGGAGGTGATCGATAACGACGCCGTCAGGGCCGCGAAGGTCGCGAAAGCTCTCGAAACTGCACGTGCGAACACCCGCGAGGCGTCGACCGACCGCCTTTTCGCCGCCTATGACAAGATCTTCGCTGATTTTCATGAACGGCGGGAGCTGTATGTGGACGCGAACGAGATAAAAGATTTTGATTTCGTTACGGAGTTGTTAAATAAGGATCTGGCAGGGTCCGAATTGAACCGCGTCGAGCTATGATCGATCTGCGCGGCCGTTCGGACCAGCCCGGTTCCAGCACTTGAGACCAAATGCTCGAGCTAGTGATCGCAAACTTAAGGGTACGGCCCTTCAGGACGCTTATCAGCGTGATCGGCGTCGCACTCGGCGTCGTCCTGATCGTGCTCTTTACCGGGCTTGCCCGCGGGATGACCGAAGAGATGTCGAAGCGGGCGGCGAATTGGAAGGCCGAGATCATCTTCACCCGGCCCGGTGCGATGGAGCCGACAAGTGCGGCGACCCCGCTCAGCACGGCGTATGCCGGCCGGATCGAGGAGATCGAGGGCGTCCGTTCGGCCCTCCCCGTGATCAAATACATCACGCCTAGCCCGAAAGGCCGCTTCGGGTTCCAGCAGCTCGACGGGGTCGATTGGGAACCGTTCGCCGAGATGAACGACATGGTTCTGGTTGCCGGCCGTGCTCCCGCCGCCAATGATGAGGTCATCCTCGACGAAAGGCAGATGCGTGACGACAACGTCCGGCTCGGCGAGAAGTTAGAGCTGTTCGGCGGAAAGAGCTATACCGTGGTCGGTGTGTTTTCGCCGCCGTCCGGGTCACGGATCAAGATGTCGCTCGCCGCGATGCAGGAAGCGCTCGAGACAAACCGCTGCACTTATATTCTTGTTAAGCTCGACGACGGAGCGGATGCCCGTACGGTGGCCGCGGCGATCGACCGCGAATTGCCCGGCAACACGGTGACGCTGACCTCGGACTGGATCATCGACGCACAGAACCGCGTTCCCGGTCTCGCGACCTTCCTTCGCATCCTGATCGGCCTAGGGGCTTTCGTCAGCACGATCTTCGTACTTCTTTCTATGTACACAACCGTCACCGAACGGCGAAAAGAGATCGGGATCCTGAAATCGCTTGGAGCGTCAAAGGGATACATTGTCGGGACGATCGAAAGCGAAGCTCTTTTGATCGGCATACTCGGTGTGATCGTGGGCCTGATCGCGGCTTACGCGGCCTCGGTGGGTATCGGCCGGGCGTTCGAGCTTGCATTCGAGTTCAGCCCGGGCTGGATCGCCGCAGCGGTCCTGATCGCCGTCGCCGGGAGCCTGATCGGAGCGCTATATCCTGCGTGGTCCGCTTCCGTGATCGATCCGGTCGAGGTCATGGCGAATGAGTAGCCAAATGGAAAACTTAAACCCAGCCGCTCGAAACTCAGGCCCGTCCATCGCCGCCGCGACGCGTTGCAGCGTCAATGGAAATTCCGATGAAAGTGAGTGAACTGAGTTCAGCCGTTCAGAGCGACAGCCTTGCGACCAGGCGAGGCATGCTGCAAAAGCTATTTTCGATCTGGTTCGAAGGCTTTATTTATAACCAGATCTGGGAAGACCCGCGGGTCGACCTGGCGGCACTTGAGATTGACGGATCGTCACGAGTGCTCACGATCTCCTCGGGCGGCTGCAATGCTCTGAACTATCTTCTGGCGGACCCTGAATCGGTCACCGCGGTTGACCTGAATCGCTGCCACATCTACCTTCTCGACCTTAAGATCGCTGCGGTGCGCCATCTGCCGGGCTATGAGGATTTCTTCGAGCTATTCGGCCTTGGCCGTTCGCGAAATGCCGGCTCACATTATCTTAGATACATCCGCCCCCACCTGAATAAGGATGCCCGCGAATTCTGGGGCGGGAATACAATACTCGGCAGCCTGCTCTTCGGCGACCGGATAAGCTATTTTTCGAACGGCGGGCTCTACGATCATTCCCGCAACGGATATTTTCTTCGGTTCTTCCACCGGGTTTCCCATCTTTCGGGTCTGGACCCGGGCCGGATCCTCGATGCGAAGACGCCCGCCGAACAAGAGGCGGTATTCAAGGAACAGATCGATCCCTTCTTTGACACGCTGCTCGTTCGTGCGATCGGAAAGCTCCCTGTTACGGTGTTCGGCCTCGGGATCCCGCCCCAGCAATTCGACGAGCTGAAGGCTGAACTGACGGATGGGGCGACCGTTATTGATATTTTTCGCGAGCGCGTCCGCCGCCTTGCATGCGGGTCGCCGATCACCGAAAACTATTTTGCCTGGCAGGCGTTCGCCCGCCGATACGACGCCGAAGATCGGCTCGCGGTTCCGGATTATTTGAAGGAAGAGAACTACGAGCTTTTGAAGGCTCGGATCGGCCGGCTTTCCACATCGATCGCCTCCGTCACCGATGTGATCTCAAACGAACCTGAGGGAGCGTTCGATCGCTTCGTGCTGCTTGACGCCCAGGACTGGATGAACGCTGAGCAGTTGACCAGCCTGTGGTCGGCGATCGCCGAAAAGACAGGATCGGGTGCCCGGATCATCTTCCGGACGGCGGCGGCGGATTCCCCCCTCGAACGAAACTTGCCGCCGGAGATCATGAACGAGTTTCACTATGAGGCCGAACGGTCGAAAGAACTGTTCCCGCTCGATCGCGCCTCGATCTACGGGGGCTTTCACCTCTACATCCGGAAATGACCGAGACGGAAGACGCGTTCAAAAAAATGGATCGGATGTACCGCCTCCAGCGGCACTTCTACGATCTTTCCCGTCGCTATTACCTGCTTGGCCGTGACGAACTCCTTGATCAGATGGCGGTCCGGCCGGGCGAACGCGTGCTCGAAGCCGGTTGCGGAACGGCCCGCAATATCATCAAACTCGCCCGCCGGCATCGGGATGCGAGCTTTTACGGTCTTGACGCATCATCGGCCATGCTCGCGACCGCCCGGGCAAAGATCGATCCGGCGGGTCTGACAAACGTCGAGGTCACGACCGCACTCGCCGACACCTTCACGCACGAGGGTACGTTTGGTCTCGATCAGCCCTTTGATCGCATCTTCTTCTCGTTTTCGATTTCGATGATCCCTCCGTGGCGGGAGTCGCTTGAAAATGCGATCGCGAATCTCCGGGCCGGCGGCCGGCTCTATATCGTCGATTTTTTCGACCTCGGAGGCTTGCCGCGAACTTGCGGCCGTGCTCTTTGGTGGTGGCTGAACAGGTTTGGAGTGAGTCGCTGGGACGAGCTGATCCCCTTCCTGAAGTCGTTGGAGGCCCGTGAAAATGTGGCCTCGGTCGAGGTCCGCCCCCTGTTTCGCGGTTACTCGTTCATCGCCGAGATCGCACTTGCGGATCCACAGATCAATGGCCATCCCCCTGCACCGGTCCTGTCTTGAAGCGCGCCTTTACGGCCGACTCCTTTCCTTTTTGAAACCTCTTCCCGCCATGGCCGCAAACCCCTTCCAATCGAAGCCTGTGAAACAGGCGAGACGTTTCGCTTGTCACATACGCTCGGTTGAGATCTTCTGACGTCACTATGCCCTCCGCCTGCGGCTTCACGTATATCTAAAGAGATAAATTTGTGCTTCGCACACCTGGAAGAATTCAAATTGCCCACTTACCAAAAGTTTGACAACGTTTCATCTGTGCAATATATTCTTAATACCGGTACATTTAACAGGATCGACGGAATGGCACATTTAAGTCTGGTAAAGAGTACCTCTCTCCTCAGGGAAGAGCAGCGGTTCAATGAAGAGGTGCTGCTCGAGCCCTTCGGCCTGAGTTTTCCGAGGGGGAGCATCATCGAGGTGGCGGGCGGCCCGAGTTCGGGCAAAACGAGCCTGTCGCTTTCCCTGCTCGCAAAACTGACCGCGGCGGGCGAGATATGTGCCGTGGTCGATCCGTGCGGCGGGTTCGATGCCCGTTCGGCGGTGCTGTCGGGCGTCAGGCTTGAGGGCCTGCTGTGGGTCCGCTGCGGCGGCGAGATCGAAAAGGCGTTCATGGCCGCCGACCATCTGCTGCAGGCAAAGGGTTTCGGGGCGGTGTGGATGGACCTGAGCGGGCTGCCGTCGAAAAAACTCAGGATGGTCCCCCGCACCTATTGGTACCGCTATCGCAACCGTATCAAACAAACACCGACGCTGCTTCTGGTGACGGCACGCGAAGCCGTGACGGGTTCGGCGTCCCAGCAGGCCCTTGTATCGTCGCGGACGCGGGCACGATGGTCGGGCAGCGGCAAATTCAAACTGCTCCGCGAACTGGCCGTCAGCCTTCATTCGCGCAAGCAGCTTATGGCCGGCCCGCTGCCGGCACGGATCGAGGCCGATTACAGCGATGTCTAGGTTGTACGCCTGTGTGATCTCGCCCGACGCCGCCGAGCGGGGAGATGCGCTGCTTTCGGTCGCCGGGCAGTTCTCGTATTCGATACGGACGCTGGAGGACGGCGTGGTTTTCGACGTGAGCGGGCTTGAGCGCCTGATCGGCAAGCCGGCCGTGATAGCAAAGAAAGTGGAAGAAGAATTGGCAAAACAAACGCTTCGGGGCAGCGTGGCGGTGGCCGAAACGGCGGCCGCGGCGGCCCTGCTGGCCCGTGAGGGCGGCGGGAACGCCGTCGAGGAGGCCGACAGGTTCGCTCAACTGCCGCTTTCCGGGCTGCCGATCGACGCCGACACCCTTGGCGTCTTCGGCGAGCTCGGCCTTCACGACATCGAAGCCCTGCTCCGCGTTCCGCGTGATGAACTGATCGCACGCTACGGCCGCGAATTCGAGCAGGTAATAAAAAGCATCCGGCAGGAAGACCGCCGGCCGCTGACGCCGAACATCAGGGAGAACCGTGTTTCGTGGTCGCACAACCTCGACTTTCCGGTCGAAGATTTCGAACAGCTCATCTTTCTTATCAACCACGGATTGGAGGGCTTGTTCGGCCGGACGGCACACAGCGGGTTCAGCACCGAACACATCGACATCGCCTTTCGCCTGAGCGACCGCACCAGGAAGGCATATGAGATCAAGGCGTCTTTCCCGACGCTGGACCGCTCGTTCTGGCTGAAGCTGATCAACCTGCGCATCTCGTTCGACCCGCCGCAGGACGGCATCCTGGCATTAAAGGTCACCGCCCATTTCACCAAACCGCGGACGTCGCAGCGTGGGCTTTATGCGGTCTCGCGGCCGGAGCCGGAGAGCCTGCTGCTGACGGTCGGGAAACTGAAGAAGCTGGCGGGCGACGAGAATGTCGGAGTTCCCGTGATGCTGAACGAACGGCTTTCGGAACCGTTCAAGCTCGACGCGGGCGCATTGCCCGAGGGCCGCGAAAGCTCGCGGGAACAGACGGAGCGGCCGGTCATCGCATTCAGCTACTTTCGGCCTCCGCTCTCGGCCGAAGTGCTCGTCCGCGAGGGTCGGCTTGTCTATATCAGGACGAGGCTTTTCAGCGGCCACGTCACCGAGTACAGCGGCGTTTGGAAGGCCGATTCGAAATGGTGGGAGCAGGGTTGGAAGACCCGCGAATGGGACGTCGAGATGGAGGGCGGCGGCATCTACCGCCTGGGAAAGATCGGGGCCGAATGGTTCCTGATCGGGGAATACGATTGAAAAAGGCAAAAGTAAAAATTAAAAAGTAAAAAATGTGACTGGCGTCCAACTTCTGCCTTCTGCCTTCTGCCTTTTGCCTTTTACTTCTGCCTTTTGCTTTTTGCCTTTTGCCTTTTGCCTTTTTCTCATGTTTTTCGAGCTTCACACACGATCGGCGTTCAGTTTCCTGTCCTCGGGCTCGCAGCCTGAGACGATGGCTGCCCGGGCGGCCGAGCTCGGCCTGGCGGGTGCCGCACTGCTTGACCGCGACACGCTGGCCGGGGCCGTGCGGTTCCACTTCGAGGCACGCGAACGCGGCATCAAGCCGATCATCGGGGCCGAGATCACGATGGACGACGGCAGCCTTCTCCCGCTTGTTCCGATGGACCTCAGGGGCTATCAGAACCTGGCCAGGCTGATCACGACCGTAAAGCTGCGTCATAAAAAGGGCGAGCATTTCGCCACCCGAGACGACATCGAGGAACACTCGGCCGGCCTGCTCTGTTTTACCGGCGGGGCCGACGGCTTTATGCACAACAGCATAAAGAACGGCCGCGGGCAGGCCGACATGGCGTGGCTGAAATACGTCTTCGGCGACGAGCTGTACGTCGAGCTTCAGCGGCATCACCTCCGCCATGAAGAGGACCTGAACCAGTCGCTGCTGGCACTCGCTCACAAGCTGCACATTCCTTATTTCGCTTCCAATGGCCCCTATTACGCCTCGCAGGACGACCGCGAGCTTTTCGATGTTTTCACCTGCATCAAGAACCACTGCACGATCTATGAGGCCGGAAAGCTGCTCTCGGAGAACTGCGAACGCGAGATCAGATCGGAGAAGCAGATGCTTGCGGTTTTCGACGATTATCCGGAGGCCGTCGGGATCACCAAAGAGATAGCCTCGCGGGTCGAATTCGCGATGGAAGAGCTTTCCTACACGTTTCCCGATTATCCCGTGCCGGCGGGCGAGACGATGATGTCGGTGCTGCGGCAAAAGGCGCGCGAGCGGGCCCTGGAACGTTATCGCGACAGCGGAAAGAACGTCAGGTTCCAGATCGCCGCCCGCCTCGACCGCGAATTCGCCGTGATCGAGATGAAGAAGCTGGCCGGCTATTTCCTTGTGGTCAGCGACATCTCCGACTTCTGCAAACGCGAGGGCATCCTGTCGCAGGGACGCGGGTCGGCGGCGAACTCCGTCGTCTGCTACGCGCTCGGGATCACGGCCGTCGATCCCATCGAGCACAAGCTTCTGTTCGAACGTTTCCTTTCGGAAAAATACGAGCAGTATCCCGACATCGATATCGACCTGCCCTCGGGCGACGACCGCGAAAAGGTGATCCAGCACGTCTATCAGAAATACGGCGAGCGGGGTGCGGGCATGACGGCCAACGTCATCACCTACCGCGGCCGGTCGGCCCTTCGCGAGGTGGGCAAGACGTTTGGCTTCGACGCGGAGATGCTCGGCAAGATGTCGAAGCTGAACGCCCAGTACGAGACCTTCGAGGGCGAGGAAATGAAGCGCCACCTCAAGGAATTAGGGCTCGATCCGGGCAGCGATATCAGGCTCAAAAAGTTTGCCGAGCTGTACACGCGGATCCTCGATTTCCCGCGTCACCTGGGCCAGCATTCGGGCGGGATGGTCATAAGCCTGGGGCGGCTGGACGGCATCGTCCCGATCGAGCCCGCCTCGATGGAAGGCCGAAGCATCATCCAATGGGACAAGGACGACTGCGAAAAACTGAAGATCGTAAAGGTGGACCTGCTCGGCCTTGGGATGATGGCGGTGCTGCGCGACAGCATAGCCCTGATAAAGGAACATCACGGCCGCGACCTCGATCTTTACCGCATACCGCAGGACGATCCGACGGTTTACGACGCACTCCAGCGGGGCGACACGGTCGGGATGTTCCAGGTCGAGAGCCGTGCACAGATCGCCTTCTTGCCGAAATCGAAGCCGCGAACGTTCTATGACATCGTCGTCCAGGTCGCCATCATCCGGCCCGGCCCGGTCGTCGGCAACATGCTCAACGCATACATAAACCGCCGGCAGGGCCTGGAAGAGGTGACCTATCCGCACCCCTCGCTCAAGCCGATACTGGAACGCACGCTCGGCGTCCCGCTGTTTCAGGAACAGCTTTTGAAAATGGCGATGGACATCGCGAACTTCTCCGGTGCCGAGGCCGAGGAGCTCCGCCGCGCGATGGGCTTCAAGCGGCCCGACCGCAAGATGGAGCAGATCAGCCGCAACCTTCGCGACGGAATGACCCGCAACAACATCCCGCCGGACGTGCAGGAAAAGATCGTCGATTACGTAAAGGCGTTCGCGAACTACGGCTTTCCGGAATCGCACGCCTTCAGCTTTGCCCTGCTCGCCTACGCCTCGGCCTATTTCATCCTGCATTACCGGGAGTGCTTTATGGCGGCGATGTTCAATAATTACCCGCTCGGGTTTTACTCCGCGGCGACGCTCGTCAAGGACGCCCAACGCCACGGCCTGCATTTCCTGCCGCTGGACATCAACCGGTCGCAGTATGAATTCACGGTCGAAGAAGCGACACTCCCCTCCTTGTCTAAGGAGGGGTGGCCTTTAGGCCGGGGTGGTGACGACCGGGGCTCTGAAATGCGGAGTGATGTCAGAACCGGGAGCTCCCCTCCTGCCAGAGGAGGGGTGGCGGCCGCTTCGGCTGACGGGGTGGTGGGAGGCGACCGGGGCTCTTTCTCTGTCCGCGTCGGCCTGAAATACGTCCGCGGCCTTCGGGAAGAGGTCGGACGCAAGATCGTCGAAGAACGCAATAAACATAAGCGGCTATGCCGCTCTATTTGCGGTGAGGCTTGCCTCACCGAAGACGGTCATCCCCGTTCCGCGGCTTCGCCGCCGCCTGCCGGAAACGGCGGCACAGCCGCACATCATGTTTTATCTGCTTCGGAAAAGCGCAGCTTTTCCGCAAATAGAGCGGCGGAGCCGCAGCGTTGCCGGTGCGGAGACTACGTCAGCATCGAGGACCTCATCGCCCGCGTGCCCGAGATAAACAAACGCGAGATACGCGCACTGAGCATCGCGGGGGCCTTGAATTTCGACAATACAGTGCACCGCCGCGAGGCCCTCTGGCGGTCGGAGCTTGCGATCCGCCCGGCCGGCCCGCTTTTCGAAAATGCGGAATTCGAAACTGAAGATCCCTCTTCGACTTCATCCTTCATCCCTCATCCTTCATCCTTCCTGACCCGCATGGAAGGCCTCGAACTCGTCGATGCCGACCTCAGGAAGACGGGCATCTCGATCGGCCGTCACCCGATGGCGTTCCTTCGCGAAGAGCTTGACCGAAAGGGTATCCTCGCGGCCGCTGATACGCGCTCTCTTCGGGCGGGCGACATCGTTTCGGTCGCCGGGGCGGTGATCGTCCGCCAGCGGCCGATGACCGCAAAGAACGTCGTCTTTATGACCCTCGAAGACGAGACCGGCCACTCGAACTTCGTCGTGATGCCCGACATCTTCGACCGGTACCGGCCCGTCATCAACCAGAACGACTACCTCATCATCAAGGGCATCTTCGAAGAACGCGGAATGATCAAGGCCCTGCACTTCGTCCCGCTGATCGACATCAACGCCGAGGTGGTGTCTCATAATTTCCGGTAGCTGGAACGTCCCAAAATGGCGATCGATATCCCGCCGAGGATAAGAACACCGGCGATCAACAGACGCACGCCGGCCGTCTCAGCCAACAATAGGACCCCGCCGACCGCCGCGATGACCGGCACGGCCAACTGTAGTACAGCGGCCCGTGTTGCCGTGTGGTATCTCAACGCCGCGTACCAGACCGAATAACCGACGCCCGACGCGATCGCTCCGGACAAGACAGCAAGCACGAACCCGCGGGCGGAGAGGTGAATGCCGCCGATAAACGGAATGGCGGTCAGCACGATCATCGGTACCGAGCGGATGAAATTGCCAGCCGTTTCGGCCAGCGGGTCCGTACTTCCCTTTCCCCGCAAAGTATAAAATCCCCACGCCGCACCGGCTGCGGCCATCAGGGCCGAACTCAGCAAAGGCGGAGCGGTCAGCCCCGGAAGTACAAGATACACCAACCCGCCGAACGCGACCGCCACACCGGCCAGTTCCCATATTCCCGGCCGGTCGCCCTTGATAGCGGCCGCCGCGATCATCGTTATCTGCACCGCACCGAACAGGATCAGCGCGCCGGTTCCGGCCGTCAGACCGAGATACGCGATCGAAAAACAGATCGCATAAGCGAATAGAAAAAAAGCCGAGATCCAATGGCCGCTTTCCGCGATGCTTTTCGTCTTGTTGGACAGAGCGAGGATCACGGCGAGCGTCGCCGCGCCGGCCGCAAGCCGGACAACGGTGAAACCGACGGCGTCGGCCTCGCCCTGGCCGAGCGCCATCCGGCAGAGGATCGAATTGAAAGCGAAGGCCGTTAGGGCGAACGCGGTGTAAAGAAATATTTTCATCGACGGGCCGGAAGTGATACTAACACGCGGGGAACATACGCGTTAAGGGCTTTGGTGGCGTGCCGAGTTCGTGATTATGAATGGCCTTCATAAAAAATTCAGAAAAACCTCAAGACTTATTGCTCGGGGCCGGAATATCCTTTACCCGTACCAAATTGTAAAGCGGTGCGATCTTATATAAGTAGGGAGAAATAATGATGAAAGACAGCAATTATAACCAGAAGAAAGCCGAGGCATTTTCCGACAGCCTGGTCGATGTCCTAAACAAGAGCGCGATCGCGCTTGCGTTGAGCATCGGCGACCGCTGCGGGTTGTTCAAAGCGATGGCGGGGCTGCCGGCCTCGACCTCGAAGCAGATAGCCGACGCGGCGAACCTTGATGAACGTTATGTACGCGAATGGCTTGGGACGATGGTGACGGGCCGCGTGGTCAACTATTTTCCGGAGACGCTCACGTATCAGCTTCCGGAGGAACACGCCGCCTTTTTGACGGACGAAGGCGAATTCAATTTCGCCTCGTCCATGCAGTTTATCCCAGTGATGGGAAACGTCGAAGACAAGCTCGTCGAGTGTTTCCAAAAGGGCGGCGGCGTCCCCTATTCGGCATACCCGCGGTTCCACGAGGTAATGGCGAAAGAGAGCGCGCAGACTACGGTCGCGGCCCTCGAGCCGTTCATCCTGCCGCTTGTCCCGGGTCTGAAAAAGAAGCTCGAGGCGGGTATCGACGTCCTTGACGTAGGATGCGGGTCGGGCCGCGCGCTCATCGAACTGGCCAAGAACTATCCGAACAGCCGATTTTCGGGTTACGATTTTTCGGAGGAGGGCATCGCCCGGGCAAATGCCGAAGCGGCCGACCTGGGGCTGGACAACCTGCGTTTCGCGGTCCGCGACGCCGCGGCGATCGGCGAAACCGAGGCTTACGACCTGATCACGTCGTTCGACGCGATCCACGACCAGGCCAAGCCGGCCGCAATGCTCGCCGGTATCTCAAAGGCCCTCAGGCCGGATGGCGTTTATCTGATCCAGGACATCGCCGGGTCGAGCTATCTCGAGAAGAATCTCGACCTGCCGGCGGCTCCGTATATGTACACGATCTCGCTGACGCACTGCATGACGGTGTCGCTTGCATACAACGGTGCGGGCCTGGGGGCGATGTGGGGCGAGGAGAAGTGTGTCGAGATGCTCAAAGATGCGGGCTTTGAGAACGTGAGTATTCACAAACTCGATCACGATTTCATAAACAATTACTACGTCGCGACGAAGTAGTTTTTCGCGGCGAAGAAGTTTTCTGCCACGAATTGCACGAATAACACGAATTATTTGAGAACCTATATCAAACCTCCCATTCGTGAAATTCGTGTAATTCGTGGCTAAACCTCTTTGACGTGGCTAATTTTCCGACTCTTCGTCTCCCCCGCTCCCTTTCTCCCCTTCTCTCTTCTCCGGGCGCATGTGCGGGAAAAGGATGACGTCGCGGATCGAGTGCCGGTTCGTCAACAGCATCACCAGACGGTCGATGCCGATCCCGATCCCGGCCGCCGGCGGCATCCCGTAGCTGAGCGCTCGGATGTAATCCTCGTCCATCACCATCGCCTCTTCGTCTCCGCGTTCACGCTCGGCCATTTGATCCACAAATCGCTCGTACTGCTCACGAGGGTCGTTCAACTCGGAGAATCCGTTGGCGACCTCCATTCCGTTGATGAACAACTCGAACCGCTCAGCGATCCGCGGGTCCTCAGGTGAAGCCTTGGAAAGGGGCGATATAGATTTCGGAAAGTCGACAATGAACGTCGGTTGGACCAAGTTCGGCTCAACCACCTTTTCAAATAGGAAAACAATCACTTCATTACGATTTAATGACGTCGAGGGCTTCGTCGGAACGTCGTTCCATATTTCAGCCGCTGTGCGAGGCTGAAAACCCGGCACATCAGCTGCCGGCCTGTTCTCGCCTTCCCTACCAAGGCTCGTGCCAATTCCGACATGATACAAGGTCGCCAACTTTTCATTATCGTCGAACCAGGTTAAATCAACCTTCTTGCCGTCAGGTACTGGAAGATACCGAAGAATAACTTCGAGCATCGAGACCCGTTCAAACTTGCTAAAGTCGATCTGTTGTCCCTCGTACTCAACAGTCAAACCGCCCGTAGCCTTCTGCACGCTCTGCCGCATCAGCTCCTCGCAGAAGTCCATCATGCCGTTCACGTCCATGTACGCGCAGTAAAACTCAAGCATCGTGAACTCGGGGTTGTGCTTGTACGAGATACCTTCGTTGCGGAAATTGCGGTTCAGTTCGTAGACCTTTTCAAATCCTCCGACCACCAACCGCTTCAAATACAATTCCGGCGCGATGCGTGCATAGAGCGTGATGTCGAGCGCGTTGTGGTGGGTGACGAAAGGCTTGGCCGCGGCACCCGTAGCTTTCGGGGTAAGCATCGGCGTCTCGACCTCGATATAGCCGTGGTCTTCGAGGAAGTTTCGCATCGACGAGATGACCTTGGCTCGAGTTTCGAAAACCTCGCGCGTCGTCATCCCTTCGTGCTCCACCGCCAGGCTCGATCCTATCAGGTCGACGTACCGCTGACGCTGTTTGATCTCAGGGTCCTCGATGCCGTGCATTTTGTCGGGCATCGGCAGCATCGCCTTTGCCAGGAACTGCAGCTTCTCTACATGGACGGAAACCTCGCCGGTGTTGGTGACGAAAAGGTAGCCCTCGACGCCGACAAAGTCCCCATGGTCGATCAACTGCCACGCGGGCCAAGCGTTCTCTTCATCGAGAGTGTTGTCTGCGTCATTCTTAACAAGAGCGAACTGGCCCTTCTTGCAGTAGATCTGCAGCTTGCCCATGCCGTCCGTCAGATGAACAAAATTCCCCCTCGGCGGCGTCGTCAGCCGGCCCGCGATCCTAACGCTGCCGACGGCTTTCAACCGCTCGTTGACTGCGTCCTTTATCTCTGCCGGCGGCCGCTGCCCCTCGGGCAGACTCGCCCTTGCTTCGGCCATCTCGGCCGCCGCGGCTGCAACGGGTGCGAACGAAAGAAGCGAGGTTATCGAATCCTCCCGGCCCGAGATCTGCGAACGCGCAAAACGGTTCGGATAGGCATTGCCGACCAGTGCGCGAAGCGCCTCAAGATGCTCGGCCCGGGCCTGGGTCTGGTCGTTCGTTTGAACGATCTCCGTGAATTCAGGGATCTGCATAATTAAAGTCAAATAGTACTAACCGTGCAGGTTACAGACAAACGCCGCAGGCCCGCGGTTTAGCATTTGCCGGGGCAATCCGTTATGATATCAATATTCCGCCCCCGCGTAAGTCGTTATGCTTCAATCGCTCCGCGAGTACAGCGAACCTGTCTTTAACCTCCTCAATTACCCTATCTTTGTGCTCGGCGAGGCGCGGATAACCCCGCTGACCGTCTTCTACATCATCATTCTGGCCGCGTTGCTGATCTATCTTTCGAGCAAGGCGAAAACGCTTCTTATAAATCGGCTTCTGGGGCGGACGCGGCTCGATCTGGGCGCACAACACGCTATCGGGACAATATTTCGCTATTTCGTTATCTTTATCGGCTTTCTGATAATCCTACAGACGGTCGGCATCAACCTGACGACGCTCAACGTCCTGGCCGGTGCGGTCGGCATAGGCATCGGCTTCGGCCTTCAGAATATCGCGAACAACTTTATCAGCGGGCTGATAATCCTGATCGAGCGGCCGATAAAGGTCGGCGACCGGATCGAGGTCGATGATGTAAACGGCGATGTGGTCGCCATTGGGGCCCGAAGCACGCGGATCAAAACGAACGATAACATCACCATCATCGTCCCGAACAGCAAATTCATCAGTGAGAACGTGATCAATTGGAGCTTCGAAAGCGGAATGATCCGGTTCAAGATACCGGTCGGCGTTGCGTATTCAAGCGATGTTGATGCCGTCTCGTCGGCCCTGGTCGAGGTCGCCGAAGAGAACGAGGACGTCGCCTCGACCCCTCCGCCCTCTGTACGGCTGCTTCGGTTCGACGACAACGCGCTTTATTTCGAGCTGCGAGCATGGAGCCGGGCCCGGCTGAACCGTCCGGGGCTGTTCACAAGCAACCTGAATTACGCGATAATCAGAAAGTTCCGTGAGCGGAACATCGAGATGCCGTTCCCGCAGCGAGACCTGCATATTCGCAGCGGGACCCTGTCCGTCGATACCGGCGGGAACGACGGCATCGCGGTAAGCACCGCCAGACGCGACAAGCAGTAAACGCTTGTTCGTATCGGCATAATATAGTACCTGTCCGGACTGAGAACACCCGTCTTCGGCGGCGTTCGCGGCGGATAGGTGTGTTTGTAGATGTATGTTCGAGGACCTCAGAAAAAGGATCGAGAAAGGCGAACGCGTGCTTAACGTGGGCGGCCTAACCTCCATTTCGGCAAAGGCTTACACGATCGCCCGCCTCCGTGCCGAGACCGGAAAGCGCATCGCGCTCGTCACCTCGTCGAACGCCGATCTTGAAAGCTGGACCGCCGACATTTCCTTCTTCGGTTCGCAATTCAGCCTCCCGCCGCCGCACCTGATCAACCTTCCTTCGTTCGAGGCCAACCCTTATTCCGGCGTTTCACCGCACGCGGAGACCCAGGAACTTCGAGCCCTCGGGCTCTGGCAGCTTGCGAGGGGAAAAGGGGACATCGTGCTGCTTTCATCGCGTTCCATTTTTCAACGGACGGCCACGCCGGGCGAAATGATCTCGATGGGGGCCGAGGTCGTCCGCGACCGAGATATTCCGCCGGAGAAACTGACCGCGCAGCTTGCTGCCGTAGGTTTTACCCGCGAAGAGCCGATCCTCGGCCCCGGACAGTTCTCCGTCCGCGGCGGCATCGTAGATGTCTGGCCGCCGGACGCCGCCTCGCCATTCCGCATCGAATTCTTCGGTGAGACGGTCGATTCGATCCGCGTGTTCGATCCCGAAACGCAATTGTCCATCGAGCAGGCCGAAAAGGCGGTGATCGCCCCGATGCGCGAATTTCAGCTCTCTGCCGGCGATTTGGAGGATTGGGCCTTCTTTGCCGATGAGCGGTTCGCTGACGGCAAATTCCGCCGCAATCTGAAGGACCGGACCGACTTTGCAGCCGAGGACGAAACGTTCTCCGGCTGGGAGTTCCTTTTGCCGCTGTCAAAGCCTTTGAAAGGCAGCGTTTTCGACTTTCTTGATGAGCATGTATTGGTCATCGACGAGCCGGCCGAGGTCGAGCAGGGCCTAATATCGCTCTTTGAGAATCTCGAAGCGAATTATCGGGCCACTCTCGAGGCGGGCGACATCGCCCTTCCGGTCAGCGAGCTTTTCCTCGACGCCGAGGCCGTTCGGGCGCAGTTGGACCGGCAGGCGAGGATCGAATTTCGCACGCTGGGCCTGGCGGCGTCCGAGATCGATGAAGAGTTTCAGCTTTCAGGCTCCCCTCCTTACGAAGGAGGGGTGGCCGCCGCCTCGGCGGACGGGGTGGTTCATTCGTTACCCGGAGATCTCGAACATAAGGATCCTCAAGCAGAGAACAACCCCGTTCTTGGTAATGAGGGGAGATCAAGGTCGCCGCTGTTCCTTTTCCCTACGGCCGCCGGGTCAAACGAGGTCCAGATCCTTTCGCGATCGACCCGTCGTTTTCGCGGCGATATCGCGGCCTTCACCCGCGAGGTCTCGACGGACGACACCGTCGTCGTCGGCACCCCGGGGATGGCCGAGCGCCTCGCCGAGCTTCTTCGCGAGTATGAGATCTTCCTTCCGCCGGGCCGGATCCTGATCGGGCCGCTCATAAACGGATTCGAACTTCCCGCCGAAGGCCTCCGATTCTTCACCGAATCCGATATCTTCGGCGAGACCTCCGACGGGCCCGGCGGTGCCGCCGCAACGCCCGGAAAGGCCGGCCGGCGCCCCAGGCTCGGCGCCTTTATTTCCGACTTTCGCGATTTGAAGCCGGGCGATTTTGTTGTTCACGTCGATCACGGCATCGGACGATTTGACGGCCTTCAGACAATTTCACCCGGCGGAATGGAACGCGAGTTCATGCTGCTGATCTACGCGGATGACGCGAAGCTTTTCGTGCCCGTCGAACGGATGGACCTTGTTTCGAGGTACTCGTCGGGCGAAGCGGCGTCGCCGACGCTGGATCGCCTCGGCGGGCTCGGCTGGCAAAAGACGAAGGCGAAGGCGAAGCGGGCGATGCGCGACATGGCCGACGAGCTTTTGAAGCTCTACGCCGAGCGAAAGCTAGTGCGCGGCCACGCGTTCCCGCCGGATGCCCCTTGGCAGCACGAGTTCGAGGACGCCTTTCCATACGACCTGACCGAGGACCAGGCCTCCGCGATCGTCGATGTGAAGGGGGACATGGAGACAGCCGTGCCGATGGACCGGCTGATCATCGGCGATGTCGGCTACGGCAAGACCGAGGTCGCGATGCGCGCCGCTTTCAAGGCGGTCATGGATGGCCGTCAGGTTGCCGTGCTCGCCCCGACCACGATCCTTGCGTACCAGCACTATGAGACGTTCAAGAAGCGTTTCTCGGCGTTTCCCGCGAAGATCGATCTTCTTTCGCGGTTCCGTTCGAACAAGGAACAAAAAACGGTCGCCGAAGCGGCCGGCAAGGGCGAAGTTGATGTGCTGATCGGGACCCACCGGCTGCTCTCGAACGACGTCAAACTTCCAAATCTCGGCCTTGTCGTCGTCGATGAAGAGCAGCGCTTCGGCGTCGGGCATAAAGAAAAGCTCAAGCAGCTCAAGAAAAAGGTCGACGTGCTGACCCTGTCGGCGACCCCGATACCGCGGACGCTGAACATGTCGCTTCTCGGGATGCGCGATATGTCGGTCATCGAAACGCCGCCGCGCGACCGCCTTGCCATCAACACACAGGTCGTGCAGTTCTCGGAGGGCGTGATCCGCTCGGCTATCGAGCTTGAGCTCTCGCGAAACGGCCAGGTTTTCTTTATCCACAACCGCGTCGAGTCGATCGAAGCCATAGCCGCACTTGTCCAAAAGATCGTACCCAACGCCCGTATCGCCATCGGCCACGGGCAGATGAACGAAAAGGAAATGGAGCAGGTGATGCTCGATTTCATCGATTACAAGTACGACGTGCTGGTCGCGACGACCATCATCGAGAATGGCATCGACATTCCGCGTGCGAACACCATCATCATCAACCGGGCGGACAATTATGGCCTTTCACAGCTGTACCAGCTGCGCGGCCGGGTCGGCCGCTCGAACCGTCGCGCTTACGCATATCTGCTGATCCCGAGCGAGCTTGAATTAACGCCGATCGCCCGCCGGCGACTGAGCGCAATTCGCGAGTTCTCGGACCTGGGAGCCGGTTTTCGGCTTGCGGCCCTCGACCTTGAACTTCGCGGGGCAGGCAACATCCTCGGCGGGCAGCAATCCGGGCATCTTGACGCTCTCGGCTTCGATCTCTACACGAAGATGCTCGAACGGACCATCGCCGAGCTTCGCGGCGAAGAGATCGCCGACGAGGTGAGCGTGTCGATCAACCTGGGCATCGACGTCTCTATCCCGCAGGAGTATATGTCCGACGCGGGCCAGCGGCTCCGCACATACAAACGCATCTCTTCGGCCCATGGCGAGGAAGAGTTCGTCAGGATCCACACGGAGATCGAGGACCGCTACGGGCGGATCCCGCCTTCGGTCGAGAACCTCTTTGGTTTCGGAAGGTTAAGGAAGCTGGCAGAAGAAATGAATGTCCTTTCGATAGACCGTGCCGGCGACACTTTCGCCGTGAAACTCACGGAAAATTCGCGGATCTCGCCTGAATTGCTGCTTGAAGAAGTGCAAAAAGACGAACGCGTCACCTTCTCGCCGACCGGGATATTGAGGGTCCAGGGGGCGTCCGGCCGCAACAGCATTGACCTGCTCATATCTTTGCTTGAGCGCGTCCGCCAACGTTAGCCGTTAATGTTCTGTGCAGTCGCCGAAGGGATTTGTCTCGCAGACGAAAAGGGCGGGTACGTGGTCGCGGGTCTGATTTCGGATCTCGATCCAGGCAACGGAATTGCCGTAATTTTCGATGTTCCAACCAAGCTGCTCGCGGTTTTTCCAAACGAACTCGTAGGCCTCTTTTTCGTCGGCCCCTTCCATGTGCTTCGCTTCGTGCAGGAGGATCGCGGCCCGCTCAAGGTCGTCCGTCGTATACGTAAAAAGATCGGGATACAGCGTGATTACGGCAAATGGGAAATTTGTGGCGGCAAAGGCGTTCTCCTTCGCCACCGACGCGTTGAGCCAGTTATCGGTCGAACGGAAAACCGCGATGCGCCGAAGCAGCGTCGCTTCGTACGAAAAGCCCTTTGCGTCGAGCACGGCGATGGCCGCCTCGACCTTTTTTCTGTCCTCGTATGCCAGCGGTTTTGCCGAAACGATCAGGGAAACGTAGAATCCCACGAGCCCGGAGACGCAGACGAGGACGCAAATGACCGCCCGCCTAAGCACGACCGCCGACGGAGATGCCTTGCGGCCGGCACCGGCATCGGACGCCGCCGGCAGGGACGCCGCGCATCGGACGCACGTGTCGGCGGTCGGATAGTTCACCAGGCGGCATCTTGGGCATTTTTTCTTCATTTTCCGGGGAAGTTTTTGCGGAGAAAACCTGCTAATATTAAATAAATAGCCAATCGGGGCCGCTTCCAGATGCGGTTCCCGCGAGCCGGATAAAACCGGACGGCGAATTTGTGCATCAAACCCTTGTTCAAACGGCTTGATAAGGGTAAAGGAGCATTTCATGAGACGTATCTATCTAGTTTTCCTGTTTCTCGCGATCACCGCCGCGGCCGGCATTGAGGCTTCAGCCCAGGAAACCCAGGAGCGGGTCATCGACGAGGTCGTTGCCCAGGTAAATGAAGGGGTCATTACACTTTCGCGGATCAAGCGGGAGTCTAAGGTGATCATCGATGAGGCCATTCGTGCGGGCAAGACACAGGAAGAGGCCCAGAAAATGGTGGACGAAAAGCAGGGCGAACTGATCGCGAATCTGATCAACGAGGAGCTTCTGGTCCAGAAAGCCAAGGAACTGAACCTCGATGCCGAGATCGAGGCCCGCGTCAACGACCGCTTTGTCCAGATAATGAAGCAGTACGACATGAAAACGGTTGACGCCCTTTATAAGGAAATGGAGCGGCAGGGCGTTGATCCCGCCGAGATCCGTGAAGGTTGGAAACGGCAGGAGACCCGCGACCTTGTCATGCAGCGGGAGGTTCAATCGAGGGAATATTGGCGGCCTTCGGGACGCGAACTCCGTGATTATTACGAGAAGAACAAGGGCAAATTCACCAAGCCCGAAACCGTGACACTCAGCGAGATCTTTCTTGGTTTTGCGGGCCGCGAAGAGGCTGCTGTCCGCGAGAAAGCGAAGGCTCTTATGACCCAGTTAAAGGGCGGGGCCGAGTTTGAAAAGCTCGTCGCCGAGAATTCCGATCGTCCCGACGCCGCCAAGACGAAAGGACGCGTGGACAAATTCAACGTAAAGGACCTGGACGAAAAGTTTGCAGCTGCGGTCAAGGGGGTTAAGGCGGGCGGATACGGCGGGCCTGTCGAAGTACCCGACGTTGGCATCAGCATACTGCGGGTGGACGAACGGACCGAAGCCAGCAGCGAATCGGTCTTCGACGAAAATGCGGTCCGGATGGCGATCCTCGGCGAAAGGGCCCCGAATGCGATCAAGGAATTCATGGCGACATTGCGTAAGAATTCCTACATCAAGATCGGTGACGCATACAGGCCGATGGTCTCGCCGATCCTGTTCGCAGAAGAAAGAAAAGACAAACCGGTATCGAACTGACGCCGCCGATCCCTGGTTTACGGACAAGGGCTCGCCCATCCGGGCGGGCCTTCCTTTTTGACACACCGCGTCGGAAGCGTCATCGTGAGGCCGATCTGAACTTACAGATCTGCGGCCGGAATAGAGCAGGGGTGGACGGATGAGACTCGACCAATTTCTGAAGATCAGCAGGCTGGTGCCGCGGCGGTCCCTTGCACAGGAACTTTGCGAAAAGGGGCTGGTGACGGTGAATGGTGCGACAGCCAAATCCTCGCGTGCCGTGAAGGCCGGCGACGAGATCACGATAACGGGCAGGAGCAACGTTAAGACCGCCGTGATCAAAGAGGTACCTGAAAGAAAGCAGCTTTCGGCCGCTCAGGCGGCTGAGATCATCGAGGTCACCTTGTCCGCCAAGGCAGACCCGCACGACTATTTAACCTAAGATCTCCTTTATCGCGGCGTCGAATACCTCGACCTTTCGCCGGGCCCGCCGCACATCGGGATGCGTCGGCTGAAAGTTCTCGGACAGCCGTGCCAGGTCGGCCTCGAGTTCTGCCTTGCGAACGACCAGTTTTCCCAACGCGGCGGTGAATCTCGCGGCCGGTTCCGGCGATGCCGCTGCAAGCCGTTCTTCGCCCTTCTTGAGAAAGGCCAGCGTTTGGCGGAGGTCTTTCACCTTTGGGAACTCTTCCGTGTAATCGACCAGAAGCGCCTCGAGTTCGGATTCGAGCTCGGCCTTTCGAAGCCCGATCTCGGCATACGCGGCCGTCGTTTTGTAACTCGCCGAGGCCGCTCCGGGCCGGGCCTTCGCCGGGGCCTGGCCATGAGCCTCGACCGCAACGGCCCCAAACATCGCGGCAAACATGATTTTGATGATCAGCAGTTTCATCGGACTCCGGCCTGCATCGGCACCGCTCCTTGCGTCCCCGGCGACACAAAAGCGTCGCACGAATCTATTTCTTCCGTCTCGGCCTCGACCAGTCCATCGCCGTATCTGCGGCCCGTCCGCAGGTCCTCAAAATAAATAGTGATGTTATCGAGAATCTCATCGGCCGAGTGCGAATGATAAAGCGTCTGCCGGAACTGTGCCCCGCCGGGCAGGCCCTTGGTAAACTGGCCGGCAAGCTGTTTCATCTTGCCGAGAGCGACGATCTCCGGCATCTCCTCGCGGCACATACCGAAGAATTCGAGCAGGACGTCCTTCTTCTCCTCGGTGTCGGGTTGATAGGGTTCGCGGCCGGCAAGCACGTCGCCGATCTGCCTGAAGATCCACGGATTCTGCATCGCCCCGCGGCCGATCAGGATCCCGTCGGTCCCCGCCTCTCGCCACCGCTCAAGTGCGTAATCGATCGTCGTCAGATCGCCGTTGCCGGAGACCGGGATGCTGACCGCCTCTTTCACCTGCCGGATCAGGTCCCAGTTCGCACGGCCCTTGTAGCCCTGTTCGCGGGTGCGGCCGTGGACCTGGATGTGCTCGACGCCGCACTGCTCGGCCATCTTGGCGACATCCACGACGTTGATCGACGAGTCGGTATATCCCGTCCGTACCTTCAGCGTCAGCGGGATGGTGATCGATTTCTTTATTTCCTTGAGGATCTCTTCCAGCCGCGGGAGGTCGCGAAGCAGGCCGGAACCGCCGCCGTTCTTGACCACCTTCGGAGCCGGACAGCCGCAATTTACATCCAGAATGTCGGCCCCGACCTCTTCGGCCATCTCGGCTCCCATCGCCATCCGCGGGGCCTGGCCGCCGAATATCTGCACGGCGAACGGCCGCTCCTCTTCGTCGAAACGCATCTGCCGCTTCGACTTAGGATTGTTCCGCGTCAGCCCCTCGACCGAGATGAACTCCGACACGACCAGTCCGACACCGCCCCGCCGCTTGATCAGCCGGCGAAACGTGTAGTCCGTCACCCCCGCCATCGGCGAAAGGATAAGCGGCGGGTCGATCTGGATATCTCTGATCTTAAACGGCTTCACGGTTTCGGTGTTACGGTCTTAAGGCCTTTGATGAATCGAAAATCCTTTACGTTGAATGTGATAAGTTTCAGATCGTTTTCAAGACAGGTAGCGGCGATCACTGCATCGGCGAGTCGCAGGCCGTGACTTTTAGAATACGTGCGAATAAGTTCGATAGAACGGAGAGCGATCGGCCGATCAAAGTGCCGTGTTTCGAAAAACGACAATAGCTTCTCGATCTTCTTGATTTCCGCTTTGTTCTTTGAACCTTGAATAAGCTCTAGATAGACAATGGTGCTGATCGCGGGGCGATTCGATCCGATGAATTCTTTGAGAAAGGTATCACCGTTAAAGACGGCGATGAATATATTCGTGTCAGCCAAACTATTTGGCATCACTTCGGTCCCATCCGTCCCTCAATTTCTTTGCTATCGCTTCGGTAGATTCCTTCCTAGTGGCCCACATGCCTGTGACCGAATCCAATGCCGACTCCAGATCAGCCGCCTCTTTTGCCCCGCTCCCATTCTTCGTCGGCCCTTCGGCGATACCCAAATCTTCAGCCGAATGAGCGCTATCCAGACTATCCAGGATCTTCTGCGCCCTTGCTTTAGACCGGATCTGGTAGGTACGTTTTATTCCCTGGGGAATTTCTATCGTTATCAATCCCACAATATCCTGATTGTATCACGTCCGACCGCCCTTTAATTCGGGCCGTCAAGGCGATCACTTTCTCCTGTTCTTGATCACAAATATCAAACCGATCACAAATATAAAGAACGAAACGACCAGAACGAATACGCCCGGCACGATGCCGAACATCGCTTCTTCCCAACTGGTATGCGGCCCGTTCACGATCGGCAGTGCGACCGAGATCCCCGTGACCGCAAGCCCGAGCAGCACGCCCAATATCCCAACCACAAGCACGATCTTCCAGAACATAGATTCGCCTCCTCTCCGGCACGTTGGAATTAAATGCCGGCCCCTTGAGCCGACAAGCGAGGGCATTATAGCACGGCAGCCGGACAGCTCGGGCGATGGGTCGGAACGAAGAAAGGCCCGGGCGATCGACTCGTTCCGGGCCCTTTCACATCTTTGACCGATGATCTAGATCTTTGTCAGGATCACACCCGTCGCGTCGAACGACACTTCGGTCACCGTTCCGTCCGGGTTGCGGTTATCGAATTTGGCGCCGTCGTCGTTGATCAAGTGGTCGACGTGTTCTTTAGAGAGCACCTTCGTCTTGAAAACGCCTTGTGCCCGCACCTTCATCCCCGCCGAGTTCAGCGGAATAAAGAACGCGTGGTCGCCGAAAGTAACGCGGACGCTCTTGCCGCCTTCTTTGTCAGCCATCTCCATCCAGCAGCCTTCTTTTTTGCACGACCGTACGATCACGCCGTTCACCTCGACGGTCTTGTCGGTGAACTTGGCCGGGTCCTCAAAGACCTTCGCGACCTTGACCTTGTCCACCGACTTCGCCAATTCGGCCCCGCGGGTGATCTTTTCACCTTTTTTCAACTCGACCGGCGCGTTCTGCTCATTCTTGGCCACCGGCTCGCCCTTGCTGTTTAGCTCACCCTGCCCGAAAGCCGCGACACAGCCGGCCATCAGCAGACACAAGCTAAGAAATAATTTGCTCATTATCGAATAACTCCTTGTTACAAATATTGACCTCTAAGTTTAATCTGCACGATAAACCACCCTGCCGTCAACTATCGTGATGCGTACCCCTCCGAACGAACTCGCTAGGCCCGATCTCTCAAGACCGAGCACGACGATGTCGGCGACCATTCCCCGTTCGATCCTGCCTTTCGAGTCCTCCTGAAACTCGGCCCATGCCGGCCCGACGGTCATTCGCCTGACAGCAGACTCCCAGATCAGACCATCACCGTTCTCAGGGCCGACAGCGGCCCGAAGCGTAAAGAACGGATCGAGATCGGTCATCGGAGCGTCGGAGCCGAAGATCACCGGCACTCCCGCCGCGGCAAGTCGAGCGTAGTATTCCCGATTCGCATTACCGCCGCCGAACAGATGCGGCTGGGCGGAGGCGATCACCCGTGCCGCCGCATCCTGCCGATGTCCTCATCGGAAGCACGTTCGGCGTGCTCGATACGGAAGCGGCGGTCGCGTTTGCCGTTGGCTTTAATTGCTTGCTCGAAAAGGTCGAGAGCGGTCGCGATCTGCCGCCCGCCGATCGCATGAAGCAGGATCTGGGATCCCGCCTTGTCGGCCGCGGTCACGTGGGCCTGAAGCGAATCGCGGGACGCGCCGTCCACATCCGCCGTCCCTTTCAGGCACCCGGTCCTCACAAAACCCGAAGTGTCCCGGGATCTATTTGCCTCACCGGCGTACTTCTTCCAGTCTGCGATCTTTATGCAGTCATAGATCCGCGTCTTCAGGCGGCCGGCGGCGGCCAGCTCACGGTAAACGGCCGACCGGTCGTCGGAATCGGTGTCGTGTACGCTTGTAACGCCGTATGAGGCCGCGTAGTTCGACGCGGTCTCGGCGACCTCGGCCCAGCGACGAGTATGGTCCGAAGGAAGGGCACGGCGGATGCGTTCAAAGTTCGTGCCTCGAACCACGCCCGGAGCGGCCTCTTTGATATCGGGCGCTTCAAACGCCTTCGAATTCGCGATCGCCGACTTCGCATCTGAGTGATAAAGAAAGACCGGATTCTCCGGCGTTTCTCGGTCCAGCATCGCACCGTCGACACGGTCCCACAAGTCACTTCGCCCGCCGCTTCCCAATATCCAGCGGCCCTTTGGAAGAAATCGAACGTATTCCCGCAACCGGGCATAGAGTGCGGCCGGTTCGGTTATGTTTCTCAGATCGAGCGTAGAAAAGCGGTTCCCCAACGCGATGAAATGGACGTGGGGATCGTCGAATCCGGGCAGCACCAGGCCGCCTTTTGCGTCGATCATCTGGGTACGGCCGGTCGCTGTTTTTCGAATGGCCTCGTTCGAGCCGACCTGCGCTATCCTGCTGCCCGTGATCGAAAGGGCCTGTGCACGCGCCGGCCGATCGGCCATCGTGCGGATGTCGGCGTTAATCACGACCAGGTCCGGCGCAAGCTGCGCCGATGAACTGTGGGCTAGCAAGAACGCAGCGGCCCAAACCCAGAGAACCTTCATTTCCTTTCGTAAACGACCTTGCCGTTCACGACCGTCATTTGGACCTTTACGTCGCGGATCTTGACCGGGTCGATAGCGAAAATGTCGTCCGACAGCACGACGAGATCGGCGAACATTCCTGGCACGAGGGTGCCCTTGTCCTTTTCCTGAAACTCGGCATAGGCCGAGCCCCAGGTGTAGGCACGGACGGTCTCAAGCACCGAGACCTTCTGTTCGGGGATCCATCCGCCGGGGTTCTTTTCGTCGAGCGTGCGTCGCGTAACGGCGGCATAAACGCCCATGATCGGGTCCATCGGGGCCACCGGCGAATCGGAGCCGAAAGCGAGGACGCCGCCCGTGTCCAGGATCGTGCGGAACGCATAGGTCCCTTTCAGCCGCGGTCCGTCCAGCCGCTTCCATGCCCAACGCCCGTCGTCGATCACGTGATACGGCTGCATCGAGGCGATCACCTTTTGCCCGGCAAAACGCTTCAGGTCGTCCATCCGGACGTGCTGTGCATGTTCGATGGTAAAGCGGCGATCGGCCGGGCCGTTCGTACGCTCGACGGCTTGAAAATGATCGAGGATGGTCGCGTTTGCCCGGTCGCCGATCGCGTGGATCCGGACCTGGAGGCCGGCTTTGTCGGCGTTCTCAATGTCCTTGATCATCGTCGTGGTCACATCGGCCATGGCGAGGCCGGTGCTGTTCGGAGCGTCGAGATAGGGCTGGAAGAACCAGGCGGTCGTCGAACCGAGGCTGCCGTCGGCGTAGCCCTTCAGGCAGCCGATGCGGAGCATCGGGTCGCCGAAAGCATGGCGGGCACCCGTCGCCGTCCATCGCTTATAGTCGCCGAGCGGCGAGCAATTGTAGATCCTCGTTTTCAGCGTTCCCCGCCGGAGCAGCTCTTGATAGGCACCGATCTCGGTACCATTGGGCGACATATCCTGCACGCTCGTGACGCCCATCGAGGCCGCATGGTCCGACGCCGCCTGGGCCGCCTCCAACTTCTGCTCGAACGTTGCGGCCGGGATCACTCTGTCGATATACGAAGCCGCGGCGTCTTTGAAAATGCCCGTTGGATTGCCCGATGCATCGCGGACGATCTCGCCGCCGGCGACGTCTTTGACCGTTTTATCGATACCGGCAAGCCGCATCGCAAGGCTGTTCGCAAGCGACATATGCCCGTCGAGCCGGTTGATGAAGACGGGATTGTCCGGTGTGGCGGCATCGATCAAGGCTGCCGTCGGCAGGTTGTTCGGCGTCCAGTTTTCGTGGTCCCATTGGCCGCCGGTGATCCACCGCCCTTTAGGCAGCTTGGCGGCGAACGCCCGGATCCGTTCGACAAACTCCTGCGGCGTCTTAGCGTCGCGGAGGTCGACCGACGCCAGTTGGTAGCCCGTCTCCATAAAATGCACGTGGGCATCGTTAAAACCGGGAACGACCAGGCGGCCTTTCGCGTCGATGACCTTGGTATTCGGGCCGATCAGGCCTTTCGTGTCCGCGTCGGACCCGATCGCAACGATCCGCTCGCCTACAACGGCCAGCGAACGCGCCGACGGCCTCTGCGTATCCATCGTGCGGATATTGGCATTGGTGATGACAAGATCGGCGGTCACTTGGGAGCAGACCGGCGCGGTGAGTAGACCGCAAATCAATAATAGGTTGGCTAGTCGCATTGTCAATAAATGGAAAAAACGTATTCAAAAGTTTTGATCACCGATCGTGGAACTCCATTTCGCTCGCTTGGGAGGAACTTGAGCCTAATTGCCGAGAATATTACGTTGCGCAGCAGGCCTGCAGGCAACGCTTTTCCAACGATCACAATCTTCGGAACGGACCCGTCCGCCGATAACACCACCTTTGCTCTGATCGCCCCTTGGACACCATGGTTTCGTGCAACGGGCGTAAAACTCGCGCGAGGCGCACTGAGAATTATGGTGGGGAAAAGTCCAGGTTCGATAGACTTCGCTTGAGTAGGGGGCTTAGGCGAAGTTGGTGACAGTTGCTGGTCGATGACAACGCCCGTGAACTTCAGTTGCGATATGAGAATCGAATCTTTCGCATCCAATTTTTCATTCTCCGAAGCGAATCGGACCGAGTTTAGAAACTTGGCCACTGCAGGAGTTTCCTTTTCACGAGAGATGGCCGTGAGAACGTAGACCTGTCCATCGGAGGCGAAATATTGCCGAACGAAGTAGTACTCAGCGGATCTTTGAACAAATCGACGCACTCTTAAATCTCCGAGTTTAAGTTCGGACTTCTCGACCTTACCGGGCGTAGATTCATCCATGTCGATTAACGTCGCAAGTGCCGCTCGCCCAGCATCGTAGATCTCGAAACTCAATACAGACCGATCGACATATCCGGTGAGCAACCGCATATTCTTTAGTTCAAAATGATAGCTATCACGACCGACGACAAATCCATCCTTATCTTCAAAGTATTTATGCTCGGCAGGGACCTCTATCGAAAATTTGCCATCATCACTTTGGACTCTGATCCAGGACGAGCTGGATTTTTCAGTCGGTTGGGATTGAGGTACCAGTGGGGTTAGAACGCCGAAGAACAGCGGCATACTTAGTAGCAGTAAGGGAGCTCTTCGAAGAATACTGATCATAGGAACTGAATGGAACGGAGTTAGTGGACGTAGTATCCTGTTGATGGAACGGATTATATCAGTGAAAGTTAAGTATATCCAGATTTTGGGGACGGTATTGGCGGCCTTTTACGGCGTGTTTATCGTGTTCCTGTACGCCGCCGAGCCCCGTTCGCTGGGGGAAGTTACAAGCAAAGCGATCTCAGCGGTCGAGAGCACTGTGACGAAAGGCCAGGTCCTGACCGGCACCTATGAGGTCGATCGCGAGCGGTTCAACGAAGGCCTCACCGCCTTCAGATCCGACAATTTTATCCTCGCCCGCGACCGTTTTGAGCGGGCCGATCCTGAGAAGCGCGATGCAAACACCCAGTTTTATATCGCCTACAGTTTCTACCGCCAGGGCTGGGGGCGCGTCTCGAACGACGATGATCTGTTCAAGGCCGGCCTGGAAGCGCTCCAGCGGGTCCCGCAGATAGATCCAGATTTCGTTTCAAAGGACGCCGGCCTTCAGCTGAGGACGGCGGCGGAATTGAGGAACGAGTTCGAAGAGGGTTTGAAGGTAACGGCCGGCGATTTCAACCCGTTCAAACTCATCCGCGAAAGAAAGTGATGCCCGGATCAACGACAGATACATCGGAGCGGCCCGCCGTCGATGCCGCGATCGTCGAAGCGGTCGACGGAGCGGTGATCGACGCGGACGAACAAGAGATCGAGCCGTCGCCTGCACGTCCGAAGCTGATCGGTACGGGCTCCGACGCGGTTCGCGAGCGTCAGCGAGCGGTTCGGCTTTACTTTTTCCTGCCGCTGCTTTTCCTAACGGCCGCGCTGATGGGCGGGCTCCGGCTGGCCTCGCCGGACAATGCGTTCGTGTTCGTGGCTCCGGCTTTGATCTGCCTCGTCTTCGGGGCAGTGCTGATGGTCCTTTTCGTTCGCGGCGGGCTGATCTCGATCGAGGACTGGTTCTCGGACGACCTCGCGACCGTGCACAATATCGCTAACGGAGTTCTCCTCGCCTCTGTTTTTGCGGCAACTGTGCAGGTCTTCAATTCCGTCGTCCCCGAGGCCGGGCTTCCCTTCTGGGTCGTCGCGTTTTGTTTCGCGTGGACACTTTGGAACAACTTGTTCGCCGATCTCGGCAACAGAAAGTTATTGCGAAGCATGATAGCGCTGTTCTCTTTCGCCTTCGTAGCCAAGTATCTGATCCTGGCCGGTTTGACGGCTCCGCCGACCGAAGGCGGCTGGCTCCGTTCGGTATTTGAGGATCCGGCCCGGCAGGCCGTTACGTGGGCACTCGATCTGCCGCGTTATTCCGCCGGCACCGGCTATATTCAGTTTTTCACCCTCGGGTTCTATTTCCTTGGGCTGTATCTACTCCCTCGTTCCGCTGATCACGTATGAGACCTTTTCGCTTTGCGATCCTGTTACTGGCAATTGCTTTTCTGGCCCAGGCAGTCCTGGCACAGTCGCCGTCCGCCGTTCTCAAGAAAGCCGAGAGGGCAATGGGCGGCAAAAAGAAGCTTCTCGCACCGATGGGCTGGTCGCGCGCCGGGAACGTCCGCGGAACAACGTCCGGGCAGACGGGCAGGTTTGTCGCACACAGCGGCCGTCCGGGCCTTTATCGATCGGCATACGACCTTGGCGGGATCGAATTCGAGCGCGGCCACAACGGCAGATCGGCGTGGGAACGTTCGTCGGGCGAAGGCCTTCGGACCCTGACCGGCGATGCGAGCCTGCTGGCACAGGCCGAAGCCGAGTTCCGCGATTCTTTCTGGTTCAACTTCAAGAAGCAGAAGGTAAAGGTGTATTCCGGCGGCCGGGCCGAAGCGGGCGGACGCCCGGCGAACGTCGTCCGTGCGGCGTTCCCGAAGGGCGTCGAACTCAAGCTCTATTTCGATCAGCAAACGGGCCTCCTGATCCGCGAAGAGTATCGGTCGGGCGAGATCTTGAAAACATACGACTTCGCCGATTTCCGCGCTGTCGGCGGTGTCACGCTCCCGTTCTCGGCCGTGTTTGCCGGGCCGGATGAAGAGGTAACGGTCACGCTTTCCGAGGTCCGGCCGCTCGACACCGTCTCGGACGCAGCGTTCGATCTTCCGCGTTCGTCCGGCGAGCCGCTGCCGGAGATCGTGGCACTCCTCGCCGATCTGCAGGCTAATGAAGATAAGGTCGAGAACCTTCTCGATCAGTATTCTTACATGCAGCGATCGACAAAGATCGATGTAAGCAAGGACGGCCGCCTCCGCGAAACAGGTTCCGAGACCTACCAGCTTTCATTCTACAAGGGCAACCGCATCCGCCGTCTGGTTGAAAAGAACGGCAAGCCGTTAAGCGCTAAGGAACAGGCCGAGGCCGACCGTGATGCCGAAAAGCAGGTCGAGGAGATCGAAAAGGAGCTTGCCAAAAAGGAAAGGCGGGCAACTTCGGGCCCGCCCGATGAGAACTCGCGGCGCATTTCGATCGCGGAGGTACTCAGGGCCTCGCTTTTGCAGAATCCCAGGCGAGAGCGTTTCCGCGGCCGCGACGTGATCGTTTTCGATTTCGAGCCGAACCCCAATTTCGACTACAAGAACGCCAAGAGCATGCTGAAATTCTTCGGCAAGACGGCCGGCGTGATGTGGATCGACGAAAAGGACAAACAGGTCGCCCGGCTCGACGCATATCTGGCGGACAGCTACAAGATGGGCGGCGGCTTGGTTGCAAAGCTAAGAAAAGGCGCCTCGTTCACACTGGAACAAGAACGCCTAAACGATGAGATCTGGCTGCCTTCGTACGCGAATATCAATCTCTCCGTCCGCCTTTTCCTCATCAAGGGGATCGACGTGCGTCAGGAGATCAGGTCCTTCGACTATCGCAAATTCTCGACCGAGGTCAAAGATGCAAAGGTCGGCGAGCCCGAAAGGCCCTGAGGCGTCAGCGTCCGGACTTGCGGACCTGAAGGTTCATCACGGTCGCGCCCCGTTTTACCTTTACGGTCTTGACCTTGAAGGCACCTTTTTCGAAGACCGACTTGTCATTCACAGGCCGCCCGTCGATCGCCTCGATCCGGTCGCCGGCCTTTATCCCGAGTTCGCTGCCGAATCCACCCGCACTCACGGAACGCACAACGAGCGCCCCTTCGACCGATTCGACGGTCACGCCTATCGATTGGAGCGCGTCCTTGATCGGTTCAGGCTTCGGTGCCATTTCGCCCGGATCACGCCGTACGTTCGTTTCAGGCCCTTGCATGCCCGGAGGATTGATCGGGGTTGGGGCCGCACGGACCGTAAGATCGGTCGAGCCGTCTGTCGAAGCCGGCGGCGTATCCCTGATCCTTTCGGCCGGCCGGCGAGCGGGCTCCCCGTCACGCACCGGTTCGGGCTCTCGCACGGGCTGATCTTCGGTCACGGAAGCGACGGTCTCCTCGCGAGCGGAATTAACTTCAGACGTCCCCGGCAGTTCGGCCTGCGTTTGCTGCGGTTGAGCCGCGACAACTTCGGTACCTGCATTGACCGGTTCACGGGCAGTGTCCGGAGCAACTCGATCAAACAGAGAGCTGTTCCACAAAACGACGCCGCCGATCATAAGGAACAGCAGCAGCGGCATCCCGTACTTCAATACGGGAAACCAGGAGATCCCCTGCTGACCGCTCGCTTTGGAGCGCGCGATGCGCGACCTTACATGAAACTCGAGATCTTTAGGTGCCTCGACCCGCTTAAGGCCGGAGAGGAGGTTGGATATCTTTTCCTCGTCGGAGGCAAAGTTCCCCTTGGTCCCGCCAATGTTCTTATCTTCGTGCGTCATTTCACTAACTAAACTAAAAATAGTGCCTTAATTTCTCTTTCAGCAGGCCCCGACCGCGGCTGATCCGTGATTTCGTCGTGCCGAGTCCAAGCTCGAGTATCTCCGCTATCTCGTCGTACGTGCGGCCCTCGACATCGCGAAGGATGATGGGCACGCGGTACTTCGGCGGCAGGGCAGCGATGGCCTTTGCGATCATCCGGCTCCGTTCGTCCTCGAACAGGTCCTCGTCAGGACGGCTGCGGTCGTCGGGCGGCTGGAATTCGGTCTGGTCGTCATCGTCGGCCTGGAACAGCCCGGTCAGCGACAGAACCGACCTTCGTTTCCGCTTCCGGATCTCGCTTATCGCCAGGTTCGTTGCGATACGGTAAATATATGTCGAAAAAGCATAGTCCGTGTGGTACCGGTCGATCGCGAAATAAACGCGGACAAAAGTCTCCTGTGCCAGGTCCACCGCTTCTTCGTAGTCATTCAAAAATCTATAAAGGTAGTTCGTGATCGGATTCTTATACCGGGTCACGATCTGAGAATAAGCGTCCTCGTCGCCATTCTTCGTCGCCTCGATCAGGGCATGGTCCGATAGCTGGTCCTCAGACACGGTAGATCTTCGCGCCTCCGCTGTCTGAGTTCCGATCTTGTCCAATGCCATACACTCATACTTTTTTACAGCAATTTTTAAGTCCAAACAAAAGCCGCCCTATGATTGACACACGCAGGGCGGCCTGTTTTGTTGCGAAAACTTAACGTCTATTTATCGGCGTTCCTGACCGTCAGCACCAGGAACAAGGTACCGTCGGTTCGCGGCTGGACAAGCGTTCCGATCAGCGTGGGAACATTCTCTCTTACGCTCACCCGCTCAACCGTGAGCCCGATCGCCTCATAGTTTATCGGGGCCGGGGCCTTCTCGTCCGCAATATTGCCAACTCGTACCGGCACGCGGGCCCCGAATCGGAAGCTCTGAAGCTGGAACGCCGGCTGCCCGGATGCGATCTGGGCGTTCCGGATCCCTGTGAGCCGCCAGTCCAGGAAGCTCGGCGACCCGGGCATCGCTTCGGGGGCGTAGGCATTCGAGACGCCTTTGTAATCCAGATTGCCCATGCTCGACAACCGGCCGAAATAGGTGTTGATCACTCTCAGGTTGGCCGACCCGAACTCCGCCCGGATCTCACGCGAGATAGCATTTAGCGACGACGGCACTGCATCGCCTTGTGCGGACTGGCCGCCGGCGGCCAGCACGTACAGCACGGCCTCGAAACTCGCTTCCGCAGGCCTGGGTGGATCGCCCTGCGCCGCGGCCGAAACTGCCGCCGCAGCGAATATGAATGAAATAGCTACTGTTTTGAATATACGGTTCTGCAAGCACATTTTTTTTGATTTCTCCTTTTCTTCGGGGAGATTCGAATTGCATTGCTATGCACTTTTCCGGCAGGGCAAAGTTGCAAAAACTTTCCCGAACGAAAAAAGCGTCGGCCCGATCACGGGTCGACGCCTGTTTTTGCTTGAGATCTTGGCTGCCGCTAGGACGCAGCGACGGTGAATAGGTTTTCGTCGATCTTCTGCCCGAAAGTGACCGTTCCGATATCGGTTTCTTCGACCACCTTGTCGCCGGCGAAAAGGACCGTTCTGTATGGCACCAGCGTGCCCTGCGCGTTGTTGTAATCGTAATAACGCCTTCGATATTTTGTCCCGCCGTCCTCGTAATCCAGCATCATCACCCGAAACGTCTTTACGCTGACATAGAACCGCATCGTACGGCCCTGCTTGTCGGTCAGGTCGACGAGGTGGAAATCGACGCCGCCGATCTTGTCCCGGCCCGCAAGCTCGATGGCTGACTCGTTCTCCTTGTAACGAAGCAGCGAATCCAATCCGTAAAATATTTGGTTGACGAAGGAGCGGGCCGCATCTTCCCTTGGAGTGAAAACTGCGTCATTGAAAATGCCGAACGTCTTCTCATCCGAGTACACCAGCGAATAGCGGGCGGTCGGCAGCTCCAGTTCGACCCGGATCTTTTCGTTGGCAAGTTTTTCTCCGCGCGTGACCCATCGCTGATAGGAGGCTTGTTCTTTCTGTCCTTCTGTGTTGATAACCGTTGTCTTTCCCCGCTCGATCGTGGTCCTTCGGATCTGCTTGAGCAGCTCGCGGCCCCCGCCGAGGCCGTAGATGAAGATAACGGTCTCGACGACCTGCTCCGCTGTCGGGTTCTTGGCAGCATCCTTGGCCGAAACTGCCGGCGTCTTTGCCGGTTCGGGTTTTGCATTTGCCTTATCCGCCTCCTGTCCGGCGATCAGGATCGGCAGGACGAGACACATGCAGGAAGCCAGCAAGGCACGCTTTCGGTTGAAAAACACAAACAACGAGGTCATAAATAAGTTGGTCGGCCGCAAACCGAGATTGTAACACAACGGCAGATCAGGGCTAATCGTATCGCCGTTTACGAGGTAGTTGATGTTTATCGGCCCGTTAAAGATGCTTTCAAAGGCCTCGTCCGGCCGCTCCGCGTTATGCATGTCGCACTTTTCGAACCTGAGATACCGCCGAATACGGGCAACATCGCCCGTCTTTGTGCGGCGACGCGGACGGATCTTCACATAGTCGGCGTGACCGGTTTCAGGATGGACGACCGCACGCTGAAACGTGCCGGCCTCGATTACTGGGACGAGGTCACGCTTCACCGCCACATCGCCCTGGAAGATCTTTACGCTGCGCTTCCCGGGTCCCGGTTCTTCTTTCTGACAACCAAGGCTTCCCGTCCCTACTCGGATGTCCTGTACGCACCCGGCGACTGTCTGGTATTCGGCCCTGAAACACGCGGCCTGCCGGGCAAACTGCTCGAAGAGCGGCGTGAAGATTGCCTGACCATCCCGATGTCAAACCCCTCCGTCCGCAGCCTGAACCTTGCCGCCAGCGTTGCGATCGTGCTCTACGAAGCCCTTCGCCAGCAATCGTTTAACGCCGGTCAATGACCCTTCGTGAAAAGCGTAGCGCTGATTTTAAAGACATCCCGAAAGGCAATTTTCCCTTCCAAACTACGTCGCACAGTGTGTGACATATTTTTAAGGAGGAACTTGGGTAATGAGATCATTCGATCGTTTATTGATAATCGCCATCGCAATCATTACGGCTTCATATACCGCTGTGAACGCTCAAGCTTTTTCCGCTGACGAGTCAGGGAAGATTATTGAGCAAAAGATCGAGAGGGAGCTGAAGATGCTTCCCCGGTATGAGGTATTCGACTACATTGACTATAAGGTCGATGGCTCGACCGTAACGCTTTATGGCAAAGTGATTAACGGCATCAACAAGAGCGATGCCAGGAATCGCGTAGCGGCGATCTCGGGTGTTGAAAGGGTTGTGGACAATATCGACCTGCTGCCGCCGGGACGCTTTGACGACGTTATTCGCAGAAATCTCTACCGCTCGCTTGCGAACACAGGCGGTTTGTCGAGGTATCTGTGGCCGGTGAATCCGCCGGTAAGGCTGATCGTGGAGCGGGGACACATCACGCTCGAAGGTTATGTGGCGAACCAGGCCGATTACAACACGATGAACATCGTGGCAAGGTCGGTGCCGGGTACGTTCACTGTAACGAACAACCTTGTGATCAATAACGACCGGGCCGGATAAACGTCGGTTGGAATTTGGATTTAAGAACGACGGGCCGGCTGCCTACATGGCCCGGCCTTTTTCGACGCCGAACGCAGAACTTTCGGCGTCATGGAAAAGTCGGACTGTCCCGGGTGAAAGGGCAGTTCGCAAACAAGCTGGAGGAAAAATAAAATGTTGATACGAACAATATTATCGGTCGCGCTTTTTTCGGGCCTGCTGTTCTTCGTGCCTGCGGATGCCGCGGCACAGGATAGAAGCCCTGAATTCACAAAAGCACGCATCGAACGTTCTGTCAGGAAAGAGATCCTGACCCTGCCGTACTACGGCGTGTTCGACGCGATCGGTTTTGAAGTAAATAACGGAACGGTAACGCTTACAGGCTATGTTCTCAGGCCCTATACGAAGAAGGACGCTGAGGAATCCGTCAAGGATGTCGAGGGCGTGAGCGAGGTCATAAACAATATCGAAGTGCTCCCGCTGTCGCCGTCGGACGACCGCCTAAGGCAGCGTTTGCTTAGGGCCATGGGAGGCCAGACCGGTGCACTGTACCGGTATTTTCTCGGCACCAATCCTTCGATAAGGATCATCGTCAAGAACGGCCATGTGACTCTCGAGGGCTTCGCCGATCGAAAGAGCGATGCCGATCTGGCGTACATCACCGCCCGCGGCGTTTCGGGCAGCTTCAGCGTCACCAACAACTTGAAGGTGATCGGTGAGGCCAGGTAAGCCCGCTTTCGAGCGGCAGATCGGGCCGGCGAATGTTCGCCGGCCTTTTTCATTTCCGGCGTTGCCCGCCAAATCGACGATCGTTGATTGCGAACGCTCCCCGTTTACGGCATTATTTCCGTTTGCCCTTTAGGGCAAATTTATAGCAATGGTAAGTCAGGAAAAGATCAGAAATATCGCCATAATCGCCCACGTCGACCACGGCAAGACCACGCTCGTCGATGCGATGCTGCAGCAGTCGGGTACATTCCGCGAAAACGAAGCGGTGCAGGACCGTGTGATGGATTCGATGGACCTCGAACGCGAGCGCGGCATCACCATCATGGCGAAGAACACCTCGGTCAGGTACGGCGACTATAAGATAAACATCGTGGATACGCCGGGCCACGCCGACTTCGGCGGCGAGGTAGAGCGGGTCCTCAAAATGGTCGACGGCATCGTTTTGCTTGTCGATGCGGCCGAAGGCTGCCTTCCGCAGACCCGATTCGTGCTTAGAAAGGCGCTCGAATTGAAACTTCCCGCCATCGCGCTGGTCAACAAGATCGACCGCCAGGACGCCCGCCCCGAAGAGGTGGTCAACGAGATCTATGACCTCTTCATCGACCTCGGAGCCAATGACGAACAGATCGAGTTTCCCATCCTTTATTCGATCTCGAGGGACGGCGTGGCAAAGAAAAGTCTCGACGATGATTCGCGGAGCCTCAAACCGCTCTTCGACCAGATCGTCGAGACGATCCCGGCACCCAGGGCGATCAGAAACGATTCGCTTCAGCTCCTCGTCGCAAACATCGATTACAACCAGTTCGTCGGCCGTTTGGCGATCGGCCGGATCTTTTCGGGCGAGATCGCAAAGAACCAGGAGGTCGCCGTTTCCAAACGCGACGGTTCGCTCGTAAAAACACGGGTCAAGGAACTCTTTATTTTCGAGGGGCTTGAACGGGTGACCGTGGACACCGCCGGCGTTGGCGAGATCGTCGCCCTGGCGGGATTCGACGATGTCGAGATCGGCGAGACCATCACGCTTGCGGACGAACCGAGGCCGCTTCCCGTGATCGCCGTGGATGAGCCGACGATCGCGATGATCTTCGGGGTCAACACGTCGCCGTTTGCGGGTATCGAGGGCAAGTACGTCACCTCCCGCCAGATCAAAGAGCGGCTCGACCGGGAACTTCTCGGGAATGTTGCACTTCGCGTGTCCGACACCGAAGCCGCCGAGCAGTTCAAGGTCTCGGGCCGCGGCGAACTTCAGCTCGCGATCCTGATCGAAATGATGCGCCGCGAGGGTTATGAACTTCAGGTCTCGAAACCGGAGGTCATCACGAAGAAAGACGACTCGACCGGCGAAACGCTCGAACCGCTCGAAGCCGTCGTCATCGACGTGCCGGAAGAGTTCATCGGCGTCGTCACCGAAGCTCTCGGGCGCCGAAAAGGCCAGATGACGAAGATGGTCAATAACGGCTCTGGCCGCGTCCGCCTGGAATTCGAAGTGCCGTCACGCGGGCTGATCGGCTTCCGCGGTGAGTTTCTCACCGAGACAAAAGGCACCGGGCTGCTTAACACGATGTTCCTCCGCTTCGACAAATGGCAGGGCGAGATGCGTTCGCGCTCGACCGGCTCGCTGGTCGCCGACCGCATGGGCGAGGCCACCACCTACGCTCTCTACAATCTTCAGGAACGCGGGACGCTGTTCGTCCGTCCGCAAACCAAGGTTTACGAGGGGATGATCGTCGGCGAGAATGCCAGGTCCGTGGACCTCGACGTCAACGCGATCAAGGAAAAAAAGCTGACAAACATGCGAACGACGTCCGCGGACGAAGCGATGCGCCTCGTTCCGGTCCGCGAGATGTCGCTTGAACGCGGGCTTGAATTCATCGCCGATGACGAGTTGATCGAGGTCACGCCAAAGTCGATCCGCCTTAGAAAACGCGTGCTCAGGGCCAACGAACGGCCGAAAAAGTAACCAGGAGATCAGCTTTCAGGCGTCCGCTCGGTGACTTCCTCTTCGTCCTCCATGCGATCCTCCGCCGGTTCGTAATCTTCGTACCCGTGTGCGTCGTCGTAATAATACGATCGCACCTTCGGCTCGTTCTCAACCTCATCGTCTTCGGCTGAACGTACCGGTTTTTTCTCCTCGTCTTTCTTCGGTTCGCGGGGCATTTTTACGGTAAGATGTTCGCCATCGGAGCGCTTCTTTCCCGGCAATATCATATGCGTAAACAAAACTATGTCATAACGGCTTTCGCTGCCGCGGCTCTTCTATTCCACAGCGTCGTAACGGCACAGGCACCGTCCGCCGCATCCCAGCCGTCGGCGGATCTCAATTACCAAACGTCCGGCGTTCTTTATCAGCAAAAGGCCGCCGAATACCGTGCCCTTGCCTATCAGGCCTTCAATCTTGCCCGACTTCGGCTCGACGAAGATCTCGACAAACGAAGCATCAAAAAGCTGCCGAAGGCGGAACGAAAAAGACCGCGGGGGATAATTGTCGATATTGATGAGACGGTCCTCGACAACTCCCCTTCACAAGCGCTCGGGATCAAGGCCGGCCGGGCGTTCAACTCGGCGGATTGGTACGCGTGGGGAAAGATGGAAAAGGCAAAGGCGGTCCCGGGTGCGGTCGCGTTCCTTAACTACGCGGTTTCGCAAGGCGTCAAGGTGTTCTATGTTTCGAACCGCGATGAGGCCCAAAAGGCGGAGACGATCGCGAATCTAAAAAAGGCCGGTTTCGCCGATGTCGACCCCTCGAACGTGCTGCTCCGTCAGAAGGACGCCCAGGGCAACAACATTTCGACCAAAACGCCCCGCCGCGAACTCGTCGGCCGGGATCATCGCATCGTGTTGCTGATGGGCGACAACCTGGACGACTTTTCCGACGTGTTCGAACGCAAGTCCGTCGGCGACCGGTTTACCGAGACCGATAAGGCGAAAGAAGAATGGGGCCGCCGCTGGATCGTTCTGCCTAATGCCATGTACGGCACCTGGGAAAACGCGATCTACGAATACGAACGATTGACCGAAGAACAAAAGGCAAAAATCCGCGCAAACGCGCTGGAATTGCCGTGACGGAAAAACCCCCCCTAAGAGAACCACAATTTAGGGTTCTTGGTGCGCTCCTGAAAGCCGCCCCGTTCTTAAAATTTAACTTTGATAAGGCCGTGGGCCGTTTCGAGGTGGGGGCCTGATTGGTTTTTCGGCTTTACTTGTTCCATTGATCGCCATCTACGAGATTCAGCCGCGAAATATGACGAATCTACTAAACCCGATTATACTATTCCGTACCGTTCAAAACTCGCTAAAAACAAAAGTAGAAGAAGGAAACCAATGAGATCGATCCTATCGTTCATTTTTGTACTCGCTCTTTGTCTTCAACCGATCGCCGTATCGGCGCAGACCGCCGTTCAGACGAAGCCGTTCGATCTGACGATCGACAACATAATGCGCGGGCCCGGGCTTGTGGGTTACGAACCGTCGGCGGTTCGCTGGTCGGCGGACAGCAAAAAGATCTACTTCAACTGGAAGCGGGCTGACGAACCGCGCGTCGATCAAACTTCTACCTATGTGGTCAATGCCGACGGCAGCGGTCTCCGTAGGCTCTCAGAAGAACAGGCGCGAAAGGAGGCCCCGCCGACGGGCGGCGATCTTTCTGACGACAAGAGGTCGATCGTCTATGCCGACAGCGGCGATATATTCCTGTATAACACCCAAACCGGTGAACGCCGGCAGTTGACCAAGACCGCCGACGTTGAGGGCAATCCCCGCTTCATCCGCGACCAGCGTCACATTTCCTTCACCCGGCAAAATAATCTCTACTCACTCGCTCTGGACACCGGTATGTTGGAGCAGCTCACCGACATCCGGACCGCAGGCGGCGGCGGCCCAGGCGGCGGTGGCGGCCAGGGCACCTCCAACACCGAACGAAAAGGAACCGAAAGTCAGGAATATCTAAAAAAAGAAGAACGAGCCTTGCTCGATGTGGTCCGCGAACGAGCCGAGAAACGCGAGGCCGATGAGGCTAAACGAAAAGAACGCGAAAAGGATCGCCGAAAGCCGTTTCAGCTGACGGCCGGGCAGTCCGTCGGACAGATGTCGCTCTCGCCGGACGGCAAATACGTGATCGTCTCGATCAACCAGAGTGCGACCGGAGCTAAGAGCACGATCGTTCCAAATTACGTTACCGAATCCGCCTATACCGAGGATATTCCGGCCAGGACCAAGGTCGGCGATGTCCAGGGAACGGGCCGCGTGGCGATCCTGAGCGTCGAGACCGGCGATCAGAAATGGGTCGATCACGGGCAGCGAATGACCACGCCGCCGCCGGTTCAGCGGACCGAAACCCCGCCGACCCCGACGTCCGACCCGCAGCCGGAGCGTGCAGCGGGACAGACTCCGCCGACCGGGCGCGGACAGGGAAGCGGCCAGCAGCAACCGCGCGACCGCGCTGTTCAGCTGTCACAGCCGCAATGGTCGGACGACGGTAAGAATGCAGTTCTGCAAGGCCGCTCGGCGGACAATAAGGACCGTTGGATCATGCACCTAGATCCGGCGACCGGCAAGACGAAGATCCTCGCCACGATTCACGACGACGCGTGGGTCGGCGGCCCGGGCGGATTCACGCTCGGCTGGCTGCCCGATAACAAACGCGTCTATTTCCAGTGGGAGCGAGACGGGTTTTCGCATCTCTACACCGTTTCGATCGACGGCGGCGAGCCTCGCCAACTCACGTCGGGCAATTGGGAGGTATTCAACGTCAGCATCCCGGACGACAAGTCGAAATTTTACCTGACGACGAGCGAAGGCAGTCCGTTCGAGCGAAACCTGTACACGATGTCGTTCGACGGCGGTGCCCGGACCCGCGTGACAACGATGCCGGGGAATAATCAGGCCGTCGTTTCGCCCGATCAAACCACACTTGCGATCCTCAGATCGTTCGCGAACAAACCGACCGAGCTTTACATCGCTCCGAACCGGACCGGCGTAACCGAAGCCGAGATCAAGCAGGTAACGGAATCGCCGACCGACGAATGGAAGTCCTACAAATGGATCGTTCCCCCGATAGTTAACTTCAAGGCACGCGACGGCGCCACCGTTTACGGCCGGCTCTACAAGCCCGCGGGGTACAAAAAGGGCGGCCCGGCGGTCATCTTTGTCCACGGTGCGGGCTATCTGCAGAACGTTCACATGTGGTGGAGCAGCTATTACCGCGAGTATATGTTCCATCATTTCCTGATGGAAAAGGGCTACGCGGTTCTCGATATCGATTACCGCGGTTCGGCCGGCTACGGGCGCGATTGGCGGACCGGCATCTACCGCCACATGGGCGGCAAGGACCTGACCGACCACGTTGACGCTGCACAGTATTTGGTCAAAGAACACGGCATCGACGCAAAAAGGATCGGCATTTACGGCGGTTCCTATGGAGGTTTCATTACGTTGATGGCATTGTTCACAACGCCCGACGTCTTCGCGGCCGGTGCCGCATTGCGGCCGGTGACCGACTGGGCGCATTACAATAACGGCTACACCTCGAATATCCTCAACCTGCCGCAAAACGATCAGGAAGCCTATAAACGCAGCTCGCCGATCTACTTTGCGGAAGGATTAAAAGGCGGCTTGCTGATCTCACACGGTATGGTCGATGTCAACGTGCACTACCAGGACAGCGTCCGCCTTGCGCAGCGGCTGATCGAGCTTCGAAAAGAAAACTGGGAACTCGCGTCCTATCCGGTCGAAGATCACGGCTACGTCCAGCCGACCAGTTGGGCCGACCAATACAAGCGGATCTTCAAGCTCTTTGAGACACATTTGAAGACGGCTCCTCAAAGTAGGAGATAGCGTTATATGAATGCCCGGGCCAAAACAGTTATATTTTGTGTATCCTGCTTCGTGCTGGGAGTTATCGCGGTTCGGTCATGGTCGGTTATTTCTTGAACGGTTTTTGAGCGGCAGCGTGATGCTGGGCGAGGACAGATGCAGGCTCAGTTCATCAAAAGGGCAATTCCGCGCCTCCTTGATTCCATCGAGCGAACCTCCCTGCAGATCGTCACCGTCTCGCAGGACCCCAGTTAAGGAAACGCTGTCGCGACACAGCGATGTGTGCCAAGGATTTACGTCTGCACAAAACGCGATTCCTCTGAGATCGGCATATACTTCAACAGGTCAATTGCCGGACGATATTTGTCCGTGAAGAGTGAACCTATCGTGCGGAGGACTTTATGCGAACATTAGTCACCGGCGGTGCCGGGTTCATCGGCTCTCACCTTTGCGAACGTCTGCTTGCGGACGGGCACGAGGTTATCTGCCTCGACAATTTCTTTACGGGCCGCAAGGCGAACGTAGCCCATCTATTGGACGACCGCAATTTTGAACTCATCCGGCACGACGTGACCGAGCCGATCCTTCTTGAGGTGGACCGGATCTACAACCTCGCATGTCCCGCATCGCCCATCCATTACCAGTACAATCCGGTCAAGACGGTGAAAACGAGCGTGATGAGACGATAAATATGCTTGGGATGGCGAAGCGGGTGCACGCCCGGATCCTGCAGGCGTCCACGAGCGAGATCTACGGCGACCCGCTCGAACACCCGCAGACGGAAAGCTATTTCGGGAACGTCAATCCCATCGGGCCGCGAAGCTGCTATGACGAAGGAAAACGCGTTGCCGAAACGCTGATGATGGACTATCATCGCCAGAATGGCGTTGATACGCGTATAATCCGTATTTTCAACACTTACGGCGAACGGATGATGGAGGACGACGGCCGTGTCGTCTCGAATTTCATCGTCCAGGCTCTAAGGAATGAGGACCTTACCGTTTATGGCGACGGCTCGCAGACACGATCTTTCTGCTACGTTTCGGACCTTGTCGAAGGGATGGTTCGTGCGATGGAAGCCGGAGCCGATGACATCCACATGCCGATCAATCTCGGCAATCCCGGCGAATTCACGATGAACGAACTTGCCGATGAGGTCGGGCGGGCCGCCGCACGAGAGGTTAAGATAAAATATCTGCCGTTGCCTCAGGACGATCCAAAGCAGCGTCAGCCCAATATCGACCGGGCAAGAAAATTGCTCGGTTGGGAGCCGAAGGTCGCACTCGCGGACGGCCTTAAGAAGACTGTTGAATACTTCCGGAGCGTGACCGGCGAAAATATCATGCAGAAGCCCGCGCGTTAGCAAGGGCTTATAGTTCAACGCGACATTACGCTGCGAATAACAGGCGGTCTTTCGCATTTTAAATATGAAGATCCTTATTACAGGCGGGGCCGGGTTTGTCGGGAGTCATTTGGCCGACGAGTTTATCGCGGCAGGTCACGAGGTGACCGTGATCGATGATATTTCGACGGGGAAATACTCAAATGTCGAGCATCTGGAGGGCCACGACCGCTTCCGTCTGATCATCGACACGGTCCTCGACCAGCCTTTGATGGAAGAGTTGATCCGCGAAGCCGACCGTGTATTTCACATGGCGAGCGCGGTCGGCGTTCGGCTGATAATGGAACAGCCCGTTAAGACGATCGAGACCATTTTTCAAGGAACCGACGTGATCCTGAAATATTGCTCGCGGTTCCGCAAACGGGTGCTGATCCCGAGCACCTCCGAGGTTTACGGCAAGGGAGCATCGGTGCCCTTCCGCGAGGACGACGACCTTCTGACCGGTGCGACAGACAAGCACCGCTGGGCATATGCGTGTGCGAAGACTCTCGATGAATTCCTCGCCCTCGCCCATTGGAAAGAGACCCGGCTTCCGGTCGTGGTCGTTCGCCTGTTCAACACGGTCGGCCCGCGTCAGACGGGCCAGTATGGAATGGTCGTGCCCCGTTTCGTTAAGGCGGCGATCGACGGCGAACCGCTCGAGGTCCACGGCGACGGGACTCAGTCGCGTTGCTTCGGCCACGTTTCAGATGTCGTTAACGGGCTGAAGGTCCTGCTCGAGAATCAGGCCTGTTTCGGGCAGGTTATCAATCTCGGAAACGACGATGAGGTGACGATCACGCGGCTGGCCGAGAAGGCGATCGAACTGACGAACAGCCGCAGCGAGATCCGTTACGTACCCTACTCGGTCGCCTACGGCGAGGGGTTCGAGGACATGCAGCGGCGGGTGCCGAGCCTCGAAAGGCCGATCGCCTGATCGGTTATAAGCCAACCCGGACGCTGGACGACATCATCAATGATGTGGCGAGCGATTTCGCTGCCAAGGCAGGTTCACAGTCAGCATGAAGTTTGTTTTCGGCTCAACAGGCCGCACCTGGGTATTCAGCGGCATCCTTCTGTTTATTCTGATCGGCGTTTCCGATGCGGCGGGCCAATCTACCGGCCTGAAGGGTCGAGTCCGCACCAATTCCGGCAAGGCGATCCCGAACGCCACCATATCGGTCAGCCGGGACGGCGAGGTCGTCAAATCGGTAAAAACATCGTCAAATGGAAGCTTTGAGATAACCGGGATCGAAGCCGGCCGTTACGCCCTGCGTGTCGAAGCCGACGGTTACGCCGCCGGATCGATGAGCAATGTCGAGGTAAAGCGGAACAAGGTCCGCGATCTCGGCGACCGTCTTTTTCTTAACGCCGACGAAGGCTCGCAGGTCATCATTCGCGGGAGCGTATTTTTTAAGGAAGGTACCAGCGTCGGCGGGGCCGATGTCGAACTTGCCCGGGTCAATTCCGATGGGACCGTAAGGTCGATCGCAAAATACACGACCTCGATAAGCGGTGAGTTCACATTCCGCAGGCCCGACGAACCGGCGACCTACCGGATCACGGCAAAGTACAACGGCGTGACGGGAAGCAAGGACATCACCGTCGAGAACGCCGCTCTGTATCGCCTTGCCATTTCACTCGACCTCTCGAGAAACGACAGATAATTTCGGCAAAAGCAGGTCAGTTAATTGTTTCGGAGATCTCCTCGGTGTTCTGGACGTGCTGCATTTCCCGGGCGTCGGCCACTATCAGCGGAAACTCTTCAAGCACGACCTGGTCGGCGAGCGTCTGCACCCAGTAGGTCCCTGCGCTTGGGAAAACGACGTTCACAAAAAAGCTCACGTTATCGGTAAAGCCGCCGGGCGTCAGGTCGATCGGCGTGGCCTGGGATGAAACGACCAGGTTCGAGCGGTCCGGCGAAAGGATCCGCACCTCGGTCTCATGCATCCCGGCACCCATCCAATGATTGATCACGGCAAATTTGATCAGCGAAACCGGCAGCTTCTCGACCATGATGTTCTGGAAGATGCCCATCAGCGAGATCTTATTCCCCATCTCGATCCGGACGTCGTCACAGAGCAGCGTGTACCTGAGTGTTAAGTTCGGGATTTCCATCATTCGGGTCTTAAAACGGACAATAACGCCGGCATTTCAGTCTAGAGGTCTCGCCGTCGGCCGTCGGAAAACGGTGGTGAGCTGGCGGCTTCCGGGGCTAACCGGCCTTTTGGTCACTGACTGCTTCGCGGCTAACGTCTTTGCCACGATATTCCTCTATTCGGCCCACAGAGTCAAACTTTTGATCGTATCCGAAAGTTATTGTGGACTTCTCGTTGATCGCTCGACGTGTCGATCCTGGCTTGTGTCTTGTATTCCTCTACTTGTTTATCGATCTTCAGTTCGGTTCTTTTTTTCTTCTTTCGTGTAACTCGTGGAAGATCTTTCTTCATCCACATAAGCGGCGAAAAAGATCGGAGAGAAAAAGAACGCAAAATGCCGATGGTGCGAAACTAGATCCATCGTCGTGGACTTTCCAACTAAGGATGCCCAACCCCCAAACGTTGACCTTGCAATCTATCTGGAGCACCAAACGATACCGACGTTTCCAAACTTTTCTTCCTCTTTGCCCGTAACAGCGTTATAATCGGGTTTCCCCCGAAATACGGAAAGGCGCTTTATGCTTTCGTACATACTGATCGGACTTTGCTTCTCGTTGGTCGGCGTTGCCGGTCTTCAGTTGATGTATATGTTCTATCTGGACCGGTTGGACCGTGAACGGAAAAAGCGGCTGGCGGAACTTGAGCGCAGGGTGCGCGACCTTAAAAAGCTCCTGGCCGCGGCCAGGCACAGGATCGACGAACAGGATGAGCTGATCGAGAGCCTCGAACTCTTCGGCCACGGCCGGGAAGAGGCATGGGCCGATGTGATCGAAGAGAACTAGGGCCCGTATCTTAGTTCGGCTATCGTCGCTCCCCACCCGCCCGAGAATTCGTCGCCGGACTTAAATCCCTTTACAAAATCCGTTTCGCCCAGCACCTTCCGAACGATCTCTCTCTGCACACCGACACCTTTGCCGTGGATGATCCTCACGAACTTGAACCCGCGGGCACGGGCTTCCTGCAGGTAGGCTTCAACGACCGCGCGGACCTCTTTCGGCCTGAACGCGTGCAGGTCGATCGAATCGGTGATCTCGATCTCGAACGGTTCGTCGAAAGGCGGTTCCCCGCTGTGGGTCTCTTCGATGGCACCCATTACTTACCTCGATTTCGACTGCATGTACTGTGCGACGTCTTCTGGCGGAGTGACCCGGATCCGGTTCTTGTCGCGGAAGACGACGAATCGCTTCTCGTCGATCCGCCCTTCGGGGTGTCTTAGCCGGAGGGTGAACGTCTTGTTGTCGCCCTGCCCTTCGACCAGCAGCGGCATCTGGCCCCAGACATCGCCGGACGACCTCCAAACTGTATAGAAACCCTGATCGTACTTGTCGAACGCGAGCACGAGGATGCCGTCAAAATCCGGCTCGACGCCGTCGATCTGCTTGACCTGGTTGGTCCGCGTCAGGATCACCCAATTGCCCGGTGAACCGATCTTTTCGCTCATGCCGACGCGGTCGCGGCTTTCCGTGTCGAGCCGCTGCCAGGAGACGAATTTGCGGTTATTCTGCTGGAAAAAGACGATGTCGCTCGGGATCTGGAGCTCGACCTGCCGTCCGAAAAGCCATCCTGCAGGAGCCGGCGAGATCGACGGGTCGATCTTCACCTGGTACCAAATATCATACTTTTCTTCCAGTTTTTCCGGTTCGTTCGCTTCCTTTGCCGCCTCGATCTCTTCATTCCGGCTCGCCCGGCCCGGCGTTCGATCGCCGGACGAATCGTCCACATCGGAAACCTCTTGCTTCGGCACGAACTTCCATGTCATGATCTCGAACGTCGAGCCGCTCGCCAGCCTGAAAAGAATGTTATCCGTGGACATCTCCGGCGACAGCCTCAGGTTCGACGCCGCCCTCAACTGTCCGGCCGCCTGCGGCGACTGGTCCTTGAATTCTTCGGCCAGTTTTCGCGATTTGTCCAGGACCTCGCTTGTGATGACGTGCTGGGCCTCGATCCAGCCCTCGGTGTTCGTGTCGTCGTTCGCCCGCACCCGGTACCACAGGACCTTTTCAAATTCCATCTGGTCCAGGACCTCAAGCTGTTCGCCCCTCTTTACCTCGAGCAGGTCGGCGGCCACGACCGCGTACGATGTCCGGATCTGTGCCGTTTTCGAGATCACGGTTGCCGTATCGGTCAGCCCGATCGCGTTCGATACGCCGCCGAGCATCCCGTCGATCAATCCGCATCCGGACTGAAAGACAACGACGCCGATCAACGCGGCGGACAATGCAAGTTTAGAGATCAACCTCATTTCAAACTTCACCTTCACCGGCCATTATAACCCAGTTTGCGAAGCACGGTCCTCTGGCGGCCCGCGGTGCGGCCTTTCACTTTCAGGCCCGACGAGCCATTTTCCGTCGAAAACTCAAGCCCGGCTGCGGCGATCGCCGTGTCCCAATTAACCGGTTCCCGGCCGAGGATCACGTCATTGACCACACTCCTTAATGCATGGACGGCCTGCAGCTCTGCAAGGATGGCCGAGTTGCCGTCGGCCGCCGCGGATGGACTGCGTGTTTCTGGAACAGATCACGCAGCAACCCATCGACCGATCCTTCCGCCCGTCTGATTCAGCATCGCGATGTCACAAAGAAACGCGGCGAGCAGTCCGCGGGCATAGACCTGCGTCTCCCCGCCGGCCCACCGCTCGCGAAGATTCGACGAGCGACGGCGGCGCGTCGCCGAACGGTCGATGCTGTATGCCCGCGAGAGCGTGTCGAGCATATCGTCGAACCTGATCCGTTTCAGCGACACCGCCGTTTTCAGCGAAATGTACATCGCAAAGCCCTCATAGAACCAATCGTACGTGCCCGTAAGCCCGACAGCGTTCGGTATCCACAGATGAAAAAGCTCGTGACGAAGCTGTTCGTGAAGCCGCTGTTTCGCCGGATACTCGAATGCCATTCCCGCCGACGCGATCAGGACCGAACTTCCGCGCGTTTCGGCCTCCCACGTGCCGTGCCCGACGCCCGGCTGCGGAAACGGAAACAGCACGACCATCGAACCTGCCGAAGGCGTTCCGCCGAAGAGCTTGACGTATTCGCGATAGATCTCGAGCGTCATTTCGGCGGCTTCGGCATCCGTATGAAGCCAGTTTCCGTTGATCAGCAACACCGGCTCGCCTTTTTTCGGCGGCTCGATCCGCCGAATTCCTTTCCTAGAATAAACACCGCCCGCCCGCGGTCATTGACGTCGAACAGGCCGTCGCCGCCCGCCGTCTCGGTGCTCATCACCGACCAGCCGTCCGGGACAACGAACCGCACCGTCGCTCGCCGCCCGCCGTTCGCGGAGCTGTGCGGAAGGATGTCGTCAAGGGACTCCCATCGCCGCCGGACAATTCCACCTTGTCGATCCGGCTGCTCAGCCGGTCCGCACCGATCGCCGTGCCAGTGAAAGAAAGGTTTCGCGGGCCGTCACCATCCCCTGTAAATCGCCCGCTTATCGCGGCCGTCCTTTTGTCCGAATCGATCTCTATCGTCGCCTCAAGGTCCTGTGCGGAGACTCCGGGCAGCGTAAAGGTCCCGACCATGACAAGGACAAAGATCGGGAAAACTTGTTGGTTTTTCTTATGGTGATCTGACGGCGGTCTGCTTTGGCCGCTGTTTCTTTTTTATGGATGGATCAAAGCGTATAGAGCGGGCCCTCCTCAGCGTATCCGACAAAACGGGCATTGTTGAATTTGCCCGCCATGCTTGTTCTTTCGGCACTAAGATCATTTCGACCGGAGGAACCGCGTCGGCTCTCCGAAATGCCGGCATCGATGTGACCGATGTGTCCGACGTCACCGGATTCCCCGAAATGATGGGCGGCCGCGTCAAAACCCTTCATCCAAAGATACATGGCGGCATCCTCGCGCTTCGCGACGATCAAGAGCACGTCGAGGCCATGACGGCCCACGGCATCGACGCCATCGATCTCGTCGTCATCAACCTTTATCCATTCGAAAAAACGGTCGCCGATCCCGAAGTTTCGTTGGAAGACGCGGTCGAGAATATTGACATCGGCGGCCCGGCGATGATCCGTTCGGCGGCGAAGAATTGGCGATGTCGCCGTCGTCACCGACCCGCCCTTTATGAGAGCGTTGCTGGCGAGCTTACCCAGAACGATGGTTCCCTTTCGCTTGCGGCCCGTCAGCGTCTTGCGGTGTTGGCCTATACCCGGACCGCGGCCTACGACCTTTCCATTTCGTCTTATCTTGCCGGCCAGCTTTCAGAGGCGGATCTTGAACAGCTCGAACCGCACAACCCGCTCGGCGGCTTGATGTTCATCGAATCGGAGGAGCTCGCGGTTGAAGATGCCGCCGATCCGCCCGAGATCGCCGAAGCCGACGAAAGCGAGTCTTTTCCGCACGATCTCCGGCTGCATTTCGCAAAGATCGCGGACCTTCGCTACGGCGAGAACCCGCATCAGAAAGCGGCTTTGTATTCGTCCGGCGGCGAGGCCGGAATCGCCGGGGCCGAACAGCTCCACGGCAAGGAGATGTCGTTCAACAACTTCGTCGACGCAGATGCCGCTTTAAGCCTGGTTCGCGAGTTCGAGGGGCCGGCAGCCGCGATCATCAAGCATTCGAATCCGTCCGGCGTCGGCACGGGCGGCAGTCTCGAGGAGGCCTACGGGCGTGCGCTCTCGACCGATCCTGTCTCGGCATTCGGCGGGATCGTCGCGCTGAACCGAAAGGTAGACGCGGCCACCGCCGCGGGCGTGATCCAAATATTTACCGAGGTCGTCCTGGCTCCCGGCTTCGACGATGACGCGCTCGAGCTTTTCCGCAGTAAAAAGAATCTTCGCGTCCTGCGCGTTTCCCTGCACGAGGCCGGTGAGGATCCCGGCCGCGGCATCGACTCGCTCCGCATCGCCGCGATCCGCGCGGAAAGGTTCGGGCTTCAGACCGCCGGGGCGGCCCTCGCATCGGACGCGTTCTTCCCTTTCCGCGACAGCGTTGACGAAGCGGCCAAGCTGGGCATTTCGGCGATCATCCAGCCCGGCGGCTCGCTTAAGGACGACGAATCGATCGCCGCCGCTAACGAGCATGGCATCGTGATGGCATTCTCCGGCGTCCGCCATTTCGATCATTGAACTCGAACGTTTTCGGTCCAAACATCCTGCCGGCAGAGATCTGATCGCGCCCCTGGCAGCCCGTATGCTGCTTGACTTTGCCCCTTTTGGGTGATAAACCTTCACGCAATTCAAGGTACATGGGTAATGAGTAGAGGCGGCGCCTGGTCAGCCGCGTTCACTTGTGTTTCGATACTAACTTTTGAGGAGATAGCGAATGACTAAGATCCTGATCACCCTATTGTTTTCTTTGGGCGCGTTGATGCTGGCCGGCTGCGGCGGCCCGACGGGTAACACGAATTCCAACGGAACGAATGGCAATTCGAACGCGAATGCGAATAAGACGACTGCGGCCGCGCCGACCGCCGAAATGCTCATGGCATTAGACAAGCAGGCACACGCCGAATATTTCAAAGGCAATGGCAAACACTTCGAAGATATCCTGAGCGATAAGTTTGTCGGATTCGACGGCTCCGGCAAGATGGGCAAAGCCGATCTTGTGAAGATGATGGGCTCGGTCAAATGCGACGTCAAAGAGGGGTGGACGCTCGACGACCCGCAGATGGCAAAGATCGACGACATGACCTACGCCGTGAGTTACAAGATCACCGTTGACGGCTCGTGCACCGGTCCTGACGGCAAGTCGATGAAGATGCCCAGCCCGGCCCGTGCGGCCACAATTTGGACAAAGAGCGGCGACAAATGGCATGCCGCGTTCCACGGCGAGACAGCGATAATGACGCCGGGTGCTCCGCCGCCTCCTCCGCCGGCTGATTCGCACAAGGATGCCCCGGCCGCATCAAACTCCAATACTGCGTCAAATGCTGCTCCGGCCCCGGCCGGCCCGGCAAAGAGTGCCAACACCGATGCCCTGATGGCCATCCACACCAGCGGATGGGAGGCCTGGAAGGCGAAGGATGCGGCCAAGCTGACTTCCATTTCAACAACCGGACTGGCGATCGTCGATCCTGCCGGAAAATGGACGAGTGGACGCGATGCTGTCGTGAAAGCGTGGACCGATATGAAGTGCGAGGGCGTGACCAAGGTCGAGACCAAAGAAGGCCATGCGACCGCACTTTCGCCGACCGTCGAGATCCTGACGCTGCACGGCGCCGCCGACGGCTCCTGCGACGGCCAGAAGAACGGCGGCCTGCATCAGGCAGCGGTCTACGTCAAAGAAGGCGACGCATGGAAACTCGCGTTCATGTTCGAATCGCCGGTAGCATAACTTTAAGTCTTGTTTGACCGGATCGGCTGGGGCCGTATTTCGGCTTCAGCCGGTCTTTTTTGTCGACCCGGCCGGTTCAAGTTCTTAAGACCATGACGACGGCTCCTTCGTTAAAAAGGGTAAACGAACGGAACCTGCGGCAGGCGTGCGACTGGCTCGCCTCGGCCGACGGGCATCTTGCGGTCGTGCTCGAACTTTACGGAACGCCGCCTCTCTGGGCTCGCCCGGCCGGTTTCGCGACCTTGCTGCGGATAATCCTCGAACAGCAGGTGTCGCTCGCGTCGGCCCGGGCTTGTTTTGAAAAGCTCGAAGCCGCCGTCGGCGAGATCACCCCGGAGTCGGTGATGACGCTGAACGACGCCGAGTTGAAGGCCGTCGGGTTCAGCCGGCAGAAGGCGGCCTACGCGCGTCACCTTTCGGCCGCCGTTCTCGAAGAGGAACTCGACCTCGACGCTCTCGAACGGTTGCCTGATCCGGACGTAAAGTCGCATCTCCAGCGGGTCAAGGGCGTCGGCGAGTGGACCAGCGACGTCTACCTCCTGATGGCTCTCCGCCGGCCCGACATAATGCCCCGCGGCGATATCGCACTGCACGCCGCTTACCAGAAGCTTGCGTCGCTGGGCACCCGCCCCGCCGCCGATGATTTTCTCGGTATCGCCGCCCGTTGGAGCCCTTTCAGGTCGGTCGCGGCCCGTATTCTCTGGCATTTCTATCTCTCGGAACGCGCCCGCTCTTAAGTTCGTACAAGTGTTTCGACCGGCCAAAAGATGGGCCGATGGTCGCTTTTCGTTATAAAATGACCGATCTGCGGCGAACTATTTTCGCTTGTTCGCTCATCTGTATTGGTGGTAAGTTCTATTTTGACCTCTCAAAAGGAGCTGGAAATGATAAAACGGATGGTCGCTTTTTCTTGTCTTTGCCTGCTGGTCCTGAATCTTTCGGGCTCGACGGTCGCCCTGAATGGTGACGTAAAGAAGGCCCGCTCGGCCTCGGCCGACCTGGTCGCGATGCTGCCGGCTTCGGATGGCGTCGTCACGCTCGACGTAAAGCGTTTCTTCTCGGACGCTTTGCCGAAGATCCTTGCCTCGAACCAGCCCGCAATGGACAAGGTCGTTTCCGCGATCGATAAGATGAAGGCCCGTACGGGCATCGACGTCCGGCAATTCGACCATGTCGCGGCCGGCGTCACCGCTAGAAAACTCGCCGAGAAAAAATACGACATCGAACCGGTGATCGTCGCGAGGGGCCCTCTAAGCTCGGCCGGTGTGATCGACGCTGCTAAGGCGACGGCGAAGGACCAGTTTCGCGAAGAAAAGGCGGGTATCCGGACCATCTACATCTTTGAGGCTCAGGACCTGGTTGACCAAACCGCCAAGGACCCCGGTGCAAAAGACACGGACCTGACCGACAAGGTCCTCGGAAAGCTCTCCAAAGAGATCGCCGTCAGCGGGATGGACGCCAACACCATCGTCTTTGGCCAGCTCGAACTGGTCCGCAAGGCGGTTCTCGGACAGAGCAAGGTGTCCGCGGAATTGACGACGCTTCTGAACAAACGGCCGCTGTCGGTCGTGAATTTTGCGGCGAAAATGCCGGCCGGGATGAGCGCATTTCTCCCGTTGGATGATGACGATCTCGGCAAGAACGTCGAGTCCATCAGGTTCCTCTACGGCAGTATGGACATGGCCGGCGATTCGGTGGCGATGGCGATCACCGCACGCACGCTTCAGGCCGCACAGGCAAAGGCCCTGCTCGAAACGCTTGAAGGGCTTCAGCTTATCGGAAAGGCATTCATCGGCGGCGTCAAAGGCCCCGAACGTCAGGTCTACGCCCGCCTGATCGACAACGCGAAATTCTCGGCCAAGGGCAACGAGGTCGCCTTCGAGCTTCAGGTGCCCCAAAGCGATATCGAGATCCTCGTCGGAATGCTGAAATAGGTTTCTATTTGAATTTGAATTGATCAAGCCGGGCCCCCAAAACAGGCCCGGCTCTTCTATTGCCGTTGGCCTTAGCCGGCCGCCCCGTAGCGGCATCCCGAATTTGGTGGTTTGAGGCCGACGGAGACTTCTTCCAAGTGTGCGAAGCACACAATATCGCAATAGCTACACGTGAAGCCGCAGGCGAAACGTGTAGGCGGGAATTGCGATCTGAAGCGAGCGTGTGTAACACGCGAACCGGGGCGCCCGTTTCACGGGCTTCGATCGGTGCCGGCCTGAATTCTTGGGCCTTGAAATTCGTATTCTTTACGGATGGACTCTGTGTCGTTTCCGGTTTTCTTATTTCGTGCGATTCGTGGACAAAATTCTTGTATCCACGAAAAACACAAGACAGTTCAATACGGATGGACTCTATGTCGGATCCGGTTTTCCTATTTCGTGCGATTCGTGGAGAAAATTCTTATATCCACGAAAAACAGAAAACAAGTCAATCAGGAAAAGATCACGACCGGCGGATAATACAGCACAATGCGATCGATCCCGCGGCTAAATTCGAACCACTCCCTAACTCCTCCACTCCCGACTCCCAGACTTCCTCACCTCCGCCTTCCAAACCTCCGCCGGGGCTGCGCGAAACTCTCGATATCCCGGTTAAAGCCGCCGTTCTCATCGAACAGCGGAAACAGGTCCAGCCGATGCGACAGGTACGCCGCCCTCAGCTCGACCGGCCGCGTCCCCGCACGGTTGATGACGCGCACATCGGTCCCCCGGACGGTCCCGATCCATCGGGCGAATTCCTCGGCCCGGCCGACCGTCGCCGAAAGAAGCAGCATCCGGATCCGCGGCGGCGAGAGGATTATCGCTTCTTCCCAGACGTGCCCTCGGTCCTCGTCCGCCAGATAGTGGGCCTCGTCCAGGATCACGAGGTCGGCGTTTACCTCGCCGCCGCCCCGCAAAGCATCGAAAAGCTGGTTTCGATAGATCTCCGTCGTTCCGACGATCAGCGGAGCTTCCGGGTTCTCCTTCCGGTCGCCGGTCAGGATGCCCACGTTTTCCGCCCCGAATTCTTCCGAAAATTCGAGATATTTCGAATTCGTAAGGGCCTTCAGCGGTGTTGTGTACCAGGACCTCTTGCCCGCTTCCAGCAGCCGTCGGATCTCTTCGCGGGCGATCCAGGTCTTCCCGCTGCCGGTCGGGGCGGTTACCAGCACGTCCGAAGCCTCGATCGCCGCCAGGGCCTCAAGCTGAAAATCGTCGGGTTTTAGGGGTTTTTGTTCGGGTACGCCTATCCCTGCGAGCAAGCGTTCGACCGCCCGCGCATCCGGCCGGACGCTCACTTCGGGCGAACTTTCGGCTGCAAGCCGGCGTTTATATTTTCGTTCCTTATTATCGCGGGGGCGATCTGCGGGTCCCTTTCGCTTTTTGCCGTATCTGGAACGTGCCATCGCTTCGGATTCTATTGATTTAGAGACTGATTGTCGATTGTGCTCAAACGATGTGATGGCCTTGAAAAAACTGGAGGTCAGACTTTGCGAACTTTGCGTCAGCACTTTGCGCCCTTTGTGTTTAGGGGTTATTCAAGCACGAAGTTCAGAAAGCGAAGACAGAAAGGACACTGAGGAATAGGGCTGCTACATCGTCCGGGCACGGATGGCTCATCTATTTTCTTTGCTTGGCTTTGACGAAATGATAAAATTCTCATTTGCATCGCAACGCCGGGGCGGTGCAGTACGTCTAAGCTTAACGGCAGGTTATTTCGGCTGAATTGCTTTTACGCACTTATTTTTCCTATGTTCGATCAGGAATCATTCGATAATTTTACGTCGCGGACCGTTTCACAGTCCGGCGACCTGTTCAATAATTACGAGATCAAGAATTGGGAGTTCTCGCCCAGGGTCTATAAGATCCTCGCGTTTTCCGCGATATTCAACATGGCGGCACTCGTCTTTGTCGCCCAAACCAATCTCCTGACGCTCAAGGGTTGTGACAGCCCCTGGGTCGGCCGCGTTTGTCAGGTGCTGGACATGGCTTATGTCGGGGCAATGCTTTACGGCACCGAGCGCGACTATGTCGATGTCGCTTATGATCGGATCGAACTCGGCGAGGCGGACATCACCTTCATCGACGTGACGGGCGAAACGCCGCCGCTCTCGTATCCGGAGGGCTATTTCCAGATCGCAAACCCGGTGCAGTACGAGATGCTGAAGCAGATGGCCGAAAATCCGAACGCGTCGGCGTTTACGACCACGACGCCGAACATTGCGCCGGTCCAGAACGACTATTCGGATCTGTTAAAGCAGCGGGCCGAACCGCCGCCCCCTAACCCGAACGCTTTCCAGGACGACCTGGCAACGGCGAATCCGCCGGCCACCAGATCGTTTCCCGGGACCAGAAAAGGCCGCAGCGGCCGCATCAGCACCCCTTCGGGCACGGAATCGAATACTAACACGATAACGACGCCCGACAATGACGCAGTCGCCGATGCCAATACGAACACCGCTCCGCCCCAGGTGGTGAACCCGTCGGACCCGGTCGGCGGCGTCGACATTAACAAGCGGCCGATCGTTGACCTCGGCAACTTCGTCAACGAACAGATCGAAAAGAACGAGGTCGATCTTCAGACCCAGTTCATGGTCAATGCAAAAGGAAAGCTGACCAAGGAAGGCCGCCTGGACCCGAAGACATTCACATATGTGGTCGCGGCCAGCCCCGACCCGGAAATGGTTGAGGTCGTAAAGCGTTCTATCGAGGCCATCAACGTGGCCGGCTATCTTCAATATCTCCGTGACCTGAGCGGCAAGGACTTGAACCTCGTGCTGCAGCAGGACGCCGAGAACATCTCCGCCGTCGTTCAATCGGAGATGGAATCAGAAACGCGTGCGAATACCATCAAAAGCGGCCTTAACGCTTTGATCTCGATCCAGAAGATGAGCAAGGCCGGTAAAGAAGACGATCAGAACGTCAAGGACGACCTTTTCCTCCTCGAGAACGTTAAGGTCGAAACGGAAGGCAAGAACGTTGTCATCAAATGGGTCGTCCCGAAAGAGATCGCGCACCCGATGATCCAGCGCAAACTGGCCGAACAAGCCGCCGAAATGAAAAAACCGAGCGGTATCTCACCGGTCAAGCCCGAGAATAATACGGCGATCAGATAACATTTGAGCGAACGACGCACCCAGAATTCGATTCTTTTCCTCACCACGCTCGGGGTGTACCTCGGCATTCTGTTAATCGCCGGAACATCTCAGGCGTTTGCGCAGTTTGATGAAACTTACGAATCGAAGGTCATCGATCTTCGGCCCCCAAAGGACTGTGAGCCGACGGGCCATCGCTTCCACAAAATAGAAGCTGAACTGCTTTGGTTTAACTCCTATAGCGCTGGGGATCTCGTCGGTGTTATCGAGACCATTTTTGAAGAATTTCCGGAAAAAACTGCCGGTTGGCTTGACCTAGCTTGGACGACAAATGACACGAAACGCCCGCTACGCTTACACAACCCGCCCTCCGGTTTCCTCGTACCGATCGTCGTCGATCCTAAGGCGAAGAAGGCGATTGACCAAAGAATTTCGGAACTCGTAAATGGGTTCAGCGCTGCTGTAGGCTTCGAATACACGGTTAAGAGGGATGCCGCAGATACGGTCTCTACCCTAAAGTTGCGATTCTCTGGTGTCGATCCGGACATTTTTCACGCTGCATACTCAGCTGCATTTGAAGACGCAAGATGCCACGATCGAATTTCTGAGATTTTGTTACCCTACAACAGCTCGTTTGGGAAAATGCCAAGCTATCGCTTGAGAATGAAGCTCTTGTTATTGTTACACGCATTCCTCGCGGCTCCATTTCACCTTTCTTTCTTAAAGACGTAAAGTAACGCTGGATTGGTGCTGATTTGGCCTTGGGTGAAGGATCCGAACGGTTGGCTAAAAGCCATTTAATGAAGGAGTTTAGAGCAAACAACTCGATCTTGTTCCTAACCACGCTCGGTGTGTACCTCGGCCTCGTGCTCGTGGGCGCCACGCCTGTGCTCGGCCACGCGGCGACAACCCGCAACTTCGAACTCCTCGACGAGATCGAGTTTAAGGACGATCTAGATAGTAATCCCGACGATTGTTCTGATCTCCGCCTGAAGGCTGAAGATCGTACTTTTGCATACGGCGGGCGATCGGACGCTCTCAGTGATTACGCCAAGATTATCGGCAGCTTGGCTCGCACTCTGCAAGCTTCGCGATTGAACGCGTACAGCTTCAATTCGGACGCTTATCCGACTTCAAACTCCGAACCATTTGTCAGTTTTACCGGGCATTCGAAACCCATCCTGTTACCGGGTGGATTTCGACCGCAGATCGATAGCCAATTGGCGCGACTTCCCGGCCTGGTCCCGGGCGCCGGTTCAACTAAAGAGGTCGTACTTTCCTTTGATCTGGAATGGACGGATTCTGGCCTCGCATCAACGACAACGTTTGCTCGGGCGAACGACGTTGACGCGTATCGGCTTTTCGTTTCGCTCAACGCCGGCTTGGATTTGTGGCGGTGTTCATCGACCGGCCTGTCTAAAGGGATTCTTCGGAACACACAGGTCCAGGGCAAAAACGACCAGGTCACCGTCGTCACACGCCTCCCGCGTGCCGCTCTAATATCGCTCCTTTCGAACGACGCAAAGTAGCGGCGGAGCGGAAGCGATATTTCAATTTTTCCTTTTCTTCAGCTCGCCATTTAGAGTACGACAGGCCGATCCAGCCTGTCGCGCGTGAGACATAGGCGGTAGTACGACAGGCTTTCCAGCCTGTCGCGCCTGACGATCGAAGCGGTAAGATAAACGTTCAGTCGTCCGACCGCCCACCGAACAGGCTGGAAAGCCTGTTCTACAGAGGAACAAAATGGCAACCAACAAATTTGCAGACAAGCTGGTAAAGAAGATCTTCGGCTCATCGAGCGATATCTTTCTCAAAAAAGTAAAACCCATCGTCCAACAGATCAATGATCTGGAGCCGCAGATCCAGGCAATGTCGGACGACGAGCTTAAGGCGCAGACCGTAAAGTTCAAAGAGCGGATCGCGGCCGCACTCGACGGCGTCACGGACAAGGCCGAACGCCGGGCAAAAGAGCAGGAGATCCTGCACGAGATCCTGCCCGAAGCGTTCGCTACCGTTCGCGAAGGGTCAAAGCGTGCGACCGGGATGCGCCACTTCGACGTGCAGCTGATCGGCGGCATCGCCCTGCACCAGGGCCGCATCGCCGAGATGCGCACGGGCGAAGGTAAAACGCTCGTCGCCACGCTTCCCTCTTACCTTAACGGCCTGACGGGCCGCGGCGTCCACGTCGTCACGGTCAACGATTACCTTGCGGCCCGCGACGCCGAATGGATGGGCAAGATCCACCAATTTCTCGGCCTTTCGGTCGGCGTTATCCAGAACGACATGAACGACGTCGAACGCAAGGACGCCTATGCGTGCGACATCACTTACGGTACCAACAACGAATTCGGCTTCGATTATCTTCGCGACAATATGAAGTTCGACGTCGAATCGCTGGTCCAGCCGGACCACTACTTCGCGATCATCGACGAGGTCGACTCCATCCTGATCGACGAGGCCCGCACGCCGCTGATCATCTCCGGCGCGACCGACGACGCGACCGATAAGTACTACGTCGCGAACGACATCATCCCGAAGCTCGAAAAAGGCCACAAGGACGAAGAGACGAAGGTCACGACCGGCGATTACCTGGTCGATGAAAAGAACCATTCGGCCGTCCTGACCGAACAGGGCGTCAGCAAGGCCGAAAAACTTCTCGGTGTTTCGAACCTCTACGACCCGGCGAACATGGACCTTCTGCACTGCGTCGAACAGGCCCTAAAGGCCCACACGCTCTACAAACGCGACCATCAATACGTCGTGCAGGAAGGCGAGGTCATCATCGTCGACGACTTCACCGGCCGCCTTATGCAAGGCCGCCGCTGGTCCGACGGGCTTCACCAGGCAGTCGAAGCAAAAGAGGGCGTGAAGATCGAGCGAGAGAACCAGACGCTCGCCACGATCACGCTGCAGAATTACTTCCGTATGTACGAAAAGCTCGGCGGCATGACCGGTACGGCCGAGACCGAAGCGGAAGAGTTCGGCACCGTCTATTCGCTCGACGTCGTCCAGATCCCGACCAACATGCCGATGATCCGCAAGGATACATCGGACGTGATCTACCGCACCCTGCCCGAAAAATGGGACGCGGTCGTCGAAGAGATAAAGGACCTTCACGTCAAAGGACAGCCCGTCCTGGTCGGTACCGTGTCGGTCGAAAATTCCGAGCTGATCGCCGAACGCCTGAAGCAGATCGGCGTCAAGCACAACGTCCTCAACGCTAAATATCACGAACGTGAGGCCGAGATCGTCGCCCAGGCAGGCCGCAAAGGAGCCGTCACGATCGCGACCAATATGGCCGGCCGCGGTACGGACATTTTGCTCGGCGGCAACCCGGAATTCCTCGCCCGCGAATATCTGAAGCGGATGGAGATCAACCCCGACGAAGCGACGCCCGAACAGTTCGAAGAGCAGCTTCAAAAGGCAAAACGCGTCGTCGCCGAAGAGCACAAGGAAGTTGTCGCCGTCGGCGGCCTGCACATTCTCGGCACCGAGCGTCACGAATCCCGCCGCATCGACAACCAGCTCCGAGGCCGTGCCGGTCGTCAGGGCGACCCCGGCTCGCTCGAAATGTCCTCTCGCTGGAAGACGACCTGATGCGGATCTTCGCCGGCGACAAGGTCCGTTCGATGATGGAATGGCTCGGGATGGAGAAGGGCGTCGCTATCGAATCGAAGACGGTTTCAAAGCAGATCGAGCGTGCCCAAAAGGCCGTCGAGGCCCGCAACTTCGAGACCCGCAAACACGTCCTCAAATACGACGACGTGATGAACAAACAGCGTGAGACGATCTACGGCCTCCGCCGCCAGTTGATGTTCGAGCCGGAGCATCGCGAGTACCTGCTCGGCGATACGGGCGTCGCACGCGACCTGCTCCACGACCTGACGGATCATTTCCTGCCGCTGACCACCTCGCCCGACCTTTGGGACGTGGACACCTACGCCGCCGAGATCGATAGCATCTACGCCCTGGATCCCGCGGTGGATGCCGGCGTCGATTTTAAGAGGATGAACCCTGACGAGATCCAGGAAGCCATCTGGAAAAAGGCCTCGGCCGGTTACGCCGAGAAAGAGAAGATGGCCGGCGAGGACAGCCTGCGTGCCTACGAGCGTTACATCATGCTCAACATCATCGACTCTCAGTGGAAGGACCACCTCGCGTCGATCGACCAGGTCAAGCAGGGCATCGGGCTCGTAGGCTACGGGCAAAAGGACCCGCTCGTCGAATACAAAAAGCAGAGCTTTACGATGTTCCAGGACATGCTCGACCGCATCGACACGAACACGACCAAGGCCCTCTTCCACCTGCAGATCGTCACCCAGGACGAGCAGGAAGAACGCGAACGGCTCGCCCGCCTCGAACAGCAGCGTGCCCGCCGCCAGTCCGCCGGCATGGCCTTTACCGGAGCGATGGCAACCGCCACCGCCGCCGGCGATACCGATGCCGTCCGCCACACCCCGTTCGTCCGCGATCAGCCGAAGATCAAACCCAACGAACCCTGCTACTGCGGCTCCGGCAAAAAATTCAAAAAATGCCACGGCGCCGGGATCTAA
>JADJWM010000017.1 GCA_016716365.1 Chloracidobacterium sp. | reverse complement strand
CAACAACGATTATCGACAACCGTATTGCGCATTGGTTCCTCATATAGTAACTTTCCGTTTGGATGCCTGTCCGATACCGGGTAGTGTGGGTTCTGTCGATACCTTAGCCAGAGGCTCATAAAAGTTGGATGGAAAGTCGCGGACTCGGTAGACCCACGCAGAAAGAGCTGCGCGACGGCCCTGTGTTCAGCAATACTGGGTCCTCCATTTCTTCAGATCAGCGTTCGAGGCCTGCCGCCACATCGCCGTACTGAATGCATCTAGCACCTTCGCTTCAAGCCTCCTGCTTCAAGCATTTGCAGGCAGGTTCAGTGGCCCCTGTCCCAACCGCCGTTTATCGCTGCTTCGTAACGCGCCACCTCTCCACCTATACCGCCCCAGAACCACAACTGCAACTACCGCACGCGACGGTGGCGGCTGACAACAGCCTAAGCCAGGTCCAGTACTCGTAGGGCGAGTTCAAGACGTAGCTATACCGATTGAGAGTCTGCGGGTTGCGGATGGAGGCTGGGGCCGTCAGCGGATGGAAACGGACGTGAATCTTCCGTGGATAGTGTTGTAGTACCTTGCCTGGGCGAATTCCGAGGCCGCTCTCGGAGTCCTTCTCCACATAGCCCGTGTAGCCTTTCCGCACCTCGCTGCCGCCGTATTCCTCGCTCTCGCTGCGGTGTTCATCGGCAACCAGTTCTTCGCCGAACCGAGTAGTCGCCGCGGCTTAAGACCTCGCCATTCACCCATCGGTCGCCACCCGAGGGCTGCGGAGGTGGTCTTGTGTCAAATATTCGCCTTGTGCCGTCTCGACCGCCTCGATGCGTGAGTCGGAAGAATCTCCGCCACAAGCATCCCACCGGCATTATAGACGAAGAGGCCGACATCTGCCTCAGACCCCACAATCTTCACCCCGCTTAAACCTGGACGGGTCTGTCTGAGATGCCCGTTCTTGTTCCTTGTTTTCTTGTTTTGTGAATTTTTGAGGATAGTTCTTTCGATTTACAAAAACACAAGACAGATCAAATCCCACCATCGTCCCATCTGGGGGACAATCGAAATGTCCGCTTCGTGGCCGGAACGGCTTCGAGGGGCAATAAATACGGGCCGGAGCGCCCGAAACCCCCGTCCGATCCCGCTTGGGAGCAGGACCAGGATCGAAACGGGCTTCCGAATAGGGCTAAAAACGACAGGCTCTCGACCAAAGATCGAGTTCAATTTCGAGCCTCGATCCTGGAAAACCTGCAGATGTCCCGCACGAACTTTCTCTGCGGCCTCCGCGTCGGCTCCTCCGCGATCTCCGCGTTTGACGTCTGCCCGTAACTCCAACCGAAATAGAGACTTACGCAGTTTCGCCTAAAACATAAAAAATGATCCGTCCTCGAATGCGTTTTATTATCGCAACAGTCTCTAATGTGTGATACACTAAGGCGATTGCCCCGTTTCCGTGGGCTGGCTCTTTGAAAATTTGTAATGAGGAAATGGCGGTGCACCAGTCCCGCAGTGGGGCAAATAGCCGAAATCGCCGCACGATCTGTCCCGCGTGAAGATCGCGCACGCAAAATCGTAACCCCGTGTCCCTAAAACAATTAAACATCGTTGACACGATGTTTTTGTTCAAAAGGCGTGGGACAACCAACTAAAGCTAAGTGAATAAACAGGTTACCGGCAAAAAACGGCCCGGGACAACGGCGGGACGTCCCGGGACAAAGACCGTCTCTCGCTGGGGACAAAGTCGTAAGTTACTGATTCCAAGAAGCTTTCACGCCCGGACAGATCCGAACCTTTCTCCCCACTGCGGGACACGCCTGCTAAGCCGAACCGAAATAGGTCCGGGTTGACTTTGGGCCCGAATGGCTATATGAATTGGCACGAGGGCCGCATCGCCGGCAAGGGAGGATGAAATGAAGATCGATCGCCGTGGATTTTTGGCAAGCACTGGCATGACCGCGGCCGCCATCGCCGCGACCTACCGCTCGGCGACCTCGGGCGCGGGCGGGCCGGCCGGGGCGGACCTGAATACATGGGCGGGCATCCGCGAGCAATTCGGGGTTTCGCCCGAGTTCGTCCATATGTCGTCGTTCTTTTTGGCCTCGCATCCGGCTTCGGTCCGGCAGGCGATCGAGGACTATCGGCGGCAGTTGGACAGCAACCCGCTCGAAGCGGTCCGCACACAGAACGGACGGCTGAAGGTCGAGACCGCCATCGCCGGCTATCTCGGGGCCAAACCGGAAGAGATCGCCCTGACCGACAGCACGACGATGGGCCTCGGCCTGGTTTACCACGGCCTGATGCTCAAGGCGGGGCAGGAGATCCTGACCACCACGCATGACCACTATTCGCATCACGAATCGATCAGGCTGGCGGCGGGCCGTGCCGGAGCGAGCGTGAAGAAGATCAGCCTTTTCGACGATTTCAAGTCGATCTCGGAGGCGGGCATCGTCGAGCGGATCAAACGCGAGCTCACCCCGAAGACGCGTGTGGTCGGCGTTACGTGGGTGCATTCGAGCAGCGGCGTAAAACTGCCGATCAGTTCGATCGCGGCGGCCATCGCCGAAAAGAACCGCGGCCGTGCCGAAGCCGACAAAACGCTGCTGATCGTCGACGGAGTGCACGGGTTGGGCGTGGAGGACGAAGCGGTCGCGAAGTTAGGCGCCGGCTTCTGCGTCGCCGGCACCCACAAATGGATGTTCGGCCCGCGGGAACCGGCATCATCTGGGCAAACGCCGAAACCTGGAAAGCGGTCAGGCCGATCATCCCGTCGTTCAGCGGACCGGCGATGTCCGGCTGGTTCAGCGGCTCCGGCGAACCCGCGATGCGGGCCGAAATGATGACGCCCGGCGGGTTCCACTCATTCGAGCACAGATGGGCGGTGCCCGCGGCGTTCACGTTCCATGAACAGATCGGGCGGGTGAAGATCGCCTCCCGCATTCATGCCCTGAACGACCAGATGAAGGAAGGCCTCGCAAAAATGCCGAAGGTAACGCTGCACACCCCGCGGGGCAGCAAATTGTCGGCCGGGATGGTCTGCTTCGACGTGGAGGGAATGCGGCCCGGCACGGTGGTCCAAAAGCTCCTCGCGAAAAAGGTCATCGCATCGACGACGCCCTACTCGGTCACATACGCAAGGCCCGCACCCAGCCTGCTGAACGACGAGAACGAGGTCGACACCGTCCTCAGGCACATCCGCGAACTTAGTTGATCCGGCCTACCTCGGTCGAACAACCGCCGGCCGATCTGGCATTGCGATCAACGGCAATTGGCTCGTCCTCACCTCGAGGCCGTCGGCCCCGAAGCCGGTATCTGGGTAGCCTGCGACGCCCACGCCAGCCAGCGGCCGTCGCGTTTGACGTAGGTGTCGGTGAACCGGAGCGTGAATTCGAAAGGCTTGCCGTCACCGCCTTTTCCCCGGGCGTACCCCTTGCCGATGACGATCCCGGTGTTGCCGTCAACGCGGATATTGAGCTCCGACACTTCCATGACGTCGAAGACCGTTTTGTCGGACTTAAAGCTGTCGATCATCCGGCGTTTGTTCAGGACCTCGCCTGTCATGAAGTTGATCTCGGTAAAGTCGGAAGCAAGGTTCCGCTCCATCCAGTCGGAATTCCCGGCCCGTATCGAGTTGATCCAGTCGAGCTCCATATATCGCAGCATGTCAGCGTCGTTCAGCGGGCCGCCGGCATTGGAGACGGCTACCCATCGGCCGCCCCGCTTTTCGAGGAAATGGACGCTGCGGCTGTAGGCCGGGTCGCCGCCGCCGGCAGGCGTAACGACGTTCCGATGGGTGACCGTGGCGGTCGTCGGCGAACAGCTGATCATGTAATGATCGGCAACGACAGTGGCGGCCGGTTGCGGGTTCGCTCGAATATTCGCGGCCGAGGTGACCGCGGCCTCGACTGCGGCATTCTTCCCCGTCATTGTAGGAAACGCGGTGAACTCATCTGCGTAGATGGCCGAGATCTTTGCCCGGTCGCCGCTTGCGTTAACGGTAGACCAATCCTTGTCGAATTTGATCAGCCCGGCCTTGTCGGCCTCGCTGCATTGGGCCGCCGCCTGGATCGCGGCAGCCAGAACGAAACAGAAGATGATGAGCGTACTTTTCATTGCAATTTCACTCCCAAATGAAGTAGGGCACGAAGTTCTCGCTTCATGCCCTGATCCGGTCCGAGTTAGTTATTCGCCGGTGGCGGCTTTGTCGTGTTGGCGGCCGCATTCGGATTTGAGGCCGCAGTGTTGGATGGTGCAGTTGACGCTGCGGCGGTGACCGGCGTGGCCTGGCCGCTGACGACCTTCCATCCGTCTTTGGTCTTATGGAATACCAATGTTGCTTTGATATTCGACGCGACGGGCTGGCCCGCCGCAGTTCCCTTTGCCTTTACATCGGCTATGGCAACGGCCGAATCACCGTAGCTTCGGACGCTGATGTTCTCATAGGCGAAGGACTCGAACTTAGATGTACCCGCCTTCATGTCCGACATGCGGGCGGCCTTTGTTTGGTCAAGACCCTGCGGCGTGATCAGGTGGTAGTCATCTGCATAGTGCTTTCCGGCCGCGTCGGCATCATTGGCGGCCAGTTCGCTGGCCAATTCGGCCATGATCTTCTTGATCTCGGCTTCGTGATTCACGGCCGCTGTCGAGGCGGCCGCGTTGTTAGCAGAATTTGCGGCATTCGCCGGCCGGTTAGATGTGTTGCCCGTACCGGCATCACCACACGAAGCGGCCAGGACCACGGCCGCCACGAGAAAGAGCGTTATGTTCAGTTTTCGCATACATTTTCCTCGTTCGAAGGAGATGCACAGCATGAGCAAATCAGGCCGCCGCCGCATCTGTAAGCAGCCGCCCGCCCGTGAGTGGGAACCATGATCAACCTATTGACGCAGTTGTTATACGCCCGACGCCGTCCGCAGTCAAGCCGCAATTGGGCAAACAGGGGCCAAAGATCCGTGCGGATCGAGGGGCGTCTTATTGGAGAAAACCGAAGAGGCATCGATCCCCGGGGCGGGCTCAAGCCTGACAGGGGGATGCCGTACGCGTTAATTGAGCCGAAAAAAACCGGCGTGAGGGCCGGATCCCTGGCCCGATGCCTCGGTCTCGTAAAACTCGAAATACCGCAAGCTGTTATCGCAAATGTCGCTCGAAGATCACTTCACCTTCGGCGGAGCAAGTTTCTTCAGACTTCCCTGCCCGCTGATCTGCCGACTGCCGGCGACGCGTTCGGCCTGCTCAAACGCCCGCAGGAAGTTCTCGCCAAGCACCTTTCGGACTTCCTGTTCGGTATAACCGCGTCGGAGCATTTCGTACGTGATAAGTGGCAGGTCCTCGACCCCCTTCATCGGAGCCGGGAGAATGTCGAGGCCGTCGAAATCAGAACCGAGCCCAATGTGATCAATTCCCGCAACCTTCTTGATGTGGTCGATGTGGTCCACAATGCGTTTGTAATCGGTAATGTGGACCGGATTCGCAGCCATCAGATCCGCCTGCGCCTTAATGAAACCGGCCTGGTCGTCTTTGAATCGTTCGCGAAGTTGCGAGATCTGATCGCGAAGCATGGCGGACCGCGCGGCCGTCTCGTCGCGGGTGCGTTCGTCCAGGAACGAGGGTAGAAAACGACCATTATCACACCGCCATTCTGCGGCAAACGTTTCAGAATGCTGTCGGGGACATTGCGAGTATGACTGTTTATCGCTCGCGCACCGGAGTGCGACGCGATCAGCGGTGCTTTCGTAATGTCCAACACGTCGCTCATCGTGTTCTCGGATACGTGCGAGATGTCCACCAACATTCCAAGCCGATTCATCTCCCGCACGACCTCTTTCCCAAACTCGGAAAGGCCCTCGTGCTTCGGCTGGTCGCCATGGGCATCTGCCCAGTCATGAGTGACGTTGTGGGTCAGCGTCATATACCTGACACCGAGTCGGTAGAAATTCCGAAGGCCATGCAGCGAGTTCTCGATGGCGTATCCGCCCTCGATACCCATCAGCAGGCAGATCTTACCCTGCTTCTTTGCACGCCGGATCTCGGCGGCCGTCGAGCACATGATAAGATCGTCGTGCTTTTCAGCTTCGCGATAGGTCGCATCGATCAGGTCCATCGCCCGCCGCATCGAGCCGCCGGTAGTGAGCGTTTCGCCGCCGACGTAGATGGACATGAACTCGCCGGTCATTCCGCCGGCCTTGAACCTCGAAATGTCCGTGTGCATCGCGTCCCCGTTTCGGGTCTTCCGCGTACGAGAATCCATCGAAAGGTCGAAGTCCTCGTCGGTCATCGGACTGGTAATGTCGTTATGGCCGTCGACGATGATCGCGCTCCGATGGATTCTCAAAGCCCTTTGCCACAAAGCGGGATCGCCACCCTGCGGCATGGTCTGCGATAAAGAAGGTGCACAAAAAATAAAGGACAAAACTAAAAAAGAAAAGATTCTCATGGTCGATCGTGGGGAAGAGGAAACAAGTCTTATTTTAACCATTAATGTCATTTTCAAGAAATCGTCCGCCATTCTGGCTCGATAGCAATGGGAAAAAACGGCCCTCGATCTTTTCACCCCGCGGGATCACGGGAACACCAGCGAGCAGTGGCTCGTCGGAATCCGAGTAGACGCCGTCGCGAATGAAATTGATGACCGCGGCCCGCCGCGGCCGGTCGGAAGTATTTTCGTAAGATCCGTGAAGCACAAAAGGGTGATGAAAGCTCGCCTCGCCTGCCTTCAAGATCGCCGGAACAGGATCAAAGGCAGAGCGCTGTTCGTCTGTAAGGTAATTGAAAACTTCGGACATCCCTTTCGACAAATGGTACCTCGGGAGAAGGTCCCATCGGTGGCTGCCGGGTACGTACCGGACACACCCATTGTCCTCGGTCGAATCATCGAGCCCGATCCAGCAGGTCAAATGAGCGACTGGCTTCGTTCGCGTCCAATAGGAGTAGTCCTGATGCCATTCGACCACGGCCCCGTCGCGAGGCGGTTTGACGAAGACCTGGTCGTGCCAGAGACGCACAGGACCGCCGAGCAGCGTCTCGGCCGTTCGCACCAGTGACGGAAGGAAGATCAGGTCGTGAAACGCACGTGAGACCCGCCAGGCTCCCAGGGCGTGGAAAAGCACGGTGCCCGGATCCGCAGATTCGTTGTGATGATATTCGTAGAACAGCGGATTCGAGGCTTGTTCGGGCCGCATAAGACGGGCCATTTCACTACGAAGTTCGTTGATCTGAGCTTCGGCGAGGATCGGAATACCGGTTATGAAACCTTGTTCCGCATATGCTGTGCTAGACGCCTGTGAGGTCGCTTCAACGCCGGCCGCGGACGCGCCAGAGAAGCCCGGATCGATCGGGCCATGGGACTCTGAAAGGTCGGTCGGCATCATCTGTCAGATGGTAACCCAAAGACACCGATCGAAGAAGCGATCAATGCGGGTTTCAAATGGTATGATGTTTGCGGGATTACACCCGGTGTTTCCCCGCCCGCCCCTTCTCCTTCCAAATGCAACTAATTGGAAACACTCAAGTTAGAAGTAGACTTTTTCTGCCGGAACTGACTCGTACTATCAAGTTTTGTCAAGAAAGTGTGACAAAAATTGGCATTCGAGGCTCGCTGAAGCATCAGTCGAATTGACCTGACGTGAAGAAGAACACAGAGATCGAGATAGTTGAAGGCGACGCACCAGACGCCGGAGGCCGGAGCGTATCGTCAACCCCTGTCATAAAGGGTGATTCAATGTTCAGGGGTTTCATAGAAAACCTCCCGGTCCTGTTCTACGCTGTCCAGCCTTCGCCGCCTTTTACACCGCTTTACGTTAGCCCGGCCTTTGAGCGTTTTGGATACCCTGTGGATAAGTGGCGGTCCGATCCTGAGATCTGGATCAAAGTGATCCATCCGGATGATCGCCAATGGGTCTTTGATCAAACCGCTGAATCGACCCGGTCAGGGTCCGAGGTCGATTACGAGTACCGGATCATCGATGCGAACGGTAATTATCACTGGGTGCGAGATCGGGGGTGCCTGATCCGCGATCGCGAAGGCCACGTTCTTTACCGCGAAGGTGTAATGCTTGATGTTACCGACCGCAAGGAGACCGAAGAGGCACTGAAGGTCAGCGAAGAGCGGTTCCGCAACCTTTTCGAGAACGCCAACGACATCATCTACGTTCACGACCTTGCGGGCAACTATGTCTCGATGAATAAGGCGGCGGAGCGAATCTTTGGCTATACCCGCGATATAGCGCTGAAGATGAATATGGCCGAGATAGTCGCGCCTGAGCAGCTCGATCTCGCGCGGATGAAGCTGCGTGAGAAACTTGAAGGAAGGGCGGTCGAGACTGCGTACGAATTGGAGTGTTTGAAAAAAGACGGGGCCCGATTGACGCTGGAGGTGAATAGCTCGGTCATCAAGGAAAACGGGGTACCTGTTGCCGTACAGGGCATCGCCCGGGACGTCACGGAACGGAAGTCGAACGAGGAATCGATGCGGGAATCAGAGAACAAGTACCGCGACTTGTTCGAAAACGCGAACGACCTAATATATACGCACGATCTGCGCGGCAACTTCACATCTCTTAACCGCACCGGTGAAAAAATAACAGGCTATTCCAGAAAGGAAGCGCTCGAGATGAATATCTCGCAGGTGGTGGCTCCGCATTCGGTCGAGAAGGCCCGCGAGATGACCGCGAAGAAGATCGCGGATGACGTCCCGACCACCTACGAGATCGACATTATCGCCAAAGATGATCGAATCGTGTCACTGGAATTGAGCACCCGCCTTATCTATAAGAAGGGGGTGCCGGTCGGCGTTCAGGGGATCGGCCGGGATATCACCGAGCGTGTGCGTCATGATGAAGCCCTGAAAGCGAGCGAGCACCGGTATCGCCAACTCGGCGAAGGCATCTTTCATCAGGTCTGGACCGCTACGCCGGACGGCATGTTCGACTATGTGAACGGTCGAATGATGGAATATTTCGATCGGACAGCGGACCAATTGTTGGGCGAAGAATGGCACGCCGTTGTTCATCCGGACGATCTCGAGGATTGTGTTGAGCGCTGGCGTTCGTCTGTCCGAACCGGCGGATTGTTCGAGGCGGAATTCAGGCTGCGGCGGCACGACGGAACGTATCGATGGCACAAGGCACGGGCGACCTGCGGTGCCGACGATAATGGCATCGTCACGAAATGGTTCGGAACAAATACCGACATCGATGAACAGCGGCAGAGCGAGGAACGACTGAGTTTCTATGCCCGTCACGATCCTCTGACCGACCTTCCCAACCGGGCCGAATTCATGAATCATCTCCGTTTGGCGATCGAACGGGCAAGCTCCAATGCGATGACCAACTTCGCCTTGCTCTTTCTCGACCTCGATCGTTTCAAGGTCATCAATGACAGCCTCGGCCATCTCGTGGGCGACGGCCTGCTTCGACAGATCGCTGAACGGCTAAAGAAATACGTCCGGCCGGGAGACGTCGTTGCCCGGCTGGGTGGGGATGAGTTTACGGTACTTCTGAACCGGACCGGCAGCATCACAGACGTCGTCCAGGTTGCCGAAAGGATCCAGCGGAATCTGGCGAAGCCTTTCCAGATCGGAAACTACGAGGTCTTCACATCGGCGAGCATTGGGATAATTGTCGCCGACGAGATCATGCGCGAACCCGAAGACTTCCTACGCGATGCGGACGCCGCGATGTATAGGGCCAAAGAGGCCGGCAAGGCGCGTTACGAGATATTTGACCGCGAGATGCACGCCCGCAATCTTAACCAGCTTCAGCTTGAGACCGACCTTCGACACGCGATCGAGAGGGAGGAATTCGAACTTCTTTACCAGCCGATAATTGATCTGACTACGGGCGCCACTCGTGAATTTGAAGCACTGATCCGCTGGAATCATCCCCGCTATGGCCGGGTCGGCCCCGATGATTTTGTCGGTGCGGCGGAAGAGAGCGGGCTGATTATCCCTATCGGCAACTGGATAATAAATGAGGCCTGCGAACAGGCGTCCAAATGGCAGTCGATGACGGCCGGAGAGATATCGATAAGCGTAAATCTATCGGCCAAACAGCTGCTGCATCCTTCGCTTGCCGGACAGGTCAAGGCGGTCCTTGCCCAATCTCAGCTGAAGGCGTCGCAGCTTAAGATCGAGGTCACGGAATCGACGGTCATGGAACACAGTGACCGTTCGATGAGCGTACTTTCAGAGCTCTCGGACCTTGGGATCTCGCTTTCGACAGATGATTTTGGTACGGGATATTCGAGCTTGAGCTACCTTCAGCGATTCCCGTTCGACCGCTTGAAGATCGATCGCTCGTTCGTCGACGAGATGGGTAAGAACGACAAGTGTGCGGCGATCGTAAAGACGATCCTGATGCTCGGCGAGAATTTAGGGATCGAGGTTGTAGCAGAAGGCATCGAGACCGAACAACAGCTGCGCTCGCTTAGGGAGTTGGGATGTCGTTTCGGACAGGGATATTTGTTCTCGCGTCCCGTCTCTGCGGATGACGCCGAAGTCATCCTGCGGGAAGGCCTAAAGGGGCTGCCCGCCCAGCCGGGTACGACCGTGCCGACGACGGCACCCGTGCTTGAAGTTCACGAAATACAGTGAGAAAAGGACAGGCCTCGCCGTAAAAACGACGCCTGTCCCCGCCAATTAAAGATCAACGCTCCGCCGCGGCTTGGACATCTCGCCGCGGTTTCGCGTTCTTAACGTGCTTGTCGAACCAGGAGATCATTTCGAACAGGGTATGTTCGATCGACTCCTTTGCGGCGTATCCGTGTGATTCGAGCGGGAGCATAACGAGCCGGGCAGTACCGCCGTTACCGCGGATCGCAGCGAACATACGCTCGGACTGGATCGGGTAAGTGCCCTGGTTGTTGTCCGCTTCTCCATGTATGAGCAGGATCGGTTCTTTGATCCTGTGGGCGTTCCAGAACGGTGAAACCTTCGCGTACATATCCGGGGCTTCCCAGAATGTGCGTCGTTCCGACTGGAACCCGAACGGCGTTAGCGTACGGTTGTAAGCCCCGCTTCGGGCGATGCCGGCACGAAACACGTCGCTGTGCGCGAGCAGGTTTGCCGTCATGAAGGCACCGTAGCTGTGGCCGCCGACGCCAACGCGTTCCGGATCGACAACTCCCATTTCGACGCCCTTGTCGATCGCGGCCTTGGCCGAATCGACGATCTGTTTGACGAAAGTGTCGTTGACCGTCATCGGGTCGCCGACGACCGGCATCGTCGTGTTATCGAGCACGGCATATCCCTGGAGCAGGAAGAACAGATGCGACATCCCGCCGATCTGCGTAAATCGGTTCGTCGAACCCGACACCTGGCCCGCGGTCGAAGCATCTGTGAATTCTAACGGATACGCCCAAACGACGGTCGGAAGCGGCGTTCCCGGCTTGTAGCCCGGCGGCGTGTAGAGCGTGAAAGACAGGTCGACTCCGTCCGAACGCTTATAAGTGACAAGCTGCTTCTGGATGTCGCGAAGCTGCGGCGTCGGGTCCTTGAAATCGGTCACCTTCCGGGAAGCAACGGCGGCACAGGTCTGGCCCGGCGGGCAATAGTATCGAACGTAAAGATTCGGCGGTTCGGCCGGCGATTCCTTACGAGTCATGTACTGCGTGCCGTCGTCGTCCATCATCGCCACAAATGCCTCGTAATCCTCAACCCCTGATCGGAAGATCTCCTGCATTTCGAGCGTTTTGAGGTTCATCTTGCGGAAGAACGGACGGTCGCCCTGCGGCGACGCTCCGGCACCGGTCAGGAAAATGTGATCGCCGCTCATCCGAACGACATTGCTGCCGTTTGCAAGGGTCTTCATCACCGGTTGGCCGATGTCGTTATAGCGGTCACGAGTGTTGAGGTCCGAGATCATCTTCGACGTCGCAGGGTTTCGATAATCGGTCATGAACATACGCCGACGCTGCGTGTCGCGGTCGTAATCGAAATAGAACATCAACCCGTCGCGTTCGCCGAACGACCGCCCCATGAATCGGTGCTGTGTTTTCAGGAGTTCCGTTGGGGCCATTGCGAAGGGAGCCGAGAGCTTCATTACCTTATCGCGGAAGTCCGCTTTCCTGCGCGGATCGCCGCCGTCAAGAGCCTCGGCCCAGATAAGCGTCGCGGCTTCGGTCGGTATCCAGCCATAGCTTCGAGGAGTTGTCGGCACACCCTGGACCGGAAGCGCATCCAGCAGTGGTACGTCGACAAGTTCCTTTACGACCTTGCCGTTCGTGTCCCATATCTCGAACTTCTCGGGAAAGCGGGACGACGGGAACAGGTAAGAGAACGGCCGATGGATCCTCGAGACGAGAATGTAATTGCCGTCCGGCGAGACCTCGGCCTCCCCGAAGATCGCGGGCGGGCCGATCTCGCGGACCTTGCCCGACGCGTCGATCAACGCGAACTGCGATGTCGCATAGTATTCGAATAACTTCTCGTCGTTCGGCGACTTGAGCAAGTCCTGATATGTCGCGACCTGGCCGGCACGGCCCGCGGTCTCCTGGATGTTCGGCTCCATCGGGACCACGTCCTGATACGTGGGTGCCGGGCCTCGCTTCCCCGGCACAAGCGTCGCGGAGATCGTCGAAGCATCAACCCAATCGAATCCGCCGTAGGCCGTGTTGATCATCACGCCGCTCACCTTCCTGGCTTTCACGGCCGCGGTGTCGACGATCCACAGCTCGACGCCCGTTTCAGTGGGGTTTCCGAAGGCCATATACTTGCCGTCGGGCGACCATTGCGGCGAGGTGATCTTTGCACCCGCTGGCAAGGCGACGGCCATTTCCTTGCCGTCGGCGACGTTCTTCAGCTTCAGGCCGACGGCGTACGGAGTGCGGTGCTGGCTGTTCGTCTTAGGGTTTATCCGCGATCCGGCCAGCCGCAGCATGGGCTCGGCTAGTTCGGAGATCGGAGGATAGCGAAGGGGCTCGAGCAATGCGATCCGGTCTCGGGTCGGCGATAAAGACGTCGACGGAATAGCCGGAGCGTCGAGGATCGCCTGTACGTTTGCAGGCGGCTTTTTGTAGCTGCCCTGCGAAAATGCAACGATGCTGAGCGCACCGATGATAAATAATATTGTGTTCAGCTTTCTCATCATTTGGACTCCTTCAAAGCCTTGATCACTTTCACTGCGATGCCGGGGATTGCCTCGCGATCATTAGCATGATTCTCAGTAAAGACGACAATTACGAATTTGAGCCCGTCGGCGGTCTCGATATAAGCCGCATCGTGTCGGGCCCGGCTGGTCCATCCGGCCTTAGACCACAATTTCGCGTCCGTCATTCCGGCGTCGATCAGGGCCTTCCCCGTAAAGCCGACGGCCTGGCTGTCGGGATCGCCCGACGGTTTGAACGGTTGACGTTCCAATAGGTTCATCATCAGTTTTGTCCGCTCTGGCGTGTTCAAACGGCCAAGAACGATCTCCGCAAGCATTCGTGCGGTCGCGAAGGTCGTCAGCATGTTTCGGTTCTGTCCCTTGTAATTCCGCGACTGCTGCTCGATGCCGTAAGCGTCCTCGCAATAGGTCTTCTGATTCAGGTTGATGTTCGCGTAGCCCATCGCTGCCAGATACCGGTTAACGCGATTCCGCTGGAACTGCCATTTATCAAATTGAGCCTGCGGGAGTTCGGACCCGCTGGCGGTATCTGTCAGCACGTCAACGATGTACTGGGTCGCATCATTCGACGAGTCAACGACCATATCTCGAAGTCCCCGCAAAAGCTCCGGCGTTTCGGTGATCTTGCGGTCTTCGATCTGCCGGTGGAGAGCGGCCATGTAAAACATCTTGGGTACGCTTGCAGGGTAATACTGCCGCTCGCCGTTGACGCTTGCGAATGAAAGGCGTTTCGGGTCCCGCAGGTCGATAATTGTTGCGGCGACCTCTTCCGGCTTGAAGCCGCGACCGGCCTCGCCGATCAAGCCCTCGACTGCCGGTTTGAGGATCGCTTCGAGCTCGGGCGAAGCGATAAGGACCGGCGGACGGTAGTCCTTCGGCGCGACGATCTCGATCTTCGATCGGTCCGATTGAGCTACGAGTGGCAGCGCAAATAGAAAAAGGGACGTTAGTAGAAGTACCTTGCGCGGTGAACTATCCATCTTATTCCAATGGGTTTCTTTACGGAACTGATTTTTCAGAGTATAAACGAAAAGCGTTCTCACGAAAATGAACCTGCCCGGAAAACATTCATGACAGAAGAAAAACTTGTTCGAGGCATTGGCCGGTGGGATCTAACGGCTATCGCGATCAATACGATCATCGGGACGGGTATCTTTATTTTGCCGGCAGGCGTGTTTGCCCTCATTGGCAGCTTCAGCCTCCTGGCCTTTGTTGCATGTGCCGTGATCGTCGGACTCATAGTCCTTTGTTTTTCTGAAGTATCGAGTCGATTTAAGACTACCGGTGGAATGTATCTTTATGCTAAAGCCGCGTTCGGCCCCGAGATCGGGTTCGAGGTCGGCTGGCTTTATTGGGTCGGGCGCGTTGCCACTTTTGCCGCCAACTGTAACGCCGTTGTTCTTTATCTCGGATTCTTCTTCGCTGGCCTCGACTCAGGGCTGCCGCGGATCGCAGTGATCACCATCGTCGTTGTCGGCATTACTGTCGTTAACCTGTTGGGCGTGCGGGAATCTGCGATGCTGACGAATGTTTTTACCATTGGCAAGCTCGTTCCCCTTTTGTTGTTTGTAGCGGTTGGCCTGTTCTTTGTTGAGCCGGCTAATTTTGATTTTTCGACAGTACCCGACCACACCAGTTTCCCAACCGCTGTTTTGCTGCTGATCTACGCATATGTGGGGTTCGAGGCTGCGGTAATTCCCGCAGGCGAGATCAAAGATCCGGGCCGCAACGTCCCTTTCGCACTGCTTACGGCACTCGGATTTTGCGTGATTCTATTCTTTCTCATTCAGTTAGTAGCGATCGGAACGCTACCCGGCCTCGCAGAGTCGAAAACGCCTCTTGCCGATGCCGCTGGGCGGTTTGCAGGTTCGATCGGCGGTGCCTTCATCGCGGTCGGAGCCCTTGTCTCCGTACTGGGAAACCTGAACAGCGGCTTCCTCGCTTCATCACGGATCCCATTTGCAATGGCCGAGCAGCGAGAGCTGCCCCGCGTTCTTGCGAAAACGCACAAGAAATATAAAACGCCTTTTCTATCGATAATTCTGACCGGTGCCGTGATACTCGGGCTTACTATCTTCACGTCTTTCCTAACCGCTGTCACGATCGTTACGATCACGCGGCTGCTCGTTTACGCAACCACCTGCCTCGCACTACCTGTGTTTCGCCAGAGAGGTGATGTCCCGCCAGCTCGCTTCTCTGCGCCGACAGGGATACTAGCGGCCACACTTTCTATCGGATTGATCACCTGGCTGATGATGAATGTTGACTATGCAAAAGAAGGACTGGCAGTGCTTATCGCCGCCGTCGTGGGTATGATAATTTTCATGGCTTACCGACTACTCCGCGGTAACCGAGATGAGACCCCCTCCGCAATCGGTGAGTTATGAATCAAGACTTGGTCGAAACCGCTACCGGCTGAGAATGACGGCTAAACAAATACGGCTTCCCCGAGAAAGTTTTCGCGCACGTATCGAATCGTGTCGTTCAGCGTTTCCTGCGGATCTCGCGGCGAGAAGCCCAACTCCTCTTTGGCCTTTGCCGACGTAAAATACCAAAAATGCTCGGCTTGTTCGACCTCGCTTGTGGCAACCGGCGATGTCCGCCCCCAATTCTTAAAAACGGATTCGACGAACGACGATCCGGCCATCGCCAATTTCTTTGGAACTCTGAGTCCCGGGGCAGCGACACCGGAGAGCCGTTCAAGCCGGCCAAAGAATTCAGCAAAGGTCATATTGCCGGCACCGAGCAGATATTTTTCCTTATCACGGCCCTTTTCAGCGGCCTCAATGAAGGTCCGGGCCACATCGCGCGTATCGACGAAGCTAAGGCCGCCGGCCGGGCAGTACGGGATCTTCCGCCCGAGAAAATCGAGCACGACCTTCGTCGAACTAAGACGCTCGTCGCCCGGCCCGAGCAGCAAGGACGGATTCAGAATGACCAGTTTGCTCCCGGCCCCGTCGAATTCAGCAAGGGCCGTACGCTCCTGATAATACTTCGACGCGTAATATGCCCATCGGGAGATGATCTCGATCGGCGGCGGGTAGGTCTCGTCAATTATCTGCTCGTCTTCGCTGACCGCGATCGTGCCGCTTGAAGATGCCAGGACCATCGTCTTTACCCCGGCGGCTTTGGCGGCCTGGCAAAGGATCCGCGTGCCCTCAACATGCACCTTGTTCATCGCGGCGGCATCGTCGTTGTCCCGAGAGACCTTGCCGGCAAGATGGTAGATCAACGAGACATTGGCGACAGCTTCGGCGATCCTGGCCGGGTCGGTGACCGAACCAGGAAAAGGTTCCACACCCGCATCCGTCATCCAGGCTGGCACGCTTGAGGCCATTACACGAAGGTTCTTTTCACCGGCGTCCAGAAATTGCCGCACTATTTCAGCACCGAGGAACCCGGTCCCTCCGGTGATCAATATCTTCTTCGTAGCTTTTACCAATGCTTTCTTCTTTGCCATCGGTTACTTAAACGCGGAGACCGCAGAGGACGCAGAGAATATTCTTTCACGCTCGCTTCTGGCCCGATCAAGTCGCGATATGATTTACACTTTATTTCTAACTATCTCAGCGTTCTCCGCGATCTCTGCGTTCTAAATTAACCGCCACTCACCACGTCCGCCGGATCGGATGGGCTTCTGTGTTGAAGACGACCTTCTTCAGGTCTAGCGTCTTATCCGGTGCGAAGAGCAGATAGAAATACTTGAAGGTTTCGGCCAAGACGAAGCTCTGCATCGCGTCGTTCTTTTCTTTTGTGACCACGCTCTTTCAGATGGGCATATCCTGCCTCGGTCCGGCAGTGTTTAACGAAATCGTCCCAAAGCCGCTTGCCCATTGCCAGGTACTTAGGGTCTTTCGTGTATTGATAGAGGTAGTAGGTCGATTCGACGATCTCTGGCCGCAGAGGGTAGCCCGGATGGACAACTTCGCCGGTCTTATAGTTATAGACCTCCGGCTCGATACCGTGGACATTCCACATTTTGAACGACGAATCCTGAAGCCGCTTCGCCCTGTCCAGGTCACCTGAAAGTGCCAGCACGGCCGGGAAGAAAGCGTCTAACGCTCCCCAGGTCGTGCGGGTCCGTTTGCCGGTCGCCATGTCAGCGTGGCCGTACCAGAGCTCCCCGTTGACCTCGTCGGCAAGATACTTGTGGATCGCGACGATACTGTCGTCCCACATCTTTTTGCACTCGTTATCACCGAAGAGCTTCCAGCATTTGTAAAGATACTCGTAATACGAATCGATCTCGGCAGAAACGTGGCTTCCGGTGTTGGTCCATTCGCCGGTCTCGACATTTATTCTCGTTCCGACCAGGCCGATCGGCGAGCGCCGCTTGTATGTCTCGACAAGAGCCCGCTTCGCCTTTTCATAATAGATCGGCTTGCCTGTGAGCTTGCTGAGCGTTCCGAATTCGATCAACAGCGTGCCCGTTTCCGCCGGATTCGAGATGGGGGTCGAAACCTTCCCCGTCCGAAGGTTGACGTGTTTGTAGGGCAAACCCGTCGGTGAATCAAACGCCGGAAGCAGCCGCGTCCCAAGGTCGTCTGCAAGTTTCAGCAGTTCCTTGTCGCCGGTTATCTGATAGGAAGAAAGCAGCCCTCCGAGAAGACGGATAACGATCTCGAACTTCTGGACACTGATGTCCTTGTCGAAATTCAGCGTCTTCTTGATGTACTCGCGGGTCTTGTCCGCTTCCGCCTTCAGCCCCATCAGATACATCGTGTCCAACGCATCGACAGGCGTCATCAACAGCGGCTGTGCGTACCAGTTGTGATAAGACTTGCTCAGCGGCTTCAGGTCATCGTTGCCCCAAGCGTATTTCTTATAGCCGTTCCATGCGTGCAGGAACTCGGCCTTCACCTGCTCGGCTGCAGCTTTTCGGTCGACCTGCTGGCCAAGGGCATGCGCCGTAAAGAACAACGAAACTGCTGTCCCAACAATGAACTTTCCCAACAGGCTAATTTGCATATATACGTTCGACCATTTGGATCCGGATGAGGCGACAATTGATCGGCAAATCATTACCTATTTCCGACCACTTATCACCTTTTCCGAACGATCCGCCTATTTGTTGAGCAGTATCGGCTCGCCAAACCCTAGCTCCTTCAATCGGGGAAGCTGCGTCTTTGCGTCCCCGACGATCAACCAGACCATCTTGTTCGGGTCGAGGTACTTACCCGAAAGCGTTCTTATCTGAGGGACGGTCATCGTCTTAACGATCTGCTCCCGCTCTTTGACGTAATCAGGCTTCCAGCCGTAACTGCTGATATTGTTCAATAGGTTCAGCTTGGCGCCTGCCGTCTCGAACGCCCGGGCGTTGCTCTTGACCAGGAACCCCTGGGTCGTCGCCAGGTCGGCATCCGAGTAACCCTTCCCGTAATTTTCGAGAATGTTCTTGACAAGCTGCAGCGATTCGAGCGTTACATTAGCCCGAACGCCGCTGGAGATGGTGAAAGTGCCCGGGTTCCGCGAGCCGGAGAAGTTCGAGTTGATCCCGTAGGTATAGCCTTTGCCCTCGCGAAGCTGCTGCGTCAGCTGCGACGCGAAACCGCCGCCGCCGAGGATGTAATTCGCGATCGTGGCCGGATAGAAATCCTTGTCCGTGGCCGCCAGTGCGGGATAGCCGACCCTGAGGACCGATTGAACGGCGCCGGGAACATCGTAGAAATATACCTGAGGCTTTTCGACCGGGGCCGGTCGCTTGAAAACGGGAATATCCACTTTCTTTGCGGCCCAGCGTTTACTCAGACCCGCGAGAGAACTCGTGACTTTTGCCTTGATCGATATCCCCGACCACGTGCAGCCGGGCGACCGACGGCGAAAGGTTCTTGGCGTAATAGGCCTTCAGGTCGTCGATCGTGATCGCGTTTACCGAATCGATCGTGCCCAGGATGTTCCGCGAGCGGATATTGTCCTTGCCGTAGATCAGAGCGTTGTAACTCGCGCTGGGCTATCGCGTTCGGATTAGCATCAAGCTGGCGGATCTGTGCGACCGTACTCTGTTTAACAAGGTCGAACTCTTTTGCGTCCCAACGCGGTTCGAGCAGTATCTCTTCGACCAGCTCGAGCGTCTCATCATAATTCTTCGCAAGCGTGTTGACCCTGATCCTGAGATCTTCCGTGTCAGCCGAAACATTGATGGACGCGCCCAGTTGCTGGATGGCTTCTTCGAGTTCCTGCGGTGTCCTTTTCGCCGTCCCCTGCGTCATCATGCGGGCCAACAGGTTCGAAACCCCGACCTTATTGATATTCTCAAGCAGCAGCCCACCGTCGATCACTATGTCGAATTGAACCAGCGGCACCTCGGTGTTCTCTATTCCGTAAACACGCATGCCGTTCGATAACTTGCTTTCCCAAACGGCCGGGATCTTCACCTCGGGAGATGCCCCGTAGCGGGGTTCGACACCTCGGTCGAAGGACGACGGCGTCTTCTGATAATCCGCTTTCACATTCGGATCGACGGCCGCTTCAGCCCCTTGTACGATCTTCTCTTCAACGACCTCGGCCTTTCGTGAGCCTTCGAGAGCGAGATCCAGCTTGCCTTTCGGTACGAACGATGTGGCGACGTAATTCTTCCCCTTGATATATTTTTCATATACCCGGGTCACATCTGCGGGCGTGACGGCGAGAATGTTCTTGATGTCCTGTTCGATGCATCCCGGGTCGCCGGCGAAAATATTGCATTGCGTTAGTTGGACCCCTTTTCCCAAAACGCTCGAAAGCGAATTATAGAACTGCGTTTCCTGCCCGGCCTTGATGCGGTCGAGGTCCTTCTGCGAAATCCCTTCCTTCTCGAATTTTGCGAAGGCTTCAGTGATCGCGTTCGCCACGTCATCGAGGTCCTTGTCGGCGAAAGCTCGGATCGAGAGGCGTGCCTGGCCGGCCAATTCAGAACCAAAATTGACCATGTTCACATTCGGGGCCAGCTTTTTTTCTTCCACGATCACCTGATAGAACGGGGCCCGTTTGCCGCGGGAAAGGTAGGTGGCCAGCACCTCGAGAGCGGCTTCGTCCGGATGATACTGCTCGACGGTCGGCCAGGCGTAGGTCAGTTCAGGCAGGCGTGCGAAATTGTCTTCGTGATAGAGCTTCACGGTCTCCTTCACGACGCCGGGGCGTTTGGCCAGCGGCGATATCTCTTCGCCCCGTTTGATCTCGCCAAAATATTTTTCGACCCACCTTTTCGCCTGCACCGGATCGAAATCGCCGGCCACAGTAAGCGTAACGTTATTCGGAACGTACCATCGGCGGAAGAATTCTTTGACGTCTTCAAGCTGCGCGTTCTGAAGATCTTCGAGCGAGCCGATAACCTGCCAGTTGTAGGGGTGATCTGCCGGATAAAGTGTCTTGTCGATCACGTATGAGGTATGACCGTAAGGATTATTATCGACGCCCTGCCGCTTTTCGTTCTTTACGACCTGCTTCTCCTTTTGCAGCACTGGTTCGGTCACAGTATTGATGAACCACCCGAGTTTGTCCGCTTCGGCCCATAACATTTTCTCAAGAGCATCGTTCGGGACGGTCTGGAGATAATTGGTGCGGTCGCGGTTGGTCGATCCATTCGCGCCCGACCCGCCGATCCGTGCGGTCAGTTTGTCGAGGCCGCCCTTGCCGAGGTTCTCCGATTCGAGAAACAGCAAATGCTCGAACATATGCGCGAAACCGGTCCGGCCGGCTTTTTCTCGTGCAGACCCGACGTGCGCCGTCAGCGATACCGCCACCACCGGGTCGGACCGGTCGATGTGGAATATTACGTCCAGCCCATTGGGAAGCGTGAACTTTTCATAATTGATCTTGAAGGATGGCTGGCTCTGGCCAAACACGATCGATGAAGAAATCAGGATAACGACAAGGGCAGAAACGATAGTTCTTTGCATAGTATTTTTGATGGCAAAAGGTCGGAAATGGTCAACCGGTTGTTACGTGCCGGTCGGCGGTAAAGTTTTGAAACCCACGGTCCGGAATTATTTCGATGATAGTTTTTTCTTCTTTACTCCGCACTCTACATTGGATGGCAGACAACTGGCATCCAAGATCTATTTATAAAAGGAGTAATCATCATGAAGAAAACTACAAATCGTTTCAAGACCGCAATGGGCTTCACGCTCATCGAACTGCTTGTCGTTATCTCGACCAGCTCGGCCCTGATCGGTCTGCTTCTTCCGGCGATCCAGAAAGTATAGGTTTCGGCGGAAACTCGACACATAGGCTGCAGGGGGGCAATGCCCCCTTTTTCTATTCATCGATCACGTTTTCCTGCTTTCGTGAACGCCGGCGTTCTTTTTTCCACTCTTTTCTAACCGCAGCCACATCAAACTTGTCACGCCGTCCGTCCCGCATGTTCTCGACCTCATGCTGGACCCGAGCAGCGATCAGCCGGTAAGCCTCGGTGTTCGGCACGCCTTCGGTCATATCCCGCAGTTCTTCATATGAAAGAAATCTTCCGATCCTCGCGCCGATCTTCGCTCCGATGCTTTTCTTTGCAGGAATGGTCATTCCCTTCGGATAGGCCTCAAAGGTCCCCCATAAATATATTGGAAGGATCCCGACTTTCTGATTAAGCGCAAGGTAGCCGATAACGGGCTTGAATTCTGCGATACGCCCCGTTGTGGACCGCGTCCCTTCCGGAAAGATAAGCGCGTTGTATCCTTCGTTCAGGATCTGGGTCACGTGCCTTAACGACTGCCGCAGGCTGCCTGTTCGTTCTATCGGTACAAGCGTGGTGAAATTGTTCATGTACGCCCGTTTATACTTTGTATCGAACCAGTAATCGGCGGCCGCGACCGCAACGGTTTGCTCGGCGGCTTCCTTGCCCAATGCCCTTTTCACAAGGCCGGTGTCAATGTGCGAAGCGTGGTTCGGAGCTACGATGAAATTTAGGTGCGGCGGCACGTTTCCCTCGCCCTCAATGGTCGTATCCAGAACGTTCGAATAGAGCTTTTCCTGTGCAAAGTCGACCGCGGCATTGCCGATCCGGCGAACCAGGGACGGAATAAAGATCTCATCCTCGTCCTTCTTTTCTTCGGATCTCGGCTCATCGGCAAGCCGCTTCGAACGGTCCACCCGATTGACCGCGGTCAGCAGCTCGCGCACCGTCTGGACTTCGTTCAAGGTATCGGGTGAGAGAACACGCCCCCCGGCGTCCTCGACCGCTGCCTGCAGCTCAACGAACATCAGCGAATCGAAACCGAGGTCGGCGAGCTTGTCCTCACCGGCAACATCCGAAAGCGGGCGATTCGAGACCGTCGCGACGATCTTCCGGATCCACATCAAATTGTCGTCGCCCTTTGATTCGACCGCAGCCTTCGTCTTACGTTTGTCCCGTTCTTCGAGGGCTTGCAGCATTTCCACCACGTCGGGCCGTTTGACCTTTCGTGTGGCCGTCCTCGGGAGTTCAAAAGGTGTGATGTGCAGCACCTTGACCCGCTTGAAGAACGGCAGTGCCGCGGAGACCTCGCGGAAATGCTCTTCGATCTTCTTGTTCACATCCGCACGCGAAAGCGCGATATCGTGCTCGTAATCGGGCACGACGAGGCACGCGATCTTTTCACCGCCGTCATCGTCAGGAAGCCCGACGACGCTCAGTTCCTTAATGTAGCCGGACTTGCTGTAAACGTCCTCGATCTCGTCCGGGTAAATGTTTTTCCCGTTCGAATCGATTATCACGTCCTTCGACCGGCCGACGATGAATAGGTTCCCGTCCTCATCGATCTTGCCCAGGTCTCCGGTTCGCAGCCAGCGGTCCTGAAGAACGGCATCGGTCGCCTCCTCGTTGTTGTAATAGCCGAGCATGACGTTCTGACCCCGTGCCAGAACCTCGCCGACCCCGTTGTCGTCGGGATTATCGATCTTAACTTCGACGCCCGGGAGGGGCTTGCCGACACTGCCTCGCAGCAGCTTGTTGCCGGGGCGGGCGACGGTCAGCACCGGCGACGATTCCGTCAGCCCGTAACCTTCCAGCACTGTAAACCCGAGCCCGTGCAGATCTTTTTGTACTTTCTCGCTCAAGGCCGAGCCGCCTGAGATCAGATATCGCATCTTACCGCCCATCCCTTGATGGATCGGGAAGAACACGATCGGGCCGAAATTGAATGGCGTATTATCGCGGATCCAGGCATTGAACTCGATCATGTTGTCGGCGATGTCCGCTATCCAATCACCGCGTTCACGCAGGCGGGTCTTTATCCGCCGATGCAGCATCTCCCACAACGCCGGGACGCCTACCATGCCGGTGACATGTCCGTTCTCGATGGCATGACTCAACTCCTCCGCCGTCAGTTCGTCCAGATATGTGATCTGCGTACCGTTCGATAGCGGAGTGAGAAATCCTGCCGAGAACTCGAAAGTGTGATGCATCGGCAACACAGACAAAACGCCGTCGGTGATGTCCATGTCCAGAACGCTCGACAGCATCGAGATCATGTTCGTAAAGTTCTTGTGCGACAGCATCACGCCCTTCGGTTTGCCGGTCGTGCCTGAAGTAAAGATCAGCGAAGCAACGGCATTTCCCAGAACTTTCGGCGGCAGCAGTGCAAGCCGCTTCGCCTCTTCCACCTCGTCCGGCATTTCGAAAACTTCGTCGAATGTCCAAACCGGAACGCCAACGTTCTCGTCCGCAATGAGCGACGCTTCGTCACTCAGAGAGCCCTCAACACCTTCAGACTTTTTACGCTTTCCGGCCGCTTTGCGGACAGTGCCGACGGGGGCGTCCGCCTTCCGCTTTTCGACAAATGACTTTTCTAGAGCCTTTGCCAAGTCGGGATTTTCGGCACTTAGTTTTGGGCTAATAACGATCGCCGACGCCTCGCCCGCCTTCGCGAAATTCACGATCTCGTCAACCGAGCTTGCCGGATCGATCGGGATCGCGGTTGCCCCGGCTTTTAGGATGCCGAAATAGGTGATTCCCCATTCCGGCATGTTGTTGGAGAAAAGGATCACGCGGTCGCCCGGTTTGATGCCGTTTTTCGCGAGGAACCCGGCGGCACGCAGCGTGAGTTCGCGAATGTCCTCGTAGGTATATTGCTCCTTCTTGCCGTTTCGTTCGATCCGCATCGCGGTGCGGGTCGCGAATCTCTTGGTCGCCGTGTCGAACAGGTCCAGAAGGTCTTTGTAGGTGTGAGAACGCCGCTCCTGGATCTTCAGCTCTTCCTCCAGCGTCGGGAGCACCCATTTCTTCATCCCGGGAAAATGGACATTCAGCCAGTAGTCGTACCAATCCAGTCTTTCCGGATACCAGGGCAGCAGATGTTTTTCTTTATCTTTGATGACCGACATCAATGCCCGCACGTTGTCCGACCTGTATAGGTATTCGTTGTCGATCATGAACGGCTTGAACATCCTGAAGGCGTCGATGGTTGCCTGAGTCGATTCCTTAAACCCTTCAGTAGATTTCTTTAGATCGGCAACGATGTTCCCGATCCTCCCTCCTCCCCAACGCGGCGTTGCCCAATCCATCAGATCGTCGGCACTCTTTGCGAGCTTGTTCAGCATCGGCGCACTCGTTAGCTCGTAGGCCCGTTGTTTGACAGGTACCGCTTCGACCATCCCCGCCAGTTTGTTCGCGATCTTGTTCCCTGTCTCCTTGTCCTCGAAGTGCTGCCGCTTGTACAAACCGACAAGGCCTACGATCCGCTTCATATCGTTCGGATTCGAATCGCCGGAAGACGCCTGGAAAACGAGAGGCGGGTTCTCATCAACGAGCGCGTTCATTGCCGCAGCGAGGATCGCCCCGGAAACCATGTCGACCGGGATAATGTCGAGGATCAGTTTTTCGTTGACGGGGATGATCGGCTGGCCGCGCAGGGCGATCAGGATGAGCGGGGCCGTTGTTGTGAAGCCCTCGTTCCAGCCGGGGAACGGATACGACTGCGAAGATTCGACGATCGACGGCCGAACGAGGATCTTTACGATATCGTCCTGCTGGGCGATGATCTGCTCGGCGAGAGATTTCGAATAAGTGTAGATGTTCGTCCAGCCCCAATATTCGGCGCGCTCGGCACCAAGCTCCGTCGTTCGTTCTCGGATCCACATCTTGCGCTCGCGAAAGATCGCGGATTTAAGTTCCGCTTCGTCGTCCGGATCGCGGCCTTCCTCGATAAAACGATTACGCGCCTGCTCGCGAAACTTCGCCGCCTGCACCGCGTCGTCAGCTTCCTGTCGTGCCTGCTCGCTCAACCGGGCGCAGTCCTCCACCTCGCGGTTCACGTCGAACGTGGTTCCGATCAGCTCGTTCTTCCGCGGAAAATACCCGACCACCGGCTCGTTTTCCCAGATCGCTCCCGAACGCTTGCCCGCCACAAAACACGTCGACACGTGCACCAGCCGCGGCTTCTTCATCATCCGGGCCATCTTGATGATGTTATTCGACCCGACCACGTTCGTTCGCAAAGCCGACTCAAGCGGCGGGTTAAAGGTCACGTTCCCGGCGCCGTTTATAATGACGTCGGTGTCACGCATTATCTTCTTCGCCTGCTTCTCATCGAGGCCGAGATACTCGTTCCCGACATCGCCGTTAACCGGCACGACCTTCGACTTGATGAAATCCTCAAACCCGTCTCCGTACTTCTCCCGCAGCGGATCGAACGTCGGCGAAGTCACGATGCTCGTCCAAAACCGCGTCCGCGACTCATTCTCATCCCGAGCTCTGACCGTCGCATACACCTTCCCGATATCCGGAAAATTATGCAGCAGCATCGACAGCGTGACCTTCCCGACAAACCCGGTCCCGCCGATAAAGAAGATCTTCTTCCCCTTAAATATTTCTGTTGGTGATAATTTCATACGGAACGCGGACGCCCTCGTCCGCAAACGCTGCTACGCAGCGTGATCGCCGGTCACCTCACGTTTCGGCTCCCACACGCGCCGTTTCGTCCTTTGCACTCATTGCGGACGCGGGCGTCCGCGCTCCAATTGTGCTGCAGCATCGACAGCGAAAGATTCTCTTTCCCGGGGCCTTTCGGATCATGCATTTCATTCGCATCTTTCCGGGCGTTCGCATCGTCAACTTTACCGTTTGCCCCAAGTGGTTCCCGTGTCACGATAGCGTTGACAAGGCTTTGGTTTTTCTCGCCGAAGGCTTTTGATCTTTGACAACGACGCTGCCGGGCAGACAAACAGGCTCGTCTCGCTCGAAACTGACGTTTCAGGAAAAGACCGGGCCTAACCTTCTAATTTTCAATAGCTTAGCGTGCTTCCACGTTAAACTGTTTCACTGTTTCACAGAAACGCAGCACATAAGAGATGAAACACGAAAAACGGTGTAACGCCTCTAATATCAATCGCTTCCGGTGTTTCACCTTATGAAACGCTGCGACATCATCCTTATTTGCTCGGCACCGATGATCTGTGCACGTTTCTCACTTAGTCTGTCACGCTGCACAGTCCTATCACCGGCTGGTGGAGCATTGTGATCTCCGCATTCCTGCCCATGTACGAGCGGGCCATCGCTATAGCTTCCGTCAGGTTGTCGGCCCGTTCCCAGCCGAGCATTTCGGGGACATGGGCGTTTTCGGCTCCGGCCACAATGACCTTGCCTACATGCTGACGTCCGTTCTCGCCCCAGTACCACATAAAGAACGGGTGGGCACCGTGGTAGGCGTTGCCGCGGCGATACATCTCGATGTAGGCCGGATTCGTCGCAAACTCGCGTTCGTACTTTTCGCGGAGGTAAAACGCATCGCGCGATTCGGGCAGAAGCCGGTGGAAAAATTCGATGTACGACGGATGAAAATTGTGATCGAACTCGTCAAAGCACGGATGCGTGATCACCATCACGCCGCCCTTACGCAGCAGCGGCTTGTTGCGGTACATGTTGAAGTGATACCCGAGCGCCATTACCTGCACCAGCAGCGGATTCAATGCCGAATAAACGTTGTACGGCGAAATGTCCGGTATGCCCGTGATCATGATGTCGCACTGTCCTTTCACCGGGATCTCGTACTGCCGGTAGTTGAGCTCAAGGATCTTTTCATGCACCGGCTCCGTCTTACCCGCGTAGCAGCCGATCAGTTCGTACTGCGCGGGAATCGCGTGCAGCATCTTGCGCCGGGCCGCCCGAGGCAGTTTCGAAAAAGTCCGGGCCATCGCCTCCCACTTCATCCGGTCCATGAACGAGAACTCGTCCTCGTTCCGGGTGAGGATGTCATAGCCCTCGGGAAACATTTTGTTGTTGAGGGCGGTCTCGATATGGAATACTTTGCAGTTCTCATCGACCAGTTTGCCCAGCCGGATGACCTTATGATTAAGCTCCGACGCGGGCGGGTCCATATACGAATGCGAATCGCGGATGGTCTGCGGCTCATGGTGAGCGCGAAGGGATTCGTAATCGCACAAACCCACCGCCACCGACTTATGGCCGCCGTCCATCGGGACAAGGTTGATGTTCAGGTAGATCAGCAGGTCGCTTTCGATCGCACGTTTATTTACGCGAAGCGGCTCGTTGTGACGCGTGTGCCCGAGCGTGACCAGCTCGTCGTCATCCTCGGCATCGTGGTTGTAATAGCGGTCGGGATAGTATTCGTTGTAGATCGCGTCGCCGACCATCCGCTTCATTTCCCACGCGGTCATCTTGCGATGCAGCGAGTTGGCGATGATCAGGTGAATGTCGTCCACGCCGTTCGCCCCGCACATGTCGAGCACCACCTCAAGCATCGTCTGCCGCATGTCCGGCAAGGCCATCGGCGGCAGCGGCAGCGAGATGTCGTCCATCGCGATTGTCACTCGCCTCCCGGGCTCGAGCAGCGCATAAAGCGGCTCCATCTCAAGCGGATGATTTACCGCATAACGGATGGCCGCCTCGCGGTTGGGCAATCCCTTGATGGGCGGATTAGGGTAGATGACCCGCGTCCCCACCGGAATGTCCTCAAGGATGAAATCCTCCCCATTCGGCATGATCCGCGGCGCCGAGTCCTTGTCGATGTACACGATCGATTCGTGCGTTTTGCGTCTGAGTGCAAGTGCCATAAAGGTAGCCGGTAGACGGTATGCGGTAGTCAGTAGACCAGAAATAGGTCACCTGCTATTCCGAATAGTCTTCATGTATGCATCTAACATTCTGCCGATTTGATCTAGTTCCATTTTCAATTCGGCGGTGTCACCGTAACCGAGGTCAGCCGCCAAAATGAGATAGTATCTGCATTCTTCTAGTGACCCTTGGGCGATGTTGTAGAACCGCAGCTTGTCGTTCGTGCTGAATTTTTTGAATCCTTCGGCGAAATTCGCCGGTATGGATACAGCCGCTCTACGGAGTTGTGAACCAAGTGCAAAAAGCTCGTGCTTCGGAAAACCTTCAGAGTACCGATAGATTTTCAAAACCCACTTATGTGCCATCTGCCACAATTCGACATCCTCGAACGTACGCGACGCCATATTCTTCTACCGTCTACTGTCTACCGGCTACCGTCTACTTGACGCACCGCTTCAATGATCGTTTCCACCGCCCTCACATAAAACTCCGGCTGAATATTCGCGAAATCGTCGGTCGGCCGGTGGTAGTCCTTGTGGTCCTCGACGCCGAAATAGATGAACGGGATCTTTTCGCGATGGAACGCAAAATGGTCGGATTGGGTGGTCCAATCGTCGCGGCCGAGTTTTGGGTCGTCGTGGCCCATTAGGAGCTTTATCTTCGATTTTTTCGCCGCCGCCTCGATAGCGGTTTTGAGCTGCGGATAATGGAACGTCCCGACGGCAAACAACTCGCCCTTGTCGCTCCGCGAGATCATGTCCATGTTGATGTTCAGCAGGACGGACTCCTTTTTCACCGGCAGGTTCGCGACAAAATGGCGGGCCCCTAAGAGCCCCTTTTCTTCGGCGTCGAACGCTACGAAGATCATCGAATGGTCCGGCTGATTCTTCTTGAAATAAGAAGCGATCGCGAACAATGCCGCCGTACCCGATGCGTTGTCGTCGGCACCGTTGTATATCTCGCCGTTCTTTATCCCGTCGTGGTCGTAATGGGCGGTTATTACAATATATTTGTCCGGATACTTTCGCCCCTTGATCTGCCCGACGAAATTGATCCCATGCAATACTTCCGTCGTTCTGCGTTGCTTTATCTCAAACTCTTGTTTCGTTGGCTGCAGGCCGGAAGCGCGCAATCGCTTCTCGACGTAAACCCGAACCTTCTCCATTGACGGCCTTTCGGCAGAACGTCCTTCCATTTCGTCCGAAGAAAGATACTCAACGTCCCGCAGCAACTGCGTTGCGTCGAACATCTTCGACTCCGGCCCGTTCGAAATATCCTTTCGTTCCCCAGTGCCGACCTGCGCCGAAACGGCGAAACTAAACACGATCAAAGCAAGCCAAATTCTGTGCTGGATAAAACTTCTCATTTGTTAGTTCAGTGTGGTCTCAGCGTTCTCTGCGATCCTCCTCTGCGTTCTCTGCGTTGAACCAATGTAAGCCGATATTCATCGCAAAAGACTTGAAGATTTCGCGGATAACGCAGATCTATTTCAGATCCAAAACCGCCCAATCATGCTGCCTTGCCGTTTGCTTCAAACGGATATCCGGACACACCGCCACGGGGTGACCTACGATGGACAACATCGGCAGATCTGAAATGCTGTCTGAGTATGCATAGCTTTCCGAAAGATTGATATTTTCGCGTTCCGCATATTCACGTATCCACTTTGCCTTCGTTGCCGACGCCATCACTGGCGGAAGGACGCGTCCAGTTGCGTAGCCATTAACGAACTCGAGCCGATTAGCAACGTAATGGTCGATCCCGAGGTAGTCCATCAGTTTCTCGATCGTGAAATCGAGAGCGCCGGTCAGCACGACTTGCCGCTGTCCGATCTTTTTCCCCTGTGCGATCAGGTCCGGAGTTCCCGGGAAAATGGCCGGCTTGAGCACCTCTTCAAATAATTCTTCGGAAAAGTATCTAAGCCGGTCCTGTGACCAGCCCTCGTAGCTCTTAAAAAAGACTTCATTAAACACATTGCGAGAATAAAGGTCGGTGATACCGAAGAACGGCAGCTTCGCGAGGGTGCCGACGCTCGCCTTGGCGGTCTGCCACAATCCCTGCTGCCGCGTCGAATAGAATGCGAGAGTATGGACCAAGTTCGTACTGACCAAGGTGCCTTCCAGGTCGTAAAAGGCCGCGGCAATACCTTTTTTGTTCATAACGGCTTATACTAAGTTATTCGCGATCACGGGGCTTTTGTCGGATACTCCTGATATTAGCATGGCGAGGTCGATTTTCAGGGTGATCTCGGGCAAAGATTACCAATTAAATACAATTGTAATTACTATGTAGATACGGTAAGCGATCGTGTTGCAGATAGGGTTGCCGGTTTATCTGCACAAGGAAGTATGAGAAAAGCCATTTTCCCGGGTTCATTTGATCCGCTAACGAACGGACATTTGGACGTTATTAGGAGAAGCCTGCCGCTTTTTGACGAGATCGTGATCTCTGTCCTTAATAATCCGGACAAGGCTCCGATGTTCTCGGTCGAGGAAAGATGCGAAATGATCCGGGAGATCATCCCGTCCCTCGGGGGTAACGGCTGCGAGATCAGCGTGGCAAGCTTTTCCGGATTGACGGCCCACTTTGCGCGGGAGATGGAAGCAACTGCGATCGTACGAGGTATCCGGGCAGTCAGCGATTACGAATACGAGCTAAGAATGGCCCTGATGAACCGCAAGTTGGAACCGGAGATCGAAACGGTCTTCTTTATGGCCGGTGAGCCGTTCTCCTACGTTTCGTCCACCTTAATGAAGCAGGTTTTCCTGCTCGGCGGTCGCGTCGACGGCCTTATTCCGGAGTTAGTCGAAGCCAAAATGAGAGCTAAGCTCCCAGATCGATAGTGCCGGGTCATACCGTTGGGTCGCGGGCGGATAGCCAGCAGGATCCAAAGGACCGTTCCCGCCAAACGTCAGCTAACAATAGACACGTGACTTCATTCTATGGCAGATCAATTTAAGGTATCCGACAACGTCGCGAAAATGCGTGCATCATCCACGCTGCGAGCCGCCCAAATTGCGTCGGCACTACGGGAAGAGGGTCACGACGTCATTGATCTGACCGTCGGCGAGCCTGACTTTGATACTCCGGATTTCATAAAGCAGTTCGCTTCGGAGGGCCTGCAAAAGGGCCTCACCCGGTACACGGCCTCTGCCGGCACAAGGCAGTTCACCGAAGCCGTTGCCGCCTTTTATGCTGAGCAGTTCGGGACTAGCTTTTCGCCTTCGGAGGTTGCAGCCGCCTGCGGGGGTAAGCAAGCTCTCTTCAATGCCGCCTGCACATTGCTGAACCCCGGCGACGATGTCCTGATTCCAAGGCCCTACTGGGTCACATTTCCGGAGATCGCGGCATTTTGTCGTGCGAATGCCGTCTATGTTGACACCGAGGCAACCGGCTTTATCCTCACGGCGGACGAGGTACGGTCAAAGATCACGGACCGGTCCAGACTGCTCATCATCAATTCGCCCAACAACCCGAGCGGGCGGGTCATTCCCGGCGATGAGATCCGGCGAATAATCGAGACATGTGCCGAATTGGGCGTTTATGTACTGGCGGACGAGTGCTACCTTTTCTTCGCTTACCCGCCCGGCGAGGTTTTCAGTTCCGCTTCTTTCCCGGCCGAACTCCGAGAGTTCGTTTGCGTTGCCGGCAGTTTTTCAAAGACCTTTGCGATGACCGGGTGGAGGATCGGATATACCATCGCTAACGAAGCGTGGACCAAAGCGATGGTCAAGCTTCAAAGCCATTCTGCCACGCACCCTACCTCGTTCGTGCAATATGCCTGTGCCAGGGCGATGGAAGACCCTGAAAGATCGATGACCGCCGTAAGGCAGATGCTCGCAGAATATGAACGCCGCCGAGATTGGCTGATCCCGGCTCTGAACACTATCGAGGGGTTCAAATGCGATATGCCGGAAGGGGCCTTTTACGCGTTCGTCGACGTCCGCGACATGCTTGGGGGCAAATATGCTCGATCGGCCGACGTCGTGGAAGCGATGCTGACCGAAGCCTATGTGGCCACGACCGACGGGGCCGGATTCGGAGCAGATGGCTTCATAAGATTCTCCTATGCCACGTCGATGGATAACCTCAAGGCCGCTGTAGATCGTCTCCATACACTTTTCGGAACAAGGTCCGCCACCGCGGCCTGAGTTCAGTCCCCAAACACCAAAACGAAGCCGTTGCAGTCCTTTACGACCACTTCAGTACTCTCATAGACCCTCTTGACCGGTCCTTCGACAATATCTGCACCCGACGCGGTGAGATCATCGAAAAGGGCGTTGATATCGTCCACCCAAATGTACGCGTCGAAACCGACCCGTCGAAATTGGATACTCGATGCGTCGGCCGGGCGGGCGTCGGCCTTTCCAAAATGCATCTCGACGCCGTCTCGGGCGACCATAGCGTATACGGGAGGGTCGGCAAAGTAACCCAGGATCTGGAAACCAAAGACATCACGGTAGTATTCGGCGGTGGCAATGACGTCCTCGACGACGAACTGCGTCGCGATGTTCTTGAAACGAACCCTCCTAGCGGCCTCCTGAGCCATCATTTCCCTCCTGTCATCAGAAGGCCGATCTCTTCAACGGTAGCCGTTTTCGGGTCAACCTCGCCGACGATCGTACCTTCGCGGATCACGAGCAGGCGATCTGCAAGGGCCGTGACTTCCTCGAGTTCGGCCGAGACCAGGAGGATCGCCCGTCCCTTATCGCGAAGTTCGATGATCGCCCTGTGAATGAATTCGATCGCCCCGATGTCGACGCCGCGGGTCGGCTGGGAAACCAGCAGCAGTTTCGGGTCGAGTTCGAACTCGCGGCCGATGATGAGTTTCTGCTGATTACCGCCCGAAAGCGATCTTGCGGCAAGTTCCGGCCGCGGAGGCCGCACGTCGAAATCCTTAAGGATGCCCGTGACACGCTTCTCGATCGACCGGTCATTCAAAAATCCGGAGACCGCAACCGGCGGCCGGTAATGGACGCCGAGGATCGAGTTTTCCTTCAAACTCGAATTGAGCAGAAGGCCGCGCTTGTGCCGGTCCTCAGGAATGTGTGCGACGCGAAGTTCCTTCAGCTTTTTGACGCCGGAACGGGTCACATCGTTTCCGTCGATGAGGACCGCTCCCGACTCAACCGGTATAAGTCCGGCGATCGTCTCGATCAGCTCCGTTTGGCCGTTGCCTTCGATACCCGCGATCCCGACGATCTCGCCCTCACGCACCTGGAAGGATACGTTATTGACGGCGATTCCATGGCGGCCCTTTACGGTCAGGCCTTTGACCTCGAGCAGCCTGTCGCCCGGATTGGCGTCCGGTTTTTCAACTCGAAGCAGAACATCGCGGCCGACGATCATCCGGGCCAGGGCCTGGGCATCGGTCTCGCTCGTTTTCACGTTGCCCACGGTCTTGCCGTCGCGCATCACGGTGACCTCATCGGATATCGCCAGCACCTCATCCAGCTTGTGCGTGATGATGACGATCGTCTTTCCCTGCTCCTTCATCTTCCGAAGGATGGTGAAGAATTCGCTCACTTCCTGCGGCGTCAGCACGGCAGTAGGCTCGTCGAGGATAAGGAGATCAGCGTCGCGATACAGTGCCTTCAGCAATTCGACCTTCTGCTGCTGGCCGACGGAGAGGTCCTCGATCACGGCTTTCGGATCGATGTTCAGGCGAAGCGAATCCGATAACTCCCGGATCTTCAGGTTCGCCTCGTCGAGGTCGAGATTCACGGCTGACCCGGTCTCGGCACCAAGGATGATGTTCTCGGCCACCGTCATTGTGTCCACGAGCAGGAAATGCTGATGGACCATCCCGATACCGAGGGCGATCGCGTCGTGCGGATTTCGGATCGTCACGGGCTTTCCGTCAAGCAGTATCTCGCCGCCGTCCGGGCTGTAGAAGCCATAGACGATCTTCATCGCCGTCGATTTCCCGGCACCGTTCTCGCCGACGATCGCGTGGATCGTGCCTTTATGGACGACCAGCGAAACGTCGTCGTTCGCGACACAGTCTCCAAAGACCTTTCTAATGTTTCTCAGTTCGAGCATTTGATTTGTTCGTAGTTCACTGAATCCTACTTCGCCATTGCGTCTGTGACCTTGATCTCGCCGGAGACTATCTTGGCTTTGGCCTCTTCGGTTTTGGCGATGACGTCGGGGGGGATGAGCGATCGGTTATGTTCGTCCATGGCGTAGGCGACGCCGTCTTTGTCCAGCCCGAAGACATGGAACCCGCCCTGGAAATTACCGTTCAGGACTTCCTTTACAACGTCAAAGACCGCATTATCGACCCGTTTCACCATCGACGTGAGCACGAAGCCGGGCTTGACGCCGTTCTGGTTCGAATCGACGCCGATCACGAATTTGTTCGCCTCGCCGTCGGCATTCTTTCCGTACTGTTCGACCGCGTCGAAGGCGCCGAGGCCCGAATTCCCTGCCGCGGTAAAGAGCACGTCGGCCCCGCGTTCGATCTGGCTGAGGGCGAGTTCCTTGCCCTTGCCGGGGTTGTTCCACGCCGCATCGGTCACGCCGACGTAGTTGGTGATAACGCGGATGTTCGGGTTCACGTATTTGGCTCCCTCGGTGTAGCCGGTCGCGAACTTGTGGATGAGCGGGATGTCCATTCCTCCCACGAATCCGAGCACGCCGGTCCGCGATTTTGAAGCGGCGATCATCCCGACGAGGAATGAGCCCTCGTGCTCGCGAAAGACGAGCGAGGCCACGTTCGATTTCGGCGTCTTGCCGTCCTTTTCAAAGATCACGCCGTCAACGATGGCGAATTTGATCTTCGGATAGTCTTCGGCGACCTTTTGGAGGATCGGCCCCTGCGCAAAGCCGATACCGATGACGAGGTCGAAGCCGCGTTCGGCGAAGGCACGCATCGCGGGTTCGATCGAGGTCGGGTTACCGGGTTCAACATCGTAAAGGCAGATGTCGAGTTCCTTTTCGGCACGCTTGACGCCCTCCCACGCGGCGGCGTTAAAGGACCGGTCGTTCTTTCCGCCGATATCGAAAACGATGCCGACCTTGATGTTGCAGCCCTCGCGTTTGGCGTCGGCCTGATTCCCGCAGGACGGCAGAATTACGACGGCGGCGAGTAACGCGGCGAAAATCGCAAAAGACCTTAAGTTCATAGGTGTTCCCCTTTCGTTCTTTGATGCGCCCCATAAGAGTAACGGCAAGCCCGTTTTTCGACAAGACGCCAGTTCCCCCAATGCGGGACATGGGGACAAAAAAGATCGGGCAATTTCTCCGCAACTCGTTTAGCCTCAAAGGCTTGACCCGATCCGCAGCCTGCAGCCGTCAGAGTGCTTGTCCCGCTGGCCAGCGGGACTAGCAAAGCATTGTCCCGCTTAGGTTTAGAACTGAATTGCACCGCGTGTCCCGCTGTCCCGCGACAAACACAAATCGGACGCCGTTCAAGGGCCGGGCCGACCAATTAAGTCAAGTTTTCAAAGATCACGGCATGACGTGAATCGTGCCATACGTGCAACATTGTAGCACAGAAAGATCGCGGCCGGTACATTTTTTTCTTGAAGGAAGAGGCGATCCGAAATCTCGGTAACTGTTGGTTTTTGTGGGGTTTGAGCGATCCCGGTGTGCCCCGTGCGGTAAAGCCGATGGTGAACGCTGAGGACACGAAACGAAAACAATGGTCACTAAAGCGGTTTAGTCGGACCCGTCGGTGGATGGCGAAACGATCTGCCTGATGAGAGGTGTCCCGGATGGGCGCACTTCGCCGATGGTATAGGCATTCTTGACGCGGACGGCAATGGAATCGGCCTTTTCAAGGGTCCGGCAGTGGAGGATTCCCAGGGGCGAGCCGTTTGCAACATTGTCCCCAAGTCGGGACAAGGACTCATAACCGACGGCATGATCGACCGAATCGTCGGCCTTCGTTCGGCCGCCGCCGATCTCGCAGACGGCGTTCCCGATGGCGAGCGTGTCGATGGCGGTGACATAACCCTCGGCGTCGGCGAGGACATCGAACTTCTCGATGGCCGGGTCAAACAGCTTTTCGGGATCGTCGCAGACCGACGGATCACCGCCCTGGCACTGGACGTTCTCGCGGAACTTTTCGAACGCGGCCCCGTCAGTGAGTTTCGAATCGGCGAGGCCGCGTGCGTCTTCGACATTAACGGAAACGCCGGCGAGGACGAGAAGGCGGGCCGAGAGCTCGAGCGAAAGTTCTCTTGTGTCCGCCCAGGAATCGTCGGCTTCCCCTTTCAGGATCCGGATGCACTCGTAAACCTCGAGCGCATTGCCGACGAAGCGGCCGAGCGGCTGGCTCATGTCGGTGATGACCGCCTCTGCCCGGACGCCAAAATTCTGCCCCGTACGGACGAGAGCCTCGGCAAGTGTCAGAGAATCGTCGAGTTTCGGCATGAATGCCCCTGATCCGGTCTTTACGTCGAGGACGAGGGCGTCGATGCCTTCGGCGAGCTTCTTGGACATTATCGAAGCGACGATGAGCGGGATGTAAGGAACGGTCGCGGTGGCGTCGCGAAGTGCGTAGAGCTTTCGGTCGGCCGGGGCGATATCGGCGGTCTGGCCGGACATCGCGAACCCGCATCGTTTGATGAGGCCGCGGAATTCGTCGGTCGAGAGTTTGACGTTGTAGCCGGGGATGGATTCGAGCTTGTCGAGCGTGCCGCCGGTGTGGCCCAGGCCCCGGCCGGAAATCATCGGGACCGCCACGCCGCACGACGCGACCAGCGGTGCGATGATCAGCGAGGTCTTGTCGCCGACGCCGCCGGTCGAGTGTTTGTCGGCCTTCGGCGCGTCGATGTCTGAAAAGTCGAGAACCTCGCCGGAATAGAGCATCGAACGGACGAGATGCTCGCCCTCCGCCTCGCTGAGTCCGCGGATGAACATCGCCATCACAAGCGCCGACACCTGATAATCGGCCCACGAATCGTCGCAAACGCCGTCGATGAACGCGGCTATCTCGTCGGCGGTCAATTCGCCCCCGTCGCGTTTTTTGGCGATGATGTCTTGTGGTCGCATGAATGATAATATCGCGGGTGATAATCTGCGTTAACTGTTGGAAAGGGCGGGGGCCGGGCGCCCGTGTTTGCCCCCTCGCTGTTCCCGGGTGGGGGTTCCAGTCGGTGTGGCCCCCCCCCTCCCCTCTCGACCCCCCCCCCCCCCCCCCCCCCCTGCCCCGCCCTGGCCCCCCCCCCCCCTCTTTCTCCAACATCACTATCGCCTCGGCGCGGACCGCGCGGCGTTCGCCGACGGCGGTTCATTTTAATGCACGCTCCCTTACGGTCGCGTTTCTGCCCGGTGGGGCCCGATGCACGCTCCCTTACGGTCGCGTCTCTGCCCGTAACATCACTAACGCCTCTGCGCGGACCGCTCGGCGTTCGCCGACGGCGTCGACGCCTTCGCCCGTTTTGGCTTTTACGCTGACGCGGTTCGTTTCGACCTCGAGAGCGTCGGCGAGGCCTTTGCGGATCTCGTCGATGTACGGGCGAAGCTTCGGCGATTCGAGGTGCACGGTCGAGTCGACGTTTGAGATCTCGTAGCCGTGCTGCTTCATCTCGCCGACCGCGAACCGCAGGAAAACGAAGCTCTCGGCGTTTCGCCAGCGTTCGTCGCTTGGCGGGAAATGAGTGCCGATGTCGCCGAGTGCGAGCGCTCCGAGTAGAGCGTCTGTGATCGCGTGCGTGAGCGCATCGGCGTCCGAATGCCCTTCGGCACCGAGATCGGACTCTATCCGCACGCCGCCGAGGATCAGCGGGCGATCGGGGACGAGTCGGTGAATGTCTGAGCCGAAGCCGATACGCATTGGTTCTATTCGATCAGGCCGAAAATGGAGACTAAGATCCGTCTATGTAAAGCCATAGGCCGTGAGCTGTAAGCCGTTAGCTATTAGCTTTTAGCAATGCTTCCGCGAGGATCAGGTCCTCCGTGTGCGTGATCTTTATGTTCCGCGGGCTGCCCTCGACGATCGCGATCGGGTGGCCGAACTTTTCGACCAAATAGCACTCATCCGTGATCGAGTCATCCAGATCGATCCCCTCGAACGCCTTTTTCAATACGTCGATCCTGAATGCCTGCGGCGTGAGCGCACGCCGAAGCTTATCGCGGTCGAGGGTGTTTGCGATCTCGCCGCCGCGGATGGATTTGATGGTATCGGTGACGGGTGCGACAAGGCAAGCGGCCCCGGTTTCTTTGGCCTTCGCGATGGTCCGCTCGATCTCGTCAACGGTGACAAGCGGACGGGCCCCGTCGTGAACGGCGACGATCTCGGTCTCCGAAAGGACCCTTTCGAGACCGTTGCAGACGGATCTTGCCCGCGTTGGCCCACCGGGTGCGACGACGTCGATCTTTGAATATGGCGAATCGTCGAACGACGCTACCTGATCCGGAGCCAACACCAGAACGATCGAATCGACGGACGGTGCCGCTTCGAAGCGTTCTATCGTGTACGCGATGACGGGCTTGCCGGCGATCTCGAGAAATTGTTTGGGTATGTCTGAATTGAAACGCGATCCCGAACCGGCGGCGACGATGATGGCTGTATTCATCTCCGGCAATTGAATGGGCCCGGCGCGCGGCGGTTACCGGTCAACTTCTTCGATTATCGTGGATTGACGAAGTTCGCGGGTGGCCTTTCGGAATCCGAGCGAGCGTGAATCGTGAACGCTCAGGTTACTTTCGGAATTGTTCTCGTCGCCGTTGGCGCTCTTTTCATCCCACAGGCGGCCGAAGATCATCTTGCCGGCCGTGGTCTGCAGCACGCTGGTCACGGAGATATCCGCCGTTTTGCCGATCAGCCGGCGGGCGTTGTCGACCACGACCATCGTCCCGTCATCAAGATAGGCGACGCCCTGATTATATTCCTTGCCCTCTTTGAGGACGAAGACGCGCATCGCCTCGCCCGGCAGAACGACGGGTTTGAGCGCGTTGGCCAGTTCGTTGATGTTCAGGACCGACACGCCGCGAAGCTGTGAGACCTTGTTCAGGTTGAAGTCGTTCGTAACGATCACGGCGTCGAGCTGTTTGGCGAGTTCGATCAGCTTAAGATCGACTTCCTTGATCGCGGGAAAATCCGTTTCGACGATCTGGACATCGAGCTTGCTGTTGTTGCGAAGCCGCTGGAGCATATCAAGCCCGCGTCGGCCACGCTGCCGCTTTGACGAATCGGCCGAATCGGCAACCTGCTGAAGTTCAGCGAGAATGAAATGAGGAATGATCAGCGTGCCGCCAAGGAATCCGGTCTCGGAAACATCGGCGATGCGGCCGTCGATGATGACGGACGTGTCGAGGATCTTGTAATCGCGTTTGCTCCCTTTGTCACTGAAGATGCCGCCGAGTGCCGAAAGGTCGAGGTATTCGCCCTTAGCGGCACCGACCATCAGCCCGACGTAACCCATGAAAAACGCGAGCGAGATCGTCAGGAACGTTTGCATCTCAGCCGAAACGGCGGCTTCTTTTCTGGATCGAGATCAGCACGCCGATAAGGAACGCACCGGCAATGCCAAGGATCGAACCGACCGCAGCCCCGATCAAAGTCTTGAGCGAGATCTGGCGGACGCGCATCTCAAATCCGATGATCAGCAGGCCTATGACGAGGCCCAGCAGGCCCGAAAGAACGTGGCGGAGAAACGGGTCCTCGATCGTGCCCAATCCCAGCCGCTGAGAGCGTTCGAAGGGATTCAGGACCCAGCCGAGCAGTATGAGCAGCCCGACGAAAGCGATCCTGATAATGAGTACATCGAGTTTCATTACGCAAATTCTAGCACGAATGGTCAACCTACCGGCAATTGACACTTCCGGCGGCCGTCCGGGCCCGAAGCTTACCCGAGAGTCATGACGTTTCCGTTCACCGCTTTCGATTCCGACGACAACAGAAACAGCACCGCCCGGGCGACGTCGTCGGGCTCCGTTATCCGAGTAGTCGGGTGCAACTTTTCGCCCTCAATTCCGGCATTTCTGTCCGCGGCGGCGAACTCGACGCAGTTGACCCGGAAGCTCTCGGGCAGCGTTCTCGAAAGATCACGCGTCAGGCTCCGAAGCCCGGCTTGCGCAGCCTCGAAAACAAGGTTTCCGACCGATCCGGACGCGGCGGCAATGTTTACGATACGCGGCCGCGGCCTAGGTTTCATCAGGTCAAGTACCGATCGGGTCAGGAAAACCGCCGGCCCGATATTTCGCATCAAGGCCTCTGATAAGGCAGGCTCCGATATCTCGAAAAACGACGATTCGGGCACGAATTTCAGGCAATTGACGAGAATGTCGAGCCGGCCGAACGCGGATCCGACCTCCGCGGCAGCGGTCCGGGCTCCTTCGTCGGTCCAGACGTCGGCACTCACCGAACGGGCGAGCGTACCCAGCTCCGCCAATTCGTCCGCCAGACGGGCGGCGGCCTCGTCGCCCTTCGGGCTGACGCCGACGACGTAAGCGCCGTTCAGGGCAAGCTGGATAGCGACCGCACGGCCGGCCGGCGAGGAGACGTCGCTTATGAGAGCGACCTTTTCGGCGAATTGATGGATGGAGGGCAATGACATAGGCAAACGTCGGGTGACGGAATTCTCAGTGCAGATCGCCGATAAAGAAGAGGCGTTTTCCGTCCGCGACGAGTACATTGTATTCTGACTGTGCCCTGCGTTCGAAATTATGGCGAAAACCCCGTCAACCATTTTTGTTTGCCAAAATTGCGGAATGCAGTCGCGAAAGTGGCTGGGCCAGTGCCCGGACTGCAGCGAATGGAACACGCTCGTGGAAGAGCGGTTTCGCCCGCCGGCGAAGGACGGCGGCGATCTTGCCCGCGGGATGTTCACGGCCCGCGACCGGCATCCGATGTCGTTTTCGAGCATCCGGGCCGATGACGACGAGCGAACCTCTACGGGCATCGGTGAACTGGACCGTGTGTTGGGCGGCGGTATCGTCGCCGGTTCGCTTGTGCTGATAGGCGGTGCTCCCGGCATCGGCAAATCGACGCTCGTGATCCAGATGGCGGACCGCATCGAGGTGGACGGACGGCCGATCCTCTACGTTTCGGGCGAGGAATCCGAGCGGCAGATAAAGATGCGAGGCGAGCGGCTGGGGCTGGCGGCCGACAATCTGCTGATCCTGCCCGAGACGGACCTGCAGTCGATATTCGCGGCGGTCGAGGACCTGCGGCCGGCACTTATGATCGTGGATTCGATCCAAACCGTCTATAACCCGCGGATCGAGTCGGCGCCCGGAAGCGTTTCGCAGGTACGCGACGCGGCCGGCCAGTTGATGACCTTCGCGAAACAGTCCGCAACGCCGGTTTTCGTCACAGGGCACGTGACAAAGGAAGGTTCGATCGCGGGGCCGCGGACGCTGGAACACATCGTGGATACGGTAATTTATTTCGAAGGCGACCGGCACCACAATCACCGGATAATCCGCGCGACCAAAAACCGTTTCGGGGCCGCGAATGAGATCGGCGTTTTCGAGATGACGGGAAGCGGCCTAGCGGCGGTTGGGAACCCGTCGGAGCTTTTCCTGCAGGAGCGGCCGGCGGGAGCGAGCGGCTCGGTCGTCACGGTTTGTATGGAGGGCACGCGGCCCGTGCTGGTGGAGATACAGGCCCTTGTCTCGGGCACAAGGACCGCTTCCGGGCGAAGGATGGCCCAAGGGTTCGACCACAACCGGGCGTCGCTGCTGATAGCGGTGCTGGAAAAGAGGCTGGGTTATCAGCTTGCGGGCGACGATGTTTTTGTGAACGTCGCGGGCGGGCTCGAGATCGACGAGCCGGCGGCGGACCTGGGCGTGATCGCGGCGATCGCATCGAGCTTCAGGAACCAGGAGATCGACCCCGAAACCGCCGTCTTCGGTGAGGTCGGGCTGACAGGCGAGGTCCGCGGCGTGCTCCAGCCGCAGGCACGGGCCCGCGAAGCACAGACGCTCGGGTTCAAAAAGCTGATCGTGCCGGAATCAAACAAGAAGGGGCTGGAGAAGATGCTCGGGCTTCGCGTCGTCGGCGTCAGGACGCTGGAGCAGGTGATGGATGAGATCTTTCAGGGTTGGGCGGCCCGGGCAAAATGATCTGACGATAGAAGACACCCGGGTTTGAGGCAGCCCGCAGCGACGACACTGGCCGGCAACGGAGCGCGGGAGCTAAGATCTAGGTTCTCGAAGCTAAGGAATGAGCAAGAAAGTTTTGCATGAGGGCGACGAAGGGGTGTCGCTGATCATTCGCGGGCCGGAGGCAAAGCCGGCACGGCGGCGGAAGCGTTCGTCGCCAAAAGGGCCTTCCGGGCGTTCGCCCGTTCACGTACTTTACGGCGGCGCGCACCTGTTCAAGGCGGACACGGCAAATAAGCTCGGTCGGATCGCATTGGCTTCGCTGGCTGAATATGCTTCAAATTTTTTCGAGTTTGCGGCGGCTCTCGGGCATCCGGCGGCGGAGAAGATCGCGGCTTCGGGCCGGGACCTCGAAAGTCTCGAGAAGTTCTATCGATCGGCGCCTGAAAACCTAAAGACCGAGGACCATGCGGCGTGGCTGGCGGCGGCAATTTACGACCGCACACGGAAGAGACTGAAGGCGGAGCCGGTCGAGGACTTCCGCATCGACTTTGAGGACGGATACGGCTTTCGGCCGGACGACGAAGAGGACGGCGATGCGGCGAGGGCCGCCGTGGAACTTGCCTCGGCCATGTCGAAAGGGACCATCACACCTTTTTCCGGCATTCGGATCAAATCCTATTCAAAAGAGACGCGGGAGCGTGCCAGGCGGACGCTGAACATCTTCATGACCGCCCTTGTCGATGCAACCGAGGGGAAGCTGCCGGAAAATTTCGTAATCACGCTTCCTAAAGTGACCGATAAGAAAGAAGTTGCGGGCCTCGCGCGGGACCTGAAGAAGATCGAGAAACAGACGGGCCTGAGCGAGGGATCGATCCGGATCGAGATAATGATCGAGCACCCGCTTGCGATCATCGACCGCGATGGACGGATCGCCTTGCGTTCGTTGGTCGAAGCGGCCCGCGGAAGATGCGTTGCGGCTCATTTCGGGGCTTATGACTATACGGCCGCACTCGGCATATCGGCCTCGCATCAGGACCTGACGCACCCGGCGTGCGATCACGCCCGCCAGATGATGCTTGCCGCACTCAGCCCCATGGGGGTCAGGCTGTCGGATTCGGTAACGGTCCAACTACCGGTGCAGCTGCACAAAGGCAAAGAACTGGCTGAATGGCAGGCCGCCCAGAACCGCTCGGCCGTTCATGCCGGATGGCGGGTGCATTTTGCCAACGTGCGGAGGTCGATGGCGCAGGGCTTTTACCAGAGCTGGGACCTGCATCCGAACCAGCTTGCGGCGCGTTATGCGGCGGTATTCAGCTTTTTCCTCGAGGCCGCCGAGCCGCAGGCCGCCCGACTGCGATCATTTATGGATCGCGCGGCGCAGGCGACCCTGACCGGGAACGCCTTCGATGATGCGGCCACGGCGATGGGGATCGTCAATTTTTTTAGGATGGGAATATCGTGCGGGGCTCTCACCAAAGATGAGGTAAAACGAATGATCGGCGTCGATTCGGAAGAGCTTGGCGGCGAGCTGTTTGCGGGAGGCCCGGATAGGAAAAGGTCTTAACTGTCGAAGGACATGATCCCTTCAAGGATGTCTTCCCGTTGGCGGCGCTCGTCGGCCGGCGGCCGAGGCTTTTCTTCCAATAGGATCGGAGTCGGAACCGTAAACGGGTCGATCGGCAACGGAAGGCCTTCCGCCTGCAGCTTTGCTTCTATGATCTGCGAGATCAATGATTGCTCGAAACGTGATATGTCGGTGAATTTAACGCCGACGCCCGTGTTGTCGAACCGATAAACGGCTTTGCACGCGAGTGGCAGGCGATTGCCGTTCGGCAGCCCGATCTCAAGCCGGAATTCGTCGCCCGTGTAAATATTCTCTTCCCAGCCGGTAAAGCAGCCGCCGATGCTGATCTGCTGAAGCACGGTCTGCTGTCGGTCGCCGAAACGTGTGACGATCGTGGCCGGGATCTCAAGCGAAAATCTGGTGTGTTTTCTTTGGAGGACGGACATCGGGATTTTTAGGGAGGCGGGGCCCGCGGGCATTGCCGCGAGTTCTTACATAGATTTTAACGGCTTTGAGACGGGCAAAGCAACATTTATCTACAAATCGTATCGCCTAACAGCATTGCGGGGGCTCAATGATCTCGTTTATCGAATCGAATTTTCTCTTTTCTGTGCCTTCCAAGTGAAGAACTTTTCTTCACGAAATTCACGAAACAGATCAGAAGAGAAAAAAGCTGAAGCGGCAGAATAGATACGAACGAGACGCGAACCTACAAAACTGAAAAGGCCGCCGGGCGGACCAGGCGGCCTTTCGGTCAAAGATTTGCGTGATGTTAATTGGCCGAGGCTTCGGACTTGGCGCAGTGAATCTCGAACGCCTTTGCAAGCTCATCGGCGATCACGAAGGGGGGCCGCCCCTCGAGGTCACGCCGCTCAAACATTTGGACGAGCTTTCCGTTTTTCAAAAACCCGATCGAAGGCGATGACGGGGCGTAGCCGGCGAAGAACTCGCGGGCCGTGTCGGTCGCGTCGATGTCGGCACCGGCAAAGACCGTGATCGATCGGTCGGGTTTCACGGGCGACTTGTCGAGCGCCATCGCAATGCCGGGACGGACGCCGCCGGCGGCACAACCGCAGACCGAATTAACGACAACCATCAGTGTCCCGTCGGTGTTCTCGACCGCTTCTTTGACCGCCTCGGGTGACTTTGTTTCCTCGATCCCGAGCTGGGCCAATTCTGCACGCATCCCCTGGATCATCATTTCTGGATAAGGCATAAACTCTTCTCTCCGTTCGTTTTTACGGCACAGGCAAAACCTGACCTTTTTTTCAAGTATCAGCTATCGGCCCTGTATCAGTCAAGCATCGACGCGTATTCGAAAGACTGGTTGCCGTTGCCCTTCTTATCACCTAAAATTGGCTTTGACATCGATAAATGGGAATCGAGATCGAAAAAAAATACCGGCTTGATAAGAAGCTGCTTGTCGACCTGACCGCGAGGCTGGTAACGATGGGCGCCGAGTTCAAGAGCGAGGTGTTCGAAGAGAATTACCTGCATCGCGGCGGCGTGCTGGACGAGCGGGCCGCGGTCCTGCGGCTACGAAAGGTCGGATCGGACACGCTCTTAACTTACAAAGAGCGGATCAGCTATGATTCGGACATTAAGCACAGGATCGAATACGAGACCCACGTCACAGACGTTGACGCGATGGAGAAGATCATTCAAAGCCTTGGGTACAAGCTCTCGATAGTTTACGAAAAGCATAGAAAGACCTTTCATTTCCTGGATGTCGAAGTTGTGCTCGATGAACTTCCCTTCGGCTACTACATGGAGATCGAGGGCGAAGTTGAGGAGATAGAAGCGGCCGAAAAAGCTCTTGATATAACCGCACTCGAACCGGAGCCGCGCGGTTATCCGCGGCTTGCGGCTAAATACGGAAAATGCATCGACGGGGTTTGGGAAGCCCGGTTCGAGAAGACGACGTCGGCTTGAGATGGATCGGGGGTGTGAACCGAACTCGCGGACTGTAACAGATGGATCGGCAGTAGAATTCCGTTTCCTTTATTTGGGGATCTTCCTTGTTTTGTGGATAGATCAACCGGTCTGAAAGGGAAGAAGCATCTACAAAAGAAGAAAAACAAGAACAAGTGAATCATTCATCTTCTACCGAAGCGAGCGTTATATTTCCCCAGACCTCGATCATTCCAAATTAATTCAAAGATTAATATCCAGCGGATCAGCCGGTGATATCCTGGCCGACAAAAGCCATCTGCGAGTCGAATGGCTCGCCTCCCGTGACCTTCTTATAGGTGCCGTCGGCTTTGAGAATGCGGGCATTCGAATTATCGAGCAGGTAACTCGCGAGCACTTCGTCCCGCAAGTAGGCCTTGATGTCGGGGTCGATGATCGGGACCACGGTCTCGACCCTTCGATCCAGATTACGCGACATCCAGTCGGCGCTTCCGATGAACATCTCGCCGTTTTCAACGCCGCCGTTTGCGAAGTAAAAGATCCGGCTGTGCTCTAGGAAGCGGCCGACGATCGAGCGTACGCGAATATTCTCAGACAAGCCCTTGATGCCCGGCCGAAGGGCGCAGATCCCGCGAACGATAAGGTCTATCTCGACGCCCGCCGCGGATGCAGCGTAAAGGCCGTCGATCAGTTCCTCGTCGGTCAGGCTGTTGAGCTTGACGATGATCCGGGCCGGCTTTCCGGCCAATTTGTTTCGCCGCTCACGATCGATGAATTCCGCCAGCCTTTCACGCAAATTCAGCGGGGCAATGAGAAGCCGGTTGTATTTGTCCTGCTGCGAATAGCCGGTGAGGAAATTGAAGAGGCTGGTCGCGTCCTCGCCGATCTCAGGATCGGCCGTCAGCAGCCCCAGATCGGTGTAAAGCCGGGCGGTCGCCGGGTTGTAATTTCCCGTCCCTAGGTGAACATAACGCACAAGCTTGTCCTTCTCTCGCCGGACGACGAGCAAGACCTTCGAATGTGTCTTTAGCGAGCTGATCCCGTAAACGACGTGGACACCCTCATTCTCGAGCCGCCGGGCCCATTCGATGTTGTTCTCTTCGTCAAAGCGTGCCTTTAGCTCGACCAGGGCCGTGACCTGCTTGCCGAGTTGGCTTGCACGCATCAGCGAGTTGACGATGGGCGAGTCCTTTCCGGTTCGGTACAGGCAGATCTTGATGGCCTGTACGCTCGGGTCCTCGGCTGCTTCGGCCAGGAAATCGGTGACCGCGGTGAACGAGGTGTACGGATGGTGAAGAAGCACGTCCTTCTTCTTGAGCACTTCAAAAACGCTTTTCTTTTCGTGGAACACGATCGGGTGAACCATCGCGATCGGGCGTTCCTTCAGGTTGGGGCGGTCGAGGGAATAGAGCTGCATCAGGGCCGAAATGTCCATGAAGCCGCCGATCCTAAAGATATCCTGGTCGGTCAGGCCGATGCCGTCGGCCAGGAGCTTGAGCATCTTATCGGGCATCGTGTCGGCGACCTCAAGCCGCACCGGAAAACGGAATCGCCGCCGCTGGAGTTCGCGTTCGAGAGTGCGAAGAAGGTCGCCGGCCTCGTCTTCGCGCAGCTCGATGTCGGCGTCGCGGGTAACGCGGAACAGGTAGCCCTCGCTTGTCTTCATGTTCGGGAACAGGGCCCCGGCATTTGCAGCGACGACCTCTTCCATCAGGGCGAACCGGCCGTGCCTTTCACTGATCGGTATCAGCCGGGGCAGGGCCGCCGGCAGCTTGATCCGGGCGAACCGCTTTTGCCTGAAAAGGTGTTTCAGGTTCTTTTGCGTGACGGCCCGGTCGGGCTCGATGAACAGACCGAGGTTGAGGCTTATGTTCGAAATGTAAGGAAACGGATGGCTCGAATCGACGGACTGCGGCGTCAGGATCGGGAAAAGGTTATCGCGGAAATATTTGTCGAGCTTCTTGCGTTCCTTGGAATTCAGCGAGCGATAGGGCTCGATCGTGATGCCGGCAGCGACAAGCTCCGGCAGGACGGTGTCGTTGAGGTACTTTGCCTGCCGCTCGAGCATCGGCCTCAGCCGCTTGCCGATCTCGCGAAGCTGGTCGGCGGCGGACATCCCGTCCGCGGAAAGTTCGGCGACGCCCTCTTCGATCTGCTCCTTCAGGCCTGAAACGCGGATCATGAAAAACTCGTCCAGATTGGTCGAGAATATGGAGAGGAACTTGAGGCGTTCGAGGACCGGAAGGTCGGGGTCAACGGCCTCGTCGAGGACGCGGCGATTGAACTCGAGCCAGCTCAGCTCGCGGTTGAACAGAAGCGGGCCTTCGAATTCGGCTGACCCGGCTGCAACGTCGGCCGGTGCCGCGGCCGACCTGGCTTTTTTCAGATCGTCGTGCATACAGGCAATGTGATTATAACCGATGCGCCTGGAGCATAGATAGATTTTGTCCCGCAGTTCGGGACGCCGCGCAGAACCTACGGGACGATGCGAACGCCGGTCCCGACCGGCACCGCGTCGAATAATTCGGTCATCGCGGAGTTGTCCAGGGCAATGCAGCCGCGGGTCCAGTCTCCGTCGCATCCGCCGCCGTGGATGTAGATCTCGCCGCCAAGGGCCGTTTTCTGGGGCGGCAATTTGCGGTTTTCGGCCGCATCTAGGATCTCGTGATATTCCGCTTGCGTGATAAGCCCGGCGGCGAACCCTGCCTCGGCATCCTTGGGGCCTGGATAATTGATGCCGAGCGATAAGTGAAACGAGCTTTCGGGATTCTTGACGACGATCAGGTACTCGCCCTCGGGCGTTCTGCCGTCGCCCTCGCGTTCCTTGTCGAGATCGGGCGAAAAGCCGAGTACGACGGGAAACGAATGGGCCAGTCGATCGCCGTCAAAAAGCTCAAGCACGCGAGCCGATTTTCTGATCACGATGCTTGGCTCGTGGATCGTTGAATTATCTGTTCTCTGCATCGATGGAACATCTTGCGCGCCGAACTGCGGCCAAGAATCACTTTAACCGTATTTATCGCCGCGGCCTTTTCGAGGAGCACTTTCGCCTCTTCGGGCCGGCCGTTCGTTTGCCAAAATGCGGCGAGTTTTTGGTAACGCTCGGCCGGGTCATAATTCATCGCCCAGGCGACCTTTGCCATGCATTCCGGGCAATTGTCCAGCGGACGGCGGTCCGTTTCGGCAAGGTGGTTGGTCCCGGACATAAGGCATTCGTACTTGATGCAGTGCTTCATCGAGAACATATGCCCGGTTTCGTGCGTCGCGATCTTTAGGGTGCGGAGGAGAAGCCGGTCCTTGTCGTTGTCCTGCTCGAGCGTCATATCGGACAAACGATAAAGCGAATAGACCCCGACCCTCTCGGTCAGCATCGCCTGCCCGAACACGAAATGCCACGTGTCGCCCGGGTAAAGATCGTAATTCGTGAACGCTATCAGCGCGGCGGCGTCCTTGGGCAGCATTTTAGGCAGGAGGTCGTCGAGGAAATAGGCCGTCCGGATCTGCAGGTTGTTGCGATATTCGATGCGACGCTGCTTGTCTTTCGGCACGCTGCCGAGCGGCATCTCCGGATTCAGCCTTACCGGTAGATCGTAAAAAGCCGTCATAAAATCGGCGGCCAGGGAGACGGCGCGCTTTTGCTCGGCAGTGAATCGGCCGACGGGCTGAACATAGATGGTCCGCCGCTCTGCGGTCGGCAGCGTAGGCGACGAAGCTGCGTATTCTTCGAAGGTCTCGCCGGATTCTCGCTGCGAATCGAGCCAGTCGCCCTCGCGGATCTTCATCGGTTCGAAGAAAGGAACGATAGCCTCCTTTTGCAGGATCAGCCGTTCGACCCGCTCATCGATCTTTCCCGTTTCGGCGGCATTCGACGCCGACGGCGACGGCATCGAACATGCCGTTAGCAGCAGCAATGAAATTAAGGCGATCAGCCGCATCAAAGACTTAGACCGCGGCGGCGGTATTTTGTTCCGGGTTTGAGATCGTGATCTTACGCGGGTCGTCGCCGTCGCCCTCGATATCGATGACATATCGCCGGCCGGGAACGTCGATCTCATCCAGCCGCTCGGCCCATTCGACGATAACGATCGCGTTCTGGCTCCTCAAGGATCTCGTGCAGGCCGACGGCAAACGCCGCATCCGAGCCTTCGTCCACCCGCCAGAGGTCAATGTGATAGACGTTGTATTCGAGGGCCTTGTAAAGATTCACCAGCGTGAAGCTCGGGCTGGTGACCTCATCCGGATCGAAACCAAGACCGCTCAAGACGCCTTTTGTGAACAGCGTTTTCCCTGCGCCAAGGCCGCCGCGGAGCAGGACGATGTCGCCGCCGCGAAGGCGGCCGCCAAACCGCTGGCCCAATTCGAAGGTCGCTTCGGGCGTATCGCAAGCGTACTCTTCCATCATTCGACCGGCAGCCCTATCTGCGAGAACCATGAGTGTTTATCCCAATAGCCGTGCTGCTCGACGATCTTGCCATCGCGGAATCGAAAGAAGCCGCATCCGCGGATCTCAAAGCTGCGGCCGGTCGGCTGATGGCCGGCGAATTCGCCCGTCCAGGTGCCGCCGCCGATCCATTCCCACGCGGCACGGTCGCCGTCTCCGATCAGGTTCTCGACACGCGACCAGGCGTCGGGAAACGCCGTGAAGAAAGCGATATTGCCCGCCCGTATCGACTCTTTGCCGACGTCCGGCTCACCGATCGCGACCTGTAGATTGAGCGCATCATCCGCGTAGCAGTCGGCCACCGCATCCCCGTCGCAAGCCTGAAATGCATCGATCCAATTTTGAAGAAGTTGTTTGGAATCCATTTCTTCTTTTCTCTCTTCCTCGCTTCTTTTCTTCTTTCGTGGATACATCTCCTAAAGAATTTATCCACGAAAGAAGAAAAGTAGAAAGAAACCGAACCAGCCGATCAGTCACCGCTCTCAAGTGTTCTAAACGTTTCGGCCAGACACTCGCGGACGTCCGAGGCGGTCATCACGCGTTTGCCCCATTTCTGTTCGGCAAGATCACCGGCCATCCCGGCGATGTAAACGGCGGCGACGGCGGTTTCGAAGATGTCTATTTTCATCTTCGCCGCTTGGGCGACAAAGCCCGCGAGAATGCCCGCCAGCGTGTCGCCATTGCCGGCCTTGCCGAGGCCTGAATTTCCCGTTGGATTGACGACCACACGGCCGTCAGGTGCTCCGATAAGAACGCGCTCGCCTTTCAGGACGAGGATCACGTTGTTCTTCTGCGAAAACTCTCGGACGGAGGCGACACGGTCCTCGATCAGGCTCCCCTCCTTACGAAGGAGGGGTGGCGGCGTTTCGCCGACCGGGTGGTTCTCTTTCTCGCTGCCAAGAAGCCGCAGGAATTCGCCCTCGTGTGGGGTGAGGATCAAGGGGGCAGAAGCCGGCGCATCGGCAGGAGCTTCAGTGTCAGCTTGGATGTTAAGCCCTTGCTCACGCGCGGGCTTCTGCATTTGCGCGAAGAACAGCAAAGCACTGGCATCAACGATCACGGGCGTTTTTCTATTCTCAACAATGTCGCGGACGAGAGTTTCGATCTTCGGATCGTCGGGATCCAGCCCGCAGCCGACCGCGACTGCATCGGCCCGTTCAAGATGGCCGGCGAACTCGTCGGACTCGACTGTGGAAAGAATTACCTCAGGAAGCAGGCGCGAGGCGATCAGCTCCTTCGCATTCGTGGGACATGCCAGCGTCGTCAGGCCCACACCGGAACGCATTGCCGAATTCGCCGCCAATGCCGCCGCACCCGAGTAGTCCTTCGACCCGGCGACGATCAACACGTGCCCGCGTTTGTTCTTGTAAGAATCGCTCGAAAATTCCGTCTGCTGCAGCCACCGCGCCGCATCATTTCGTTCGGCTAGAAAAAGCTGCGACGGCTGTTCGTCGACCAATATCTGCGGAGACCCAATGTTCGCAACCACCAGTTCCCCGTTGAAATTCGAAGCAGGCGGCAGAATATTAGCTATTTTTGGAGCCGTAAAGGTCACCGTGACCCCTGCCGTAAATTGAAAAGGGCTCGCGCTGGCTTCATCCGCGTACAATCCAGAGGGAAGATCGATCGCGACTTTTACCGGATGCGTAAAGCCATTTAAAATGGCAAATGCGTTTTCGTCGATAGGCTTTGAAAGTCCGGTTCCAAAAATCGCGTCTACGACACATGAAACTAGTTCAGCATTGCGAGCAATCAACTGAAAAACGTCCCCATAGTCCGATCCATAACTGAACCCTAGGTTGTTACCGGTTGACAACTCCGAACAGGCATCAAAATTTATCCGTGCGTCGCCGGTCGTTTTCTTTGGATTTCCGAACAAGATGACATCGACATTGGCTCCAGCGATCGACAAAATTCGTCCTAACGCAGCACCATCGCCACCGTTATTACCCTTTCCGCAGAGAATTAGAATTAACTTTCCTTCAACCGAGCCGCCGAGTTTTTCGGTGATGACGCGGGCGACGGCGTGGGCGGCATTTTCCATCAGGATGATCGATGGGATGCCGTAGCGTTCGGTCGTCAGGCGATCGACCTCGCGCATTTGGGCGGCTGTCAGGACCTTCTGCATTCTTCATTCAAGTTGCCACGAATGGACCTTGAGTTCAAACGCGGAAAGGCCGCACCGTACTAAAACGATGCGGCCCGATCTTTTTCTTTTAGGGCTTGTGAACAGAGGCGAACCCAGTGCAAGCGGCGATAAATGTCTGCCACTGTGCTTGAACACCGTTTTCTTCCGTTCATTTAATAGAAACCACTATTCGGCAGCGGTTTCCACAAAGTTGACACCGAGCCCACAAACCGTTTTCCTGGTGCATTTACGGATTTCGAACGGTGCCGGTTTTGAGCCGGGATCGGGGACCGATCCGGTTCTAACCGTACGGGCGAGATCATCTCCGGTGGAGAATTGCCGAGGCTCGAGGACCTGAGATGGTGGTCCCGGCTGGATTCGAACCAGCGGCCTTCCGCTTAGGAGGCGGACGCTCTATCCAACTGAGCTACGGGACCCAGGGTAATTTTGGATTTTGGAATGCGGAACGCGGAATGTCAAGAATCTCTTACGAATCGTACCGAATAAGCGAATCCATGCGATGCCCGTTGAAACGGTCCCGGCCCCCCAGGAAGTCCAGTTCTACGACAAACAGCAGCCCGGCAACTTCGCCGCCGAGGCCTTCGACCAGATCGACCACGGCACGGGCGGTGCCGCCGGTCGCCAGAAGGTCGTCGACGATGATCACTCGATGCCCACTGCCGACCGCGTCCTTGTGGATCTCAAGCGTGTCCTGGCCGTATTCGAGGTCGTACGAGATCGAGACCTTTTCGGCCGGCAGCTTCTTGGGTTTTCGGACCGGGACGAAACCGGCGCCGAGCCGGTAGGCGAGCGGGGTGGCGAAGATAAAGCCTCGCGATTCGATACCGATCACCGTATCCACCTTTTCGTCGCGGCAAAGTTCGTAGAGCGAGTCGAGCGTAAGCTTCAGGCCCACAGGGTCTTTGAGCAAAGTGGTGATGTCGTAGAAATTTATGCCCGGCTTCGGAAAATCGGGTACTTCGCGTACAAGTTTCTTAAGATCGTCCATTTAAAATCGCCTCGAATTAATAGAATTTATTGCTGCCCGCTTATCTTTCGATCCTGAAGGATGAAAACTCGGCCGTCAGGTCCATCACGAATTCTTCAATGTCATCGACGCTCGAAAATCTCGGCCCCGCCGTCAGGTCCTGTTTGAAGGCCTCCACGGCCGGCTCGGGTCCCTGCGCGAACGCTTCGACGCTGCCGTCTTCGAGATTTCGGACGTAGCCGAGCACCTGGTGCCGTGCCGCCGACCTCTGCGTGAAATATCGGAAACCGACCCCCTGGACAAGCCCGCGGACGAGGAATTTTCTTGCTACAAGCAGCACGACAGATCGAAGCGGCTATCCAAGCGCGTCAAGGCATTCCGATAGGGGCCTTTTCCTGCACGTGTAGACCGGCATCCCGCGAAGCGTTAATTTACTCGCCGGCGTTTGCCGGAGCTCTTCGGCAAGGGCCAGGAAATCGCGGGGCTCGTCGGTTTCGAACGAGACAAGATACTCCTGATCGCTAGACCCGAACGCGTGAGTCAAGTGGATCCTGATGTTAGGGAATTTTTGGCCGACCATAAAATTCTCCTCGATCAATGCATCGCGTTCGCTGCCGGGCTTTTCATACCAGTCGGGATGCTTCGCCGATGGATAGACAAAATGATAATTCCCCGAACCGGCCACCACATGTGCACGGCTCTGCGGATCGCCAAGGCCGTCGTCGGCAATGAATGCACGCTTTTTGGTAATGGCCAGATAGTTTTCGGCCGTCTCAAGATAACTTCCCAATCTCGTGCGGAAAAGCTTCGCGGTCATTTCCTGGATCAGGTCGAGCGACAGGCCTATCCGCCAGAGCATCAGGTCGGCCTTGGAATCGAAACCGACCAGCGAATAGCTGAACAACAGGAAATCTTCGGAATACGATTCGTAAACGCTTTGAAACTCACGCTTGAAGATGCTCTTGGATTCGGCGTCCAGCTTTCGCCACGACGGATTGATGCGAAAGAAAATGAAGTTGACGAACTGTTTTTCAACACCCGCCGACCAGGGCGAGTCTTTCTTATCGGACACAAGCCGGAGCGATGCCGATTCGCTTTGCTCTTTTTGTCGATTCGATGGGTCCATTAGTCCAATGGCGATCCAGAAGCTCGGCCAGATGCGTGACCGGCAATCGCCGAAGCTAAAAGGTCGCGAGCCAATGGATATTCTGCCAAGTTTGAACTTTGAAGTCCAAAGAGGGCGCGTTCCGGAGCAGCGTAGCAGCGAAAGATCGTTCCGATAGGGCGACCGTAGGCCAACGCCGGTTCCAATTTGCGGCTAAATGGCAGCAGCTTTGATCGGATCTCTATAAACAAGCTCTAAAGCCAGCGGCGATCCGTCGGGATGTTCACCGGCGAATGGCCGCGGCCGAGTTTGTAGGCCGTGCGGATCGCTTCGGTCACGAATTCCTTTGAGATCGCGATCGAATCGACCAGGCTATTTCCCTTTGCAAGATTCGCCGTGATCGCAGCGGCAAGCACGCATCCTGTACCGTGGGTGAAATCTGTCTCGATGAACGGGGCTTCGAAGGTGCGGTGATCGCCGCCGGACGTGAAGAGATGGTCGACCGCCATGCGGTTTTCGGCCGCATCGTCAAAAAAGTGGCCGCCCTTGATCAGCACGTTCTTCGCACCGAATGAGATCATTTTATCGGCAGCGAGGCGAACGGCGTCGACCGAGTCGATCTTCATACCGGAGATCCGTTCGGCCTCTTGGAGGTTCGGGGTGACGATCGAACTCAGCGGAAAGAGATCTTCGATCGCGGCCCGAAGCGCGGAGTCGTCGATCAGGTCGTAGCCGGAAGTGGACCGGACCACGGGATCGACGACCAGGTATTTGACGCTGCTATCTTTCAGAAGTGCAGCGGCCGTTTCGATCACACCGCGATTCGGGAGCATCCCGGTCTTGACGGCGACGACGGGCAGATCATCGAGGACCGCACTGATCTGCCCTTTGATCGAGGCTGCATCCTGATCTACCGATCCGAAAACGCCGGTCGTATTTTGGAATGTGAGCGATGAGATGGCCGCCGCCGCATAACATCCGAACGCTGTAAACGTCTTAATATCTGCAATTACACCCGCACCGCCTGAAGGGTCGACGCCGGCGATCGTCATGCAGACGGGTTTTTCGATCTGGTCAGTCATCAAGATCCAGTCCGATCACTTTCGGAGATATTTCGGTGAAGATACGTGATCGCGGCATAGCCCGATGCACCCGCAGCGAGAGCCTCGCCAGCATTTTCTTCGTTTATGCCGCCGAGAGCGAGCACGGGAAACGGTGCGACCGCATCGCAGACATTCTTCAAAGCGTCGATGCCGACGGCCGGCCCTTTTCCGGGCGTCTCGAATACGGGGCCGAAGACCGCGAAGTCGGCACCGCCTTCCCGGGCCAGAATCGCCTCCTCCAGGCTGTGGGTTGAAACACCAATGATGAATTCATCGGGCACCCATTTCCTGACCGCATCGGTGGGAACGCCGTTCGCCGGCAGATGGACGCCGTCGGCCCCGGCCGCGAGGGCAATGTCGGCCCGCCCGTTGACGATGATCTTCAGGTGCGAATTCCGGGCGGCCCGGACCGCTTGCGATGCCAGATCAAAGAGCCTGCTGTCTGAGAGCGCTTTTTCGCGGATCTGGAACATCGAGACATCACTCGATGCCGCGGCTCGTACTTGAGAAAGCAGGTGGTGCGACGCCGCGTGGAAATTCTCGTCGGTCAAACGTCCTTCTGAAATGCAGTAGATCGCGGGAAGGTCGATTCGCTGGGTCACTTTCTTTTCTGCTTCGCGTCGTGTTCCTGAAGGAGAGCGACGCTTTGTTTGAAATGACCGATCTCCCAAAACGCGATGATCAGGTTGAGAACGCCGAGGCCGGTGACGGCGCCGCGAAACCAGTTCGAGGCGACCGTCCGCTGGATGCCGGGCAGGCCGGAGCCCTCGGACACAAGAACGAGAAGATAATTTTCGCTCCAGTTACCAAAAAGCGTGTCCCACGGAGACAGGATCAAATAGACGCCCAAAAGTAAGCAGAGGATGATAAAAAAAATGACGGTCAGCCTCTCAACCATACCGTCAAATTATATTCTTTTTCGACCGCGGCGGAAAAGGCGGGCCGGAAGCGCTCAATGATTTACCGAAAGGCTCTTTAGTTTCTCGCTGACGTCGCGAAAGTTGGCGTCCTCGGAATAGACCATCTCGAAATACCGCCCGGCGGACTCGAAATTGCCGTCCTCTTCGTAGGCCATCGCAAGTTCGTACCAGATGCCCTGCTTTTCTTCGCGAGAGAGTTCAGCGGTCTCGAGCGCCCGTTCGAACCACGTTAACGCGGCTCCGGGCATCTTTTGCTCCATGAAGCAGAAACCGAGCAGGTTGGCGCATGCGAAGAATCGACGAGTGCCGTCGTTCGGGCCAACGGCCGCGGCCGCGGCCTGGAATTCCTTTATGGCCTCCTCGACAAGGCCCATTTCCTTATAGGCCGTCCCGGTGTTGAAGTAAGTCTCGAAATCGCCGTTCGCCGACCCGTTCGCGTCGTCAAGGCCCAGTTCGCTGCGCAGTTCGGCGAGATCATAAGCGGCGCCGGCCATTTCCGGTTCCGGTTCGGGCTCGGCTTCGGCCTCGGCCTCGGGTTCGGGAGCGGATGCGGCCGCGGTCTCGGGCACGGTTTCGGAAGCCGTTTCGGCGGTTTCGGTGACCGCATCGTCGGCCGCCGCCCCTTCCGTTTCGACGTCGCCGTTGAGCAGGGCCGCAAGGCTTCGGATCTCATCGATAAGCTCGGCGATCTCGCGGCGGTCGCCGTAGTCGTTCTTTAGTTCGAATGACGCTTTTTCGGCCAGTTCAAGATAGCCGGCCTCAATATAAAAGCGAACGCTCTCGATCTCTTTTTGAAGCTGGGGAAGGACGCTGTCGTCGGCAGGTTCCCGGGCAGCCGGCTCGGCGGCGACCTCGGGTTCAGGAGCGGCCGCCTCCGGTTCGACAACGGCGAACCCGCCGGTGACCTCCTCGACCGGTTCGGATCCTGCATCGACGGACACCGCTTCAACATTGTAATGGTATTCGACGGGCGGAGCCTCGCCCGGGGCCGTGTATTCCTCCGGATGGGCGTCGAACGAAGCGGCCGGGCCCTTAAGGAAGCGTTTGTCGAAGAGGCTCTCGGTTCCCTCGACTTCGTCGAAACCGTGCTCGGCGTTCAACTCTCTAAGCCGCTCGGCAAATTCGGTCTCCTGCGGCCTCAGGCCGGCAAGCTGCTGTAATGCGAACCTCTCGTCTTCGACGGCACCGGCGTCGCGTGCGGCCGAGGCAAGGCGTTCCAGCGAGCGGCACAGGGCGTCCTCGTCCCGCTGCCACGAACAATAACGCGACTTGAGCCTGAGACCTTCCAGGTTGGCGGGATCCCGCTCGAGCAGAGCCGTGACCAGAGAATCGAACTCTTCGGCCTGGCCGCCGACAAGAAGATGTTCGGACGACATCGACAGGACGCGAGCCGCAGACGAAGCGTCGCCTGCCTCGACGTAGATCTTGCCAAGTTCGAGCAGCCGCGGAAAATTGGCCGGGTCCAGTTCGACCAGACGGATGACCGTCTTTTCGGCCTCGTCTATCTGACCGGCAGCTATGTGCGCATCGGCGAGCAGCGAGATCACCTCGCGGCTGTGCGGCGATTCGAGCAAAATAGCCGCGAGCCGTTCCGCAGCCACATTTGCACAGCCGAGGGCGGCTTGCGAATCTACGAAGATACGCAGTGCGGCAGTGTCGTCCTTGCGAATGACGAGCGCTTTCTCGATGGCAGCGACCGCTTCGTCATGACGGTCTTTCGCGGCCAGCCGGCGGGCGACCTCGGTGAACGCGTCGAAGGCGTCGTCGAGCTGGTTCTCGTTGATATAAGATTCGGCGAGGCTGAGATACGCGTCGGTGTTCGTCGGGTCGAGCTGGGCGATCTCCTTCCAAACGGCGAGTGCCTCGATCCGCCGGCCCGACTTTTCAAAATGGTCCGCAACCCTCTGATAATGCTGCTTGGCCTCGCCGGGAGAACCCTTTTTCTTGTGCAGTTCGGCCAGCTTTTGCCATACGTTGACCGATTCGGGATCTAAACGCGAGATCTTGTTGTAAACGGCGATCGCTTTTTGAAAGAAGCCCTGGTTGCCGTAATGGTCGGCCACCGCTACGTAGCAGAGGATGGCTGATGTGACATCGGAATTCTTCGAATACAGGTCGCCCAACATGTTCAGCGTCCCGATATCGCGGGTGTCATGTTTTACAACCTGCTCGTATTCTCCGATAGCGGCGCGGATCTTGCCCTGAGAGAGATACTTCTCTGCATTCCGCATGGCCTTTGTCTTGTCGAAACTCATTGAAACTTCGCTGTCAGATCTGCCTGAAACCGGAACCAAATGAACGACTAATTTTTTTGAAGGTGTGGTTGGGGTGCAAAAAACGGGATGTGAGGCTCCCGCGACCTATAAAGTAGCATGACGGACTACGGAGTGTCAATGAGTTTGGGCTATGCACATCGTTGTTTAACGCGTTCTCGGGGGACGGATTTTGCATATTGCGAGACGATTTTTTAGTCTTAACTTTCGCCGGATGGCGGCGTCGTCGAATTATGCAGGCATTGATCCTCGCTGGCGGCAAGGGCACAAGGCTCAGGCCGCTTACCGTCTACACCCCGAAACCGATCGTCCCGGTGATGAACCGGCCATTCCTTCTTTACCAGATCGACATTCTCGGGCGTGCCGGCATCACCGACATCACGCTCTCGCTGAGCTACCAGCCCGACAAGATCGAGGACCTGCTCGGGGACGGCTCGGACCTGGGCGTTTCTCTTAATTACATAACTGAACCAAACCCGCTCGGGACCGGCGGTGCCTATCGTTTTGCGTCGGGGGAATTGAACGAGACCACCGTCGTGCTTAATGGCGACATCCTGACCGACGTGGACATTGCGAAAGTGATCGGGTTCCATCGCAAGAATTCGGCCGACGCGACATTGACGCTTGCCTCGGTGGACGATCCGTCTCGGTTTGGGCTGGTCGAGACGGCGGACGACGGGCGGATCTTGCGATTTATCGAAAAACCGAAGCCGGAGGATGCGGCAAGTGGTGGCATAAACACTATCAACGCAGGCATTTACGTCCTCGAGCCAAGGATCCTCGATCTGGTGCCCGAAGGCGAACACCTGTCTTTTGAATACGACATTTTTCCTGAGATCCTGCGTCGGGAAATGGGCTTTTTCGGCTACAACATGATCGGCTCGTACTGGCGGGATCTCGGCAATCCGGCCAGCTATCTGGACGCCCATCACGACTTTTTTGACGGGAAGATCGGCGGTTTTGAAATAGACCGTTCCGCATCGAGCGATGTAGCCACTGCCGCGACCGTCGATGACGTGTCGGTGATCGGAGCCGGGGCGGTGATAAAACCGGGTGCCAGGATCAAGCGGTCGGCGATCGGCCCGGGCGTGCACATCGACGAAAAAGCTGTTGTGGAAGGCTCGGTCATCTGGCCGCATGCCCGAATTTCAGCCGGTGCGGAGATCCGCGACGCCATCATCGGCCGGAGCGGTTACATCGGCCGGAATGTCATCGTCGGTGCCGGTACGGTGCTGGGCGACAAGGCTTCCGTTCCCGATTATTCCAAAGTTTAGGTTCATAAAATGCCCGAATTGCCCGAGGTCGAATTCGTCGCACGCGAGCTGAACCGGATCGTCGGCGGACAAAAGATCGCGACGGCCGAACTTCTGCGCGCCCGACTTGCGCCGGACTCCCAAATTCCCGACTTCGGGGGACTTTTGGACCGGGCAAAGATCAATTTTGTCCACCGCCGCGGCAAGAACATTCTTTTCGATCTCGACAATCGGCGAACGCTTTTGACCCATTTGAGGATGAGCGGGCGATTCATGCTTCTGAACGGCCAGGCGGACGACCCCAAATTCACTCACGCGGTCCTGCACTTCGTCGACGGGTCGCGGCTCGTGTTTCAGGACCAGCGGCATTTTGGCCTGATGAAGGTCATAGAGACCGCACGTCTGGACCTTGACCCGTCGATCGCGAAGCTTGCACCGGAACCATTTTCCGAAGATTTCGGCCCCGAATATTTGCGTGAACAGCTCGCGAGGTCCGGGCGAAGCCTGAAGGAATTCCTGCTTGACCAGACAAAGGTATGCGGGCTGGGGAACATCTATGCGTCAGAGGCGATGTTCCGCGCCGGGATCAGCCCTAAACGAAAAGCCCGGAACGTGCCCGGCGTGAGGATCGAGCGGCTCCACAGGTGCATCGTCGACGTCCTGGCCGAGGCACTTGCCGAGGTGAGCGGACGGACGCCGAACCCGGCCGCGATCGGCGAAGGAGTTTACGGCGACGGAGCGAGCGGCGACTGGCGTGTTTATGAACGAGAGGGCGGGCCCTGCCGGACTTGCTCGGCCCCGATCCGCCGTATAAAACAAGGTCAGCGATCGACATATTACTGCCCGAAGTGCCAAAGATAGTTTTTCGGCTGCGCCAACGCATTTGTTTTCGGAGGGACCTGCCATGATCAAAAGGACCATCACATTATCTTTCGCCCTGACGGCGATCTTCATTTTGTCCCCGGTAGCGGCATTGGCCTGTGCCTGCTGCGCCGAGCCCGGAACCTACTTCCTTTCGACCTATAAACCGAGGACGTTCGAATTGGACCTGCTGAAAGAGGTGAGGTTCGCTCGGGAGGCGAAGCTTTACACGACCGAGGCCGGCTTCGATACGATGAGGGGCCTTGATGAGGTAGCAAAGGATGCAGAGGTCGAGGCGCATATGACGACGTTCGATGAATTCGACCTTGCGAGCGGATTCACGGGCAAGCAATGGCGGTTCGAGATGCGATCGACCGCGGGAAGAAAGGGCGTACTTACGCTCCCGCTGCCGCTGAAGATGACGAACTTCAAGGTTGACATCCACGACGTCGAGGACCGGCCGAACGGGCCGCTGCTCTACAAAGAGTATCGCTTCAAGGGCGGCGTGACGGCGGCCACGGGCATCTTCCGCCCCGCACTCGCTAAAGGGACAAGCTACACGCTCGTCCTTCAGGGACGCGGTGTCGGCTGCGACGACGTTCAGGATTACACGCACTGGCGGCTTGATATCGACGGCCCGCAGGCGAGTTATGCCTTTTACGGCAAGCTCGCCTCAGGCGAAAAGCCGACGGCCGCAAAATGAGGACCGTTAATTCGGCTTGACAGATGACACCGGTTAGCCGATTATTTGCCTAAGACATCGTGGTGAGTTATTGCGACTTGCGACCACGTTAAATAAACTGCTAAACAGCGTCAACCGGAAGATATTTTGAAAGTCTCGCTGTTCGGCGAGATTTTTCTTTTGTTGTTTGGTCTTTGGCTTTTGTTTCCCCTTCCGGGGCCCCGGGCGGCGGGCCAGGGGCCCCCCCAGGGGGGGGGGAAGAACTGCGAGAACAGGGGGTGTAGAAACTGTCCGCCCTCCGGGCGGCGGGCGGCCGGGGTGGGGCCCCCCCGGGGGGGCCCCCCTCCCGGGCCCGGGGGGGGGGCCGCGCCCCCCCCCCCCGGGGGCCACCCCCCCCCCGGCGCCGGGGGGGGGGGGCGCCCGGGGGGCCGGGGGGGTTTCCGGGGGGTTTCGGGGGGGCCCCCCTCCCCAAAACGCCACCGGGTCTCCCCCCCCCCCCCCCGGGGGGGTTTCGGGAAGAAGCACGGGGGGGTCCCCCCGGGCCCCCCCTGTTGAAAAGTTGACACCGAAACTGAATGCTTATCTCCGTGCGATAGGCACCTTCAAGACGAAGACCGAAGGCCAAAGTCCGAAGGCCCGAACCTAAGTTATGAAAGATTTCCGCGAATTGCTTGATTCTGACCGGGTGTATGTATTCGACGGGGCCGTCGGGACCCAGCTCTATACAAAGGGCGTCTATATAAACCGAAGTTACGACGAGCTTAATCTTACGGCCCCTGATCTTGTGCGCGAGGTCCATGAGGAATACGTAAGGGCCGGGGCGGACATCATCGAAACAAACTCATTCGGTGCGACGCGGCACAAGCTGCAGCCGTACGGGCTTGAATCGAAAGTTCGCGAGATCAACGTCGCGGCGGCGCGTATTGCACGCAGTGCTGCAAACGGCAATGCATTCGTTGCCGGGTCGATCGGGCCGCTCGGCCTGCGGATCGAGCCATACGGGCCCACCTCCTTCGACGAAGCGAAAGAGATCTATAAAGAACAGGCCGAAGGACTGCTTGAGGGCGGCGTGGACCTCTTCATCCTCGAAACTTTTTCAGAGTTGTCGGTGATCGAACAGGCTATAAAGGCGATCCGAGAGCTGACGGACCTGCCGATAATCGCGCAAATGACGATACAGGCCGATTTGAAAACCACCTTCGGAACGGCCCCCGAATCCTTTACGAGTGATCTGGACAAATTGGACGTTGAGGTGATCGGTTTGAACTGCGGAATGGGGCCGACACACGTCCTGCACGCGCTCGAGAACATGCGCGGTGTTACATCGAAGCCGCTCTCGGCCCAGCCGAACGCGGGATTGCCGCGTGACGTCCAGGGCCGCCAGTTTTACATGGGATCTCCGGAATACATGGCCGAATTTTCGCGGCGATTCGTTCAGGCCGGAGCCAAGTTTGTCGGCGGTTGCTGCGGGACCACGCCCACGCACATCAAGCTGATCGCGGAGTCCATACGTTCGGTCAGCCCCCGCGTTTCGGTTTCGACGGTCCGAAGCGAGCCCGCCAAAGTTGCAGAACTCAAACCTGTGGACGTGAGCGTTGTCCCGGCCGAAGAGCGTTCGGCCTGGGGACGAAAGATCGCAAGGGGTGAGTTTGTCACGTCGGTCGAGGTGCTGCCGCCAAAGGGATGCGATGCCCAGAAAACGCTTGATTCGATCCGACTCTTAAAAGAGGCCGGGGTCGATGGGGTCAACATTCCCGACGGGCCGCGTGCACAAACCCGGATGTCTGCACAGGCGACCGCGGTATTGGTCGAACGCGAGGTCGGGATCGAGGCCGTGCTTCACTACTGCTGCCGGGACCGCAACCTGCTTGGAATGATGTCGGACCTGCTTGGTGCGGCTGCATTGGGCCTCCACAATCTGTTGATCATTACCGGTGACCCGCCAAAGATGGGCCCGTACCCGGACGCGACCGCCGTTTTCGATATCGATTCCATCGGCCTCACCAACATGGTGAACAAACTGAACCACGGCCTGGACCTCGGGAACAATCCGATCGGGCGGCCGACGGCTTTTTCCATCGGGGTCGGAGTGAATCCGGGCGCGGTCAATCTTGAGGAAGAGATCCGGAGGTTCGAATGGAAGGTCGAGGCCGGGGCGGAATACGCGATCACACAACCCGTTTTCGACACTGAACAGCTTCGTTCGTTCCTGAGGAAGATCGAGCACGTCAAGATCCCGATCGTCGCGGGGATCTGGCCGCTGGTCAGCTATCGAAATGCGGAATTCATGCACAATGAGGTTCCCGGCGTAAATGTCACGCCTGAGATCCTTGAGCGAATGCGAGTGGCTTCGGAAAAGGACAAAGAGTTTGCCCGCGAGGAAGGCATCGCGATCGCCCGCGAATCGCTTTTGGAGGTCCGCGATGTGATCGCCGGCGTCCAGGTCTCGGCACCGTTCGGGAACGTAAGCTACGCCCTGCAGGTGTTTGAGGTGCTGGACCAGTTCTCGAACAGCGACAAGATCGATATCGCGGCCGTTCAGTGATAGTCGCCGTGAGTTTTGCCTTCGTCCGTGATCATCGGGATCAAGTGGTAAGCACGATCTTGCCGAGGGCCTTGTTCTCGATCACGTCGTGGTGGGCGGCGGGGGCCTGATCGAGGGTATATTTGCGGCTGACAAAAGGGCGCAGGGCCCCGTCTTCCAGATTCGCGAAGATCGCCCGGTGGATCTCGTCCCGCTCGTCCTGGGTAGAATTGAAGAGCGACATTCCGTAGATGGTGGCGTCCTTGGTCATCGCCAGACGGGGCGTGAACTGAAGGCTGCCGCGGTTGCCGACAACGACGATCCGCCCCGACATCCCAAGACATTCGAAATCGCGTTCAAGATTGACGTTCGCAAGCATCTCGATGATCACGTCGACGCCGCTGCCGCCGGTGAATTGCCGTATCGCCTCGAAGTGATCTTCGTCGGAATGGTCGAAAACGGCATCGGCGCCGCTCATCGTCACGTGCTGCTTCCCTTCTTCGGAACTCGCCGTGCCGATCACGATCGCTCCCGCACATTTCGCCCATTGGACGGCCGCCGTGCCCACGCCGCCGGAAGCTCCGTGTATCAGAACGTTGTCGCCGGGTTTGATGCCTGCTTTTTGAAACAACGCACGATAGGACGTAGCGTATGGGGTCCAGACGCCGGCGCCTTCCTCGAAGTTCACATTGTCGGGTAATCGGCCAAGTTGATATTCGTTACAGAGGGCGTATTCGGCGTAGGTGCCGGTCAATGAATCGGCGGTGTAAACGCGGTCGCCCTCCTTGCAGTTCGAGACATCGGGGCCGACGTCTTCGACCGTTCCGGCTCCGTCCTTGCCCGGCGTGTATGGCAGGGCCGGAGCGTGAGCGTGAATGCCCGTGCGGAGATAAGTATCGACCGGATTCACGCCGGCCGCCTCGATCTTCACAAGCACCTGTGTGCCCGAAGGCTCGGGAGTTTCAACCTCCTCGACCTTCATCACCTCAGGCTCGCCGTATTCGCGGACGATGATGGCTTTCATAAAGAGTATTTTTGCCACGAATTACACGAATAACACGAATTAGAGCGGAATTGCTAATTCGACTCTCCATCATCCGAAGAACGCTTCATTATTCGACCAATTAGTGCAATTCGTGTAATTCGTGGCCAACAATTCTTACTCAACCGTCACGCTCTTCGCCAGATTTCTCGGCTGATCGACGTCGCATCCTCGACGGACGGCGATGTGGTACGAGAGAAGCTGCAGCGGGACGACCGAAAGGATCGGGCCGAGCAGGTCGGAAGTTTCCGGGATCTCGATCACGTGATCGGATACCTTTGAACTCATCCCGTCGCCCTCGGTCAGGACCGCAAGGACGATCCCGTCACGAGCCTTTACCTCGACGATGTTCGAATGGGTCTTCTCGTACCGGAGCAGGCTGGCTTCGTCCTCCTCATCACGCGTGTTGACGATCACGACAGGGAGCTTCTCGTCGATCAGTGCGTTCGGCCCGTGCTTCATTTCGCCCGCCGGATAGCCTTCGGCGTGGATGTAGCTGATCTCCTTCAGTTTCAGAGCGCCTTCAAGCGCGACCGGGAAATTGATCCCGCGGCCAAGATAAAGAAAATCCTGGACGCGGAAATAATCTTTCGAGAGTTCCTCGATGGAATCGGCGTCGTTAAGAAGCTGTTCGATCTTCAGCGGCAGTTCGGCAAGGTCCTGCGCGAGCTTTTTGGCCCGGTCTTCGTCGACGCTGCCCCTTATCTGCCCAAGGTGCGATGCGAACAGGTAAAGAGCGACCATCTGCGATGTGAAAGCCTTGGTCGAGGCAACGCCGATCTCGGGCCCGGCGTGCGTAAGTATGGTGCCGTCGGCCTCGCGGTGGATCATCGAGCCCTGCACGTTGCAGATCGCAAGCACCTTGCACCCGGCCTGCTTCGCCTCGCGCATGGCGGCGATGGTGTCGGCCGTCTCGCCGGACTGAGAAATGACGATCAGCAGGTCAGATTCGCTTAGCACCGGGTCGCGATAGCGGAACTCCGAGGCATAATCGACATCCACCGGGACGCGTGCCAACCGCTCGATCATGTACCGGCCGGCCAGGCCGGCGTGCCACGATGTACCGCAGGCAGCGATCTTGATCGAGGTGATCGCCTGAAGGTCCTCGTCGGTTATGTCCATCTGGTCTAGATAGACCTTGCCCGTATCCAGCGAAACGCGGCCCTGTGAAGTGTCGCGCACGGCCCGCGGCTGCTCGTAGATCTCCTTGAGCATGAAGTGCTTGAACCCGCCTTTCTCGGCCATGATCGGGTCCCAGGTGATCCTCTGCTGTTTCGGTTCGACGATGTTGCCGTCGAAGTCGGTAACGCGGACGGAATCCTTGGTCAGCACGGCGATCTCGCGGTCGCCGAGGAAGAATACATCGCGGGTGTGCTGAAGGATCGGCGGAATGTCGGACGCGACGAAAAACTCGCCATCGCCCATTCCGATGACGACCGGCGGGCCTTCGCGGACCGCGATGATCGTGTCCGGCACATCGACCGAGATGATCGACAGGGCGAAGATGCCCTTTAGTTCTTTTACCGCTTTGCGGACCGCCTCTTCGAATTCGATGCCCTCATCGACGTAATGACCGATCAGATGGGCGACCACCTCGGTGTCGGTCTCGGTCTTGAACGTGCTGCCGTTGGCGGCGAGCCGTTCTTTCAACGGAAGATAGTTCTCGATGATCCCGTTGTGGACAACAACGATATTGCCGGATTGGTCGCGGTGCGGGTGGGCATTCTCTTCGGTCGGCCGCCCGTGCGTCGCCCAGCGTGTGTGCCCGATGCCATAATTCCCGTCGAGCGGCTTCAGCCTTATAACTTCTTCGAGATTGCGCAGCTTACCCTCGGCCCGCCGCAGCTCGAGATGCTTCGCATCATCGACCACGGCGATCCCCGCCGAGTCGTAGCCGCGATACTCAAGCTTCCGCAGGCCGTCAATGATCAACGGCACAACCTGTTTATTTCCAACGTATCCGACAATTCCGCACATAAGAATTAGACAATGATTCGATTCTACAAACGCACTTTCTCTATTCGGCTGGGGAATTTTCCGGCCTTGCCGCCTGCATTCTGTCCTTTCCAAAAAGCTCGGCGATCCGCACTACGATGAAAGCCACCAGCGCGATGACGAAAAAAGCTAGAAGCAGCCACGCCAGGCCCTGCAATGATTCGATGATCGTTCGGTAGACTTCGAGCACCCATCTGTCGCGGTTTAGATCAGGAATCGGAACGTTACCCGGCAGCCGTTGGGTGATGTATTTCTCAAGTTCCCAGACACGAACGCCCGTTGACACTCCGACCACAAATATAGCGAAATAAAGATATTTAGCCCATGCAAAACTTATCTCGTCCTGGAGTATCCTTTTCAGAATGCCATCGATCGGTTTTTTGAACAGATACACCACGAGTGCCGAAACTCCGAGCGAGATAAGAAATGTAACCACCAATAGAGTGATGAACATGCGAACCTCCTGGACCGATCCCTAACTGCCCGATTCGTCGGATCTTGATCTTGATTTCTTTAACGCCACTGCCGGGACACCGACCACAAGTTCTCCCGGCCCAACGTTTTTCGTCACCACGCTTCCGGCGCCGGTGGCCGCGTCGTCGCCGACGGTCACGGGGGCGACGAGCATTGTGTCGGAGCCGATCTTTACGCGGTCGCCAATGTGTGTTTCGTGTTTGTTCTTGCCGTCGTAATTGCAGGTGATGGTCCCGGCGCCGATGTTCGTACCTTCACCGATAGTGGCATCACCCAAATAGGTGAGGTGGCTCGCCTTTGAACGCTTGCCGAGCCGGGTTTTCTTAAGTTCGACAAAATTGCCGACCTTTGACCCTTCGACCATCACCGCCTTGCCGCGGAGGTGGGCCATGGGGCCGACCGTGCAGCCGTCGCCGATCTCGGAATCAGTTATCAGGCAATTATCGCGGACCTCGACATTGTCGCCGACCGCGGCGTTGACCAGACGACTGCCGGGCCTGATCACGCATCCCGAACCGATCCGGGTTGTCCCTTCGATGAAGACGTTGGGATAGATCGTAGTGTCGCGGCCAATGACCGAATCGGAGCTTACGTAGGCGTTCTTCGGGTCGATGAAGGTCACGCCGCCTTCAAGCATCAGGCGCCAGACGTTTCGCCGGCGGACCGTTCGCTCCAGGTCGGCAAGCTGGGCCCGGTTATTGACGCCCTCGATCTCCTGTGCGTCGCCGTGCTGAAAGATAGTGACCGCCTCTCCCGCGTCCTTGAGCAGGGCGGGCACGTCCGTCAGGTAATATTCGCCCTGTGAATTGTTGTTCTTGACGGCGGAGAGTGCGGAAAACAGCTTCCGCGCGTCAAAGCAATAAATGCCGGCATTTATCTCGTTTGTCTGCCGCTCTTCTTCGGTCGCGTCCTTTTGCTCGACGATGCGTTCGAACTCCCCGTCGCCGCCGCGAACTATCCGTCCGTAGCCGGTGGGGTCGGACAGCCTCACGGTCAGGATGGTGCACGCAGTCTCGCCGTCACGAAACCGGTGATGGTGCTGGACGAGCGCGGCAAGCGTTTCGTGCCGGATCATCGGAACGTCGCCCGAAAGGACAACGAGCGTCGAATCGCTATTCTCAAGGAAACTGCGGGCGGCGTTGACCGCGTCGCCGGTCCCGAGCTGCTGCTCCTGGGTCACGAAGACGACCTTTTGCCCGTCCAGTTCGTGCAGGACCGCCTCTTTTACATCCTCGGCCTGATGGCCGATGACGATGTAGATGCTTTCGGGAGCAAGAGCGGTAGCGGTGCGGCAAACGTGATTGACAAGCGGCCGGCCGTCCAGTTCATGAAGGACCTTTGCCAGATCGGACCGCATGCGTGTTCCCAGGCCGGCGGCGAGCACCAGCACATTCAGCGGTTTCTGTTCGATCGGGCTCTCAGACATATGGGCCTCGGAACAGCGAGGCGCTGTCCGTTTTAAGGTCTCTGCTCGCAGCTAAGAACGGTTTCGGCAAGCTTAAAAGGGTCGTGGCGAACCTTCTCCCCAGCATCGAGTAGATTACCATAAACGATCTTTGCTCCTTCAATCGAATCGCCTGAAATGGAACCGTGAACGCCGATCTGTTCGGAGCCTTCGGATTCGTAAATTGCAGCCTGTGCGGGGGTTATGGGTTCGGAATTGACGACGACACGGTCGAATTGGAGAGCCGGAGCGTATTCACGGACGATCTCCAGATGGCGACGAGCCGAAAGGCCGTCGGTCTCGCCCGGCTGGGTCATCAGGTTGCAGACGAAGATCTTGATCGCCGGCGAAGCCGCGATCGCGTCGACAAAGCCTCGGACGAGGAGCGGCGGCAAAATGCTTGTGTAAAGCGAGCCCGGCCCTACCGTTATGATGTCGGCTTCGGCGATAGCGGCGATCGCCTCCGGGAGCGGGTGGCAGTCTTCGGGTTCCAGATAAAGGCGGCGGATGGCACCGCCGATCTTCCCTATCTGCGTTTCGCCTCGGACGGTCGAACCGTCAACCAGTTCGGCGGCGAGCCGCACGTCCGAAAGGGTCGCCGGATAAATGTGCCCCTTGCTCGCGAGGATCTCGGATGAAAGCTTTACGGCCTCGGCGAAATCGCCGGTCACCTCGGAAAGTGCGGCAAGGAACAAATTGCCGAAGCTGTGCCCGCCAAGATCGCCGATACCCGGGAAGCGATATTGAAAAAGCTGAGAAAGCAGATTCGAGTCTTCGGACAGGGCGACCATGCAGTTGCGAATGTCGCCCGGCGGAGGCACCTGAAGTTCGTCGCGCAGCCTTCCCGAGCTGCCGCCGTCGTCGGAAACGGCAACAACCGCAGACAGATGCGAGATCGAAGGGCCGGCGCCGTTCCGGCCGTCAACGAACCGCTTAAGGCCCGAGAGAAGTGTCGCAAGCCCGGTGCCGCCGCCGATGGCCACGCAATTAAGGCCGTTTGATTTCCTATTTCTCTCCAATGATCTCCGCGGGTGTCAGCAATACTAATTGCATTGAACTAATTTTTTAACGCCGTCCAATTGTGATCCCTCTTCTTTTTGATCTGTTTCTCGACTTTCGTCGATGAAAAGAGGGATTTTCCACGAAATACACGAAAAAAGAAAATACGATCCGATCGCAGGATAAACAAATAAGTACACGAATTTAAGCCGCCTCAAGGCCGAAAAAATGCTTGAAGCCGTTCTGATACATATGATAGATTCAAAGGTGAGGTTCTTCCCGAGGACCTGCCCGCTCGTCGCTCAAGACATTTCACCTCAGTCAGGACTTGCCGCTATAGTTATACTCACGCAGAGAGAATTTCAAATGGCTCAATCGCCTTTCATTTTACAAGAACACCAGTTTCAAAGGCTAAAGATGGTCCTTGCACGCCTTTGCGTCGAGTGTGCATCGCGGGTCGTGTTCCTGGTAGACCGTGACGGCCAGACCATCGCGTTTCACGGAGACATCGGCGACATGGACACGATGAGCTTCTCATCGCTCGCGGCGGGTAACGTCGCGGCCACCAGCAGCATGGCCAAGCTGATCGGGGAAGAGGTGTTCCCGGCGGTGGTCCATGAGGGCGAAAGAGAGAGCATTTTTATCAGCGTTATCGGCCGGAGCCTGCTTGTAGTGGTTTTTGATGAGCGGTCGACGCTCGGATTGGTGAAACTCAGGACAAAGAAGGCGAGTTTTGAAGTCGCCGCGATCCTTGACGAGGCCGTGCGCGATTCCACCTCGGTCAATCTTAGTAATTCGACGGTATTCGCCGAGATCACCGACGAGGATATCGACAGTCTTTTCGGCTGAACCGCTTTGATATAGAATTATCGCGAAAGAGATATGACTTTCATCAATTACGCATCACGAGAGATCAATTGCAAGATCGTTTACTACGGGCCGGGCCTTTGCGGCAAGACGACGAACCTTCAGCATATCTACGATTCGACCGCACCGCAGGCGAAGGGCAAATTGATCAGTCTTGCGACGGAAACGGACCGGACGCTGTTTTTTGATTTTATGCCGCTTGAACTGGGGACGGTCCGCGGTTTTAAGACAAGATTCCACCTTTACACGGTCCCGGGGCAGGTTTATTACGATGCGTCGAGAAAGCTGATACTAAAGGGTGTGGACGGCGTCGTATTCGTTGCGGATAGCCAGGACGAACGAATGGACGCGAACATCGAATCGCTTTACAACCTGGAAGAGAATCTACAGACACAGGGCTACGACCTGATGCAGATCCCCTATGTGCTTCAATTAAATAAGCGGGACCTGCCGAATGTTACCCCGATCGAAGACCTGACGCACGAACTTAATCGCAAGGGCGAGCCGGTTTTCGAAGCCGTGGCAACCGACGGGACAGGCGTTTTCGACACGTTGAAGGCCGTAGCGAAACAGGTGCTGACGGAACTCAGGAAGAGCTGATCCAGTCAAAATTCGACAAAACGGAAACCGCCGGCCTTGTCTAAGGACCGGCGGTTTTCCTTACCCACCCCTTGCTCGAAACCCCTTGTGATCTGAGGAGGACCTTCCTGATGCCCGCTGAGGGGTGTCACGGAAGGCCCGGCTCTCATCAGGGATTTCGTGCGTTGTCAGAGATCGGATTCAGGATCTGTGTTTTTCTGTCCGGCGGTGTTGACGACTCTGTATCCGCTTTCGCCCCCCGACCGGCCCTTGCGACCAAGTTGTAAACGAAGGACGGGACACAGAATCCGGTCGAGACCATTGTCGCCGCGGCCAAGACCATGAACCCGCCAATAAGATATCCGGCCGCCTGATAGCCGAAATAGAACGACGCGGCGGCGGCAGCGAGCATCAGCGACGCCGATAGGCAGGCGAATCGCCGCTGCCGGCCGTAGCACGGCAGCGGACGCCCGCCGGTGAACCTTCGTATCCCGAGATCGTAGATCAGATCGAACGGGTGCCGGTCCCAAACAAAACCGGCGACCGCGAACGGTATCAACGCCGCGAGAATTATCGGGGAGGCGAAGGCGACGCCGATCAAGGTCCAGGTCAGGCAAATGGCCGGTGAGAGACGCAGCCAGCGGTCGAATTCGACCACCTCGCTGTCCGTAAGCCTTTTGAATCCCTGGGCGTCGAGCCGCCTCCTTTTCCGGTCGATGGTCCCTTTCATTGCACCACCCCTTTAGCAAAACGAGGGAGCGACCCCTTCGATCCGTTGCCGCTGTTCGGGCCCAAGGCTCTCGAGCGTTTCAAGAAACCTCGGGTGCGTCATCCCGGTGCCGAGATAGGTCCAACGGTTTGCCTGATGCTGCACGTCGATGAACTCCTCGCGTTCGTCTTCGGTCAAAATGCGCCCGGTCGCCTGTTCGAACGCTTCGAGATCGAACAGCGTCTGCTGGCGAACGCCGTTGTCGAGGATACCGCCGATCTCGAGGTACCCATCAACGCCCTTTTCGATCTCTTCGGGGGACATCCCTTCTGCCAGGGATTCGATCATTCGGGTGTCGAGTTTCGCGTGCTGAGCCTCTTCGAGCCAGTGATTCTTGAGCAGGCTCTTGAACTGCTCATCGAGCACCTGGTCATCGCGGATGCTGTCGATATAGTGCCGCTGGGTCATCCATTCGATATGAAGTATCGCAAGTGCGATACCGAGCGGATGATGGCCCAGGACGGCCTTTGCCACCTCTGACGGCGGGCCGATCACCTTGCACTCGGTTCCGAAGTTCTCCTGAAATTCACGGCTGAATTCCTTGAAGAGCTGGATGTGCTTTGCCTCTTCCGTCGCGAACTGCAGAAAAGCGCGTACCCGGTAATCGTCCTCGTCAAGCGAGGGCCTGACATGGTCCAGAACGAAAGGAAGGATGAATTCCTCGACCAGCCCGAAGATGCTCAGGTAAGCGTGCCCGCGGATCTGGTTAAGGACCCGCTTTTCGTCATCGTTGAGGAACTTGAGTCCCGAAACACGGGCCAGGGATTCCGGCATGAACGGCTTGCTGAAATCCAGCTTTTTGTCGCCGCCGATGATGTCCTCGATCCGCCAATTGACCTTTTGGGAAGCGACGATCGTATCGCGATAGCTATAAGCTCCCTTCGCCTTCCGCAGGTCGCCTGTAAGTAAAGTTGCTCCTAACATGGTTATTATGTCTCCTTGCCGATCCGATCGGCGAATAAATTAAGTATCAGTTGCTTCCCTCCCCTGCTCGATCAAACCCATTCGCTGCGACGCTTCCGGTACATCGGGAACATCGGCGGCGAACCGCCGGAGCGGATCAGCCCGATGACCTCGAAACCGAATCTCTGATAAAGGCTGATGTTCCTGGGATTCGACGATTCGAGATACGCCGGCAGGTCCTCGTCGTCGCAGCGTTCGAGGGCGAACCTCATCAGCGTGCTTCCCGTTCCCCGGCCCTGCCTGATCGGATCCACCCCGATCATCGGCAAATACCAGTGCGGTTCGGCCGGATGGAACGAACCCATCTGTTCCATGACGTCGAAAACGTCCTTCTGCAGTCCGGGGGCGACCGTTGCACGGACGACGTCGAGAACCTCTTCCTCGTTCGGTTCGATCCCGGGCGGCAGCCAGAGTGCCGCTCCTGCATTGTCGCGGGTGAGATATGCCGAGCCGGCCGAAATCGCACCGCCCGCAAAAGCCCGTATGAATTCCGGGAACAGGCTCAGGTAGGCCTCGGCATCCGGATAGACCCAGCGGGCCACCGGATCCGTGCTGAACCCCATCTGTATGATCCTGGTCGCGGCCCTTTCATCAAGCGGGCCCGCGACCCGCACATCGGCGACGTGACGTATCCCGCTGCCGTTTTGAAATTCTTGTGTTGTTGCTTCCGTAAACATCTTGTTCCTCCGTCGTTACCCGACTTGTCGAGTTCTCCTTTCGCCGGTCCCGGCCCGATCGGGCACGAAAGGCCCTGGCGACCGGTTCGGGGCGGTCATCGGTGCTCTCTTTGCCGCCTTCCGGCCGCCCTCATTACAAGTAACGGAATTCACGGGCAAAGGCGGACAGCGTAATTTAGGACCTGTGCTAGAATTTTGGTTCAGAAGCCTTCCGCAGAACCGTAAACGCTTTTTTCCGTATGATGAAGGAACGATCGCTGCCCCCAATTACTCAGCTCCTGCTGAAATGGCGTGAGGGAGACGAACGCGCTCTCGAGGAGCTGCTGCCGATCGTTTACAGCGAGCTTCGCCGAATGGCGGGCAACTTCATGAGGCGGCAGAACGTGGGCCACACATTGCAGCCGACGGCGCTCGTTAACGAGGCGTACCTTCGCCTGATCGACTCGAGCCGCGTCAATTGGCAGAACCGGACGCATTTCTTTGCGATCTGCGCTCAATTGATGAGGAGGATCCTGGTCGATCTTGCCCGCCGCAAGAACAGCCTGAAGCGGGGCGGCGACCGGGTCCAGGTGACCCTTTCCGACCAGATCGGCCGTCCGTCCGAGACGAACGAAGATATTGTCGCTTTGGACGAGGCGCTTACCCGCCTGGCCCAATTCAGCGAGCGTCAGTCAAATATCGTCGAGCTGAGGTACTTTGCGGGATTGACCGATGAGCAGATCGCCGAGACCCTTGAGATATCGGCCCGCACGGTCCGCCGGGACTGGACCGTTGCGAGGGCGTGGCTCTTCAGGGAACTTCAGAGCGGCTTATGACCCCTGAACTTTGGGAACAGATCACCGATATTTACCATGAGGCCGCCGAATTAAGCGGTGCCGACCGCGACCGTTATCTCAATGATGCGTGCGGCAGCGACCCGCAGATCAGGAAAGAGGTCGAATCGCTGCTTGAGGCGGACCGGAATGCGGGCGAGTTCATTTCAACGCCGGCCGTTGGCTCGATGGAGTCTTGGTCGGGCCAGTTCGTCGGCCACTATCAGATAATGTCGCGGATCGGATCGGGGGGCATGGGCGAGGTCTACCTGGCGAAGGATTCAAGACTGAATCGCCTGGTCGCCTTAAAGACCCTGCCGCCGGTGCTTGCGAACCGCCCCGACCATCTGCGGCGATTCGAAAAGGAGGCGCAGGCAGCGGCCGCGATCAACCATCCGAACGTCGCGACGATCCACTCCGTCGAAGAGACCGGAAAACAAAAGTTCATAACAATGGAATATGTTGAGGGCAAGAACCTCAACGAGTTCATCGACGAGCGAGGGCTTGAACTCCGGACGTTCCTCGATTGGTTCATCCCGATCGCCGATGCCCTGTCGCGAGCGCACGAAAAAGGCATAGTCCATCGCGATATCAAGCCCGGCAACGTGATGATCACCACCGGCAATGTGCCGAAGATCCTCGATTTCGGACTGGCGCAGATCGCTGACCCGAGGGTTTCCGACAACAGCGGCCCGATCACGAGGACAGACCAGATAATCGGGACGCCTGCGTATATGTCGCCGGAACAGGCCGAAGGAAAGGATGTCGACGCCCGGAGCGATATATTCAGCCTCGGGGTGCTGATGTACGAGGCTCTTTCGGGCGAGCGGCCCTTCAAGGGCGACAGCTACGCTGCGGTCATAAGCGAATTGATGACCGTCGATCCGGTGCCGCTTCACAAAATAAAATCGGGCGTGCCGAAAGACCTCTCGCGGCTGATCGGCCGATGCCTGAAGAAGCGGCCGGAACAGCGGCCGGCTACGACCGAAGAAGTGCGGGTGGAACTTGAAAAAGTGCGGACCCGCGAATACGGCGATTCGTCCGAAAGGCTGCCGACGCTCGACGGCATGCTGCCGAATCGCTGGTCGCGAATGATCGCATACGGGCTGGTCGGGATATCGGCCGTGCTGCTCGCCGGTTACGGGTTTTGGAAGCTCTTTGAACGGGCACCGGAACCTGTGCTGTCGATCAGCAACATCACCCAACGGCGCCTCTCTCAGAGCAACGACGTCGTCTTTGCACACATCACGCCTGACGGCGGTTCCCTTTTGTACAACACGATGGAGCCGAACAACGACCGGGCGCTCTGGATCCGGCGCCTCGAGGAGCGCGACGCGCTTCAGCTCGTGCCGCAAAGCTCGGTGCAGTTTTGGGGCGGCCTGGCGACGACGTCGGACGGTGCTCAGGTCTACTACATCACCGCGGGGCTTGATGACCGCCATGGAACGCTATATCGCATCTCGACGCTTGGCGGCACTCCAAAAAAGCTCGTCGAGACGGTGAACGACCTTGGCGACCTTTCACCCGACGACAAACGGATGCTCTACATTCGCTACGGCCCGAACGTGTTGCTGCTTTCGGCGAACGCGTCGGATGGAAGCGACGAGCAGATAATCTACTCGGCGGAGCCCACCGTGATCTTGCGTGATCCGCGATATTCGACTGACGGAAGCCGCATTTTCTTTATCCAGGTCGTCCGCGGTAACGGGACCGAGGATTGGTCGGTCGAAGAGATCGCACTCGACGGCAGCCATGTCCGAACGATCGTGCCTCCGCGGAAGGAACGGATCGGCGAGATTGTGCCCTTGTCGGACGGCAGCAGCCTGCTCGTTAACGCAGTCGATCAGGTCACAAACCTTTCCCAGATCTATCTGGTCTCGCTTGCCGACCTTAAGGAGACCCGCGTCACCAACGACCTGAACTCATACTTTGGGCTGAGCGTCAGCCGGGATGACTCAAAGATCGTTACCTGCCAGAGAAATTTCCAGAAAGACATCTGGGTCGGTGAGGGCAGTTCTCCAGACAGCTATCGAAAGATCACGGCGGAATCGACCGGCAACCTCAGGGTGAACTGGACGCCGGACGGGCGGTTGGTGTTCGATGCGGTCGATAACAACCGGCCGCATATCCACATAATGAACGCCGACGGGACGGGGCGGCAGCAGCTGACGCCGAACGATTCGTCAGACTTCGAACCGCGGGTGACGCCCGACGGGCGTTATATCGTGTTCACCTCCGAGCGGACCGGCGAGCGAAAGATCTGGCGTATGAAGATCGACGGAAGTGAGCCGACCCTTCTTACTCAGATCGACGGAACGGGCGGCGGTCCAATGATCTCCCCCGACGGCGAAAATGTCTATTTCTTCTGGTCGAGGACCGGCGAGCGTGTGTTGGGCGTTGTGTCGATAAACGGAGGGCCGGTCGTGGAGAAACCCCTGATCAGCGAAACATATTATGCTTTGTCGCCGGACGGAAAGCAGGTGGCCTACACCTTTTATTCCGATCAGGAGAAACGGTTCTACGTCGGGCTCCGGCCTATTGAAAGCGCAGCCGCGAGCACGATCTTCAACATTTCGCCCACCGCCTTTCTTTACTGGCCCGCGGGAAGCAACGGCCTTTACTATCGCGAGCTTGAACCCGTACAGGGATCGAGCTCGACCGTCATGTTCCAGCCGATCGCGGGCGGCCCGCCGCGGCGGTACCTCTCGGTCGAACCCGATTTCCTTTTTGATTTTGCGCTTGGGCCGGACGGGAAAAGAGCGGCCTTGATGCGGGGACAGTTGGTGACGGACGCGGTCATGCTTTCCCGGATCCAGAGGCCGGAAAACTAAAAGGCCGCAAGGCAAGATGCCCTCGCGGCCCTGATCGAAAATGGCGGGGCCGACGGGGCTCGAACCCGCGACCTCCAACGTGACAGGCTGGCGTTCTAACCAACTGAACTACGACCCCGCACTCTCAGACGCATCGTCCGAGGATCTTGTTTTCAAAAAATGGTGGGCACGAAGGGACTCGAACCCCTAACTTCCTCCTTGTAAGAGAGGCTGTCTACCAATTGACGTACATGCCCGAACCTACGCTGCAGGCCCTATAAACCGGGGTTTTGACGCCGGATCCGGCCTTACCTCAGGCCGAACGGCCCGCCCGCGGGCGAACTGACATCGTACGAAAACCGCTTGACCAATGTCAAGCCTTAGAGCAGAAGCCCGGGCTAAATTCCGATCTTCCCATAAAGGCTTTCTGGACGTGCCGGTGCACCGCACTGGGCACGGATCAGGACCGTGTTCAGCCTCGCAGATGCCCTCAGCGTGAAGTCGACAGGCTGTGACGGGTTCGGCCGTGTGAACGTTGCCGTTACGGGGTTGTATGTCCCGAACGGGAACGACGGTATCGAAACCACAGCGTTCGTCGCACTCACAAGCGTCAAGCCCTGAAGGCCCGCACCGAAGTTGACGTGATTGACCGTCACCGAACCCGGCCCCGGCGAGATCGCCTCATACGCCCCTGAACTGCCCGGGAACACATCCGTCACCGTCAGCGTCGGCGTGCAGACTCCCGGGGGAGGAGGCGTCGGAGTCGGTGTCGGCGTCGGCGTCGGCGTCGGTGTCGGCGTCGGCGTAGGTGTCGGCGTCGGCGTAGGCGTCGGTGTCGGCGTCGGTGTCGGCGTCGGCGTAGGCGTCGGCGTCGGCGTTGGAGGAGGAGGTCCGCCCGAGCACTGTGCCCTGATCAGGATGGCGAAGAACCTCGACGAGGCCCGCAGAGTGAAGTCAACGGGCTGTGCCGGGTTCGGCACCGTGAACGCTGCCGTCACCGGGTTGAACGTCCCTATCGGGAACGACGGTATCGACACGTTCGCATTGGTCGCACTAACGAGCGTAAGGCCCTGGAGTCCCGCACCAAAGTTTACCGTATCCACCGTGACCGTGCCCGATCCTGCCGTGATCGCCTGAAAGCCCGAAAGGCTTCCCGGGTTGACCTCGGTCACCGTCAGCGTCGGCGTGCAGACTCCCGGCGGAGGAGGTGTCGGCGTAGGTGTCGGCGTCGGCGTCGGCGTCGGTGTCGGCGTCGGCGTCGGTGTCGGTGTCGGCGTCGGTGTCGGTGTCGGCGTCGGCGTAGGTGTCGGAGTCGGTGTCGGCGTTGGTGTCGGAGTCGGTGTCGGTGTGCCTGCGGTCACGATCTTATCGACCGTTCCGGCATTCAAATTACAGACATAAAGCTCCCCGCTCTCGTCTTCCCCGAAGGATGCGACATTGAAATTCAAAGTGTCGAGCAGGACGGTCTGTGCCGTTCCGTCCCAGATCATGATCTCGCCGGTGCAGTAGTCCCCGTGAACATAAGTGCCTTGCGGGAATGTGTCCTGGCCCCCGCGATAGACATACCCGCCCGTGACCGAACAACGGGAGCTCGGGGACGCGCTGCTGTATTGAAAGACCGGCATCGTGTAATTAGCCGGAACGCACAACCCCGGATCATTGTTGGAGCACTGTGTACCCTCGTACACACGCCAACCGTAATTGCCTCCCCGTTCGATTATATCGACCTCTTCGAGGGCGCCCTGGCCTACGTCGCCGGCCCAGAGCTGCCGTGTCCCGCCGCGATCAAAAGACCAGCGCCACGGGTTCCTGACACCGACCGCATAGATCTCGTCGGCACCGTCAACCCCGACGAACGGATTGTCGGCCGGCACAAAATAGGCCGGCGAAGGGTCGGGATCCAGATTCGGGGTGATCCTCAGAAATTTTCCGAGCAGATCATTAATATTCTGCGACCTGTTTCCCGGGTCATTTCCGGAACCGCCGTCCCCGAGCCCGATGTAAAGATTGTCGACGCCGCCGTCCTGACGGAATTCCATCATCCCGCCGTTATGATTCGCGAACGGCTGGGCAAGTTCGAGCAGAACCTCTTCGGAATCAGGGTCGCCGAGCGAATTATTGTTCATGGCGCTGAACCGCGAGATCACGGTCGCACCGTCGCCCGTCCTGGTGTAATTTACGAAGAAATATCCGTTGTTAGCGAAGTTAGGGTGGAAAGCAAGGCCCAGCAGGCCGCGTTCCCCGCCCGACATCACTCGGCCGGTGATATTGAGAAAGTCCGTCGCGGTGTTCTCTCCGGCCTGAACGACCTTGATAATGCCGGCCTGCTGAACAATGAACATCCGGTGACTACCGTCCTTCGCGTTGGTCGCAAGCAAAGGAGCCGAAAGGCCGGAGACATACGGCTGCAAGGCGATCTGAGGAGTCGATTGTGAGTGGACATCAAAATCCGCGGAGAACAACGCGGCGAAAATACCGGCACCGGCGAGCAGGGCGATCAAGAAAAATTTCATAGTCTATAGCTTGCAGAGTCTAACGCGTGGGCAGGAATCCGCGGCCGCGGAGCCGCCGCTTGGCCGTCGCCGGACATTCGAAGTTCGAAATGTACGCGGAGAAGGCCTCGGCAACTCTGTCGGGGCGATCGAAAGGTCGGCTCGGATCAGGAGCGCGACTTTTTTGTGGGGGTTTGGAGTAGGCCCGAGATCGTATCTCACGGGCCCCATCCAATAACTATTGTGCAGTTCTTACCGCATCAATGCCAAGCGGCCCTCTTCGGAAGGCAAAGCGCCGAGGACCGCATTAAAGTTCCAGCGATCCACAGACGACGACTCAAGCCTTTCGAGCGCAGCCGTCTCAGGACCCGCAGCAGCCGGGCACTGGGCACGGATCAGGACCGTGTTCAGCCGGGCCGATGCCCTCAGCGTGAAGTCGACAGGCTGTGACGGATTCGGCCGTGTGAACGTCGCCGTCACAGGATTGTACGTCCCGAACGGGAACGACGGTATCGAAACCACGGCGTTCGTCGCACTCACGAGCGTCAAGCCCTGGAGCCCCGCTCCAAAGTTTACGTGATCCACCGTCACAGAACCCGGCCCCGGCGAGATCGCTTCATACGCCGCTGAGCTGCCCGGGAACACGTTCGTCACGGTAAGTGTCGGTGTACAGGGTCCCGGTGGAGGAGGCGTCGGCGTTGGCGTTGGCGTTGGCGTCGGCGTTGGGGTCGGCGTTGGAGTTGGGGTTGGAGTCGGCGTCGGTGTCGGCGGCGCCTGCGTGTTGGTAAAGACACAAGTCACCGTGTCCCCGGCACCGAGCGAGACCGAAATGACGCCTTGCCCGGGCCCCGGCATTGGCACCGAGGTGGTTCCGAATGAGGTGTCATTGAATGGAGCGTTGTCTACGATCGAGCAGTTCATCGCCGTCAGCGTCCAGCCGGCGGGGACGAGTTCGATCACCTGATGTTGACCGGGTGCGAGGGGCCCGCTGTCGTTGGGCGTTGTTGCATCGGCCAGGAAGAAGTTCGGAGCGTAAGTCGTGTCAAACTCGAAATTGGTCGGGCTGCCGCCGGGGACGGTCACCTTATCGACAATGATCCGGCCGGGCGTCGGTGCCGGAGTTGGCGTCGGCGTGGGCGTCGGCGGAGGAGGTGTCGGCGTAGGCGTAGGCGAAGGTGTCGGCGGAGGAGGGCCTCCAGCACATTGTGCTCTGATCAGAACGGTATTGAAGCGGGCCGCGGCCCGAAGTGTGAACTCCGCCGGCAGGTTCTGGTTCGGTATCGTGAAGGTAGAGGTCACCGGGTTGAATGTGCCGAACGGGAACGTCGGTATCGAAACGTTCGCATTGGTAGCACTTACCAGCGTCAGGCCTTGCAGGCCGGAACTGAAGTTGGCCGTATCGACCGTCACCGAACCGGGCCCGGGCGTGATCGCCTCGAAACCGGCAAGGCTGCCGGGATTAACCTCGGTCACGGTAAGCGTTGGCGTGCATGGCGGCAGAGGCGTCGGCGTCGGCGTCGGTGCCGGCCCCGGGCCCTGCACCGCGACGATCACGGGCGCCCCGTTCTTGAAGAAACCGACGGTCGCATTCACCGCCTGCGGAGGGCTATTCGAGTCGAACCTGAAATTGTATAGGGTTGCCCAGCGGATGGCGTTCGCATTCGGGTTCTGCGCGAACGTCTCCGAGCTCCACGTCATTGCCCCTCCCGCCTGGGATTGGGCCCATGGCGCGCTGCTGTAGCCAGCGTTGCCGACGGTCCCGTCGTGCGTCCAACCGGGATGCTGCGGCGGTGCATGGAAACCTATGTTTGAGAGGGATGCACCGGGCGTGACCGGGACGCTGAACATCTGGATCGCGCGGTCCAGCGATTCGTTATAAACGGCATATTCGTAGTGCCATACGCCGGGGGCTGGATTCGTAACCTTGTACGCCACGGCGCCGACACCGTCGTTGCCCGGATCTGGCTCGACCGGCACGATCGTCGCGCCCGGCCATGCGTTGATCGCGGGCTTGCTGCGAACCGTTCCCCCGATCGGTCCGAACGAGAACGGGCTTCCCGTCCCTGCCACGCCGAACTCGCGGTACGAGGTGTTGTTGTACATGTTGCACTGGCCCGGATTAGCCTGACACCAGGCGTATTCATGCGGGGTGACGTAAGAGGATTCGGCGTAATATCTCGCGCCCGGATTGAGGTCGGTCCGAAGGTCGTTGATCTCGGTCGCGATGCGATGCGACGTGCCCGTATGAGAATGCCCGGAGTGATTGTTCGGAGGCGTCGCCGAATCACCACGCGGGAAAGCACCTGTGAACGGGTTGATCCAGGCTCGTGAACCCAGATTCGGGCCTGCATTCAGGCTGGCCGAATAGGGATCGGAACAGCCCGATCCAAGCCGCGTTCCGTTCGGGTTGGCGGCACACCCGAGGTTACAGAGATTCTGCTGAAGCGCGAGAAAGCCGTGCTTAACGTTAGATTGGCCGATCTGCTCAAACCGCTCGTCGTTGTTTGCTCCCCCGCTCATCCGATACAGATTCTGCGGGATCACGGGATGGTCGTTGCTCGGTGTCTGGAACCAGTTCAACGGCTCGGTCCCGAAATTACAGGAATCCGTCGCAACCGCAAGGCCCACCTGGGTGCCGCTTACGCCGAACTGGGAGAGGTCCGAAAGCTCGCCGACAACGACATCGGGACCCGGGTTTGTGCCGACCATCGGCCCGTCGATCGCCGGCATCGTCGAGGACTTGACCTCGCCGTTCTCAACGACGGTTATCTCGGTGGGCTGCATAACCGCTCGTACCGAGAGACTGCCGACGATGGTACCGGCATCACGCGGACGCCCCAATTCCACAGCGAATTCTTCCGACAATTTCAATCGGGCATTCTTGATGCTGAAGTTCCTGGTCGCGGGATCATACTCATATTCGTGGCCTTCGAGTCGGAAGAGGATGCGGCCGTCCTCCGAATCCGAGACGATCAATTCATCGGACGCCCCGAACGGAAGATGTTCGATAATGAGCCGCTGGTAAGTGGCCGCGATCTTCTGAGGAAGGTCAGCAGACTCCGTCGGGAACAATTTGAGCGACCCGGGGAGCGGGCCCCGCAGCTCGTCGTTGAAAACGACGATCGAAAAGAAGGCATTATTCTCAAGATCGAAATCGAGCGTCCTCAGTTTCTTGTTTCTTGACGGCGTATCACCCAAGCGTGCGAGGTCCAATTCCATCGAAACGCGCCCGTTCGCGACCATCATCTTGGTCAGCGTGCCGGTGTCCTGCGGCGATGTTTTCCCCTTGTTCTCGTTCGGCAATTGGTCGGAGCCGGCGAGCAAGCCAAGGAGCGAAAGCAGTGTGATCAAAGTCGTTTTCAGCATAGATTTAGTTTCACAAACAGGCTAACGGACGACCGGCCTGACATGAGCGCAAGACCATTGAATTGTAGTTGTTATAACCTCAGAAAGAAGTGTTCACTTCTTTTACCCTCTTTTGGGTGCTATGTTCAAGTCCGAAGTGTATTATTCCACTTCAGGCATATTCCGAGCCGCGTAATGGTAGCAGTTTATGAAAAGCGGTTGTGTATCCCAGCAAACAAAACCTAAGCGAAATATCGAACTTCCGGTGATCAGCGGCACGGAAAAAGCGACCGATACGGTCAGCCGATCGCGCATGAGCAAGCGGAGGGCCGGAGCCCTCATCACCCTCAATCTCCTGATGGTCGCCCATATCATCCAGTGGAAGATAATGGGAACGACCGTTTCGCCGATCGAGCCGTCCGAGGCTATGTACACGCTTCAGAGCGGGGCGGTCAACGCGGGCTTCATCTTTTTCACACTGGCCATTCTGGCAACGCTGATCTTCGGCCGCTTCGTGTGCGGATGGGGATGCCATATCGTTGCCCTTCAAGACCTTTGCGGTTGGCTGCTCAAGAAGATGGGCCTCAGGCCGCGGCCGTTCCGTTCACGCCTTCTGATGTTTGTGCCGCTGGGTGCGGCTTTATATATGTTCGTTTGGCCTACGGTTAACCGGTTCCTCTCAAAGCCGCCGAATGAACCTCTGATCCCGCAGTTCACCAACCACCTGATCACGACCGATTTCTGGGCGACATTTCCTCCAATTTGGGTCGCGATACCTTTCCTTTTTATCTGCGGTTTCATGACCGTATATTTTCTCGGGCAGAAAGGATTCTGCACCTACGGCTGCCCTTACGGCGGTTTCTTCGCGATCGCGGACAAGTTCGCTCCTGGAAAAATACGCGTCACCGACGCCTGCAACGAGTGCGGGCACTGCACGGCGGTCTGCACTTCGAACGTGCTCGTACACAAGGAAGTCAAAGAGCACGGAATGGTGGTCGATCCCGGGTGTATGAAGTGCATGGACTGCGTGAGCGTCTGCCCGAACGACGCGCTTTATTACGGATTCGGCAAGCCGTCGGCGGCCGTTAAAAAGGAGGCCGCGACGAACCGCGCTTTGACGTGGCCGGAGGAAATAGTCGGGGCCGCCGCATTTCTGGCAAGCTATTTTGCGGTCTGGAACGTTTATCAGCTGGTGCCGATGCTGATGGCGATAGGCATCGCGATCGTAACGGCATATCTTGCCGTCCGGACGCTAAAACTTTTTAGAAGTACAGATCTTGCTTTTTATCGTTTTAGCCTAAAGTCGGGCGGGCGGATCAAGAGGGCCGGATGGGCATTTCTCGGCTTCACCGTCCTTTGGATGGGACTGATAGTCCATTCGGGATACATCGTTTATCACGAACAAAAGGGCTCGACGGCGTTTCAGAGCATCCAGCTTCCAGATGAGCTTGCGTTGGCCGAGGCCGATCCGGGGCAATGGCTAAGCCCGGCGGATCGCGAGACGATCGGATCCGGCCGTGATCACCTGCGGATCGCTTCAAGCTACGGCCTGTTCACGAACGTCGATGCCATGCCCAAGTTGGCGTGGATGGAGTATTTATCGGGGAACCGCGATGAAGCGATCGCCTTGTTGGAAAATTCGGCGGCAAAACAGTCCGGCCAGGCCAAAGCGCTGAGCCTCTACTATCGCGGCGCGATCCTGAACCGGACGGGCCGACCGGAGCAGGCTATGTCAGATCTCGACACCGCCCTCGAACTTCGTCCGGACCTTGTTACTGCGCGCGAGGAAAGAGGGGAATCCCTTTGGCGGCTGGGGCGTCCGAAAGCTGCTTTCGACGAATGGAAAAGAGCCGTCGAGGCAAATCCGGCGTTGCCGCTGGCCAATAACTTTCTTGCAGCCACGGCCGGTGCGCTTGGTAATCCGGAGGAAGCGGCCCGGTATCAGGCAAAGGCCGACGCGGCGACGCCGATGGATCCGTACTTCCATTGGATGCTGGGACTGCGGCTTCGCAATCTCGGGATGGATGAGCAGGCCGAGAGACAATTCCGTCGGGCAGGGCAACTCGACCAGGGGTTTCGTCAGCGATTCTTGCAGCTTCAAAAGAACAGATGATCTGTAGTTAGCTATTACGTGTCGGGGTCGGAACCGAAATTGAATGTCGGGTGAAGTTCCGTCGGGACCGGTTTAAGAACATCGATTCAGAATGTGGCGGGCGATCCCTGCAAGCAGCTCGGTCGGGCGGGCAATATTGTCGAGCTTTGCGATCGTATTGTCACAAAGGTCGCGGGCGAGAGCTGAGCTGGCTTCGACGCCGAACACGCTTGGGTAGGTCGCTTTATTGGCGGCGATATCCTTTCGGGCGGTCTTGCCCAGGTCTTCGGTCGACTGGGTCACGTCGAGCAGATCGTCGGTTATCTGGAACAGGAGCCCGAGGCTCTCTGAATATTCGGTAATGGTCGCTACTTCATCTTCGGTCCCGCCGCCGATCAGGGCACCGGCCTTGCCGCAGGCGGCGATCAATGCTCCCGTCTTTAGGCGATGAATATGCTCGACATCGCCGATCGCGATGGCCATGCCCTCGGCCTCGAGATCAAGCTGCTGGCCGGCGACCATTCCGTGGGGCGTGCCTGCGGCCGCGGCAAGCTCGGATATGATCTCCACCCGCATCTCCGCCGACAAAGTGCGGTCATTCGCGATCGTTTGAAAGGCAAGAGTCTCAAGGACGTCGCCGGCCAGGATCGCGGTGGCCTCGTCGAATTTCTTGTGGCAGGTCTCGCGGCCGCGTCGCAGATCGTCGTCGTCCATCGACGGAAGGTCGTCGTGGATAAGCGAATAGGTATGGATCATCTCGACCGCCGAAGCGGTCCCGACAAGCTTTTCCACGGGGGCGTCAAAGATCTGCCCGACGGCGAAGACAAGCCCCGGCCGAAAGCGCTTTCCGCCCGCAAAGAGACTCCACCGAATCGCCTCGTGAAGCCTTCTCGGCTCGGTCTCGGCCTGCGGGATCAACTTGTCCAGGGACTCGTCGGTCACACGGGCCGACTCGGCAAGAAAATCGTCGATCTCGATCACGTTCAGAAAATTATCCGCCATCACGCTAAGCTTTTCAATTCTATGGAGTTCCGCTGCATCGACCCAAACCAATACTTTTGCGAAACATTAGCCGATAGTTTAAATTTCAACTGAGATCGAATGCCAGTCAGCAGCGAAGAGTTCCGGGCCGCATTGTCGCGTTTTCCCAGCGGCGTAACTGTCGTTACGTCCCGCGACGAGGAGAACCGTTTTCACGGCATCACGGTCTCGGCGTTCTGCTCGCTTTCGTTGGAACCGCCCCGTGTGCTGGTCTGCATCGAAAAGACGACCGGAAGCCACGAAGCACTTCTCTGGTCGCGAACGTTCGTCGTCAATTTTTTAAGCGAGGGCCAACGCGAACTTTCCGAACGGTTCGCGTCCCAATTGGATGACAAGTTCGACGAGGTCGAATTCTCGACAGGTATCGACGGGATCCCGCTTCTGAGCGGCTGCCTGGTAACGCTGGAATGCCGGATCACCAATTCGTTCGACGGCGGGGACCATTCGATATTCGTCGGCGAGGTCGAGACGGCCACGGTTAATGACGGCGATCCGATCCTGTATTTCAGAGGCGACTATCGATCGATATCGGCTTGATCATTGTCGGACCCGAACCATCACGTCGGCCAAAATAATGAGAATGAAGACCTATCAAAGGATGCTGTTGGGATGCCTGCCGGTTTGTATGCTTCTGATCGGATCGATCGCGGTCCCGGCCCAGGAGCGGCGCTGGTTCAAAGGTAATACGCACACGCATACGCTGAACAGCGACGGCGATTCCACGCCTGATGACGTGGTGAAATGGTACCGGCAAAACGGGTACAACTTCCTCTTCATCACGGACCACGAATACGTTACGAACGTCGCGCCGCTAAACGACCTGTTCGGCCAGAGCGGCCGCTTTCTCGTGATCTCCGGGCAGGAGGTCACCGACTCGTTCGACCGAAAGCCTTACCACATCAACGCTCTCGGCATTGACCGCGTGGTGATGCCGAACAAACTGCCCGGAGCGGTCGAGACACTGCAGAAGAACATCGACGACGTCAACAAAGCCGGCGGCGTAACGCAGGTGAATCATCCGAACTTCGGATGGGCGTTGACGGCCGACCATTTGATAAAGCTTCAGAATTACAGCCTGATGGAGATCTATAACGGCCATCCGCTCGTGAATAATCTGGGCGGCGGCGGGCAGCCTTCGGCCGAGGCATTGTGGGATGCGGTGCTTACAAGCGGCAAGCTCGTCTTTGGCATCGCGGATGACGATTCGCACTACTTAAAAAGGATCGGCGACCCGACCGCACCGACGCCCGGCAAAGGATGGATCTATGTCCGGGCGTCCTCGCTGACCGTGCCGGCGATACTTGCGTCGCTTCGCACCGGTGATTTCTATGCTTCGACAGGAGTGGAACTGGCGGACTACAAGACCGACTCGAGGTCCGTATCCATCACGATCAAGGAGGAGCGCGCAAGCAAATATACGGTCCGTTTCATAGGAAGCGGCGGCCGCTTGCTTGCCGAATCGCATTCGAACCCGGCCGTGTATCCGATCAAGGGCGACGAGGGCTACGTGCGAGCGAAGATCGTTGAGTCAAACGGGAAAATGGCGTGGACCCAGCCAGTGATGTTTGCTGGTCGAAGGTAGTTGCGGATAAAGTGGGCTGCCCAGTCGAAATTATCTTTCGGCGTCCAGCTCGCCGAGGATCGCCGAAAGATCGTCGCCATCAAGGTTGTAAGTTTCGTTACAGAACCCGCACGTCATCACGGCCCCGCCCTGTTCGCGCAACATCGATTCGACTTCTTCCCGACCCAATGCGGAAACGAGCGCCTTTGCTCTTTCGAACGAACAGTTGCACGAAAATGCGACTTCGCTCTCTGCAAGGATGTCGAAATCCAAACCGCCCAATGCCTCTTCGAGAAGGCCTTCCGGCCCGGCCCCGGCGGCGATCAGTTCGGTAACGTGGGGGGTGTTTTGGATCGACGTCTCGATCTGCGAGATCAGGTCTTCGCTTGCTCCCGGGAGCATCTGGATGAGAATGCCGCCGGATGCCGCGACGAACGGTTCGCTGTTTTTCAAAAGGACCCCAAGCAGGACAGCGGACGGGATCTGCTCCGACTTTGCAAGATAATAGGCGAAGTCTTCAGCGATCTCGCCGGAGACCAGCGGGACCGAACCGACGTAAGGATCCTTCCGGAGCCCCATCTCGAATCCAGCTTCGCGAATGACCGAAAGGGTGCCGTCGCCGACGATGCCCGCGACGTTGAATTTCCCGTTGCCTGAGGGCGGGAGTTCGACTGAGGCGTTCCGTACATAGCCCCTCACAGCCCCGGACCCGTCGGTCTCGGCTACGATCGACTCGACCGGCCCCTTGGCGTCGATCCGGACGGTCAACCGGTCAAGGTCCTTAAAGGTCGCGCCGAGAAGGAGCGTGCCCGAAAGGACGCGGCCGAATGCTGCAGAGACCGTCGGCGATGTCTCGTGACGGCGCACGGCTTCAGTTAGAACGCCGGTTGTCACCGCGGCAAGCACGCGGATCGAGCCACCGGCGGCAGTTCCCTGGATAAGTTTATCGATCACTATTAATTATTCGTTCTTCAGCCTCGGAAAAGTCAATTTGCGGCAGTTCGTCAGCCGACGCTGCTCGTGAATAGGACGCGGCCGCCGGCAACCCGGAACTCCCGTATTGTCAATGGATTGGGGGTTCGTGGCCGCCTTTCTACCAGATGTAGTAGATTTTTGTTGACTTGGAGATTGAGTTGGTCTAACCTCTGAGAAGTTTTGCCACGGCCGCCGATCCGTATTGCTTTCTCGACCAAAAGCGGACGTAACAAAGCTTCTTCCTTCTAACTCGCGAGTGTTAAAATAGTATTAATTAATCAAGTTTCTGCCGCTGACCTGACCGTCGCGGCAAAGCCAGGAGAGACCACCCCATGAGACAGGCCTTCGAATCGACATCGGCCAAGGCAGCCAGAACCGCCGGCGAAACCGACACGATAACCCGCTCCGGTCACGTTTATGCACCGCTCGGATTGAACGCGAAGAAGATCGTTGCTAAACGCTATTCGGTCAAAGACGAGCACGGTAATCCGATCGAAACTTGGGACGACATTGTCCGGCGGGTCGTCGGTCACGTATCGATGGCCGAAACCGATCCGGACGAGAGATCGCGGTTCTATAACGACATGGAGGCGATAATGCTTCGCCGCGAGTTCATCCCGAATACGCCTTGCCTGGTAAACGCCGGAAAGCCGAAGGGACAACTCGCCGCGTGTTTTGTCTTGAACGTGCCCGACTCGATCGAAGGGATCATGGAGCACGCTCAGAACGTAGCGATCATCCATCAGACAGGCGGCGGCACCGGGATGACCTACGAGTTTTTGCGGCCGGCCGGATCGATGGTCAACTCGACGAGGGGCGTCGCATCGGGGCCCGTGAGCTTTATGAACATCGTCAACCAAACGACCGAGGTCGTAAAGCAGGGCGGTGTTCGACGCGGAGCGAACATGGGCATCATCTCGGTCAGGCATCCGGACGTCCTTCGCTTTATCCATGCAAAGAACGACCAGAGCAGCCTTACGAACTTCAATATCTCGGTAACCGTCACCGACGCTTTTATGGAGGCGGTCGATCGCGGACTCTGGTTTCAAACAGAATTCGGCGGCGAGCCCTGGACTCAGCCCGTGTTCGACCCCGTCACCGGCTCAGATTACGTTCTCTACAAAAAATCCGACGGGTCAATTGCGACGTTTGCCGACAAGATCGAGTTCGAGACCGCGGACCTTTCGGACTGCACGGTCGAGGAGCCGCCGATGCCGGGGATGGTCTACGCACCCGATATCTGGAAGCGGATCGTCGCATCGGCGCATAAATATGCGGAACCCGGAGTGATCTTCATCGACGAAGTGAATCGTCACAATCACCTGAAGGCATCGATGGGCCCGATCTACGCGTGCAATCCTTGCGGCGAGCAGCAGCTCCATTTCAACAATTCATGCAATCTCGGCTCGATCGACGTTGCGAAGTTCTTTAGATCGGGGAGCGGTGAACCGTCGGTGAACGACTCGATCGATTGGGACCGGCTTCGAGAGACCGTGAGGAGGTCGACGCAGTTCCTCGACAACGTGATCGACACAGGGTATTTTCCGCTACCTGCGATCGAAGATGTGGTCAAGCGGACGCGGCCCGTGGGCCTTGGCATCATGGGCTTTGCCGATCTGTGTCTGCAATTCAAGTATATTTACGGCGGGCAGGAATCGCTCGACCTGATGGAACGCCTGATGGGCTTCATCCGCCTCGAGGCATGGAAGGCTTCGTTGGAATTGGGAGCGAGAAAAGGCGTATTCCCCGAGTTCGAAGCCAACCGCGAGGACTACACACAATTCCTTCGGGAAGAGATCGGCATCCCTTCTGATGTGCGCCTGACACCGCGAAATTACGAGGTCACGACGATCGCTCCGACCGGGACCATTTCGCTGGTCGCGGAAACGTCATCCGGCATCGAGCCGAATTTCTCATGGGCATATGTCCGCCAGGACACGGTCGGGACACGGACCTACGTGCACTCGCTTGCCGCGTCGGCACTCGGCGTCGACGTCGACCAGACGGACGAGGATTCCATTCGAGCAGCGGCGGACCACGTGGTAGCGAACCAGGATGAACTTCCACCCGAATTTATCTCGGCGATGGACATCAGCTCTGTTCAGCATGTAAAGGTGCTGGCCGCCGCGCAGAAGCACGTTGACAATTCGATATCGAAGACGTGTAACGGTGCCGCCGATGACACGATCGATTCGGTGGACGAACTTTACCATCTTGCTCGCGACCTCGGCTGCAAAGCGGTGAGTTATTACCGCGACGGGAGCCGGACCGGCCAGGTGCTTAACGCGCTTCGACCGGCGAAGGTGAAAGAGTCGAGCGACGCCTCTGAGGCGGAGGCTTCGCGCGAAGTCCAGCAAAGCCCTTCGGCCGAGCGGGCACCGGCAGCTTCGTTCGAGCGAGTCGAGCGGCCGCGTGAATTGCGTGGTTCGACGTGGCGGATACCGTTCGACGGACAGAACCTTTACGTCACGGTCAATCACGACGGCGAAAGGATATTGGAGGTGTTCGCGACGGGGCCGATCAGCCAGGGCGTCGGTCTGCTTGCTTCTAAGATGGTCCGCGGCGGTTTCGATGTTGCAGAGGTCGCCCGCAGCCTGAACAAGGTCACCGGAACGCACGCCGTCTGGTTCAATAAGCGGCTGCTCACGTCGCCGGAACAGGCGGTCGCGGAATGCTTGCTGCGTGTGGAACGCCGCCTGAGGAACTTGCCCGAATCGGTCCGCAGCGTCAAAGCGGAGCCGGGTGGGGCCGCCGTGGCTGAAATGTCCACGCTCATTGGCGAGTGCCCGGAATGCCGCGGCCAGTTGGAGCACGCTTCGGGGTGCGATTTCTGCCGTGACTGCGGTTATTCTAAATGTAAGTAGACCAGCGATTTCCGCAACTGCAAAGGGTTCAGTCGATCGCCGCCCGCGGGGTTAAAATTCTTGACCCGGGGCGGTGAATGATGCTATTCCTAGGGTGTCAGGTTACCCGTCCGCATTAGTGTATTTCAAGGAGTCATAATGTTCAGGAAGTTAATAATTTCGGCGATCGCAGCTATCGTTCTGATCGCCCCCGGCGAAGTTCTGGCGGCCGCCGGCGACAATGTTCCGGCCAAAGCCAAACGAGGCGAAAAAAAGCTGAATATAAAGGTTTTGCCGTGGGGGCCAAGCCAGGCCGACGTCGATCAGGCTCGGGCCCGCGTGGAAGCGAACGAACAGGTCCGGCGAGAGCTGAGCGGATCGAAATTCCGCGAGGTCGGCTTTGAGTACATTTACAGCGGATCGGCCTCCAAAACGGGAGCATCCGCGCCGCCGAGCGGATTTCGGGTCGTTTACTACAACTATTCGACCGATCTAGCGCTTTATGTCGAGGGCGACTTCGCGGGCCGCGAGCCGCTGACCTCGTACTGGGTGAACGCGGTACCGGGCATCGGCGATGCCGAGATCCGCGCCGCCTATGCCCTTATGGAACAGGACGCCGAGATCGGAATGCTTCGCAAGTCTAAGCGGGTGGAATTCTATGAAGCGATGCCCCCGACCACCGTCGTCAACGGCGAGCGTTTGGTCAACATCGGCATCCTCGATCCCAATACGGGTGACAACCGCATCGTCGGTGTAAGTTTCAAGAACAACAAGGTCCATCGTTATGAGAATAATGCCCCGCCCACGTCTGCCGCGACCCCCGATTCATGCGGGATCCCGAGTGCGGGCCAGGGTAGTTCCGGAGCGGGCGTTGCGGGCCAGTTCACGCTGACCGTCAATGAACAGGGCGGTTCGTCGCCGCTTTGGGAGATGCTGATAATCAGGCCGTCGTCCTCTTCGGGGGCGCAGTTCGAGCGATCGGGCCTGGAGATCCGTGACGTGAAGTACCGCGGGAAGTCGGTCCTGAAACGCGGACACGTGCCGATCCTTAACGTGAAGTATGTGAACAGCTGCGGGCCCTTTCGGGACTGGCAGTATGCAGAAGGATTTTTCAATGCACCTGAGGCCGGGGCGCAGAATCCTGCGCCCGGAATGCGGATACTTGCCCCGGGCGAGGTCGCAACGACCGCTATCGAAACGCGCAACGACACGGGCAATTTTCAGGGTGTCGCGATCTACACGCAGGATGTCGGGTTCGGCACCGAGGTGGTGATGGTCACCGAGATGAACGCAGGCTGGTACCGATACATCATGGAGTGGCGGTTCGCGACCGACGGAACCATCCGGCCGCGATTCGGCTTCGGATCGATCGCGGATTCGTGTGTCTGCATTCAACGCACCCATCACGTTTACTGGCGTCTCGATTTTGATGTCGTGGGCTCGAACAACCGAGCGTACTTGATGGAACGCGGCCGCCGTTTCCAGCGTCTTATCGACACCGAGACTCAATTTTATAAACGGTCACAGCTCAGCCGAAGCATTATGATCCAGAATTCGGCGGGCAGCGAAGCATACCAGATCGTACCGGGCACGAACGACGGAACCGTCATCGATGCGCTCGGCAACGTGACCGACGCTTTCGGCGGGGGCGATTTTTGGCTTATGCAGTTCAAAGGCACGCCCGCCGCCCCGACTGAACTCGACGATCCGGACGGGGCCAGCTATCCGGCGGCGAATTTGACGCCGTGGATAAACGGTGAATCGCTTGTGGATCAGGACCTTGTTCTTTGGTATGCGGGCCATCAGGTAAGGTCTGATGATTCAAGCCGGCTCGACACGCCGAATGTGATCACGGGTGCGCACATCCTCGGGCCCGTCCTGCGTCCGATCCGCTGGTAGCCGCTCTGCAGTTGAAATAACGAAGCAGTATCAACACAATGTTGATACTGCTTTTTCGTTGCGGCGGCAACGCACCGGCAGATCATCTAAGATCGTTGGAACCTGTAAATATGCTTAAAAGAGATCATCCGCGATACTCAATTGTCCAGCTTGTTCTGCTGATCTGCATCTCGTTCGCGTGGCAGATCGATGGCCAAACGATTCGGTCCCCGGTCTCGAAACCGCTGCCGACACTGGCCGACCTGCAGGAAGAGATGCGCCGGCGTTTGGACCGTCCCCAGCTTCAACGAGGCCACATCGGCATCAAGGTTGTCTCTTTATCAACGGGCTCGGTCGTCTTCGAACAGAACAGCGAAAAGTATTTCATGCCGGCTTCGAACATGAAGAACTTCACGGTGGCCGCCGCTCTTGAAAAGCTCACTCCCGATTTTCGATTTGTCACGACGATCTTTGCATCCGCCCTTCCCGACCAATCAGGCACGGTCAACGGCGACCTTCGCATTTTCGGAAGAGGCGACGTCTCGCTTTCGAAAGGTTTCGCGGACGGCGATCCCGTCAAGTCCGTCGATCTGATCGCCGAGCGGATCGCGGGTGCGGGCATCAAGAAGATAACCGGCGACATCATCGCTGACGACACATACTTCAGAGGCGGCCCGCTGCCTTCGGGATGGGAATGGGATGATCTCCAATGGTATTACGGAGCCGAGGTGTCGGCGCTTCCCTTGAACGACAACGCGATCGAGCTCAGCGTTACGCCCGGGCCCGTCGGCTATACATGTTCGGTCCGGATGGTTCCGTACAATCCGGTGTACCGAATAAGGAATCAATGCATGACGACGGCGGCCGGTTCCGTGCGAACGCTGAAGATCGAAAAGCTGCTCGGGCAGAACCAACTTGAGATATCCGGAACGCTCCCCACGGGCAACACGGGTTTCAACGGGCAGGTCGCGGTCAGCCGGCCGGCCGAACTTTTTGCAGCGCTGCTGAAACAGAGGCTGGAAGAAAAAGGCATCGCTGTAACCGGCGGATATCGCACGATGTCGCGGATGGCGAAGACGGAGCAGATGCCAAGCGTTGAGATCGCGCAGCTCGAATCTCCGCCGCTTGCCCTGATCGCGGCGAAGACGATGAAGCCGAGCCAGAACATGTACACGGAAGTGCTCCTATGGACGCTCGGCGAAAACGAACGAGCGCGGTTGTCGCGTTCGGTCCCGCGGGCGGCCGCTGCCGATATTGAGAAGGATAGTTCTGCACTCGGGATCGATGCGGTCCGCGGATTTCTGGCTGAGGTCGGCACGGCTCCTGATTCGGTGCTTCAGTATGACGGCAGCGGGCTGTCGCGTCACAATCTGATCACGCCGTCGGCGGTTGTCCAGCTTTATTCGTACATGGCGAAACGAAGCAAATATGCGCAAGCGTGGCGCGACAGCCTGACGATCGGCGGCGTGGACGGAACGCTGGCGAACCGTTTTCGCGGATCGGCCGCTGAAGGAAACATGCGAGGAAAGACCGGAACACTGAACCAGGTGTCGGCGCTCTCCGGCTACGTAACCACGGCGGGCGGCGAGACGCTGATCGTTTCGTTCCTCGTCAACGGCGTGGCACAAACGCGTGACCGCACAGGACTGATCGATGATCTCGTGATCGCTCTTGCAAATTTCAAAGGCCGGATCGACGAGCCCGCCGCTCGATGATCTTTTCCCATCGCAACTCTCCAACGGCACTCTCACCGCCATGTTGATCGCCGCGTCATCGACCGCGACGAGAGCGTTCGGCTGCCTCTAGATTCGATCCGCAATGCGAAGATGATCGGCGGCGAAACGCGGAAGCTAACAGTGCGCATTTTTCGATCCGCGTCGACGCGCGTGCGCGCATTCGCACATGCGCGCATGTTGAAAATTTTTCTGTCTGAATTTTTATTTTTCATTCAAAGAAAATTTTTTATTTTTTTCTTTCACTACGTGGTATAAGATTAGTTTTGATTTTGCTATCGCGCGCATGCGTGATAACATTTCTCGACTCGCAAACAAAAACGAAATGCGATGTCACTCGGGCCTCCGCACAAAATGAAAATCAGAGATTGTTAATGTGTTGCTAATCGCCGTTGGAACGATCGACAATGGTAACCGGAAAATTAGGAATCGTACGACTCAGATCTTTCGCCAAGCAAAAATACCAAACCCAAATTTGATCAGACCCTAAACACAAAACGTCTTACTGCATGCGGCCGCCCGCTAATGCCTGAGTTGAAAATTTTTGAAATAAGATCTCGAACACGAAGGTGAGAAAGAGATCCGCAAAGCGGATCACCGCAGTGTTCGATCACGATGTTTTCGCATCGGCACATCGAGCCGTTGCTACGAAAACAATTACACACACAAAGTCTGTAAAGACTATAAACAAAAAGACCGGAGGATAATTATGGCAACAACGAAGAAGCCTGCAGCGAAGAAAGCTGCGGCAAAACCAGCGGCGAAGAAAGCTCCCGCGAAGAAGGCACCCGCAAAGAAAGCGGCTGCGAAGACCGCCGCTAAACCGGCAGCAAAGAAAGCTGCTGCTAAACCGGCAGCCAAGAAAGCCGCCGCTAAACCGGCTGCGAAGAAAGCTGCTGCTAAACCGGCTGCGAAGAAAGCCGCCGCGAAACCGGCTGCGAAGAAAGCCGCCGCTAAACCGGCTGCAAAGAAAGCACCGGCAAAGAAGGCTCCTGCAAAGAAGGCCCCTGCAAAGAAGGCTCCCGCAAAGAAAAAGTAATTCTATCGGAAGTTGAAACTTAACCAGCCCCGATTCGGATCGCGATCCAGATCGGGGCTTTTCTTTTTATGAACGTGATGGGGTCACTCGCGGTCGGCGAGTTGATCAAGAAGCTTTTCGTGGATGCCGCCGAAGCCGCCGTTCGACATAACGGCAACGACATCGCCGTCCCGCATTTCGCCGGCGAGGTGCGTGACGATGGCGTCGGCGTTCGGCATCGAGTAAGCAGGTTTGCCGCGGGCCGCAATGCCGGCGACGAGTTCTTCGACATTCAGCACCTCGCCGTAGGTGGCGGCGTCGGTCGTGTTGTAAACGCCGGCAATGATGACCATGTCGGCGTGTTCGAAAGCTTGTTTGTAACGGTCTTCGAAAACGGAAAGACGCGATGTTCGCGAACGCGGCTCAAAGACGGCGATGATCCGGTTGCCAGAGTATTTTTGCCGAAGCGCTTTCAGCGTCTCGTCGACCGCTGTCGGGTGATGCGCAAAATCGTCTATGACGGTCACGCCCGCTATCGTCCCGCGGACCTCCATTCGCCGCTTAACCGACTTGAAAGTGTCGAACGCCTCCTGGATCTTGTCCTTGGATATTCCCCACGCATCGGCGGCGATTATCACGGCCATGCAGTTCCGCACGTTGAACTCGCCGAAAAGATGAGTTTCGAATTCACCCCACGGCTCCCCGTTGCAATACACGCTGAACCGCGTCTTGTTATCGGCGAATTCAAGATCGCGTGCCTGCCACTTTGCCGCCTCGCTCAAACCGAAAGTCTCGACGGTGGTGAACAGCTTTCCTTCCATCGAAGCGAGCACTTCGCGCACCGCGGGCGAGGCGATCCCGGCGATCAGGCGGCCGTTTCCGGGCACCAGATTCATCAGCCGCGAGAATTGCCACTTGATCGAATCGATGTCTTTGTAAATGTCTGCGTGGTCGAACTCAATGTTGTTGACTATCGCGATCTCCGGCAGGTACGACATGAATTTCGGTTTTTTGTCGAAGAATGCGGTGTCATACTCGTCGCCCTCGATGATGAAATAGTCGCTGTCCGTTACGCGAAAGCTTTGCCCGAAATTCTGCACGACGCCGCCGACCAGAAACGTCGGGTTCAGGCCGCCGACTTCCGCGACCCACGCTGCGATGCTCGTCGTCGTCGTCTTGCCGTGCGTTCCCGCCACTACCAGCGAACGCCGTCCGCGGATAAATTCTTCGCGAACGATCTCTGCCTGCGAACGATAAAGCAGCTTGCGATTCAGCACTTCCTCAAGTTCCGGATTGCCGCGCATTATCGTGTTCCCGACCACGGTGCAGTCCCGCAGCACGTCCGCATTCTCTGCCCGGTAGCCCTGCATTATCTCGATGCCTAGGCCTTCGAGCTGCGTTGACATCGGCGGATAAACGTTTTGGTCCGAACCGGTCACCTTGTGGCCGCGGGCCTGAAGCATCCCGGCAAGCGAGGCCATCGCCGTACCGCATATTCCGATGAGGTGATAATGCATCGAGGAAAGGATAAATGATAAAGGATAAGGGATAAAGGGAAGAGCACCGAGTGGCCCTTCCCCGGCGTGCCTATTTGCCGATGAGTTCGTTGACCAACTCGTTCGCGTCGTAGATCTTTCGCAAAGCCTCGATGATACCCGCCGAGTGAACGCCGACCGCTCGTGAGCCTTCTGCGTCCTCGATGAACCAGTAGCGGTTTGAGAGCTTCTGGTTATTGCTGTCGAAGTTTAAGCCGACGACCTCTCCGCGGCGGTTGATGACGGGCGAGCCGCTGTTGCCGCCGATGGTGTCGGCAGTGTAGACGAAATTAAGCGGCGTCGCGAGATCGATCTTGTCCCGGCGGTCCATAAATCGCTGCGGCAGGTCGAACGGGAATTTGTTATCGAAACTCAGGTTGCGGTCGTAAAGGCCGAAGAAGGTTGTTTTGTAAGGCACGAGCGTCGTGTCTTCCTCATAACCTTTGACCGTGCCGTAAACGAGACGCAGGTGCCCGTTGGCGTCGGGCGGCATGCTCTTTCCGTAAACGGAAAAGCGGGCCTGGGCGATCCGCGTGCCGTTGGCGGTTTCAATGGCGGCAATGTTCTTCTCGTGCCACTCACGCAAGGCGCGAATGACCGGCTCGACTCGGCGGGCAAGCGTGATCATAGGATCCGTCGAGGAAGCTACAGCGGCCGCACTGCCTTCGAGCAGAGCCCTGCGGGCTGCAGGATCGATCAGCTTCGTCTCGCGAACCGCCCTGCCGACAACCTCGGCCGGCTCGGCATCGCCGAGAGCGGCCCTGATGAACGGGTCATTCACACCGAGGACTTTCCTGGCCTCGGTCAGCCACGCCGTCAGCGCCGCCTCGTCCATCTCAGGATAGATCGGGGCCGGCGACAACAAAGCCGACTTAAAGCCGCTAAGCCGTGCATCGCGGTATTCGGCATAACGCTGGCCGTTAGGTTTCGGAACTTCGATGTGATACGACACGATCTGCTGAGCGATCGTCGCCAGCCGCGACGAAGTCAGGCTGGAAAAAGCAAGCTGGTTTGCCTTTGCCGGCATCCCGGCATACGCCTTCGCTATCGCGTCCCACGCGGGCGCGTACTGCTTGTTTAGCTCCGGCTTTGCGGCGAGCTTGTCACGCAGGTCCTTTTCCTCGGCTTCCTTTTTTGCGAAGTTGCGGGGATTGAGCAAACCGTTCTGCTGGCCCTCGAGCCGTTTCAGCGAATTGGCGAACGACCGCATTCCGGAGTTGGCCTGACGTGCGGCTTCGGCACTCCGCTTTGAATAATCTTCCAGCGCCTTGCGGCGGGCCTTCCACACCTTCTCCTGAAGCGGGTTGCCGACATCACGCTGATACGCAAGCTGAGCCACCGTCAGCAGGCGGGCCGTAGAGCCCGGATACCCGGAGGCGATAATGAACTCGCCTTCGGGCGCTCCGGTCGCGGACCACTTAAGATAATTTGGCGTCGAAGCGGGCTTGTCGTTTTCGTAAGCGCGGACGAACGTGATATCGAGGTCGTGACGCGGATAGACAAAGTTATCGTAATCACCGCCGAAAAAAGCGGCCTGCTCTTCGGGAGCCATTACGAGGCGAACGTCCGTATACCGCTTGAAGCGATAAAGCCAGTATTCGCCGCCTGAGTAAAGTGAAACGACCTCGCATTGAAGGGCGGCCGGACAGTCCTTCTCGATCGCCGCGATCTCGGCGGTACGTTTCGCGGCCGAATCAGCGTCGCTCGTGGCTGAACTTGCGGCTATATGCACGCGTTCCGTTACGTTGTCATACGATTCAAGTATCGACACGTTCCCGTCCGGCACCTTCAGCTCTTCGGCCTGCGTGGGTGCGTAAAATCCGTTCTTCAGCAGGTCGCGTTCCTTGCTCGAGAGCCGCCCGATAAAGCCGGACGCAACGTGATGATTCGTCGCGATCAGCCCGTTCGGCGAAACGAAAACGCCCGACGCTCCGGGAAACTTGACCGACGCAAGCCGAACGCGATCAAGCCATTCCTTAGACGGCTCGAAGTTGTAACGCTCTTTCCACTGCTTCAGCGGCGGATTGTCGAAGGTCCACATGCCTTCGTCGGCGTGCACCGAAAGAACAGGAATGAGAAGACAACCTAAAATGAGTGTAACTACAAACCGTTTCATGTTTACTTTGACCGAACGGGGCAGGCGTGATGAATTTTGGGAATAAACCCGACCCGAACCTTCGCCAATCTGCAAGATCCAGTCAGCCAGTGGGAACGGCCCACCGGTGAGGCGAAACCTATGCCAAATGCAAGGGAACAAGATTGTCGCATTCCGGACTAGTTGTTGTTATTTTTAGCCAAACATCACCTCGTCAATACTCGTTCAAAGATTCCTGCGGTTGGCGAGACTCGCCTAGGGTCTCATCATTAGGCGAGTCAACCGTCAGTTTCTTTCCATCCTTGGAGAGTTCCCAAACCACAGTATCCTTAAAGGGGTTCATTGATCTCTCAAATTTCACCTTGCGGCCTTTTAATTGGGTCTTCGATTCATACGTAAAGTTCGAGGTAAAACCTGAGTTTATCTCGCCACGCCCGTCAATGAAGTATTTGGACGTTCGCGACCGGCCGTCCACAGTCTCCTTAACCGTAAGTTCAAGACCCGACAAGCTGATCTGCATCTCAATGTCTGGTTTGGTATCGTGCCCGGGGAACGGAAGGATACTACCCGAAATGGCCTGAACTTTCTTCAAAATCCACTGACCCTCGAAACTTGGCTTAGATGACCTCTTTTGATCAGTCGATTGTGCAAATATCGATACCGAATAGATCGTCGTTATTATCCAAATAAGATGAATTAACTTTGCCGCTAGACTCATCCCGCTACTTCCGTTAGAGGACTGATTTCAGTTTTTCCAGCGAGCCGTCAAGTATCGCATCTTCACGTGCGATGCAGATGCGCACGTACGGGTCCCATGCGTCAGTGTCGGCGAATGCGGCTCCGGGGGTCATCCCGACGCCGGCCTTTTCCATCAGCATTTCGTTAAAGGAGATCGCGTCCGTAAAATCGGCCGGGATCCTTGCCCACAGATAGAATGCCGACCCGGAATCATAGATGTCGAAACCGAGTTCGCGTATGCCCTCTGAAAAGCGCCGCCGCTTTTCGTCGAACTTGTCGCGTAGGTTCGGATAGTAATTCGAATCAGCCATCAGCACCCTCGAAAGAGCGGCCTGAAGCGGCGTCGCCGGGCAAACGTAGATCACATTGGCCGCATTGTTGATCGGCGCGATCAACTCGCCCTTGCCATAACAATAGCCCAGCCGCCACCCGGAGATGTTCCACGATTTCGAGAACGAATTGACGGTTATCGTCCGCTCGCGCATCTCCGGCAGTGACGCGATCGGGACGTGCGGATTCTCACCCGTCACGTAATGCTCGTAAACCTCGTCGGATATTACGAGCAGATCGAGTTCTTTGGCAACTTCGGCGACGGCCTCGAGTTCTGTCTGCGACATCACCTTGCCGGTCGGATTCGCCGGCGTGCAGACGATGATCGCACGAAGCGGATAGTCGGGCCGGTCTTTCAGCTCTTTGCATCGCGCGAGCAGGGCGTCCTTTTCAAAACCAAGATTCTCATCGAGCTCGAAAGCTTCGGTCTTGCCGCCGAACTCCTCCAGGATCCTGCGATGATAGGGATAGTAAGGTTCAAAAACGAGAGCGGACTTTCCCCGCAGATAAGACTGGGTAATACCGATCAGGGCGCCTGTCCCGCCATTCGTCACCATCAATTGGAAAGGGCGTGCATCAGGATCGACCTCGATCTGGTTATACTTCGCGATCTTTTCCGCAACGGCTTTTCTTAAGTTGGCGTCACCTTCGCTTCCGCCGTAATGGTTATGGCCGGCGGCGATGATCTCTGCCGCTTCGGCGGCCAATCGGGGATCGATCGGAAGCTCCGACTGCCCCTGCACCAGGTTGCCGCTCGGCGGGACGAGCCTTGTAATGGCCCGAATGTCGGGCTTAACTCTTTTCGGTTTGGTTTCGGTCATAAATTATCAAAATATCAGTTTTGGAGGGATTCTTCTAAATGGGCCACGGCACTTCGCTGCAACCGTTGAAGGCACGCGCAGTTCAGAATCCGTCGGCGAATGTGCTAAGCCTTTTGTTCTCATAAGCTAATATTCTCATCTTTGGCCGGGCGACTTTCAATCCGCGGACGGCTGACGAACGAATTACCCCGGATCCAGAACCGCCACGGCCTGCCGGCATCTTCACCGGCGTAGTCGATCCCGATTCGCGGACCGATCGCAATATCCGCCGCGGAGATATCTCGATAATCCTCGATCCAGATCCTTTTTCCCGACAGTTTTTTTCCATTGAAGCTCCGGTCGATGCCGAAGGCGACGCAAAGCTTGCCAGGCCCGGATGTCAGGTTCTTGTAGGCCACAGTGGCACGGCGTTCGCGCATGAGATCAATACCTTCGACCGGTTCGACACCTCGAACAAGGACGACGTGAGGGTGGTTCGGCGGGCCGGTGACGATATTGAGTTGATGGTACATTCCGTAAACGAAGAAAACGTAAACATGCCCGCCGACGGCATAAGTGATCTCGTTTCTCGCGGTGCGGCGGCCGCCGTAGCTGTGTGCCGCCCGATCCGTGACACCAAGGTAGGCTTCCGTCTCAACGATCATCCCAGATACCCGCTCGCCAGCCGGCCCGGGCACGACGAGAAGCTTCCCCAACAGTGATCGGGCGATCGCCGGTGTATCTTCGGATCGGAATAACTTTGAGGATAACCTTCTCATTCTCGGTTTAAGCCTGGATGCACAAGCATCCCATCCGTGGACACCGTTCATCAAATCCGCTCGCAGGCGGAAACTGAATTTTCGATGGGCCTGTGCTAGATTCGTTAATGTGCTTATGAGATCGATCCTTCTTTTAATGTCGATCGCCGCCTTTGTGTCTGGCGGAACCGGACAGGTTCGTGAAACCCCGCTCGCGACTGCGACCGGCATGACCTTCACGGCGGATGCGCTTCCCGAAGAGGCTCGAAAACTATATCAAGGCCAGCAAGCGGTCATCTCGTCCGAACGTATTCGACTCTTATCAGACCTTATTCGCGAAACGCTGGCGGAACTGGAGGCGGCCGCCCAAAAGTCGACAGCAGAGGCAATACTCGCCGCCGAAACCCAGAAAGCAGCTGCCCCGACCGAGGCGCTGATCAAGTCAACGTATGACGCGAACCGGGCCGCGTTTGAGGGCCGCACACTTGATCAGGTACGGTTTCAGATCGTTGCGTATCTCAAGTCGAACTCGGAAGAAAATGCCTTAAAAGACCTGACTGAACGGTTGAAGAAAAGTCACGGTTTCGCCGTCGGAAAGAGCATCAATGCCGCTGACCTGAAACCCTCGGACGTCATTTTCACCGCCGGCGGCAAGTCGGTCACCGCGGCTCAGTTCGATGCGCGGTTCGCGCCGCACATTTACGACCTCCGGGCCGAAATAATCGATCACGTCCGCGTCGACCTGGAAAACGCCGTCTTTCTTTCGCTGATCCAGGCCGAGGCGAAGTCGCGTAACAAGGCGGCAAGCGATGTGATAGCAGCGGAGATCACGGATAAGCTTAAGGATTTCACCGATGAGGAAAGGGCCAGGATCGAGAACGCTTTCCGGTCTTCGCTGTTCACGAAATACGCTGTACGGATCCTCCTAGCCGATCCCGAGCCGGTCGCCCACAAGGTTTCGGCTGACGACGATCCTGCCTGGGGCTCGCCGAGTGCTCCTGTGACGATGATCATGTTCAGCGATTTTCAGTGTTCGGCGTGCGCCGGCACACATCCGATCCTGAAAAAGCTGATCAACGAATATGGAGCAAAGCTGCATTTCGTCGTCCGCGATTTCCCGCTTGAGTCCATTCACGAGAACGCCTTTCGGGCGGCGCTCGCGGCGAACGCCGCGCGGCAGCAGGGCAAGTACTTTGAGTACATCGATATTTTGTACCGCAATCAGGACGATCTGGACGCGGCCTCGCTAAAGCGTTACGCGGAGGAACTTGGTTTGAACGTCAAGCAATTTGAGTTAGACTTGAGCGACGAAAAAGCGGCCTCCGAGGTGCGCAAGGACATGGCAGACGGTGTGAAACACGGTGCCCGCGGAACCCCGACCATTTTCATCAACGGCGTCAAGGTCGTCCGGCTGTCGCCTGACGGCTTCAGAGCGGCAATCGACAGGGCACTGAAACTCTCAGCCGGCAAGTAAGGCGACACATGAGAAGCTATTTCGTTTTTTCGTTGATCATCTTCATGCTTTCGTGCGGAAACGAAGCGAACACCCGCCGGTCAAATATGACGGCCAATAATTCGGCCGGGAACAATTCTTCGACGCGGCAGACCGAGGTCCCGGCCTTCGCGGTCGACGTGGTCAAGGCCTATCCGCACGATCCGCGAGCGTTTACGCAGGGCCTCGTCTTCCTGAACGGGTTCCTGTACGAAGGTACCGGAGGGAAGCCCGCCCGCGGTGATGATTTCTATTCGTCGCTGCGGAAAGTTGATATCGAAACCGGTAAGGTCGTCCAAAAATATGACGTCCCGCCCGAATTCTTCGGCGAGGGGATCGCCATCCTTGGCGATAAGGTCTATCAGTTGACGTGGCAGGAACGCACCGCGTTCGTTTACAACCTTGCGGATTTCAAGCTTCTTCGAGAGGTCCGTTATTCGGGAGAGGGCTGGGGCCTGACGCACGACGGGACCCATTTGATAATGAGTGACGGCACCCACGTGATACGGTTCGTCGATCCGGAGACTTTCACGACCGTTCGCACGATAACGGTCAACAACGAACGGGGCCAACCGCTCATGGACATCAATGAGCTGGAAATGATCGACGGCGAACTGTGGGCCAATGTGTGGCAATCGGGGTGGATAATGAAGATCGACCCCGCGACGGGCAAGCTGACGGGAAAGATAGATCTGGAAAAGATCGTGGCGGACGAGCGGAAGAAGAACAATAGGGCCGATGTGCTGAACGGGATCGCCTATGACCCCGCGACAAAAAGGATCTTCGTGACCGGAAAAAACTGGACCCGCCTGTTTGAGATCAAGGTGTCGCCGAAATGAGCACCGACGTCGAGTTCATGCGGCGCGCTATCGAACTTGCCCGGCAGGGTGTTGAAGGCAACGTCGGCGGGCCATTCGGCTGCGTTATCGCTAAGGACGGCCGGCTGATAGCCGAGGGCGTTAATGCGGTGAGCTCGACGAATGATCCGACGGCGCATGCCGAGATCGTGGCGATCAGAAGAGCATGCGAAAAGCTAGACTCTTTCCGGCTTGAAGGCTGCCTTATCTACGCGACGTGCGAGCCGTGCCCGATGTGCCTGGGTGCGATCTACTGGTCGCGTGCCGAACGTCTATATATTGCCTGCGACCGTAATGACGCTGCCGCCGCCGGTTTCGACGATGCTCACATTTACGAAGAGCTTTGCAGCACCGAGCTCGGCAATAGGAAGATCCCCGTCTCGATCCTTTTGCGGGCGGACGGCCTTGCCGTTTTCGACGATTGGGAGCGTAAGCCCGACAAGATCGAATACTGATCGGCGTTCAGGCTTCTCCTTGCTCGGACCTTTCTGTTTCGGGCGGCGGTCGCAAGCTGGCTGCTTCACGGACAAATTCTAAGAATCCGATGTCCAACACCTATTTCTTCATCCTGATCGCGTTGATCGCGGGAGTCCTGGTTCCTGCCCAGGGTGCCGCTAACAACCGGATGGCGATGGTCGTCGAAAGCCCGGTGCTCGCGGCGTTCATTTCATTCATGATCGGGACCCTCGCCCTTTTCGTTTACCTCCTTCTGGCGGGCATTCCGCCGTGGAATCTTTCCGCGGCCCGCGAAGCTCCGGCGATCGCGTGGTCCGGGGGACTGATGGGCGCTTTCTTCGTCGCCGCCTCCGTCGCGCTGATCCCGCGTCTCGGTGTCGCAATGACCTTCAGCCTTATCATCGCAGGCCAGATGGCGGCAACTCTCGCCATTGACCACTTCGGCCTTTTCGGTGTCGAGGTCCGACCGATCAATCTTCCGAAGGTCGTCGGGATCCTGCTTATCACGGCGGGCGTCATTTTAGTCCGGCGTTTCCAGTAACTCCGCCGTTCCGGCGACAACATTCCCTTAAATTCGGACTAAGCCGGATCGGCCAATTGCACCGGCCCGTTCGCGGCGGCGGGAACATTTCCTTCGATCGGGTGTCTAAGAAACTGAACGGTTGGCACCGGAACAGTTTGGAGGAGGAAATTCCGATGTTTGAAAAACTGATCGTATCCAATACGAGGGAAACCGGATCCGAAGGCCGCAGCCGTTACTTTATTATTTCCAGCCTCGTGGTCCTGACGCTTTTTACGACAGCCGTCGTTCTCAGCCTTTATGCGGCCGATATCTCGATCGGCGATCACGAATTCGATATGGCGAGGATGGTCGCTCCCATCACGGCCGAGCTGCCTGAAGAGGCAAGGCAGAACGACGTCCGTCAGCCGGCGTCGACGCCGGCCAGCGAACTGCCCGTCCGAAATGAGAATATCGCCCAAGTGACGAGACGCCGCCACCGTTCCCGACACCATTTCGACGGAAAGGTCGACGTCGCTTTCGAGGCCGGCAGGAGACTTCATCATTGACCCGGGTGCGACTGAGACTCTCGGCCGCGGCTCGGTTGAAGGCCGAACGGGCAGCGGAGGTTCGACAGGCACGACCGGCTCATCCACCGGGCCCGATCCAACGTCGGTGAACGTGGAGACGCCCAAACCGCCGCCGGTGAAGACAATACCGCCCCCGCCGACAAGGCCGATCTCGATAGGCGTCGCGAACGGGCGCGCGGTCCATCTGCCGAAGCCGCCCTATCCACCCCATGCATTGAGTGTCGGGATCGAAGGCGAAGTGACCGTGCAGGTTACGATCGATGAAAAGGGAAATGTGTTATCGGCCAGGGCCGCTAAGGGTCATCCGTTCCTGCGGACGGCGGCCGAAAGGGCAGCAATGAATGCGAGGTTCACGCCGACCCTTTTGTCGAAGGTGCCGGTAAAGGTCACGGGAGTGATCATCTACAACTTTAAGCGGAACTGATCCCGAAGTTCCATGGCAAGAGGGCCTGACCGGTTAGGACTAGGCTGCAGAGGCGGCAAGATGATCGATCAGGCCCTGGGTGTCGAGCGGCACGACCGGCACCGGAAATTTTGAACGCAGTTCTTCGAACGACATTCCGTCCAGCAGGATCGGCTCATCAGACTTGATCGTGTGCTGCGGGATAATAACAACCTCACCTTCAATCTCGTCCATCACCCCCAAATAATCCTGGCCGGTCAAAAGGCCGGCCACGGCCACGTCCCCACCGAAGTATGTGTTCGGGACCGCAACGACCTTATAATTTCTTCGGGCCGCCTCATTGTAGCGGCCGATCTGTTCGGATAGGATCGGTGCGAACATCTCCCCGGTCAGGATAGAGCCGGATCTGCTTTTAATGCGTCGCGTGGCGGATATGACCCCGGCGGGAGGTTCGGGGACCCGGGCGTCGGGATGCGTCCGCACGTTCCTGAAATACTGGCGGGCAAGGCCGATCGCTTCCCTTTTTTGCCCCTCACGGGCCACGCCGGCCAGGAGGTTTTCAAACGCGTTCAAGAAACTCCGGATCATGCCGACGCCGTCTTCGATCTGCGGATAGTTGCCGTAATGCCGCCGCCCCGGCACATCTAAACCGGCCTTCAAATAGATCTCATCGCCGAGAAAGGCGAACGTCGTTCCCAAGTCGCGGCGGAAATTCTTCTGCATTTTTTCGACCTGCTTGATCGTGGAACGGCAGAATTCGGGCGTGACGTGCGTCAGGCGTTCGTCATTGTTATAACGCGTCAGGGCAACGGGGACGATCGCCGTGCTGATGACCTTCGGATGAAGGGACGAAAGGTCCGTAAGAGTTTTTTCAAGGACCGGACCGTCGTTTATCCCCGGGCAAAGAACGACCTGAGCATGGATCTCGATATCGTTATCAAGGAGGTGTTTCAGCTTTAAGGAAATATCGGCCCGCTCTTCGGAAACGCCCAAAAGCCGCGCCCTGGTCGCAAGATCGGTCGCATGGACCGAAACATACTGAGGCGTCAGCCGCTGCTCGACGATACGTTTCATCTCGTCGTCCGTGACCGAAGTTAGGGTCGTGTAATTTCCGTAAAGGAACGAGAGCCGGATGTCCTCGTCGCGAACAAAAAGCGACGGGCGTGCATCAGCCGGGTTGCCCTTGCAGAAGCAGAAAAGGCATTCGTTGGCACATTGACGGGGAACGATCTGCTCGAAGTCCAGCCCGAGATCCTCGCCCTCGTCCCGGTCGAACTCTATATCGATCGTCTCGCCGTCTGGCTTTTTGACGCGAAACGTCAGTTCCGTCTCGCCGGCCGTCTGAAAGCGGAAATCGAGATAATCGCGGACCTGACGGCCGTTGACCTTGACGATCCGGTCGTCCGGGCACAGGCCGAGTTCGGCGGCGAGGCCGTCCGGCTCGACGCCCGTGATGATCACGCCCGGGCGCCGCAGCTGAGTGACTGCCGGTGTTACCGCGAATTCGTACATAGGCAAACTAGTTAGTGTATTACGCGGCGAGAATGGTTTGCAAGAAGTTCAGCGGGAGGGCGGTCAATTCAGTCCCTCAACGATTGTCCCTCATTGTGGGTGGACGCGGATCGAGCCGTGCGAGATTCGTGCGGGCGGCCTCGTTCCGCGGATCGATATCGAGGGCCTTTCGGTAATCGGCGATCGCTTCATTGCGGTTATTGAGCATCTCGTAGGCATACCCGCGGTGGCTGTAGGCGGTCGAAGAACGGTCGGTCAGCCGTATCGCCGCGGTACAGTCGTTGACCGCCTCGCTGTATTGCTTCCACGCGTAAAGATTTATCGCGCACCGGTTGATGTATGGAGTAGGATTCTGCGGATCGGCCTGTATTGCAAGCGTCACATCGTCAAACGCCTGCCTATAATTTTTCTTGTTGAAAGCTTCGAGGCCCCGGCTGTTGTAAACGATCTGGAGCTGGGAATTGACGGCCGAAAAATTCGGGTTCGTACGCTTTACCTGAACGAGATCAGCGATGGCCTTGTCATAATCGGCCCTGAGCCGGTGGCCGATCCCGCGTTTATATTGAATAAGGCCGGCGAGCGGCCCCTCGGCCGATCGAAGCTCGCGGGTGCAGGCATTGATGATCCCGCCCGCGGCGGACCGCGCGCTTTCGGGCGTCAGGCCGGGCCGGTCGATGAAGAGGCACGTGAACAGCGGCTGTCTGTCGAGGTCCGGGCTGATCGCAAGCGCCCTGGAATACGCCGAGGCCGCACCGGCGATATCGCCCTTGAAATCGCGGACGATCGCAAGGTTGATATGGCTTTGAGTTCCCTGTGGATCAAATTCGGCCGCTTTGGCAAGATCGGCTAGGGCACGATCGAAGTCGCCCTTCATCAGGTAACAGGTTCCGCGGCCGAACATCGCACCAGCGTTCGAGGCATCGACGCCGATGACCTGGTTGTACGCGACGATCGCCCGGTCACAGTCCTTTTCGGCCCGAAGCTGGTCAGCCGCCGCCAGCACGGCCGAGGTATTGACCACGTTGATCCTGAAATTGTAGGTCATGACGCCCCGTCCGCGTGCCGGGCGACCGTTGAATTGTGCCGGCCGAAACCGCGTCCGGCGAGCTGCACTCACCGCCTGATCGGTGAGGCCGTGGGGCAGAACCGTCAGCGGCGTGACCGAAGTGACCGCACCGGTTTCGTCGAGTTCTAGTGCGAGCTTGACCTCGCCGGCCGTTCCGGCCTGACGTGCGGCATCCGTGTATTCGGGGCGCACAAGATCGACCGCACGTGAAAGAAGCTCGCCGAGATCCACGACCGCCGGGGTCGGAACGGGCGTCGGCGTGGGAACGGCCACCGGCGGCGAATTTGATCTGACGACGGCGATCAGTTCATCGGTCGCTCCGGCCTGTCGAAGGTCGTCTTCACGATCCTTTGTAAGCGGCTTATCCATCTTTCGCCGACGGATCTGGGTTATCAGCCAGCTAATAAGCTCCGTTTTGTTGCGGAACGATTGATTCGGGAGCCGGGTCTGCAGTGCGGTGTTCAACTCGGGATAGGTGAGCTCATCCTGGGGCTGGGCGTAGATCGGCATCAGGCCGCCGAAAAAGAGCACGGCCGTGATCACGAATGCCGCCAATCCTGATGTTTGAACAAAACGCATAGTCAAAATGCCCCGAACCAGCCCGGATCGTCTGTTTATTCCGTCGACGTATTGACCGAGTGAATTTTGCACTACTTGCAGGTATTCGTGAACACGCAGTTCGGGTCTTGCGTCGGCTTCGGTTTTTTCACCGGGGTCCTTCGGGGCTGAGGCCGCGGCGTGGGCCGCACCGGCGGCCGTCTCGGCGACGTTGGCGTCACCGGCCCGTTCTCCGACTCCGAACTTCCGCCGGGAGGGTCTTGTTCCGGCGGGATCGGCTCGACATAGATCGAAGCGGGATCCGCTTCCGGTGCGGTCGCTGCCGGCGTCGGGAGCGGCACAATCGTCTCTTCGGGAATAGGTGTCGCCGAATTTGCCGCCGGCAGGAATCCGGGGTTATCGGACCGCGAATCGATCAGCCAGGAAACCACGGCATAGATACCGACCGACCCGATCAGTAAAAGTACAAAAGCCGCCGGCACCAGCCATAAGAGCTTCCGATAAGGGCTGGGGGCCGGACGTTCGCGAACGGCCGCGATACTCCGGGCGGTAGGGGCCGGCCCCGTGATGTTCTTGTCGCTGATATACCCGAGCCGGTGCTTTAGTTCATCCAGCGCCCGCGACATCGCCTCGGCATTCTGGTAACGCAGTTCCCTGTCCTTTTGTAGCGCCGTCGTGATGATCTGCTTCATCTCGGGCGGCGCATTTTCAAGCGGCGGCGGTTCCTGCTCGAGGATCGCAACGATCGTATGGCTCGGCGTAGGCCCCTTGAAAGGGAGTTTGCCCGAGACCATTTCGTAGAGCATTACACCGAGTGCCCAAATGTCTGTACGAGCGTCGGTCTCCATCCCCTCCGCCTGCTCCGGCGACATGTATGAGACGGTGCCCATGATCATTCCGGGGACGGTATGGCTGATCCCGCTCGGGGCGATATCGAACCCGCCCGATGACGTTCGCTGGGTCGCGTCGGTCAGTTTTGCGAGGCCAAAATCGAGCACTTTCACGTAGCCGTCCGGCCGGATCATCACATTTTCCGGCTTGATGTCGCGGTGGATAATGCCCGCCTTGTGGGCCGCCGAAAGAGCTCCGGCCACCTGTAACGCTATCTTCAGCATCTCGACGAACGGAATATTTCCGCGCCGGATCAGGTCGCGCAGGGTCTGGCCCTCGATGAATTCGGTGACGATATATTCGCAATTTTCGAATTGGCCGATCTCAAAGACCGTGACGATGTTTGGGTGGTTGAGGAGCGATGTTGCCCTGGCTTCTCGATGGAAACGCGAGAGCCGTTCGCGGTCCCGGGAAAAATATTCGGGCAGGATCTTGAGCGCGACCTCGCGGCCGAGCTGGGTATCGAGAGCGGTGTAAACGATGCCCATTCCGCCTTCTGCAACGCGGTTGCGGACGATATATTTGCCAAATTGCTGGCCTATCCGCGGGTCCGCAGGGATCTGGACGGTGGCCTGAGCAGATGGTGACTCCTGCGAGATCTGGACGTTCGGGACGGTGTTTGCGTGATAGAAAAACCGCTGGGTCTCATCGCCCTTGCTGAGATACCTGTCGATATCGAGCCGCAGGCTGGGATCCCCGGAACAGGCGTTGTTGAGGAATGCCTCACGCTCGGCCGGCGGTTTTGAAAGGGCCGACGCGAGTAATGACTTAACTTTTTCAACGCGTTCAGGCTGCATTGCGGCTTAAGTTAAATCGAAAAGTAAGCGAATGCCGGATTATATCACGGATCTGGCACTCGGACCCGTTCGGTTTCGCCGCACGGCCTCCGCGACAGCAAAGCCCGCGGACCCGCCGAAAGGACAGTGCGACTGCCTGATCCCTCTTTTTCGGCTGGCCCTGCGGGCATGAATTCAACTGCTTACGACTCTAGCCGGCCGACGCGCTCTTAAGGTCGATCAGCGAGCTAAGTGGAGTATGCTCAAGGTTTTGCGACTCTGCGACCGCCTCGTACGTCAGCTTGCCGGCATAGGTATTTACGCCTTCGGCAAGGCCGGGATCGTCCTTGATCGCCGCCTCGAATCCCTTGTTCGCGAGGTCGAGCGCGTACGGAAGTGTCGCGTTCGTAAGAGCGAAGGTCGAAGTACGCGGAACCGCGCCGGGCATGTTCGCGACACAATAATGAAGCACGCCCTCTTCATAATAGGTCGGGTTCGAATGCGTAGTCGCGTGCGTCGTCTCGAAACATCCGCCCTGGTCAACAGCGACATCGACAAGTACCGCCCCGTTCGGGATCAGATGGAGCATCTTCCGGGTGACCAGCTTCGGTGCGGCCGCGCCGACAACAAGTACGGCCCCGATCACGAGATCGGCATGCGAAATGGCCTCCTCGATCGCGTAGGGTGAAGATGCAAGCGTCTGGACCTTCGACAGAAAGATATCGTCAAGCTGGCGAAGCCTGTCCAGGTTCCGGTCGATTATCGTTACCTTCGCCCCAAGGCCGACGGCCATTTTTGCCGCTTCGGTCCCGACGACGCCGCCGCCTATGATCACAACGTTAGCCGACGGGACGCCCGGAACGCCGCCGAGCAGGATGCCGCGGCCGCCGTTCATCTTTTCGAGATAGGTGGCTCCGACCTGGACCGACATGCGGCCGGCAACCTCCGACATAGGCGTCAGAAGCGGCAACCGGCCCTGTTTGTCGGTGATCGTCTCATAAGCAACGCCGGTGACCTTCCGTTCCATCATCTGCTTGGTCAATTCGAACTCGGGAGCCAGGTGCAGATAGGTGAAAAGCAGCTGGTCCTCGCGCATCCGCGGGTATTCCGGTGCGATCGGTTCCTTGACCTTAACGATCATGTCGCCCGTCTGCCAGATCTCATCGGCCGTATCGAGTATCTTCGCCCCGGCCCGTTCATATTGCTCGTCGGAGAAGCCCGACCCATCGCCTGCCGTCCTTTGGACGTACAATTCGTGCCCAGCTGCGACAAGTGCATGCACGCCCGCCGGTGTCAAACCAACCCTATATTCGTTGTCCTTTATCTCTTTCGGTAATCCGATCTTCATTCAAATGACTCCTGATAATTAAACGTTTTTACAATTCCAGACCAATCGAAAATTATAAGTCGGTTTTGTGTGAAGGGAAAATCCGATAAGCCCGATATTCATCCCACCCGTCGAGTCAGGTCATTTTGTTCGGTGATCCGACGTAAGCATGAAATTATCCCGCTGCCGGGGATTTTGGTGTAAAGTAGTGGGCACCTTAGCAAACCCATGAGGACGATCGTTCAAAAGTGGGGCCTGTTGGCCATCGGCATACTGATCGGGGCCGCTTACGGCGTGGTCACACGCCTGGTTTTTGGCGAGACGGCCACGATGGCGTCGATCACATACCTGTTCCTGATACCTGCTGTCCTCGGCGTAATTCCGCTTGTCTTTGCCAGTAACGACCAGATCCGCTCTTACCGGAACATCATCTTCATTCCCTGGCTGACGATCCTTACGTTTTTTGTAACGGCGATGCTGACAGGATTGGAAGAGGTGCTTTGCCTGCTTGTCCTGGCCGCCCCGTTCTTCGTATTGGCGACGGTCGCGGCGCTGATCGTTCGCCTGGTGATGATCCACAAGAGCCGGAACAAGCTGATGGCCTTTGCGGCGCTTCCGTTCTTGATCGCTCCGGTCGAAGAACTGGTGAAAAGCCCGTCCGAAACATATACGGTCGAGAGCGAGATCGTGATCGCGGCGAGCCCGGACGTGATCTGGGGCAACATCGTCGAAGTTCCGGAGATCGGCGACGACGAATATAACCCCGGAATCTTTAACCGGCTCGGCATCCCAAGGCCGCTCTATGCCGAAGTGACGGCCAAGGAAAAAGGTGCGACCAGGTTCGGGAACTTTCAGGGCGGGCTCAGGTTCGTTGAAACGCTTACGGAATTCGAACCGAACCGGCATGTCGCATTCACCACGATCGTCGATCCGCACACGATAGGCCCGCGGGTCTTCGACCAGCACGTGCTCACCGGCAATTACTTCAACTTCGTCGACGCCGCCTATCGGCTTGCCGATGCCGGCGATGGACGTGTTCGCCTGACACTCGCAACCAACTACCGGCTAACGTCGAAAGTGAATTTCTACGGCAAATTCTGGGGGGATATCATCCTCGAGGACTTCCAGGATCGGCTTCTTGCCGTGATCAAGAAAAGGTGCGAGACCGCGGCCGTGCCTGCCGGTCCCTAAACCGGCCGCCGTTCCCTCAATACGACCAGATCATCGGTATCATAACCGTCGCAAGGATCCAGAACATGATGTTCAGGGGTGTCCCGACCTTGACGAAATCGAAAAAGCGATACTGTCCGGGGCCGTAGATCATCGTGTTTGTTTGATATCCGACGGGGGTCATAAAGCTCGCCGAAGCCGCGAACGTTATCGCCATCAGGAAGGGCACCGGATCGACACCGAGCGTCTGTGCGGTCGCGATCGCGATCGGGGCGAGCAGGGCCGCGGTTGCGTTGTTCGACATCGTCTCGGTAAGAAGCGATGTGATGATATAGAAAGCGGAGGTCAGAGCTATCGGCCCGAACACCCCGACGTAGGTCAAAAGGCTGGCCGACATCAGACGGGCGGCTCCGGACTCCTCCAATGCGGCCCCGAGCGAGAGGACCCCGGCAAGCAGGAAAATGATCTTCCACTCGATGGCCGTGTAAGCCTCCTCTAGGTTGAGGCAGCCGACGAGGACCATGGCCGTCGCACCGATCACCGCGGCCGCGACGATCGGTATGACATTTAACGCAGCCGCCAGGACGACCGCGGCAACGATGGCAACGGCAAAAAGCGCTTTGTCGCCCCGGTAAAGCGTCGGGTCCATCTCCGAGGTTACGATGAATTCGCCGCTCCGCCGGAATGCGGGTATCCGGCCTCTTTCGATCTCTACCAGCAGCACATCGCCGCCCTTAAGCGTCGTGTCCGACAGCCGTTCACGCAGAAGACGCGAGCCGTGGCGGATCGCAAGCACCGTGGCACCATACCGTTCACGAAAATTCGCTTTCTGCAGGGTGCTGGCGATCAGGTTCGAGTTCGGCTCGATGACCGCTTCCAGCAGCCGCTGTTCGCCTTTGGACAGGTCGCTTTCACCCCATTTGGTTTGGCCCTTGAATTGAACACCCTGCCTGCTTTGCAGGGCCTGGATCTTTTCGATGTCGCAACGCAGGAGAAGGACGTCGTTTGCCTCGAGCACCTCCTCGGGCCCGGGAAGCTGAATAACCTCGCCTTCCCGTTCGATCTTCAGGATCGTAAGGTCAAGGTCGTGGACAAGCGGTGCATCGCGGATCTTCTTTCCGACCGAAAGCCCTCCAGGCATGATGACGACCTCGGTCAGGTATTCGCTCAGCCTGAATTGATCGACCAGATCGCCCTCGCCCCGGCGGTCAGGAATGAGCCTGATGCCCGCAACGAGAAGGTAGACCGTGCCCAACAGAAACATCATCAGCCCGAGCGGAGCAAACTCGAACATTGTAAAGGAGCGGATACCGTTCTTCTCGGCGATCGAGCTGACGAGGATGTTCGTCGAAGTTCCGATCAGCGTGCAGACACCGCCGAACATCGATGCGAACGAGACCGGCATCAGGATCTTGGAGGCGCTGATCCCCGTTTCCCGCGAAAGCGCGAGGAGGATCGGGAGAAAGATCGCGATCACCGGCGTATTGTTGATGAACGCCGACAGGAAACCCACGATGACCATTACCGCGACAATGCCCTGCCAGTAACCCCGCTTAAAGACCCTGGTTGTGATGTCGCCAAGAAAATCAACCGCCCCGGTGCGGAAAAGGCCTGTGCTCAGTACGAACATCGCGCCCACGGTCAGTGTTGCGCTGTTGCTGAACCCGGCCAGGCCCTGGGCCGGCGTAATGATCCCGGTCAGAAGCAGTATCGACATTACGATCAGCGCGACCAGGTCGACGCGCAGCTTTTCGGTAATAAACAGGAAAGCCGCTGTCAGAAGTACCAGCAGTACGATCGCTATTTCGAATGTCATTCTGTGAAAAAGGGCGTCCTGCAATATGCAGAGGATCTAGAATAGGTTCAACAGTCTCTTCGGTCCAGTTCGTTCGGCGATCATACGTGCCGAAATTCCCTCGTCATTGGTTTTGTCGGGGTCCGCACCGCGTTCTATTAGAAACTTGATCGCGTCCTCATCCTTACGTTTGACCGCAAGCATCAGCGCGGTCAAGGCTTTAGGACCGGGAACATTCACATCGGCGCCCTCGGCAAGCACCCAATCTGCAAACTTATATTTTCGCCACTGAAACGAGCCGAGAAAGAGTTCGTTCAAGCTTGGCTTTTCATCGACCTTCGCGCCGTGCCTCTGCCACAGCTTCCCGGCCGCGACGTCGTCGTACCATGCGATCGCCCACCAGCAGTTGCTAGGGTCCGCTCCTCGTTTCAGAAGATACTTGTAGAGCTTTTCGTTGCGGCCGCGCGTATAGGCGTACCAGAGCGGCGTCGCCGGGAAGAAATTGCAATTCTTGTCATCGATGCGATGGACAGAGTTGATGTCCATTCCACGCTTTAGCAGCAATTTCAAGATCGCCAACGACGCATAAGCTTTTTCCGGATCTTCCGACGGCCCGACACCGCAGAGGTAATGCAATGCATTTTTACCCGAAGGCTCGGCCCAAGTGAGCCACTTCGCGTTTCCGTCAAGCATGCGGGCAACATTATCCTTGTCCAGCGAAGTAACAGCTCTAATATACGAATTCATCTTGAGCGTGGATATTATACTTTGACCGGTAGGAAATGATGAACTACCCCGTACAATCGCCGCCGGCGGGTTTCAGGCAATGCTTCGCCTGCAATTACGAGACAGTCGAATATAATATCTGTTTTTTAACAAGGCATACAGCGAAACGTTAAATTGTGATCCTGAGTCTAAATAAGCACCATAGCGGCTTGATGAAATCAACCCGATCGAAGAAAATCCAAATATCCAATAAAAATTATGGCGAATGAACTCTATGAAATTCCCGTCAAAACGATCGAGGGGCAGGAAACCGATCTTGGTCAGTACAAAGGCAAGACTCTTTTGATAGTGAACGTCGCATCCGCATGCGGCCTGACGCCGCAATACGAAGGCCTCGAAAGGCTCTACGAAAATTATCGCGATCGTGGTTTTGAGGTTCTGGCGTTCCCGTCGAACGATTTCAAAGGACAGGAACCCGGCACCGAAGAAGAGATCAAGGAATTCTGTTCGTCCAACTATGGCGTACAGTTCCCCATGTTCTCAAAGGTCGGCATCCTCGAAAACCGTCACCCGCTTTACGCGAGCCTGATCGGATCGCATCCTGAAACCGATATCAGCAACGGCGAAGGAATGGAAGAACGCCTCCGCAACTTCGGCCACACGCGAGTAGACCCGACGGACGTACTTTGGAATTTTGAAAAATTTCTCGTCAGCAAAGAGGGCGAAGTGGTCGCCCGCTACGCCCCCGACGTCACACCCGACGACCCACGCCTCATGGCCAGGATCGAAGCCGATCTTGCAGGAAACTAAAGCACCGAAAAGACGATTTGAACGACAAGAATAAAGAGGCCGTCTAATACAGGCGGCCTCTCTTCCTTCAAAGGTCTCCTTCGTTAGATCTCTACTTCATCGATCTGGGCCTTTTGGAGCTTTCCGCTGTAATCGACATACAGGGCCTTCCACTCGCTAAAGATGTCGAGGACCTGAGTGCCGGCCTCGCGGTGCCCGTTGCCGGTTGCTTTGGTTCCGCCGAAGGGTAAATGAACCTCGGCCCCGATGGTCGCCGAATTAACATAACAAATGCCGGTGTATAGTTCCTGCATCGCGTAGAACGCTTTGTTCACGTCCTGGGTATAGATCGCCGATGAGAGGCCGTATTTGACTCCGTTAACGATCTCGATAGCCTCATCAAGCGTCGCAAAAGGAACGACCGACGTTACCGGGCCGAAGATCTCTTCCTGCTCGATACGCATGCCCGGCTTTACGTCCGCGAACACGGTTGGTTCGATGAACCAGCCTTTTCCGTGATCGCCTTTGGTCAGGCGGTTTCCACCCGTGACCAGCTTCGCCTTGTCAACTTTCTTGCCGATCTCGATGTAGCCCTGGATCTTCTGCATCGCATCCTCGTGGATGACCGGACCGACATCGGTTTTCGGGTCAAGCCCGTTGCCCACGCGGAGTCCTTTGGCGCGTTCCGCAAGCTTATCGACGAACTTCTTGTAAACCTTCTTGTGAACGACGAGCCGCGACGATGCGGTGCATCGCTGTCCGCTGGTGCCGAATGCCCCCCAAAGCGAACCTTCGACGGCGTTATCGATGTCGGCATCATCCATCACAATGATCGCGTTCTTTCCGCCCATCTCAAGCGAGACGATCTTGTTGTCGCGGGCGCATTGCTCTGCGATGTAACCGCCGGTCTTGGTGGAACCGGTGAACGAGATCAGTCGGACGTCCTTGTGTTCAACAAGGGCCGCTCCGGCATCGCCGAAACCGTTAACGAGATTGACGACGCCTTTCGGTATGCCCGCCTGCTCGCACGCTTTTACAAGATTCAGTGCCGAGAGTGGGACGTCCTCGCCCGATTTGATCACAACGGTATTACCGCAGACGAGGGCCGGGATCAGTTTCCACGAAGGGATCGCCATCGGGAAATTGAACGGCGTGATCAGTCCGCAAAGTCCGACCGGCTGGCGGACGCACATCGCGAATTTGTTCTTCATTTCCGCCGGCGTCGTGAAGCCGTGAAGCCGTCTTCCCTCGCCCGCAGTGTAGTAGGTGCAGTCGATCGCTTCCTGAACGTCACCGCCCGCTTCCTTCACGACCTTGCCCATCTCGCGGGTCATCTCTTCGGTGTACCGTTGCTTGTTGTCGCGAAGGATCTCGGCGAGCGTGAAAAGCAGCTCGGCACGTTTAGGGGCCGGTGTCTGCCGCCATTTAACGGCCGCGTTCTTCGCCGCTTCGACGGCCCTGTCGACGTCATCCGCATTCGATCTCGGGAAACGCCCGACGATATCTGTTGTGTCCGCGGGGTTTACGTTATCGAACCATTCTCCGGACGAGCTTTTTACCCACTCGCCGCCGATGTAATTGTTGTAGGTTTTGACCGAGGTCTTCCTGGCCTTTGCCTCTTTTGCCTTTGCCATATTCTCCTGTGTGTTTCTAAGACTGAATGAATAAATTCTAGAACAATACCCCCGCCGGCCCAAAATTGGGGGGCCGTTCGAAACGGCCGCAAACGAGATCGGGCGGCCATGGAGTGAAATAATGCGGATGTCGGCCGGTGGCCCGGCCGACGCGTTTACTGGACGGTGAACTGGACTATTTTCGGGTTTGCGGTACGCGACCGCGGGTCGAGGCTGAGGACATTAAGGACGACGGCATCGCCCGGCTTCAGGTTGCTGACGATGGCCGTGAATGCCTTGACATCATCGACCGGGAGACGGTTGATCCGCACGATCAGGTCCCCTTCGCCGATCGCCTGGCCGCCGGTCCAAGCCTTGACATCGGCGATGAAGCTTTCGGGATTAATGTCCTGGACGATCGCACCTTTATGGCCGACGAGTCTATAGGTCGCAGCCATCTCCGGCGTGACGTCGCTCAGGGTCATGCCGAAAGGTTTTGCCTCCTCGCCTTTTCGGTCGACCGGAAGTCGGACCGGGACCGGTTCGTCCTCATCGCCCCGGCCGCCGGGCGGCCGCTCGCCAAGCTTTAAGGTGGCCGTTCGTCGTTCTAGATTCGGCCCCGTCTCGCGAAGGTAATTCACGGCGACCGACCTGTCCGGCGGCGTGCCCGCCACCTTGGCAATAAGGTCCTGAGCGTTCTCGACCGGTTTCCCGTCGAATTCGACGATGACGTCCCCGGATCTCAAACCCGCCTCGAATGCCGCACTCCTCGACGCCCGGACGATCTCCATAACGATCGCCCCTTTCGCTTCCCGCATCCCATAGACCTTTGCGAACTCGGGCCCGACCGATTCAAGCGTCACACCCAGGAAGCCGCGCCGGACACGCCCGCTCTTGAGGATCTGATCGAATACATAGCCGGCGTCCGTCGACGGAAGGGCAAAGCCGATGCCGTTATAATCGCCGTTCGAGGTCGCGATCTGTGAATTGACCCCGATCACCTCGCCGTCCATATTCACCAGCGGGCCGCCGGAGTTGCCGCGGTTGATCGCGGCGTCTGTCTGGATGAAACGCTGGAAAAGGGTCGCCCCGGGCGTCGACCTTTGGGTTTGCGAAATGATGCCGGCAGTGACCGTGCGGCTCAGCCCGAACGGCGAACCGATCGCCAGGACCCAATCACCGACCTGCACATTCTCGGAATCGCCCAGCTTTGCGACAGGCAGGTCGCGAGTCGGATCGATCTTGAGTACAGCGATGTCCGTCTCGTTATCGACTCCGATCACGCGGGCCTGGTACTCTTCGCCCGAATTGAGCTTGACGGTGATCTTCGCCGAATCTTCCACGACATGCGCGTTCGTCAGGATGTAGCCTTTCTTATCGACGATGAAGCCGCTGCCGATCGAATAAGACGGGCGGCGAGGGATCTGTCGATTCAGGAAATCGAGGAGATCGCCGGGGGCGTTCTGGCCGGAGCCGCGGCGGGCGACCTCGGGCATCCGTCCCTTCGCATCGATGCTTACTACGGCCGGCTCGACCTTTTTGGTCACCTCGGCAAATGTCAGCGAAAGCTGCCGCGGGGTCACGATCGGCTGTTTCTTGTCACCTTGATCCGCAGGCGGTTGAGCAAATGTTGAAAAGGAAAGTAGGAGAACCGAATAAAGGGTCGCTGCCATTCCGGCAAGACCATAAGATCTCTTGATTTGGTTCATAAATGCCGCTCCCGGGTTTCGAGACAGGGGGTTCTCGTTGTTTTAGGTCAAAATTATAGCAAAATAGCCTTTCGTGACCCTAGATTTTTCTTAACGCTGTTTGCCCTGGCGTGCTGCCGCGGGCGTTCCACGAAATTCTTGTAGCGGTTTGATGTTCGAGCCCGCCAAAATGTTGGAACCGAAACCAGATCGCCGATCAATGCCTAGAATCACCGATGCATACGCAGTACAACCTTTAGGACGCCCTTCTCCGATGCCCGCCGGAACGCCCGGATCCCGTCATCAAGCGGCATTTCCTCGCTGACAAGCGGAAGGACATCCACCTTTCGGCTTCCAAGAAGTTCGATAGCCGGCCGAAATCTGCCGCATCTTGAGCCGACGACCGTGATCTCGTCGACCACGATCTGTGCTGCCGGCCATTCCGGCGATCCGTGGAACGTTGATTTCAGGACGATAGTGCCCCGCGGACGCACCATTCTCGCAGCGGCAGAAAAACCCGATGCGGAACCGCTTGCCTCGACGACAACGTCGTAGCATTTTTCAAGGTTCGCCGCATCCTTTTCGAACAGCGGTTCGACACCCGCGGCTTCCGCGATCCGTAGCTTTTCGGAATGGCGGCCGACGATCGACACCTTGTCAGCACTCAGCCTCATCGTCATCGCGCAAAGCAGCCCCAACTTTCCGTCGCCGATAACCGCGACCCTCGTGCCCGGTTCCTCGGCGACCTGTTCGGCGATCCCGGCGGCCGCCGCCAGGGGCTCGACAAAGACAGCTTCGGTGTCGGAGATCTCGGCGGGCACCTCGAAAAGGTTCCGGGCGGGAAGCGTGGTGAACTCGGCGTGGCAGCCGTCACGGCCCAGGATCCCGAGCACTGTTCGCGCCGGGCAATGCCGAGGGTCGCCCGCCTGACAAAGCGGGCAAGAACCGCAGCCGGCATTTATCTCGCCGACCACGCGTTTGCCGATGAGGCCCTCATCGCCGCAGCTTTCGACAACGCCGACGAATTCGTGTCCGATCGTCCCGGCGAACCCCGAATAACCCCGGACGATCTCAAGGTCGGTATTGCAAATTCCGGACGCGGTGACGCGGATGAGAGCCTCGGCGCCTGCGTCCGGCACACCGATCGTGTCCAGGGACAGAGAGCCTTTATTTACTCTGAGAGCTTTCATCTGAACTGGCGACTCGTTGCACTTCTATTGTGCATAAAAGCGCCTCGATTCGATCATCATTCCGCGCCCGAGATTCCACAAATTGCGGAGAAGGTGGCGAACTTCGAATAATACGGAGTTGGGAAAATTTAGTTTGTGTAATAGACCCGGATATCCCGCTCCGACGTTATCAGCCATCGCCCGCCGGAATTCTGAAACTTTAACTGCTGGCGTACCTTTCCGGAGGACCGGCTTGACCCGGTGAAGACCCATTCCTTGTCGAAAACGGCCGTTGCGGTCCCGCCCGATGCCGCGACATCGACACTCATGTTCGTGATCCGGATCGACATCGAATTGTAAGTGCGGAACGCCCGCAATTTGTCGGACCGTACGAACGCCTTGCTCGAACCGGGCTTTCGATAGTAATGGACCGTCGGAGCGTAATTCTGCATATAAGAGTCCAGGTCCCGCGATTCTGCCTGAGATTTCCAGCTGATAACCGAGGATGAAACGGCCTGCACCGCCTGGCCGCGGTCGATCGCGGGCGGCGGCAGCGGCGTCGAAGGTATCGGAGTTCCGGCCGGCAGGTCCGTTGGCCGGGTCGTGGGTGCCGGCACGGGTGTCTGCATCGGCGAAGTTGCTGCCGGAGTCGAGGCGACAGTGTTCGGACCTTGACCGTTCGGCGAGTTGACCCCGTTCGGGCCTTCATTGATCTGGGCACTCGGATCCTCCGGGTCCGGACCGGTCATATAAAGCCATGCACCTATTCCGCCCGCGATCAATGCGACCGCGATCCCGGAGACCAATGCGGCGGCGGCCATCGGCAGCAAAGGTGAACGCCGTCTAGGCCCATCGGCGAATTCCCCGGCTGCAGGGCCCGTTTGGCCATGGCCGGGGCGGACGAACGTCTCGGCTTCACGGCCGGAACGCGAGACGGTCGGTGCCTCCCCGACCATATATGCCGCCAAAGGAGTGCCGTCCTCGAGACAGAAATTAAGGCTGTCGTCAGAATACTGATACAGGCATTTCGGGCAGCTCTTCATCAGGTCGGCCGTTCGCTACCCAAAATAACAGATTCTGGCCGATGACGCCGAAAATTTACTTATCGCGGGGCAGAATTTATACTAACCCGGAAGTAATTTGCTTCGAGATCTCTGATCGAAATGAGAACCAATAAGCAGCGAACGGCCTTAATTCTCCTATTTTTCGGGACTACGTCCCTCGTTTTTTCCGGATGCGGCGGAACAGAACCGGTTAGCAATACGCCGGCCGAACGGGTGTGTGCTGCTATCAGCGACACGCCGGGGGAGGCGTACAAACGGCTCTTCGCCGCTGTGAAGGAGAAGGACACGGAAAAGATCCGCGGCACGATGTCCAAGCTTAGCCAGGAGTTCGCCCAGTCCCTTTCCGAAAGGCAGAACAAGAAGATCGAAGAGGTATATGCGAACGGCTTTACGGCATCGACCTTCTCGCCGACGCTTCCCGAAGTACGCGATGAAAGGGTCGCCGGCTGCTGGGCCGGGGTCGAGGTATGGAACGCGAAGGACCAGAGATGGGAAGACCTGCCCTACATAAATGAGGACGGCGAATGGAAGCTTGCGGTCGGAGAGATGTTCCGTGGAACATACACTTCGCCCGGAAAACCGATGGCCGAGAAGGAACGCGAGGCCGCGAACGTCGCACGCGGCAATCAGCCCGTAGCTAACATGATGACAAACGCTCCCGTCTCCAACGTTAACGTCAATACGAATATGCCTAAGTACGACGGCCCGCAGGTTGCACCGCTCCCGAAACGATAGAAATGGACAATACGGCGGTTGAACAGATGCTCGGCCAGTATGAACGCAACGGCTGGGAGCTCCGCCGCGTCCTTCTCACGTCAGAAAGTGCTCGGGAATTCGACGCCCTGCCGGGATTTGCGGGGCCGATACAAACGTCGGCCGAGATCGACGCATTGTGGTTTTCGAGGGCCCGGGCGGACGGCCGCGTGGCGTGGGAAATAAGGCATTTATCAGATGTTCCTTACGCGCTTGTCGAGGTGCTTGAGCCGATGGCCGGCGACGACGAACTTGAACGCTCACTGTCCGCCGCGGAGGTAAGAATGAAGCAGGCCTTGCAGCGAAGAGACGTTTGAAATTGCCTTGCGGATAGCCGCCTCGTCAAATTTGTCTTGATTCTCGGGCATGTTTCGTCATCTAATTTAGTTGGTTGACAAGGTAGTGCCTGACGGGCACACTTGTTAAGTTGAAATGGTAATAAAAGACCTTGGCCCCGCCGTCGTCCGAGCATGGGACGGCCTGAGGCCGATGACAAAGAAATTGCTTGCCCGCGCAATGCAGCCGGGAGGCACAGGTACTGCCCTTCCCACTCATAAGTCCTCATACGACGCCCACGCCGATTGGGAGGTGAGCCGTTTGCTGACCGCTCTGGACGAACAATCGCGCACGGCCTCGGTCCAGAAAGACAGTGAAAAATTAGGTGAGATCACCGAACTGGCGGAAACTTGTGTGCGGGTCCTCGAGACGCAGAGTGCTTCGGCCGAAGTTTTCATTCAGCTTGCCGAAAGGGCGCTTCGGCGTCACGATTACAACCGCCTGGACAAGCTTGCAGACCTCCTTTCGTTGAGGTATTCGGCGACCGAGGTCGCTGAGGTCGCCCGGCAGGCAGAGTCGCCGCAGGTCCGGGCCATCGCCTTTGAAACGCTGTCAATGATGCCCGTCGAGCTGCTATTGCCGCTTCTCGACGACCCGCTATATATCGAGATCGGCATGGCCTCGCTCGAACAGAAAGCGTTCGAGTACGAATCGGAGGAGGCCCGCGAGGCGCTCGAGAATTATTTCCCCGAGGATGACGGCCGCAACAATTAGCCCGGCTGCCGCCTTTACAACTTAAAGGGCCCGCTGATCACCATCAACGGGCCCTTTCTATTTTTTGATCGGCATTTCCGGGCCGATTCAGACGGCCGAACCTGCCTCGCTGCTCTTCGAACCCATCCCTGACGAATACATTGGGAATTGAGCGGTCAACTCCGCCACTTCCCGCCGTACGCGGGACTTGACCTCGTCAGATGCAGGCTCATGAAGGACCGAGGCGATCATTCCGCCGATCTGAGCCATTTCATCTACTTTCATTCCGCGGGTCGTGAGCGCCGGAGTGCCGATCCGGATCCCGGACGCTACGAAGGGCTTCTGGGTGTCGAAGGGGATCGTGTTCTTGTTCACCGTGATGTTGACCGCTTCGAGTGCTTTCTCGGCCTCTTTTCCGGTGATGCCCTTTCCGTCGAGCCAGACATCGACCAGCATCAGGTGATTATCGGTCCCGCCTGAAACGATCCTCAGCCCGGCTTCGGCAAGCGACGCCGCGAGTGCCTTTGCATTGTCGAGCACCTGCTGCTGATAGGCCTTGAAGTCGGGGCTCAGGGCTTCGCCGAAGGCAACGGCTTTTGCCGCGATGATGTGGATCAGCGGGCCGCCCTGGACACCCGGGAAAACGCGGCGGTCGAGGTCCTTCGCAAACTCTTCACGGCACATCGCGAGCCCGGCCCGGGGGCCGCGAAGCGTCTTGTGCGTGGTCGTCGTGACAAATTCGCAGTGCGGCACCGGGGAAGGATGAAGTCCGACCGCGACCAAGCCGGCGATATGTGCGATGTCTGCCATGACCTTTGCCCCCACGCATTGCGCGATCTGGCCGATACGCTCGAAATCGATCGTCCGCGGGTAAGCGGAGGCTCCGCAGATAAGCAGCTTCGGCTTTGATTCCTCGGCCTTTCGCTGGAGTTCGTCGTAGTCGATCTGCTCCGTCTCACGGTTCACGCCGTAATCCGCCACCTTGAAATAAAGACCCGAAAAATTGAGCGGATGGCCATGGGTCAGATGGCCGCCATGCGAGAGGTTCATGCCCAAGATGGTATCGCCGTGCTCGAGCGCGGTCATCAGCACGGCCATATTCGCCTGGGCCCCTGAATGCGGCTGGACGTTCGCATGCTCGCACCCGAAGATCTGTTTGGCCCGGTCGATCGCCGCCTGTTCGACGACATCCGCAAACTCGCACCCGCCGTAATACCGCTTGCCCGGATATCCTTCGGCGTACTTGTTCGTAAAAACCGTACCCATCGTTTCAAGCACCGCTTTTGAGACGAAGTTCTCCGATGCAATAAGCTCAAGCCCGTCAGATTGTCGGCGGACCTCGTCGTGAATGGCATCACTTATGAGCAGGTCGGTGTCTGAAATGCTTGCAGTAAAAAACTGGTTCATAAATGGTTTCGGTGCCCCTCTAGTTACGAATTATATTCATTTTAGCTGAGCGAATCACTTCGCAGACTGCGTTTTGAATCGTGCACCCGGACGAATAGCCCGCTCAGATGAATCTGATATTCCGACAAACTCGAAAAAAACAACTGAAACATATTTCAAGATCTAAGAGGACAGCAATTTTATGACATTAGTTAAAGCAGACAAAATAATTCTACTGGCGGCCTTTATTTCATTCATCTTCTCCGTCAGTATTTGGTTCGGTCTTTTCGGTCCGGGGAACCGCGATACGGCGATCTTTGTAGGTTTGTGGGTGCCGTCGATCCTTGCATTGGGACTCTACGGCGGCAGGACAAGGAGGGCGTCGTGAACGATCTAATAGTTTTCGGGGTCGGGCTATTGGTAAGCATCCTTGTCGTCTACAGCACATTCTCGCGTGTTGTTGCGGAAATGCACGAAGCGAAAGAAAACACAGATGCTCCCACCTAGAAATGTTGATCGTGCTTCTCGGCGGTCAAAGAAGGGCCGAAAACTCCGCCTCATCCAAGACAGTTACTCCCAGGGATTCGGCCTTGGAAAGTTTCGACCCCGCGTCGCTGCCCGCGACGACGAAGTCAGTTTTCTTACTCACCGAGGACGAGACGCGTCCGCCGCGTTCCTCAATAAGTTTGGCTGCTTCGTCGCGGGTATATTTTTCAAGCTTGCCGGTTAGAACGAAGGTCTTGCCAACAAACCTTTCATCGAGCGCGGCGGTCGATGAGGCATCGATCTCCATGACCACCCCGGAGCCACGCAGACGTTCGATCAATTCGACGTTCTTTGGATCGCGGAACCATTGATGCACGCTCTCGGCGACGGCAAGCCCGATCTCCGGAATGTCGTCTAGTTCTTGGACCGACGCTTCGGCTATCCGTTCGATCGACCGGAAGTTATTCGCGAGTATCTTGGCGTAACGTTCGCCGACATGCCGAATATCGATACCGTAGAGCAGCCGCTGCAGCCCGCGGGTCTTGCTCGCCTCGATCTGATCTATCAGATTCGTTCCGGACTTTTCGGCCATCCGCTCGAGCCCGGCGATGTCCTCGACCTTGAGGCCGTAGAGGTCGGCAACGTCGCGGATCATACCCTTATCAACAAGAGTGTCGACCAGCACCTCCCCAAGGCCTTCGATGTCCATCGCCTTGCGAGAGGCATAGTACTGGATCCGCGCTTTCAGCTTCGCGGGGCAGTCGGGGTTGGTACATCGGCGGACCGCTTCGCCTTCGGGACGGACGGCGTCCCAACCGCAAACCGGGCATTCAGTTGGAAAGTCGAATATCGTTTCGGTGCCGTCACGTTTCGAAGGGATGTTCTGCAAGACCTGCGGAATTATCTCGCCGCTTTTTTCGATCAGCACGTGGTCGCCTATCTTCAGGTCAAGACGCTTTATTTCGTCCTCGTTGTGGAGCGATGCCCGTGCGACCGTCGTTCCGGCAAGCAGGACGGGCTCGAGATTCGCGACCGGGGTCAGGGCACCTGTGCGGCCGACCTGAACGCTGATCGAGAGCAGTTTTGTTGTCGCCTGCCGGGCCGGATATTTGTATGCGATCGCCCAACGAGGGGCCTTGGTCGTTGAGCCGAACTCGTCCTGCAACGCGGTCGAATTGACCTTTACCACGACACCGTCGATCTCGTAATCCAGCGAATCGCGATGCGTTTCCATGTCATTGATGAAAGCGACAAGATCGTCATATCCGGAACATAGGGCCCGGTTCGGATTTACGTTAAAGCCGTTCCGCTCCAGCCACTCGAAATTTTCCCAGTGCGTTGCGAACATCTTCTGGTTTCCGGCGAAGACGTCGTACGGGAACATATCCAGCCGCCTCGACGCAACGACCTGCGAATCGAGCATCCTCAGCGTTCCGCTGGCACAGTTTCGCGGGTTTGCAAAGGTCTTTTCGCCCTGCATTTCAAGTTCAGCGTTTATGCGGGCGAATTGGGAGCGGGACAGGAAAACCTCTCCACGAACCTCGGCATGCTGCGGCTTGTCCTTCTTAAGCCGCAGTGGGATCGACTTGATCGTTTTTACGTTTTGCGTGACCTCGTCGCCGGTTTGCCCGTCGCCCCGCGTCGCACCGACGGACAGGATCGCGTCGTCATAATGGATCGAAACGCTTAGGCCGTCGATCTTCAACTCGGCGACGTATTCCAACTTTCGGCCTTCGGCCAGCTTTTCGCAGCGTTCGGTGAACGATCTCAGCTCGTCGAGACTGTAGCTGTTGTCAAGCGACATCAGCGGAACCGTGTGCGTGAATGGCCGCAGGCTGTCTGCCTTGCCGCCGACACGCTGCGTGGGGCTATCCGGAGTGACGAGCTCGGGGTGCTCGGCCTCGATCGCGCGAAGCCGCTCGAGCAGCATATCGAACTCATAGTCCGAGATCTCCGGCTCGGCCTTTTGATAATAGAGTCCGTTGTGCCGTTCGATCTCTTTTCTTAGGGCAACTACTTCTTTTGATACTGATGACGACATCGGTTCGAAATCTATCTTGATCTTCAGTCAACGAATTCCGCGATCAGACGGTGAAAATGGTGCGTTCCCTGCTCCCTCGTTGGCGAATAACGGCCGCGGTCATAGAACCGCGATCGAATGCCCTTTTGCACGCTCTCCACAACCGCCTCATCCTCCATCTCGACGCCTTCAAGGTCCTTTCCCGCGCCTTCGCCGAGTTTCGAAGCGTCGGAAACATAGGTCAGGAATTCGACGACGGTGCGATCGATCGACACCGGCCTAACAACGTTCACCGAAATTCCCCACGGGTAGAAATTGAACATCAGGTTCGGAAAAACGAACAGGTACCGGCCGGCGACATCGCCGTTGTCATCGAATCCCGTCTGAAGGCTGGAATAACGAAACGTTTCTGTCTTGTACGTTCCATAATCGACGATCTCATTGAGCGAGCGGTGAACGTAAGGGATGTGAAACCCTTCAAGATAATTCTCGCAGTACAAAGCCCAGTGGGCGTTAATGCAGAACTCGCGCGTTTCGGTCAACCGTGCCCTCGAGTACTCGTCTATGTCGACCGCATCGCCGATAAACTCCTTCAGCGTCGCGGCCGGGTCAAGCGAAATGAATGCAAACCTACCCCATGTAGAAAGCGGGATACGGGCCAGGTCATCTTCCGGCCCCGGAAAATTTTCGACCCCTTCAAACTCAGGCATCGAAAGGAACTTCCCGTCGAGCGAGAAGCGCCGGCCATGATAACCGCAGCGGATAAGGTCGCCACGGCAGGGCTCGTCGATCAGGACCTTTCCCCGATGCGTGCAAACGTTTGACACACAGGCTAGCTCGCCGGCCTTCTTTGTAAGCAGCAATTGTTCGTCCAGAACGCCGGGCAGAAGCTCGATCGGCTTCAGGTTATCGACCTCGTCGGCCGTCCCGGCGAAGTGCCAGCTTCGGCCCAAGATCGACCGCTTTGAAGCCTCGAAGGTCTCGCCGCTCAGATAAAACTCAGAGGGCAGTGTGCGAGCCTTGCGTATCTCGGGATCGATCGTGAATCCGGTCATTGGTCTCTTAGTAAAGTAGGTATTTTGGGTGTTCAGCGTCACGGCGAAAGCCCCTCACCACCAGGCCGCGGGCAAAGGCAGCTTCAAATTCGGCCCGAAGCCGTTCCTGCTCAGCAAGGGCCTTCGCGGCATCATTTGCGACGAGGGCTGCCCAGTCAGGGGTCACCTCGATCTCCAACTTAGGGGCCGCGGGCTCTTCGAACTCTTCGCCATTTGCGAGGGCCGCGACTTTCGGGCTTTCTAGGTGCCATTCGGCAAAAAGGCGGTCGCTTGCAAGGCCAATGGGCCTGCCACCGGACGACGCGCTTGCATAGTCGACTCCGTAGAAATTCGGCTGTATCTCCATCACTATCGCGCCCAGCTTCTCCAGGTTAAAGAAAGCGTTCCGCGCCTTCCACGGTTCGAACGTCCATTTAACGAACCGAACACCCTGTTCCAGAGAACGATCACGCTGAGCCCACTTGAGCATTCGTCCGACGCCGGCACCCTGAAAAGCCTGCCGGACCGCCGTCATATGCGAATAGAAGGCCCTTTCGCCGCGGAGAAAGGCGGGCACGCTGAGCACGAACCCGATCAGTTCATCGCGGTCAAAGGCGCCGAGCACGAAGCCGCCCGCATTTATGGTCACGACGAAGTGCCGGACCGGCGAGATCTCGACCTCCGGCAGTTGAAAAACCTCACGCTGCAGGTCGACGCACGCGTTCAGTTCCTCGAGAGAACGGCACTCACGAATGGCGATCTTGTTTTCCATCAAAGTGTATCCGAAGGCTCCCGGCAGGCCGGATCCCGGGCCGCACAAACACTCCGGCCCCAAGCTAAACATACTGCGATGAAACGGACTTGCAGGCAAGTACGGGCCGGGCCAAAGCATATATTTTCCGCACTTGCGCAACGTTGCGCGAATTTCGGCAGCTGGCGATATGTCGGGCGGTCGAGGCGCGAAGGATTTTGGGCACCGGCGGCGCAAGCAAATAAAGTGCTTAACTTTTGCCGGTACGGTTTGGTAAAATTGCATTGGCTCGATCTCCTCCCCGTTACCCCGCCAACAATGACCGCGCAGAACCCACTTGAGCATTACGGTACGTTCTCCGACTACCCTTTGGCAGAACTGCTTGTCGAAATAGGACAGGCTAAGCTGGACGGGTCCGTGCGTCTCTCAAACGGCGAACTTCGGTCGATCTTCTATTTCCGCGACGGGTCGGTGGCCTATGCCGTCTCGAACGCACGCGAGCACCGCCTCATCAATTTCCTGATCGAAACTCACGTGCTTGACCGAGCGGGACTTGCCGGCCTCCCGAAATGCACGAACGATGTCGAGTTAGCCGCGGCTCTGGTCCAGACCGGGACCCTAACGGCCGGGCAGGTCAACGAGGCCGTTGTCGGCCAGATCGAAAAGATCGTTATCGACGTAATGCAGTGGCCCGCCGGCGAATGGCATTTCAGCCCGCTGGTCCGCTCCCGCGACGACCTTAACTATCCGGTCAACATTCATAAAGTGCTCATTAATTATGCTCGATGCCAGCCGATGTCTGCCGTAACCGCCAGATTTAAGAGTATGGCCGAGTCCTTTCTGAGGACCGAGCTTCCGGCCGAAGAGGTTTATCTCCAGGCCCATGAGGATTATGTTCTGAACCGATTCGGCGAAGAGCCGAAGAAGATCCAGGACCTCACGCTCGAATGCGGCCTGCCCGAGAACGGGTTCCTGCACGCGCTCTACGTCCTCTGGCTGGGCGGGCTTCTCGAGCGAATGAGCTGGAACTCAGCATTCTCTGAGAATCGCCTGTGCGCGATCCGCAACGCTCAGATCGCCCGCGTCAAACAGGCAAAGGCCGTCTCGATCGACCAAGACGCCCCCGCGAGCGTTCCTGACGGCAAAGCCGAACGCATCATCAAAGACGAACCCGCGGTGCCGCAAGCACCGGCCGTTCCGGATATCACGCCCGAAGAATATCTTGCGAGGGTTGAAGGCGCCGCGACCTTCTACGACATCCTGGGCATCGACTCTAAAGCTGGGGTCCCCGAGATCAAAGCCGCGTATATCCTCTTGGCGAAACTCTTCCACCCCGACCGCTTTCACCGTGCCGAGGAGGACCTTCAGGCAAGGATCCAGCTTGCATTTGCCAAGGTGCAGTCGGCATACGACACGCTTCGTTCGGCTGAAGCTCGCGAAAATTATGACTTCAGGGTAAGAAAGGAACTCGAAACGCGGGCAAAGCTAAAGGCGCAGGGCGTTAATGTCGATGACGGCGTTGACGTCAAGAAGGAGCAGGGCCTGGAGAACTTCGAGGTCGGGCTGAGCCTCTTAATGGACGGTGACCACGAGGGAGCCACCCCTTTCCTTGCCCGGGCGGCCCATTACAACCAGGACAACGCCCTGTACCGGGCTTATTACGGCAAGGCCCTGTCCTATGACGAGAATAAGCGGCACAAGGCCGAAGGCGAGATGCAGGCCGCCGTCAAACTCGACCCGGCGAATCCGAAGATCCGGCTGATGCTTGTCGAGTTCCTGATGGAAAACAACCTGCTGAAGCGGGCGGAAGGAGAACTGAACCGCTTCCTGCAGATCGCCCCGGATCACGCAGAGGCAAGGCGTCTTTTGGAAAAACTCAAGGCCTGACAGCCCGTGTCCGGTCGGCGGCATGGGACCCTCTGTGATAAGATTCTTTTTCTTGAGCGCCACCGGCTATGCACGCACCCCGAGCAACCGAAACGAATTTTGATGAAAAACTCCTCGAGCTCTCGTCCGAGATCGACGAGTTTGAAGGCTACACGCATGCGCACGGCCTACGGATCGCCGCTATCGCCGATTCGATCGGAAAGTACTTCAATCTTGCGGCCCACGACCGCTTCTTTATGCAGCAGGCGGCACTGCTTCACGACATCGGTGAGATGGTGATGAACCGCGATTACATCCGGCAGAACCGGCCTCTGTCGGCGAGCGAACGGCTCGACATGCAGCGTCATCCGGTCATCGGTGAGCAGGAGGCCTCAAAACGCGGTTATTCCCGAGGAGTGCAGCTCCTCATCCGATGGCATCACGAGTGGTGGAACGGCAGCGGCTATCCGGACGCGCTCGAGGGCGAACAGATCCCGCTCGCGGCCCGGATCCTCCGTGTCGCGGATTCGTTCGCGGCCCTGCGGGACGACCGCCCGAGGCGAAAGGCGATGACCGTTTCAGAAGCAAAGGCCTACATCGTGGACTGGACCGGCATCGAATTCGACCCTCGCGTCGTTCAGGCTTTTTTCTCGTGTGATTACATAGATCTTGAGGTCGAACGGCGGGCCAGGCCCGAAACACCGCCGCCGCCCCGGGAAAAGGAAGCGCTCGACGTTCCCCGTGTGACCACCGTCAGAAGCGGCCTGTTTCCGGTCGATTCCCCGCCGCAGCTTGAGTCTGCACCTGTGGACGAACAGCCGCTTCATCGTTTCGCCAACAATGACTAGACAGCCGATCTTTATCCCCAGAAGCTGGCTCGCGTTCGAATTGAACGTGCTGCGCCGCCAACGCTTTGAGACCATCGCTATTCCGTTCACCCCCGATCCGGCACTCGGGAGCTACCTTAAACGTGACCTCAAAAGGATCCTCGCCAATGACCCGCTCCAGTCCGCTTGGACGCGGGCTCTTGCGGCGATCCAGAACAACGGAGAGCGATTGACCGAGGACGACATCAACATCGTTCTCGAGGATGTTTACGTGCCCGGCAACCGGTTGCGCAACCCTGCTCTCAGGACGTGGTTCAGCGAGACCGACTCCTGGTGGTTCGATAATATTCGAGTGAATCTGGAGCGCCTGAAGTCCCCTTTCGCCTTCGCTATGGCGGCCACCCTCTCGATGGCGGTCGGGGATTACGTCCTTTCGTTCACCGAGGCGACCCGCGACCTCCGCCAGCCGCTCTCGACCGTTTACCGGCGGCTTTCCACTTGCCTGGCCGAAACTGTGGACAACGGACATAACAATTCATGCCTGAACAAATCGGCCGAGGACTTCATAGCCGAAAGCCCTGCCGATCTGCTGTTCATGCGGCTGCCGACGGCCGATTCGGGCGGCCGTACGGCCGTTCCCGACAAAGCGGTCTGGCGTGAGGAATGGCTGAGGGGAAACGACGATTTCTGGCCCGATTTCGAGGCTGCCCGGCACGGGAAGCTCGGCGGCCCGGTCGAGACAAAATCACAGTATCTAAAGATCGTCGGGGCGGCACTCTCGAGGGCGACGCACATAAAGAACTGGGCGATCGCCCATGTCGAAGGCGGCCTGGTCTCGACGCAGGAGATCGTTAACGTGATCGCCGGCATCCGCCGGGTCGAAACGATCTATACAAAGGATTTCTCCGAACTGACCGGCACGCGTGCCGTCATCATCACAGCTTAGGCTGGCTCAGGGGCGTCCTCACCGGAGGCGACCGCGGCATTCCCGGCCCCGGAGCGGAAGTCGTCGTCGCGGTGCCGGAAATACCAGACCAGACCCGCCGACGCCGACAACACGCCCGACGCGATCGTCAGGGTCATCGGCGTGATATAGAACATTAACGCCGCCGAAACATAGCTGGAGAGCCCGAAGACCATCAACTCGGCCCCGCGGTCGATCGTCGAGATCCGTCCGCGAATGTAGTCGGGGAGGCTACGTTGGAAGAGTGTCTCCTGGATCGCATATTCCACCCCGATCAACGCCCTCGAGATAAACACAAAGACGACGAACAGCCAGAGCGTGGGCATGAAACCCGCGATCGAAAAGAGGATCCCGTGAATGATCAGCGTGGTCCAAATGAACGTGCTGTGGCGATTGCGTATCTCGAGCATCAGCGATGTGCGATGCGCGATCAGCATTCCGAGCGTCAGGCCGAAACCGGACGCCGTCCACAGGATCGCGACGGCTCGGTCGGGGTTCCAACCCTCCAACTCAGCAAAGTGGATGCCGCCGACGCGTTCAAAGATGACATTAACCGCCCCGCCGCCGATCGCCCAGATGATGTTGATCAAGAGAATCGTCAGAGCAAAGTGGCTCGTGAACGCGTAGTTGATCCCTTCGCGCATGTCCCGCGTGAATGACGCGCGTTTTTCGGTCGCTGCCATCCTCTCGCCGGTCCCGGCGTCGCGGGTAGCCTCTTCAGGGATAAGCCAAACCAGGTAAGCGGACACGAGGAACGAGACCGCATTTATAACGAACGCGACCTCATATCCGAACACCGATGCCGCCCATCCGCCAAGAGCCGAGCCGATCGCCATCAGCAGGAACCGAGTTGAGAACATCAACGCGGTGCCGGCAAGTAGGCCCTCAGCCTTGGTAAGGTTCGGCGTAGCCGCATTTTTCGCTCCGTCAAAGAACGCACCGAAATTCGAAAGGAGTGCGGTCGCAAGATACGCGATCCAAAGGTCATCCGCCGCGGTCACCAGAAGGAATGCGAGGGCGATGAAAAACCGCGCAATGTCCGTCCAGATCATCACCTGCCGCCGGGAGAACCGGTCGACGAAAGTGCCCGCGATCGGCGAGGCAAAAGCGAACGGCAGCAGCCGGCAAACGAAGAAGATACCGGCCGCGATGGGTGATGCATCGCTCACCACGCGCACCAGGCCCAGGCCGGCGATAAAGTTGAACCAGTTGCCGAGCTCCGAGATGAATTGCCCGGTCAAAAGATTGCGGAAATTTCGGTTGCCGCGGATGAGTTGGCCGTAGGTCAGCGACACCATAAATGTCGATGATACTTATGCCGCAGTAGAAGCTGAAATGCGGACATATAAAAGGCGGGCGGCACTCCGTTTCCAAAGTGCCGTTCGAGATAGAGACCGAGTTTTATAGTATTTCCAAGGAGGGTGTTACGAGAGTGCATCCACGCCATTGCGGCGTCGTTGCAACCAACTTCTGAATCGTCTGAATGCAAGCGAGAATCCGGTCCAGACGAGGAACGCTCCCCCGATGCATGCGATCAGGCCTAAGATCTGTCCGGGAATGCCGCCGGTCTCGCCCGTGTGGGTGAACCGGAACCACGATCGAAGCTGCATTGCCGCATTTCTCTCACCATACGGCTCCCACTTCTGGATCTCCGCGGTTCCCGGATCGGACGTGAGAGTAGAACGTCCAAAAATGTTCCAATAGATGCCCTCGTCGATCGTAAAGACGGCGGACTCATTCGCAGGTAAGCGGAGCGCGATCGACTTCCAGTTCGGAGCCTGAACTTCCGCTTTCGCCCACATGCGGTCGAGGTTTGCCGGGATCACGAAGGCTTCCTCGCGGGGCGGCTGCTGCTGCCGCTGGCCCTGTTCGGGCACCTCGTTGCCGGTGAGCGTGTAAAGAAGAATCGACGCCCATTGATACGAGATGACCATGGCCGTGAGCGTAAAAACGATCAGGAAAAGCGACGTCCAGAATCCGATCGTATTATGCCAGTTAAAGTTGCGCGCCTTTCCTCGCTGCCCGCCCCGAAGCCAGATCACGGGTCGCACGGCCTTCCAGATCAGATTCCGGGGAAACCAGATATAAATGCCCGAGATCGTCAGGAAAAGAAACAGCAGATTGGCCGCTCCGGTGATCGCTTTACCGACCGGCCGTTGGTCGCCCGACAACGCGAGGTACCGATGCCACTCACGAAGCGTCGACATTACACTTCGGACCTTCTTATTACTCTCGCCGGTGATCGCTCCGGTGTAGGGATCGGCGAAAACAACCCCGTCCCGGCCAAACGAGATCTCCCACGTCGCTCCGGGCTCATTCTTGATCGCGATCGATGCGAGCTTCGCATCGGGGTTCGCCTCGACAACCTTCGCGAGCACTTCGGCGGGTCCAACTCTGGGCTCATTGCGTACAGGTACAAAGCGCGCATCGCTCTCCGACCATTCGATCGTCTGCCGCTCGAAAGCGAGCAGCGCGCCTGTCACGCACATGACAAAGATCACTACGCCGGCGACCAAGCCTGCGGAAAGATGGAGCCAGAAAAGGACCTGTCGAAAAGCTCTCATCGGCTCAATGCACGGTGTCGCCTTGCAATGAAGCGAGGTCGAGGATCGAAAGCGCTTTGCCTTTTTGAACCCACTCGGCCGAGTACAGGTCGCCGACCGCATCCGCGAGTTCGGAGAACTCGCTCCGGTCAAAACTCAGCACCGACTTGTCTACCGACATGTGAACTACGTCGCATGCGCCGCAGATCCACAGCTTCACTTCAGCCCGCTTCCGGAGCGGACGCGCGGTCCTTGTTATTTCCATGATCTTCTTTATTGAAAATGATTTTCATTTTCAGCTGAGTATCATTCAAACGAAAAATGCGGTCGATGTCAACCGCATTCGGAAAGGGCGAAATTATTCAGGGTTTACTTGCCGGTGAATTTAGGAGGACGCTTTTCGAAAAAAGCGTTGACGCCTTCCTTGAAGTCTGCCGCTTTCCCCGATTCGAGTTGGCATTGGGCCTCGAGGTCGAGTTGAGAGCGCAGGTCGTTTGAAAATGTCGCATTCATCATCCGCTTGATGCGTCCATATGAGCCGGTCGGGCCGGCGGCGAGTTGGGCGGCGAGTTTCCCTGCTTCATCGAGAAGGTCAGCGGCGGGAACCACGCGATTGATCATCCCGAGTTCGGCCGCGCGTTTTGCGTCGATGGTGCCGCCCGTCATGAACAATTCCGTGGCGATCTTCTCGCCGACCACTCTTGGCAGGAAGAACGAGCCGCCGCAATCGGGCGACAAGCCGATTCGAACAAAGGCCTCATTGAACGAAGCGTCGTCCGCCGCCAGCACAAGATCGCACGCGAGCGCAAAATTGGTCCCGGCTCCCGCGCAAACACCGTTAACGGCGGCGATGAAGGGGACCGGCGTCTCTCGGATCAACAAGATCACATCGTGCAGCGACTTTAGCGGAGAATCGAGGAACGCTTCGATGTTCCCTTCTTTCTCGCCCATCGCACGCATTTCGCGAAGGTCCCCGCCGGAGCAAAATGCCCGTCCCGAGCCGGTAAGGATCACTGCACGGGCCCCGTCTTCACGGGCCTTCTCGATTGCCGCCCTCAGATCGAGGCTTAACTGGAGCGAAAGGGCGTTCAACGCCTCGGGCCGGTTCATTTGAACCGTCGCGACGCTGCCGTTAAAGGAATAGTTCACCGTGTCAAAGGACATAAGTCATTGGTCTCCCGCGGTTGGCGGATCTGAAATGAGGGATGATCGGATAGGCCGGTTCGACGAAACGGGAGGGAGTCAGGCGAATTTCGCACGCGATCGGCTGGCTTCGTGGCATTCGCGGCACAGGACGCTTCGGCCGACCTTGGGCTGGAACGGGACCTGATCATGCTTGCCGCAGTGATCGCAAACGATCTCAAATCGTTTCGGCGCGTTCTCTCCGGTGGCGGCCTTTTTCGAACGGCATTTCGTACACCGCTGCGGAGCCATCATGTTCCGCTGGTAAAACATCTCCTGTTCTTTCTCGGTGAAGACGAACGGCTCTTTGCACTGAACGCATACTGACTCAATGTCCGGCATTGCAGGTTCTCCTTGTTTGGACTATCGGATGCGACGATGTTACCACAACGCAGACCGATTGTTTAGGAGAGCGTCCCGACGCGGGTTCGGCCGTGACGGATCCGAAGAAAAAGGCAGAACGATGTGTCGCGAGAAGGGAAATTTCGAAGACCGATACGACGCATTCACGTGCGATCGCGAAGGGCCGCGACATGGCTGCGGACCGTCCCGCCGAGCGTCTCAAGATTGTAGCCGCCTTCCATACACGAAACGATCCTTCCGCCGCAGCTTTCGGCGGCCCACTGCTTGACGGTATTTGTCATCGCGTCGTAATCGGGGTCTTCGAGCTGAAGCTGTCCGAGCGGATCGGTAAGGTGGGCGTCGAAGCCCGCCGAGATGAATATCATGTCCGGCTTGATCTTCGACGCGATCTCGCTGATTGCCGAATCGAACGACGACCGCTGGTCCTTAGCTTTGGTGAACGCCCTGACCGGAACGTTCAGAGTGCTGCCGAGCCCCTTGCCCTGCCCGGTCTCGCCGCGGGAGCCGGTGCCCGGATACCAAGGATATTGATGCATCGAAAAAAAGAACACGGACGGATCGCTGTAAAAGATGCCTTGCGTGCCGTTGCCGTGGTGAACGTCCCAATCGATGATGACTACACGGTCGATCTCCTTGTACTTGTTCTGCGCGTAGCGGGCGGCCACGGCTACGTTGTTGAACATACAGAAGCCCATCGTCCGTTCGGCGGTCGCGTGATGTCCGGGCGGCCGGACCGCGACAAATGCGTTGTCCGCATCGCCCGACATGATCGCATCGACCGCCGCGATGCCCCCGCCGGCCGCGTAGATCGAAGCGTCGAAAGATCCCATCGAGATCGTCGTGTCCATGTCGAGCCGGTCTAGTCCGTTCGCAAATGCCGTCTCGACCCTCTTGTAGTGGTCCTTCGTGTGCGCCGCCTGGATGACTCCGCGAGGCGCCTTTTCCGGGATCACCTCAGTCAGTGAGGTCCAGATCTGATCGTCGCCTTTCAACGCATCGATGACGACCCTGTACCGCTCGGGCGATTCCGGATGCCCGGGGCCGGTCTCGTGCTTTTCGTAAGCGGGGTGATGGACAAGAGCTGTCTTCATTTGCGACAGATTAGCATACAAGAGCAGAGAAGGTGATCCTGGTCCGATCGGTGTTTATTTGTGTGAAGCTGTAGAACGACTTTAGATGAACGCGGTCTCGTGCAGTTGTTCGCCCTTCTCAAACCGGTCCAGCGAAAGACACGAAACATCCAAGAACGACGCACGTCCGTCGAGAATGATCTCGCTCAATGCCCGGCCGGTCGCGGGCGAATGCATCACGCCGTGGCCCGAAAAACCGCAGGCGAAATAAAGCCCATCGACGCCGCAGCCGCCGAGGATCGCGTGATGGTCCGGCGTGTTCTCATACAATCCCGCCCGACATTTTTGGCGGACCACCTCAGATCCATATAGAAAATCCGCTCGATGCTTTGCCCGCTCATAGACCTTCGCGATGAACGACTCATCAAACGACGTGCTGACCGAAGTCGGTTCATCAGGGTCCGGGTACGCGAAAAGGATGTCCCGGCGGTTCGCGTCGTACGGAGGCTTCGGCCCACTGCCCATCGCGTGCGTAAATTCTCTGGCCGGACGAAAATGGAAACCGGTCCCGATATCGATCACCATCGGCAGGTCAGATGGGAGCGGCTCGCGGGTTCGTGACCAAACGATCTGCCGGCGTTGAGGGGTCACGGGCAGATCGATGCCCGTCGTCGCAGCCAACTCGAAAGCAACCGCCCCGGTGCAAACTACCGCGGTGTCGCACACCACCATGCCGTCCGTCGTCTCGACACCTGTGATCCGGCCGCCTTCGACGCGAAAACCCGTCGCTTCCTGCCCGAATTCGATCCTCGCCCCGCCGCGAAGAGCACCTTCCGTGAACCCTCGCATGATCGCCAGCGGATTCACGAAACCGTCGTGTTGGCCGAAGCTTCCGCCGGTGATATCGTCCGTGTTCATCCCTGGCACGATGCGGCCGATCTCCGCGGCATCGACGATATCCACGTCGGGCACACCCAATTCCCTTTGCTTCCGAACATTCCTCTCTAAGTATTCGAACTGATCGTCTGTCGTCGCAAAGAAAATGTAGCCTTTGGGATCGTACTCGCAGTCGAATTCCCAGTTTTTAAGAAAGTCGATCGAATAAAGCGACATCTTGATATTGATGTCGGTTTCGAACTGGGCGCGGACGCCGCCGGTGGCTGCACCGGTCGATCCGCGGCCTTGTCGGGACTCGCTTTCTAGGATGAGCACGTCGCGGACTCCCCGCTCGGTCAAATGAAAGGCGACGGAAGCCCCAACAACTCCGCCGCCGATGATAACTATTTCTGCTCTGTTCATTCGAGCGATTCAGTCTGAACGCAATTTCGGAATAAGTAAGAAGTAATAGGTCACAACTGGTTGGTGAACTAAAACGCACCCTTCACCGTTCACTTCTCACCTATTCCGGCAATATCACCAAATAAGACTCACTTTGCAAACACCTTCGAAAGATCGTTAAAGCCCTTGAACTCCAGTGCGTTACCGCTCGGATCGAGGAAGAACATCGTTGCCTGCTCGCCAACCTCACCCTCAAATCGGATCCTGGGCCCGATAATGAATTCGACGCCCTTCGCAGTCAGCTTGTCGGCAAGTGCGCGCCATTCTTCCATCGGTAAAATGATCCCGAAATGGTTGACCGGCACATCGTCCGCATCAACGTAGTTCGTCGCTTTGATCCCGGCACCGTTCTCGGCCAGGTGCGTCACTATCTGATGCCCGTAAAGGTTAAAGTCGACCCAACAATCGCCGCTTCGTCCTTCCTCGCAGCCAAGCACGCCGCCGTAAAACTCTCGGGCCGCCGACAGGTCGTGCACGGGAAACGCCAGATGAAACAAATATTTCATAAGATCTTTTGCCACGAATTACACGAATTCCACGAATCCTATTTTCTCTTTCGTTACTTGCCAAGTACAACCGAACATTGCAGATGTTCAAGGAATTAAGAGAAATTATTCGTGAAATTCGTGCAATTCGTGGCTAATTGTTCTTTACCATTTGTCGGATCGAGCCTAAATGATACGCCGTATGGGCGACTAAGCCCGATCGCCATCCCGACCTGCATTTCTGTCCACGGTCGCTCTTCGGCCAGGCAAAGCAGCGTACGCTCATACGCACGCTGAACGCTTCCCTGCAGGGCCTTCCACTCCTCGTCAGAGACGGTCTCGATCAGCCAACTGTCTTCCCAATTCACCGCCTCGGTACGCCCGTTGATGAATTCGCACAGGCGGTCGAGGTAAAACTTCGCATGCTCGGTGTGGGCGGCGATGGTCGTGCCGTTGACATCTTTTGAGGCTTCTTCAGCCGACAGGTTCTCCAATGTGCTGAACATACCCGTGCCTCTATCCAAATAGGCGCTCGGCATTCCCTCCGGCGAGCCTTCGAATGTCTCACGCAAAAGATACGCGACCGATTCGACGAATTCTCTTGAACCGATCGAGGCTTGTTCCGTTTGTATTCCCGTTGATCCCATATGTGCTAACCTCTTCGTGCTGTGCCGATCGAGATCGAAAACTTCATTGCCGAACTGCAAAAAAGCTTCGCGAGCGGCACGTTCATTAAGCTGACTTTGAGCAATTATAAAGGCGCCGAACATCAACTGCAACGGGTTTCGGTCCGGCCCGTCGAACTCAAAAAGGGGCCGAGGCTGATGTTCCATTATCGCTTCCATAACCGCGATGCGGTCAAGAATTTCGATACAGAGAAAGCGGTGGCCGAGGTGAGGCGGCTTTTTGACCCCGGCTTTCGCAGCGGGCATCTTTTCGCGGCCGATCTCGACATACAGCTTACGGTCGGCAAACGAAACGCCCGGCTCGTCAAGGGACGGCCATCGATGCAGGCCGCACCCGTTCGCGCCCATGACCGAGCCAAGAAGACGTTCGTCGATCTGAATTCACCTTTCCTAAAGGCCCTCGGGGTCACGACCGAAGTGCGCAAACGCGGAGTGGGTGAAAAAGGTGACGGGGTCGTAGTTCGAGCCGATCAGCGCGACAAATGGAAGCAAATAAACAAGTTCATTGAGATCGTCGACCGACTCATCGAAAATTCTTTGCTGAAGGATAAACCAGACCTGAAGATCGTCGACATGGGCTCAGGTAAGGGATATCTGACGTTTGCCCTGTACGAGTACCTTCGGAGGATCGATCGCGAGGAAGGGCCTGATTCCGGCGGAAACGCGAGTGTGAACGAGCGTGCATTGGGTGATTCCCGGGACTCCACGCTCCTTTACAGTCACGTTTCTGACCGAAAAGTCGACGTTACCGGCGTCGAACAGCGCACCGAACTTGTTTCACTTTGCAACGACCTTGCGAAGTCGTGCGGCTTCGATGGGCTTCATTTTCGGCAGGGTACGATCGCCGACACCGAAATAGAAAAAGTCGACATCCTTATCGCGCTCCACGCGTGCGACACCGCGACCGATGATGCTCTTTACAAAGGCATCATGGCCGATGCCGAAATTATCATTGCCGCTCCGTGCTGTCATCACGAAATAAAGAAACAGCTAAAGCCGCCCGAGCTTCTCGCCCCGATACTGAAACATCCCGTTATGCACGAGCGTATTTCCGAAACGATCACCGACGGAATTCGCTCGATGCTCCTCGAAGCACACGGATATAAGACAAAGATGTTCGAGTTCGTTGCGACCGAGCACACGCCGAAGAACAACCTTATCGTAGCGACGCGACGTGAAGATAACGGCGAAGAGGTCGTCAAGGACGACCGCCCCCCAACATCACGGTTAGGAATCCCCTCACTTGCGATATGAGCTGAACAAACTAAGGGCCCGCCCCGATGACGGCCTTTGGCTTATCTGGGGCGGAACCAGTCCAAGAGCGGGATTCGGCCAACGACGACCGTTGACGGACAGTTAAGGCTCATTAGCCCGTTTCCCGTTCTGGTAATTATAAGTAGAGAGCGAAGTATTTTCAACCCGCGAGAGAAAGTTGGCCCAACGCGCCTAAACTGAAATCGACCGTTTACCCACAGTTTTTTTTTTTTCCGGCGGGCGTCCCCGAACCAGAAGGGAGATCGGAAGCCAAGTCGGCAAACGCCTATATCGAATCGCTGCCTGACGAACGCCGAGAAGCGATCGCGAAATTAAGAAAGATCATCGTCAGGAACCTTCCGAAAGGTTTCGAAGAAACGATGAGTTACGGAATGCTTGCGTGGGTCGTGCCGCACAAACTCTATCCCGGCGGCTACCATTGCGACCCTAAGCAGCCGCTTCCGTTTCTTAACCTCGCGTCGCAGAAGAACTATATCTCGCTTTACCACATGGGCCTTTATTCTAGCGGCGACCTGCTCAATTGGTTCGAAACGGAATGGCCCAAGTATTCGACAAAGAAGCTCGATATGGGCAAATGCTGCGTTCGGTTCAAAAAACCGGATGACATCCCCTTTGAACTTATCGGCCGGCTGGTGGCAAAAATAACGCCGAAGGAATGGATCGATACCTATGAAAGCGTCATAAAGCGGTAACTTCATGCTCAGGCCTGCCCTTGACCGGAACTCCCCACAGGCGTATGATTTAAGTTTGTCTGTCGTGTCGAATAATTCAAGGGGGGTACAGATATGAAGAAAGATATTCATCCTAATTACCAAGAGATCAACGTCGTTTGTGCCTGCGGCCATTCGTTCAAGACCGGATCGACCATGGGCGAGGACCTGCACGTTGAAATTTGTTCTGATTGTCATCCGTTTTTCACCGGAAAGCAGAAATTGGTGGACACCGCCGGACGTGTTGACCGCTTTAAGCGTCGTTACGCCAGAGGCGGCAAGACAGAGGCCGTCCAGCCCGCACCGGCCGCGGAATCGACCGAGAACGCAGCGGTATGATCATGGTCGGCCTTTCGAACCAAAATTATTAGCTCTCCAGAATCCGACGCCGGCTTGACCTTGCCGGCCGCTAAAGGTGTAATTCAGCACAGTTGCGGCCGGACATAAAAAAGCCGGCGTTGATCTTTATCGAGGCCGTCCTTATCGAAGATGGCGGCCTCGTCCCTTAAATCAGCATCTAAGCCCCGGGCCCGAAAGATCGGCCGAATAAAGATGATGAAAAAGCGATCCGCGAAAAAGTTGAAGTTCCTGCACACGGTGTTTGCCGTCGAGCGCGACCTGATCGTAGGCGGCCAGGCGGTGATGGAAGGCGTGATGATGCGCACACCATCGGCCTACGCGATCGCGTGCCGCCGGTCCAATGGCGAGATCATCACAACGGCCGAACGTCTGCCGCGATGGAGCGATAAGTACAAATGGATGGGATTGCCGGTACTGCGCGGCGGCGCCACGCTGATCCAGTCCCTCGCTCTCGGCGTTAAGGCGCTGAATTTTTCGGCTCGCATCTACGAAGACGACCTGAAGGAACAGGAAGAACTTGCGAAGGAAAAAAAGGTTGAGACCCAGTACGCGCTTGCCGAAGGCACCGAGGACGAACGTTTTCTGAAGGCACCAGCGAAGTTGGTGCTTCCCGAAGAAAAGGAAGCCGCTCCGCCCAAAAAGCTTTCTCAGTCAGCAAGCGCCGTAGGTTCGATAATTTTTGCCTTGGCGTTCAATATCGCCCTGTTCGTGGTCGCTCCGCTTCTTCTGACTAATGTGGGCTTCATCGCGATGGGTTGGGCCGAGCCGCCGGCCGTTGCGGCCGAGGCAGGCTGGTGGCAGTCGTTCTACGCCTACACCTGGGAGACGAAACCCCATTCTTGGATCGCCTTTAATCTCGTCGACGGCGTTATCAGGATGATCTTTTTCGTCATAATGATCTACTCGATGTCGTTTCTTAAGGACATCCGGCGGGTCTTCGAATACCACGGCGCCGAGCATAAAACGGTCTTCACCTGGGAGAACGGCCTGGAACTTCTGCCTGAGAACGCTCGCGGGCAGAGGCGTCAGCACCCCCGCTGCGGCACTTCGTTTTTGATGGTCGTGATGCTCGTGTCGATCGTCCTGTTCTCAGTGATCACCTTCGAGCAGACGTGGCTGAATCTTGTGGTCCGCATCGCACTAATGCCGCTCGTTGCCGGCCTTTCGTACGAGGTCATCCGGTACGCCGCCAAAAAGGAATCCGGTGCATTTTTTAAGACCATGACGCTGCCGGGCATCTGGCTGCAGAACATCACCACGCAGGAGCCGGACGACGAGCAGTTGGAGGTGGCCATCCGGGCGCTGGATGAATCGCTGAAACTCGAACCGCAGGGCGCTTGAGCGACGATCGAGTGAACCGACGAAAGGTTTATGCTGGAAAAACTCGCACAAATTGAAAAGACATACGAAGAGCTGACCGAGCAGATCTCGTCGCCCGAGATTACGGCCGATATGAAGGCCTATGCAAAAGCGATGAAGCAGCATCGAAGCCTCGGCATCATTGTCGAAAAATATCGAGAGGTTAGAAAGCTGACGGACGACCTGCAAGGTGCCCGCGAATTGTCGCTTGCTGCAGACGACGAAGATATGAAGCAAATGGCGCTGGCCGAAGTCGAGGAGATCGAGAGCAAGCTGCCGGCGGCCGAGGAAGAGCTGAAAGTGCTTCTGCTCCCGCAGGATCCGAACGACGAAAAGAACGTTATTCTCGAGATCCGTGCCGGTACAGGCGGCGACGAAGCGACCCTTTTCGCGGCCGAGATGCTGCGAATGTACGCACGCTACGCCGAAAGACAGGGATGGAAGATGGAGGTCCTGGAGACGGCAGACACCGGTGTCGGCGGGATCAAGGAAGCCGTCGCTCTGATCGAAGGCGACCGTGTTTTCTCGAAACTGCGTTATGAATCCGGCGTCCATCGCGTCCAGCGTGTGCCGCAAACCGAAACGCAGGGACGCATCCACACTTCGGCCGTGACCGTCGCCGTGCTGCCCGAGGCCGAGGAGGTGGACGTCCAGATCAACCCGAACGACCTTCGCATCGACACGTTCTGTTCATCCGGGCCGGGCGGCCAATCGGTGAATACGACATATTCGGCGGTTCGCATCACACATCTTCCGACCAACACCGTTGTTTCGATGCAGGATGAAAAATCGCAGATAAAGAACCGCGAGAAGGCGATGCGGGTGCTTCGTGCCAGGCTCCAAGAGATCGAGGAGCAAAAACAGCATGACGCCCTCTCGGCGGAACGCAAGTCGATGGTCGGGAGCGGAGACCGTTCCGAAAAGATTCGCACGTATAATTTCAAGGAAAACAGGGTCACCGATCACAGGATCGGGCTCACGGTCCATCAACTCGACCTCGTACTCGAAGGACAGCTTGACGATTTTATCGACGCGCTTCGGACCCATTATCAAACCGAGAAGCTCAAAGTCGAAGCGGTCAGTGTTTAAGCTGGCTGCGTTGCATTTCCGGTCATCGGACCAGCTGAGTGTTCGACGGCCGTTCACCCCGGATGCCGATCACACGACTCTTTCTAATACGCCACGGACAGTCCGCCGGTAACGCGGAAGGACGATTCGGCGGGCACGGGCCGACGCCGCTGTCGCCGCTCGGCCACAAGCAGGCTGCCGCTACGGCGGGGCTTCTAGCGAAGGAAGGCGTCTCGGTGATCTATTCCAGCGACCTTCTTCGTGCGGTCCAAACGGCAGAACCGCTCGCGAAGGCACTCGATATTCCGGTCCGGGAATCGAGGGCGTTCCGCGAAAGGCATGTCGGTGTGCTGGAGGGCCTGACCTTCGACGAATCGAAGGCCAAATATCCACGCGATTACTACGCGCTTGTCAGGCGAAGCGTTCAGCATGTGATAACGGAGGGCGAAAGCTACCGGCATCTGTTGAAACGGGCCGGAGCGGAGCTTTCCGATATACTTCGCAACCACAACGGCGAAAAGATCGCCATCTTTTCACACACCGGGGCAATTTGCTTTTTGACGCTTCACCTTATGGGGGCCATTCACCGCGCTACGCGCAGCACGCCCTGGCTCGTAACCTCCAACTGTGGGATCAACCGCTTCGAGATCCGCGGGCGTAATAATGTTCGCGTTCTCGCTTTGAACGACACCCGCCATCTCGCCGATATCACCGGCAACGATTCCTTTGCCGCACGGTGACCGCTTTGAGAAGGCGCTTGACTTCCAGGCATGATTGGAATTCAATCAGCGTTGGATCCTGCGTCGCTTCCGGGTCAAGAAGGCTTGTTTGAGCCTTGACCCCGCGGAGCCTGATGTGATCGCCGGCTGGTTTTGAAAAACACGATAACAACATCAAAGTCCTTATTTTTTTGCGCAGCGATGATCCTGATTTTTCCGCTTGCGGCTCGCGCCCAATTGAACGAGATCTGCGGGGAGACGGGCGGGACCGTGTGGCTGAATTCGCCGTTCGTATTCGGCCGCATTTCACTTAACGGTTTTGATCGCGGGGCCCGTTTGCCGAAGATCACGGTCACCGTTCTCGACAGGCAGCGTCGCGAGTATCGCTTCACGATCGGACGCACCGGAAACTACTGCTTTCGTGAGCTGGACGGCAGCGGCGGCACTGTGATCGTCGACATCGAAGGCGTGGAGGTCGAACGCCGCTCACTGCCTTCGGTGGGGCCGAAGCAGTTTCGACAGGATTTCGCCGTTTACGCGACGCAAAGGGACAGCCCGCTCGCTCCGCCGGGGACCGTGTCGGTGAAATACGCTTATTCCCGTAGCGAAGGGAACGCCGCGTTATTCGAGCGGGCCGACGACGCGGATGAGAAAGGCGAAACCGACCGGGCCATTCGTCTGTTCCGCGAGCTTCTCGCGTCCGACCCGCAGGATTTCGTCGCCTGGGCCCGACTGGGTTCGCTCTATTATCAGAAGAACGACCGGCGGGCTGCTCAGACTTCTTACGTGCGTGCGCTCAAGGAACGCCCGGACTTTGTTCCGGCGATGCTGAACCTCGGCCAGATCTACCTGGTGCGGAAGAACATTAGAAACGCGATCGAGACCCTCAAAAAAGCTGTCGAAATGGAACCGGAACTCGCTCGTGCCCATCAACTTCTCGGCGAGGCGTACATTCTGAATAAGCAAGGAACGCTTGGCGTTGCGGCCCTGAACCGGGCGATCGAGATCGATCCCGTCGGAATGGCTCAATCGCATCTGCTGATGGCCCGCCTCTATGATCTCGCCGGTGCGAAAAGGCGTGCCAGCCGCGAATACGCGCTCTTTCTGGAAAAGGTGCCGGAACACCCCGACCGCGCCAAGTTCGAGCGGTATATCCGATCCCATCCGGCGGCCCGCGAAGATCCCTGAAATTCCGTCCAAGGCCCGCCACTTCCCTGTACTTCCCGCTCTGATATCCCGGTCAAACTTTGTTGTTGTGTTATCCTCGGACTGCCTATTAAACTAAGGACGTCTCGAAAAAGGAGTTCAGTTTGTGAAGACGCTCAAGATCCTGGGGCCGCTGCCGTTTCGTTTGGTTGAGCAGGCCTTATCAGGTCCGATATCGGCGTCTTCCGGCATCCATCTGCATCAATGAAGGGCTGACGTCACATCATACTTTGCCGCATGCTGCCGCTCAGCGGCGGTTGAACTTGACAACAATGCTCGGCTGAACTGAAATTGCGAAACAGTCAATTCTGAGCCGCATCGGCGGCACTTTGAGGTATACGTGATGATGAAAAGAAGATTTCTATTTCTTTCTGTTGCGATCCTTGCGATCGCAAGCTCCCCGCTCTACGCTCAGATCGACGAGGTCAGTGAGATCACGGGTCTTCCGATCCCTATCGGAGCCAGCGTGATCTACGGACAAGTGAACATTAGGAACATTCCTCGCGGTGAACGGCGTCCGACCGTTTACGTCTATCTTAGGAACGGCGGAGCACAGTTGGACAAGTATAAAGCTAACGATAAAGGATATTGGTACTTCTTGCGGCAGCCAATTGACGGACACGCCCTAACGTTCGAGGTTGACGGAATGGAGGTGGGCCGGGCGATCATCGCCGGCGGGATCAGTAACCGCTTTCGTCAGGACGTCGAATTCGATTACAGCCAGTTCAGGGGAGCCGCTCAGTCCTCTCCGCCGTCCGTTGTTTCGACGCGAGACCGCCACGAACGGGATCCTGAGAGTGAGAAAGCATTTGAAAAGGCATTGGCCTCTCTGCAGAATGCAAAATACCAGGATGCCTTAGCTCTGTTTAACGAGATCGTTCAGAAGGATGAAAAGGACCACAATGCCTGGATGTACATCGGTTCGATCCATTATGCCGAAAAAAGGAACAATGAAGCTCGAAAAGCTTACGAAAGAGCACTTTCATTGAAGCCTGATTATTTTCTCGCAAATCTCAACCTGGGAAAACTTGAGCTGAGCGAGAAGAAATACGATGCGGCGGTTGCGGCGCTTTCAAAGGCCGTCGCAGCCGACGGGTCCTCGGCCGACGCCAACCACCTTCTCGGAGAGGCGCATCTTCAGAACAAAAAGGGTTCACTCGCGGTCGGCTTTCTAAATAAGGCGATCGAGCTCGATCCGACCGGAAAGGCTGATATTCATCTTAGGCTCGCCGCCCTTTACAACGGAGCGGGCTTAAAGGACCGTGCTGCTCTTGAATACAAGGCCTTTCTTGAAAAGGTCAAGGATCACCCTGACCGAAAGAAGTTCGAGCAATACGTCAAAGAGAACCTGCCCAAGACGTAAAAAGCCGGAGCCAAACGGCTCCGGCCCAAAGTTCTAAACGAATTAACTTCTTAGAACGAGTATCTGATTCCGAACTGCATCCGGCGGGGAGCCCCCTGGATACCGCCGAAAACGCGGCCGAAATTGGAGCTTGCTGTGCTCAATTCGGGATCCTGCGGCAGTCCATAACTGGCCCGGGTAATGTTCGTGATCGCGAAGTATTGGGTATTCGTAACGTTGAAAACCTCCCATCGGAACTGAATCTTGTGATTCTCGGCGTAAGGCATGGTAACCTCCTTCGACAATCCAAGATCCATGACCGAATAGCCGGGTCCTCGCAGGGTATTGCGTTCACCGGTCTCTCCGGGCTTTGCATTCCTCATTAGGTTGAACGCGGCCTGCGGATTCGCGAAGTAGTTTCGCGTATCCCGATACACGCCTTGTCCAAGATCACCGAGGCGAACACCGTTCGACTGAACGTTCCAGTTGGTTGCCCACTGGGCCTGGTCGAACGGGGGTGAGAACGGCTGGCCGGTGTTCCAACGGTAAATGCCGCGAAGCGACCATCCGCCAATAAACCCGTCCACCCACCGGTTCACATCGCCGAACAAGGCCTTCCCCCGGCCGAACGGAAGATCGAAGAGGAAGTTTGCGTTCACAACATGCTTCGAGTCAAAGTCGGACAACGAGTACTGATCCCTCTGGCGAAGCGGATTGAGGAGGAACTGTCCACCGTAAGATCCGTCCGTCTGAAGGCCGGAGACATCGTCCATCGACTTTGAGAACGTGTAGTTGATGTCGTAGCTCAGAATGTTGTTCAACCTCTGCCTAAGCGAGAAAGTTCCACCGTGGTAGTCGGAGTTAGCGAACGTACCAAACGAAGAGAAAGCCGCGTACTGCGGGTGGAAGAACATGTTCGGGCTGGTCCCGAAATCGTCGATCAAGAGTTGGACAAACGTCCAGTCGAGGATATCGAATCCGTCGCGAGCGACAAGAAGAAAGACCGACTGGGTTGATGAAAGCGTGGGGTCACCCCAGAAATTGGCACCCAGGTCCGGGAACAGGTTCTCGAAGTAGGGCACGGTTGCCAGGCTGCCGAGAGGGGTATTTGCCGCACGTGCATCATGAAGAATACCCGCCGCTGTGTACCAGTCCATACCCGTCCTTGGGTCCACAAGATTGTTTAACGCCATCACGTCGCGCGAGCCGAACAGCTTTCGGGCTGAGCGGCCGATATACGACGCTTCGAAATACATTCCCTTCGGAAGCTGACGTCCGTAAGAGAAGTTCCATGAATAGTGCTGAGGCGATTCGATCGTAGCGTCGAGCGAAGACTCAATACGCTGAGCTTCGTCCGCCGGGGTCGAGAACCGCTGCTCAGGCGCCGGGATGCCGGGAAGAGCACGGATGTCCTGATTGAAGCCTGTAAAGAGAGGGGCACAATTAGGAAGCGAAGGGTTACGCGGATTAGGTGCACCGCAGTTCGTTACGTCATAGGAGTTCGCCGAGAGCGTCGTCGATGACGTGAATCCGATCGTCGACAGACCATCAAAGCTTACTGCGAGCTGGCCTCCAAAGTAGTCATTGGTCATCCCAAAGCCGCCTCTGAAAACCGAATCTCCTTTCTTACCGAACAATCCCCGAAGGAATCCGTCGTCGAAGTTCGGCGACCATGCCGCCGCGATACGCGGCTGCCAGTTGTTCCAGTCCATGCTGTAGAAGCCGGGAGCGTTATTTGCCGGCCCGCCGAGTTCGAACTGGATCAGGTCATTTAGCGGAACGCCCACCAGGGCAGTGGCCTTACGTCTTTCAAAAAAGTCTCCCAAACGCTCGGTTGGAACGACCTGGAAACCGTTCTTCTCATAGACCGGGCGGCTAAGCGAATAGCGAAGACCAAGCGTCAGTGTTAAGTCGGAGGTGACCTTCCAAACGTCCTGAACGTAGCTGTCGTACTCTTCGGTCGCAAAGGTGCGGGCCGAGGCCGTTCCGGCCGGCAGAACACTTCCGTCAATATCGAAGGTGAAGTTTCCGCTATACTGCGAAAAACGTCCGATCAGGGCCGTCGCGGCCGCCTGGACCGACGCGACACTGCCGCCGTTGATGCTGTAACCGGCGGCCGTGAATTGATTCGTAACCACCGCGCCGGAAAGGTTGTAGAAGGATGGATTCGTAACCGCGGAGTCGAATGCGCTTCCGAAGCTCCTTCGCTCGTTGCGAATGATCCGGATATTTCCGCCGAACTGGAACGTATGATTTCCCTTGATCCAGGTGAAGTCGTCCGTAATGTTATGGACGGGCGTCACGCGATCAAGCGTACGGGCGAAAAGAAAAGGCGAATAGACGAACCTGAAAGAGATCGAGGGTTCGGAGGAGTCGCCCTGAGTGCTGAAAGCCTGACGCGTCAGGCCATAGCGGAAATTGTTGACCTTGTTACTTGATACCGTCCAGTTATGGCCGACGACATAGCCGTACGGATGACTCCAAAGACTGGTCGCCGGGGTGTCAGGAAAGGACGAAACGCCTTGCGAGCGTGTCAAACTGATAGTTGCCCCGGGCAAAGATCTGCTGGTTTGCGGTCGGATTCCAATCGAGCCGGAGAATGTGAGTATTTTCCTTGTCGATCGTCGGGGAGTTGAACCTGAATCCTCCAGTATTTAGACCGTCGCCAAGATCTGTGTTGTTCGATGTATATCTCTGGGCTGCATCGCGTAAGACCGACACGGCCGCATCATTGATACCAGTGCTGGGATAGATCGTGTTTCTTAGCTCGTTGATCCCGACGCTGCATTGGCCGCCGACACAGCTCGGACCCGCTCCTTCAAACCGGATAATTCCATCGCCGAGATGGGGGAGCGGAACCACACGGTTTACCGGGGCTTCCTGGGTCTGATACTGCCCTTCGTAGGAATAGAAGAAGAAAAGCCTGTCCCGCAATATCGGGCCGCCGATCGCGCCGCCGTAGACCTCTCGGTCGAGGCTCGGCCGTTCAACACCCGAAAGGTTGTTAAAAAAGTCGTTGGCTGAGCCGAATGTCGGGCGATTGAAGTAGAACACCGCCCCTCGAAAGCTGTTTGTACCGCTCTTGGAAATGAGCGAAACCTGGGCACCGGATGAACGTCCCTGATTGGCGTTCGCTCCCAGTGTCGTGATACGGAACTCCTCGACCGATTCGGTTGTCGCCCGCAGGGCAGAATCCTGAGTAATGTCTCCGGATCCGGATCGGCCTCCACTCTGTTGGTCGTTAATGTCTACGCCATCAAGCGTGATATTCGCCTGGTCGCTTCGTCCGCCGGCGACGTACCCGTCGCGTGTGACGCCAGGCTGCAGAGCAAGAAGGTCGTTGACACGGCGAAGATCCGTCGGGAGTTGAACGATCTGTTGGGAGTTAACATTATTGCCGAGGGCAGCGTCCTGCGTGTTCACGATCGACTCGATCGAGTTAGCAGTCACGGTCACGGTTGCAGTCACCTCGCCGGTTTCAAGGGCAAGGTCGACACGAGAGTTCGTATCAACCGCAAGCACCAAGCCGGTGTTTACGAGCTTCTTGAAGCCGCTCGCAGTCACGGCCAGCTCGTAAGTTGCCGGGGGTACGGCCGCAAAAGTATAAACGCCATCATTGTTCGTCGTAGTTGTACGACCGACGCCGGTAGCCGGATTTGAAAGGGTCACCGTCGCACCCGGGACAGCAGCCCCGTTATTGTCGCGAACGGTGCCCGTCACGCTCGACGTACCGGCCTGCGACAATGCCGTCGCAGCGAGAAATACGGTCATGAGTACCGACGTCAAGAAACTAGCTAACAAATTTCTTTTCTTCATACTCTCCTCCAATGTAATTTAGGCAAATGTTGACAACCGGAACCAGATGAGTTCATTCGTGCACTGTCCATCTTGATCTTGCATGAATCGCGGCAGACGAAATTTTCAATTTGGTCGTCCTGACCGGTTGAGTGACTCGACTTCCGGGATTGCCCGCCCACAAAGTTCTGATCGATTTTTACCGAAGATTATTGAAACGGCGGGCGTTCCTTTCTTGAAGAGACGCGTCCATGATAATTTATAAGCACGAAGCGTGCCATTCGTGCCTATCCTGTTTTCCCGCACGGGAACGGCCGATTCGTACTTACCGACGTCGGGTGTCGGGCCCTTTCGTTGCCCTAAGCTCAAACATATCAGCCACTTGCGAACTTCCCCGGGTTTTCCACAGAACGGTTAGGGAATACGAGCACAGGCCGCCAAATTTCCGGCTTGGGACGAAAAGATTCGCTTTATTGGAAAATTCTTCAATTAAATGGATTTGACGGGACGCTGCCGATCGAGCTTTACCGTTGGTGGAGCATGCCCTCGTTCTGGCGAGATCGGACGGTTCAGATAGGCTTTTTGCGATTGGTCATCGGGCGGCAAGGATGTCACGAGCGATGGCCTTAATCGCTGTCGCACCGCTTCCGGCGGCCGATACGATCGTCGGCGAGACCGGGTTTGCAAGGTCGCCGATGGCGTAGATCCACGGGAGGCTCGTCCTGCCCAAACTATCGACCCGAACATAGCCGGCGTTATCAAGTTCGGCCTTTCCTTTCAGCAGATCGCTGTTCGGCTCGACTCCGATCCTGATCAGCAGCATGTCTATATCGAGCGTAGTCTCACGGCCGGCCGCACGATCGATCAGTTCGATCTTGTTGACCGACTCGCCGCCCGTGATGGCGGTGACCTCTGCTTCGGCGACAAACTCGACATTGGATCTGGCCGCCGCCTGCTCGACAAAGGACGGGCGGGCCGAAAGCTCCTTTCTTCGGTGAATAACAATGACCCGTTCTGCGTGTTCCGACAGGATGACGGCATTTTCCAGGGCCGCATCTCCGCTGCCTACGACCGCCACGACCCGTCCTGCGGCCGTGCGTCTTTCCTTCGCCCCGGATCCAAGGATGCCTCGTCCCACAAATTCATCCTCGCCGGGAATGCCCAGTTTTCTACGCCGAACGCCGGTCGCGAGCACGAGAGCTCTCGCGGAAAACTTCTCGCCGCCGTGAATGATCACCGTCAGATCTTCGGTATCGATCTTAACCACGGATCGGTCACAGAAAATGTCCTCGTCAATGTGCGCAATATTCGATGTAAACCTCTCGTAAAGATCATCACCGGAATCCGCCAGGATACCGGGATAATTATTGATAGGATTATAGATACGATGCAGTTGGCCGCCCGGCCGGGCCCCGGCTTCGAATGTCATTGAGCGGAGACCCAGGTCGCGGCACCACAAAGAAGCGGTCAACCCCGCCGGTCCGCCGCCGATGATGACCACATCCAGTTTTTGATCGTTACGAACCATTCAACCCAGACATTTTTTTGTCATCAGAATCTGCCATATTTTGTCACAATTTGCCCGATCAAAGTATTCGCTCGTTCCGCCGCAGGTTCCGCCGATCATGTTTAAGTGATTGTCTTTGCTGATTTTATCCCGTCCAGCATTACAAAACAATCGCGTGCAGGTCTGGCACCAGTCTTGCATTTTGAAAGTAACGCGATCCCTGTCCGCCGCCGCGACGGACAACCCTTTCGTTCCCGATCTCCCTAACGGCCCGGCCAAGCCTTCCAGCTATGAGACTTGAACTCGACCCGAATTCGACCACGATATTACATCCTGAAACCCTTGAACAGCAGTCGCCCGCAGAACGCCGTGAGGACATTGCCGCCGAACATCTAAAAGAGGGCATCCGGGCGGCACGCGCCGGCGACCGAGGCTCGGCTCGGCACGAGCTACTTCGCGCCGTCGAGCTTGATCCGCAGAGCGAGGCGGCGTGGCTTTGGCTATCGTCGATCAGCGAATATCCGGAAGAGCTTTTGACCTTTCTGACGCGGGTGCTTGAGATAAATCCTTCGAATGAGCGTGCGATAGAGTGGGCGGCGGCGACAAATGCCCTGTTGGCCAAGAGTTTTGTTCAGCGCGGTATCGACGCGGCCGAATCGGGCCAGCACGATATCGCCGAATCCCATTTTCAACGCGCCCTTCAACACGATGACAACAGTTCGGTCGCATGGCTCTGGTTGGCCTCGCTGTCTCAGGAGGACGACCAGCGGCTCATGTGTTTTGAAAAGGTGCTCGAGATCGAACCCGGCAACGAGATGGCCGCGAACGGGATAAACGAGACGCGGGACCGGATCAGGGAGCAGCTGCTCAACCAGGCTCGCGATGCAGCCCTCCAGAATCGTCCGGACGAATGTGCCGAACTGCTGAATTCTATTACCGAATCGTATCCTGATTGGACCGAAGCGTGGTTAATGAAAGCCCACGTCGTCAGCGACTTCCAGGTGAAACTGGAAGCCTTTAGAAAGGTACTCGAACTCGACCCGGAAAATCCTGCCGCGAAGGCCGGCGCCGAGTCGATCGAGGCGATCTTCGCCGCAACAGCCCCCACTTCGGAAACGGACGAGCCGGCCGACGTTATCGAAGATGCCGAACAGTCGGCGGCAGCTTGGCCGGAACCGGCTGAAGAAGCGGCCGTCCAGGCAGTGGAGCCCGCCAATGAAGAATGGGCCGATACCGACGCGGCTCCGATCGCCGAACCGAACTGGCACGAGGCCGTTACCCCTGCACCCGAGTGGGCGGCCGAGGACGGATCTCGGCAGGCGGAGATCAACGCGGTTCAAGCAGAGGAACCCGACGGCGAGGAGATCGCTTATGAGCTTGACGAGACGGAGTTCTCGTTCGAACAGGTCTCTTATAACGGGTACGCGGCCGAACAGGTCGTCGACGATCCTGAAGCCGACGAGGCCGTTCCACAGCCCGGAAACGGCTTTGACTATTTCGTTGAAGAAACGAAAGATGCCGGCCCGGCCTGGCCTGCTGAAACTCAATTCAGCCCCGAAACAACCGATTCCGGTCAGAGTCTCCCGCAAACCCTCGTCTCGATCGATATCGACGATGAGACCCGGGCGGCTATCCTCGGTTATGACCTAGGCGATCAGGCCCAAGCTGCTGAAAGTGAGGCGGTTCCGGCCCCGCAGGAACCCTTTGAGGGATCCGATGAACCGTCGCAAACCGAATTCGATACGACAGCGGACAACGTTATACCGTTCTCGAACGGCAGAAGCGTCCAGTCTGAACAGGCCGCTCCCTGCCCCTTCTGTGATCATCTGAACGACGTCCAGACATTTACATGTCCGCAGTGCCAATCCGTCCTTACGCTCTCCGACCTTGAGCTCCTGCTTGCCAACCAGAACGCCGACACCGCCGTCCTGCGTCAGGCGGTCGAGTCAATGGAACGCAACGGTTCAGACCGAGAGTTCGACGAGAAAGAGCTATGGGTCCTGGGCATAGGCCACCTGAATTTACGAAACCTCCAGTTCGGTTATAACTACCTTCGAGAAGCCTCGCAGAAGAACCCGAACGATGTCGTGCTTTCAAGCCAGGTGAACGCCCTGCTGATCCGACTTGAAGAGATCAAGGAGCAGGAAGCGGTCCATAACGCGATGGTCCGCGGAAAGACCATCCTCGTGGTGGATGACAGCCCGACGGTCCGGAAACTTATCTCCGGCAAGCTCGAAAAATGCGGCCACGAGGTCCATTGCAGCAGCGACGGCGAAGAGGCGATCAATAAACTCGAGGAACTGCGGCCGGACCTTATACTCCTCGACATCAACATGCCGCGGATGGACGGCTATCAGGCGTGCAAGCTGATCCGCAACAATCCGGCGACAAAGGACGTTCCGGTCGTGATGATCTCCGGCAAGGACGGCTTCTTTTGACAAGGTCCGCGGCCGAATGGTCGGGACATCGGGCTATATAACAAAGCCTTTTGGCCCCGAGGCCTTGATGAAGGCTGTCGAATTCTACTTGAATCCAAACGCGTGATCACGGGATCGAAACATGGATCTGCTAGAGGTCGAAGCAAACGTTCCGATCCACGACGCAAACTCGAGGTCGGATGATACTCAAAATGTCGAGAAACTGATACGTTTCGCGATCGGCGATCACACGTTCTGCGTCCGTGCCTCGGCAGTCGCCGAGGTGGTACTTTCGCTAACCGCCTCGAGAGTACCGAATGCGCCGGAATGGCTCCGCGGGATCGCGGGCTGCCGCGGAGACCTTGTCGCTGTCCTCGAACCGTCGGGCATCTCGCTTGGCTGCACACCGCGGATGAGTGACGGCAACCGGGTGATGATCTTTCATCCGATCGCAGGTTCGATCAAACTGGCTCTGCCGGTCGACGCGGTCAACGATCTTTTTGAACTCCCGATGTCCACGGCCGCCGGCGCACCGGAACATAGCGGACCGGTCACTAGAATGATCCTGCCCGACGGCGAGATCGCGATGCTTGAGCTGGAGTCGCTGCTGAAATGCCTCTCCCGAAGATCGATGTGAATCCACCACCTGAAACAGATCGCAGATCGCCTGACGCGAGGCAGCTAACTATGCGCGGCAAGATCCGGGTGTATCTTGCCGCTTTCGCTGTTTTTCAGGCGGCGTGCTCCTTTGGCGTCTTTTGGGCGGCATTACAGATCTCATCGAATGAATGGATCCCCATCGTTTCAGTCGGCGTAACGCTGATCGTCATGACGGCAGCTTTCGGGTGGTGGCTTTCCGGCAAGGTGCTGATGCCCCTGGAAAAGCTGACGCTGCTGGCAAAGAGCATCGAGCGGAACCCGGGGATGTCGGTCCCGAACACGACCGGCGCGGTCGAAACCGATGATCTGCTTCACACGGTCAGCCGGGCATCGCGGCAGCTTGCTAACTTCGTCGACATGATGGACGAAGTGGCCGCCGGAAACACGAGGGCCGCCCTTGACCCGCTCCAGCATTCGGACCGGCTTAGCGAGTCGTTCCAGCGTTTTGTCGCAAAGGTGACCGATTCGGTCGACGCAAAGAAGCAGCTGGACGAACTGCAGCAGGCGATCGTTCAGATATCGGGCGAGCTCTCCGGCATACAACGCGGCGAGATGGTTCGCGTAATGAATGATTACCGCGGTACACGGACAATAACCGACGCGATCCGCTATTTGATCGAGCGGCAGGCACTTATGACCGGAGCGATCGTCTCGAACGCGGGTTCACTTAAGACCCTGATCACCGAAGGGAGGAATCGGGTCGAGACCGCTCTTGAGAAAGGCGGCAAGAGCAAGAGGTCACTCGACAACCTCAGGACCGGCCTGGATGAGGTTCTTTCATTCGGGGAAACGGCCTCGAAAGAGGCGTCGGCCGCTGCCCTTGTGGCAAAGGAAATAGTCACCGAACTCACCGCGAAATTCGCGGAGACGGACCAGGGCGCGCGATCCGCCGATTCGGTCCGCCGGCAATTCGAGGCGGCGATCCACAAGCTTCGGACGGTCGGGGAACAAACGCTTTCGATAAACCACGTAGCCCGTTCGATCCAGGACCTTTCGAACCGGACTTCGCTCGTCGCGGTCAACGCGTCCATCTCGACCGCCGGAGAGCGGCCGGACAGCCGTGACGCCCTGACCAATGAAATGAAACTCCTTGCCGAACGGGCCGAGAAAGCGAACCGGGCAATTGCCGGAATCAGCGATTCGGTCGTTCGCGATGTTAACGAAACAAATGCATCGATCCAATGGATCAGCACCGAGGTCGGCAAGCTGATCACCCGGGCGGAAAAGGCCGAGCAACTCGTCTTACTTGCACTGGAGCAGATGCAGCAGCTTGCCGAATGCGCCCACGCGTCCGCCGGGAACTCCGCCGAACTCGGCGCGAAGACGACGGCTTTCGGGGGGGCATTCAGGGACCTCGCGGGTGCTATCGATTCTCTTTGCGAAGACCTGCGCTCATGCGAAGTTGCATTCGAGATGTTCGCGGAACCGGTCGAGGCCATTCGATCCGCTGCTGTCCCCGAGACTCGTTCAACTCAGACAGAAAACAGGGCCGGTCAAGAACCGTTGGAAACCGCCCGGCTTCAGCCTTCGGGCAACGGTTCTCATCCGCATGACCTGATCACGCTCCCGGGCGAGTGAGACCTCTCAAAAATGAAAGACTTCCATCATTTCCTGGCGGCCCGGATCGCATCCATAGCGGCCGCTTTGCTGCTCATCTTCGGTCTTCTCGGCCTATGGTCCGCCGACGGTGCCGCGGACGCGTCATTCGGGCTTTACCTTGCTTCGGCCGGGGCCGTCCTGGCGGTTGCCGCGCTTGGGGCGCTGATGGTCGAAGCACAGAGATCCCGATCCGAACGCGCTGAGGCGATCGAAGCACTATTGACGATGGCCCGCGGCGAGGAACTGGAGAGCACCGGCAGCGGTGAACTGCTTGGAGCGATCTCCGCGGTTTCCGAGCGATTTCGCCAGATCTTCTCGGCCGCCGAAAGTATTTCCACTGACCGCAGTCCGGCCGCCCAGGCCGATGGGCAGGAGGCGGACGGTGTCGGCCGCGTTATCGAAAGATTCGCCGACGTTCATCACCGTATGGCTGAGATCCGTCTCGAGAACGATCGGATGGCAGAATGCATTACGGAGCTCGCGGCCCGGTTTTCGGCCGCCGCTAGAGGCGATCTTTCGAACATCTCCGATCCAACGGCAAGGCGGTTCGATGAAGTGTCGGCGAACTACAATTCGTTCGTCCGGGAGGTCCGGAACATACTCGCCCGGTCGGGAGCGATCTCAGAGCAGATCAGGGTTCAAAGCGTTTCTCTTATTGATCTGACTGACCAGATCTCACGAAGCTGCACCATTCAGACATCCCAGGCCGAACGTGCGGCCGCGGCCAGTGCCAGGATCGCTTCCCGCATCGGAGAGATCGATGAGACATCGAACGATGCAGCCCGCATCGGCGCCGAGTTTTTAAGATCGGCGCGTGCCGGCCGGCGGTCCACCGAGGACACCGTCGGAGCCATGCAGTTTGTCAGGCGGCAGGCCCAGGAAACCTCCAAGAGGGTGAAAAGGCTGGGCGAGCGATCGCAGGAGATCGCACAGATCTTCGCGCTGATCGACGATCTTTCGGACAAGACAAGCCTGCTTGCCCTGAACGCGTCTTTGCAGGCGTCGGCATCGGGCGAGGCCGGATCCGCGTTCGTCGCTATCGCGGACGAGGTCGAGCGTCTGGCCGAACGTTCTCGCAAACTGACGGCCGAGGCCGCCCTTCTCACGAATGCAATAAACTCTGTGACGAAAGAAGCGGTGTCTTCCATGGACGACACGGTTCGCGAAGTGGTGGTCGGTTCGTCCCTGGCGGAGAAAGCGGGCAAGGAACTCGGTTCGATCGAGACATCCGCCCGTGAACTCGCCGGCAAACTGGCGTCTTTCTCCGAATGCGCCAAGGACCAGGCCGCAGGTTCAGACGACCTTTCGGCCGCATTGACCAGCATTTCCGAGGCGGCCGGCATCGTCGGCACCGTCACAAAACGCGTCGCTGAATCGAATCGCGCGGTCCTTCGACTATCCGAGGAACTCCTGGACGCGGGGTCGAATTTCGACCACTCGCAGGGCCGCAGGCCCTCTCCCGCGATCTCAACATCCACCGAGGCTCACATCAACTAAGGCCTCTTTCTCATGAGCACGACCGAGACCCGCATCATTGAGGCCCAGAAGTTGCTGCAGGACGCCGACCGCACGATCGGCCTCATACGCGGCTGCCTTCTGATCTGCCGGCAGGAAGGAGGGTTCGAGGCTTCGATGCTTCAGATCGAGCGGCTCAGGGCGATCGAGGACGCTGTCGAAAAATGCGGACTGGATCCGGTCGCGATCGCTTTCTCGTCCCTTGCGAGCGATTCTGAAAGGGTGGCTAACCTTGGATCGGAATTGTCCGATGATGACGCTTGCCTGCTGCTTGACCGTGTTGCTCAGGCGGAAGCGGAGATACTGAAAGCGCGCCTGCTTGAGCCGAATGATGATATCGACGTATCGGAGTTTCTTGACCGTTCGTTCGACGAGTTTCGGACCCGCGATCACGCCGCGCCGGAGGATGAGCCGCCGCTTTTCGGGTCTGAAACCGAGAATGCCGACGAGTTTGAACCGGATGAAGAGATGATCGCGGTCTTTAAGATCGAGGCCGACGAACTGCTGTCGAACATCGAATCGAATGTCGAAGCGCTGATGCAAACGCCGGGCGACGGGCGTGCACTCTGGGAAATGCGGCGGAGCGCCCACACGCTAAAGGGGGCGGCCGGGATAATCGGCCTTGCTGACCTGTCCCGGATCGCTCATAAGGTCGAGGACCTTCTGGATCTGCTTTCCGGATCCGAGATCGAACCAAAGGCGGCCGACGTGGACCTCTTGAACCGGGCCGCCGGGCTAATGCGCGACCTGTCCGGCGGGCCGGCGGACGAAGCGGCCGGCGAAAGGATCCGCACGATCTGCGGTCAGTTTGATTTGTTGACCGCTGAGAATCGAAGGGACGGCGGTTCCGCCGACCCTGCTCCCAATGCCGAACTGCCGGGGCCCACGATCGAGAACGGTCCGGCCGAAGCTGAACCGGCCGTTCCCGGGCCGCCAAAAAATTCGCCGCGGCCGATCGTCCGCGTGGCATTGACCCGGCTGAACGAATTGTCCGATTCGGTTCGCGAGCTTTTGATCAGCCGAACCGTCCTTGCCAGGCGGATGGAAGAACTTTCGGACGCTGTTTTGGAACTCTCGCGAACGGCCCGAACCGTCCGGGCGTCGGCCCAACATGTCGAGAACGATCTTGACGCGGCTTTGCTCGACGGGGTCGGCCGGGCAGATCATCTGCAAACCGATCTCGCAGATGGCGGGCCGCGTTTCGATCGGCTGGAGATGGAACGCTACACATCGTTCCACGCATCGGCACGCGAATTGGCCGAAGCGGCCCAGGAATGCCACACGCTGGCCGGCACTTTCGATTCGCTGGCTTCGGCCGCACACGAGGCGTTCGACCTCCATCGCCGTTTGGTCGATGACGTTCAGCAGCGTGCGATGCAGATCCGGCTGATCCGTTTCGGGTCGATCGCGACGAGGCTCGAGCGGGCGGTCCGCGTTACGTGCCAGGAACAGGAAAAGTCCGCCGAGATCGTCGTCGGCGACCAGGACGTCGAGATCGACACTGATGTGCTCGATTCGCTTGTCGAACCGCTGATGCACCTGGTGAAGAACGCCGTCGCCCACGGGATCGAGAGCGCGGACGCCCGGCGCCTTGCGGGGAAGCCTAAACACGGGATCATCACGGTCAGCGCCAGAAACGAAGGAACGCATTTCATCGTTTCCGTTTCGGATGACGGCCGCGGCATTTCAGGCCGCGCACTTTCCGAACGGGCCGCGGATATCGGGCTCCTGCCTGCAAAATCCGATCAGCGGGACGAACAGAATTCCCAGATCGACCTCATCTTCACGCCGGGACTTTCGACCGCCGACAAATTGACGCTGAGTTCGGGACGCGGCGTCGGCCTAAGCATCGTAAAGGAAAGCGTCGAGGACCAGGGCGGCTCGGTAACGGTCGAGACCGAGCTTCATGCCGGTACCACCTTCGCGCTCAAGATCCCGCTCGAATTCGCCGTCGCCCGCTCCGTTTTGGTCAGGTCCGCGGGTAACACCGCCGCAATTCCGGCCCGGTCGGTGCACGGGATGTTCGAGGTCGGACGAAAAGAGTTGGTCGCAGCAAACGGTGGGGTAAAGGCGTCGGTCGGTGGTATCGAATACCCTTTCCTCGATCTTTCGGACTATTTCACCGGCGGCGAAAAACCGCTGCCGGCCGACGTAATGAAGGTGCTTCTTGTGGGCGAGGGAGCCGCTCAGTTCGCGCTCGCGATCGACGATTTTCTCAGTACCGAAGAGATAATAATCAAGGCACTGTCGCAGCCGCTGAACGATGTTCCCGGGCTTCTCGGGGCCGCATTGTTGGGCAGCGGCGAGGCGGTACCCGTCCTGGATGTCGCCGCGTTGTGCACATCGGGGCCGTTGGGTTCGGAAACTGCTGCGGAAGCTGAAGTACCGCGCACACTTCGTGTCTTGGTCGTCGATGACAGCCCCAGCGTTCGCCACATGACCGCGAACGCTCTGAAGGCGGCCGGGCTTGAGCCGATGACCGCGAAGGACGGGCTTGATGCTCTTGACGTGCTTCGCCGCGGACCGCTGCCCGACGCGATACTCTCCGACGTTGAGATGCCGGAGATGGACGGCTTTGCCTTTGCCGAGGCCGTAAGATCGGAACCTGATTATTGCGCGATACCGTTTTTATTTATTACTTCACGCGTGAGTGAAAAACACCGGCAGCGGGCCGCAGAATTGGGAATAACCGGCCATTTGCCTAAGCCCTTCACCGCCAGCGATATCGTCAATGTTGTCAGGAAAGTCTGTGGATAAACAGACAAGGCTATCGGGCAGGAGGCTTGCTGGGCCTAACCTCGATCTTGCTTGGCAGGGCTCGCGGGTCCATCCTCAGTAGATCGATCACGATGTCGGCAATGTCCGACGGCTGAAGCTGCCAGGCTTTCTCGTCGCCGGGCGTGTCGCCGCCGAAGGCCGTGTTGACGCTGCCCGGGCAGATGTAGCTTACCTTGATATTGTCTTGCCGGACCTCCTGCATCAGTGCTTCGGAAAATCCGTTCAGCGCAAATTTCGAAGCGTTGTAGGCGGCCATTTTCGGGTGAGGATTCTGGCCGGCGAGCGAAGAAATATTGATGATGTATCCGCCACCCCGCTGTTTCATCAAGGGAACGGCGAAGTGGCAGCCGTAATAGACACCGAACAGATTCGTTTCTATCGTCCGGCGAAACTCCTCGGGCGAAAGCTCCTCGACGGTTTTGCCGAAATAACCGATCCCAGCGTTGTTCACCAGGATATCAACGCCGCCAAAGACCTCGGCGCAGTGTTCGATAAGCGCCTTCACATGGCCGGGATCCCGAACGTCGCACGAAACCGCCTCGGCTTTTCCTTTCTTCAGAAGGTGCTCGGCGGCTTTTTGGACATCGTCTCGGCCGCGTCCACAGATGACGACTCCCACACCGTTTTCAACGAGTCTTTCAGCGATCGCGAGGCCAATGCCTTTCGTACTGCCGGTCACAATGGCCGCTTTTCCTTGGAATTCCATAAACGTTGATCCTAAGAAATTCAGTATCGGTGCGTCCTGTTCATACAGTCGACTTCAAAAGACGAACAGGCTTCCATTAAGTATTTCACGTCCGGCCGTTTAACTACCATCTTGTGACGGGTCAGCGCGTCAGCCGGGGCGATTCTTTCCGCTCAATTTCCTTCCAGGCAACGATCACACTCTCATCGGGTTCGCACTTGACGACCCGGAAAGCCACGATCACGTCCTTTCGCGTATCGAACACCATCTCATCGCCTTCGACGCCCTCGATCACACGGAAGAATTCGGAGCGGTAGGCTATCGAACGCATGATAAATGTCGAACCTTCTTTCACCGGGAGCGAGCTCGAATAGAGCCTTTTGCCGTCGAAACGACGGTCTGAAAGTCGCCGTAGCCAGTGACTCGATTTCCTGAATGACAATGCCGAACCCGCCCGGGCAATGTATATTTTTCGCAGTGGGGAGAGGACACGTTGACATTGAACTTGGCCTCGCATCCCTCGTCCGCGATCATTTACACAAGTCCGGCATTCTTTTCTACAAGCAGTTCCCTATGCGCCCGCCTAAGACTGTCGCCGGGGTCCAACAGCGTCGGTTCGGCTGGGGTTGGTTTCCGGCACAAGGGGCGGATCTTCGTCGTGTATATCCGGAAGCGTTCGTTAGGGTCGATAGGCATCGTGGTCTTGCCTGCATTTCTCAGCCTGTCGACACTATCGTTGTACGCTTGTTCGCGTTCGCGTTGTTTTTCCTTTTCGAGGCCCCTTTCCGGAGTTGCTTGTCCGTAGGCACAAACGAACGCAGCCGTTACAGTGAATAGTGTTGATATCGCATATTTCATCTTCTTCGCTCTCTTCCTTAACTCCTCCTATTTAAGGCTCGATCGCACACGCTCATTCACTACGGCCTCCCCTGCAATAGCCATCCTAAAACTGCCTCCCGAGTTCCGCCTCGGCAAACGGATTCTTGATCATCGTCTCGGGTGTTTCCCTCTCGAGTTCTGGAGCCTTCGTTCGGTTCAACTCCTTCCAAAGAATCGCAATGCCTCCCGAATCGTACCTCCGAATTATTCGGAATGCGACAGTGACGTCGGCCCGCTCGTCAAAATCCAGCTCATTGAAAACGGCCCCACCAATCGAGCGGATGAGCTTGCCGCGATACGCGACCGATCTCAACACATAGGTCATGCCTTCGACCGCTCGCACCGCTGAAGCGTAGTAGTATCCGTTGTCTTCGGTCCCGCTTCGAAATAGTTGGCCTAATTCGGCGGCCGCCGGCAACGACTTTGCCGGTTTTAGATCTGTGATAAAGGCCATTCCGAGGGTGTTGGTTGTTACTTTATCGAGCGGTATATCACCAAGCCCGACGAATACCCCGAGCTGAAGCAAGCCCGGACTTGAAAAACCGTCGCCGTCGAACCGAAGGTCCGCTAGCCGGCCCAGTCTGTAATTTCGCTCGCGAAAGGAGTAATCCGACCCATTTCCCGGCATCGAATATTCCAGACAGTGTTCGGATACCGACACCACTTTCGTGCCGTCTCCGCACTCTTTGTAAGGCTCAAGTCTTACTATGCCCGTACGGCGGCTCCTCAGAAATGATGCGTAAGTCCGGAGATCTTCGGCCGCGGGCTGTAAATTTTTCAGTTCTTTTTCGGTCGGTTCGCGATATAGCTCTTTAATATTCTCGACCGTTTCCTTGTTGATCGGCTTTCCGTTGATCAGCCGGTCCGAGATGGCGCCTAACCTGTCCATGCTCCGCTGTGTGGATTCGCGTCGGGCCTCCATTGCTCGCTGCTGCCGAAGCCTTTCCGCGTTATAGTCTGGCGTGGGCTGGGTTTGAGCCTGTCCGAAAACGGAGCTGCTCGTGAATAGAAAAATAGTGGAGATAACGATCTTTAGCATGGTTCTTTCACATGGCTTAGCGGACGAGGAGAGGGAACGATGACATTCTCTATCATCTGAAATCAATAAACTTCTCACCCTTTCCGAACTTGATCTTAGGAGCTTCTTTGCGATCAAGTTCCTTCCAAACGATGGTCAAACTGCCATCGGCACCAACACGAACGATCCGAAATACAACTGTGACGTCAGCCCGCTTGTCGAGGGCGAGGGTGTGAAATCGGATCTCGCTGCTCGAGGTCTGTTCCGAGATCATCGGCAGCGAATTCGCAACATCATAAGCGACCGACCGCAAAGCATAAGTAGTATTCTCAGCAGGCTTAATATGGTCAGAGTACGCGTAGCCGCCGAATTCCACTCCGGATCGGAATCGTGCGGCCGCTTTTTTTGCTGCGGCCGGGTCCGTGGCCGTTTGAAGATCGTTTATGAATTTCAAGGCGTCGCGGCTCGGTGTTACATCCTCGATCGGTACGTCACCCAACGACACAAATATCCCTTGTGCAAAAAACGCGTTGTTTAAGATCACGCCTTGATCAAACCCAAGGTCATGGTAGAGGGGATGGATGTAGCCGCCGGTTCTGAACGAGAAGGATGAGCTCGCCATTATAAAATTTGCGCATGCTCCGTCAGTGCGAACGACATTCTCGGTCACGCAGTCGTAATCCGGAAAAAGCTTGAACAAGCCTGTCTTGTCTGCCTCCAGAAACCTGCTGTATCGGGCATGGTCCGCGGGATCCACCCGTCGAGCCAACTGTATCCGCTCGCTGGTTTCCTTGTCGATTGTCGGACTGGCTGGCACGCTCAACCGCGGTTTTGTGAGAGGCTTCATCGTGGTGTCGAATTCGCGCATATTCCGCATTCTCAACTCACGTTCCGCGTTGATCCTTCGTTCCGCCTCGAGGCGCTGTTCCGTATTATCAACCCTTGGTTGCGGGACCTGGCCGTGCAGATCCGTTACAAAGATCAGGATGCCTAGCGACATCAAGCACATACCTTTTCGATTCACACGAACCTCCTTGGAAAATTGAAAAGGATCTCAATTAACCATCGTTTGACTGCAGTTTTGAACGCAGGATCTCATTTACTACTTTCGGATTAGCCTTTCCTTCCGACGCTTTCATTACCTGGCCGACAAAGAATCCGAAAAGCTTTTCGTTACCGGCTCGATATGCATCAACGTTGTCCTGATTCCGGGCAATAACCTCATCAACATACTTCGCAATCGCGGTCTCGTCTGATACTTGCTTGAAACCCTTTTCAGTAATGACATCCGAGGCAGACTTGCCCGATGCGAACATTTCGACCAGCACTTCCTTGGCCTGGTTGTTGTTGATCGAGCCTGAGTCCAGCGTTTTGATCAACGAAGCGAGCTCGCCAGGCGGGAACGGACAATCGGCCGCCGATCTTCCGGAATTGTTCAATTCGCGCTGAAGTTCCGACAGGATGAAGTTTGCGGTCACCCTCGGGTTGCCGGAGGCTTCGGCGGCGGCCTCATAAAAGAACGCTAGGTCCTTGTCCGAAACGAGGTGCGACGCATCTGCGAACGAAAGCGAATAATCCGTGACAAAGCGGTCCCGCATCGCGTCCGGCAGCTCCGGCATCTCGCGCCGGACCGATTCGATAAATTCGCTGGTAACAACCAGCGGCTGCAGGTCCGGTTCGGGAAAATACCGGTAATCGTGGGCATCTTCTTTCGAACGCATCACCCGCGTGCACTGATTTTTCTCGTCCCACAGCCGGGTTTCCTGATTCACCGGTTCGCCCTTCTCGTGAGCGTCGATCTGCCTTTCGATCTCGAACTCGATCGCCTTTTGCATAAACCTGACCGAGTTCAGGTTCTTAAGTTCAGATTTGTTGTTGAATCCGGTCTCGCCGACGCGGCGGACCGAGACATTCGCTTCGCAACGCAGATTTCCCTTTTCCATATCGGCGTCGCTCGCCCCGATCCACCGGAGCGCGCTTCGCACATGGTTAACGTAATCATAGGCTTGCCACGAGGTCCGAAAATCGGGTGCAGTTACGATCTCGCCAAGCGGAGTCCCAGCGCGGTTCAGATCGACGTAAGAATACTTGTCGACGTCCGGCAGTCCTTCGTGGACGTTCTTGCCGGCGTCTTCTTCAAGATGCATCCGCTCGATGTGGATCTTCATCGGCTTCCATTCGACCGCCCGGCCCTGGTCGTCACGTTCGGACGTCATTATGGTGAGGGTTCCATTCGCGGAGAACGGCTTATCGTACTGCGAGATCTGGTAGCCCTTCGGCAGGTCCGGATAGAAATAATTCTTTCGGGAAAAGACCGAGGTTTCCTGGATCTCGAGTCCAAGCGCAAGCGCCGCCCTGGCACCAAGCTCGATGACCCTTCGATTCAGCACCGGAAGGGCCCCCGGAAGCCCTAGACAAACGGGGCACGTGTTCGAATTGGGCTCGCCGCCTGTTTCGACGGCACAGCCACAAAAGATCTTGCTCGAGGTTGCCAATTGGGCATGGACCTCCATGCCGATAACGGCTTCCCAGCCTTCTTTGATCATAAATTCAGTAAGGAACCTCAGCTTCGATGATAGAGCGCTCTCCGGCCTTTTTCCAAGGGCCACGGCAGCGACGGTCACATCAGTTTCGGCGCGTCCGGAAGACCGGCCGCGGCCTGCTTATGAACGGTGTCCCGTAATAGTTAACGACCGGTATCCCGTTGCCCACATTGATCGGCGGGCTGAATTGGCGCACCCTAAATGGCCGATAGTACCTCGGGTAAAAGTACGCCTGATAGAAGCCGGGCGAATACTGGTCCCGGTCGGAGTAATAATATTGGACCGAGTCGGCAGCTCTGGCCGCCGCCTCACGAGCAGCTTCTTGCCGCTCCCGCTGCATCCGTTCCTCAAAAAGCCTTTTAGCCAGGGCCTCACGCTCGGTCCGGTCCTTTTCCGCCTGCTTTCTCAGTTCCTCGGGCGATGGAAAACCCATTTCTTTGTAACGCTCTTCCAGATCCTTCTCGGCCTTCAGCCGGGCCTGCCTGAATTTTTCGAGATCGGCATTCGTCACGGTCCTCGTCTGGGCCGACGCGACAGTAGCGAAAACGAAAATGACGGCCAGGATCGCTGTGGTTCTCATCGGTAATGCCTCCCTGCTTTTTCCGATTCTACCACGTCCCGGCCGTCGCGTTCTGTTTGTTTCAATACCGTTGCCGGAGCTTGAAACAGCGGTCCTGTCTAAAAACCGAAGCTCACGCCGATCCGGGCGTTGCGTCCGACGGTCCGAAAACCGTTTTCGAAATACTCGTATCCAAAGACATTCTCGACGGTGCCAAAAACCCGCAGGTCGAACTTCTCATCTGCCAGACGAAAGGTGTATCCGGCCGTCAGGTCGCCCCGGCGGTTGCCGTCGAAACGGTAAACGTACGTACTGAACGTCGAGTTGCTGAAGATCGGAGTCAGGTAAGACGACTCCGCCAGAAGATCGAAATTCACCCAGAATCGACCGAACCTCTGCGTCGCCACCAGAGTGAACTGATGGTCGGGTACGCCGAACGTCCTGAATACTCCGCTTCCGGCCACCAACGGCGTATTCTGCCGGCTTTTGGTGAACGAGTAAGATGCAAAGATCTCGGGCCCTCGGGACATCGACAACTGGCCGGAGAATTCGACGCCGCGAGCGACACCGCCGTCCGAATCCACGTAACCGCCGAAAGGCCGCGGCGTTTGGCCGATGTCCGCGACGACGTCGCCGAAACCGATCGTGTCGATCAGGTCCGTGTTGAAATAGACCGCCGAAAGTCGCACCTTGCCGCCGGCCAGATATTGATCAACACCGGCGTCCCAGGCGATGCTTTTCTCCGGTTTCAACCCGGGGTCGCCAAGCGCGATAAAGCTTGGCGTCCCGAAGCTGCTGAAGAATGTGCCGAATCGTTCGTAGAGCGAAGGGATGCGAAAACCGTTGCCGACGTGAGCCCTGAGCTTGGTCCCACTCGACGCGAAAAAGTAGGAAACGGCCGCATCGACCGTGAATGCCGAGGGCGGCGCCGCTAACGAAACGTCGGAATAGGGCGCACCCGAAAGACTGAACTTCGGGCGTTCCAATCGAAACCATTGTGCCCGGGCCCCGCCCGCCAATTGGAGCCGGCCGTCTAGAAGCGTCATGACGTCCTGCACAAAAAACGTATTGCTTGACTGGTAGGCTCGTACGAAGAAGTTTCCTTCCCCGCCGGGGTGCTGCCGTCGTTGCCGTATTTTTCGTGCTCGAATTCGTAACCGGCCTTCACGACGTGACGCTTCGGCGTCCATTGCAGGCCTGCGTTGACCGTCTGAATGAGGCCGTCGAATGTCGAGGTCGACGCCGATTGAAAGCCGGCCCCCAATGGCCCGTTGTCGTTAAACCGCTTTGTCTTGAGCCCCGAATAAACGGCCGAAAAAATAAGGTCGCTCGAGATCATATGATCGATCGAAGCCTGTCCGTTGAAGAAACTCGTTTCCTGCGAGTCGTCCGGATCGTCCTGATCCACGAGGAAGTTAGTTCCCGGCCGGGCATCTATGATCGTTGAGTTCGAAGCCGGCAAGGCGCCCAGCGTATCCGGATTCGAATTCAGCTTGACCGACGCGTCCGATAGGAAAAAGCGTGCAGAAATGTTCGTTTTTGACGACGGCCGGAAAAGCCATCGGTTCTGAAAATTCGTATTGTACGCGTCATCGTTCCCGTCGATGCCGTCCATATAGGCCGTGCGCGAAACGGCGACGTTGAACCCGATCGTCTCCTCGTCCGTCGCGGCGGAAAAATTGCCGCGAAAGCGTTGAAGGCCCAATCCTCCGGCGGCATAAGAGACCTGTCCGCTCGGACGGGACGCCGGTTCGGGCGTGATGAAATTAACGGTCCCGCCGATCGAATTCGTTCCGTAGATCGAACTCCCGGACCCGCGAAGGACCTCGACGCGGCTGACGCTGGTCAGCGTGATATCCGCGAGGAACGGCGTCGCGTCGCCTGCGATCGCGGCCGCATCGCGAAGCCGTACGCCGTCGAGCAGGATCGCCGTGTCCTGATTTCGGAGTCCGCGTGTTTTGATCGAAGCGGTCCGCCCGAATCCGCCGAGCTGCTGGATGCGGAATCCAGGAATGCTCCGGAGCGATTCGACCAGCGAGAGATCGGCCCTCTCCCGCATCTCTCGCCCTGCGATAACGGTCACCGTTTTTGATACCTCATCGATCGGCTGAAGCTGGTCGGCCGCAATCGTCACGGTCTCACGGATGGGGCCGGACAGCGTCAGACTGATCTCGAGACGCGTCGTTCCGGATGCCCGCACTTCGACCCATTGCGGCTGCGACGACACCAGAGTATCGCCGTATGAATGGGAAGCCGTCACCGAGTATCGGCCCGGTACGGCCGAAATGCTGAACTCACCCGCAGCGTCGGTCTCGGCGGTCGATCGAGCCCCGCCCTTTGCTTGCGACACTATGGTTACTACCGCTCCGGCGATCGGCTGTGATCCTTGTTTTACAGTGCCAGTGATGCCCGGTCCGGATTGGCCCGGGACGTTCGCCGCCAGGAATAAAATGGCGGCTGGAAGGAAATATCTTTTCATTTCTGCTCCTCTTCTGCCCACACGCAGAATGGTTCTGGACCAGAACGACGAACGAAGTTCCCGGCTGTTTCGAACTCGGGCCGTGGCCCGTGCTCGATTCACGGTTGCGTGGGCAGCGTTGGATCTTCACCAAGCTTCCTTCATTTCGTAGTCCCTATTGAAGCCTTCCCTCCCTGTCGGGCCGGTCGGCCATTGATCCGGCGGCAACCTGAATTTCCCCGCCGTCATCTAGTTTGTCCGAGACTGCTCCGGACAAATTTTCCTACCCTCCGATCGTTATAAGACTCCTTGGAGCTTCGATACGAAATATCGAGACCCGTCTCTTCACGGAGACCTCTGGATGTCCTCAATGTGCTTTGAAAGCATGTCGATCGCGTCGGCCAATCGCGGCCCTGGACGCAGAAGAATATCGGCCCTGATCCGATAGACCCGCCGGTTCTTTACGGCCGCCGAGTTCCTCAAAGATCCGCTCGGCTCGCGATTAGTCGAGGTTTCGGCGATCACTATAACGTCCGGGTCGGCAGCCGCCGGCTCGGCCGGTATGCCGCCCGATCTGGTGATCAGATCGTTGACGAACGAATCCCTGCCCGGGCCTTCAAGCGAGTCCTCTGCGATCTGTACAAAAACCTTCGGCCTGTACGGTCTGAAGCCGCTCGCAACGCGGGCCGTTCGGGTCTTCATTTCGTCGACCAGATCGGCCGCTCGGTCCCGCTGCCCGAGCACCTCGCCTATTCTCTCGATGCTTGCAAATACATCATCGAGCGTTTTCGGGTCGATCACCATTACCTTTATCTCACGCTCATCGAGCGACTTGATAAAGTCCTCAGGCCGGGATGCGGCCGAAGCGAAAACGACCTGCGGCTTCATTGCGACGATCGTCTCGATGTTCGGCTTCAGCGGGTCGCCGGCCTTGCTGACCGACCGGGCTTCGGCGGGATGATCGCACTGAAGGCTCACGCCGACCAGCTTGCTTCCTGCGCCGATCGCATAGATCGTCTCGGTAACGCCCGGCACCAGGGAAACGACATCGTCGACCCGTTCAGGCAGTTCGACGGGCCGGCCAAGGTCATCTGTGACAACCCGCTTCTTCACCTCGCGGTGCGGGGGAGCGGCCGTATAGCAGCCTGTGGATAAACCAACGAGCAGTGCCGCCAGCAGCCACGCACCGGTCGGCCAAACCCGTCTGAAACTTCTATAGTCGATATACATCAATTGCTGCACGACCCTTGCTAGCTTGCCGTCGCAAGAAACTTCGGCACCCGCCGGGCCCGGACATTCCGTTCGAACGAATATGCGATCTTCAAAAGTGTGGCTTCCGTAAATGCCCTGCCGAAGAACGAGATCCCGATCGGCAGTTCGCGGACAAAACCCGCAGGTACCGAGATGCTCGGGTATCCGGCCACCGCCGGAAGCGACGAACTGCTCACGTATCCCGAGAAGCAATCTCCGTTGATCACGTCTATCAACCACGTTGGCGAATTCGACGGGGCCGCGATCGCGTCGAGTTTATGCTGGTCCATGACCTGATCGATACCCTCAGTTCGTGAAAATTTCCGGCACGTTTCGACCGCGTCAATATATGCGCGGTCCGTGAGCGGCCCTTTCACCGCGGAAGACTCGAAAATGCCTTGTTTGAAATACGGCATCTCGCGGTCAGCGTTGTCTTGATTGAATTTGATCAGGTCCTTGAGCGTTTTATACCGCGAACCGCGTGCCTGAAGATACTTTTCAAGGCCATCCTTGAATTCGTACTCAAGAACTGCAAACTCGGCGTCGCCAAATTTCTCCAGGTTCGGGAAAGTCACGTCAACGATCACGGCACCGGCCTTTTTCATCGAATCGATGGCCGCATCCAAGACCTTGTCCATCGCCGCGTTCTTGCCGGAATAATCCCTTGCAAACCCTATCCGAGCCCCGCGCAGGCCGTCGGCCACGAGCGAGTTGAGATACGAGGCTCTTTCCCTCCGCTTACCGTGTTCGGTCGTCGCCGGATCCTTCGTATCAGCCGCGTCAAGCACGTCAAGCATTAGTGCCGCATCGGCGACGGTCCGGGTCATCGGCCCGGCGGTGTCCTGCGAGGCCGCGATCGGAATGATCCCTGTTCGCGAGACCAGCCCGACGGTCGGTTTCAGGCCCACGATCCCGCAGACGGACGCGGGACAGACGATCGATCCGTCCGTCTCGGTACCGATACCGAGGGCAGCGAAATTCGCGCTGATCGCTGCTCCCGTACCCGACGACGAACCGCACGGATTCCGGTCGAGGATGTACGGGTTACGCGTTTGACCGCCGCGGCCTGACCAACCGCTTATCGAATTCCCGTCACGGAAATTTGCCCACTCGCTCAGGTTTGTTTTGCCGATCAAGACGGCTCCGGCCTCGCGAAGCAATTTGACCACGAATGCGTCCTCACTCGGTGCCGGTGCATCGAGCAATGCCAGGCTCCCGGCCGTTGTCTTCATCTTGTCGGCCGTGTCGATGTTGTCCTTGATAACGAAGGGTATACCATGCAGCGGCCCGCGAAGCTTCTTTTCGCGCCTTTCGCGGTCACGTTCGCGGGCTATCGCGACGGCATCTGGATTCACCTCGATCATCGAATTGACCCTGTTGTCGAAATTCTTGATCCGTGCGAGATACCAATTTGTGATGCGTTCGCTCGTTAGGCTGCCTTTTTCCATCGCAGCCGAAAGCTCCGCCGCCGTTGTCTCGCTCAGGTCGAGTCCTTGCCCGAACACGCTTTCCGAGCACGCGTTCGCCGCCGCCAATCCCCCCAGCGACATTGCAGAGAAATGAAGAAAATCCCTTCTGTCGATCTTTTCCAAAGTTTCGCCTCCCGCTACTATCCTACTCCCGATCGTTTATCTCGATCCCCTCGTTTATCGCAAGCACCCGCAGCTTTTCGGTCAATCCGGCGGCCTCGGCTTCGGACCGAAGAAACTTGAGCGGCTGGCTTGGCGGTTCATCTGACATGTTGAACGTTGCGTAGTGCATCGGCACCAGCGTGCGCGCCCCGATGTCGCGAAACGCCTTGATCACGTCGCTCGGATTATTGTGGTTCGGTTCCATGAACCAACGCGGCTCATACGAGCCGATGCCGATCAGGAAATAGTCGATCTCCGGAAAGACCTCGCCTGTCTCACGGTAATGGCGGCCGTAACCGCTGTCGCCGCCAAAATAGATAGACGTCTCGCCGCTCCTGATCACAAAGCCGCCCCAAAGCCTTTTGTTCGTGTCGAAAAGTCCCCGCCGTGACCAGTGCCGGACCGGTACAAAGAAAACCTCGGCTTCGGTGCCGGTCTCGAACTTTTGGAACCAGCCCGCAGTCCTGACCCTGTCCCTGCCCTCTGACCAGGAGCCCAGAAGATCTTCGCTCCCAAGCCCGGCCAGAATAATGGCATCCGGGAACCTTTCCATCAGCGACCGTATCGACGCTTCATCCATGTGGTCCCGATGGTCATGTGAGATCAGGACGAGATCGACATCCGGTATCAGATCGATCGGCGACGGCACATCGACGTACCTGTCGATGAACGGCGGGTTGCCGAATGCAGGGTCCGTGATCATCGTCACCCCGTTAAGCCGGATCAGAAAGGTTGCGTGCCCAAGCCACACGATACCGTCCTCACGGTTCGACAATAAAGGGCTCGGGGCCCGCACTTCTAACCGGCCATTGTCCCTTTCCTTTTCCTCGGCGAACTTATTCGTCCCAAGCTGCCACTTCAAAAGATCCAGTGATTTCGGCAGGAATGGAAACTCATGGTTGATAAACCGCCCCTCATGGTCGACCGGCGTGCCCGGCCAACCGTCTTTAACGGTCCTAAGCCCCTCATTTGCCCGGTATCCCGAAAACACTTGTGAATCCGAATCGCTCCAAAAGGCCGCGCCGAAAAGAACGGCGACCAACAAGGCCAGGGCAAGTGCCGATCTCAGGACCCATTTTTTCATTTCCTTAAGATAATAGCAGGAACCGCGGTCCGGAACTCCATCTCCCGGGCCGCAGGCCGCATGGAGAGTTTCAACCTGCTTCCCCGACCGGGAAACGTTGTATCATTAGCCATGCACTCGCGTCCGCCCGAGATACCGCCGCACAAGCTGATCTCGTCACTCCGTCAATACAACCTCCTTCCAGCGATAATCTTTATGCCTACCCGCCGGAAGTGTGACGAATCCGCAACCGAGGTCGCGAATGACAAGTCGCAGCGGACCGACCCCGTCAAATACGAACGGCGAAGGCTTTTGTTTGAGAGCTTCGCAGCCGAGAATCCCGAGGTACGCGGCCACAAACACGCGCGGATCCTGGTCAATTACGGTGTCGCCTCTCACCATGCCGGCCACATTCCGAATTGGAAACTTCTGATCGAAAAGATGATGTCGGGCGGTATGCTCGAGGCGATCTTCGCGACGTCGACCGTCGCCGCGGGCGTCGATTTCCCGGCACGCACCGTCGTCGTCAGCAATGCAGATACACGCAGTAATGAAGGCTGGCGTCACCTTACAGCGAATGAACTCCAGCAGATGACGGGCCGGGCGGGGCGCCGCGGAAAGGACAATGTCGGGTTTGTCGTCCTTGCCCCCGGGCAGTTTCAGGACCCGAAACGGATCGCGGAGCTCCTAAAGGCACCGCCGGACCCGTTAGAAAGCCAGTTTCGGGCGACCTATACAAGCCTTTTGAATTTGCTCGACGCGTTCGGCAATTTCGCGAATGTTCGGTCGATCGCCCTGCGGAGCTTCGCGTATCGAAAGATCAGCCGCCGGATAGAGTCGCTTGAGAATGAGCTTGCGGCCAGGCGGTCCGCCCTTGCGGCCAAAATGGATGCAAGCGGCTTTGATCTTAGCGAGGACGATGCAAGAGGCTTCGAGCGATTGACGAGCGCGCGTCAGCGACTCCACGAGGGTGTCCCCGTGACCCGTTCCGAGGCACTCGCCGCATGGGCTCGCGAGAACGTTGTGCCCGGGCGAGTCGTTTCGCACGGGCCGGGGAAAAAGCGGATATTCCTCGTCACTTCGGTAAATGGCGAGAAGATCTCGGCCCTTCGTGACGATGGGCGGCGGGCGTCGTTCGGCTTCGACCGGATCGCCCGGATCTTCGAAAAGGTCTATCCGATCACAGAGGCCGGTATTCTGAACGCATTCTCCGAGACATTTGACCGCCGGAACCCACCGCTCGAACAGAAGGACCAAAGATCGTCTGCTTCACCGAATGCCACCGCGGTCGCCCTTTTCGACAAACTGATCGCATCTTTCGCGGACGAGGCCGATCACGGCCATGACACGAAAGATGAACTTCTCGCATTCCTCTGGAGCGTCGCCGGCGATGCGGCTGCGATCGAGGAAGCCGCACAAAACATCGACTATCACTACTCCGGCATCTGGTCACCGTTCGAACAGCACGCCCGTGTTCTCGATTCGTTCGGTTATCTCGACTTTGTTGGTGAAACGGTCACGCCCTCCGGCAAATGGCTCGCCGACGTGCGGGTCGATCGGCCGCTGCTGCTTGGCGAATGCCTTAAGAGAGGTGCGTTCGACGGGCTTGGAGAGCCGGTCCTTGCGGGCCTCGTCGCTTCGTTAGCGGCCGATTCAGAACGGAATTACGGTGAACTGCAGCTTTCGGACCGGTTGCTCGATGCTGTTGGGTCGCTCGAAGAGATCATCTTCGACGTGTCCGACACGGAGTGGAAATTCGGGATCGAGCCGTCCGAAGAGATCAACCTGTCCGCCGCGGCCGCAGCCGAAAACTGGGCCGGCGGAATGGAGTGGCCCCAACTGGTACGGCGTTCCGGGGCCGAAGAAGGAGACCTGTTCCGGCTCCTTTCGCGAACCGGCGAGGCTCTGATGCAGATCGCTTATCTCGACAAAGCCGATTTTTCTGCGTGCCGGACAGCTCGTGCGGCCGTCGACCTGGTCCTTCGGCCCCCGATCCGATAGTCACGATCTGACGGCTTTCTGGTTACGACGAGGCTGTTTCAGCCTCCAGAGTTTTCCGGCGCGCTCCGGAAACAAGGTTTTGTTCTTGATTATCATTTGTTAGACTCTGGAAGTGGCCGCTCCGACGAATATAAGTAGTTAGCAGTAATCGATCGGACCGGCGAAATAGTGAAAATGCAAGTTCTTTTGGCTGACGAATACGGATTTTGCTTCGGGGTGGAGAGGGCCGTGGATATGGTCGAAGAGGCCCTGAACGAGGGCGAGGTCGTCCGCAGCCTGGGGCCGCTGATCCACAACGACCAGGAGATGGACCGGCTGGCGAGATCGGGCGTGGCAACGATCAGCGAGCCCGTCCAGATCAAACGCGGCGAGACCGCGGTCATCCGTGCGCACGGCGTCACCCCCGAAGTGCAAAAAGAACTTGAGACGAATGCGACGAAGGTAGTTGACGCTACCTGTCCGTTTGTTACCCGTGTCCAGCGGTTGGCTTCAAGGGCCGCGGCCCAGGGGCGAAATGTCGTTGTCGTTGGAAACCCGGAACACCCTGAAATGATCGGCGTCAAGGGCTATGCACCCGATCACGCATTCATCATCCGCGACAAAAGCGAGGTCGCATCGCTGCCACCGCTCACCCGTCCGCTCGTCGTTTCGCAGACAACGATCAAGGTACAGACCTTTCTCGACACCGCCGAGGCTGTCAAGGCGAAGACCGAGGACGGGGTGGAAGTTATCAACACGATATGCTCGGCCACAAAAGACCGGCAGGAAGCTGCTCGCGCTCTTGCAGGGATGGTAGATGCCTTCTACATCATCGGCGGCCGCCACTCTTCGAATAGCGTTAAATTGCTCGGTGTCTGTAAAGAGCAGTGTCCGAAGAGTTTCCTGATCGAGACCGTGGCGGAGATCGACGCGCAAGACCTCACAGGCGTGAACCGTGTCGGCGTCACGGCTGGTGCCTCGACGCCCGAGTGGCTCATAAAGGAGGTCGTCGGTTATCTCGAGGATCTCGGCCGACAGATCGAGAATGAATTAGCCCTCGAAAAGTAATAGTTTCAAGCTTTAAGGTTCAAAGCCGCCGCGGGAATATACCGCGGCGGCTTTTCTGTTTGAGGTTCACTTACCGGCCCGAACGATCTGCCCCTTTCGGCCCTCCGAAAGAGAGCCCCAACCGGCGAATTTATTTTTTGAAACTCCCGCCCATTGCATGTATATTGTAAGCGTTAACGGCTAGTTCATTTCTATTTCCTGAGGTTACCCCCGGCTCATACACCGGGGGTACTGCTCAGTAGGCGAACTGCACGTTTAACTTCCAAAATATGCCTTTGCTGCACGGGACAACGCTTCTCTTCGGCCTTAACCTCCTCGATGCTCTTCTTACGCTCGTTTGGGTCCGTGCCGGTGTCGCAAGCGAAGGCAACCAAATAATGGCAAGGCTGCTTGAGATAGGCGAGCTGTCGTTCCTCGGGGCAAAAGTCGCGATCGGCACCATCGCCGTCCTCGTGCTTCTCCGCTGGGGATATCTCAAACTCGCCCGCTACGGGCTCGCCGTGGCTCTCGCGGTATATATCGGCCTAATGGGGATCCATCTCTTCACTGGCCTATCCGCTGCGGGCCTGATCTCGTCGACCGCCCTCCAGGATCTTGCCTATTGGAGCAGGGCCGTTTTTGCCGTATTCATTTAGGGACCAAGGACCCCACCTCTTTCAACACCTGCACAACGCGCGTTACAATTGAGAGCATCATACCCTGAGCTAAATATCAGGTTCGAGGTGAAGTGTGAAAATGAACAGCAAGCCCGTTTATCAGCTCACGGCAAGGCAGGTGATCCTTCTTGGGGTCACGACCGCATTGGTTGCCATCGGCGTCAGCGCCCTTTTCTATACCGTTTATACCTACTGGAGCCGGCTGAACGATTCAGGAATGTCGTTCGCCGAATCGACCCCCGTCGCTATCGCGGACCCGTCGACGGTGTCCGATGAGCAGAACAGCATCGACGTCTACCGCTCGATCTCGCCCGGCGTTGCCTTTATCAATACGACCACGCTCGTTCAAGATTGGTGGTCGGTCCAGGAACGCTCCGGCAACGGGAGCGGTTCGGTCATCGACGCACAGGGCCACATCCTGACCAACTATCACGTCATCGAACGCGCCCAGCGGATAACGGTCAATTTTGGCGGTGACAAGGTCTATCAGGCAAAGCTCGTGGGCGGCGACCCTGATACCGACCTTGCTGTCATCAAGTTGGAGGATCCCCCGAACAACCTCACGGTGGTTCCGTTTGGCGATTCGGACAAACTTGTGGTCGGGCAGAAGGTGCTGGCGATCGGCAACCCGTTCGGCCTCGACCGAACGCTGACGACCGGCGTAATTTCCGGACTTCAGCGTCCGATCCGTTCCCGCCCTGTTCCGGGCGCTCCCGAAGGCCGTCCTATCGACGCCGCCATCCAGACCGACGCGTCGATCAACCCCGGCAATTCCGGCGGCCCGCTGCTCGACAAGTTCGGCAAGATGATCGGCATCAACTCGCAAATACTTTCGCCCGCGGGCGGTTCGGTTGGTGTCGGCTTCGCGGTCCCGGTAAATACGGCTAAAAGGGTCATCCCGCAGCTTATCCAGTTCGGCGAGGTCCGCCGGCCAAAGCTCGGGGCTGACCTTCGCCCGGTCGAATTTCTCGTAGAGCGTGGCTATCGGCTTCCGGTCCAGGAGGGCCTTCTGGTCGCCGGTGTCCTGCCCGGCAGCGCTGCGGACAGCGCTGGAATACGCGGACTGTCGCGCGACTCGGACGGTGCCACCCTGATCGGCGATGTGATCCTGACGGTCGACGGCGAGAAGATGAACACGCTTGACGATCTTTACAGGCTGCTCGACAAGAGGCAGATCGGCGAAACGGTCCGCGTCGAACTCTATCGTTCGGGCGCCCGCACGATCGTCCCGGTCCGGCTGACGCCTCAGCCTTCGCGAAGTCGGTCGATGCGGCCGTCGCAGGAATAGGACGTTCGGCTGTAGATGCAGGAACTCTCCGATTTCTTTAACGACGGCTTCGGTTGGGCCTGCCGCCACTGCACGAGGGAACTAGAACTCGCGTCCCCGGAGGGGCCGGCCAGATCGCGGCTTCTTTCCGAAGGCGAGGCGGAAAGCAAGCAGCCGGAATTGTCGCACAAGGCCCTTGCGAAATGGGCCGATCCCGCCCGGCGGGTTCTGATTTGTCCACGGTGCGGCGTAACCGAACTTGTCGATATCAAATAGATCACCGGCGGCCCGAACGGGTCGCCTTTTTTGTTCATCGAGTGTTAGATTTTAGTAAATGTACGAATTCGAAATGCAGGCTGCGGTAGACCTTGCCCGAAAGGCGGGCGAAGCGATACTGCGGCATTATTCGGCTCCCAAGATCGTTGCCGAAAACAAGATCGGGATCGACGAGCGAGATGAACCCGTAACCGCGGCCGATATAGAAGCGAGCCGCATTATCGTCGATGGACTGAACGCGACATTTCCGGACGACGCGATCCTGTCCGAGGAAGAGACCGATGAGACCGACGGCCGGATGGCCAGCGACCGCGTTTGGATCGTTGACCCGATCGACGGGACCGCCGGCTTCATCAAAAAGGACGATGATTTTGCGGTCCAGATCGGCCTGGCTGAAGCCGGCAAACCTGTTGTCGGCGTTGTTTTCGTTCCGGCACGCAATACGCTCTATTTCGCTTCGGGGGGGCATGGCGCTTTTATTGAGGAGGGCCGGAGATCGCCTGAACGACTTTCAGTTTCCGATAAAACGGATCTCAGCGAGATGGACATCGCCGTCTCACGCGACCATCGAAGCCCGAAGATGACACGCATCATCGGCACGTTGGGGCTTCGCTCGGAGATCGGACGCGGCTCGGTCGGCATCAAGATCGGGATGATCGCCGAACAGGTCTGCGATCTCTACATCCACATCTCGCACCGGACCAAATTCTGGGACACGTGCGCGCCTCAGATCATCCTTGAAGAGGCCGGCGGCAAGATAACCGATCTGTTTGGAACGCCATTTCGATACGACCGCAGCCACGTGATGAACCTGAACGGGATCGTGGCGTCGAACCGCGTCGCCCACGACGCAACCATCGAAAAACTTATCCCGATCCTGAATGAACTCGGCCGTGCACGTCTTACCCGCGCCGCGTGAACTCGTAGTCGGTTACGCAGTTCACCGGCGGCTTAGGGTTTTGAAAGGTCTTCGGAAGTGATCAGCGGTGCCGTCGGGTCGTTCTTCCCGAAATAGGTCTGGATCGGCTCGCCGATATCGACCATCGCCTTCAGAAGCACGAACGGTATCACGAACCATTCGTTGACCAAGCCGGCAAGGAACATTCCGATAAATACGGCAAGAAATAGAAGGGCGGCCTTCCCCATGCTCCGCGAAAGAAGGTTCTCGGCCTTTTTCAGCGGGAGCGGCCGCAGCGTTACTGCATTCGAGATGAACTCGGCGATCAGGAAAACGGAGACAAGGCCGAAACCGATCGCGATCTGGCCGGCGTCGAACGAGGCCCGCAGCACGAGGAAAAGGAAGAGCGAGAGAAAGAGGATCGCCGCCGCGAGAAACCCGAAGGCGATGATCGAGAAATCCGCGATCAGCGTTGACCGTCGTTTGTATCTGGGCGAGCCTCCGGGATCGTACGACGGCGAGATCAGCAGGACGCAGAGTATCGCAAGAATGATCGCCGCCGCACTCTCAAGCGCGTAGATCATCATTGCCGATTCGGGCGGATAGTCCTCGAAGAACCACAACTCGAGCGGTATCGCAAGGACGAAGAATGCCGTGACCTCGGAAACGATCAGCCTGATTATCGATCGGGGCCTTTTCACGGATATTCGGTTCCATTCCTAGCGGAGAAAGATCTTCTTTGTTGCGAAACGGAAAGCCCCCGCCGGCAGCATCGACCTCAGGAAAAAAAGGCCTTTCGTGTTGACCGGATACCGCAGGCGATTCGATCCGTCCGTAACGGCATCGTAGATCACCTGGGCGACGGCCGAACCGTCCGGTGCCTCGTCACCGCCCTTCTTCATGAATTCAAGAAACCGCTCGAACCGCTCGTCGTAAACGGTCAGGCCCTCCTTTTTCGCTATGTCCTCCGAACGCCCGTAGAATTCGGTCTTGATCGGGCCCGGCTCGATCAGCTTCACACGGACATTGAAGGGCTCGAGTTCGTATTGGAGCGATTCGGTAAAACCCTCGACCGCCCATTTCGTCGCGTGGTAGAGACTCGAGAACGGGAAAGCCGTGCGCCCGCCGAGCGATGAGATATTCACGATATGCCCGCGCTTGTTTTGCCTGAAATACGGTATCGCCGCGCGGCAAACGTTCATCAGGCCGAGAACGTTGGTCTCGAACTGTCGCCGGACCTGCTCATCCGTCGCCGCCTCAAACGGCCCCAAAAGGCCGTAGCCGGCATTGTTGACCACAACGTCGATCCGGCCGAACTTTTCCAAAGCGTCCGAGAATGCTTTCTCGATCGACGCAGGTTCGGTCACGTCCAGCCGGAAACACTCTACGTCAGCGATCTTCTGCAGATCTTCCGACGCTTCGGGTGACCGCATCGTTGCCGCGACCTTCCAGTTCTTCGCCTGAAACAGCTTGACGGTCTCCCGGCCGATGCCGCTCGAAGCCCCCGTGACGAATAACACCTTTTCCATATCGATCATCTGCTATTTCTTCGAACTATTGCATCCTATCAGATTCAGCCAGCGTTCAAAGTGAAGAATACGGGCATCCATCCTGCCCAACCCGCCCACTCTGTTATACTTGTGCAAATGAAGTTCCTCCATATTGCCGATGTGCACCTCGGTTGTACGCGTTACAACCTGCCGGAGAGTCCGCGCGATTTCTTCGACGCGTGGCTCGACGTGCTCGAGCGATACGGCATCGGCGAGTCCGTGGATTTCGTCGTCATCTGCGGGGATTTTTTTCACAAGAAGAGTGTTCCGCCCGAAACTATGAATTACGCGGTTGCGGGCCTTCAATTGATGAAGGACGCGGGGATACCCGTCATCGCGATCGAGGGTAACCACGACCAGCATTACACCGACAGCGACCACAGCTGGCTTCGGAGCCTTGCAAATTGGGGTCTCCTTTATCTTTTAGAGCCGGTAAGCGACGGTTCCAGGATCACTTATAAGGAGTGGGACGATGAGGCCGCGAGGGGCGGATTTATCGACGTCGGCCGAGCCCGAATTTTTGGCTCGCATTGGTTCGGGGCTTCTGCTGGCTGGGCGATCCCTATGTTAACTGAGTCGATCGGAGCCAACCGCCGGGAAGGGGCGTTTCACATCCTTCTGCTCCATACCGACGTTGAGGGCCATCAGACTCATCCGCTTCCCGCGATCTCGGTCGCCGCGCTCAAGGAACTGCGTTCCGTCGTCGACTATGTTGCCCTGGGCCACACGCATATGCACTATGAGATCGATAATTGGGCTTTCAATCCCGGTTCGATCGAGGTGACGAACATCAGCGAATTTCGAGAGACCCGGGGTGCATTCGTTGTCGAGGTCGATGACGATAACAATGTCAGGGCCGAGCATGTCCAGGATTATCGGCAGCGGCCATTCCAGAGGCTCAGGTTCGAGGTCGACAACATCGCGTCGACCGACGACATAACGGCGGGGGTTTTAGAATTGGTCGAGAACCAGGCTCGGAGGGCCGAACCGGGCAAACCGGAGCCGATCCTGGAGATCACCCTGGCCGGGCGTCTGGGCATACCCAACTCTTTGCTTGAGATCAAGGCGATGCGGGAACGGGCGCTTGAGATCACCGGAGCGCTTCACGTTCGCATCAAGAATCACACATCGCCGGTGGAATTTGCAGTCGCCGCGGACGTCGAACCAGATGCGACCCGCGAATATGTCGAACGGCGTGTGCTCGAAGACCTGATCGCCCGTGACAACCGCTTCCGGCCGATCAACGAAAAGATGGCGGGGCTGGTCGTCAGTGTGAAGCGCGAGGCGCTGGCAGGCGAGGATCCCGAGAAGATAAGCGAATTGATCGGCGGCGGCCTTGAAGGGGCCCGCGATGCCTGAGGAATGTACGCCGTCCGGACCGTGGCAAAGTTACTCCCGCCGGATCGGAGCTATTGATGTCTGAAGCACTTGAAAAAGTAGCGTCCCTTGACCGGCTGCCGGTATTTCCGCTGCCGCTGGTTTTGCTGCCCGGCGAAGCTCTTCCCCTGCATATCTTCGAGCCGCGATATCGCGAAATGCTCGTCGACGTCGAAGCCGCGGACCGCCTGTTCGGCATATCCCTTTTCGAACCCGATGCTGCTTTGACCGACCGTCCCGAGATCGGCTCTGTCGGCTGCGTGGCCGAGGTCCGCGAGGTCCAGGCGATGGGGGAGGGGCGCTCCAGTATTCTTAGCTTCGGGGTGATAAGGTACCGAGTTGTCGGATTTGAAGAGGACGAAAGACCTTATCTGATCGCGAAGGTCGAGTTTTTCGAGGACGACCCCGAACCTGCAGGAAAACTTTCAGAAGCGGCTGACGAGATCTTCGGCCTGTTCGAGCGGGTGGCAAAGGCGGCGTTCGATCTGAGCGGGAACCGCGGAAAACTGCCCGAACTCCAAAAGACCGATCCGGAACGGTTGTCGTTCGTGGTCGCGGCGGCGTTCAATCTTGAGAATCCGGCCAAATACGAACTGCTTTCGATGACAAGGACCGGCGAGAGGCTCGAGCGGCTTCGCACCGTCCTTTCCAACGCGGTCGGCAGTATGGAAGAGAGTGCGGCGATCCATAAGGCCGCCCGGGGCAACGGGCATTCAACCAAAAAGATCGACCTTTAGCCTCAATACGGTGCCGGCGGCTCGGCCGCGATCATCACCGGCTCGCCGAGCTTGTTTCTAAAAAAGTCGATAACCCGCTGGTCGTACGATTCCGATACCGGGATGGACGCGTTTATAACGCTGAAACCCGAAGGGCTCAGGCTTGTGTTCGACTCTGTCCGCGTGGTCGTCGGAAAGCAGCCCTTCAGCCTCGAGGTCGATTCCTGGAATTCCGGTGCGTCCGATCCCGCCAACAGAAGCGTCTCCCGGTTCGCCAGTGCCTTGGCCGATTCACAAGCCGGCACGCGAGAATAGCATCCTTCATAGAAATAGGGATAGGCGCCCAACTGCCCCAGCCGGGCTGTCACCGAGCTGATGAATGGGTAACGTTTATCGATGACCGATGCGACAAGGCTGTCCGAATCCGCCGGCACCGAGTCAAGCACGAGAGCTTTTACGGCCTCGACCTGCCCCGCGGCGTTCAGGGCGGCCAGCGAGCCGATCTCAAGCCCGTAGATCCCGATGTTTTCACCGACCAGAGCGGCCTGGTCCATCGTCTTTTGGGCCCGCAGAAAATCGACGGCCGATACCGTGTCTGTCGTTTCACAGCCCCCGAACGAAGTATAGGGAACGGTCGGGTTCTGGCCGTGGCCCCGCAGATCGGGCATCAGCACTGTAAAATTCGTCGCTTCATTCAGCTTGACGCCGAGATTAAGCAGGTGCGAGCGGTCCGCGCCGTACTTGTGAAGCAGGATCACGGCGGGAGCTCCCGGGCTGCCCCGCAGCAGCCATCCCCTGGCCTGCGTGCCGTCGCGATTTGCCCACGTCTCTTCGGTGACCTGGGCCCCGCGGGCGCTCAAACGGCCATACTTATCGGGCGTGACAAGATAGGCGGCCGACGCGGGCCGCGACGACTCGTGTGCAAACCAAACGCCGGCAGCCAGAGCGGCGGCGGCGATGAGAAACACGACCGGAAATAAAAGCTTGTAGAAACTCTTGATGAGTCGAGTGGATCTTGCCATTTACTTGGGTCTCCGGATGAGGGAATTGCAACGTGAGCCGGCAAATAGGAGTCAAAGGGGTATAAGAAAAGGCTTCTGATATGCCGACCTAAATGTTACCATAATGGGCGCTTTTAGGAAAGCGATTTTTAACAATGATAAACGCACGTTCTGCCCTCATTCTTCTCGCAATTTTCCTTCTGAATGCCTCATTGCAAGCCCAGCCGGCTCTTTCGACCGGGGTTTCTGCCTCGGGAAGCGGCCATTCGAAGTTCATGCCGCTCAACGCGGTGCGCGAAGGGATGCGCGGAAAGGCCTTGACGGTCTTCCGAGGGGCGGAGCCTGAAGAGTTTACGGTCGAGATCCTTGGGGTCCTGCCCGGGGCCGTTGGCCCGAAGCTGGACCTGATCATCGGGCGTATCAGCGGCGGCGGTGCCGACCGCACCGCGGTCTTTGCGGGCATGTCCGGCTCGCCGGTCTATATCGACGGAAAGCTTGTCGGGGCGATATCTTACAGTTTCCCGTTCTCGAAGGAGCCGATCTGCGGGATCACGCCGATCGAGCAGATGATCCAGATCTTCGACCAGAAGCCGGGGCCGGCACGGGCGTCAACCGGGCGGCCCGTATTCTCGGTCAATGATTTGTCCGGGGTCTCGATGAACCAGGACCTGCTGCCCGGGCAGCCGCAGCCGTCGGGTATAGCGTCAGGCATGCGTCCGAATTCGGCTTTGATGGCCGTCGCGGGCCAGACCTTCCAGCGTATAGCCACACCGGTGACCTTTAACGGCTTCGTTCAACAGACGCTTGACCTTTTCGGGCCGCGATTGATGGAGGCGGGCCTTCTGCCCGTTGCCGCGGCCGGCGGTTCGGCCAAGATCGGTCCATTGAAAAAGGCCGACGCGAAAACGCTTGTCGGCGGCACTTCGGTAATGATGCAGCTGACCCGTGGTGATATCAGTCTTGCCGCTTCGGGAACCGTCACGTTTCGTGACGGCGACAAGGTCTATGCTTTCGGCCATCCGTTCCTGAGCCTCGGCTCGTCGGACCTGCCGATGTCGGAATCTGAGGTTCTGACGGTGGTCCCGAGCGTGAATAATTCGTTCAAGCTGTCGGTGCCGGGAGCGATGGTTGGCCGGATGACCCAGGACCGCTCCACGGGCGTTTACGGAAACTTGGGCGAGGCACCGAAGATGATCCCGGTCAGCGTCAAGGTCAGGACCAGCCGCGGCGGGCTTCAGACTCTCGATTTCGAGGTCGTGAAGGACGAGCTTCTTACGCCTCTGCTTCTGAACATGACCATCTACAACACCATAATTTCGCAGGAACGCGGATTAGGGGACACGATGGTCGAGTTAAAGGGCCGCGTGGCCTTATCAAGCGGCGGGGCGATCGACCTTGAACGCCGTTTCGCCGGTTCGAACGCGAGCCAGCTTGCCGCGGTCGCGGTCTCGTCTCCTGTGAATGCCCTGCTCAGAAGCAAATTCGACGGCCTTCAGATCTCAAAGATCGAGCTGGAACTCGGTTCCGTCGATGGCAGCGTTGTCGCCTCTCTCGATCGGATCGCCGTCGATCGCTCCTTCGCGAAGCCGGGTGAAACGGTCGAGGTCCAGGCCTTTGCGAGGACGCCCGACGGCCGCATGTTTCTTCAGCGGGTGCGGGTCGCGATCCCCGAAGACGTGCCTGCCGGGCCGCTCAAGATCGTGATCGGCGACGGTGCAGCGATACAGAAAGACTCGCCGGCACAGCATTTTGTCCCCCGCGACCTGGATGACCTGGTCAGGACGATCAACTTGATGAAGCGGCCCGACCGGCTTTATGCCCAGCTTTCGCGGACGTCCGCTGGAGCCCTGATCGGTACGAACGAGCTCCCCAACCTTCCGCCGTCGGTGATCGCCACGTTGAATAACGAAAGGGCTGCGGGCGGGGTCAATCCTTATGTGCAGACGATCGTGAAAGAGTCTCTGGTCCCGGCTTCCGACTTCATCATCCTCGGGCAGCAGTCCATCTCGATCGAGGTCGTTCGCTAGGGCCAAACGAGCCGGATCAAGCCTGAACGTCACGCCATTTCCGTTTACTTTCGCTTTCGGTCAATGTAAACTGGAATGTGAATACGCATAAAAGACTGCTCTTTGCCGCTAGCTTTGCTGCCCAACGCCACACCGGGCAAAACCGCAAAGGCGAACGCGGAGAACCCTATATCAATCACCCTCTTGAAGTTGCCAGCCTGATCGCGAACATCGGCGGCATCGACGACGCCGAAATACTCATTGCCGCGCTCCTCCACGACACGGTCGAGGATTGCGGCGTCTCGGACGAAGATATCCGGCGGCAGTTCGGAGAGGCGGTGGCCGGATACGTCCTCGAGGTTACCGACGACAAATCGCTGCCGAAAGCAGAGCGAAAGCGGCTTCAGGTGGAGCATGCCCCGCACCTGTCGCACGGAGCCAAGATCGTTAAACTCGCGGACAAGATCAGCAACGTGACCGACGTTACCGACAGCCCGCCGGCCGACTGGCCGCACGAACGGCGCGTTGAATACATAAGGTGGGCCGAATCTGTGGTGGTGGGACTGCGAGGGGTGAGCGAGCCGCTTGAAGCTCATTTCGACCAAGCGGTCGCGAAAGCCAGGATCGCTTTCGGCTCGTAAGGATCGGCTGATCGGCGAAAGTTTCCGCTCCGCCCACTTAAGGATCAGGCGGGCTGTCCCGGCGGCGGCTCTTCGGTTACCTCGCCTTCGATCCAGGCCTCGCCGTTCGCGTAAACTTCTTTCTTCCAGATCGGGACGGTGCGTTTGAGTTCCTTAATGAGCCATTCGCACGCGGCAAACGCGGCCCGCCGATGCGGTGCGGCCACGGAGATCACGACGCTCGTCTCGCCGATCTCAAGCCGCCCGAGGCGATGGACGATCCCCACGTTCGATATCTCAAATTCTTTCTTCGCCCTCTCTACAAGCTTCCCCATTTCCTTAAGCGCCATCGGCTCGTAGGCTTCGTAAACGAGATATTCGGTCTCGTTCGTCTCGCCGGTCGCTTTGTCCTTCGTAAACCGCCTTGCATAGCCGTCAAGCGTTACTGTCGCCCCGCACTCCGGCGGCACCGCGCGCCGAGCGACCGAGGTTATGTCAATGGGTTCGGTTGTGAGTTCGGTGAAGTCCATTTGGTCTACCCTCCCGAAACGGCGGTGAAGACAGCAACCCTGTCCCCGTCGTTGAGGATCATGTCGGCGTCCGCGTATTGTTCGTTCACAGCGATAAGTAGTTTGTGAGTTGCGAGCGAAGGATGTTGTTGGATGATTTGGGCTATCAATGTTCCGGCTGAGGTGTTTTCGTCGATCTCAAGTTCAAGCTTCCGCGAGCCGACGGCGTCGGCAGTAGCTCCAAAGAAGAGCAATCTAATTAGCATTTCGCCGGACCTCGAACCCACAACTATCTTCTTTCCAGTCGTGTCACCTTGATGTTTCGCCAGCCATGAAGATGCGCAAACGTAAAGCTAATCGTCGATAATTCTGGATAGCCAAGGCGTTTGTCGTAGTCGATGGCAACGATTCGCCCGTTCTCAACTTCCGATTTTAAGTACTCAAATAGCTTGTCGATGCTATCGATCTCATCGAATCCGTCAAGTCGGGCCATAACCAATCTTTTGTCTTCAGCATTCGCTAAAACAAGTGATTGTCGGCTGCCATTGCGAACTTCAATTAGAACGGGAGCACGATCCCAAGTGTTCGTATGGCCTGGGCCTATCTTCCAGATCACGAAATCGTAATTGGTAATGTTCTGTTGTTTCCATATTTGGAGATGCGATTCGATAGACCTAAGAGAATCATCTCTCGACTTTTCCCAAGCGATTCTAAAATTCTGATCGGCGATGTTCGATTCGCCCTCAACCGGAACGGTTTTCGTCGGTGTTGGTTCAGAAACTTCGACGATCTCCCGACGTCGCCTGTCCGCATGCTGAGACTAGCGAAACTATTGAGATAAGAATCGCGATATTGAACATCGTCCTACTTAATGGCACCGGCTATCGGGCTGGATGCTGAGGCGTAGAGGCGTTTCGGCATACGGCCAGCGAGATATCCGAGGTGGCCGGCTTCGACGGCGAGTTTCATCGCGGTTGCCATCTGGGCGGCGTCGCCGGCTTCGGCGATCGCGGTATTCATCAGGATCGCGTCGGCCCCGAGTTCCATTGCGATGGCGGCGTCGGACGGTACGCCGACACCTGCATCGACGATGATGGTCGCATCGGGAAGCTGCTCACGCATAATTCGCAGGTTCGACGGGTTTTGCACGCCCATCCCGGACCCGATCGGGGCAGCGAGCGGCATCACCGCCGGGCAGCCCGCGTCGAGCAGCTTCTTCCGCCATTTATCAGGTCGTCGGTAAAGACGGAGCACGATGAAGCCTCTCTTTACCAGACCTTCGCGGCTTCGAGAGTCTGTTCGTTGTCGGGCAGCAGCGTGACCTGATCGCCGATGACCTCGAGCTTGATCCATTCGGTGTCGAGAGCTTCGCGGGCGAGCCGGGCCGTGCGGATAGCGTGGTCGGCATCGTAGCAGCCGGCCGTGTTCGGCAGGATCTGCAATTTCGGGTCGAGGTGGTCGAGGAACGATTCGGTCTTGCGGTCGAGCGGGACGCGGTTGACAGCCACCGTCACCATTTCAGCCCCGGACGCCGCATGGGCGGCCTTCATCTCATCATGCGACCGGTACTTACCCGTTCCGATGATCAATCTGAGCCGAATTCTTCCGGCCAATTTTGAAAGTGTCTGACATAGGCTTAACTCATTTTATCGCAAAGCCACCTCTTGTCAGAACCGGGAGCGGTAGCGACCGGGTTCTTGCTCTGAGGCCCTCAACTTCGAATGCCGCCGCCAAAGATTCGAATCGCGATCTCGCGTCTCCGCGTTGATCCTCTTGTCAGAACCGGGAGCGGTAGCGACCGGGGTCTTATTCTTTGATCGCTCACCCCACAGCTTCCGCTTTTAAGCAAACTTTGCGTCTCCGCGTTGATCTTCCTGTCAGTCGCGGGACCAGTATAGACCGGCTTCAGACCTAGCCGCCCCCCACAAAATGAATCCACTTCGATCGTGTCGGAGTCGCGATCTTCGTATCCTTCCAACGGCCCGCCGGACCACGGTCCGGTTAAGCTCCACTGCCACTCGCTTTGAGGGAATAGAGAAATGCTCGAGAAGCCGCTCCAGATCGAGATCTGGCGGTATATCGCGAACTTCGCCGTTTAAGAACACTTTCATAACCGCTGCTTCCTATTTTCGGACAGCGGGCAGGCGAAATTGAAATTCAGGAAAACTAACTGTGGGCTATCGACCGTCGGAGTTTGACCTCTTCGCCTTCGCTGATGGCCCTGACAAGGAATGCGGCCCGCCCGGTCGTGAAGCTCGGAAGCTGCAGGCTAACGGTCGCGACGCCGTTCATATCGGTGAGAGCGTGGAAGATGACCGGGCGGAAGCTGGAGCCGAGGACCTTCACCATGATCTCGGCGGCGGGAACGACCTTTCGCGACGTGCCCCGGCTGACCATAAATCCGACCGTGCTTCGTTCGCCGCCCTTGAATTTAACGTCGCCCAGGATCTCGATGCTCAACTTGTTGTGGTCGGGCCGAACGCGATATCCGGAGCGTCGATCACTTCGACCGCATCTGCAGGCAGCAGGTGTTCATCCTCGATTATCGCGACCGCCTCGATTATCGGTTCATCGATCAGGCCCTGTTCGTCAAAAACCTCATCCGAGCCGAAATCGGGCTTTGGTATCGGTTGGTCGGCAACCTTGAATTCCTCGGTCGAATCTCCCGGCGGTTTGGGCGAAGCGTGTCGGGTCGACCTTTCGGCACTCGGGTTTCCGGAGCCGCCGGTGCCGGTGCGGGGACCGGTGTCTGGACCGAATTTTTATCTTTCTGGCCGAGCTTTTTTCAGGTCCTCGATCCGGCCCGCGGATCGCCGCACAAATGAGCTTATGCTGCTTGCTCAACTGCTCCGCAAGTATAGCTCGCTGAAATTCGCCTTTAACAGGTCGTCGCAAGGCGAACGCACTTGCTCGCGAGTATCGTGCCCCCGATTGTAAACGAGCGAGACGATGACCGGCTTGGACAGTCCTTTTGTCCTCGGTCTGGACGTGATAGATCACGCCGTCGTGTTCGATATCGGTATTAAATCCTGCATCGCAGACTTAAGGGCAGAGGAGCGGCGAGAGTTCGAGGCAAGACAGCCATCGGCTGCCATTAATAAAGCTAGCATATAGAGACGTTTAGGTCAATGAATTATTCCCGAAGCGGCCGGCCCCGGAGGGCTCCGGATCGTGAAGTTTCGCCCAAAAATCGCTTCAGAGGGTTCGATGACTGCCTTGACACCTTGTATCGCTTAACTTACGATTGAGTTTGCTGCAATAATCACGATTTTTCGGGCTTCAAACGGGCCTTTTTTGCTCAGTTTCGGCATAGAATTTCCCGGCTTTCGAGAGGATTTGATGTCTCAGTTCAGCCTGATGGATTATGCCCCGATCGGCATAATGTTTTGGTCGCTATCGGCTTTGCCGTCAGCCAGTTGCTGGTGACGCGGCTGATCGGCCCGCGCAAAACGGACAGCGACCAAGCTGATGCCTTACGAGTGCGGCAAGGACCCGGTCGGCGGAGCTCGGGACCGTTACTCGATAAAATTCTACGTCGTCGCCGTCACCTTTCTTCTTTTCGACCTCGAAATATTGTTCATGGTCCCGTTCGCCGTCGCCTTCAAGAACCTCCTGGCGATCGAGAAACAGACGGGTATCCTTTATGGAACAGTCGCGTTCGTCGGGATCCTCGTTTTCCTGCTTACGGTGGTCGTAGGCCTTGTTTACGATTGGAAGAAGGGAGCGTTCGATTGGAGCCTCCAGGCACGTGCTTCGGCACGGGCCCAGGCCGCCCTTAAGCGGAAACGCGAACGTGAGGCTCTCGGCCGGACGGGCGGAAAGAAGCGGCCTGATGTGCATTTGGTAGCCGGCCTTTCGGTTGCGTCTCGAAAATAGGGTCATATGGGTCTCGAGAACAAGATATTTGAGTCCTGCCGGACGTGGTCACGGTCAAGCTGGACGCGGTGGTCAATTGGGCCCGCAAATCCAGCTTGTGGCCGGCGACGTTCGGGCTGGCGTGCTGCGCTATCGAGATGATGAATACCGTTTCGGCCCGCAACGACCTTTCGAGGTTCGGGGCCGAGACTTTCCGTGCATCGCCCAGGCAGGCCGACGTGATGATCGTTTCCGGCCGCGTGTCCAGAAAGATGGCCCCGGTTCTCCGCCGAATTTACGACCAAATGCCTGAGCCAAAGTGGGTTATCTCGATGGGTGCATGTGCGACCTCCGGCGGGGTTTTTGATAATTACGCGATCGTCCAGGGTGTCGACAAGGTCGTTCCGGTGGATGTTTACGTTCCGGGCTGCCCGCCGCGGCCCGAAATGCTGGTCCATGCGATAACGATGCTCCAGGAAAAGATAATGAACGAATCCGTGAAGGAGCGAAGTGATGCCTTCGAGAAGGAAGCGAGTGTCGTATCGCCTGGAACCCTGCCCGTGACCGAGGGCACTTCACTGAAAGGAAACCGAGGCCGAAGTGGCCCGGAAAGAGGTGTCGCGGCCATATTCGATCCCGTCGCGTCACGAAAAACGGCGTTCGTCCTGAGTTCGAAGTAGAATTTGGTCAGGTTTGTTTTCTGCACGGGTTTCGGTGTAGAAATCCTTGATCCTGCGTGTTTTAGTATGAGCGAAGGTCTTGGAAAATTTGTCGATGCGCTCCGCGATCACGATCCCGAATGGGTACACTCGGTCACCGATTCCCTGGATGAGGTAACCGTGACCGGTCCCGGCCGGGGCCATTGTTGAGATCTGCACTTTCCTGCGGGCCGGGCACGGATTCGACCTTCTTGCTGACCTTTGCGGGGCGGACCGCGGGCCGGAAGAAGACCCTCGATTTGAGGTTAACTACCACCTCTTTTCAACGAGCCATTACAAACGCATCAGGCTGAAGGCCCTCGTTTCCGAGGACGATCCGCGGATCCCGAGCGTTTCCGATGTCTGGAAGACCGCAAATTGGCACGAACGCGAGACCTATGACCTGCTTGGCGTTGTTTTCGAAGGCCATCCGGATCTTAGAAGGATCTTGCTGCCGAGCGATTTCGACGGTCACGCGTTAAGAAAGGATTACCCGCTGCGCGGTTACGAGCCGTACAGCATGAATTAGAGTTCGGAGTACCGCCTTTAGGCGGCCTCCGCCCGCTAAAGCGAATACTCCAAACGACCTATGAGCACCGCAGTCGAAAATATACCGGCCGGTTTCGATGTGATGGATAAGCCGCTCGAGTCGGAGATGACCCTCTCGATGGGCCCGCAGCATCCCTCGACTCACGGCGTACTGCGTCTTGACCTTCGGCTTGACGGCGAGTTGGTCATAAAGGCCATTCCCGACATCGGCTATCTCCACACCGGGATGGAGAAGCTCTTTGAATACAAGAAATACCAGCAAGGCATCGTTATCACCGACCGGATGGATTACCTGAATCCGCTCGGCAACAACCTCGCCTATGTGATGGCCGCGGAAAAGCTCCTTCAGATCGAAATACCCGAACGGGCCCAGGTAATTCGCGTCCTGATGTGCGAGCTGCAGCGGATCGCGTCGCACATGGTATGGTTCGGAACGTCGTGCCTGGATATGGGTGCGATGACGCCGTTCTGGTTCGCATTCAAGGAGCGGGAAAAGATACTCAACATCATCGAATCGGCGTCCGGCGGCAGGATGACGCCGAGCTATTTCAGGATCGGCGGATTGATGATGGACCTTCCGGCAGGTTTCGAAAATCGGGTAAGGCAATTTTTAGATAATTTCCCGGACGCGCTAAATACTTTTGACACTTTAATAACGGGCAATACGATCTGGCAGAGCCGGACGATGGGTATCGGCGTCATTGACAAGGAAGACGCGATCGATTGGGGCCTGACCGGGCCATGCCTGCGTGGCAGCGGCGTGGAACTCGACCTCCGTCGGCATAACCCGTACACAGGTTACGAGACCTATGATTTCGACATCCCGACCGAGACGGACGGCGACGTCTGGTCGCGATTCCTTGTCAGGATGCGTGAGCTTCGCGAATCGTACAAGATAGTTCGCCAGGCCCTCGAAAGACTGAAGCCCGGGCCGGTCAAGGCCGACGCTCCGAAGGTCGTTCTGCCGGACCGCGACGACATGCGGAAGCACATGGATTCGCTGATCCACCACTTCCTGATCGTCGCCGAAGGATTCAATGTCCCGCCGGGCGAGGTCTATATGCCGATCGAGGCTTCGAAGGGCGAACTCGGCGTTTATATGAAGTCCAACGGCGGCCCGAAACCCGAACGCGTCCACTTCCGCGGGCCATCGTTCGTCAATCTCTCGGCCCTGCCCGTTATGAGCGAAGGCGAGATGATCGCCGACGTCGTGGCGGTCATTGGGAGTTTGGATATCGTGCTGGGGGAGATCGACCGGTAGTGAACCGAACAAATTGCACTATTATTGTCCTATGCTTATTGAAAGTTTCCTTGAGTTGTAACTTTGTTCGAAGCGATTCAAGTGAGAATAATACAACTGACCGCCCTTTAGCCGTAAGACTTGACGACGTTAGATCGTGTTCATTGATAATTGAATTATTGGATGTTGAAAATCGTAAAGTTGAGGTTGAGAAAGAACCACTAGGGGATCCCTATGTAAGGTTGGTGAATATTGATGAGAATTTGATCCGTTATCCGTCTTACTCACCGGTCCGATTCAACGACGTTCGGGAGGGACGACTCGCCATAACCGTCGGGAAGGGCGAAAACATTGAAGCGTTGCACAAAGAGGATCTCAAGTGCGGGGGCGAATCTACAAAGACGATTCAGATAAAACTTGGTAAATACGACACGCAGGCCAAAGTTGACTCAGATCCTAAGGCGTTAGATTTGAAGCAACCGATCATTCTCTCTAACGTCCGAAATGCTGAAAAACAACCGAAAACGCTTATAGTCGGCGTGATCTTGAGCGAAGAGGGTAAAGTAATTTCTGCGCGATTGATCCAGGGGGACCGTGAATTCCAATCCTTCGCGGCGATGGAGCAAGCGGCGGTCAAATCGACATTTGAACGTCCCGTACGCAACGGACAGCCAGTCGAGTATGCAACAACGATTGCGTACAAATATAAGCCATAGGGAAAGATGCAATCCTTTGTTTGCGCTTGATTTCCGAAAGCAAACTAAAACTAATTGATGGGAAACGTCGCAACAGACTACACAGATAAAGTAAAAGTAACCGGCGAGACCGCGGAATTTGCCGATCATGTCATTTTGGAAATGCGTTCGCATTTGGCGAAATACCCGCCGGAGCGGAAGCGGTCGGCCCTGATCCCGATCCTGATGCTGATCATCCAGCGCGAGCGCGGGTGGGTGGACAATGCCGGCGTGAATTTTCTGGCGAAGTTTCTAGATCTGGAAGTGACCGACATTTGGGAGACGGCGACGTTCTATTCGATGTTCAATCTCCGCCCGGTCGGCCGCCATCATATCCAGATCTGCAAGACGCTCTCGTGCAAGATCATGGGCGAGCCGGAGATCACCGAGCATATCTGCTCGAAACTCGGCATTCACCCGGGCGAAACGACCGAAGACGGCAAGTTCACTGTCTCGCTGGTCGAATGTCTCGGCAGCTGCGGCACCGCCCCTATGATGCAGATCGGATACGATTTTCACGAGGACCTGACGGTTGAGAAGGTGGATAAGATCCTCGAAAAGTGCGATTAAGTTATGACTAACGGCGATATAATTCGCGGGCTCTATGAGGCCTTCGGTAGAGGGGATGTTCCGGCGGTCCTTGGCGCGCTTGACGAGCACATAGAGTGGACCGAGGCGGAAGGATTTCCATATGGCGGAACGTTCATCGGCCCTCAGTCCGTTCTTGAGAACGTTTTCATGAAGCTTGGCACTGAGTGGGAAAACTGGTCCGCGGAGCCGTCGAAGATCGTAGACGGCGGCGATGAGGTGGTCGCTCTCGGCACCTATACCGGGAAATATCTTGCGACCGGTAAATCGATCTCAGTCCCTTATGCACACGCGTGGACACTCAGGGACGGAAAGGCGATCCGGTTTCAGCAATATACCGATACGGCGGTTGTGGCAGAAAGTTTGGTGTAACAGCAATGGAAATCAAAGCAATAGGCTGCGAACCCTTGTCGCTAAGGCGCGTCACCATTCAGGACGGGCACACGCTGAAGGTGTACCAGGACACCGGCGGGTACGTGCAGCTTAAAAAAGCGTTCGCGATGTCGCCGGACGAGATCATTCAGCAGGTAAAGGATTCCGCTCTTCGCGGACGCGGCGGTGCTGGATTCCCGACCGGGATGAAGTGGTCTTTCGTACCCAAAGACAGCCCGAAACCCAAATACATCGTCTGCAACGCGGATGAATCTGAACCGGGCTCTTTCAAAGACCGATACCTGCTCGAATATGACCCGCATGCGCTGATCGAGGGGATGATCATCGCCGGATGGGCCCTAAAGGCGAGCACCGGCTATATCTATTTCCGCGGCGAGTACAACTACCTGATCCATATCATGGACCGGGCGCTGGGAGAGGCCCGCGAAGCCGGGATCTTGGGCAAGAACATCTTCGGCTCCGGCTTCGATATGGACATCCACACGCACACCGGTGCGGGTGCGTACATCTGCGGCGAAGAGACCGCATTATTGTCCAGCCTCGAAGGCTTCCGCGGCCATCCGCGAATGAAACCGCCGTTCCCCGCCGTCGAAGGGCTCTATGCTTGCCCGACCGTCGTAAACAATGTCGAAACTCTGACCTCGATCCCGCAGATCCTCGAAATGGGCGGCATCGCCTGGCGCGATCTGGGCACGGAAAAATCCGGCGGAACAAAGCTGTGGTCGATCAGCGGCCACGTGAAAAAACCGGGTGTTTACGAGCTTCCGATGGGCTATGCCGATATGGAAAAGTTCATCATGGAAGACTGCGGCGGGATGCTTCGCGACAACAAGCTGAAGGCCGTGATCCCCGGCGGATCGAGCGTTTACATCATGAACGCCGGGCAGATATTGGGCAAGAATGTCACGCTCGATTACGAGGGCCTCGTCGAGGCGGGCTCGATGCTCGGCACCGGCGGAATGATGGTGATGGACGAGACGGTCGATGTGATGGAAACGACCAAGAACCTCACCGAATTCTACAAACACGAATCCTGCGGTTGGTGTACACCCTGCCGCGAGGGGACCGACTGGCTGGTGAAGATCTTCAACCGCATATCCATCGGCGAAGGCCGCCCCGAAGATGCTCAGCTGCTGCTAGACATCTGCGACAACATCGAGGGCAAGAGCTTCTGCCCGCTGGGCGATGCAGCCGCATGGCCTATACAGAGCGCGATCAAGCAGTTCCCCGACGATTTCAAGAAGTGGCTGACCAAGAAAGCCAACGGTAACGGCATCGAGGCAAATATGTAGCTGTTCGGCTGGCTCTCGAACCTTTCGGCGTTGGCCGGCTGGAGAGCCTTCCATACAAGAAGGAGAAATATGGGAAAAGGCGATAAAAGAACTCGAAAGGGCAAGATCTTTGCCGGGAGTTTTGGCAAAACTCGACAGAAGTCGAAAAAGAAGACTGGCGCCGCCGAAAACACGGGAAAAGATAAACAATAATATTTCGCTTCCTTTGCGTTCGCATCGAACATTGCGTGAAACTGATCTGAACTCACGCAAAGCTAGCTAAGGCCGCAAAGTGAAGACTAAAATTGCTCCAGCTTAAATGCCAACAGAACTGATAAAAGTAACGATCAACGGCGAGGAGGTCGAGACCGAGAAAGGCGCTGTCTTGATCGATGTCTGCCGCGACCAGGGCGAGAGCATCCCTTCGTTCTGTTATTACAAGGACCTGGAACCGCAGGCGTCGTGCCGTATGTGCTGCTCGTCCGCATCGACAAGATGCCGAAGCTGCAGACCTCGTGCACGATCAAGTGCACCGACGGGATGGCCGTAACGACCCGCAGTGGCGAGATCGAAAAGGCGCAGCGTTCGATGGGCGAGTTCCTCTTGGCGAACCATCCGCTCGATTGTCCCGTCTGCGACCGCGGCGGCGAATGCGAGCTTCAGGAGGTCATTTTCGACTGGGGAGATGTCGAAGAAGGCTTCACCGGAGCCGAAGAACCGTGCACCCGAAAAATACCTTTCTCCGATGGTCGCCAACGACCCGCAGCGCTGCATCCTCTGCAAACGCTGCACCCGCGTGTGCAGCGAGTGGATGGGCGAAGACACGATCGAGGCTGGCAACCGCGGCGTCAACACGGTGATCGGCACCTACGGAGGCTGGCTGAACTGCTCGCAGTGCGGCAACTGTATCGAGGTGTGCCCGACCGGCACGCTACTCGATGGCGTTTACCGCCACGAGACCCGTCCCTGGGAACTCGACCAGACCGTCTCGACCGACGTTTACGGCTCCGACGGGATGCAGATCTCGATCGGATCCCGCGGCGGCAAGGTCCATCGGATCGTCGCCCGCGACCGCTATGTCAACGGCCTGAACGGCGAGTTTCTCGACGTAAAGGCCCGGTTCGGCCACGAGTTCATAGACCACAAGGACCGCGTCAAGACACCGCTTGTACGTTATGCGAAAGGCGGGAAGCTCATCCCGGCGACTTGGGATCACGCCATCGGGCTGATCGCCGAAAAGTTTGCCGCGAATGAAGGGTCGGTCGGCGTAATTGCAAGCCCGAGGCTGACCAACGAGTCGCTGTTCACGCTCGGCCGTTTTGCAAAGAACGCGGCCAAGGGCCCGATCGGTGTTGACGACCGCGGCGACATGTCCGCATTCTTCGCCAACATGAGCGCGCCGCTTGCAACGCACCGTGAGATCCGTTACGCAAAAACTATCGTCCTCATCGGCGGAGAGCCCGAAGAAGAACAGACCTACACGGCCAAACAGATGCGGCAGGCCGTTCGAAACGGCGGCGCCAACCTGGTCGTGGTCAACGATACGCCAATAAACCTTGCCCATCAGGCGGCGACGCAGTTCATTCACATCGCGCCGAATTCCTACGACGCCTTCGTGCTCTATTTCCTTGGCGGCCTCGACGGCGGTTCTGCGGCAGCGAAGCTAGGCGTCGACGCTTCGGAACTGGATGCTTTTCAAAAGGTGATCGAAGGTACTCAAGGTGACCTTGTGATAATGGCGGGCAATGAGCTTTCGCCCGAGGCCCAGGCGGTCATCGCGGGCTCTGCCGGCCGTATCGCCTCCGATTCCGGACGCGTGCTGCTTCATCCGCTGCCGCTTTACAACAATTCCGTCGGAGCGATCGATATTCTGCCCGATGCCGATACGGCGGCCAACGCCATCGCGGGGTCGAAAGCCCTGCTGATCGCGGGCAGCCTGCAGAACCCGGAACTGCTGCGGAACAAGGATTTCGTCGTCGTCCAGGAATTGTTCGAAACGGAAACCACCGCCTTCGCGGATGTCGTGCTGCCGGCCGCTTCATTCGCCGAGGTTGACGGCACTTTTACGAACAATGCCGGTAACGTCCAGCGTGTCCGCAAGGCCATCGATCCGCTGCACCAGGCCAAACCCGATTGGATGATCACGAATTTGATCGCACGTGAAATGGGTGCCGATCTCGGCATCGAGTCGTCGGCATCAGGCGTGTTCAGACAATTGGCGGATTCGGTCGCCGCCTATGAAGGCCTGCGTTATCCCGCGCTCAAGGACGAATCGAACCCGGTGCAGGCAAAGTATTCCGTCGGGGAGCACGACGTTGCAGTTGCCGTGGACGCATTGCGAAAAAATGTTGAGGGTCTTGGGGCTCCGGGTGAAAAGATCCGGGCTACGCCGCGAATCGGTCACAAGCTGCACCGGTTGACGACGATGACCAGCAAAACGCCGCAATTTCACCTGCTTGCTCATGGCAATCCGAAGCCGGAGAACCTTTTGCTGTCGCCGCTGGAGCAGTTTGACCTCGATGGGAAGCCGAAGCCGGAAGGAATGGCGGAGGCCGCGGCGGTCGGCGCCGAAGACAGGGCCAATCTCGGCGGCAGATAGCCGCCGTTGGTTCGTGCGACCGTCGTCGAAGTTTTGTTTTAGCTGTTAGCTGTTTTTTAGAAAGCGCAGTTTATGGAGTCAGTTCTTAAAACCGCTTTTCCGTTTGTCGTCTACACCGTAGGGATACTGCTCGCCTTTCAGGGCGTGCTGATGATCGTCGCCTACACGGTGCTCGCGGAGCGCAAGGTGCTCGGCTGGATACAGGGACGAATTGGGCCGAACCGTGTTGGGCCGTGGGGTGTCCTGCAGCCGTTCGCCGACCTTCTGAAGTTCATTCTTAAGGAAGACCTGGTTCCCGACAAATCCACCAAGTTCATTTATTTTCTTGCGCCGCTCGTAGCCCTTACCTGTGCGCTGCTTCCGATCGTGGTTTACCCGTTCGGGCCGTCGATAACAACGGTTGACTGGAGTTTTCTCCCTTACGGACTGGGCGACGGGATCACCCGGCTCCCGTTGACCATCGCGCAGATAGATGTTGGCGTCCTGTTCGTCCTCGCCATTACTTCTGTGGGTGTTTACGGCATCGCTCTCGCGGGGTGGTCTTCGAACAGCAAGTACAGCCTGATGGGAGGGCTTCGGTCGTCGGCACAGATGATCTCTTATGAGCTGGCGATGGGTGCTTCCGTGCTTGGCGTGGTGATGCTCGCCGGGACGTTGGATCTTAACGGCATTATTTATGCACAGATCACCTCGCCGTTCCGTTGGTTTATCATCCCGCAGATCATTGGATTCGTTGTCTTTCTGATCGCGGCATTTGCCGAGACGAACCGCGTACCGTTCGACCTGCCGGAGGCCGAGACCGAGCTTGTTGCCGGTTTTCATACGGAATACTCCGCCCTGAAATTCGCGCTCTTTTTTATGGCTGAGTACGTGAATATGTTCACGGTCTCCGTCATGTGCGTGGTCCTGTTTCTCGGCGGCTGGTACGTGCCTGGCCTCGGACGGATATTCGAGCCGGGTTCGATCCCCTATGCTGCCGTTAGCCACGTAGCGTTCATCGGCAAGATCTGTGCGTTCCTTTTCCTTTATATCTGGGTACGTGGAACGCTGCCGCGTTTCCGTTTTGATCAGTTGATGAACTTCGGCTGGAAGTTCCTGCTTCCGGTCGCGTTGGGAAATGTGATCCTAACGATCGTAGTCGTGTATTTTTTGAATCGGTAAGTCTTTAGAACGCTGAGGCCGCAAAGGACGCAGAGAATTTTAAGAAAGCGTCGGCGGCAAATTTTAATAAATTTTGCTGCCTCTGCGATCTTAGCGATCTCCGCGTTAAAGTTTTCTGTATGGCCTCGACCATTTTATTTTTCCTTTTCGCCGGATTCGCCATCGCGTGTGCCGTCTCGATGGTCTATCACAAGAACCCGCTCTACAGCGCCGTGTCGCTTGTAGGCGTGTTCGTGGCCCTCTCGTGCATTTACGTAACGCTGGCGGCGCCGTTCATCGCAGTCGTCCAGATCCTGATCTATGCGGGCGCGATCATGGTCCTCGTCATTTTTGTGATCATGCTGCTCAATCTGGACGAGGATAAACCGCTGACGCGCCTTCGCTATCTTTACGCGGTCGGCGGCGGCCTTGGATTGATACTTCTTGTCCAAACGATGTTCATTTTCTATGCTGTGCTGCGGGCACCGAAGGATCCGGTCGATACTTCGCAGACCGCCGGCAAGTCCCTCAGCATCGGGCAGGCGATGTACACGGAGTACCTTCTGCCGGTCGAAATAGTCGGCATCATGCTTCTGATGGCGATAATCGGCGGCGTGATCCTTGTGCGAAGGCTCGAACCGGGCCAGTTGAAGCTTGTCGTGGACTCCGAGCTTGATAAACGGCACGAGGAAGAAGAGAAGGACGATTATCGAATAGCTTTCTAAGGATATGGAACCGAGTTTAGCCACATATTTGGCATTGTCCGGGATCTTGTTCACGATCGGAGCGGTCGGCGTGATCTATAAGCGCAACGCCATCGGGATGTTCATGTGCATCGAGTTGATGCTGAACGCCGTAAATCTGACGTTTATCGCTTTTTCGCGGTATTACGCCGACACCACCGGCCAGCTTTTCGTTTTTATGGTGATGAGCGTCGCCGCCGCCGAGGCGGCCGTGGGTTTAGGTATTATCATCTCGTTCTTCCGGAACAGGATCTCGGTAGACGTCGATGACGCAAGTATTTTGAAGAATTGATCGTATGGAAGTCGGCATTCGTCGCGCACGGGCCGGCGACGAGGAAAGGGTCGCCGAACTCCTTTTGAAGCTGGTAAAACAGCATGTTGATTACAACCCGAAGCGGTTCGCGGATTTTGTCACGAAAGAAGGCGCCGCTGCTTTCTACGCCGGCCGCTTTCGGGCAGAAGACGCACGAGTGCTGGTCGCAGAACTTGGCAGCGATATCGTCGGCTTCGCGTATCTTGAGTTCGAAGAGCGAAACTACGAAGAACTCGTCGCGAAAGGGGTCTGGCTCCATGACATCTATGTCGAGCCATCGTCACGATCTGCCGGCGTTGGAAAAGCTTTGATGGAAGCGGCCATCGCCGCGGCCGCCGGAATGGGCGGCGATAAGCTGCTGCTGGCAACCGCCGCGAAGAATTTGGCCGGAAAAAACTTTTTCGAACGCTTCGGGTTCCGGCCGACCATGATCGAAATGACGCTCGATCTATCGGGCAATTCAAGATGACTGAGAACAACCTTTTAAGTCTGATAATCTTCGCCCCGCTAGCCGGTGCGGTGATCAACTGGCTGGTCGGCGGCAAGTTGAAGAACGAGACTTTCAGCGGCCTTGTCGCGTGCGGAGCGATCGCGGTTTCGACGATCGTGGCCTTCATGCTCGCGTTCGGCATCGGAACCCCGCACGCCGGGGCCCTATACGCGGACAAACCGGTCCTCGATCATATCTGGACGTGGATCAGCGTCGGCGGCTTCCGGGCGGATTTTGCGCTTGGAATGGACCGGCTATCCGGGATCTATGCCCTTTTCGTCACGTTCGTCGGGCTTCTGATCCACATCTTCGCTACCGGCTATATGCACGGCGACAAGGGCTTTTATCGGTTCTTCGCTTATCTCAACCTGTTCATGTTCGCGATGCTCACGCTGGTGCTCGCGGACAATTTCCTCTTGATGTTTGTTGGCTGGGAGGGTGTCGGGCTCTGCTCGTACCTGCTGATCGGCTATTACCTCAAGCGAGACGAGGCCCGCGAGGCGGCAAAGAAAGCGTTCGTGATGAACCGCATCGGGGACTGGGGCGTGCTGATGGCGATCTTCCTGATCTTCACGCTGACCGGTTCGATCTCCTTTTTTGACAAGGTCGTCGACGGCGAACAGGTCCAGAGTGTTTTCACTTTTGTCACGCAGAACATGTCGGCCGACCCCTTCACCTGGGGGGCGATATTCGCCGGCGGGCTGACCTCGGTCGCCGTTCTTCTTTTTATCGGCGCGACCGGCAAATCGGCTCAGATCCCGCTCCTGACGTGGCTGCCCGACGCGATGGCCGGCCCGACGCCGGTTTCCGCTCTGATCCACGCCGCCACGATGGTCACCGCGGGTGTTTACCTCGTCGTTCGTGCCAACGCGATCTACCAATTCGCACCGACCGCGATGTGGATCGTGGCCGTCATCGGTGCCGCGACCGCTCTTTTCGCCGCGACAATCGCCATCGCGCAGAACGATATCAAGAAGGTACTGGCCTATTCGACCGTTTCGCAGCTAGGCTTTATGTTCCTCGCCGCGGGCGTCGGTGCGTTCGTCGTCGCCATTTTCCATGTGATGACGCACGCGTTCTTCAAAGCCCTGCTCTTCCTCGGGTCCGGCTCGGTCATCCATGGAATGCATCACGAGCAGGACATGCGGCGGATGGGCAACCTGAAAAAGTACATGCCCGTCACGTTTTTCACGATGGCGATGGGCTGGCTGGCCATTTGCGGCATCCCGATATGGGCGGGGTTCTTCTCAAAGGACGAGATACTTTACCGAACCTTCGCTGCCGATAATTATTTTCCGGTCTCCGATTTCCCGGGGAACAAGGTTCTTTGGGCCGTTGCCACCCTAACGGCCGTCCTGACCGCGATCTATATGACGCGGATGATGATAATGACCTTCTGGGGCAAGGAGCGTTTCCACGAGCCGCTTCCTGAGGAAGGGCATCTGCTCGACGCCGCGTCGGCGGAAGAACACGCCTTTGCACATGGCGAAGGTCATGGACACGAGGAAGCACATGCCGCGGCAGCGGACGATGACGACGAGCATCATCATGAGCTGCCGCCTGATTTCAAACCGCACGAATCGCCATGGGTGATGACGGTGCCGCTGATAATTCTGGCGTTCCTTTCTACGGTCGGCGGGTTGGTAGGTATTCCCTATGCGATGAGTTCGCTCGTCGGGGCGGGCGAGGTCAATGTCTTTGAACATACGCTCGATCCGGTTATCGCGAAGAAAGGCGAGCACGATGGGCACTCGGCCCCATCGGCCTCGGGTGAAAACGAGGTCAAGCATTTTTATGCCTCGGCCCCGGCAGTTCCCGGAGCCTACGATCCGCACTCGCCGGAGGTCATCCAGAAAGAACGTCTTCTTGCCTTGCTGTCGGTGGTCCTGGCCCTGGCGGGGATCGGCATCGGGTTTGCGTTGTTCAGGAACAACCCGCTGCGAAAGATGCCGAAGATCCTCGAGCAGAAGTGGAAAGTCGACGAATTTTATAACGGCTACATTGTCGATCCGCTGACCTCGCTTTCGCGCGAAGGCCTGTGGAAAGGCTTCGATCTCGGCTTCATCGACGGGATCGTCAACGGCATCGGCAGTTTCGTCAAGGAACTTGGCGATATTGCACGCCGCGTTCAGGTCGGGTTTGTCCGGAGTTACGCGGCCGTCATCATGCTCGGAGCGATCGTTGTGCTCGGCTATTTCATTTATTACGGTTTCAAATTGGTCAACTGATGAACGGCGGCGGGCCGCGGAGCCCGTCGTATATTATGGATCTCATTGCTGAAAACATCCTTACGATCCTGATCCTGCTTCCGGTGGTCGGTGCCCTTGCCGTGCTTGGCCACCAAATATTCTGGAAGCAGGAGAGCCAGTTGAAATGGGTCACCTTTGCGATCACGCTGCTAAATTTCCTTCTCTCGCTCGTCCTGGTCTTCGACAAGGGAGCGGTATCGGCTAGCGGGTTCCATTTCGAGAAGAACGTGCCGTGGATCAGCGCGATCAATACGAATTATCACGTCGGCGTCGACGGCCTCAGCCTTTGGCTGGTGATCCTGACGACCTTCATAATGCCGATCGCGGTGATCTCAACCTGGCACGCGGTCGAGAAGAAAGCAACGGCCTTTTACATCTTTCTTCTGCTGCTTGAATCGGCGATGATCGGCGTTTTCGTCTCGCTCGACCTGCTGGTTTTCTACCTCTTCTTCGAGGCGTCGCTCATCCCGATGTTCTTCCTTATCGGTGTCTGGGGCGGAAAGGACCGCATCTATGCGGCCGTTAAGTTCTTTATTTTTACCGCGATCGGCAGCCTGCTGATGCTGGTCGCGATCATCGCCCTGTATTTTATGCACGCGGACGCGACGGGCGTCGGCACTTTCGATTTTGTCACGCTTCTGAACACGTTGAAGCTGGGGAACATGACCTTTTCCGCATCTGCCGGGGCTTTCTTGTTCCTCGCCTTCGCACTCGCGTTCTCGATCAAGGTGCCGCTGTTCCCGTTCCACACGTGGTTGCCTGACGCACACACCGAAGCCCCGACCGCCGGTTCCGTCATCCTGGCCGCGGTCCTGCTAAAGATGGGCACCTACGGCCTGATGCGGTTCAACTTCACGCTGTTCCCCGATCAGGCCCGCGAGTTCGCACCGCTGTTCATCGTTCTTGCGATAATCGGTATCGTCTACGGTGCGTTGGTCGCGATGGTGCAGCCTGACGTCAAGCGGCTCGTTGCCTATTCGTCGGTCGCCCACATGGGCTTTGTCATCCTCGGGATGTTCTCGTTCACGGAATGGGGAATGCAGGGCGCGGTTTATCAGATGCTCAACCATGGCGTCTCGACCGGTGCGCTATTCCTTCTGGTCGGCTTCATTTACGAACGCCGGCACACGCGGATGATCTCCGACTTCGGCGGGCTGGCGAACGTGATGCCCATCTACGCGACGATCTTCGTCATCACCGCGATGTCGTCGGTCGGGCTGCCGTTCCTGAACGGGTTCGTAGGCGAATTCCTGATCATGGTCGGAATGTGGAAATCCACTATCCTCAGCGTCACGGCCACGGCGAACTGGAATTACATAGCCACGATGGTCGCCGGAACGGGGGTGATCTTCGCCGCCGTTTACCTGCTTTGGATGATCCAGCGGGTTTTCTTCGGCAAAGTGACCAACGATAAGAATCGCGGCCTTGCCGACCTCAGCTATCGCGAGATCGGCCTTATGGTGCCGCTTCTTTTCCTGATGGTCTTTATGGGTGTTTATCCGCGGCCGTTCCTTGAGGCGACCCATTCTTCCGTCACCGAGATACAGAAACGAGTGATGCAGCGCGCCGGGGGCGAGATAGATCATGCCCACGTGCCGGGGCCGAGTGAGGAGAAGACCGAGGCGCATCTCGAAATTCAACAAAAATGAACCTGTTCCTTTTCGCAGAATTAGCCAACCCGAACGTCAACATCCCGATCATCCTTCCGGAGATCGTGATCGCGGCCGCCGGCATCGTCGTGATGCTTTTTGACAGCTTCTTCCCCGGACAGCGTCGCGTTACCGGCATCATGTCGCTCGTCGGTATCGTTCTCGCGGCCGTCCTTCTTTTCGGCACATGGTCCGCGGGCATGCCGGCCTCCGCATGGAACGGGATGATCGCTCACGACAACCTTCGGCTGACGTTCTCGTTCGTTTTCCTGCTGGTCTCGGCGATGACCATCCTGATCTCGACCATCTGGGTCGAGACAGAGAAAGTGCCCGCCGGCGAATATCACGCTCTCCTTCTTTTCGCGACATTCGGGATGCTGCTGATGGCATCCGGCAATGATCTGGTTATCATTTTCCTCGGCCTCGAGACGCTCTCGATCGCGACCTACGTGATGGCCGGTTTCCGCAAGACCGACCTCAAATCCAACGAATCGGCGATGAAATATTTCATCCTCGGCTCGTTCGCATCCGCCTTCCTCTTATACGGAATGGCCCTGACCTACGGTGCCACCGGATCGACGAACATCACCGAGATCGCGGCCCGGGTCGCCGATCCAAACTTTCCCGCCCTGTTGCTTGTCGGGGCCGCAATGTTGATCATCGGCTTCGGATTCAAGGTCGCCACGGTTCCCTTCCACATCTGGACCCCGGACGTCTACGAAGGCGCCCCGAGCCCTGTCACCGGCTTTATGGCCGCCGGCCCAAAGGCCGCCGGATTCGCCTCGTTTATCCGCGTTTTCGTTCTCGGTTTTCCGTTAATGGCGGGCGTGCAGGCATCCGGATATCTGCACGATTCGTGGATGGCTGCCCTGAGCGTCATGGCGATACTGACGATGACCGTCGGCAATGTCGCGGCGATCATGCAGGACAACATCAAGCGGATGCTCGCATATTCGTCTATCGCCCACGCCGGTTATGCGATGGTCGGCTTTCTTGGCGCGGGGGCGGCATCGACGGTGCTGGAACGCGACGCCGCGATCGCATCGGTTGCGTTTTACATGATCGCGTACGCCATCACAAATCTCGGCGCATTCGCGATCGTCACGCTCCTTGGCCAGAAGAACGACCGTCGTACCGAGTTTGAGGACTACAACGGCATCGGCTTCCGGTCGCCCGTGCTCTCGTTCACGCTTTCGCTTTTCATGCTCAGCCTGCTCGGGATCCCGCTGACCGCCGGTTTCATCGGCAAGGTGCTCGTTTTCAGGCCGGCACTCGAAGCGCAAAATACCCTGCTTACCATCGTCGTCGTCGCTGCGGTCATAAACACTGCGATCTCGGCCTACTATTACCTCAGGCTGATCGTCGTGATGTTCTTCCGCGAGCGGACCTCCGATTGGGTCGAGCCGCGTATACCGGCCGGCATCGCGGCGGCCCTCGTGATCGCCGTCATCGGCGTCTTCTATCTCGGCATTTTCAGCAGCAGCATCATCGAGCGGTTCTCGCAAACCACGCAATCGATCGGGTCCGTAAGCTCGAGGTGACGGACGCGGATGTTTACCGAGCTTGACGTCGAAAACTGGCCGCGAAAGGCGACCTACGATTTCTTTCGCGATTACGACGACCCGTTCTTCAATTTCACCGCCAACGTCGACGTAACGGATCTTTACCGGTTTACCCGAGAGAACGGCCTTTCGATCTCGCTCGCCTCGCTCTACAGCGTCATGACCGCTGCGAACGAGATCCGCGAGTTCCGCATAAGGCTGCATGAAGGCAGGCTGGTCGAATTCGACCGCATCCACGCAACACAGACGATCCTCAATGACGATGAGACGTTTTCGTTCGCATACTTCGAAATGCGGCCCGACCTTTTCGAGTTCGACCGGGCGGGCAAGATCGCCGTCGAGAAGTATAAGAAACTGAAGACCTTCGATGTGGAATCCGACCGTGTCGACCTGATCTATTTCAGCGTGATCCCGTGGGTCTCGTTCACAAGCTTCAAGCATGCGACCCGCCTCGACCGGACCCAGACCGTACCCCGGATCGTGTTCGGAAAGATCTTCGACGAAGGGGCGGCCAAAATGATGCCTTTGTCGGTGGAGGCAAACCACACCATCATGGACGGACTGCACGTCGGAAAATTGTTCATCCGGTGCCAGGAATTGATGAACAGTTACTGATCGAGGGTAACGGATCGAAGCCGGCCGCGTTCCCGATTGGCGGCTCTCGCTCCAAAAACTATTTCGACGCTTACGAGCAGGAAACAAACTTCAAAGGATGACGACCGCCTCGATCATAGAATCGCTTCAGGACGCTTGGATACCTGCAATCTACCGCGAACAGGTCCGCACTCAAAGAACGCGCTCCTACGAAATGGAGATCCCCGAACGCGAGAATCAGGCCGAGATACTTTTCACACTGCTAGGGATCGAGCTCAAGGTCGGAAAGCGCCGTTTTGCCTGTCCAGATCTTGCGACGGCCCGGTATTTACTGGTGTTCGCTCGGCTCGGCTGCAGGAGCGTCGCGATCCCTTATGACATCACGCGGATCTCTGTTATTGCCGACGATCTTGAAATGGCGTGGCAGAAACTCGTGTTGACCGTGGATGACCGAACAAAGCGGGCGACGCCGAGTGGGCGCGGCCGCGTTCGCAGCGGAGTGATAAAAAGTGTCCGCGAAGAGATTGCCGCGGAAGGTGCCGGTCCGCAGATGCCGGAGTTCAGTAATTCGACCAGACAAAGGAATTACTGATATAATCATCAATTATTCAGGAAATCGATGTTTCGATCTCCTGACTTTTTAACGTAAGATCGAGGTTTATGTTGGACGCGGCATTTAAGACAACGGTTTCTGAAGAGCTTCCGTTCCCGTACAACAGGCAGGCTTTCTGCAAATACGAGCCGATCGAAAAGACGGTCGAACACGCTCGTGTGCTGATCGTAAATTGCCTGCTTAGGTACGAAACGGACCTTTCTGAACTGGCCCATACTGAATGGGGCGAGACGGTCGAGTCTCGGCTGCGGCTCGAGAGAAAGATCTCAGGGCTTGCCTGCGACAATATTGCCCAAAACGTTATCCGCCTGGTAAAGCAGCCGAAAACGCTTACGGTCCACCTTTCAGAGGTTGCCCGTGCCGCCCGGGAATTCAAGCCCGATGCGATCGTGATGAGCGGCACCTACAGCGATTTCGACTTCTATAATCCGGGTCAGATCGCCGCTTTCGCCGAATTTATCCAGACGACAAGAACACCGGTCCTTGCGATCTGCGGTGCCCATCAACTGGTCTCACTGGCGTTCGGAGCCGAGCTCAAGACGCTTGATAACCTGGAGCTTCACGAAAAGCGCACGGACCGCGTTCTGGAATATCAGTACCGCTTCGTAAAGATCGTCGATCCTTCGGACCCGATCTTTGACGGCAACAAGGACGAGACTTCCGGCGTTTGGCAGGAGTATACGAAGGAGGATGATATCCTCCGCGTTTGGCAGAATCACGGGGTCCAGGTCGACGGTGTCCCTGACGGCTTCGAACTTCTCGCCACGTCATACCTCTGCAAGAACCAAATGATGGTCAAACGTCTCGACGGCCAGCTGATCTACACCGTTCAGTTCCATCTCGAAAAATCATTCGAAGACTGGTCAAAGAACCCCACCCGCTGGGAGCATCCGAACGAATCCCGCGACGGCCGGATACTCTTCGAGAATTTCCTGCGTCTCGCTCTCGAGCATGGCGTCGAAGCTGATCGGCCCGCAGCACTTGCCACCTAACCCGCGATAATCGTCTTCGCCTTTGTCACCTCCGGGAGGTCCGGATCCGCTCCATTCCATATCTCAAGGAAAGCCCTGTAATTTTCGACCGCCTCGGCCTGTTGTCCCTTTGATCGGTAAGCTTCGGCAATGTGGTACCTTGCGAGCGGATAATTCGGATTTATCCTGAGCACCCGCTCAAATTCAGCGATGGCCTCGTCCGCACGGCCAAGCTTTAGGAATATCTCACCAAGGCAATCTTCATGATCGATGTAGTTCCATGTCGGGGGCGTATGGCCGATGGCTTCCCTGAATTTGGCGATCGCTTCGTCGGTGCGGCCCTGGTTCATCGCGATAGTTGCCCGCTGATAGAGATCGAACCGCGGATTTGGACGTGAGCCTCGGTCAACGTACGTGATCGGGCCGAGAACAAATTTTTCGAGTTGGTCGGCCCGTCCCTTCCGCCCGCTCTTGAGCGCGGCGAAGTATGCCGGCCAGGAAGTCTCGTTATTCGTCGCGAACGCGGTTTCCGCTGCCTGCTCCGCTTCTTTCAGCCTTCCTTTTCTGTCATAAAGGTATGCAAGAAATGCGTGGCCGCGCCTTTTCCGCGTGGCCCTCAGCACTGTCTAAATACTTCGAGACCAACTCGATCGCCGAATTGTACTGGCCCATCCTTACCCGTGTGTTTGCTAGGTGGATAAGGGCAATGTTGAATTTCGGGTCGATCGCGAGTGCCTTTTCGAATTGCTCTATCGCTCGATCGTAGTCCCCCGACCATTGAAGCGAAAGCCCGAGGCTGTCGTACGCATTCGGCTCATTCGGAACGATCGAAACGTACCGTTCGTGGGCGGCGATGGCCTCGGAATGAAGTCCCTTTATGGACATCATTGTCCCGAGCATATTGTAGATCGGGCCGGAGCTGGGATCGACGGCAAGGCCTTCTTTCAATACGGCGACCGCCTCGTCGATCTGTTCTTCTCCCCGAAGGAGCCGGCCCAGCCGCCAATAACTTTCAGTATCGAAGGGGAAACGGGCGATCATCTGCCGGTACGCGGCGATCGCACCCGAGTAATCGCGATTGGCGATCGCATACCACGCGGCGATGTCCAGCCGGTTCTTATCGGTGAGCCTGGCCGAAAGTCGAAACGCCTTTTCGAGATATGGCATGCCCTCATCGACACGGGCCCAGGTCACGGCATAGGCGTAGCCGATCCTGGCGTACGCCATAGCAAAATCCGGATCTAGCTCGATCGCGCGCGAGAAAAGGTTGATCGCCTCCTGACTTTGAAGTGCGTTGGCTTTCTCGACCCCGAGCGAGTAAAAGCGGTACGCCTCGAGGTCATCGGTCATCGCCGTGGTCAAGCCCTGATCCGCGCCCAGCTCGTCGGCGTTCAGGTGACGGAGCAGCTTTCGGGCCAGAATGTCGATCTGCGAGAGGATGTCTTCCGGCCTTTCTACCGTCAGGCTTTCCGCCGCACGAAGCGATCCCGCGGCAGCATCCTGGACCTGCACATCGATCCGAAGCTTGTCTCCGGCCCGGGCGAAACTGCCCGTGACGATCACCTGGGCCCCGCTCTGCTTTGCCAGGTCGAGCGCCGTTTCAAGTCGGTCTGAAGTCCCGGCACTGTGATATCCGGCCCTCTCAAGCAACGCGGAAAGCTGCTGCCGGCTAAGAATGGTCAATCGTTCAGAGCGCGAAAGGTCCGTGATCAGCATGTCGGCCAGGCCTTCCCGCAGCCAGTCGAGATCCCCGTCACCCGAGGCGTTGTGAAAGAACATCACCGCAACGGTTTCGCGGCCCGCTATCTGCGGAAGCCTGATCTCTGCAGCCGGAGCGGTTCGCAGGAACCCAAAATATACGGCCAATGCGGCCAAACAAACGGCCAATGTGCCGCCCGCGAACAAGACCGGGCGGCCTCGCAAAAAAGGTTGCGGCAAAGCGGCGGGGAGTGCCGGGACGGCGGCTATCGCGTCGGTTTCCTCTTCGATCTCAAATTCGACCCGCGTGATCTCCTCGGTAAACGCCCCGCTGTACGTGTTTGCGTTGACCGGGCCGATAAACCGGTAACCCGTTCGCGGAATTGTCTTGATGAAGCGGGGACGGTGGGGATCGTCGCCGAGCGCCCTTCGAACCTCTTTGACGCATTGGACGAGCACGTCGTCGGTCACGGCCGTATCGTTCCAAAGCGCGCCGAAAAGTTCGTCTTTTGACACAAGGCGGCCGTTCCGCTCGATCAGATAGGCGAGAACCTGAAAACTTTTACGCCTGAGGTGGAGCTCCTCGCCGTCGCGGCTTACGCACCCCCGCGCGAGGTCGATCTCGAGGCCCTCAACGCTGTAAACATGATTCGCCGCCTTTTGCATGGCCGTTGAACGAAATTTCGTTGAAATTTCGTCGTTTCTTCGTTACCCGCCCGAAGTTAAGGATTAGCCTGCATGATATCCCAGTTTTGCGGAAATTTAACAACAAAATTAATGCGACGAAAACTAAAACTTACGGTTGTGACGAGCCGCCGGACGGCGAATGAGTATCGCACCGGGACCGAACAGGCCCCGCCGCCCGAAACCGCCGCCTTCGACAGCGACGGCCCGGTCGTTCCCGAACAAATGGACCTTTCGCCCGGCGTAAGGTCGGCTATCGAATCCCTGATCGCGATGGCGAAGGACAAAGAAGGCCGTCAATGAGAATGCATTTGAACAAGCCGACCGAAAGTCGCCCCGTACCCGAAAGGCTTCACCCGATCTTCGGAATTGATCCGGTGACGCCGCGAGGAGTGATTATGAAATACCGTTTAGCTCTTTGATCCTGTCTCTCGGCCTTGTCTCGATATTCATCACCACAGTTTCTTCGCGAAACCGGATGGTATATGTCGAGGACCGGTCGCCCCAGGAGGCCGGCATCTCTGTTACGAACGGCGACGAACGGATCCCGGCCACGACCGGCCAGCCAACTGAAAGATCGATCTGGAAAGTCTATGTCCGGACATCACCATGTTCAGGGCGCTTCGATTGGGTCTCAGTCGCCCTGCAGAATCCGACTGGCCGCGGTGGGTCGGGAATTTGGTATACGGCCGACATTATCCTTACCGGTACGCCGATGCGCTGCGTGAGAGAAGGCTCGAGATGCACGAAGGCAGAAGCAGAGGCCGAAGCGGTTGTGGTCCGGGGCCAACCGAAGTTCCGTGATTACTGCTGTAAGGAGTATTCCGTTTGGAAGCAGCAGCAAACGGGCAAGTGGACGATCGTCGTCGGCAAATTCGGGAATCCCGGGCCCGGTTGGTTCTTTGAAGACGGGCCGATGTGCTGCGAAGAGGCCGAAGAGATCACGGGTCTGACCGGGGCCTGCAGCGGCAGCACGGGCAGGGGTACAGGCGGTGGTGCAGCAGCAGGAGGTTGGGGGCCCTACCAGAAAGGTTCGGTAAACCAGGGCGACGGACAAACTCTTACTTTCTATCGCGGAACAACCCCTGAACAATGCCAGGCCGACTGCGATAAGAACCCCAGATGCGCTGGATTTACGCTGATCCACGCCGGGGCCTTTAACCCGAACGATCCGCCAATGTGCTACCTGATAGCGGAGGCGAGAAAGATCACACCGTCGCCGTGCTGCACCACCGCGTTAAAGACGAAAGGCGAGAACGGAGTTACATCTTCAGACATCGATCTATCGGGCAATTGGCGGGCGAGCATTGTGGAATCGAACACCGGAAACAATTTCACCTACGACCTGGTGCTCAACCGGGCGTCCGCCGGCAAATGGACCGGCATGCTGACGCTCACCTCAAGCCCGAATGCGTCCTACGGGTTCACCGCCGCGGCAACTCTTGAATCTCTCGGCGGCGGAAACATGCGCATCACATATTTCGCCAAGGGCAGGGATCAGGTTGGAACCGGAACGTTTACTCGCGATGCCATATTTTTCGGCGGTTCGCAAAACTCGGTCAAATTTGTCAGACGTTAGAGGGATCATATGAAGAAAAGAATTATTGCCACTGTCACACTGCTTGTCCTGTTTGGTTCCGTTGTCGAGACCTTGGCTCAAACCCGAATCCGCTTCGCACGCGGACGCACATCGACAACGGTCACGGGCACGCTCGCGTCGATCGGCGAACGCGATTTCGTTCTGCGGGCCGCGGCCGGCCAATACCTGTCGGCAACCGTCAGTTCTTCAGGCGATTGTATTAAGTTCAGCACCATCGAGACCGCCCAGGCCTTCCGTACCGACGAGGGCGACAACTGGCTCAAGCTGATGAACATGTGCCGCCGTCGCGTGTCGTTCACGATGACGGTCTCGATCAGATAGAGGCTCTTCTAAAGGGTCTGAATTGGAGAGTTGTATGAAACACGTTCACCGCCTGTCATGGCTTTTTTTGATTCTTCTCGCCCTCTCCGTACATCTGAAAGCCCAGGAGATCGAGGTCGATATCGAAACATGGAAAGGCGTCGGCAATTATATGCCCGGGGTAAAAGTGGAGATCGGTTCTTACTCGACCACGACCGATCATCGGGGAAAGGGAAAGGTCCGCCTACCTCCGGGGAACTTTTATTTCGTCAGAGCGACGGCTCCGTGTCAGCTGATGAACGTCGCACCGCAAGGGAATATCGTTCGTGCGGGCGGCACCGACCGTGAGCCAATAGTGAATCTCCCGGCCGGAAACACCGGCACGCGGCGGCTCTCATTTCTTTTCCGCTGCGAAACCGACACGGTCCCCGGCATGGTTCGCGTCAAGATCGCAACCCGCTCAAGCTGTACTGACGCCCCGAACGTCGACGTAAAGATGCAAAGCGGAGTTTCCGTCAGGCTCGGCGACAAAACGTATGTGAGCGATGAGAATGGCGTTATCGATATTGACGTGCCGCCGGGTGAATACCCGATCATCGCATCGTGGCAGGATTCCGTGTTCGGTTATGTCGCACAGAACGGTTTAAGGCAGAAGGCTGATGAAAGTGGCCGATTCGTCGTGCGGTTAAGCGGAACTGTCGAGACGCTGGAAGCACGGTTGCTCACTTGCGGTCCCGACGGCCGCGAAAAAGTGCGGGCTGAGATAGCCGAGATATCCTCGAGCGGCCGCATCGACGTTGTCCGTAGCAATGCCTCCGGAAAAGGCTTTATTGGCATGCAGCTTCGCGACGGCGACACGGTGACGATCCGCGGCGTCGCAAAACTGAAATGGCTCGGCCGTGGGACCATCAGTTTCGATGCGCCCACCGGAGTTACCGTTATCAGAGTTGGCCCGGACGTTGCTCCACCAAAAGGAAATAAGGCGATCTACCGCCCGGGATTTATCGATTTTATTAAGGGTGCAGCTACATTTTTTCTGCCGCCGGGGCCGGATCCCGACGCTCCGCTCGACGAGAATGGCAACATCATTCCACATCGCATCTGGGGTAAGAATGCCAAGATCTTCATCAAGGGCACGACCTTCAAGCTCTCGCACGATGATCCCACACAAAAAATGACCGTCTCGGTGATCGAGGGCGTTGTGGAGGTTGAGCCGAATTTCGAGGGCCAGCATCCCTTTGAACTCACAACCGGGCAACGGGCCGAGATAGGGCCAAACGGCGTCGTCGGCGCCCCGGCATCGCCGCCTGGAACGACACCTGCTTCCGCTTCCCCTAACCGGTCGCTCGTCCGGCCGACCAAGACGCTTTTCGCCCCCGGGGAAGAGATCTCTGTCGAATACTTCAATGCGAACGGCAGCGGCTGGGACTGGGTCGTCATCGTCGATCCTGCAAAGCCCCAGCTCGCAATGGGCCCGAACGGCAGCATAAACAATCAATGGGCGTTCCGGTTCGACATAAACGACAACTCGGCAAAGGAACGCAGCGGCATGGCCCGATTCCCGGCCCTTCCGGAAGGTTCATACGAGGCTCGTTACATAAGCTGGGCGGGCGGCAATAACACGCCGATCGCCTCAGAGCCGTTCAAGGTCGGCAACGCACCGGCCGCACCTCCGACCGGTCCGGGTGGGGCCGCACCCCCGACAACAGGCGGTAACTCGCCGGGTACGCCGGCCACGCCGCCTCCTGCCGCCCCCCGATGGAACCTGACGGGCCTGTGGCGAAATCCGGGCGGCGAGGGCGTCTATCGAGTGCGGCAGATCGATGCCAAGGTGGTTTGGGGGCTCGACGCAACTTCGTTTGGTTCGGTCGCGAATATGTTTCAAGGGCAGATGTTCGGCGACAACATCGACGGCGTATGGGAGGACTTGCCGGGCAGCCCGACGATCGGCGGCGGCAGGATGCTCCTGAAGGTCGAGTCGGAATGCAGGTTCGTTCGGGTTAGTTCCGTGAACCAGTACGGCGCCGACGTTTGGGTGAAAAAGGACAGTCCTTGCGACCGGCAGGGCGGTGGAGCTGCCGGGTCGCCCGTGACCGCGCTCGGTCCGCTTTCGGGCCTCTGGCGAAATCCGGGCGGCGATGCGATATATCGTTTTCGGCACGTGGGCAGCAAGCTCCATTGGGGCGTCGACGCAGTGCCGATAAGGTCCTTTGCAAACACGTTTCAGGGCGAGGTAAGCGGGACTACTATCGAGGGTTCCTGGGTTGATCTGCCCGGCAGCCCCGCGATCAGCGGCGGAAAACTGACGTTAAAGATCGAGTCCGAGTGCAGGATCGTCAAGACCGGCGAGGCGGGCCACTATGCGGCTCACGTGTGGGTGCGAAAAGACAGCCTTTGCGACGTAACCGGCATGCAGCAGAAAACGGCTCAACCCCCTGCCACCAGCGCCGCCCCACCAAAAGTGGCGCAGATCCCTGACGATGCCGGATCGACGCAGCCTGCACAAAACAGCCCGCCGGTGGTCGTGATCAGCGACCCCGCCGGGGTGTTCGCTGATAAACCCACAACGGCAAAGACACCGCCGCCAAAGGTTGCTCAAATACCCGACAACAGGACGGCGGCATCGAAGCCTCCGGCGATCGCCCAGATACCCGACGACCGTGTTATTACTTCACCGCCGCCGGTCAGGACAACTCCGCCGCCGGCAAGGACGACGCCGGCTAGAACGCAGCCGGCACCCAAGCCGGCGAGCACACCGGCACCCAAGAAAGAAGGGCCCGGATTTCTGGAAAAGCTCGCCGGCGCGATCAATCAGGCTGTCACACAACAGCAACAGCAGCAACCCCCACCGGGCGGCACTACACAGCAGCCCCAGCGGCAGCCCGCCGGAACTTGTCGCGGGGGTGCATATTGGATCGGCGCGCCGACCCCGCCGAATGTAAGGACATTCCAAATACCGTGGAGTTCGCCCTTCGGCACCGACCGCCACCACTTCCGTGTGTACCGTGCGGGCACCGGCCAGATCGTCACCGACAACGATCAGCCGCAGAACGCCAACGCATGCGGCATGAGCTGGCACTTTAGCCTGCCGCCGGGCCAATACGATATCTACCTGTTTCCGGGCACTTTCGCTAACACAAGAAGCACGAGCACGAGGCCGGTGGCCGGCCCGATCAGGGTTATCGTCAACTAATGATGACGGAGGCTCGATGAATGGGATCGCATAAATATGAAGTACGTTTCCGGGTCTAGGGCCGTCGCATGTGACCCGACGACATGAAGAGACTCATTAAATTCAGTCTTAAGCTCCACCTTCTCGAGGCCTCCGCAATGGTCAAGCGGGCAGGCTTTGGTCAGCGGCCTGAAGCCCGGCACGAAACACGGCCCATCGATCGGGCCGCAACATGGAGATACGTTTTATGAATAGCCCCCTAAGAGTAACTCTGTCGATCCTGCTCCTGACCGGTCTGGTTGCCGGGCAGGCTAGCTTTCTCAGCCTGACGCCGGGCCGGCATTCGCGGGCGGACGCCGACCGCAGATTTGGGAAAGCCGCAGCGACCTCGGACCCGACGCTGCTCGAATACACCGACGGCGGGCGAAAGGTCTATGTTCAGGTCCGCGAGGGCACGGGGTTGATCGACCGCGTCGAGGCGCTTTTCCCTACCCCGTTGGACCGTGCGACGGTCCTCAAGATGTTCGGAGTCGCCACAACACCCGCGACGACCAAGTGGGATGCGCGCGGCCGCATGCAGGAGTATTTCGGCGGGCCTCATTTCGTCGTCATCACTCACGGGGGCCACGACGCTGCGAGCCCGCTGATCAGGGCCGGTGCCTACAGCAGCGAGCTTTTCGCCGTAGCAATGCAGCAGCCCACCGGATCGCCGTCAAAGGCCGCGGCCACTCAGTCTGCGCCCGAGTCCAGGCCGAGCGGCGGTTTCGGGCCGATGACCAACTCCAACGTCAACGGGACGACCTTGACCTTCTATCGCGGGACGACGCCTGAAAAGTGCCAGGCCGACTGTGGAGCGGATCCCAAATGCAAGGCATTCGGGCTCGTAAAGGCGGGGTACTACAACCCGACCGACCCGCCGATGTGTTACCTCGTCGCGGAAGTCACTTTCCTGAATCCTTCGGATTGCTGCATCTCGGCGGTGAAAGACCAAGGGACCGACGTGGCGAACCCTGCGGGCGATGAGGTTGACCTTGCGGGCACCTGGACGATGCCTTACACGGTCGCCAACCTTCGTTATACCCGGTACCTCGATCTATCCGGAGCAGGAAAAAACAAGTGGTCCGGCACTCAAACATCCAGGCGCCAGGACGGCTCCAGGCTGGGATCGCCGATCCCGGTTACGGTCGAATATCTGGGTGCCGGAAAGGTCCGGTACAACTCCTCGGCGCAGCGGGCCGATGCGACCTTCGCAAACGGAAAGCTAACGATCAGATTCGGATCGGGAGATGTAGCTGTTTACACCAAGCAATAATAGACGCTGACTAACGTTCGTCAGCATAACGGGAGCTCTAATCAAAACACTCTTCCGGGACGTTCTCGAGGGTGTTTTTCATCAGCATATCGACGACGGCGTTGAAATCGCCGCCGGATTCCTCGAAGACGCGGAGCTGTTCATCGGCGGAGGTGCCGCGGTCGAGGATGGTGTGAATGTGCTCAACTTCTTTTCGCGAGCCGAGCGGATCCAGGCAATCGTCCACGAATTCCAGCAGCTCGCGAATGAGGTCCTTAACCGGGACCTCTTTTTGTTTGCCAAGGTCGAGAAGCTTGCCGTCAAGGCCGTAACGGATCGCCCGCCATTTGTTCTCAAGGATCAACCGCCGGTGATAGATCCGAAACCCGAGGTTTTTATCGATCAGCGTGTGCAGCTTTGCCACGATCGCCTGGAACAGCGCCGCGACCGCGATCGTGTCGTCGACGCGGGTCGGGATGTCGCAAACGCGGAACTCCAGCGTCGGGAACTTGTAATGCGGCCTCACGTCCCACCAGATCTTCGAACCGTCCTGGATGCAGTTCATCTTGACCAGCAGGTTCAAATAACTCTCATACTGCTGGTAAGACTCGAAATGGTCGGGGATCTCGGTCCGCGGGAACTTTTTGAACACTTCGGACCGGTAAGATTTCAACCCGGTATTGAATCCCAGCCAGAACGGGGACGACGTGGTCATCGCAAGCACGTGCGGCAGGAAATAACGCGCGGCGTTCATGATCTGTATCCGCCGCTCGACGTCCAAAATCCCGACGTGCACGTGAACACCGAAGATCAAAAGGCTTCGGGCGACCATCTGCAGTTCGTCCACCAGCAGCTTGTACCGGTCCCCGTCATAGATCTCTTGCTCCGACCATTTCGAGAACGGGTGGGTCGAAGCCGCCACGATCGCCTTTCCCTTTCGCTTCGCCAGCGTCGAGATTATGCACCGAAGCTTGGTAATGTCTTCCCTCGCTTCCTGGATGTTCGCGCAAACGCCCGTGCCGACCTCGATCATCGACTGGATCATTTCCGGCTTGATCTTCTCACCAAGCAGGAGAACACCCTCGTCTAAGATCTCGGAAACATGAGACTTCAACTCCCTTGTCTCCGGGTCAACTATCTGGAATTCTTCTTCGATGCCCAGCGTGAACTGTTCGAACATATTTTTTTCAGTTTTAGGTTTCGGGGATCGCCTGCCGAACCCCGTTCAGCTTGCCAGCCCGATGTTTCGGATCTGTGAACGTCCGTGTGTTTGCCTGTCCGACCATCTTAGATGGTTAAATCGCTTTCTACAAGAAAAAGCTCACTTTCCGCTGACTTCTTTTGCCGTTTTCAGGAACGCCTCGGCCGCATGCGAAAGCACCGAATTCTTCCGATAGATGATATTCAGCTTCCGCTCAAGCCGCATTTCCTTGACCGAAAGTCCGGCCAGCCGGCCCTTTTCTATCTCGAATCTCACGGCGAGTTTCGGGACAAGTGCGACGCCGCCGCCGGTCTCGACCAGCCGCTTTATCGCCTCGAGCGACGGAAGTTCCACGGCAATGTTCAGCGGTGTCCTGTGTTTCTCGAACGCCTCAAACACCTTTCGCCGGTAAGGGGAGACCGCATTATGGGCGATAAACCGCTCGCCGCCAAGTTCCCTGATCGAGACCGAGCGTTTCTTCGCGAGCGGGTGCGTCAGGGCGACTATCAGTATCAGTTCGTCCGTCAGGATGGGCACGGACCGGAGCGACGCGTCGTTCGGTTTGAATGAGATCACGCCGAGTTCAACCTCGCGAGCCGTTATCTCCTTCGGGATCCGGCTCGCGACGCCCCTCTGTACCTCGATCTTGATGTTCGGATGGCGTTCCCGAAAAGCCTGGATGACCGGCAGCAGGCAAAAGACCGTATGTTCGTTCGCCGAGATCGTCACCTTGCCCTTGTGCAGGCCGCGGAGGTCCTTGATCGCAGCTCCGGCCGCGGTGCGAAGGTTGAGCATTTGCCGGGCATAGCCGACCAGCGCTTCGCCGGCATCGGTCAGCGTCCCGTCCTTCGACGAACGGTCGAACAATGTCTCACCCAGTTCTTCCTCGAGTCGCCGGATCGCCTGGCTGACGGCAGGCTGAGTTCTTTCAAGCAGTTCAGCGGCCCTCGAAAAGCTCTTTTCGCGGGCAACCGTCACCAGCACCTCAAGTTGGTTTATATCCATTCTGAACTGTCCCGGGCTGCCGCCGCTGCGGCACGCCGCGATAGAATACGCGATGGGCGTTGATAATAGTTATATTACCTTAGATTATGGAAATAGCCATATCATAAGCCGGTTTTTGAACCGGAACGCGTCCTTTTCGCACATGCTGCCGGCGGCCGAATACGGTCGCGGAAAGCCCGGTCCGGTCGGGCCGCGGCACCGTTTTCAAAAACGCTTCCTGTTTGCATTTTCCATACTGGCAAGTTACCATTAATGCCATTAAAATAAAGGATTTGAGCACCCGGAACCGGCACTTATCAAACGGACGAGCAATTCAGATAATTTAACTATAAACTGAGCTTATGGGCTTTTCGACAACAGCGATCCATGCCGGCAACGAGCCTGATATTGCGACCGGCGCGGTCAGCGTCCCGATCTATCAGACCTCGACCTACGCGCAGGATGGACTAGGCAGGCACAAGGGGTTCGAATACGCCCGCACTCAAAATCCGACCCGGCTAGCTCTCGAAAAGAACATATCGGCACTTGAGAACGCCCGGTTCGGGTTTGCATTTGCCTCCGGCATGGCGGCCATCGACGCGGTGCTTAAGCTGGTCAAGGCCGGCGAGCACGTCATTCTCGGCGACAACACCTACGGCGGCACTTTTCGCCTGTTCAACAGGATATTGTCTAATTACGGGGTCGAGTTCGATCTCGCCGATACATCGGATGTTACGTCGCTCGAAAGTGCTTTCCGGCCCAACACGAAGCTGGTCTTCGTCGAAACGCCGACCAACCCGGTGATGACGGTGACCGACTTGCGGGCCGTTTCCGATCTCGCCCATGCCCACGGCGCTAAGGTGGCCTGCGACAACACGTTCATGTCGCCCTATTTTCAGAAGCCGATCGATCACGGTGTTGATATCGTGGTCCATTCGACGACGAAGTATCTGAATGGTCATTCCGACAGCGTCGGCGGTTTCGTTGCATTGAACGATGAGGCCGACGCGGAATGGATCGGGTTCGTCCAGAACAGCATCGGGGCGATCCTGTCCCCGTTCGATTCGTTCCTTGTGCTGAGGGGGACCAAGACGCTCGCCGTCCGGATGGAGGCCCACGACAAGAACGGCCGGATCGTCGCCAACTTTTTGGCAGAACATCCGTCGGTAAAAAAGGTATATTATCCCGGGCTCGTCTCGCATCCGCAGCACGAGCTTGCCGCCCGCCAGCAGACGGGGTTCGGCGGAATGGTCTCGTTTGAGACCGGCTCCCTTGACAAGGCAAAAAAGGTCCTTGAGAGCGTCAAGCTTTGTATCCTGGGGGAAAGTTTAGGTGGCGTCGAAAGTCTTATCTCGCATCCTGCCACCATGACCCACGCATCTGTTCCCGTGGAAACACGCGATCGGCTCGGTATCACCGACGGCCTTGTTCGCGTTTCCGTCGGGATCGAGGATGTTGAGGACATAATCGAAGATTTGGATCAAGCGCTTAGTTAGTTTCAAGTTCCGAGTTCCGTGTTCCGGTTTGTCTGAACCGACCTCGGGCGTGGGATTTGAAACGAGCAATTATGTTAACTGTCGAGATACATGCGACCTCGCACGTCGGAAGGGTCCGCCGCGGTAATGAGGACAATTACCTTATCCTGAACGTCACGCGGTCAAAAGCGTGGACCGGCGCGCAAGCCGACGGCGAGTTCGTGATCGAGACCCAGAAGTTCGAGGTCGATGACAACGGGATCGTGCTTGCCGTCTCCGACGGGATGGGCGGAGCCCTGGCTGGCGAGGTCGCCAGCAAGATGGCCGTCGAATCGGTCTGCGAAAAGATCCTTCACGAGGACCTGGACGAGACCCTGACCCCCGAGGCCTACGAGAACCACCTCATCTCAAAGCTGTACAACGCAACGGTTTACGCCAATTATCTGATCCACCAGCAGGGCCGAAGCGACGCCCAGTTTCAGGGGATGGGAGCCACCTTCACCGGCCTGGGTGTCACGCCGGACAGCGTCGACATCATCCAGGTCGGCGACAGCCGGGCATACCTCGTCCGTGCCGGAAAGATCTACCAGATCACCAAGGACCAGTCGCTCGTCCAGCAGTTGATCGACGCCCAGCAGATCTCGCCCGAAGAGGCCGAAACGCACACGCTCAAGAACGTGATCCTGCAGGCACTCGGCGCCCAAAACGAGATCTATCCCGTTTCTGCACGCCTGACTCCCAACCAGAACGATGTTGTCCTTTTATGCAGCGACGGATTGTCGAACAAGGTCACCGCGGCCAGCATCCAGCGGGTCGTGACCGAGAAGATCGACAATCTTTCTGAAGCGTGCGCCGATCTTGTGACCGAAGCAAACGAGAATGGCGGCGAGGATAATATTACGGTGGTCCTGGCGAAATTGACCGGCGACAGCCTTGCCGAACCCGAAGGCGAGGAGGTCCAGCTTGAGCTGATCGACCTCGGGAACATCCACGACACCGCCGATCAGGACACCGCCGAGATCGTTTAGCTTCCTTCTATTTCCGACGCCACTCCGGCAGCTCGTTCGTCACCTTCCTGACGTAGATCGACGATCCCTTTACGCTGACAACTTCGACCTTTTCGCCCTCTGACAACTGGCTCTCTTCATCGACCGGAAAGGCCGTCCACGTCGATCCATAAACCTTTACGGCGGCCTCGTTCAGGGCGCCCTTGCTTTCGGTGGTGACCGTCCCGATCTGCCCCGGCAAGGCGTCGATCCCCATCTTGACCGCCTCCTCGTCGCTGTGCCCGAGGTACTTCGCGAAGATGGTCCGCGACATCAGCGTCAGCACTATCGAGATGCCGGCAAAAACCGCGAACTGGATCACGAACGGCGCCCCGAGCATCCCCGCCAGGGCCGCCGCGATCGCCCCGATCCCGAACCACAAAAGCACGAACCCAAGCGTAAAGATCTCGGCGATTATCAACATCACGCCGAGCACCAGCCACCCTATCCACACCAGTTGGTCCATCGTTCGAAAGGGGCAGTTCCCGGCCAAATAATAACACACCTTGGGGTTTGCCGCCCCGATGCACCCGCCCGCAATCGCCGCGGGCCGATGCTTTGAGCGGATGTGCGATTGTGCTAATCTTCACACCGTGCTGGGGTGGCGGAATTGGTAGACGCCCAGGACTTAAAATCCTGTGTCCTTAGGGGCGTGCGGGTTCGACTCCCGCCCTCAGCACCAACGCCGATCGTAAGTTCACTCCCTCTTCCTCGAAAAGATCCAGATCGTGCTGGCGGTGACGCTGCCCTCTTTTGCAGTGTTAATGCGCGGGGAGGCGAGGTAGTCGTACCTAAGATATGCGGCGTTTAGCGGATCAAAGGACCAGAATCACAATATTGCAGTAATAACCCTCGAAAGGATTTGACCGCCGATTCGGTTTGAAGGGAAATTGATAAAAGACCGAGGTGAACCCGCCGTGCCGAAGGCACGCCGGAAGTTAGCCCGATGCGAAGCGTCGGGTTACGGCGCCTTCCATAGGCACGCACGCTGAAGGCGTGCCGCCGCATTCAAGCTCCTCTCCTTACAAAGGAGGGGTGGCAGCCGCTTCGGCTGAGGGGGTGGTGAATACGAAACCCCGGACTACACGATCTTCTCAGTACCGGGAGCGGTAGCGACCGGGGCTTTCCGATTTCCGAATTCGGAACTCTGAACTCCAAACTCGAAACTCCGAACTTCCTGATCCGTGCCGAAGGCACGCCGGAGATTAGCCCGATGCGGAGCGCCGGGTCACGATGCGCCCGAAGGCACGCACGCTGAAGGCGTGCCGCAGCCAACAAACTCCCCTCCTTGTCTAAGGAGGGGTGGCAGCCGCTTCGGCTGACGGGGTGGTGAAGAACCTCCGGTCCGATTCAATTTTGGGACCGTCCAAACCTCACCACCCCGCCCTAAAGGGCACCCCTCCTTAGACAAGGAGGGGAGAATTGATCCGTGTTTTAGATCGCTCACGCAAGCTATCTCGACCGAGGTAGGAATCGTCATAAATCTCGCTCAAGATAAATAAGCCCAAATGAGCATCCGACACTATATTCTGTTTCCGGACTCATAAATGTTGAAGGATAGTACTCGATCGCAAGCGAGATCTTTTCCTTCTCAAACAACAATCGGACCAACCCGGCATCCTCGACGATTCTGGAATTCCAATTCTGGGCCTGCAGAGTAGTTAAAAAGTGATTTTTAACTGCCTCCGGATCTTCGTCAGAACTATACGTCGTACCGAAGTAAGCCGTTTCCCACTTAACCATTTTAGTCTCGCGTACTTTCTTGAACGATTTTGGCAGGCTTAACTCAGAGCAGGCTGAGCGGGTTGCGTTCACCTCTTCTTCACTGATTCGTTCGAACGGCCATGAGGTCATCAAGACGATCATCAGCAAAACAGGTACCACCGACAAAGCACCGAGTATGCACCATGTTTTAATGCTTAGCCTTTTCATCGACTACCAGCTCTGACACGATTGAATTGACCTACGAAAGCCAAACGAAACTGAAATACGCGACGTTCTCGTTATTGGAACAGAAGACGAGAGTTGAGTATTCCAAATCCGATTCCCCCGCCGCGTCGCAAATACAAGTCTTGATCTCGGCACGATTTTCACCCGCCGTCCGGACGTAGGTCTGCAAATGCAGCCTGCTCCAGGATCAGAATTAGGTATTATCCTCGCGGTAACTGATCAAGTGATTGCTTAGTCTTTCGAGTAGCTGCCGATGGCGGTCTGGGAATATGGAGCCGATCGAGCCGATGATCTTGTTATGTGCAATGACCGTCAAGAATCCTAGCCGGATCAAAGAAGCTCCAACTAATCCGCTCGCTTCGAAGTCATCATCATTGGGTGAAACGATCTCGTCAAAGCCCTTAACCTCATGCCGCAACTGGCTGCTCACGCCGCATACGAGAGCGTCTTGAAACGGTGGCATCTCCCGCAGAAAAATGACGGGCCGGTTCTTCACACCGCCGTCCGCTTGAGGCATTGCGATGATGACGACATCACCTTCCTTCATATGCAGGGTTTAATTCTTTGATCAAGTCGAGAGGATATTCAGGCTCTTCATCGCCATACGCCCGCTCGAGATTTGCAAGTGCAAAACCGGCTGACTCATCCTCGCTGTCGTCATCCATCTGAATCACGCTGACAATCAGTTTCGCGTTCGGCTCAAGGTCATACGGCTCATTGAGCAAGATATGCTTCCCGTCAAAATGCGCGGCTAAGTTGACAATTTCCATTGCGTTAGACTCCGCAGGTTATATTACAACCCGTTCGGTTCAATTGAAAGGAAATTGATCGACAACCGCGTGGTCAGGCCTGCAATATGAGATTCTCTGAAAGTCGTTATCTTATAGACTTTGATGCTGCGCGTTCATCCCGTCGTACGAAGGTCTTGGTACGCGCTTCTCCACCCGTTTCCCACCCCCGTCGTTCGCCGCATGTGGAGGATCTTGCAATAACCCTCCCGGCGACGATCAAATTTTTCAACCGCTTATTAATGTTCATTTCTCTTTTTGATCTGTTTCGTGTTTTTCGTGGAAATATCTTTCTTTGACCCACAACAAACACGAAGCAGATCAAGAAGAGAAAAGAGCCCCAACAAACGCAAATTCAGGCCCCTACCGGCCATACCCGACGATCGTCCCATTTGGGGGACAATCGAAACGTCCGCGTCGTGACCGGAACGGCTTCGAGGGGCAACAAAAACGGGCCAAAGAGCCAGGAAATTCTCGTCCGATCCTACTTGGGACGGAGCCGCGGATCGAAACGGGCAGCCGAATAAGCTAAAACACAGGCTCTCGACCAAAGATCTTGTTCAATTTCGGGCCTCGTTCCTGGAAAACCTGCAAATGTCCCGCGTGAGCTTTCTCTGCGGCCTCCGCGTCGGCTCCTCCGCGATCTCTGCGTTTAATGTCTGCCCGTAACTCCAAACAAACGAGAGACTTACCCGAATGTCGCCCAAAAGATCAAAAATAATTCACTTCCAAGAGTGTATTATGGTCGCAACATACAATAACCTATGATACAATATGGCCATCGCCCGCTTTCTGGGGGCTCGCTCTTTGAAAATTTGTGATGAGGAAATGGCGGTGCACCAGTCCCGCAGTGGGGCAAATAGCCCGGCCCGCCGCCCGATCTGTCCCGCGTGAAGATCGCACAGGCGAAAGCGTAAACCCTGTCCCTAAAACAATTAAACACCGTTGACACGATGTTTTTGTTCAAAAGGCGTGGGACAAACAGCTAAACCTCTTCAAATAAAGAGGTTACCGGTAAAAATAGGCCCGGGACAACGGCGGGACGTCCCGGGACAAAGACCGTCTCTCGGTGGGGACAAAGTCGTAAGTGTAAGTTCTATAAAGGATAAACGCTCCGACCCCGGCCACGGCGATCGCGCCAAAACGGGACAACCGCGACCGTTAAATTCTCTGAAGCATGAGGTAACGCGGCTCCAGAACCTGCGATTCGGGCGGTACGACACCCGATGCTTCGTGTTTGAAGTAAGGGTCGGCTAGAATGGGTTCAATTATGAAGATCAGAACGAACTATCTGCGGCACCCGATCGCGGCCGTGCTCGCCTTGCTCCTGCTGGCCTCTGCGGCACTTTCCCAGACCGGGGAGCAGGCCCGCTGGGACCAGCATGTCCGAAATGTGACCATCACCCGCGACGATTGGGGCATCGCCCACGTCGTGGGGAAAACCGACGCCGATGCCGTCTTCGGAATGATCTACGCCCAGGCCGAGGACGACTTTAACCGTATCGAGGTGAATTACCTCAACTCGCTCGGGCGGATGGCAGAGGCCGAGGGCGAATCGGCGATCTGGAGCGACCTTCGGATGAGGCTCTTTATCGACCAGGACGAGCTGAAGAAAAATTACGCCGACAGCCCGCCGTGGATGCAAAAGCTGATGACCGCATGGGCCGACGGCCTGAATTACTATCTCGACCGGAACCCGGGCGTCAAGCCTCGCGTCATCACGCGGTTCGAACCGTGGATGGCACTGAGCTTTACCGAAGGCAGCATCGGCGGCGACATCGAACGGATCAATCTCGGCCAGCTTGCCGCGTTCTACGGCGGCGAGACGGTCGCGGGACTGACCGGAGAGGAAGATCCGATGGCCGAACCTTCGGGATCGAACGGCATCGCCATCGCCCCGAAGAACACGGCCGGCAAGAATGCCCTTCTCTTGATCAACCCGCACACGTCGTTCTATTTCCGGTCCGAACTGCAGATGACCAGCGGCAAGGGGCTGAACGCCTACGGGGCCGTCACCTGGGGCCAGTTCTTCATCTATCAGGGCTTTAACGAACGCGTCGGTTGGATGCACACGTCAAGCTCGGCCGACGTGATCGACGAATACAGCCTGAAGGTGAACAAGAATGGGTTGAAGTTCACGTACCGCTCCGGCACGACCGAACGGCAGATCGCCGCAAAGAAGGTGACCGTCAATTACAAAATGACCGATGGGAAAATGGGCTCACGCACCTTCGAGGTCTTCAGGACGCACCACGGCCCGGTCGTCCGCAAACTGCCGACCGGCGAATGGATCGCGGTCGCCTTGATGCACAAACCGGTCGAGGCACTGCAGCAGAGCTACATGAGGACGAAGGCGAAGAATTTGGCGGAATACACGAAGGCGATGGAGTTCAAAGCGAACTCGTCGAACAACACACTCTATGCCGACGCCGACGGGAACATCGCATATTTTCACGTGAACTATATGCCGCGACGCGACACTAAATACGATTGGCGACGACCCGTTGACGGGAACGATCCGGGCACGGACTACAAGGGATTACACGAGCTCAGCGAACTGCCAAACCTTGTGAATCCGGCATCCGGCTGGGCCTACAACACAAACAATTTCCCGTGGTCGGCCGCCGGCCCGAGCAGCCTGAAGGCCGCCGACTTTCCCGCCTACGTCGATGCCGGCAGCGAGAACGCCCGCGGGCTCCACGCGATGCGGGTGATCGGCGGCCGGACGGACTTTACGATCGAAAAGCTCCGCGAGGCGGCCTACAGCACGCACCTGCCGTGGTTCGAAAAGACCATCCCGGCCCTGATCAAGGCTTGGGATGACGCATCCGCCGTCGACCCGCTGAAAGCGAAGACCGCCGAACAGATCAAGGTGCTTCGCGGCTGGGACAAACGCTGGTCGACCGATTCGGTCGCGACGTCGCTCGCGGTCTTCTGGGCCGATGACATCGTCCGCCGCGTGCCCGGAACTCCGGGCGTGATGCAGCAGGACAATATCGCCGCAAAGGCGTCGCCGGGTCAGATGCTCGCATCGCTTGCGGCGGCATCGGACCGCCTGACCGCCGACTTCGGCAAATGGCAAACGCCGTGGGGCGAGATCAACCGCTTCCAGCGTTTGACCGGCGATATCGTCCAACCGTTCGACGATTCGAAGCCGAGCATTCCGGTCGGATTTACCTCCGGGAATTTCGGCTCGCTCGCTTCGTTCGGAGCCCGTCCGACACGCAGTACTAAGAAGTGGTACGGGACCAGCGGGAACAGCTTCGTCGCGGTCGTCGAATTCGGTAAGAAGGTCCGCGCTATCGCCGTCACCGCCGGCGGCGAGAGCGGCGACCCACGCTCGAAACACTTCAAAGACCAGGCGCAAAGATATGCCGACGGCAGCCTTCGCGAGGTCTACTTTTACCCGGCGCAGCTCGCCGGTCGAACTGCCCGCAAATATTCGCCGGGCAAATGACGTCGAACGTTGGACGTCGCGAGATGCATCGAAAGGCTTGGGAGATCGGAATGAAGAGACTCTTTGTTAAAGGCTTTCTACTGGCGTTGGGCATTCTTCAGCTTTACGCCGTCGATGCGTACGCGCAGGACAGGCGTGTCCTGGCTCGTGCCCAGCAGGTAACCGGCGACCGCTTCACCGTGGCCGTGACCACACTCCGCGGGGCCAACGTCTTCGCCGTTACCCGGCCGAGTTCCCAAATGTTGGCGGCGATCGACCAGGGCCTGAGCGACCTGTTCGCCGTTTCGCGTAAAAACCGCTATTCCCGCAGGTTGAATTACCGGGACTACACGATCTATATCGCAAAGGCCGACCGTAACCGTGATAGCACGGGAAATTATTCGCCCGACATCGCCGTCGGTGCCGGCCAGTATGCCGGGACCGATTACGATCAGGGCGGCTACATTTTTGCCGCGGGGATGGTGATATGGAACTCGCCGTCCGCATTCGTGATCGCGGAGCATGACCGCGACCTGAAACGCGTTTCCGACATCGTCCGCTACGAGGGCGAGCATCTTGTGCTTTATCACAACGACCGACGCCGCTACGAGGCAACCAAGGACCATAGCAAGGGCGGCGGCCACCCGATCCTCCAGTAAAGACGATTTGGTATACGAGTTCGACGAAAAAGTGGGCGGCGCTCGAAACTTGCAGCTCAGAACACCCGAAAATCACTATTAGCGGCACCCTGATCCTCTGGCACACCCTTTGCTCCCTATTTCATCAAAACTTGGCCATTGGAGTTTTCCACGGCCATTTTGAAAAAGCCCGGTGTGAAGGGGAGAGCACACCGGGCTTTTTCATGTCTTGTTTTGGAGTCGCTTCAGTCCAAAGGTGGTCGATGCATTTACGGTCGCAGGGCCTGGGGTCGCTTAGCGGCAGCAACCATGTCGCGTACTTCTTTTGCCAGCGTCGGCGCGTGAAAAGGCACGCCGTCGCGAATGGTCCATTCGATGCCGCCGCCCTGGACAACCTTGCCGTCCTTTACCATGGCGGTACCCGGCGGATAAAGCACCTTGAAATTCTCGAGCGGGTTCCCGTTCACGACGATCAGGTCGGCCTTGTAACCGGGGCGGATCCGCCCGATCGAGTCTTCTTTACCGAGGATCCTGGCGCCGTTGCTTGTGGCATGCTGGACCACTTTCAACGGATGAAATCCCGCCTCTTGATGAAGTTCGAGTTCGCGAACAAGCCCGAATCCGTACAGCTGATATATGAATCCGGCATCCTCGCCGGTGCCGATCACTCCGCCGCGCTTTCCGAATTCGTAGAGGGCCTTCATCCAGATCCGGTAATTCTCCTTCCAGAATGTTTCGTCGGTCGTTGACCAGCCGATAAAGTACGACCCGTGGTTCGCCGGATTCGGACGGAAGTACTCCTCGAGCACCGGATGAAGGTATTCAGCAAAAGCAGGGTTCGTCTGGGCCCGCTGAAGGTCACGCGACGCCTCGTAGATGACCAGCGTCGGGTCCCAGGCAACGCCGGCCTCGGCCATACCGTCGAGGACCTTCATCAACTTCTCCCAGTCGGCCTCGCGCCACAGCCGGCCGGCGTAGCGAAACCGGTGGACCTCATCGTTGTAGTTGTAATATGAAGGAAAATTCTGCCTGCCCGATATGATCGCCGCATCCGGAATGCCGTACCAGTGTTCGATAGTGGTCGTCCCGAGTCGGATGTCGTCCCACGCATTAGTTTCCTCGACTCCGGTGTGATGCATCACGCGCATGCCTTGCACCTTTGCCTCGGCCATCATGGCGTTCATCAGATCGCGGTCCATCGTATAAAGCTTTATGCCGTCGTAGCCGGCCGCCTTCAGATCGCGGACCCGCTGGCGTACTTGCTCCGCCGTGTTCAGATTCGGTCCCGGAAAACCGCCGTAGGCAAAGATCCGCGGCCCGGCCAAGGTCCCCGAGGCGATCTTGTCCCGGTATTCGAGTATCTTCGGATTAGCCCAAGCTTCGCGGACCGTGGTGATGCCGCAAGCAAGCCAAAGCTTCATCACGTATTCGATCGGCATCGGTTTTCCGGCGCGCCCGTCGTGAGCGTGGCCATGAAGATTGATCAGGCCCGGCAGGACATACTTGCCTTCAGCCTCAATATCGAGATCGCCTTTTTCGGGGCGTCGCGCCCGTCCTTCAGCAGCGGCGACCGGGTCGATACCAACGATCTGAGTGATAACGTCATTTTCGATAACAATGTCGAACGGGCCCGCGGCGGGCTTGCCGCTGCCGTCCACAACGTTGGCGCCGCGGACGACGATCCGTTTGAGCCGCTTACCCGATAGCGAAGCCGGACCATTCTGGGCGGCGGTCGCAACTGCCGCAAACGAAATGAAAAGGAGAACGGTCAGGGTCCTCTGAAAAGATGATCTGAACATAGGGTTTGGTCAGCTGCCGATGAGTGCACGGAAAATTTAGCATCAAATTCGAATGAGAGGCAACATGGACACCGTATCAACGGTCATTTCTCTTGTATCATTTCGGCACGCATGTTGCGTCTATGCAAGTCGCCTGTCACTTACCGGCCGCAATTTTCAGACCGATCTCAAAACGTCAGAGTCCCGTTCCAAAAAGTTTGGTTTATCGCGGATGTCTAGAGATAAACAAATTCCCTTCTCAAAATGTAGTTCGCGTTGAGAAAGACAAGAACGTTCGTTTTTGTCTTAACTAAAGAACCCGTCGAGGGCCTTTTCGATCTTCTTCCATGTGGCCAGAATGGGCTTTTTCGTAACCGTGATGGCGATAGAATCACCGTTCCTCTCGAAATGCCCTTGCACCCCGTAGACCTCGAATGAGCTGTCGTTCCCTATCGTCCCGCCGTTACTTTCGATCAACGACCTGGCCTCGGCGAACTGGGCATCCGTAATAAGATAGGTTCTGGTCATCTTTCAAGATTACCCTGATCCTTTCATATCAGCCCGCGATCCGAGCCGGAAGATCACGATCAAGGCTGCGGCGACCCGCCGTTCTCCCGGCCAGAATTGTACCATGTTGCCGTACACGGCTGGGTCAGATCGAGAGTCCGACACTTCCTTCTAGAACTTGTACCTCAAGGCGCGGCCGCTCGCCGGGTTTCCAGAGTCTGGAGACCAGCGCCACGCGGTAACGCAACGGGCCGCCGTCGGGCTCCGGGCTGCGGGTGATGGGCCGCGGAATGCAGACGAACTCTGTACGCATTTCATTGCTGCTAAGCCGAACTTTCGCGTAGCCGTGGCCGCCGAGGTCGACGAACTCGAGGTGCGGCGCAAGCTGTGGGTTTCTGAGAGCGAGTGCGCGTTTGAGGTCGAAGCTCTTCGCGTATTCGAGACTCGAGCGAACGCCATGCCGCAGCAGCATGTTGTATGTCCATTCCGGCTTGCCGCCGGTGGGGCGGTCGGCAAGAAAGAGGGCCCGCAGCGGGTGCTCTTTGCGGAGGCCATGCTCTAAGGCTTCCATCGCGCCGGGGCTTATCATTGACGCGCCGACGAAGCTCAATCCGACGGGCTCGAATTTCCGCGGGGGGAGATGTGCCGCTGCGTATCCGGCCCAAAAGGCGTGCCGGTCGCCTGAAACGATCGCAAAGCCGGTGATCTTTGCTTCGCGCACGAGATCATAGATCTCCTTGCGCTCGGCGTATGCCGCGCCGAAATCGTTGCTGCCGGCCATCCCGTAAGTGTCCGGGGGCCACGGATTCTTTACCATTCCGGCGGGAAGATTCTGCAGATCCACGCGGTTGTCGAGCGTGCCGTACGAATTGCCCCAGATCTTCCACGTCGCCTTTGACTTGCGAAGCTGGTCCTTGAACCACGCCTTCTGCTCGACGCCGAGGATCGTCCGAGGCTGTTTACCTTTGCTCGGGTTCGGGATGCTGACATCGCGGAATTTGAGTTCGGCGGGCGGCTTCCCGCCCTCGTACGAGCGACCCGCGTCGAGCGCGATCATCGCTTCCTCGGAGAAGTAGCCCCGGAATGACGGATCGTAGATCTTTCCGACCTCTTCGGCGTCGCTCGGGTCTTCGCCGCAGAAACTGCGCTGGTCGGTGAGGATGAGGTCGAGGTGCTTGCCGTAGCGGAGCGCCCGATAGGCGATCAGGCTGCGGATCGCGGCCAGGTTGTTCGGCTCGAGCCCCAAGCCGTTCTCGTCCCACTTGTCGATCTTGACGTTCTCGACCGCGACCTTCCCGAATTCGTCAAGCGACCCGCTCGGCGGAGAAACGCGGGCCGGAATGTATTCGAACCACGCCTGGTTGGCGGCGACCTTGACGGCCTGGCCAGGCTGCGCTGGGCCGCCCTGCTGAAGAATGCTTTGGCGGCCCTGCCACGAGAATTCATGGTTATCCCAAATGCACACGAACGGCCAGCGGGCGCGGGCATCCTGCAGGTCGGGATCGGCGAGATATCCCTTCCACACGGCGCGATAGCCGTCGACGGTTCGCGGCCAATGGAGATTGCCTGTCTTTCCCCCGTCGGGGATCCGGCAGACCTCGTAGATCGTGCGGTCGTAGCGGGTGGCTCCCTCCTCCGGGTATTGCACGACCTCGTAAATGAAGTCGCCGAGGTGAAGCACGAAGCCAATCTGTTCCTCGGGCCGGGCACGTTCGTCTTCGAAGATCATCCGGCGATAGCCGTTGAGTTTGCCTTCGTTAACGCTCTGGCAGCTGACGAAGGTGAAATTCACGGGCCGCGGGTCCTCTTGTGACGGCGCGGTGATCGTGCGGCCGATGCGGCTGCCGTTCCCGTCCGCGTCGGTGAATCGGTACCAATAGACCCGGGCTGGCTTGAGCCCGCCGACAAGCACGCGGGTCGTCCAATCGGACGCCGGCGAAACCGGTGCTTTCGTTGTCGCGACGACTTTGCGGAACTTGTCGTCTTCGGCGACCTCGACCGTCAGCAACTGGCTCGCGCCTTTATCGAACGGCCTTCGGGTCCACAGCAAAACACTGTCCGGGCCGGGATCGCCCGAAGCAACACCTTCTGGAAACAGGCCACGTCGCTCACGCCAGCCTATCGTGGAACCCGCGCTCGCCCGTCCGCACAACGCCAAAGTTGCACCGAAGGACGCAGCTTGTTTGATGAAATCTCGTCGGTTGACTCTACTCATATGGAAAAAACTTTGGCCTTTGTCCGCATATTTCGAGACGGCGGATTGCGAATTCTACGATAAAAGCTGAGATAGGGTTTCTTCGACAGCAGGTAACAAGTATTGATAATTTTCCGCGCCGTCCGATCGAACGCGGCCTTAGGTGTGCCCAATAACCACTGTGCCCCCCTCGTCCCGCAGGATTTTGCCGTTTATCCGCAACTGTGAGAAAATTGGCGTTTTATCACAATCAAATATTTCCAAGAGAGGATCAATAATGGCAGCAGGAAGGAATAAAGTAACGGTCGTTGGCGCAGGTAATGTGGGGGCGACCGCCGCCCATTGGATCGCGAGCAAAGAGCTTGCGGACGTCGTTTTGGTGGATATTGTAGAAGGAACGCCGCAGGGCAAGTCGCTCGATCTGGCCCAGGCCGCTCCGATCGACGGCTTCGATGTGAAACTTGTCGGCTCGAACAGTTATGAAGAGACGGCAAACTCTGACGTGGTCATCATCACCGCCGGGCTGCCACGTAAACCGGGCATGAGCCGCGATGACCTGCTCAGGACCAATTCCGACATTGTCGGCGCAGTAACGGACGAGGTCGCGAAATATTCGCCGAATTCTTTTATTATCGTAGTTTCAAATCCGCTCGACGCAATGGCCCAGGTCGCCTTCCGCCGGTCGGGATTTCCCAAAAACCGTGTGATGGGGATGGCCGGCGTGCTCGATTCGGCCCGGATGCGCTGCTTCCTGGCTGAGGCCCTGAACGTCTCGGTCGAGAATGTAACGGCGTTCGTGCTTGGCGGCCACGGCGATACGATGGTCCCGCTGCCACGGTATTCGACGTGTGCGGGCATCCCTGTGACGGAACTGCTCGACAAAGCCACTCTCGATGCCATCATCGACCGTACGGCGAACGGCGGTGCCGAGATCGTCGGTCTGCTGAAGACGGGATCGGCGTTCTATGCTCCCTCGCTCGGGGCTGTTGAGATGGCCGAGGCGATCCTTAAAGACAAGAAAAAGATCCTTCCCTGCGCCGTTTTCCTCGAGGGGGAATACGGCGTTTCGAATCTCTTCGTCGGCGTGCCGGTCAAGCTCGGCAAGAATGGCGTCGAGCAGATCATCGAGATCTCGCTCACTAATGACGAACGTGCCGCTCTTCAAAAATCCGCCGGAGCGGTCCAGGAACTTATCGACATTCTCGAGATCTGATCGATCAGGTAAATTCGGAATCTTGATGAGAGGCCGCCCACGCGGCCTCTTTTTTGTTAATAGCTCAACTGCCGATCTGTTTCGCCTTGGCCCGCAACCGGTTCGGTCCCATTCGGTCAGACCTGGCCCGGTCCATTCAAATTGACCGACCCGCTCGTTCATCCTGACCGCATCGTGACCGCCCCGTCTTCCCGCCAATCCCATAAGTCCCATACTCTCAGTCATTTCACTCGTGGCACGCACCTTGTAAAGAAAAGGCCGGCGGCAGTATGCCGTCAATTGACCGAAGTCGAAGGAGCCATTGAAATGAGCTTGTCCACAAAGAAAACCTCAACACTTAGAAGGGCGGTCGCCCTGACGCTTCTATACGCGTTCCTATTAACGAATATAGTTGCCGTCGGGACGTTCGCCTCCAACCGCAGCGAGACCCCCTCAGCCACGACGGCTGTTGCCCGCCACACCACCGATCTTACGCAGCTTGGCCGTGATGGAAGATTGCGCGAGAACCTAAACCTCGAGGGCGAAACGATTCGCCTTATGAAGGTGTTAGCCGGTGGAAGCGGACGTCAGCCCGTCATCATCGACGAAAAAGGCGAGAATCAGGAATTCGTCGTCGAACAGCTTGCAATCCGGATCGCGAACGGCAGTGTAGAAAACAAACTGTCCGGCTATTCGATACTTAAGCTTGAAACCGACAACCTCTTCTCCGCATGGGATGCAGCCATCAACGCTAACGGTCGCATCTCGTCCGTTATCGACGAGATCACCGCGTCAAATGCTGAGGTCATCCTCTTCGTCGACGAATTGGCCAACGTGATCAACTCCGGGTCGGCCGGCGAAAAGCTGCTCGAGTATATCGAGGCCGGCAAGATCAAGGTCATCGGCGGCAGTTCAAAGGGCGTTTACGACGAAAAGATCGCCACCCGCCCGGAAGTTGCAAAGCTCTTCGAAGGCATTCTCATCAACGACCGCACGGCCACGCCGGCTGAAGCCGAAACCAAAAAGAATTCAAACGGCTACCGGGGCGACAACGTCTCACCGGACCTTCGCCAGATGCTTGCCGACGACCCCTCGGGGACGAAGCGCGTCGACGTGATCATCCAGGCCAAGAACGCTGAACATGCGGCGCTCCGCGCGATCCTGAACGACGGTACGGCTCGTATAATCGACCGCATCGGCAAGGACGAAACGCTTGTCGTGAACGCCCCTCTTTCGGTAATCGAAACGCTTTCGACCAGCGGCGTCATCAACTACGTTTCGCCCGACAGGCCGATGCGCGGTGCGGGCCACGTGGAAGAAACGACCGGCGCGACATCGATGCGTTCGCAGCCGGCGATGAACGGCCAGTCTTCTTACACGCTCGACGGATCGAACATCGGCATTGCCGTTGTCGATTCGGGCATTCACCCGAGCCATAACGGTTTCAAGGATTCGGGCAACAACTCCCGGGTCGTTGCTAACGTCAACTTCACAAATTCGAACCTTTCAGATACGACCGACGGTTACGGCCACGGCACGCACGTTGCCGGTCTCGCCGCCGGAAGCGCCAATCGGAGCGGCGGCGCGTACCGCGGTGTTGCTCCGAATTCGAAGATCATCAGCGTCAAGGTCCTTAACAACGACGGTGTCGGAAATACCTCCTGGCTTCTTAACGGGTTGAATTGGATCCTGAATAACCGGTCGGCCTACAACATCAAGGTCGTAAACCTCAGCCTTGGCACCACGGCGATTGACACCTACACTAACGATCCGGTCTGCCTAAAAGTGAAGGAATTGACCGAAGCAGGCATCGTCGTCATCGCTGCAGCGGGCAATCTCGGCAAGAACCATCTCGGCCAGAAGATGTACGGCCAGATCCACAGCCCCGGCAACAGCCCCTACGCGATCACGGTCGGGGCCAGCAATTCGCTAGGTTCGGCATCAAGATCGGACGACACGATGGCAAGCTTCAGCTCGCGTGGACCGACGCGCAGCTTCTACCGTACGTCGACGGGCTACCCCGTCTACGACAACCTCATCAAGCCGGACCTCGTTGCCCCGGGTAACCGACTTCTTTCGAACAAGGCCCCGAACAACAAGATGGCGCTGCAGAACCCGCTCCTGAATCTTGATCTGCTCCAGAACAACGATTCGATGATGTACATGAGCGGCACGTCGATGTCGGCCCCGGTCGTAGCCGGTGCAGCTGCTCTCCTTCTTCAGGTGAACCCGAACCTGACCCCAAACATGGTCAGGATGCTTCTCCAGTACACGGCCCAGCCGATCGCTGGGGCCAACACCTTCGAACAGGGTGCCGGCCAGCTCAATCTGGAAGGTGCTGTCCGACTTGCTCGGATGCTGAAATCAGACGTCAACTTCCAAAATATGTCGAAGGGTAGCGATATGGTCCCTTACGGCTTTACGATGCCGACAACGAGCTCGACCATTGGAGGGACGACGTTCCCGTGGGCCCAGCTCGTCATCGGCAAGTACACGACGATCTCGGGCAGCAAGCTCGTGACCGACTTTCAGACGGTATACAAGCGTGAAAACCTGATCGGCACGGGCGTGAATTTCTCTTCCGGTAATTTCTCGCTGAACACCAACAGCTATTTCACAACCGGCCTCTCGGTCAACCGCCACATGCGGACAAGTAACGGCTCGCCCCTCGGGGCCGGCACCAACTATCTCTCGTACGGCGTACTCGTCGGCGACGGAGTTCTAGTTGGTGACGGTGTCCTGGTCGGCGATGGCGTACTCGTCGGTGACGGCGTGCTCGTCGGCGACGGGGTTCTCGTGGGCGATGGCGTGCTAGTCGGTGACGGCGTTCTCGTCGGCGACGGAGTTCTTATCGGCGACGGCGTTTTGATCGGTGACTCGGTGTTGTTGGGTGATGATACCCCGGCAATGGAGTAGTGGGCTCTTCAAACAGAAAATTGGAGGAATATACAGTGACTTTCCAATTATTCACCCAACTGAACAGCGAGAGCCTGCGAATGGTCCAGCCGATCGTCGAAGCCGCTCCGGAAATGTCGCGGATCGAGGCCCTGAACGAAAACGTACGGAAAGAAGTCCTTGATTTTCTGAACGTCCGCCCGGTCCACACGGTTGTAATGGCCAGCTTCATCAACGACAACGGCCTTGAAAGCGATCTAAACCGTGGCAGATTCTTCGGTTATCGGAACGCAGCTGGCAAGCTTGAGGGTGTCGCATTGATCGGACACTCCACGCTCGTCGAAGCCCGATCGGCGGAGGCACTCAAGGCACTGGCCGTCAAGGCTCGAGAATCGGAGACGCCGATCCACTTGATCATGTCGCACGGTAACGCGGCAGAGGATTTCTGGGCACATTACAGCAGTGGCCTTCGAGGTCCGAGGCTGAAGTGCGTCGAAAGCTTGTTCGAGGTCAGCTTCCCGATGTTCGTTCAACGCAGCAGTCAGGAATTACGTCTGGCGGCGGCCGACGAACTCCTGCCCGTTGCCGAAGCTCAGGCTGAGATCGCCTTTATGGAATGCGGTGTCGACCCTTTGGTCCGCGACCACGAAGGCTTTCTCAAGCGAGTGCTCCGCCGGATCGAACAGGGTCGCATATTTGTTGTGTTCGAGGGAGATAAGCTTGTTTTCAAGGCGGATATCATCGCCGAGACCGACGATGTAGCCTATCTTGAAGGCATCTACGTGGCCCCCGAATACCGCGGCAAAGGCATAGGCCCGGCTTGTCTGAACGCTCTTGCCATCGATCTTCTTGATCGGGTTGAGAACGTTTGCATGTTCAGCAATGTCGATTTTGAAGGTGCCCATCGGAGCTACCTGAAAGCGGGCTTTGCAAGGGCCGGCGAATGCGTCACATTGTTTATTTAACTTAAGAAAACAATGGACAAACAGCTTTTTCTATCGGATAATAGGGTGGGGTGATTTATTTCCCCACCCTCTTTTCTTGAACCCGGGCGGTCCGGGTCTTCCTTCCTAGCCGCTTCTGCTTTCCCCATTTGAAACGCGGTCATCGCAAAGAGTTCTCAGAATACCGGAAAAGTAATGTATTTCGATAGGCTGGCACAACGCTATATCATAGCCATAATTGTACTTGGCTGCGCGTGTGTCTTGTCGGCCGCCTTTTGGCTGCCGTACGGGCTGATCGATCTGAATTTTCTGGTCCTACTGGCGCTGACGATCGGCGTGGGCTCACGCATTTCCGTGCCGATTCCACGTTTCAAGTCGCATATAGGCGTCTCCGACACGTTCATCTTCCTCGCCTTGCTGATGTATGGCGGTGAGGTAGCGATCATTCTTTCGGCCATCGAGGCGTTCTTTTCGTCCTGGCGGTTCTGTAACCGGAAGCTGACGATCTTTTTCAATGCCGCTGCGGTCGCGGTCTCGACCAGTTTCGTTTACCTGGCGCTTCGGGCCACCGGGCTCTATTCGGTCGAGCACTTGCATGGCGAGGGAGCTTATCTTCAGAATCTTGCAGCCGCCCTTTCGACCATCGCCCTGACACAGTTCATTTCGAACACGACACTTGCCTCCGTCCACGATGCTCTAAAGGACGGCCTCCCGCTTTGGGACACGTGGAAGAGCAAGTATGCCTGGAGTTTCATAACTTACTTCGTTGGTGCCGCAAGCCGGCCTTCTCCATTTGCTCGCCGATTCGATCGGCTTCGGCATGATCGTCGCTGTCTTTCCGGTCATTTTCTTCATCTTCATGACCTACCGGATGTACCTGAAGAATGTCGAGATGTCGATCAGGCAGGCCGAGCAGGCAGAGCAATACGCGCGCATCCTCGAAGATCAGTCCGGCGCTCTGCGCGAATCGGAAGAGCGGTTCCGCAGCGCGTTCAATCACGCTCCGATCGGCATCGCCCTCGTTTCGGCGAGCGGCACCTGGCTGAAAGTGAATCACGCCTTGTGCGGCATCCTCGGGTACTCGGAGGAAGAGCTGGTCGGGAACGACTTCCAGGAGTTGATCTTCAAGGACGACCTCGGAGACACGCTGGTCAAGATCCAGGAGTTGCTCTCCGGCAAGGCCGCTAGCTGCCAGATGGAACAGCGATACCTTCACCGTTCAGGACGGACCGTCTGGGCGTCGTGGAGCGTTTCCGCTGCGAGCGAAGTTCGATCGAACATCCCAAATCTCATCTTCCAGCTTCAGGACATTACCGATAAGAAGATCGCTGAAGAAAAGCTTCAGCACGAGGCGACGCACGACGGGCTTACCGGCCTTCCGAATCGAAAGCATTTCATGGCGCGTCTTTCGGAAGCCCTCGATTCAGCCCGCATCAATCCGAACTACCGGGTTAGCGTTCTCTTTATTGACCTTGACCGGTTCAAGTTCGTTAATGATTCGCTTGGGCACCTCGTCGGCGACCAACTCCTCATGAGGATATCCGAACGGCTGCGAGAGTGCTTGCGGCCGTCCGACATCGTCGCACGCCTCGGCGGCGACGAGTTCACAATTCTTGTAGCAGGCAATTACGAGAGCGATGAGGTGATCCGTATCGCCGAAAGGATACAGGAAAAGTTCAGCATCCCGTTCGATCTTGATGGCCACGAGGTATTTAGCTCGGCAAGCATCGGCATCCTTCATGCATCGCCGAACCACGCCTCGGCCGAAGAGATGATGCGTGACGCGGACACCGCGATGTATCAAGCTAAACGGTCCGGCAAGGCACGCCACGAAGTGTTCGACGAGCAGATGCACCTGGCCGCGCGAGAGACCCTGCAGATCGAGACCGATCTTCGACGCTCGATCGAAAACAACGAGATCTATCTGACGTACCAGCCGATCTTTTCGCTTGAAACGGGGAGGATGAGCGGTGTAGAGGCACTGACACGATGGCGGCATCCGAAGCTTGGCGAGATCTCGCCCGACCGATTCATCGCGATCGCCGAAGAGATCGGGCTGATCGGGTCCCTCGGCGAGTACATCCTTCGGCAGGCGTGCTCCGAGACGGTGCATCTCATAAATGCAATGACGCCGGAGACGCGTTTCGAACTCAGCGTCAATCTTTCCTGCCGCCAATTCGGCCGTCCCGATCTGGTCAGCGAGATCACCCGCACGCTTCGGGATACGCGCTTTCCGGAAGGAGCCTTAAGGCTCGAGATCACTGAATCTATCTTTTTCGAGTATCAGGAGAAAGCGACCGAGATGCTGAGCGAGGTGAGCGGCCTCGGGATCCGGATCGACATAGACGATTTCGGAACCGGCTATTCGAATCTCGGTTATCTGATCAAGCTGCCCATTTCGCGGCTCAAGATCGACCGCTCCTTCGTCCAGCCGATCGATAAGGACGGGAACAATACGGGAATCGTACGTACCGTACTTTCACTGGCGAGGAACCTTGGGCTCACTGCGGTGGCCGAAGGCATCGAGCATGATCATCAGGCCGCTGCACTGAAGGAGATGGGATGCGATTCCGGTCAGGGGTATTACTTCGCGAGGCCGATGCCGATAGACGAGTTAAAGAGATACATCGCCGAGCTCGAAGGCAACGATTTCCTCCATATTCCGATGGGCGAGATCCCCGTCGTCGAAACGCTTCAGTGATCCTTGTCGCGGCCTAAGTATTCTATTTCTTCAACCAGCCGAAAAGAGTGTTGACCGTAATATCACGATTTGTTTCGTAGATCGCGCGTGTCAGAGGGATGTTCATCGGGCAAACCTGGACGCAGTTCTGCGCGTTTCCGCAGTTACCGATTCCGTCGTCGCCGGTCAGCCCGGCAAGCCGTTCGTCGATGTCCATCTTCCCTGCCGGATGAATATTGAATAACCGTGCCTGGGCGATCGCCTGCGGCCCGATGTACTTGTCGTCGCCGTATTGCGGGCAAGCCTCGAGACAGCAGCCGCAGGTCATGCACCGAGACAGCGCGTAGCGATCCTGTGCCACCTCGTTCGACATTTGCGGGCCGGGCCCGAGATTGTAACTACCGTCCAGCTCGATCCACGCATGCACCTGCTTGAGGTGATCGAACATCTTCGATCGATCGACCTTCAGGTCGCGGATGTTAGGGAACTTCGACATCGGCTCAAGCGTGATCGTGTCCGAGCCAGACGCCAGCAGCAGGTCGTCGATCAATGCCGAGCAAGATTGCCGGACGCGGCCGTCCACAACCATCGTGCAAATGCCGCAGACCTGTTCCAGACAGCTCATATCCCATACGGGCGGCGTGGTCTGCGTTCCGTCGGCCGTCACCGGGTTCTTGCGTACGTCCATCAGGGCCGAGATCACGTTCAAATTTCGCCGATAGGGCAGCTCGAACGTCTCCCACCGAGCCGGCGCACCTTCTTTTTCCCGCCGCTGTATCTTCAGCTTGAACGTGCGGGGCGGGTCGTTGAGCCGCCTCTTTTCGTTGTGTCCGTTCTCCCCCATACCTTTCTCAATACATCAAAGCACACCTGACGGCCCCGCGTACTATCGGTTGCGCCGGCTTAGTTCCCCTTTGCCTTCCCTTTTGAGTAATCCCGCTTTCGGGGTTCAACGAGCGACACGTCCACCGGTTTGTAGCTTAGTACCGGGGCTTCGTCTGCGTATTCTGCGATCGTCGTTTTCAGCCATTCTTCGTCGTTGCGGTCGGGGAATTCCGGTTTGTAATGGGCTCCGCGTGACTCGTTACGGTTCAATGCCCCGAGGGTGATCACGCGGGCGAGTTCGATCATGTTCCCAAGCTGGCGTGCGTGCGGGATCGCCTGAGTCGCCCAAAGGTTTGAGTCGTTAATCGAAATGCGTTTCAGACGTTCACGCAGCTCGAGCAATTTATCGTCAGTCGCTTTCAGCTTGTCGTTGTAGCGGACGACGGTTACGTTATCGGTCATCACTCGCCCGAGTTCTTCGTGAAGCTTGTACTGGTTCTCGCCGCCCTCGCTATTGATCACGGCCTGATTTAGCTCCCCCTGCCTGGCGAGTTCCACGTCGAAAATGCCGTTGGTCTCTGTTTCGCCGCGTTCGACGTTCGCGGCATATTCGATCGCGGCAGGCGCCGCCACGAATCCACCGTAAACACATGATACGAGGGAGTTCGCCCCAAGCCGGTTCGCTCCGTGGATCGAATAATCGCATTCGCCGGCGGCAAGCAGGCCCGGAATATTGGTCCGCTGGTCGAAATCGACCCAAAGTCCGCCCATCGAATAATGCACTCCGGGAAATATCCGCATCGGCACGTGCCGCGGATCATCGCCGACGAACATCTCGTAGATCTCAAGGATCGCCCCGAGCTTCCGCGTCAGCGTTTCGGCCGGGATATGGGTCAGGTCGAGATAGACCTGGTTCTCGCTGTTCACGCCGTGACCGTCGATACAGACCTGAAAGATCTCGCGAGTCGCGATGTCGCGAGGAACAAGGTTTCCGTATGCCGGATACTTCTCCTCAAGAAAGTACCAACGCTCGGCCTCCGGTATCTCTTTCGGGTCGCGCTTGTCGCCGTCATTCTTCGGCACCCACACGCGGCCGCCCTCGCCGCGGGCCGATTCCGACATCAACCGAAGCTTGTCCTCGCCGGGTATCGACGTCGGATGCACCTGGATGAACTCCCCGTTGGCGTACCGGGCGCCGTGCTGATAGCAGGCCGAAACAGCCGAACCGGTGCACGTCATCGAATTCGTCGATTTGCCGAATATCAGCCCGGGCCCACCGGTGGCCATGATAACCGCGTCCGCTTTGAATGCCTTCAATTCAAGCGACTGAAGGTCCATCGCTATCAGCCCGCGACAGACCTGATGATCGTCGAGTACGAGCGAGAGCATCTCCCAGCCCTCATATTTCGTAACGGTCCCGAGCGTTTCGTATTTTCGGACCTGCTCGTCGAGTGCGTAAAGAAGCTGCTGGCCAGTCGATGCCCCGGCGAATGCCGTACGGTGATGAAGCGTACCGCCGAACCGCCGAAAATCAAGCAGGCCTTCTTTCGTCCGGGAAAAAGGGACGCCCATCCGATCGAATAAATAGATGATTTCCGGCGCCATGTCCGTCATCCGCTTAACGGGCGGCTGGTTCGCCAGAAAATCGCCGCCATAGACCGTATCGTCTAGGTGTTTGGCCGGTGAATCTCCCTCGCCCTTCGTGTTGACCGCGCCGTTGATGCCGCCCTGGGCGCACACTGAGTGGGACCGTTTGACCGGCACAACCGAGATAAGATCGACGTTGTGGCCGGCCTCGGCTATCTTCATCGCGGCCGCAAGGCCCGCAAGCCCGCCGCCCACGATCGCTATCTTCAACCCTTTTGATGACATAAATTCTAACGGTCAAATGTGGCGACGGTTCGCGCAGATCGCCGCTCAAATATCCGGTGCTATCTCAAACCCGTCTTGGCGGGGCAGGCGTCACCACCTTCGGCTTTTCGCAAAGTCCTTGCGGCAGAAGGCCGCATGGCCGCACGAATGCGGCCGCCGCGTTAGCCCCGATAGCGAACAGGCCGATCGCCGCCGCTATACAGCCGTAGAGTGCATACTTCTGCGCCTTCTCGCCGATCACGATCCCCCAATCCACAGCGAAGAGCCAGACCCCATACGCCAAATGCCACGCGGTGGCGGCGATACCCAAAATGTAGATCGCCATTACCCACGGGATCGAAAATTCCGCCGAAATGATCTGATAAGAGAGATCTGCGTTACCGGCGACCGGCGTCATATTCAACCCCGGCATCAGCCCGAACCTCAAGTTCAAAACGTGAAACAAAATGAAAACAAAGAGGAATCCGCCGGTCACCCGTTGAAAGAGATAGAACCAATTCCGGGCATAGCCGTACCGGAAAACATTTGTCTTCGACTCGGACGAAATAATGATCCCGTAGACCGAATGGAAGAGCAGCGGTATGAAGATCCCGAAGATCTCCAGAAACAGAAGGTACGGGATATCGTGGATCTCCTGCACTGCTTTCTCGAACGCCGCTTCGCCGTTCAGCGCCTTCGAATTCGTGAACATATGCACGAGAAAGAACACGCCGAGGGGCACGATGCCCGTCAGTTGATGCAGCTTCCTCAGCAGGAAGGTAATGCTCGGTCCAGTTGCCATCGATCTTCAAACGAGGGTCCCGTTAAAGCTGTGAAGGAACCCTAAAATTCTATTATCTAATTCTATATTCGGCAATTCTTCGAAACCGGACGTAATTTTACGCCGAAATTCTTATAAGTTAAAATGAAATCGATTGAGGCCATTTTTAAGTGATGGTAATTTAAGTCATGCATATCGAAACCCTGAAGATATTTTGCGACCTTGTTGACCTTCAGAGCTTCTCGCTTGCCGCCGAACGCAATTTCGTGACTCAGTCGGCGGTCAGCCAACAGATACGTTCGCTCGAAGAGAAGTTCAAACGGCGATTGCTCGAGCGGGTCCGGGGCCGGCGAGAGATCAAGATGACCCCGGCGGGCGAGGTCTTCTACCGTGAAAGCCGGAACGTTCTGTCGGCATACGACGGTTTGAATGAATCTCTGCGCGGGATCGTCGGGACGATCGGCGGGACGGTCAAGGTCGCCACTGTTTACAGCGTAGGACTTCACGAAATGCCTGCGAAGGTAGGCGAATTCATGTCGAAATACCCGTCCGCCCGGATCGATCTGGAATACTCTCGTACAACCAAGGTCGTCCGCGACGTGCTGAACGGATCGGTCGAACTGGGCGTGCTCGCATTCCCTGAACCGCGGCGCGGCCTGACCGTCGTTCAGATGCCGTCACACCGCCTCGTGCTGATCTGCCCGCCCGATCACAAACTCGCCAAACGCTCGCAGGTCAGGGCCGCCGATCTGGATGGGCTCGAATTTGTTCTGTTCGAGCGCGACACTCCGACGCGAAAGGCAACCGACCGGATCCTGAAAGAGCGAGGCGTGACGGTCAAGAAAGTGGCAGAATTCGACAATATCGAGACGATCAAACGGGCCGTCCAGGTCGGCTTCGGGCTGGCGATCGTGCCCCAGCCGGCTGTCACCGATGAGGTCCGCAGCGGCCAACTTGCGGTGGTCAAACTCGCTGAGAAGGAGTGGACCCGCCCCGTCGGGGTCATCTACCGAAGTGACCGTGACCTGTCGCTCGCGGCGAAGAAATTCGTCCAACTGCTCGAGAACGAAAATTGAGGCCCTCCCCGTTTGCCTGGAAATTTTAATTTCCGCCGGGATCTTTTCCGCGCTATCATTGGTCTATCGAGAAAAATTCGGAAGCCGGTCTGTTAACCCCCTATCGTTGACCGCTTCTCCCAACTCAGCCACCGCATATTCAAAAGGAGGTACATTTATGCCAAGCCTTACCGGAAATGTCGGCGCCGGAGGACTCAACCGCAAGCACGATGTCTCGCTGGTCCAGGCGATGCTCCGAGTTATCAAGAATCCGAAGGGCCAACCGTATGCGAGTTTCAGCTACGACGGCACCTGTTCGCCTACCGGAGCAACAGTTGCCGCGATCAAAGCTCTTCAGAACGATCACAAGATCAATTCAGGACCGCCTCTCGAGTCAGCGGGTAAGATCGAAATAAACGGAAAGACATTCAAGAAAATGGTCGAGCTGCTCCCTGCCAGCCACAAGGAGATCGCGGCTCTCGAGGATCACAAGGTCGTTTACCTGAAAGGCAGCCAAACCGAGGCTAATGCCGCGGCAGCCCGCGTCACGTCCGACCCCAAATTTTTGGACGATTTCAAGATCAAGCTGGCCATGCTGATAAACAATTTCTACAAAAAGTATGGCATCGTGCTCTCGGTGATGGAAGACAAGTATAACGGAGGATTCCGCACGTTCCAGCAGCAGCGAGACTTGATGGACCGCGTCGAGAACGGGCAGTCGGTGACAAATGCGGGCCCCGGCGAAAGCAATCACAATTGGGGAAACGGAGCCGACGTTGGTTTTCAGGGATTGAAGGTGCTCAAAGGAGATGGATCCATCGTCAAACATACCGGAACACCGACTGGTGACAGTCCGTGGCTTCACCAACTCGAAGCGATCGACAGTACGGCCGCAACTAAGCTTTGGAATCTAAGGAACGCTGAGACTACACTGCATCGATCGGCCAAGGCGGGCGATATGGGGCATCTTCAATCGTTCTCCGACGCTCAGATTTCGATGGGAACATCACTCGCCAAACATATGAACAAAGAAGGTTCTATGTGGTGGGAGTATAAGCAGGGAGCCTATTGGTGCAACTACGGGCTGGCCGACGAAAACACGAAATTCAAGCTCGGCTCGGCCAAGAAGATCTGGGATAACCGAGCAGACAGCAAGGTCAACGTTGATGAAGCGAGCCTTGCTCTTGCGATGAACCAGGCGGCGGCAAGGAGAAATAGCGGAGGGCTTCCGCCTTATGAAGAGGAGATCTATCAGGCGATCATCAAACTGACCCCGGATCCGCCATCAGTATGGAAGAAGGAGCACATCAAGAGTGCCCACTGCAATAAGATGAGGGACTTTTTCAAAGCCGATCTTGAAACGTCTGAGGCAAATTACACGACGTGGAAGCCTTACGACAAGAACGGAAATCCGATCTAGGGTAAAAACGGTTAGCCGTGGGCCTGGCCGACGCTGATGCGGGTCAAAGGGGATGTCGGCGTCATCGAGTTAAGGATATTTCGCAGCGAGCTGGCGAGCCCCTCGGCCTCCATATATTCGCGGCCGAGAAGCTTACGGAATCTCTTCTCTTTCGACTCGCCCTGGAGTTCCTTGAGCATTCCGCGCATGAATGCGGTCACAAGTTCCGGAGCGAACTGCCGCCCGGAATTGCGATGAAGGTCGTCAAATACCTCATGCGGCGGCCTTCGGCGTCGATATGGCCTGTCCGTGGTCATGGCGTCGAACGAATCCGCAAGATTGACCACCTTCGCGATATAGGGGATCTGCCGGTCATACAGCCCGTCCGGATACCCGCGACCGTCGATCCTTTCGTGGTGATATTTCGCCGCCAAAGGTACATCGGTGTACGGATGATGGATCGGCGAGAGTATTTCAAAACCGACTGAAGGATGCTTGTTAAGCTCGGCGGATTCCTTTGCGTTGATCCGGTAAGGCGCGTTGATTATCTTCCGTTCGACGGTCAGCTTTCCGACATCATGCAGGTAGCCGGCAACGGCCGCTCCCTCGACCTCATCGGCGTTCCACCCGAGTTCTGAAGCGATGATCTCTGAGTACTTTCCGACCCTCACCGAATGTCCTTCGGTGTACTTGTCTTTGAAATCGATCGCCGCGGCAAAAGCCTTCACCGTGTCCGAGTATGTCATCCGCAGGTCGTCATAAAGTCGCCGGTTTTCTTCCGATCGCCGTTCAATCTCGGCCAACAGATTGCGCTGTGCTATGGCGCTTCCGATGTGGCGGCCCATTGCGCAGATTATCTCCCTGTCATAGGAACTGAACGGCAGGCCCGTCGCCTTTTCGCCGAGGAAGATCGCGCCGACGGTCTCTTCGTGTATCACGAGCGGTACGAACAATTCCAGCCGGCTGGCGGAAAAGGTCCTGTCGTAAACCTGAAAGAAAGGCAAAACCGCCGCCTGTGCCACTTCTATCGGTGCCAGGCCGTTTGTCAGGAACTGCCTCTCATCTTCGTAACAGAGTTCCAGGCTCAAAGGAAAAGACTCGCCGAGTCCACGCACGGCGAGCATATTGAACTCATGTTCGAACCGTGAATAACGGGCGACACCGCCGCGCATGATCCCCAGGCTCCCGAGGATCAGGTGAAGCGAGGTCCGGATCGTATCCTGAAAGTTGCTTCGGCTGGCGACCTCATGGCCGAGTTCAGCCAGGGCGCCGAACGTATGCACCAGCTTGCTCCGGCTTTCGGCGGATTCGGTCAGGTTCGCATACTGAAGATCTTCGATGTTCAATGATTTGTCGTGCGGCATTAGCTATGCGGCCCGGTCCAGGATATCTGCGTGGCGCGTCACGCCGAGCATGTCGAACAACTCTACGGTCGTTTCGTTCACTTCAGAGAAAATGACCCTCGCACCGGCGTTCGAGGCGGTATCGATCACCCCGAGAAGGATGCTCACGCCGATGCTGTTCACGATCTCCGTTCTTGAAAGATCGACGACAAGTTCCGTGCAGCCTTCCTCAAGCAGCAATTTGCACTCGCGTTCGATCTTCTCACCCGTGAGTTTGTTCAGATAGTCGTCCGCGTACACGACAGCGGTTTTCGCGCTTGCCGTCCCGAGGCTTGCACCTTCACTGTTCATAAGATTGCTAATTGTTTTTCGTTGCTTTATTTAGAATGTCAAACCGGCGAAATTAATTTAAGTTTTTATCACAAGAAAGCCGATATGACAACCGATTTTTATTCTTGCCGCCCGTTTCGACCGGGGCGAAGCCGTTTGGGCGTGCGGCGCTTCGGCCTCGGGCGGCCTCTCAAGTCCATTTTCCGGCCGCGGATCTAGGCGGGAGCCTCTTCGGCACGCAGGTACTTTGTCATTGAGATCGACGTCCCGTCGTCCGTCTGATCGATCCTGACTTCATCCATCAGCTTCTGGATAAGCTTGAGGCCCCAGCCCCGCCGGTCTCCTGGTTCCTCCGGCCCCGCGGCCGCGATGGCGCCCGAACGGATGTCGGCCAGTCGAAGGCCGCGGTTCGATACGGTGATCACGATCCGGTCGTCCTCAACTCGGAACTTCTGCCTGATCTTCCTGTCCGGGCTAAGGCTGTGTTCTGATGCATTTATTGAAGCTTCCAGCAGGGCCGTCTTTATCTGGTTGATCGCCCGCGAGGGCACGTTATGCCGCCGGGCGATCTCTTCAAGCGTATTCGCGGCGATCATCTCGCTTTCATCATCCATCGGCACGACCACTTCGTATTCTTCGGCCGTTACCGGCCCAGCCAGTTCGTGGTCGGCCATCAGAAAGCGTCGGATGAAGGGGATCTGCCTGCGGCTTGAACCGAAAGCGTCGCGGCCTCGGATCAGGTCCATCGCGTCCGGAGTGAACCCTTCCGGGGCGATGATCCAGATCTTGAATCGTTCGAAGCCGCACATATGGGCAACCATCTCGAGCCGGTCGCACCAGAATTCGGCCGTCTCGCGAGAGGCCGCCAGCTTCGAATCTATCTCCGCCGCGATCCACACTATCTCGTCCTCGTCGGTGTAAGAACCGGTCTGAAAACCAAGCGCGATTGCGGAACGGTCGCGGTCGGCCAACTCGCCGATCGGCCGGTAGAGATCGGCGGCATCGGCAGTGAACACGATCTCCGGCAGCCGGACATCGGGTTCATCTGCCCGCAGGCCGGTCAGCACTTCGTCTTCCGGCAGTCCTTTATAATGCTCGGCAAATAGACCGTGGTCGATCGCGGCAGCCGGAATTTGCTGAAGGCTGAAACCTGAAAGCAGCGTTCGCAGGCCGATCGCCGCCTGAGTCCGGTAGAACGCGGCCATGATCCGCGGAGCCCGTTTCAGGTAATCGGTGACGCTCCTCCCGAACAACGCAGCCCTTGATTCACCCGCGACCTCGAGCCCGTAGCGGACCGCGAGGTAATCGGCGACGACGATCTCGGTCTGCACGACGTCGACGCGGCCGTCGGCAACACGGATGAACTCTTCCACGTTGAGCCTGTCGATCAGCTTTGTGAATTCGTCCTGGCCGAGCGCCGACTGCTTCAGCCACGTTTCGATCGACAGCCGCTTTGATCCCTGGGCCGACCGCGTGTCGAGCATGCTTATCACGCTTCGCTGCAGGTCCTGGCCCGGGGCGATCCGGGCAAATAGGTCGTCAAGCGATCGGCGAATGCGCCCGCCGAATATCTCGTGGGCATAGGCACGCTCGACATTCAGGAATCGGTCAAGCGGCTCGCCGCGTTCGGCTGCAGACTGAAAGATAGCCGAAACAAAGCCGGGCCGGCCGAGAAACTGATTTGCCAAAAGGTCGCGCGCCTCGTCGCTGATCTCGACGCCAAACAGTGCGGCGCTGCTTTCGACAACATCGGCCGTCTGCCCAAAATCCAGCCGTTCGATCTCAAGGCGCCCGGCAGAAACGACACCGGGATCGAAACGCCGACGGCTTGCGATCGCAAATCTCGAACCGTCGCCGGAACCAACGCTGCGGAACATGTCCAGCACGGCCTCGGCGGCGTCGTGGTACATCGCGGCATGCGCATCGTCGATCATGACGAACGTCCTTACACCTGCCGCCGCCGCACGACGCGGGGCCCCGAGACACAAACGGACCAATGCGTCGTCACTATCGTCCGGCCCGTGCTCTTCGACACCGCGTACGAGCCTTTCGATCCAGTGCCGGTCAGACGGCGACGCGATCTCCGCCAGCTCCGGAAGGTCGAGAAGCCATTTGAGGATCGAAGGATCCTGCCGCGCGAACGCGATCGTCTGTATCAGGAACTGATGCAGGAACCTACGCGCCGATCTCGCAGCCCCTTCGCCGGAGAGATCCATCGGAAAATAGATCGGGATCACCGGCGAGGCAAGTGCGAAGAGCCGGTCGTAAGCGTGTTTCAGGACCTCAGAGACTCCCGCTCCCGGAGCTCCGCAAACCAGCAGTGTCCCGTCTCCGGCCCCATTCAAAGCAAAATCCACCAAACGGTCAAGCTCGGTGGACCGCCCGATCAGGTCCGGAGGCTCCCGATCGGACAGGATTCTTCTGTATTTAAGGTCGTTCATTTAGTGAACGTTGTCGTTTAAGGATTCACCCCAGTTGTTAAATATCTGTACGTTGTTACGGCCGTGGTTCTTTGCCGCATACAGGGCCACATCGGCAGCAGAGATAAGGTCTTTCGACGAATCGACCTCACTTGAGCAGCTTGCGATGCCAATGCTCACGGTCACGCGGCGGTGTGGGAATTCCATCCGCTCGACCCGCTTTCGGATCCTTTCGCCGATCTGAGCGGCTTCTTCAGAGGACGTCTGCGGCAGCAGGATCGCGAACTCCTCGCCGCCGTAGCGGGCGGCGACGTCGGCCCCGCGAAGGGATTCTTTCAGAATGTCGGCCACTGCCTTTAGAGCGGTATCGCCGGCCGGATGCCCGAATGTGTCGTTGTAGGATTTAAAGTCGTCGACGTCCAGAAGCATCAGGCTCAGCGAGAACCGATAGCGCTTCGACCGGGTGATCTCCTCGGCAACGCGTTCCTCGAGGTAACGCCGGTTCAAAAGGCCCGTCAGCGGATCGGTCACCGAAAGCTGTTCGTACTCACCGGCCTTATCCTTCATCGCCGTCCGGTCTATCGCCACCGCGATCTGCGGAGCGATCGCCCGAAGCAGGTCGAGGTCGGCCTGCGTGAAGATCTCGCCGCCGGCCTTGTCGGTGAAATTCAGTACCCCGATACGGCGATCGTCGATTATGATCGGATAGCTCAGGAACGACGATGTCTTGTAGCTCCATTCCGCAGGTGCCGATTCGATCCCCACGCCTTCGATATCCGTGACCGCCACCGGGTCGCCGATCTCAAGCACACGCCCGGCGACGCGGGTTCCGACGGCGGGTTCCGAGAGCAGGTTGATCCGGGCTCCGATCGCCGCCTTTGCCTGCAAGCTGTCCGATTTCTCGTTCCTTACAAGGATCGAGGCGCGTTCAGCTCCAAGCAGTTCGGCCGATATCTGCGTGATCCGCAGCCAAAAATCCTCAGAGTCGATCCGCCGAAGGTTCTCGTTGAACTTGACGATCGCCCTCGCGAGCCAGTCCCGGCGGGCCACTTCGTCGCGAAGCCGCAGGATCTCGAGCTGCGAAGCGAGCGTCTGTGCGAACCGCGAGATCGCCCGCCGCTGTTCTGTGTCGGTGACGCGGACGTTCGACCCGATCGCAGCCTGTACCTCGTCCGCAAGCATTACCGGGAACAGCGAGAGCGTCCTCTCGCCGCTTCCGTCGGCCTTCCTCTCCCGGAATTCGATGGGGGCCTCGCGACGGACCGCATTGACGATCCGTTCGTTGTTGGCGCTGATGCCAATATTCAATGACTTATCCGCCAACTCACCGATCGCGGCCAGCTTGACGAACTCATCGCCCTGACGTTCGAGCCAGACGACCGAATCGAGGGAATAACGCTCGCGAAGATACTCCAGCACCGCCATGCATGCACCGCGGTAATCCAGCTTCATCAGCGATCCGAACAGCGAACGCCACTCGCTTGCCGCTTTCCTGTCCTTGAGCACATCGAACGACACGGCCGTTTCAAGGTCGCCGGCGGCACGTTCGGTCTCGGACTTGAACTTTTCGATGAGCCGGTTGATCTCCTCAGGATCGGGCTCCGGCGACGGCTGTTCGGCGGCGGCTTCCTCCTGCGGGGCGACAGCCAGCCGGTCAACTTCAAGAAGATCGTTGCGCTCGCGGTTCGTGAACTTCTCAAGCCGGTTGGCGGCCCGTTCAAGATTTTGCCCGGCGCCTGAGATAAGCACGTTCTCAAAGAACTCCGTCGGCCGGAATTGCCGCCAGTCGCCGGTGATCGCACGCTCGGTCGCTTTCCGGTACCGCTCTGCTTTGAGGAAGGTCCGCCCGGTGATCGCGACAAAGGGCTTTCCGCCCTCCCAAACCGGCACCGCCCTGCAGCTCAATCCGGCATAACATTCGTAATCGACCGTCTTGCCAGCGTCGACGACCATTTCGAATGCAGAGCCGCAGAACTTTGCACACTCGGGGGCGAACTCGGCCGAACCGTAGAGGCTCCTGCACATTGAGTTGTTATTCGATTCGGAAGCCACGCTTCCGTCGGCATCGACCACAACTATCGCAACGCCGTTCTCCTCGGCCAACCGGTCGAGGAACTTCGCTTTTTTTGCGGGGGCAGCATTCATCAGAAGATCAAAAACCTGTTCGGATCCGCGCTCATCGTGATCCGGAACGAACCTGTTCCGTCGTCAATTCAAAAGATAAATAGGCACAATTCGCGGGCTATTTCAACAAAATATAAGCCAGATGAGGGCCTAAGATTACCAGATTATTGCACAACTAGCCCGCCCGTCAGTAATCCGGATTACATCAGGTCGAATTATATGAAAATAATGCATTGATTCGATGCGTAGGTGTTCGAAAGAACTCCACATCAAGCGATGCGATACCCGCCGTCGCCCTGTTTTTATGCAGTTTCGGGCTCTGGCACGCCGGTTGAAGGTACTAATTGCGTAACCGAAGTGACGATCAATAGATCAAACGGGATCTTTAGACCAAGGAGGCAAAGGAATAATTATGATCAATGAAAGAAACCCGGCCATCGCTGAGACGAATAGGGTCGGAGCAGAACCGAAATCGAAGCTCTCTAATGATGAGGTCATCTCGACGTTGAACGGACTCATCGAGACCTGTAAGGATGGCCAGGAGGGTTTCAAGACCGCGGCCGAAGGCGTCGAGCGTTCGGACCTGAAGTCGCTTTTCTATGAATTCGCCCAGCAGCGGTCGCAGTTCGCGGGCGAGCTTCAGGCGCTGGTTCAGACCTTGGGGGGCGATCCCGAAAATTCGGGGAGCTTCTCCGGTTCGATCCATCGCGGGTGGATGAACATCAAGTCGGCCGTGACCGGCAAGGACGAGAACGCCATTCTCAACGAATGCGAACGCGGCGAGGATTCGGCCAAAGCCGCCTATAAGGACGCCCTGGAGAATATGCTCCCGGCCCACGTTCTCGAAACGGTCCAGGCCCAGTACACCTCAGTTCAGGCGGCGCATGACCGCATCAAGGCGCTGCGTGATTCGACCGCCGATGGCCGAACCCGATCCGCGACCGGCAAGTTCTGATCGCTGACGGCCGTCAAGGCTCGAAATTTGGATGGGCTCGCATTTTGCGGGCCCTTTTTTTTATCTATTGGTCAGGTAACTCGGTCCCCGCGCCGACGGCCCCGCGGCCCGCCGCCGCGTTTGCCTTGATGTCCGGGTGCTCCGGACTGATGCGGATGCAGGCGACTTGATGCCGCGGCTTTATCTCGGTCAACTTCGGCACGATCCTGCTGCAGTCATCGATCGCGTAGGGACAGCGGGTGTGGAATCTGCAGCCCGAAGGCGGGTCGATCGGCGAAGGGACATCGCCGGTCAGGATGATGCGCTCCCGCTTAGCCTCGATCTCAGGGTCCGGGAGCGGCACCGCCGAGATCAATGCCTGTGTGTAAGGCATCAGCGGGTCGGCATAAACATCCTTTCCCGGGGCCAACTCGACGATCTTGCCCAAATACATCACGGCGACCCGGTCGGAAACATGCCTTACCGCTCTCAAGTCGTGTGAAATGAAAAGATAAGTGAGCCCTTTTTCGGCCTGCAGCTTCGCCAGCAGGTTCATTATCTGCGCCTGGATCGAAACATCCAGTGCCGAGATCGGCTCGTCCGCGACGATGAATTCAGGCCCGGCGGCAAGCGCCCGGGCGATACCGATGCGCTGGCGCTGGCCGCCCGAGAATTCATGCGGGTACCGTTTGATGAATCGCCGGCTCAGGCCGACCGTCTCAAGCAGGTCGGCAACCATCGAATCGACCGGCCGTCCTTCATTGAGCCCGAACGTGCGGATCGGCTCACCGACGATCTGACCGACGTTCATTCGCGGATTGAGCGACGCATACGGGTCCTGAAAGATCATCTGCAGGTGCTTTCGCTGCTCGCGCATTTCGCCTTTCGAGAGATGCGCAAGGTCGCGCCCGCGGTAATTCACCTTCCCGCCGGTCGGCTCGGTCAGCCGGAGTATAGCCTTGCCGAGCGTTGACTTGCCGCAACCGGATTCGCCGACCAAGCCGAGCGTTTCGCCCTTCTCGATGTCGAGAGATACGCCGTCTACGGCCCGGACGTCCTTCGAGCCCCCGAAAAGCCCGCCTCCCGTTCGGAAATAGACCTTCAGGCCCTCCAGCGAGATCAGATTTTCGCCATTCTCATTCATTCGTTACTGAGCCGGCGCCTCGATCGTGACCGGTGTCTTGAAATCGTATTTGATCAACATTTTCTTGAGACTACCCGTTAAATAAACGGCCTCAAGTTTGATCGGCAGCCCGTCGTCCTTCGCTATCCAGATCTTTGAGTCGTTCTTTCCTTCGGCGGTTTCAGGGTCCGCGTTTCGGAACGTGTAAACATGTGCCCCGCGGCCGTCAACCGTTTCTTCGCCTTGATAAACGACATCGCTGAACCACTTTCGTCCATTCTCGTCCCACGCAGCTCTTATTCCGGTAATGGACGCGTCGGACAGCATCGGCGTTTTTTGCCATCGGTCGCCGATCTTCATATAGGACTCCTTCCCGATCAGGATGATCTCGAATCCGCCCTTGTTCTGCATCCGAAAGCGGTCCGGCGAGACGAATTCAAGAGTGGCATCCATCGGCGTTTCGCCCTCGGACGTCATAACCGCACGGAAGGACGGGACGGCAAGAAATCGGTCGGCCAATTGCTCGATATCTTTGCGTGGGTCGCCGCTAGGTTTGTGAACACTTACGGCCGGAGCATCTTTCGTTCCGGCGGTTCCGCTGTTCGAGCTATTTGTACCCGGGCTGTTCGTTCCCGAATTCGCCAATTCCGTGATCCGCGAACATCCTGACCCGATCACGGCCAGGACCAAAAATGTCATTGTCAATGTTTTGATCATCATTCTACGGCCGGCTTCGCGGCTTCGGCAGCCGATTCGGCGTACACCTCGTTTGCAAAATGGCATAAAGAATAGTGCCCTTCTATTATCCGAACGTACGGCGGAAACTCCTTCGTACAGATCTCTTCGGCCCGCTCGCAGCGTTCCGCGAAGGGACATCCCGGCGGCAGGTGAGCGACGTCCGGCGGAAGTCCTGGTATTTGGTAAAGCGGTTCGCCCCTCTCGTGGGCGGGGTCGGGCACGCTCCGCAAGCAGGCCCTTTGTATACGGGTTCGACGGCGTCGCGAAAAGTTCTCGAGTCGGCGCCTCTTCAAAGATCTTCCCCGCGTACATCACGATTATCTTATCCGTCATCCCCGCGACCACGCCCAGGTCGTGGGTGATCAGAATGACGCTTGTGCCGAGCCGCTCCTTCAACTCCTTGATCAGCTCGAGTATCTGGGCCTGGATCGTCACGTCGAGAGCGGTCGAGGGTTCGTCGGCGATCAGAAGCTCGGGGTCGCAGCTCAACGCCATCGCGATCATCACCCGCTGCCGCATACCGCCCGAAAACTGGTGGGGATGATCGTCGATCCGCTGCTCGGCATCGGGTATCCCGACCAACTCCAGCATTTTAACGGCGTGCTCGCGGGCCTGCGTTCTCGAGTGGCCTAGATGAAGCTGCGTCACTTCCATCAGCTGTGTCGAGATCTTAAGGAACGGGTTGAGCGAGGTCATCGGGTCCTGGAAGATCATCGCGATGCGTTTTCCGCGGATCTTCCGGACCTCTTCGATCGAAAGCGATCGAATGTCGGTCCCGTCAAAGACGATCTCGCCCCCGGCGATCTTCCCCGGCGGCTCCGGGATCAACCGCATCACGGAAAGGTTCGTAACCGATTTTCCCGAGCCGGATTCACCTACGATGCCGAGCGTCTCGCCTTTTTTCAGCTCGAAAGAGACGCCGTCAACCGCCTTCACCAGGCCGTCTTCCGTTTGAAAGTACGTGCGAAGGTCTGTGACCGAAAGGATCGTTCCGTTATTCGTCATCGAGTTTCTTTAGCCACCGAGTTCACTGAGGATCCCATTAACTGCCGCTCCGAAATTCCAAAAATTCTTAGCCTGTCTCCCCTCCGTGTGCTCCGTGATCTCCGTGGCAAGATCTGCTAAAACTTTCGCGTCTGCGGATCCAGAGCGTCTCGCAGGCCGTCACCCAAAAAGTTGAGCGAGAACAACGTAAGGGCCATCGTCACGCCCGGGAATATCAACTGCCACGGGAAAATGGCGATATTCTTGATCCCATCAGCGGCAAGGCTCCCCCACGAAGCGTACGGCGCCTGCACGCCCAGCCCGAGATAAGACAAAAAGGCTTCGGTCAGCATAACGCTCGGAACGGTTAAGGTCGCGTAAACGATAACAGGGCCGAGGGCGTTCGGGACAAGGTGCCGAAAGATGATCGCGAACGTCGAGACACCTGTCGCCTTCGCGGCGAGAACGAACTCCTGGTTCTTCAAGCTGAGGATCTGTCCGCGAACCACACGCGCCATCGTAAGCCACGAAACGAGGCCAAGTGCAAAGAACAAAAGAAAGATCTGCGACAGGCCCTGATTACCTGCCCCGCCTAGTTTTTCGGACAGCCAGCCGATCCATCCGGGCGTGTTCGGCCCGCCGAAAACCGAGAGAAGAACGATCACGATCAGGATATACGGGATCGCATAGATGATATCGACGACGCGCATCATGAAGTTGTCGATGCGGCCGCCGAGGTATCCGGCAATGGCTCCGTAGGAAACGCCGACTATCAGCGAAACGATAGTGGAAATGATACCCACCATCAACGAGATCCGCCCACCTTGAAGCACACGGGCCAGAAGGTCGCGGCCGGCCTCGTCGGTCCCCATCGGGTGCTGCATCGAGGGCGGGAAAGATCTGATCAGGTCGCCGTCCGACGGGATGTAGTCCGCCGTCAGGCCCGTCGTCCAACGGATCAGCGGCGGCCCGACGATAACGGTAATGATCATCAGGCCGAGAATGATCATCCCGAATACCGCCAATTTGTTCTTCAGTAAACGCTTCCAGGCATCGGCCCAAAGCGATGTTCCCTTTTCAACTTGGACGTTTTCTACCATGAACTCTATTCGTAGCGAATTCTCGGATCAAGGAACCCGTAGGAAATATCGACCGCGAGATTAAAGATCATTATCAGGATCGAGATAAATGCGACGATGCCTAGAACAAGCGGCTCGTCGCGATTGAACACGGATTGGATAAAAATATTGCCGAGACCGGGGATCGCGAACACCTTTTCAACGACGACCGTTCCGGCCAGCAGTCCCGCGAGCGCCGGCCCGGTGAATGAGACGACCGGGATTATGCCGCCGCGGAGCGCATGCTTGAGCAGCACCGTTTTCTCGTCAAGCCCTTTCGCCCTCGCCGTCCTTACATAATCAGACCGCATCACCTCGAGCATACCGGCCCGCGTCAGGCGTGCGATGTATGCGGCGTAGATAGCTGAAAGCGTGATCACCGGCAGTATCAAACTCGAGATCCCGCCCCAACGCGACGGCGGCACAAGATACAGGCCTAGTGCGAATACGAGCACCAGGACCGGCCCGAGGACGAAGTTCGGGACGGACAGGCCCAGCATCGCCAACGCCATGGAACCATAATCCCAAATCGAATTCTGCTTCAGTGCGGCAATGATCCCCGCCGTCAAGCCGATCAACAGGGCAAGTATGTACGCGAAAAAGCCTATCGTCGCGGAATAGGGAAGGTGGCGTCGGATGATCTCATTGACCGTCTGGCCCGGATAACGAAGCGAGTCGCCGAAATCCAGTTTGACGATGTTGAGCATCATCATCCCGTATTGCTCATACCACGGCCGGTCAAGCCCGTACTTTTTCTTGATGTTCGCTTCGACCGCGGGAGGCAGCGTACGCTCGGTCGAATAAAAGTTACCGGGTGCAATGCGGATCAGAGCCCAGGTGACCGTCACGACAAGCAACGCCATCGGGACAATGATCAGCAGTCTGCGTAAGATAAAACTCAGCATCTATTGGTTTTATTCTGCGGTCTTTTCGACTGCTTTCGATCTCTTCAATGCTTCCTGCGTCGCCACAAGCTGGTCGATCTGGGCGGTCACGGCCGGGTCTTTCTCCGACATGATATCGTCCATGCTCTTCGTCCACTTCGCGCTGTCCTTTTCAAGATAAACGAACTTCCAGGCGTGGAGAGTGCCGGGATTCGGATACATTCCCTTGATGAACGGCTTCTTCACCCAGCTTGTACCGGCCGTGCAAAGCGGGACGATGATCTGCTGCTGCATCATGTAGAACTCGGCCGTCGCCAGCATCTCGAACCTCTTCATCTCGTCGACCTCTTTATTCGCATCGTCGAGCATTTTGTCGTACTTCGGGTCCCACCATCCCGTGGCACCGTCATTCTGCTGCGAGTAGAAGAGGTTCAAGAATGTAAAGGGGTCCATATAATCCCCGACCCAACCGTTTCTTACGACACCATCATATTCGACCGCCGAGCGGTAGGGGAGAAACGTTTTGAACTCCATGTTCTTGAGCGGGAGTGTGATACCGAGGTTCTGCTTCCATTGGGCCTGGATGAATTCGGCGATCTTCTGGTTCGATTCCGACGTGTTGTAGGTGATCGAGACTTTATCGACAGGAAAACTGGGGGTTGACCAGCCGCTTCCGGCTTGCTGTACCGGGAAACCGGCCTCGGTCATAAGTTTACGCGCCTTTTCGGCGTCAAAGATGCGGGCCTTCCACTCGGCCATCGAACTTCCCTGTTGGGTAAGGAGTTCGGTGTATACCTTCTGCCGGGCCTCCTCGTATTTTGGAAAAATGCCCTCGGGCGTGAAATCCACAAGCGGTTTCTTTGTCCGCTGAAATTGCGCAAGTGCTTCGCGGTCGATCGCCAGTGAAAGAGCCTGCCGCACCTTCAGGTTATCCATCGGCGGCTTCTTCACGCTCAGGCTGTAGTAATCGACGGCGACCTCCGGATGAAGCGAATACTCGGCCTTAAACTGTTTCACGGTATCGTTCCACGCCGCCGGGATCGTATGGTTGTACGTTGCGTCGAGTTCACCGGCCTTATACAGGTTCAGCATCGTCGTCTGTTCATCGAGCGGATAGAAATCTATCCCGGCCAGCTTCACGTTCGCGGCGTCCCAATAATTCGGCTCCTTGACGGTATTGAGTTCATCGTACGGCTTATGCGCGGCAACTCTGAATGGCCCGCTGGTGACGATATTCTCTGGCTTGGTCCAAGCCCGGCCGAATTTCTCGATCGTCGGCTGGTGTACGACCCGGAAGAACTGATGTGCCAAAAGGCCCAGGAAGAACGGAGCCGGCTGGTAAAGCTTTAGGCGTACGGTGTGATCATCGACCGCCTCGATGCCCACATCCTCGGCCCTGACCGGCACGAACTGCTTCCCTTCAAGAAGGGCCTTCATCTTCGCGTCCTTATCGGTGAGTTTCTTCCTGCCTGCTTCGTCGCCCGGAACGGTCAGTCTTTCAGGAGCGTCGATAAACCGGTGAAACTCAGAATCCGGCCCGAATGTATCCGCTTTCGCCGCAGGTTCGGCCGCGGGAGCGCCGCCGTCTTTTACGAGAAACGACCCGTCGGGGTTTCGGACGAATGCCCGCGCCGAATTATAAGCCTCGGCATACTTGAGGTAGTAAGCCAGATTCGCGTTCCTCGAGGCGAGTTCGGGTGAGAGTCCGCGTCTGAATGAAAATACAACGTCCTTTGCGGTGATCGGGTCACCGTTGGAGAATTTTGCGTTCTTACGCAGATGGAACAAATATTCGGTCCCGTCCGGGCCGATCTCCCAGCTCTCTGCTATCGCGGGGATCGGTTCCATCGTGATCGGGTGATATTCCACCAGGCCTTCGTAAAGGGCCATCATGATCCTGGCCTCGGGCTGTCCGGTCACGAACTGCGGGTCCAGGCTCTCCGGCTCCGACCCGGTGACGTAGCGGAGGACGTTATCTGATGGGACCTTAACGATGCCAAAATACTTCTGCTCAGCCGATGAGCGGATACATCCGGTCATCGACAGCAATACGAAGCAGCATATCAGGCTGACGGCGAGCGACTTTCCAATAAATTCTTGCATGGTCGAGTCTGGTGCAGATCAAGGCCTCAATGGCCGGTGAAGTTTGGTTCCGATCACGGAACGCCTCGGTTCAATTGAGATGCCGCCTTGGGGTTCGGAGGCGGCCCGGCCTCATTCGCCTTTTGGCTTCCAATCGCTGTCGATGGCGACCGAACTTAGCAAAAGTACATCAAGGCTGTTCATCTCGAAACCGGAGACGTAAGGCTTTATTAATGCGTATGATGTCGGGAAATAAAGTGGGATTGCCCGCAATTCGTAGAGAGCCTCGTCTTCGCTTAATATAACACCATCCCCAATAATTGGAGAATCTTTCTGGTCGGCGGGCGGTCTTTCGGCCGAATTGGAATTGGCCGGCTCTGTCGATCGGAACGGGGAAGGGACGGACACGGGTTGGTCGGGCCGCACCGGCGCCACTGCGGCGGCGTCCGGATGGATATCCAGCAAAGCCATCATGTTCACAGCGTTATTCGACGTTGGATAGACGACACCCCGCCGAACCAGGTCGTAATCGCCGGCCTTCCGCGTTTTCTCGACATCGGCCAGGTCCTTAAGGGTTATTTCTGTCTCGAGATTCAGGTTTTGCTTCCACATTCGCGCGACCGAACGGGCAATCCGAAGTTGGAGATCGTTCCGGTTGATCAGTAGCCGGATCACCGGAAATCCCTTCCCGTCAGGGAATCCTGCTTCGCGAAGCAGGTCCTGCGCCTTTGTTTTGTCCTGGGCCAATTTTGTCCGCACATCGCGGCGGTAGGGTAAGAACTGGAGGGCCGGCCGGGTCAGGCCGTCGGTCTCGCCTTCCGTCAGCCGTTCCCGTTCGATCGATATCGACAGTGCCTCGCGAACCCGGCGATCGGAAAAAGGGGCTCGAGACGTGTTCACCTCATAGAAGTTCAGTGCGCTATGCGTCGTTTTTCGAAAATCGTCAAAGGGCGAAAGGATCTTAAGGACCAGCGGTGAGAGGTCCATGTTCGTGATCGCATCCAGTTCGCCGGCCTTATATGCTTCAAGTGCCGCTTCCGGCGACTCCATCGGAACGACCAGAACGCTCTCCAGCCGAATCGCGTCTTTATTCCAATGGTCTTCAAACCGCACGAGCTTTATCCCGGCCTCGTCGATCTTGTCGATCCTGAACGGCCCGTTGGTCGTCAAGCCCGGGTTCAGTTTCTCGCCCTCGAATTCCTCGCCGTCGCCCGCGATAGGCCGAAAGATCGGTCCCGCGACCAATTGCGGCAGGTCCGGGTCCGGCACGACAAGCCGAATGACGAATGTATTTTCGTCTAGGGCCGCAAATCCGAGATCTTCAGCTTTCACGGGCGGCTTCACGGGCCCTGTTTCCGCTGCCGGATGATCGGTATCGGCCTTCGGCTCAGGCGGTACGGCCGCCGAATTCGACGGGGACGCCTTTGCTTTCGGGGCCGGCGGCGACGTGTTGGCCGATTGGTTCGGCTGATCGGTCGTCGTAACAGCCTCTTTGGAAACCGCGGTCGCGGTGATCGCCTTCGAAACCCCTTCAATATTAAGAAGCAGGTTTTGATGGGCCGTCTTTTCACCCAGCCTCACCAGCCGCTCCCAGGCCCGGACGAAATCATGGGCCGTGACGGTCCGGCCGTCGCTCCAACGGGCGTTCGACCGTAATTTGAACGTCCACACCCGCGAATCCTCCGATCGCGACCAACTCTCGGCCACGCCCGGCTTGACCTCGAGCGTCACCGGGTCGACCTCGGTCAGCCCTTCGTATAAGGCCCGCACAAGGTCGGTCTCCGGCGGAGCGGCCGCAAGCGCGGGATCCAGGCTCTGCGGCAGCTTCCCGTTACTCCACCTAAACTCCTGTCTCGGCGGCGGGCTGGTTTCGGCGTAAAAGGGTTCGGTAACCGGCTTTTTTATCTGCGTGCATGAGGCGGATATCAACAGGGCGTAGCCTATGAATGCTAGGACGAACCTTGAACGAGCCGAATTAGTTCGGCCCGAAACGGCCTGCATTTTCCTTTTCGGCATTGACGTCATGGATCGCATCTCGCTCGCGTAAGAGAAATGCTTATCCAACCAAACTTTTCAGTTTGGTTAGCACCTCTAACACCTGTCGGCGAGTATCGTCGAAGCCAAAGGAGGTATTGATCAGGAAGTCCGCGAACTTCTTCTTCTCGGACTGGGCCATCTGGGAGTTTATTCGTTTTTCTGCTTCGGCCTCGGGTAAACGGTCTCTTTCGATAAGACGCCGCAATTGTATCTCAGGTTCGCACCAAACGACAATCAATTGGTCAAACCTCTTATGCCCGCCCGATTCGATCATTAAGGCCGCGTCAACGATGGCAATGCCGTCGGGGTCGCGGGCTTCTCGATCTTTGAGCCACCGGTCCTGAGCCTCGAAAACGAGCGGGTGGATTATCGAATTCAGCAGCTTGCGCTTGGCCTCGTCGCCGAAAACGATCGAACCAAGCTTGGCCCGGTCAAGTTCGCCGGACGGAAGCAGGATCGCATCTCCGAACGCCTCGACGACCTGGCTGAGCCCTTCGGTGCCGCGACGGACCACGTCGCGGGCTGTCTGGTCGGCGTCCAGAACGTGACAGCCGTTCTCGCGAAAGACCTTACAAACAAAGGACTTGCCGACGGCGATCGAACCGGTGAGCCCGATCTTCAACATTATGAACGGCCGTGCCGTTTGGCCAGTTTGTTCACGTTGTATGCAGCGATCTCGTCCAGCGTGAGTCCCAGTTCATCGGCACACGCCGATATGTACCAGAGCACATCGCCAAGCTCATCCCTGAGCTTATCGCGGACCTCGTCCGTGAGTATGCCGTCGTTGTCGCGTTGTATCTTCTTTACGATATTCGCGACCTCGCCCGCTTCGCCCGCAAGCCCGAGCGTCGGGTATTCAAGGTTGCTCATCCGCCGAGGATAAAGGGCCGTTGTTCCGGCCGCCGATTGGTATTCATCAAAGTTCATAATGCTTATTTTATGCCTCGCCGCATCTTTGCGGCCTTAACCGTGTTCTTCATCAGCATCGCGACGGTCAATAGGCCGACGCCGCCGGGCACCGGCGTAAAAGCGGCAGCACGTTCGACGGCCTCCTTCGGATTTACGTCTCCAACCAAAGTAAACCCGCGTTTTTCGATCGCCGCGAGCCTTTTTTCAATATCGTCCGGGGAAAAAAGCTCCGGTGCAAGGTCTTTGTCTGAGACATTATTGATGCCAACGTCGATCACCGTTGCTCCTTCGCGAATGTGATCGCCCCGGATAAATCCCGCCCGGCCGATCGCCGCGACAAGGATGTCGCCCTGCCGGGTGACCGTCGGAAGGTCCGCCGTGCGCGAATGACAGATCGTGACCGTCGCATTCTCCCTCAGCAGGAGCATCGCCATCGGCTTGCCGACAATATTGCTCCGACCGACGATCACCGCGTGCTTGCCGGCGATGGGGATGTCCGACCGTTTTAGAATTTCGATCACTCCGGCCGGCGTGCACGGGAACAGGGCGTCCTGCCCGAGCGAGAGCCGCCCGACGTTGATCGGATGAAAACCGTCCACGTCCTTTTGCGGATCGATCGCCTCTAGCAGCCGGACCGAGTCGATGTGTTTCGGCAGCGGAAGCTGCACAAGGATCCCATCAACATCGTCCCGTTCGTTCAGGTTACGAACAACAGCGAGCAGGTCCTCTTCGGATGTGTGATCGGGGAAATGAGCGTGCTCCGACCGGATGCCAAGCTCCTCGGAGGTCTTGACCTTACTGCCGACATAGACCGCAGACGCAGGATCCTCGCCGACACGAACAACGGTCAATCCGGGTACAACATTCCCGGTCAAGCTTAGCCGCTCGACCTCTTCGCGAACTTCGGCCTTGATCGATTCCGCGAGCGGTTTGCCCTGTAGGATCCTTGCACTCATTTGATCAGAAAGGTCGATTCTACAGGAAACGGCCGACGGTTGTCAGTTCCCGCCCGCTCGCTCAGAGCGTCAAGGGATGCCGCCTTTCTGATTCCGGCCGTAAACACATAGAATTTATTGTATGAGGCCGGCAGCCATCCTGATCGTCATAGCAATTTTCGCGAGTACCGGATCCGCGCTTTCGCAGGCCGAATTCGAAGGGATCCGGAACGCGGCCGCCGAAAGGCGGTATGACGAGGCGATCGAAGGCCTATCCAGGATCGAAACGGCCGAGCCCGAACTTTTCCGGGATCTGGACCTCGATTATCTTCTCGGCCGGCTCTACGAAAAACGGGGCGATCCCGGTGCTGCCCTCGCCCGCTACACCGCGGTGGCGGCACGCGGCACGGACCTTCGGGCATACGCGCTTTTTCATTCTGCTTCGGCGGCCCGGGCGATGGGAAACCACTTTGCCGAACGGCTCTATCTTCGCGAACTTGCCGCGACCGAACCCCAGTCGCTCGTGGCCGAGGCCGCCCGCGTCCGCATGGCTCGAAGTTTCCTGGATTCCGCCGATTTCGAGCGCGCCTCGATCGTGCTTGATGCCCTTAGGCCCTCGTCGTCACCGGACAGTCCGGCGTCGGGCGACCCCGACCCGGTCCATCGTGAGAACCGGATCTTTGCGGCCCGGGCTCGGACGGGTCTCGGCGATGGAGGATCGGCCCGGACGATATTTGTCGAAGTGATCCGGTCCTGGCCCTCTCCCGGCCGTCCCGATGACCCGATGATCGCCGCCGTCCGCGACCTCGATCGTCTCGATCTTGCAGGCGACCCCGTGCGAAAAGTCCCTTCTTTGTCTGCCGACGAGCATTTTTCGCGTGCCGCCGTTTACCTCTTTGACCGCGACCTGCCCGCGGCCCGTTCCCATTACAACGCGGTCGTGACCGAACATCCGGCGAGCCCGCTTGTGCCCGAAGCCCTCTTTCAGATCGGACGTTGTCAGGCACAAGAATCGGATTTCCCGGGGGCCATCCGGACATATGAGCGGATCCTTGAGCAATATCCGGACGATCCCGCGGCCAGGAAGGCCCTGCTTCACGGAGCCTCCGCCTACTCGCGGGTCGGAAAGCACCGCGAATCCGTACGCCGCTATCAGGACTATATCGCCCGGTTTCCGTCGGAGCCGGATGTCGACCGGGCATATCTGAACATTATCGACGTCCTTCGAGATGCCGGCGAAGAGACCGAGGCACTTAAATGGACGGCGACTATCAGCGAGAAATATTCGGGTAAGATCACCGACGCGCAAGGTGTATTTGCCGCTGCCCGCATCCACATTGCCCGGAACAATTGGGACGATGCGTTGTTGGCGATCGATCGTCTGCTCCAAATGGCCGACCTCGGCGGGGCGAGGGTTCCGGGCGGGACGACGAGAGAAGAGGTCCTTTTTCTTCGGGCCTTCATACTAGAGCAGAAGCGGTCATTTGCCGAGGCTGTCGACGCCTATCTCGCTATCCCCGATGGGCGAAACGAATATTACGGAGGACGCGCGACGGAACGGCTGCGGGCTCTTGCCGGGGACGAGGACGCGCGGCCGGTGCTCGCAGCAAAGCTCAACTCGCTGACCGCTCCGCCTTTCGAGCCGAACGCACACGAGGCAAACCGACGCCGCGCACAAGACGCGCTGCGGATCACGGCCGATCCGGCAGAGCGTTCGCGGCTTCTTGAAGTTCTGAAACGGGCATATTCGAACCTCCCTGCTTACAAAAACGTCCCGGCATTCAAGATGGCCGAACCTGCGGCGGGTGCTCCGCGAAGTTCGTCAAAGGACGGGAGCGTCGCCCGGCCCGGCAAGACCATCGCCGAAAAGCTTTTTTTCCTCGGACTATTCGACGAAGCCGCACCGGAACTCGAAGCATCCGATGCCGCGAAGCGGAAGAGTGCGAACGATCTCCCCTACACGATCGCGGACGTGAATGCCCGCGGCGGCCGGGCCCAGAAGGCCATCGCCTTTGCTGAGCCTGCATGGCGCCCGGTGCCGGCGGACTATCAGATCGAGCTGATCGGACCGGACCAGATGGCACTTCTATACCCTGCCGTTCATCACGATCTTTTCGAGCGTTACACGCGTCCGCGGGGTGTTGATCCGCGTTTCCTCCTTTCGCTTGCACGGCAGGAATCGCGGTTCGACCCGGCTGCCCGCTCAGACGCCGCGGCTCGCGGTTTGATGCAGTTCACGCTGCCGACCGCGCGCAAGACGGCTTCGGCCCTTGGGATCGCCGATCTTGAGATCGGTCAATTGTACGATCCGGCGACGTCGATCCTATTCGCTTCGGAATACGCCGCGTCCCTCTTCACGCTGTTCCCAAAGCAGCCGGAAGCCGTGGCGGCAAGCTACAACGGCGGCGAGGAGAATATGAATAGGTGGGAAAAGCGTTCGAAAAGCGATGCGGCTGACCGGTTCGTTCCTGAGATTGCCTACGCCCAATCCAAAGATTATGTTTATAAGGTGATGGCCGCATACCGCATTTACAGGATGCGTTACGACCCGGAATTGAAGCCCTTGCCGTGAACGCATGCCGCTTCGGGTCCCGGGACGTTTTGGCCTCGGTCAGATTTATTTATGCGAAGTATCCGTATTCTCATTCCGTTGCTCCTTGCCGCAGCATTCCTGTCATCGGCCTGCTCACAGCCTGCCGCAAACAAACCCGCCGGACAGGCCAAACGATACCCCATCAAGGGAACCGTCGTTTCGATCGATAAGGCCAAGAAAAAGGTCGAACTCGATCATGAAGAGATCCCTGGCTTTATGCCGCGTATGACGATGAAATTCCCGATCCATGAAGATTGGGTGTGGGAAAATCTCGCCCCGGGAGCCCAGGTTCACGCTGAACTGGTTGTTGACGAGACTGCGGATGAGCCGTACTGGCTTGAAAAGGTCGGCATTGTCGCTCTTCCTCAGCCGGGCCAGTCTCCGGTGCCCGTCAACGAGAAGGTCGCCCAAGTCGGCCAGGAAGTCCCCGACTTTAAGCTCACTGATCAGGACGGCAAGCGGTTCTCGCTAAAAGACTATCGTGGCAAGGCGTTGGCGATCACCTTCATTTACCGCGAATGCCCGCTGCCCGAGTTTTGCATCAAGATGTCGAAGCATTTCAGCGACATGGCGAACCGCATCGCCGCAGACCCCGAGAAAAAACAAAAGATCAGGCTGCTCTCCATCTCGTTCGACCCTGAACGCGACACTCCGGAAAAGCTCAAACAGTACGGCCTCGGGTATCTGGGCAAGGATGCGAAGGACGATTTCACCGTTTGGCGTCTGGCTGTCGGCCCGGACAAGGACATCCGCGAGATCGCCGACTTCTTCGGCCTTCGCTATGAAGTTGACGCCACGGACAAGACCCAGTTCAACCATTCCCTCGTCACGGTCGTCGTCTCGCCCGACGGTAAGGTCAGGAAGATCTTCACCGGCAGCGACTGGACCCCCGACGAGGTTCTTGCCGAATTGAACGAAGCGATTTAGAATTGCCCCATTCGTAAAATGACCGGCGGCCGAAGCCGTCGAATTTCGTCTGACCTACTCACCGGAGCAAGCCATGAAAAGAACACCATTGCGCCTCTTTGCCATTGTCCTCCTCTTCGTTTCCGTCCTCGGGGCCCAGACCCGAAACATCACCGAAAAAGACCTCTTCGATTTCGTCTGGGTCGGTGATCCGCAGATCTCGCCTGACGGAAGCCAGGTCGCATTTGTACGTGTGACCGTGAATTCGGCCAAGACCAATTACGACACCTCGGTCTGGCTGGTTGCGGCAAGCGGTGATAAGGAGCCGGTGCGGATCACGAGCGGAAACCGCGACTTCGGCCCGCGTTGGTCGCCTGACGGCCGGTACCTTTCGTTCGTTCGATCTGGAGAGACACCCGGGCCGGCGAGTGCATCGCAGATCTACATCCTGCCGATGTTCGGCGGTGAAGCGTTTCCCTTGACCAGTATGCCGCGTGGAACGAGCAGTGCTGTCTGGTCGCCGGACGGTAAGTGGATCGCGTTCACGAGCAACGCAAAACCGGAGGACATCGCCAAACAGGGCAAACCGGCGACGCCCGGTGAACGTGAATCCGACGTCCGTGTAATTACGCGGGCGGTCTATCGTTCGGACGGCGGCGGATACCTCGACCCGACGCGGCCGTCTCATATTTGGGTCGTCGCCGCCCCGTCTTCCGTCGGCGAGAAACCGGCACCGAAACAGCTCACCAGCGGCCCGTTCAGCGAGGGCAACATAGTTTGGGCGAAGGACGGTTCGCGGATGTATTACACGACGAACCGCAGCCCGGAACCCTATTACGACGCCATACCGCAGACCGAGATCTTCTCGGTCGCCCCTGCCGGCGGGGCCCCGAGCCTGCTGTCAAAGGTCGATATGGGCGTCGGCGCGATGGCCCTCAGCCCCGATGGCGGCCGGGTCGCTTTCGTCGCATCGCAGCCGCACACGCCGGTGAAGTCCTACACCCAGCCGGACCTTTGGGTGATGGACCTTTCGCCCAACGCCCGGCCAAGGAATCTTACTACCGCCTTTGATTTCGACATTGGCTCCGGCCTGACCGGCGATCAGGCACCGCCGCGTGCCGGAGGCGGAAACGCCCCGATCTGGAGCGCCGACGGAAGGAGCATTACCGTCGGCTTTGCGAAGGAAGGACGGCTAAATCTCGCATCTGTCGATGCCGGCAGCGGACGCCTCTCTGAGGTCACTCGCGGCGACCACGCCATCATGCTTTACCGGTCGACCGACGACCGCGGAAAACTCATCTACACGCGCTCGACGCCGACGCGGATCGGCGACCTATTTGTCGCCGACGCGAACGGTTCGAATGCACGGCAGCTGACGAAATTCAATGATGCCCTTTATGCGAAGATAAAACTCACCGAGCCGGACGATGTCTGGTTCACGAGCTTTGACGGAAAACGCGTCCAGACGTGGGTGCAGAAACCGCCCGATTTCGATCCGAACAAGAAGTATCCGCTGATCCTCAATATCCACGGCGGCCCGCACGCAGCCTACGGCTACATCTTCGACCACGAGTTCCAGTGGATGGCGGCAAAAGGCTACGTCGTCGTCTATCCGAACCCGCGCGGCTCGACCAGCTACGGCCAGGACTTTGGAAACATCATCCAGCACGCCTATCCCGGCGACGACCACAAAGACCTGATGCTCGCGGTCGATGAGGTCATCAAACGGGGCTATATCGACACGACAAAGCTCGGGATCACGGGTGGGTCGGGCGGCGGTGTGCTGACGAATTACGCCGTCACCCAAACGGACCGCTTTGCCGCGGCCGTCTCGCAGCGTGACATTTCGAACTGGGCGAGCTGGTGGTACACGGCGGACTTCGCCCAATTCCAGCCGTCGTGGTTCAAAGGCGCTCCGTTTGAGGACGTCGAGGGCTTCCGCGAACGCTCCGCTATCACGCACGTGGCGAAGATCAAGACCCCGATGATGTTTATACTCGGCGAGGCTGACCACCGCACGCCTCCATACGCCGGAGGCGAAGAACTCTTTCGGGCCCTGAAATACCGCAAGGTTCCGACCGTCATGGTCCGCTTCCCCAACGCCAGCCACGACCTCTCCCGCTCCGGCAACCCCTGGCACCGCATCGAACGCCTCCAGCACATCGTCGGCTGGTTCGATAAATGGATGATGGGCGTTCCAAAGCCGGAGTATGAGATCGACAGCCCAAAATAGGTGTTGAACGGGACCAACGAAGCGCAGTATTCTTTAGCCGTATGGAAAAGACAGCCGATGAGATCACCCAAGCCGCGTTGGCCTTACCGATCGCCGAACGTTCGCAACTTGCGGATAGGCTAAACGAAAGTTTGAAAGACTTTCCGTCAACTGATGAGACCAATGACGCCTGGGTAAGATTGGCAGTCCGTCGCTTGGAAAACGTGCGGTCAGGTGTTTCTGGGACGATAGATGGACCGTCGGGGTTGTCGGAAATGCGAAAGCGCGTTCGAGGATGAAATATCGATGGGAAGCAGGGGCGCTCGACGACCTCGAAGAAGCAACTGCATTTTACTTTCGAGAAGATCCGGCTCTGGAATTCCGCTTTTCCGCATGTATTGACAAGGCGATCGAGCAGGTGAAACGCCATCCGCGATCATGGCCGAAAGTCGCCGACGAAGTCAGACGATACATTGTAAACATCTTTCCGTATTCACTCCTTTACTCAATTGAACAGGATCATATCCTGATCGTTGCTGTCGCCCATCACAGCCGGGAACCGGAATATTGGAAAGACCGGACGGAATGAGGATCACTTACCCAAGATCGAAGGTCGGATTGTTTGCGATACTATTCGCTATCTTTCTTCCCTTCCCCTCCCCCCCCCGCCCCAGCCCCCATCCAGACTCCGAAGAGATTGACGATCCTTGAAAATGACGCGGCGCTTCGCAACCTGTACCTGAACATTAATCAGAAATGCATTGGTCGAATGTCGGGCGAAATGTGGACGCTTACCCATGCGTACGAGTCAAGTGAGCTTGCTATTTCTCGGTTTTTTCAAAGCGTTTGAAAGTGCCGAGCAAAGAGGTCGCAAAGCTGAATGGCGCGCGGATTCAAAGAAACATTTGTGACTAGAGAGCCGCAGCTTCTTTATTTGTGCAGGCCCCCGAAGACGAAGATCGTGAAAGGCCCTCTTCACCGACCCTCAGAACCCAACATTTGTCCGAGGCCGTGCAGCGTTAGCGCTTGGGGCATTGCAAGCAACCGAATACAAACCTGATATCGCCAAGTTGTTAAAAAGCCAGAATCGCGGACCGATCAGGAGCGATCTCGGCATTGGCCGAAATGAAGGCCCTTGAGTTCACCAACGAGATCGTCGCGATTATGACGAACAACGAATTTGCATTCGACGATGATGACTCGCACTTTTCCACGAAACAAAGAGGAAAAAATTTAGAAAGAGATCGTCCGCGATGCTTGGAGAATCTTCAAAAGGTACCGAGTCCGCGGCCAGTCTGGCGGCTTTGGGCTCTCGTGAACATGCCAAAGATATTGCGCTCTTATTGAAGAATGAGTTTCGCCAGGCCGATGCGGCAAAGGCTCTCGCCCTGATGGGTGCTACGGAATATGCCTGAGACCGGACTGAGAGCCCGTTAGCCGGAACGATGCAGGGCGGCGGGATTCTTGGTTCTCAAAACCCAAGCGACTCGCCGATATTCTCAAAACGAGGAATTTGTTCCGCTGTCCTTACCCCCAGAGTCATTAAGTTTGAAACCGGCAGATCGAGATCGCCAAGACAAGCGTCAACAACAATCGGCCGCCATAGATTTTACGACGCCGCCCCAGGAAAACCTAATGCGGCCTCAATGGCATTGACCGGCTGTTGGGCTGGATTATTCAGCGAAACGACGGCGATGTCGGCCTGTTTTCCTGGTTCGAGAGTACCGATCAGGTGGTCCAGGCCCAGGGCTTTTGCGCCGCCCAAGGTTGCTGTCTCAAGGGCTTGCTTGGCGGTCAGGAAATTAATGCACGCTCCGTCACAGTCGCGCTTCTGCCCGGGCGGGCGTTTCCGGTCGGCGCGGTTGCGGGCAGCGAGCAATGCAAAACGGGATTCTTCCAGCAGGTCGCAGACGTTATTGCTCGCCACCGAATCGCTGCCAAGGCCGACGGAAATTCCCGCATCCAGAAACTTCTCGAACGGTGCCCAGCCGTGGCCGAATTTTGCATTCGATTTCGGGCAATGCGCGATCTTCGCTCCATTCGCCGCTACCCGGGCGATATCGCTGTCCGAAGCATGGACGCAGTGGGCGAGCAACGGCCGTGCGGACAGCACGCCTAGCCTTTCCAGATACTCGATCGGCGTGCAATGCGGACTCGCCCATTCAAGGCCCATGCTTTCGTAGAATCCGGCAAAGAAGCCCTCCCCGCGAGTCATCAGCCGCATCTCATCTTCCGATTCTGCGGCGTGGATCGTGAGCGGGATCCGGTTGATTATCGAATACTGCGCGATCAGCTCGAACAGCCGCGATCCGACCGTGTAAGGCGAGTGCGGAGACAGGCCGACCTTTACAAGATCGGTCTCTTCCTCTTTCAACTTCTCGAACTTTTCGCCCAGCTTCTGAAAATCTTCGTCGGCTGTCGAATTGTCGGGCGAGAACTCCGTCTCCTGGAAAACGATCCCGCGAAGCCCAACTTCCTTCAACGCCGTGACCCCGGCGTGCCCGAACCGTCCGATGTCGCCAAAACATGTAACCCCCGCGGCCGCACCTTCCCGGGCCCCGGCCGCCGCCCATCGGATGATGTCCTCGTCCGTAAGCCCGGCCCGCAGATCATTTATCTTCAACAACCATGCCCGGAAATCGTGCTCGACGCCGTCCAACGCGCCGCGCAATGCCGTCAGTTCGAGGTGTGAATGGCAGTTGACGAACCCGGGCAGGATCGCGGCCTCGCCAAAGTCCTCCGTGCTCGCGTCCGGGTATGAAGCTTTAACGGAATCAGCGGGCCCTACGGCGGCGATCCGCGAACCGTCAACGGCCACCGCGCCGTTCTCGATCGGGCCGGAAGAGATCGGCAGGACGAACTTTGCGGCAAGGATCTTCATCGTGGCGGCTCGGGACCGGGCCGAAGAGCTTCTGTGTCGCGGTATCTATCCAGGATCGAGGTCACGTAGGCTTTCGTCGAAGGGATCGCGATCCTCGCGACAAAGTCGGATTCTGAAAGCTCCCTCGGTTCCGCACCCCGGGTCCACTCTTCGACCCGGCTGGGCCCGGCATTATAGGCGGCAAGCATCATCGCGGTCTCGGCCGGCCGGCCGCGGTAGCGTTCCCGAACTTTTTCGAGGTACCAGCACCCGACCTGAATGTTCTGTTCGGCATCGCTCAAAAAAGCCACGGGGTCCTCGGCCGCACGCTTCTCGAATTCGCTCAAGCCCGTCTCTTTCGCCCACTCCCGGCCCACCGTCGGCGTCACCTGCATCAGCCCGACCTCGTCCGCGGCCCCGATCTTCCAACCCTGGAACCACGTTTCTTCATAGATCAGGCTCCAAACGATCCGCTCGTCAAGGTTGAATACGCGGGCGTGCCGGATGATCAGTTCATCGTAGCGGTGCTCCCAATAATCACGGAAAAAAAAGTAGCCGGAAACGGCCACGACCGCTGCAATGATCGAAAGTGAAATAAGGTATCGGGCCATCCGGAACTTGATCGCCGGCGTGTTAGCTTTTTGGCGGCTGCGAAAAAGGGTGCTGTGCCGTTGCGGATCAGGTCTTCGTGCCGGAACGGCCGAGTTTCCGTTTCCGCGACGCGGCCGCTTCATGCCAGGCCGTCCCGTTCGACGGGCCTTCGGCCAGCGAATGGCTCTCCGTCTTTCGCGGCCTTCGGCCTGAGTTCACGATCTCGCCGAAAAGGTCCGTGTCAAAATCGGCTTCACGCGCCATTTCCTCACGGATGCTTATCAGGACTTCCAAAAATCTTGGCCGGCGGTACATCTTCTTCAAGATAGATGGTGTCCGTCCTTCGTCCCCTAGTCAAGAAAGAAAACACCGAAATTAGCTATGGACCAGGAACTCCGGCGTCACTATAGCCGGCGAAAAAAAGCCCGCCGCCGCGTTGAACAGGCGGACCCGGGCCTGCTTTCGCACGTTCGCGAGATGCCCGAAATTCCACGTGACCAGATAATCGATCTTATGAAATGAGGCGATCGCGACGTGAAAAGCATCGGCCATATATTTCCGGCTGAAAATACCCCGAGAGATGTAGCCGTCGGCAAGGATCGAGATCTCGTCCACCAGCTCAAGCCGGTCAAGTCCTTTGATGATCTGCAGATAGCCGGTCCGGTGCGGTTCATCGATCCGCTCAAGCTCGCGCTCGACCAGCACCGATGTGAATGCCTCGTACTCTGACAATTCCCTTTCGAACCAGCGGATCGTCATATCGCGCCGAAACGTGTCGGTGCTGTCAAGATAGGCCCCGATGACCGAGGTCTCAAGATAAAGGCTCAATTTCATATGAATAGCCGGCGGTCCTGCGCTAGGACCATTGTAACAGAGGGTATGGACCGGTCACGGAACGGTATCGAGCGGTGAGAAGGTGACCTGCGAATTCTTAAAATCGAAGGTGAGTTTGAAGTTCTTCAGGAAGTTGCCGCCGAGGATCCCGGCCTGCTGGAACCCCGACGCCTCGTTGATCATCTCCAGGTTCAGCGCGATCGCCGTGATGTCCCTCTTCAGGTGGGGGCCAAAGCTCACGCTCGGCAATTGAAACGACGAAACACCCTCGGTCACCCCGGCGGATCCGATGACACGCATTTTTTCGGGCTGTTCGTGCGGGCTGATCGCATCGAGGCTTGCCACTTCGTCGGAAATCACCGACACGCTTGCTCCCGTATCGACGATAAAATTCAAAGGAGCCTCGACCCCGGCCAACTGCACCTCGCCGCTCAGGAACCCGCTCGAGGTCAGCCGCAAAGGCAGTGCGATGCTCTCGTCTATCGGGTTTGCCGACCGGCCGCTAGAGGATTTTGCCAATGAGAACGTTAGGCTGCCGTAGTCAAGCGTAGTCAGGAACTTCGAGATCAGCGACAGGCCTATATATCCGTCGATCTTCTGGCCGTCGGAGTGAAACTTCCGAATGTAGACCGGCACGTTCCTGATAACCACATCGCCGATCCGAACCTCTCGGACAAAACCGTAGACGATCTCAAAACGCCCATCGCCGCCGATCCCCCGGGCGAATCCTCCCTTTGTTATCGGCCTGATCTTGAGGCGTTTCGCGGTCTCCTCGGAGATGACCGAGATGCCGGAGCCGGTGTCCAGAACAAAATCGAGAGGCTCATCTCTGCCGTTGACCTCCATTTGGACGACCGGCCGGTTTCCGGCCAGGACAACCGGGACCGTCGTCCGGTCGGCTCCGGCGGTCGCGTACAGCACCTGCCGGTCGCCTAAGAAGGTGAGGAAATTTATCAGGCCGCGGATGCGCACCCGCCGCTCGTCGTCCGTATCTTTAGATATCGAAAGGAATCGTTTGTACGAATCGGCTGCGGCCTTGTACCTTTCCGCCCGGGCTGAGACCTGCGCAAGCGCGAAGACGTAATCGGGCTCGTTCGGGTCGTGATAGACCGCCTCCTCGAGATTTGCAAGGCTTTCGTTGATCCGATTCTCGTAAAATTCGAGCATCCCATAGCCGTACCATGCATAGGCGTTACTCTTGTCGATCCTGATCGCGCTGTAAAAAAGGGCCCTCGCGTCGCGAAACCGCCCGATGCCGAGCATCGTGCCGCCAAGGACCGCAAAGGCATACGCATTCTTCGGCTCGGCCTTCGCCTCGGGGAATGCGATGTCATAAGCTTCGGTCAGCCGGCGTTGTTTGATGAAAAGTTGAGCGAGGCGAAGTTTGGGATAGGGATCATCGCCCAGGGCCTTGCTCGCCTCATTAAGCATCCTTTCGGCCTCGGCGAACTCGCCCCTGCGGATGAGCTTTTCGGCTTGTTTGAGAAGTCGTTTCGGATCGTCGGTCAGGTCAGGTTTGCCCTTGTCGGCAGCGATCGCGAAAAGCGGGGCGATCGCAAGAAGAATCACCATTAGGCCGTACGACAGTGCCGAACCAGAATTCGGCAGAGACGCGTCAACCCTTTTCCGACCTTTTCTCATAACCAAACTCCCTTCCAGGGCCGGCGACGGCCGTGCGAGGGAGTTATTTAAGGATCTCTCCGGTCTTCATCGACCAAAGGACCAGGTCCAGCTCATCAATATCTATACGGACAGTTTTGGCAAGATGTTTAACCTTATCTTCAATGGTTAGATACCTTGACCTCGAATTTGGTGGCTTCGGGTCGTCGATTATTTTTAGCTCGCAAAGACATCGAAGCACGTGCTTGTCCAGGATCGCATAGCCCTTAAATCCGACGTTCCGCAGGAAATGACTCGCTTCCTTATATCCTAACCCCTTGATCCCCTTTTCCTTGACCAGCCAATCGCGCCTCTCAATGGGACAATCAAACCCGTCAAGTAGATCTCTGAGCTTCATCCCGAAATTCTCGTTCAGGAACTTTCTCGAAGCGACGATGTACCTCGAACGGGCATTCGGATAACGATGAACTCCGGTCAGGGCCCGTGAAAGCTGGCTTTCGTTTCCATCGGCGAGAAGGCTGCGGACGGCCGATACGGACCTAAGCCCCATCTTTGCCGAACAGCCTCCGGTGAAGAAACAATAGACCATTTCTTCCCAAAGCCGCTCGTCCGTCCCGTTCATCCGTAGCGACTCAAATTCCCCGAGTCGCTGCCTGATCGCACTGCGGCGGTCCCTATGGGTCTTGCGAATCGATCTCAAGTCGATCTTTTGCGGGTCGGCCCGGCGGTGTCGCATAAGCAATTTTAGGTTCGGCGGCCTGGGGTGTCAACGAAATTATTCGCGGCCGAACCGCAAAAAAGTGTAGTCATCGCGGTCTATTCGGTGTATAAGGATATTGGATGATAACCATAAGAAATACTTACGCAGGTGACATCCATTGAGAACCTAATTTCATCAAACAGTTCGGTCGCTTTCTGCGTACGAAGTGGTTGGTCAGAGAGATTGGAGTTGAAAATCAGGCCCGTGGTCGTGTTATACTGAAATCTGCCCTTCCGGCAAACCAGCAGTATCCGCCGCCGCAAGACCCGATTTAAGTGTTTTAATGAAAGTATTTACCGGAAAAATTGCCAATTGGCCTGTTGTAGCTGTCTTCGCGATGTTCACCGCCGCAAGCAGCCTGGGCCAGGCACCGCAGCCGTTCCTCCAGGACATCAAGGTTGCGGCTCCGGAGGGCCCGTCGGCATCCGCCACGCCTACCGTCCGAAAGACCTCGAGTTCCGCCGCGGTGACAAGCCCGTCGGCATCGGCGGTCCGGACCGCTTATCCGATCCTGGCGGAGACACCGATCCCCGGTTACTCGGGCGTGCTGGTAGAAACCATTGGCGGCGAGGTCGTGGTTGAAAGTTCTTCAGACGTTCCCTTCAACCCCGCTTCGAACGTAAAACTGGCGACGGCGTTCGCGATCCTTAAGACCTTCGGCCCCGATTATCGTTTTCCGACGAATGTCTGGACAGACGGAAGCTACGAGGAAGCGACCTCGACGATCCACGGCAACCTCTATATTTCCGGACGCGACCCGATGTTCAGCTACGAACATGGCGTTCGCCTTGCGAGCGAGCTAAACCGGATGGGCATCCGTATCGTCAAAGGTGACCTGGTCGTGACCGATAACTTCTCGATGAATTACCAGACGTCGCCGTCCCGGTCCAGCCAGTTGCTTTTCGCGTCCATGGACGCCTCCAAACGCAACTCTGCGGCCGCTAACGCCTGGAAAAGCTATCTGGTAAATTCCGGCCGGATCAACCAGGTTACAGGCGACCCGAGCGTCAGCTTTACCGGTTCGGTCTATGTCCAGCCGATGCCCGGCAATGTAAATCTGCTTTTTTCGCACGAGTCGGCACCGATGCGGGACGTGCTGAAGGCGACATTGAATTTTTCGAATAATTTCCTTTCCGAGCGGCTTGGCGACATGGTCGGCGGCCCTTACGCGGTGGCCCGGCTCGTTCATCAGCACGCCGCGGTCCCGCCCGCCGAATTCTCGATCCAAACGTCGAGCGGCCTCGGGATCAATCGCGTCACGCCGAGTGCGATGATGAAGCTCCTTCGTGCCCTCCGTGGTTCGCTGGCCGACTATCGAATGACGTTTGCCGACATTATGCCCGTCGCCGGTGTCGACCGCGGAACGCTCGAGCACCGGTTCCAGAGCGATTTTTCGATGGGCAGCGTCGTCGGAAAGACCGGCACCCTTGGCAGGACCGACGGCGGCGTGAGCGCCCTTGCCGGCGAGATCAGCACCCGGAACGGCACCCTGCTGTTCGTGATCTTCAACCAACGCGGCAGCGTATCGCGGTTCCGCAGTTTCCAGAATAATTACGTTTCGCTTATCCAAGGCCAGTTCGGCGGCGCCGCTCCGATGGGATACGACAAGATACCGCTCAATTCACGCCTTGCCCAGACGCGGATCTCCGTTCCCGGCGATCGCGGATCCAACGGGAACTAAGGCCGCAGCCAATCATCGATCTTGTGAGGGAAGCATCATGTTTGCTTCCCTTTTTGTTTTCTTCTCGGTTGAAGAATTAAGATAAAGTCGGTTCCGGGGCGGCCTGCCCGAACCCCGGCCTGTCGATGGTAAATACCGAAAAAGATCATTCGGAGAGCGGATCGCCCGAGGGACTTGCCGATCCGGTGCTCGTTGAAGGTCAGGCCGTGCCCGATCCCGCCGGCCAAAGCGTCGCCCGGTCGGCTGGAGTCGTTTCGATCGCGGTGATGTTCTCGCGCGTTCTCGGGCTTGTGCGTGAAACCGTCTTTGCACGCTTTTTCGGCGCCGGTTTTCTCTACGACGCATTCGTCGTCGCGTTCAGGATCCCAAACATTCTGCGCGACCTCTTTGCCGAAGGAGCCCTTTCGGCGGCATTTGTAAAGGTTTTCACCGATTATCAGATCCGTCAGAACGAGGCCGAAGCCTGGCGTTTGGCAAGCCTGATCTTCAATGTTCTCGCCGTCGTGATGAGCGTCATCACGTTGGTCGGCATCCTCGCTGCACCATGGATCATCCCGATCCTTGCCCGCGGCTTCCCTCCTGAAAAAGCCCAGCTTGCCGTCACGCTGACGCAGATAATGTTCCCGTTCATCCTGCTTGTGGCGCTTGCGGCTCTGGCGATGGGCGTTCTGAACACCAAGGGCAGATTCGGGATCCCGGCTTCGGCCTCGACGGCGTTCAATGTCACCTCGATCGTCGTCGGACTAGGGCTTGCATACTGGCTTAGCGGCGGCAGTTGGGAATTTTCGCCCGACAAGAACATCGTCCCGAGTTCGAGCGCACAATGGGCCATCACCGGAATGGCGATCGGCACGCTCGTCGGCGGCGCAGCCCAGCTTCTTATCCAGGTGCCGTCTCTGCTCAAGGTGGGCTTTCGTTTCTCGCCGGTCCTCGACCTGTTCGACCCGGGCGTCCGCCGCATAATGAAGCTCATGGGCCCGGCCGTCATCGGCACCTCGGCCGTTCAGGTAAAGGTCCTTGTCGACCTGGTGGTCGTTTCGGGCATCGAGGCCGGAAACTCCTGGCTCAGTTATTCCTTCAGGCTTATGCAGTTTCCGATCGGCGTTTTCGGTGTCGCCATCGGGACCGCCGCCATCCCGGCCCTTTCAAGGCTGGCCTCGCAGGACAACGTGCAGAAATTCAGAAACACGCTGTCTGACGCCCTCAAACTGGTCTTCCTGATGACGGTCCCTGCGGCGTGCGGCCTGATCGTGCTCGGCGAGCCGATCATCTCGCTGATCTATGAAGGGGGCCGTTTCACGGCGCTCGACACGAACATGACCGCGTGGTCATTGGCGGCATATTCGATCGGCCTTGCGGGTTATGCCGCGATCAAGGTGCTTTCGCCGTCGTTCTACGCCCTGGACGATGCAAAAACGCCTATGTGGGTCAGTATCGGGTCCATCGCGGTCCACGCCCCGATGAGTTTCGGTATGATGTATCTTCTTTCGACCGTAGGCGTTTCGCCCGAGCGGCCGAACGGCTTCGGCCATGTAGGCGTCGCCCTTGCGACCTCGTCCGTTGCCCTCGTCAACTTTGCGGCCTTGACCCTGCTTATGCGGCGGCGGATCCGACGGCTGAACGGGCGGGACATTTTCGCGTCGTTCCTTAAAGTGGCCGCCGCGACCGCGGTGATGGCTGCCGTTGCTTATGGAGCGAGCCAGTTTATCGAGGGCCAGGTGCCCGACAAGTCTTTCTGGGCCCGGGCCCTGAAGGCGTTCGTCCCGATCGGCCTTGCGGGCGTCGCCTTTATCGCGACAGCAAAAATTTTGAGGATCGAGCAGCTTGAGCAGCTGACAGCGATCCTTAGGCGAAAACTCGGGAAGTGATTCCCGTATCATTTTTGTTCGGAGTCTTCTATCGATGTTGATCCCTTTCAACGGCAAGCACCCGTCGGTCGATCCGTCCGCCTTCATCGCCGACGACGCCGTCTTGATCGGCGATGTAGTGATCGGCGAAGGCGCTAGCATTTGGTTCGGCTCGCTGGTTCGCGGTGATGTAAATTACATCCGGATCGGCGACCGGACCAACATCCAGGACGGCACGATGATCCACGTCAGTTCAAAGACGCACCCGACCGTGCTCGAAAACGACATCACCGTCGGCCACCGGGTCACCCTTCACGGCTGCTACGTCGAGACCGGCTGCCTTATCGGCATCGGCGCCATTCTTCTCGACGGTGTCCGCATCGGCCGCAATTCGCTTATCGCGGCCGGCAGTCTTTTGACGCCGGGGACCGTCATTCCGCCGCGGTCGATGGTCATGGGCAGCCCTGCAAAGGTTAAGCGGGAGCTGACCGACGAAGAGGTCGCGGGCATTGAAAAGAACGTTGCGGGCTATGTCGAGCTTGCCGCGGCCTATCGTTCCAGGCTTTCTGCAAAGCAATAACACGCCCCTTTTTTCCATGGCCGATCATCCCAACGCCTGCGTGTCGGCCGACTTTTTACAAAGACGTAAATTAAAGTTACAATCCGTCTCGTTTTACCTTAAACTCGGCCCTCGACGCTAACATATGCGAAAATTCTCAGCCCTTTTCCTTGCGGCATTCCTCTCGATCGCGGCCTTCCCCCAGTCGGACGAACCCGGAAAAAGCGAATTGATGATCTGGGGCGGCTATGCTCCCGTGGTACGGACCTTCGACCCCAACGACCGCACCTGGGACGCCCAGTACGGAATGGCGGGACTGCGCTTCTCTCGGCGGTGGAACACGGCAAGCTGGGTAAACATCAAATACACGGTCGACTTTATACCGGTTGCGATCCTCAGCTATCCGGACCAGGTGGTTACCCCGACCGGCCCGGGCACCGTCCGGATCGATCGCGTGAATAGGACGCGTTATGCTTACGGCGTCTCGCCGTTCGGCCTTCAGGCCAACCTCCGGCCCAGGAAAAAGGTCCAGCCATTCATCGGTGGAAGCCTCGCGGCGTTTGCTTTTAACAAGAACACGCCGAACGACCTCGGGCGGCGCCTTAATTTCGGCACCGAGTTCGGAGCCGGGATCGAATACCGTCTGCCCAAAAAGAGGGCCGTGACGTTCGGCTACAAGTTCTACCACATCTCGAACGCGAGCCAGGGCGAGATCAACCCGGGTTACGACGCCCAATTGTTCTACATCGGCTATACTTTCCGCGGCCGCTAAGTTGGGACGGCCACCCGATCCTTCGATATCACGAACGGTCTTCGTATTTGTGAAATTCGTGTAATTCGCGGCTAAGTTCTTCATACCGCCTGCGGTAAACTAGTCCGTTATGTCAAAGACCAACCCGGCCCGCGGAATGCGCGATTTCCTGCCCGCCGACGTCCGAAAACGCGAATACGTCATCGGCATCATCAAGGAGGTTTACGAGAGCTACGGCTTCGAACCCCTCGAAACCCCGGCCGTCGAAAACCTCGAGACCCTTATGGGCAAGTACGGCGACGAAGGCAATCAGCTGATCTTCAAGATCCTGAAACGCGGCGAAAAATTGGTTGAAGAGTTACAGAGTACCGAGGTTTCGGAGTCGCCGAGTGCCGAAAACTCTGCAACTCCGCAACTTGGGAACTTTGAAAACTTATCCGACCTGGCCCTCCGTTACGACCTCACAGTTCCTCTCGCCCGCGTCGTGGCTCATCATAAAAACGACCTCCCAAAATTCTTCAAACGCTATCAGATCCAACCGGTCTGGCGAGCCGACCGCCCCGCGAAGGGCAGATTCAGGGAATTCTATCAGTGTGATGTCGATGCCATTGGATCAACCTCGATGGCCGTCGAAGCTGAATTGATCTCGGCGGTCAGTCAGATCTTGAAACGACTGGGCTTTGAAGATTTCGTTATTCGTCTCAACCACCGCGAAGTGCTGGCCGACATTCTGGACACGGCCGGCGTCCCTGGCGACAGGCATGCCGATGCTCTCGTAGCGATCGACAAGCTGGACAAGATCGGCCAAGACGGTGTCAAAGGTGAACTCGGATCTCGCGGAATTCCGGACAGTGCGTCCGAAATGCTCCTGAGCATTTTTGAGCAGACCCAGAAAATAGTCGACGAAGGCAAGAATGTAAACAGGACCATCGTCAGTAATCTGATCAATATCGTCAGCAACGAGGTCCTAACGGATATCGGCCACATCCTGAAGTATGCGGGCGACTGTTCGATCCAGCTCGATCCGTCGCTCGCCCGCGGCCTTTCTTACTACACCGGTGCGATCTTTGAGATCAACGTTCCGGACCTCGCCGGCAGTCTCGGCGGCGGCGGACGTTATGACGGGCTGATCGGGATGTTCGGCAAAGAGCAGATCCCCGCGTGCGGTTTCTCGCTCGGCCTAGAAAGAATTCTGGTCGTGATGGAGGAGAGACGGATGTTCCCGCCGGAGATCGCCAGATCGACACCCGCAGATGTGATGGTCACGATCTGGAGCGAAGAGACAATTGGCGAATCTCTAAAGCTCGCATCCGAACTCCGCTCGCATGGACTGCGGATCACCGTCTATCCCGAACCCGACAAACTCGGCAAACAAATGAAATACGCCGATCAGATCAAAGTTCCCTACGTCTGTGTCCTCGGCGAGAACGAGATCGCCGAAGGCAAGGTGACGCTCAAAAACATGAAAACCGGTGAACAAGAGTCCTTGAGAATAAACGACGTTCAAGCGAAGTTGAAGGTCTAACGCGATGCACCGCAAGCTAGAGCCCAAGCTGTTTTCGATACTGAGAGAGGGCTACACGTTCAAGCACTTTCAGGGCGACCTCATGGGCGGGCTTACCGTCGGCGTGGTCGCTCTTCCTCTAGCGATCGCGCTCGCCATCGCGTCGGGCGTAAAGCCTGAACAAGGGCTTTATACGGCTATCGTCGCGGGTTTCGTGATCGCTGTGCTCGGCGGATCGCGGACGCAGATCAGCGGCCCGACCGGAGCATTCGTCGTTATTGTTTACGGGATCGTCCAGAAATACGGTTACGACGGGCTGGTTGTCGCGACACTGATCGCGGGGGTAATGCTTATACTGATGGGCCTTGCCCGGATGGGCGCCCTGCTCAAGTTCGTTCCTTATCCCGTTATCGTCGGGTTCACGTCGGGCATCGCGGTCATTATTCTCTCATCGCAGGTAAACGAGTTCCTTGGCCTTAACATAGAGAAGGTCCCGGCCGATCTGTTGGAAAAATGGATCGAGTACTTTCGACACCTCGGCAACCTCGATCCGATAACGCTGGCAGTTGGTATCGCGTCCCTGCTGATCATTATTCTATGGCCGCGTGTCACACATCGAATACCTGGCCAGCTTGTCGCGATACTCGCGGTGACCTTCGCCGTCCAGTATTTTCATCTGCCGGTCGCGACCATCGAAACACGCTTCGGCGGGATGCCGACGGGGCTTCCATCGCCGCAATTGCCGGCCGTTTCGTGGGCGGTCTTTCAGGAACTTTTCTCGCCTGCACTCACGATCGCGATACTCGCTGCTCTTGAATCTCTGCTGTCGTCGGTCGTAGCCGACGGAATGACCGGCACGCGCCATCGTTCGAACATGGAACTGATCGGCCAGGGTGCCGGCAATATCGCTTCGGCCGTTTTCGGGGGCATCCCCGCGACCGGAGCGATCGCACGAACCGCCACAAATATCAAGAGCGGCGGAAAAACGCCTGTAGCCTCGATCATCCACGCCGTATTCCTTCTTCTGGTCCTTCTCTTGATCGGCAAGTGGGCGGCGATGATCCCCATGGCCACGCTCGCGGCCGTGCTTATCGTTGTTGCCTACAACATGAGCGAGTGGCGCGAGTTCAAACACTTGCTCAGCAGCCCGCGAGGCGACCTAGCCGTCCTTTTGGCGACGTTTCTCCTGACGGTTTTCATCGAGCTCACGGTCGCCATTCAGGTCGGTATTCTCCTCGCGGCATTCTTGTTTCTACAGAAGATGTCGAAGGAAGCACACGTGAATGTAATTACCGATACTCTCGAAGAGGACGAGGAGTTCAGGTCGCGTGATATGTCAAAAATCGATATCCCGAAGCGGGTCGAGGTCTTTGAGGTTTACGGGTCACTTTTCTTTGGTGCCGTCAGCCAGTTCAAGGAATCGATCCGCGTCGTTACGAACCGCCCGAAGGTGATCATTCTTCGGATGCGGAATGTTCACTCCATCGACGCAAGCGGCATCCATATCCTCGAAGAGCTTGTGAAGGAAATGCACACCCGCAACGCGATCATCGTATTCTCCGCGGTTTCCAGATCGGTATATCGGGTCATGAGAAAAACTGGCTTTGTCGATCTGGTTGACCGGAAGAACTTCGCCCCTGACATTTTCGCCGCACTCGAAATTGCCAAGCGGCACATCGAAGAGCGAAAATTCGACGAGACAATGTCATGACACCGATCGAGAACTACCGATCTGACGCAATTGGATCCTTCCGGAATTACAAAAAGCTCGCCGAACGAGCTTTAGACCAGCTGAGCGATGACGAGTTCTTCACCAAGATCGACGCCGAGTCGAATTCGATCGCGATCATAGTCAAGCACATCGCCGGCAATCTTCATTCACGCTGGCGGGATTTCCTGACGACTGACGGTGAAAAGCCCGACCGGCATCGCGACACTGAGTTCGAGTTGATCGAGGATACACGGGGATCGCTGATGGCGTTTTGGGAAGCGGGCTGGCAAACGCTTTTTGACAGCATCGGACCGCTTACCGAAGAAGACTTCGGCCGCACAGTTACCATCCGCGGCGAACCGCACACTGTCGTCGAAGCGATCAACCGCCAACTGACCCATTATTCCTACCACATCGGCCAGATCGTATTTCTCGCAAAGCACCTCCGTTCGACCGAGTGGCAAACTTTGAGTGTCCCCCGAAACCGTTCGGCCGAGTTCAACCGTTTCCTTTCGGAAAATCAGGCCGCCGGAGCCGAGACCGTCAGCCGGTTCGACGCAGTTCTTAATTTCGCAAAAAAAGATGAAAGGGGAGAGTCCGAGGGTTAGCGTATCCTCACGCGGCGGAGCACCTGCGTTCGCACACGGCCGTTAGGCAGATAGGTCACGCGGATCGTCTCGCGATAGGTCCGGAACCATCGGCGAACGATGCGTGTCGTGATGTACGAACGCCCCCGGCCGTTGTTCCAGCGACGGTCATTGATCCTCCGGTTGTTCCCGCGGCGGTCGTTCCAGCGACGGTCGTTTCGGCGGTCCCGGCGGTCATACTGGCCGCGTCTCCTGTCCTGTTCCCATTGCTGGGTAGCGGAAGCGTTAGTAGTCGGAACAACCGGCTTTGCCTCAATGGCAGGCACAAACACGATCGCTGCACCGACGATCAAGAGTGTGGTTATCGTCCTTTTCATAGCATTTCTCCTTTAATTCAGTAAGATCTGCACGTCCAGACTGGGCGAGATACCGGTCCGGCCGATTTGGCCGCCGGCAAAAGTGCATCGTAGCGATACACAAGTTCGGATTGCACCCTATATCGCCGCAAGCCCCGTACCACACGGGTTCCCGATATGCTAATCTTTAAGATTCGGGCTTCATTTATGAAGGGTATATCGATCCTTGGCTCAACGGGTTCAATTGGCAGAAACACTCTGCGCGTGGTCGAACATTTGGGCGATCTCCGCGTCGTCGCGATGGCAGCGGGGCGGAATATGTCGCTCTTTGCCGACCAGATAGAGAAGTTTAAACCCGATTTGGTGTCTTGCGACGACAGCGAATGCGCCCGTGAGCTTCGTTCCGAATTGGCCGGCCGTGGAGTCGCCGAACCCCGCATCGAACTCAACCGCGACGGCCTGATCGCTGTCGCCACGCATCCGGAGGCCGAGATCGTCGTGTCCGCGACCGTCGGCTCCGTGGGCTTCGTGCCGACACTCCGTGCCATCGAAGCCGGGAAGCAGATCGCTCTTGCGAATAAGGAAACTCTCGTTATGGCGGGCGAGCTTATGACGGCAGCGGCCGCGAAAAGCGGGGCAAGGCTTCTTCCGGTCGACAGCGAGCACAACGCCATCCACCAATGCCTTCGCGGTGAGCGTCTCGACGAGGTCCGCCGTCTGATCCTTACCGCATCGGGCGGGCCGTTCCGTACGAAAACTAAGGAGGAGATCGAAAGCGCGACCCGTGAGCAGGCTCTCGACCACCCGAACTGGGACATGGGCGAAAAGATAACCATCGATTCGGCCACGCTCATGAATAAGGGGCTCGAAGTGATCGAGGCAAAATGGCTTTTCGGCGTCGGCCCGGAACGGATAAAGGTCGTCGTGCATCCGCAATCGGTCGTGCATTCGATGGTCGAGATGGTTGACGGTTCGATCATTGCCCAGATGGGTGTTACGGATATGAAACATCCGATCCAATACGCGCTTACGTACCCCGACCGAAAGAAGAATTGCCTGCAACCCCTTGATATCACGGGGCTTGCGAATTTGTCCTTTGAAGAGCCGGACCTCGACCGATTTCCATGTCTTGGGCTGGCTTACGATGCCATCCGGGCTGGCGGGACGATGCCGGCCGTGCTGAACGCGGCAAACGAGGTCGCCGTTCGCGCGTTTCTCGACGGCCGGATAAAACTCAACCGGATCGCCGCGATAAACCGCGATGTCATGAGTGAACATTCGCCGGCCGAGGCTTCGACGCTTCAGGCGGTCCTGGACGCCGACGAATGGGCCCGTGCGCGCGCTATAATGAGGATCGGGGTCGGCGCCGCGGCGAATTGATTGCAACGATTCTGCGGGCCTTAGGTTCTAATCCGAAAGGCGGTTTTTGCCCGATATTATTTTGGAATTATGCCAGACATTCTGATCGTCATTTTAGCTGTTATCTTCGTGCTCGGCATCGCGATAAATATCCACGAGCTTGGCCATTTTCTCGTCGCGAAGCTGTTCGGAATGCGTGTCGAGGCCTATTCATTCTTCGGCCTGGGGCCGCGGATCTGGGGCTTCAAACGCGGCCACACGGATTATCGGATCTCGGCGATCCCCTTGGGGGCCTACGTCAAACTTTACGGTGATGACGTAACGGCGCCGCTCGAAGGCGGGTCGTCCGACCAGGAAAAAGTTCCCGATTCGGAGCTCTACGAGCTTCGCCCGCGATGGCAGAAATTTCTTGTTATGCTCGGCGGGCCATTCATGAACATCGTGCTCGCACTGGCGATACCGTTTGCGGGTGCACTGATGTACGGCGTTCCCTCGATGCCCGCTCCCGTGGTCGGCGTGGTCAACGCCGACGGGGCAGCCGAGGCGGCCGGCGTCAAGGTCGGCGATCGCATTGTCTCTTTCAATGGCATCGAGAATCCCACCTGGGAAGGCATCCGTGACGAGGCTCTGATATCGCCCGAACGCGAGGTTCAAATGACGGTTGACCGCGGCGGCCATATGTTGCCGCTCGTGATCACACCGAAAAAGACATTGCTTGACGGCAACAGCATCGGCGAGATCGGCCTGCTGCCTGATGTCGGCGTCGAGCCGGTCGAGGTCGGCACGATCAAGCCCGATGCACCGGCCGCGGCGTCTGGCCTGCAGCCGGGCGACCGCGTCATCGCATTCAACGGGACGACCGTCCGCAACAGCCAGGAGCTTAGCAGCCAGATCCGCGAGAACAAGGATGCTCCGGCGGTTCTGACCATCGAACGGAACGGCGAACGCAAAGAGATCACCACCGCGGCGAAGCTTGACGACGATGGTGTTTACCGCATCGGTATCGGCTTTGCGGCGGCGAACATTTCTACCCGCGTGCCTGTGGGCTTGGGCGGGGCGGCGAATTTCGCCGTCGAATCGAACCTTCGGATCCTTCGCTTGACCGGCAAGGTCTTCGGACAGCTATTTTCGGGCGAACGGTCCGTTCGGGACGCTGGTCTTGCGGGCCCGGTCGGGATCGTCCAGATAATCTCGAAGGTTGTGACCGAACTTGGATTCGCCGGCCTTTTCGGCATCCTCGCCGTCATCAGCCTGAACCTCGGCATTTTTAACCTTCTGCCGATACCTCTGCTCGACGGCGGGCAGATAATGATGCTCGGAATCGAAAAGGTGATGTCCTGGTTCGGCCGGACCCTTTCATTGGCTCTTCGCGAAAAGATCCAGATGGCCGGGCTCGGGATCATCCTTCTGTTGATGGTGTTCACGCTGTTCCTGGATATTTCGCGGTTCTTTTAGAAGTTGCGGAGTTGCAGAGTTATGAAGTTCCAGAGTGGGAATGCAATTTCCTGCTTTCAAGCTCCACAACTCTGTAACTTTGTAACTCGGTAACTCTGTCAACTCTCTATGAAGCGAGTCTCAAAAGCGGTGATGGTCCGCGGCATCCAGATCGGCGGCGGGGCACCCGTTTCGGTCCAGTCGATGACCAAGACCGACACGACCGATGTTGACGGAACGATCCGCCAGATAGAAGAAATGATCGAGGCGGGTTGCGAGATCGTGCGCATCGCTGTGCCCGATGATGATGCCGCTGCCGCGATGTACGAGATCCGCAAACGCACGGATGTGCCGATCGTCGCTGACATTCATTTCCATTACAAACTTGCGTTGAAAGCGCTCGACGCCGGCATCGACAAGCTCCGGATAAATCCCGGCAACATCGGAAATATCGACCGGGTGCGCGAGGTGGTGCGTGCCGCCGAGGCGCAGAAGGTGCCTATCCGTATCGGCGTCAACGGCGGCTCGCTGGAAAAGGACCTGCTCAAGAAATACGGCACCGCGACGCCCGAGGCGATGGTCGAGAGCGGCATGCGGCACGTCCGCATCCTCGAAGACCTCGGTTTTGGCGACATCGTAATTTCATTGAAGGCGAGCGACGTGAACCGAATGGTCGAGGCGTATCGCCTGATGTCGACGAAGGTCGATTATCCGCTCCACCTTGGCGTGACCGAGGCCGGAACGCCCTTCGGCGGAACGATCAAGTCGGCCATTGGGCTCGGCATTCTCCTGCACGAGGGCATCGGGGACACGATCCGTGTTTCGCTTGCAGCCGAGCCGCACGAAGAGGTGCGCGTCGGCTGGGAGATCCTTAAATCACTTGAGCTTCGCAAACGCGGCGTCACCGTGGTCGCCTGTCCGACCTGCGGCCGGCTCGACATCGATAACTTCGTCGAGATAGTCACCGAGGTCGAACGCCGCCTTGCACACGTCGAGGAACCGCTCCATCTTTCCATAATGGGCTGTGCCGTCAACGGGCCCGGCGAAGCTCACGATTCTCAGCTAGGCATCACCTTTGGCCGCAACGTTGGGATGATCTTTAAGGACGGCGTCCCGATGCGTCGGGTCGCCGGCGCCGACATTGTCGAAGAGTTCGTCAAAGAGGTTGAGATCCTTCGAAAAGAAGGCTCCGCCGCCAAGTCCATCATCGACGAAAAACCCCTCGTCCAGATCACCTAGTCAGAACCGGGAAGTCCTGTCGGAACCGGGAGCGGTAGCGACAGGGTTCTTCAGCGTCTTTGCGTTGAAGGTAGAACGTCCGCCCCCCCCCCCCCCCCCCCCCCCATCCTTGGATAAAAACGTAAACGGATAAACCGGCAGATTTCTAAGCACGCCAAACCCGACCAGCAGCACAAACAACCCGATCAGCAATTTCGGCGAATCTTCGAGCCGGATCAGGCTCTTCCCACGGACCGCGAGTGACGCCAGCGACACCGCGACGAGCCCAAAAACCAGCATGAACACGGGGATGAGGGCGTTATAGTCCATCGCGGTGGCTAAATCGCCGTGGAATAATGCATGGAATCCGCGTGTCAGCCCGCATCCGGGGCACGCGAATCCGGTCAGGTTAAGCAGCGGGCAAACCGGGAAAAAATTGAAATTCGAAGGGTTAAAGAACCAAACGAGGCCCGACACCGATCCCATCACGCCGAGGCCCGCGGCGGCCAGGTGACGCGAATATGGAGCGGGCGGAGTGAAATTGCTGCTCGTTTCCTGCACCCCTCAATATTACCAGTTAATCGCCGATGCCGTCAGGTTCGCTGGACCTTCACGCGATCGTCGGGCGGCTATTGCACCCTCAGATTCTTAAGACTTCTCGCCGACGCGGCGAGCATGTCCCTCGCTTCCTGGCTTCCGTCCGAAGCCCTCGCATCCTCAGCCAGCCGAATTAAACCGTCGATCAACGCCTGATTGGCACCTCCCGGTGCCGTCGCCGCTAAGAGCTCGATCTCCGACGTGTTCACGCTTGTCCGGCTTGGGTCGTTCACTTCGGCGACCAGGTTCCCGAGGGCGCTCCCGACGCGGAAATGCCATTCGCTTTTCGGGTCGCCCGCCAAATTGCTCCGAATACTCGCCTGCAGACTGCGGACCTGCTCACGAGCCTCTCCGGTCAGCGTTCCGAAGTTATACGACGGCGCGACCATGGTGCCGGTATGATCCGGCGAGCCCTTAATGGTAAACCGTCTCTCGGTGTCCGCCGGCGGCTTCGGAGCCGCAGGGACGGGCGGCGGTGGAGGCGGAGCCTCGTATTCCAGGTCTTCCAAAATTTCCCGCTCATCGGTCCAATCCTCGGGCAGCCGCGCCGCCAGCGACTTTGGATGCAGGTTTTTCTCGAACTTCCCGGTCCGCTCAGCCACTGCCAGCTCAAAGCCGATCGATGACATCGTCGTTACACCGACAAAGTTATACGTGATCACGCCCGAGACCTTTACCGGATTTCCCGAGAGCGTCGTCGGCGAGAAAGTCGCCGCCCGTGCCGCCTCTACTGCGGCGGGACGAAGCAACGGATGGCCCGAAACGGCGTTTGCCGAGATGACCTGGCCGTTCTCGTCGATCAGTACCTGCACCGAAACGGCTCCCTCGGCATTCACGGCCTTCGCCGCGGGCGGATAAGCGGGCTTTGGAAGACTAGTCGCCTTGCCGTTCAGCACGCCGCCCGAGATCTGACTCGGCACCTTGGCCGGTGCCCGAGGCGGCTGCGGCGGCTCGACCTGTCCGAATGAGGTCGCCGAGAACGCGAACACTCCTGCGAGAACAAAACCTCGAAGTTTCATAACAGCATCTCCTTATTGAAGCGATATTAGCAGACTTTGCCGCCCGATTAGACACTTATTATGTGAGAAAGTTCCCGGGAAATTGACTCACGCGGCCATCTTCAGGAAAAGGTTGTCCGTCCCGACCTTCCGGTTAACGTTGACCGCAAAGCCTGCACGCAACGTTTCGATCTCGTCCATCGCCCTCGCCAAACACCGTGCGTCCGTACCTGAAGCTATCGCTGACAGGTCTGCGGCAATGTCCGCGTGCACGATATTCTCGTGGGTCCCGGTGGCCGCGATCAGCCACGCGTCCCTAACGAGCGTAAGCAGCATCTTCAACTCGGCTTCGAGATTGTCCTTGTTCTTTGCTTCGTTCAGAAGTTCCGACGTGCGCAGCAGGCCGACAACATCGCGGGCCTCAAAGGCGGCCTTGAGCACGTTGACCAGCCGTAACCGGCGCTCGCGCAGATCAGGCAGATCCAACGTCAACGCGGTCCCTACGCTGCCTTCCGAAACGCTGGCGGCGAGCCCAGCGTCGGCCGTATCCAGCGACCTCTTCTCGATCAGGTAGCGTTCAAGTTCCCCCCGCCCGACCGGTGCGAACCTGAACGTCTGACACCGCGATCGGATCGTCGGAAGAAGTGCAGCGGGCCGCGACGTTACAAGAACTATTCGCGACGTTTCAGCAGGCTCTTCCAGCGTTTTAAGCAGCGCGTTCGAGGCCGCGTCGTTCATTCTGTCCGCGTCATCGACGACAAAGGTCCGCGCCCGAGCTTCGTAGGGCTTATATCTGCTTTGGGCCTCGAGGTCCCGGATCGCATCGACCAGGATGAACCGCTTATATGCAGCGGCCATCCCCACGTCGAGATGCTCGCCGAAAAAGACGCGTGCGAATTTGTCCTTATTTTTGTCGGTCGATTCCGGGAGCTCGATCGGCCCGATCCGCCTGCACGCGGAGCACGCTCCGCACGCCTCGCCGTTAACAAGCTCGCTGCACGCGAAGATGCGGGCCAGCTCGAACGCGAAAAGCTTCTTACCGACGCCGTCCGCACCTGAGAAGATCATCGCGTTCGGCACCCGGCCGCCGGCATTCAGCCGGATCAGCGAGGCCTTGATCGCGTCGTTGCCTAGGATGTCCTTGAACATAGTTGCGGGAAATTCCGTTGGATAGGCCTCTCTCAGGCCTTTGCTTCTTCGCGGGCGGCTACAAGCGGTTCGACGAGCTCACGGACCCTCGCCTGGATATCTTCAAGGGAACCGTTCGCGTCGATCACTTTGAATCGTTTGGGCTCCTGCTCGGCGATCTCCAGGTACGCGGCCCTGACACGCCCGTAAAAATCGGCTGTCTCCGCGTCCATCCGGTTCACGCGTTCGCCGGCTTCCGTACGGCTCCGAAGTCGATTGAGCGCGGTCTCGACCGTGATATCGAAAAAGAGTGTCAGGTCGGGTTTCAGGCCGTTGGTTGCCAGCCTTATGATCTGCCGGACGGTGTTCTCGCGAAAGCCCCGGCCTGCTCCCTGATAGGCAAACGTGGCGTCGGCAAAACGGTCCGATATCACCATGCGGCCCGCTTCGAGCGAGGGCTTGATCAGGACCTCGACGTGCTGGGCCCGGTCCGCGGCGAACAATAGCAGCTCGGCGATCGGGGCGACATTTTCCTCGGTCTCGAGAAAAGCCTCGCGCAGCCGCCGGCCAAGCGGCGTCCCGCCCGGCTCGCAGGTCGTCAACAGGTCGATCGACCGCTGGCGCAGCGCACCCGCAAGCATCCGCAGTTGGGTCGATTTTCCGCTCCCATCGATCCCTTCAAAGGTAATGAATTTTCCGCGCAAGATTATCTAATTCGACTCGGATTTTCGCTCCTGAGAAATGGTGGAAATTGAGTGCTTAAAAATCAAAACATCCTGTCCGCCAACATCTAGCATCACCGAAAATTTGTCAAAGCTCTTGATCCTGCCCGTAAGGGTAGAACCCGGAATAAGGTGAACGATCACGCTTACCTTTTCACGTCGAGTCGAATTTAAAAAGGCATCTTGAATGTTCTGGGCAGCTTGTTTCTCCATAACATTTCGTGTGTGAGGTTTCTTTTCCGCTTACGCCAAAGATTATAGCAGAATTAAGGTCTCAAACAAGTACTTTCTTTTAGGATGAACTAAATTCGTACATTGATAAACCTTACATTCAAATAATTTACACGGCTTCGAGCCCTTTAGGCCCGTCCGGCGAGCACGTCCCGAAGCGCCTTTTCCTCAAACCCGAACCCGGCGATGGGCCGGGCTTTCGGCTCGGCCCGAAACCACGTAAGCTGCCGTTTCGCGTAATTACGGACATCTTGTTTTGTCCTCTCCAGCGCGCTCGCCAGCGTGCGTTCGCCCCGCAGATACTCGCAGACCCGACGGTAACCATGCGAACCGAGCGCGTTCGTTCGGTCGTCGATCCCCGCCGTTCTTAAGGCGATGACCTCCTCTACGAGCCCGGCCGCGAAATGGTTCTCCGTTCGGGCGTCGATCCGCCGGTAAAGCTCGTCGCGGGGCGGTTCAAGAAAGAAGATCTGCGTCCGCGACGCAAATTCAGGCGGCGGCATCCGATCCGATCGCCGATCGGAGAGCTTCTCGCCTGTTTGGAAATAGACCTCGAGTGCACGGATCACCCTGACATAGTCCCTCGGGAACAGCGATCCGGCCGAATCCGGATCGACCCGTGTAAGCATCCGGTGAAGATGCTCCGGCCCCTTGTTTTCTTTCAGGCCCTGCAGACGGCGGCGAAGGTCCTCATCGGTTTTCGGGCTTTCGAAAAGCGGATTCAGAAGCGTACGAAGATAAAAACCGGTCCCTCCGACCAGGACCACCGGTTTCCCCCGCGATTCGATCTCGGCGATCTTCTGTTCCGCGTCCCGAGCCCAATCCGCCGCCGTGTAATTCACCCGCGGATCGACATAATCGATCAGGTGGTGCGGAATTCCCTGCTTTTCCGCTTCGGTCGGCTTAGCCGTCGCGATCTCGATCTCTCGATAGATCTGCACCGAATCGAAATTTACTACCTCGCCGCCGACCGCTTTCGCAACCTCGACCGCCAACGCAGTCTTCCCTGACGCCGTCGGCCCGGCAATGGCGTAGATCGTGTTCTGAACCACTCTTGAAACCACTCGAGAACAAAGAGTAGCATAGACGGTGAATTGAACCGCCTGGCAAATTTTAGGGAGGTGAAACGCCTATGAAGCAGATCCATGTTTTGTGCGCTTTGGTTTTGATTCTCCTTTGCTGCACGACCCTGACTCCGTGCCAAGAAGCCGATGTTGAATGGTTGCGGGTACTCACGAACGAAGACAGTTTCATCGATGTCGATCGTGACAGCCTCGTAATGGACGTTGAACGGGTTTTCACCGCCAGATTCAGGACCACATACTTTCTCGACGCTTCTCCGAAGCCGAAGGCGTTGAAAACAAGCAGGGTCCAGTTCGACATAATTCAATTCGACGCTGATTCGAGAAACTATCGGATTCTCGGCAGTGGTGACGGTGAGGCGATCGCGGTTGCTATGTCGAACAGGTCCAGCAAATCCCTTGAATGGAGATCGATCCCAGGCCGGTTCGGTCGTAAAATGCTTTCGAGCGCCAGGCAGCTGCCTCCCTTTGGAGCTTGGAAGATCGTCTCGTATCGATTCGCCACAGGAGAAGGTCCGTCTCAAGATGACCCACCGGGCCTGAAGTCGCTCATCGGAACAAATTTCACTCTTCGATGGGACGATATTTCGATCGGAGAACAAACCTGCAAAACACCCGCCTTCGAAACGAGGACTGTGACTTCCGATGACTACTTGAAATTGACAGGTTCGTCGTTCGCGTCGATCGGTATTCCTCGAAGCGAGGTACGTGCGGTTCTCATCAAATGCCCCGTTTCTGAGAACACAGTTCAATACTTTGTGCTTCGTCTTCCAGATGAGAGGGCAGTGATGTTGTGGGACGGGGTCTTTCTGGAACTGCACCGAATTAAGACACCTTTCAATCCGTGATCACAGAAAATGAAAAAAGCGATACTCGTAGGAAGCATCGTGCTCTTTTTCACGATCCAGCCTTCCGCGCAACTTTCCGGTTACATCCGCTACGTCAACCCCCTGATCGGCACCCAGAAGATGGGGCATACGTTCCCGGGAGCGACCGTGCCCTTCGGCTCGGTGCAGCTTTCGCCCGACACAGACCAGCAGCCGCACAATGTCGGCGGCGTGTACAACAAGGATTCCTACAAATACTGCGCGGGATACCAGTATGACGACCGTGAGATCGTCGGCTTTTCGCACACGCATTTTTCGGGCACCGGCCACTCCGATCTCGGTGATTTTCTCATCATGCCGACGGTCGGGCCGCTGCAGCTCGAACCGGGCAAAAAGGGCGACCCTGCGAGCGGTTTTCGCTCCGCATTTTCTCACGCGAACGAGACCGCCGAGGCCGGCTACTACAAGGTCAAACTCGACGACCACAACATCCTCGCCGAGATGACCGCGACGACACGCGTCGGGTTTCATCAGTACACGTTCATGGGAAACCCGGTCGCTGCCGCCCCCGGTTCTGACAAGACGAGCGACGCCCACATCATCCTCGACCTGATGCACGGCATCTACAACTACGAGGACAAGAACGTCTGGACCTTCGTCCGCGTTGAGAACGACCGGACGGTCGTCGGCTATCGACAGACGAACGGCTGGGCCCGGACGCGGACTGTATATTTCGCGATGGAGTTTTCAAAGCCTTTCAAATCGTACGGGTTCCGTAATTTTGCAAAGGTCGATTATCAGGGTTTCTGGCGGAAATTTGATCAGACTCGAAACTTCCCCGAAGCGGCCGGAAAGCAGATCCGCGGTTATTTCGATTTCGACGTCGCGGCCGGAGATAAGGTCCAGATCAAGTTCGCCATCTCGCCCGTCTCGACCGCCGGGGCCATAGCGAATCTGAGGGTCGAGATCCCGCATTGGGATTTCGACCGCGTCAAACGCGAGGCGCAAGGCCAATGGAACCGCGAGCTTTCAAAGATCGCCGTCACCACCATCGACGAAGGCGAGATGACGAACTTCTACACGGCTCTCTACCATGCCCTGCTCACCCCGACCGTGTACATGGACACCGACGGGCGCTACAAGGGCATCGATCAAAATGTTCACTCTGTTGGGAGTCCCGGCTTTAGCCGTCCCATGCGAAGTGCGGAGCCGGCTGGAGCCGGGACTCCAAACTTCACCCACTACACCACCTTCTCCCTCTGGGACACCTATCGGGCTCTTCATCCACTGCTCAACCTGATCCAGCCGGCCAGAAACCGAGATATGGTCCGCTCTATGCTGGCTCATTACGACCAAAGCGTCCACAAGATGCTCCCCGTCTGGTCGCATTACGCCAACGAGAACTGGTGCATGATCGGTTATCACAGCGTCAGCGTGATCGCCGACGCTATCGTGACCGGCAACCTGACCGGTGCCGAAGCGATCCGAGCTCTCGACGCATCGGCCCAGACCGCCCGCACGAAATACTACGACGGCCTCGAATGGTATATGTCGTTGGGCTACGTCCCCGACGACAAGAATACCTATTCGGTATCGAAGACCCTCGAATACGCCTATGACGACTGGGCGATCGCCCAGGCCGCGAAAAAGCTCGGCCGCAGCGACCTTCACGCCGAGTTCATAAAACGCTCCGAGAATTGGCGTAATCATTTTGACCCCTCGACCGGCTTTATGCGTCCGAAGACGAGCGACGGAAAATTCCGCGAGAAGTTCGATCCGCTTTCGACCAGCGGCCAGGGTTTCATCGAGGGCAACGCCTGGAACTACAGCCTATATGTCCCTCACGACCCCGAGGGGATGATCGAGACGATGGGCGGTAACCGGGCCTTCAGCCAGCGCCTCGACCGCCTGTTCACGATGGACCTGCCGGACGAATTTTTTGCCGAGACCGAGGACATCACCCGCGAAGGCATAATCGGCGGTTACGTTCACGGCAACGAACCCGCCCACCACGTTCCATATCTCTATGCATGGACAGGCGATTCGTGGAAAACGCAGGAACGGGTCCGCATGATCCTTAAGGATCAGTACCGCCCGACACCGGACGGACTTGGCGGCAACGACGACTGCGGCCAGATGTCGGCCTGGTATCTGTTCTCGGCCCTCGGCTTCTACCCGGTCGCACCGGGTTCCGCTCAGTACATCATCGGCAGCCCCGTCGTGCGCACGGCCGTACTCCGTTTCGAGAACGGCAAGACACTAACGATCGAGGCCCAAAACCAGGGCGAGAAGAATGTCTACGTCCGCGGCGTCACGCTAAATGGACGCCCGCTAAATCGCGACTATCTGACGTATGACGAGATCCACAATGGCGGTAAGATAGTATTTACAATGTCGGCAACGCGTGCCGGCTGAAAGTTTTATTTACGATCAAATGGAGGAATTACCTGGAAATGTTAAGAAAAGCATCTGCAGCATGGAACGGCGGCCTTAAGGACGGAAACGGAAAGATCTCGACCGAGAGCGGCGTGCTTTCCGACACTCAATATTCATTCAGCACCCGGTTTGAAGACGGCATCGGCACCAATCCCGAAGAACTCATAGCAGCCGCCCATGCGGGCTGCTTCTCGATGGCGCTGTCCGGCCAGCTTGGGGCCGCGGGCCTCACCGCCGACAGCATAAACACGACGGCCGAGGTCCGACTTGAAAAACTCGATGACGGTTTCGCCGTGACGAGGGTCCATCTCGACGTGACCGCCCGCGTGCCCGGGGCCACCGAAGTAGCTTTCGCGACCGCCGCCGGAAAAGCAAAGGCCGGGTGCCCGATCTCAAAACTGCTTAAAGCCGAGATCACGATGGATGCGAAACTCGAGGCTCAGAAAGCGGCCGAAATGTAGCGGATCGCTACCAGGCCCAAAATAAGAGCAAGCAGCACGACGGCGCCGATCAATTGAGTGCGGTTGGGCTTCATTTTGTGTCACTTAGATCAGCCGGGTGCATTAGAAAACCTCTTCTTGTTGGTCAATGTCCCGGCTATTTTATCCAATGATGATATTTATGAACAGAAAAAGGCTTGCCGGCCCCCCGCCCCTTGGCTTCCCGTGCCTTATTTTGCACATCAAACTCCGGCACCACACCCAAACCAACGACCCAGCCTTCACAGGAGGTAATATCAGCGATCTGGACACATTTCGCGATGCCGAATCTTCGTTTACGATCATGGTCCCAAAGGACTGGGAACGCGTGCCCTCTGAATCGCCCGGAACTAGAGTCTCATTTGTCAGCCGGCAGCCTGACGGGAGCATGAAAGCAGGGTTCAATGTTAGGGTCGATCAATATCCTTCGCTGGGAGACTTGCCCCCCGCCGAACAAGCCGGTCATTTGAAAGAATACGTTGAAAATGGCGTGGAGGATGTCAGGTCGTCAATAGATGCGCCGGTAAAGGTCCTGCAATCGGGCGCAATTGAGTTCAGCGGCCGGCCGGGATACTACGCAATCTACGAACTAAGTACCGGATCTCCGGGGGACGCACTTAGGGTCTTACAATTCGCCGTTTACGGGGCCGGCAATACCTACGCTGTAACGTTTTCCTGCAAGGCCGATAACTACGATTCGCAGCTGCCCGTCATTAAGCAGATCGCGTCCACGTTCACGATCCTGCCATCGCCGGATCAACCCGCCCGGTAGTTTCGGAATTTGCCGAATACGGGCTGCTCAGTTGTGGTGTAAGTGCACGGTTGCGGCAAGAATTGACTCAGGCAGGACCAAAGTGTCGATCAACTGACCTTTCGTGGGGCTTTTTCTCGCGAAGATTCAACTATGAGATCCTTTCTTCAAGTTGAAGACCGTGTCCGGACCATCGACCGCATCCGGCGTTTGTCGCCTGACACTCCGCGCGTCTGGGGAACGATGTCGGCCCCCCAAATGATTGCACACCTGACCGACCAGATGACGCACACGCTCGGGCACGTGGAAGCCCGGCAGCAGACAGGCTGGCGCCGAAACGCCCTGATCCGTTACCTGGCGATCTATATCATCCCCTGGCCCAAAGGCCGTATCAAAGGTCCCGCCGATGCCTTTGTCACGGAACCGGGCGAGTGGAAGCGAGACGTAGATCGGCTGGTTTCGTTGATCGAGGAATTCACCGCCGCCGACACTCATACCGACTGCCCGCCGCATACTCTGCTCGGCCCGATGTCTCGGAACGATTGGGGTGCTTTCTGCTGGAAACACTTTGACCATCATTTGCGGCAATTCGGAGTTTGAATAGAAGTTGAGAATTTCCGATCCGCGTGGATGTCATTCTTATGGACACAGGTCCAATACGAAGGAAGCTAACCTGATGAAAATTGTATTGAAGACGTTTGTCGCCGCCCTGGCGATCGCTTCTATCCAGATCGCAGTTGCTGCCCAACGCGGCCAATGGCCAACTGCGGGTTGGACGTCAACTACGCCGAAGGCCGTCGGCCTCGACGCAAAGCTGCTTGCCGCCTTTGATGCCGACATTGCTGCGGGCAAGTACGGGTACGTTGACAGCCTTCTCGTGATCCGACATGGGAAGGTGGCCTTTGATCGCTCTTACAAACAGGACTACTCCAGGATCTACGGCGAAGAGGCCAAAGAGCCGGGTGCGTTGAATGCAAACGACCCCACCGGTCCGTACAATTATTTCAGTTCGTGGTGGCATCCCTTTTACCGACGCAGTGATCTGCACACAATGCAGTCTGTGACAAAAACGGTATCCTCGGTGGTCATCGGAATTGCGGTGGGCCGAAAGGAGTTCCCGGACCTCGACACGCCCATCCTGAAATTCTTCGACCCGGCCAAGGTCGCCAATGTGGACGATCGGAAGCGTCGCGTCACTATCCGCCACCTGCTGACGATGACCGGCGGATTTGATTGGAATGAAAACCTTCCGTACATCGATCCGAACAACGCCGCGGTCGCAATGGAGGCGAGTTTTGATTGGGTGGATTTCACGATCAACCGTCCGATGGCGCGGGAGCCTGGAACCGTCTTCAACTACAGCAGCGGCGAAACGCAGCTGCTTTCGTACATTTTCAGGGCGGCGACTGGGAGAGATATCGAAGAATACGCCGCCCAGCACCTTTTCTCACCGCTCGGTATCAACCGCTTTTTCTGGAAGCGGACGCCCACAGGGCTTATCGACACCGAAGGCGGCCTGTATCTTGCGCCGCACGATCTCGCAAAGATCGCGTATCTCTATCTGAAAGGCGGGATGTGGGAAGGCAAACCGATCGTCCCGGCCGATTGGGTAAAGGCTTCGATCACGCCGAGCGTCAGCGTATCCAACACGGTGAAATACGGTTACAAATGGTGGCTCCACCCTTACGGTAAGGAAGGCCGGCTGGCATTTACCGGGTCCGGATTCGGCGGGCAATTCCCAATTGTTATACCAGAAATGGATCTTATAATTGTGGCCACCGGATGGAACATCATCCCGAACAAACCGAACCTTCCGTTGCGGGTCGCCATCGATCGCACCCTCGAAACCGTAATTAAAAATGCCCCGCGTTGAATCACTTCGCCGACATTAATAGAGCGGGGTTCATCTTGAATTGAAGCTGGTTGGCGGTCTCGCGCCCGCCGTCGCCGCCCTTTCGCTGCATCGTGATCCGGCCGATCTTCAGGTTGCCGGCCCGAGTGATCTCAACCGGGCCCTGGCTGAAAAAATCGATCGTGTAATCGATGCTTCTCAGCACCCATCGAGGCTTTGCCGTTGACTTTAGCGCGACCATCATCCAGCCGGCCTTGAATTCACCGTCGCCCCCAAGCAGGTCCGAAACGATCTCGGCTTTGTTCGCCGAAAAGAAATCGACGACCTGTTTTTGCTGCTCGGCCGTTAGCTCGTTCAGGAACATCCGGCGCGGGTCACGCGAAGGCCGGTTCGGTTTCACCTCGCCGGTGAAGAGCCTCAACGCCGCCTGTACCTCGGCTTGCATCTTCCATTTTTCCGCGTACTGCCGCAGCCACCGCTTGTCGATCTGGTTAAATCCGGTCGATGTGCTCACCAGCTTGATCGAAATACCCTCGCTCTTTTCGCCGGCCGCCGTCCGCACCCGCACCACTATGTCGGCCTTCTCCCCATGCGGCTTTCCGGCCGAAACCTCAATAATATCCGCCGACTTGTAGCCCATGAACGCGAGCCAGACCGCGGCCTCAGCGTCGGTCCGCCAGTTGTTGAATTTCGCCGCGATCTCGTCTTCGTTCTTGAAACCGGCCTTCGCCGTGGCCGAGCCCCGTTCCACCGCATCGGCCCGCGGGGTTTGGGAATCAGCCGCCGCGAACAGTAGCAGCAGGGCAAGTTTAACGGCCAGCAGGCGAGCGAGTTTACTCATCGGTCCAGCTTGATAATAGGCAAGTGTTGACCTAGTATCAACCAAAATCACATTTCAAAACCTAACTCCGTATGCTCAAGCTCAAATACTGGTTTATCGCCGCGTTTGTCCTGGCGTCGGCCGTTTCTTCGTCTGCGCAAGGAACGCTTGCCGATTATGAACGGGCCCGCTCGCTTCAGGAAAAGTTCCAATCCGCCGTCGCCAACATGCCCGGCCCTGTAACCTGGATCGCAGGCACCAACAGTTTTTGGTACCGCCGGACCGTGCTCGACGGCAGCGAGATAATTCGCGTCGATGCCGATACGCTGGCCAAACAACCCGCGTTCGACCACGCGAAACTCGCCGCCGCGATCTCGTCCGCCGCCGGAACGGAGTTTAAGGCCAACCGGCTTCCGCTCGGCCAGGGAACCGCTTTTTCGGATCAAGGAAACTCGATCGTTTTCAACGCCAACAGCAGCCGCTGGCGTTGCGATCTGAGATCATACAAATGCGACCGCGCCGGGCCAGTCCCTTCTGGTTTCAACACGCCGCCACAGCTTCGCCTTCCCGTTCCTCCGCAGACCGACGAGCCCAGGACCTCCCCCGACAAGCAGTGGGAGGCATTCATCCGCAACTTCAACGTATTCGTCCGCTCAAAGGACGGCAAGCAGGAGTTCGCCCTAAGCTCGGACGGCTCCGAGGGGAATTACTACGAACTGAACTCCATCGTCTGGTCGCCCGACGGGAAGAAGATCGCCGCCTATCGCGTCAAGCCGGGTTTCAAGCGGCGGATCCATTTTGTCGAATCTTCGCCCCTTGACCAGATGCAGCCGAAGTACTGGTCGATCGAGTACGCAAAGCCGGGCGATACCGTCGATATCGAGCAGCCCGTGCTTTTCGACATCGCCGCGAAACGGCAGATCGACATCGACAACGCCCTGTTCCCGAACCCGTACAACATGACGAATCTCGTCTGGCGGCGCGACAGCCGGGCGTTTACGTTCGAATACAACCAACGCGGGCATCAGGCGTATCGCGTGATCGAGGTTGATGCCGCCACGGGCACGCCGCGTGCGGTCATCGAAGAATTACCGAAAACCTTTTTCTGCTACTCGGGCAAGCGGTTCCGGCAGGACATCAACGACGGAAAGGAAGCGATCTGGATGTCCGAACGCGATGGCTGGAACCATCTCTACCTCTTCGACGACGCGGGCCGCATCAAAAACCAGATCACTAAAGGCCAATGGGTCGTCCGCGGAGTTGATCGCGTTGACGAGGCAAAGCGGCAGATCTACTTCCGGGCCGGCGGAATGACGCCCGGCATCGATCCCTATTTCGTTCATTATTACCGCGTAAATTTTGACGGCTCGGGCCTGACCGCCCTGACCGAAGGCAACGCGAATCACGCGGTCACTCTCTCGCAGGACCTGAAATTTTACACCGACACTTTCTCCCGCGTGGATCTGCCGACCGTTTCACAGCTTCGAAGCGCGGCTGACGGCCGCGTGTTGATGGAGCTCGAAAAGACCGACATCGCCGAACTGACAAAGGCCGGTTGGCGGCCGCCCGAAGTGTTTACCGCAAAGGGTCGCGACGGCGCGACCGACATCTGGGGCGTGATAATTCGCCCGACCAATTTCGATCCGAAGAAGACGTATCCCGTCATCGAATACATCTACGCGGGGCCGCATGATTCGTTCGTGCCGAAATCGTTCAGCCCTTATTCCCAGATGCAGGCGCAGGCCGAGCTTGGCTTTATCGTCGTGCAGATCGACGGCATGGGCACATCGAACCGCTCAAAAGCGTTTCACGACGTCGCGTGGAAGAACCTTGGCGACGCCGGCTTCCCGGACCGCATTCTCTGGCACAAGGCGGTCGCCGCGAAATACAAATATTACGACATCAGCCGCGTCGGCGTTTACGGCAATTCGGCCGGCGGTCAGAACGCGCTCGGGGCCCTGCTCTTCCATCCGGAATTCTACAAGGCCGCGGTCTCTTCGGCCGGCTGCCACGACAACCGTATGGACAAGATCTGGTGGAACGAGCAATGGATGGGCTGGCCGCTCGGGACCGAGTACGCGGCCGCGTCAAACGTCGATAACGCTCACCGCCTGAAGGGCAAACTCCTTCTTTCGGTCGGCGAGATGGACCCGAATGTCGATCCCGCCTCGACCATGCAGGTCGTCAACGCTCTCATCAAAGCCAAAAAGACCTTTGACCTGATCGTGTTGCCGGGGACCGGCCACGGGCCCGGCGGCGAGTACGGCGAACGTAAGCGGTTCGACTTCTTCGTCCACCACCTGCTCGGCGTCGAACCGCCCGATTGGAACCGAATGGATGATGCTGCCGCCGTTGTCGAATAAAATGAAGCCGTCGGCGGGATCGCGCCCGACCGGGCCCTTCCCAGCGGGTGTTGCTTTCGCGAAAAGCAAGTGCTGCGGAACACGGCGATCGGATGGAGTGAAAACAAATGAGATCACGTGAAACAAGATCGGACATCGAGCCTCCGAAAACTATCGACGAATACATTTCCCGTTTTTCCGGTGACGTTCAGGCTATTCTTCAGAAGATACGTGGGATCGTGAAAGATGCGGCCCCGGACGCCGGCGAGACCATCAATTATGGGATACCGACATTCGTTTTGAACGGAAATCTCGTCCATTTCGCCGCATTCGACAAGCATATCGGGTTCTACCCGACGCCATCCGGCATCGAGCAGTTCAAAGACGAACTTTCCGCATACAAGACCGCGAAGGGGTCCGTCCAGTTCCCGCTTAGCTCGCCCATCCCGTATGGCCTGATCAGGAAGATCGTAAAATTCAGGGTGAAAGAAGATCGCGAGAAAATGCCGACCAGGGCCAAAAGTAAATAGCCGATACCTATCGGGTCGAAACGAGCGTAGGTAGAAGATCGGCCGAGAAAGCAGACCTTGTTAAGTAAAGCGGTCGTTTAACGGATCATTTTGGACATACCTTTCTACTATAAGGCGAATCCTTCCGACGTAACCTGCGCCCCGGTCTGTCTCCGCATGGCCTTAGCCTATTACGGTCTTCGCATTGAGCTTGACCACGTTTATCAGATCGCTCACTCGATGGGGGCCTGTCACTACACGATCCCATGGGGAATGTGTCTTGGGGCGGCGGAAATGGGGCTGTATGCAATATTCGTTTCTCGAAGTCCAAACGAACTTCTTGAAATGTATATAGATAGGATCGCGGCGATCGCAAATATGCCCATTGAGCAGGTTGGTTCCGAAGTAGAGTGCGAATTAGCAGAATGCCGGGCAAACGATAAGATAACGCTAGTTGAATGGGAAGAACCATTTTCTAGCGTGCCCGGAAACATCGTTGCGGTTGAAGCAGGTGTCGTTATCCCAACAGTATGGTGGGGAGACGTCGACGCTCACAACATAGTCCTGACTCATTTTGACGCACATCATGTCTCCTACCACGACCCTAACTTTCCGACAGGACGTGACCAGCGAATGAGCACGGACGATTTCTTTCAGATGTGGCACCATGAGAACACCGATAACGATTTGTTGGTAATTAGCCGTAACGAACTTAACCTCCAGGAATTCACAGAAGAATTATAGAATTAAACAATTTCGAGGTGCTCGAATGCCTGAACACGAAAAGATCAACTATGTCGAATTTCCCTCACGAGACTTGTCCGCCACGAAAGCATTCTTCGAAAAAGCGTTCGGATGGTCGTTCGTCGATTACGGGCCCACCTACGCTTCGTTCTCGGGCGAAGGGCTTGATGGAGGCTTTTACGAAGCGGAATTGGCGTCAACCACTGAGAACGGCGGGGCCCTGATCGTTCTCTACAGCGATCGGCTTGAGGAGACCCTGGCCAAGGTAGAAAATGCGGGGGGCCGCATCCTGAAGCCGATTTTCTCCTTCCCCGGCGGCCGCCGCTTCCATTTCGCCGAACCCAGCGGAAACGAGTTTGCCGTTTGGGGCAACGCCGCCTGAGGATAGGGCGAGGCAGACATCTAAGGCTACCCGCGGCCGATGGTCCAAAACGGCGCGGAGCTTCTCGCTCCGTTCCTGGCTATGACCTTCCTCCAATTGGTCGCGAACAAGTCGCCCGCCGAGACACGTTGAGACCCGCGGTCACGCGTGTTATGATGCGCACCACCGTAAATTAGCGTGCAGCCCGAACACTTATGAGATCAATCTCGATTTTATTTTTGCTGGCGGTCCTTTGCTTTGCGGCCCTTGGCCAGCCGGCCGACCGCCGCCAGTTCATCCGCACTGAAGCTCCGCTGATCGCATTAAATAACGTCCGCATCATCGACGGCACGGGGGCGGCTCCGCTTGAGAATCAAACGATCCTCATCCGCGGCGGCAAGATCGAGATGATCGGGCCGACGGCCGCGATCACCTATCCGGCGACTGCTGAGAGCATCGACCTGACGGGCTACACCGTCATGCCCGGCCTGGTCGGGATGCACAACCATTTGTTCTTCCCGATGGGCGGTTCGCCGCCGATCTACTCGAACATGGCGATCAGCTTCCCGCGGTTGTATCTTGCGCTCGGGGTGACCACGATCCGAACCACGGGTAGCGTCGCACCTTTTACCGATCTCGAGACAAAACTCCGCATCGACCGCGGGCAGATGTTCGGGCCAAAGATGCACGTGACCGCGCCTTACCTCGAGGGCAAAGGGTCGTTCACGCCCGTGATGCACGAGCTGACCGGCGTCGAAGATGTCCGCCGGCAGGTGAATTTCTGGGCCGACCAGGGGGCGACCTCTTTCAAGGCCTATATGAACATCAGCCGGGCCGAGCTTCGTGCCGCCGTCGAAGAGGCACACAAGCGGAACCTGAAGGTCACCGGCCACCTCTGTTCCGTCACTTTCAAAGAAGCTGCCGACATCGGCATCGACAATCTCGAACACGGCCTTTTTGCGAGCACCGATTTTGTTGCCAACAAGACACCCGATCAATGTCCGCAGGGCGGCACGGCGAGCCTGATCAACCTGGACGTCAATGGCCCCGAAGCACAGGAAGTGATCAAAAAGCTGGTTGAGAAAAAGGTCGCGATCACATCGACCCTACCCGTATTCGAGGCGAACGCTCCGATCACACAGAGCGGCATCGGGGCCGCCCGGTCGCTGCTTATGCCGCGAATGCTAGCGACCATGTCCGAAGATGCCCGCATCCGCTATCTTTCATCACGATCGCGGACGCCCGGCAATTCACCGATGGCATCGCTGATCCAGAAGGCGATGGCGTTCGAGCGGGCATTCGTCGCCGCCGGCGGCCTTCTTGTGACGGGCCTTGACCCAACCGGCAACGGCGGGGTTGTGGCCGGATTCGGCGACCATCGCGGAGTTCAGCTTTTGGTCGAGGCCGGCTTCACGCCGCTCGAGGCCATCCGGATCGCGACGCTTAACGGGGCCAGGCTTCTCGGCGAAGACGCCCGCATCGGCTCCGTCGCCGTCGGCAAACAGGCCGACCTGATGGTGATAAAGGGTAATCCGGCCGCGAACATCACCGACATCGAAAAGGTGGAATTTGTCTTCAAGGACGGCGTCGCGTGGGACACCGAAAAGCTGATCCAGTCGGTCCAGGGTTCGGTCGGCATTCGGTAATGGATCGCTAACGTGGCCGGCCGGCCGGCTGTCCGAAACAGATCTTGGGAGGAAAAATGGCGGAATTATCGCAACTCGAACAAGAGTTCGTCAACGAACAAAAAGGCGAAGGCTCGCTCTCGATCTTTCTTAACGGGAACGACGGCCTTGAATATCTCGGCTATGACCTGAATCCGGAGGACATCGAAGCCCTCTATTTTGAAGCCATCGGGATCCCGCGTTGGGAAAGCCTTGAGGCCGATTCTGTCGAAAAACAGACCGAGCTTTACTGGGAACGATTCAACGAAGTGATGGGCCCTTTTCCGCTCGTCGGTCGCATCCGCGACACCGACGAGGCCGTCGATTACGGCACCGATTCGATCGGGGCTTTGTCCGAAGAGATCGGCCGGGCCGAAGCCTCGGCATCGACGCCGAAGGCCGTCAAGGCCGTCAAGAAATATCAGGTCGCACTGATGAGAGCCTCGGAAAAGGGCGGCGGACTTGTCTTCAAACCGAGCCAATTGCCTGAGCTTTAGGTCCTTTGCGGCTCGGCTGACCGGGCTGTCAGATCGCTGACATCAAGATCTTTCTATGGGCGAGATCGAATTGCTCATTATCCAGCTCGAACAGGCGTTCCGCCGCCGGTCGTGGCACGGCACGAACCTTCTCGGCTCGATTCGCGGGCTTACTCTTGAGATCGCCGAGGCCCGCCCGTCCCCCGGCCGGCACAACATTTGGGAGTTGATCGTCCACGCCGCGTATTGGAAATACTCGGTATATCGCCGCCTGGCAGGCGATCCGGCATTGAAGTTCCGGCTCAAAGGATCGAATTGGTTCGAGCGTCCGGCCGAACGTTCGGCAGCGGCGTTGAAAGCGGACATCGGAATGCTGAAGGATTACCATTCGCTTCTGATCGGATCGCTGGCAGCGTTTCCGCCCACGCGGCTCGACGCGATACCAAAAGGCAGCAGCACAAGCTTTCGCGATCTCGTCATCGGGGTCGCCGCCCACGACCTTTATCACGCCGGACAGGTCCAGTTGATAAAGCGGCTGAGCGGACAGGACGTGTGAATCGAACGCTTTCGCGGTCGACCGAAAACTTAAAATGAAAATGGAGCACTTTTTATGTCAGAACATCCGAACGCAGAATTGATGAGAAGTGTCCTCGATGCTTTTATGTCCGGCAACACGCCCGCCCTCGGGCAATATTTCGCCGAAGACGTCGTCTGGCACGTTCCGGGCAAGAGCGAGCTTGCCGGTTCGCACCGGGGTCAGTACGAGGTATTCGGTTTTTTCGGCAAGCTCCTTTATTTGAGCAACGGCACGTTCCGTGTAGAGAATATAGACATCCTTGCTGATGACGACGGAGGCGTTTACATCGACCGCATTACTGCTCAGCGTGGCGGCAAGGAACTCGACATCCTGCTCCTTCTTCGCGTAACGATCCGGGACGGAAAGATCATCGAGGGCTGGGATTGTTTCCACCAGGAACACCTTTGGGACGAATTCTGGGCCTAGGCCCCGCCCTGCTTCGTTATAAATTCACCGATGCCGTTCAGCAGCATTTGCACGGCGACCGTGATCAGCAGCATCCCCATCAGCCGCTCGACGGCGACCAGTCCTTTCTCACCCAGGAAACGGGCAAAATATCCCGAAAAATAGATGATCACCGCCGAGGCGAACCATGCGATGAACACCGCCAATAGCCACTCCGGCCACCGTCCCGGCTCGCGGCTCATCAGCAGCAGCGATGTCGCCATTGCCGACGGCCCGGCAACGTAAGGTATTGCCAGCGGAACGATGAACGGCTCGCCCTCGACGTCCTCTTCGAGCGAGGCGTCGCGCCGAGGAAAGATCATCTTTAACGCGATGATCATCAGGATTATCCCGCCGGCGGTCGTCAACGCTGTCTCCGAAAGATGCAAAAGCCTCAGCAGGTATTGGCCTAGGAAAAGAAAGCCCACCAGCACCGCGAGTGCGATCAGCAGTTCGCGAACCACCACCAGCCGCTGCCGCTTCTCTTCGACCTTCTTCAGCGTCGTCATAAAAAGCGGAATGTTCCCCAGCGGGTCCATCACCAGGAAAAGAAGCAGGGCTGCGGAAAGCGTCGTCATAGGCTTTGAGTTGATAGGTTCGAAGGAACACGACGATGATAGTTTGACTAACGGTCCTTTTCAATCATCGCCTCACAAATGAGCCCGTCGCGTTCTGCTCTGTGCACTTTGTGTCTTCACTCTGTGATCTTTGTGTTTAGGGTTCACTTAACACGAAACTCACAAAGAAGTAACCCTGGACGTACGATCGTCTTTAGATTGCCACCTTGACGCGGCATCACCGCGATTGTATGCTTCCGCCATCGCGTGCAGGACGCCGCCAGTTCGCGGGAAGGACCGAGTCCACCTGATTCATTATTTCCAAAGCAGGTTCCATACAGCGAACCTCCTTTTGCCCGGAGATGCGGACGTCGGGCCCTCGTCAAAGAAGGAGGCTCGTAATGTCGAAATATACCCGTCAGCACCGTCATCTCCCCGTCCGCCCCGATCTCGAACAGTTAAAGCATCAGGCTAAAGATCTGCTCCGCGCGCTTCACGCCGGCGATCCCGACGCGGTCGAAGAATTCAACGCCAATCACCCGGATCCGCCCGCTCCCGTCGACGCCAAACTCGCCGACGCTCAGTTCGCCCTGGCTCGTGCATACGGAAACAAAAGCTGGCCGCGGCTTGTCCAGGCATGCGACCTGATCGACGCGATCTGGCGCGATGATATCGCGGCGGTCCGTGAACTCGTCCACAAACATCCCAACCTCATCCACGAGAACGCTCGCGGCACCGAAAAGTGCAACTGGGGCCCGCCGATGAGCTATGCCGCCAATCTCGGCCGCAATGAAATCATCAAAATGCTTGCCGAAATGGGCGCGAGCGACTTTGATCACGCACTCGATCGCGCCGTTCTTCAGAGCAAGATCGACACCGCCGAACTGCTTCACAAAATGATGGACTCGCCCGCCCCGCCCGACGGTGCGCTCGCCGGGCCGGCTTATACACTCAGCGTTTCGGGAACCGAATTCGCCCTTCGCGTGGGCGCCCGCGTTATCGACGACTACGGGCGAAGCATCGCTCCGGTCGATGTCGTGCTTGAGACCGACAGCCGCAACCCGGCCGCAAAGCACGCCATTCTTGAAATGTACGCGGCCCACGGCCTAGAATTCCCCGACACGCCTGTCATAGCGCTCCATCGCGGCCGAATCGATCTGCTCGAAGAACACCTCGCACGCGACCCCACCGTCCTCAACCGCACATTCACGCACGAAGAGATCTATCCGCCCGAATTCGGCTGCCACGATGAGGTCCTCGCGACCCAGGGCACGCCGCTAAAAGGCACGACGCTGCTCCACCTTTGTGTCGATTACGATGAATTCGAGATCGCCGAATGGCTTATCGAACGAGGCGCCGACGTTGATGCCCGTGCCGCCATCGACGCCGAAGGCTTCGGCGGCCACACGCCGTTATTCTGCACCGTCGTGTCGCAGCCGAACTATTGGGCGAACCGCCATGGCGGCGAAGGTTCCGCCCGGTTTGCCAAACTGTTCCTGCAACACGGCGCCGACCCATCCGTCCGCGCCTCCCTTCGCAAACAGCTCCATCCTGGCTACGCCCCACGCTACGATACCGAAAAAGTCTACGAATACCGTAATGTCACCGCCGCCGAATGGGGCGAGCAATTCCACGCCCGGGATTTCGTAAGCCGATCGGCGATCGGCACGATAGCCGAACACGAACAGGTAGGATGAAAAGGGAATTTATCCGGCTCAGTACGCCTTGATGACGTCGACTCCGGTGTAGTAATGCTTGATGATGTCGTCGGCTTTCACGCCCATTTTTGCCAGGCCGAAGGCCCCGTACTGGCACATCCCGACGCCGTGGCCCCAGCCGCGTCCGGTGAAGGTGTAGCCGACGACCTTATCGCCGGAGTAGCGTTTGTTGATGACGAATAGCTGTTCGCGAAGCCGGAGCGCCGAGCGGATCTTGCCGCCTTTCAACGTCTTAACGCCGTTCGAGCCGATGATCTCCAGCTCGACGGCCCGCCGCGAATAGCCTTTACGTTTGATGTTGACGTCGTACAAAGTCCCGATGCCGCGAACGTAGCGCGACAGCCGCGACTGGACTGCCCCGGCGCTCACCGTCGTACTCCAATTCGTAAAGGGCGACATATTCTCGGCCACGGTCGGCGTCTCGGTCGGATCTATCTCCAGGTACCAGACCGCACCGCCGCCGTCCGTCTGGAAGCGGACCGTTTCGCCGCCTACGATCGCCGCCTCCCTTACCGGATACAGCGTGCCGCCGAATCTTCTGAACAGGAAAACGTCCGGCCTGATGGCCAACTGCCGTTCGCTTCGGCCGCTGCGCAGCACGAGTTTGCCGTCCACGCTCGCCTTGGTCGTGCCGGTCTGAAGCGTCGGCATCCATTTCTTTTTCTCGTAGATCTGCCGGATCAGCCGCAGCATCCTTCCGCGCGAAAAAGGCCGGTTCGGCTGGAGCGTCAGATCGGGCCGCAGCGTGAAATATCCGTCGCGAAGCAGCATCGCCATGTCCGCACGCACGTCCAACGGGATCTCTGAAGCGTCGTCGAACGACAAATGATAAGCGATGTCCGAATCGCTCAGGAGTGCATCCGCTGTCCCGGGTTCGTAGATAAAACGCGAAAGGATCTTCGCCAGGTTCGCCGGCTTTGCCGTATCGCGGTCCACGTTCGGGAAAACCTTGCCGAACTTCGAAGCAAGATTGTTCAGCCAGTTCGAGATCTCGCCCTCGCTGGGCGGGTCCTCAAACCATTCGTCCGTCATCTGCGATGTAGTCAGCGAAAAACCGTTAACCGCCATCAGCGACATCAAATGGACCAATTCAAGGTTCGCATCGTCGCGCACCTTGGCCGGGTTCCGCATTGTCTTGATCAGGAAAGGTTCGAAATGACTCGGCCCCTCCAACGAACATTCGACCCCGCGAAGGTAAGGTTCGGCGTGATCGAAGATGTTCTCCGAATTCTCCGTCCGCCCGCCGCACGTCGATGTAAAGTACGCCATTATCGGCTTGCCGCCGTGCATCGCGATCTGCCCGGCGGTCTCGCGAACGGCCTGTGTGCCGATCTTGGTCTCGATCGAAACGCCCTTGTAAACCTGCGACCAGACCGTCGGGACCATGTCGAATCCTTGCGTGCCGTAGCCGTTAATGTTCGCGACCGCGTAGGTGCGTGCGGCGATCGCCTGGGCCTTCTGCGCTTCCAGATGCGGCAGCGAAAGCTCGGCCGGCACCACGCCGAGCAGATACTCTTCCAACGGCACAACATTCACCACCGTCAACGATCCGCGTGCGTTCACGAACACCTCGATCCGCCCGCGATAGGCCTTTCCGTTGTACCGGACGGGGTTCGCCCGTTCGTTCAGCGACCCGAACGCCACCGATTTCAGCGACGCATATTTTACTGATTCACTCGGGCCGTTCACGATCACTTCGCGAAGGTTCGGATCTACCGACGGCGGCCCGATCACCGGTTGCACATCGCCGGTCGGACGGATCAGGCTTCTCACCTGCGACTTCCCCGCCGTCCGAAGCTGCTGCGACAGGGCGACCGCATCCTCAGAGATGACGGTCTTTTTCTCAGCAACAACGACCGCATCCTCGAAACCTTTTTCGGCGAGAACGGCCTTGAACGCATCGGCCTCTTCGGCCGTCTCGAATGTGCCGCCGACCCAGACCCGCCACGTGTTCGTCGCCGGATCGACGCTCACCAGGGCCGTCTCGCCGGTCGCCTCGCGAACGTCCTTTGCAACCTCTTCGGCCTCTTCCGAAGTCGCGATGTTCTGAACTTCAAAGCGATACACTTCCGTCTCCGGCGGCCGGTAAGCGCGTGCCGAAACGGAAACTCGATTAGTGGCAAGATAGCGCCCGGGCTCGTCGGGCGAGTAGGCCACCAGTTGCGAATCGCCCGTGGTGATCGAAGCGGAAGAAGCGTTCGTAGATAAACCGATCCGGATCATCGGCTCGCTCCGCAGGACGCTAAACCGTCGATCTTCGTTTCCAAGACTGTCTAAGAAAAAAATAAGAACTGCGGCAGATAAAGCAAGGCTTCGCAGGAACATGTTTAGAATGATAAACGCTTTACCGGCAAATTGGAACCACATGCGGTGGTACTATGTAAGGCTGCTCCGTCCTTGTCGCCGGTCAGCAAACGAATCTTCAAGCATTAAGAGCACCAACTGCCGACAATATTTATCTAAGATACTTCCGGTGATTGTCCGTCGGCATCAATAAATTGCTGGAAAATCCCCGACATTGTCCGTATATTAGGAATGGAAGCTAGGTTTCCGTCCGGACCGGCCTTCGCCCAGCTTCTTACCTGCCGAACAAGTTAATATCCGCTCTCATCAATGAAACACAAAACGGGCCTCATTATTACGATCCTCTCGTCTTCCTCCTTCGAAAAAGGGGGGGCTATGCCTTGGCCATGACGCGGGCGGAATCGCGCAAGATCGAGGAAATTCTTATCGGAGGCGTAAATCCGTCCCAGCGGCACTCACTTCGCTCAGGATAAAAGCTTTGGGGTTCACCTCCGGAACTGCGCACTGCCGGGACCTCGACCCGGAAAGAACAATCGCAATTCGGAATTTCGCACGCAAGATCGGTAATGCTCAACCCAGACGGTTCTCTGGATGTTTCGTTCGGAGTCGATGGGTCCGTCGCGACGAACATCGGCTACGGCGATTATGTCCCCGCCGGCTCTCAGGATTCGACCTCCGCGATTGATCATCAGGGACGAATCATGATCGGTGTAGTCCCATACTTCGAGGCAGACAACCCTTTAATGGCTGCAAGGTCCTTGGTCTTGCCGAACGAGGCAAAAGGGCGTCAGGTATGACTCCCGGCGTGCCGCCTTTGGTAATGGGAGATTCTGGTGCTGACCGGCTGGTCGCTTATGCTATTGAACGAGGACGGCTCAAGCGATCCATCTTTTGCCGGCAACGGGACCTTGATTTTAGGGCCGTTTGATCACTTTAGCGATATTCTTGTGACGGCGGACGGAAAGCTTTGTCTTGCCGGGCATCGGCAGGTCAACCTTAATCCTGGATACACGCAATACGCGATCGTTAGGGCGTTCCATCCGGACGGCACGCCGGACCTCCGCTTCGGTAGCCTGGGCACCGCCAGCGTAGATGCCCAATCGATTTCGCGTCTTCATCTCACAAACAACGGACTGGTAAGCGTCGGGTCACGCCTGACCTTCACCTGGCAAATGACGCTTACCAGATTTACCTTTGCTCGCTGAAGAAAGAAGAAACGCGAGGAATCATTTAACAATAAAGAAACCGGCGAATTGAGAAAGAAGAGTCTCTACACTGCCGGGGTATTCCAACAGACTCAGTATTACCCAGATTGTCCAAGGGGTATAAATAGTCTTCGTCGCTTTCGTCTATGATGCGAATATACTGGTCAGGATCGTTCTCGTGTCCTGAGGACCGGGTAGATCTTGCGCAATTCTAACGAGCTCGAATAGCCTTCATTCTGCAAACAGATAACGAATCCGCGAATGTCCATCCGATCGATCCGGGTGCCGTCCGACGCCTAACATAGATCATTGTCCAATTGACGGAGACCGTTCAATTTTTTTCCACTGCATTAAATACGAGCTGAAACGTCCCGAAGCTCTGCCCGCGGTGCTGCGGGCGAAAGGCGAACATCACGATCTTTCCGCGGCCAAAGTCGGTTTCGACGAGCGCCGCTTTCCCGTTTATCAGCTTTTCGCCGAGCATCCATCCGGACATCAGAGCGTCTTTCTCGGCATATCGGGCGACGACGCGAACGTTTTGAGTCCCGCCTTCAGGCGGCCTTTCCGATTCGCCAGGCCGGCTTAAGCCGGTACTCTGAACGTCGAACGCAGAGCTGTTCGTAAAATACGCCGCGGCTTCTGGCGGCATTGCCCGTCCGAACGGATGATTTTGATTTATCTCGATCTTCACTATCGAGCCCGGGTTATAGAAATCGCGTCTGTTTACGCCGTTCAGAACGTTCTTCACCGGCAGCCCGAACCGCTTGATCACGAACTCGCACGAATCGTCGAAGCAGACCAGCTTCCCGCCGTTCTCAACAAATTTCTTCAGGTTCTCCGCTCCGGCCTCGCCGATCCCGCCCGATATCTCGGCCGGATATCGCTCCGCGTTCAAGCCCCGCAGGATGAAATTCTCGCTGTCGGCCGGCAGGATGATCGTGTCGTACGGTAATTCGCCCGATCTGATCTGCGCGTCGGTCACGCTTCGAAACGGTATCTGAAACGTGTCGAAGACGAACCGCGTCCAACCCTCGTCCATCGAGCTTCCGTGTCCTTTGTACAGCCCGATCCGCGGCTCCGTTCTCAGCGGATTGCGGAACTTCGCGAACGGCCCGCCGCTCGGGCCCAAGTTCTGGACGGCACGCACCTGGTCGATGTTCTCTACCTTTTTCAGCGTCCCGCGATATTTGTCCAGTTCGCGAATGTCCCAGATCTCGTAAGTCTCCACGCCCATCTGCAGCGGCAGCGTCCATCCCGCAACATCGTACGGCGGATCGGGCTCGCCGTTCGCGTTTATCCGGTTCGGATAGACCTGTTTCTCAAACAGCGACAGGATGTTGTTCTTCTGCGGCTGGTTCGTGAAGACCAAAAAGCTGTTCAGCGGTATCTCGTGAAACTCCTCGGTCGGCGAATGTTTCACCCACAGCTCGTGCGTCATCTGATGCACCTCGATGCCCTGCCACTTCAGTATCTCGATGAACCGCGTCACCGTTTCGGCTATCGGCTGGCCAGCCATGATGACGAATGCCTGCGGCGAGTTCTTGTCCGGCTGGATGTTCGCCCGCCCGAGTTCGTAAAAGTTCTTCAAATATCGGTGCCGGTATTTCGCCGCCAGCGATAGCAGCGCACGGCTCGCCGTCATCTCTATCTCGGCTATGTCCTTCGGCCGCCACAGGCCGCCTTCCCACGCATCCGGGTGGGCGATGTCGGTCGCAAGCGGCGATGTAAGGCCGCGGGCCGGCCGCGTCCGCTGAAGCTGGTCTTTCGAGATCGTTACCGGCGACATCAGGTCGGCGCTCGCCGCCTCCGACAAAATTCCGATCGAATTGTGGTAATAAGGCGCCGAGCGGAAACCGCCGTGCCACCACATATCGAACGTCGTGTTCGTCGCCACGCCCTCGATGCCCTTTGCCTGCAGATCGGCCGCCATCTTGTAGCCCACCAGCCCCACCTCGCGCACGATGGACGGCGAGATCCGCGGGTTCGGCGGATCGTGGAACGGAGGTATCACGAACCGCGCACCCGCCTGTCCCATCTGATGAACGTCGTAAACGAATTGCGGGAACCACTCCTGCCAGTAAAGTTTCGTTATCGCCTGCGTTTCCTTCAGGTTCAGCATGAACCAATCGCGGTTGTTATCGTGCCCGGCATAATGGTGATAAAGCTCGGGTGGTGCCGTCCCCTCGCTCTTCGTCCCGAGCGTCTTCCGGTACCAATCCGCGACCATCTGCACACCGTCCGGGTTCGACGACGGGATCAGCAGCAAGACGGTGTTCTCGAGTATCTCCCGCGTCTCGTCATCGGCGGCAGTTGCCAGCTCATACGCAAGGTTCATCGACATTTGCGACGCGACGATCTCGGTCGAGTGGATCGAGCACGAGATGGCGACGACCGTCTTTCCGTCCTTCAGCAGCGATGCAAGCTCGGCCTCGCCCGCGACCGTTCTCGGGTCGCCGAGCTTCTGGCTGATACGCTGAAGTTTATCGAGGTTGCGAATGTTCCCTGGCGACGAGATGAACGCCGCGATCAACGGCTTCCCAAGCGTGGTTTTACCTATCTCCCTAACCAAAACTTTGTCGCTTCCGCGGTCCAGTTTGGTGAAGTAATCCGTGATCTGGCCCCAGTCTGCGATGGTCTTATCGTCGGTCGGGTGGAACCCGAGTACCGCCCGCGGCGACGGCGGCTGGGCGACAACGGCAGCGGAAAGAAGTAGAATCAAACCGCACCAGGCCAGACAGTTCTTAACGCGAAGACGCAAAGTCACAACGAGCAAATTAACATTCTCCGGCATTAGATCGATCAAATGGCGATTGCGAACAAACATAAAGAAATATCCTATGCGTCTCCGCGCCTCGGCGGCGAATTTGAACTCGGGATAAATGAAAATAAGAAGCTGACGTTTCCTTTCGAAGAGAATAGCAAATCGCGTTTCTGGGGCAAACTTCGCTATTGGTGGTGCTGGCTGGCCGCGTCGGCAATGCTTCTGTTCGTCGCGACTCCGGCACTTCTATTCCTTTGGATCATTCGCCGGCGGCTCTGGCTTTATCCCCTTGCGCTCTGGGGAGCAAAGACCTGGCTCAAGGCCTGCGGAGCAAGGGTCGAGGTGAGCGGGCTGGAACACCTGAAAGAAGGCGAGGAGTACGTATTTATCTCGAACCACCGTTCTTATCTCGATACGGCGGCCCTCTTTCGATACACCGGAAAACGGATCGGGCTCGTCGGGAAAAAAGAGCTCTTAAAGGTTCCTGTCCTCGGACAGGGCATGCATTTCGTCAACATCATCGCAATAGACCGCTCCAATCCCGAACGAGCACGCCGCTCGATGGACAAGGCCCGCAAGGTGATGGAGAGCGGCTATTCGTTCGGCGTCTTTGCCGAAGGAACCCGCGCGATGCCCGGCGAACTTCTCCCTTTCAAGAAAGGCGCCTTTCACCTCGCTCTTCAAACAGGACGCCCGATCATCCCCGTCGCGATTAGAAATACCGACTGGATGATGGGAAAAAAAACAGGCGTCGCCTACCCCGGGACCATCGAGATGACGCTGCTCCCCCCGATCGACACAAACGAATACTCGGACGCCCGCCTGATGGAACTCTTAAACAAGACCCGCTCCGCCATCGCCGCCGAATTGGCCAAATAGCCGCGAGCCCCTAACCGAGCTCTACCATTACTAATTATTAATTAGCTAATTAATAATTAGTAATGAGGGGATCCAAACGTACGTACTACGGCCTTGATAGCGTTGACCCGTCCAACAACTGCACGCCGATGCAGAAGCCCCGTGTGAGCGGTGGGGCCCCGCCCGCCCCCCCCGGCCGGGGCCCGCGCCAGCAAGGGCGTAATGCGGCGCTTGCGTTCATATGCAAAAGCCCGCACGAAGTAAGGGCGAAATACTCGACATATCGATCTCGCGCTTACTGCATGCGGGCCTCCGCACATCTCTAACTTACGGCTTCTTCGGTGCCGGCGTCGGCGTCGGTTTCACGGTCGCGTCGATCACGTCTTCCTCATCGATGATCTTCACGTCCGTGCGGCCGAGCCTGTAATCCGTATATCGCACGCGGACGCGGATCTTAACGACCTGGCCGTTATCAAACACCAACTCATCGTCCGCCCGAGAATCCACCGGAAAGTAATACTTATTGTCGATAGGCAGGCGGATCGTCTCGATCACCGGGAACCGTTCCTTCCCTTGCGGAACGGCTTTGCCGCGGGACTTAACGATCATCAAGCCCTCGTCCTCGACCCAGATCCGCCCCTGAAAAAACTTTGCGATTCCCCTTTTTCCAATCGGGCATCACCTTCGGCCCGACGTCGAATACATAAAGGTCGAGCCCGTCGATGTTCTCTTTCCCCAAATACGTGAATTTATACTGATCAACAACCTTCGGCTCGATCGCAAACGGGTCGATGCCGCCCAGATTCTCGATGTCGGCGGCCGTGACCGAGATTTCGGTCAGCGTCGAGACCGGGGCAAGAAGGATCCGCTCGAACCGATCACCTGCCTCGTTGAAGGTCAGGTACGAATCGCGCCTGTACGTTCCCGTTATCTGCCCGCCGAGCCCGACCGTCGAGATCGTTGCATACCGATTGAACGCATAGACATTCAACGCCTGACGGAACAACGCCTCATTCTTTGTGAATTTCTTGACGATCCGGTCGATCTCAGCCTGATCGAGATCGATCCTTGTGATGTTCGAGGCCGTCTGCCCGAAGGCTGCGGTAAAACTCAACCCGGCAGCCAAAATTGCACCAAATAATAGTCGTTTCATTATCTTGAGTCTATTCTATCGCTCCTGAATAGATGCTCAAAGACCGTCAAGAGTTGACTTATCTTGCCAGAACCTCCGGGCGGTCGCGACCGGGGCGGTGAAATGCGGAATGCGGGCTGCAGAGTGTGAATATCCCGGCTCTGGCTCAAGCTCTAAGGTTCATCTCCGCCTCTTTAAGTCTTTTCGGGAGGATCTCAACCAGGATCTTCGATCTAATCCACAAACTCAAGATCCACCTTGTGCGGGATGATCCCTTTCTCGTGGCCGAGGTCGAGCAGCTTCCTGACAGCCTCGCGGCCGCGTTCGCCGTAATCAAGCGTCAGGTCGTTGACCCACATCGCCACGAAGCGGTCGGCCAGCTCGGGGGCCATGTCGCGGGCAAACTGCAGCGCGTACTGGAGCGCGTCCTCGCGATTCTCCATCGAATAAAGGATGCTGTCGTGCAGGTATCGCGAAACTTTCTTCATCACTTCCGGCCCGAGTTCGCGGCGGATCGCATTCCCGCCCATCGGCAGCGGCAGGCCCGTTTCTTCGAACCACCATTCGCCCAGATCGAGCACCTTGTCCAACCCGACCTGCTTATAAAAGAGCTGCCCTTCGTGGATCAGCAGGCCCGCATCGACATCGCCGCGGCTGACGGCCCCGATGATCTGGTCGAACGGCACCACCTTGTATTCGAAGTCCTGGTTGTAGATCCGCAGGGCCAGGTAGGCGCTGGTCAATTCGCCCGGGATCGCGATGGTCATCCCGCCGACTTCCTCAGGCTTCCGCGGCTCGTTCGCGACAAGGATAGGGCCGTACTTTTCGCCGATGCTCGCTCCGTGCGGCAATAGGGCGTACTTATCGGCGATGTAGGCGTAAGCATGGAACGAAACCGCCGTCACGTCATAGACGCCTTTCTTGGCGTCCTCGTTCAGGGTCTGGATATCCTTCAGCGTGTGTTCAAACTTGATCCCCTCGGTTTCCAGCTTGTTCGTGGCGAGTCCATAAAACATGAACGCGTCGTCCGAGTCGGGAGAATGGGCGACAGATATGTTCTGGACCTGGGGTTTTGCTCCGAAATTCGTTGACATAGAGTTACAACAGCGAGTAGTAGATCGTGGTGTCGTAGAGTAATTCTATATTACCGTTTTCGCCGTGTTTGGCAACAAGCGAAGCGAGGTCGTTATTCATCGAGGAAAAACGGGGGTCTTCAGCCGTCGGCATGTATGATGACGAAAGTACGCGGCCCGTTAGCCCGTCGAGATCGAGCGTTTGAGAATTCGGAAAAACCGCCTTTTGAAAAGCGGACTGGAAAAAGGCCGTCAGCTTGGTCTCATCGATGTTCTCGTGCCTGACTTTTGTGTAGTCGTTAGCGTATCGCAACAACAGGTCCTCATACTCCGCCAAAAAGGGCGTTGTCGCCAACTGCCGCTCGTTCCAGATCAACGCAGCCCAGCCGCCCGGCTTCAATATCCGCCGCCATTCGTGACGCGTCGCCTCGGGCTCGAACCAATGAAACGCCTGGGCCGCGATCACAAAGTCGCACGACGCATCGGCCAGTGTCGTCGCATCCGACGTCCCTTTTACGCTGGTGAAATTTGGAAACCCGGAGAGAAATTCTTCGCCCGCCGCCCGCATCGCGTCGTTCGGTTCGACGCCGAAAACACGATTGCCGTTCTCCAGAAAAAGCCGCGACGAAAAACCCGTACCCGAACCGATATCCGCCACGACATGCTCCGGCCGCAGGCCCATCTCTCGCCGGAACAACTCCAGCATCTCCGGCGGATATCCCGGCCGGTACTTCACATAATCCCGGACCCGGTCCGAAAACCGCCCGACCGTATCCCCCCTTTTACCCTTCACTCTTCACTCTTCACTTTTCTCTTCACTTCTTACTTATTACTTTTCGCTTATTACTTTTCCCCTTCTCCTTTTCACTTTTTACTTTTCACTTTTTACTTATTCCGTCTCTCGTCTCTCGTCCCTCGTCCCTCGTCCCTCGTCCCTCATCCGGTTCAATACACCATTCACCACTCACCATTTACCTGTCCGTCCCTCGTCCCCGTTCAATTCCCGATTCTCCATTGTCCGTTGTCCATTATCCATTCACCCTTCCGACACTCGTCCCTCGTCCCTCCCCTCAGTCTCCCGCCAAAAAGAACGTCATTTTCCAAACGCCGCCCTTCTTCTCGAAACCGGCCCGGTAGTCGATGTGGCTCCGCACGAATTCGGCCTTAACGAACCCACTCTTGCCGCCGAGCGTCTCGACCTTCGCCCAATCCAGCCCCTCGCCGTCCGGCTTCATTACCGAGCCCGCGTCGTCCACCTTCACCACGTTGTACGAAAGCTGGCCGATGACGCGAGCGTTCATCGACGGCCGTTCGCGAAGGTTCACGCGGTTGCCGAAGATCACCTGGTACTCAAAGCCGTCGATGTCGTCCGGCCAGTCGCTGAACGTGTAAGGTGCCGTAAACAGCGAAAGCTTGTTCCGGCCCTCACCGGAGAACGAGCCGCCGTTTTTGATCACCGCCAGGAACTCGCCCCAGAACGGCGAATCTTTCTGGCCTATCTTCCACATCGTGCGAAAATCGGCCACGCCCTCGTCGCCGCCAAAGCTCAGCCGCACATTCGGGTCGAGGATCCCGATGATGTAGTTCGCATCTTTGCGTTCCGCGGCCGCGATCAGCTTCGTCCTGAACGCCGCAAACGAAGCGTCCTTCGCCGCCCCGTCCACCGGCCGCACAAACCGCTCCTGCCCTACCGCCCCCGCCGCCGCAACAACCAACAACACAACCGCTCTAAACACTTGCTTCAGCATTCAAATTCCAAGTTCCCAGTTCCAGATTCCAAATTCCAAGTTCCAAATTCCAAGTTCCGAATTCCGAATTCCGAATTCCGAGTTCCGAGTTCCAAGCTCCAAATTCCAAATTCCAAATTCCAAGTTCCGAATTCGAAATCTCAGATCTCGAATTTCAAATTTCAAATCCCAGATTCAAAATTGACGACCCGCCTTCTCCCCATTGTCCATTGTCCATTCTCCACTATCCATTAAACGCTTCCGCCTTCCGCCTTCATCCTTCATCCTTCCACTTCCTCCCCCGTCCACTGCGTCCGTTTGGAGTGCGGTATATCGAACTGGTCCAGGATGCGGAAGCAGAGGTGGTCCACGAGTTCCTCGATCGACGTCGGCCGGTGATAGAACCCCGGGCTTGCCGGCAGTATCCTCGCACCCGCGTGCGAGAGCCGCAGCATATTCTCCAGGTGGATGGAGTTATAGGGCGTCTCCCTCGGCACTAGCACCAGCGGCCGGCCCTCTTTCAGAGTCACGTCCGCCGCCCTGTGGATCAGGTTCGTGCCCGCACCGCTGGCTATCGCCCCCAGAGTCCCCATCGAGCACGGCACGATCATCATCCCCGCCTGCTTATAAGACCCCGACGAAGGCTTCGCCGCCAGGTTGTCCAGACGCCAATAACGGATCAGCCGCGACTCCGGCTCCAGCCCTAGCCAGTCGTTTATCTCGTGCAAAGCCGGGTTCCGCAGGTTCACACCCATCTCCACCTGGGCCACCGTCGCCGCCGTCCCGGACATTATCAGGTTGATCGTTTCCACCACCCCGCTGTCCGCCAAAAGCTGCAGCGTCCGCCGTGCATAGACCGTCCCGGAAGCCCCCGTTATCGCAAATGTAAGTTCCATATCCCGTTCCCGCACGGTCCCCGATGCGGGCATAGCCATCTCAAACTCGTTTACAAGCTGATTCCGAGATATTATCGCCCCCGGCCCCGCAACTCAATCTCCCTCATTGTCCATTATCCTCTCCGCCCCCGCTTCCTTCGCTATTTACGATTTACGATTTACGATTCACGATTTACGATCCACCATTCACCATTTCCACGCCAAGCTAACTCCCCTCCTGGTCTTAGGAGGGTTGGCCGAAGGCCGGGGGTGGTGACCTCACTCGTCACTTGTCACTCGTCACTCGTCCCTCTTCCCCCATGAACCATCCACCATTTACAATTATCCCGTGTACATCCGCGACAAACGCTCACCCGTTCCCAAAAGCGAGGCCGTCTCGCGGGTGATGAGCGCCAACCGCTTCAACTAGATCCCCTCCTGCCAGAGGAGGGGTGGCACCGCTTCGGTGACGGGGTGGTGGGAGCCAGAGATCGCCCTCCGCAAAGCTCTATGGGCCGCCGGCCACCGAGGCTATCGAATTAACTACCGGATCAAACTCCCTTCCGCACTCCGCATTCCGCATTCCGCACTCCGCATTTCCCAAAGCTCCCCTCCTTACGAAGGAGGGGTGTCGCCCGCTCTGGGGCGACGGGGTGGTTCTCTCCGCCACGCGGCAACCGTCCGCCCCGACATTTCCTTCGTCTCAAAGAAGACCGCGATCTTCGTCCACGGCTGCTACTGGCACCGCTGCCAGCTTAAAAGACTCTTCCCCAGCCCTGAAAGGGCGGCAGAAAATAGCCCCGGGTGAAACCCGGGGTCCGCATCCCCAAGAAGTTCCATCGCCCGCTTCAGCGGGCGACAGAATATTCGATTGTGGACTATCGTTGAACGCCTACGAACACTCGACGCATGCGGCCTATTATCTTCGAAAAAACCGTCCCAACTGCGACGTTTGAGGAGCTTTGGCAAAGCCGCCTACCTGATTTCCGGGCGAGCAGCGAAAAGCGAAATCTGAAAAGGAAGGGAGTTCAAGTTGAAATCGTAAGAAAGTACGGTGAAACGATCACCTTGCGAGCAATCGCGAAAACGATCGACGATATCCGATATCTGTTTCGCCGAGGTTACGAAAAGGTTCCGGAAGAATTCGAGATCAAGGAGCCCTCCGACGTCGTCCAAACAATCCTCGCCCGTCCGCGAACCGGTGCCGGCGGCGGCATCCCGCTCACCCGCGGCGAAGTCGCGTTGCTCTTCGTCGACGGCTACGCCGGCGACGCTCCCGGCCTCCTCGACATCCGCTCCCAAGGCTTCGGCAACGACGATCTCTGGGACGGCCTCACCGCCTCCGACGTCCTCGAAGACCCCGACACCGCCTTCGTCTGGTCAAAATGGGAACCCCTCGAGCTATGGCCCGATTAATATTTTTCGTCGCATAGCGACGATTCAATGTAGCCGTGGGTATTGACCCACGGAACGGGTCCCAGCCCACGATCCCGCGTCGCGTCCGCGACGATTGACCTCCGATTCACCATTCCCCATTCCCCATTTACAATTATCCCGTGTACATCCGCGACAAACGCTCACCCGTTCCCAAAAGCGAGGCCGTCTCGCGGGTGATGAGCGCCAACCGCCCAAAGGACACCAAACCCGAACTCCTCCTCCGCCGTGCCCTCTGGCACGCCGGCCACCGAGGCTATCGCGTTAACTACCGGATCAAATTCCGCACTCCGCAGTCCGCAGTCCGCACTCCGAGCGTCCGCCCCGACATTTCCTTTGTCTCAAAAAAGACCGCGATCTTCGTCCACGGCTGCTACTGGCACCGCTGCCCGAAATGTAAGTACCCGCTCCCGAAAACCAACACAGCATTCTGGACGGCCAAATTCGAACGCAACGTCGCCCGCGACGAACAGAAGCGCAAAGAACTCCGCCGCCTCGGCTGGAAGGTGATCACCGTCTGGGAATGTGACCTGAAGAAACGGTTCTCCGCCACCCTGAACAGGATCCTCCGGACTCTCGGATAACCTCGTCCACGATCGCCGACCTTCCCTTAAATAGTCCGTTTTGGACTATTCGAAATCGGACTATACCTTGCCTCTAACAGAAAATCACCGATGGAAAAATCTATCTATACGAAGGAATACTCCCTCTTTCTCGAACAGCTTCGGAAAGCCCGCGAGGAAAAGGGTTTAACACAAACCGACGTGGCCCAGAAGCTTGGACAGACACAGAGTTTCGTAAGCAAGGTCGAACGTGGCGAACGCCGCCTCGACATCGTCGAACTCCGCGCTTTTTGCATAGCGATCGGCATCGGTTTTCCAACCTTTATCGGCCGGATAGAACGAGCGCTTAATGCCAAGTAAGAATGAAAATAATTCGATTAAGGTCGTCGAGCTGTTTGCGGGCGTCGGCGGATTTAGAATTGGGCTCGAAGGATACGAAGGTCGCTCGGCCACGTCGGATTATCAAAAGAGATTTGATAGTCCATATCGGGTCATTTGGTCGAATCAGTGGGAGCCGTCTACCAAAGTTCAACATGCGTCAGACGTTTACGTTGCTAGATTCACCGATAAGGGTCATGTCAACGAGGACATCATGGAGTATCCGGTTGCGAGAATTCCGGATCACGACCTTCTCGTCGGAGGGTTCCCATGCCAAGACTACTCAGTCGCGCGGACCCTTAACCAGGCAGAAGGATTAGTTGGAAAGAAGGGCGTCCTTTGGTGGGCAATCCATCGAATACTTGCGGAGAAAAAGCGGAAACCCAAGGTACTTTTTCTCGAAAACGTGGATCGACTCCTTAAGTCACCAGCGCAACAACGCGGCCGAGATTTCGCGGTAATGTTAGCGTCGCTGAGTGATTTGGGATACGCACTTGAATGGCGCGTAATTAATGCTGCGGAATACGGCATGCCGCAGCGACGACGCCGAATTTTCATTTTGGCCTATCGTAGAAATTCTCAAATCGGCAAAGAACTGTTCAAGATCACGGATCCTATGGCTTGGATAATCCGAGACGGGATCTTCGCTCAGGCATTTCCTGTGAGCAATCCCCAAAATTTCTTGGCAACCAGCTTCAGTATTCAGGGGGATCTAGATGTAATTTCAGAACGATTTCCAATGAACGTTTATGACGACGGACCAAACTTGAAAAGTGCTGACCACAGCCCGTTTGAGAACTCAGGCATAATGATCGACCGTTGCGTCCACACAATCCGCACCGAACCCGATTTCAGAGGGAAAATCAAAACTCTTGGTGACATCATTTATCGGAATGGTGACTTTCAGATTGACCCGTCTTATTTTCTTGAGCCGTACAGTTTGGACACATGGACGTACCTGAAGGGAGCAAAGAAGGATAATCCTAGAAAGTCCAAATCTGGCTTCGTCTACCACTACAACGAGGGCCCAATGGCGTTTCCGGATCCCACTGAGAGGCCTTCGAGGACCATCATTACGGGCGAGGGCGGTTCTACACCTTCTCGCTTCAAGCACGTTGTGGATGTTGGGAATAAGGAACGAAACGAGGTCAAACTCCGACGCTTAATTCCTGAGGAACTCGAACGACTAAATATGTTTCCGCCGGGACATACGAAGTTAGACGGCATCTCTGACGTAAAAAGGGCCTTCTTTATGGGAAATGCACTGGTGGTTGGAATTGTTGAGATTGTCGGTCGAACTTTAGCGGAGCGATGGAGGTTAGGTGAATGAAGTACTGGACGTACGAGAGAACATCGGGCGGGATTCGTGAAAAGGACTTCCTCGGAGAGGGAGCCAAGCAATACCTCGAGACATGCGAAGACGAGGTATATCACGTTTGGTTAGAGAGAGTTTCGCACAGTGCTGACGTGTCGCTTGCGAATACTCTCAGCAGAACGATCAAGCGTAAATTTGACGATCGCACTATCCGTCTAGCTGCGGAAGTTTCCGAAATCTATGGCATTTCCTGGATGTTCCAACACCGAAACGATACTTCCGGTAAATTTCTAGAGCTTTATCGAGAGGCACATGTTAGAAAAATAATCGATTTCTTGGTGATAACCCAAACTCCCGAGTTTAAGAACAAGTTTCAGTTCGATGGTTCTACGATGACTTTCGAGTCCATATGTGATGACTATGACGACTTCGTCGAAGTTCTCAGACCTCAACATTCGCTTAGACTCTTCTTCCTCGTCTTCGCAGATATGAATTTTAATACGAGCAGAATTGAGAAGGGTCGTGGCACCGCATTGCAACTTCACCCAATAAACGACTAATGCCGAAGGCGAAAAAATCTGATGCGCGCGAGAATCGTGTTTTCAAGTTGGAGCGCCAGAATATCCATTTCCCAATTTGGCGGAAGAAAGTCGATGGGTCGATCTTCAACGAACAGATGATAACCATTCCAAACTCTTTCGTAGGATTTTGGAACATACCCGCACGATTTAAAGGTGTTCTCAACAAGAAGGATCCGCTGAGTGTTGTTCCGATTTTCTTTGACAGCAAGGAATACGCCGGATGGATAACGGGCCACAAGACTCGCAAGAACTTATATAGGATCTCTTATGAAAGTGATCTGACGAGCATTCTCAAGGACGTTTATGCCATGACTTTCATGCGTGATTTAGAGTTCAAACTTGGAGAGTATGCAAACGACGAAACCCGGGAGAACATTGAAGACGTGATTCCATTTTGGGAGTTCCTAGACATTGAATACGATCAGAACCAAAACAAACTGTTCTTCACATCTCACTATCGTCAACGCCCCCATTTTTCATATTTATTCAAGAAGATCGTTGATTCAACTATCTTGAGAAGCATTGAGCTCGAGGTCGAAAATAAAGGGGAGAAACGAATTCTGTCCGAAAAGTGGCGTCCAAAATCCGAGCTGAAACAGCACTTCGACGTCAAGAACGTGATTTATTATCTTCTCGATGAAGACAACGATCAAATTTACGTTGGTGAAGCAATCTCGTTAAAATCTCGACTACGTGGAAAGAGATTAGAGATCCCGAACTGGACCCACTTCCGATATGATGTCCTACCTCCCGCGCTAGAACCTTTTCGAGTTGAGATCGAAGATATGCTCATCCGTGCATTCATGCACCTGTTTAGGAATAGATCATTCAAAGGAAAGCCTTTGCTCACATCCGACTATGAGCTAATGAATAAACGTTATATCTCCAAATAATCGAGTCCTTATTCAACATTACGCGCTCGACCATGCCGATGTAGGTGCGGTGGAAGCCGGTTAATTCTGCGAGTTTTTCCTGTGAGAGGCCGCGGCTCCCACCACCCCGTCTGCTTCGCATCCACCCCTCCTCAGGCAGGAGGGGAGTTTGTAACTCGCGGATGCGTTGGCCGAAGTCCTCGATCAGGGCCTGGTTGTGCATATGCAACGGGTCCGCAACCCCGGGCTTCGGTTGTCCCGCCTTGGCGCGAATACCGAGCAGCACGGGTGCCGATAAAACAGGGGAGCGGAGCATTCAACCTATACGCATTGTATGCAGCCGATCAACATACAATGAGTATCATCCCCGGCGTCTTGCCGGTGCGTGATATAATCCAAGCTGGTCTGGACGAGGGCCGGTTATGCAGACTTTGAAGGAAATTTATTCGAACGCGATACTTCCACTCTCGGAGGAGGACCGCCTTAAGCTGGCGGAAATGATCGTGCGCGATATTCAGCCCCACGGCTCGGTCAAGGGCCGAAAGGGGGCCCTGAGATCGGCATTCGGCACCTGGAAAGGCCGGTCGCCGGTGTTGGTCGAGTATGACCAACTCGATCATAACGAAAAGATCGACTTCGATCTTGCCCGGTCTTACATGGACGCGCACGACGATGAAGACTGATGCTTATCGATACCTCCGGTTTCCTTTGCCTTTATGAAAGCGATGAGCCCTTCCACGAAGCTGCTCTAAAACTTTACGACAACGCCTCGGTGCGGATCACGACCAGTTATGTTCTAGCCGAATACACTGCACTCGCCGAAATTCGCGGCATCCGTCGCTCCCAAATAATTGAATTCAGCCTCAATGTGCTGGCCGACGACGCGATCGAGATCGTCTGGGTGGACGAGCGGATCCACTCTCAGGCCGTCGCCCTGCTAGCTGACCGGCCGGACAAAGGATACTCAGTTTGCGACGCGGCCAGCTTCGTCGTCTTGCGCGAACGCGGGATCACCGAAGCACTCACAACTGACAAACATTTCGAGCAAGAAGGTTTTATTCGGCTTCTGTGTTAATAGATCTAAGGATCTGTTCTGATCTAACTCATAGATCGTGAGCCTCATTCTCAAGGGTAATACTGTCCAAATTGTGCCGTGGATAAAATAATTGCCCCCAGATGGGACAACTGTGCTACAATGATATGCCGATTTTTGGCGGGTTCTTTGAAAATTTTGGAAGGCTGAGAGGCGAAAAAAGCCGTCGTCCCAGGTTGGAGCAACCGCTCCAGCCGTGTGTGTTTGCAAATTAGGTGGGACAAAGGGTCGTTTTTGCGATAAACCCAATGTTTGCAATGATCTGCATATCCCACTTTAGTGTTGCGCCGGCGTGGGACAAGCGGGACAACAGCAGAACGCGGCCGGTCGGCGGACCCGCGTAAGACGTTCTTTCACAGATACTTATCGTCGCGGAGTATACCCGAAGTGTGCTTTTCCTGTCCCGGCTTGGGGCAAAGAAATTAGGGATCGATAAGGACGAGCAGGCGGTCGGCGAGATCGGAGCGGGCGGCACGGAGGATCTCGTATTGGGCACGGGCCATCGCGATATTGCCCAGCTTCACGTAAGCACGGCCGAGATTGAAACGGGCGGCGTCGAGATCGGGGTTGTAATTGACGGCGGTGTTAAAAGCCTCGCTCGCTTCTTCAGTCTTGCCTTGCTCGAACAGGCTCTCGCCGATGTAGTTATAGGTCTTGGCCTCCGGCTTATAGATCTTTAGCTGCTCGAACGCGGCCAGTGCGTCGGCGTGGCGCTTCAGCTTCACATAGGCCAGCCCGAGCCGCTCCATCGCTCCCGAATGGCCGGGGTTCAGGGCAAGGGCACGCCGGTAAGCAAGGGCCTCCTCGTCCGTGCGGCCCAGCTTTTCCAGGCTCAGGCCAAGCCCGTACTGGGTGTCGGCACTGTCGTCCTCGATGCGGATGGCCTGGCGATAGGCATCGGCCGCTTCCTTGAATTGGCCGAGGGCAAAGTTAGAGGCACCGATGTTCACGTGGGCCTCGGCCCAATCGGGACGCAGCTTCGCCGCCTGCTTCGAAGCTTTGAGGGCGTCGGCATGGCGGCCCAGGAAGCCATAGGCGTAACCGGCCTGATACCACGCTTCAGCGTAATTCGGGTCGGCATCGACGGCCTTTTCGAAATACGGCAACGCCCTGGCAAAATCGTCCCGCGACAGCAGGACGACGCCCTGCGAAAAGGCACTCTCGGCCGCGGCCCGCTTGTCCCGCTGGGCCGTGGCGGCATGCGACGCGACCGTTTTAAGGTCGGTCACACGCATCTGCAGGATCCGCTCGGCCGGGACAGCGAAATTCAGGCTCTGCCCCTCGGCCGCCTGAAGCGTGGCGACGCCGATCACCTGGCCCCACATATTTACCACGGGCGAGCCGCTGGAGCCAGGCGAGATCGGGGCCGTTATCTGGATGATCTTGCCGTAGCCGGCAATTTCGCGGACCGCGGACACGATGCCGTTCGAGACCGAGCCTTCCAGGCCGAAGGGATTGCCGACCACGACGATCGATTCGCCCTCCTGCGGCACGGCCCGAGATATGGGTAACGCGGCGGCCAGCCCGGGCGGCAGATCGACCTTGAGCAGGGCGAGATCGCCCTCGCCGTCGATCGCGAGGATGCCCTTGGCCGGGAACTTCTTGCCGTCGACCAGGTGGACCTCGACGCGTGACGCACGCTCGATCACGTGGCGATTGGTCACGACCCGGTCGGCTGCGACCAGAAAGCCGCTGCCCCGCGAGACGGAATTCCCGCGAGCATCAAAGGTCTCGATCGCCACCGACGACGGCTTGATCCGCTTGACCAGCTCTGGAAGAAAATCCTGGGCCGCCAACGGAACAGACAAAATGAGCCCTATCGACAAAACTGAAATGAACTTGAACAGAGGAAATTTCATTCCGAAGGAAGGGATGGCCGCCCGTACCCGATTATATGAATTCCGGGCCGCATTAACAATACTTTCGAACACGCAGCGGCATTTTGATCCCGCTGTATGCCCGGACTCGGCGAAGCTGGGACTGCCTGTTTTGGTAAGCGAACTAGTAGGTATAGAATCTCGGTATATATGGTGAAGAAGATCGCTCTGGCCGCTGACCACGCCGGCTTCGAGGAAAAAGAGAAGGTTAAGGCCCTTCTAAAAGAGCTCGGGATCGAGTTCGACGATCTGGGGCCTGCGTCCAGCGACTCCGTCGATTACCCGGATTTCGCATCGAAGGTCGGACGCGCCGTCGCCGACGGCAAAGCCGATCAGGGACTTCTTTTGTGCGGATCGGGTACCGGTATGGCCATCGCGGCGAACAAGATCAAAGGGGTCCGCGCCGCCGTCGCCTGGAGCCCGGATATCGCCCGGCTTGCACGCGAACACAACGACGCGAATGTGCTCGCGCTTCCAGCCCGTTTTCTGGATGACGGCCGGGCTGCTGAGATCCTGCGGGCTTGGTTTAACGCGGAGTTCGAAGGCGGCCGCCACCAGCGGCGTGTCGAGAAGATCGTTGATATTGAGAATGGTAAGGAAGGGTAACCGCGGTGAACTTTGACGAGATAGGGCGAAACCTTCCCGCAGTATTCGCGGCAGCGATGGTCGCTGTGCTGTTTATTCAGTCCGGCCTCGACAAAGTATTCGACAGGAAGGGCAACCTTGAATGGCTCACCGGCCACTTCTCGAAGACGCCGCTGGCCACTTTTGTCCCGGCCCTTCTTGCGGTCATTACGATAATGGAGCTCGCCTCCGGGCTTCTTGCTGCAGTCGGGATCGTGTATTTTCTTTTCTCGTCGTCCACGGTGATCATATTTTGGTCATCGGTCGCCGCCGCGGCTTCGCTTCTATCGCTTTTCTTCGGCCAGCGTTTGGCAAAAGACTATCCGGGGGCCGCCGTCATCGTGCCCTATTTTATTCTGACCGGGCTGCTTATGTTCATCACAAATCCGTTTGCAAGGCCCTAGCGGGTACAGGGCACGCCGATGTACGCCTTAAATTAAAAGTGCCGAAAAGCAATTTTTCCCATGAGCGAGGAAAAGCGAAAGCTTGCGGGAATCATGAAAAAGCCCGACAATGCCTTCCGGTATGATCTATCAGGTTCACATCCCGCGAGCACCGCTCGATAAATTTATAGACGTCTTGATCTATTTTGAGCGCGTCGAGCATGCTCATGCGGTCGACCGGTTCCTGCCAAACGGCGACACGGAGATACTGATCGATTTTCATGACACGCCGCAGTTCATCTACGACAACAACACTTTGAAAGAGATCCAGGCCTGCCATCACGTATGGGCCTCGGGCCTGCGGACGGAGCCGATCACCATTCCTTCGGGGAATGGGGCGGCAATGATGGTCATTGCGTTCAAGAAGGGTATGGCAGCACCATTCTTTCCATTTCCGATGGAAGAGATCGCTGATTGCGTTGTCGATGCCGACCTGATCTGGGGCAGTGAACTCGGCGACCTAAGGGAGAAACTTCTTGACGAGAAAGACATTGTTAAACGCTTCCAGATCGTCGAAGGTTATCTGATCGCGAAATTTAGGTCGGTTCTGAATGTGAATCCCTGCATCGCTTTCGCGGTCGAAGAAATGACTCAGCGGCCGGACCGGATCAGCATTGCCCGAATGAATGACAAGATCGGTTACTCACAGAAGCACTTTGCCGAGATGTTCCGCAAGCACATCGGTATTACACCAAAGTCGTATTTGAAGATCATGCGATTTCAGAAGGCGATCCGCACGATCGATGCCGCCGCCTCGATCGAGTGGGACATGATCGCCCAGGAATGCGGATTCTACGACCAGGCGCACTTCATAAACGACTTCAAGCACTTTTCAGGTTTTACTCCCGAGCAGTATTCGAAGATCCACACGAATTATCAGAACTACGTCCCTGTCGGGTAGGTAAATTTTTTCCAATACGAAAGTAAGCCTTGAATTCTAGAATGGCCGCCTATGGAAAATTTTTACATCAATCACATCGCAGTATTCGTTTGTGCCGTGATGAGTTTGGTCATCGGGGCATTCTGGTGGTCGCCGCTTCTTTTTGCGAAGCCCTGGCAGGCCGAGAACGGCCTAACGGATGAACAGCTCGCAAAGGCGAACCCGATCAAGAATTTCGGCTTATCGTTCTTGATAGCATGGATCCTGTCGTACAATCTGGCCTTTTTTCTGGGAGCCCCGGGGACGACCTGGCAATGGGGCATCGCTGCCGGGCTACTTGCGGCGATTTGGGTTGTCGGAATGTTCATCATTATCGCCCTTTTTGAACAGCGGTCATTCAAGTACATTGCCATAAACTGCGGTTTTATCGTCGTTTATTTTGCAGTGATAGGATTGATCCTTGGAATTTGGAGGTAGATGTCGAGGCACTGAAAATAACATGGCACAAAAAACATCTGGTGAAATTGAAAAGGAATTTATCGACGGTCTGGCCAAGTCTACTGGCAATGACCTGAAAGGGTGGATGAAGGCGATCGATGGATTCGGAAGCAAAAAAAGGAACGACGTGATCGCGTGGCTCAAGTCCGACCACGGATTTGGACATATGAACGCATCGCTTCTGGCGGGTATTCATGCAAACGGCGGGAACCCTGTGTATGGAAGCACCGACGATCTGCTTGATAATCAATTCGCAAAAGCCGCAGAAATGCGGCCGTTGTTCGAGGAGTTCATCGCCTTCGTGAAAAAGAACTTTCCTCAATCCAGCGTATTGCCGAAAAAGACGTACGTCTCGATCCTCGAAAATCGAGAGTTCGCGGCGATCAATATCAAGCCGAAAGAGCTCCGGATCGGCCTCGACCTCGGTGAGCGACCATTTGATGACAAGGCCGAAAAAGCGAAACTAACGGGCCCGATGCCGCGGATCTCGCACATGGTCGTTGCGACCGATGCTTCGACCTTCGATCGTGATCTGGTCGAACTTCTTAAGGAGTCTCACGGCCGCTGTCATTGAGATCTATCCAAGGGCCCTGCGAAGGAATCTGATGAGCGGATACATCTCCTTGGCAAGTTTGGCAAGCAAGTTTGGGAACTCTGGCGAGGTCACAAACTTGTCGTCGCGAAATTCCGTGAACGCCATGAACTCTTTGAGTTTTAGGTATTCGATCGCCTTGTGTTCGGGATCGAAGCCCTTCGGAGCCGATCGAAGTCGTTCCCCGCTGAGTTGGCCGAAAGCCTCAAGGAAAGACTTCTTTTCGACTATCTTCAGAAACTCAGCGGTGTTGTAGGCGATCGCGGTCCGGATCTTCAGACACTCGGGACCGTCGGGAAGATGTTTTCCGCCGGCCATGAAACTCTGGCCCGGCTGGATATGAAAGTAATAACCCGGCCGCATCGACTTGCGGCCGCCCGGGCTGATATAGGCACCGAGGTTGATCTTGTATGGGCTCTTATCTTTTGAAAAGCGAACATCCCGGTAGATGCGAAAGACACACGACTTCGGATCAAGTCCCGCCACTTCCGGGTCGAACTTCGCGAGCTGCCCGATCAGATGATCAGTGAGGGCAATGATATTGTTGCTGGCCGATTCGTAAAGGCTTTTGTTTGCCGTAAACCATTCACGATTATTGTTTTTTTGTAGTTTTTGCAGAAAGTCGAGTGTTTCTTTAGCTATCATGTCACTAGTGAATTTTCGCACGATATCAATCTCGCTGCTCGATGTCAATTTAGATCCTTTCAGACCTTTGTGGTCGAGAAATGGCCTCAGATCCGCGATCGCGGCCCTGTCGTTGCTGCTTCTTACGACCGTTGGATCGGGCCAGCTTGCGGACAAAGGGAATAGTCCAGAATACCGCTCATACCTTGCACATATCGCGGCTGCAAACAACGCCCTTCGACTCAGCGAAACCGCTGAAGCGAAGCGCTGGCTGACAGCTGCTCCGGTCCAATTCCGGGGCTGGGAATGGAACTACCTCCGTGCAAAGGCTAATCAGCACGTTGGATCCTTTGACTTCCCAACGGCGCCCGTGACCGCCCTTGCTGTCAGTCCGAATGGAAAGGCGATCGCCACGGCAACCGCCGACCGCACCATACGGATCTCGAACGCAACAACGATGGCTGAGGTTTTCCGATTTTCGGATCCGAAACTTTCTCCCCAATCATTGGCCTTCAGTTTCGACGGGAAGCTGTTGGTTGCAGCGTTCTCGGGTCACACCGTCATTGTTTGGGACGTCGAATCAAAAACTGAACTGAAACGTCTCAAGGGCAACGGGAAAGGAATTACAGCCGCGGCGTTCAGCCCCGACGGCCGGATGCTCGCCTCATGTTCCTGGGACCGAAACGAAGCTCGCGGTGTTTGGGGGATCGTCGAGATCTGGGATACAAGCACCGGTGAATCCATTAAAAAGCTCGAGTATGGCGTGAAGCCGCTTGTAAACATCGCCTTCAGTCCGAACGGCAAGTATCTCGCCGTCGCCTCATGGGAAGTCGATAAAATGGCCGCGATCTGGGATACGTCGAAATGGGGCGAGGCAGAGACGCTTGAGACCGAGGGTGACGAGGTTTACAAGGCCGGCCAGGGAATTGCGTTCAGCCCGGACAGCAAAATGTTGGCCGTTGGCGGCAAGGACTCGGCCACACGCATCTGGGACGCTGCTACGCGGAAACTTGTCCACAAGTTGGGCGGCCGCGGATGGGGCCACGCGAAGTGGGTAAACACGGTCGCGTTCTCGCCCGACGGCCGTACGATCGCGACCGGCTCGACGGACCAGACGATAAAGCTCTGGGATGTGAAGACCGGCGAGGAAAAAGCCACTCTGATGGGCCACACCAAGGGTATCAATGCCATTGCGTACGGCAGCGACGTGATATACACCGGCTCGGTCGACGGAACGATAAAGACATGGGCATTGGAAAGTACCGGTGACGCGACATGGAACTTGGACGGCGGCACCTACGGCATCGATTTCTCCACCGACGGGAAACGGGTCGCTACGGCCTCCTGGCTTGGCAAGGTGCGTATTTGGGACGTCGACTCAGGCCGGGAACTCAAACAATGGGTCGCCCAGGAACAGTCAGCCAATGCCGTTGCCTACAGTCCCGATCAAAAGCGTCTCGCAAGTGTGGGAAATGATGGCAAGATCAAACTATGGAACGCGGATTCGGCCGCGGAGATCAGAACGTTCGAGACCGTTAAGGGGCCGCAATTGATCTCGGTGGCGTTCACACCGGACGGAAGGCATGTGCTTTCGCCCTCGAGCAATGCGACTGCAAAGCTTTGGGAAGCCGAAACCGGGCGCGAGGTCCGAAGCTTTATTCACGGAACCGATGTCACCTACATCGCGATCTCACCTGACAGTAAATGGTCGGCAACCGGCGGAGCGGATGGCAACGTGAATATCTGGGAGACCGCGACCGGAAGACTCGCCGTAACGGTGCCGACGGTCGCCTCGCGGATTACGAGTCTCGATTTCAGTAGAGATTCGCAACGACTGGCGGCTACATCGGGCCGAGTCATTACTATCATCGATGTCGCTTCGCCATCTAAGCCACTGACCCTTCGCGGGCACGACGAACAGGTCAACGGCGCAGGCTTCAGCCCTGACGGTTTGAGATTAGCCTCGGCCTCTTCCGACGAGACCGTGAAGATCTGGGACACCGCGACCGGCGAGAGCCTGCTCAGCATCCCCATCAGCGGAGGCGGATGGAATGCCGCATTTCATCCCGACGGTATTCGGCTGTTCATCTTGCCGCTTGACCGGACGATACGGGTGCTCACCGCCGGCAAAGCTTCGGCAAGAGGCGGTAAGTAGATCTTCGGCCCCTTCCCGTTATACCAAAAAGTCGGGAACTGAGTTTAGCGATCAGCCGGAACGGCCGCCCGATCTTTATTTATAAAGGCAGCCAAAAGGCCATTGACCATCACATCAACACTGGCGTAAATGATCTGCTGGAAATTGCCGTCGACGTACCGAAAAGCGCTACCCGCCGTGGGCGGTTTTTGCCCTTTCGCTAAGTTCTTCTGGGGTAAGGTCTTCTTTGTGTGTCGCGAAACCCCAGAGATGGCCGAACGGGTCCTTAAAATGCCCGGATCGGTCGCCGTAGAACTGATCCGAAACTGGTTTAAGTACTTCGAGTCCCTCGGCTACGGCCTTTTCAGTGAAAGCGTCAACATCTTCAACGTAAATGTAAAGGCTCACGGCCGAGCCGCCGATCGTTTCCGGGCTCACTGCCATCGGCGGAAATTCGTCCGCGAGCATGATGATGGCATTCCCGATCCTCATCTCGGCATGTCCTACCATGCCTGGTTCGCCAATGCGGAAAAGTTCTTCGGCACCTAACGCTCGTTTATAGAAGTCGATCGCTGCTTCGGCGTTCCTGCAGATCAAATAGGGTGTGACCCCTTCGTAGCCCTCAGGGATCGGGTTTACTTGGTCGGCCATATTTACCTCCGTCGTATTTTGGCTTTGGATGAACTTGTCTGATAATACACCACTCGTCAACACTAATATTCACGGTTAAGATCATCGCGATACCGATGTGAAAACCGTGACAATTTGGTTTTCCGGTCCGTCAAGAATCTATGGAATACGAATCCTATCCCGAAGTACCTCTTGATTCATGGAGGTCGACCAAGAACACGCTTCATCTGTACTGCCAGATCGTCGGCAAGATCAGGCTCGTGATGCATCCGCGGCTTAACCACTGGTGGCACGTCCCTCTCTACGTCACACCACGAGGGCTATCAACGCACACGATCCCATATTCGGGCGGAAACTTCGAGATAGAGTTCGATTTCGCCTGCCATCTGCTTCGCATAGCGACAAGCGATGGTCAGACAGAGGATTTCGGCCTTTTCGACGGACTCTCCGTCGCCGATTTTTACAGCAGCGTATTTGCTAATCTTGCAAAACTTGGTATTCGGCCGGCGATCAAGGCCGTGCCTTACGAAGCTCCGTCGACTACCCCATTCGCCGAAGATACCGAGAACAGGTCGTACGAGAAAGATCATGTCGAACGATTTCACCGGACCCTCGTGACAGTCGATGGCATCCTGAACGAATTCCGCGGGCGCTTTTCGGGCAAATCGACGCCGGTCCATATGTTCTGGCACAGTTTTGACCTCGCCCTGACCCGATTCTCAGGCAAGAGAGTGCCGGCCCGTGAAGGCGCGAACATCGTTGAACGCGAGGCCTACTCGCACGAGGTCATAAGTTTCGGATTCTGGTTCGGCGACGATAATGTCCCGGCACCGGCTTTCTATTCTTACACTGCGCCCGAACCGTCCGGGCTAGCCGACGAACCGCTCGAGCCGGCATCGGCGAAATGGCAGGAATCGAACGGCTCGCACCTCGCCCTGTTGATGTACGACGAGATCCGAACTCTACCCGATCCTAGGGTCGCGGTCCTAGAATTCCTTGAATCTGCCTACCTGGCCGGCGCCCGACGGGCCGGATGGAATTTAAGTGAACTGGCCAATTAGTTGTGATCAAATCGAAAGGCTTGACCGACTTGGCAATTCTTGAAGGGAAGAAATATCATTTAAAAAACGAAGTTAATGGGCGGTACATAGGTGGTTCCAACAAAGGACGTCTTACCGTCGGAGTTCGTGACTTATCCGGTTTGAAAAAAGGAGGTCCAAATGAAGTTTGCAGTTGCTCTTTCAATCTTGCTGTTATCTGCCCATCTCGCCCTTGCACAGGCCCAGAACCTTAGGGTCCCGGTGCTGAGCCCGCTCACTCTCATCGAGCAGGAGGTCGGGCTGACGAAGGTTAAGCTCAGCTACGCGCGCCCAAGCGCAAAAGGACGGAAGATCTTCGGAGACCTTGTTCCCTATAATGCGATATGGCGAACCGGAGCTAACGCCTCCACACAACTCACGTTCACCGAGGATGTTAAGATCGCCGGCAACGCTTTGAAGGCCGGAACGTATGCGCTCTATTCGATCCCGGGCGAAACTGAATGGACGATGATCATACACACGAACACCAGGCACCGCGCGCTTTCGGGGAATGTCTACAAGCAGGAAGAAGACGCGTTTCGGTTCAAGGTTAAGCCGGGCCGGACGTCCGCATTCGTCGAGACTTTCACCATCGGCTTTTCTGACATCACGTCATCCTCGATGAACCTGAAGCTGGCGTGGGAGAACACCCAGGTTAAGTTCCCGATCGAATTCGATGTTGATGCCCGTGTCGCCGAACAGATCGCGGCTTTTTCTGCCGCACCGGGCGGCATGAGCCATCAGAACTACTTTCTTGCGGCCGAATACAATTTCCATAACAGCAAAGATCTAAAAAAAGCCGATGAATGGATACTTACGGCCCTTGAGAAAAGCCCCAAGAATCCTCGGTACGGCCTTCTGAGGGCTCGGATCCTGGATAAGGCCGGAAAACGGGCCGATGCTTTGAAAGTGATCGCAGAAGCGAATGCATGGGCCACTGAAGCCAAGAATGCGAACTATGTCGACCAGACCAAACTGTTCTGGGATTCGATTAAGCCGTGACCGCCCGGCCAGCGTCAGATCCGCGCCCGTCTCATGATCGATCTTAGGAGCGATACAGTCACCCGACCAACCCCTGAAATGCGTGCCGCGATGGTGGCGGCCGATGTTGGCGATGACGTTTACGGGGAGGACCCCACGGTCAATCGGCTGCAGGAACTTTCCGCCGAGATCTTTGAGAAAGAAGCCGCCCTATTTGTTGCCAGCGGGACGATGGGCAATCAAATTGCCGTAAAAGTGCACACCCGGCCTGGTCAGGAGGTCGTGATCGAAGAGCGGACGCACGTTTTCAATTACGAACTCGCCATGTCCGCAGTCCTTGCCGGGATCCTGTTTCGAACCGTCGCCAGCGAGAACGGCACAGGCCACCTGACATGGCCCGAGATCGAAAAGGCGGTCCGTGCTCCGGGTTCCGACCATTCGGCGGAGACCGGACTTATATGCCTGGAGAATTCGCACAACCTGGGCGGCGGAACAGTAATGACCGCGGAGCACTGCGGCGATATATGCGGCAAAGCCCACCGCCTTGATATACCGGTTCACCTGGATGGGGCCCGCATCTTTAACGCGTCTGCCGCTACGGGAAGTACGGTAGCAGAATTGACACGGGATTGTGATTCGGTGCAGTTTTGCCTTTCAAAAGGACTTGGCGCACCCGTCGGATCTGTCCTCGTCGGCAGCCGCGAATTCATCACCGAAGCTCATTTATGGCGAAAACGTATGGGCGGCGGGATGCGGCAGGCCGGCATCATCGCCGCGGCCGGTATCGTTGCCTTAACGGACCCGGCCGATCGACTCATCGCCGACCATAGAAATGCTCGTCGTTTGGCCGAGGGGTTGGCAGGGATAAAAGGTATCGCGGTCGATCCGGAACAGGTCGTTACGAACATCGTGATCTTCGATATTTCGGGCACCGGAAAGGGTTCCGATGAGATCTGCTACGGCCTGAAGGCCGAGGGTGTCCTCGCTTCGGGATTTGGCAGTTCGATCCGGATGGTTACGCATCGCGATGTGTCCGAGTCGGATATCGATACCGCGGTTGGTGCACTTCATCGGTTTCTGTCGTAATATTGGTCTTTCTATGGATGGGCCTCCAACCATTTCGTTTTTCACTCCCTTAACAATTCAGGAGAAATTTGCTTCAACGATGAACATTGAAGAGCTAAGAGAGTTATGTCTTTCCTTCCCACACGCGACCGAGGATGTTAAGTGGGGTAAGGACCTCTGCTTTTCGGTCGGTGGCAAACTTTTCTGTGTTACGGGCCTGGAATCCCCCGGATCGCAGATATCGTTCAAATGTACACCGGAGAGGTTTGCCGAGTTGGTCGAAAGAGAGGGCGTGGTACCGGCTCCGTACGTCGCGCGTTACCACTGGGTTGCCGTCGAAGACCCGGAAGCCCTTGATGAAGAGGAATTTGAGGATCTGATCTCTCGTTCTTACCTTCTCGTTTACGAGAATCTCCCGGCCGCCCTCCGAAAGGAACTTCGCAGATCATGATCATTGCGATCGATGGCCCTTCGGGCGCGGGAAAATCTACACTTGGCAAGATGCTGGCCAAACGATTTGGCCTTCTTTATCTCGACACCGGGGCGATGTATCGCGCGGCCGCGTTGGCGGCGATCCGTCAGGGCGTAGAACTGGAAGACGTGAAAGCCGTTGAATCCGCCGCCGAAAGCGCAGTTATCGAGCTGACCGGAGAGCCGGATTCAATGCGGGTCTTGCTTAACGGCGAAGACGTATCTTCTGAGATCCGGACTTTGAAGATGGCCCAGGCCGCTTCGGTAGTATCGACCAACTCTGCTGTGAGGCGAGTGATGGTAGACCAGCAGCGTCGGATCGGAAAGGCCGCTCCAAATGGATGCGTCCTTGAGGGCCGCGATATCGGGAGCGTCGTCTTTCCCGATGCCGATATCAAGTTCTTTTTGACCGCAAAGCCGGAGGCACGGGCATCACGCCGGTTCGAAGAAGATCGTGCAAAGGGCCGGATATCTACGTACGAACAAACGCTTGCCGAGATCAACGAGCGCGATGATCGCGACGTTTCCCGCCTCGATTCACCCCTGACCATCGCCGAGGACTCGGTTGTGATAGATACCAGCGAACTTGATCTGACCGAAGTTTTCGAACAAATGCTCGCCGCGGTCGTCCAATATCAGAATGAAGCCGCCTAATCCCAATTTCAGGTCCGAGGCCGGTCTGACGGCGTTCATCCGCGTATTTCCTTTTTTCGTCTCGTTCGTGCTGTGTCTCGCTATCTGGGCCGTGAATTTGTTTGACTAGGTAATGATCAATAGCTAAGATTGGAAGTTACTCTGGCTATGCTCCCGTAGCTCAGCCGGATAGAGCAACAGCCTTCTAAGCTGTGGGTCGCACGTTCGAGTCGTGCCGGGGGCGAGATTCGATCTGGGATTTAAGATCTCGGAATTGACTTCCGAAGCGGCGAGATCCCGGGTCCAAAGTCTAGTTATGGCGGCTATAGTTCAGTGGTTAGAGCGCCTGATTGTGGTTCAGGATGTCGTGGGTTCGAATCCCACTAGCCGCCCCATTCAAATCGATCCGGAACGTGTATGCTAATTTCCGGACTCTATTCGTGATTGCCCTCAATTTATTCCCCATCAAGCGACGCTCGATCTTTGGCGAGAGTTCTCTCTTTAGAGCAGTGCTCTTCCTGATCTTGGCCTTGCCGAGCATTGGATTATCTCAGCATGGCGGGCCCGGCCGCGTCGAGGGAGAGATCCTGGTGAAGTTTCGGCCAAGCACCGGGCCTTCCGCCGCGCGATCAATAGCCCGGAAACGCGGGGCGTCGGTCATCGAACGATTCGGAGATCTTGGCTGGACCCGATTGAGTCTGCCGTCCGGGAAAAGGACCCAAGAGGCGATCGCCGAATTCCTCAACGACCCTAGCGTCGAAGCCGCCCAACCGAACTTCTATTACCGCCTCCACCTGACGCCTAACGATCCGAGTTTCGGGTCGCTCTGGGGAATGGCGAAGATCTCCGCACCGGAAGCCTGGGAGACCGCGACCGGCAGTCCGGAGGTGGTGATCGCCAATATCGACACTGGCACGCGACTTGATCATGAGGACCTCGCGGCGAATCTTTGGACGAATTCGAACGAGGTCGCAAACAACGGTATCGATGACGACAATAATGGGTTCGTTGATGACTTTTACGGATACGATTTTTTCTTCAATGATCCCGATCCGTCAGACCAGCATAACCACGGCACTCACACTGCGGGAACGCTCGGTGCCGTTGGAAACAACGGACTGGGCGTCGTCGGCGTTAATTGGAACGTCAAGATAATGTCGATAAAGATCTATAACAGTTCCGGCTTCGGCACGACCTCGGCGATGCTGATAAACGCCTATAATTACGTTCGGATGATGAAACTCCGCGGCGTTAATATCCGCGTGACGAACAATTCATACGGCGGCTGCGACGAAGCGTGCGGATATGACCAGGCAACGAAGGACGCTATCGACGCACTTGGCGACGCCGGCGTCCTGCAGGTTTTTTCGGCAGGAAATGACGGCAACAACAGCGATGTCTTACCGTCGTACCCGGCGGCTTATGACAGCCCGTCGATCATCTCGGTAGCAAATTCGACCTCTTCAGATACACGCAATACGTCGTCTAACTTCGGCCCCTTGAGCGTGGACCTTGCGGCGCCCGGCACCTCGATCCTCAGCACCCTGATGTCGGCCGCGAATTACGGAAGTTTCTCGGGAACCTCGATGGCCGCACCGCACGTTGCCGGAGCGGCTGCGCTCCTGGCGGCACACAGGCCCGAACTTTCTTTGGCATCTCTAAAAGCTACCCTCCTGAACACCGTCGACCAATTGCCCGCGTGGAACGGCATTGTCAGGTCGGGTGGCCGGCTTAACGTCGCTCGCGCTCTGCAGGAGCCGACCGTCTGCAGCTTTCAAATGCCTGAGGACACGGTGTTTATGCCTACGAAAGGGGGGCAGTTCTCGCTCGCCGTCAGTGCCCCGGCAAATTGCGATTTTGGCGCCAAAAGCAATGCGAATTGGATCGTAGTGTCGGACGCCGCTTCTTTCTCGGGCAATTCGACGGTGACCTTCCGAGTGCGGTTAAACTCCACGATCACAAGAAATAGTACCGTCACGGTCGCAGGAAAATCGATCAATATTATCCAATCCAGGACCGGTATTCCGTAGAAATTGGTTGATTTTACAACTTTTGTATTTATAGGGACGTCTAAGTCCCGAAACCTTGATTTTCTAGGCCCGCTCGTCATCGTTTTTTGGGAGTCCGGGTCAGAAAGGAATTTGTTGCAATTAGGCTCGGGCGCGTAGTATATTTAAGATTCTTAGCCCCTGACGCTGCCGAATGGCGTAGGCCTACAGATAATAAAAATCAAAAGGAAAACAGAAATGAGAAGTTCATTAGCCGGTCTCGGTCGATCAGTTCTGGCAGCGATGTTTGTCGCAGTCCTTGCAATACCCTCAGCAGCACAGGTCAGCTTGCGGGACGCTTTTGACTCAGATGGCGACGATAAGGCCGATTACTACATTTTCAGGCCGGAAAATAGTCGTTGGTATATCCTCCGCAGCGGCGGCACGATCCGTCAGCAGGACTGGGGGGTCCCAAACGAAGACTGGATGGTTCCGGGCGATTATGACGGCGACGGGATCGGCGATATCGCCGTATGGCGTGAAACGACCGGCGCATGGTATCGGATCTTCAGCACAACGAACACGTTCACCATCCACATCTGGGGCGTTCCCGGTGACCAGCCGATCGCCCGCGATTACGACGGTGACGGAAAGACCGACATGGCGGTCGTCCGCAGGACGGGCGGCAATATGATCTGGTATCTGTTCTATAGCAGCACCAACGGTTTTGAAGGCCGCCAGTTCGGTCTCGCGACCGACTATACCGCACCGGGCGATTATGACGGCGACGGCAAATTCGATCTAGCTGTGCAGAGGCCGGGAGCAACGGGAACCTCTGAGAGCACGTTCTACATTCAGACGACGACTGCCTTCACGGTGATCCCGTTCGGTCAATCCAACGACCTTGTTGCACCGGGCGACTGGGACGGCGACGGTAAGACCGACATCGCGGTCGTTCGCGAAGGCTCGACGCCGACCTCGAATCTGACCTGGTACGTCCGCAGAAGTTCCGATTCGCAAATGACGATCTTCACTTGGGGCGTGACCGGGACCGATCTGCTTGCACAGAACGATTACGACGGCGACGGAAAAACGGAGTACGGCATCTGGCGTAATTCCGACGGCAAATTCTACGTGTTCAATCCGGTGAACGGCAATTTCAACGTTGTTAATTGGGGTCAGCCGAACGATTTCCCGATCGCAAGCTACGACACCCATTGATCTTGGTTCGCAAGGACAGAGTAAGGGCCGGCGAGACGATTTCGCCGGCCTTTCAATTTTTTGCGGTGTTCTGCAATAATTCGAGCAGGTTAAGATGAGAGACCTTGTCGGAATAGTCCGTGATGAGTTCCCTTCGAAACGCGTCGTGATCGTCGGCGACCTCGTTGCCGATCAATTTCTCCGGGGCACAATATCGAGGGTTTCGCGTGAGGCACCGGTCTTTATCCTTAGGCACGACGAAACCGAAACACGTCCCGGCGGGGCCGCCAATGCAGCAGCAAACCTGGCGTCGCTCGGTTCTAAGCCCCGGCCGGTCGGCGTTGTCGGCGACGATTCGAACGGGGCCCTTCTTCTGGAGGCACTTCGAAGCCGGGGTATCGATCCAGCCGGTATCCTCATCGATCCGGCGATGACCACCACCACCAAAGTAAGGGTCCTTGCGGGCCAGCATTATGCTGCACGTCAGCAGGTGATACGGATCGATTACGAAAACCGTGAAACAATAAGCCCCGAAGTAAGGGCCAGCTTGCACGCTTGCCTCTCAGAAGCTGTCGGCGCGGCCGACGCGATCATCTGTTCTGATTACAATTACGGTGTTGTCGATGACGAGACGTTCCGTCTCGCGCGGCAGTTGGCTCGCGCTCGCGACATTCCGTTTGTCGTCGATTCCCGTTTCAGGCTGGCCGAATTGAAAGGAGCGACGGCGGCAACCCCTAACCAGGAAGAGGTCGAACAGCTCATCGGACCGGATATCGACGCGGCCCGATGTGAGGAACTGCGTAAGGGTCTCGGCCTAAAAGCAATGCTCGTGACGAGGGGCAACAAGGGGATGCTGCTCGTAAGCGAGGGTGCCCAGGCTGTGTCATTTGCGGCGATAGGATCCGAGGAACCGGTGGACGTGACCGGGGCCGGCGACACGGTCATCGCGGTTTTCGCCCTGGGGCTGGCCTCGGGGATGACCTACGAACAAGCGGCAGTCGTCGCGAATCACGCTGGGGGTATAGTCGTGATGAAAAAAGGGACCGCGACCATCTCGTCAGATGAACTGATCGGATCGCTTCAGCGTTTGGGATCGTCGAATTTAATGGGCTCCGCGGCCTAAGGCCTCAAGAATGTCTAATAGCGCACCGATATTGGATCGCCCTAAGCTCGCAGCACTCACCGAAGCGGTCAGGGCATCGGGCCGCAAGATCATCCTCGCGAACGGATGCTTTGACCTGCTGCATGTCGGCCACGTCCGGTATCTGGATGGGGCAAAAGCCGTCGGCGGGTTCCTTGTGGTCGGCATCAATTCGGACCGGCAAGTGGCCGCATTAAAGGGGGCCGGCCGACCGGTTCAGCCCCAGGATGAACGTGCCGAGGTGATAGCCTCGCTTAGGCCGGTCGATGCGGTAACGATCTTCGACGAGCCGACCGTTGAAGAACTCATCCGTGCCATTCGGCCGGACTTTCATGCCAAAGGGACCGACTACACGGAAGGGTCCGTACCCGAACGGGATGTGGTGAGGGAATGCGGCGGCACGGTCGTGATCGTCGGCGATCCGAAGGACCATTCGTCGAGCGAACTTCTTGAGAAGATTGGCAACGCGTCATAGAATTTCGGGCAGGGCCGGGTTTGAACCTCAGAACCTGGACCCGTCTCGATTCACAGGGATCTGAGAAGAAACCCGGACCTTCATCCCGCATTATGTTCACAGCCAGGAACAAACAGGATCTGATGATCGAGGTTTGGGAAACACTTGACTGTGAGAGCGTCGGTGCCGCCGAGATACTCGCGATCGAAGCCGCCGTCATTGGGCAATACGGCAAGCAGGCCGTCGATTCGCCGATGGTCATTGCCCGGCTACTTGCGGACGAGGGCGCCATCCTTCGGCACGCCGAGATCATGGAGCTTTACGTCGAACGGGCGACCGGCGACCCGTACGAAGCCGCATTCAGGAACATCGTCGTTATCTCGGACCTTGGAAAGGCGGCCGCGTCCTTGAAACGCCTCGAGAATCTTCGCAGAAAGTACTTGAGTGACGGCGATGACGAGGGCCTCCGGCGGGTAAAGGAGTGCGGCGTCGAGGCACGCGTTGAGGCGATCGACCGCGCGCAAACCGGGACCATCGACCCGAATGTGCGGGCCAGATATGCCGAGATCGCCGAGTGGTTCACGCTTTGGCTTCAATCGCCGGAGATGTTCGAGGCCTGGATCGAGCTGCGGAGATCGTCCAGAGATTTTCAGGAGAAGTTTGCCGAAAACGATCCCGGAGATGGCAGCGATACTGCGGCCGGTTGATTGATCGGCCGATCGCCTGGGGCGTGGTGAACCGGCCCCGGCCATTTGAATTTCTATGCGTCGATTTTATGCACCGCCAGATCGGATATCCGCCGGCTCGATAGTGCTCGGACCCGAAGAGACCCGCCATCTTCGCGATGTTCTGAGGCTGCGAGCGGGCGATGAATGTTCGGTCTTTGACGGGGAAGGCCGCGAATACCTGTGCACGATCGAATCGGTTAAGAAGAATGAGGCGGTGCTTCGGGTAGAAAGAGAGATCTCGCCGGCATCACCAGAATCGCCGCTTGAGATCACCGTTGCCGCGGCGATCCTTCCCGGTGACCGTTTCGAGATAACGGTCCAAAAAGCCGTCGAGCTCGGGGTCGTCCGCCTTCAGCCGCTCTACACCCGCCGCTGCGAGGTCAAACCGGGCGGCGGTAAGAGAAATTTTGAACGATGGCAAAAGATCGCCCTCGAATCGGCAAAACAATGCGGCCGGGCCCGGACGATGAGGATCGATCAACCAGTCGAGTTTGATGAATTCATCGCCGGAAAGACGAAGCGCATCCGGCATGTCACGGATCCTCTTTAGCGAAAGGGGCGGCTCGGGCTTCGAAACGATCGAGCCCTCAGAGAAGATCCTCGCGGTGTTTGGGCCCAAAGGAGGCTGGGATGATGCTGAATTGGTAGCTGCGGCGGATTCGGGATTTCAGATCATCACTTTCGGCGGGAGGATCATGCGAGCCGAAACGGCGGCGATCGCGATGACGGCCATCCTGCAGCATCGTTTTGGTGATCTGAAATAAGTGAAGATTTCGACCCGTGGGCCGAAGAAATCGTTGGACCAGCCGGGACGGTCGAATTATCGGTTCGATGAATTTCCGGCCTTACGTGGCGTCGGTCTTTGGCTTGGGACGATAGTATGAGTCACCGCGTTGGGTCAGATCGGCCTTTTTCCCAAGAGTATCAACGGCAGATTCCAGCAAATCCTTGTTCTCCAGCTTAAAGTTCACGACACCCTGGACGTCCGCGTCGGGATCGTTAAACTGAAGGACCAGATACCTTCGCTTCTCTTTAATAAGGCTCGCAAGCCCAGCTCCCGGCAGGGGAATGTGGCGGACCACGTTGCCGGTCGTCGACGTAACCGAATTCGACTGTGGTGAAACGACCAGCAGCGATTCAAACGGGATCCCGAACAGCTCCTTCCCGTCCTTGCCTAAGAAGACCAGGCGTTTGTTCTCGTCGTCGAACTTCAGCGAGCCGCTTTCCTTGTCGGGAAAACCGAACATCCCGCCCTCGTATTTAGCTGGGAATGTCTGCGGTGCCGGCTTGACCATCGACTGTTTCGCGGCGCTTTCCAAGGGCCGCGGCTGCGCAACGGCCTTCGTACCGAACAAAAACAAGAGGCACCCGATCAAAGTAAGTAGTTTCATTTTCTTCTTGCAAGCGTCCTGGCTGGCGGACCGTCGTGATATTACAAGTTTAGACGTTCAATTGCCCGCGGAAGTTGTTAGTCCGGCATAGAAAATCGCTTCGTGTCTAAATATTCGCTGAGTCGTTCCGTCGCGATCTCAACATACTCGGCGGAGATCTCCGAACCGAACCATCGCCGATGCAAAAGCTGTGCGACCTTTGCGGTCGTGCCGCTGCCCATGAAACAGTCGTAGACCAGATCGCCCTCGTTCGTCCAGGTACGTATCTGGTCCTCGACCAGTTTTTCTGGGAAGATCGCCGGATGCTTGAATGCCACCTTGTCCCTGGACGACGAGGTGCCGACGTTGTAAGAAAAAATATTGTTCACCTTGCGGCGTTTAGGCGCGACGTGGTCGTGGGCAAGATCGTTTCGCCCGACCTTGGTGATGCGAAACGACTTGAAGGCCTTTTCCTGCTTGATCTTTTGGGTGATCGGGTTGAATGTCTTCGGCCGGCCCTTGGAAAAGCAGAACATGTACTCGAAACACTGTCGATACCGTTTACCGCAATCGCTCGGGATCGGGTTGTTCTTGGCATAGATCATCGTGTCGTGGACACGAAAACCGGCGTCGTTGAAAGCGATCGCGTGTCTGAAACTGCTGAGGCTCTCGCTGCCATTCACGGTTCTGTCGCCGACGACCCAGATCACCACACCGCCCGGCATAGTCTTCGCGAACAGAGCGGCCGCGATCTTCTCGACCGGAAAGTGATAGCCGTTATAGTCGCGAAGATCGTCGTACGGCGGGCTCGTGATGGTCATGTCCAGCACGTCGTCCTCGACGCGGGAAAGCGTGTCCAGGCAGTTTTCCGTGTATATTTTCTCCGTTTCGATCATTTCTGCTCAGACTTTCAGACCGCCGAATGTGTGTCTCCATGAGAGTGCGTCGTACAGCACCGAGAGGCGGCGACGGTCGGCCTCGGAACATTCTTCGGAAACCGTGTCTATCGCGGCCTTGGCAAGGGGGACCGCGAGGGCTCCGGCGTTCGCAAGAAGATCGGGCAGATATTTTAGCTGAACCGACCCGTCGGCGTTCCGGTGGAAGCGGCGGACCTCCCCGCTGTCCATCGTGAAAACGACCTGCCCTGATTCGATCGAACGTCGCGGGATCTCCTGAACTCCACATCCCTCGGATTCCAGCGTCCCCAGGAGGAGGATGCCGATCAGCGCCTTGTTCTCGTCCGCCAGTTCCCGGGCAAGTTCGCCAAGCGTCGGCATCGACGCCATTCGCGGGCTGTTGTACTGGTATTCGGGATTCACCAAACGCGTGTCGCAGACGATCCCTATCGCCGAAGTCCCGTCGCCCGGCACCTTTACGAACCGGCCGAATCCCCTATCTTCCGACGAGGGCGTCTCATCACCATCGCGGGCCTCGAGCACCCGTGCGATGTAGGCGATGTGCGAATTGGAGCTTACGATCTTTGCGATCTTCATTCCGGGTATCGGGCTTGCGATCTCGGCCGTCACATTAAACGCCCCAGTGTTCCAAAAACTTCGCGACATGGGCGCCTTCAGGTTTCGACGCCTCGGTATTCAGAAATTCGACGAAGTCGTCAAATTCGGAAGCGTATTCTTCCTCAGACAGCTTACCGGTAAAATTTGCGATGCGAAGCCAAACAAGGTAAGTGTTCAGCGTGTCGATCTGATTGTACTCGACGATCTCTGTCAGCTTTCCGTCCAGCCAAAGGTCCACCACCTGCCGGCCGTCAACATCGAGCTTGCCGGGGAACCCGCACAACCTTGCGAGCCCGTTCAATGTAGGTTTCATCGCTCCCGGCGACAGGATCTTCGTAATATCAAGATGGGCCTCGCTGTACTTGTCGAAATAGTCGCGTCCTTCCCAGGGTTTTGCCGGCCTGGCACTGAATTTTTCCGCTCGCACCTCATTCACAAGCCCACGCTGTATCAGGACCTGCAGGTCGGATTCCATCGAATTGAAGCCGACAAGCTGCGGGTCGCGTTCGCCGATCATATATAGGAATCGCTCGATTATCTCTGCTTCGTTGGAACGATCGTCTTCGACCGGGAGCTTTGGCAGGGAGTGCAGGCCGAACTCGATCCGGCGCTCGCCGTCGCGGAAAACGCCCCTCCGCGAAAGGAACGCGATCGAGACCACACGCGAGAAAAGATACTTAACGAACGGACGCGGATTGTTCTCAGCATCATACGCCGGGGTTGCCCGCCAAAGGTGCCCCATCGCCTCGAGTTCTGGAGTATCTTCCGGCAGATCGAAGAGCTTTATGGCTCCCTCGGCATCCGGCACCCATTCCAGGTCAAAGAACAAAGTGGGCTCGTGTATGTCGCTCTTCAGCATCCGCCTGTGAGTTTAACACGCGGATAGCGCACGGTGAAAAGGCTTTAGCGAACGCGGGTTGTCCTGCGTCTGAGAAAGTCCATCAGAACGAATTGAGAAAGATTGGCGGGGTTGGCAAAGTAGGCCTTGCCGCGGGTCATCGCCGTCATTTGCTTGACGAAATCGACTAGATAACTGTCGCTGGCGAGCATGAAAGTGTTGATCATAATTCCCGATCGGCGGCAGGCCTGGACCTCTTTGAACGTTTCGGCCATTACGAACGGGTCGTTGCCCATCGAATTCTTGTAAAGAAGACGGCCGCTGCCCGGGACGGCGTCGGAATACCTTCGGTGACTGGAATAGGCGGCGTTGGAGGGTTCGATGAAGGCGGCTGTCGGCTTACCGTCGGTTACCATCACGATCTGCTTCATCTCTTTTCCCTGGGCGTTCAAGAGCCGGCGTGCGAGCTTCAAGCCTTCAGCCGTATTTGTGTGGTAAGGGCCGACCTGCGTCGTCGCCAGTCTCGATATGGGCAGTTCCTCGGCACTGTCGTGAAAGAGGACGACCTTCAGGCTGTCGCCCGGATATTGCGTTCGGATCAGGTGGGCGAGCGCGATCGTTACTTTCTTGGCCGGCGTAAAGCGGTCCTCGCCGTAAAGGATCATCGAATGCGAGCAATCCAGCATCACGACCGTGGCACACGATGACGAGTGGTCCTGCTGGTGAACGTAAAGGTCGCCGTATTCCAGGTTCAGAGGCACGCGCAGCCCCTCGCGGGCGATCGCGGACATAAGCGTCGCATTCGCGTCGAGATTGATCGTGTCGCCATACTCATACTGCTTCGAACTGAGAGCGGCCTCGACGCCGGTGTCCAAATGCGGGGTTTCGTGACGCCCGAACGATGATCTTCCTATCGAGCCGAGCAGGTGCTGCAGTGTCTTAAAGCCGAGTAGATCGAGGCCCTTTTCGGTAACCGTGAATTTTATGTTCCGCGGCAGGGGTTCGCCGATCTCCGGTTGCCCGTTGCCGCGGCCGATCTCGTTCGGTTCGGCCGGCAACTCCTTCAGGTCAAGATACCCTTCATCGACCAGCCGTTCGATCAGTTTGTTTATCAGTTCTTCGAGAAGCGAACCGCGAAACCGGCCTTCGTTCTCGGCCAGCATATTCTCGATATCGCGTTCGGAGAGGATCCCTTTATCGAGCAGGGCTTTCAGGATCGCCTGCCTAAGCCCGTCGATCGAATCATCGGGTTGGCTCCGTTCGCGGGTCCACCAATAATCCTGGTTAAAACCCGAATCGAGGATCGATCCTGAGAGCGAATCCATCAATTCGCCGAGGTCGATCCCGAACACATCGAAGCCTTTGAATTTTGAATATCGGATGAATCTCATTGCCGGTGGCGGTTCGGCAAAAACTTGCGGCGAACCCTTCGGTTGGGTTACTCTGCAGTTACCCAAGTTGAAAACCCACAAACTTCTCTCTCCAAAAACTTAGCATATCTCTCTCTCCGGACTGAAATTTTTGTTCTAAGGAAGGAATCAAACTATGAAGAAGTTTTTGGTTGGCTTATCGATGTTCTTTGTCTTTGCCATCGCCCTCCCCACCGCAGCTTATTCGCAGATTTGCCGCAAACATCGCGTTCAACACCGATCCGGCGTTTACCATTATGCGAATCAGGGCTACACGGCCCGCTACGACCGCCGCACAAACAGGCGTGGCCAACGTTTGGCGTACTATGACGGCCGAGTCCGCAGGCCCAGTTTTTACCGGCGGCACAGGAACCTGATCAATATCGGGTTGGGGACCGGCGGCGGCGCCTTGATCGGCGGGATGCTCGGCGGCCGGAAAGGTGCATTGATCGGCGCCCTTGCCGGGGCGGGTGGTTCGGCACTTTATACCTACAAACTGAACCCGAAGAAACGCAGATACTATCGCCGATGATCGGATCGTATTTAGAACAGGACGGCATCTCCGTGGCCGCGGTTTCGCTCACCCGAGCGATGCCGTGGCCTTGATCGTGTCCCGATCCGTTACACACCATTTGGCCGTTCCCTAGCCCATTTAGTGCCTATTTCGTGCGCCCGGAAACAAGCGTATATCTGCTAACTAATTGTATTTCCACGGTTTATGTCTGTGGCACGCCCGTTGCCCTATCATTTGGCGGTGAGGGCAAGTGCCTTCAGCGAAACATTGAACAGGGGGAATGTTTGCAATGAAAAAATATATTAGTTCTTTTGTGATGGCAGCGATGGTGGCGGTGATGATCCCGTTCATGGCGACGACATCCAACGCCCAATCGCGTTGCTGGACCAACGAATACGGCCAGCGGATATGCCGAACCGAGCAACGGAACCGCGGTAATTTCTATAAACGTCATCGTAACCTGATCAACATCGGTATCGGGACCGCAGCGGGCGCGATCATCGGCGGATTGATCGGCGGAAAGAAAGGTGCCTTGATCGGCACGGCAGCAGGTGCGGGCGGAGCGGCCCTCTACACCTACAAGCTGAATCCGAAGACCAAGAAGTACGAACGCGTCTATTATAGAAACAATCGACGCAATTAATTCAGCATAACGAGCCGGGGAAGTGCGAAAGCCGTGGTGAGTTAAACTCATCACGGCTCTTCTAATGACTATTTTGTAAAGAAGGACCGCTCAGTTATATCCTTCCAGATCGGTCAGGTCTTCGTAGATCATCCCGCGGCGATCGCGTTTTGCTTTGGTGACCGCCTCGAAACCGCCATCCTCCGTGCGCGAAATGCGGTTCTGGGCATAGAGCCCTTCCAGCACAAATTCACAGGCCGAAACCACCTTTGCCTTGTCCTTTCGATCGAACACCAGCGGGACAAGTGTGGACTCGATCAACTCCGGGACAGCGTCAAGCAGGTCGACGCATTCGCCGGCCGGAGCCGTATCCGAAAGAAGGATCTTGTTTCCTTGCTCGAACCACTGCACGACCGGTTCGAAATCGATGCCCAGGAAAAAGCCCTCGAAGATGACGCCGCTCGCGCGTTTTATCAGGTCCTTCGCCAGCCGCGTCGCCCCGATCTGCTCGCCTTCGTATTCGAGTTCCATCTTGCCGGTCATCGCAGGCAAAGCCGCGTAAATATCGGAAATTCGCGGGACGATGACCTTCTCGCCTGTCACGATCGATCGCCTCTCAGCGTTCGATATGATCGATTCCAAAGCGGTTATCGAGAATCGCTGCGAAACTCCCGAACGCTTGTCGACCCTCTGGTCATCACGCGCCTCGAACACGACCTGTTCGACGATCTCGCTGATAAATTCCGGAACATCGACCGCCAACCCGCGTCCGGTCCAGGCTTCCTGCTGCGTGATCGCCGAACTTAGCTGCACATTCGCGGGATAGTGCGTGTGGATCTCGGCACCGATGCGGTCTTTGAGCGGCGTGATGATCTTTCCGCGGGCCGTGTAATCTTCCGGATTCGCGCTGAAGACGATTGCGACGTCCAACGGCAGGCGGACCGGATAGCCCTTTATCTGCACGTCGCCTTCCTGCATGATGTTGAACAAGCCGACCTGGATCTTTCCGGCAAGGTCCGGCAACTCGTTGATCGCAAATATCCCGCGGTTCGCACGCGGCAAAAGGCCGAAATGGATGGTCAACTCGTCAGAAAGAAGGTGCCCGCCTTTCGCAGCCTTTATCGGATCTACATCGCCGATGATGTCGGCGATGGTTACGTCGGGCGTGGCCAGCTTTTCGACAAACCGATTAGCTCGCGTGACCCAATCGATCTTCGTTTCATCGCCGTGAAGTTCGACCTGCTGGCGGCCGTAGGCGCTCAACGGCGTAAACGGGTCGTCGTTGATCTCCGACCCGGCGATGATGGGGATCTCGTCATCCAGCAGTTCCGTCAATTGGCGAAGTATCCGGCTTTTCGCCTGCCCGCGAAGCCCAAGCAAAATGATGTTGTGCTTTGAAAGCACGGCATTCATCAGTTGAGGAATAACCGTGTCCTCGTAACCCAAAATTCCCGGAAAGAGCCGTTCCCCGGCCCGCATCTTCGCGATCAGATTCGCGCGCATCTCATCCTTGACGCTCCGAGCCTGATACTTGCTTTTCCTTAATTCACCCAGTGTTCGTTCGTTTCGCATACGCTATCCCCCGCGAATCACGCGTTTTATCATCGCTATCTGCCCTCGGTGGTTCGCTTCGTGATCCGTCAGACGCTGGAGAATCTCGCGAAGGCTGAATTCTTGATCTCGGTCGCCGTACCTGCTGGCAAAGTATCGGTCCAGGGCAGCGTCGTCCGTTTTCCTTAACTGTGCTCGCGTCATTTCTGAGATCGAATTAATTTTCCCGATAAGATAGTCTGCGTCGAATCCGCGGTCGACGTCGTTTTCCATCGTATCGAACATATGCGCGAACTTCTTTTCCTCGTCGGTCAGTTCGCGTTCCCGGACAACGGACTGTATCCAGTAATATTCGCATTCGCACAGGTGCAGCGTTATGGCCCCGATCGAGTGGATCGACGGTATGATCCGTGTCGCGATCTCCGCCGGAGTAAGATCCTGCAAAACTTCCAGTGTCTTCGCACGACTGTATTCAAAGCCGGCCAAGTAATAGCCGATCACGGGTGAAAAACCCGCTGCAGGTTCGATCCCGTACTTCTGCAGTTGCATAACTCGTGAATGTTTGCCGCCTTCGTCGCCGGCGGTCATTGCAGGCGGAATGTTCTTCAACTTCACTTCGACCCGATCAAATAGACCACCGGTTCGGTTCCCAAAACGCGGGCCGAGTGCATCAAGCCCGCCGGCATAAAGTCGCGGTCCCCCGCTTCCAATGTGATGGTACCAAATCCCCGACACTTCAATTCCAGCCGTCCCGAAATTATCCAGTGCGATTGGTCTTCATCATGTGTGTGATCGGAATAGACCGCACCCGCCCCGTCGGACCATTGGAAAACGTGGTAGCCTTCACTCCTCAGTATCCGGGACAATTCGTCTGCGTCAGGATCTTCCGCGCGCTGCCACCTATCAACACGATATTCCGCCATCCCCGTCAACATTACCGCAAGAAACGCCAAGGCCCGAAGTGATCTCCGGGCCCTGGTCTCAATACGTGATCTTTAACGATCGACAATTAATAAACATAAGCATTCGCCCCGATCATCGTGTCAGCGATCCGCTGCCGGGCCGCGATCGTATTCACCGGGGAATTGTTCTTAGTGAACCGCTTCAACGCGACCAGCAACGTGCGGCCTTCGTCGCCTTCGGCGATGGCGGCGAGGGTGTTCTTTGCCTTTGCATCGATCCGCTGGATGGCGTCGTTGCAAAAGACCGAAGCCATATCGATGTAGCGGCCGGCCGCTTCTTCACCGTTCTTATCGGCGAATTTCTTTGCACGCAGGATGGCCGATTCCATCTGGTAGGCGTCCATGATGATGTCGGCGCAGTTGATCAGGACTTCCTGCTGCTCGCTGAGGCCCATCATGTATTTCTGGGCCGCCGTGCCGAGCACCATCAGTGCGATCTTCTTCGCGTTCTTCGCCAGTTTTATCTCGGCCGCGAGCAGGCTGGTGTCTTCGTCGAATGACATCTGCGGGTTGAGGATCTCGTCCTGCAGGGCCTTTGCCGCCTGGATGAGCGGGAGTTTGCCCTTCATTGCACGCTTCATCAACTGGCCCGGAATGAGCATTCGGTTGATCTCGTTCGTCCCCTCGAAAATTCGGTTGATGCGCGAATCGCGATATGCCCCCTCCGCCGGATAGTCTTTCGAATAGCCGTAGCCGCCGTAGATCTGCACCATCTCGTCGACGACGTAGTCCAACGCTTCGGAACAAGCAACCTTATTGATCGACGACTCGACCGCGTATTCCTCAATCGACTGAAGTTTCTTCTCGTTGTCCGCACCATCGCCGATCAGCGCGTCGATCATCCCCACCGTGCGGTAAGTGATCGACTCCGCCACCCAAGTGCGGATCGCCATTTCGGCCAGCTTGTGCTTGATCGCGCCGAATGAAGAGATCGGCTTGTTGAACTGATGACGCTCGTTTGCGTAACGCACCGATTCCTTAATGGCCAGTTTCGCTCCGCCCGTGACCGAAGCACCGAGTTTAAATCGACCCACGTTCAGCACGTTGAAAGCGATCTTCGCCCCGTCGCCGACGTTGCCGATCAGATTGCCGACCGGAATTTTCGCGTCCGACAAGATCACGGCCGTCGTCGACGAAGACTTGATCCCGAGCTTGTGCTCTTCCGCCCCGGGCCGGCAATTTTCCGAACGCGGCACCAGGAAGCACGAGAACTTTTCCTTCTCACCATCCACCTTCGCGAAAACCAGATACACATCAGCGAACCCGCCGTTAGTGATCCACATTTTCTCGCCGTTCAGGATGTAATGCTGCCCGTCTTCGCTCAATTTGGCGACGCACTTCGCACCCAACGCGTCCGAACCCGAGCCCGATTCGGTCAAACAGTAAGCCGAAACGACCTCGCCCGAAATGATCTTTGGGATCCACTCTTTCTTGAGCTCTTCCGACCCCCAATAAAGTATCGGCAGCAGCCCGATCGAGGTCTGGGCGCCGTAGGTCGATCCAAATCCACTCCCACGGCCCACCATCTCTGCGATCACGCACCCCGAAGTTTGGTCCAGAGCCATCCCGCCGTATTCTTCGGGAATGTTCGCTCCCAGAAGTCCTAGATCACCGGCTTTCTTTAGCAGATCGCGAGCGACCTCCCAGGCGTGGTTCTCAAGAGCCGGGAGCTGCGGTACAACCTCGTTGTCGATGTACTCGCGGCAAGTATCCCCGATCATCCGATGCTCATCGGTAAAATCCTCCGGCGTAAAAACCTCCGCCGTCGTCTGGTCGGCAAGCAAGAATTCGCCGCCTTTCATATATTCCTTTTCCATTTTCGCGTCCATTTTTTCTCAGGCTCCTGGGTGGATTTCGTTCAGATATTCTACTGAATGAATGTTCATTCAGTCAAGAGGTTTTGAGATTATGCTAGCGTCTTCAAAGCTCAAGATCCTCCGACGAAATAGATTCCTGTTCAAATTCTTCAATGAATCTTCGTTTGAGTTTGCGGAACCATTCCTTCTCATAATCTGGGTTCATCCCTTCAGCTTTAAGAACAGCGTTCGCGAATTCGCCGGCAGTAATGCTTCGACAGCTGGAGATCTCGTCGAAAGGCTCGGGGGGAATGCAAAAGCCCCAGTCCACACAGATCTTGGACAAGAGGTTCTGCAGCTCTTCCCTCTGTGTCCGGTCTGGGCTCTGAGGCATTCGCATTACTCCGCAAAATCGTTCAAAAAGAATCAGCGTCGAATCAGTCTCTGTTTACCTGCTACCTAATCGATCCGCTCAAAGATCCCGGCCGCGCCCATGCCGCCGCCGACACACATTGTGACCATGCCATAGCGGGCGTTGCGGCGTTTTAGTTCTTGGAGGATCGTCGCGGTCAGTTTGGCTCCAGTGCAGCCGAGCGGGTGGCCGAGGGCGACGGCGCCGCCGTTGACGTTGACCTTGGCGGGGTTCATCTCGAGCACCTTCATCACCGATAGGCCCTGTGCGGCGAAGGCTTCGTTCAACTCGATCACGTCGATCTGGTCGAGCGTGAGGCCCGCCATCTTCAATGCCTTCGGGATAGCGTAAACCGGCCCGATGCCCATTTCCTCAGGCAGGCAGCCGGCGGTCGCGAACGAAACGAAGCGTGCAAGCGGCGTCAAGCCAAGTTCCTTTGCTTTGTCCGCGGACATCACAACGGCCGCCGCCGCGCCGTCGGACATCTGCGAAGCGTTCCCGGCCGTCACGGTGCCCTTCGCATGAAACACGGGCCTAAGTTTTGCCAGCCCTTCGGGCGAAGTATCCGCTCGCGGCCCTTCGTCGGTTTCGAACACGACCTCCTTGCGACGCACCCGCCCTTTCTCGTCGAACTCATCGACGTGAACGGTCATCGGCACGATCTCGTCCTTGAACTTGCCTTCCCTGATGGCGGCGAGAGCCTTCTGGTGCGAGTTGAACGAAAACTCGTCAGCCTGCTCGCGGGTGATCTCGTATTTTTTCGCGAGGTTCTCCGCCGTCAGGCCCATGTTCAGGTAGTAGTCGGGGTACGAATCGACCAACGACGGGTTCGGCCGTACGACGTTGCCGCCCATCGGGATCATCGACATCGTTTCAAGCCCACCGGCCACGATCACATCCGCCCCGCCCGTCGCGATCCGATCAGCCGCCAGAGCAATAGTTTGCAGCCCCGACGAGCAATACCGGTTCACCGTCATCGCGCTCGTCTCGACCGGCAGCCCCGCCGCGATCATAGCGGTCCGGGCAACGTTCATTCCCTGCTCCGCCTCCGGAAAGGCACAGCCCATGATCACGTCCTCGATCTGGCTCTTGTCCAACCCAGGGACGCGATCCACAGCTTCCATGATGGCCGCCGCCCCAAGATCATCCGGCCGCGTATTCCGCAGCGTCCCCTTCGGCGCCTTCCCCACAGCCGTACGCACGGCCGATACGATAACTGCTTCTTTCATAGTTTCTGGTTGTTATTGGGCCATTTCTTAATTGCCCAATTGATAATCTCGTCGTTCCCCTCAGCAATATCCTTAGCAACTTTCAATCTATCTTCGCTATAGATTTCGCATCCAGCCATTCTGCGGATTTCACCCTTTTTCATTTGAAGCCCGCCCGTATCAATTTGCGACTCGCGATCCGGAAGACCGGCGAAACGAGCATGCTCCACCTCGAAACAGTCACACCTGAGCAGCTTCAAACCCAGTAGAGCGTACAGGCCACCTTCCGGAGTAGATTCAGTAACTAACTGACGCAACGCGGCTACCGCCTCTTTTTCATGAGCTAAATCGCGAAGAGCAAGTTCACCGGGAGAGGTTTCGCCAGCTTCACCGATACCTCCGACCGCAAAAAGATCGATCGCCGCTAGTTTTTCATAAGCGTTCTTTCCGATATCGCTCAAGAGCGACGGGTCGAAGCGTCTTTCCTCAACTAACCGTGGCAGTTCAACTGATTGCTCCGGCGTCTGACACGAAAGCGCAAGGATTGAAAGGCAGAGCCAAATCAGCGATTTAACTAGCAGTCTCATCTCAAATTTCGCCTCCTTTATCCCGACCTTTTCGTCGTTGCTCGCCTTCGATTCTTTCACTCACTTCTGACAATCGCGGATTCTTCACCACCAATATCCGCACATCGATGAACACCTTCGCATCTTTCGAATTGAACCGCAGGCCGCTGAAGATCTCGCCGTGGATGAACCTGACGCGGTTTTCGTCGATCGGCTCGATGCGAAAATAATGCTCGCCGTCGAACAGGCCCGAGATGAACAGCTTGCCCAGCCATCGCAGCTCGCGGTTCTCGTCCGCCTTCAGGACGGTCGGCTTGAAGACCATCCCTTTCCCATCCGGCGGCTGAATGAACACCCGCAACTTTTCGCCCACCGCCGGTTTGCCGCGAAGCTCCTTGATGAACGGGTTCCATATCGGATGAGCGTGAAAATCCGTCAGCACCTTCCACACCCGCTCGGCCGGGGCGTTTATCTCTATCTCGGTCTCAAGCTGCTTCTTCACTTTTCGATCGCCGCCTCAACCTCTTCGGCCGGCAAAATTTCCGGGATCACGCGCGGGTCGATCTCGATCAAAAACCCACGCTTGCCGCCGTTTATATAGATCCGGTCGAGCGACAATATGCTCTTCTCAACATAAACTGGCATCGCCGTCCGCGTTCCGAAAGGCGATGTGCCGCCGACCAGGTATCCTGTTAACTTAGATGCTTTTTCCGGCGTCGCCGGTTCCACCGACTTCACTCCGATCAGCCGCGCCAGCCCCTTCGCCGAAACCTCGCGGTCGCCGTGCATCAGCACGATCAAAGGTTTCTTTTCATTAGTTTCAAAGACCAGCGTCTTCACCACCGCGTGCTCGTCCACACCCAACTGCCTCGCCGACTCCCGCGTCCCTCCCTTCTCGACGTAATCGTAAAGCCGCGGGACGAATTCGACCTTCTTCTCCCTCAGAAACCTGACCGCCGGTGTTATCGGATGATCCATTAAGAATTTTGCCCGCGAATAACGCGAATGAGCACGAATAATTCGAAACCTTCCCTTCCTGATTCGCGGTAATTCGCGTTATTCGCGGGCCACCTCTTTATACCGGAAGCAACTCGTCAAATGATCGTTGACCATCCCGGTCGCCTGCATGAACGCGTACATTATCGTCGAGCCCACGAAGTTGAATCCTCGTTTTCGCAGGTCCTTGGACAACGCATCGGAAACCTCGGTTTTGGCAGGCACCTCGCCCATCAGTTTTCGCTTCCCGTCGATCGGTTTCCCGCCTACGAAGCCCCACACATACACGTCGAACGAGCCGAGCTCCTTCTGCACTTTCAAGAATGCCTTCGCATTAGCCACGGCCGAAGCAACTTTCAAGCGGTTGCGGATGATGCCTTCGTTCTGCAAAAGCTTCGCCTGTCTCGCTTCCGAATATTTCGCGACCTTAGCCGGGTCGAAATTATCGAACGCCATGCGGTAATTTTCCCGCTTGCGAAGGATCGTGTCCCAGCTCAACCCGGCCTGTGCGCCTTCCAGGATGAGAAATTCAAACAGCCCGCGGTCGTCGTGCAACGGCACGCCCCATTCGGTGTCGTGATACAGAATATTCAGGTCGTTAGTTGCCCAGCCGCAGCGTTTCATCATGATCGAAAGGGGACGCTCTTTTTCCCGTTAGTGCGAAGCAAGAAACTCGCCTTTCGCGTTGTCAACTCGCTAAACTTCGCCGCACGGCGGCGTGCGGACGGGGGCGTCCGCGCTCCGTTAGATCGGATACCCGTCGGCCTCCATCACGCGTTTCGCCTGGCCCAGGTGCCTCTGGCAATGCACGGACAAGATCGTGTAGGTGTCCGCGAGGCTGTAGGTAACGATGCTCAATAGCGGCGAAGTGATGATCGCCTTCGCAGGATCCGTGCCGTCCGGGATGCGTTCGATCAATTCGATGACCTGGCCCTGATGTTCGGCGAACCGTTCGATTATGTCGCCCCCGATCTCGCTCTTCGACGGTTCCGCTTTGGCGGTAGTCTTCATCTTCTTCGTGTTCTCCGGCCGCATCGACTTGATCAGGAACCGGCCGAAAAAACCGCTGAACGGCGAGACCTTTTCAAAAATACCCGGTTTGTGATCGCCAGCGGCCAGACGTTCAAACAACGGGATGTATAAGCTGTGCGTGGTTATCAAATGGTCGAAACACTGGGCGATGCTCCAGCTCTTTTCAGCGGGCTTCCAGTTGAGCTGCTCGGGCGAAAGCGGGCCGAAGGCCGCCTTCGCCTCGTCCGCAACCGACGCGAGCTCACGCTTTGCATTTTCGACCGCTTCACTCATCACCGTCCCGTAAAATTACCGTCACGTCGCTCGGTGAAGGAAGCAACGCCTTCTTTGGCATCCTCGGTGCCGAAAAGCTCAAGGATCTGCGGCGTCAGCGATTCGACTGCCTTATCAAAGCCTTCATTGAGCGCCTGCCGTGCCGAGACGATCGTGGCCCGCACACCGAGCGGAGCCTGCCGGGCGACCGTTTCGGCAATTTCGACCGCACGATCCAATTGTTCGCCGTTCGGAGTTACTTCCTGAACCAGCCCGATCCGCAAGGCTTCGGCCGCGTCAAACTCGTCCCCGGTCAGAAGCCACCGCATCGCGTTTCCCCATCCGGCGACCTGCGGCAGTCGAAGCGTCGCCCCGCCGAAAGGGAAGATGCCGCGCTTTATCTCTATCTGCGCAAACGTCGCGTTTTCCGACGCGATGCGAATATCGGCCGCCAGCATCAGCTCGATGCCGATCGTCAGGCATTTACCTTGTACTGCCACGACAAGCGGCTTCGTACGGTCGCGGCCGCCGCCAACGCCAAGTGGGTCGACCGAACCGACCGGATAGTTTATGTTCCCGCTTTCAACCACCTTCGGCCCAACCTTCGCCAGGTCCAATCCGGCAGTGAACATTTCGCCCTCCGCGAAAAGAACGCCGCAGCGGATATCTTCGTCATCTTCAAGCCGCGTATAGGCCTCGGCGAGCTGATCCAGCATCTCGGTATCAAATGCGTTGCGTTTGGCCGGTCGGTTCAGCCCCATCAGCAGGACATGTCCACGCTTTTCGGTCGTGATCTTGTTTTCGATCTGCGCTTCCTGCATCAGTTCCTCAGCGGTTTTCCGGTTTTCAGCATCGCCGCCAGCCGTTCCTGCGTTTTCCTTTCGCCGCAAAGCGAGATGAACGCCTCGCGTTCCAGGTCGAGCAGGTATTGCTCAGATACGGTGGTTGAGTGGTTGATAGACCCGCCGCTCATGACGTGCGCAAGCTTGGTCCCGATCAGTTGGTCGTGTTCGGAAATGAATCCGCCCTGTTTCATCATGTGGAGGGCCAGTTTCATCGCGGCCTCGGCCGGTTCGCCCATCACAAGAACGTCGGTGCGCGGCGTCGGGGCCACAAAGCCGCCGACGTCCAGGTTCAACACCTTCTGTTTTGCGTCGCCGATAAGGCGGTCACCGTTCATCGAGATCGAATCCACATCGCGAAGGAAGCCCCACGAACGGCCTTCCTGGGCCGAGGTCGCAACCTTGCCCATCCCGATCATCTCAAAGGTCTTCTTCAGGAAACTCAGTGGATCGGCGTCCGGTGCGGCGGCCGCCTGGTCCATCGCCCGCATCGTCATTTCCTTAGTGCCGCCGCCGGCCGGGATCAGCCCGACGCCGACCTCGACCAGGCCGATGTATGTTTCGGCCGCGGCCTGAACGAGATTTCCGTGGATGGCGATCTCGCACCCGCCCCCGAGCGTCAGCCCGTAGGGTGCCGTGACCACCGGCTTCGGCGAATACCGCATCCGCATCACCGCCTGCTGCAGGGCGTGGACGATCATGTTGATGTCGTCCCATTCTTCTTCCTGGGCAGCCAGCAGGAGCATCATGATATTCGCACCAGCCGAGAAATTTCCGCCCTGGTTGCCGACGACAAGTCCTTTGAAATTCTTCTCGACCTCGTCAAGCGAGAAGTTGATCATCTGAATGGTGTCGCCGCCGATCGAGTTCATCTTCGAGTGAAACTCGAGACAGGCCACGCCGTCGCCGATATCGATGAGGGAAGCTCCCGGATTCGACTTGATAACACCGGTGCGGTCCTTCACCGACTTCAAAAGTATGACGCCCTGCCGCTCGGGTATCGGCTTGTAGCCGCCTCCGACCAGGTCATAGTAAAAGCGTTCGCCGTTCTCGGATCTGTAGAAGGTCTCGGCACCCGATGCAAGCATCTTCTCAACATTCTCGGGCACGGCCTGGCCTTCTTTCCGCATCCGCTCGACCGATTCGGCGACGCCGATCGCGTCCCAGGCCTCGAAAACACCGATCTCCCAGCCGAAACCCCACTTGATGGCGTTGTCGATCTCGACGATGGTGTCGGCTATTTCAGGGATCCGGTTCGCCGCATAGCGCGAAACGCGTGAAGACGTCTTCCAAAGGAACTCGCCGACCCGGTCGTCGCCCCAAACGAGCTTTTTGACGCGGGACGGGATGTCCTCGATCCCTTTCGCCGCATCGAGCGAAGCGAATTTCGTCTTTTCCTGCGGCTTGTATTCGAAGGTGTTCAGGTCGAGTTCGAGGATCACGCGCTTGCCATCGGCATCGGTGGACTTCTTGAAGAATCCGCCTTTCGTCTTGTCGCCGAGAAGCTTTTTGTCGAGCACCGTTTGGATCAATTCAGGGATCTTAAAGACCTCGCGGTCCTCATCGTCGGGAACGGCCGGATACAAGTTATTGGTTACATGAGCAGTCACGTCCAGGCCGACCAGGTCGGAGGTCCTAAAGGTAGCCGACGAAGCGTGGCCGATCGCCTTGCCGGTCATCTGGTCCACTTCGGTGGGCGTAAATCCCATCGCGATCATTTCGTGTATCGTGGCCATCATCCCGAAAACGCCGATTCGGTTCGCGATAAAGTTTGGCCGGTCCTTTGCCGGCACGACCCCTTTTCCAAGTCTCCGATCTAGAAAGCCGGACATCTTGCAGGCGATCTCGCCGTCGGTCTTCGACCCCGGGATCACCTCGACCAGCTTCATATAACGGGGCGGGTTGAAGAAGTGAACCCCCAGGAAATGCGATTTGAAATCGTCCGAAAATGGTTCGGCAATGGAATCGACGGGTATGCCGCTTGTGTTGGTCGCGACCACTGAACCGGGGCTTCGATGCTTTTCCACCTCGGCGAACAACTTGTGCTTGATCTCGAGATTTTCAACCACGGCCTCGATCACGAGGTCGCAATCCTTCAACTTCGGCATGTCGTCCGCGAAATTGCCGATCGAGATCAGGTTGGCATTTTTGCCAAGCATGAACGGAGCCGGCTTCATCTTTTTGGAAGCCTCGAATAATTGCGAGACGATCCGATTTCGCACCTGCGGCGATTCAAGCGTCAATCCTTTCGCCTCTTCATCCGGGGTCAATTCGCGCGGTGCGATATCAAGAAGCAGGGTCGGAATTCCCGCGTTCGACAAATGCGCGGCAATGGCCGCCCCCATCGTCCCCGCGCCCAGAACGACCGCCTTTCGAACCGTCATCGTCGCCGCCTGCCCTCCGGAACCCTTCTCGTCACGTGCCGCTGCTTCGCCAATGTTACTCATAATTCGGTTTGTCCTCTGATCGATTCTTCGTTATTAATGTGACGGAATTATAACTGAATGAATGTTCATTCAGCAAATGTCAAGTCGCTCCATCGGCCGTCAGAACTGCGAGATCACCTTAACGCCTTGCCCACCGAATTCATTCATCAACCTGAGGTCCTCACCGGCCCGTTCGAGATCGGTCACGCCCCCCACAAGTGCCTTGGGATCGAGCCGGCCATCGCGAATCATTTCGAGCATTGCGGGATAGCGGTGTGCCTGCATCCCGTGGCTGCCTATTATCTCCAGTTCGCGGCCGATGATCTTGTCGATCGGGATCGGCGGCGAATGCTTCCCGGCCTCCATAATTCCTACCTGTATGTGTTTGCCGCGTTTGCGGAGCGACGAAATGGAATCCATCAACACATCAGGATGCCCGAGCGCATCGATCGAAATGTGGGCGCCGGCTTCGGTCGTGGTAAGTATCGCCTCGACCGGATCGACGCTTGCCGAATTTATCACCGTTTCGGCACCGATCGACCGTGCGAATTCCAGCTTGTCTTCGGCAATATCGATCGCGATCACACGGGCGCCGAGTGCCGACGCGATCATTATCGCGGACAGCCCCACACCCCCGCAGCCGTAAACCGCGACCCATTGCCCCGCTTCGGCCTTGCCCTGGTCGACGATGGCTCGAAACGATGTCGCGAAGCGGCAGCCAAGCGACGCAGCGGTGACGAAATCGATCTCGTCGGGCAGGCGGACGAGGTTGTTGTCGGCATACTCGATCGCGACGTACTCGGCAAAGCCGCCCCACGCCGTAAAGCCCGGTTGGAATTGACGGTCGCAGACCTGCTGGTTATCGCTCCGGCACGGTTCGCACTCGCCGCAGCCGCAGACAAAAGGAAGCGTCACGCGGTCGCCGACCTTGAATTTTGCGATCCGCGAACCAACGGCCGCAACCTCGCCCGCCAGCTCGTGACCCGGCACGTGCGGCAGCCGAATATCGGGGTCGTTTCCCATCCATCCGTGCCAGTCGCTGCGGCAGATCCCGCAGGCTTTTACCGCGAGGACGACCCCTGTCGGCGACGGGATCGGGTCGGCGACATTTTCGATGGCGATCGGCCCCCTGAACTGATGATATACGGCGGCTTTCATATGCTGATACGGTGAATCTGAACTACCGATTATACGCCTTGACTTGAAACAGGAATAGGCCGATACTCATTGGCACAAATTCCATTAGCCCGATCCCATCTGATACTTCCCGGGGAGGAGGTGTCTTTCCAAAGGTGACGGTCGGCTACATCTTTCAGGAACGGAGACTAAAAAAATATGCTGAAAAGACTCGCACTAGGTATATCTGTTCTGCTTATCGCCGCTACCGCCGCTATCGCCCAGGATACGGGGCCCGCGGCCTCGGCCTCGACATCGGAAAAGAAGACGAAAACCCCTGTTTTCCGTCCGACCAAGGACCAGATCGGCCAAGTCCAAACGAAGCTTAAAAGTGCCAGCCTCTATACGGGCGAATCGACCGGCAAGCTTGATAAGGCAAGCCGCGACGCGATCAAGTCATGGCAGGGCAGCAACGGCCTGAAGAAGACCGGAACCCTAAACCGGGCGACGCTTGAGAAAATGGGCATCGAGCTGACCGAAACCCAGAAAGCGATCCCGGTCGACCCGAACTCTTTCGCCTCTGCAGAAGAGGAAAAGAAACCGGCCAAGACGTCGACCGCCTCGTCCACCGGCCCGAAGCGACCGGCTCCGTTCAGAGCCAACAAGGACCAGATCAGCGCCGCACAGAAAATACTTCGCGACGGCAAGATGTTGACCGGCGGTGAAGAAGGCAAACTCGACGACATAACTCGCGACGGCCTGAGCAAGTACCAGGAAGCGAACGGACTTAAGGTTACGAAAACACTGAACGCCGCCACCCTCGAAAAAATGGGCATAGTGTTGACCGATAAGCAAAAAGAACAGGTTGCGGCCCAGGCGAAGTACGATGCTGCACGGGCAACCAACTGAGCGTCTGTTCAAAAATAGACCGACCGGCCGGGCCGTCTTGGTCCGGCCTTTCTTTTTGATCTTCGATCCGGTTCGGTTTTGCGTCGTTCGCGACTTTGCGTGAAACTCTTCCTATGAAACTTGCGATCATTATTATTCTCGTCGCCGCCTCGGTCAGCTTTGCCCAATCCAACTCTCAAAAAGCGCAGATCGAAGTCGAGGTTCTGGCCGTTCTGACCCGACAGTCCCAGGATTGGAATCGCGGAGACGTGGACGGCTTTATGTCGGGATACTGGAATTCGCCCGACCTTGTTTTCGCTTCGGGCGATAAGGTAACAAAAGGCTGGCAAGCGACGCTGGACAACTATAAGAAGACGTACAATTCCAAGGCCGCGATGGGGACGCTTTCATTTACCGACCTCGAGATCAACGTACTGTCCCGCGAAATATGCGTAGTCGTCGGAAGCTGGTCGCTGAAACGCGAGTCTGACAACCCAAAGGGCAAGTTCACACTCATCTTTCGACGGTTCAAGGAAGGCTGGCGGATCATCCACGATCACACCTCGTGATCTGCCGAGCTCGAACAACTGTGCATGCACTTTCAATTCATCGCTGAGCGTGAAGAAAGTGCCGCTGGCAGCGGAGTCCCTCGTCACGGTCAGAAGCGCGGCGGCGGAATCTTGCGGAACTTACGGCCCGCTCGGACCGTTATCACATCTGCCATGCGAATACTTTTTACATTTGTCGTTATCATTCTGGGAATTTCCGCGGCGTTCGGACAGCCGCAGACACCGGACGTCCGGAAGATCGAGGCGGATCCGTCTCAAGGCTTCTCATACCCCTATTACTTGTATGTTCCGCCAAAATCCACTTCTCCGGTCGGGCGGCATCTTCTGGTCCTGCCGAACAATACGGGAAAAATTAACGACGACCTGGCGGTGCACGAGGAAAATGTTAAGCGGAGGATCGCCCAGGTCCCCTTGGCTTTCGGCAAGCTCAATGTCGCCGCGATCATGCCGGTCTTTCCCCGGCCGGAAGCTGACTGGAAGATCTACACTCACGCGTTGGATCGCGATTCGCTGACTACCGACAAGAAGCAATTTGGCCGATTCGACTTGCAGCTTATTGCCATGATCGACGATGCCCGCAAGCGTCTCGCTGATGAAAAGATGGCTGCCGACAAACGTGTTTTGATCTACGGATTCTCAGCCTCCGGAATGTTCGCGAACCGCTTCGCGTTTCTCCATCCCGATCGTGTACTTGCCGCAGCCGTCGGTTCGCCGGGTGGATGGCCGATCGCACCGGCATCGGAGCTTAATGGAAAGAAACTCCGGTATCCGGTCGGGATCGAAGATCTAAAGGCGATCGCCGGTAAAAAGATCGATACCGACGAGCTCAGAAAGGTAAGGTTCTTTGTCTTCCTCGGTGATCAGGACGACAACGATTCGGTCGTCTTCGGCGATGGGTATGAACCGGAAGACAAAGACCTCGTCTTCGAGCTTTTCGGCAAAGTTCCCGTTGACCGCTGGGAAATTAGCAAGAGGCTTTACGCCGACGCAAAAATGAACGCCGAATTCAAGATGTATCCCGGGATCGGGCATAAGATCACGCCCGCGATCATTGGTGACGTGAATTCGTTCTTTGAAGCCGCAATGAAATAGTTTTTGTATTGGAATCGGACACATTCACCAGGGAATTCACTGGTTTTTGCCCCGGTATGGCGATTGCACCTTCTAGTTCTAATTTTAACTTAGTAGAAATGGGAGGAATTATGCATCACAACCGAGAAGAGGCAGTAGAAAAGATCAAGGAACTTACAGAAGACATTGACTTCTGTATGCTCACGACAAGCGACGGCGGCGTTCTTCGGAGCCGTCCGATGTCCACGCAGCAGACAGATTTTGATGGCGATCTGTGGTTTTTCACCAGCGAAGATACGCACAAGATCGAGGAGATCGAGAAGGACAACCGCGTGGCGGCCGCCTATTCTGATCCAGGCAAAAACACGTTCGTATCCATTTCGGGTCGGGCCGCGATCTCTAAGGACCGTGCAAAGATGGAGGAACTTTGGAGCCCGGTCCTGAAAGCCTGGTTTCCGGATGGACTCGACGATCCGAAGCTGTGTCTGTTAAAGGTCGTGGCCGAGCAGGCGGAATATTGGGAAGGAAGTTCCAGCACGCTCGTGCAGCTTTTTGGAATGGTCAAGGCTATTGCAACCGGTCAGGAAGCCGACTACGGCGAGAACAAAAAGCTCAAGCTCTGACCCGGCGTTGCCATCGGACGGCATTTGGAGTTAAAAGAGAGGTTCCGTTATGCGACGCGAACCTCTCTGGACCTGCACGAAGTGTGGCCGTCCATTCGTAAAACCCAACCACCCGCACTCCTGCGGCGAATATTCCGTCGAAGCATTTCTGGAAAACAAACCGCCGGACGCGATCGAGCTTTTTCAACGATTCTGCGATCTGGTAAAAGCTTGCGGCCCGTTCACTTTCGCACCAGCGAAAACGAGGATCGGGTTTCAGGTGCGGATGATCTTTGCGGCGGTCAACGGCCTTTCTTCGCGAGGCATGCGCTGCCACGTTGTACTGACCCGCAGGCTCGAAAGTCCAAGATTCGATCGCATCGAGAAACTCGGGCCGAGATGTTACGTAAATCACTTCACCATTCGCACGCTCGATGACCTTGACGAAGAGGTCGCAGAGTGGCTCAATGAATCCTACAAAGTCGGAAACCAGGAGCATTTGTCATGAAGACCGCCCGAATCGTCATTCAATTGGTTGTAGCAGCCATTCTTTTTACCGCGGCCGCGTCGGCCCAGACATACACGATCCAGCAATATCTGAGCATTAGATCCGCCGGCTCGCCGGTCTTTTCGCCGGACGGCAAGCGGATCGCATATCTGACGAACGCGTCCGGCACGTCGCAGGTGTGGGCGGTCGATCTGGCCGGCGGCAAGCCCGAACAGCTGACTTACTTCGACGACAACATCGGGTTTGTCCGGTGGCTGCCGGACAACAGCGGAATGATCTTCGGGAAGGCGGTCGGCGGGAACGAGAACACGCAATTTTTCTGGATGACGCCGCAGGGCGAAGCGGTCGAAAAGCTCACGGACGAGCCGAGCGTCCGGCACAATTTCGCAGGCCTGTCGAAGGACGGAAAGAAGATCTATTACACCTCGAACAAGCGCAACCGGAATTACTTTGACGCCTATTCGTTGGACGTCGAGAGCAAGAAGGAAACGCTTCTTTACAGGTACGACGGCAATATGAGTATCGCCGCGATCAACGACGCGGGCACGAAGCTAGTCATCTCGCGTAACGGCATCGAGAAAAGCCTCGACAACGACCTTTATCTCGTCGACGTAAAGACCGGCAAGGAAACTCACCTGACCCCGCACAGCGACGCGAGCGAGTTCGGCAACGTCGAGTTTCTCGCCGACAGCCTGCTGATGACCACCAACGACAAGCGTGAGTTCGAAGCGCTCGTTCAGATGCGACAAAAGAACGCGTCCGGCGATGATTGGTCAGCCGCAAACCGTGCGACCGAGTCAGTTTTCGGCCCGAATTGGGATGTCGGCGGCGTCACGCTTACCGACAACGCGTCGATGATGGCGTACACCGTGAACAACGACGGATTCTCCGAACTCTATCTTCGCAAGATCGAGACGGGCGGCAAGCCTCTCATCTCAACCGTCGCGAAAACCGCCGAGCAGATCAAGCTTCCCGCTCAGGGGATCGCCGGCGGCACGGCCTTTTCGAAAGACGGCTCGAAGCTTGCTTTTTCGTTCAGTTCGCCGACGAACAACGGCGATGTGTGGCTCTACGACATCAAATCGAGAAAGCTGTCGCAGGTCACGCAAAGCGACCGGGCCGGCATCGATCCGAAGACTTTCGTCGCGCCCGAGCTGATCAAATTCAAGACATTCGACGGCCGCGAGATCCCGGCGTGGTATTACAAACCGAAAGGGCTCCAGGCTGCTGCCAACAACCTTGGCTCGATGGCGTCCCGCAGCGGCATTCTGGAGGCAAATTCCCCAGTCCCCGTGATCGTCTCGGTCCACGGCGGGCCTGAGGGGCAGTCGCGGCCTGGGTTCAACGCCCTCTTCCAATACTATCTCTCTCGCGGATACGCCGTGCTCGACCCGAACGTCCGCGGATCGACCGGTTACGGCAAGACGTACACGCATCTTGATGACGTTGAGAAGCGCGAAGATTCGGTTCGGGATCTCGCCGCCGCTCACGAATGGCTCGTTAAACAGGGCGGAGCCGACGCGAAACGGATCGCCGTAATGGGCGGAAGCTACGGCGGGTATATGACGATGGCGGCGGTCACGCTTTATCCGGACCTGTGGGCCGCGGCGGTCAACACCGTCGGGATCGTAAACTGGGAAACATTCTTGAAGAACACATCGGGCTATCGGCGCCGTGCCCGCGAGGTCGAGTACGGTATGCTCGACAAGGACATCGAATTCCTCCGCCGCATCTCGCCGATCAAAAAGATCGACCGGATCAAGGCGCCGCTCTTCGTCATCCACGGCAAGAACGATCCGCGGGTTCCCTACACAGAGGCCGAGCAAGTGGTGGCTGCTTTGCGAGCCCGAGAAGCCATCGTCGAATACAAGCTATACGACGACGAGGGCCACGGCATCTCGAAACTGAAAAACCGGCTCGAGCTTTACCCGCTCGTCGCCGATTTTCTGGACAAGTATATGAAGTAACCCGGGAACGGCGGCTAGCCGCGATTAGCTGAGACCCTGCTTTCGAGCGTCACAGCCCGCCCGCTCGCATCCGATTCCCTTGCCGCATCCAGCACGCGCTGGACCTTTAGGCCGTCCTCGAACGTCGCCGCATGTTCGATCGATCCCGAACCGGAGCGGACCGCCTCGACGATCCGCGGAGCGAACGCCACAAAGCCGCTGGGGAAGCCCGATTCGAACAACCCGTCGATCCCTTTCGGAAGCTCGACGTCGATCGGGTTCCAATCCGCATCGCCGGCTTTGGCGATGAAGACCTCGCCCCTGTGATCGACCCGCAGGGCACCGCGATCGCCGAAAAACTCCATTCGGTGCTGATAATCCGGCCCTTCGACCATCGAGATCGACACAAGGCCCGTCGCGTCATCGGTCAGTTCGCCATCCTCGAACCGAAGCAGCATATTCGCCTCGTCATCCGTCGTAACCGGCCGGGAATTGCCCTGGTAGCGGCGCTCCTTGACGTGGGTGTGAAGCTGGCAATGGACCGTCGAGATGGGCGTGTCGAGGAACCAGTTGAACGAATCGATCACATGCGAACCGATCGCCCCGAGAGCGCCGCCGCCGGCATCCTCATCGGACCACCAGTCCCACGGGATCGACCGGTCGCTTCGCGTCGGCGACCTGAAAGTGCATCGGGCATTCCGGACCTTCCCTATCGCCATCTCTCGCAGCATCGACCAGGCCTTCAGCCGTCCGGGCAGAAACCGCAGCTCGTGGTCGATCAGGGCCAGAACGCCGGCCTGCCCGGCCGCACGGGTCATCTCCTCTGCCTCGGCGGCATTCATCGCCATCGGCTTTTCGGCAAGGACGTGCTTTCCGGCCGCAAGCGCGTCGAGCACCATTTCCTTATGATGGACCGGCGGGGTCGTAACGCAGATCAGATCGACGTCCGGGTGATTGACCGTTTCTCGCCAATCATTCGAAAAATGGCCTATCCCGAACTCTAGTGCCGCCGCACGGGCGTTTTCGATGGTGCCGCTCGACACCGAGACCAACTTTGCACCATCGCACGCGAGAAATGCCGGGATCTGCACCCTGCGGGCGAATCCTGTTCCAATAAAGCCCATACCGACCGTCGTTTTCATTAGGATAAGTAAATCACCCGCGGCATACATCGGGCAAACCGGCCGCTTTTTTCGATGCCCGTCGGGCCGGACCGAAACGTCAGGGCCGATCATTTGCGATCCATGAAACGAAAAAGCCGCCGGAAGACGGCGGCCTCGTGATCCTTTTGGGAGATTAGGGCTATTCGACCCCGACCTCGATTATGCTGGTCGTTGCCTGGCCCTTCATCGGGCCGTGTTTTAGAAATCGCGTATATGCCGGCTGATCTTCCGGATTCACTTCGATGATCTCCGCCCCGATCAGGTAGCGTTCGTTGGTAAGATGAATGCCGACGCGTTCGTACCGAACCCCCCTGACCGTCAACCGCACCTTACGGCCGGAAAGATCGAGCTCTACATTCAGCAGCCGGTCCTGGCCCACCAGATACCTTTCTTTGATCCTGATCGACGAAACTTCAAAACCGATACCGGTTTCGCTTGCGTCGCAAGTTTCGCCAGACAGATATGCCTCTTCGCACGGGCCGGCCCGTCGAACCGGGCTCTTGTCCGGTGAGAAACAAACTTTTATCGGAACACTGTATTTTCTTCTTACTGACGCCCGCCGTTCGGCGATAGTACTGCTAAATCGTGCGACCAGTTCTCGTAACATTTTAAAGCCTTGAGGTGAGAATTAGCCCGGGGGCGGGGCCGGGCGGTGAGCCCTTGCCGTATAAATAAAAAGAACGAATGGAGCGGGCGTTCCATTCAATTTTCAAGCGGTTTTCCGCCGTTGTCTTTGCTGGTCAAAAGCGGTGCTCCGCTGTCGCCGAGTCGGACCAGATACGACATGATCCCGCTCTTTCGATACTCGGCCGGTGTAGCCGTGGCGTGGTACTTCGCAGCGTCCTCAGACACGGTGACGGCGTAAACGTATCCGGTCGATTCGGCCGAAAGCGCGTCGTTAGGCAGCAGGCCATCCTCGATCAATCGGTGCATCCCGGCAAAGCGGCCCCCGTTCTGTGCCGCATACGCCATCTGCGCCTTGGCTATGCGGTCCAGCATCTGACGCGCCTCATCCTGATGCGTCTCGATCCGAAGATTGCGAAGAAAGTTTTTGCCCTCTTTCTTGACCCTTTGCTCCGGCAAACTCGTCAACGCCGAGGATCGTCCAGCCAGCTTTGACACGCCTGAGCCGGATCTCCTGCAATTCCGTCTTCTCGTAATCGGCGCCCGGCAGCCGGGCCGTTACGGTAAGCGATCGCCGGAGATTATCTCACCGTTGATCTGGACATCCGACGGTACGAACTTGGCGACGTTCTCGAGATCGACCTGATACTCCTTCAGCTCACGGTCCGAAAGCTGCTCGATCGCGGGCCGCAAGTTCGTCAGATAGATAGCGTGCCTGAATCGCTTCTCCCTGAGGTGCTCGTAAAATGCACGGACGACGTCGGCTGGCCCGTTCGGCGTGATCTCGATAACCGACGCCTTCTTTTCAGGCGGTTTGGTGTCCGCTGGTGGCGGTGGAAGCTTCGCCGTCTCGGCCCCGGTCGGCGTTTCTGCAACCGAGCAGGAACTAGCGCTTAATACGATCAGAATGAAAATACAGGCCCAACCGGCAAAAACAGTTCTTGTTTTCATGGAGAAGGTCCTTCGATTCGAGGATCAAAGTAAATTGCGGCGTGAGGGCCTTTTGAACGGCGTGTTCCGCAGTTAAAAAGGACACGCCATTTTTAGTATAGCGTGTCCTAGAGATTAACGTAAGCGATTTTTCCAAGAAACCGCCGAATTCCGTTATTTTTGTCGGTTGTTGAAGATCAGGTCGCGGCCGACAAGATAAAGCATCACCGACAACGCGATGAACGGCAGCGTCGCGAGCAGGTTGGCGTAATCGCCGTCAAAGAACGGGTTATTCGCCGTCGACCACTTGCTCATCGTTTCGACGAAACCGCCGAAATACACGGCCGAAAGCGCGATCAGGATACCCGCAAGGGCACCGCCCGCGATGTAGCCCGACGCGAGCAGCACGCCTGAACTCTTGTCCGTTTCAGCGATGAACTCCTCTTCGGTCAGTTCCTTGCCGGCAAATTTCCGCTTCAAATACTTATCGACGCCCCAACGGACCATTCCGCCCACGAATATCGGCGACGACGCCGATATCGGCAGGTAAAGCCCCACCGCGAACGCGAGCGACGAAATGCCGCAAAGCTCCAGCGTGATCGAGATCATCACGCCGAGAATGACCAGCCCCCACGGAAGCTGCTGGCTTAGGATGCCCTGGATGATGTAGCTCATCAGGGTCGCCTTGGGAGCCCGATATTTCTCTACCGTTTGCGTGATCGGCTGCCCGTCCGGCCCGACGCCGGTCTGCACCTCGCGGATCACGCCGTTGATGCCGGGGTCCACCAAATAGGCCGGCTTACCCTGCATATCTACTAAATAGCGCCCGGCCGGACCCCGGGCCGCATCGGTATTATGCCAAACGCGGTAGCTTGCGGGATCGGTCGTCCCTACATAGCCGCCCGGCCGCTCAGCCATTAAAGTGCCTCCCTCGCGAACAAGCTCTTGCTCCGGGACCTGGAAATCTGCCGAGAACGCCGTCGGCGCGACCGGCTGATAGACCGAAGACGCGCTGTTCAATTGGATAAGGATCGGCCCGAGAAGCAGTGCCGACGAAAGCGCTCCGATCAGTATCGCGGTCTGCTGTTTCCACGGCGTTCCGCCGACCCAGAAACCTGTTTTCAGGTCCTGCGACGTGGTCCCGCCGTTCGATGCGGCTATGCAGACGATGCCGCCGACGCTGAGCGCCGTTACGAAGTATGGATCGGGTGCCGTCCAGCCCAGCAGCAGGAATGCGAGTGACGTGAACAGCAGAGTCGCCACGGTCATCCCCGAGATCGGATTCGACGAAGAGCCGATCTCACCGGTCAGCCGCGACGACACGGTCACGAATAGAAAGCCGAGAATGATTATCAGGATCGCCCCGAGGATGTTCATCTTCAGGGCCGGAAGAAAGGTGATCACGATGATGAGAGCGAGGATCCCGATTACCACCCACTTGAGTGAGATGTCCTGTTCGGTCCGCGGAAGAGCGGCGTTCTCCTCCGCCGAAGCGGCACGTTTGGCCGAGAAGTCGGAAATACTCCCGCGGATGCCGTGCCAGATGGTTGGCAGCGAACGCACGAGGCTGATGATGCCGCCCGCGGTCACCGCCCCCGCGCCGATGTAGAGTATGTACTCGCTCTGGATGCTGCCGGCCCCTTCGATGGGCATGTCGCTTATCAGCCCTTTCGCCGGTGCGAGCGGCACCGTCAGCAGGTCGCCGAAATAGCGGATCATCGGGATAAGGACGAGGTACGAAAGCACGCCGCCAGCGAACATGATTCCCGCGATCCGCGGCCCGATGATATAGCCGACTCCAAGCAGGGCCGGATTGTTCTCTATCGACACGCTGCCGCCCTTGAAGGGCTCGCCGAAGACCTTCTCAGGATATTCCTTCCAGCCGCTGAAGACGCTCATCACCGCTTTGTAGAGAAAACCGACCGCAAAGCCCGCCGCGATGATCACGCCGCCCTTAGTCTCCGCTCCGTCCGAGGCCTTGGCGATCTCCGAATGTTTCTTCGATTCCTCGGACGCGCTTGCGATAAGTACCTGAGCGCACGCCGTTCCTTCCGGATACTTGAGGATGCCGTGCTGGTCTCGGATCAACGCCCGCCGCAGAGGGATCATCATCAAAATGCCCAGCAGGCCGCCGAGCACCGCCACCATCGTCACCCGCCAAACCTCAAGCTCGAACCCGAGGATCAGGATCGCCGGCATCGTCACGCCTATGCCGAACGCGATCGATTCGCCCGCCGAACCCGTCGTCTGGACGATGTTGTGCTCAAGGATGGTCGCGTCGCGTGCACCCATCTTCGACAGGATGCGGAAAAGCGTGACCGAGATGACCGCCACCGGGATCGATGCCGAAACGGTCAAACCGACCTTCAGGACGAGATAGAGCGACGACGCCCCGAAGATCACGCCCAGCAGCACGCCGACGATCAGCGGCGCGGGCGTCAGCTCTCGCAGGTTTTTGACCGAAGCAGGAATATACGGCTTGAAGTTCTCAAGAAATGGATTACTCATAAGCGATGGGGCGTGGGCTGGTTTCCCCGCAACTATAAGCCCGATTCTTAATTTTCTGCAAATCGGCTAAACTCGGGAAAAACCTTTTCGGAGTATTTGATCGAATGAAAAACACCTCTGTGTCTTTGCGTCATTGTGGTTCGGCCCAGGCTCCCCTCCTTACAAAGGAGGGGTGGACGGCGTTTCGCCGGACGGGGTGGTTCTTAGCTCCCCTCCTTACGAAGGAGGGGTGGCCGAGCGTAGCGAGGACGGGGTGGTTCTCTCCTTTGCGGCACTTTGCGTCTTTGCGTCTTTGCGCGATATTTCTTCTCCTCACCGCATCGCTCACCGCCCAGGTCCCCGCGCCTAAAGACACCCTCGGCTTCACGCCCGGCGACGACCGTAAGCTGGCAAGCTGGGCGCAGGTGGTGGATTATTTCAAAAAGCTCGACGCGGCCAGCGATCGGATGGTCTTCGAAGAGATCGGTAAGACGACGATGGGAGCACCGTTCGTTTACGCGACGGTAAGCTCGCCGGCGAATATCCGGGCGTTGGAGTATTACCGCGGCATCAACGACAAGCTTGCCGACCCACGCATCATCCAAAAGATGCGTGCCAAGCCGGACGACGTGGCGAAAAGTCTGATCAAAGAGGGCAAAACCATCGTCCTCATCACCTTCGGCATTCACTCGACCGAAGTCGGCTCGACGCTCTCGTCCATGCTCATCGCCCACCGCCTCACAAGCAGCAACGAGCCCGAGATAAAGAAGATCCTCGACAACACGATCATCCTGCTCGTTCCGTCCTTAAACCCCGACGGCGTGGACATCGTCAAGAACTGGTACGACAAGACGCTCGGCACGCCGTACGAAGGCACGACGCCGCCGGAGCTTTATCACAAGTACGTCGGCCACGATAACAACCGCGACTGGTACGCCTTCACACAGGTCGAGACGCAGCTCACGGTCGATAAGATCCACAACGTCTGGCACCCGCAGATCGTCCACGACGTCCACCAGCAGGGAGCGAACGGAGCCCGGCTCTTCCTGCCGCCGTATATGGAACCGGTCGAACCGAACGTGCCGAAACAGATCGTCGAAGGCTTTACCGAACTCGGCAATTGGATGGCGAACGACCTCCGCAAGAAAGGATTGCAGGGCATAACGACCGGCACGACCTACGACGCATGGACGCCCGCCCGAGCCTATTCGCACTACCACGGCGGCGTGCGCATTCTTTCAGAAACCGCCTCTGCACGGCTCGCCTCGCCGATCACCGTAAAGTTCGAAGACCTCCGCGGCGCCTCCGGCGGGCTCGACGCCAAGAAGGAATCGGACAAGTTCGGCCCGCTCTGGAAAGGCGGCGAATGGAAACTCCGCAACATCACCGACTACATGACCTCCGCCGCGTTCTCCCTACTCACCCACGCCGCGGACAACCGCGAACGCTGGCTGTCGAGGTTCTATGAGATCGGGAAAGAAGCGGTGCGCCCGAGGAAGGACGGTGAGCTTTTCGGATTTCTTATTCCGCCGCCCTACTTACGTGGATTTCGCCAACCGCAGTGGAATATTACAAGTAATCTCGCAAAAGGCGGTGTCGAATATGAAGAGACAAAGGATGGTTACCTTGTGAGGATGGATCAGCCGTATGGGAGTTTCGCGAAAGCATTGCTTGAGAAGCAAACGTATCCGGACCTAAAAGACGAAGCTGGAAATCCTATTCAACCTTACGATGTAACAGCTCATACGCTGCCTCTCTTGATCGGCCTTGATGTTAAGCCAATCGTCGCGCCATACAGTTACGAAAAGACGAGTTTTGTTTGGATGGGTGGTTTGATGGGTTGTCAACAGTGGGGAAAAACATCGTTCTACAAATCGAGCATTCCATCCATGGACGAAGGCTGGACTCGCTTTATATTTGACAATGCTAGATATCGACCAAGCATTGGAAACAAGCCAGCTGATGATTGCTTTCAATCGAGCCCCGTAACCGACATGGAAATTCGGGCAGGTGAGGCTATCGGACCTCATAAAACGATTATCTTCCCCGACCAATCGCCCAACCAGATCCTCAACGGCTACGCGAAAGGCTCGATGCCGGATGAGTACACGGGCGGCGTTGGGAAAGAGGGCGTTGAGAATCTGAAGAAATTTGTCGAGGCGGGCGGGACGCTCGTGTTTCTGAACGAATCGTCGCGGTTCGCCATCGAGCAGTTCAACCTGCCCGTCAAGGACGTCACCCGCGGCCTGCCGCGAAAGGAATTCTACATCCCCGGCTCGATCCTCCGTACCGAACTCGACACGACGCACCCGATAGCCAAAGGAATGCCCGCGCAGTCGATCGCCTGGTTCGAGGACTCGCCGACATTCGACGTCGAAAACGCAGGCAGCAGCGGTCAGGCGATGAGCGTCCGCGTCATCGCGCGATATCCGACCGACCCGAAGCAGATCCTCCTCTCCGGCTGGGCACTCGGTGTGGACAAGATCGCCGGCAAGGCCGCTCTGGTCGAGGTCACGATGGGCAAGGGCAAGATCGTCCTCTTCGGCTTCCGCCCGCAGTACCGCGGCCAGTCGCTGGCAACATTTCCGTTATTGTTCAATGCAATAAGTCAGTAGGAGAAATTAGCCACGAATTTCACGAATAACACGAATGGAAGACCGAGTTCTTTATAAAGACCTTTCGTACAAGATCGTTGGCTTGGCAATGCAGGTACATACGGAACTGGGTTTTGGGTTTCTAGAGAAAGTATACGAGAACGCGTTAATGGTTCTGTTTGAAGAAAACGGTATCGGGGCTGTTCAACAAGTCCCGATACTCGTTCCCTTTCACGGCAAAATTGTCGGTGAATATGTGGCCGATATTGTCGTTGAAGGTTCAGTAATCTTGGAACTCAAAGCTTTGGATCGCATCGCCGAAATTCACAAAGCTCAAACATTGAACTATCTAAAGGCAACCAGCTTCCGCCTCGCTCTCTTGCTCAATTTCGGAAAACACCGCTTGGAGTACGAACGACTGGTGAGGTAGGCACAAATAATTCGTGCTATTCGTGTAATTCGTGGCAAAAAATTGTATTATGTCCGCAATCATCCGCTTACTGACTTAAATGGAAATACTTTCGAGTATGAATCTCCTTACTCTCTTTGCCGTCATCGGCGGTGTTGGGTTCGTATTCCTGCTTGCGTCGCTCATCTTGGGCGACATTTTCGAGATGTTCGGCGGCGAGGCCGATCTTGGCGGTGACGGTGCGGATTTCGGCCTGTTCGACAGCCGCGTGATCGCCGTTTTCATCACGGCATTCGGCGGATTCGGCTTTATCGGGGCGTGGTCTGGGCTTGGGGCCCTCGCCAGTTCCTTCGCGGGCCTGCTCGGGGGGCTGGTATTCGGAGGCGTGGTCTCGGCATTTGGCCGCTTCCTGATCGGCCAGCAGTCTTCGAGCAGCGTCGCGGACACCGACCTGATCGGGCGTTCGGCCCAGGTCACCGTCAGGATCAAACCCGGCGAACTCGGCCAGATCTCGGCCAAGATCGGCGACGAGCGGGTCGAGAAACTGGCTCGTACAGGCGGCGGCGAAGAGCTGACGCCAGGCTCGATGGTAAAGATAACCGCGGTCGCCGGCGATTCCGTGATCGTCGCGCCGGAAACTTCCGACGGCGAATAGTTCAAAGCGGCCCGCGGCGATCCCGTCCCGCGGCCCCGCATAAGAGGACCTAACAATGGATTTCCTGCTTGATTATCAGAATTTGATCATCCCCATCGTTGTTCTCGTCATCGTTGTCGCGGCGTTGATCGCGATAATGCTGATCAGCCGCAACTACATAAAGGTCTCGCCGAACCAGGCCGCCGTCATCTCGGGCCGCAAACGCAAACTGGCCGATGGTTCGGTCGCCGGCTATCGCCTGGTCCGCGGCGGGGCGACGCTCGTCTTCCCGTTCCTTGAAAAGGTCGAATACCTCGACCTGAACGTGATTACCGTGCCGCTGGCCACGTCCCGCGCCTACACGGTCCAGGGCGTTCCCGTCTCGGTCAAGGCCGTCGCCAACGTCAAGATAAAGGGCGACGATACCAGCCTGAGGTCGGCCGCCGAACGCTTCCTCGGCATGCCGCAGGAACAGTTTCACCGGCTCGTTTTCCAGACGCTCGAAGGCCACCTTCGTGCGATCCTCGGCACTCTGACCGTCGAAGAGATCAACAACGACCGCCAGTCTTTCGCCCAGAAACTGACGACCGAGGCCGCTGGCGACCTCGAAAAAATGGGCATCGGGCTCGACGCCCTGACCATTCAGGAGATCTCCGACGACGAAGGTTACCTCGACGCCCTCGGCAAACGCCGCACGGCCGAAGTAAAGCGCGACGCCGAGATCGGACAGGCCGAAGCGAACCGCGATTCGAAGATCAAAGCATCGCTCGCCCTTCAGGAGGGCGAAAAGGTCCGGCTCGAGACAGAAGCCCAGATCGCGCAGTCGCAGCGTGAGACCGAGATACAAAAGGCCCAGGTCCAGGCCGAGATCGAGTCCGAACGTGCAAAAGCCAGCCAAGCCGGCCCGCTTGCCGACGCCAAGGCCCAGCAGCAAGTCACCGCCGAAGAGGTCCGCGTAGAAAAGGTCCGGACTCAGGAAATGATCTCCGTCCAGGAACAGGAGGTCATGCGAAAAGAGAAGGAGCTCGAAGCCACGGTCGTCAAACAGGCCGAAGCCGACCGGAAAGCGGCCGTTCTTCGTGCACAGGGTCTACAGGAAGCGGCCATTCTTGAAGCGGAGGGCCGCAAACAGGCGCAGATCGCTACCGCCGAAGCCGAAGCTCAGAAACTTGAACGTGAAGGCCAGGGCCGGGCCGCCGCCGTCGCCGCCGAAGGCAAGGCCGAGGCCGAAAAGATCCGTGCCGTCGGTTTGGCTGAAGCCGAGAAACTTGAGGCGAAAGGCCTCGCCGAGGCAAAAGCCATCGAAGCGCAGGGCCTTGCCGAAGCAAAGGCGATCATGGAGAAGGCCGCCGCGTGGCGCGAGTTCAACGATGCGGCACGGCTCCAGACCATCCTCGAAAAGCTTCCGTCGATCATCGAATCGTCGGCACCGGTCTTCCAGGCCGTATCGGAGCCGCTCGGCAAGATCGACAAGATCGTGATGATCGACCAGGGCGGCAACGGCAATGCCGAACAGAGCGGCATCAACCGGTTCGCCCAGACGGGGCCCACCGTTATCTTCTCGCTGCTTCAGCAGCTTCAAGCGCTCGGCATCAGCGTCCCCGAACTGCTGGCCCAGCTCGGGCTCGATTCGAACGGCACTCCCGGCGGCGAAAAGACCGTCACCCCGTCGAAACCGGCGAACCCGAGTCCTCAGCCGACAGAGAACCAGTAAGCGCGAACACCGCCAGCTTCGCCCCCGGCCGGAGAAGGGATGCTCTTGACCGTCGTATCCGTGTCGCATAGATAAAATTGTGTGCAAGCGTCGCAAAATGCGCTAAGATACTCAGGCGGTCCGGATCCCGGGACCGTCGATCTTTGAAATTTCGCTGTTGGTTACGAAAAAGTTTTGTGCAAAAAAGCGGAACACGCGTTTTTTGTGGCTCTAACCGCAATAGATGCAATAGCTTACATGGTCCATTTAATGGTGGAACACGGCCGGACCACGCTTGGACCACGGTTAACTTCCTCGGTCAGCTAAGTTGTTTGGAACTCAACGATTTAGCTGTTCCGAACGATGTCGCGGCGTTCCGTCGATTCGATATCGGCCGCCGCCGTGCTAGTCTCGTATCTTCGCAAATGAACGAAGACATAAGAGAAACCCGCCTTGATAACGGCCTGGTCGTGCTCACCGACCGAATGAAAAGCGTCCGGTCCGCGACGCTCGGCTTCTTTTTCCGAGTCGGTGCCCGCCACGAACCCGCGGAGCTGAACGGCATCACGCATTTCATCGAGCATTGCGTCTTTAAGGGATCGTCGAACCGGACCGCCCGCGAGATCGCGGCCGAGCAGGACCGCCTCGGCGGCAACCTTGACGCCTTTACGACGCACGAAGAGACCGGTTTCGTGATCAAGGTCGTGGACGATCAGTTCGAACGGGCGTTCTCGCTGCTCGCAGACCTCGTGCTTCATCCGCGTTTTGACGAAGCCGACCTCGCCAACGAACGCCGCGTGATAGTCGAAGAGATCAAGATGAACGAGGATTCGCCCGAAGAGGTGCTTGGCGTCTCTTCCATCACGAATTCTTTCCCGGTCATCCGCTTGGCCTGCCGATAACCGGGACGCCCGAAAGTGTCATGTCATTCACTGACCTCCGGGTCCGTGATTACCACCGTGCCGCGTTTTCACCGGCAAACCTGGTGATCGTCGCCGCCGGCAACATCGGGCACGAAATGCTTCTTGACCTGGTCCGCTCGAACGGTGCGCTTCTCGCCGACACTTCGGCCTCTCGCTCGGCCGACGCGGCCGCCGCCCCCAAAACGGCGGCACCGCTGGTGGTCCGGACTAGGACTGATCTCGAACAGGCGCATTTGATCCTGGCCGTCCCGATCGTGGATGCAAGGGACGAACGGCGGTATGCGGCCGACCTCCTTGCGGGCGTGCTCGGGGGCGGGACTTCAAGCCGGTTGTGGCAGTCCGTGCGTGAAGAGCAGGGCCTGGCCTACAGCGTCGGTGCATCGACGGCGATGTTCCTGGACACCGGGTTCATGGCGGTTTCGGCGGCTACTTCGCCCGCTCAGCTCGGCGCGGTAGCAGACCTGGTCGTGGCCGAAATGAGTTCGATCGTAAACAGCGGAGTAACCGAGACCGAACTTTCGCTGATGAAGGACCAAAGCCGGGCTTCGCTCCTGCTCAGCCTGGAAGATTCGGCGGACCGGGCGGCCTCGTTGGCTCATTGCGAACTTGTCCATGGCCGGCAGATCTCGACCGAGGAAACGCTTGCAAATTTGGATGCCGTGACCGCTGATGATGTAAGGGCCGTGGCCGATGAGTTCTTCAAGACCGACCGGATAGCGATGGCCGCGCTCGGCGACCTCGATGCCGACGGGTTCACCCGCGATCGCCTTGGAAGGTTCGCGGCCTCGATCAACGGGTTGTGCACGGGCCAGGGTTGTGTTAAATAGACCGGGTACTATGCAGGGGGCCCGATGAAGAACCTGAATGTTCGCCGGCTTTCTCTCTATGTTCTGATCGTCTCGGTTGCGGTGAGTGCCCTGATCGGTGTCGGCATTATGCTGTTCGGGGACTTCGGCGAGTTTGAGACGAAGATCCTGCTCACCACCTTGACGATCACGGTGACAAGCGTCCTCGGACTCGCGTGCGGAGCCTGCCTTGAAGCTGGAAAGGGCCGCATCCTGCCTATCGCCGGGATCGTCTTTGCCATCGCCGCCGCGGTGCTCTGGATCGTGCTTCTCTGGAGCCCTTTTCAGCGGGATGCCCATTATTTTCCTCACTTTGTGATGTCGGCAACCTTGCTCGCGTTTTCATGCTCGCATATATCGCTTCTTTCGCTTGCCACTCTTGATCGGCGGTTCGCGTGGTCACGGATCGCGGTCCATATATTCGTTTGGACGCTGACCGGCCTGACGCTTTATATCATTTGGTGGCACGTCGACCCGTCCGACACGATGCTCGCCCGAATAATGGGCGTACTCTCCATCCTGATCGGTGCTTTAACGGTCGTCACGCCGGTGTTTCACCGCCTCAGTTCGAGTGAGGACGATGCCGCAAAGATCGATGCCGAGATCGAAAAATTGAGTAAGCGACTAGCAGAACTAGAGGCGAAGAAGGCGGCCCATGCCGGTGATCCTGCTGAAGTTCAGGCCGAGTAATTTATTGGGTCGGTCACGCCCGCTAGCTGGAAGCCTCTCAACCTCAATGCGCAGGAATCGCACGTTCCGCACGCGAGATCCTCGCTGCGATAGCATGACCATGTCAGATGCAGCGGAGCGTTCAGTTCAAAGCCTTTCTTGACTATCTCGGCCTTGGAAAGGTGGATGATGGGGGTTCTTATTTCGATGATCGTGTCGGGCTTGGTCCCGGTGTCGATCGTTTTTTGAAATGCTTCGAAAAACTCCGGCCGGCAGTCCGGTAACCGCTGGAATCTTCGGCGACGGCTCCGATGTAAATACGGTTCGCACCGATCACCTCGGCCCAACTCGTCGCTATACTGAGCATATTGGCGTTGCGGAAAGGCACATAGCTCGACGGGATCTCTTTCGAGTCGAGGTCGGCTTCGGTCACGTCGATCTTCTGGTCGGTCAGCGACGAGCCACCGATCTTTGCCAGATGCTCGATCGAAATATCGAGCCGTTTATCGACGCCGTAGAAATCTGCAATGTCATTGAAAGCCTGCCGCTCGCGGGCCTCGGTTCGCTGGCCGTAAGAGATGTGGAGAAAAGCGAGCTCGTCGGCTTCCGCCGCCGCGATCGCCGCCGTGACGCACGAGTCCATCCCTCCTGATACGAGCACAATTGAAACAGCCATGATCGAAGACGGTTCTTATCTTAAAGCTAGCAGCTAATAGCTATGATCAAAAAGTCAGACACCTCTCGCATCCGCGCCCCAGATATATTTGTGAAGCTGCAGGTTTAGGGCGCACCTTCAACCCGCTTCGCGAGACGGCGTCAGCGATCGGTCTCATATCGATACCGTGAACCGGCGATATCAAGATCTCTTTGCAGCGATCTGCGAGGTCGTACTTCTCGATGATCCCTTTCGCAAACTCCCAATCCGCCAGGTCGGCGACGACGAATTTCACTTCGTCCATGTCGGGCCGCAATAGTTCGAGGTTCGGCCAGTGGTTGCGCTCGGCCTCGCCGGAGGCAGGACACTTTACGTCGAGAATGATCTTCGCTCGCGGATCGACCTGTTCGGTCGAGACAAATCCGCCGGTCTCGATCAGCACCTCATATTCGCGGTCGCAAAGCTCGGTGATGAACGGAAAGACGTTCTTTTGTGCAAGCGGTTCGCCGCCGGTGACCTCGACCAACGGGCAACCAAATTCTTCGAGACTCGAAAAGATCTGCTCGAACGAGATCTTCTCACCGCCGGTGAAGGTGTACTCGCTGTCACACCAAACACACCGCATCGGGCAGCCCGTCAGGCGGACGAACGAGCAGGGCCGCCCCGCATGCGAAGATTCGCCCTGTATCGAAAGAAATATTTCTGTTATGCGAAGGGAATCGGCCACGAATTACACGAATAGCATGAATCGGATGAAATGAACAATTCATGCCATTGCTGCGATCGGCGGCTAAATCTTTTTTCCGAATTACGCTAAACTTGGGAACATGCGAGAGCAATTGAAACGATTCATCCAGCAGATGGAGCCGAATTCCATCGCCATCATTCCCGCGGCTCACGAGCAGACCCGAAGCTACGACACCGAGTTCAAATTTCGGCAGGATTCGGATTTCTGGTATCTGACCGGCTTTCCGGAACCGGACGCCATCGCCGTCATCGATCCGGAGAACAAGAAGGCTCCTTACACGCTTTATGTGCGGCCGCGTGATCCGCTGATGGAGACTTGGTTCGGGAGGAGGCAAGGCGTGGAAGGGGCGGTAAAGAACTATAAGGCCGACAAGGCGTTTTCGATCGAGAAGTTCGAAGGCGATCTGCCGAAGCTGCTGGATGGGCACGACAAGCTTTATTACAGATTCTCGCTCGACAAGGAACTCGACGAGAAGATCCTCGATTATCTGCATCCTCAGCGCGTCCGAAGGCTGAAGACCGCGTACCCGCCGCATACCTTTATAGACCCGACGATCATCCTCGGCGAGATGCGGCTCCACAAGACACCGGAAGAGGTCGAGCATATGCAGACCGCGGGTACGATCGCTGCCGAGGCTCACATCCTGGCGATGAAAAAGGTAAAGCCGGGAATGAACGAGGGCCAGGTCGAGGCCCTGATGGAAGCCTATATGAAGGACAAGGGGGCAAGCGGTGTCGCGTACAACTCGATCGTCGGCGGCGGTGCGAACGCGACGATCCTGCATTATGTCGAGAACAACGCACCTCTCAAGGACGGCGATCTGATCTTGATCGACGCGGGTGCGGAATACAAAGGCTATGCATCGGACATCACGCGGACATTCCCGGTTAACGGCAAGTTTACGGCGGCTCAGCGTGAGGTTTATGACGTGGTTCTCGACGTTCAGGAAAAGTGCATCGAGTACACGAAGACCGGCAATACGGTGAAGGGACGACAGGAATACTCGATCGAATTGCTGACCGAAGGGATGGTCAAGCTTGGCCTGCTGAAGGGTAAGACCAAGGACCTTATCAAAAAGAAGGCGTACCTAAAGTACTACATGCACGGCGTTGGCCATTATCTCGGGCTCGACGTGCATGATGCAGGCCGGTACTTCACCGATCAGCAGGCACGCAATTCCAAGCCGTTCGCTCCCGGCATGGTCCTGACCGTTGAGCCGGGGATCTATGTGCCGCCTGACGATAAAACGGCCCCTGCTAAATACCGAGGCATCGGGGTACGCATCGAGGATGACGTTCTCGTAACGGAAGACGGCAATCGAAACCTGACTTCGAAGGTCCCAAAGGAAGCCGAAGAGATCGAGGCGATCATGGCGTCCAAGTCGCGGAAGTGACCTCGTCGTTCGCGACTTTCGGTCGATTAAAACCAGCGTCCTCGGCAATGAGTTCCAAATAACTCCGGCTGAACTGATCAATGGAAGCACAAATAAAGCTCGGCCGCGTTTTCGGTATCATGATCGGCCTGCATTACAGCTGGCTTATCATTGCGGTTCTCATTTCTCTTTCACTTGCCGCCTATTTCGGCGGCCAGCATCCTGATTGGGCTTCGTCCACGATCTGGTCGCTTGCAATTGCAACCTCGGTCCTCTTTTTTGCGGCGATCCTGGTCCATGAACTCTCGCACGCTCTTGTCGCGATCCGCAACGGGATGCCCGTGCGGTCGATCACGCTTTTTGCACTCGGCGGAGTGGCAAATATTGAAAAAGAGGCCCCGTCAGCCAAGATCGAATTCTGGATGGCTATCGTCGGCCCGATCACAAGCGCCGCCATCGGCGGGATCTTTCTTCTGGCGGCATACCTCCTTGGCTGGACGCCGATGTCCGAGGCGGAAACCCCGCTGATGACCATGGCCGTGTGGCTTGGCTATATTAATGTAGCCCTTGCCGTTTTTAACATGATCCCGGGTTTCCCAATGGACGGCGGGCGTGTGCTTCGTGCGGTCATCTGGTGGATAACCGGGAACGGCTCAAAGGCAACGAGGATCGCCTCGATCACCGGCCAGGTCTTCGCATTCGTTTTCATTCTTGTCGGCATCATCAGGTTTTTCGGCGGTGCCGGGATCGGCGGATTGTGGATCGCGTTTATAGGATGGTTCCTGCTTAATGCGGCGAAGGCCTCCTATTTGCAGGATGAAGTGAACGAAGGACTTAAAGGCGTGACGGTGCGGGACCTTATGTCGCCCGAATGTGCGGTCGTCGATGGTAATGAGAACCTGCATTCGATCGTTCACGAACGGATGCTGCGAACGGGCCTGAGGTGTTTTGTCGTCAGCGAGAACGGGACGCCGTCAGGATTGATAACTCCGCATGAAGTGAAGGCAGTAGAAGAAAGAAAGTGGCCTTTTACACTCGCGGCCGATGCAATGAAACCGATCGGTGAATTGTTCGTTGTAAGTCCGGACGCACCGGTCCGCGAAGCTCTAGAGATACTTGGCCGCAACAACGTCAATCAGCTTCCGTGATCGATCAAGGTGAGTTGGCCGGCATCATCTCGAGAGACACGATCCTCAATTTCATCGTGACGAAACGTGAGTTGGAGCCTCCTGAAATATCTAGTTATGTGTCAAGGTGTTACTTTTCTTGATCCCTTTGGACCGAAAAAGGTCGCGACGTACTCGTCCGCATCGATCGTTCTCCCATTTGAGGGATAAGGATCCAGTTTCTCAAGACGGATCTCGAGACCGTCGAAGACGGCGGGTTTGTTCTTTTCGTTCGTATTGACTTCGAAAACGCAGGATTTCCCCCCGGCTTTCGAAACCTCCAATTTAACCCGGGCCACCCCGGCCCAGACGCAGTTCACCCCTTTCGGACATCGTGAATCCTCGGTCACCGCGAGGAAACGGATCTTGATACCATCTTGGTCAAGGGGCTTCTCGTGACCGTGGCGTACCTCTATTCGGGTCGCATCCTGAGCCGTCGTGAAAGTCTGAAGGCCGAAAAAGGTGACGGCGATCAAAATGAGATATTTCATAGCTCTGATCTCCCGCGGCGATAACCTCGCCCGCTAATTCAGAACGGCGTAACCGTCACCGACTTGCAGGATGCGGGCGGCGCATCGCCGATCGTCTCCCTCTGTCACCGACGGGTCGACCGGGGCCCTGGCATCAACTTGCGGCCTCGATCTTCTCGACGATCGCACGGGCGAACTCATTGGTCTTCGCGGTCCCGCCCAGGTCCCGGGTGAGCGACTTGCCTTCAGTAAATACTTCAAACATGGCCGTCTCGGCCCGTTGCGCGGCGTCCATCTCGCCCATGTGCCGCAGCATCATTATCCCGGACATCAGGATCGCCGTCGGGTTCGCGATGCCCTGACCGGCAATGTCCGGAGCGGAACCATGAACGGCCTCGAAAACGGCTCCCTGCTCGCCGATATTCGCACCCGGGGCAAGTCCAAGCCCGCCGATCAACCCGGCGCAAAGGTCTGAGACGATATCGCCGTAAAGGTTTTCCATCACCAAGACTTCGAACTGCTGGGGCCGCATCACCAATTGCATACAGCAGTTGTCGATGATCTTATCGTCGGCCTCGAGTTCGGGAAAATCCTTTGCGACCTTGTAGAAACACTCTAGAAAGAGCCCGTCCGAGACCTTCATAATGTTGGCCTTATGGACGGCCGTGACCTTTTTCCTTCCGTTGTCGCGTGCATGTTCGAACGCATATTTTGCGATCCGGGTCGATGCTTTTTCAGTGATTATTTTGAGGCTTTCGACAACCCCGGGGACGACGATGTGCTCCAGCCCCGAATAAAGCCCTTCGGTGTTTTCGCGAATGATCACAAGGTCAAGTTCCGGATACCGGCACTCGACATTCGGTAGGGCCTTTACCGGCCGCACGTTGGCATACAGGTCAAGAGCCTTGCGAAGGCCGACATTCACCGAAGTGAACCCCTTGCCGACCGGGGGTCATCTGCGGCCCTTTCAGAGCGACCTTGTTCCGTTTTATCGACTCAATCGTCGATTCCGGAAGCGTGGTCCCATATTTCTCCTGAGCCTGCGCGCCGAGGATCTGGGTTTCCCACTCGATATCGACTCCGGTCGCCTCGATAATTCGGACCGTCGCCGCGATGATCTCAGGCCCGATCCCGTCGCCCGGGATAAGCGTGATCGTATGTTTTGCCATTTCTCGTCCTCGTCGATCTTTAGACAGAAAACGATATTCTAACTAAGGACTCAGTTTATTAGAAACATGGACATAAGTTTCCGGATCGTGACCGGGCAATGGCAGGAAGTTTCTGCCAACCAATTCGATACCATATACTTAAAGGTTCAGGGATAGCCTACACATGAGGTTTGAGATTGTCATCATTGGCGGCGGTGTGATCGGGCTAAGTATCGCCCGGGAGTTAAGTCGTGCCGGCTGCCGCCGGATCACTGCTATCGAGAGAGCCCGGATAGGGCGCGAGGCCTCATGGGCCGCGGCCGGGATCTTGGCGCCGGCCGTCGAGGCCCACGGAAAGTCGACATTCTACGACCTTTGCTCGGCGTCGCGTAAAATGTTTCCGCAGCTTGCCGCGGAACTTCTGGACGAGACGGGGATCGATATTGAGTTAGACACAAGCGGAACGCTCATGGCGGCGTTTGACGATCTTGAGGCTGAAGAACTGGATATCACGTTCGCAGCTCAGAGGAAACGGGGTTTTTGCGTCGATCGCCTTTCACGAACGGAGACTATCAGTGCCGAACCCGAAATTTCCGCGGATGTGCGAGGCAGTCTACTGTATCCCGAGGATTGGCAGGTCGAGAACCGGCGGTTTACGGCTGCTCTCGGATCAAGCGTTCGGAGGTCCGGGCTCAAATTGATCGAAGAAACCGTGGTAAACTCGCTGATAATTCAAAACGGCAGGGTCGAAGGCGTGGAGACACTGGCCGGTGACCGGATAATGGCGGACGTCGTGGTACTGGCAACAGGCGCGTGGACGAGCCTCATCAAAACGACGGCCGGGCCACTTCCGATCGATGTTCGTCCGGTGAAAGGCCAGATCATTGGATACGCGCCGGGCCCGCGAAGGCTCTCCCGCGTGATCTTCGGTCGTTCGGGATATCTTGTTCCCCGTCGCGATGGGCGTGTCCTGGTCGGTGCGACCGTCGAGGATGTAGGGTTCGACCGCGAAGCGTCGGTGGAAGCAAGGGAAGAATTGAGGAATTGCGGGATCCGGATCGCCCCCTTCCTCAAAGAAGCAGTGATCGAGGAACATGTGACCGGGCTTCGGCCGTTTGCAGCCGACGGATTACCGGTCATAGGGCCGATACCGGGGGTCAGCGGAGCTTATGCGGCGACTGGCCATTACAGGAACGGGATCCTGCTCGCACCCATCACCGCGAAAGTCGTTGCAGAGGCGATCATCGAAGGCAAAGACTCACCGCTGGTGTCTGAGTTTTCACCGAATCGTGATTTCGCACGCGGTTCAAAGGCAGGTGCTGGAACCAATTGAACTGATGATAAAGTTTTCGGGGATCATTCTTATCTTGTTGGCTTCTATTTCGGCGATGCCGCAATCTCGACGAGCCGTTCAGCGGCCGGCCGATCAAACCTTGGCCCGGCCGGCAGTCCCCGTAAAACAGCTTTTCGACGAGGCCAACTCGTACACGCAACGGAAATTCGCAGAGTTCGAACAGAAAAAAGTGCCGTTCAGTGAACGGCTAAGGCTCGACACCGAACGCGAGCAAAAGCAGCTCGCGGCGAAACATGCCGCCGCATCCGGTGAGAGAACGGACCTTACGACCGACGATGTTTATTACGTCGGGCTGCTCTTTTGGATCTCAGAGAACTTAGATAGGACGAACGAGTCGCTGAAGAAATACCTGACTTTTGAGGATAGATCGGCTGATAAAGCCCAGACGGCGAGATCGATCATTGCGGTGATCGCAGCAAAACAGAGAAGGCACGCTGATGCAGTTGCTGCGATCGAGGATTACCTGAAGAACTCGCCGACCAAGCCTAGCGATCGTGCCCGCATGGAAAGCGAGCTTTCAAAGGCTTACTTCGCCGAAAAAAATTATGCCAGGGCGGCCCATCATTCTTCGGAGGCATACAAGGCGGCTCGCTCCGTGCTGCTCGAAAGCGGCATAACTCAACGCGGGCTCGACGAAACGCTCGACGCAGCGATGCAGTTGTTCGACAGCCATCGGGCCGACGGTGATCACAAGGCCGCGGAAGGCGCTCTAGGTGATCTGATAGGCACGGCCGCGACCATCGGCTCGCCCAGCCTGTTCGCTTACGCTTGGGACAAGCTCATCGTTTATCAGATCGAGACCGGGCGAAAGGCGGCGGCAATGGAAAACTATCTGACCGCCTTGATAAGGGCGGGCAAGGAGCTCCCGACCAAGGCCCAGCAGTCGGATGCCGTCGCTCGATTAAAAAGGCGTGAAAAACAATACAAGCTTCTTGGCGAATCGGCCCCGGAGTTCACCGGGATCGACCAATGGTTCCCGGGTAAGAACCAGACATTGGCCTCGCTGAAAGGAAAGGTCGTTCTCCTTGATTTCTGGGCGACGTGGTGCGGCCCTTGCTTTGACGCATTTCCTTCGCTGGCCGAATGGCACCAGGACTATGGCTCGGACGGGCTCGTCATCCTCGGCATGACACGTTATTACGGACGTGGAGAAGGCTTCACACTTGACAGGCCGAGTGAGATAGCCTTTCTCCAGCGTTTTAAAGAAAAGCACGCGTTACCTTATGATTTTGTAGTCGCCAGCGACCAATCGACCCAGTCAGCGTATGCAGCTACGACGTTGCCGACCGCTGTTCTGATTGACCGAACGGGCGTAATACGCTATATCGAAAGTGGTACGAATCCAACACGCATCGAAGAGCTTCGCTCGGCTATGCTTAGGCTCCTCGCGGAAAAGTAGCTTGGAATGATAAGAAACGCGGCCATTCAAAAATCGAGTACTCAGAACTTCTACGATCGCATTGCCGACGTACACCATTTCACTTTGAAATTGAACGGGTATCGTGCGTCGGTCGCGAAGTTCCTTCGGTCGCTGAATCTCGAGATCGGCCCGGATTCCTATGTTCTTGACGCGGGAAGCGGCACGGGGCTCGTGACCCGGGGGTTTCTCGACGCCGGTTTTCGCCCGAAGCAGATGATCGCCTTCGACCTCTCGAGGAACTCGCTTTCGATCTCCCGCGACCAGTTGAGAAAGGATAAAAAGAAACGTTACGAAAAGGTATCTGAAGTTCAGGGAAACGTTCTGGAGCTGCCATTCCAGGACGGTTCTTTCGATCTCGTTCTTTCGTGCGGCGTCCTTGAGTATGTTTCTTTGGACGAAGGGCTAAGGGAAATGGCCCGCATTCTGCGACCGGGTGGGAAGCTCGTTTTCATCCCGGTCAAACCGTCGCTTGTCGGCTCTGTCCTTGAATTCCTCTACAAATTCAAGATCCATCCGGTTGAAAATGTAAGACAGATCTCACAACGGTATTTTACTATTGTGGGCGATCATAAATTCCCGCTTTCAGAGCCCATTTCCTGGTCGAAAGCGATCTTCCTGCTTGAGAAGAAAGACACTGGGAAAAAACGAAAAGACAATTGATCCGCCGGATCGCCCGTTGATCATCGGACACCGCGGTGCCAGCGCTCTCGCACCTGAGAATACTCTGGCGGCCTTTCAACTGGCGATGAACGCAGGTGCCGAGGGCCTCGAGTTCGACGTTCGCCTTGCCCGTGACGGCGTCCCGGTAGTTTTCCACGACAAAACGCTGAAGCGAATTGCAGATCTCAGCTCGTTTGTAAATTCCCTCACATCAACCGAACTTTCGAAGATCGATGTTGGGAGCCGGTTCGGTGCATCCGAGGCGAAAAATGGACGCAGTTCGTTCGGCGGTGAGTCCATACCTACACTCACACAAACCCTAGAAATGCTGGAAGGCTTCCACGGCCTGGTTTTTATCGAACTAAAGTGCGATGAACGAGATCAGGACGAGCTAACGGCCCGCGTATGCGAGGCGGTCAGAAGCTCGGCGGTAATGCCCAGGGTGATCATCAAAAGCTTCCATCTTTCGGTAGTGACCCGGGCAAAGATCTATCTTCCGGATGTGAGAACGGCCGCCCTTTTTGCACCGAAGATGATGACGATCCTCCGGAAGGAAAAACATTTGGTAAAGATCGCCGGCGAACTCGGGGCCGACGAACTTTCGATCCACTACTCGCTCGCAACGCGTAAGCTGATGGAAAAAGCTGAAAAAAGGGGACTTCCCGTTAACGTGTGGACCGTTAACAACCCCCGCTGGTTAAGGCGTGCTTTTAACCTCGGAATAAGATCCGTCATCACTGACGATCCGGCAAAACTTCTTGCGGTCCGACGGGAATTACAGAACCCCGAATCGGCATAAACGTCCAAACCACAAATGTCCGTTCGCTTGGTCGGAATGCGGGACTGTATTTCCGATCGTCGGCCCCGCTGCCTCCTCAAAAGCAATAGCTCAACCCAAAGCGAGTATTCCCGCACGGCCGATCATCGGGGTCCGCGCATTCAAGATCGCGGGCTTTGCATCCTCTCGGCCGCTTGAACCGCCCTCCGGCCGTAACGACGAACTCGCGGATGGGCCCGCCGGTACGCCGCACTGAGCACGGATAAGGACCGTGTTTATCCTGGCCGACGCGCGAAGCGTAAAGTCAACAGGCTGACCCGCGTTCGGAACTGTGAAGGTCGCCGTCACCGGATTTACCGTCCCGAACGGAAATGGCGGTAGTGTGACGTTCGCATTCGATGAGCTTACAAGCGCGAAGCCCTGCAATCCGATCCCCGAATTCACCATATCGACCGTTACCGAACCCGGCCCCGGCGTGATCGCTTGAAACGCTGCCAAGCTTCCCGGGAACACCTCGGTGACCGTCAGCGTCGGTGTACATACCGCCGGCGGTGGAGGTGTCGGTGTGGGTGTCGGCGACGGACTGGGTATCGGCGTTGGCGTTGGCGTCGGCGTAGGCGTAGCTACGCCTGAACATTGAGCCCTGATCAGGATCGTCGAGGCTCGGGCCGAAGCCCTCACGGTGAAATCGACCGCCAGGCCGGGATTCGGGATCGTGAACGCATACGTAACCGGGTTGAATGTACCGAACGGGAATGCCGGGATCGATACGTTCGCGTTCACTGAGCTGACCAGTGTCAGCCCCTGAAGCCCCGGGCCCGAATTTGCCACATCAACCGTAACGGAATTAGTACCCGCGGATACCGAATCGAAGCCGTTCATACTTCCCGGAAACACCTCGGTGATCGTCAAAGTCGGCACACAAAGACTCGGATTCGGCGTCGGCGTAGGTGTCGGCGTAGGTGTCGGTGTCGGCGTCGGTGTCGGTGTCGGCGTCGGCGTCGGTGTCGGCGTCGGCTCCGGTGTGGGTGTCGGAGTCGGCGTTGGTTCTGGCGTCGGCGTCGGAGTTGGTGTCGGCGGAGGTGCCGGGAAATTCAGATACGCTATCGGCTGATCGTGGTCAGAGATCCTTAGTTCGTTCGTGCTTTGGTAATTGACCGCCGCAAAATCGGCATCATTCCTTACATAGGAAAATCGGCTTAGCCTTGCAAAAGCAGGAGCGTTGATCAGGATGTGATCCAAGGTCTGAATGTTTCCGTCAAAGACGTACGAATATTGCTGGTCCGGACTAAGCGTATCGATCAGGTTGGTCAGGTCCGGATCGACAAGGTCATTGCTGGCGAGAACTACCTCGCTCGGCGCGGTCGGCATTCCTTTGATCGTTCCGATAACATCGACGAAGCCGTCGTTGACCGCAAACGCGTTAAGGTCGCCGAGGACAAGGATATTCTCGGCCGGGTCTGCCAACTGCCGCGTCTGTACATAATTCGCGAGAAACTCTGCCTGCGCCCGTCGTTTTGTCCGGATGCGGTTTCCGTCGGTACTGTCGCCGATCCCGGTCAATGAACGAAGATGGTTAACGATGGCCGTGAACGCCAGCGTTCCGTTCGACGGGCCCGTGGCGGTTCCGCGGAGCACCAGCGGCGGCCTGTCGTTCAAGATCTCAGGCTGGCCGTTATTCGGATTGATGTAGGTCTCGCTCAAGCCGACCTGACTCACGTCAACGACGGAAACACGGCTGGATTTGACCAGAAAACCCACATCGATGCCGCCGACATCGTTGCCTTCGGACAAAAGAGCGATGTACTGCGGATCGGTAATGCCGTCGATATTGACCGCGTCAGCGTTGACCTGCGCGGCAACTTCCTGGAGGGTCGCAATATTCTCGACTTCCTGGACGCCGATCACGTCCGGATACCTCTGCAGCGACCGGATCACCAGCGAAGCCTTCGCAATCCGGCGATCATAGGCCGTGCTCGTCAACACGGGCTCGCCGATGGACGGGTCATTCACGTCATCGAAGAACCGCTGCATGTTGAATGAGGCGAAAGTAACTTCGTCGGCGGTCGGCACCGGTGCCGGGATCGCTCCCGGCTGCACACCCACAACCGGAGGCGTCGCGGCGTCCGGAAGGATGGTATAGGTGCGGAAGCCGAAATCCAACGGACCGGTAATGTTTGTGATGATCGTTCCCGCGGCCACATCGACCGCGGCAGCCCCGGGCTGTGCGTCGCTGTCGACACGAAGCCGCTCCGGGTTTTCATCAAATCTTGGTACAGATGCGGGCGACCCGGCCGGCAGCCCGTCTGAGATCGCGATGCCGGGTTCGCGGAACGGCCTCAGCACTCCTGTGACGACACCGTAAAAAACTCCATTGGACGTCACCGTCGCATTCGGTTCGTTGATCGATCCCTGGGTCGGGCCAATGACGGTCAGCGAAGCGACCGTCACCCGCATTCCCTCGAATTCCTCAAGCGTATCCAGCGGATTCGTGGTCCCCGAGGGGCCGGTCGTTGCTGATGGATCGATCATGACCGGAGCCGGCAACGGATTCCCCGTGGAGACGAGCGAAACCGTCGGCGATGTCAACTCCGTCAATGGCGGGCTGCTCGGGTCCGCTTCTGGAACAAACTCCGTAACGGTTCCGGTCACATTTACCTGGTTACCGATCGCGGCTGCTGCTGGAGGGGCACCGGAAGTGAAGACGAAGATCCCCTGCGAGGTCGCCGGGTCCGCGTCAACATCGGCATCCGGTGTCTGAATAAAGAAACCGTTGGACTTCAATCCCGTCACGATGCCGGTCGTTGTGACCGCCGTCCCTGGGATCGACGATAATGACCCGACTCCCTGGATCGCGTGTATTGGCGTGATCACAGGCGGCGTCGGTGTCGGGGTCGGGCTCGGCGTTGGAGTCGGGCTTGGCGTTGGCGTCGGTGTGGGCGTCGGGCCGCCTTCGCCGTTCGGGGTCAGGCTGAGATCATCGACCGCCAAACCGTCGTCTGCACCGGTGGCATCCGTGTCGACCCATCTGATCCAAAATCCGGCACCATTCGCGATCGTCAATCCGTTGACCGTCGCGCTGCGGGCTGTCCTGTTCTCCGCCGCGTTGCCGTCCTTTGCTCCGGTCGCCGCTGTATTCGGCGTAACGAAAGCAAGGTTGGCGACCGCGGTCCAGGTCCCGGTCGTAAGGCTCGTCGCGTCCGTACTGTACTCGAAATTCATCTGGTCGGTCCGGGAAGCAGTGCCCAGCCGCCATTGTTCGCCCGTGAAGTTTATGTCGAGTGAAGTTATTGTTTGTGAGGTATTGTTCGTAAATGAGGCACCGAACACTGAAACCAGCGATCCGCTGCGAAGCTGGCCCAATGCCCTTTCGGTGCTCGCGGTGCTCCCGTAACTGTATGTGTCGCCTGTGTTACTTCCGCCGGTATCTACCGCATACTGTTCGTTGTCCCGCGTTCCGCCGCCCGTCTCGGTCATATACCAACCGTTGATGGTCAGATCATTCGTCGTTGTGGCCGCGGTATTTGAAAGGGTGTCGAAATTTTGTGTGTAGGCTACGCCGAGGCCTGTAAGGCTGACCGAACCGGGTGTAACGCCGGCCGGATCATCCTGCGGGCTATCAACATTGCCAGCTGCCGCCTGAGCTTTAACGTGACTCAAAAGCCCACTCAGCGGTGCGATCAGGGTCAACCCCGAAAGGCCATAAAAGGCCGGCACGACTGCCAGCAACAACATGACAAGAAGAGACGCGGACACAATACGAGTTTTAGCGTTGTCCGAAGACAGCGACGGCGATTTCATAATTCTTAGGTACTCCAGATCTTTTTCCGCCTTATTCCGGGTTACGAACGGATGCTCAGTAATAGACTTGACCCAGACGACACAACGGTTTGCAGAATTTTGAGTTAATTATGAAGAGTGAGAATAGGTTGTCAAGCACCTTGGAAACACTTGTAAGAACCAGGTAACCTCGACAAGTCGGAGGGACAGATTTCGCAGTTTGGCTGGGCGGCAAAACGCTTGCCACCCCACACAAAAGACGGCCCAAACACAACACCTTTAGTGGTGCGGAACCTGGGCATACTGGATTTCCTGGATCTTAATTCGACTTTGGCCTTTTGAAGACGGCTTCGTCTATGGGAACCCCGTTCTTGACCTCGGTGGCGTTGAGGACAAGCTCGAACTGAGGTGTTTGGGTTCTTATCCGGAAAGCGGTCATCACACCATCGACGTTGCGGTAATCCTCGTACGCGACGGTCATCGCTGTGTTGCCCTCGGGCGAGATCGCGACAAATTCGGACTTGACCATCAACCCGGTCTCTTTGTCGAAATACCAGGTTTCAGCCGGCAACCCGTCTGCCGCTCCCGTGAGCACATAAACGGCCCGTTCGCCAACCTTGTCCGTTCCCTTTAGTTCGATCCTGGGGAAGAGTTTCTCAAGCCTTATGTCCCGGTAAAAATCATTTATCAGCTTGGCCTGTGCGAGTTCAGGACCAGACTTGTCACGCGATCCTGTGATCGGGTTTATCGACCATCCGGACTTTCCGTCGGAACCCTCAAGCATGTCGCCGATGCCCCCTATCGAGATCTTGCTGAAGGAGCTAGCCTCAGCCGCAGCGATGGTCTCGAAGCTGCCTTTTAGGTTCATCGGGATCAGTTCGACCGTTCCTCTCGAAACTCGGGTGTTGATCTTCGTGATCGCCTCGCGTCCGCCAAGGGCCGTAACGTATCGGTCCAGGATCTCCCGGACGGTCGGGGCCGAAGACTTTGACGTCCTCGTTTGGTCGGCTTTCTTTGCCTCGGGAGCCTGTGCGAGTACGCCAACACAAAACAACAACGTCAAAATGGCTAGAAAGGCTGCTGTACTGAGCTTTTTCATGAATGATCTCCAGACTATCTTCCGGCGGCGGCTGACTTGCCGGTCCCTTTTGCCGCATTTGCAATAAAGGTCAAGGCTTCCTCTAACTGAAGGTCCTTTCCTGCAAGCAGGTCCCGACGCGTTTTGCGAACCTCTCTATCAGGGAAAACGCCTCTTCCTTCGATCAGTATTTTCTTGGGAGAGCGGTAATCCGAGACCGCATATTGAAAGAGAAAGCCGGTCGGCAACTTTTCGAAAACTGAGGGAAGAACAGCCCCGGCCGACGTCGACCCGATGATCGTCGCCCGTCCGGTTTCCTGCATTCCTGCGGCGAAAACTTCGCTCGTGGAACCGGTGCCGTGGTCGATAAGAATAACGACCGGTCCGGTGAAGGGGTCCTTTTGCGGGAAAACGACGAACTCCATCGAACCGCCCCGGGACCGCATTGTGCCCAAAGAAACACGCTTACTAAAAAGATGCCCGGCAAATCCGGGAGCCATCCCGCCAACACCGCCGGGATTCCCCCTTAGGTCGATCACCATTCCGTTGATACCTGAAAGTTCACTAAGTGCCGCGCGGATCTTTGCCATTTGAGGGATCACCCACATATTGAAGCGGATGTATCCCACGTCACCCGGGAGCCGGCGGGATTCGAATATCACTTCCTGCGGCGGGAAATTGCCCATCGCCTGTGACATTTCACCGTTGAACGGCACCCGGTCGACCTTAAATGCAAGGCGTTTGTTGCCGTCATCCAGGACCTCGATCGCGGCCGGGCCGCCGGGCTTTCCGTTGATCGCGGCCTCAAGCGTCCGTTCAAGATAGACCTTTCGCATCGCCTCGGTCACCTTTCGAGCCGCCAGCGAGGCTTCGATCTTCGCGACCACGTCCTGCCATTGCTGTCCGTCGATCTTGTCGACGATAAACCCGGGTCGTATGCCCGATCGCTCGGCAGACGAACCCGGATCGACTCGGTTTATTACGGGGACGCCATCAAGCATGATCACGTCGATCCCGGTAACGCCGCGGCCGGTCTGGGCCGCAACCATTTCCGCGGCCGGCGGATGGATACCGAAATGCGAAAGTTTCAGTTCGGCGAGCATTTGCCTCAGAACATTGTGAAAATCCGCGTCAGAAACCGCCGCAGCCGCTTTGGGTTCATAGATCTCTTTGACCCGCTTCCAATCTACCCCTCCGAACGAAGGATCATAGTGCTTTTCGTTGACCGTCGACCAAACCTTCTCAAAGGTCTTCTGCCGGATAGCGGCGGCGTCGTCGAAAGTCGGGTGAGAGACGCCTGCGGCAGTAGGCTGGCCGAAGGAACTAAACGCCACGGCGAGAATCAGCGAGATCATTAGGACGAGTTTCATTAGTGCAGCCTCTGCGGATATAAGTAAACTCATTATACGGTCTTCGCCTCGCGTGAGTTGCGCCATTATCGGGGCCGGCAATCGCTTTGGGGCAGATTCTTGCCTTGAATACCAATTAGGTCTAAGATTTTCTTATCAGAAAAGAGGGCGGCAGCGCCCGTGGATCCTTGCATTTTTCAATGAAATATTACGACGACATCCTCGCGCTTATCGGGAAGACCCCATTGGTGCGCATTAACAATTTAACCAAACAGCACAAGATCAAGGCAAAGGTGTTTGCGAAGATGGAGAGCCTGAACCCTGGCTATTCGGTAAAGGACCGGATAGGGGTCTCCATGGTCGACTGGGCCGAGAAAGAAGGTGTTCTGAAAAAGGGCGGAACCATCGTCGAGGCGACCAGCGGCAACACCGGTATCGGCCTTGCCCTTGTTGCGGCTGCTCGCGGCTACCGATGCATTTTTGTTCTGACCGACAAGGTCTCCGTCGAAAAGAACCGGTATCTTAAAGCCCTCGGCGCGGACATTGTGGTCTGCCCGGCGGCCGCCAAACCCGGCACCCCGGACCATTATGTCGCCACGGCGAAACGAATCGCCGAAGAGACCCCGAACTCTTTTTATCCCGATCAGTACAATCATCCGGCTAACCCCGCCGCCCATTACCGGACCACCGGGCCAGAGATCTGGGAAGATACCGAAGGAAAGATCACGCATTTTGTTGCAAGCATCGGGACCGGCGGGACTATCAGCGGCACAGGGCGCTACTTGAAGGAAATGAATCCTTCGATCCGGGTGATCGGAGCCGACCCATATGGTTCGATCTTTAAGGTCTACAAGGAATCGGGGCAGGTGCCCGAGCCGACGCCGTATCTCGTTGAGGGTATCGGCCAGGCGCTGCCGACGGGTAATGCGGACCTGAATATCATCGACGAGATCATTAACATCACGGACCGCGAGTCCTTCGATCTTGCCCGGCAGCTCGGCCGAAAGGAAGGTATTTTCTGCGGCGGCTCGACCGGCACCATTTTTGCCGGTGCTCTGAAGGTGGCGAAAGAGCTAGATGAAAACGCCGTCGTCGTCTTTATAGTGTGCGATACCGGCGAGCATTACCTGACCAAATTCCACTCGGACGAGTGGATGAAGGAGAAGCTTCTGCTTGAGCCGCAGCGAATTTCAGCCGGGCTTATCCTCGAGACCAAGAATTCAGGTGCGCCAACAGAATTGCTTTTCGTTTCACCCTCCGACACGGTTGCCGCTGCCCTCGAAAAGATGAACGAATGCGGTGTGACGCAGCTTCCCGTGCTCGAAGATCACCACTCGGTCGGAAGTCTGAGGGAGAGTCGCGTCCTGACGAAATTGCTGCAGGATCGCGACCTGCTTGAATCGCCCGTCGCCAAGATAATGGACGAGAGTTTCCCGGTGATCGAACCGGATGCAAACCTGACGGACATAAAGAAGAAACTCCAAAAGGCCCCGGCGTTGCTGATCGAGGATTTTAAGCGGATCACCGGGATCATAACCCGGTCTGATGTCCTCGACCTTAACCGTTAGGCAGGTAGGGGTCCGCAAGGTCCGACCGGGCATCGGTCTGAGCGATAGAGCGTTTCTCGAACCCGCAGTCTGAAGGGAATATCCGGGTCCCGCAGTTTTCTTTGCTTGACGCGGAGTCGGCCGTTTTGAATTTTCTATTGCTTTTTCGTCAAATTCGAAATAGGCTTCTCCCGAAGCCTTTTTTCGCTTTTTGCCAGGTCGTGTTTTTTGCGGCGTCATTGGTAATTGATCATTGCCCTGAGGGAGTGAAAATTCTATGAGCGACGAACCAAGGAGCGCTGGCGATACAGGGTTGGGATATGCGGCGGCCGGCGAACCCGTTCTTGACGAACATACAACGGAACCGAATGCGGCCCAGCCGGACCTTCCGGCCGAGCCACCGGCGGCACCCGGTAAGTGGCAGATGCCGAAACCGAAGTTTCAGCAGTCGAGCGGCTATTTGCCCCAGGGCTATCTGAAGGAGGTCGAGGCCGCTGCGGCGGCTGCCAAGGGCCCGCCGGGGTCGGAGGACACGACACAGGAGCAGGCTCCGTTCGTGCCCGCACCGATCGAAGATCCCGCCACGCCGGCGGCGATCGATATCGAACCCCAGCCCGACATCTCGGAACAGCTTTTGCCGGAAGAATCGTTGGAACAGGCGGCCAAAGCTGAAACCTCGGTCAAGAAAGGATCCAGCATTGTACCGGTTATTCTCGGCCTGCTCGGGATAATCCTTTTTATTGCCGCCTTTATCGCGATCGTCTATTTCCTTTTTTTCGCCCGGCCGGTGGACACGCAGCTAGGGTAAGCTCTTTCCGGAGCACTCTTCAGCTTGTGACCGATTCATTTCGGCGAATCGTTCGAACTGCCATTCGGAGCGCACGGCCTTCCCGTAAATCGTTATTTATTAAGGTGATCGCGAGCCATGTGCTCTGGGCTCCGAAAGGCCTCGTTTTGGGGACCCGGCAGCCGCAAAACCTCATACAATTGAGCGTCGAATCGTTGGCAGGGTAACTGCGCCGCGATTCGCGTATGGCAGCGGTTTGCCATTCAGCGGTATGATAGAGAATGGGCATGTTGGCCCTTTCGATCGTCAGATATGGGTGAGTTCAGGCTTAAATTTGACGCTGGTGAGTTCGAGTTGGCGGGCGGCGTCACGTCGCTTGGCCGAACATCGGACAACGACGTTTCGTTTCCGGACGATTCGAACGTTTCCCGATTCCACGCAGAGATCGAGGAACGCTCCGGTGAGTTCTGCCTGATAGACCTTAACAGCAGCAACGGGACCACGGTGAACGGCGAAAGGGTCTCCGGCGAACGATATCTGAAGCCCGGGGACGTGATCGTACTCGGCGGTTCAAGCCGACTTGTTTTCGGCGACGAAGCAGGCAAAGCCGAAGAGCCCGCACCGGCGGAGGATGTCGTCGACGAACCTTCGGTGGGTGCGGCACCGACACCCCCGGCATCGGCGGCTCCCCCTGTCTCGGTCCCGCCGGCCGAAGTCGCGGCGGGCTCCCGCCATCTTCTATTAATAGCTGCCGGCGCCATACTCATTGCCGTTGTCGTGGTCGGCGTGGCGGGTGCGGTTTATTACCGCAGTTCGGTCGCCGCCTGTACTGCGACCGCCAAGATCCTCAAACCGGAAGATGGCGACACGATCATCAAACCGGTCGAGATCGAATTGCAGCTCGAAAACGCCGAATGCGTTGCCCGTGCCGTTTATACTCTCGATGGGATCGAATTCGCCGAAGGAACGGCTCCAGATTTCATGGTGACGCTTGATCCGGCCGACCATCCGGAGCTTTCCGATGGTCTGGGGCGGTCACTTTCAGTGATCCTTGTGGACGAGGAAGGAAAGACGATCCCATCGGAGGCCTCGGTCCAGGTCTTCCCCGAAACCCGAAATACTAAGCCGGTCGAAAAGCCGGACATCACCGGCGTCGACTCGCCGGATGCCCCGGAAAAACCGAAAAAGGCGGAGGCGACGCTGATGGAGGTCCAGGAGATGACCGTCGGCCTCGCCCGGAGGTTTCCCGGGTCCGGAAAGTATAATCTGTCTAGCCGGCAATTACTGACCGAGGTGCAAAAGCGGACTTCGGATTTCGCACGTGAGGGAACGTTCCAAACGGCCTCGCGCTATCGGGACACGATCGATGCGGCTTTCGTTCGCGACAAGAATCTCGAGGCTTCCATCGGTTACCTTCTGGCATTGAGCCGGAGCAAGTTCGATCCGAAGAAGCAGGGATCCGAAGAAGGGCTTTGGAGAATGGACCCTGAGTTTGCCAAGGCGAACGGGTACGACGGGGTTTGCGGCGGCCAACCGATCGCCGACCCAAGCCAGACGTGTGCCGCGTTGGTCGCCGCCGAATATACGAAGGTTTTGGTCGAGAAAGTATTTGAAGGTGATGTCATCCTTGCCGTCGCCGCATTCGGCAGATCGTCATCAGATGCGACCGCCTGGAAAGCGGGATTGCCGGCCGGCCGAGGCATCGACGTTTGGAATGCGATCCGCACGGCCCCGGAAAGGGAGCGTGTGGTGAATTTCCTTGCCGCAGCCCTTGTTGCCGAGAATCCGCAGAAATTCGGACTCGCCAACGAACAGCCGCTTTCCAGGCTTTATCGGCAGCAGAGCTGAAATGATCGTCTTGAAACTGACATTTCCGACCCCTGAAGGTTCTAAGGAGATCACCGTTGACGGCGACCGGATCACCCTTGGCCGCGGCAGCGAGGCCGAACTGCGTTTCGCGGATGACGGGCTTTCACGGCTGCACGCGACCATCTATCGAGATGGGAGCCGCGTTTGGGTCGTCGATGAGAACTCTTCAAACGGCACTTTCGTTAACGGTCAGCCTGCCGCGCCGAGCGGCACACCGCTCAAGCACGGTGACCGGATCGGCGTCGGCCACCGGACCGAGATACATATCTGGGTCAGTGAAGCTTACAGCCTGCAGGTTGAGCCGGCGACCCCCATGGCTGCGAACGCAGCGGCGGCCCAACAGCCGGTCACGCCCGGCGGTGTGAGCCTTGTCCCGATCGCCATGATCGCGGTCGCAATTCTCATGGTTAGCCTGTCGGCAGTGTTTATCGGTTACATGGCGTTCGGCGGCAGCAGTCAGGCTGTCGCTCAAAACACCGACCCCTACGACGACGTCGATGATGAAGATCCGGAACCGAGGCCATCGCCGGGATCGACCACAAAGACAAATGAGACCGGTGTGAAAGAGGAGCCGCTAAAGACCTTGCCTGATCTGCCCAAGACCGGCAACACACCAGTTCCGAGCGTCCTGAAAGGCCGGAAGTACCTGGACGTTTCGGAAAGTGAGAAGCGGCAGTACCTAAGCGAACGATCGATCAAGATCGCCCAGCTGATCGGCAACAGCAGCAGCGATGCAATTCCGGCCGAGGCCCTCGAAAAGATCAAGTCGTTCACCGATGCCTATGCAAAGCGGCTAAACGTAAAACCTCTCGGCGGCTGCAGATTTGGTGACAACCTACAGGTGACCTATAAGCGGGCCAGCGAAAATGCTCCTTTCATCGTCAAGGCCTTTAATGCGAAAGGCATCGACCCGATCATCGGCCTTTATCTTGCGATGATCGAGTCCGAGCACTGCGTTTGCCTCCAGAGCCCGACCGGTCCGCTCGGGATGTTCCAGTTCACGAAAGCAACGGGCGAGCGTTACGGCCTGCGGACGATATCGGGAGCGTCGCCGAATAATCCCGACGAACGCTGCGAGCCCGAACCGTCGGCAAACGCTGCGGCGGCATATATCAAATCGCTGCTCGGCCGCTACGGGACCGGGGCGGCCAGCGTCCCGCTCGCTATCGGAAGCTACAATAGCGGCGAGGGTGGATTGAGCTCGAATCTCGTTAAGGCACTTGAATCGAACAGCGGACTGGAGCGCGATTTCTGGACCTTGATCGCGAATGGCGAAAAGCTTTCCAAGCAATTCCAGGCAGAGAATTTTAAGTACGTGCCGAAATTCTTTGCCGCGGCGATCGTTGGCGAGAACCCGCAGGACTTCGGGCTTACCCTGCAGCCTCTTTCGACCTATTCCAACTAACCTCGACAGGGTTCGTTAGCGATGTGTCGGCCGTTTCAGGTATTCTCGCGATGGCCGGGTCGGCGGCCGTAAGTTGAATGATGCTCGTCCTGAAATTCAAAGATGAGAACGGCGAAGAACAACGCGTTGAGGTCGATCGGGACATATTCACGATCGGCCGTCATTCCCTCTGCGACTTGACCTTTCTGGACGGGCGTCTTTCCAGAGAACATGCACGGATCGAGCGTGAAAACGGCACCTATCGGATCACGGACCTCGGTTCGAGCAACGGCACGAAATTAAATCACGCCCCGGTCACCTCCTTTTTGGACCTTCGCGACGGTGACACCATCGACCTCGGCGGCGGGCTTGAGATCGCCGTAGAACTCTCGGCCGCACCAAGTTCCGCTTCACCAAGTGTCGATGCCGGCGGGCCGGACGTCCCGGGAACCCCGCTTCCAGGTCCGGTTGACTCCGGGGCCGCCCCTCCCGGAATGGACTCCGGCTACACGGCTCAATCGCAGCCGGCTCCTGCGAAGGCGGACGGTTTCCCTGTCGCTTTCTTTATCATCGCCCCGCTGCTTGGTCTTTTCGTGATCATTGCGGTGGTCGCTGCTATCGTTCTGTTCGGCGGGGGCGGGGCAAGCGATCCGCCTAGTTATGAAGATGAGCCCGGCTACGGGCGAAGCAGCCAGGACGATCCCCGGGACGATGACGATACGGATCCAACGCCGGGCAGCCGCTCGTCGACCCCGGTGAACGGCCGGCAAGAGTCGAATAACCGGACTCAGGGCCCATCCCCGAGTCCGTCCGAACCCGGGCCCGGCGGTGGGAATCTGTCGGAAACGGCCAAGGTGGAAAAGTATGCGCCGCCTTTTCTAAGAGAGATAGCCCAAAATGACCCGAGGGCGTTCCTTACCGGCGAACAGGCTGCAAAGGTCAATGATCGGATCAAACAGCTCAAGGGTTCGCCGGGGCTTGCCGATAATATTGCCTCGGCGAGGAAAAACAGTTCTGCCCTAAAGTCGCTCGCATCGTCAAAAAACCTCAAACCGCAGTTTCTGGCCATAGCTGCGATAACACGGCTTGGCGGCGGCCGAGGCGACGTGCTCCAAGCGGCGCAGAACGTGGCCGATGTTTACGGAAAACTCTCGATCCAGATCGGGACCGAGGATTTCGATGCTGCGTTGCTTATGGTCGCCGCATTCGAACAGGGAGCAAACGGCGACACCATGAAGATGAGGAACCTTCTTCAGGAAGTTGCCGACGCGAAAGGAGCACCGCCGCCGAGGACCGTCCGCACGATCTGGTACCTGGACAAAATAGGAAAAATAAGCCGGACCGACCTCGACCGTGCCCTGACATTTTTGGCGATCGGGGTGATCTCGCAAAATCCGAAGGAATTCGGCGTCAATGCAGAAGCACTAGCACTTTGACCCGGATAGCCGCTGAAAATGGCAGAAGTTATCGAAAACGAAGAAATGCTCGCCGGCGACCTCCGACTCAATATCGGCGGCGAACACTTTGAGCTGAATATGACGATCCCGGCGGCCGCCGTTAAGCCCCGGCGGATGCTTCCGGTCTTTCAATCACTTACCAACACAATTGTCGCCCGGGCGATAGATCGCTCGGCCGCGGATGGCAAGGCCATTTCGTGCAAGGTCGCCTGCGGCGCATGCTGCCGTCAGCCGCTGCTTATTTCCGAGGCCGAAGCGTTTGCGCTCGCGGATCTAATTGAGAACATGCCCGTGGAACGGCGAAGCGTCATCAAACAACGTTTTCGTGACGGCAGGCAGCATTTTGCCGACCTAGACTGGTTCGACCGTTTTGATGAAATGTCCGCAGAAGCGGCAAAGGGCAAGAGTGACGAACTCGGGCGGAAATTCGTCGCGTTGCTTTCTGAATACATCGCGCAGGGCGTCGCTTGCCCGTTTCTGGAAAATGAATCGTGCTCGATCTATGAAGATCGTCCGTTGATCTGTCGGGAATATCTAGTGACATCGCCGGCCGAGAACTGCGTCGCCCCGCGTCCGGACAATATCGAAAAACTCCCGCTGAGCGGCTCGCCTTCACGGGCATTCGGCGCCCTCGTGCGTACTGAGAACGTCAAGACGCCATCAGAACTGCTCTTGATCCGGATCCTGGAATTTGCTGAGACGCACAGCGAACGGTTCGAATCGCGCGTCGGACCGGCTTGGGCAGACGATTTTTTCCGCAAACTTACCGGCCGTGAGGAACCCGGGCTCGCCGAGGACGGGCCCTCGGACATCGCCGGGGACGGGCCGAACAGCGGCGGCGATGCGAAGGGGCCGGCAAATGGCTGAGCCGGCCGCTGCCGACAGTGTTGGCAGTTATTCGCCGGGGTCGCTTTGTCGATCAACCCCCAGCGGAACTTGCTCGTGGACTGAAAGCCGTGGATTTCAGGCAGATCCGGAGGTTACCTCTGAGCGGCTGTTTACTATTACGTGACTTCGTTTTACTATCTTTAGGTCTACCCACTAGTTTATGAGCAAATACCGCAAGATCGTCTGGAACGAGGGGATGCTGTTGACTCCGCATCACTTTCAACAGGCCGATAATTTCCACGAAGAGCTGCTGAATTCGCGGGTCCGCTCGATAATGCAGCACGAATACGGCGTTATCGACCTGAAGGTCAACAACGAGGCGGTCGCAAACTCAAATTTCCAGATAACGAATTGCCGTGCGGTATTGCCGGACGGATTGATGGTCAATGTTCCGGATGCGGAGGCAGTGCCGGATCAGCGCCCGATCGGGAATCATTTCGCCGTTGAGGCCGAACGCTTGGGCGTGCACCTGGCGATCCCGGCCAAGAAAAAGGGTGAGGCCAATTTCCAGGCAAGCGGCGGCGAAGCAAATAATAATCTCCGGTTTCACCAGGAAGGAGCGATGGTGAAGGACGAGACGACGGGAACGAACGAACAGCCGATCGCATACGCCAAGAGCAATTTTAGGATCATTTTTGATGACGAACTCCGCGACGGTTTCACGAGCATAAAGATCGCCGAACTTGAAAGGACGCCAACGGGGCAATTGAAGATCGTCGACGAGTACATCCCGCCGATCCTGAATATTTCGGCATCGCCGTGGCTTGTGAATATGCTGCGTCAGGTGGTCGAGATCCTTATCACGAAGAGCGGAAGCCTCGGCGAACAGCGCCGGTCGACCAATGCGTCGCTGGCGGATTTTACGACATCGGAAACTGCGGTTTTTTGGCTTTTGAACACCATCAATGCGTCGATCCCGACGATGACCCATTATTTCCACTCCCCGATGCTTCACCCGGAGAAGCTCTACCTGGAAATGGCGGCGCTCGTCGGCAAATTGATGACTTTCTCGCTCGAGAGTCACCCTAAAGACATTGTGAAATACGATCACGATGACCTTTACTTCACATTCTTCAGCCTTTCGACCCAATTGAAGGACCTGCTCGAGACGGTGATCCCAAGCCGCTGCGTGCCGATCCCGCTCGAAAAGACGCGGGACACCCTGTATGTAGGCCGGATCGAAGACGAAAGGCTGCTGAAGGAAGCAGAATTCATCTTGGCGGTCAAGGCCCAAATGCCCGAGGCCAAGCTGATCGACGGCGTGCCGAGGGTTGTGAAGATCGCTTCGCGGGACGTGATCGACTCGGTGATCGGGTCCGCGTTGCCGGGCGTTGTCCTGACGCTTGCGAGCCCGCCGCCGGCGCCGGTCCCGACGCGGGTGGGTTTCAAGTATTTCAAGCTCGATACGATCGGCCCATACTGGAACGGCATTAACGGATCGAAAGTGGTCTCGGTATACGTGCCGAACGACATTCCGGATGAGACGATCGAGATGTACGCGGTGAAGCCGTAGTTGAATAATGAGCGAGACTCAATCCAAGAATGACCTCGTCACCTTTGCCGGGCCGGTCTTTGACCTGATCCTTAGGCTGAAGGCCGGGATCGTTACGCCATCGAACGACCTTCGCCCGAAGATCGCGGGAATGCTGGAGGATTTCGAGAAGCGTGCCGAGCGGTACAGGTTCAATCACAAGATCGTTCAAGTCTCGAAGTTCGCTCTGGCATCCTTCGTTGACGAGACCGTCTTGACCAATAACTTCCCGCTCAAGAATGAATGGGAAAAGAATCCGCTCCAGCTTGAATATTTCGGTGAACAGCTGGCGGGAAACAAGTTCTTCGACAAGCTTGAGGCTATGCTCAAGCAGGTGGACGTCACCGCGGACGCGGTCGAGATCTACTATTTCTGCATGCTCCTCGGCTTCAAAGGACGTTACGCGATCTACGAGCAGGAAAAACTTCTGGCGATAATGCAGACGACGGCGAATGCACTGGTCAAGGCCGGGAAGATCAAGCCTGTCGAGCTGTCGCCGCACTGGCTGGCGGTGGACCAGCCTCTCCCGCCGGAACGCCGCGGGATGCCGACTTGGGCCAAGATCACGGCGGCGGGCTTTGCCGGCCTCGCAATTATCATTTACTTGGGGATGTTCGTACTTTCGATGCGGTTCGTTCAGGACGCGGTGAATAAATTGACCGTTTAAGGGCGGTCGAATCTTTATGGGTTGGCAGGTAAACCAACTGAAGTATGCATTCGGGCTCGGCGGGCTGATGTCGTTCTATGGCGTTGTCGGCCTTATTGTTTGGCTCCTCCCGCCGAACATGGTCGCGTACCAGTATAAAATCGTCATCATCGCCCTCGTCCTTCTCACGCTGCCATTCGCACTATTGATCATGTTCATCTCTTCGCGAAGGGCGAAGAAGAAGGCTGCCAAAGAGGCCGAAGCGAAACAGACGGCCGAGGCTGCGCCTGGAACACCCGCAGCGGCCGCCGCGCCGCCCCCGGCCGCACCGGTCGGAAATTTTGCCAACCTCGCAAGCGGGACCGAGGAGACCGTCCAATTCCTTAAGACCTCAAGCCTGGGGAGTGGAGGCCGCGACGCGGTTTATTCCCTACCCTGGTACCTCGTTGCCGGCGCACCGCGTTCGGGCAAGAGCTCGCTTGTACTCAGTTCAAATCTCAACTTTCAGACACTGCCAAGCCAGCGGCAATCCGAGCAGAAATTTATCCGCCCGACGGGCAACATCGACTGGCGCGTCGCCAGCGATGCCGTTTTTGTTGACACTGCGGGCCGTTACCAGTCCGAAGGCGTCGATGCGGAAGAATGGGCTTCACTGCTTGAAACGCTGAAAAAATATCGTGGGAACCGGCCGATAGACGGGTTCCTTCTGGTCGTTGATACGGCCGCCATCCTGAAGGCGGACGAACGCCAGACCGAAGAGCTGGCCAAGGTGCTTCGTGCTCGCCTTGACGAGACGATGCAGCGGCTGAAGGTCCGCTTTCCCGTTTATGTCGTATTCAGCCACGCCGACGCTATCGAGGGATTCAGCGATTCTTTCTCGAGTTCCAAAAACGAGGACAAGACGCTGGTTTGGGGTGCAACTATCCCGATCGAAAAGAGCGAGAATGCCCAGGCATTGTTCGACAGCGAATACGAGATACTCCACAACTCGTTAATGAAACGCCGGATCGTACGGCTGTCGGCACCCTTCCCGCCGGTGCGGCAGCTCAGGATCTTTAACTTCCCGCTTCATTTCGGTTCGGCTCGAAGAAAATTCGCCTCGTTCATCAACGCCCTTTTCCGGCCAAATCCGTTCAGCCAGAATCCGTTCTTGCGAGGCTTCTATTTCACCGCGTCACCGGCCGCCAAATCGACCGGCAACGCCCCGCCGACCGTCTCGAACGGCTATTTCACCGAGCGCTTCTTTAAGGACGTCGTCCTCCGCGACCGCGATATGGTCCGGAGTTTCGTTGAAGCGAAGCAAAGGCCGCCAATATTCGGCTGGCTGATGACCTTGCTTGGCGGGCTTTTGATCTTTGCCTTGCTGGTAATGTCGGCGGTGTCGCTCGCCACCAATCGTCAGATGCTTCAGGATGCGGCCGAAAGAGGCCGGAACCTTGTGGCTCTGGTGAAAGCGGACTCCGGCAAGAACCCGCTCGAAAAACGGCCTGAGGCGGTCAAAGAGGAATTGAATCAGACCGAAAACCTAAGGGTTTTGTTGGCCGACCTCGATTCGTACGACCGTGAGGGCCCGCCGTGGTTCATGCGTTTCGGCCTTTACTCGGGTAAGCGGATCTTCAAAGAGAATCTGCTGCCGGTTTATCTTCAGGTCGTCGAGCAAAGGTTCAGGGAACCTGCGATCAAAAAGCTGGAAGCGGACCTCCGGGCATTTGCGAAGGGCAAGGCGGTGGCGAACCCGTCAAAGCTTACCGACGAAGAGGAAAAGCTGCTTGAGAAGAATCTGAACCTCCTTAAGGCCTACCTGATGCTGTCGAACGACCACATCGAACAGGCCCAGGGAAGCCATGTCGCGGCAATGCTCAAGGAATATTGGGTCTCTGAATCCAAGGTCCCGGCGGACATGAAACAGGTCGCCGAACAGCAGCTTGAATTCTGGGCAAGGCAGATCGATCGAACCGATGTCGGATTCCCCAGGATCTCTCTGGACAAGACACTGGTTGCCGAGGTTCGGAATAAGCTTAAGGATTTCCCGGCCGAATACCGCTACTTAAGCCGGAAAGTGACGGAAATATCGAAGCAGGTCGACGACGTCGAAGGGCAGACGACGGTCACGCGGCTTCTTGCGGGGAGCGCCGACCAAAGCCTTATGACCGGGACATACATCGTCCCCGGAGCCTACACCCGGCCAGGCCTCGAACCGATGAAAGAGGCCATCCTTAATGCTGATGAGGAGATGAAAAAGGACGATTGGGTGATGGGTGAGGCCGGCACCGGAAGCGGCAGCGGAGCAGCGTCATCCAAAATGTCCCAGATCGAAGACCGCTATTACCGGGATTATGCCGTCCACTGGACCCAGTTCGTTCGGTCTGTTGATGTCAGGGCCTATCGCAACCGGGACGAGGCCGCCAACGCCCTTCAGGCTTTCTCGCAGCCCAATTCTCCGATGAGGGTTTTGCTGGGTGAAGTTGCGAAGCATACGAACCTATCCGAGGAACCCGACACTGGAGCCTGGTGGCCGTGGATCAAGAGCTGGTTCTCGAAAAAGGCTGCGGTTGTCGGCAACAGCGAGCCCGAAAAAGCTTTCAGGCCTTTGTTCGATTTTATCGGCAACAAGGATTCGAAGCCTCCGACCGGTGCAGATACGTATCAATCCGAAATGGGCCGGCTGCTGCAGGCCCTGAACACAAAGGCCGCTTCGGAGAGTGCCCTGAAGAAAGTGGGCGACGACCTTATCGGCAATGACGTCGACACGCTCGACATAAAACGCCGCGAATCGGCGATCACCACCCTGACCGCCCCGTTCACCGCGACCCCGTCCTCACAGGAGGTAGCATCGCTGCTTCAGGAGCCGATCGGGCGTCTCAGGACATTGCTAGGGGCGGGCGGAAAGGAAATTCTGGTCAAGACTTACAACGATCAGATCCTTCCTGCCGCTAAGGACATGGAAAAGGGCTATCCCTTTGACGACGGGGCATCGGACGCCGACCTGAAAAACATCACCTTGTTCCTTGCTCCCGGCGAAGGCCGGTTGTCCAAGTTCTTCGATGAGAGACTGAAGAACTACTTCGAGGAGTCGGGCGGCCAATACAAAGTGAAGGAAGGAAGCGATGTCCAGTTCACCGACGAGTTTGTTGCATACCTGAACAACGCATTCGCCCTGCAAAAGGCACTGTTTGGAACTAGCCCGACGGCCAAGTTCGAATACGAGTTCGCCTTTCGGCCGGTCCGGGATGCGCTTGTTGAGATAACGATCGACGGGCAAAAGACCACATCGGAAGGCACGGGTTCGCTTCGCGGCACGTTCCCCGCCGGAGGTTCCGAAACGGGCGTCATATTGAAACTTGCATCGACCTCCAGCCCTACTCCGGCCGATCCGGGCAACACGGGCATCACTCCGTCAACCGGCGGAACGTCCGGCGAACAAGTATTCCAGGGCCAGTGGGGCCTGTTCAGGTTCGTTGACCGCGGTTCGCCTGAAAAACAGCCCGGCGGTGAGTATCTCCTGAAATATACGGTCGGCGGCAAGGCAGTGACCGCCACTATCAAGGCGACCGGAGGCGTAGATGTTTTCAACAAGGATACGTTCCGCCGCGTCCGGGCCCCGCAGAGCTTTATTAAGTAGGCCGCCTCAGGGGACTTTGTCGGGATCAATTTCCCGTGTGAGGTGATCGGAGGAAAGGAGCATATCTATGAATGACGCAAAGATCCAACTCGATCGCGGTAACCTGAAAGGAGCAATTGAAGAGGCAATTAAGCTCGTAAAGTCCAACCCGACGATCTACGCGGCTCGGGCCTTTCTTTTCGAATTGTCCCTTTTCTCGGGCGAATGGGACAGGGCCGACAGGCAATTGGACACGATCGGGCATCAGGACGCCAATTCGGCGATCGGTTCCTTGATCTACCGCCAAAACCTTTCCGCCGAGCGTGACCGGATAAAGTTTTTTGAGGAGGGACTAAGGCCGGAAACGCCGGATGCCCCGACAGACTATATAAACGACCTGTTTACGGCGAACGACCTGGTTCGCGAGGGGAAAACGGCCGAGGCGCGGGAACTGCTCGATAAGGTAGAAGAGGAAAGGCCGGCGTATTCCTGCGTGATCAATGGCGAGAGCTTCAGCGATTTCCGGGACTATAACGACCTTACCATGTGCGTGTTCGAAGCTATCGTCAAGGATTCATACGTCTGGCTTCCGTTCGAAAGCGTAAAGACCATCAATTTTCTCGAACGTAAATCGCTTCGCGACGTTTTTTGGCCGCAGGCTGAGTTCGAGTTGACCAACGGCACCAACGGCGAACTCTTCCTGCCTTCGCTTTATTTCAATAGCTGGAAAAATGCGGACGACCTTGTGCGCCTTGGCCGAAGCGTGGATTGGCGGGATGTCGGCGATGAGATATATGTGGGCGAAGGTGGACGCGTCTTCACGATGGATGGGAAGGATAAACCCATCGTCGACATCAAGTCGATAGAATTTGTCCGAAAAGAGTCCGCAAACTCGGTGTAAACGTGTTTTTTTTTCTGATTTCGTTTAGAATGTTGTGCCATCGGCCAACAGATAGAGATCGGAACGCTTGTAGCCTTTAAGGAAAGGAGTGCTGCCTGATGAGTGATGAGTTGCGAATGCCGCCGGTGATCGACCTCGAGGTCCTGCTTCAGCCGATCTCAGAGGAAAGTCCGTCCGGCGAGAGCCTGCGTTATTCAGGCATCTACGACGAGATCACCGAAGCGCGCAGGGCAGACGATGACCTTAACCAGGGCGAATGGGTCACCGACCTCAAGGTGGCCGACTACAACAAAGTTATTGATCTCGGCGTTCCAGCACTCTCGACCCAGACAAAAGATCTGCAGATCGGTGTTTGGGTGGCTGAAGCAGAGATACGTCGGTTCGGTTTTGCCGGGCTCCGCGATTCTCTGCTGATGCTTCATGGTTTCCACGAACGCTTCTGGGACACTGTCCATCCGGAGATCGACGAAGGCGACATGGAAGGTCGGGCCAACGCAATGTCCTGGCTGGACGAGAACGGGGCGATCGCCGTCAGGACGGCGCCGATCACCGGGGTCCGCGGATACAGCTTTAACGATTACGAAGACTCAAAGAAGTACGATTTTCCCGAGAGTGTCGATTCGCTGATGCCGGATGAGCAAAAGCGGATCAACAACCTCAAGGCCGAAGCGGAAAAGAACCGTAGCGTGACGGCCTCCATGTGGAACGTCGAAAGGATCGAGACGCGACGGGCGGCCATGGAGACCATCAACAACACCATCGAAGAGTGTTGGACCGCCCTGAACGATCTGAATCGGATCTGCGAAGAAAAATACGATCGCAATCAGACCCCCGGGTTTTCGAACCTCAAGGGGATGCTCGATAAGGCCCACGAGCAAGTCAAGAAGCTGCTTGAGGAAAAAAGGGCGGAAGAGCCGGATGAGATCGAAGAGGAAGAAGTGGCCGGCGAAGGAGCCGAGGGTGCCGTGGGCGGCGCGAAAGGCGACGGTTCGGTATCCGGTGCCATCGCAAATCGGCGTGACGCCCTTAAGAAACTTGCCGAGATCGCCGCTTTTTTCCACAAGACCGAGCCGCATAGCCCCGTCTCCTATCTGGTCCAGCGTGCGGTCAAATGGGGAAATATGGGCCTTGAATCATGGCTGCAAGAGGTTGTAAAGGACCAGTCGGTCCTGTTCCAACTTCGCGAGACGCTGGGTGTCGACGGCAGTTCGACGGAAGGTTCGGGCGGCGGAGCTGCTGCCGATGATCCGTGGGCCTAAAATTTGTTAAGTATGGTTGATTGTCATATCGGCTTCGGTGACGCGAGATCGATCTGGACGAGAATTTTAAGTAGATAAGGAGATAAGCAAATGCCAAAGAAGGAAAGCATACAACACAAGATCGACCGAATTCGCCCGCCGCGGGTCCAGATCACCTATGATGTGGAGGTTGGCGGGGCCCTCGAACTTAAGGAATTGCCGTTCGTGGTCGGCGTCCTGGGCGACTTTGTCGGCAAACCGGAAGAGCCGCTTCCCGGAGTGAAGCAGCGAAAGTTTGTCGAGATCGACCGTGACAACTTCGACCAGGTCCTGGCCGGAATGAAGCCGCGGCTCGCCTACACGACCGAGAACAAACTTCAGGATGATGGCAGCAAGATGGGCGTTGAATTGAAGTTCAACAGCATCGAGGACTTCGAACCGGACAACATCGTTCAGCAGGTCGATCCTCTCCGCAAGCTGGTCGACGCCCGACAGAAGCTTTCGGACCTCCTCTCCAAGATGGATGGAAATGACAAGCTCGAATCCATCCTTAACGAGGTCATCGCAAGTGCCGATAAACAAAAAGAACTGAGCGACGCGCTCGGAATCGAAGGAAAGGAGAACTAAGAATATGGCCACCCAGAAAGAGAAAGAAACAGTCGTCAAGACCGAAGAAGCGGCCAGTGAAGGAAGTTTGCTTGACAAGATCTTGACCGACGGCCGCATGGCCCGGGACGACTTCCAAAAAGAGCGAGCAAAGGACATGATCAGCGAATTCGTCGGCCAGATCATGGCCGGCCAGCTGACCATGTCCAAGAACATGGATCTGACCATCAACTCGCGTATCGCCGAAATTGACCGTCTCATCAGCGCACAGCTTAACGAGATCATGCATCACGAAGATTTTCAGAAGCTGGAAGGCTCGTGGCGGGGATTGCACCAGCTGGTCATGAACAGCGAGACCAGTTCGCAGCTCAAGATCCGTGTGATGAGCGTGAGCAAGAAAGACCTTCTGAAGGATTTCGAACGGGCACTCGAGTTTGACCAATCGGCTCTATTCAAGAAGATCTACGAAGAAGAATACGGCACGTTCGGCGGTGCTCCGTACGGTGCGCTGATCGGCGACTTTGAGTTCGGCAACCATCCGCAGGACATGGCTCTCCTTGAAAAGATGTCGCAAGTGGCGGCCGCGGCTCACGCGCCCTTCCTCAGCGCCGCCTCGCCCGACCTGTTCGGCTGGGAAACCTACACGGAAATGACCGAGGTCCGCGATGTCTCGAAGATCTTCGATCGCCTCGAGTATGCAAAATGGCGGAGCTTCCGTGAATCTGAAGATTCTCGTTACGTTGGCCTCACGCTGCCGCGCACCCTTGGCCGCGTACCTTACGGTGCCGCAACAAAGCCGACCGAGTCCTTCAGATTTGAGGAAGATGTCGACGGCAAGGACCACAAGAAATACTTGTGGAGCAATGCGGCCTATGCCGCCGGGACCCGGCTGACCGAAGCATTTGCTATGCACGGTTGGTGCGTTGCCATCCGCGGCGTCGAAGGCGGCGGCCTCGTCGATGGCCTGCCGACCCATACATTCGCCACTGACGAAGGCGAGGTAGCGGAGAAGTGTCCGACCGAGGTTGCAATCACGGACCGTCGCGAAAAGGAATTTTCGGACAATGGCTTTATCCCGCTGGTCCACTGTAAGGGTACCGATTATGCCGCTTTTTTTGCTATGCAATCCTGCAACAAGGCCAAGAAATACGACACGGATGCGGCAAATGCAAATGCTCGGTTGTCGACCCAGCTACAGTACATCTTTGCCGTTTCGCGCTTCGCCCATTATTTGAAGTCAATGGTGCGCGACAAGATCGGAAGCTTCATGTCGCGGGCGGATGCCGAGGCGTTCCTGAACCGGTGGATCATGAACTATGTCACTCCGGACGACTCCGCGTCCCAGGCCGTGAAGGCAAAATTCCCGCTTCGCGAGGCACGAGTCGACGTCGCCGAGATCCCGGGCAAGCCGGGCTGTTACAGGGCGGTCGCGTTCCTCCGTCCGCACTTCCAGCTAGACGAGCTTTCGGTCTCGCTTAGGCTGGTTGCCGACCTTCCGGCACCGGCTAAGGGTTAGTAGTTGATCGGCCGCCCGGGCGGAATTTCTCGCCTTCGCCCGGGCTTTTCGGTCAAGCATTAAGTTTCCGCAAAAAAGTCAGCCCGGATCGTCAAATGAACGTGGCAGAAAAGAAACTGCCGGCTTTATTTGAACGGCTTATCTCAATAGTCAATTGGCCAGCGAGCAAAGCCCGGAATTATGAGTAGATTAGTTTGAAGAAGAAAAGGAGATAAATTTATGGCTTCGATGATAGATGCTTTTTTGAAGATCCCTGAGATCCCGGGCGAAAGCCAGGATACCACCCACAAAGGGGAGTTCGACCTTCAGGGGTTCTCCCTTGGGGTTTCCCAGTCCGGCTCAATGGCCCTCGGCGGCGGCGGCGGTACCGGCCAGGCGAGCTTTCAGGATATCCCGATCATGACCTATGTCGGGAAATCGTCCCCTGAGCTCTTCCTTCGTTGTGCGAGCGGCAAGCACTTTGGGAAAGCCGAGATCGTCGTTCGAAAAGCAGGTGACGATCCGTTCGAGTATCTCAAGATCGAGCTTGAGGACGTCATCGTATCGAGTTACAACGTTAGCCCCGGCGGCGGCGGCGAGTTGGCGATGGAGCAATGGGCGCTCAACTACGCGAAGATCAGCTATTCGTACAACCCGCAGAAGGAAGACGGTACGGGCGAAGGCTGGATCACCAAGTGGTATAACGTCAAGACCAACGAGAAGGGTTAATCTCCCCATCGACATTCCGCCGCGGCTTTCGTCGATTGTCGCGGCGGCCCCCGAGGTTAGACGGTTGAAACTGCCCCCGGATCCGGCGGGCAGTTTCAATCGCTAGATTTGTTTTTGCTCCGGATCTTTCCTGATGGCCCGTACGGATCACGAGATAAGGATCACGCCTTCGGTGCTCGACCGATTGCTTGATTACGAACCGCAGTCTTCGCGGGAAGCCCCTCGAACGCAAGCTCAATCGCTTGCTGAGCTGAAGAGGGCCGTAAAGCGTGACCTCGAGTGGCTTTTGAACACCCGGCATAACGGCGTTGATATTCCCGAGACATTGGAAGAAGTAAGCGAATCCGTAGCGGTTTACGGGCTTCCCGACCTTGCAAGTCTCAGCATTAAGAACCCTGACGAGCAGAACCGGCTTGCCAAGGCCGTCGAGACCTCGCTTCGCATATTTGAGCCGAGATTCATCAACGTCAAGGTTGCGCTCGAACCGATGGAGAACACCGACCGGCAGGTGAAATTCCGGATCGAGGCACATCTTGACATCGAACCGGTCCCTGAGCCGGTGGCTTTCGATACCGTCCTCCAATTCGGGAGCGGCGAATTTGCGATAGTGGAAAAATAGAATTTCCGGCGGTTTGCGCGACGGCACTGCCGTGCAGGCCTTCGCAGCACTTAAGACCTACAGCATGCGCGACGAACTTTTGGGTTACTACGAACGGGAGCTGGTTTTCCTGCGCCGAATGGGCGCGGAGTTCGCCCAGAAATACCCGAAGATCGCGGCCCGGCTCCACCTCGACGAGGAAAAGATCGAAGATCCTCATGTCGAGCGCATGATCGAGGGTTTTGCTTTCCTGGCCGGCCGCATAGGCCTGAAGCTCGACGATGAACTCCCTGAGATCACCGAATCGCTCCTTAACCTGCTTTACCCCCACTACCTTGCACCGGTCCCGTCAATGGCTATAGCCCAATTCTCGTTCGGCTCGGTTACCGATAAGCTGACCGCCATTCAGAGATTGGAAAAAGGCTCCCGGCTCAACTCCCGCCCGGTCGACGGTACGCCCTGCCGCTTTAGGACCGCTTATGACGTCGATCTTGCACCGCTGGACCTTGAAGAGGCTGCTCTCGAATCCGCCGCACCAAAGGACGCCCGCGGGATGTTCGCCGACTGTCATATCCGGCTCAGCATGAGGTGTTTCGGCGATTCGTCGCTTCCGGAGTTGGTGGTCGGGGCCACTGGTGAAAAACCAAAGTCGCTCAGATTTTACCTTAATGGTGATCCCCAGCTGGTATTTCCCCTTTACGAGATAATTTTTAATCATGCGACCTCGGTGGAGTTCAGGCCCAAGGAGTCCCCATTCGGCCAAAAGACGCTGAAGACGCTGATGAATCTTCAGCTCAAGCAGCCAGAGCCTGTATTCATCCCGGCCGACGAAGCAATAAAGCCGGTCGGTTTCGATGAAGACGAAGCGGTACTTCCGTACACGAAGCGTTCATTTGCCGGTTACCGGCTTCTTACCGAGTATTTCGCCTTCCCATACAAATTTCTTTTCTTTGATCTTATTGGACTCGATCGGGCCGCTGCCGGGAATTTCGGGACACATTTCGACATTATCATCCATTTGAAGGACGTGACGCCGCTGATAGCTCCGGTGATCGCTGATACGTTCAAGATGGGCTGCACCCCGATCATCAACCTGTTCTCGCGGCTCACGGACCCGATCTATATCTCACAGCAGAAATACGAATATCAGATCATCCCCGATGTTCACCGGCAATCGACCACCGAGATCTACTCCATAGACAGCGTCGTTTCGAGCGATCCTAGGACAAACTCGACACGTGAGTTTGCTCCGTTCTATTCGCTTCGCCATGCATACGGTGAACAAATGGAAAAAGCATTCTGGTATGCGACCCGCCGCCAATCTCAGCGGCCCGACGACGACGGGACGGAGATGTTCATGTCACTGGTCGACATGAATTTCAATCCAAGAGCGCCGGCCGTCGAAGTGTTGAATGTCAGGGCGACGTGCACTAACCGCGATCTTCCGGCCCGGTTGCCGTTCGGCGGCAAAGAAGGCGATTTCGAGATCGAGGGGACAGCCCTGCTCTCGCGTGTTCGATGCCTGACCAAACCGACCGAGACGCTCCGTCCGCCGCAGCGGAAGGCACTTCAATGGCGGCTGATCTCGCACCTTAACTTGAACTACCTCTCGCTTGTAAGCGGTGAGGAAATGACGCCGGAGGCACTTCAGGAGATCTTGCATCTTTATAATTTCAATGACTCTTCCGTCTCGCGAAAGCAGATCCTCGGGATCACGGGCATCCAGGCAAGAAAGGTCGTCAGAAAGATCGGCGGCCGGGTCGGGGCCGGGTTTGTCCTGGGAATGGAGACGACGCTTACCTTTGATGAGGAACAGTTCGTCGGAAGCGGCATGTATCTTTTCGCCAGCGTGCTGGAACGCTTCCTTGGCCTCTACGCATCATTGAACTCGTTCAACCAAACGGTCTTGAAAAGCGAACAGCGGGAGGAGATCGTCAAACGATTTCCTCCGCGAGCCGGAAGCCGAGACCTCTTGTAGGTTCCTAACTTATGTCAAAGAAACCGCTGAACCAGGTACTTCAGGACGAGCCCTACCGGTTTGATTTCTTTCAGGCCGTTCGGCTTCTGGAGAGGATCCAGCCGGAACGCCGGCCGGTCGGTGGTTCTGCCATGCCCAATCAGGAGGTCGTCCGCTTCCGTTCACGGGTCGCCCTCGATTTTCCTGCGAGCGAGATCCACGAATTTCTCACATCCGTTGACGAAAAAACCGAGGAAGAAAGGTCTGAGATGGTCGTCAATTTCATGGGGATGGTGGGCGTCAGCGGTGTTCTTCCCCAGCCTTACACCGATATCGTGCTTGACCGCATTAGGCATCGCGATACCGCGATGTGGTCGTTTCTCGATATATTCACCCACCGGGCCGTTTCGATGTTCTACCGGGCCTGGCGAAAGTACCGCTTCCCGGTCGGATATGAGAGGGGAAATGACGAGTTCACGGGGTATCTGTTCGATCTGGCGGGACTCGGGACCAAGGGGCTCCGTGGACGCATGGACCTGCCCGATGAATCCCTTCTGCCCTATGTCGGACTCATTGCCCAGCAGCCGCATTCCTGCAATGCCCTGGAGAACGTTTTGTCCGATTATTTTGGCGTCAACGCCAAGGCCTTACAATTCCATGGCCAATGGATTGAACTTGACCCGGAGGATTATACTAAGATAGGTAAACGCAACAGCAAGTTGGGCGAGTCGACGGTTGCCGGAACGAGGATCTGGGAACAGCAGTCGAAATTTCGCGTCCGGGTTGGCCCGATGGACTTTGAGAAGTTTAGAGCTTTTCTCCCAAACGGGTCCGCTTACGGGCCGTTGAGGTCCATCGTACGGTTCATGACCGGGCTCGAGTTCGATTTCGATCTGCAGCTTGTGTTGGGAAAACGACAGGTGACCGGCTCGATCCTGACGACACGTGCGATGAGAAAGCCGATGCTGGGCTGGACAACATTTTTGAAAACGATGCCTTTCGCGGCGGACGACGATCAGGTCGTGTTGCAAATGAAGGGCTGAGACGCATGCATTCGCGATCAACCCGGACTTCGGGCCGCCCAATATCTTTGGGGTGCCCTCCGATCGTTGTCCCAATTGATCTGGTCGGTACTGCGGATGGATCGAAAAAAAGTTCCGTGATCTGAGGAGAAACAATATGAACTTAAATCTGAAAAGCCTGGTCGGCAGGTTGAATGACACATCGCGAAGTGCCCTGGAGGGGGCCGCAGGATTGTGTTTGTCGCGTACGAATTACGACGTTGAGATCGAGCACATCCTTGCAAAACTGCTCGAACAGGACGACACGGACCTTCACAAGATCGCCACCCATTTTGAGGTCAATATAGACCGGCTCACCAAGGACGTAAGCGCGGCTCTCGACCGCTTGAAAAGCGGGAACTCGCGGACACCCGGCCTTAGTGACAGGATACCGCAGTGGCTCCAGGATGCGTGGCTGCACGCATCGGTGGACTATGGTGCGGCCCGCGTCCGATCTGGCCATTTGATCGTTGCGTTGCTAGCGAACGAGAGGTTTGCGAGGATCGCGAGAGAAGTCTCAAAAGAATTCGACCATATTTCGCTCGAAAAACTTCAATCGGATCTCGCAACGATCACCGCAGATTCGGCCGAGGCCCGTGACGCGGTCGCCCTGGGTGAGGCGCCGGGAATTTCTGACGGCGCACCTGTCGCTTCCGGCGTGCCCGGAAAGACGAAAGCGCTAGACCAATACACCGAGGACCTGACCGCAAAGGCCGCCGCCGGAAAGATCGATCCGGTGCTCGGACGTGACTTTGAGGTCCGTCAGATCGTCGATATCCTCACGCGTCGGCGGCAGAACAATCCGATCCTCACCGGTGAGGCCGGCGTCGGCAAGACCGCCGTGGTCGAAGGGTTCGCCCTCAGGATCGCCGAGGGCGATGTCCCCGATCCGCTGAAGAACGTTTCGGTACGTTCGCTGGACCTCGGCTTGCTGCAGGCGGGCGCCGGCATCAAAGGCGAGTTCGAAAATCGGTTGAAGTCGGTTATTGACGAGGTCAAATCCTCGCCGCAGCCGATCATCATGTTCATCGACGAGGCCCACACGATGATCGGCGCCGGCGGAGCTGCCGGACAGAACGATGCGGCCAACCTTCTTAAGCCGGCTTTGGCCCGCGGCGAGTTGAGGACCATCGCAGCCACGACCTGGGCCGAATACAAGAAATACTTTGAAAAGGACGCGGCCCTTGCCCGCCGGTTCCAGGTAGTAAAGGTCGAAGAACCTGACGAAGCCAAGGCTATCTCGATGATGCGCGGGATCGCGGACAAGATGGAAGCCCATCACAACGTCCGTATCCTCGACGAGGCCATCGTCGAATGCGTCAAACTCTCGAACCGTTACATCACCGGCCGCCAGCTTCCTGACAAGTCTGTCTCGGTGCTCGATACCGCCTGTGCCAAGGTCGCGATCGGCCAGGGTGCAACGCCTGCACCGGTCGAGGACGCGACGCGGCGGATACAGAACCTTACGGCCGAGATCGAGTCGCTTGAGCGGGAACAGGTCACCGGTGCAGGCCATGATGACCGGCTCGAGGAACTGAAGGCCAAGCGAACCGCGACCGAAGAGGAACTTGCGACGCTTAACGAACAGTGGGAAAAGGAAAAGAAGCTTGTCGATGAGATCCGGAATGTCCGTATCAAGTTGGAGATGTCCCGACACGAAGGCCGGCTGGCCGACGCCCTCGCCGGCAGTTCGACGGGCGGCGGAGAAACCGCGGCTGCCGCAACGGCCGAGACGGACGCCTCCGCGGGCGATGATGCCGGCGGAGCGGCTGCGGCTCCCGCTCCTGAAGCGGTAAAGCCTGCGGATGTCGAATTCCTTAAGTCGGAACTTGCGCGGCTGAATGCCGAATTGAAGCAGCTTCAGGGCGAAAACCCGCTGATGCAGCCGGTCGTCAACGGGCAAAGCGTCGCCGAGGTTATTTCGGGTTGGACCGGGATCCCGATCGGCAAGATGGTCGCCGACGAGATCAACGCGGTCCTTAATCTCCACGAAACGCTCCGCGAAAGGGTCCTCGGGCAGGATCACGCACTTGAGGCGATTGCCCAGCGGATAAGGACATCCCGCGCGGGACTTACGGATCCCAAACGCCCCATCGGCGTCTTCCTCCTTGTCGGAACGTCCGGCGTCGGTAAGACCGAAACGGCCCTGGCCCTCGCCGAATCGCTCTACGGCGGCGAGCGGAACCTGATCTCGATCAACATGAGCGAGTATCAGGAAGCCCACACGGTTTCGAGCCTGAAGGGCTCGCCTCCGGGATACGTGGGCTACGGCGAAGGCGGCGTGCTTACTGAAGCGGTCCGGCGTAAACCGTATTCGGTCGTCCTGCTCGACGAGGTCGAAAAGGCCCATCCGGACGTAATGGAGCTCTTCTTCCAGGTGTTCGACAAGGGCGTTCTTGAGGACGGCGAGGGCCGCGAGATCGATTTCAAGAACTGCATTATCCTTCTGACGTCGAACGTCGGAACGGACACGATAATGAAGCTCTGTGCCGATCCGGAAACACGGCCAGAGCCGGAGGGAATAGTGGAAGCCGTCAAGCCGGAGCTTAACAAGGCGTTCAAACCCGCTCTGCTGGGCCGAATGGTCACGGTGCCCTATTATCCAATTTCGGACGAGATCCTTCGGCTTATCATCAAGCTTCAGCTCGGAAAGATAAAGCAGCGCATAGCCGACAACCACGGCGCGCTGTTCACTTACGACGATGCCGTAATTGATACCGTAGCAAAGCGATGTACCGACGTGGACAGCGGTGCCCGCAACGTTTATAACATCCTGACCGGGACGCTTCTGCCCGAGATGAGCGGCGAGGTGCTTTCCCGAATGGCAAGCGGCAGCGGCATTTCGAAGGCCCATGTTTCGGTGGACAAGGACGAGAACTTCGTTTACGAGATCTCGTAGGATGGCAAGAGGGGCTGGAAGAGCGATCACCGTACGTTCTGAGTCCCCAGACCGACCGGGGTGATCGAAAGAATCCCACCTTCGGCGGCAGATCCGCACGAATGCCATCTCAATAAACGGCGGCGGGAAGCCTGAAAGGCCTTCCCGCCTTTTTGATAGCCCGCAAAAAAACCCAAATGGCTCCGTCAATTTAAGGAGCCTTTTTGGGCCGGCTGAATCATATGGCTATGAAAACAACGCAAAATGAACGGTTGATCCAACTTTCGACCCCGTTGGAGGAGGATTTCCTGATGATCGAGCGTTTGCGCTGTACCGAAGGGCTTAATCAGCTCTTTCATATCGAGCTGGACATCGTTCACGAAGAACAATTCGAAGGCTTTGAGCCGACCGCCGTCGATCCGCAGAAGATCCTCGGTAATCCGATGGTGATCTCGGCCCATCAGCCCGGCCCGACCACAAGGTATTTCAACGGTATTTGCATCCGATTTTCACAGGGCGGCCGTGATGCACGTTTCTCGAGCTACCGGGCGGAACTTGTCCCAAAAGTTTGGATGCTGACACAAATTTCGCGCAGCCGGATCTTCCAGAACAAGACCGTGCCGGAGATCCTGGATGAAGTGCTTGAGGGGTACGAGGTCGATAACGAGATAAACACGGAAGGATTCAAGCCGCGAAACTACTGCGTTCAGTATCGCGAAAGTGACTGGGATTTCGTCTCTCGGCTGATGGAAGAAGAGGGTATTTATTACTACTTCGAACACACGAAGGAAAATCACAAGTTGATCCTGGGGAATACCCCGACATCGCATCGGGTGACCCCGACCGCGGCGAAGATCACCTACGGTCTCGAACGGTCGGAACTGAAAGATCAATGGATCCCGGCTATTTACAAATGGCGGACGGACGACCGGATGTTCACCGGAAAGGTCGAACTCCGCGATTATCATTTTCAATTGCCGACGAATAATCTTCAGGCGATCCAAACAAGCCTGTTCGAAGTTGGAAAGAATAAGGAGCTTGAGGTCTATGATTGGCCCGGCGGTTATGCGAAGCGCTTTGACGGCATCGATCCGTCCGGTGACGAGAACTCGTCGCGCCTCGATCCGATCTTCGACGACCGCGAGCGGACCGTGAAGATACGGCAGGAAGAACTCGATGCAAAATACAAGCAAGCGGTCGCCGTCTCGAATTGTTGCGCGATCACGGCCGGATATCGATTTTCGCTGATCGACCATCCGACGAAAAAGAACAACATCGACTACATCGTCGTCGCCGCCGAACATGAGGCATATCAGTCGCCGACATATATCTCCGACGATGTTGTGGAAGCGCCGTATTCGGTCCATTTCACGTGTATGCCGCACGGCGGCGGCCATGCCCCGTTCCGGCCCGAGCGAAAGACGCCAAAGCCGATCGTTCACGGCAGCCAGACGGCCGTCGTCGTCGGCAATCCGGCCGACGAGATATTTGTCGACAAGTACGGCCGCGTAAAGGTCCATTTCCATTGGGACCGCTCCGACCACAATGACCAGCGGGCTTCGGCCTGGATACGCGTCGGGCAGTTGCTGGCCGGCAATAAATGGGGAGCCGCGTTCTGGCCAAGGGTCGGGCAGGAGGTGATCGTTGATTTTCTGGAGGGCGACCCGGACCAGCCGATCATTGTCGGATCGACTTATAACGAAAAGAATCTGCCGCACTACGAGTTGGACAAATATAAGACCCTCTCGTACATAAAGACCCACTCAACGCCCAAGGCGAAGGGCTTTAACGAACTGCGTTTTGAGGACAAGGCAAAGAAGGAGCAGGTCTTCATCCACTCGCAGAAACGCTACGACCTCCGTGCCCGCGGCTCGATGTACGAGACATGCGGCGGCAATCGGCAGGAAGTCATCGGCTGGAGCGTACAGGACGGTGACGAAGAAGACAAGGGTGGAAATCTGGCAACGACCGTCGGGGGGAATTTTGACCTGCACGTCTGCAGCGATCAGTATATCGGCGTCGATCAGGATTGCTATGAGGTGATAAAGGGCAACCGGACCGAGGGCTTTGACGGATATCACCATACGGCGGTAAAGAATTTCATCGAGAAAAATTCCAAGACCATCACGCTTGAGGCGTCGCAGAAGATCACCCTAATGGTCGGTTCGAGCTGCATCATCGTTGACATGATGGGCATCACCATACAGGGCCCGATGGTCAAGATCAATTCCGGCGGAGCGGGCGTGCCCATGACCCCTGCTCTAATAGCGCCTCCGCTGGACGCCGAACATGCCGACACTGGCGAACCTGGATATCTCGATCGCCCTCGCACCGGCGGAGGAGGTGGAGGCAGAAATTGGGGCACGACCAATATTCAGCACGCTCCGGTGGTCAAACGGCGTGACGATGGCACTTATTCTGTCGGGGGCGACAAGATCATAGTCAAGGGCGACGATGATTTTACTGGCAAGACGCTGAATACATTGTCCGAGCTATACAACACCCCAACCGGACGACAGGTGATGGACAACATCAATAACGGAACCCATACGACGACTATCGAGACGTTGGATGAAGCAACCGCGAGGAGAAACGGGGCGCTCGCACGAAGAGAAAATCAAGCCGGTTCGGTAACGCCCGGTGTCGGAAGCGACACGACCATTTTTTATAACCCGGACGTTCCGGACGGTCCGTATACACGGCCCGACGGGACAACCACGGATCTTCCTCAAGCTGCACTGCTCGGTCATGAGATGATACACGCGATGCATAACGACACGGGCGACAATCTTCGGAATAATCCGGAACCGGCGGAGCCAGGCAGTAATGAGGAAGAATCGCAGACCATTGGAATTCACGGGCACGCGAATGACCCGCTAACCCAGAATCAGATCCTGGAAGACCTTGGAAGCCCGGACCGGCGTACGGACCATGACAGCTCCGTTGTTCCGGCGCCCTAATTAGGAGGTCGACGTTTGAAATTGTCAGGGCTGTTGTTCACTATTGGGGCCGCGTTGACACTCGCATGCGGGTCGTTGAGCCTAGGCCCGGCCGCACGGACGGATAACAGATCCGGCGGACCAGGAAACGACACGGGTGGCCGAAAAAATGTTATGGAAGAATATTCAACAAAACCGTTATCGATGAAGGCGACGGCGAAGAACACCAACGCCGGTCTGTTGATAGAATATACAGTCGAGAACAACACAGACAGGGAGCACTACCTCTGGGACCTGATGATCAAATATGAGGGGAAGACGCAAAAGATCGATCATGACGGCGCATATGTCTTTTTCGTAGCCCCGAAAACTTTGAACGTTATCCGTGCCGAGCTTCCGCTGCCGACCGCTTTCGACGTCGCCCGGAAAGAGATCCCTTTCGCAAGGCTCCTGCTGCCGGGCGGGACGCTGACCGGAAAGGTAAAGCTTCCGCACCCGGTAACAGAATTCAGCCCTTACTATGCGCCGCCGAAGGAAGAGAACCAGGAAAAAGCCGTCGCTTCGGAAGTCGTGTTGGCGGTCGGCTGGACGCCCGTAAAACCCGGGATGAACATCTCTGAAAGGGACGTCGGCGGCGAAAAGGTGTACGCGATCCGTGGGTCGTGGGCCCCGCCGTATAAGGAACTGCTGCAGGAAAAGTTTGCGATTTCCGTCGAAGTGACTGTGTACAAGGAAGATTTCGAGCGACAAATGCCCCTGCGATAGCTTGGGCGCGAACGTGGTTGAAACGTATGATCCGTTCAGCAGGAAAAGCACAAAATTCTATCGCCTTCTTAGAAGACTGAGGAGTGTGTGTATGCCACCAGCCGCTAGACTTGGAGATCCAGTCGCACATCCGCTACCACCTGTGCTTACCGGTGGGCCAACCGCGATCACTGTTATCATTGGCGGTCAGCCAGCATGGCGCGGAGTGAATCCCGCGGTCGCCGCCGCGATGAAGGCAGCAAAGGCCGTTTCGGATGCGGCGATAAAGACGGCCGAGGCGGCAACCGCTGCCGCAGCCGGAACTCCGGGCGCTCCGGCCGCCAAGGCTGCCGAGGAGGCCGTAAAAGCCGGAGCTGCTGCAGCAATGGGAAGCGCGATCAGTGCCGCCGCCGGAACCTCTGACATTCACGCATGTGCTACTCCCTTGCCAATACCGCCGCACGGTCCCGGCATCGTGATCACGCCTTCAGCGACAGTGATCATCGTCAACAATCCGGCTGCCCGACAGGGCGACGAGATCCTCGAAGCCGTCGGGCCGCCAAACAAGATCTCGATGGGTTGCCCCACCGTCCTCATCGGAGGGTGATCTCGAACGGGTAAGGTCCTCAGAGGGGGGTCACGCCCGCCATTGGCGGGTTCCATTCCTAGGTCTAGGTGACACTGTTTTAACTGATCTCGCAGGCGTTCTTGTTTTCGGGCTGGATTGACTATATCCTCATCTGAAAAAGAGGCTCGGGAAACGAGGTGGTTTCAAGCCATTTTCATTAACGTTTGCGGGCTTCATCGATCGACCGGGCGCGCGGTTCGGTCTGACCGATCTTCCCTTTAGCCGGATCGTTGTTCACCGAAAGTAAGGACAGTTTATGGCAACAACACAAGACGGACGTACGCTTCAGCTTTCGACTGTCCTTGGAAAGGACGTGCTTCTGGTCTCGCGTTTTCGCTGCGTCGAAGGCATCAGTCAGCTCTTCAAGATCGAGCTTGACCTGCTTCACGAGGAAACCGATGAAGGTTATCTGCCGACCGTTTACGATGCGGCCGGGATCCTCGGATACCCGATGGCATTGGCGGTCCTCCAGGCCGGCGGCGTTGAACGGAAGTTCCATGGAATGTGCAATCATTTCACCCAGCTTGGCCGCAGCCAAAGATTCTCTCAATATAAGGCCGAGCTTGTCCCGGCCATCTGGAAACTCACTCAGATCACTCAAAGCCGGATATTCCAGCAGAAGAGCGTCCCCGACATTCTGACCGAGATCCTCGATGGCTTCGAATTTACTCTTGAATTACAGGAGGAGTACAAACCCAGGAACTATTGTGTCCAGTACCGCGAGACCGACTGGGCGTTCGCATCGCGCCTGATGGAAGAAGTAGGGATCTTCTATTTCTTTGAACACACAGACTCGAACCATAAGCTCATTCTTGCCGACAAAGACACGTCACATCGTCCGTGCCCATCATTGCCGGATGTCACCTGGGCCCTGGAAAGGTCTGAGATCCAAGAGCATTGGATCCCATCGATCTATACTTGGCAGCTTGAAGGAGCTCTTCGCACCGGAAAGCAAGAGGTGCGCGACTTCAATTTCCAGCTGCCCTCGAACAGTCTCGAGCATACTCAGACCAGCCGGTTCACCGCCGGCGGCAATCAAAAACTAGAGCATTACGATTGGCCGGCGGGCTATGCGAAGCGCTATGACGGCATCGCACCCGGAGGCGGAGAACAGCCTAATAAATTGGATAGTATCTTTCCTGACCGGGAAAGGGACTCGACCCTTAGACAAGAAGAGATCGACGCCAGGTTCAAAGTTTATATGGGAGGCGGCAATTGTGCTCCGCTGACCTCCGGATTTCGATTTAACTTTAAGGACCACCCGATCCGTGACTACAACACGAGTTATGTGTTGACACACGTCCAGCACGACGCCGTTCAGTCGCCCGAATATATTTCTGACAGTCAGGTGGATGAGCCATACTCAGCCGAGTTTTCGTGTATTCGGCACGGAGCGGGACAGCCGACCTTTCGCCCGCCGCGGATCACTCCGAAGCCGATAGTCCATGGTGGCCAAACAGCCTTCGTGGTCGGACCCGGCGAGGAGATATTTACAGACAAATACGGGCGGGTCAAGGTCCAGTTCCATTGGGACCGCGAGAATTTCCTTAGCGAAAAAAGTTCCTGTTGGCTGCGCGTTGCCCAGGCGTGGGCCGGCAACCTATGGGGCTCGATGTTCATTCCGCGGGTAGGAATGGAGGTCGTCGTCGATTTTCTGGAGGGCGACCCGGACCAGCCGATCATTACCGGATGTGTCTACAATCCGGTGAATATGCCGCCTTATGTCTTGCCTGATCACAAGACCAGATCCGTGCTCAAGACGAATTCCAGTTCGGGCGGCGGCGGGTTCAACGAATTCCGGATCGAAGACAAGAAGGGCAGCGAACAGATCTTCATTCATGGCGAAAAAGACCTGGATATCCGGATCAAAAACGACTGCAAGGAGACCATTTTGCACGATCGGCACCTGATCGTTGAATCTGAGCAGTTCGAAGAGGTTCGGAAGGATAAACACCTGAAGGTAAAATATAATCAGAATGAGGATATCGGCGGGACCGTCTCCCAGAAGATCGGCGTGAACCAGCAGGTAAAGGTGGGAAATAACTATGCGGTCGATGCCGGCATGGGTGTTCACATCAAGGCCGGTACGTCGGCTGTTATCGAAGCCGGAGCTTCATTGACCCTCAAGGTGGGTGGTAGTTTTGTGAACATCGGCCCGGCCGGCGTTTATGTAAGCGGCCCGATGATAGGCCTCAACAGCGGCGGTTCGGCCGGCAGCGGAGCCGGGGCAAGCCCCGAAGCTCCCAAGGAGCCGAAGGAAGCCGAGAAGGGCGACGCAGGCAAGAAAGTGCATTCACCGCGGGCGCTCCCGCCCAAGCCGCCGCCGTATTTCGTATCGATCTCCCTCTCGGTCCAGGCAGTGCGGATCCCCGACAACGTGCCGTCACCGCCCGCGGGGCCGCCGGGCACGGCACCTGATCCCACGGCTGCCCAGGGATCGGCAAGCCAGGCCCGGGCCGAAGCGGCTGCGGTCCAGGAGAACAATGCCACGATCCCGTATTCGGCACCTGCTGGCGGCGGCCAGGCCGCAAGCCATTACGCCCCCGTTCCGGTTTACTCGGAACCGTTCGAAGATGAACCGGAGGTCAGCGGTGCCACGCCTTACCTGATCGGTTCGGCCGGCGAAGGGCCTTGGATCGAGGATTGAAGACCGCCCATTTATGGATCTGAATGAAGTAAAAAAGCAGCTGTTTCTGACGCGGACCAGGCTTTATTGCGTGCTCGACGGTGTGCTCGTGCCTGATCTCCCGATCAAGCTGGCAGAAGGCAGGATCCCGCACTATTGCATCTTGCCGGGCGAACTCGACGCCGCCGCGATGCATGCGGCTCCTTACATTGCCTACCTCTCGCCCGACAGCAAGTTTGCAGATGAGGTCGTCTCGCATGCATTCGCGAAGAATTGGGGTATCCTGTTTCATTCGCACCGTTCGCTGCTCGAAATGCGCCGCCACTTCCGGGCGCTTCACACGGTTTTCGATGAGAGCGGAAACCCGTTCCGTTTCAGGTACTACGACCCGGCCGTGCTGCGAAAATTCCTCCCCACCTGTAATGCGGGCGAGCTGAAGACATTCTTCGGTGACGTCGAGACGTTTTTCATCGGGTCGGCCGATGGTAAGAGCGTTGAAACATTCGGCATCTCGAACGGAGGGTTGGTGACCGGACAGATCGCCGACAAAAAGGAATAGGATCGAGTAATTATGCTGGTAATAAGGCAGGCACAGATCCAGGCGCTCATAGCCGGAGATGATCAGGAGCTCACAAAGCTGGTCGAACACGCTGTCCGCGCAGCAGAACCCGTACGCTTCGAATCGATGGCTCCGGGCCAGGTGACGCCAATGATCGAAAAGTGCGTCGCGCGCGCCCGCGAGTTCGGGATTGAGAGAGCCGAGAACATCGCCGCATTCACCGAATTAATGCTCGTGATCTCGCCTTGGTTCGATCGCGAGCCCGAGATCGCCAAGGTGTTTGCGGACGACCGGTTCTCAAAAGACGATCTGATATTTCAGCTTTTTGAGCGGGTTCCGGAGGCGGCGTGGGACATCGCCGTTAATTCTTACGACTCGGCTTACTGGCTGAACGACGGCTCAGCCCCCGAACCTGTGTTCGCGGAGTCGGAAACGTCGCCGGACCTTGCCGGGCTCACGGTGAAGCAGGCCGATGCGGTCGACAAAGCGGCCGAAGCTCATCAAAAGGAGTCGACCGAAGAGTCAGGCAAGCATCTTGCCGCCGAGGTCGAAAAACTCTGTTTCTACCGCACCGCTCTTCGAGACAGGGCCGCTCGAAGGGCCGCTTTCCTCGCAAACAAGGCGCGCGACATCGTTCTGAGCAAGGCCATCGTCCTCAAAAACAAGTCTGCCGCGTAAGTTACGGCCGGGTCATTGATTCCGGCACGACCAATTCATCAAACTTCTCGGCAGTCAGCAATTCCAGCTCGACCGCAGCTTCCTTCAGTGACATTCCCTTCTTGTGTGCATGCTTGGCGATCTTCGCCGCGTTGTCATAGCCGATGTGCTGGTTCAACGCGGTCACGAGCATCAGCGAGTCGTTCAAATACTCGTCTATCTGCTCGCGGTTCAATTCGATGCCGGCTATGCAGTAATCAACGAATCCGTGACAGGCGTCGTGGATCAGCCGCACCGAATGAAGGAAATTGTGGATCATCACCGGCTTGAACACGTTCAGTTCGAAGTTTCCCTGCGAACCCGCGAAACCGATCGCCGCATCATTTCCCATCACCTGAACCGCGACCATCGTCATCGCTTCGCTCTGCGTCGGGTTGACCTTGCCGGGCATTATCGAGGAGCCCGGCTCGTTCTCGGGCAGCGAGATCTCGCCGATCCCGCACCGCGGCCCCGACGCCAGCCAGCGGATATCGTTCGCGATCTTCATCAGCGACGCCGCGAGCGTTTTCAACGCACCCGACGCAAAGACGACCTCATCGTGGGCGGACAACGCGGCGAATTTATCGGGATGCGACTTGAACGGAAGTCCGGTAAGTTCAGCGATCTTCGCCGCCGCCCGTTCCGCGAATTCCGGGTGGGCGTTCAGCCCGGTCCCCACCGCAGTGCCGCCGATCGCAAGGTCCATCAACCCGGGCAGCACTAATTTCAGTCTTTCGATATCGCGGTCGATCAAATTCGCCCAGCCGTTGAATTCCTGCGTCACCGTCACCGGCGTCGCGTCCTGCAGGTGCGTGCGCCCGATCTTCACCACGCCCTCGAATTCCTTCGCCTTCGCCTTGATCGCGTCGCTGACCTTTTGCACCTCGGGTATAAGCGCGGTCAACTGCTCGGCCGCGGCGATATACATTGCCGTAGGGAATGTGTCGTTTGACGACTGCGATTTGTTCACGTCGTCGTTCGGGTGGATCGGCGTCTTTGAGCCCATCTCGCCGCCCGCGATCTCGATCGCACGGTTCGAAATGACCTCGTTCGCGTTCATGTTCGTCTGCGTGCCGGATCCCGTCTGCCAGACGCGAAGTGGAAAGTGCTCATCAAGCTTCCCTTCGATCACTTCGTCAGCCGCTTGGGCGATCAGCTTCAGCTTATCGTCCGGCAGCTTCCCCAGATCGCGATTCACGATCGCCGCCGCTTTTTTCAGGATCCCGAGCGCGCGGATCACCTCACGCGGCATCACGTCGAACCCGATGTTGAAGTGTTTCAGGCTCCGCTGTGTCTGTGCTCCCCAATAAACATCGGATGGGACGTCGATCTCTCCCATCGAATCAGTTTCGATCCTGGTGTCTCTTTTCGGTGTCATAATTGAAGGCTAAAAGAATATTCTATTCCGGAAGCCGCCGTCACGGAAGCCCATCGGCGGCGATGCTGTTCAAACCTAATCGCTCTTCCGCGGCGGCAAGCTCCGCCGGCGTGTTCACGTTCGACAGCAAGAAGGCGGGGTCACCGAAACGCTCAAGTTCACGATGCTCGACGTACCTCACATTCAGTGAAGCCGCGAATTCCCGCATCGCCGGCACCCTGTCCATCTGCATCATTCTGAGTTTCTCGAGGCACGGCTCTTTTTTGTAGACCGCACAAAGCGGCTGTATCCGCCCGTCGGCCTCCCGCGGGATCACGGCGTCGAATCCCTTCCGGTCCTTGACCCCGATCTCGTCGGCCATAAATGCGAAAAGATCAGCCGTCACAAAGGGCATATCGCAAGCCAGGACGGCCGCGAACCGTGTTTTGCAATGCGAGAATGCCGTGTAAAGGCCATTGATCGCGGCCCGCCGGCCCTTTGCCGCGGGGTGCTGCATGTCCGCGATCGACGCCGCCATGTCTGACCTCGCTTCGCCGCCGACAAGATACACTCGCTCACAAACACCAAGCAGGGTCCTCACCGCCCGTTCCGCAAGCGGGATACCCCCGAGCAAAACCGACGCTTTGTCCGCGCCCATTCGCGACGATGCACCTCCCGCCAGAACGAAGCCTTCGATATCGGTTTTGGTCGAAAATTCCATCAAACTTGGATCGCGGCAACCCCGCTTAGATTATCATGCAGCCCGCTGCGCTCCGCCACGGCCGTGACCGGCCATTCTCAGGCCCGTCCGCTCGACTGTTCGTAAGCGCAAACGATCCGGCCTTCGAACCGCCCGGGCCTCACGACAAATCCGCGTATCGAGGCTAAAATCACAGCATGCACGAGATAGATCTGAATTTGGTCGAAATGACGCTGGACGTGATGAAGTTCGCGATATCGAGGATCACCGATACGAACCCGCCATTGGGAAAACCGCGGACCGAGAAGGAGCTGAAGTCTCTTGTCGGCGAGACCGTCACGCCCAAAGGGATCGGCGGCGAGGTGGCCTTCAAACTGTTTCGCGATGTTCTGCTCAAAGCGAGTGTGCCGATCGACCATCCTCGCCATCTGGCTTTCGTGCCGGCGTCGCCCACCCGGGCGGCCATTATGTTCGACCTTGTCACGTCGGCGTCCAGCGTCCACGGTGCTTTCTGGCTTGAAGGGGCCGGCTGCATTTTCGCCGAGAACGAAGCGATGCGCTGGCTTGTATCATTGACCGGCCTCCCCGAGGGTGCGTTCGGCGTTTTTACAAGCGGCGGGACCGAGGCGAATCTCTCGGCGATGGTCACGGCCCGCGAGGCCTGGCGTGCCCGGGCCCCGGAACACGCCCGCACCCGCGGCATAATTCTCACCTCGTCCGGCGCCCATTCTTCGGTAAAGGCGATGGCCAAGGTGATCGACGCCGACGTGCTCACGGTCGATACCGAGGACCGCCTTGAAGCCGCGATGGTCCGCGAACATATCTCTCGAATGCCGAAGGATGAAAGGGAGCGCCTCTTTGCGGTGGTTGCGACCGCCGGGACAACAAACGCCGGGATCATCGATGACCTTAGCGGGATCGGAACTTTGTGCAAGGAAGAAGGATTTTGGTTCCACGTCGATGCCGCCTACGGTGGTGGAGCACTTGCCGCCCCCAGCGTCCGTCATCTATTCAAAGGGATCGAAATGGCGGACAGCGTGACTATCGATCCTCACAAATGGCTGTTCTCGCCATATGATTGCGGTGCCGTGATCTATAGAGAGCCGGAGTTGGCGCGACAGGCCCATACGCAGGGCGGCTCATATCTCGACATTTTCTACGATGAAGGCTATCGCGGTTTCAATCCGGCCGATTATCAGATCCAGCTGACTAGGCGGGTTCGCGGCCTGCCGCTGTGGTTCTCGCTGGCGATGCACGGAACCGACCGTTACACGAAAGCTATCGAACGCGGGATCGAGCTGGCTCGCATTGCCGGCCGGCTTATTGAAAGATCGCCGCTCGTAGAACTCGTTCGCGCGCCCAGCCTTTCGTGTGTTCTGTTCCGCCGGGTAGGCTGGAAACCTGAGGAATACACCCGTTGGACGCTTAAAAACCACAGCGACGGCTTTGCCCTGGTCGCCCCGACCAAATGGCGGCAAAAAGGTAATGTCGAGACGGTCGCGAGATTCTGCTTCATCAACCCCGACACGACCGAACGCGACATCGAGGACATCCTTCTCACGATGCATTCCTGACTGGTTCGGCCAACGCGTCGGCCGGCGAGTCAGATGACACGCACGTCCTCCAGGCACCTTTTGATCCGTTCAAATGAATGTTCGATATCGTTGTCCAGCCCGATCGAGAACCGGACAAGGCCGTCGCTCAGCCCCATATGCTCGCGTTCCTCGGCTGGGATCTCCGAAGAGGTGCTGTGGCCGGGCGAGCTGAAGAGGGTCTTGAAATAGCCGAGACTGACCGCCAGGTAACCCACTTTTTCCTGCTGCATCCGGGTCATCAATCCATTGGCCTTGTCCAGGCTGCCAACGTCCAGGGCGAGCATCCCGCCATAGCCGTACCCCGGATTCATCAATCTCGTCAACAGGCCGTGATGAGGATGGTCGGGCAAACCGGGATAGAAAACCCTAAGGCCAAGTTCCCGGAACCGTTCCGCAAGAAACATCGCATTGAAGCTGTGCTGCCGCATCCGCAGATGGAGCGAGTGCAGGTTCTTCAGGATGCTCGCGGCCCGTGTGCTGTCGAGCACGGCACCAAGCAGCATCGACGCCCCCGCGTTAATGTCGGTCAGCTGATGAACAAATTCGCTGCTTGCACAGACCGCCCCGGCAACGCAATCGCTCGTCCCGTTGATGAACTTCGTCAGGCTGTGGACGACCACGTCCGCCCCAATGCGGATCGGCGAGAGGATCATTGGACTGAAGGTATTGTCGACAACCAGTTTCAAGCCATTCTCTTTGGCTATCAAAGCGAGTTCGGGCAGGTCGGCGACGTCAAGTAGCGGGTTGCTGATCGATTCGCAGTAAATGGCCTTCGTCCGCTCGTTGACCAGCGATCGGACCGCGTGTGTGTCGCTCAGGTCGGCAAAATTTACCTTGATCCCGAGACGCGGAAGCAGGTTTTTGAACAGGGCATAGGTTCCGCCATAGACCGTGCGCGACGAGATGACCTCGTCGCCGCTGCCGCAGAGTTGGACTATCGTAGAGCTGATCGCGGCCATGCCCGATGCTTTCGCCTGGGCCGCCTCGCTGTCTTCCATTCTGGCCAGTGCGTCCGAAAGATATTTGTTCGTCGGGTTCCAGTGCCGAGAGTACAGGAAACATCCCTCGATCTCGTGGTCGAAGAGCTCCTCCATCCTCTCAGGGCTCATGAAGGTGTAGGTCGACGAGTCCGTGATCGACGGATTTACGTCGCCAAATTCACCAAAAACCAGAAAGTCCTGGATCGCACTGCTTGGGTCAAACTTTGCTGTACTCATATCCTCTTACGTCAATGACGATGATTTGATTCCTGTCTCGTTCCGAACGGCAATTCCCGGGTCTCTTCACTACGGGCCACGACTCGAAACCAGCCACATAACCTGGTTGCCCAATGCAAGAATTCGTTCGATCCCGCCGTCCTGATCGGTTTGAGCGGTTCCGGATCATTCGCGATCGCTCAATCCAGATACACTCTCAAGATCAGCATCAGGAGTATTCCGATGATGAATGCGCCAAAGTGCTTGAAATTCGCAACGACGCTCTCGTGCTTGTTAACCTCAGGGATCAGGTCCGCCGCCCCGATATACAAGAAATTCCCGGCCGCGAACGGTATCAGGAAGGCGAGGTCGTACGACAGCGATGCCGTGTAGACCAGGATCCCTCCGAGAGCGAACGTCAGCGATGAAAGAAAGTTAAAGACCAAAGCTCTCTTCTTGGTCCAGCCGCCGTAGAGCAGAACTCCCATGTCGCCGAGCTCCTGCGGAAGTTCATGGGCCGCGGCCGCAAGCGTCGCCGCGATCCCGAGCCGAACGTCGAGCAGAAACGTGCCGGCAATGGCCATTCCGCCGATCAGGTTATGTACGCCGTCGCCTAACAGGATCAAATAGGTCAGCGGCTTCCTGCAGTCGGAATTGGCACGTTTACAGTGGTGCCAGTGCAGGAATTGCTCGATCGCCAGGAACAGCGAAAAGCCGACGGCGACCCAGACGAACGGGAAAAGCTGGGAAGACGATGAGCCCAGGCTTGCCGGGATCATATGAAACAGGGCCCCGCCGATCAGTGCCCCGGCCGAAAATGCCACCAACGGCAGTAGGAATCGGTCGAGCTTGTCCGCGAGCAGGAAAAATGCCGCACTGCCGATGAGCGCGATCGAGCTCATCAACGCACCCGCCCCCACGATCCAGGCTAAGGATTCTGGCAACAAGTCGGCATCCTCCGAACGCTTGGTTCAAACGGCATCGATCGCCTGACGCAGCTTTTCGTCAACCGATGCAGCGATCTCATTAAGTTCCGCATTTTGGGCGACCGACAACATCTTTGTGGCCTCGACGGCGGCGACGATGGTCTTTCCGCGGTCCTCGTAAACCACGACGTTGCACGGGAGCAAGAGCCCGAGGTCCATGTCGATCGGAAGCGCCTGAAATGCATGCTGCGGGCTGCAGGCACCGAGGATCACATAGTTTGGAAACTCCTCGCCAAGCTTCTCTTTGAACTTTGCCTTCATATCGATCTCGGTGAGAACGCCGAAACCTTGTTCCTTAAGTGCTTCTTTGATCCGCGAAACCGCTTCGTCAAACGAGAGATCGACCGAACGTCGAAATCCGTATCCGCTTTGCTCTTCATGCTCTGTTTTGTTCGCGATCTCCTCGATAAGCCAGGTCCCGAAATAGGTGGTCCGCTTTCCTCCATTTTCATGTATCAAGCGGGCAACCAAGTTTTTCTGTTCGCTGTTCTCGACCGCCACCTGGAGCAAGTAGCCTCCCGAATGGAGCTCATTCTGGTAATACTCCAAATAAAGATGTTCGGCGCTAAGGGCCTGGAGCGATCTTACAAATGTGGCCCAAAGGCCGTGTTTCTCCCCCGAAAAATCGATCTGCTTTTCGCCCTGCTCACCGCAGAACACCTCGATCGCATTTTCCTCGATCCCAGATCGGCGGAGCGCATCGATCGACCGCCCGACATTCTCGGCGTCGTCAAATGCGCTTAGAAGTTTGTGGGATGGATATCTCCAAAACTCTGCCTCGTCCTCGGGTGCGTATGTCTTGCAGAAAACTGCTGAAGTCGCCATTGTAATATCTCCTTCTCAGACAGGATTACCCGACTCCTCACCCGTCCGGTCGTTTTTGTTCTCAAGCTCAGGTCGATCACGCCGGGACCCGGCGTCGCATGCTCCGCGAAGTCAGGTATTGAAGCCCAGCCGCGGAAGCACGACCAACTGCAGCAGCAGCCAGGCCCCGAAAAAAACTATTATCGTCAGTAGTCCGTCCATATTTGCTCTGTCTAGTTCACACGCCCCGGTCCAGGGCCCCTTCCCGGCCCGCGGCCGCCGCCGCCCGCACAGCGAGTGAACGCAGGCAAATGATTTTCCTTCGACGCCGACTGAAGGAGTTGAAAGACCGATCGTATGTCGGCTTCTTTTACGAACTTAAAGAATCCGTCGTAAAGGGCAATGTTCTCCTCTTCAGCCTTGATCCCGGCCTTACAGGCTTCCCCGATCGTTTCCGGGACCGTGATCGCCGCCGGGTCGAAGGGGTTAACAGGGACCTGGACACCGTACTTTTCAAAGAGCCCCAGCAAACGGTTCTGGTGCTGTTTTTCAGCCTCGACAATGTTCACGAACGGCCGGGCATTTGGAAATTTCGCCAAAACCGCATTGTAAGTTGCCTCCGCACGCCGTTCGTCTTCAAGGGACGCAAGCAGAGCCCGCTCAGTTTGCTCGTCCACCCTGGATGTCGAGGCGGCTGTCGCCGGATCTCCCATCGGCAGGCCGGCCGCCTTCCAGGCGACGGTACCTCCCGTGACTACGACGACGCTCTTGAATCCGGCTCTTGCCAGGATATCGGCCGCCTGTCTTGACCGGTTATCGGTCTGGCAGATCAAATATACTGGCTCATTCTTTTCGATCTTATCCAGGTTGTCGGCAAGCGTAGCGAGCGGAATGTTCCGTGCCCGGTACGCATGCCCGGCCGCATATTCGGCTGGTTCACGAACATCGACGAACTGCGAATACGCGGCTTCGATCGCCGGCCGGGCTTCGGCCGGAGCCATCTCACTTATGCCGGCACTCACCGTCGCGGTCGAGTCCACCCTTTGAAGCGGCGCTGACCCACAACCAGCAAACACGAACGCAGCCAGCACCGTCATGATCATCTCTTTCATTTCACACCTCCTACTTCGAGGATGCGCAGGCCGTCGCCGAAACGTCGGTCTCAAGGCCCGCACCCATCCACGCCGATGTGCCGCCCGCAACGTTGTATATCTTCTCGAAACCCGCGTTCTCCAATATGCTCGTACCAAGACTCGATCGATAGCCGCTCTGGCAGATGACATAGGTGGGCTTCTCCGGATCGAGTTGGTCAAAATCATTTGCCAGACGGTCGAGCGGAATGTTCAGCGTTCCAGGCGCATGCCCGTTCGCGTGTTCGGCGGGCCGCCGCACATCGACGAACTGAATTCCGTTGCCGGCCGCCTCCTTCACCTTTTCGACCGAAATTTGTTCGACCTTTTTCCTTTCGCCGGTGAAATCAGACATGAGAATGTACCCGGCGGCCGTATCGTGCCCGACCCGTGCCAGACGCATGAATGCTTCATCCACCTCCTCCTGTGTGTCCGCAACGATCGCTATCGGTGTGCCGATGGGGATCATCGTGCCGGACCACGAAGCAAATTGGCCCTTAAGCCAGATGTTGATCGCGTTCGGGACATGGCCCGCACCGTACTGGTCGCTCGAACGGACATCAAGGACGATCCCGTCAAACTCAACGATCTGTTCGGTGGCCATTCTCTCGGGCTTCGGCAGGTCCTCGAGATTGACCGAACCTTCCAGGTTCCTTGCCGCACTCTTCGGAAAATACGCGGGAACCTCGGGTTGGTCCGCCGCAACGATCTTCACGAATTCCTCCTTCGACATTGGCTGCAAGGCGTAATTGAACCGCCGCTGCTCGCCCAGCGTCGACCAGGTTTCCTTCGACAAAGACTTGCCGCAAAGGCTTCCGGCACCATGGGCCGGGTAGACCTCGGTTTCGTCCGGCAGCTTTAGGATCTTGTCGTGGAGCGAATCGTAAAGCATCTCGCCCATCTGCTGGGCCGTGAAGCCCTTGGAACCGACCAGGTCCGGCCTTCCGACGTCGCCGATAAAGAGCGTGTCGCCGGTGAACATTTTCGGAACGCGGACGCCCCCATCCGCCCCTTCTTTTTCTTCCGCCACGATCGTTATCCCTTCCGGCGTATGTCCGGGCGTTTCCATGAACCGTAGTTTCACATCGCCCACGGACAGTTCATCGCCGTCCTTGACCTTAAGTGTCGGGAACTGAGTATTCGCCCGTTGGCCGTAGATGATCTGTGCACCCGTTTTTTTCGCAAGCTCCAAATGTCCGCTGACGAAATCCGCGTGCGAGTGGGTCTCGATCACATACTTGATCTTTTGGCCGTGAGCATCGGCCTCGTCAAGATACTGCTGAACGTCACGCTGCGGGTCGACGATCGCCGCCTCATCCCCTGAACCGATGTAATAAGACGCATGTGAAAGACATCCGAGATAGAACTGCTTGAACTGCATAACCTTTTTTCTCCTATTAAGTTCCATTATCCACAAAATGATCTACATCAAGACCGCGAAATTCTTTGCGATCAAAAACCCGCCGACGCCGAGTACCAGCACAGCGAACACCCGCTGAAGCCGGTGTGCGGCCATGCGATGCGAAAGCATCGTTCCGCCCACCGCCCCGCCGACCGCCAATGCCATGACTATGCCGGTCAGGCCCCAGTCAAAAGCATCCTGGCTTGCGTGGCCGACCAGGCCCGCGACGCAGTTGAGAAAGATCACGAATAGCGAGGTTCCGATCGCACGTTTCATTGAAAGGCCCCCGAAATAGACCAGGGCCGGCACGATCAGAAATCCACCGCCGACACCGAGAAAACCTGTCAAGACCCCTACGCCGAATCCCGCCAAAAGGCCCTGTGCGGGATGCGGCGTATGAGGGATCTCGTCCTCTGTCTTCGCCCGCCGCCAGATCATTGAAGCTGCCACCACGAACATCAACGCCCCGAAGATCAGAAGCAGCATCCCGGGCGAGACAAGCTTGGTCATCGGTGAACCGGCCAATGCTCCGGCGATACCGGCTACTCCAAAGAGCAGGCCGCTTCGCACATCGACGTTCTCCCGTCGATAGTGCAAATAGGAACCGAACAGGCTCGTCGCCCCGACGACCGCCAGCGACATTCCCACCGCGTCATGCGGCGTCACGCCAAGAAAATAAACCAGTATCGGCACCGTCAGGATCGAGCCGCCCCCTCCTATAAGGCCGAGCGACAACCCGATGATCGCACTAAGGACCAACCCTGTTACAAATAAAGCAGACATCCGCTTGCTCCCGCCTCGCCCTTTAGTTCGCGGCCTCTTTCGCTGGTTCGCAGGCTGCCGGGGCTTTGTTCCAAGGCATCCGTGCCAGGACCATTCCCATTCCGCATGTGTCGGTCACGGCTGAAAACACTAGCCCAGCCCCGACGAACGCCGATAGCAGGTACAAATAAGGTGTCAGGAAAACCCCAAGCACGATCCCGGTCAAGACGAACAGCCCTGCCGCGAACCGAACTTGCCTCTCGAGCGACCATACCTTTGATTCACCTTTGACCACGGGAAGGCTTGCGCCGGTCCATGCCAGCATCCCGCCCTCGACGACGTGAATATCCGTAAAACCCTTTTTCGCGAGTTTCTCGGCGGCCTGTTTCGCTCGGTTCCCCGAACGGCACATCAGATATACGGGCTTTGAGTGGTCGATCTCCTCGGCGTGTTTCTCGAAATTTGAGAGCGGCATTAACTGCGCATCGGCGATCCGCTCGCTGTTGAACTCCGAAAATTCGCGGACGTCGATCACCTGACACTCGCCGCCGCCATCCAATAACTCGTTTATCTCATGTACGCTTGCTTGTTTTATCATTCTGCTTGCATTGCTCCTTTGGACGTTCTATAATCCATTTGTAAATAACTATATGCCTATGTAGTTATATTGTCAAGTATGACTCGCAATAAAAAATGGAAGATGGCACCCGATGTGCTAAACCACGTAGCTGCAAGATTTAAGGTATTGTCTGAGCCGACGCGTCTGCAGATCCTTCAGGTACTCGAGACCGGAAAGCTGAGCGTCGGCCACCTGGCGGATGCGGTCGGCTCGACCCAGCCGAACGTCAGCAAGCATCTGAGGATCCTGCAGGACGAGGGCCTGATCGCCCGCCGAAAAGAAGGTAACGCCGTCTATTATTCGATAGCCGATCCGTCCGTTTTTGAACTCTGCGACGTCGTCTGCGGCAGCCTCAAAGCCGAATTCGCCGGCCGGAACGCGATGTTCCAATAGCTCCGCTGCCTTTTCTTCATCATCTTCTTTGCGCCTTTGCGTCTTTGCGGGAGATCCCTTTTTTCGTGGATCACCGTGCGTTACGTCTCCCGCCGGTACTCGACAACGAACCGCCGCTGCTCGTCCTCTTCATCCCATAGGTCCTGGAAGCTGACCTTCTCTAACCCGTTCTCGCCAAACCTCGAAAGGTCCTTGCGCGACAGCGGCCAGGGCACCACGTCCACGTCTTCCTCGTCTTCCCTGGCCCGGGTCACGACGACCAGCGTTCCGCCCGGCGCGACAAACGATGCGACGGCATCGATCGCCCGCTCACGCATCTCCAACGGCAGCGGCTGGATCGTGTAGATCTCCAAAACAAAGTCGAACCCGCTCTTGTCAGTACCACCTGCGGTAGCGGGTGGGTTCTCGATCACGTCGCTCTTGTCAGAACCGGGAGCGGTAGCGACCGGGGTCTTCCCAATGGTCCACGACGTGGGCGGATCAAACAAGTCCGCCACCTCAAACCGAGTATCCGTATCGCCGTAAACCCTTTTCGCCCATTCGATCGCCGTCGGCGAAATGTCGAACGCCGTCACCTTGAACCCGAGATCGTGCAGATACTTCGCATCGTCACCCAACCCGCATCCGATCACCAATGCGGTCCTGCCGTTTCCCTTCAACCCCGTCGACTCGGCCCACGCCCGGAAGAACCGGTTCGGTTCCATGTCCGCCCACGGTATCTTTTCGATGTCGCCGCCCGACTCTTTATACAATGCGTCGAACCATCCCAGCGGATCGCCCCGTTCGTTAAACTCCGCCGCCAGCTCTCGCGTACGCACCCGTCTTTCGTCGTAAGCGCTTTTTTCCTCGTTAGTCATTGGCATTGTTTTCTATCGGAGCCTCCACTTCCTTCCACGCCGACCACCCGCCGGCCATCGACCATACGTTCGTATAGCCCATCTTTTGCAGGCTTTCGGCGGCCAACGCCGAGCGATAGCCGCCGCCGCAGTAAAGAATAAGCTCTTCCGACTTCTCGGGATGTTTCGCGACGATGTCCCGCTCTATTACGCCGCGGCCGATGTGCTCGGCTCCGGCGGCATGTCCGGCCGCGTATTCCTTGTCCTCGCGGACGTCGATCAGAACGGCCCCGTTTTCCAGGCGTTCCAGCGTTTCATTCACGGAAACCTCGCGAACGCCGGCCTTCGCCTCGTCGACGAGCTTCAAAAACTCCTGTGAATGGTCCATGACGCTTATTCTAAGCAGACAGGCAATTTTCACCAACCTCATGAAAAACCTCTTGCCCGGGGAAATTAGTTTCAGGTATAACACATCGTGTGGCATACGCAACACCTAGGACTTGAGGCCGCTTCGATCTTTGAAACAGAAAGATTCTAGCCAATGGCGTAATCAATGTAATTACATGTAGTTAGGCGTAAGATCGTCTCACGTGCCCGCTCTCTCCCGCCAAGTGAGACGATTTTGGGGTCTAAGCGTTGTCTTCAGACCACTTAGCCCGTCTCACTTTGTTACGGTCGTGAGACGGCTTGCTCAGGCGATACCCGCCCGGTGAAGCCTTTTGGTCGCCGAAGCCGCTATCTTTGGAATAGAGTGATGGAACGCTTATAATTGCAGTTTCGCTCTATTTAATAAGTCTAGTAAACGAGGGTAAAGCATTGGCTGAACAATTTGACGTCGTAATTATCGGATCGGGGCCCGGCGGTTATGTTGCGGCCGTTCGGGCGGGACAACTTGGTTTGAAAGTAGCGCTGGTCGAAAAAGAAAAAGACGCCCGCCTCGGCGGCACCTGCGGCCTACGCGGGTGCATCCCGACGAAAGCCTTGCTGAACGCTGCTCATCTTTACGACAAGGCCGGCCACTTCGAGAACTTCGGCCTGAAAGTAAAGGACCTGAGCTTCGATTGGGGCGGCGTGCAGAAGTACAAATCCGACGTGGTGGCAAAGAACTCGGCCGGCGTGACCTATCTGATGAAGAAAAACAAGGTCACCGTCTTCAACGGCTTCGGCAAGATCGCCGGCAAGGGCAAGGTCGATGTCGATCTGGCCGACGGAAAGAAAGAGACGATCGACACGAAAAACATCATCATCGCCACCGGCTCGGTCGTGCGGCCGATCCCGGGGTTTGAGGTTGACGGGAAGCAGGTCGTCAACTCGGATCAGATCCTTGAGCTCACCCAGGTGCCGAAGTCGATGGTCGTGATGGGTTCCGGTGCCGTGGGCGTCGAATTCGCCAGCGTTTATCACCGCTTCGGCTGCGACACGACGGTCATCGAGCTGCTCGATCGCATCGTCCCGATCGAAGACGCCGACGTTTCCAAAGAACTCGCCCGGGCGTTCAAAAAGCAGGGGATCAAATGCGAGACGGGCATCAAGCTCGACAAGATGGAGAAATCGAAGAAGGGCGTGAAGGTTTCGGGTAAGAACGCGAAGGGCGAAGACGTCGCCTTCGAAGCCGAAATGCTCCTCGTCGCCGTCGGCCGCATGCCTTATCTTGAAAACCTCGGGCTGGACAAAACCAAGGTCGTCGTCAACCCCCGCGGCACGATCAAGGTGAACGAATTCTGCGAAACCGACGAGCCGAACGTTTTCGCCATCGGCGACGTCATCGACACCGCCTGGCTCGCCCACCTCGCCTCAAAGGAAGGCATCATGGTCGTGGAAAAGATCGCCGGTAAAAAGGTCGAGCCGATCAAGCAAAACCTCGTCCCTAACTGCACCTACTGCGATCCGGAAGTGGCTAGCGTCGGCCTGACCGAAGCCAAGGCAAAGGAAGCCGGATACGACGTGAAAGTCGGCAAATTCCCCTTCTCGGCCTCAGGCAAGGCCCGCATCCTCGGCGAAACCGACGGCTTCGTCAAGATCGTCGCCGAGAAGAAATACGATGAGGTCCTCGGCGTCCATATCATCGGCCCGCACGCCACCGAACTGCTCGCCGAATGCGTCGTAGCGATGGCCCTCGAAACCACCGCCGACGAACTTGGCCGCACCATCCACGCCCACCCGACCGTTTCGGAATCCATCATGGAAGCGGCCGAGGGCGTGCATGATCTGACGATTCATATGTAAATTGTTGTCAGTTCGCAGAAAATCGTGGCCAGTCGTTGCGTGGCTGGCCATTGATTTCTCGTCCTAGAGTATTTAGCAACTTATGGCCTTTGAACTTACAAACGCCCAGAGAAAATACTTTGGACTTGAACCACTGGAAAGCCACTGGGACAGGGTTGCGTTGAAAGATGGTTATCCTACCGACGGCTTTTTATTTTACGAAGGCGACATAATAAAGCGACACATTGTTTCTGTGGACTTCCGATATTCGGAAAGTAATTACAACGAGTTAACTAGGAATCGAACAGTTCTGCTGCCGAAAACCTCAAAGGGCAAAGAGAAGAAACTATCTTCATCTACACTCGGGCAAAGAAACCCGATCGGTGTTTATCTGGAAGTAAACAACCATGGTGTGATCACGATCGGAAACCACACCACCCAAACAACTTTTTATTCAAGTCGTTGGGATAAACCGGAACTTGCGGTTGAAAGACGTATCGAAGAAACGGTTGCAGAATTCATTAGTCAATCGCCGATAGATCATTTGTCGCAGATCGAAAAGTTTAAGCGCGGCAAACGGAAAAGAGTTCGGTTCAGAGCGGGCGACTATTTTAGCTTTAAGCTAAGCAGAGAGCTTTTCGGATTCGGCCGGGTGTTGCTGGATATTAATAAGCTCCGAAAATCCGGTTTGTTAACTGAGAAACACGGTCTCAATTTGCTTATGGGACCGCCCGTTCTGATTCAACTCTTTGCATTTAGCTCGCCTAATCCGAGGATAGACATAGCGGAACTTGAACGCGCTCCAAAGCTCCCGTCCGACGTTATGATGGATAATGTCATCCTGTATGGCGAGTACGAACTGATTGGACATAAAGAACTTACGGATGAAGAATTTGAGTTTCCAATCTCTTACGGTCGAAGCATAGATCGGCGTCCGATTGTGTTCCTTCAATGGGGACTGATCCACCGGGAACTTCCTCTCGCTGTCTTCGATAAGTATCTTGTCGAAGATAATCCCAACGTGCCCGAGAACCATCCTTCGAGAAAGATCAGCAATCCCTTCGGTTATTACTCTATAGGCTTCCGACCACGCTTTGATTCCGGCGATATTTTCAGGACTATTGACGGCGGTGGAATCTATAACTTCGATTTGAGCAAACATTTCATATCATTATTTGATCTCAGAAATCCGAAAAACCGGGCGATAAAGAGGGAAATACTTGAGGCATTTGGACTCGATCCTGACGGGTCATATGAACGGAATCGGAGGGCGACTGGAACGCCCGCAACCACAGAAATCATAAAAGCGCTTCGTGATTAATGCGCTGCCCTCGTCTTAGCCTCGCCCGTCTATAGATTTGATATACTCGACAGCTTATGACCGCCGCGGCCACATCATACCCTAGAAATAAGATCAAGGTTCTTCTGCTTGAGAACATCTCCGACGCCGCCGTTCGAGAGCTCGAAGCCGCCGGCTACACGCAGATCGAGCGCATTGGCGGAGCTCTGAGCGAGGCTCAGTTGATCGACGCAGTTAAGGGGGTTCATCTGCTCGGGATAAGGTCGAAAACGCGGATCACGAAAGACGTGATCGAGGCCGCCGACAAGCTTCTCGCCATCGGTGCATTTTGCATCGGGGTCAATCAGGTCGACCTGAAGGCCGCGACGGAAAACGGTGTCGCGGTTTTTAATGCGCCTTATTCGAACACGCGGTCGGTGGCGGAGTTGATCATTGGGTTGTGCGTAATGCTGATCCGCAAGATCGCGGACAAGAACGCGGCGGCGCATCGCGGGGAGTGGCTGAAGGAGGCGAAGGGGAGTTTCGAGCTTCGCGGAAAGACGCTTGGGATCATCGGGTACGGCAACATCGGCTCACAGGTGTCGACGATGGCCGAGGCGATGGGGATGCAGGTGATCTATTACGACATCGCCACCAAACTCCCCTTGGGCAACGCAAAGCAGACGCCGGAGTTGAAGGACCTGCTGAAACGGTCGAACGTTGTAACGCTTCACGTGCCCTCGGACGCAACAACCCGCAACATGATCGACGCCGACGCGCTGAAGGCGATGCGAAAGGGCAGCATCCTCATCAACCACAGCCGCGGCGATGTCGTCGATCTGGATGCTCTGGCAAGGGCGTTAAAGTCGGGAAAACTCGCCGGAGCCGCGGTCGATGTCTTCCCCGAGGAACCGGAAAAGAGCGGCGATAAATTCGAGAGCGTCCTGCAAAACCTGCCGAACGTGATCCTCACGCCGCACATCGGCGGTTCGACGGAAGAAGCCCAGGCGAGCATCGGCCTCGATGTCACGTCGAAGCTGATCAAATACCTTGACTTCGGCACCTCGGAAGGCTCACACACAGTCCCGCCCGTTTCCCTGCCCCCGCAGGCCGGCACGCATCGGATCCTCCACATCCACCGCAATGTTCCGGGCGTGCTGGGCGAGATAAACTCGCGGCTATCGAAACGCGGCATCAACATCGTCGGCCAGTACCTGAACACTAACCCTGAGATCGGCTACGTGATCCTGGATGTGGAATCGAAACTGTCGAAAGAGGCGTTCGAATTGCTGAAAGACGTGCCGGGAACGGTAAAGACCCGGATGGTTTACTGAGAATCTTTTGCCCGCGAATAACGCAAATGGACGCTAATCAGAAAACTTCTTTCATCTATCCGCGATGATTCGCGTAATTCGCGGGCAAAGTTTTTCCTATGAAGATAGTCATCCCAGGCGGTACCGGACAGGTCGGAACGGTTCTGGCCCGGGCATTCCACGGCGACGGCCACGAGGTTGTCGTCCTTGGTCGCTCGCCGGAGAAGCGCGAATGGCGGACCAAAGAATGGGACGGCAAGACTCTCGGGTCGTGGGCGGCTGAGATCGATGGTGCTGACGTTGTCATCAACCTCGCCGGCCGCAACGTGAATTGCCGGTACAACGATGAAAACCGTCGGCAGATGATGGATTCGCGGGTGGATTCGACTCGGGTTGTCGGTGAAGCAATTGCAGCCGCGGCGAATCCACCGAAAGTTTGGCTGCAGGCGAGCACGGCGACGATCTATGCCCACCGGTTCGATGCTCCCAACGACGACGTGACCGGAATCATCGGCGGCCACGAAGAAGACGCCCCCGATACGTGGAACTTCAGCATCGACGTTGCTACCGCGTGGGAGCAGACGGCAAATGAAGCCGACACGCCCAAAACGCGCAAAGTGCTGATGCGTTCCGCGATGACGATGAGCCCCGATCGCGGCGGCATCTTTGACACGCTGCTCGGCCTCGTTCGCAAAGGCCTCGGCGGCACGGCGGCGAGTGGTCGGCAGTATATTTCGTGGATACACGATCAGGATTTCATCCGCTCGGTCTACTGGCTGATCGAACACGAAGAGCTCTCGGGCCCGATCAATCTCTCCTCGCCCAATCCGCTGCCGAACCGCGAATTCATGCGGATCTTTCGCGAAACATGGGGAGCCCTGTTCGGCTTGCCCGCCTTCGAATGGCAGCTTGCAGTCGGGGCCTTCTTTATGAGGTCGGAGACAGAGCTCATCCTGAAAAGCCGCCGAGTGGTGCCGAAGCTTCTGACCGATTCCGGGTTCGAATTCGAGTTTCCGGAATGGGAGCCGGCGTGCCGAGATCTTTGCGAACGCTGGCGGAGGATGAATGGTCGACCAAATTAAGCGGCAACATGATCTTCGTCCGAATAGCCGATGGTTCAAAGATGATAGATAAGAATTTAGACCGTACTGTGCTTTCAGCTATCATTTATCACATATCACTTGTTCGGGAGTTGTCGGAACGGGTTATGAAGTCAACTTTTTTATCGATATTTTTGCTTTTCCTTTCCACGGCTGTGTCAGGACAGTGGGTGAAACAAACGGTCGATACGACCGCCTCTTTTCGCGGGCTTTCGGTCGTAAACGAGAAGATCGTTTGGGCCAGCGGCACCGGCGGAACGGTGATCAGAACGACCGACGGCGGCAAGACGTGGAAGGTTATGACGGTTCCCGGTGCCGAAAAGCTGGATTTCCGCGACATCGAGGCATTCGATGCAAAGACCGCCTACATCCTCAGCATCGGCAACGGCGAAGCCTCACGCATCTACAGAACCACCGACGGCGGAGATAACTGGAAAGAACAGTTTAGGAATAAGGACGAAAAGGCTTTTTTCGACGCCATAGCCTGTTGGGACGCTAAGAACTGCATCGCGATGGGCGACCCGGTCGACGGTCATTATGTGCTGATAAGTACGAGCAACGGCGAAGCCTGGACACAGATCTTAAGCAACCAACTCCCTGCCGCGAAGGATGGCGAAGCCGCATTTGCCGCGAGCGGTACGTGTTTGCTTCGAGTAGGTGAAAATCAGGTCTTCCTTGTGACTGGCGGAAATGAAGCTCGTGTCTTTTATTCAAACGACCGGGCCCGGACGTGGAACGTTGCGACGACACCGATCACAAAAGGTACGGCGGGTAGCGGCATCTTCTCGATCGCAATGCGGGACGCAAGAAACGGAGTGATTGTCGGCGGCGATTATGAAAAGCCCAACGAAGCGAAACGCAACCTCGCGTTCACCCGCGACGGCGGAAAGACCTGGACGGCGGACGAAGGGCTCACCGGCTATCGTTCGGCGGTGGCATATATTGACGGCCGTACCATCATCGCTGTCGGAACGAATGGAACTGACCTGTCCGAAGACGGGGGAGCAAGCTGGAAAAGGATCGGAACGGAAAACCTCAATGCGGTCGCCGCTATGGGGAAAAAGGCAATCTGGGCCGTCGGTCCGGCCGGAATGGTGGCGAAACTTAAGCTTTAGCTGAGTTGCCCATGTTCGCGCTTCCAAGCAGCCCGAAAGAGCTTCACCCTACTCACTTCATGCCAAAGTTTCTCTAAATTGAATTTTCCAAGGATTCGTATAGTCTATTTATAAAAGCCGTTAGCTCACCTGTCCTCATTCCGCATCGCAAATGTGTGATCTGTAGGGGCAGGTTTTAACTCCGCCTTTCCCGCGGGAAGGGCGGCTATCGTCCGAACAGCCTATGAAACCTATCAGGAAGATCCGGAACGTTCAGCTTACAAAAGCATTCAAGGAATTTTTCGATAGCGAGAAATCAAGCGCCATCATCCTTGTCGCGTGCACGGCCCTGTCGCTTGTCCTCGCCAACCTGATCGGAAAGTCTTATCCTGATTTCTTTCTCAAAACCTATCTTGGCCTTGAAGGGGTACTCAAGCTGAGTATCGAGCACTGGGTAAATGATGCCCTGATGGCTGTCTTCTTCCTTCTGATCGGCCTTGAATTGGAACGTGAGTTGTATGCCGGTGAACTTTCGAATGTTAAAAATGCCCTGTTACCCATTTTTGGCGCTATCGGCGGCCTAACCCTTCCGGCATTGATCCACTTTGGACTTAATGCCGGCACGCCAACCCAGGCCGGTATCGGTATCCCGATGGCAACGGACATTGCGTTCGCGATCGGCGTCCTTGCATTGCTCGGCAGCCGCGTTCCGGCATCCTTGAAGGTCTTTCTAGTCGCATTGGCGGTGATGGACGACCTAGGGGCGATCATCGTGATCGCGGTATTCTATACGGCCGAACTTTCGCTCACATATCTTGGCTTGGCCCTGGCGGCCTTTTTTGTGATGGTGGTGCTTAACCGGCTGCGGATAATGCACCTGTTGCCTTATCTTATCGGCGGCGTGATCATGTGGTTCTGCATGCTCAAGTCCGGTGTGCACGCTACGATAGCCGGCGTTTTGCTTGCATTTGCTATTCCCTTCACGCATAAGCGAGATGACGAAAATTCGCCTTCTTATCGGCTCGAGCACTTCCTTCACCGGCCGGTCGCGTTCGCGATCCTTCCGATCTTCGCACTGGTGAACACGGGTATCGTGATCGGCGGCGATTGGGCAGCCAGCCTTGCCTCCTCGAACAGTTTGGGTATTATCCTAGGCTTGGTCGTGGGCAAACCGATCGGGATCACGCTGATCGCCTTTTTAGCCGTGACCGCCGGGATCTGCCGGCTTCCCCTCGACTTGAACTGGAAACATGTCTTTGGCGCCGGGTTGCTAGGGGGGATCGGATTTACGATGTCGATCTTCATAACGAACCTGGCGTTCGTTGGCGGCGAACCGGGTTTCGTTGCTTCAACGGTAAATGCCTCGAAAATGGCGATCCTCCTTGCCTCGTTGACGGCCGGAACCGCCGGTTTCATCTGGCTGAAACTGCTCGGCCAGCCAAATGTCGGTGACGTCGACATGGATACGATGGATTTTGAGGATGGAAACGAAGCGGAGGACTAGAATGATCGGCCGTGCCGACCAGGCGGCCAGAGATCGAGGGACGAACGGTCTGTGAAGGTCATGAGTACTTTTACCAGCATTCCATTCAAAACAGATTCTGCGCACGGGCTAACGTCCGTGAACGGCGTGGCGAAATTCTCTGCGGCCGGCATTGTTCTCGAATTCGAATCGAAGCTCTTCGGCCTGATACCGAGCGGCGTTAAGGAGGCGCGTCTGCCGATCGGCGAGATCCTAGACATTAAATTCAAGAAGGGCATTTTCAGACGCGGGTCGAAGATCGAGATCCGGATGCGGACATTCGCAAAACTTGCCGAATTACCAAACCACGACGGCAAGATCACGTTGAAACTAGTGCGTGACGACTTCGAAAGGGGGTCAAGCGGCCGTCGAACGGATCCAAAAGGACCTTGCCGCGCACGAAGCGGAACTGCCCCCGCCCCATACACCCGTTAGCCGCCTGTTCGAGGACGAAACGGAACAGGAAACCAAGGAGCTTTCGAATTGACCGCCGCTGTGGGTGCCGGCCGAAGGTCGAGCCTTATAGGTCGACCATTCGCGGATCCTGCTTGGGCGTGAGTTTGTACTCCTTCGGCGGCTTGGCACCCAGCAGGTGTTCTACAAAGTAGTCCCATCGACGCCGCATCATGTACCAGTTATCGCCACCATAACCGTGTCGGGCGTTCGGAAAGATGACAAGGTCGAAGTCCTTATTCGCCTTGATCAGGGAATCTACTACGAGATAGGTATTATGTGGCGGTACGTTGTCGTCCATACCGCCGTGCGCGAGCAGCAGCTTCCCCTTGAGGTCCTTGGCGTAAACCTGATTCGCCTGAGCCTCATAGTTATCTTTGCCGCCCTCGATCTTCGTAAGTAGCCCGATATATCGTTCTCCCCAATCATCTTCGTAATTGCGGTTGTCATGGTTACCCGATTGTGAGACGCCGACCTTGTAGAAATCGGGATAGCGGAACATCGCTGCTGCGGTGGCGAACCCGCCTCCCGAATGGCCCCACATCCCTACACGGTTTAGGTCCATATACGGGCGTTTCTGCGCTAGTTCACGCAGGCCGGCTATCTGGTCCTCGAGCGTATTGTCGGCCATGTTGCCATAACAAACGTCGTGAAATGACTTTGACCTGTCCGGATTGCATGTTCCGTCGATCACTACCACCACGAATCCCAACTCGGCCAATGCCTGATGGTCGGAACGCGAAGGCGTGAATGAGCGAGAACCGACACCGCCGCCCTGCGGCCCGGGATAGATATAGTTGACGACGGGATACTTTCTGTTACGATCCAAATTCGACGGCGTGAACATTAAGCCGTAAAGGTCCCATCGGCCGTCACGCGATTTGACCTTGACCGGTGTCGGCGGCTTCCAACCAGCCGCTGAGAGCCGCGAGACGTCGGCTTTCTCCAAATTTGCAATGAGTCGTCCGTTAAGATCGCGTAAAACGGACACCGTCGGGACATCAGGCTTCGAGAAATTGTCGATGAAATAGTTCCCGTTTGGTGCCAGCGTGATCTGATGGTTTGCATCTTCAGGGGTCAACAACCTGAGCTCCCGTCCATCGAAATTGATACGGTACAGATGAGTAAAGTAAGGATCGCGGCCGGCTTCCTTTCCATTCGCCTCGAACCAGACCACCCGGGCCTTCTCGTCGACTTTTACGACCCTTAGAACCACGAAATTTCCTTGCGTGATCTGGTTCTTCATCTTTCCCGACGCAAGATCGTAAAGGTACAAATGCCCCCAATCGTCGCGTTCGGAATACCAGATCGCTTCATTCGATTCGGGGAAGTATCGCCAGTTAATGGCTCCCTGGCCCGATTCATATTGTGTCGCCACTTTTTCCTCGAAAACGTCGCGGACATCACCGGTCGCCGCGTCTGCGATCCGGAACCTGGCCTCCTTATGGTCCCGCGTCGATGAAACAAAAGCGAGCTTCGTCGAATCCGGGCTCCACTGATTATCGTCGAAAGCTCCCCCCGAACACGTAATGTCATCGCAAAGCGTGCCGCGACGGTCATCCGGCTGCATCTTAAGCCTGACCATCGTCCCGCTTTCCGTGTCGATGATCACCCGGTGGATCTTGATGATCTCCTTATCTTGCGGAAGCGGATATTTCCATGCCTCGAGACGCGGCGCCCCGACATTCGTCGAAACCAGATACATGTCGCTGACATGCCGCTGGTCCTGCTGATATGTCGCCACCTTTTTCGAATCCGGTGACCAAAGGACGATCGGCCGGTTGCTCTTACGCCAACCCGCGTTGTCGGTCGCGTACCCGAAGTCCTTTATCCCGTCCTTCGTCAATTGGGTCTCTTGACGGGTCGCCACATCGCGGACCCACAGATTCCAATCCTTGATAAAGACCTCTCGCTTGCCGTCAGGAGAACGGGAAGCGCCCCCACCAGGGCGTCCCTGCGGCCCACCGGCAGGTGCGGCGACGCCGATCTTCACGTGGCTGTCTCCGATCTGTTTCGAGCCGTCGGCAGGGTTAACCAGCACGAATTCGCGCCCCTCGCGGGTCAATACCATGTACCAAAATCGTCCGTCGGGCAAGAAGGTCGGCCGCACCACATTTCGGTCGACCAAAGGAGCCGTGCTGTAAGAGAGCATGCTCTCCGCTCGGGCATAGTCCGCAGCGGTCAACGCCTGAAAATAGACCGACGATGACAGAACACAGATCAGAAAGAAGACAGGTAGAATTGGTTTGATTTTCATTGGTTTGCCAGAGAAAGATTAGTGTGATAATAACTGACTAGCCTGAAATTGTCATCAATCGGCGCCCACGAAATCTGATCTTTTCATTCTTACGATTAGGAAGAATACCTCTATGCCCAAATACGTGATCGAAAGGAACATCCCCGGAGCCGGCGGTATGTCGGCAAACGACCTGATGGCGGCCTCGCAAAAGTCCTGCAGCGTCCTGAATGCCCTCGGCGCCGATATTCAATGGATCCACAGCTATGTGACCGACGACAAGATCTACTGCATCTATACGGCCCCGAATAGGGATCTCATTGAGGAGCACGCCCGCGAAAGCGGTTTCCCGGCAGACAGCATCGAGGAAGTCAGATCTATGATCGATCCGACACGTGCGAACGGATAGGGCCGGTCTCAGCTTTGCAGAGTAAAGATAAACCACTTGGAGGCCTTGTCGGCCGGCACCGCATCGCCGCGCATACTTCAGCGGGCCGCGATCGTCGCCGCGGTATCGTTAATTTTCTTCTTCGCTATGCTCGCGGCATTTTTAGTGAGGGGCCATATCGGTTACTTCGCACTAGCCGCCGCATTCCTTACGGTTTACATACTTGCCCTCGTCGGCTTGATGGTCCGTCGGCGAAAGGTAGTCAGCATTTTCGAGAACGGGATCCGTCATGGCAAATTTATGGCAACGTGGGACGAGATCGTATCGGTGAACGCCGACAAGGACGGCCTGACCCTCGTGAAGGCTGGCAACGAGAAGGACCATGTGCCGCGATCCGTGGTCGGTTTTGAGACTATTCTCGCCGCCGTTCGCAGGGGCGTAGAACACCCAGGATGTTATGACATTTCCGCCCCAATAACTAGCCGGAACCGTCTAACCTCAATGGACTGGCCGCTTTCCGCGATCTCGCACACCGCCGCGAGAACTGGCCCGAACCGCCCGTTCTTTTTATTCGATGCCGTTTCTTGTATCCTAAATGGTTGAAATGAGAACCGTTGGGAGAGTATATGAGTGTTGAAGTCGTAATGCCGCAAATGGGCGAATCGATCACCGAGGGCACCGTTTCGAAGTGGCTTAAGGCCGTTGGTGACAAGATCGACAAGGACGAGCCGATCCTTGAGATCTCGACCGATAAGGTCGACGCCGAAGTTCCGAGCCCAGGAGCCGGCGTACTCCTCGAGATCCGACATCAGGAAGGTGAAACGGTCGAGGTGGGCACGGTGGTTGCGGTTATCGGCGCCGAAGGCGAGCAGTCCGCACCGGATCCTGCACCGAAAGCCCAGGCCGCGGCCCAAACAAGTTCAGGGACGTCGTCCGAAGATGTCCCCGTCCCCGCGATCCTGGCCGTGAAGGAATCGGCGGCAGATGAGGCACAGTCGGAACAGGCGGCAACCGAGGCGACAGCCCAGCCGCAACCGACCGTTGACACCGGCACTTCGACCGAAGTCGTGATGCCCCAAATGGGTGAATCGATCACCGAAGGCACCGTATCGAAATGGCTTAAGTCGGTCGGCGATACTATTGAAAAAGATGAGCCGCTTCTCGAGATCTCGACGGATAAGGTCGATGCTGAGGTTCCCTCGCCTGCGGCCGGGAAGCTTCTTGAGATACGCGTGGGTGAAGGAGAGACGGTCGAAGTAGGAGCGGTCGTTGCCCTTGTTGGGTCCTCTCTGGCATCCGGATCGCCCGCGCCGAAGGCCGAAGCCGCCGCACCGATCGAGCAGCCTATGCCGGTTATGACCGCCGCCGCCGCGGCCGGCGGCAACGGTTCGCCGGATAGGAGCGGATCGATCGACGAACTCCGCAGGACAAGATCAAGCCCCCTTGTACGAAAGATCGCCAAAGAACACGGGATCGATATCACCCGAATCCCCGGATCGGGGTTAAGCGGCCGCGTAACCAAGAATGACATCATGTCCTTCATCGAGACCGGAGCGGCCCTTAGGCCCGAAGATCTTCTTGTCGGCCGTGCAAAGACCTCGTCACCGCCCGCCGTTTCTACATCGATCGCTCCGGCCGCGTCGCCGGCAAGTGCAGGGCCGAAACCGGTTACCGGCGACCGGGTGGAGAAAATGTCGGTGATGAGGAAGAAGATCGCCGATCATATGACCTTCTCTAAGCGTACGTCCGCCCACGTGACCAGCGTTTACGAGATCGACATGACTAACGTAGCCAAGTTCCGTAACAAGAATAAAGAGGAATTCCAGTCGCGCTACGGAACAAAGCTCACGTACATGCCATTTATCTTCCAGGCGGTGACAAACGCACTTAGAAAGTTCCCGATCGTCAATGCTCAGGTCTCTGATGACAGCATTATCTATAAGGGTGACATTAATCTTGGGATGGCGGTCGCGCTCGATTGGGGGCTGATCGTGCCGGTCATAAAGAAGGCAGACACCCTTTCGCTGTCGGGCCTCGCGTTGGCGGCAAATGATCTGGCCGATCGGGCGAGGGCAAAGAAACTCAATCCGGACGAAGTTGCGGACGGCACGTTCACTATCACCAACCCTGGGGTATTCGGGGGGTTGTATGGGACGCCCATAATCAACCAGCCGCAGGTCGCGATACTTTGCGTAGGGACGATCGAAAAAAGGCCCAAGGTACTTACCACACCCGATGGAGACGACTATATTGCTATACGAACCATGGCGTATTTCGCTCTTACTTACGACCACCGGATCGTCGACGGGGCGGATGCCGAAAAATTCCTGGCGTTGATGAAACAGTACCTCGAAACCACAGACTTTTCTTTGTGAGGCTTCGGCAGCGTCCGCTGCTTGCTCGTCGCGCAAAAACCTGTTGGCAAACCCCTGACTTTTGTGTATCCTACACGACAGTTTTGGTCAATCCGCCTTCTTTTCTCGACCGAAGCAATCATGTACGAAAATGGAACGGAATCGAACGATCCCGTCCCAAAGTGTATAGAATACGAACATCCCTTCTAAATTGCCGATCTCGGGCTGAATTAGCTAAGTTCAATCAGTGTAACGAATACTATCCTGGGTAAATGATCACGACTCTTTGGCACAACAATTGATACGGTTTTGCTCGGCGGATGCCCGCTTCGGAGCGTCGCCATCGTAATAAGGCATTTGATAAGATCTTTGGATTTCGAGGGAGCGTTCGGGTTTGAGAACGCATCAAAGACGCGGCGGCCGTATAGAAAAGGCCGGGCGAGGCCGCCAATTGGCAGGCGAGTAATGAACAAGGGTTTGGTAAGGAGTTCAATTATGTTCAAGAGAATATCGGTTTTTGTTTTGGCGTTGGCGATCGGAAGCGTGACTATGCTCGCTCAGGACGTCCAGCTTCGGAATCTGGCGCCGGGCCAGAAATACAAGATAAAGGGCGTCATCGTTGCCCAGGACGATCAAAGCATTGTCGTCCGTGATTCGGTCGGCGTGGACACGAAAGTGATCCTCAGCCCGGGTGCAAGTATCAAGACCAAGGGCGGCTTTTTCGGCGGCGGGGACGCCGTTGCAGCCTCCCAGCTTGTCCGGGGTTTGAGCCTCGAGGCCGAAGGACGCGGCGATGCGTCGGGGGCGTTAGCGGCGACCAAGATCCGCTTCGGCAAGGACGATTTCCGCGTTGCCCAGTCGATCGATTCGCGCATGAGCCCGGCAGAGGCCCGGATCGCCGAGCAGGAAGAGAATGCTAAGCGTGTTTCGGGTCAGATCGATGAGCTTATGGCGATATCGAATGCGGCTCGTGGCGGCGCGAAAGCGGCCCAGGATACCGCTGATGCTGCCGTTGCCGGTGTCAATGCGACCAACCAGCGCATCTCGGCCCTGGATGATTATGTCGTCCAGTCGACAACGACGGTGAATTTCCGGGTCAATAGCTCGATCCTTTCGCCCGAAGCCAAGCAAATGCTTGACGAAGTCGCGACGGCTGCAAATTCGCTGAAAGGCTACGTGATCGAGATCACCGGCTTTGCTTCCTCGGACGGCAGTGCCGCCCGGAACAAAGTGCTCAGCGAGCGCCGGGCAAAGGCGGTTATCGATTACCTGGTGACGACGCACAATGTGCCGCTTCGACGGATCGGCCAGTCATATGGCTTCGGCGAACTGCAGGCGGTTGCGGATAATTCAACACTCGAAGGCCGCGAAGCTAATCGCCGGGTTGAGGTCAAGCTTCTTGTCAGCCGCGGGTTGAACCAGAATGTTGAAGTTCGTCCGGTCAGCAATGACGATAATTAATAGTTGGGCGTAATAACGCTCTATCTTTCGGGGGGCACAATGAGGATAAGGCGTAAACCTTTTCCGTCGGCGTGCCCTCTAATGTTTGTAAGACGGCCGCTGTGGACCCGCACTATCCTGCTACAGATATGAAGATCCTCACCTTTGTTAAGACACTTATCCTTGCCGGCTTTGCGGGCGTGCTCGGCTCAGCCGCCGCACAGACGCCGACGCCGACGCCGACACCGCCTGAGGTCGATGAGGTCATCAAAGTCAACTCAAGGCTGGTGGTCGTTCCTGTGTCTGTCGTTGACGCAAATGGCGAACCGGTTCTCGGCCTTACGGCGGATAACTTTCGGATCGCGGAAGAGAAACGGAACCAGTTGATAGATTCGGTGGGGAATGCCGAAAAAGTGCCGTTGGAGATCGCTCTTTTGTTCGATGTTTCAGCGAGTACGGATCCAATGTTTCGGTTTCAGCAGGAAACGGCGGCAAAGTTCCTGAGGGAGGTCATGCGGCCGGACGATCGGGCCTCGATCTTCACCGTCGGGCAAAAACCTGCGATGATCGCAGGGCGCGATACGGCCGAGGCCGCGGTCGAAAGCGTGATGCGGATCACGACTACAAAGGGCGCAACGGCCTTTTTCGACACCGTACGTATGGCCGCTAATTACCTGCGGTCAAACTCCCCGGACGGACGGCGGAAAGTGATCGTGGTGATCTCGGACGGCGAGGATAATTTCAGCGAGGGCGTACAGAGGGCCCAGCGAACGGCCGAACGGCGGACCGTTGACCGCGGCCCTGACCCGGACCTCAAGAAACTCGGGAGTCTAGTCGTGCAGGCCCAGCAGGTCGCCAAGAATGACGAGAGGAAAAAAGTGCTTCGTGCCCTGCAGGACGCGGATGTGGTCCATTATTCGATCAATCCTGCCGGCAGCTCATATCAGTTGAACAAGATGAGTGTATTTGGGCAGGAGAACATGCAGGTCTTTTCGGATGAGACGGGCGGCACCGCATTTCTGCCAAGATTTCAGCCGATCGATCTGAAGGATCAGCTTCAGAATTCCGGCAACATGCGACGTAACACCGAACTGCTCGAACGGATATTTAGGCAGTTGGCGAACGAACTGCGGGCCCAGTATCTGGTCCAATATTATTCCGAGTCCGAATTTCCGGCGAACAGTTATGTCAGATTGCAGGTTGGTGTGACGACTCCGGGCAACCCGAGGGTACGGGCACGGCAGGGTTACTACGTCAAAGATTAGAGGTGCTGGCCCGCAAAATGAAAAGCCGCCGAGAAATGTCGGCGGCTGTCTCGATCCGCGATATAGAAAATTGCCAAAACTATTTCGCGAATCTGGCTCACGAGCCCGTTAGGGCTCATTTCGTTTCGTTCCAAAACCAATAAAGGCTGATTAGGATCCCTTCACACCGTTCGACGGAGGATGGTCTTGTTCCGGGGGCATGGCTATCGCACCCATCAGCACCGGTTCCGGCTTTGGAACAACCCTTTCTCGAACCTCTCTCAGGTAGGTCGCTCCGCTTTTCAAAAACGCGACGGACAGAAGTCCGGCAGAGATCGCTATGAATAGCGAGAACACCGCTCCGGCCACTGAAACCGCCCGACGCTTCAGCCGTTCCCAGCCGACCGGACAGTCGGCCGTGATCACGGTGCCGTCAGTTCGCCGAAAGTATCTCACACAAACGCGCCCTTCGCCAGCGGCGATGAGGTTCTCGGCATCAAATTTCGTCATTCCCGAAAGATTGTAAACATTAAGCTTACATTCGCCGCAAAAACGCCGCCTTTCATTCCCGTACATCTCATCCCAATTTGCCGAACATGGGCTGGCAATTCGGATATTTTTGAGCGGGCTGTCAAATTTTGCCATTGAGGTCTCCTCCAAAAAACAGCGGCTCGATCGCCGACGTCTATTGAACGAACACAGCCCCGACGATTTGCATTGTAATTCGCAGGCTATTCAAGGCCGATCCATGAACGGCCGTCAAATGCTGCGGCGATATTTATGCGTTATGGGGCGGCGACGGCCGATTCCGATTGCGTTCTTTGAGATGATGAGAGTTGGCGGAAGTTGTTGGCGTTTGAACTCGTTGGCGGGATGTTCGACCTTATTGAGGATCGAATAGACCAATTCGGCGTCGTTTCCGGCAGCGACGATCTCGGCAGGCGAGGCCTTTTGTTCGAAATACATTCGGAGGACGGGGTCCATCAGTTCATAGGGCGGCAAGCTATCCTGGTCGAACTGGTTCGGGGCAAGTTCAGCGCTTGGTTTCTTGTCGATGATCTGCTGCGGGATGACCTCCCTACCCGCTCGCCTGTTGATGTAGCGGGCAACCTCCCAAACCTCGGTTTTCAGGACGTCCCCGAGCACAGCGAGCCCCCCGTTCGTGTCGCCGTAGAGCGTGCAATAGCCGACGGCAAGCTCACTCTTATTGCCGGTAGAAAGAAGGAGCCGGCCTTCCGAATTCGAGATAGCCATCAGGATCACTCCTCTTAGCCGACTTTGGATGTTTTCAGCTGCCAGTGACTCTCCCCCGCGTGTCGGCGTCTTCAGGCGGAGCTGATCGACGAGCGTCTCAAATGCATCGGAAATGGGCTCGATCCGGCTTTCGCAGCCAAGATTTCGGACAAGTTCCTCCGAGTCCTTGATCGAACCTTCCGATGAGAACGGCGAGGGCATCATCACGCACAGCACATTCTTTGGGCCGATCGCCTCGCAAGCGAGCGCCGCGACCAGGCTCGAATCGATGCCGCCTGAAAGGCCGATCACAGCCCTTTCAAATCCATTCTTCGCCGCGTAATCACGGATGCCGAGCACGAGTGCGTCCTGGATCGCCGCGACCTCGCCGCCGGTGATCCCGCGGGAGTCGGGCCTGCGGCAATCGAGCTTGACCGTCTCGACGAACTCCTCGAACGCTGCTGCCTGCAGGATGATGTCACCCTCTTCGTCGGCGATCAGGCTTGCACCGTCAAAGATTATCCCGTCGTTTCCCCCGATCAGGTTCACGAAGACGATCGGTACTTTGTTCGCCTTCGCCCGGTGGGCGACCATGTCGGCCCGAAGCTTGATCTTGCCTTTGTTGTACGGCGACGCGTTGATCGATACGACAAGCTCGGCGCCCATCTCGATCACCTCGTCGGCCGGGTCTTTGTCATAAAGCCGATCCTTCCAAAACGTCTTGTCGTTCCAGAAATCCTCGCAGACCACGACGCCGACCTTCTTGCCGGCGATGTCGAAGAGGTGGCGATGGCGTCCGTCATAGGGCTCGAACCACCGCGGATCGTCGAAGACATCGTATTCGGGCAGCAGCGTTTTATCGGCGAAGCCGAGCAGTTCGCCGTCGCTCAAAATGGCGGCCGAGTTGTAGATCCGGCGGCCGTCGTTATCGAAGTTTCTACGGATCACCCCGACCACAGCGGCGATGCCCTTGGTCGCGGGCAGGATCGTCTCCAGCGGGTCCAGCGCGTGGTCGATGATGTCCGGGTCCTGAAACCAGTCTTGAGATGTGTAACCGTGCGTAGTGACTTCGGGGAAGACGATCAGATCGGACCCGTCCGCCTTCGCTCTTTCGATGGCGGCAATGATCTTCGCGGTATTGCCGGAAATGTCTCCGTTGGTGGTGTTGATCTGGCCGATCGTGACTTTCATCGGTATGATTATAGGATGCTATCGCGTGAGTTTCACCCAACGACGCGAAGGACGTAGCGTAGGGTCGGAATATTACGCACCCAATTCGCGATACTTAATGATATGAGGAAGCATCTGATCTCTGCACTTTTTCTAGTCTGCCTGCTTTCGATCGCGGCTATTGCTCAACGGGATAGGACCGACGCGCTGAAGGTCGGCGAGACGGCTCCCGATTTCTCACTTACAAGCGATCTTGGAAAGACCGTGTCACTATCCTCTTTGAAAGGGCCGGTAGTGATCGTTTTCTATCGGGCGTATTGGTGACCGTACTGCAATCGGCAGTTGGCCGATATGCGCACATTGAATCAAGACGGGTTCACGATAGTCGCCATTAGCCCTGACCCGATCGAAAGGTTGAAGCAAACGAAGGCGAAGATCGCACAGGACGGCAAGGGCGAGATACCGTTCGCGTTGCTGTCAGACCCGGGCAGCAAGACCGTCAACGCCTTCGGCGTGTATGATCCGACATACGCCGGTCAGGACGTCGACGGCATCCCGCGTGCTTCAATCTTTATACTCGATAAGGATCGAAAGGTCGTCTGGGCGAACGTGTCGATGGACTATAAGAAGCGGCCGACGTTGGATGAGATCAGGACCGAACTTGCGAAGCTCAAGTGATCAAGCGACCGGATTCTCGCTTTTCTTCACCATTGTCAGCCGGTTGCCGCGTTCGTTGTATTTCACCTCATCTATGATGTTGTAGATGAAAAGCACGCTGCGGCCGGACGTTTTGAAGAGATTTTCGGGGTCGAGCGGGTCGGGGATGGAGTTTATGTCAAAACCCTCGCCTTCATCTTCTATGGTGAAAGAAGCCTCCTGGTTCGACAATTCGGCCGTTATTCTGACTAGCTTCTGTGCATTGAATTTATTACCGTGCTTCACCGCGTTAACGAACGCCTCGTCTAGTGCGACAAACAGGTTCGACCTTTCAGGCCTCACGACACCCTGCTTGTCGACCCGATTTAGAAGGTAATCGAGGATCGCGTGCATAGGGGAGATCGCACTCGGGAGTTCGAATTCGATCTTTTCGTGAAGACCCCTTACGCGTTCGGCCCTATCGACATAGCGGTTCTTATAATTCAGAATGGTCTCGACGAAGTTCTTTAGTTCTTCTTCGTCAAACTCGTCGCGGCGGAAATGTGATGCACAAAGCTTGAAAGCTTTCACATGTTCGCCCGGCCGGCACTCCGGCATATGAGGCAGGCACGCTGCCTGGTTTTCGTTTGGATCGGACACAACATTGGAGTTGTCGACCTCCAAGTCGGTTATCACGAGGTCGAAGGCGTTAAGGTCCTCATGATCCATCGCCTGTTGACGGCTGTCGAGCACCTCGACGTTGTGGCCCGCACTTTCGAACGTAGTTCTGAGCGATGTCGCCAGGTCGTCATAGTCGTCGATGATCAAGATCTTTCTCTGCATTCCTAAACGCATTGAACCGCTTATATTTACGATGCCTATACTATACTTGTTGCAAATTAATACTCCAATCCGGGGCTAACACCTTTCTGTGACAAAAGGAAACAACAAGGCTTTTATTCGGTCGGAGTTGTCAAAGTACCGGCTAAAAGACAGGATAGCGATTCGGATTGCCGATATCGCCTTCTACTTATTGATACGCGTAATCGGTCGGACAATCCGATACGAAACAGAGGGTTGGGAGAATTTCGAGTCGATCGAGGAAGCCGGCAAATTGCCGATCTATGCCTTTTGGCATGACCGGATATTCGCATCGACCTATTTTTTCAGGGACCGCGGAATTGCCGTGATCACGTCCCAAAGCAAGGACGGCGAGTATATTGCACGGTTCATCCAGAGATTAGGGTACGGAGCGATCCGCGGGTCGTCCACAAGAGGCGGCGTCGGGGCTCTGGTTGAGATGATCAAGGCCATGAGGTCGGGGCTCCCGGCCGGCTTCACGGTGGACGGCCCTAAAGGGCCCCGATACGAGGCAAAGCCGGGCCCCGTGATGCTCGCGAAAAAAACCGGAAATCCGATAATGCCTTTTATCGTTGAATGCCGCCGGTACTTCACGATCGGAAGCTGGGACCGAATGCAGATCCCCATTCCGTTCACGAAAGCAAGGGTGATCATCGGAACACCGATCTACGTCGACCCGAAAGCTGATGACGGCGAGATCGAGAACACTCGCGAAGCGCTTCAACGCTCACTTGAAGAGCTGACCGCGGCGGGTGAGGTCTGGCGAGCGTCATCCTGACCGGCCGAAGGGGAAACCGATAGTAGTTCGAGGGCGAGCAGGACGAATACTATCCAGAGAGCGTCCGCAAGAAGCAGGTGCCCTAGCTGCATGAGTATCGGCCCGAGCATAAGAAGCGTAAGGGCCCCAAAAGAAAGCTGGGCCAGGATCAGGATCGATAAGAGGTTAGCCCACCGTACGGCCATCGCGGACAGCTCGAACTTGTTCTTCAGCCAACCCGCCCAGAATATGAAAAATACGCCGCTGGCGACGGCGATGATGGGGTGAAGCGGGCGAAGTCTTAGAAGTAAATGGGACGTCGGCGAGAAGTCCTTCGCGATCCCTTCGGCGATGGTCCCCGACGGAAAGATCATGTTGCTAAGGGCCGCGATCGATCCGCTGACCCCCACAAAAAACAGAAGGACGGCACCGATCGCAAGCCATTTGATAAACCTGCCTTCGGAAAGCCGTGCACGGCGCCCGGTGGTCGCAGACCATGCAGTTACCGTTAGCCAGGCCAGTAGCAGTGACGTGTTCAACAAGTGGGCGCCATCCAAAACGGTCGAGCGGGCGTCAGCGTTTCTGCGGTATTTCCGGTCAGGACAAGGCCCGCTCCGATCGCACCCTCGATCAGCACGAAAACGAACGCCGCCGCGGCAAATTTCAGGATATACCCTGCATTCTCACGATCCTGGCGGCGCCAGATCCTGAACGCCCAAACCACGAGGGCGAGGACGATCAGCCCATCCAGCGCGCTCATGATACGGTGGGAGAACTCTATCAGCGTCTTCAATTCGGGAGCGGACGGAACCACTTCGCCGTGACACGTCAACCAGTGCTGGCCGCAACCATCGCCCGACTTCGAGGAACGCAGGAATACGCCCCAAAGAATCACCAGAATGTTATATGCGAGTACGAACCATGCGAATTTGGCAAAACGGCTCAGTTTCGCTTCCGTCTTCATTAGCGCATAGAATATCACTTTCAAAAGGACCGAAAAATGAGAGCGATATTAGCCTTACTGTTGATCCTGGCCGGCACTTCTTATATACAAGCCCAGCCGTACGTGGTCGTTCTGGGTGTCGGACAGGACGCGGGCGTGCCGCAAATGGGATGTGATTCGCCGTTCTGCCGGAGCGCGTGGAACGATCGGTCAAAACGCAGGCTTGTTTCGGCGATCGCTTCATCGATCCAGCCTCAAAGGCCCGATGGATCTTCGATGCGACGCCGGATCTGCCGGACCAATTCGAAGCGATAAAGCGGCTGACCGGCGACCGGTCGAACCGGCTTGACGGAATTTTCCTCACGCATGCCCACATCGGCCATTACACGGGCCTGATGTACCTCGGTCGAGAATCAATGAACTCGAAGGAAATTCCTGTTTTTGCGATGCCCAGGATGAGGTCGATGCTGGAGCAGAATGCTCCGTGGTCCCAGCTCGTCGGGCTCGAGAATATCTTATTGCGCGAAATGGCCGACGGCCGGCAGGTGAGGCTTGGAAATAGCTTGACCGTCGAACCGTTTCTCGTGCCGCACCGCGATGAGTTCTCTGAGACCGTCGGGTATCGGATCAAGGGCGGTACGCGGACACTCGTTTTCATCCCCGATATCGATAAGTGGGGAAAGTGGCAAACGCCTCTGGCCGATGTCGTACGATCCTCCGACTACCTTCTGCTTGATGGTACCTTCTATGCCGACGGCGAGATAAGTAGGCCGATGAGCGAAGTGCCCCACCCATTCGTTACGGAAACTATGTCCCTGCTTCGTGACCTTCCGCTTGCCGAAAGGCGAAAGGTCCACTTCATTCACTTCAATCACAGCAACCCTTTGGTTCAGGGAAGGCCGGATAAGCTCGCCGAAGTTCGACGTGCGGGTTTCGGTGTCGCCGCTGAAGGAATGCGTTTTCCCTTATGAAACCAAAGGAGCGGATCGACAAACTTCTGGTTGACCGCGGGCTGGCGGATTCGCGAACAAAGGCCCAGGCGATGGTCATGGCAGGCACGGTCCTGGTTGATGAACGGCGCATCGAAAAATCGTCGGAGACCTTTGATCCTGATGCTCCGATCAGGATCAAAGGGGACGTTCCTGGAGCTCGATATGTGGGACGCGGGGGGTTGAAACTTGAGGCTGCTCTAGAGAGTTTCGCGATCGACCCAACCGGCTGTGTTTGTATAGACATCGGATCCTCCACTGGCGGTTTCACTGACTGCCTTCTAAAGCACGGGGCCGCTCGCGTCTATGCAGTCGACGTTGGAACCAACCAGATGGTCTGGGAGCTTAGAACTGATCCGCGTGTTGTCGTGATGGAAAACACGAACGCCCGTGATCTCCGACCCGAACAGTTTGAGGAAAGGTTCGATATAGGTGTGATGGACGTCTCTTTCATCTCAGTGACGAAACTGCTCCCGGGCATTCTCGGCCTTCTTAAAACGGGCGGCCGATTGATCGTCCTGATCAAGCCCCAATTCGAGGTTGGCAAGGGAGAGGTCGGTAAGGGCGGGATCGTTCGTGAACCCGAAAAACATGTCCGAGTCGTCGCAGATATAGAAGCTTTTGCCCAAGGGCTAGGACTTCAGGCCGGCGGCATTATCGAATCGCCGATCCTCGGGGCTGAAGGCAACAAGGAGTTTCTTGCCGTGTACCTGCTGCGTCCCTAAAGAGTGCATCCGCCTTAAAGCCGATCGACGCTCAGGCGGCTAAAGAAGGAATTCTTCGATCTCATTGTGGCCGGTGTCGGCGAGAAAATGATCGGCCTCTCGCTCAGGCTCCGGAGGACTGCTGAGCACAGAACTATCTGAAGCCCACTCCACCTTGTCGTAGGCAGGCGAAGCCGGAAGAAAATCGATCGGCGTTCGTGCGATCTGGACCAGCAACTCGGGGGTGCAGCACACCTTCTTGTATTTATCGCGCTCGGCCCTGAGTTCGGTTTGCTCATCCAGCCATGCAAGGACTCCGTCCAAGACCCGCTTTCCCCCTTCATCGGCCGGTTCAACGATGCTGTAATGCATCCACTTGCCGTCGCGCCGTGATCGAACCAGCTCTGAATTGCGCAGATAGGCAAGGTGCCTGGAGATCTTCGGCTGGCTCTCGCCAAGGACTTCGGTAAAAAAGCACACACATACCTCCCCATCTCGCATCAGGTTCAAAAGGCGAAGCCGTGTTCTATCGGCAAGGGCCATGTAGAATGTCTCCATATACGCTAAGGCGTTTGTGTCCATGAAAGAATTTTATCACAAACTGAAATATTGTGTTGACATAATCAGATAATAGGAATATATTCGCTTTACCATATATGTTATTGCATAAATGAATTTCGCAAAAAAGGAGCATTTATCATGTTACAAAATACGATTACCACACTGAAGCCGCACATTTCGCTCAACGTTAAGAACGTGGAGGAAAGCGTAGCTTTCTACAAGAAACTCTTCGGCATCGAACCACTCAAATTTATCAAGGGCAACACGACGACTCACTCGATCGTCCGCGAGCAGGTGGGCGAGGAAAGCGAGAAGCCGCGATTTGGCTACGCGAAGTTCGACGTAGAGAACCCGCCGCTCAATTTCGTACTGAACGAAGTTCCCTATTCCGAAGGCGGTTCGCTGTCACACCTCGGGATACAGGTCGCTTCGACCGACGACGTGCTGAAAACGCGCGAGCGTTGGATCGAGTCGGGACTGCTGACGGTTGACGAGATGAAGGTTGATTGCTGTTACGCACTGCAGGACAAGACCTGGGCCCGCGATCCCGACGGGAACGAGTGGGAGGTATTCGTCGTGCTGGAAAACACCGAACCCGCCCAGGATGCCTGTGCATGCGGTGACAAGGTGAACCACGCCGAATTGGCCGGAAGTTCCTGCGGCGAAAAAGCTGAGCCGGCTGTTCTTTCTACAGCCGCTTGTTGCACGCCGAGCCAGAAGGCATCTACCATTGGGGCGACGAATCAACCTTGCTGCTGATAGGAGTTTTCCAACGATGAACGATCACTCGTTTTTCACACAGGCCGTCCATGCAGGCGAAGACCGGGAAGCCCATTTCGGGGCCCTTTCGGTGCCGATCTACCCGGCATCGGTCTTCGCCTTCACCGACGCGGATGAAGGCATAGCGATACACAATTACAAAAAGGACGGCTATTTCTACGGCCGCCTTGGCAACCCAACCGTTGCCGCACTTGAGCGTACGATGAGCGAACTTGAGCGCGGCGAGAATGCTCTTGCATTCGCTTCGGGGATGGCGGCGATCTCGGCGACGGCCTTCACTCTGATCAGCTCAGGCGATCACATCGTGGCGCCGGAGTCGATGTATTCCACAACAACTAATTTTCTCAAGCATCTTGGCACACAGTTCGGTGTCGAGACCACGTTTGTCGATGCTGCGGATGCGGAAGCTTACACGGCGGCGATCCGTCCGAACACGAAGCTGTTCTGGATCGAAACGCCTTCGAACCCGCTCGTCCGCATCACCGATATCGCCGAAGTGGCGGCCGCCGGGAAAAAAGCCGGCATTCTCAGTGTTGTCGATAACACGTTTGCAACGCCATTCAACCAGCGTCCGATCGAACTCGGTGCCGACCTTGTCGTCCACAGTGCGACCAAATACCTCGGCGGGCACAGCGACCTGACGGCGGGGATCTTGGTCGGCAGCCGCGATCTGATCGACAAGGTCAGGCACGGCCCGGCGAAACTGTATGGGGGCAACATCGCCCCGCAGGTGGCCTGGCTCGTTCTGCGTGGAATAAAGACGCTCGCCTTGAGAATGGAGAGGCACAATGCCAACGCATTCGCTTTTGCGAATACGATGATCAGCCATCCGAGGGTCCGTGCGGTTCACTATCCCGGACTTGAAACTCATCCAAATCACGAGATCGCAAAACGCCAGATGAGAGGGTTTGGCGGGATGGTGGGTGTCGATGTAGGCACAGCCGATGCCGCCAAATCGCTGGTCAACGATCTTAAGATATGCACGTTTGCCACGTCGTTAGGCGGGGTAGAAACGCTGGTCCAGCCTGTCGCGCTTATGACACATGCGACCCTGACGCCGGAAGAGCGGGCCGGGGCCGGTGTATCGGACGGACTTTTGAGGATCTCGGTCGGGGTTGAACACATCGATGATATATGCCAGGACATATATGATGCCTTGCCCTAATGGAGGGAGTTCTGAATGGAATATCAAGTACTTCTCGGATTCGTTTTCCTCAATTTATTCATGGTCGTCGGTGCAGTCGACCTTTTCTATTTCCACATCTGGAAATACAAACTTCACACGAGGCCTGAATCGCGATATGAGCACAAACTCCATATGACGTTTGCTTTCCTGATGGTACCGCTTACTTTTCTGCTCTACTATCAGGATTTTGGCGGGATCGCATTGTGGGGAGCGGTCTTTTTCGTCGGTGCCGCCATCGGGACTGAAATGCTGGACGTCCTGACGGAAGGCGACAGCCGCGCATCGCTTGGTGGTCTGACCACCGGCGAATACGCGTTCCACGTCGCGGCCACGATATTGAAGATCGCTTCGTTTGCTTTCATGTTTGCCTCCAAGCCGGCGACGGCATGGGGCGTTTCGTCGGAGGTTTATCTCGGTTCTTATGGCTGGATGGGTGAGATGATCGCGATAAAGGTCATGGTCGGCAGCTTTGCGGTTGGCGTACTTCACCTGGCCCTGTTGAATCATAAGGTCGCAGCCCTTGACTGCAAGAACGTCTGCGACCTAATCCACTGCAAGCGTTTTGCCTGCTGCTCATGACCGAAATGAGAATTCCGGTCGTTAGTGGATCAGATCAGGACCTGGCCGGGCCAGTTCATATGCGGCAGTGCGTATATTTATTCGCATGAGGGTAAGCGAAACCGAAAATGTTCAGCTATCGCTCTTGGACCGCTTCCTAACGGCGTGGATATTCGCGGCGATGGCAGCCGGCGTCTTGATAGGTTATTTGCTGCCCGGAACCGCGAATCTTATCGATCGCTTTCAGGTTGGCACGACCAATATTCCCATCGCGGTGGGGCTGATCCTGATGATGTATCCGCCCCTCGCAAGGGTAAAGTACGAAGAGCTCCCGTCGGTTTTTCAGAACACGCGCATACTCGGCCTGTCCCTGGTTCAAAATTGGATGATCGGACCATTTTTGATGTTCTTCCTTGCGGTGGCATTCTTGTCCGACAAGCCGGAATACATGATCGGTTTGATCATGATCGGTATCGCCCGGTGCATCGCGATGGTCATAGTTTGGAACGAACTTGCTCGTGGCGACAACGAATACGCCGCTGGGCTGGTTGCCTTTAACAGCGTGTTCCAGGTCCTTTTTTACAGCCTTTACGCCTATTTCTTCGTGACGATCCTGCCGCCTCTGATAGGTGTTTCCGGAGCGGACGTCAACGTGAGTATCGGACAGATCGCCGAAAGTGTTCTGATCTACCTCGGGATCCCCTTCTTTGCCGGAATGCTGACGCGTTTCGTACTTCTGCGAACGAAAGGAAGCGAATGGTACGCATCAGTTTTTATTCCGAGAATAAGTCCGGTCACGCTTGTCGCTTTGCTGTTCACGATCGTCGTGATGTTCAGTTACAAAGGGCAATTGATCGTCGAGATCCCATTTGACGTAATTCGAATCGCGATACCGCTGATCTTTTATTTCGTGATCATGTTCTTTTCGGCCTTCTTTCTCGCGAAGAAGGCCGGGGCCGATTATCCTAAGAGCACCTCGTTGGCATTCACGGCGGCCGGCAACAACTTCGAGCTTGGCATAGCCGTCGCGATCGCTGTGTTCGGGATCAATTCCGGGGTCGCGTTTGCGGCCGTTATCGGGCCGTTGATCGAAGTGCCCGTTCTGATATTGCTTGTAAAGTTTGCCCTCACCCAGAGGCACAGATTCTCATGAGCCATTCGAACCTGAATAATATGGGAGAAGACAAAAAAAGCGTCCTCATACTATGTACCGGGAATTCCGCCCGAAGCCAGATGGCCGAAGGATTGCTTAAACATATCTGTGGAGACAGATATGAAATTCATAGCGCCGGTACCAGGCCGATCGGCGTCAGCCCCGAGGCGGTTGCAGTTTTGGCAGAGCTCGATATCGACATCGGCAAGAACACATCCAAATCGGTCGATTCGTTCGCTGATCGCGAGTTCGACTACGTTCTTACGGTCTGCGATAACGCGAAAGAGAACTGCCCCTATTTCCCGGCCCGCACTAAACTTGTGCATCAGCCCTTCGAAGATCCATGGCTGGCACCGGGAGGATTTGATGATCGGGTAGGTGCGTTTCGCAGGGTCCGCGACCGAATATATGCCTATCTTCGCGACGATTTTGTGAAAAACGTCCTCGGGCTTTAAGCTCGCCGTCGATATGTCCTTTATCCTCGCATTCGACCAGGGCACTACTAGCAGCCGCTCCTTGATCTTCGATCGCGACGGTGCGATCGTCGCTGTCGGGCAAAAGGAATTTCGACAGATTTTTCCCCAAAGCGGCTGGGTCGAGCATGACCCCGACGAAATATGGCGTTCCCAGATCGAAACGGCATCCACTGCTCTAAAAAAGGCCGGGCTATCGGCCCGTGATATTTCGGCCGTCGGGATCACGAATCAGCGAGAGACCGCGATCATCTGGGATCGAAAGACTGGACAGCCCATCCACAATGCCATCGTTTGGCAGGACAGGAGAACATCGGACCTCTGCAATCGAATGAAAGCGTCGCACGGATCCTTCATAAGGGAAAGAACCGGGCTTGAGGTCGACGCCTATTTTTCGGCAAGCAAAGTTAAGTGGCTTCTGGACAATGTGCCGGGCGCCCGAACGCGGGCCGAGGCCGGCGAGCTAGCCTTTGGGACCGTGGATAGCTGGCTCGTTTGGAACTTGACGAACGGAGCCGGTCATATAACCGATGTTTCGAACGCTTCCAGGACGATGCTGTTCAACATCAAGTCACTTGAGTGGGACAAAGAGCTCCTCGACATCTTCGACGTTCCTAGGGCTATGCTCCCAGACGTTCGCACCTCGTCGGAGATCTACGGTGAAGTTACATCGGTCCCCGAACTAGCCGGCATTCCAATAGCCGGGATAGCGGGTGATCAACAGGCCGCACTATTCGGTCAAGGCTGTTTCGGGAAAAGCGACACGAAGAACACCTATGGAACCGGTTGCTTTATGCTGCAGAACACCGGGACCACTCCGGCACATTCGGCTAAAGGCCTTCTGACCACAGTCGCCTGGCAGACGGGGAACGTGGCCGAATACGCCCTTGAAGGAAGCGTGTTCATCGGCGGCGCGGTAGTTCAGTGGCTTCGCGATTCGCTGAAGGTACTGTCGGCATCATCCGAGGTCGAGCAATTGGCCGGATCTGTGGTCGATTCCGGGGGCGTTTATTTCGTCCCGGCATTCGCCGGGCTTGGAACGCCACATTGGGACCAGGAAGCGCGCGGATTGATCATAGGCCTCACCCGCGGAACGGGGCAGGCTCACATCGCTCGAGCGGCCCTGGAGTCGATCGCGTTCCAATCCGCCGACCTTCTCGATGCAATGATCGAAGCATCGGGTACCCGCCTGTCGGAGCTTCATGTTGACGGCGGGGCGACGTCAAACGACTTGCTGATGCAGATCCAGGCCGATGTAATGCAGACACCGGTTGTCCGGCCTGTCGTCACCGAAACGACCGCTTTAGGAGCGGCATATTTCGCGGGCCTTGCGGCAGGTTTTTGGGCCTCTCGCGAAGAACTCTCTGGTCACCGTACGGCTGCCGCCAGGTTTGAGCCGAAAATTTCCGCCGAAGAAGCGACAAGCAGAAAGGAGCGGTGGCACGAAGCTGTTCGGCGTTCGTTGAATTGGGCAAAATAGGAAAGAAAAGGGCGGCACCAAGGCCGCCCGAACTCTTAGGATCCAAGACCGTTACTAATTGTCGTTATTCTCACTCTTCGATTTTGACATTACGGGGGCGGCCTGGGCCTGGGGAAGCGGGGCTCCGACGGCATCCGACTTCGTCAGCGGCTTATCGTCTTCTTCCTTCAAATTGGTCTCGCTCACTATCAGTTTGCCCGAATGTTTCGTAAAGGTGAGCGCATCTTTCTCCTTGTCAAAATCGATCAAGATGAAGTCACCCGTTTCGACCTGCTCAGTCGCGACAAGGTTTGAAAGCGGATAAACGAGGAATCTCTCGATCGACCGTTTCAAGTGCCGGGCTCCATACTTCAGATCGATCCCTTCATGGAGCAGGAACTCCTTCGCCGCGTCCGAGCACTCAAACACAAATTTGGTCCCTGCAGATTCAGTGATCCGGTCCTGAACAGCCGCGAGTTCGATATCGAGGATCCGACGAAGATGGTGTTCCTTTAGGCTTCGGAAAACGACCACCTTGTCGATCCGATTCATGAACTCCGGCGAAAATTTCCGTTTTGCTGCCTCAAGCGCCGTCCGATAGATCTTTGTGTCGATCTCGCTGTCTTCGCGCGGCTTCGTGCCTGCCTTGCCGGGAGCGAAACCGATGCCGCCGGAGATCATGTCCGACATCTCCCTCGCACCGAGGTTCGAGGTCATGATGACGATCGTCCTCGAAAAATCTACCCGGCGATTATCGCCGAGAGTTAGGGTCGCTTTGTCGAGTATCCCCAACAATAACTGCCAGAGCGAATCGGACGCCTTTTCGATCTCGTCGAACAGCACAAACGTGAGTTTGGTGTCGTCGGTGTGCGCCTTGTCCAAATTCTCCTGGGTAAGCATCGGAGACGTTTCGCGATGCCCGAGGTACCCCGGAGGCGAGCCGATGAGCTTGGCGATCTCGTGAGAATGCTGAAACTCCGCACAGTCGATCTTGACGACCGCATGCGGTTCGCCGAAGAGAACTTCGGAACCGGCCTCGACCACACGTGTCTTGCCTGAGCCTGTCGGCCCTAAAAAGAGCATGGTGCCGATCGGCCGCTGCGGATTGTTCATTCCGGCCAGATAGATCTGAAAAAGGCCGCTCAAGCGCCGGACAGCGCGTTCCTGGCCTACGATCAACGCCGAGAGTTTGTCCTCGAAGTCCTTTGCTCTGGGACTTTTCCGATCGGGGTCCAGTACTATGCCCTTGCTGACACTGGTTTTCTTGTTGGCGGTCTCATTCTTCATCTGATTCGCTCCTCGTCGGGGGCCTCCCGAAAAGCGGCCTTTCACTAACCGAATGACGATTGTCCGGCTCGTATTTGCCCAATTAGATGCCGCGGCAAATCCGTCGTCATAGTGATGATGTCAATAATTTTTACGTTGGCTGGACTTTGGACTCGGAAGGGGTCCCTCCCGACGGAAACTGTTTCTGCCCGCGAAGAAGGCAAGTTCCCTTTTATTTTGTTAGCACATTAAGTGCTTTGTATGCAAGGAAATTATAGACAATAAATAAAAATTTTCGGGATTTTCGAAGCTAATCGTAATATTCGAGCCCGAGGTGGGTGATCAGATCCTCGCCTCGCATGTGCCGGAGCGTGTTCTTCAATTTCATCAACTGAATGAAAATATCATGCTCAGGATACAGGCCGGGCGCCGTTTGCGGGGCTTTGAAATAGAACGAGAGCCACTCTTGAATTCCTTTCATGCCCGCGCGCTGGGCAAGATCCAGGAAGAGCGCAAGATCAAGGGCTAAAGGGGCTGCGAGTATCGAATCCCGGCAAAGGAAATCGATCTTGATCTGCATCTTATAGCCGAGCCAGCCGAAAATATCGATATTGTCCCACCCCTCTTTGTTGTCACCGCGCGGCGGGTAATAATTGATCCGGACGACATGCGAAAAATGGTCGTATAGATCGGGATAGACCTCCGGCTGGAGTATATGCTCCAGAACCGAGAGCTTTGATTCTTCTTTGGTCTTGAAATTCTCCGGATCGTCCAGGACCTCGCCGTCGCGATTGCCGAGAATGTTCGTCGAATACCAGCCGTCCAGCCCGAGCATCCTTGATTTGAGCCCCGGGGCAAGGATCGTCTTCATCAGGGTCTGGCCCGTTTTGAAATCCTTTCCGCAAATGGGCACTTTTCGTTCCTCGGCCAATTTGGTGAGGGCAGGTATGTCCGCCGTCAGATTCGGCGCGCCGTTGGCGAAAGGAACCCCCGATCTGATCGCTGCGTAGGCGTAGATCATTGAGGGAGCGATGGCGGGATCGTTGTCGTAAAGACCCTTTTCAAAAGCTTCGATGGAACCATGAACGCCGGTTTCTTCAAGGAAGATCTCGGTTGAAGCCGCCCAGACCATTACCATTCGGTCGAGTCCATTGTCCGCCTTGAATCGAGCGATGTCCTCCATCAGCTTCTCGGCGAGTTCCATCTTGTTCGCGGCCGATTTGACATTGGTGCCGGTCAGCCTTTTGACGAAATTCTGCTCGAAGACTGCAGGCATGGGCTTCAGGCCGCCAAGCTGTTCGGAAACCTGGTTCAATAGGTCCTTCTCGAGCACACCGGCCTTCATCGCGGCATCGAACGCATTGTCGGGAAAGATATCCCAGGCACCGAAAACTATATCTTCAAGTTCTGTAAGGGGTACGAGGTCCTTGATACGCGGGGACCGATTATCGGTCCGCTTGCCCAGACGTATCGTGCCCATTTGCGTGAGCGAACCGACGGGTTTAGCGATCCCCCGGCGAATGGCCTCGACGCCCGCTACAAGGGTCGTGCTGACCGCCCCGAGCCCAACGAGCAAGACACCAAGTTTTCCATTTGCCGGCGCGATCACAACGCCTTTCTCGACCATAATGATCCCCGTTGTGCGCCCAGACTGTACCGGACAAGCACTAGCCCAAACCGTCAAACGCATTAAATTCGGACAGGAAATGATAACTTCGCGTCTGGTTTTAGGCAACCAGGCTATATCTCGAATAAGATTTACCAGGGGCGAAACTGCTTTCAGCGGGATTGGCCGGGCCGAACGCACCCGACCGGGCTAAGCGTCCCGACACTTGATCTCCGATGGCAAAGAATTCTTTGATCTCACCATATGGCGGCGAGTTGGTTGACCTGCTCGTGCCGGCAGAGGAGCGCCGTGAACTATTCGAGTTCGCCTCGAAACTGCCTTCCGTTCAGCTAACACGCCGCGAGACTTGCGACCTCGAACTCCTGGCCACGGGCGGGTTTTCCCCGCTTAGATCGTTCATGGGCCGTTCGGATCTTGAGCGAGTCGGCGGCGACATGCGGCTTGCCGACGGGAGTGTCTTTCCGATCCCGGTCACCTTTTCTGTCGATAACCTGGACGGGATAGCCGTCGGTACTCCCATCGCCCTGCGCGATCAGAAAAATGAGCTTCTGGCGATCCTCGACGTCGAAGAGATCTTTGAATGGGACCACCGCGAATTAGCCGCTTCCGTCTTCGGCACCGACGATCCGCGCCACCCGCTCGTTACCGAATCTGCACGCTGGGGACGGTTCTGCCTTTCCGGCCGCCTACGCGTCCTCTCGCTCCCGGTCTATCATGACTTTAAGGAGCTGCGGATGACCCCTGCACAAACGCGCGCCCGCCTTGAAGACCTCGGACGTGAGAACGTTGTTGCCTTCCAGACCCGGAATCCGATCCACTTCGCCCATGAAGTGATGACCCAACGGGCTATCGAATTGGCTGACGGGACGCTCCTTCTCCACCCCGTGGTCGGATTGACGAAAGAGGGCGATATCGATCATTACACCCGGGTACGTACCTACCGGATCGTCAGGGACCTTGCATATGAACCAGGCCGTGCGCTTCTTGCACTTTTGCCACTGGCGATGCGGATGGCGGGACCGCGGGAGGCGGTTTGGCATGCGATCATCCGCCGGAATTACGGCGCGAACTTTCTGATCGTCGGCCGCGACCACGCAAGCCCGGGCTTGAATTCGAAAGGAGAGCCCTTCTACGCTCCGACGGCCGCACAAGAACTCGTCGTTGCTTTCAGCGACGAGATCGGTGTGACGCCTCTTACCTTCGGTGAATTTGCGTACCTGCCCGACGACGCACGGTATGAGGAAACGGTCAAGGTCTCGAAGGGCGTTCGTAAGTTTTCGCTCTCCGGAACCGAGATCCGCGATGAATATTTGAGCCGCGGAAGGGCGCTTCCGAATTGGTTTACAAGGCCCGAGGTTAGCGAAGTGTTGGCCGAAAGCCATCCTCCGCGAAACCGGCAAGGCGTCTGCATTTGGTTCACCGGGCTTAGTGCTTCCGGTAAATCGACCACGGCCGAGGTCCTCGTCTCGCTTCTGCTTGAAGAGGGTCGTCAGTCGACCTTGCTTGATGGCGATGTCGTTCGCACGCATCTTTCGAAAGGTCTTGGGTTCTCACGCGAAGACCGCGAAACAAATGTCACGCGGATCGGATTTGTCGCTTCCGAGGTAGTCCGGCATGGAGGTGTAGCGATCTGCGCCGCGGTCAGTCCCTATCGAAGCGGCCGCGACCGGGTCCGTCAGATGTTTCCTGAGGGCAAGTTCATCGAGGTCTTCGTCGATACCCCGCTTGCTGTTTGCGAGGATCGTGACCCGAAAGGAATGTACGCAAAAGCTCGCCGCGGCGAAATTAAGGATTTTACTGGCATAAACGACGCTTATGAGCCGCCCGAAAACCCCGAATTAAGGCTGGAGACCGTATCGTTAACTGCGGCTGATAACGCGGCGAAGATAATTTCGCAACTGCGCACGCTTGGCTTCGTTGCTTAGGGTTTCATCAATTAGCCCGCCACATACCGAAAAAGATTGACTAAAACAGTGTACTTACGTTAACCTTAAGTGTCATTTTTTTCGACACTTAACTTGATCCTTAATGCACCAATCCCGTCAAACGATTGATGCTTCGAACCTTAATCAGAACCTATTAAGTGCCCTCCAGCAAGAGGTCGATTTTGGAGCTCAAGCACTCAAGCAAGGTAACCCGGAAATTGCGGTAACCTTTTTCCAGAGTGCGCTGGCGAAGATGTCGGTCGAGATGCCGTTCTACGACCACCTTGTCCACAATCTTCTGCTGAGTTACAAGGCCGTGGTCGAAAGGCTTCTCGAGAAGGAAGATCATGATTCGGCGGACCGATTTGTAGAAGCCGCCCTAAGCCTGGAAATACGCGGTCAAATGGCCGACGATTCGGTCTTTCGCCAGCATTTTGCCGACGCCTACCAATCCCTCGGTCTCGCGTGTTTCGCGAAGGGCCGATTCGGGGCAAGCCTAAACTGCTGCCGCAAGGCGATATCCATATTCCAGGGCCCGAGTTATTACATCAATCTCACGAACTCGCTGGTAGCTGCAGGATCCCGGCCCGTGCTTTCCGACTACACGACCGAGATAACGCCCGAACAGCTCGGGCGTCACATCTTTATCGCATGCGTGCCGAAGTCGGCTTCGACGTTCTTGAAAAATGTTCTGGCAAGTTTGACCGGCTTCAAAGACGCCTTTATGGTTTATGCGGCGGGCCAGACCGAGCACGAGATCTACCTGCCCACGCTTCGGCATACCGCACACTTGGATACGGTCACACAGCAGCACTGCCGGGCGTCCGACGCGAATGTCCACCTGATGCAGGCGTTCGGGATACAGCCGGTTGTGCTGGTGCGGAACATCTTCGACTCGGTGATGAGCTTGCTGGACTTCTATAACGTCCAGGGAGCGTTTTACAACACTTACTTCCGGGCCGATTTTGAATCATTGGATGAAGAAACCAAGATCGACCTGATAATCGACAATGTGATCCCCTGGTACTTCCAATTTGTCGCATCATGGTCGCTGGCGGAAAAACAAAAACGTCTCCCTGTATATTGGCTAAGCTACGAAGACCTTGTCGGCGACAAGCCGGCAGCTGTGCAGGGAGTCCTGAACTTCTACGGCCTCGGCGCTCATCAGACCTCGATCGCGGCGAAGATCGCCGAAGCCGAAGGTGAAGGCCGAAAGATAAGATTCAACAAAGGGGTTTCGGGCCGGGGAATTGTCGGCCTGACAGACAAGCAGAAGGAGCGGATCCGCGGATTCTCAAGATATCATCCTACAACGGACTTCGGACGGATCGGTATATAGACTGGCTATTTTAAGGAGGAATACGAATGAAATCGATGAATTTGCCCCTTGGGGCGTCTGACATATTGGATCGGCGTTCAAAAAACGTCGGGGCAAATGTCGGCTTCGCGGAACTTGAAAGTTGGCGTCGACGGCTTGGCTACTTCTCCGTTCTGGCCGGAGCTGCCGTCATTGCCGGATCCCAGGCCCCGCAAGCCATCGCGAAGGAGTCACGGCCGGCAATTCCGCCGCGGATCGCCCAAAGAGGGGCCGAGCTGGTCAAGAAACTCAACGAGACCTGCTCGAAACCCGAATTGCTCCGCCGACAGAGCGAGTACCGGCTTCCGAGCCAGAAAGGCGAGTTCAATATGCTCAGCCTGTTTGTCGGTGCCGATGAATGTCCCGGAGCGGCGATACCGCCGGGCACGTACACGGTGGCTGCACCGTTTACTGACAGCGGAACGACCGTCGGTGCAAATAACACGGTCGCGACCATTCCGCTAGCCTGTAATGGTTTTTACACTCAGGCGGCCGGCGCCGACGTCATCTATTCATTCCAAATCAGTGCCCGTGGGGCCAATCCCCAGATAACGTCGACAACGACGTCGCCGCTTTATGATCAGTCGATCTATATTCTGAATGGCGCAACCGGCGTAATGTGCCCTGCAGGAACTGGAAATACCGCCGCAAACTGCCTCCAGGGTGCAGACGGCACCTTCGGCGGTTCGCCGGAAACAATCGACTCGGGTCAGATGAACACATTGCCGCTGAATACGCCGCTCTACCTGTTTATTGACTCGTTCTATTCGTCCGGCGGCGGTCTGCGGGCCCGTACACCGTTACGATGCAGGACGTCACCGTCCCGGGCGCCGGGCCTGTCAGCAAGGCTCCTCTGGATATGAATGGCGACGGAAAGACCGACTTTGTCATTATTCGAAACGAAGGCGGTGGTGCCGGGGGCCAATTCAGGTGGTATACCATGTTCCAGGACGGAGACCCGACCTCGACGACAGATTGGGGTTTCGGCTCCGACTTCCCGGTGCCGGCTGACTATGACGGTGACGGCAAGACCGACTTCGCGGTCTTCAGACCCGGAACGCAGGGCGTGTTCTTCATAGTGAGAAGCGCAACGATGACGATGTTCAGTGAAACATTCGGCGTCACCGGGGACGATCCAACCGTTGTGGGCGACTACACCGGGGACGGAAAGGCGGACCTTGCCGTTTACAGGCGTGGCGTTAACGACGGCGACCAGAGCACCTGGTTCTACCGTTCTATCGGCTCGCCGCCGGGAGTCCAGAGTGTTCCTTGGGGCGTGGGCGGCGACGTGCCGGCACCAGGCGACTATGACGGCGACGGGAAATACGATTTCGTAGTTCAGCGGGCCGACTTTAATGGCGTGAACGGTCGTTTCTGGACCAAGGAGGCCACCGGAGATCAAAGCTCTGACTGGTTCGGTTTGAAAGACGATTCGATCGTACCGGGCGATTATGACGGCGATGAGATCACCGATTTCGCCGTAGTCAGCGTGGATAACGGATTCTACCGTTGGACCTTCCGGCCGAGCAGCGGCGGGCCTGATGTGACCGATACATGGGGAGTCGCAGCCACGGACATAATCGCAGCAGGTGACTACACCGGGGACGGAAAGACCGACTATGCCGTTTGGCGTCCGGGCAATCCGGGAACGTTCTTCGTGATGACTGTGGGCGACCGCCAGATCTTCTCCAGGCCGTGGGGCTTGACGGGAGACTATCCGGCAGCCAATTTCAACGAACACTTCTGATCGGGAATAACCGATTTGGAACTTCGAGGGTCGGGGAAATTCCCCCGGCCCTTATACTTTTTCGCTCGCGTAAATATTGAAATCTATCTCCTGGAAGATGTTGTCCCGCGATTCGATCTCCGCAAGCAAAGGCTCATTCACTTCGCCGGTCTCCAGCATTTTTGCAAGAAGATCGAAGCGGTGGATGTGGGACTTGAACCTTCGTGACGAGTACTCGACCGTTGTGCCCTGATATATCTGGAACGCCCAATCGCTCGATTGTGCAAGCAGAAGCTCGCGGGCGAGTTGGTTCAGGATCCGTTCGATCTCATGAGTTCCGAGTTTCGAGTCTTCCGAACTTGCAACCTGGAACTTGGAACTTTGAACTGCAAACTTGTTTGCGAGCGCCGTCATCTTTCTCTCGGCCTCGTGCTGGTAAGGATACATCCACGAATTCCCCTCGTTGATCCACACCTTGTAATAGCCGTTCTCACCCCACGAAGACGCCGTCGGACTCTGTACCTGGATCGGCAGCCCTGAATCCAATAGGTCACCCGGGGCGATTGCCTCGATCTCGGTTTGGTCGAAGTGCAGTTTCTTGAAAAAGAAGTCGAGAAACTGGGGTCCCTCGTACCACCAATGGCCGTAAAGCTCGGCATCGTAGGGTGAAACAACCAGCGGGGGATGGCCGTCAAAAGTGTCGCGGAGCATATGCGCTTGCTTGATCCGCTCGCCGATGAAATGCGAAGCGTGTTCGGCAGCCTTTTCTCTCGCCAATTCGGGAATGTAGGGCTGTTTTAACTGCTGCGGTGTGTTCCGGCCGGTGATCCGGTGATACTTCAATCCGAGATGCTTGCGGTTTCCCTCTTCATCCAGATACGGCCTGAGGTAGTCCAGCGGCAGGTCCCAGCCGATGTCGCGATAAAATTCTCGGTAAACGTCGTTTCCGGGGTAGCCGACCACGTCGCTCCAGACCTGCTGGCTGGTCTCGACGTCGCGTGCGAACACCGCTGTGCCGTTCGGGCAAACGACCGGCCAATGAACGCCGAATTTCGGCCGTGGGTCGCCGTAAAGAATGGCATGAGTGTCCGAGATGAAATATTCGATACCGGCGGCCTTTAGAAGATTTTCGATGCCGGGTTCGTAAGCACATTCCGGCAGCCAGATCCCGCGCGGCGGCCGTTGGAAGTGTTTGACGTAATTCGAAACCGCGACCTCGATCTGTGCACGGCGGGACTCCGGCGTGGAGATAAGCGGCAGGAACCCGTGAGTCGCGCCGCAGGTGATGATCTCAAGCACCCCCTCTTCCTGAAGTTCGCGGAAGGCATTGACCAGATTCCGGTTATAGCGGTCGTTCCAAAGATGGAGCGACGCCGAGAGATTATCGACGTACATCCGGGCCGCCGGGACGAACTCCCTGGCCTGTCGTTCGGTCCGGGCGAGCTCCTTTTCGGCTAGTTCAAGAAGCCTCTCGAGGTGGGCCGTGTACCGGCCTTCAAGCAGTTTGTCGGCCAGCATTTCGCAAAGCGGGGGCGAAACGTTCATCGCAAGCCGCGGTTTTGCACCAGCCTCGTGAAGGTTCTGGAGGATGAAAATGATCGGTAGGTAGACCTCGGTTATCGCCTCATAAAGCCAATCCTCTTCCAGAAAACGCGGGTATTCCGGATGCCGGACAAACGGAAGGTGGGCGTGGAGGATCAGGCTGAAATAACCGACGGGCATACTGGGATTGTAAAGCAAACCCGTGCGGAAGCAATCGGTTAGAGATGAATTTGACCGGGCCGGCGCAGACCTTTGCTTCCCTTCAATCGGCCCGGAATGGCGTGTTGAGTGAACTAACCGGACCCAGGTCCGGAAGAAGCCCCCGTTTTCGCAGTTTACGCGGGAACCCGACCAGGCTGCCGCCGAATACCGGCTCCGACTCATCTTCGTCGATCTCGAAGTCCTCGGCTTCAAACTCGAATTTTTCCCTCAAAGCGGACATAGCCCGGTCACGCGTCGCCGTCTGAGCGCCAGGTTGGTCCACCCCAAGAGCCGAAGCGAGAAGATCGAACAGCCTGCGGCTGACAAGGCCGTTGAGTTCACGGAGCGTCACCCCTGATGCAAGTGCGAGCATCGCATACCGGATCTCGCTTGCTCCGAGGCTCTCAAACTCGTTATATCGGCGACCGGTAAATTGTGCGAAGGCAGACCTTGTGGCTGCATCGGCCGTGTTGATGTCGTCGCCCGCGAGCGCGACGTCAAAAGCGTCGCGTTTGTAACCGGCGGCATCAAGCACCCGAGCAAAACGCTGAGCGGGTACGCGCCATTCCGCGGCGTCCGCGTTGCGGGGTGACGGGGCCTTTCGCGGTGTAGATACCGAATTCGAGTACATAACCCGGATATACGGCCGATTCACCGCATAAAAGCCGATCTCGGCCCGATACTCGGCGTCCGAGTCGACATCAAACCACCAGTTCCCGGCGGCATCCGCAGGATGGATCTCTTCGGCCTCTGTCCGTGTGTTCACGAGCTTCAGGACAAGGGTGTAATTTGCGGCGGCACCGAGGGCGCGGTTCAGCGTGTGGTAGGGGTTCTTGCCGACCGACCAGTAAAAATAGAGCTTGTTCGGAGACTGCATCAAGAGCCGGGCACGGTTCTCTTTTTCCAGCTCGGGAAGCTTCGGGATCGCAAGTTCGAGGAATTCCGGCGAATATTCCGCTGCTGCCGTATCGATCTTTTCGACCGAAGCCGAATCCACGGCCGGAGCCGCCGATAACGCCTCGACCTTTGCCGAAGCCGACGAGCCCTCAAAAGGCCCTTCCGAAAGCGTGAACTCGAACGGTTCACCCTCTGCTGCACCGATCGGCGTTTTTAGCTTCTTTGTTACCCGTTCTTCCATAATCCAATGGGCCGGCTCAGCCTAAACAGATAGTATGCGGAGTTAGCGGGCAAGATTCAACTCTGACGATTGAATGGTCTTGGCGTTGGGGCCAAACTGGTCTTGATCCGGATCAGCGGAGGAATAGGTTGGAGCCGGGCCTGAGGTGGGCGTTTCGCCGATCCGGGCCGCGAGATCGAAGAACATTTAGGACCGCAAGTTCTTTGCGGCCTTGAGTTTAATGTCGACCTTGCCGACCGGCGAATGGACTAGTGACCGAACAGGGATCTTTCGGGCATCATCGGTAAGCCAAATGACCATGCTTCCTTCGCGTTCGATAAGTCGATCGGGACCGAAAACGTCCGGCTCTACCTTGAGGCACCAAACCTTTCCGAAGATCGTCTTCACGCGTTCACGCGCGGTCACTTTGACGGGGACTCGATAGACGAGCCCGGAGTCGCTGACGGTCAGTTCAACTAGCGAACCAACTTGCAGGGGAAGCATTCTCAGGCGGTAGATCGCAGAGACCATGTCATGGGTCTCGGGCTTGATCTCAGACGCGATCTTCCGCGGCGGGCTCATCGGTTCCTTTGGATTCGTTTCCGTATAGGTCACGCGGAGCTCACCGTAATCGAAATCGGCCTCACTTTCACGGACCCTCTCTTTTTGAACGTCCAATTTTTTCGTTTGGTAAACACGAGCACCAGGCCTGAAAGTCGACTCGATCGTCTGCAAAAAGCTGAATCTGAATAGCTTAAGAAGCGTTCCCTTCGATCTGGCCTCGGCCTTTACCTGCATTTGACCTTTGGCGGGCGGCTCGAGGACGGTGAACGTCAGGTCCGCGACGGTAATGCCGCTGATGATCTTGCTGAGTTTGCCTTCGTAGGACAGTGTCTCTCCCGTAGAGAAAGGCAACGCGGCGGGTTCCGGCGACGGGCTGGAGATAAAACTCTCCTGAGCCAGGCCGATCGCAGCAAACACTGCGATCCCGGAGAGTGAAAGAATGAATCTCTGCAATGAAAGGTACATAACGATCTTCTGCGGCCGTACCATTGCCCGGATCGTTCAATTATAAACTATCTCACCGGCAACGCTGCCAGCAAAATATCTACGACCCGCATTTTGGCATTCGATCGCGGTTTTCCGCAGATAATACGGTTTCTTTGATGCATTCATCCCCGATTTGTTTCGCCAAGTCTTTTTTCCACTGCAGCCAACACCGTTTCCGGGGCAATATCCATACAGATCCATTTTGAACAGGACCGCCGGTGGCAATCGATCCTACACGAGATATCTTCGCGGCCAACGCAGATGTCCAGAGGGTTGAGACTCCCGTTTCGCCACCATTCGGTCGGTCCGAAGATCCCGATGATCGGTGCACCTGCGGCGGCCGCGATGTGCGTCGGCCCCGTATCGCCGCCTACGTAGACGCGGGCTTGGCGGGCAAGTTCGTAGAAACCTTTGAGGCTCGGCCGGGCAACAATTGGGGCCTGTTTACGTGCGGTGCCGGCAGCCTCCTCGGCAAGGGCGGACTCTCTCGGACCGACCGTTATGACAGACCGAAGCTGGAATCGCTCCCATAGCAGATCGGCCAGGACCCCAAAATTACGGGCGGGCCAAAGCTTTGTCGGCCATCCACCGGCCGGATTCAGGACCGCAAATTCCGGCCCGGCATCTTTGATGATCTGATCCGCCTCTAGTCGATGAGCATCCGTCGTCGAAATATGGAAGACCGGCGGCCCGTCCGCCAAGGGGAGGTCGAGGGCGTGCGCCGCGAGAAGAAGATTCTTGTTGATCACATGAACATCGTCGCGAACCTCGAATGTTTGGTTCAGAAGGAAGCGGCTCGCCGGCTCTCGAAGTGAACTTTTTGCAAACCCGCAGCGAATTCGTGCCCCCGACAATTTTGCCACCGCGGCCGATTTAACAAGGCCCTGCAGATCGAGGGCGATATCGAAACGCTGCCTCCTCAGCGACTTAATGCTCTGGCCAAAGACAGATAGTGACCTATATCCGATGCTGCGGTCCCGGAGTTTTCGAGTATCTATCTCGAACAGGTGATCGATCAACTCGTTCCCTCTCAGGATCTCGGCCGACTTCCGCTCGACAGCCCATGAGATCCCGGCTTCGGGCAAACAGCTTTTTATGTGCGAAACCACCGGCAATGTGTGGACAATATCGCCAATGCTTCCGAGCTTTACTATAAGGATGTTCATCGCCGCCGCGGGAAAAAACGCTGGAAATTTCCCTAAAGTATAAGCTATCCTTTTATGTGGAGTCAGTGCGTCCCCAGCAGTTTGCCTCGTCTGTCCCTCCTATGCAAAAGCCAAAGCGCCTAGAACGTGATCTGCGCCCAGCCCTTGTCTTTCTTTCGGGGGACCTGATCGCGGTCCCGATACCGCTGGAGCGGGAGCAGGTCGAACTGGGCCGCGAGATCGGTTCGGACGTCCGGCTTAATGACTCGAAGGTTTCCAGGCGGCATGCGCTGATACTGACGTCAGAAGACCCGATCACCGGCAAACCGCTTTATACGCTGAAAGATTGCGATTCGCGGAACGGCACGTTCCTGAACGGCCAGCGCGTCACCGAGGAAGTGCTTCATAACGGCGACAAGATCGGCATCGGCGACCAACTCCTTCGGTTCGACCTTTTGGACGAGATAGACCGCGAATATCAGCGTCTCATCCATCGCCTCATCTCGCATGATGACCTTACCGGGCTGCTTTCGGGACGTTCATTTTTTTCTGAGCTCAGGCGTGAGGCTGAAAGGGCCAAGATCGAGAGGCGATCGTTTTGCGTGCTGATGATGGACATCGATCATTTTAAGAACGTGAACGATACTTTCGGGCATCTAACCGGTAGCAAGACGCTGGAAGAGATCGGCGAAACGATAATCAATTGCCTGCGAAGCGGCGATGCGGCGGCGCGATTCGGCGGCGAAGAATTTGCCGCATTCCTGCTTGATGCCGAGGTTGGCCAGGCGTTCGTGGCGGCCGAAAGGATCCGGAGCGAGATCGAGACCCGAGCATTTTCGATCGTCCGCCAGGGCCAGGTGGGAGGAACCCATCACGTGACTGTAAGCGTTGGTATTGCATCATTTCCGGACGATTCTTCGGACCCGATCGAACTCGTCGAGATGGCGGATTCGGCCCTATACCGGGCCAAACGCGAAGGTCGGAACAAGACCTGCATCTATCGCGACGTTGACCAGATCGAGATGGCCAGTCACCTGAAGCCTCGCCTAGATTAATTTTTGCAACTTCGACACGCGGAATTCGTGAAAGACATTGCCCTTGATTTCTGTTAATATTTGGGCTTTGTTGCCGCTCCGATGGATGCGACCGACCCGCGTTAAATACCGTGATAGCCAAATTAAACTTATCAAGTAATCCGTTTAGGAATAGGACGACCCCGTTTCTGATTTCGCTTCTGCTGCTTGGGATCGCCGGCGTTTCGACCATTTTTTTCCTCGCCAAATTAAAGGAGAATTCGGAATTGAACAGTGTCAGAGCTGCCCAGATACAAGAAATGGAGGCGGAACTTGCCAAGCTTAAGGGTGACGGCGAAAAGGTTCAGCAACAATTGACTCCCGAACAGCGTGAACTTCTCGTGGCTTCCCATCGGCTGGTAGCGAATAAATCATTTGGATGGTCGCGTCTCTTCGCCGACCTCGAGTCGGTCTTGCCGGGGAGCGTTAGCGCTTCGCGGATCGCGGTCGAGAACGTTTACAAGGATGGTGATCAGGTCAAGGCCGAGCTCGATTTTGGTGTGCTCAGCCGTGATTATGCCGCCGTAATGTCGATGATCGACCGGATGAACAACTCGGGCCTGTTCCAGGCCGAACTGCGGGGACAGTCGCTTCAAAAAACCGAACGAATCACATATACCGAATACACACTGCGGGTGGTCTATAGCCAGACCTACTCCTATTCGAGCGCGCCTGCCGCCGACCTTGCGAGCGCCGGCGAAGGAGGCGTCCAGCAATGAGCGATAAGGAACTCAAGGGCCCGGCAAACGATCCGCGCCGCGAGGACAAGGAGCCCGTCGTTCTTCGAAATGAGAGCGGCGAGGCCGTCGATCCGACCGTCGTCGTCGATGAACCCGGACGGACGGTATTGCTGACCGAAGACGAGACGATCATCTTCGAAAAGCAGCCGCAGATCGATATTGCGCCAAAGAACCGGCAGCGAAAGGTCTATCGCGGGATGTGGGGGCCGATCGAGATCGGGATCCTCGGGGCAGGTATGCTGTCGATACTAGCCGCCCTGGCACTCTACTTTTTCTTCGTCGCACCCTCGACAAGGGAGCTTGAGGCCGGCCGTGCCCGTGTCGAGCGTCTTGAAGCGGAACTTGGTTCGGCGCGAAGCAAGTTCGGCAACATCGCGAATGACGAGAACCGCGTCGCCCGGCTCATCAGCAGTGTAAATGACTTTGAATCGAGTTACCTGCCGGTGCCGAATGTCGGCCGGACCGGGCTTTATCAGCGGATCAACGGCCTCATTGCGGCATACGGACTGGTCAATTCGAGCGGACCGGATTACGCCCCGCTTGAGATAATTGACCGAAGCGGCCCGGGAGCCTCGGAAGACACTTCGGGCAAGGCCAAATTCAGAAGTTTCTTTCCGGGCGTTTACGTCACGATGACAGTCGAAGGCCCCTATACGAATTTGAGACGGTTCCTGCGTGAGATCGAGACCGGAAACGAGTTTATCGTCGTCAGTTCGGTCCAGTTGGAACCGTCGGACTCGCAGGCAGAGCGAGATCCGTCCGGTGCGACCACGGCCCAGTCAGGCCAGCCGCCGCTTGGCCCGGAGCCAACCACGATGTACCCGGCGAGCGGAAATAGTATGGTACCGCGTGATCAGTTCTCACAGGCTTCGGTCCCGAACAGCGCCCGCGGCAAGACACATGGAGCTGTCGTGAGTCTCAGGATCGAAATGGCCGCTTACTTCAGGCGTCCGGGCTCTTCGTCGTTTGAAACGGCATCGGTAACTCAGTAGTTGTGGCAATGAAATTGTTCGAAGGAAAATCGAAGACCGAACGGAATAAGACGATCGCTGCCATCGTCCTTGGCGTGCTGAGCCTCGCTGTCCTGTATTATGCCTTCTTTGGCGGCTCTTCGCCGGCTCGGACAACGGCGAACACAAAGCCGTCGCCGACGCCCGCCAGATCGACAGCTTCCAAGGACGGCCCGTCGCGAGTCGAAATGCCTTCGGCCCAGGACCAGATGCTGGACATGACAACACAGGAAGTCGTATATAACCGTGCCTCTTTTTATGCTCCTGATCCGGGCCGGAATATTTTTGCCTTTTACGAACCGCCGAAGCCGACGCCGTACGTCCCGACCCCGACGCCGTTCAGGACGCCTCCGCCGGCAACCCCTTTGCCGACACCTGATATCCAGATCGCGTCGGTGAATCCGCAGAGCATTTACGCCGGTTCGAACAGTTTTCGGATGGATATCTCCGGGGACCGGTTTACGCCGGATACAAAGATCTATTTTGAGCAGCAGGAGCTTCCGGCCCGTTTCGTCAGCGAACAGAGGATGACCGCGGATATTCCTTCGGTGCTGATCCGGAGCGACGGCAGGCGGCAGATCATGGCCCAGACGGCCGACGGCGTCAAGCGTTCAAATCCTATCTTGTTCGACATAAACCCGCCGCCGAAGCCGCAGTTCCAGTACGTCGGGATGATAGCCCGTACGCGAAGCAATAACGACACGGCATATTTCCAGGAATCCGGGAAGCCGCTGCCGACGAGTGCTCGTCTTAACGACATCGTTGGAGGGCGATTCCGCCTGATGAGCATTTCGTCGGCTGAGGTGGTTCTGGAGGATGTGAATCTCGGGTTCCGCCATCGGATCGCGTTGTTCGTTCCGCCGCCGCCGGCGGCCTCGTCCCAGCCTCCGGCGAGTACGATCCCGACACGGGGATTCCCGACGCGGAATATCCCGCAGCAGGTGAACCCCAACCCGCGGCCGCCGTCCGCAGCCCCACCGCAGGGCATTCCCGGGATCCCGGCAAATATTCCCAGATATACTCCGCCGCCTTCCAATGTGAATACGGTCCGGAATACAAAGAATGAGGTGTCAGAAAATGACGACGGCAGGAAATGATCAGTCAGGAATGTCACTGATCGCGGTCATGATCTTCATGACCGCCTTTGCCTTCGTCCTCATGACCGCTGCGCCGTCCATCCAGATGGACATCCAGCGTGAGAAGGAACTCGAAGCGATCCGTCGCGGGGAGGAGATAGCTAACGCGATTCACCATTACGTGCTTCACCATCAGGGAACGAAGCTTCCGCAATCGCTGGACGACCTTCTTGAAGGCTTGCCTGACGGCACAAAGAGGCGTCAGATCCTTCGTCCCTCTTCGGCGACCGATCCATTGAGTCCCGACGGGCGTTGGCGTTTGATCGCCCCCAGCCCCGATGTGATCGCTCGATTTGCAAAGAGTGTGCAGCTATATAACAACGGGCTCTTGCCTTCGTCGCCGCAGCCGACGCGCTTCTATGACCGCTATACGGTTGTCCTGGCGAACATGCTGAATACGGAAACGGCATTTGACGATGAGGACCTCGACGACAGCGAAGAGGACCTTACCGTTTCTACCAACACCCCGTTCATAGGCGTAGCGAGCCAGAGCACCCGCCGGTCGGTGCTTACGTATTACGGGATCGAGAAACACTCCCGATGGATCTTCACCCCTTTGTTCCGGGGAACCGGGACAACGAGTATTCGCCCGGGCGTTAGATCCCCGCCGATACCGCCTCGCGGCCGATAGAAAGCCGCCCGAGATCGAATCCGTTTCGTGCCTCCTCCGGTATTATTCTTACGCCGACGATCGCACCTTAGGTCAAGTCCGGACCACTTCTAAGATCGAGATCAATATTTCCTTCTTTGATGAGGGCCGGGGTGCGCTTTGACTATTAGCGATAATAGAGTTAGAATAATTCTAAATTGGAGGAAATATGGAACTGCATAACTCAAAGATCGATATTGCCAAGGGCAAACGCGAAAAGCTGATCGGGATGCTGAATCAATCGCTAGCGGACGCGATGGATCTGAAATCGCAGGCGAAACAGGCCCATTGGAACGTCAAGGGCACGAGCTTTATCGCATTACATGAGCTCTTTGACCAGGTCGCGACCGAAGTAGAGGCTCGCGTGGATGAGATCGCCGAGCGGGTGACGACCCTTGGCGGGACGGCCATGGGTACGGTGCGGATAGCGGCCGAAAATTCGAGCCTGAGCCAATACCCGCTGGAGATCACGGACGGGACCGCGCACGTGGACGCCCTCTCGACCGCACTTGCCGATTTTGGGAAGAAGGTCCGGAAAAATATCGACGACGCCGACGAACTCGGTGACGCCGACACTGCCGACCTTTACACGGGTATTTCTCGAGGGATCGACAAGCTCTTGTGGTTCGTCGAGGCTCACAATCAAAGCTGAGGCGGCCGAAGAATCAAACAAAGAACGCGGGCTCGGCGATCTGCTTTGCCCGCGTTTGAAGTTTGGCCGTTGAGGAAACGAGACTATCAAAAATCGAAAACTATATTCGCAAACGCCTTGACCCCGACATCAAGCCGGCTGTCATCGACATAAAAATCCGGCGTGTGATGCGGCGGGGCCTTTTCAGGCTCCATCCCTTTCGGCATTCCGCCCACGGTGAAATAGAACGACGGCACGCTTTGAAAATAAGAGAAGTCTTCCGCACCGGTCACCCACTCGCCCAAATGCACGTTCTCCTTTCCGGCCGCTTTCTGAAGAGAAGGCAGCATTTTTTCAACAAGTGAAGGAGTATTGTGGGTGACGGGGGCCTTTGTTTCGATCATCACCTCGACCGTCGCGCCCATGCTCTCGGCGATACTTTTGGCTGTCTGGCGGATCTTTGCGTGAACGTCCTTCTGCATCTCGGCATCCAGTGTGCGGATGGTCCCCGCCATCACAAGCTCCTCGGGTATGATGTTCTCCCGGACGCCTCCGTTGATTCGGCCGACGGTGATCACGACCGGTGCTTTAGGCAGGTCGGATCGGCGGGCGACTATCATCTGCAGGCCCGTATAGATCTGCGTCGCGACTGCGATCGGGTCCGTCCCAAGCCAGGGATAAGCGCCGTGGGTTTGCCGGCCCTTGATCTTGATCTCGAACCAATCACTCGCCGCCATGATCGATCCCGATTTGTATCTGATGGTCCCCGACTCGGTCCTCGAATTGATGTGAATGCCGAAGATCGCTTCGATCTTCGGGTTATTCATCACGCCGTCCTTAACCATCAACGACGCTCCGCCTTCTTCCCCGGCCGGCGGCCCTTCCTCAGCAGGCTGAAAAATGAAAACGACCGTTCCTTTGAGCTTGTCCTTCATACCGGCGATCACCTCCGCCGCACCCATCAGCATCGCCACATGGGTGTCGTGGCCGCAGGCGTGCATCACACCGACGGTCTGGCCGTTGTATTCGCCAGTCGCTCGCGAACGGAATGGAAGGTCGTTGCGCTCCGTAACCGGAAGGCCGTCCATATCGGCACGAAGGCCGATCACGGGACCGGGCTGAGCTCCCTTCAGAATGCCGACTACCCCGGTTTTGGCAATGCCGGTACGCACTTCCATCCCGAGCCTTCGAAGATGGTCCTCGATGTACTTGGCTGTCTTGACCTCGCGGTTTCCAAGCTCAGGGTTCTGGTGGATATGCCTGCGCCACTCGATGATCTTCGGCATGATCTTGGTGGTCGCCGCATCGATCTCTCGGCTCATATCGACGGCCAGGGTGGTGGTTGAAAAGGAGAAAAGTACAAGGAACGCAACAACAACACGTATCATTCGACAACGCCTCCAATGGGACAAGAATGGACTGATTGTAGCGCGAAGTCGAGATCCTCGTTTAGTTCACAATGTTTTTGGGGTTCGTTCCGTCGGCATTTGCGACCCAGAGCGACATTTTCGGGAAATTTCCTCCGATAAATGCAAGACGTCTGCCGTCCGGCGAGACCCTGCCGAAGAAGGAGTCGACCCCAAGCGGCCTCAGGTCGGAACCATCCGCTTTCATTGAGTAAAGCTCTTGTTTTTCACTTACTACACGCGTAAAGATGACGCGTTCTCCGTTGTGCGACCAGGAGGGATAAAAATTGTGCCCGACATTATTTGTAAGCAGTTTCTTGTCCGAACCATCCGGGTTCATGGTCCAGATCTGATCTTTGTTGTCCCCGATCTCTCGGTAATACACGAGCTTCTTTCCGTCGGGTGACCACACCGGATTGTAAAACGCGACCTTTAGGTCGTCAGACAACCGCCGCGGATCTCGGTACCGTCATTATTCATAACGTATATCTGCGGCAAACCACCATCCCGGGTCGAATTGAATACTATCTTTCGGCCGTTTGGAGACACAACCGGTGCACCATCTCGACCGGGGGCCCTTGCGATCAGCCTGAGGCCTTTGCCGTCAGTTCCGATGGAGTATATATCCTGTTCGCTGCTGCCGGGCGCTCCCGAGCCGAAATAGATCGTCTTTCCATCTTTGGACCACGACGGAAACGATTCGTTGCCATTGTCACCCGTAAGTTTTCGCATTTCGGAACCGTCGGGTCTGGAAATATAAAGATCCGAGCGCATTCTTCGCGGCGTTGTGTTTGTGACTTCTGATCTTGTGAAGCAAATATACTTCCCGTCGGGTGACCACGCGACATGTCCGTAAACGACTGAAACTTCCTGGGTTCCGGATCCGAAAGCTAACTGTATCAATACGAAATTGAATAGAATATGAATGAACATGAATTTGCTCCTATGCAGATAACAATACTTTCTTCAACAAGGCTATGAAATGCCGGCCCGAACGTATTGAACGAATTAAAGGTACCTTGAAACAATCAGGTCGCAGCTGCCGTATTCATGAATCGTGGCAATCAAGGAAGCTATACCCGCCAATTTGGCCGCCGGGCAGTTTTACGGCGCAGTGCCGGAAAAACGCGTGGTCGCGTCGTCTATCCTGACTGAGATCATTCATCACGACCGCTTCAACCTTCCCGAGCACTCGCATGAATTGGCGTACTTTACTCTTGTCCTTGGCGGTTCCTACATTGAAAGTTTCGGTCGGAAGACGGACGAGCATGCCCCAATGACCCTGTTATGGCATCGGGCCGGCATCTTTCACAAAGACAGGATCGGTGAAAGCGGGGCCCGCTGTTTTACGATCGAGATCCAAAAGAGCGGAATGGACTCCCTTGAACAATTGACAAAGGCACCTCTGGACTTTGCCGAGATAGGGACGCCGCTGGTCTGGACCGCGGCCAGACTGTTTTCTGAATTCAAATACTGGGGCGATTGTTCGGAACTCATCGTCGAAGGACTCACGCTTGAGATGCTCGGTCATGCTGCACGTCGCTCTTCAAGGATCGAGCGGCGGCCGCCAAAATGGCTTGGCACGATCGTGGAGCGGCTTGAAGCGGACTTCAGCGAACGAGTGTCCACAAGCGAGCTTGCTGAAGATGCGGGTGTCCATCCGGTTCATCTTGCATCGGTCTTTCGTAAGTTTCACGGCGAAACTATCGGCGAACATGTCCAGCGACGACGAGTAAGGCACGCTTCAAAATTGCTCGGTCTCCCTGAAATGCCCCTTGCCGACATCGCGTACGCCTGCGGCTTCTCTGATCAGAGCCACTTTACACGCATCTTTAAGCGGTGCGTCGGAATGACGCCGGGTGCATTTCGAACTTCACTCTCATGAACCTACGGTAAACAGGCCGCCAGGCATTCAATATCGTCATAATTGTTGAAGAGATGCGGTGCGATCCGCACCAGCGGGCCGCGGGCCGAGACCGTGATCCGCTCATGAGCAAGCCTTTTGGTAACCTCTTTTGAAGACAGCCCGTTTATCGGCAAGAAGCTGACTATCTGGGATCGCTGGTCGCCGCGGTCGCTGACGATCTCGTACCGGCCGCGAGGAACGATCTCGCAAAGAAAATCGGAAAGCTCGCGAAGGTGCGACGCGATCTTCTCGATGCCGACACTTAGAAGCAGCCGAAGGCTGGCTTCGAGGCCGCACAGCAGTGCGGTCCCGCCCATGCCCGTCTCCCATGATCGCGTATCGTCGAACGACATCTGGCCGCGGTCGGCAAAATCCCAACGGTCTTTCACGCATGACCAGCCGCGGGAGAGCGGCTTGACGCGTTCGCGAGCACGTTCGCTCAAATAGAAGATGCCGACGCCTTCGGGTGCGCAGAGCCATTTGTAACTTGCTCCCGCCGCGGCGTCGATCTTCATCCCTTCAACGTCCAGCGGCGTGGCGCCGAAAGCCTGAATTATATCGACCGCAAGCAAAGCGTCATGCCGGCGGGCCCGTTCGGCGATGCGTTCAAGGTCGGCGCGGGCTCCGGTCTCGTATTGGATCGCGCTCACGGTCACTAGCCGCGTTCGCTCGTCGATCATCGCACAAAGTTCTTCGGCATCGATATGCCCCTCCCTTTCCGGACAAAGCCGGAGCTCGACACCATGGTCCTCCTGAACGGTCCGCCAGGGATAGTAGTTCGCCGGGAATTCGCTCGCGATGCTCACGATGTTGTCGCCGGCGTTCCAGTTCATCCCGGCGGCGAGGGCACAGAATCCGTCGGTCGTGTTTCGGGTGAAGGCAATGTCGCCCGGATCGGCACATAGCATTTCGCCGACAAGGCCGCGAACCCTCTCCCGTCGATCGATCCAGCTCAGGATATTGGCCGAACCTCGGGTCGCAACGTCACTCAACTGTTCAGCGACCGCCTCGACCGCTACGGTCGGAAGCGGCCCGACCGCGGCGGTGTTCAAATATGTCCATCGGAGCGCAGCGGGAAACGCCGCGCGTATCTCACGGTTCATAACTTCCTCGCTGTTTTCGGTCTATCTTCCCGCCCCGGTCTCGACGGCCAGGTCACGATGGTTGGAATATTCGGCCCACGATCCCTCGAAGAGCCGCACTTTAGGAAACCTCAGCAAGTGTTTTAGAACGAAGTACTCAATGCTCGCTTCGCGGCTTGTACCGCAGTAGACGATGATGTCGTCGGTCTCCTTAAAGCCTTTGGATGCGAAAACGGCCTTTAGGTCCGCAAGCGGTTTCAGCTTGTGCGAATTGTTCTCTTCGACGAGGGTCTTCCACGGAATGCTGTACGCTCCGGGAATGTGCCCGTTGCGGACCCACGTCTTTACCTCGCCGCGATAGACATTGGGCGGACGCGCATCGATGAACTTCACCGTGCCTTTCCCGACCGCTGCCTTGACGTCGTCAAGCGTCGCACGGACGTTTCGGTTGTCGAGGCCGTCGTAGAATGCGGGTTTATATTGCGGGTATTCCTGGGCCTGTTTGTGCGATGCCTGATAGTCCCGCCACCCGCCGTCAACGATCGAAATGTTGGTGTGGCCGATGCGTTCGAGCAGGTAAGCGATCATTGTTGCCCCGAGGACATTGTCGCCGTCAGAGTAAAGGATAACGCGGTCGCTCTTCCTGACGCCCGCGCGCGAAAAGAGTTGGCCGATCATGAAGGTTTCGGGGTATTGCGTCGGATATCCCTCGAAAGGGAAGCGCATCGCCGAATCCGCGAGATGGACCGCGTTCGGCACATGGCCGGCGAAATAGTCATAGACATTCTGCCGGACGTCGATGACGCGCACGTTCGGATCACCCGAGTTACGTTCGACCCATTCCGGCGTCACCAGCGAAACGGCGGGAGGTGCCGGATCGCCGGCCGGATTTACCACCGGTGCGTCCGAAAGTCCGGACCATTCCTGGTACGAGCCGTCATAAAGCGCGACCTTGTAACCCAGCTTTCTGGCAGCGAAATAGGCCGCGGTGCCCTGCTGACCGATGTGACAATACGCAACGACATCGTCATATGGCTTTACGCCGGCAGCCTCGAACATCTTTCGGAGTGTCGCGTCGTCCTTAAACCTATTTTTTTCATCAGTAAAGGTGTCGAACGGAATATTCTTTGCCCCGGCGATGTGGCCTAAGCGCGGCATGTTTCCCGCGCTGGTTCCGCTATAGTAGTTTGCCGTTCGAGCATCGATCAGCTTGACGTTTTCCTTTTTCAGATTCGACTTGAGCCAGTCGGCCTTGGCGACGAATCGGTCTTCGCGCACAAGTCTCACGGAACCGGCCTTCGGGTTCGGGACGTCTTTGGTCAGCTCATTTCCGGCTGAGACCCAGGCAGGCATTCCGCCATCGAGTATCGACGTATTCGCCCCAAGCCCGTAGACATCGAAAGTGAAATAGACGCGGGTCGTTGGCGAGACCCAGTCCTTTCCGAAATAGAGGATTATCCTTGAATCGTTGCTGATGCCGAATTTCTCAAGCGAAGCCCGGAGCTGATCAGGGGCCGGAAGCTCGAGCGAAAGGCCGTTTGTCGTGCCAGAAGGTGCCGCGATATCGGCATTTGTGATGTAGAGTGCTCCAGGGATATGGCCGGCGTCATATTCAGCTTTTTGACCGACATGCAGCAAGACGAGTTTCGGATCACCAATATTTCTCTTCAGCCAGTCGGCGGAAACGGTGAACGGCGCCCCGGCAGGCGGACTCTCAGCGCATCCCTGCGCCTGCGAATCCGCCGGCAAAAGCCCAAACAATAGCGAAAAAATCAAGAAAAAGGACCTCATTTGTATCACCTCTCAAAGAATTGATGCGGGCAGTATAGCGATGCCAACGGCCTTGAGTATTGAACAAAACAAAGCGCGGTGGTATGAAAGTAAGTACTGCGTGTGAATGAGACGAATAGAGGCCCGTTTTTCTTCCATTAATTTGAAGAATTGCGGACAAAGGTCTGCCTTAGGAGAAAACGGATGAACTTCACCGTCAAACTCACTGCTTCATTTCAGCAACGGCTTTTCGGAACTCGTCCATGGTCGTAACGGTACCGTGGACCGGGATGATCTTTTCAACCGCAAGCCCGCTGGCTTCGATCCAATTCCAAAAATGAGCTGAGGTGTCATTGGCAATAGGGTGATCGCCGTTCGGTGGACGGTTCAAAAGGTCCCCCTGGAAGACGGCCTTCAGGGCCGGGACATACGCGACAAGCATTTGCTCAGTATGCGGGCCTGATCCGATGTCATGCAGCTCGACCGTTCGAGTCCCGTCGGAAAGGACACGTCGGCCGTCGCTGATCACTTCGACCTTGAGCGGCTGCGGGTTGCGCGAAAGGGAATCCGGATTCAGCACGAACTTGCTCGTCACAACCTTCTCGAAGAAGGGCTTCTCGTTCGGCAAAGCGATCACCGTGGCGCCTTCAGCGATGTAGGTGCGGATTCCGCCGGCGTGATCGTCGTGATGATGCGTGACCGCGATATATTTGATCGGCTTGTTAGGGATCGTTCGCTTGATCGCGGCAATTGCCTGTCGCGACACGTTGTCACCGCCCGGTGCTTCCATCACGAAAATGTGGTTGGAAAACTCAACAAAAAGGACATTGTATCCGCCGGCGACAACTGTGTAGACTCCATCGGCGTGTTTTTGTACCGGATCGGACTGCGGAGCCGCCCGAAATTCAGAATAATCAGCCGGCAACGCGTAGGCCGTTTCGGGAATAGCTGCGTTCATTTCGTACTTTGCATAGCGAAGCTCCTCAGTCATCGCCCCTGCAACGCGTGTGATCCGACCGGAGGGGATAGCACCTGTTCCTGTGTAAATAGTCTCAAGCACCGCGTCGCCCTCGAAAGGATCAGAGGTCAGCACGTCTACCTTCGTCAACCGTCCCGACTTGGAGTCTATATATAAGGACTGATTTACATTGTCCTCATTCGAGAAGCTAATGACGTCGTGATCAACCCCTTTGATCTTGACGACCCCCAGATGCCGCGCACCGGGCGACCGCCGCATCGCATCACAGATGAGCAAATGCGGAAAGTAACGGTATCGCTGTCGCAATATCGAAAATGGAGGGTTTGGAATGATCCTTCGAGTTTTCCGCACTGCGTCCCAAGATCGCCCTTCAGTTCCGGCGATGGCGATTCCGCTCGCGTACTTGAAGCCGCCGGGATATCCGCCCTCAACCGTCTGAACCAGGCTCGTCTTCTCAGCATCGATCGCGAGATCGATCTTGTACGGCGTCCGGTCGAACGTGAACGGTCTCCTGCTTTGATTGCGATGCACAGTTTCGCCCGCAGCCTCGATCCTGACGGTCTTGAGGTCGCGCAATGCGGCCGCTCCACCGTAGGCCGCAACTGCCCGATCGATCGCGGTCTGGGCCTTCAAATACGAATCGTAGGTCGGGTTCTGTGCGAACGCCGGCATCGCGAAAAGTAAGAAGAAAATAAGACGACTCGGCTTTACTCTCATATAACCTCCTTCGTTGCTATCAATTAAATTGCCTCAAACAGGTGGAGACGACATCTCGTGCGCTGCTATTTCGACCCAACCTCGACCGTGTAAACCTCTAAGTTGCCATCTTTCTGCGACGAGAACGCGATCGCCTTTCCGTCGGGCGACCACGACGGAGTGCGGACTCGGTCCGGCGTAGCCGTCACTCGTTTAAGGGAAGTGTCGTCAACGTTCATGAGATAGACCTCAAAATTGCCGTCGCGATCGCTGACGAATGCAATGGTCTTTCCATCGGGCGACCATGCGGTATCGCGGTCCGCGGCCGGATTCCGGGACAGATTTTTTTCCCCGGCTATCTCGGTGCGGACGAGGCTTGGATCTGGCAATTCCGCCGAGTCGGTATTCGAATATCCAGCCGCTGCGAAAGAAAACGCAAGAAACATGATGTTCGTCTGCCAGGTTCGGGATTGCATTCAGGCTCCTTTAGAAGCGCTAAGAAGCTTTTTTGTAGTCGATCCGCCACTCGAGCTTCCAGGTCTTGCCGCCGTCTTCGGTCTTTTCCCAATCCCATACGAAAGAATCTTTCGTGATGTTCTTGAAGACCATGCGCTGTACGATCTGCTTTCCTTCTGACGTTCTTGGCAGGGTCTTGAAAATGCGGACGTCGCCGTCCCGCTCGCCGACGAGGTTATAGTAACCGCCTTGATTATCCACCCAGGCCTGATGCCATTGTTTCGACGCCGCTCCGAACACAGAGTGGCTCATTCCCTTGAAGCCCTTTTGTTGGCCGTCAGTAATGACGAAGACTTCCTGGATCACCGTGCCGTCGAGGATCTTCGTGATCGTATTTGTCCCGCTACCTCGTTTGCCTCCGCCTTCGTCCCAGCTAACATTCCATTTGCCGACCCAGAAGTCGAACCACTTGTTTACGTCGGGCTCCGCCGACACATTCATTGAAGCCATAGCGATAAGTATCAGCAGTGATTTGAAACGCCGCACCGATCTCCTCCTCCACACGTACCAGATGCGATCCCGCCTAATTCGCACTGAAGTATTCTCCTCTTGCGAACTTCCTCCCTTTCAGGTCAGCGAATTCAAACGGCAAACTCGTATATTTGAAAAGTTCAGGCCCATCTTGTAGTTGAAAATGAAGATGCGGGCCAAATGAATCACCTGAATTGCCAAGCAGGCCGATGACGTCGCCTCTCTTCACCTTATCTCCCTTTTTCACCCGCACCGAGCCCTTCTGCATGTGCATCACGACACTAAATTCGCTGTTGCCGTGCCCAATGATCACAGCGTTCCCGGCCGTAGCGTCGATGGGGTCGTGCTCCTTCGAAAACACGGACCCGGGGTCGACGTTAGGCGGATTGTCCGGGACATCGTTACGAGCGTAAACTACTTCGCCATCCGCGGACGCCAGCACCTCCTTTCCCCAACCCGCATAATCCGCATTAGACTCGCCGTCGCGGAGCATCGCGGCATAGTTCGGGGTCAGGCCAAGAATGTCGATCGCAAATTGGTTTCCGAATCCGCTGTGACCGCCATTATTGAACCGCCCTTGCGATACGATCGCAGGACCCTTGATCGGAGAATAGAGTGTCGTCTTCTGCTCATAAACGTGGATCGGCACGTTTAGAGTCATTTTGGATTCGGGTTTGTTTCGGACCCGTGATCGTATTGTTAGTCGGACCAAGTCCGTTCTCCATTCGGTCGGTATATTCAGGACATCGATTCGAAGATCAAAAGCTCGGGCCGGCCGTACCGCCGACGGATCGAACTTTCAGGGATATTTTCCGAAATGAGAAACGAGGTACGCCGCATCCGTGACAGCACCTCTGACGAGAAGATCGTTGTCTGCAGGACAACTCCACCCGATAGCAGTTCGATCTTGCCTTCGATCAGCTTCACCTCGTCGGCCTTTTCGCTCCCATCGACGATCGCGTAGAACATCCAGCTCTCCGAATTCAACTTGTTGGTGTCGGCAAGCTTGTAGACCTTTTCCTGCGCGACGGACAACTTAAGGTCCTGCGCAAAGCTCGCGGTCGAAAAAAACGTAGCGGCGACCAGCAATTGGCCCACCCACGTCTTCAACAAGCGGGCTATACAAGTTGACACATTTATCCGCTTTTTTTTTTCGGTCCTATCTATCTTCATTGCTCGGGTAATCATCACCAACTCTAAAAACACTCACATCAGGGCCTTCGCCCGCTTAAGCATTTCCCGTAGTTTGCTCATTTCCAGGTCTTCCAGCCGCTTGAAACTGATGCTGCTCGCGCCGACTTTCACCTTTCCAAGTTCTGCACCATACTTTTGGCTTAGGTATTTATTGTTCTCGACCGCGTTCACATACAGGCTTATGTAGTTCTTCTGAAGCGCAAGCCCGATCTTGAACCACTCGATCTTCTTGCCTTTTCTCTCGTATATCAGGTCGCCATAGCCGATGATATTCTGTTTGCTCCCGCCCCAGAATACGCCCGTCCAAAGGACCCGCTCCTCACCCTTCATTACCTTTGCGATCTCTTTATCCAGCTTCTCGATCGCCGGCCGCACATCGTCAGGAAGTGATGCGATAAATTTGTCGGGGCTTGTCTTAACTTTTTCCACGGGCGTTTAACTCTTTAAGTCATGTAGAAATAGAATGCGGGATGCTCGGGACCCATGGCTTCGGCGGCAATTCGCTGCCAAAGCCTTTGCCCCTGCTGGCCATTCGTGAATATGACGATGGCTGAACCGGGGGCCGCATCGCCGAGCGTGAATGCTTTGAACGTTCCGTTGTCTCCCCAATGCCAGAACTGCGGACGCTCTTTGATTGTCTCCAGCGCTATTCCCAAGCCCCACGAGATAGCGCCCGTCACCTTTAGTTGCGGCGAGAGCATCTCACGGCGGCTTTGCTCAGAAAGCCCGCTGTCTCGGCCCATCAGGCGCGTTAGGAAACGTGAGTATTCGTCAACCGACGTGATCAGGCTCCCTGCTGTATTCGGAACAAGAAAATTCGGGACTATCTGCGCCTCTTTGTTCGCTTCCGTGGCTGCCCTTACGACATCATCGTGCTTCCATTCCGGCAGCGGCTTGTTCCACTTTTCAGCGGTCGCCAGCATCCTCCGCCCTTCCAGGGAGTTATAGTTCTCGATCGCCAAGCCCGTCGAAGAATGTCCCCAGGAGATCCGCTGTTGGGCATCCGATCGCCAGACGAATGTACTGTTCGTCATGCCGAGCGGCTTCAGGACCCGCTCTTGCATATAATGTTCAAATCCGCCGCCCGTGATCGTCTCAATAACCCGCTGCAGGTAGTAGAATCCCTCGCCCGAGTACTGGAATCTCTCCCCAGGTTTGAATGCGAACTGCAGCTTCTGTCCATTCGAGCGGCGCCAGTTTGGCAGGCCCGTTGAATGTGTAAGAACATGCCGTGCGGTGATCAGCTTGGCGTTTTCGCCGTCCGGCAGGTCCTCGTAAGGCAGGTAGTTCCAAAGCGGCCGGTCGAGATCGATCAGCTTCTCATCCCGCATCTTGACGATCGCGTAAGCCAGCACCGGCTTCGACAACGACGCCGCCCCGAACATCGTATCCGTATTTACCGGATCATTCTCGCCGGCTTTCTTGACCCCGAACCCGCGCGACCATGAAAGCTTTCCATTCTTCAAGATCGCCACCGCCAGGCCGGGCACGTTGGCCCATTCCATCAGCTTCAGCAGGTCGGCAAGAAACGCGTCTGAAAGTCCTTTGCCGGCCGACCGCTTCGTCTGGCCCCGCACAGCCAAAGGTACTGTTATCGCCGCGCCGGCCGCACTGCCGAGGAACATTCTTCTCGATTGCAGTTTTTTCATTAGTTTGACAATTTTCCGCTAAGTCCAACTGCCGCAGCTTCCTCCGAATTCAGGAGGTCACGAAGCGGCGCTTCCAATATCAGGGCATTGTGAGCAAAATAGAAAGTCTTTCCGTTTGGCGATAAACGAGGCGATTGCTCGACGAATCCTGAAGCACTCGTAAGGTGCAGCGGGCGAGGCGGCTCCCATTCGCCCTGTTTCTTGACGGATACACACACCTCCATTTCGCGTTCGACCACTCTCGTGAAGATCAAAAGCTTTCCATTCTTCGAGACCACGAATGCGCCCTCGTCATACTCTGAATTAATGCTGCGAAGGTTCTCCGGCTCGAGGTACCGACCATTGAACCGCCTCGTTATCCACAGATCGAGACTCGGGCCCCCGCCTCGGCCGGCGACAGACCCGGCCCGATCTGATTGAAAGACCAGACTGCCGTCATCAAGTTCCTGAACATACGCCGTGTGAACACCCGCCAGATTGATGCCTTCGACTTGTTTTGCGCGGGACCACTTGCCGTTCTGAATTTCGGAGTACCAGCTATGGAGTTTCCCATCGCTCTTTTCCTCGTCGGCCAATGGCCTTCGCGAATTGAAATAGATCCGGGTTCCCGCGAAGTTCATGTGCGGTGCAAAATCGTGGACGCCGTCCGCGAATTCAACTTCCTTCCTGCCCGTCAACTCTCCATTCACGATCTGATATTCAAAGATCGATGTCTTTGGACGGTTATCACCCCACGTTTCAAAGATCGGCCGTCCATTTTCCATCCTCGACACGATTCGCTCCGAAGTATAGAGCCTCTTTCCATCGGGTGAGAAAGTAAATGTGTTAAAGATGCTGGCTGAATCACCGAACGACACGGTCAATCCCCGCCGCTGCGCGCTCGCCACGTCAGCGACGACCACAGTCGCGAGAATTATTGCAAGAATTACGTTCTTAACGCTGATCCCACCGTCCAACGCCGACTGACTTAAGGTCACTCGCCCTCCAGTTCGCGGATCCTTCTACTAAACTCTTCATACCCAGGATTGATGGCAAGGCCGCGCTTATAACAACGGAGTGCCTCCTGTTTTTCGCCAAGTGATAGAAGAGAATTGCCGTAATCCCGCCATGCTCGCCACGACTCCGGATATTGTTCAAGTAATATTTCGAAGCCGGCTTTGCCGTCGGCGGCTTTACCGCCGGCCATCAGATCACGTGCGGCAAACCGCATCGGTCCCTCGTCAAAGGCCTTCCACCACGTGTACCTGCCGTTACGTGACCGTCGATCCGCATACTCCTTCTTTGCCGCCTGGCCCCCTTTTGCACGGAGTATCTCAGGCAGCGACTCGTATCGGCCCTGCAATGCCAGGATCTGGTCAACCGCCGGGTCACGGCCTTCGAAATAGTCGGAACTGGTAAACACAGCCGGAATGTCGACCGGCTGGAAGAGGCTCTTGTCGGCGGAATTTGTGAGCTGCCAATGAACGGTCGAGATATCCACTCGAAGCCGGCTATTCGGCAGGACGAAAGTCCCGGCATCGCCGTAGCTGTTTCTTGCTGCGCCTGCTGGTTCGCCTACCAGAACGGTGTTGGTATGCTTCAACATCAGGTCGTAGAGCATGACGCCGGCGCTATAGGTTTTGCGGCCGGTAATCGTAAACAGCCGCCCGGGCTGTTCAAACAACGGACTCTTTATGAACTTGTGCACGAACGGGATCAGTACTGTGCCGTCGCCGCCTGAGTTATAGCGGATATCGAGGATGAATTTTTCAACCTTGTTCTCTTCGGCGACCTTGAAAACATGATCGTAGAACTCCGCGAACGACTTGAACTCACCACGGCCTCCGTCCGTCACGTGCGTCAGGTGAACGTACATCGTTCGCTTGTCGGGAAGGTATTGGTACCAATAGGCCCTCCTGGACCTGAGATGCAGCGGAAGGTTAACAAGATCCTTCGGTTCACTGCGGCGCCACTCAAGCAGCGACCTTTGGTTATCGAACGCGGCAAAAACGTGATCCGCGGCCTCGTCGGAACCAGGCGGATACATCTCACCCCAGAATCGATGTTCCAGGCTGAACGGCAAGTCGTTTGCGGTGACGACCGTCTCAGATCTTCGGCCGTCGCGGCCCTGGACAACGATCGGGAGCTTTTCGGCATTCTTGATCACACCGATCGCGGCAAGTGTGTCGCCGCTGCTAAGATAGAACGTATTCCACGATCTTCCAAACTCGTTGTCCGACCCCAGCATATCCGCCGTTCGTTCAAAGGCGCTCTCGGCTTCAGTTTCACCGATCCGTGTGACCCTTGTTCCGATCAAGTCGCGATACTGGCCTTCCGCGGCGACGACGTAGATCCCGTCGCCGAACTTATAAAATGAGATCGGAAACCATTTTCGGAACTCCACTTTACCGGAAGGATAGAGTACGGTGTGGCCGTCGCGAATCGAGCTAACGAGATTCATCAAACGAACCACGATCTCCGGCTGCGTCAGTCGGTCGAGGTCCCTTTCGATGGCCTGCCGCTGAGAGTTGAACTTCTGTCTCGATATCCTTGTATAGGGATGTGGGTGATTGTCCTCAAGAAGTCGGACCAATTCCGCGATGTCCGCCTTCCATTCGGCGCTCGAGATCGCCTTTTCATTCGCAATGGATACCGCTCCGAAAACGACACCTTGAGTCAAAATGAGAAGGGTTAGCGGTCCGGCCACTGACCAAGAGCGAATTCCAGTCACTTAATGAGCACACCTCACTTATAGATCTGCAATTAATACACCGCTACTCGATGTTTTCGGACAGCCGGGAGCAGTTACTGTCCCGCTGCTCTTATTAATACGACTGTTCCTTAACTTGCCGCCCGTCCTGACTACTTGTTTGCGCAGCGCAGCCTGACAAGTCGGTTTCGCTGATCGAGTGTCATGACGCAGCGGTTCGCGACGAGAAAAGCGCCGCCTATGTTGATGCGATCAACCAATTCCGAGAATCTTGCTTTTTGTAAAGCGGTCTTATTCCTTGCAATTTCTACGGGTATCGCCGAGTCAGTCGAAAAGAGCTTGAAAACCGTGTTGGCTCTGCGGCCTTCGCCCGCCTCCTTTAGGTCTTGCAGACCCAACCTTTTGGCCCATGCCATCGGTAAATGCATTTCAAGGTTTGATCCGGAATCAAGGCTTCCGACCGCCTCAAAAAGTCCGACGCGCAAGGGCACAACAAATGCGGTTTCATAGCGCATGGTGTTACGCTCGGACCCATCCAATGAACCCTTGGAGATCGTGATCTCATTCCGGACATAATCGATCGTTAGAAGGTGCTCTGAGAAAAAATCCCTGCCGATGATCCCCATCCTAAACTTCGTGCCCGTCGCAGCGCGCGCGTTATAGTCCCGGGCCAGCACTTCGAGTTTGCGTCGCATGAACGTGCCCACCCTTAGCGAGTCGAATTCCACCGTCGGAACGGTCGCGGTGTTGACGCCGTCGCTGTTGGTCGTGGTTCCTGTGGTCGGAAGTTCCAATTCTTTAACAAGCCGTATATCTGCTCTGCCATCGCCGGAAGCACCGGTATCGACCATGAAACGGTAGGGGCCGCGTTCATTCACGAAGGCATCCACATAAATGTGTCCTTGTTGGATCTCGAACGGGATGGTGATCTGCTTTCGCCCGGGCTTATTCGGGGCGGTCTGCGCCATTACCTCATGCTTGATCAGCGGCATCGGCAATGCGATCAGTAGTGCGAATGTGCAGAACACCGGAAGCGTAAACCCGATTAATTTCAATTGCCAACTCTCGCGCATAACCTCCATTCTCCTAGGTCAGATTCGCGGATGGTAGCGGAATCGTATTTGACCGACGCGCCCCGTCATTAGTTCGACGCAGGCTGAGCGGCCGGGCTGACCATAGCTGCGATCTCCGCCAGCAACCGAGCCGGGGACTTGCCGCCGAGCGTTCCAGGCGCGCTCGTATTTACTTGTACGGCGACGGCTATTTTGTGATCGGGAAAGTACATCATGTCGGTCATGTAACCCGGAAAGAATCCGCTGTGTCCGTACGTGATCCCCGCCGTGGTCGGTCGAATGATCACGCAAAGGCCGTACTTAACATTAGGCCCGAGCCTCGCAGGGACGCCGTCCAGCATTTGCGGCAGGAGCGACCCGTCAAACGCCTTTCCTTCAAAATAGAGCTTCGCCCATCTGGCAAGGTCTTGACCCGTGGAGGCCCATCCGCCGCCCGTCCACTCAAGCTGCGGGTTGACGACGAACTTCCCGTTCTCGATCATCGCATCTTTGCCGCCGAAGGGATTTTGCGGGCCGGCATAGCCCTGAACCACTCCTTTCATTTCGGGGCCTTCCTGTGCGATCGTGTCGTTCAGCTTGTGCTTTTTGATCAGCCGACTGCGGGCTTCGTCGTAAAACGCCTTTCCTGTCACCCTCTCGATGATCATCCCGAGTACGATGTAGTTCGTGTCCGAGTAGTCCCAGCCTTTCCCGGCCTCGAACGGTGCCTTGGCATCAAATAAATATGCGAGCCGTTCCTCCGGGGTCCAGACCTTCATCGGATTTGCTGTCAGAAAAGTCGTGAACTCTTCCTTGAATTCGTATCGAACAAGTCCGCTGGTGTGATTCATTAGCATCCGAACGGTGATGTCCTTTGAATTCGGCAGCCGCGAAAACCATGGTTCCTTGCCGAAATACTTCTCGATCTTGTCGTCAAGGCCGATCTTCCCCTCTTTCACCAACTGCAATGCAACGGCGGCGGCGAAGGTCTTGCCGGTGCTTCCGGCCAGCATCCGGTCGTTCGGCTTCATAGGTGTTTTGGCGTCGCGATCCGAATATCCGACCGCAAGCCCAAACGATTCACCGTTCGGCATAACAACGCCGAGGGTTGCTCCGGGGAACTTCCCGGCCTTGTGCCACTCGTCAAGCTTGAGCTGAAGCTCTTTCTTAAGGACATTGGTCCCGGCGGTGGCGATAGCCTTTTGTCCACGTGCTTGAGAGAACGGAACTAATGCTAGTGCAATCGCTAGCGTCAGGGCTATTGTTGTCTTAGTTTTCATAGGGATTTGGAACGATCTTTCCTTTCTAATGCTATTTTCTCGCCTCAAGACGTCGGTATTTCAATCCAAAGGCCCCAACAGGTTTTCTTAATGAATCCTCTACGGTCGTTTTTTGGTCTCCACCCAAGACAGCGTCGAAAAAAGCCCTGACCGAATGGTTTACCGAGTAGTATGCTCTGGTCGCCTCGGAGACCGTGTTGTACTTCGAATGTTTCCACGGATAGCCCAATCTACTGTAGAGAAACGCCTCATCGGAAAACTCTCCGTGAGTCGCCTTCGGCACCTCGATCACGGAACGATCCGCCCAATCCAGCGCTTCGATAAACATTAGGTCGATGTTGGACGAAAGGGATTCATGGCCCCGATACATCGTTAAGATCGGAAATCCCTTTCGCGGCCTGGTCACGCCCTTCTTCGCCAATTCTGTCCACTCCTTAAATACATACGAACCGTCAAGCCCAGCGATCGCGTCAATGCGGTCATCGATCTGGCTTAGCCACAAAACGACGATCCCACCAATGCTGAACCCGACGGCCGCCACTCTTTCCGCGTCAACGTTGTCAAAGCTCCTTGCTCGGTCAAGTGCAAATTTCAGATCGTTTACCTGCGTCCAGATCCGCTCCTCGCTAACCTTGAAATCGAATACTGTACTTCCGGTTCCAAGCTGCGGAACGGTCATGACCACGAAGCCATGACTAGCAAGAAACTCGGCCATAACGGAGTTGTCAGGCGATCGTGAAAACCATCCGGAGCAGTAGATGATCAAGGGAAACTTGCCTTTTTTTGGCTTTGCGTCGCTGAGGGCAGTTGTCTGAAATTTCAACAGACTGTCGATCGTTTTGCCGTCCTTATCGAACATTCCGTTGTTGGACCACATGTCGTAGACCTTCATCACGTCGTTCAGCTTGGCATAGTACGCGTCCGGCGCGATCGGCTCAATGTAATTTCGAAAAGGCATCCGTTCCGCCGGGCCGGCCTCCGCCGGGTACCAGATCGCCAGACGGATAGGTCGCCTGTCCGATGATGCTTTCTCGCCATCCTTGAAGGGCCACGGTTCCCACTTTCTCGACGCATCGAGGGAGTAGTCGTACCTGAACCCAACTTCGTATTTCCCGAAACGTAAACCGTTATCAACCGCATCCCCGACAACCGGTTGCTGGCCAATTACATTTAATGCGCAAAAAATGGCGAGAGCGGCAGTAACAATTCTTGTTCGGTTTCCGTTTGTCATAGAGGCTTTGCTTGTCCTTTCGCTTGCTGCCTACGCAAACTTAGCTCAGTCAGTTGCAGTGCGTCCGTCGAGCGGCGACGCGAATTGAAGGACGTTTCCATCCGGGTCGCGAAGCTGAAGGATACGCAGCTTGTGCTTTTCAAATTCGATGACTCTTGGCTTTTCTCCGGTAGCCGATTCGACGCGCTTTGCAATTTCCCGAACGTCCGTTACCGAGAACCCGACCTTGGCGAAACCTCGTGCATTCTCCTGTTTGCTACATCGGCTGTCCCAAATCAGTTCAATGAAAAGAGCGTCCGACGTGAGGTTCACGATGCGCCACACGCCTTTCGGGTCCTTCTGATCGTCCAACTGCTTTAGTCCGAAAACGGTCCTGTACCATGAAACGGAACGATCCATGTCGCCGACCGCGACCGCGAAATATTGAGGGGCCATCGGGGACGAAACCCAACTCGTTTCGGGGGCTTTCTGGGCCGATCCGGCCATCGAAAATATCAGGATGATGAGGGTCAATATCGTATTTCGCATAGTTACTCAAAGATTGTGTTTGAACCAAACGGCGATCATTTCCGTCAGGCCGGGAATGGCCGGCAGAAGTCGGCTGGCGTGTTCTTTTCCGGGGACTTCATAGAGTTGAGCCGTCTTACTTACTTTCCTGATGTCTTCGTGAAGCCCCTTAAGATGCGGCTCGTCCACGGATCGCACGAAAAGCCAGGTGGCACCGCTCGGATCAATGTTCTTTATTGACTCTTCGCTGAAGGATCCGGGCGAAAGCTCGACATATGCCTTTTGGTAACTATTTTTGCGTCCGGCGATCGCCATGAACTCGCCGCTATAGCTCGACCCAACGACACCGATCCGGTTTGGATCGATCCCGTCCTGAGCCTTGAGATACGTAATGCCCGCCGAGATATCAGAATCGGTTCCAGCCAGGATCGCCCGCATTTTCTCGTCAAACGGCGGCCCAAAATCGCCTTTGTTAATGCTTTCTCCATGGCCACGAAGATCGATCCGGAGCGAGGCTATGCCTTTTGCGGCAAGCAGCCCCGCAAGCTCCTTGTATTCATCCCGCGAGCCGTCAGCCTTATGAAGCAGCAGCACAGCCGGAGCAGCTTTGACATCTTGGGGCTTCTGAAGATCGCCAATCAGTTTCCAACCGTTGTTATCGATCGTCACGCGAACCGACTGGGCTTGAGCGAACGTGTGAAGAGTTGCCAACACAAAACTCAGAATTATGATCCTCTTCACCTGACACCTCCCTACGACTAACGCGCCGAGCCTTCCAGCACGATGTCGAATACAACATGCTCATACGCCTGTCCGTTCAATTTACGCTTCTCGACAGACATTGCGAGTGAGGGATGGAATAGCGAGTCTATGTCTTGCTTTTCGTCACCCTTAAAGAACAGTTCGCTAACCAACCGCCGGTGCCCCGCAGCAGTCGCAATGAAGTGAATATGCGGCGACCGCCAGAAATTCGGGCCGGGCGAGTAAGGAACCGGGTGAACAGTCTCGAATTCGTATCCACCGGTTTCGTCGGTCAGCAGGCGGGCCCGATTCTTGAAATCTCCGTTTCCGTTTGAATAATCCTTCGTCTGGTTATCAACCTGCCAGAGGTCGAGGGACGCACCCGCGATCGGTTTCTTGGTGGTAAATGACCAAATGCGGCCGGTCACGACCAAAATGGTCCCGGGCTCGAAGGGCGGCGTGAGCTTTGCCCGATACGGAGCACCCGAGCGATAGAACGGGCCTAACTCGCGAGAGACTGTCGGCTTCAGATCGTCACCGCTTAGCAGAGAGTGAAGTGACTCTGCATCATCCGCATCGTGACTTCGCGGTGTCGGGGCAGCGTCCGATCGGAGCACAAGCCCCGAAACACCTACTGCAGCTAGCCCAAGAAAGTTGCGTCGTTCCATTCTTTCATCCATCACTTAGGCGGCAAATTCAGCGCCGGTTTGACCTCGCCGCGGTGACAGGTCGTACAGTTCACGATCGGGGCCTCGCTTTTGAGATTCTTAATGTTTCTTAAAAGGTCTCGGTTGATCGTTGAGACCATAGCGGACATTTCGCGTGCGATCTGCTTCTGCGGTTTGTCTTCCGAATCCCATTTCTCCGGCACGTGGCAATGTGTACACGTGACGCCGAGCGATCGCGCGAACCCCATCTCCATAACAGAAAGCAGCCGTCCCGCGGGCGTATTCTTCATCGTCTGGATATTCTTGAATACCGCCGTCGCCGGCTCGTTCTCACGCCCCTTGATCTGCTCGCGAAGTTTCGCTAGGGCGGCAGCTTGGTCGAACGCCACCGGAGTCGGCGAAACTTGTGCGGTTACCGCCATTTCGGGCACATATCTGCTTGAAGGCAGAAGTAGGGTTAATGCGAGAAGGAATGTAAAAACCAGAATGATCGCGGCCTTCATAAGAACTCCTATTTCTTTCGTACGTACTTGAAATCGTAACTAGTGGTCCAGGTCTTGCCGCTGTCGGTCGAGCCTTCGCCGTGCTGGCGAACGCTGCCGTCATCAAGTTTTGTGAATGTCATTCGTTGCAGGCCTTTGGTGCCGTTGTTTTCGACCTCTGCGACGAGCACCATCTTCCCGTCCTCGAGGCCGCCGAAATAGTTGGTGATGTTCCCGCTGCCATCGACCCAAGTCTGCCGCCACTTGCCGATCTTCGCGTCGAACAGGCTGAAGCTCTTTCCGGCGGAAACCGGCGTATTCCAGTTCTCAAAGATGACGCAGTCCTTCAGGATCAGTTGAATGCTGCTGGTCCCGACCGTCACGCCTTGGGCATTCTGCGGCAGCCATTCGCCTATCCAAAAATCGAATTGCCGAAACTCCGGTCGGTTGCGGCAGGGATTTGCGATCGTATCGAGTTTCTTCACATATTCTGCAAATTTTGGCTCACCTTTCACGGACGCAAAATCCTTTTCATCGTTCAGCGATTCGGCACCGATACCGCCGAGCTTCAGGCTTTGCTCGAAGATCGCGTACATCTTCTCCTTATTTCCGCTTTTCGCGTAGGCACGGGCAAGCGCAAGAGCGAAAACGGCGTTCGGCGAGATCGTCATTGCCGCTTCCAGAGGTTTCGCCGCTTTCGTTCCATCGTTCAGGTTCAACAGCGCGATGCCCAAACGGTAGTTCGCACCCGCATTCTTCTCCTCCGCCTTTACGATCGATTCGTAAGCGGCTGCAGCGGCCTTCCAGTCCTGTTTCTGGTAAGCGTCGTTCGCTGCGGTCCGCATTTCAGGCGTGACACTTTGCGCACCAGCCGCTCCGGAAAGAACAATGAGTGCAAAAACTGCTGAACAAATACTCCTCATAACATCACTCCCTCATCTGATCATCTTGCTTAGGGCTTCATCACCTTTTCCTTTTCATTGCAGGCATTCGGGTCGATCGTCGATGCACCGTTGGCGATCTTCCAGCCGGCATCCGTTCGAACTAGATTGAATTGGTTAATGCCGCAGTGCGACAGCTTGCCTTCGGCAAAAAACACGTATCGTCCCCAGACCATCGCCCAATCACCGTCGATGACGACCTTCGGGTCGTACATAACTTCTTTTATCGCGCCGGGTTTTGTGAAGAATTTCGTGAACTGCTCACCATTTATCGCTGAGATGCGGTTCTTTCCGTCGCGGCCTTTTTGGATCGCAACAAGCTGGTTATCGGCCGTGCCGGTCGCAAGGATCCCGGGAGCATTGGCGGCGGCCATCTCGTCGAATAATGTCTGGACGACGCCAAGTACAAGGCCCTTGTCATCTGCTTTCTGAGCGAACGTCGGAACGGACATGATCGTGGCCAAGAAGGCCAGAAATGCGAATTTTTTCATATGCGAATTTTTCCTCGTTTGTTTATTACGGCGCCTTGGCGGCGCCGGGTTTCAGGATCTTTTGCTGCAGCCAGCCCGTCAAATCCTGCCAGTATTTCTCGGGCGGCGGCCCGCGGCGGATCGATAGATCATGGCCCAGGCCGGGAAGTAAGACCGTTGTTATGTCGCGCCTAAACGCGACTCTAAGCTCATCCAATATTGAAATGCTTCGTTTTACCGGTACTATCTGATCCTGCTCCCCGTAAACGGCAAGTAGTGGGATCGAGATCTTCCTCAGCTCAGGGATCGGATCGTAGTCCATGAAGCGTCGATACCATTGCCAATTCCACGAATCGCGGGCCTGAAGACCCAAAGAAGCATCCTTGAACCATTGTTCACCCTTAAATGGCTCGAGCCGCTTCGCCGCATCATCCCAGCCGCTGTCGGTCCGGTACACGTTCGTGATCAAACGATCAAGTTCCGTCGCCTTCGCGATCGCGGCATCATCATGGTTCTTTCGACGAAGAGCATCCTGCAGAACAAAGTGTCCCTGCTCGGCCGGCGTGAGCGGCGTGCCCGAAAGCCACACGATAAAGGCGAGGTCCCGCACTCGAGAGGCGACAATGACCGATACCCATCCGCCTTGGCTGATGCCCAGCAATCCGATGCGTTTCGCATCGATCTGTTTGTGTCCGCGGAGAAACTTAACCCCTTGTTCAGCGTCGGCCGCAAGATCGTTGAGGTCCGCCGTTCTCCAATCTCCCGTTGACGACCCAACCCCTCGCTTATCGTAAAGAAGCACCGCGATCCCGCTCTTGGTCAACCTCTCAGCGTGTTCTCGATATAGCTTGTCGGTGCGCGGAAGCGTCCCGGAACCGTGCAGAATTATAACGGCCGCGAACGGGCCGTTGCCTTCAGGCAGATAAAGGGAGCCCGTGAGTGATACATCTCCATTCTTCCAACCGACCTCCTGGGCCTGTTGAGCATTCGCGATGCCGGCGATCCAAGAACCTGCAATCAAAAGTGTCGTAAATATTCCCGCTATCTTACTTCGAAAGTTCATAGGACCCTTTTTTCAAGCATCGTTCCGAACACGTCGGCGTCCGGGAACTCGTCCTTGATCTGTTGTTCCAGGGACGCGGCCTCGGTCGGCCCGACATGTACGGCGATGATATGTTTCGGCTTAATGTGCTCTCGGATAATCGTTCGGCCTTCGGCATTTGTAAGGAACCAGGCGGGCATGAACGCAACGTCGATCCCCTGCTTGTCGAGGTCGTAATGATCAAATAGTGGCACCGACATTTCAGCGTCACCCACATGCAGGAACTTCTTCCCGCCAAGGGTAAAGACGTGGGCGAGATTTTGGATCGCGGCAAAACGTCCCGTGCCGTGGCCGACACTGAGGAATTCGACATCGATACCGCCGACATTTCTGGTGATCCGCTCCTTGAAGGAATAAGTGACAGGCGCGATCCGGCCCTTGATCGTCGCATAAGAGCTAAACTTGGCGGCGACCTCCGCTACCACCTGTTCCGACGTTGCCAGGAGCGACTTCGGACTGCTCTGAAGATATCGGCCGACCGACTCAGGATGAAAATGATCGCCATGATAATGCGATACAAGGATCAGATCGATGTTTTCAAATGGCGGTTTAGCTGCCTCGATCTTCTCGCGCTCATCGTCCGGAAGGTATGCGTAGGCATCGTCGTATTTTCGATGAAGGCCGTCGATCAGCACGCGCTTGTCGCGAGATGAGATCAAAACACCTTCGTTTGCGATATACCGGACCTCGACGGATTTGCCCTGAGGGAGTTCCTCATTCATATCGCCTGTTGCTATAAACGAGGCGGGTTCGACCGTCCGGCACCCAAGCGCAAGTAATCCTGCAGTGACACTCGCCGCCAGGATCACACCCACAAACTGCAGTCTTCTGAGCATATTATTGTTTGTGTTCCACCTGAGATCCGGCGATCTTCGGAGCGATCTCGTCCAACCATCCGTTCAACTCAGCCTGTGGGTACCATTTGCCCTTAAGCATTACACCGGCGCGGTCATAAGTCGCTGTTACATCGTCAAGCGGGTTTGAATTAAGCAGTATCAGATCGGCTCGCTTACCTTTCTCGACCGTTCCGACCTTGTCCAGCATCCCTAGAAATTCCTGAGGGTTGCGCGTCGCCGCGGCCAGGGCAGCGTAATTGCCGATGCCTGCGTCGCGAAGCGCCTTAATCTCGTGATGCATGGCAAAACCGTAGAGCCACAGAAACTCCGGAGTGTCGGAGCCGGTCATAAGTTTGCCGCCGTTGTCGTGGATCGCTTTGATCAGCTTATTGCGGGCATCGATCCATTTCATCTTGCGCTCCGCCGATACCTGGTTAATAACCGCTGCCCGTTTGTACCAGCCGAGCCACTGGTCCTGGACTTTCTTTGGATAGAATCGGAAATCCGGCTGCGCGCGGATCGATTCTTCGCTCCGGGGAAGTGCGAAAGTGTTCTTGAAAAAGTGCTGTGTCGGATTTGAGAAGGGATTTGCCTCCACTGACTTTTTCGCGACTATCGGGATCTTAGCTTCGTCGATGAAATCGATGCTTTCCCAGTTCTTTGGATTGCCCATGTATAGGTCCGACACCGAACCCTTCATGGGCGAATCGTCCCGGAGTATCTGCTCCATGTAGCCGTCGAGATGCTCGATCTGCTGCTTGGCCTTCCATGCACGCGGGGCCGTGACGTACTCGCGGTCGGCATGGCCGACAACGCGAATGCCGACCCTCCTCGCTTCTTCGATCGCCGATTCATAAACGAGCGATGGAACGAAAGTTGTGATCTTGATGAAATCGTACCCAGCGGCCTTAGACTTGCGGACTGCCTCGCGAGCCTCATCCGGCGTCTTCACAACGAAGTTGTTCCCCTGCTCACGGCCCGTAAGGTGAGGTGACGCCACCCAGATCGTCGGCGCCACGATCTCGCCCGCCGCCGATTGCGCTCGATACTTGAGCAACTCCGGAGTACCGATCATGAACCGCACGGTCGTCACGCCGTTGGCCACCATTATTCGGAGTTCGTCCGGTGCGATGGAATCGGGAAACTCGTCCGAATCCGATAGCAAGTGCGTGTGCATGTCGACGAGACCCGGCATCAGGTATTTGCCTTTTCCGTCGACCACCGCCGCATCTTTGGGCACCTTTACCTTGCCCGCTTCGCCGATCTCAGCGATAACGCCGTTCTTGATAACGACCGTCTGATTCTCCAGGACCCTTTCACGGTCCATCGGTATGACGTTCACACCGACGAACGCCGTCGTTTGGGCATGGCCCCACACGGCCAATAAGATCGATAGAAAGAAAGCTGAAACTATTCTCATATTATTTGTTTTTGACCGCCGGACTACTCTCTTTCGCGAGTGCGAAAAGCTCATCGCGAAACTTCAGCCAGACGTCCTCGGCCGCCTGTTTCGAATTGCTGGAAGCTAATTGGAAATGGAAATCGGGCTCGATCACACTGTACTGCAACGAATTAAAGACGTTGTTGCCGCCGACAACACCGACTACCCGAAGCCCGAGCGTCTGTGAGATTCCGGAGCTGCTGTCGAGAAACTCCTTTAGGGCCGCAGGGCCGAGAACTTTTCCGTCGAGAACTGCTTCGAACCACCGCGAGGTCTCTTCAGCCGTTGCAAGCATCCCGCCGTTCCCTCGCAAGTTCCAATAAGGCCCGTCCTTGGCCCACGTTTTATCGAGCGGCGTTCCCCACGGTTTTCCATCGAAAGATCCGACGGCAAGATCGGCCTTTCTCCAGCCGGCCAATGAATATCCGATCCGTCGCACGCCCGCGGGCTCAAATATCTCTTTACGGACGAACTCTTCGTACGGTTTCCCGCTCCTTTTCTCAATGATCATCGCCAGTAGGCTGTAGCCTGAGTTCGAGTAGTTTCGCTTCTCTCCGGGTTTGCTTACCAATGATGCCGCCAGGACCTTTGCCAACAATTCGTCCGCGGTCATCACGGCGTAATCGGACCCAAAGGAGTCCGGAAGGCCGGCCGTGTGCCTTATGATCTGGTCAATCGTTATCACGGCCTTGTCTTCGGGAACTGATTTGAAATATTTGGAAAGTGTATCGGATGTCGAAAGCTTGCCCCGTTCCTGCAATTTCAGGATCGCCGCCTTAGTAAACGGCTTCACAAGCGAACCGATATCGAAGCCGGTATCGAGTTTCATTGTTCGGCCCGATGCCCGGTCCGCAAATCCGTAGGCTTTGTGCAACAAAACGGTGTCTTTGCTTTTTATGAATATGACGCCGTCGAATCCGTCCGCCACAAGGGCCGAAAGCGTATCGTCGATCTTTTTGATCCGCTCGCTACCGGAAACGGCCGCTTTCGAATTAACCTGCGAATGCCCGCCAAGTGGACAGACAACCAGCAGGAACAAAGTAATGACCGATCGCATGGACAGCATCATCATTCCAGACTCCCCGCAACTTCCTGGTCCGCCTCTTTCCAAGCGGATACCAGGTTCTTCCTTGCCTCGGCCAACGCCTTTACGTTTCCGGAGAGTTTGTGCACCTCGACCAGTCCACGGAAAGCGAATCCGCTTCTGGGCCTGAGGTGGAGTATTTCCTCAAAAGCTGCGGCTGCCTCGTCATACCGTTTTGCGCGGATCAGCGCGTGCCCTAGACTCTCCAGCACCGGACGGGTGTAGTGCGGAGGCTCCCAATAGCCGAGGTCTCGCTCGCGGATCGATGCTTCGGTCAATAGCTTTACAGCCTCATCGTGATCGCCCCTGATACTCGCGATCGATCCGGTCAGATCAAGGACATGGACGGCGGCCACACGCGTGGCGTGGCCGAAATACCAGTCCGAAGCGTTTGATCCGCGCGAAGCCGCCATTTCGTCGCTCAGTTTTTGCAGGGCCTCGCGGTTGATCGCGGCCGCCGCAACAGCATTCTTCTCGACCGCGCTCATGCCTCTGAGATATGCAAGCATCGCGGCTTTGTATTTGGCCGATAGCGAATCGCCGGCAGCGGCTTTCTCGATCTCTTTTATCGCCGAATCCCACATCCCGAACCGCATCCGCAGCCTCACCAAAGCGGTGTCTCCGCCGTACAACATATAGCCGAGACCAGTGGACCTGATCCGCGAATCGTCCGAGGGGATCTCGGCGAGCATCTTTGCGTATTTTTCGGCTTCTTTGAACCGGCCCTGCTCGGCACTGTTCGCGACCAGATAGTCCAGATTGTGTGTGTAATTCCAGTTGTTGATCGGATGGATCTTGTTCTCCTGCATGTACCGGAGATCGAGATCGAGCGAAGCGATAAACGCGGTGCGAGCTCGGTCATACATTCCCAGCCGATAATATATATGGCCAGGCATATGTAACATATGCCCGGAATTCAGTGCCATCTTCTCGAGCTTCTCGGCGCTTGCCAATGCCTCGACCGCACGCGGCCCATTCTCGGCGGCATGGATCCAATAGTGATGGACCGCGGCATGCTCGGGGTGTGTCCTCAGGAGGTTCTGCAGGATCGCCCGCCCATACATTTTCCCGTCACGCGGACGTCCGTCCGGAAGGTAACTTGATGGTGCTGATGCAAGCGAGTTGGCGAGTAGCAGTTGGGCTTCGACCTCGTCCGGATACTTGCTGATCAGGGCTTCGAGTTCTGAAATCCAGGCCGATCGTCCTTTGCCCGGTTCCGCGAGAAGCTGGATCGAGCGGATGTAATACTGCTCGCGGTCGCTTGCCGTCGGCAGCAATTCGACCGCCTTTTTCAAGGCCGCCGCCCGCTCGTCCGCCATCTCTTGCGGATTTTGGGCCAGCGAGTTGTAGATGCCCCACCACGCCATCGGGGCGTTGGGATCGATCCGCGACGCCTCCCGAAACGCGCGATAGGCTTCCATGTCCCAGAATGAATGGAGCAGATTCAATCCCTGATCGAAAAACAGCTGGGCCCGCGGATCTTTCGTGGTTATCTTGATCGTCGCCGTCCCTATGTTCTTCATCAGCGGCGGAGCGGAAAGATCCTTGAAGTTGGTTGCAGCCCCGTACGATCGCGAACCATGATCATGCTGCCCGGCGGCATCGATCGCCAACACAGTGCCCAGGACGATGATGCAAAGGATCGATCTGATCACTTGTCGTCCTCCGGTGTGTTGGTCGACGTGATCGTTGTAAGTTTCCACTGTCCGCCGATCTTTCGATACGTCGAAAGCCAGGCGAAAACATCGGCTCGTTCTTCCTCAACGCCGGCCGCGTTCCTGGCCCGCAGCCTCACCTTCTTCTGCACGATCACATGAGCCATCGAAGCGTCGTCAGAGATGTGTATGACCGGCGGGGCGATGTCGTCCCATTCAAGGAATGTCGACGCGTCAAAATACGCCTGCATTTGCCTGCGGAAAACCTCATGCCGTGGCTGACTCACCCGGCCGTCTGAGATGTTCGTGTGATCATCCGAGAATCTCGCGACCAATGAGGCCGCGTCCCGGCCAAAATGCGAAGCCCGGTCGGCATAGTGGATCCTGAGTAATTCGTTCACCGCCTCCGACTGCTGCGGGCTCGTCATCGCGCACCGGAATCCAACATGCTCGACCGCATTATCGGGCATGTGACTGTCGCGATAGGTGACTCTAAGATTAACGGCGCCGCCGTCGAAGCTGCCCCCGCGCAATGCCCGCCGCGTTTTCACTGCAAGAAACGAGCGGTCCTTGAAAAGGCTGGTCGGATCGGTCCCGGAATCGAGCGGATATTTTTGCCATTCGTCGGCAAGGAATTCCCAAACGTTCCCCGCCATGTCGTGCAGCCCATAGCCGTTCGCCAAATAGCTCCCAACTCTGGTCGGCCCCTCGATCTCGCTTGCGCCATAGTTGGCTCTCGTCTTGTCGGGCATCTCGTCACCCCATGGAAACGCCTTGCCTTCGAGCCCGCCGCGTGCCGCATATTCCCATTCGGCCTCTCTCGGCAGACGCTTTCCAAGTGACGAGCAGTACGCGGCGGCGGCTTGCCAGGTAACGAAGTTCACTGGACGATCGCCCGTGCCGGCCGGATATTCATTTCCATTCCAATGTTGAAGGTATTTGCCGTTGTGGAATGAGGTCGCGACCTTATCCTTCTGCCACGCTGCATTCTTGTCGACAAAGCTCTTGAACTGGGCGTTCGTAACTTCTGTTCGGTCGATATAGAATGAGCCGATCGTCACGCGATGCCTTGGGGTCTCCTCCTGAAAAAGTTCCGCCCGACTGACCCCGAACTTTTTCATCAGCTTTGGTATCTCACCCGCATCCTGTCCCATTTCAAACGTAGCGCCCGGGATAAGCGCCATACCTGCAACGTTCACCCTGTCGCCCGCACCAGTCTGCAGCGACACTTGAAAGGCCGACACCAGCAGTATGGCGAGCAAGGGGATCGCTCTTCTGACCAAGTCCGTCGTCACTATCTATTCCTTCGTAAACATGTAGATCCAGACAGGTTTGAACACCGGTTCACCGTCAACCCCCTTCGGCGTTCTGGCATCACCCATGATCATCGTGTGGGCCTCGGCCGAGGTTATTTCCGTTCCCGGATGGTTCGTAACCAGAATGCGGCTGTTCCTGTAGGGCGGTGCAGACCTATCGACATCGACCGGTTCGCCGAATTTGTACGAGCCCATTACCCGAAGTACCTCAAGCTGCTGCGCATAGTCGCAGCCCTGCTTGTCTTGAACGTGGTTGAACGAGAAAAAGCGGTCTATCGGCGTTTTACCATCGCTGTACCACGCGGCAGGACGGCTATTTCGTACGTCGTAGTCCTTTGGCGAACTGTACATGATCACCCTCGCCACCTTGCGATACTTCGCCATAAGCGGCGCGTGGCCCCCGCCCTGTGACTGGCCCGTGAGCACGATCCTGTCCCACAGCAGCTCCTTTTTTCCGGAGAGAAAACTGTCCCATCCTTCCTTCGGGTGTCTATCGTTCAAGTGGATAACCAATTTCTGCAGCCGGTTCTCGATGCTGTTAGCCCGGTTCACGCTGATAAGTTTCGAGCGATCTTCGCCCGTGATTATTTCCATCCGAAACTTTTCGAAGCAATCGGCATCGTTCTCTCGTTGGCAGATCGCCGCCGGGATCGAACTTGGATAACTGAGCGAGACGGCGTGGTAACCGAGGTCCGCCGCGGTCTGGCTTACCAGGCGGCCACCGCGACCGTCGCCTCCGGTACCCGGCAGGAAAACTACAAGCTGCTTTCGTGGCTTGGCTTTTGTATTCAGGTAAATCCTATGCGGCGTGTCGAACGTGTCGATCGACTTATCTGTCGCGCTCGGCGTAACAAGTCGGGGCTCGATCGCCTCCTGCCCGAAGGCAACGGTCGCGATCGCGAGCACAATAAAACATGTTGAGACGGCAATCCTCATCGGTCCATGTTCCCAAGACTCATCAAAGAGCTCTTATCCACCCATATTGCGTATTCGACGGCCGCGCGCCTTCGGCTCGATACTTTTCTTTGAGCTTCGTCATGTAGTCGCCAGGGATGGCGTTCATCTTTGCCTTGACGTCGATGCCGTAAACTCGCGCGGAATTCAGCCCGAAGATCTTCTCCTTGACCCGGTCCGTGAGCGGCTTGAACCCGAATCGCTTCTGGAAATCTTCCGGCATCTGCAGCCGTCGAAACGCCTCGATCTGCCATTGCGGCGAGCCCCACCAGATCGAGTCGGTGCCCCATAGCACATGGTCCTCGCCGAAATCGCGTATCATCAGCCCGAGCATATAGGCACACAATTTCGGCTGTGTGATGACGGTCATTCCGAACGTGGTGCCCAGGTCCATATACACATTGGTCATTCGCGGATTTCGCTTCCGCATCGCACACAGGTCGCTGATCCAGGGAATGTCCGTCACAGTCTTGAAATCATCCTGCACCGCCGGCATTGCGTCTCGGACGCCCTTGAAGCCGGCGTGATAGATCAGGAAGTTCAGATTCGGGAAATCCTTTGCGGCCTTTTCGACGTCACGAGGCGAACTGTGATCAAGCTCCCAGCCGGGCAGCGGTAAACCCTTGTGAACGCAGATGTTCTTGATCCCGATCTTCCGCGAATATTCGTAGAACGGATACGCGACCTTCTCATCGTCCATCCACCAGCCGACCGATCCGTCTGCAAGCGGCTGTCCCGGATAGCCCTTCCACGCCTCCGGCTTCAACTGCTCTGCCTGGCGATGCATCTCCTCAAGATTTGCCTTGCCAAGATCAGGTGAAAAAAGCCCATGTGCGATGAGACGCTTCGACTTTGCAAGCCCGTTGATCTCGGCACGAGTCTCGATCATTTCGTTCGGCGTCAGCACATTCTGGTCGTCGGTCTTTGCCGGCAATCCCGTGATCACGGCCATAGACGTGTCGCTGTCGAGGAACATCTCCTTGATGTAATTAGCGAGATAAAGGTCCTGCCATTTATGCTCGCGGCCTACCAGCTCTTTATTCCCCCACGCGGCACCGGCCTGCCGGTAGCCGGGAATAAGCAGCGGCGTGCGAATGATCTTCGGAGCGGCAACGTGGTGCGTGTGGATGTCGAAAATGAAGGGCGTCTTTGGCCATCGTTCGCCCGCGGCCTGCGGTTCGAAAAGCTCGCTCGCGGAAACCTCGAAAAACTTACCGAACACGCTGTTCATCGCGAGAAATGCCGCGGCCATTCCGCCGGTCGAAGCAAGAAATTCTCGTCGTCCGATACCCAGCTTTTTCGACGCCGAGCCCGCGATCTCTTCCAGCCGATTCTCCACCATTCGCTGCTCATGCGTTTGGTCAGGCGGATCGAACTCTTCGTTAGACACGATCTGGGTCGGCACCGGGAGTAGCAGCTCATCAACGTCGCATTTTTGTTTCCAGGTCATCGCTGTTTTTTTCTATTGTCTTGTTCCGGCCAATTCAAAGGTCAGTCCCTTCCAGTTGATCCCGGTCACCTTACCGCCGGCATCGCGGGAAAAGCAGACGTCCCCGTAAAAACGGAAGTCGAAGAAACAATTTGGCTTCACCGAAAGGAGTTTGATGTCGCCCGAGAACAAGCTGCCATCACGCAAGACGATGTTGAAACCACCCCCATCGTTTCGCCGATACGACCCTGCAAATTCCTCCAGGTTCTTGTTTGCTGTCCGGTCGAATTTGGGGACCGTCAGCGTTTTTACAGTTGGCTCTTTGCCCTGCAGTATTTCGGTCACGCCTCGCTGTACAAAATCAAAGCTGCCGCTTGCCATATTCGCAAGTACGGCGATCCCGTAGGACTTATCGTCTTTGATCTCGACGTATGCCCGGCGCCCGTTGGTGCTTCCGCTGGCGCTCATCACGCCATCCTGTATCCAATTTCGCTTTGCGGCCTCACCGTATTTCCCGTCAATCAACGCAATACCGAATTTGTGCACGTCCGACGCGGTACTGAGGACCGATCCTCCCCCAACAAGGAACGAGTAATCTTTGTAGGGAGCGTTGATCGGCCCGTTCTCGCTTTGGAGATAGTCGTGGACGCGCCGTTCGATAAGTATCGAACTGTCCCAATCGATGGAATCATTCATCCCGGCGGGTTCGAATACATATTTAATGAGCAACTGGGCGTACGTTTGACCGCTCGCGATCTCAAGTACGCGGGCCAGAACTGCATATCCCGCCGAGCTGTAAAGCCTCTGCGATCCAGGTTCGAAAGCCAGGTTAGCTTTCTTTACCTCTTCCACGAACTCGGCTGCAGTAAAGCGGCGCGTTTCCGACTCTGGCGGCATCACACGGTGAGGTATCCCTGAGCGATGCGTCGAAAGCATTGAGACCGTGATCTTGTCGCCGTTCGGAAAATCCGGGATGAACTTGGTTAGTTTGACTTCGAGCCCGAACTTTCCAGCTTCAATAAGCCGGGACAGAATGACCGAGGTCATCGGTTTTGTGATCGACGCGATACCGAAACGTGAATTCACAGCGTTCGGCACCTTAAGTTCCGCGTTCGCCATCCCAAAGGCCTTTTCGTAAATGACCTTGCCGTTCTCAGATGCAAGTACGACGCCCGAAAATTGGCCCGATTTGCCAAGAGGCAACAAGAGCTCGTCGATCCTCTTGGCCTTCGACGCCTGTCCGTTCAGATCGGGTGTACAAACAAAGGCGGCTGCGGCAATCATTAGGATCGAGACATATCTCATGCGATTCATCAGCAGACCTCCACTCTACGCACCGGCATGTATCGACGATCTGCGTGGCAAACCGCAGATCTTCCTACGCCCCATTCTTCGGGACTAATTTCCAGTATCCTCGGCGGCAATTGCCAAATGATGCTAATACTCTTCCATCTGCCGTCGTACGCGGCCCGATGCACGAAGTGGATGCACCACACAGCGGTCACCGTTGAACTTGCGGTCTGAGGAACAACATCAAATTGGACAAATTCCATCGTTATCGGCCAGCCCCTCATCTATTTCACATCGGTGTTTCCACGCAATAAATAGTCTCCTATTAAGAGTCTATTTCGCCTCCACACCTTTCTGATGGTGAAGCCCACGGTATGCCGCGGCGACGGCTGGCAGCGTCACATAATTTCTAAAGACAAAGCTTTTGTGCTTTGAATCACCGGCAAAGAGTTTCCGGAATTTTTCGAGATCGACACTCTTGCGCATCTGATCTAGAGTTTCGCCCCGTGCGGCGGCGGCTTCGACCTCTATCTTTATCGCGTCCGTCAGATCGATCATATGGTCGAGATAAGCCGTGTTCCTCAACACCGGGCCATGGCCAGGCACCAATTTCCTCGCATCAAGGGCCTTCAATTTCCTGAGCGTTGCTCCATATTCGAGCGGATATGAGGTCGATCCGATCAGCGGCACCGGATGGACGATCAGGTCGCCGGTGATCGCGATCTTCTCTTTCGGCAGATACACGACAAGATCGGCGGCTGTGTGCGCTTTGCCTAGAAATCGCACCTCGACACGACGCGTTTCCTGCCTTAGCTCGATCAAGTCATCCACAATGACGTTCGGCAGAATTATCTCGAACTTCGGTGATTCGGAAAGATAGGAGCTAACAAGGACAATATCGCTTTTGTAACCGGCACGCGCCTCTTCGGTGATCTCTTGTCCGGCAAGGTCCTGGCCCTTTTCGATCTGTTTCTTCAGCAACTCGATCAAGCCCCGACCGTTCTCGACCGAGCCCTTTCGGTTTGCTGCACCGGTTGTCGGCAGATCGGTGAGGGTGCTGCGATGCCCTATGAACTGAACGTCGGGAAATGCGTCGCGGTAGACACGATTCCCGATCACATGGTCCTCGTGCCAATGTGTGTTGATGACGTACTTGACGGGCTTGTTCGTCAGCTTTTTTAGCTCTGCGAGGACCTCTCGTGTGTATTCGCTGCTAATATTCGAATCGACGACAATGACATCCTTTTCCCCGATGATGATGACATTATTGGGATTGAACCAAAGCGATGCCGGCTCCTTACGCACGAGAGCGTACACGCCGTCCGCGATCTTCTCAACCGTAAAACTGCTCATGCGTCCCGCCGCGACGATGACATCACTTTCTGAAGCAAGAATGTCCCTAGAAAACTGGCCGGACTCGCAACGCCGCAAACGAAGTTCGTCGAACCGATCCGACTTCGGAGCATTTCCCTTCAGATCGGGCACACAAAAAAAGGCGGTCGCGGCAATTGTCAGGATCGGGACAAATTTCTTGAGATTCATCAGTAGGATTACTTTCCACTTTACGGTTGGGGCCGAACATCTGCGTATTCCGCAGTTCTTGGGCCCGTCCGTTGGGGAAAACTATTTGACACCAGCCTTTGGCGGCGATTGCCAAAGAATATTGATGATCTTCCATTTGCCATCGTATTTGGCGAGGTGCATGTAGTCGATGCCCCAAACGGCAGTCACCTTAACGCTCGCGGTCTGGTCAACGACATCAAAAACGACGACTTCTTTCGGGGCATCCTTAGGAATGGTGCCCCGAGCGTTGTAGGTTTTCGCGAGTTCGACAAGTTCCGTGAACGTCATCGCATGCGGCGAATAGGAGGTCTCTCCGCGTTTCACAAAGAACCCTCGTTTGACCAGTTCCGGGTGCACGCTTCGTTCGGCCTGAGCGGGGTTCACGTTATAAACCGCTTCTATGTAGTCGAGGGCCGCCTGTTTGACCGCGGCGCGGTCTTCGCTGCTTTGGCCGAAGCCGGCGGCTGTAAAGATAAGGACGAGACTGACTATTCCTAGTGTTTTCATACGTTCTCCGGACGTCTATTTCGTGTCTGCAGTTTTCCGCGCAGCGTAAAGTCCCATAAAAATGTGATCAAATTCGCCTTTTTCATTTGGGACAAATAAGATCCCACCGCCGGGATACGAGAATTCATTCGTGCCCGCCGCTTTGAGTTCGTGTTCAGCCCCCTCGGACCTAACGAACAGCTTTCCGTCTCGAGCGGAAACCTCCCATGCCTGCGGCGCGTGCTCGTAACGGCCCGCGTACCTCTCCAGGTTGACCGGGGCCGAAGTTTTAGCGGCTTCTGCAGTATCCTTCTTCAGCGGAAGGAAAAGCTCATTCGCTTTCTGACGCGACCGCGGAAGCGTTTGGCCGTTAGCGTTGGTCAATAAGACGTAAGCGATTTTTTGATCGGGTGCGAAGAATATGGTTGCCCCATAGCCGCGAGAAACACCCCCATGCGAAATGGTGCTTACGCCCTGGATCTCGTAACCAAGCAGTCCGTAACTGTAATACGCACGCGGGTCCGAACCCGGAAGGTAGAACTGCGGTTTCATCAGATCCCTAACGACCGGATCCGGCAGAACCCGCCGTCCGTCGAGGATCCCGCCGTTCAGTAGTGCGATCAGCCATCGCGAAATATCATTAACGCTTGAATAGATCGAACCGCCCGGATAGATTGCTGCGTTGTTCGGCGCTGGACGGATCACGGAATGGTTCGTCCCCTGCCGGTCATGACCGAGAGCTATGGGAAAGGTCATCGCTTCACGCGGACGAACGGATGACCGCGTCATCCCAAGCGGCTTAAAGATCAGGTCGGCCATGGCATCCGGATAGGGCTTACCGTGCACCTTTTCAACGATGAGTCCGGTCAACCAAAAATTCGCACTCGAATATGAGTAGATCCTGTCCGGCTCCGTGAAAAACGCGTCGTCCGTCCATCCGGTGATGTTCCGGGCTAAAGCGTTGTCGTCATCGCTCATTACGGGCGTCGGCATATCGCGTAGGCCGGACGATTGGCTCATCAACTGGTGGGCTGAAAGTCGTCCTATCCGGCTTGGCAGGCCCGAAACATATGTCGAAACTGGCGCGCGCAACCCGGTCTTTTTCTGATCCGCAAGCAGGAGAAAAGCCGCACCGGTAAACATCTTCGTGGTCGAGCCGATACGGAAAAGAGTGTCCGTAGTAACGCCGGTCTCGCCCTCTCGACTCGTGACCCCGAATCCCTTGGCGTATATCACCTTATCGCCCCGCACGACCAGGACCGCCGCACCCGGAGTCCCGGTCGCTTTCATCTCTTCGTTGATCGTCCGCTCAAGTTCCGCCAGGACATCGGACTGGGCGGCTGCGGTGATCGCCGACGCCGCAATAACCGCCGCGACGACGATCAGACTGCAGATTTGCGTTGAGTTTGGCATAAGGGATCTTGCTCGGACCCGCCCGCCTGAACTAGCTTGGAGCGACGAGTGCCAAATACCTTCCCACCATTAGGTCAAATGCCGGAAACAGCTATGCCATCCGGCCCGGCTCCGGATTCGACACGTCCGGTCACCGCGCCTTTTCCAAGCTCGAGCTTAATGACAGCATCGGGCTGGATAAGTGTAAGAAAGGCAGTCTTGCCGTCTCTTGAAAATGCGACCCCAAGCGGCGTGCTCTCAAGCTTTACCCGCCTCACTTCCTTTCTCGACGCAGCCTCGATGATCACGACCTCCTTGGATGGAAGCATCGTGCAGACAACATATTTTCCGTCCGGCGTGAACCTAACGCGGTACGGGCGGCCGTTCGTGTTCACTTTTGTCACTGACTTGTATGCGGCCGTGTCCACGATCTCGACCATTCCTTCGGCGTTAAGCCCGATCCACACCTCTTTACCATCTGGCGACAGGTCGATCGCTTCCGGCTGGCGGCCGACAGGAATGTGGGTTATCGGACGACGCCCCTGTGCCAGCGGAGGAATCTCGATCGCAGTGACCGAGTCGGAGCCGATATTTGCCGTGTAGAACTTTTTCTGATCCCCGGTCCCGACTACCATATGGGAACCGTTCTGGCCGGTACCCATGATCCAATCGACCTTGCCGGAAGGTAGGTCAAGGCGTGCGATCGCCCGGTTTGTCTCGGCCGTAAAATACAGCTTGTCGCCGATCAACTGGATCCCGTGCGGCCGCATCAGCGGCGAGACATCGACGCGGCGAAGTTCTTTGGCGGTCGGGATGTCGATGATCGAGATCGAGTTCCCTGGCGTCTGGTTACCGTAATTCGCAACATATGCCGTGCGTCCGTCAGCCGAAAGCACGACTTCATGCGGTCCGTCGCCTGTTGGCACCTTTGCCGATGCCTTCATCGTCGCCGGATCGATGATCGACATCGACGCCTCCGCTTTATTAAGGACGACCAGAACAGGCTTTGTCTGACCGATAACGATGGTATAGCCCTTAAAAGCGATGACTATCCCGATAACGAAAAAAGTTGCTAGCTGTCGTTTCATTGTCATAAGAGAACCAAAGTGCAGGCTGACCGTTTTTCAATTATGGTCAGGGCGGGCCGAACGCGTAACAAAATTGTGACGAACCGTTTCGATGTGGGATGAACCGAAACGGGACGCCCGCGGGATCGCCAGATGGTTAGACCCGATCACCGAGCCGCGATCCGTCCAACCACCCGAATTTAGACATTACTCAAGCCTGGTTTTCGAACAACTCGAGCAGCCGCTCGCGATAATTCCGGCTGAGCGCCAACTCGGTGCCGTTACGCAAAATTACCGAATAATCGCCGCTGAACATCGGGTGCAGTTCCTTGATCCGGTCTATATTGACCACGGTCGAGCGATGGATCCTGAGGAACTTTTCCGGATTCAATTTCGCCTCTATCCCGTTCATCGTTTCGCGGATCATGTGCGCCTCCCGGCCCGAATGGAGTTTCACGTAATTCCCGGCGGCCTCGATCCAGTCGATCTCGTCCGTCTTCAAAAAAAAGACGCGGCCGACAGACTTCACGACCAGCCGTTCGAGATATTTCTTTTCTGCTTTCAGGTCCTTGATGAGCGAGGCCAGCCGTTCATCCAACTGCCCGATCCGCCGCGATTCGATCTGTTCGCGCGCATGCGACACCGCACGGTGCAAGCGGTCCCGGTTGAAAGGTTTGAGAAGGTAGTCGAGGGCGTGGACGTCGAACGCCTGCAGGGCGTATTGATCGTAAGCCGTGACGAAAATGACGGCCGGCATCCGGCCTTCGTCGAGCGACCTTACGACCTCGAATCCGTTCTTTTCCGGCATCTGGATATCCAGAAAAACGAGGTCAGGGTGCCTTTCACGGATGGCCGCCACGGCCTCCTTTCCGTTACCGCACTCGCCGATGACCTGGATGTCGTTCTCGTCCCGCAGGAATCGCTTTACGCGGTCCCTTGCGAGCGGCTCATCGTCAACTATGAGCGTCCTTATCCTCATACTGTATTAAACCTGTTTCTCTTCGGCAGCCTCATTGGCCCATCCGCTTCCTTGAAGGGGATCACCAGGCTGACGGCGAGCCCTGAGTCGCCGCCGTTGTTGAGCTTGAACGTATGCTTGTCGCCGTAAAGGTGCTTCAGCCTTCGCCGCGTATTCGAGAGCCCAACCCCCTCCGTCAGGTCCTGGACCTTTCCGTGCGGTACCCCGAGTCCGTCGTCGCTTACGGTAAGTTCGAGATGACCGTTCTCTTTGACGGCACCGATATTGATCTGGCCGCCCGTCGCTCGGGGGGCTATCCCGTGCTTGATCGCGTTCTCGACCAGCGGCTGGAGGATCATGTTCGGCACGCTCGCGTCCAACGTATCAGGCTCGATCTTCATTTCCACCTTCAGACGGTCGTGGAAACGCGTAAGTTCGATCTCAAGATATTTTTCCAGGAACTCAAGCTCCTGTTTCAGCGGGATCTCCTGCACTTCCAGATTCTCAAAAGACATCCTTAGCAGGTCGCTGAGGTCCGAGATCATCCGCTCGGCCGATTCCGGATCGCGGTAGATTAGCTCGGAGATGGTATTGAGTGTGTTGAAAAGGAAATGCGGGTGGAGCTGCATCTTCAAGACCTGAAGACGGGTCGTCGCCAATCGGGCTTCCAATTGAGAGGTGCGCAGTTCCCGCTCGCGATTCTTACGGTAGTATTTGAACAATTGCTGAATACCCACCACACCCCAATAGATCGCCACGCTGAAGTGAAGGTTGACGATAAGGAAGACCTGAAATACCTCTAGGTAAGGTGCCGTTTCATAACGCCGCAGATAGCCTAATTTGGGCAGGATGTATGCGGCGATCGCGAGTTGAAGTATGGCGATCGCAAAACTAGCAACGAGGTGGATCGGGATGGCCGCTTTCCATTTCTGTTCCTCGAACGGGAAACGGCGGCCAAGCCACAAGATAAGCGGGCTGATCGCAAACCAAAGGTAGCCCGAGAACAGCTGCCAAAGAAGAACACGCCAAAACGGCGGCGGGTTTTCGGCCAGCCGGCTCTGAAGCGAGACCTGGCTTGCGAACAAAAAGCCGAACAGGGTCCAAAGACCCCAGATCGCAAGCCATTTCGGGCCCTTTCTTTCGAGCGCGGATTCAAAATTCATCTTTGCTATTATCTATCATCAAATCAGTTGATCACCAACGATCCTGTGATGAAGCGATATTATTCGTTGATGACAGGCAGGAAATCCGACAGGTCCTGACCTCTCGGCAAACTCCGTTCCGATCTGCGACGAAGGCGAAAAGGAACCGCAGACGTCGTGTCCGGATCCAGACAATGATCGGATGCATTGCCCTGGAACTTCGTTGGATCGAGCTAAAGTCGGATCTTATGACGGAATCCAGAGATGTGTTAGGGACGGTTAAAGGCCCCGGCCTCCTCCCGAATGAGTATCTTGTGCTTACACGGGATATCGAGGTCGCACGGATGGGCGAGTTCGTATTCTATTCGGCTCGGATCGAAGGCCGTTCCCGCCAGATCGTCGGTACGATTACCGCCAGGAAGCTGGCGCGCAACCTCCCGGATTCATTCCTCGCCGACGCCGGGACTCCGCCGGCGGAAGTCGCCGCCCTATTGGGGATCGATGACGCGCCGGAGATCTATGAGTTGACCGTTTCAACTCTAGGCTATTTCAGCGAAAAGCTTTCGAGTTTTGTCAATCCCCGCATACCGCCGCGTCCGGGTGATCCGGTGAGTGTTTCGGCTGGCGACTCGTTGGCGGGAATATTGAGCCCGAAATTCTACGGCAGCGAAGGCGGTGCGTGCATCGGCAGCCTGCTGACTCGTGAACCCGGTGAGGTGCCGGTGGTGCTCTCGGTCCGCGATGTAGTCTCGACACACCTTGCGATCCTGGCCTCGACCGGTGCGGGCAAATCTTACACGGCAGGGGTCCTTGTCGAGGAACTCATGCGGCCCTACAACCGGGCGGCGGTTCTAATGGTAGACCCGCACGGCGAATACAACACCCTCGCTTCGATACAGGCCCAGGAAGCCTTTTCCGGGGATGACGGCTATCGACCCGAGGTTAAAATATTTACCCCGGATAAGATCAGGATCCGGTTCTCGTCTCTGACCGAAGCGGATATTCGATACCTCCTTCCTGACGGCACCTCGGATAAGATGCTCCATTTCCTGCGCCAGGCGTTTCGCAGCCTTCAGGACCGGTTGAAGGCTGAGGGCCGGCGTGAGTATCTTTACAGTTATCAGGACCTTCGAGACGAGGTACAGCGGCAACAATACGGTAAGGATGACCGAGACGCCGGAGACGGGGGTAATGTTTCCTCTATTCAGGGCCTTCTATGGCGACTGGATTCACGTTTCGATCGGAGGGAGGGGCTCTTCCATCCGCACGAGCATCTTGAGTTATCCGAGCTATTCAGGCCGGGCCGCTGCACGGTCCTTCAGCTTTCAGAAATAGATCAGCAGGAACAGCAAGTTATTGTTGGGACGCTCCTTCGGCGTGTTCTAAAGGCCCGAGAATTAACAGTCGGGGGGCACGTGGACAGGGGTGAGAATTTCCTCGATTACCCTGTATTCACCTTCCTTGAAGAGTCCCATCGTTTTGCTCCAGCCGGTAGAAGCGTCGTATCGACCAATGTTTTGAAGCAGATCCTCAGCGAGGGCCGCAAATTCGGGGTCGGGATCGGGCTCATCACCCAGCGGCCGGGCAAGCTCGATCAGGACGTGCTGTCGCAGTGCATGACCCAGATCATCATGCGGATCGTCAATCCGATCGACCAACAGACCGTGGCGCAGACCGTAGAAGGCGCCGGCCGGGCTATGTTGGCCGAACTGCCGGCGCTTACCAAAGGACAAGCGGTGATCTCAGGTGTCGGGATCAATACCCCCGTGATGTGCAGGATCCGTTCTCGATTGACGGAGCACGGCGGCGAGACGATCGATGCCCCGGCCGAATGGGCAAAATGGCACTCGACCGGCGAACGCTCGAAGCGTTCCCAGGATGCGGCCCCCTATTTGAAGCCGGCTGATGACAAGAAGCCGGAGAAGGTCGGCCGGATCCGCATCTGAAGAAGACGGAAATGGCCGGTGTCGAGAAAGGATCGCGTCTTATTAATTAGAACGAAGGACTGGTATGGAGGCTGATCGATGATTGAAATTTCTGATAAAGAACTGACCGGAAACCGTTTGGTCCGACTTGGCGTGCTGCTTCTGATGATCGGCCTGATCACGGGATTCGTCGTTCCGCTTGTTGCGATCCCGCGAATGGGCCTGGCCAGTCATATCCAGGGCATCCTCAACGGCATGCTGCTTATGATCCTCGGCGTCATATGGCCGAAACTGCAGTTGTCGCCGCGGATCTCCCTGATCACGTTCTGCTTGTCGGTCTATGCTGCTTTTGCAAATTGGCTCGCCACCTTGCTTTCGGCGATCTGGGGTGCCGGCCGATCGATGCCGATAGCGGCGGCGGGCCGAACGGGCCCGGCATGGCAGGAAATCGTTATCGACTTCCTCTTATTCTCGCTTTCGCTGGCGATGATCGCAGTCACCGTACTTTTGCTCTACGGGCTCCGCCGACGTACCGTCCAGGATTCTCCAAAGTCCTAACCGCCAATCAATAAGAAGTAAGTCGGAACACCTCGCTTGTCCTTTCATCTGCAATGTCATTTCGGACCAGGAGGACGAGGTCAACGCCTGGCCTAAGCGGATATACCCCGTCAAGCCGGTACCTGCTGGCATAACGGGCCATAAGTTCCCGGTCCTGGTCGGTCTTCTTCGCAACGATTACCTCTGCGGACGAATTGTCGGTCATCCGGCCATGGTAAACGGCCTTCGGGTAGTCCTTTGTGTACCACACCATCGGCCAGTAATCCGGCGATATGACGTCTATCGCGGTTTGCTGGCCTTTTCCGCTTTTGGTCGCGTAGTGATCGATACGCTCCATCATTGTCAGGAATTCCCGCTTGGTATGAGCGTAGACATATGTTCGATCGTTGTTGTCGTAATTTACGAAATTCAAATCGTAGGCCTGAAACGCGAGCAGGCCCGCAGCGGCCGCCCCAACGGTCGCACCGCCAATTCGCAGGGCCGTGTTCGTTGAGCTGAGCAATTCATTCAGACCGTAACCCGCGATCAGACACATCGGCAGCAGGAAGCTGAGAGCAAGCCATGGGGTCTTATAAGGGATCAGCGAGTAGGCGAGAAAAAGGCCCAGTGCCCAAAGTGCGATGAACATCGCGACTCGGTAACGGCCCTTGAAGAACGCGATCAGCGTGCCGATCCCAGAAAGCAAAACGATCGCTCCTTCGACCGCCGTCTTTACAGCAGAGCTCGTCTGGCCGTAGCCGAAAAACCACCTAATATAACCCCAAAATCCACTCTGTGTGTGGTCCTTGGTACCGGTCTTTGTCCAGATCGCGTATGCCTCGAACGCCTTCTGCACTCCCTCCGGATAGGTAAAGAACGACGAGAAAAAGAGCACGTTCACATAAACGAACACGCCTGCAACGGCGGCGGCCAAAACAAGCAGGTCGTTACCCTGCCCGGCCGCAGAACGAAAATTCTGCCAGGTGATCTTATCGTCATCTTCGAGAGTTTCGGCCCCCTCTCCTTTGACGCCATAGAGTTTCCGCCAGATCCATATACACGGCAACGCGATCAGCATCGTCCCTAACGTGATGAACGCCGTCTCCTTGGTGGCGAACATCAGTGCCGCCGATGCCGACGCCAGCAACAAATAGATCGGCCTCCCGCCGTTCCACGCCATCAGCATCCTCATCACCAAAAAAATAAGGACGGCTTCGACCGCGAGCACCACGATCCGGATCCCCCAGATTGCTGCGGTGTTCTCTCCACCAAAATAGTTCGCTAACATCAACCCCGAAGGCACGAAGCAGACAGCAAGCAGCACGACCATCCAGCCGGCGGCGAACGGCCCTGCCCGTTCGTTCCTGATGAAATAAAGGATCGAAAGCACAAGAGCGAGCGCAAGGAAAACGAAGAAGATCTCGTGAATGAAGTACCTGGAAATAAAGACCATTCCCGGCGACAGAGCGAGAAAAAGCCCCGCGACAAGCGCGCCGAACTTGCCGATGAACGGCCGCAGATAGAAGGCCAGGATGACCATCAACACGCCGAATATCGCTACGCTGGCCCTTACCGAAACGGTATTCAAGCCGAAGACCTTCGAAAAGAAAAGTGAGATGTAATAAAGCGTCGGGCCGTGGTAATTGGCCGGGTCGTATTTATAAACACCGTCCTTGACCAGTGTGTTGAGGAAGAATCCGTTGACGCCCTCGTCATGATGGAACGGTTTCAGGGCAAGGTCGAAAAAACGAAGAAATGCGGCCACCGCGGTGATCAGCGTGCAGTTGATCAGCCACGGGATGTCCAGGTCCTTCGTGCGTGCGTTCAGCCCGGTTGAGAGATCTTCATTAACATTCATGTTAAGTTGTCACCTGATCTTGTAAACCTTGTACTGGCCGACTTCAGCTGCGATCGGATAGTTTGCGAAGTAAGGTTCGTTGGCCCGCATCGACGATCTTTCCTCCGGCGAAATGAGCACGAAATCGATACCGTAACGTTGAAGCAGGGCCTCTGCGTTCGGGCCGCCCGCATACATAGTCTTAACATCGGCTTCCCGCGGTCCGTAATCGATGCCGTGGGATGCGAGGTGCCCCGGGTAACGCATCAGCGATTGACGCCCCGTCAAAGCCACAGCCGAGTTATACGTCGGAGCGTTCAGAAACAGCGCGTTTGCCGATGTCGTGAGCCGCAGCCGTTCGCCGATCCTGACGGCATCGGCGTCGAAGACCCTTATCTTGTTCGCGCCTGAGATCGTCCGCCAAACATCGAGCGACCCAGAAGCCGTCAATAAGAACAGGCAAACAGCCGCCGCGACTTTAAGAGCGGTACCCTCTCGCCACATCCATGCTAATGCGTAACCAATCAACGGGAGCGTGCCGATATACCAGTAGATCAGCACTTTGATATTGTCCCATTCCCACGGTGCTAGTTTTGCGATATTCGCAATTACGAAAAGGAAGAAGAAAGGCAAATAAAAGAACAAAAGCGAATAACCGCCGGTCTCTGTCGAGGACTGTGCATCGCTTCCCTTTTTTGGTGCCGTAATCCCCGACTTACCATTCTTCTCATTCCCCTTCGCGTTTCGGATAAGCAGAAATACTCCGAATATCAGCATGGGAAAAACGAGTCCTGTGTTCTTTAACCAGAACCAAAATATGTTGTTGTCCCGTGAATCCCAGCCGATATGGAATTTAAAGAATTTTGCAGCTTCGTTCGCGCTCCCTGTCATCGACCACGCCAGCTCCGGAACAGCTATCAGGCAAACGCCCACGCCGAACGCGACCCAAACCTTCCAGAGATCGAGCCGTAGGAAAAAAAGAAACGCCGCTATCACAAAAAGCACCGCAAGACTGTGCAGATGGACCAGAGGCAGGAGTCCCGCGATAAGCCCGACGATCAAGAGACGTATCAGCGATACCCTCTCCGACCGATCCACTTCGGTCGCGGGCTTTGTAAACACACTCCACAAATACCCGATCACGATCAGCGTTATCTGCATGCCAAGCAGAAGGCTTCGCTGCGTCATGAACAGCGTGATCAGCGAATTTCCCCAACGAAATTCATCACCGATCGTGTAGTCCTTTGGCAAGTTCCAAATGAATTCGGTCAATCCCTTCGATTGGGCACCCAAGTCGCCTAAGAACCAAAGAAATCCGAGCCCGCCCGAGAGGAATAGAAGAGGCGGTGCGAGTCGCCCGGCCAGCCGGTCTCCGGTCAACCTGACAACGTACCGTTCGAGAATTACGAGCAACGCAACCGCCCAAACGACGTTCTGGACAAACATCGCATCCCGAAGTCCCGCACCCAGTTTCATAAAACAAGCCGTAACCAGATCGGCTATGAAAGGATACGAGAATTTAGCCCCGGCATAAGACGGGTTCATCGGCGGAAAATTCGCCCCGTCCGAAAAACTCAAAATCGCCCCGATGTGGTAAGGCAGGTCGCCCAGGTTGTTCGAACCGCCGGTAAAGATCCCTTCGGCGGTCTGATACATTGTTTGGGAAAAGAAAAGCAGGAGCACAATGAACGATAGTGCGTAATAAGCGAATCGTAATGCCTTTGCCCGGCTCGCACCTTTTAGTTTTCCTTTCGCTTTTTCCCAATCGTGAAAAAACCGGCCTTGGATAGGCTGTCGAAACAGAACGATCAGCGGTGCCATCGTGAGGACGATCGCCGCCGTGACCGTGCCCGCATTCAACCCTGCCGCCATCGCGAGCAGAAAGGACACCGTCCCGAAAACGGCCATACCGATCACAGAACCGGCCGCGAGACGCCACATGAACGATTCGTCGTCTTCAAAAAGGTAGGTTATTGCAAAACCGCCGGCGGTGATGGCCGCCAACAATAATATGGATATCAGCATTCGATCAGCCCGTTTTAAATCACTAAATTAGCTCAATTCCGGCGTCAATTAAAGTTTGGTGCCTCTTTAGAACCTGCCGGCCATGGCCCAAGCAGATAAGCGAAGTACGAGCTGTTTGCGAACAATCATGGCCATGAACGGCGACCGGCCATCTTGCCTTATCGCGTTTTCCCAGATTCGATAGCCTACTTGTTTCACATAAGCGGGTCGATTCGCTAGAATTACCGTTTCGGTCTCCGGCCCCGCGGCAGTCTGCAGGTTATGAGGCCAAGATACGAAGTACCAGTTTCACTGATTCAGCACTATGCTCCAAGCAGGGATCGTCGGCCTTCCCAATGTGGGAAAATCGACACTTTTTAACGCACTTACGGCCCAGGAGGCGGCACTTGCCGCCAATTATCCGTTTGCTACCATCGAGCCAAACGTCGGCGTAGTCGCCGTGCCGGATGACCGGCTGCCGGTGCTGGAAAAGATCCACAAGGCACAAAAGGTAGTCCCAGCGACAGTCGAGTTTGTCGATATCGCGGGGCTGGTGCGCGGAGCGTCAAAGGGCGAGGGCCTGGGCAATCAATTCCTGGCGAATATCCGCGAGACCGACGCCGTGATCCAGGTCGTCCGCTGTTTCGAGGACGAGAATATCGTCCACGTCGAAGGCTCGGTCGATCCGGTCCGCGATATCGAGACGATCCAGATCGAGCTTGCACTCGCCGACCTGGCTTCCGCCGAAAAACGCCGCGACAAGGCGATGCGCGCCGCCAAAGCCGGCGACAAGGACGCGAAACGGGAGATCGAAATACTTGATAAGATCCAGCCGGTTCTCGAAGAAGGCCGACCCGCACGGGCCGCGGACCTTACAGATGACGAACGGGCGATCGTAAAACAGTGGTTCTTTCTCACCACGAAGCCCACGATCTACGCGGCCAACGTGGACGAGGCGACGCTTGCAGATCCCGCTTCGAATCCACATGTCCAGAAGGTCATCGAACACGCTGCGAAGGAGAACGCCGATGTCGTGCCGATCTGCGCAAAGCTCGAAGCGGAACTTGTCGCGCTCGATCCTGCCGAACGCGATGAGTACCTGAAAGACCTCGGCCTTGAATCCAGCGGCGTCGACAAGCTGATCAAAGCGGCCTACCACATGCTCGGGCTTATGTCCTTCCTGACCGCGGGCGAAAAAGAGGTCCGGGCCTGGACGATTCCCATCGGAACAAAGGCCCCCCAAGCCGCGGGCGAGATCCACACCGACATCGAACGCGGTTTCATCCGCGCCGAGATCGTCTCGTACGACGATCTGGTGGCGTGTGGTTCACGCAAGGCGGCGAGCGAAAAAGGCCTTACACGGCTTGAAGGCAAGGAATACGTAATGAAAGACGGCGACGTCGTCGATTTCCGGTTCAACGTCTGATCGGCCCCAATTGTGATACGAATCACTAGACGCGAGGCGATTTTTGAGTATGATAGTTGTGACCGAGATCGCGGCCCGGGCAAGATGCATCCAAAGTCTCTCAAAACAAGGCTGATCGCCACATTTCTTGTGGTGTTCGTCTGCCTTAATGGCGGCGGAGCTTTGTGTGTCGCGTATTGCCAGTCGGTCTTTGAATCTGCTTCGGCCCCGGCCGAACATTGCCCATTAAAGAAAAAGGCCGACCATTGCGATCCGGACAACTCTCAACCCGATCATTCGGTCGCTTCAGCCGCGGACAGCGAAATGGACTGCTGCCCGTTGACGCTGAGTTTCGTCGGCGGGCCGATCGAGACCAAAAAGGTATCCTGGGAAATGGCTGCGGTTGTTCTAACTGCAGCCGTACCTTCGGAACCGCCGGCATTCGCATCCCTTGCCGTCAATACCACTCAGCCGACCTATCGGGGTCCGCCTTTGAACCGTCGGATCGAACGGCTCAAACACTGCATCATCCGGATCTAGAAACCATCCACTAGCGAAAGAGCAATTTTGCTTCGAGGCCGCAGGGACCTGTTCCCGTTCGGTCATCGTAGCCGGCATTGGTTTTCAAGATTTGGAGAAAAACAATGAAAAAGAAGTTAGTAGCGGTCTTCGCGATCGTCGCCGTTTTCGGCCTTGCGATCGCTGCATACGCATATACCCAAACCACATTCAACACGACCGCATCGGCATCCTGCTGCAAGGATAACTGTCCGATGAAGAACAAGGACGCCGAGCACGGCAAAGACCACGCAAACGGCGAGGCCCATAAATGCTGCGGCGACAGCTGCCCGATGAAGGGCGAACACGGCAAGACCGGCGACCATTCCAAAATGGACGGCCATAATTGCTGCGGCGATTCGTGCCCGATGAAGAAGAAAGACGGCGAGACAATGACCACCGCCGTTTCGGCATCCGACGAAGGTAAGAACTGCTGCGACAGTTGTGATTGCTGCAAAGGTAAGGCTAAGACCGAAACAGTTTCTGTACAGTCTTAGCCGTTGGTGATTCTGGGACGGGTTCCGGCACGGACCCGTCCCGTTATAAACGTAATTTTTGATTCATCGAATATCTGTGGGAGATTGCGGTACTTCAGATTGCGGGCTGTCCGCTCAGGACCTGGCCCAAAAACGAACGCTGCGCATTGTCTTGTCGATCAATGCGATCATGTTCGTAATCATCGTCGTTTCGGCGATCGCCGGACGATCGACATCGCTGTTTGCGGACAGCCTGGATAATCTGGGCGACGCATTGACCTAGGGCGTGTCGCTCTTTGCCGTGGCCAAAGGAACATCCGCAAAGGCAAAGGCCGCTCTGTTCAAAGGCGGGCTCATTCTGTTAGCGGCGCTCGGTGTCGTTGGGCAGATCGTTTACAAACTGATCCATCCGACTATGCCGAGTTACGAGATCATGGGTGTTTTCAGTCTGGTCGGCCTCGCGGCCAATTCGGTGTGCCTTTTCCTGTTGTGGCGGCACCGCCATCAGGACATAAATATGAGCTCCGTCTGGGAGTGTTCACGCAATGACATCGCCTCTAATTTGTCCGTGTTTGCCGCAGCCGGAGCGGTGTGGTTCTTCGGGGCGGCGTGGCCCGACCTGGTCGTCGCGGTGTGCCTTGTTCTACTGCTCCTCCGCTCGGCGATCCGCATAAACTTCTCCGCATTTCGTATGCTTCGAATCGCGGGTACATAAATTCAATGAAATTCATCTTCTTTTTATTTTTTCTTTTCTCCGCCCTTTCGGTCGGTCTCGCCCAAACGAGATCGGATGTTCGGCTGAAAGGCCAGGTCGTCTGTTCGGTTTGCTGGTTCGAGGCTCCTGATCGCAAGAAAACCCTATACGGCAACGCGGCAGATATCGATTGCGCGAAAGATTGCTCGGAACAGGGTATCGCGCAGGCCCTCGCCGTCGAGGATGAAAAGGGGTTCACGCTTTACACGTTAGAGCCGGGAGCCTTCAAGCCGAACGGGAAGGACTTCCTCGACATCGTTCCGAAATTTGTCGAAATTGAGGGCGAGCTGCGCACCGAAAAGGACAAACGCTTTATAAAGGTAAATTCGCTCAAGGTCCTTGAGGAAACGCCCGTAAAACCGGTGCCGCAGTCCAACGATGCCGTCCTTGCGTTGAAAGACCTGACCGGTGCCGAACAGTCGCTTGCCGGCTACCGCGGCCGCTTTGTGGTGCTGAATTTTTGGGCCACGTGGTGCGGGCCGTGCCGGAAAGAAATGCCCGACCTTGCGGCGATCCAGAACGATTACGCAGCTCTCGGCGTGCAGGTGATCGGGGCCGCCGGCGACGAGGCTGCGGACGGTGCGAAAGTACTTAAATTTATCCGCGACTACAAGGTGAACTTCCCTGTCTGGATCGGAGCAACCACAAACGACATGGAACGGTTCGGGCTCGGCACGGTCCTGCCAGCGACGGCCATTATCGACCGCGAAGGGAAGATCGTATGGCGTGAGGTCGGCATTATCAAACCGGCCGAGCTTAGAAAAAAACTTGACGAGCTGCTTCTTCCGAAGGTGAACGAGGCGGCGAAGGTGGCAAAGGCCGAACGGGCGAAGACGGGCAACGTTTCGCTTGTCCCGGCCTGACCTGTCTGACCGGGCGAAGGCCAGGCCGTCCGGGGGACGGCCGATAACCCGAAGAAGTTCACTGCCGGAATACGGCTGCTGACCGGCCAGGTCGACCGGGCCGAGGTGCGCGCGACGTTGATGTATCGCTGGCACCCGCGGGTTCATTTCGGTGTCGAGTATAACCCGAAGGTCGGCGAGGTCCATCCGCTGCTCACGCTGATCCCGGTCACGGAGACAAAGAACCGCCCGGCGGTTATCATCGGCATCAGTTCCGACCGCATCGGAACTCCGGAAGGCACGTCGTTTTATGTGACCGCCAGCAAAGATCTTGAACATTGGACCGGCCTGCCCATCGCCCCGTACGCCGGCATTGTTTACGGCACAAACGAACACCGCTGGCGCTCTATCGGTGGGCTCAACATTCGTCTCCCGCACCGGTTCACGTCCCTGTTCCAGTTCGACGGCGTCAAACTGCACCCGAGCCTGACCTACACATTCAACGACACACATTCGCTGACGTTCTTAATGGTTCGAGCGAAAGATCCGGGCTTTACCTACACGTTTTCGTTTTAAGGGTAGAACAGGCTTTCCAGCCTGTTCAGTCTCTGCAACGAGAAAACTTGACCTTGATGCAGCGACGACAGGCTGGAAAGCCTGTCGTACATATGCTTGCAAAATATAAGTTTGTTTGTGAAAATTGAGTTCCCTCGATGTGGCGGGTTCGTCTATCGGTTAGGACGCAAGATTCTCAATCTTGAAAGACGGGTTCGATTCCCGTACTCGCTACCAATTCCTTTTCAACAAATAATTTTGTCTCTTTGTTCCGCTCTCGATAGCGCTCGAGGAATCGCGCAATGCGTCCGATCGCCTCGTGCAGGTCATCGACGTTCGGCAGAAATACGAGGCGGAAGTGGTCGTGCCGCGGCCAATTGAAGCCCGTACCCTGGACGATCAGCACCTTCTCTTCAGAAAGCAGTTCGTAAGCGAATTGCTGGTCGTCCTTGATCGGGTACATTTGCGGATCGAGCTTTGGGAACATGTAGAGCGCAGCCTTTGGCTTGACTACGGAAACACCGGGGATCTGCGTTAACAGATCGTACGACCGGTCTCTTTGCCGCAAAAGCCGGCCGCCCGGCGCGACGAGTTCATTGATACTTTGGTATCCGCCCAGCGCGGTCTGGATCGCAAGCTGCCCGGGCGTGTTCGAACATAACCGCATCGACGCAAGCATATTCAGCCCTTCAATGTAATCACCCGCGTTGCGCTTGTCGCCCGAAACGATCATCCATCCGGCCCGATATCCGCACGAGCGGTAATTCTTGCTCAGGCCGTTAAATGTAAGGAAAAGAACGTCATCGGCGATAGACGCGATGCTCGTATGTGCATTGCCGTCGTAAAGCGTCTTGTCGTAGATCTCATCGGCAAAGACGATAAGCTGGTGCCGGCGGGCAATTTCCACTATCTCTTCCAGCATCGCCGGCGGATACAGCGCGCCGGTCGGGTTGTTCGGGTTGATGACGACGATACCGCGCGTCCGCGGCGTGATCTTTTGCCTAATGTCATCCAGGTCCGGCAGCCAGTCGCTTTCCTCGTCGCAAAGATAATGGATCGGCCGGCCGCCGCTCAAGCTCACCGAACCTGTCCACAATGGATAATCCGGCGCAGGAACAAGTATCTCGTCGCCGGTGTCGACCAGGGCATTCAGCGACATTACGATCAGTTCCGACGCACCGTTGCCCAGATACACGTCTTCGACAGTTACCCCGGCAATACCCTTTTCCTGACAATAATTTACGACGGCTCGCCGCGGAGCGAACAGGCCCTTACTATCCGTATATCCGGCCGTTTGCGGCAGATTACGGATCATATCCTGCACGATCTCGTCCGGCGGCTCGAAGCCGAAAGCTGCCAAATTGCCGATGTTCAATTTGATGATGTGCTGGCCCTCTTCTTCCATCTTTTGGGCAAGGTCCAGCACAGGCCCGCGGATGTCATAGAAGACATCGGCAAGTTTTTGAGATTTGTTGACTTGTTTCACCTTGAAAAACTCCGACGCGGGATCGACCGCTCGTCATGCCGCCAACAGACATAGTCTCAATTCGTGTTCGAGTCTTCAAGATGGTAAGGAAAGGTCATAACCAGAGCAGGAGCGGCTGATCCGAGCCAGTCGCCTCAATGACTATGCGCTCCCATATCTTCCGCCCGTTTCGGCCATTTGTGAAGACTATCAGGCCCGAGCGTGTCGATCGATCGCCGATGACAAATGTCCGATAATTGACGCCCTCGCCCCAATGCCAAAAGCAGGTCTGGCCGTTATCGGCTTGCAGGCCCCAGCCAAGCGCCCATGATACGGTATCGTTGATCCGAATCTGAGGTTTCAGCATTTCGGCAACGGAGCGATCATCCAACACTCGAGCCCTTCCGCCGCCCATCAAGGCGATCAGGAATTTAGCATAATCAGATGTGGTCGTTATCAACGTCCCAGCCGCATTCACCGGAAAGAACGTCGGAAAGGGAGGAAACCGGTTTTCGACTGATGCCTGAGCTTTTTCCTGGTCTTCATGACGCCATTCAGTAACCGGTTTCTTTTGCTGATCTGCCACCTTTGCGATGCGGGACGCATTCATTACGATGTAATCGACGGCGACAGCCCCTTGGCCGTTGTGTGAGGATGCTATCCGCTTGTCATATCCGGCCAGCCAATAGTAACTGCTGCTTGCCATCCCAAGCGGCCCGAACATATGTTCGCGAGCGAGTTGCTCCAGGCCCAGGCCGGTTATCTGTTCAACCGCCCGCTGAAGATAGTAAATACCCTCACCCGAATACGACCACCGCTCACCGGGAGCGAAAGACAAAGAAAGAGTTTGACCAGCCTGAAAACGCCAGTTCTGGAGGCCGGTCGATTGGCTCAATGCGTGCCTTGCGGTGATCGATTTTGCTCGCGGCTCATCCTTGATCAGCTCACCCGGCAAATAGTTCGCAAGCGGGCGATCCGGGTCGATCTTCCCGGCCTCGACAAGCTTCATCACGACCATCGCGAAAACAGGCTTGCTCAACGAGCCTACCTGCCAAACAGTATCTGCTGTGACGGGCTCGCGCGTCCCGGCATCGCGAACGCCAAAGTACCGGCTCCATGATTCCCTGCCGTTCTCGACATACGCCACCGACACGCCTGGCACGTTTGCGAGCTCCATCATTATAGGCAATCGGGTTAGAAACTTCTCTGAAAGCGGACTCAGCTTCAGCCGGCGTTTCTTTCCGACTGCGGCCGGAACCGTCCTGTTAAAACCGGCAAGTGTCATCGACCCCAATCCAATGCGCGCAAACGCGCGCCGATCCATTCGACCGCTCATACTTTTTACCTCATGTAATTTATTGACGGACCGAGCCTTCGGCCGGTTACGCACGAATTGATTCGGACACGAATTATCGGGTTGATCCAGCGGGCTGATCGAGCCGGCCGGAAAGTGTTGAAACTTCAACGAGTCTTGAAACGGAAAAGGTTGGAGGCATGCCCTCGGTAGGATTCGAACCTACAACCAACGGATTATGAGTCCGCTGCTCTAACCGTTGAGCTACAAGGGCATGACAATTCGAGTTTAGTTCATCGAAAGATTTTCTTGCAAATCAGAAGCAGGTTCGGAAGGGACCGTCGGCGAGGCGCTCTTAGCCTCCGTCTCTTTAGCCTCAAGGTCGTTCACGGCAGCGAATCGCGCCGATTGCCGAGCGGTAATATCTTTGACGACCATGATCGCCAGAATGCCGGCGACGATGGTCAACGACGAAGCGACGACCATCAGCGCACCGATCTCGGCGACGTTCTCCATTCTTTCGGGGTCAAACAGGCGATCCAGGAGATTGCTCGCAAAATTGCTTAGAAGCCAGAATGCCCACCAAACACCCATATAGGTCGGTGCACTGTGTAGACTTTCGGTAAGAAACATCCGGTCCTCCGGTATTTCCGGATCGCTTTCCCACCAAACTTCGCGTACCACCTGAAATGGCCTGACGAGATTCGCAAAAGGAATGAACCACCACCCTACCGCCCAGCCCGAGGAAAATCTCAGGAACGACGGCCGGAGCGCAAGCAGGTTTTTGTGGGCTCGATTCAGCCAGATAAGGAACGATACGACCGTAAAGACGAACACCGGAAATTGGAAGAGTGCCAGCAGTCCCCAGATCATTGCCCAGGCCGAAATGACGCCGTCCTCGTCCAGATCGAGCGCCATGTCCGGCGAAAGTATCTGTCCGAATCCGATCAAAGCTGTTCCGGCCTGAAATAAAGTGACAAAAGCAAGGCCCGCGATGGTCGTAAGGCTCCACGATCTGGCTGATCGGTAATTCTCGCTCATAGGAGTTTGGCGGCAGCCCCGATCACCCGATCACTTGTGCGGGAGTGGGCGGCGGCTGACGCAGCGAACAGCAGATTATACGCTAATTGCGAACCGATTTTCAGGAAAAACGAACGCACGGTGGGGAAGGCAGAACCTCATAGGCAAATGTTGTAGGCCCATAAGGTTTGCTTTTCGTTGCGCGGCTTATCTGTTATATTGCGTGTAACTCTTCCGTAATCCAACAGTTACAAGGTGAGGACCTGATGAGCGCAAATGCAGAGACATTGAACGCTTCGCACGGAGGCGATATCGCGACCCATCCTAAGGGGTTGTACGTCCTTTTTGGAACCGAGATGTGGGAACGGTTCAGCTTCTACTCGATGCTGGCCTTGTTCACCCTTTACCTTCAGGATCCGAAAGAAGGATTTGGCTGGACCAGTGGACAGGCTACGGGGCTATATGCGAACTATTTGATGTTCGTATATGCAAGCCCTCTGATCGGCGGTTGGATCGCGGATAAGTTCACGGGCTACCGTAAGGCCGTGATGATCGGCGGTTTCTTCTTTATGGCAGGCCACGGTCTGCTTTCTATACCGGCGATCTGGGCCGTCTATCTTGCTCTCACATGCCTTGTCATCGGAAACGGGTTCTTCAAACCGAACGTTTCAACGATGGTCGGCAACCTATATCCCGAAGGCAGCCACCTGAAGGACCGCGCTTATAACATTTTCTATATGGGCATCAATGTCGGTGCGTTCATTGCACCGGTAGTGATGGAGATAATGCGGCAGACATTCGGCTTCCACGCTGCATTTGCGGTCGCGGCATTCGGGATGGTCGTCTCGGTCTTTATCCTCTGGAAATGGAAGGCCCTGGTCGAAGACCCAGATGCTCTTAGACGCAGGCAAGGCCGCGATCCCGATCAGGTCGCCGATACTGCGGCCACCGCCGTCGATGCCCCGCCGCACGCGGTGAGTGACCAGGACGAGGGCAACGAGCATCCGCCTACCTCTCCCGGCGGCATGTTTGCAAAGGACGCTTCCCAACGATCGAAGCTCATGGATGCCGTCCCGGACTGGAAACGGATCATGGCGCTGATCGTCATCTTCCTGATCGTGATCGTTTTCTGGATGGTGTTTCATCAGAACGGCTCAACCCTGACCTATTGGGCGGATGATAATACGGCATGGAACGTCACGGGTACGATCTCAAACGCCATCAACCCAGCTTGGATCATCATCCTGACATTTCCGCTGGTTTGGTTTTGGGGCTTCTTGGACCGACGCGGCATGGAACCATCGACGCCAACAAAAATGGCGTTCGGCATGCTTCTGACCGGCTTGTCCTTCTTTGTACTTTATTTTGCAGCGACCGTCGGAGAGGGTGAAAAGCCGACCGCGGAACAAATAGCTACCGGTTCTTTCCGTGTGAATGAACGCGTTGCGGGACAGTTGAATGAGGACGGAGTTCCGAAAGAGGTCACGGACGCGATCATCAACGCAAAAGGAGCCGACGGATCGAATATCCTGAATGACCGAAAGATCAGTACGGACAGCTCCTTCGCTTCGGCCCTTTCGACAATCGTGGTGGACCTGAAGGCAGCCGGTGTTTCCGAGGCTGACGCGAAGAAGGTCAGCGACGTCGAGTTGGAGGATCAGGCGCTTCGCGACGGTAGGTTCGGCGGAACAGCGTCGTTCCCAGCCTATTTGTCGGCAGTCACAGATAAACTGCGTTCGCAGGGTGTTTCTGAAGACGTACTCTCGAAGATAAGGGCCTATCAGAACAAGCAATTCACGGCGGACGCAAAGCTCATAAACAAAGTGAATGAGGTTACCGGAGGCAAAGCCCAGCCATATGCCCAAAAGATCCTGGACCGGGGTTATCTGTTCCAGGTGTCGCCGTTCTGGCTGCTTCTTGCCTATGGGATCATTTCCCTCGGCGAATTGATGCTGTCCCCGATGGGCCTGTCGCTTGTATCCAAGGTTGCTCCGGTCCGGATGCGGGGCTTAATGATGGGCGGATGGTTCGTCGCGACGGCTATAGGCAACAAACTTACGATGATCGGGATCTTCTGGAGCATCTGGTACCAGTCGAGCTTCTTCCTGGTACTGGGTTGTGCCGCACTGTTTATGTCAGTGGTACTTGCGATCCTCCTGAAACCGCTGAAGAAGGCAATGCCGGGCGTCTAATGAAGACGAGAGACAAGAGACGGGAGTCGAGAGAGGATTGACTGGTGGCGGGGACGAAGAAGATCTTGCGCCATCAGGATCTGGTCGTTTACCAGAAGGCCATCGACGCTTCGATGCGGATTTTTGAACTTAGCAAGACTTTTCCAAGAGAAGAGACCTATTCGCTAACCGACCAGATACGCAGGTCCTCTCGCTCTGTCCCGGCCAATATTGCCGAAGCCTGGCGAAAGCGTCGATACGCTGCCGCTTTCGTCAGTAAACTTAATGATGCCGAAGGGGAAGCCGCGGAAACCCAGACTTGGCTTGAGCTCGCAACCAAGTGCGGCTATCTGGAGCACGATGAGGCAAAGGGTCTGTTTATCGAATATGACGAGATTATTTCTATTCTCGTTTCGATGGAAAATAATTCAGGAAAATGGGTTTTGCTCAACCGAAGATCTGATTAACTTCCAATCTCCCGTCTCTAGTCTCCTGTCTCCTGTCTTGCTTGCCTGAAGGCAGCCATTGCTTCTGCCGCTCCCGCGTGCATGATCTCCGGTTTGTGATATTTCCAGTACTTTTCAAACTCTTCTTCGGTCATTTGCGTATTTTCACTGCGGGTTTTTTCTTTAAGGTAATTTTCGGCCCACTCGCGCATTTCCGGTATCGTATTCAACGCTGTACGTGCGCCGTGCATCAAATTGTCTCGTTCCATAGTTTTTATCTCCGTATGGTAGATTAAACTTCGGCGCCCCTGGTTATCAAGGGTCTTTATTTTTGGGATCATCTCCCGTTCATTGGAGTTTTTTGTGAACCTTAGGCTATTTGCAGTTCTTCTTTCCCTATCATTATTCAACGGTCCTTTGTTTTCGCAGTCGGCGTCCCGGTCCCAGAAGCCGGGCCCGGCTCTTGCAACGTCGACGCCTGCCAAGACACAGGATTATTCGGTGCCGTTCGTGAACCGCACGCTGCCGAACGGATTAGAGGTCATCGTGCTTTCTGACCGGTCGGTCCCGATCGTTACCGTCGAGTTGGCCGTCCGCAACGGCTCTTTCACGGAATCGCCCGAGTTTCACGGCTTGTCGCATTTGTATGAACATATGTTCTTCAAGCCCAACTTTGCGATGATGATCCGTGATTGCGAGGCCGCCGGCCAGCAGGTCCGCTTTTCGGTGTCGCAAGAGTGTAAGGCCGCCTTGGAGATGCGGCCAAAGATAGGTGACATCTCATACCTGAAGGACGCGAACAAGATCAGCATCTTTAACGGAACGACCCGCGAAGAGATAGTTAATTACTATTTCACGACCACGTCGCCGTATCTTGCGACCGCGATGCGCTACATAAACGATTCCGTCCGCTTTCCCCGCTTTGATGAAGAGGAATTCGAGGCCGAGAAAAAGGTCGTGATCGGCGAGATCGACCGGCACGAAGCCAATCCGTTCGGCTTTCTGGACCTGGCTTTGAAGCAGAAGATGTTCTCAAAATACCCGACGCGGAAAGATCCTCAAGGGACCCGCGAATCGATCAGGACATCTATGATCGAGAAAATGCAGACCATCAAATCGCGATATTATGTCCCGAATAATTCCGCTCTGGTCGTGACCGGCGATGCTAATCCGGAAGAGGTGTTTCGCCTGGCCCAGCAGATATTCGGAAGCTGGGAACGGCGGGCGCAGGACCCGTTCAAGGAATTCCCGATGGTCGAACACCCGCCGCTAGATAAGAGCGAAGGGGTGATAGTTGAGAAAAACATTGAGGGGTCATCGAGCGCTGCCGGCGAACAAAACCTGTTTGCCATGGTGGGCTGGCACGGCCCGTCTATCGGAAAAGACGATGCCGCCACCTATGCGGCCGACGTTTTTTCTTACATCATCACGCAGCCTGATTCCAGGTTTCAGCGGAACCTCGTCGACTCTGGCCTGGCCGCTTCGGTCAACTTCGGCTACTACACGCAGCGGAATGTCGGCCCGATCAACCTTGTCCTTGTGACGCGTCCTGAAAAGGCAAAAGAGGCCCTGAAAGCAGCCTATTCGGAGGTCGCTCAATTTACCGACGCTGCATACTTCAGCGATGCCGAGCTTGAGAATGCAAAGACGATCCTCGAAACGAACGACCTGTTTGAACGCGAAAAGCTGAGCGAGTATGCGCATATTCTGGGATTCTGGTGGTCTTCTACAGGGATCGATTACTTCCGCACCTATCACGCAAAGCTCCGGGCAGTGACCCGGGCCGACATCAATCGCTATATAAAGACCTATATTCATGGAAAGAATCACGTTGCCGTCGCTCTTGTTTCACCCGAAAGCCGCAGATCCGCCGGTATTTCAGAAGCTGATCTGATCGGAGGTGCGAAATGACGAGATATATGAGAAACCGCATCGCCGTAATTCTTTCGCTCTGTTTGGTTTTCACTTTTGCTGTCAACGGGCAGCCTTCCCGGCAGGATGATCTGGCCGCCCAAAGCGCGCTCGTTTCCGAGCTGGACGTAAACGGATTGAAGGTGATCCTGAAGCGAAGGCCCGGATCGCCGACCGTTGCCGGTGCGGTATTCATTCGCGGCGGGTCGAGGAATATCGACGAAAAGACCGCCGGCATCGAAAACCTGATGCTTTCGACCGCCATCGAGGCCGGACGGAACAAGCCTCGCCAGACGGTGCGGCGTGAACTTGCCAGCATGGGAAGCGCGATCGGCGCATCGGTCACGAACGATTTCAGTGCCATCAGCTTCGGCACCACTCGCGGAAACTTTAACCGGCTGTGGGACATCCTGGCGGAGGTGACATTGAATCCGGCCTTTGCCGAGGACGACATCAAACGCAACCGCGAGCAGATCCTGACCGGCCTGCGTGAGTCCGGGACCCTGCCCGAAAGCGCCTTGGAGGCAGTCCAGGACAAAGCCTTTATGCAGGACACCCGTATTCGAACGATGTTCTGGGCACGATCGAGACCATTTCGGCCATTTCGCCGGCCGCCATCCGCGACCACCATAAAAAGCTGATGGAAACGTCGCGGCTTCTCATCGTTATCGTCGGTGACCTCGATCCCGATGACCTTAAGGCAAAGGTCGCCGGCACGTTCGGGAAACTCCCCCGCGGAAACTACACCGATCCCAAATACCCGGCCCTCGATTTTTCGAAGGGTACGATCGATTCGCTTCAGCGCTCGCTTCCCACAAACTACGTCAAAGGAAGCTTCGCCGCACCTTCGCCGGGAAGCAAAGATTATTACGCTATGCGGGTGGCGATCTCCATTTTGCAGACGCTTGTTTACCAGACGGTTCGACAGCAGCTTCAACTGTCTTACGCTCCCGACGCTGAGATGAACAACCTTTCGATCAACACGGCTAATATTTCGGTCTCGACCACAGACCCGAACCGTGCTGTCGGCGTGATGCTGCAGCAGATCGGGTTCCTGAAAGAACGGACCCTGAACGAAGCCGTGATCGACGAAATATCCAGCTTCTTCCTTACCAAGCATTACATCGGGCTTGAGACGAGTGGAGCCCAGGTCGCAGACCTTGCCCTTTACGAACTTATCGGCGGTGGTTGGCGGAATTCCTTTGAATTTATGAACGGTGTTCGGGCGGTCAAGCCGGAGGATATTCGCGACGTGGCAAATCGTTATATGAAGAACCTAAGGTTCAGCTATGTCGGCGATACATCGGTGATCAGGAAGTCGGTCTTTGTTCAATAAAATAGGGCGGCCGATCGGCCGCCCTTCCTTAATTTCAGCTCAAACCATTATCCCTCTTCTTGCTCGCTTCGGGCTTGGACGGTTCGCTTTTTACCGGCTCCTTTCTTGAAGGCGGATCCGGTTTGCGTGTCGGCGGGCTTCGTGTCGGCTCTGACCGCGTCGGGGGCGGATCGGCCTTCCTCGTCGGCTCGCTTCGCGTCGGCGGCGGATCGTTCCGTTCGGGACGGATCGGCGTATTTCGCGGCTTCTGCGTCTCGACCGTCGGCGGAGCACTTCGGATCGGTGCGCGTTCGGGCACGACCCTCGGCTTGGTGGGCTGCGGAACTGATACGTCGGGCCTTATCGGTTCGGACCGGATCGGCGGGACGGTCGGCGGCGTCCGCTCCGGCCGGATCGGCTCCCTTGTCACGGCTCCGGTTTTCCGTGTTTCCGGAGTTCCTGTCGACGACGGCTCCGGCCTTATCGGAGTCCGGTCGCCGAAGATCTTCTTCTCACGCAGGGTCGGATCGAGAGCGGTCCCGCTGCCGTCGCGGACCGATGCCCCGATCGGAATTCCGGCCGTAGAAACGCTGCGGCGCGGCTTTTCGGTCTTGATCGAATTATCGACGCGGCCGTCCAACTCCTGGTAAGTCGGAAGAACACGGATCGGATCCCGGCCCGTCAGCGATTTCGTCAACGCGACATTTGCATCGACCGGAGCTGCACGGACAACTCTCGTCTTTTCCCGGCCGAATGAACTCAGCGGTGTCGTTATGACGCCGGTAACGGGAACTTGCTCGTTAGGCGGAAGGATCAGCCACTCGGCCTTAATATCCTTATCGATGACCTGGCCCGGGGTTCCGGGACCCACACCGGTTCCGGGCGGCCCGGGTGTAGGCGTAGGCCCGGTTGCTGTTTGTCCGCCGCCTCCGCTATTCCCGCGTGGATTTCGCGGGCCACGCGGTCCGCCATGATGGCCTCCGCCTGTGCCGCCCCAGCCGCCGAAGTAAAAGTTGAAGTTGAAATAATTGTATCTGTAAGGAAGCGGATACCAGCACACATTCTGATTAATGATAGTGAAGCCGACCAACGCCGGGGACCACCAGCTTCTGCTCCTTCGAATGTGGCCGTAGGGCGACCAGTGCCAGCGGCCTCCATAATGGAACCAGCGTCCGTAATGGTAGGTCGCCCAGCCCCAGGGTTCGTCGTTGACCCAGGCCCATCCGAACGGCGGGACCCATCGCCAATGCCCGTAACGATACGGAGACCAACTAGCATAACGCGATATCGACGAGTCGAACGGGCGCCATACGTGCCCGTGGTCCTTTGTATAGATCCATTCGCCATGGGTGTTCAGGTCTTCGGCACCGTAGATATCGTCGTCGTAGTATTTGCCGTAATGGGCACTGCTTAATGTCTTTGAGATCGCGGCGTCCCTGTCGAGCGACCAGGTATCAAGCCCGTCGATAAAACGCGAAGCGTCCGCGGCCTGCCATTCGCCGGTCAGCGGCCCAAGGATATTCACCGTCGCCATCCGCCCGTTCTTCAGCGTGAAGCCGGTATCGGCAGAATAGACGCGGGCCTCACCGTTATTCGTCACGGTGATCCGCAGCTCGGCCGAATCCGCTGCTCCGGCATCGATCCGGTACATTCCAGCCTTTTGAATAGCTATCGTCGTCTTAGGCGCGTCGATTTCGAAAAAGGCCGAGTCTTTGTCGAACTCGGTCAGCCGAACAATGACCGATCCCTGCGAAACGCTGAGTGCGACGGCCCCGTCCTGAAGTCCCGTAAATCCAACAGCTGAGCTTTCTGAGATGCGTACGTAACTGAACGTGTTCAACTGGATCTCCATCCGTGCCCCGCTTTCCGTCACGATCTCGTCTCCCTCGACGATGGGAAGATTCAGCACGGCCTGTTCCCAATCGGCGGCCCCGGCTCTCTTGATCTTTGCCTCGCCCTCGAGAATGCTGATCCTCGACACCCGCGCCTTTACCTCCGCCGCGTCCTCATCGATGTTTTGGCCAATGACCCCATTGGCCGCCGCGAACGAAAACAGCATCGCCACGGTGATCATTAAACTTCTTATGGATCGCATGTTCTGTTCCTCCGAACTGATTAGATCTTTATGACGGGAAGAGCTGACAGCCGGGAATTTCCGGTTTCTGCACTGATATAGAGCAAATACTGTTCCCGGCAGATACCGGCCGCGATAGCCATGAAAGAACACGTGTAACCGCCGCGACGCAAAATTCCCAGCAACGATTTAGTGCACGCCGGCATCTGCTGCCTGACCAAATCGTGCATCGGTTCTTCTGATTCGATGTCGGATTGCGGCCCGGCCCTGGCCAAAGGTAGAATCAAAATATGAAATTCTTTCGTGAGATAACTTTATCCGCAGGCCTTGTTTTACTGTGCTTCGCAGCCGTCCAGGCCCAAGGCACGGCCCGTCAGCGAGTCGATCCGGCAAAGGACGTTCGTGCCGCATTCGACCGCCTGATCGAAGGCATCCGCCAGTTGGACGTCGAAAAGGCAATGAGTTCATACGAGAATTCGCCTCGTACCCTTTTCTTCAACAATAACGGGTCCGTAACGCTCGGATGGGAGACGATGAAGAACAATCGCGAATCGAGCTATGCAAAGACAAAGGACGTGACCCTTGAAGTTAAGGGAGTGAGGGTCGAAATGCTCGGGACAACAGCGGCTTACGTTTCCTGTACCTGGACGCAATCCCAGGTTTATGACGAAAAGCTTGAGAATGCTTCCGGACGAATGACCCTGATATTCAAGAAGATCGGCAAAGATTGGAAGGTGGTTCATCTACATACATCACCGTCGAGCCCGCCGGCAGACCGGCCGGTGCTTGATTCGGAACGCCCGTCGGCCAAGGACGGACACTGAACCCCCTTTGCTAACTAGAAAAGCCGTCGAAGTTTGGCACTTCGGCGGCTTTTCTCACATTTCAGGAACTAATTATGCGTGGACCTTGCTTCCCGGATAACTTGCTCCTAATTTCACATCGTCGCCTTCGGCCAGTGACGAGACGAGCTCATAGTGAAAGTAGTCGAACTTCTCGGCAACCGGCGGCTGGACCCGCTTATCGTACATTTCCCGTGAACGGTCGATCGCTTCACGCAGGCGGTCGTAGAGATCGCCCGCTTCGCGGCCGTCGCTCACCTTTTGTTCGTTATACAACTTGATCTCAGAAACAAGCAGACGTGCAAACCGCCTAGCGTCGTTGTGAAGCCTTCGCTCCTTCTTCCGGAACTTCGATCGGCAGGTCAATGTTTCGATCGCGGTAACGCAGCCGCGCCGCCTGTGCCGAGGCAACTTCAGCAATCGGTTCACTGACCTGTGATGCGGCGGCTCCGTTCAATGAGGCTCCGGCCCCGTCGGGCCTTTCCTCGTCCACGGGCTCGGTTTCGACTACGGCTTCTTCGATAACTTCAGGAAACTCAGCCGCGGCCGGCGTCTCCGCTACATTATCGAACGAAGGTTCCTCAACAGAATATTCCGGCACCGATGACTCTTCGATCGGTTCGAAGTAGGTGACCTCTTCCGTGTATTGGACAAACGTCTCGTGCTTTTCAAATTCCTGCGTAGTTGCTTCGCTAGCGTCGGCGAATTCTGGTTCCTCGACCGGCTCCGTGGCGGGCTCGGCGTACTCGCTTTGCTGCGGTTCAAGGGTCTCGGGTTCGGCCTCGACTTCCGGTTCGACCGGTGCTTCGTACTCGTGTGAATACTCAGCCCGGGCATCCTCTGCCGGCTCGGGCTCGACGAAAGCGTGATCGACTTCACTTACTTCGTGATCATCCGAAGTGAATTCCGGTTCCGCAAACTGGGGCTCTGGGACCTCAGGCTCGGCTTCCCTGACTGCCTCAGGCTCGGTTTCCGGGACAAAAGGAACCTCGGCTTTCTGAGGCGGCGGTGAGGGCTGGACGCCTGCGGCAGCCAATTCAACGGTCAAACCGGCAACTCGAACCAGCGTTTCAAGCCCGTCAGGATTAACGTTCAATCCCCCACGCCCGAAATCTGCGTAAAGTACCGCAACCCCTCGCCCCCTGGCGATCAGCGGTATAGCATACATTCGGTCCGGCGATCCGAAACCTAGGGCTTCAAGGAAAAGCCCGTCTTCGCTGTGATCGCTCGCGGACGAAGCTTTCGTGGCGAGCGAGCCGACCGCGGCGGCCAGCACGGTATTTGCGGCGACCGGAAACTTGATCGACTGAACTGCGTCTTCGCTGATCTCGGACTCTCTGCCGAATGCTCGCCAACCGACAAATTGGTCGTTCTTGACGATGAAGAATGCCCCCCGGGGCGTAAAGTTCTCAGCACTTTCGACAAGGGCCTTGAGTATCTCAGACTGAGTGGTCTTGCTGCTGATCTCATTGACGGCGTCACGAAGCAGGTCAAATTCTGCGGCGGGGGCAGTCTCCTGCCGCAATTTCTCCGCTTCGCCGATCGCGACAGCCGTGATCGTGGCTCCTTCGTCACGCGCGAGCCTTAAATGCTCGATCACCGATTCGTTGAACGCTTCGTTGAACTCAACGTCCTTTTCGAAGCGCTGAACCAGCTTGCGGATCGCCTCGTCGGTTTGCGATCTGTGTTTCTCGAACTCTGTTTCGAAATTCCTCTGGAACTCCGATACTTCATTGCGAAGATCGGCGAGGAATCCTTTGAGATAACTCTCGAATTCAGTCCTCAAACTAAGTTCGAGTTCTTCACTATTCACAGGGGTTACTCCTCCAAAATTAGTAAGTACGGTAAGAAAGGTACGAGGTCGTGGTAGGCAGACAAAGGAAGAAAGATTCTTGCGGCACGGTGAGGTTGGGTGTCAAGTACCGCCAACTAAAAGTATTACGGATTTACCGGCCGTATGTCAAGATTTTCTTACAGGCCCGCCCAGGCCCAGGTCCTTCCCGGTTTAGTGTGATTATACAGCCAAACAAGGATCATACGGCAATCACCGAGATCTCGGGGTCGATCTCATCGCGGATCATATTCTCGATCGCCATCAGCGTCCCTGTCAGCGAGCTGGGGCAGGTGCCGCAAGCACCTTCATACCGGATCCTTAACGTGCTGTCCTCGAGGCCGACCACTTCCAGCCAGCCGCCGTCCCCCGCCAAATAGGGCCGAATGCGATCGTCGAGCAAAGCATTGATCTCCGCTATCTTTGGATCGTCACTAGCCGCGGCAGCTATCGCGCCGCCAACCGCCGTCGCCGCCCGGGCACCATTCGATGAACTGACAGGTTCGGCCGCCCTGATCGGTACCGCCAGGGCGGGAAGTATCTCGTCCCAATCAATGTTGTCCGTCTTTTCCACGGTTATCATCTTGTCCATGAAGAAAACGGATGCAACTTCGCCGACCGCGAAGATCGATCGGGCAAGCGGGTGCCCATCAGCCGACTCTGCGTCCTTGAACGAATGCGAGGTCCCGTGGGAAACGGGTTCTTTCAAGATGAACTTGACCGCGTTCGGATTCGGTGTTTCCTGGATGTCGGCTATCTTTGGCATTCTTATCGGATCCGGAGATCGTTATCTAATGATTGACAATCCTTACATTTTTGTCAACATTCGATCGACAATTCAAGTCGATCGGTACACCTAATTTGGAAGGCCCGCAAACGATGAAAACCGGACCTTCGAAGCAGTCGGCTTCGAGAGGTCCGGTAGATCTGAAAACCCAAGGATGCTTTCACAAAGAAGCACCCCTTGCGGGACCTATTCGGTAATGTGTATCTCTTCCGTCTTATTGACCCTGCTGGAAAGAAACATACCGCCAAAAACCAGGAACAGGATCACGAAGACCGCCAGGCCGGCAAGCCACAAAGCGCTTCCGCCGCCCGTCGTATACATATAAAAGGACCCCGCAGCGATGAGGAGAGATACCAAAGCCAATAAACCATTAAGCGCACCCTTCACAAGAATCACCTCCGATCGTCGAAAAAAGGCCCGAACTCACTAAGTTTATAGGTAACTTCGGTGCCCGGCACCGATCGGTGCGGGGCTGCCTCGACTCTACCTGTAAGCTTTTCAAACTGTCCGTGTTGAAACGCCCTTATAGTAACTCCAACACTTGTCAAAACGCAAGCTTCTTTTTAGCTCACAACATAAGTTACGACCTTGAAAGTCCGATAGTTTCAGATATCGGCCGTGATCGCTTCGACCACTCGCGGGATTCCCTGAAGATCTGGATGCAGCGTTGCAGAGTTCCAACGGGCCGGGTCGAACAGCCCCAAAACGGCTTCCGCTTGGCCGAATCCGATCTCCAGAAGAAGCCTCCCGCCGGGTGTCAGATGTTTCGGAGCGTCCTCAATGATCGAACGAATTATCGAGAGCCCGTCGGCACCGGCCGCCAAAGCAATATGAGGTTCATACAGCCGGATGTCCGGCTGAAGGCCTTCCAGGTCGTTCGTGGGGACATAAGGAGGATTTGAAACGATAAGATCGAATCTTTCATCGGCAGTCAGCGACTGAAAGAGATCAGAGAGACGAAGCACAAGCCTTGACCCGACTCCATGCCGATCCGCGTTTCGGCCGGCGATCTCAAGAGCACCTTCCGAAACCTCTAACCCAACGGCCGCGGAGTTTGGGGCATGGAATAAGATCGAGACCGTGATACACCCCGATCCGACCCCAACCTCACAAAACCGCTGAGCGGGCCGCGTTCGCAGAAATTCGAGGGCGCGCTCGACAAGAAGTTCGGTCTCGGGCCTCGGTATCAAAACTTCCTTCGAAACCTCGAATTCAAGACCGTAGAAATCTCTCGAACCGGTTATGTAGTGAAACGGTTCATGTCTTGCCCTCCGCCGGACGGAGTCGAGAAAAAGTTCCGCAAGATCCTGAGAAACATTAAATTCCGGGTGGGCGATCAAAAAAGCAGCGTCCTTGCCGATAACAAAGCCGAGCAGCGAGCGGGCCTCGCGGGTGGCAGAAGGGATCCCATTTTTTTCGAGTTCGTCCCGTGCCGCCTCTAGCAATGACTCGATCGAATTCATTCAAATATTGTTTTCCTTGCCTAACGTGCGCCGTCGCCGCGAAGGATGGCCGGCAGCGTCAACAGGATTATTTTAAGGTCGAGCCAGATCGACCAGTTCTCGATGTAGTAGAGATCGGCCTCTACCATTTTCTCGAACGGCAGACGGTTTCGCCCCGATACCTGCCAAAGTCCGGTGATACCGGGTTTCATGTCAAGCCGCTTCCGGTGCCAGGTTTTGTATTCTTCCACCTCGTAGGGTATGGGCGGCCGGGGGCCGACGACGCTCATGTCACCCTTTAGAACGTTGAACAATTGAGGCAATTCGTCCACACTCAACCGACGAAGAGATCGGCCGATGCGGGTCACCCGGGGATCGTCCTTCACTTTTCCGAACAACGGTTCCGAATCATTTCCGGCGTTGGCTGAGGAATCGCCGTCGATGTTCCGCTGATAGGCTTCTCGATGGACAGTTTCATCGGCGTCCACGCTCATCGTGCGAAACTTATAGCAAAGGAATAGTCGGCCGTCCATACCGACACGCTCCTGGCGAAAGAGGACCGGGCCTTCCGAGTCGACCCTGATGAGGATAGAAACGAGGGCCCATAAAGGCCAAAGAAGGATGATCGCAGCCGCCGAAATGAGAATGTCCGAGACCCGCTTAACAAATCGCTGAAGATCGGAGAGGGGCTCGCGAAACAGCCGTACGACGGGCAGAACGCCGATCTGCTCGATGCTGGTCTTTTGAGGGAGCAGGTCGAATAGACCCGGCGCAAATCGGAATTCAAGCCTCTGCCCACGCCCGATCTGCATCATGGACTCAAAAAGGCGTTCGCTCGGGATCGAGTTGTCCGTGATTATCACCTCCTGGATCTCGAGTCTTTGAATGAGGTCGGCCAGGTTGTCGATATGGCCGACCACTGGAATACAGGTCTTCTCCTCAAACACGGCAGGAGGGTCGCCCCCGTTTCCTTCGACCGCGGCGATGACCCGGTAACCAAGGTCCCGGCAGTCGCGAAGTTCGCGGACCGTTTGTTCAGCTTCGGGATTCGTGCCGATGATCAGTGTCGGCAGTAGGTTGATCCCGCCGCGCCGGATCCGAACCTGAATGCCCCTCAGGCCGAGATGAAAAACGCTCAAAACGCCAAGCGACAGAAGAAAATAGAGGATGAAGATCGAGCGGGAATAGGAGAAGTCGCGATACTCGAAACCGCCGCGAAACAGAAACGCCCAGGCAACGGTCAATAAAGAACCGACTGAAACTGCCTTGAACACCCGGGTCCATTCACCCGTGTAAGAAAAGGCACCCTCAAAGCGATATAGGCGTTGATATAAGAACAGACATGCGGTTGCAGCCGCCGCGAAAAGCATCACGCCTGCATACGGCAGGAATTCCTGCGACCATGCCCACGCGTTGGACGCGAGGATGTCGCTCCCGGCTCGGACTTTGAAAGCGGCCAGGAAACTTGCGGCTGCCAGCAGGCAGTCAGTCGAGAAGACGAAGGCCTTCGTCAGCGGCATCACCCAGCCGGGGACACGCTTTTCAAACTTCTTGACTGTTCGTGCCGGGTTAACGGCTGGCTGTGGCCTCATTCGTTCAATTCCCTATTATGCCAGATTAAGACGGTTCTATCGCTGCGATGAACCGAATGCTGACATAAGTTGCCGGTTGGGATATTCTCAACGTTTTCGGATGAAGATAGTGATCACATCGCCAAGCCTCGACGAGCGGGAAAATGTCAGCGGCATTTCGACCATCGTTAGGCAGATCATCGAACACGGAAGCGATAATTTCGTTCATTTCCGGGCGGGCCGGCAAGACGGCGAACCGGCCGGCCTGCGGTGGATGGTGCGTCAGGCGATCCTGCCGGTGAAATTTTATCTGTTGCTTCGAAAGGTCAAACCGGACCTTGTTCATATAAACACGGCCCTTACGGATCTCTCGATATGGCGCGATGCTGCCCTGACCAAAGCGGCCTCGTTCGCCGGTGTGCCCGTTTTGCTCGCCGTCCATGGGGGCAAATTCCTGCTCAACGAGATCGAGGACGGGCGCCTAAAGGCCGCCGCCGGTTCGATGCTGAATGCCGCCCGCTCGGTCGTTGTTTACAGCGAAGGAGAACGCCGTCAGCTTGAATCCCGTTGGAAGGGCTTGGAGATCCGCATACTTGCAAACGCCGTCCCGCTTAGGCAGGACAGTGCCAACAAGACCGATAATCCCGTGCCCATCCTGATCTTCCTCGGCCGCTTGCATAGATCGAAGGGGCTCGCCGAGCTGACCAAAGCCTGTCGGGCACTGAAGAATGACGGCTTCGTCTTTCGCCTGCATTGCTTTGGCGACGGTCCGATGAACGACGAATTCGCGGCCGAAATGGAAGACATTCTTGGAGACGGTTTCTATTTTGGCGGGGTCGTATCCGGGACGCCGAAGCTCGAGGCGTTGGACCGGGCCGACATCTTCGTTCTTCCGTCGATCTACGGAGAAGGCCTTCCGATGGCGATCCTGGAAGCCATGTCGGCCGGTTGTATCGTGATCGCGTCGGAAATGGCGTCTGTCGGCGAGCTGATCCGCGACGGATCGAACGGCTACCTGATCGAACCGGGAAACACGCCGCAGTTGATCAGCCGTCTGAAACTGGTGCTGGGTAGCCGATCCGATTGGAAACCGATCCAGGAGGCCGCGAAAAGGACCGTTCGCGAACGGTTTGCGATCACGGGATATATCGAGAATTTGGAAACGATCTACAGGAGCATTGTGACGTGAACGCTGACGAAGGACACCCGCTTCGAGAGCGCTTTCGCGTCGTAAGCCTCGACGTTGACCGCCTTTCGCACGAAGAGGCTCTTGATTCCGTGCTCCGGGCGGTTCGATCGGGCCGGGGAGCTTACGTCTGTTTCGCAACGGTACACATGGTTATGGAGGCGTTCGATTCGCCCGAATTCGCCGGCATTGTTAATAGGGCGGACCTTGTCGTTCCGGACGGAATGCCGATGGTTTGGATGCAGCGTCTTCAGTCGGCGGAAGATCCTCAACGCATCAGGGCGAATGACCTGATGACATCGCTCATCGACCGGGCCGAGAAGTTGGGCCTTAAGGTCGGGTTCTACGGCGGAACACAGGACGTGATCGACGAGATCACGCACCGGGCTTCGAAGGAGCACCCGGGCCTTGAAATAGCCTACGCCTATTCGCCGCCGTTCCGGCCGCTTACGCCGGAGGAAGACGACGCGACCGTCAAGGAAATAAATGCATCGGGTATCCAGATCCTCTTTACGGGACTCGGATGTCCGAAACAGGAGAGATGGATGGCCGAGCACCGCGATCGCTTAAACTGCGTAATGCTTGGGGTTGGGGCTTCCTTCGACTTCTATGCCGGAAACGTGAAGGAATCCCCGCCGTGGCTTGGCCGTCTCGGCCTTGAATGGCTTTATCGTTTGAGCCGTGAGCCGAAGCGGCTTTGGCGGCGATATCTAATACTCAACCCGAGGTTCATTTGGCATGCGGGCCGCCAGCTTTTGATTCGAGACCGGACTCGCCCCGGCGTTTGAACGGCCGGGCCGGTAAAGGCCAGCCAGCCGCGGCCTGCCTCAAACGCTTTGCGATCGTGTGGCGGATGGGGAGCTTTTTGCCCTTTCACGGGAAAAACTACATAATCAAGGAGTACCCGGTACGGATTTGGATGAGGTTTCTGAACTATCTACGGCTCTTGCTGCTCGGTGTCTGGCTTGGTGCGGCGGTGTTTTTTATCGGCGTCGCTCAAAGCGCTTTCGCGCTCCTTCCCACCCGTGAGCTTGCCGGTTCGATCGTCAACCGCAACCTGATGTTCCTCAACCTGGCCGGGCTCGGGATCGGGGTGCTTTTGCTTCTGTTGTCGTTGGTTGCGGCTCGCAATTCGAACCGTGCTTTGCTCTGGGCCGAACGGTTTTTCTTGTTTGTACTGGCCGGAGCGTGTGCGGTCGGTCAATTCGTGATCGCCCTTTGGCTTCAATTGACCAAGGCACAGATGGGCGGCGTTCCGATCGATCAGGTCGCGGTCGACGATCCGCTCCGGGTCCAGTTCAACGCGATCCACGAGTATTCGGTGTGGGTCCTCGCGGCGGGAATGTTCGCGGCCCTGGTCGCGTTCTTTGTGGCGGCCTTTCGCCACTCCGCAACCGGGGGTTCGGGTTCGGCGACAACATCAGATCCGTTCGATTTTTCAAAGGAGTTCAAGAAAACCTAGATCGTATGGCTACCATTGAAGACCTCGAAAAGTATTCGAAGCGTTTTGCGAGGTGGTCGGGCGACGAACGCCTCGCCGGCTATCCATTCGTCGAAAACGTCAATGCCCCGCTGACGCCGCTTCGCCGGGCGCTTCCGATGCTCAACCTGGGCCTCATCTCGACCGCCGGAGCCTACATCGATGGGACCGAAGCGTTCGACGTCGACTCACGCGACGGTGAATTCGGCTTCCATGAGATCCCCGTTGAGGTCGAAGCTGATGATCTGAGGTTTGCGGCAAAGGGTTACGATCCCAAGGCCGTTATAGAGGACCGGAATTCCCAGATCCCGGTCGACCGGCTGCTCGAGTACGAAGCGAACGTTGTCATCGGTCACCTGAACGATGTCTGGTGGAGCACAAGCAGTTACATACCGAACGCGGCAGTGGTGGCCGACGAGCTTGCGCCGGTTTTGTCCGAAAGGCTTGCCCGATATGAGGTCCATGCGGCGCTGATCGTTCCCGCCTCGCGGCTTTGCCATCAGACCGCCGCCCTGATAGCCCGCCGGATCGAATCGGACGGCATTCCCACCATCGTGATCTCGGTCGACCGGTCGGTCACCGACAGCGTCCGCGCGCCGAGGACCGTTTATTATAGCGGCGAATTAGGGTCCGTGGTCGGCCCGCCGAACTGGCCGGAGTTTCAACGCCGCGTCCTGGACGAGACACTCCGAACGATGGAGACCTTCGACCAGCCGGGTTCCCGGAAACTCGCCGTCGAACTACAGTCCCGCGTCGAAGCCGCCCGCGGCGAACGGTGATCCAAAGTCAAAAGGCAAAAGTAGAAAGGCAAAACTGGATACTCGGTTTTCACTATGCATAAAGCGGATTCGGCCCACGGATCAGCCGTAAAGGAAAAAGTCTATGATATTCGCGAGCGGACTTTTCAGTTTGCCGTTCGAATTGTCAGACTGTGTCAGTATCTTGAAAAAGAGACGAAAGTAAGCAAGGTTTGTCATCAGTTGATGGACCGCCTGGGCATTGGAAGAAGCGCGGCCAAAGTTCAAAAGATTTCGTCCATAAAAATACCATTTCTCTCAAGGAGGCTCGCGAATCGAAATACTGGTTGCGTTTGTTGCCGGCAAGCTACGTCTCGACGGGTGCTAACAAGAAGCATCCGAAATATCCAAAATAATCGGAAAGATCATCGTCAATTCAAAGAACGTCTCCTAAAGTTGTGTTACCCCTCCTTCTTGCCACTTTGCCTTTTTTCACCCAGCCATTTGCCATGCCTTGATCGACTCCAACGGATAAATAAGCATCAGTATGTTCAGCATAAGCCCGTCGCGGATCCAGATCAGCAGCAAGATCTCGACAACTACAAAGAAAGCCAGCGACCGCCACCAACCTACCCTGACCGCGATCCAGAATCCGGCCGCACACGCGAACAAGTCGCCGACCGAGTTCATGATCGAATCGCCGAAGTAGTCTAGCGACGCCGTGTTCTCGCGGTATTTTTCGATGATGAATGCTGAATTTTCAAGCACTTCCCATGCCGCCTCGCCCACCATCGCGATCAGGTACCGCCAGCCCATCGCGAGCCTCGGCAAGATCAGCCCGGCCAGCCAGAATGCAAGTACACCGTGCAGGACGTGCGTAAAAGTGTAGGGGTCAAAAAGGTGCTGCGAGGTGTGGCTGCTGTTCCACGCCTCGTTCACATAAACGGCCCAGTCGCCCGACTTGCACCACCAGATCCGGCCCTGCGTCCAAAGAACGACCGTCATCAGCATCGCGATTCCGATGCTCAGCGCGATCGGCCATCCCAGCGGCCCCATCTTTTCAAGGTCTTTATTCATTCAGCGAAACGATTGTCTTAATATTCACTCGCATTTTCAACCCGGCCGGCTCCAACTTACTTTACAACTTTTCTCTCGCTCCTTTGCGACTTCGCGACTTTGCGGGAAACTGATTCCGAGATCAAAGTCACGGCATACGACGTGCACAATCGACGCTGGAAGCAGCTTCCGAATGGACCGGAACAAAAACCTCAAGTTCGTCCGAGAACACAATGAACCCTGGGACGTCGTCGTGATCGGCGGCGGTGCCACCGGTGCCGGCTGCGCGCTCGATGCCGCTTCACGAGGCTTCTCGGTGCTCCTGCTCGAACAGCACGATTTCGGCAAAGGCACATCGAGCCGCTCGACAAAGCTGATCCACGGCGGCGTGCGTTATCTGAAACAGGGCAATATCTCCCTCGTCCGTGAAGCCCTTCGCGAAAGGGCCCTGCTGCTGAAAAACGCGCCCGACGCCATCCATATCCGGGAGTTCATCATCCCCTGCTACAGCATTTGGCAGAAGCTCCTTTACGGTGCCGGAATAGCGGTCTATACGCTCCTGGCCGGGAGACACGGTATCGGCCATTCTCGCATTCTCTCGCGGGAAGAAACGCTCAGGCGTCTGCCGACGCTCGAGCCCGAAGGCCTCTCTGGCGGCGTGCTTTATCACGACGGCCAGTTTGACGACGCTCGTTTCCTGATCGATCTTCTCCGCGCCGCCAACTCGCACGACGCCGTTGTTTTGAATTACTGCAAGGCCGCATCGGTTATAAAGGACGAAACCGGCCGGATAAATGGCGTCGAGTTCATCGACGAAGAGACGGGCGATCGGTTCGCCGTCGCTGCCCGGTCGGTGATCAATGCGGCCGGTGTGTTTTCCGACTCGGTCCGCCGAATGTCCAACGACACGGCCCCGCCGCTGCTCGCCTATGCACAGGGCATCCACATCGTTCTCGACCGCAAATTCCTTCCCACCGACGACGCGATGATGATCCCCAAAACCGCCGACGGCCGCGTGCTTTTTTGCATCCCATGGCACGGCCGTGTCCTTGTCGGCACGACGGACACTGCGATCGAGCGGCCCGAACTCGAACCCAGGGCTCTGGGCAGGGAGATCGATTTCGTACTCGAAACCGCGGGGCAGTATCTCGCAAACAAGCCGACCCGTGCCGACATTCTCAGCACGTTCGCCGGCATCCGCCCGCTTATCAGCCGCAAGGCAGGCGCCAAAACGTCGTCCCTTTCCCGCGGCCACGAACTTTTCGTGGACAATAGCGGCCTGGTCACCATCACCGGCGGCAAATGGACCACCTATCGCCAAATGGCGGAAGACGCGGTGGACAAGGCTATCGAGGTGGCCGGGCTCGAACGGCGCAAATGCATCACCTCGACGCTCCGGATCGATGCACCGCCGGCGAATGGGCCCGGCACCCGCTTGCATCCGAAGTTCGAATACACGCACGAAGACGTCGTCCGCGCGGTCCGCGAAGAGATGGCCCGTACGGCCGAAGACGTTCTCTTCCGCCGGACGCGGATGGCCTATCTCGACCAAAACGCCGCCGCCGAAGCCGCCCCGGCTGTTATCGAGATAGTGAAAAATGAACTCGGGAAGGATGACGCCTGGTCCAAGGCTCAGCTTGTTGAGATCGCAAATTTGTTGAAAACACCGTCAGGGGCCGTGCCCAACTTTCATGACTAAACTCTGCTAAGAAGTCCGAAAAATCGGGCCGGGGGAGTAGAACTTTTCCGACCTGCCTCGTCAGATCCGGCAAATTATCGAGCCGGGTCACCCGTAATACTCGCTTTAATGTAACTACACGCCAATTTCGGTTTTCGACCCAAGATTTTGACATCACTACCCATGTGTGATAAGTATGCGGGGTAATGAGACGGATCAACCCGTCAATTTTGATCTTTGCCTTCCTTTTGATCGCTTTTTCGGTATCAGCTCAAAGCCGGATGGACATTTCGGCCAATTGCAAGGCACACCTTCACGACGGGAGAGGAAACAATTCAATTTACGGCGGAGCGTCGATCTATGAAGACGCAAGGAATTATACGATCGTCATAACGTGGACGAACAGAACGGTCCTCACCTACCGCGGTCCAAAGACATCCGCCGGCACCAGCGGCCAATGGACCAACACAAGTAACAACCAGGGTTCCATGGCCCTCCAAAAGTCTTCTCCAAATTCTTTTGAAGGTCAGTTTCGTTTCCAGAACAATGTTGGCCGGATCCGGTTGTACGAATGCATCTTCATCCGTGACGGCGGAATTGAAGAAAGGCGGGGGTTTGGCGTTTTCTTTCACAACACCGGAAACATCAATTTGACAGTCTTCGTCGCCGACACGGACGGGCCGTTTGCCCCGGACCCGACTCAATCGACCGTGGCCTTTACCGGACCGCCAACCTGGACCAGGAACTCGCCAGCCGGGCTCACGTTGTTCGGGGGGTGCTATAGCTTTTGTGTGCATTGGGACACGGGCAGGACCGACCGGCTCAGGCAAAAGATCTATTCATATAGATTCATCGGAGCCCTTCCCGGACGTCCGGCGATCTGTCTCAATGAAAATTCACCTCCCAGGCCTATAGTCCGCGTCAGCAGCGGCGTGCCGTTCCGCACCGGGGTTGGTTATGACGGGCAATGTCCCGCTTCCAGGCTCGCAGCCGAGCGTGCCCGCCAACAGCCCATATCGCCAGCACCGCCAAGGACGCAGCAGACCCAGCCGAATAATTCCGCGAATCTTCCACCATGCGACTGTACTAACCCTCGTAACGGAAAACGGTTTCGGAAACCGAGCCTTATCCTCGGCAGTTGCGATAGTCCTACCGTCCTGGATTATCTGACACCCGAACACTATAAGTGTAGTTAAACCGCAACTGGACAATTTTAGTGGAACACTTCAGGCCATCACCCTTTCAAGCGAACCCAACCGATTCGTTCTGATATTCATCAGCAATTCGTTGGATCAACGGAGAGCGGACACTCATGTCCGCACGGGCGGTTCCTCCGGCGGAGGCTTGCGGTATCTCGGACGGCTGGATCTTCCAACGGGCACACTCCCTACCGGTCGTGTTTCTGCCTGATCTTCACTGCCCGTTCAATCACGTCCGCGTTCTCCAATATCTTCAACCGCAGGTCGTTGTCGAGGTTCGGATTGTCGGCCAGGAACTTGTTCACGATCGCCAGTGCTTCCTCGCTTCGCTGGCCGCCGATGAATGCTCCGAGCCAGCCGTTGACGAAAAAGATCTTGCGGTTGCGTTTGTGGTTCGGAAGTTCTTTCAGGGCCCGTTGGAGATAAGGCAGCGTCAAAGTCTCGTGACGAATTGAATTGAACGGCCCGAACGCCGCCTCGATCCAGCTTTCCGAGATTTCTTTGTTGTTCACAAAATCGTTCCAATACTTCGCCTTGTTCTCCGCGGTCGGGATGCCTGCCTTCGCCGCGTAGGCATAACGCTTCGCGTCGTCGCCAGCCTCCGTCTTTTCCAGATCCGCCAGCAGCTTCGGCGCCTCCGGGTCACCCAGGATCAGCAGCCGCGTGACGATGTCGAACTTGTCTTTCGTCTTTAGCGGTATCCCAGGCGTTGTGTCATTGGCACCAGAGGTGGAAACCCGACCTGTAGGGAGGGTGTTCTTGATCGGCGGTGAAGAGACACCCTCGCTACCGCTCAGGTTTCCGCCTGTGTCCGCTCCGCGTCTCTGCGTCTCTGCGGTCAACATCTTCTTCAACACCCCGCGGGCCTTCTCGCTCGACGCGATATTCAAAAACGCCCGATAATACGTGATCCGCTGCCCGAGGGTCGGAGCGTCGTGCATCCGCTCGATCAGCAGATCCTCGACGCGTGCACGCAGGTTATCTTTTCTCCTGTCTCCCGTCTCTTGTCTCTCGTCTGCATTCCGGTCCCCACCCGCTACCGCAGGTGGTACTGACCTGTCGCCGATGTAGTAATTCATCGCCGTCCCTACGCGGTTCAGCAGCAACGCCGTCGTCGACTCGTCCTCGTTCGGAGTCCCGCCTTCGTTTGGAGTCCCGCCTTTAGGCGGCCTCTCCGGGCTCCCCTCCTTACGAAGGAGGGGTGTCGCTGCTTCAGCGACGGGGTGGTTCTCTGTCTTCGCCGACGACGACGAACTCAAAACTTTAACCACCAACTCCACAAACACCCGCGGGTCCAGCTCGCCCTCGCGGACGCTGTCCCACAGTGCTCCCCACATCATCGACCGCAGGAACGGGTCCTTTTCGTTCTGGATGTTCTTGAGAACATAATCGCGGCTCTTCTCGTCCAGGAGGAAAATGCCGTAGCCGTGTCGCATTTAGAAAGACGTATTTAGTCGTACTCGGACTAAATCCACCGTGGGTAGACCAAGGAATGGTTGAACCATATATGAAGGCTTCAACTTCGCGAGCGCTTGCTCGAACTTTTGCATCGTGAGTTTCTAATTTGTTGTCCTTTGCGATCAAGATCTCGAACCTTTGATCCGATGCACCGTAGTCTCCCAGAGGACTCGACTGAGCTACGTAGAAACTCAATTCTATGCTGGGCCTCTCATTGGAGCGCACTACGCGGAAAAGCGGCAGCCCGCCTTTTAACCCACACGTTTGCCCACTCCGTCAAATCCTGTTTACCCGCCACCTCAAATTCGTTAACCAAATCTTCCCACCCCGCATTCCCAAACTCATGCTTCTTCAGGAAGGCACGCACGGCTGCTTGAAACTTATCCTCGCCCAGATAAAACTCCGCCTGGCGGAGGAACGCCGGGGCTTTGTTATAGACAATGTTTCCGTATGCCGATTTCGCGGCCGAGAGGTTCGCGATCGGCTGATAGATCGCGACCGTGCCTTTGGTCGAATCGGTCTGGTAGGCGGCCTGTTTGACGCGTTCGTAGAAGACCTTCCACGCCAGCATCTCGGGCATTATCTTCTCCATCGCCTTATACGCCGTGAACGTCGCGAAGCCTTCCTTCAGCCAAAGGTCGTCGAACCACCGCATCGTCACCGTATCGCCGAACCACTGATGCGACGCCTCGTGAAACATCAGCAATGCCCGCGAGATGTGATCGTTTTTGGTCGGCTCCTGCGGGAAGATGATCGAGGACTCCCGCAAAAATGTCGCCCCCGCATGCTCCATCCCGCCAAACGGAAACTCCGGTATCAACACCAGATCGTACTTCGGCCACGGGAACTTGTAATCGAAATACTCCTCGAAATACTGCACCGCCTCGCGGTTGAGACGAAAGACCTCGGCAGCATGCGGCTTGAATTTGGCCGCCTGCGCGGATCTCCTAACGACGGGCAGAGCCGCTGTTCAGAGGCGGGCTCGCCCGCCCATCGACACGCGCGTTTTTGGCGGGCAAGCCCGCCTCTGAACGCTCGGCGTTTATTTTTTCAAAAGGCCCCGCCGCGAACGCGAAGACGTAGGTGCTGATCGGCTTGGTTTCATCGAAAATGTGGGGAATTGACTGGTATTTTGCGAGCCCTACGTTCGTTAGCGGATTCTTCTCCCAGGTAGAAGCCGTTTGCAATCGCGTTCGAGACGACCTCGATCGCCATTAACTCAAACTTAAACCTCGCCTTAATATCCGGCTGATCGAACACCGGGAACGCCGTGCTCGCGTCGGATGGGACAAAGAGCGAGTAGATGTACTCCGACCCGTCTTCCTTGTCGACGTACCTCGTGATCGCCGACCCGCTAGTCAGTATCGGCGACGTGAAATCCAGCTTGATGACGTTCTCGCCCGCCACCACGCCGTCGCGGAAGATGAGGTGCTCGTTGTTTTCTTCGAACGCGTTCGGAGTCCCGCCTTCAGGCGGCTTCCCGTCCGTAAGAGGCCGGCTAAAGCCGGGACTCAAAACGAGGCCGTTGATCGAGACTTTCGACACGGTCGATCTCTCTTCATGCCCCTTGATCTTCCTCCAATCCAGAACGATCGGAACTACCCCACCCGCTACCGCAAGTGGTACCGACTCCCTTCCTCCCCCACTCCCCGTCTCCCCATCTCCTCCACTCACCCGGACGCGTATCTCCATCGTCCCCTTCAGCACCGGCGACATCTTCTCGAGCGTCAGATTCAGCTTGTACCGCACGTCGCTGTAATGCGCCGCGCGCCAGCGAGCCAATTCCTGCGGCACGCCCGGCGAAAGGGCTCCGGGCGGCGGTTGCTGGCCAAAGATGGAAGGACCGAGTGCGAGCATCAACAGGGCAAACAGATATCTCATAGGGATCGTAGTAAAACCAGATTAGCACGGGCCGGGCTGCTTCGAGCCTATCGTGGTAAGTGCACGATCTAGCCTGAAAAGTTGCCGGAAACGAAAATAGATGTCGAAGGCTGTCCATTCTATGATACACTGTCGCACACCCGCAAGGGCGATCTTGATCTTTGACAACCGAATATCCATGCGGATCGGGTCCGGAATGCGTGGGACGCGTTCCGGAAGGAACAAATTCGCCTCTGTTGAAAACAAAGGACTTACGCTATTTCGAAAGTTTTTCGAAAAAAACGGCCGAACGCGTATCGAGATCGCCGTAACCCGCCCTTTATCAATGGTTTCCACGTTCCGAAGATTGTCGGAACGCGGCCCGAACGCCGACAGAACGCATAGGCCGGCGAACGTCCCGAAAACGGTCATTGAGGCGGGTACCCGGACCGGATCTCGACGGTCTGTCGCGGGCGGGCCTTTCGGGGATCCCGGATGACGAAAACGCTACGGTCGCTGCCCTCCCATACCGGCCGCCGCCGGGTCGATCTTCAATCTTGACCAAAAAGTAAAGATTTGCAATAATCGGGCTTACGGATGGTTCCAAATCTTTACCGGGATTTAGTTTATGAAGATATCGGCACAGGAAGAATACGGGCTGCGTTGCCTGGTCCAGCTTGCGAATTTGAACGACGGCGACTCGCTGACCCTGCCGCAGATAGCGGAACGCGAAGGGATATCGACCGCGAACGCCGGAAAGCTGATGTGGCTGCTGAACAAGGCCGGGTTCGTGAATTCGACCCGCGGGACAAAGGGCGGCTACTTTCTTGCCCGGCCCGCCGGCGATATCTACCTGAACGAGATCATCAAGGTATTGGATGAGGACGTGATGGTGTCGCACTGCGACAGTTACACCGGAGTGCTCGATAAATGCGTGCACACCGGCGACTGCGGCATCCGGCCCGTGATCGTGGGGCTGCACGAGATAGTCGAGAACGCCTTGTCGCAGATCACGCTGGCGAACCTCGTCGGAAGCGAACGTTCCGTGGACAAGATGTTCCACGAGATACAAGGGATCCATCGGACGATCGAACCGACCGCCAGTAGGCAGTAGGCGGTGGGCAGTGGGCAGTCGGTAGTTGCCAGTTTTAGCGACGAACGACGAGCAACGAGCAACGAACAAATGAGTACAGCAGCAGAACTACTAACAAACCGGGAATATAAATACGGTTTCGTCACCGATATCGAAACGGACACTATTGCCAAGGGCTTGTCCGAAGACACGGTGCGTCTGATCTCGGAGAAGAAGAACGAGCCCGAATGGCTGCTTGAGTTTCGGCTGAAGGCATTCCGCAACTGGCTGAAGATGGAAGAGCCGAAGCACTGGCCGAACTTCCAGTATCCGGCGATCGATTTCCAGAACATTTCGTATTACTCGGCGCCGAAACAGAAGGCCAAGAAGGCGTCGATGGACGAGGTCGACCCGGAGTTGATCAAGACCTTCGAGAAGCTCGGCATTCCGCTCAGCGAGCAAAAGCTGCTGGCGAACGTGGCGGTGGATGCTGTGTTCGATTCGGTCTCGGTCGCGACGACCTACAAAGAGAAGCTCAAAAAAGCAGGCGTCATCTTCTGCTCGTTCACCGAGGCGGTTGCGGATTATCCGGAGCTGATAAAGAAGTACCTTGGCTCGGTCGTGCCGACGAATGACAACTACTATGCGGCGTTGAACTCAGCGGTTTTCTCGGACGGTTCGTTCGTTTTCATCCCGAAAGGCGTACGCTGCCCGATGGAGCTTTCTACATATTTCCGCATCAATACGCAGGAATCGGGGCAGTTCGAGCGTACGCTGATCGTCGCCGAAGAAGGAGGCTACGTCGCCTATAACGAAGGCTGCACAGCACCGCAGTTCGATACGAACCAGCTTCACGCGGCGGTCGTCGAACTCGTCGCGTTGGATGATGCGGAGATCAAATACTCGACAGTGCAGAACTGGTACGCCGGCGATGAATCTGGCAAGGGCGGTATTTACAACTTCGTGACCAAGCGTGGCGCGTGCCGAGGCGTGAATTCGAAGATCTCGTGGACGCAGGTCGAGACAGGTTCGGCGATAACGTGGAAATATCCGAGCGTGATCTTGCAGGGCGATAACTCGATCGGCGAATTCTACTCGGTCGCCCTGACCAACAACGCACAGATCGCCGACACCGGCACGAAGATGATCCATCTTGGCAAAAACACCAGATCGACCATCGTTTCGAAGGGCATCTCGGCCGGTAAGTCGAACAACTCGTACCGCGGCCTCGTAAAGGTGATGCCGAAAGCGGCCGGTGCCCGTAACTACACGCAATGCGATTCGATGCTGATCGGCGGGCACTCGGAAGCGAACACGTTTCCGTACATCGAGGTGATGAACAACACCGCCAAGGTTGAGCACGAAGCGACGACGTCGAAGATCAGCGAGGAACAGCTCTTCTACCTGCAGCAGCGTGGCATCTCGCAGGAAGACGCCGTTTCGCTCATCATCAACGGATTCTGCAAGGAAGTGTTTCGAGAGCTGCCGATGGAATATGCCGTCGAAGCGCAGAAGTTGTTGGGATTGAAGTTGGAAGGGAGTGTTGGGTAAAAGTGGCAGTAACACGAGCAGTAGCGAGTGTGCCTCGCAAATATCGTTTGGTAGTCGGGCACACTTCCCACCGGTTGTGTTTCCGCCTTTGAGGTAAGACAGATGGAAAGCGCACAGATGACAACGGCGACAGCTGCTATCGGAGTTGATTCGATGCTTCGGGATCAGTTGCTGGACAGGCGGCAGCGGCTTGAAAGTGCGCGGACACACGATCACGCGCAGGACGATCTTTCGCGGCTGCTGGGCGAGGTCGATGCCGCGTTGAGCCGGTTCGAGTCGGGCGGGTTCGGTGTTTGCGTCGATTGCAGGGGTACGGTCGAGACCGAAAGGTTGCTTAACGACCCGATGGCGATGGTTTGCCTCAGCTGCCTGACGGAAGCGCAACGAGCTTCACTCGAGGACGATCTTCAGCTTGCAGCGGACATCCAACGCGGTTTGCTGCCGCGGTCGGGCATCGCGTGCGACAAGTGGCACGTCGATTTTGCGTATCACCCGGCGAGTATCGTCAGCGGCGATTACGTGGATATCATCGAACGCGGCGACGAGTTCTATTTCATCCTCGGCGACGTTTCGGGCAAGGGCATGGCCGCGAGCCTGTTGATGTCGAATTTGCACGCAGTCTTTCATTCATTGGTGCCAACGGGAATGCCGCTGGACGACCTGATGGCGCGAGCGAATCATCTGCTTTGCGAAAGCTCGCTGGCTAACCAGTACGCGACGCTCGTGCTCGGCAAAGCGAACCGTGTGGGTGAAGTCGAGATAACGAACGCCGGACATCTCGCACCGGTCTTGATCAAGAACGGAATGATCGGCGAGCTGAACCATTCGGGCCTGCCGTTGGGGATGTTTTGCAGTACCGAGTTTGAGGTTAACAAAGTGAACCTGGACGCCGGCGATTCGCTGGTGCTGTTCACCGACGGCGTGACCGAAACGGTGAACGCGGACGGGTCCGAGTACGGCTCGTGCGGTCTGTTCGACGCCCTCGGAAGCGATCACGAGACTACCGGCCGCATCCGGCACTGCCTATCGCACATCGACGGATTCCGTGGCACCGCCCCCCGACACGACGACCTGACGATACTGTCGCTTGCATATAACTGAATATGAATGTGATCCAACCACCCGACCAGCCGCAGCCCAAAGGGCATTATTCGCCGGGATTCGAACACAACGGGCTTATCTATGTATCTGGCCAGTTGCCGATGACGCTCGACACCCGCGAGCCGTTCACCGGTGATATCGAAGAGCAGACAGAACTCGCGTTAAGAAATGTCGAGACAGTCTTGAAAACGGCGGGTAGCGATCTGCGGCATGTTGTCCAAATGACGATCTACGTCTCGGATATGGAACTGTGGGGAGCCGTGAATAAGAGGTACTCCGAGGTGATGGGCGATCATCGTCCCGCGAGGGCGATCGTTCCGGTGAAGGACCTGCACTTTGGTACAAAGATCGAGATCCAGGTGATCGCTGCGAAGAAAGAAGTTTAGCCACCGAGGACACAGAGGACACAGAGAGCTTTTATGAAAGGTTTCATATTTCCCTTTGCTTTGCTTGCGATAGCAATATTGTCGATCGGGGCCACTGCTCAAAAGCGTGCCGTCGAAGCGGCCGATGCGCCCAAGGCGGTGGGTCCATATTCGCAGGCGATCGTTGCGAACGGGTTCGTTTTCGCCGCCGGACAGATCGGGACCGACCCGAAAACGGGCGCGCTCGTCGATGGTTTCGAAGCGCAGGTTGAGCAGGTTTTGAAGAATGTAGCGGCGGTGCTGAAGGCTTCGGGAAGTTCGATGGACAACGTCGTGAAAGCGACCGTTTTCCTCGCGGACATGAATGATTTCGCAAAGATGAATGAGATCTACGGAAAGCATTTCAAGGCGCCGTTCCCTGCTCGTTCGACCGTACAGGCCGCACGCCTGCCGCGTGACGCGCGGATCGAGATTGAAGTGATAGCTCTTGTTAGAACCGGGAGCGGCAGCACCCGGCTTCAGAAATAGTATGAACCTACTTCAATACTACGGCATCGATTGGTTTGCGACATTGTGCGGCCTCGCCGCAGTCTTCCTGCTCGGCAACAAGAACAAGTTCGGGTTCTTGGTGTTCATGATGGCGAGCTTGAGCTGGGTTACATTCGGTTTATATGTCGGCAGCTATGCGATCGTCTTCGGGAGTTCGATCTTTTTTATCATGCATTTCCGCGGATTCCTGAAATGGCGTCGCGATGAGCGAGAACTTGCCTATTTGGCGACACAAGAATTAAAGGTGGCGAAATGAAACTGAAGATCTATCAGGTTGACGCGTTCTCGAAAGAGCTGTTTAAGGGAAATCCCGCCGCGATCGTCCCGCTGGAACAATGGCTTCCGGACGATATAATGCAGAGCATTGCTCTGGAGAATAACCTGGCGGAGACGGCTTTTTTCGTACCGAACGGCAACGGCTATGACCTGCGCTGGTTCACGCCGACGGTCGAGATGGACCTGTGCGGCCACGCAACGCTTGCCAGCGGATTCGTGCTTCACGAGATCCTCGGAGTGGCGGACGACATCGTCCGCTTTCAAACGCGAAGCGGTGAATTGACGGTCGAGCGGGCCGACGGAAAGTATATTTTGGACTTCCCGTCCCGGCCCGCGGTCGAGGCAGAAGTGCCTGCAGGCTTGGTCGAAGCTCTCGGCGGCACTCCGCAAAAGGTCTTGCGTTCGCGCGACTACCTCCTTGTCTATTCGTCAGAGGCTGAGGTCCGAGCTTTAAGGCCTAACTTCGAAGCTTTGAAAGGTGTTGACGCCCACGGTGTCATTGTGACCGCGAAGGGCGACAGTTCCGATTTTGTATCTCGCTTTTTCGCACCGGCGGTCGGCGTGAACGAAGACCCGGTCACCGGTTCGACGCACTGCACGCTGATACCCTATTGGGCCGAGCGACTTGGAAAGTCGGTGCTGTTCGCCCGGCAAGCTTCTGCCCGCGGCGGCGAACTCTTCTGTGAATTGAGGGATGACCGGGTCAAGATCGGCGGCCATGCGGTCTTGTTTCTTGAGGGTGAGATCCATGTCGATGCCGGAAGCGAAAGAAGCGCCGGAGCTTAGTATCAGGCTGGCCGAACCGGGCGATGAGGATATCATCGCTGCTCTGATACTTGAAGCATTCGAGCCGTTTCGGGATCAGTATACGCCCGACGCGTTTGAATACACTGCCGCGACAGCCAAGCGAATTCGCGAACGTTACGACGAAGGGCCAATATGGCTTGCGGCGTTCCACGGTGAGTTAGTCGGGACCGTTTCGGGCCTGCCGGACGGCGAGCGGTTTTACATCCGTAGCATGGCGATCAAGCCGTCGGCACAGCGGATCGGGATCGGACAGAAGCTGCTGGAGGCGTTGGAGACATACGGTCGCGAGCAGGGTTTTGAAAAGCTTTATCTCTACACGACGCACGTCCTGCCCGGGGCCCGGCGGCTGTATGAGAAGAATGGTTTCTATGTATCCCGCGAGACCGCTCCTGAAGAGTGGTTCGGCATGGGCGGGATCGAGATGGAGAGAGTGCTGTGATGAACGTTAGCCGCAGAGCGTACAAAGAGCATTGAGCTTCGAAGAAAGTTCTGTCTCAAAATTCTTTGTGTCCTCGGTGGAAAAAAAATTATGTTGCTAGAAGTAAAAAACCTGCATGCAGGTATTGAAGGAAAGGAAATATTGAAAGGCCTGAATCTTCAGGTCAATAAGGGCGAGGTCCACGCGATCATGGGGCCGAACGGCTCGGGAAAATCGACTTTGTCGAAGGTGCTGGCTGGGCATCCGTCGTACGAGGTGATCTCAGGCGAGGTGCTGTATGAAGGCAAGAACCTCCTTGATCTGGAACCGGATGAACGTGCCCGCGAGGGCGTCTTTATGGCGTTTCAGTACCCGGTCGAAGTGCCCGGCGTTTCGAATTCGCAGTTTTTGCGGCTCGCCTATAACGAAAAGATGAAGCACCTCGGAGAGGAGGAGTTGGATCCGCTCGAATTCAACGACTATTTGAAAGAAAAAGCGAAGGTCGTCGACATGAGCCCCGAGTTTTTCAAGCGGTCTGTGAATGAAGGCTTTTCGGGCGGCGAGAAGAAGCGTAACGAGATTTTGCAGATGGCGGTGCTCGAACCGAAGCTCGCGATCCTGGACGAGACCGATTCCGGGCTTGATATCGACGCCCTGCGGATCGTCGCCGAGGGCGTGAACAAACTGCGTTCGAGCGAGAATGCTATCATCCTGGTCACGCACTATCAGCGGCTTTTGAATTACATCGAGCCGGATTTTGTCCATGTGCTTGCCGATGGAAAGATCGTCAAGGAAGGCGGCAAAGAGCTGGCGATGGAGCTGGAAGAAAAGGGCTACGATTGGGTCAAGGCCGCAGGCAAATAAGATGGATAAGCTTACACTCGAGGAGCATATTGAATCGGAGATAGCATTCGCGGCTGAACTGAGCAAGGCCGGGGACAATACGGCCGCGTTTCATCACCTTGAGCGGGCCCACGTTCTAGGGCAGGCAAGCACCTACTTTCATACCCGCGTGCATTGGCTGATGCTGAAGCACGGCATTCGCATCGGGGACAGACGCGAGATCGCCGGGCAACTGCTGCGGATAGCGGGAGCCGCGACAAAGACTCCGTTAGGTGTTTATCCTCTGGGCAACACGGGTGGAGCGAACGTCAGCCCGATAAAGCCCATGCCGGTGGCGGACGATCTTGCCGAGATGCTTCGCGAGGCGAGGAGATAACTCGAATTGGCTGAGACGAAAACCGACAAGAACGGGCTTCCGCTTCCGGCGATCGCTCTCGCGGTGTGGGCGGCCGTATTGTTTGTAGCGTTTCTCTCGAACCGCGGCTCAGACATGGGGCAGATCGGAAAGCTCTTTGAAAACCTCGGCGGCGGGCCGCTGGCGGGCGGCGGTATCGTTGACAGCGTCGTTGGGGCCCTTGTCGCAGGAGCGATCGCGGTGGCGTGGTTCGGGACGGGGAATCTCATCGTTTCGTTTCTGCCATCGACGCGGCGAAGCGAAGATCATTCTCACGTGCTGGAATTCGCGGCGAAGACGGCTGTCGGAGCGGCCGTTTGGTCGCTGGTTTGGTTTTTTCTGGGAGTCGTGGGGCTTTATTCCCGTCCGGTCGCAGTTGCGGCCTTGTTGCTCGGGGTCGTGTTGGGCGCTCTCGCGTTTCGCCGAGTTCGTGAAGCGAAGGCCGAGAGCCGAAGGCCCGAGCGGGCGGCGGTGTTCGATAAAGTAGTGCTAGCCTTGATCGCCGTGCCTTTAGTGCTCTCGTTCATCGCGAGCCTTGCGCCGCCGACTGCGAAGGACACGCTGCTCTATCACTTTGCTCTGCCAAAGGCCTGGATAGCTCAGGGCGGGAATGCATTCATCGAGGGAAATATTGCAAGCTACCTCGCTCTAGGCACAGAGATGCATTCCGTTTGGGCGATGCTGCTCGGCGCGCCGGTGGGGGATCGTGCGGGCGAGGCTGCCGCCGGAGCGACCGTTTGGATATTTTTCCCGCTACTGTTGGCCGCGATTTTCGGGTGGGCTAGGGAGATCGGTGTTTCGCGTCGGTGGTCGCTGTTGGCGGTTTTGATGGTCGCGTCGGTGCCAAGCGTTTATCATGTTGCGGCAAGTGCATACATCGATGTGGCGTTGGCGTTATATGTCACGGTCGCGGTCTATGCACTGTCGCGCTGGTGGCGAACGCTCGAACTCGGCTGGCTGATATTGATCGCGGTCTTCCTCGGGGCGGCGTTGTCGATGAAGCTGACGACGGTGGTCGTGATAGCTGCGTTCGGACTCATCATTTTGCTGCGGGTTCGAAAGGCGAAAGAGAAAGAGCCTGACGGCGTTGCAAAGATCTTTGCCGGCGGCTTTGCCGCATTGGTGCTTGCGGGAGTGATCGCGTCTCCATGGTATTTGCGAACATGGCAACAGACGGGCAGCCCGGTGTTTCCGTTTTATCTGAGCATCTGGAATGCCGAAGCTCCTGGCTGGGATGTTGAGCGGTCGAACCTGTTCCAGGCGATGAACTCGCAATATGGGCGGGTCACTAATTCGGCGGCGGATCATGTTTTGGCACCGTGGAATGTGTCTGTAAAGGCGCAGCCGGAGGAAGCCAGATTTTTTGACGGAGTGCTCGGCGTATCATTTTTGATCGGGCTGCCGATCTTAATATTTGCTCTTTGGAAAGGGTTCAAAGATGCGGACGAGGGCGTCCGCGTTCCGGTATTGATCGGTGCGGGGGTCGCCGGGATCGTGTTTTTGTTCTGGCTGTTTTCGAGTATGCAGCTGCGATATCTGCTCCCGATCCTGCCGTTGCTGGCGATCGGGATCGCGTCTGCGGTCGAAGCTATCGCCTCGAAAAGAACGCCGCTTTATATGGCGGCCAAGTATTCGATCTCGATCGCGGCCATCTTCGGCCTTCTGACCGCATTCGCCTGGTTCCTGCAAAAGGCCCCGCTTCGGGTTGTGCTTGGCGGTGAAACGCGTGACCAGTATCTGGCAAGGAACCTCGATCATTATCCTTACTACCAGTATCTGAACACTTCGACGGCTCCGAACGCCCGGGTATGGCTCATCAATATGCGGCGTGACACGTATACCCTCGACCGGCCGGTCTTTTCGGATTATCTGTTCGAGGATTGGACGTTGAGGCAGTTGGTCTGGGAATCGCGGAATGTTCAGGAACTGAAGGCAAAGGCCGCCGCCATGAATGTGCAGTATATGCTGGCGCGACATGATTTTTTGTTCGACTATGACCGCTCGACCTTGGTTGACGATGCGAAACCGCGGGTAGAAAACGAGGTCAAGCTTCGAATGGCAAGGGAGTTCATTCTGGACAAAGCGAACACGGTCCGCGCGGATGAGAAATTCAGTTTGGTGAAGTTGTTTTGAAAAATGGGCTATGCTCTGAGTCCTCCGCGATCCCCGCGTCTAGCAGAAAAGCTGTTATCGCAAAGACCGCCAAGGACGCAAAGAGATCTGCCCGATGGGTATGAGAAAGAATGGTTTCATATAGTGCAGTAAAGGAATCGCGGTTTGCGGAGGAATTCAGGAACCTGACCGGGCAGGAGGGCGATCAGGCCGTCCGAGGGTTGCGCGAGCGGGCGTTCGAGTATTACAAAGCGAACGGGTTTCCGACGCCCAGGCATGAGGATTGGAAGTATACGAATGTTGCTGAGATCGCGAAGCGTGACTGGCAAGTCGGAACTTACGGATTTTCGCTTGCCGAGTTGGACGCAGATGTACTGGAGATAGTAGAGCGATTTCGATTCGATCGGAATGGTTTTACGGCTCTGAACCTAGCCTTTGCTGAGTTCGCGGTCGTACGGATTCCGAAAGACACAGTGGTCGAACAGCCGATCGAGTTCGACCTATCGGCTCCGGCGGGGAAGGCGGTCTTTCCGCATGTGATAGTTGTCGCTGAAGCGGGCAGCAAAGCGACGCTGGTGGGCGTTTACGAATCGGAAGGGGCGAGTTTTACTAATGCTGCAGTGCAGATAATCGTCGAGGACAATGCGAATTTGACGCATTACCGGGTCCAGAAAGAATCGCCCGAGGCGTTCCATTACGGTTCGACGGAGATCACCCTGGGCCGCGGAAGCGTTTACAACTCGACTAACATCAATCTCGGCGGTGCGATCTCACGTCACGATATCGAACTGAAATTCACCGCCGAGGGGGCCGAGGCATGGGTGGACGGCCTCTATATGCTCAACGGGACACAGCACTCAGACACGCATTCGATCATCGATCATCAAGTGCCGAACTGTACTTCGCACCAAAACTATAAAGGCGTGCTGAATGACAAGTCGCGGGGCGTTTTTAATGGCAGAGTTTTCGTCAGGGAAAACGCGAGTGGAACCGACGCTCAGCAGTCGAACAAAAATCTTCTTCTTTCTAACGATGCCCGCGTCGATACCAAGCCGCAGCTTGAGATATTCAACGACGACGTGAAATGTGCGCACGGAGCGACAGTGGGCCAGCTTGAGGAAGAAGAGCTCTTTTATCTCAAAACTCGCGGCCTCGACGACGAGCTTGCGCGTAACCTTCTGACTTACGGATTTGCCGAGGAGATCATCAACAAGATTGGCATCGAAAAGATAAAGGTCGAATTGGATCGCGCCATCCTGAACAGGCTTACGACCGATCTGGGAGAGCGGATATGAAGAACACGATCTCTGCTTTGGTATTGCTTTCTCTCTCGGCGATCTGCGTTTTGGGGCAAACGGACCGGTTACCGCCCGGGGTTCACACGCTCGAACTTTTGAGCCCATTTGTGCAGGACTCCACGGGCAGAACTATTGGAACCAACCCCGAACGCCGGGGAAGGTCATGCCTTGATCTCGTCAACTTACGGCTCGGGTGTTCAAGAGAAGTTACGGTCGACTTCGGCACAAGGATGGGCGTTAACATCAACCTTTTCAAGTTGAACGGCGGCAAGGTCGACCGATCTCGGATGGTTCGAATAGGTGCCTACGATTGGACCGACAAGTTTATCGTTCCGTATATCGAACCCTGGTCCGAGCTCGCTCCGGGAGAGACCAGGCACGTTGCGTTCAATGTTTCAGGTGGGGATGGTCCCGATGGCAAGCCGGGGCTGCCCGGTGTGGCCGGTATGAACGGCGATGGTACGTACACGCCGACGGTGATACCCCCCGCCCCGATCGTTAGGTCCTCATCTAAACCGAAACGGAAAGACTACGGCACGGCTGATGTGACCGAGCAGGTAAGTTCAAAGATCGTCGCGAAAAACGGAAAAGAGCGAAAGGACGGCTACACGCCACTCGTTTTGGCAAAGAAGGGCCACATGTACGCAGTACATGTCGTTGACGGAAACCGTGATTATTACGTTCTTATCCGGGTCGACGATATTGAAGAGGGAGAGCGGATCAAGATCTCGTTTATGAAGCTCGACCTGACCGAGGCATTGTGATCTTAAAGGGTGAAATTTATGGTGGGAACCAAACAGAGATCGTATGAAATGAGTAATTGGGATGTTGAAAAAGTAAGAAAGGATTTTCCGGTTTTGGCCCAAACCGTAAACGGGAAGCCTCTGGTGTATTTGGACAACGCAGCCTCGTCGCAGGTGCCGCAAACGGTGATCGACAGGACGTCGAAGTATCTGCGTGAAGAGCATTCGAATATCCACCGCGGCGTGCACTATTTGTCGCAGCACGCGACCACCGCTTACGAGGCGGCGCGCGAGAAGGTGAAAAGGTTCATCAACGCGCCGGATGTGAACTGCTGCATCTTCGTTCGCGGAACGACCGAAGGCATCAATCTGGTCGCACACTCCTATGGAAAGGGCTTCATTAATGAGGGCGACGAGATCCTTGTCTCGCAGATGGAGCACCATTCAAACATAATTCCCTGGCAGGTAGCGGCTGAGGAGCGAGGAGCAAAGCTCCGCGTGATCCCGATGAACGCTTCGGGCGAGCTTGTGATCGAGGAATATGACCGGCTGTTGAACGAGCGGACCAGGATCGTCGCCGTTTCGCACGTATCGAACGCCCTGGGGACCGTCAACCCGATCAAGGAGATGATCGCGACGGCACACAAATTCGGCGTGCCGGTTTGCGTTGACGCGGCTCAGAGCGTGCCGCATTTTCCTGTGGACGTGCAGGATCTCGATGCCGATTTCTTCGTCTTCTCCGGCCATAAGATGTTCGGGCCCACGGGCAGCGGCGTCGTTTACGGCAAACGCGAATGGTTGGACAAGATGCCGCCCTATCAGACGGGCGGAAGCCAGATCCGCACGGTGAGTTTTGAGAAGACGACGTATGCCCCCTTGCCGGCAAAATTCGAAGCTGGGACGCCGGCGATCGCAGCCGGGATCGGTTTGGGCGCGGCGATCGATTACCTCAACGACATCGATTTCGAAGCGGCCGCCGCGTACGAGCACGAACTGCTGGAATACGCGACACAGCGATTGGCCGACATTCCGGGTGTCCGGATCATCGGCACCGCCGCCGAGAAGGCGAGCGTGCTTTCGTTCGAGATCGAGAATGTCCACCCGCACGACATCGGCACGATCCTCGACCAACAGGGCATCGCCATCCGTGCTGGGCACCACTGCGCACAGCCAGTCATGCAGTTCTTCGACGTTCCCGCCACCGCCCGTGCCTCGTTCGCGTTCTACAACACGCGCGAAGAGGCGGACAAACTAGCGGATGCTGTGCAAAAGGTGATCGAGGTTTTTGCGTGAAAGGATGATGATATGAAACGGCATATTGTGATCCCGGCTATTTATTTTCTGATCGTTCTCGTTTGCCTTTTGATCGCGTTTGATTATGACGGGTACATGAGAAGTTCAGCGGCATGGCTTGTCACTGTAGCACTTACGCTTCCCTGGAGCGTTGTTTCGATCATCTTCATGTGGGCGTTGTTCCACGGGGCGGGCCTGGAATTCTTTACAATAATGTACCTAGCATTCGCTGCTGTTAACGCGTATGTAATCTATCGCATGGCACTTCCAGGCAAGATGACTAAGTTTTTGTACGGAAAGGTCAACACAGATAATTACGGGTAAACTTGAATTGAACCTTTGAGGTGCCATATGAAAACCATTGGCCTTATCGGCGGAATATCGTGGCAAAGCACGGTTGTTTATTATCAGGTGATCAACCGGCGGACGAATGAGCTGCTGGGCGGTTCGCATTCGGCAAAGGTGCTGCTGAACTCGGTCGATTTTGACGAGGTCGCGCGGATGCAGCACGAGGGCCGATGGGACGATTTCCAGGATCTGCTGATCGATGCTGCGAAAGGGCTCGAGCGTGGCGGAGCTGACTTCTTTCTGATCTGTGCGAACACGCCCCATATTGTTGCCGACGGTGTTGAGAAGGCTGTTGGTAACCCGCTCGTTCACATCGGCGACGCGACCGGCCAAGCCATTCAGCAGGCCGGGATGAAGAAGGTCGGACTGCTGGGTACGCGCTACACGATGGAAGAGGACTTCCTAAAAGGACGGCTGCTCGACAAATTTGGGATAGAGGCATTCGTACCTGAAAAGTCGGACCGCGATGTTGTTCACTCGGTCATCTATGACGAATTGGTCAAAGGCGTTATACGGGACGAATCAAGGGCGCAATATTTGAAGATCATCGACAAGCTGACGACCAAAGGAGCCGAAGGAATCGTTCTCGGATGCACCGAAATTCCACTGCTCGTCACGCCGATCGACACGAAGGCGGTGCTGTTTGACACGACCACGCTTCACGCGGAGCGCGCTGTCGACCTTGCGCTGAACAGCGTGGAGGCCGCGGCCGTATGAGTGCACCGCGTCGAAGATATATCGACCTGAGCCATACGATCGAGCACGGGATGATGACCTACAAAGGGTTTCCTGCGCCGATCATCTGCGATTTTCGCAGCCGCGAGGATTCTGCCAAATATTATGAACCCGGCACTGAATTTCAGATCGGGCGGATCGACATGATCGCGAACACGGGCACGTATCTGGACACGCCGTTTCATCGCTACGCCGACGGACACGATCTTTCGGGTATCGAGCTCGAGCAGGTGATCGACCTTAAAGGAGTGATCGTCAGAATTCCGCATAAGGAAAGGCTTGCGATCACCGATGATGACTTCGCCGGTCTGGACCTCGCGGGAAAGGCGGTGTTGGTTCATACGGGTTGGAGCGAGTTTTGGAACACAGAAGCTTATTTCGACGGACACCCGTTCTTAACAGAAAAGGCGGCAACGTTACTGGTTGAGGCCGGTGCGAAACTGGTCGGGATCGATTCGCACAACATCGACGACTCGCGCGGCAATTCCCGGCCCGTGCACACCATTTTACTCGGGGCCGGAGTACTGATCGTAGAACACATGTGCAATCTTACGGAGGTTCCGGACACCGACTTTTCATTCACGGCTGTGCCGCCGAAGTTCAAAGGCGTCGGGACGTTTCCTGTTCGGGCCTTTGCCGCCGCGGAGAGCAGCTATTAAAGGGCGGCCGGGAAGGCTCGGCCGAGCGGCCAACCGCAGAGGCACGTTCGGCGCATTTTGGCTGAGTCAAGTGTGAACCGCGTCACATGAACGGGGCGACAATCGTCCGATAATCAACACATGCATTCCGACCTTTACATCGCACAACATGCAAAGCTTCGTCCCGTGACCGAGGTTGCCGAACAACTAGGGCTGGGATCCAACGATATTGACATATACGGTAGCCCTTATGTGGCCAAGGTGAGGCTGGATGTTCTTGATCGATTCAAGGACCGGCCCAACGCAAAATACATCGACATCTCCGCTATCACGCCGACACCGCTTGGCGAGGGAAAATCGACAACGCTGATCGGGCTTGGCGAGGCGATGAAGCATTTAGGCAAGCGGGCAGTTGTCACGCTGCGTCAGCCTTCGCAGGGGCCGACATTCGGGATCAAGGGCGGGGCGGCGGGCGGCGGGCATGCACAGGTCGTGCCGATGGAGACGTTCAACCTGAACCTGACCGGCGACATCCATGCCGTAACGGCCGCAAACAACCTGCTGGCCGCGATGGTCGATAACCGGCTCCTCCGCGGCAATCCGCTGAATATCAATCCGCACAGCATCACATGGAAGCGCGTCGTCGATACCAACGACCGGGCGCTTCGCAAGATAATCGTCGGCCTCGGGGGCCGGATGGAGGGCGGCATCCCGCGAGAGACGGGCTTTGACATAACGGTCGCATCGGAAGTGATGGCGATACTTGCCCTGACCACCTCCCTGCAGGATATGCGAAAACGGTTCGGCCGCATCGTGGTCGGGCTGACACACGACAAGAAGCCGGTCACCGCCGAAGAGATCGGTGCCGCCGGTGCCATGACCGTGCTGATGCGCGACGCGATCCGCCCGACGATAATGCAAACGCTCGAGAACACTCCGGCTCTGGTCCACGCGGGGCCGTTCGCCAATGTCGCCCACGGCAACAGCAGCATCTTGGCGGACATGATCGGCATCAAGACCGCTGATTATCTGATGACCGAATCGGGGTTCGGGGCCGACATTGGAGCCGAAAAATTTTTCAATATCAAGTGCCGCTACAGCGGCCTTAAGCCCGATGCATGCGTCATTGTCGCCACCATCCGGGCTCTCAAATCTCATAGCGGAAAATACAAGATCGTTGCCGGCAAGCCGCTGCCACCCGAAATGCTCGAGAACAACGTGGCTGATGTCGAGGCCGGGGCATCGAACCTAAGAAAACAGATAGAGAATGTGAAGCTGCACGGAGTGACCCCCGTGGTCGCGATCAATGCGTTCGCTACCGACCATGCCGATGAGATCGAGGCGGTGAAACGCATCGCTGTCGAATCGGGAGCGCTGGGTGCCGCGGTCTCGACGCATTGGGCGGACGGCGGCCGCGGAGCCGTCGAACTCGCGGAAATGGTTATTGCGGCGGCGAACCAGCCGAACGAGTTCCAGTTTCTTTACGACCTTGACCAGCCGATCAAGACGAAGATCGAGACGATTGCCACCAAGATCTACGGGGCCGCGGACGTGCGTTTTGATCCCTTTGCCGAGCAGCAGATCGCGGCGTACGAAGCGAACGGATTCGGCGGCCTGCCGATCTGCATGGCGAAGACACATCTAAGCCTGAGCCATGATCCAACACTGAAAGGCGCCCCGTCCGGATTCACTTTGCCCGTGCGTGAGGTTCGTGCGAGCGTTGGTGCAGGATTTATCTACCCCATCTGCGGCGACATGCGAACCATGCCGGCTTTACCGGAGCATCCGGCCGCTGAGCGTGTGGATATCGACGAGAATGGAAATGTCGTAGGATTGTTCTAGATGTCGGAATTAAATGAGCTTTACCAGGAGACGATCCTGGAACATAACAAGAATCCAAGGAATTTTAGGGATATTGAGGACGCGGACAAGACCGCGGTGGGAAACAACCCGCTGTGCGGTGACGCGTTGAAGGTTTACGTAAAAATGGACGGCGATGTAGTTACGGACGTCGCTTTTAAGGGATCGGGGTGTGCGATATCCAAGGCGTCGGCGTCGATGATGACGCAAGCCGTGAAAGGAAAAAACCGTGCCGAGGCAGATCAACTCTTCGACGAATTTCACCGGATGGTGACCGGAGAGTTGGACATCGAAAAGGACGAGAATCACCTTGGCAAACTCCGGGCTTTTGCCGGGGTGCTGGAGTTCCCGGCCCGCGTTAAGTGTGCCTCCCTCAGCTGGCATACGCTGAACGCGGCACTGCACGGCGACGATGCCGTTTCTACGGAATGACGGCAATTTGTTGGCGGAAATGTCGGAGGGCCGTAAAAGTTATTAGGCCTCAAAAGGGATCTCGGCGTTTTGAAGGACACTTAGTTCGTTGCGGGAAACCCGTTCGAGGAGTTTGGGGTCATCGAACATCTTCAACAGCCCATTAACCGTTGCATAACGCGGCTCTTCAGAAACTATCACCGGCAGATTGATGAAATTCCTTAGATATTTGTCGATGCCGTCAAGTAGTGCCCCGCCGCCCGTCAGGATGACCCCGCGGTCGTAAATGTCGGCCGCGACCTCGGGCCGCAGTTCTGTCAGCGTGTCGCGCACCATCTGAGCGATCTTCCGCACTATCCCTTCGACGACCGGGTAGATCTCGCCTGAGGTGATCTCGACGGCGGACGGGCTTCCGGTCTGGACATCACGACCGCGGACTTCGATGGTCTTCGAAATATCATCGGGAAGATAGGCCGATGCAAAGGTCGTCTTTAGGAATTCCGTTGTTTCCTCGCCCACTTGCAGCCCGCGGTGCCTGCGTAAATGCGTCGCGAGGACCTCGTTTATCGAGCTGCTCCCGAAACGTTCGGAAGTTGACGTGACTATCGTGCCCTTTGCGACGATCGCAATATTCGTCGTTCCCGCCCCAATGTCAATTATCGCTGACGCCCGCTTATCCGTGGGCAAAACACCCGCTCCAAAGGCCGCAGCCAGGCCTTCTTCCATCATGAACACCTTGCCGATGTGCGACTCTTCGGCAGCGTTCAGCAGGGCCCGCTGTTCAACCTGAGTCACATCGGACACCATGCTCATAACCGCATGAAGCGACAAGTTCGAGCCTCCTGTTCTCGCCTTCTTTACGAAATGCGCCAGCATTTTCTTGGTGCGCTCGAAATCGCCGACGACGCCGCCGATAAGAGGGGCCCGCACCACCACGTCACGGCCTTCGCGTCCCGCCATATCACCGGCCTCCTGGCCAAAGGCGACTATTTCCTCGGTCAATTCATTTATGGCGACAAGCGAGGGCTCATCGAGAACCACACCACGCCCTTTGACGGCGATGATGGTGCTCGCGGTGCCCAGATCGATGGCCATCGAATCGGTTACGAGTTTTTTCAGGGAGGAGATCCTTAACATGACGGTTACAACCCGCTTAAATTATATGTTTTTTGGTTTCTGGCTGACAACAAAATATCTGTGCTTAAAAATAACGAGATCACGACCATCTCACTTCCAGAACACTGACCGGCTGGACCCGATTTCGAACCGTCAACGGCTCCAATACGCTCACCGGAACAAGGTTCCCGCTTGCCGCCGCGGTCGCTTCGCTCATCAGGATCTGACCGCCCGCGGCGTTCGATTCGAGCCGCGAAGCAAGATTGACGGTGTCGCCGATGGCGGTATATTCGGAGCGACGCTCTGATCCGATGTAGCCGATCGTTGCCTCGCCGGTGTGAAGCCCGATCCCGATGGAGATATTCTCATATCCTTCGGCGCTCAACTCAGTATTCAGCTGGGCGATTTTCTTCTGCATAGTGACGGCGGCCTTGACCGCGTTCAGCGCATCTTCGGCTCCCGCAGTGGGAGCACCGAATATGGCCATCAACCCGTCACCAATGTACTTGTCGAGCGTCCCCCCATGTTCAAAAATGATGTCGGTCATGACCGAAAAATACCGATTCAACAGGCTTACGACCTTTTCAGGCTTTTCTTTTTCCGAGATCGACGTAAATCCGCGGATATCTGCAAACAGGACCGTGATAGTTTGATTCACGCCGCCGAGGCTGAAAGAATTCGGGTTCTCGAGCAGCTGTTTTACGACATATTCAGGCATGAAACGCCCATAATTCGCCCGGACGACCTCTTCGCGAGCCAAACGCTTATGCGCCTTTACCGTCTCGACTGTCACGGCTGTCTGGGCGGCTACCGCCGATATCATTTCAAGGTGGTCCGCCGTAAATGTGGCAAACGGGTCCAGCCGGTCCGCATAGAGCACGCCGTGAACATTCGATTCGGTTATCAACGGAGCACAAATGGTGGACCTGACCCCCTGCGACACGATCGATTCCGCCCCAAAGAACTGTTCATCCGTCCTTGCATCCTGTGACAGTACCGCAACCTTCTCCCGCATCACTTTCTGAGTGATCGTCCTGCTGATCGTCAGCCGTTCTGTCGGCTCACTCAATTGCCCATCACGGGTACGGACCGCGATCGGGAAAAGGCTGTAGTCAAGGATCTTCCCGTCCACCGTCTCATCCGCGATAAGAGCGACTACCCTGTCCGCCGGGGTTCCCCGAAAGATCAGGTCCGTGGCCTTCGCGAAGATCTCTTTCAAGTCAAAAACCGTGCCAATCGACCTGCTCATTTCGTAGAGCAACTCCAGCATCTTGGCTTTTCGCCGCAGGTCTTTGATCTCTTCGGGAGTGGCGACCGCCGATTCGACCGACAAGTTCGGCTGCCGCCCCATGATCTCGTTGGCCGACATCTCGACTTGGGTCATGCCAAGAGGCTTGTCGTCATAATTCACCCCTTCGGTCACGACCGCGACCGTCTCGGCATCATAATCTTCGCCCGAAACTGACCGCTTCAGGATCGCAGGCAGCGGCCCTGTCGCTTTCTCAGAGACCTCCGCGACAAAGTCGAGCCGGCTCTCGCCGATTATGATCACGTCGCCAGACTCGAGTTTCTTTTCGAGGACTGGAGCGCCGTTAATGAAAACGTGATTGATGCTCCGGACGAGCGTTCCGTTCTCGACGGAACCGTCAATAAGGACGAAACCGTCGGCATTGCCCGCTATCCTCGCATGTTTACGTGAAACACGGCGATCATTGAGGATGATGTCGTTGTCCTTTGCACGGCCGATCGAATAGATCAATCCCGCCGCCAGTTCGAAGCGGACCTCATTGCCGTTGGGTTCCTTTATATTCAGCCAGGCTTTCACGGTTACGGTAATTGTAAAGGCTAAACCGTAAATGGTAAATTGGCCTCGCCTTTGGATGAGGCGAGCCGCAATGATCTACCTGGATAACAACGCAACAACACAGATCGCGCCTGAGGTCCAGGCCGCAATGATGCCGTACCTGGACGAAAAATTCGGAAACCCTTCATCGGTTCATTCGATGGGCAGGCTGGCCCGCGAAGCGGTTGAATCGGCCCGCGAGCACGTAGCGGCGCTGCTCGGTGCGTCCGATCGCGATGAGATCATCTTCACGTCTTCGGGTACGGAAAGCGACAACTGGGCGATCTTTGGGGCCGCCCATGCTAACGACGGCCGCGGCCATGTCATTACCACCGTAGTCGAACACGAGGCGGTCAGGAAAGCGTGTGACCGGCTAGAGGGCAATGGCGTGAGGGTGACCCGCCTTTCAGTGGATCAGAGTGGTCAGCTCGACGAAGCAGAGCTAGAATCGGCTCTAACGCCGGAAACGACCATCGTGTCCATAATGCACGCCAATAACGAGACCGGGGTCTTATTTCCTATCGAGAGGCTTGCCGAGATCGTCAAGGGCCGGACAAAGGCCCTCTTCCATTCCGACGGGGTGAATGCGGCGGGCAAGGTCCCGATCTCGCTGGGGAATTCGGCCATCGACCTTTATTCGATCTCCGGTCACAAGTTTCACGCGCCGAAAGGCGTCGGTGCCCTTTGGAAGAAAAGAGGGGTCGAACTTCCGTCGATATTCGAAGGCGGAGGCCAGGAGCACGGTCTGAGGCCGGGCACCGAGGCAGTGCATCAGATCGTCGGGCTCGGTGCGGCGGCAATGTCGGCAGGGGACCTTTCGCCCATGGATCGTGTTCGCTCCCTTCGCGATCTTATGGAAAACGGGATTTTGGAGAAAATTCCAGATTCTCGTTTGAACGGTTCCAAAGATCCGCTCATGCGACTTTCGAACACTTCAAATGTCTCCTTTGAGAATACTAATGGTGAAGCCATCCTCGCCCGGTTAGACGATGCCGGGATCTGCGTTTCGACCGGATCGGCCTGTGCGTCGACGGAGAAGTCCGTGTCGCCCGTGCTTCGAGCGATGGATATTCCTTTCTCTTATGCAATGGGTTCGATCAGGATCTCACTGAGCCGCTATACCAAAAATGAAGAGATCGAGGAGTTGTTGGTGCAGCTTCAGCGTGTGGTTCGCGATCTCCGAAGGATATCAATGCAAGAATGACCGATCAGGCAGCTTTCTCAATGCCGTAACGATCGAGCTTCAGATAGAGTCCCCGCCGAGTCAGTCCTAACTCATTCGCGACTCTCGAAATGTTCCAATTGTGACGGGCGAGTGAGCTTTTTATCATCTGTGTCTCGAGCTCACCGACCGCGTCCTCGAGCGTTCGGCCAGCATCGCCCGCATCGACCAAAAATGCCGAGTCGAATGTTGAGATCTGCTTTGTGCCTGAAGCGTCGCCGAAACTCTGAAGCGGCCTTGCGGTCCTTTTTAGATCGGGCGAGAGGTGCTCCGGCGTGATCACATCATTGTCCTCTGCCCTGGCGATTATTCGTTGGATCTCGTTGCAAAGCTGACGAACGTTTCCTTCCCACTCGCATACCATCAAGAGGTCGACGGTTTGCGGTGTAAAAGTGATGTCGCGTTTACCAAAACGCGTTGAATAGTGATTTACGTAATAGTTGACGATCGGAGGTATCTCAGACCGCCGTTCACGAAGGGGCGGGACACGCAGACGGATCACGTTCAGCCTATAGTACAGGTCTTCGCGAAACGTGCCGTCGGCGACCTTTTCCTCAAGCGGCATGTTCGTGGCGGCAATTACCCTGACGTCCACCTTTATCGGCCTTTTCTCGCCGATCGGCTGAACTTCGCCTTCCTGCAGAAACCTGAGCATTTTCGGCTGTACGTCGAGCGGAAGATCGCCGACCTCATCGAGGAAGAGCGTGCCGCCGTCAGCGGCTCGGATCACACCGGACGAGTCATTGACCGCGCCGGTAAAGGCCCCCTTACGGTAACCGAACAAATGTCCCTCGGCCAATTCCTTCGGCACGGCCGTACAATTGAACGGAACGAACACCCTGTCCTTCCTGTTGGAGATCGCATGGATAGCCCTTGAAACAAGCTCTTTCCCGGTCCCTGACTCACCCGTCACAAGAACGGTCACGTCGGAAGAACGTATCTTGTAGACCTCTTCGACAAGAGCCGTCATTGCCGGCGATGAATGAATGAAACCGGGCATCAAGCTGTTCGACGAATAGGGACTCGCTACCTGCTCAGCCGGGACAGCCTTGTCGCGTTCCCTAAGCGATCACGTCCATGCCCAGTTCAACGACCCTCAGAAGAGGCTGAAGGGAGCTACCGTCGCTGAGACGCGCTTCGCGGCTGGGGTTGATCAGCAAATATGCGGGCGGCGAATTTGAGCCTCGAAGATGAAACAAGGCAAGGTCCTTCTTTTTCAAAAGGTCGCGTTCCGAGCCTGATTGTCTTGCCGCTTCCATCCCCGCGAGGATCTCGCTGCTTTCGGCGGCCGTGAAACCATGGGTGATAAATGGCCTAAGCCGCCGATTCAAATCAGCTTCGGCAACCATGAATCTCTTTGCTCCGCTCTCCTGCTGCAGCACTGCGATAAGCTCCCGGAATAGCAATTCGCGAGAGGCAGTCGCCTCCGCCAGTCGGACCATCAGAAGCTGGGAAACCACCGAATTCTGCCGGACACCGTTGTCTGAAACCTCAGTATTACCTCTTGTCTCCCGCAGTTCGCGAATCTTCTGCTCGCACGCCTCCAAGTGCTTCGTTATCCCGAGCCTTTTGAATATCTCTGCGGCCTTGCGCAAATGGACAATCGCCCGCGGCCGTTTGTTTGTCTCCAGGTTGTTCCCGATCAGGAAATGGGCCGTGGCCGTGTGGTAGAGGTCTTCCGCCGCTTCAAAGATCGTCAGGCTTCGATTGAAATGGTGCACCGCGAGCGACCTGTCTGAATTGACAAGCGCGGCGAGCCCGCGGATCTGCTGGATGCTGCCGAGGACGAAGAAGTCCGACGTCGCGTCGGTCTCTTCTATCATCTGCAAATAATTCTCGCATTCGGCCGGCGATGCGGTGTGAAGATAACTCTCCGCGAGGACCAGGCCCGCCATATTTGCGTAGTGCTTATCATCGATCGTGCCGGAAAGGTCGATCGCCTCTCGGGCCAGCTCCGCCGCCTCGGAGTGCCGCCCCTGAAGCAGACGGCAGCGGGCAAGATTCCGAAGCGCCTGGACCTCATACCAGCCATTTTTCCGGTCGCGTGCAAGGGCGACCGCCCGTTCCAACAGCTGCCCGGCCTCGTCGAGTTCACCGCGGAGGATCTTCAATTCGCCGATTGAATCGAGAATTCCCGCGACGTGAACGTGGTTATTCGCCGACGCGAGTTCCAGCGACCGCTTGAACATCTCTTCGGCTCTGGTCCAGTTCCCGATCAGGAGTAGATTGAGGCCCAGATTATTGTAGGCGATCACCGAATTTAGGACATGATCGGTTCGATCGAAGAATTCGATCGATCTTTCAAGGCAGTCGATGCCCTCCTGCGGCCTTCGAAGTAGAAGGTAGGCCCCGGACATTTCGGTGTAAAGCCTCCCGAGCATGAACGGCGCTGAACGTTCGCCGATTATCTGGATGCCCTGTTCGAAGTTCTCAAGCGACTTCTCGCTGCTCCCTTCGAGATGATAGGTCAACGCGATCTCGCGATAAGCCTCGGCCATCCCGAGCCAATTCCCTTCTTCCCGAAAATAGTCAAGGGACTTTTCGGCATAATCCCGCGCGATCGGATACTCGTTAAGTTTGCGATAGACGCGCGAGAGCCCGGTGTAGATGATCCCCGAAAGACGCCGGAGGCCATTGTCCTTGGCTTTTTTGAGCGATTCCTTGAGCAGCGTTACAGCCTTGGGGAGGTCGGCAAGATTGCTGTAAGCGATGGCAAGCTGCGTGATGACCCTGATCTGGGTTTCGAGATCCAGTGAATGCAGAGAAGTCTCGTCCTCATAGGGTCGAAGCGCGTCAAGTGATTCCTTGTATTTCCCAAGAGTTTCGCGTGTGAACGAAAGAAGACGTTTGAGGTTTGCCAGGTCGTCGGGAGAGTGGTGAAAACTCTCGATCGTTTCGCTAAGAAGTGTTTCGGCCTCGGTTGAACGCCCGTCACGAAGAAGCTGGCCGACGTTCGAGAAGATCCTGTCCAAGCTCTCCCGGGAAATTGTCGGCGCGGCAGAGCCCCTACCTCTCCGCAAGGTAATACGGGAATTCCCCGACTCTGCTTTTTTCGAGTCCGACTTCATTTGATCGATCTATTTCTGAAAATAGACAGCCAATCGAGCGAAAATTCTACAAGGCTGCCGTAAATCTAGCGAAAATTGAATACTTAGTAAACAGCGCAACTGAAATCTAACAGATAAACTCCGTTTGCGTCTATAATTTTTTTGGATCTAATGCGATCGACGTGTTTCTCAAGGCCCCTTTTATATGCCCACGTTTCCTGACAGCGATATCGACACCCTGACCGAAAGCAAGGCGAAACTCGAGAAGCCAAAGCTTTTTAAGGTCCTGTTGCACAACGATGATTTCACCACAATGGAGTTCGTCGTTTTTGTGCTCGAGTATGTATTCAAACGGGACACCGCCGAGGCCGTCGTGATAATGCTCAAGGTGCACAACGAAGGCGTCGGTATCGCAGGAATTTACCCGTATGAGATCGCTACGTCAAAGGCCGAAAAAGCGATGAATCTGGCTAAAGCTCGGGAATTTCCATTCCTGTGTACGGTAGAGGAGGAATGACCAGGTGAGCGATCGCCGATATTAGTTTCTATGCTGTGGCGTTTCCTCCGAATTCTGCCAAACTTGCCTACAGATGTGTAAACTGTGATAATTTATTGACGATTTAATGCGGAGGCCATCGCCCATTATTAGCACCACTATTGGGACTGCGCTCGAACAAACTTGAGCGTCGGCACGATTTTGCTTTTATGGTCCCAAGCTTCATGAAAAGCTTGGGATTTTTTGATTTTATGACCGAACCATTAGACCTGAAGAAAACTGTCAACCTGCCGAAGACCGCCTTCGCGCAGAAGGCAAACCTTGGTCAGAGCGAGCCGGCGCGCTTGAAGATGTGGCAGGAAGCCGCCCTGTACGGCAAGATCGCGGAAGCACGCAAAGGCCGTGAGAAATTTATCCTCCACGACGGCCCGCCGTACGCGAACGCCGATATTCACATCGGCACGGCGCTGAACAAGATACTCAAGGATTTTGTCGTCAAGTCACGTTCGATGATGGGTTTCGATGCCCCATACGTGCCCGGCTATGATTGCCACGGCCTGCCGATCGAGACGATCGTCGAGAAGAAGCTAGCGGAAAAAGGCAAGAATAAGGCCGATATCCCGGTCGCTTCGTTTCGCCGTATCTGCCGCGAACACGCGTCGACGGCGATGAACAATCAGACGCGTGATTTCCAGCGATTGGGCATCCTCGGCGAATGGCAGAACCCGTACCTGACGATGTCGCCGGAATATGAATCGGCGACGGCTCGTCTGTTCGGCCGGTTCTTGAAACGTGGCTTCGTATACAAAGGCCTGCGACCGGTTTATTGGTGTATTCACGATCGGACCGCATTAGCCGAGGCAGAGGTTGAGTATAAAGAGCATACTTCGCCGTCGATCTATGTTAAGTTTCCGCTAAAAACAGACCCGGCGGATATCGATCCGGCATTGGCTGGCAAAGACGTTTATGTGGTGATCTGGACGACAACGCCGTGGACGCTGCCGGCGAATCTAGGGATCGCGGTCCACCCGGACTTTGATTACTCAGCTATCGAGGCCGGCGGCCGGGTTTTCATCGTTGCGTCAGAACTGACCGGCGGATTTGCAGAAACGTGCGGCTTGGAGAGAGCTGAGGAGATTGCCCGCTTCAAAGGATCAAAACTTGACCGTATGGAGGCGAAGCATGCCTGGCTTGACCGCACATCGCTGATAATGAACGGTGACCACGTAACCCTTGGCGAGGCAGACGCCGAGACCGAGTTGAACGTGCGGTTCGAGAATAAATCTGCGAAAAAATCGGGTACCGGCTGTGTCCACACGGCGCCGGGACATGGTGCTGACGATTTTCACATCGGGAAACAGTACGGACTGGAGATCTACAATCCGGTCGATTCGGCAGGACGATTCGTCACTGAGGTCGAACATTTCGGCGGCATGGACATCTTCGATGCCAACCCGAAGATCGTAGAGTTTCTCCGTGATAACGGCATGCTCCTTCACTCAGAACGATACGAGCACCGTTACCCGCATTGCTGGCGGTGCAAGAATCCGGTTGTTTTTCGGGCGACGCCCCAGTGGTTCATCTCAATGGACGAGGTGAACGGCGAAACCTCTGCGGAGGGATTGCGGACGAAGGCATTGAACGAGATCGAACGCGTCATGTGGCACCCAACATGGGGCGAGGACCGCATGCGGAATATGTTTAAGGGTCGGCCCGATTGGTGCGTTTCGCGTCAGCGATCGTGGGGCGTTCCGATCCCTGTGTTCTATTGTCAGGCATGCGACGAGACCATCGCAGACCCAAAGATCGTTGATCACGTTGCCGATATTTTTGCTGAGGAAACGGCCGACGCATGGTATGCAAGGCCCGAGAGCGAATTGCTGCCCGAGGGCTTCACCTGCCCGCAATGCGGCGCCTCCGATTTTCGCAAAGAGACAGACATTCTTGACGTCTGGTTCGATTCAGGCTCGAGCTGCGTCGCCGTCCTTGAGACCCGGGGCGAAACGCTGCGTTTCCCGGCCGACGTTTATCTAGAAGGCGGTGATCAATATCGCGGATGGTTCAACTCCAGCCTGATGTGCGGCCTCGCTGCCCATGACGCCTCGCCTTACAAGCAAATAATCACGCACGGCTGGGTCGTCGATGGCGAAGGCAAGAAGCAGTCAAAATCGTTGGGCAACGTGACTGCGCCGCAGGAGATCATCGACAAGTCCGGTGCCGAGATCCTCAGGCTGTGGGCCGCCGCGGTAGATTACACCGAGGACGTTAGATGCTCGGACGAGATCTTGCAGCGCGTAGTCGATTCATACCGAAAGTTCCGCAACACTTTGCGCTACGCATTGGGCAACCTTGACGGCTTTGACAGCCAAAAAGACGCGGTGTCTGAGACCGAAATGCTCTCGATCGACCGATGGGCGTTGGCCAATTTGGCTGAGGTGACGGAGAAAGTCCGGTTGGGGTACAAGGAATACGATTTCCAGGCCGCTTACGGTGCGCTCTACAATTTCTGCACGGTCACACTTTCGGCCCGCTATTTCGATATAATCAAGGACCGGCTCTACATCCATGCCCCTAGGTCGGTGGAACGACGGTCCGCCCAAACAGCTCTTTATCGTATAGCCGATGCCCTTTGCCGCCTGCTGGCGCCGATCCTTGTTTTCACCAGCGATGAGGCGTGGGAGAATATCCCGGGCCAACAGGTCAGTTCTGTTCACCTGGGAGAGTTTCCCAAGGCCGAAGGTGATGTTGACGGTGAACTCCTCAGCGATTGGGAACGGATCTTCGAGATCCGCGACGAGGTCTTGAAGGCTCTCGAAGAGGCCCGCGTTGGGAAACAGATAGGTTCGTCACTTGAGGCGAAAGCGATCATCACCACGGATGCCGGCACGACGCGGTTCCTGCTCAACTATTTTGATCAACTTCGATATATCTTCATCGTATCCCAGGTTGAAGTTCATGAGGGGGACGCTTTAAGGGTGGAGATCACGAAAGCCGACGGGCAAAAATGCGAACGCTGTTGGAACTTTTCGACACGCGTCGGGGAGTTCACGTCTTACCCGACAGTCTGTGAACGCTGCATCGAAGCGCTTGTTGAGATCGAAAGGGCGACCTCGGCATCCTAGTAGATGATCGCGGCGGCAGGAATTACAAATGGAGTGCTGATATGTTAATGAGAATCACTATCACCCTGGCGTTGGTCGCGGGAACCGCGATCGGGCTCGCGGCACAATCGATTTATACACCGGCACGCGGTTCCGCCGAGCGTAAGACGATCCTTGACGCCCTGCGCGTACCGGTCGAACGCGACCTGAAACAGAAGATCGTGTTCAGCGCCGAGCACTTTAACGTGATGGGAACGTGGGCGTTCGTCGGTGGCGATCCGCAGAGGCCCGGCGGCGGCCGGCCCGATTATCGCGGCACACGCTATTGGGACGCTGTCCGCGACGACATGTTCGATAACAACTTCTTCGCCTTGATGAGAAAGACGGGCGGGCGATGGCGTGTCGTCACGTATGCGATAGGCTGTACGGATGTTTGTTATGCTGACTGGTGGCGGCGGTATCGGGCACCGAAAGCGATCTTTCCGTATACGGAGTGACCTCACCGAGAAGACCAGGCCGAAACAACGCGGCGAAAGAGGTCGTAATCATAGTTCTCGTCTATATTCAGATCTAAGGAGAACTTTATGTTGGTAAAAAGAACCGCAGTTTTATTAATGATCCTGCTTTCGGGCGGGTTGTGTGTGAACGCGCAGGACTCGGAAAAGGAAGCGGTGCGCGTGCCGCTCGAAAATTACATCAAAGGGCACGAGACCGGTGACCCGGAGTTTATGCGGAAGGCATTCCACACTGAGGGAAACCTGATATTTATCCGCGACGGAAAATACACGACGCGGTCATTCGCCGAATATATCGGCGGAATGTCCGGTAAGCCCGCAGCCGACGAGGCAAAGCGAAAGCGTGCGATCGAATCGATCGACGTGGCGGGAAATGCAGCGATCGCGCGTATCGTGCTGGATTATCCGGCCGTGAAGTTTGTGGATTACATGACGCTGCTCAAGATAAACGGCGAATGGAAAATAGTGAACAAGACCTTCTTCGCTGAGCCGAAGCATGCCGCGTCGACGACTAGACAATAGTGAACAAAAAGGACCTTATTTGGAAACTTGCATACCTCGCCATTGCAGGCGGGGTTTTCTTGATAGACCAGTCGACCAAGGCCTGGGCCGTACGCCGGCTCAGGTTTGGCGACGACGTTCAGGTCATCCCTGGTTTCCTTAATTTTGCCTATGCCCAGAACACCGGCGTCGCGTTCTCGATGCTCGATGAGTACGGCGATCCCGGGCGATGGGGCCTCTCGCTTGTTGCAATGTTTGCGGCCGCCCTCGTACTTTATTTTTTCTGGCGGACGCCGCGTTCTGACGACCGGATCCTCGGTGCACTCGCCCTATTGCTCGCGGGTATCGCTGGGAACGTGACCGATCGCATCCGGCTAGGCTTTGTTGTTGATTATATCGACGTACAGTTCGGCTCGTGGCATTACCCAACTTTCAACGTTGCCGATATGGCGATCGTTGTCGGCGCCGGACTGATGATCATCGATCTGTTTTTGTCTAAGCGAAGTCAGAATAAAGAAGTCAGTAATCAGAAGGCGGAGAGTTGAATGACACCCGCACGATCATTCGAGGATATCGAAGCATGGAATAAATCTCATCAGTTTGTTCTGGACGTGTACCGATTGACCGAGCCATTTCCAAAGCACGAATTATTCGGATTGACTTCGCAGATCCGCCGAGCAGCGGTTTCGATCCCGGCGAACTTTGCCGAAGGATTTCGAAGGTCAAGCAAACCTGACAAACTAAGGTTTTACAACATAGCGATAGGCTCCCTAGAAGAATGTCGCTATTATCTGCGACTCTCATCGGACTTGAGCTATGCCGAAACAAAAGAGTTGCGTTTGAATCTGGAAGAGATCAGCAAAATGCTAACAAGCTATATGAGCAAGATCCGGGCTGATTTCTGACTTCTGTCTACTGACATCTAAACGATGTATCCTGAACTTTTTCGCATCGGCGACTTTCCAATAACCAGCTACGGCCTGTGGCTGGCTCTGGGGATGTTGCTTGCGTTGTTCGTCGCCTCGCGCCTTGCGGCCAATGACGGCCTTCCGAAGGAACGTATTTACGATCTGGGGCTTTGGACATTGCTTGGCGGCCTTATAGGGTCGAAGGTCCTAATGTTCTTTGTCGAAGAGAATGTGCAAATATTCTCGCTCGATTTCCTGCGATCTGGCGGGGTTTATTATGGCGGATTGATCGGCGGTTTCCTTGCCGTAGCGATACTTGTGCCTTTGTATAAGCTGCCTTTTTGGAAGGTGGCGGATGCTTTCGCCCCCGGCGTCGCGCTGGGTCAGGCACTTGGCCGGCAGGGCTGTTTTGCGGCGGGATGCTGCTGGGGAAAGCCGACCGACTGGTTTTGGGGCGTGCACTTCGGCGAGAAAGGCCACGATTACACCGGAGTGCCGATGTACGGTCCGGACGGCAGCGACCTTTTCCTGCACCCGACGCAGCTGATCGAATCGTTCACGATGCTGGCAGTATTCGGGTTCCTCTTCTGGCTGCACCGCCGAAAGAAGTTTGACGGCCAGGTGCTTATCGCCTACGGATTCATTTATTCGATCTTTCGCTTCACGATCGAGTTCATCCGCGACGACCCTCAACGCGGTGATCTTTTCGGAACAACCGCAATGACTGGACTGTCGCCCTCGCAATTGATCAGCCTTATCGTAGCGGTATCTTGCGCATGTTTCCTGATCATGCGCCTTCGGCGCGTACCAACAAAGGCACAATTGTAAATTGTCCATTGACGGAACTGTAAATTGGCAGGTATTTATTCTGCCAATTGGCAATTCTCCAATTAACAATTAACAATTGGATCGTGGTTAATTCGGAACCCCAATCGATAATATTGACGTCGACCGCTGCGGATGCGGGAAAGCGTCTTGATGCGTTTCTTGCCGAACACATCGAAGGCTGGTCGCGCTCGCAGCTGCAAAAGTTGATCGAGAATGGTGACGTCCTAGTCAACGAAAGGCCCGCGAAAGCCTCATACAAACTCCGCCCCGGCGATGAATTGGATATCGACCTGATCGAAGAGCCCGCCGCACGCTTCGAGCCCGAGAACATCCCGCTCGACATTGTTTTCGAGGACGAATACCTGGCCGTCATCAACAAGCCCGCCGGTATGGTCGTGCATCCGGGAGCCGGGATCGCTTCAGGAACACTCGCAAATGCTATAGCCTGGCACTTCGGCATCAAGGGCTCCCCTCTTTACGAAGCAGGGGTGGATGCCCCTGCTTTCCAAGGGGCGGACGGGGTTGTTCTCGGCGGCGAGCAGAACCTGAATGCTCCGGTTCAACCACCCGCTACCGCAGGCGGTACCGACTCGCGCGGCCCGGCCGCCGGGCACCGGGTCGGCATCGTTCACCGCCTCGACAAAGACACCTCAGGCCTGATCGTCGTCGCCAAGGACGAGCAGACGCAGGAAAAACTGGCCGAGCAGTTCAGAAATCGCACAGTAGAAAAAACCTATGTCGCCCTCGTTCACGGCAGCCCGCGGGACAACTCCGGCACCATCGACCGCCCCATCACCCGCGACCGCTGGCACCGCACAAAAATGACCGTCGCCGCCAACGGGCGCCAGGCTATCAGCCATTGGCGCGTGCGGCAGCGTTTCGAAAAGTTCACCCTGCTCGAAGTCGAGATCAAAACCGGCCGCACCCACCAGATCCGCGTCCACCTCGCATCGGTCAACCACCCCGTAGTCGGCGACACCACCTACAACGAAGGCCGCGACAACACCATCGCGAATATTGAGGTCAAGAAAGCCGTTGAGAAGCTCGGACGGTTTTTCCTCCACGCCGAAAGGCTCGCATTCACCCACCCGAACACCAGCGAACGACTCTCATTCACTTCCGAACTTCCCGCAGAACTGGCACAATTGCTGACAATCTTATGACTGGAGTGTGATCGACCGGAGTCAGTTTTGTTGGGTTATTTATTTATGAAACGCTACTTTGCTGCATTTGCTATATCGCTGTTTGTCGTCTCGTTAAATCTCGCTCAGTCAAGAGAGATAAATGTTATTCCGAAACCGCAACGAGTCGAGGTCCGGAATGGGCACTTCAAGCTGAATCAAAAGACGCGAATTGCGGTTATGGATGAAGATAGCAAAGAGATCGCAGGACTCTTGAATGAGTTCCTGAATCACTATTATGGGTTCACACTAAACGTTATCGACGGACCGCGCGGATCGAATGAAATTTATATCTACTCACCACGTCAGAGTCCATATAGATATTTCCCGGACCAATATAAGCTGGATATCGACTCTCGAGGGATTAATTTATCAGGCTATCGACGCGGCTTGTTTTACGGTCTCCAAACCCTTAAGCAACTTCTACCGGTCCAGTTCAGTAAAGAGGCACGAGTCCCTCAGGTGTCGATTTCTGATGAACCCCGCTTCCCATACCGCGGCATGCATCTCGACGTTTCCCGGCATTTCCAGCCGGTCGAGTTCGTCAAGAAGTTCATCGACCTGATGGCGCAGTTCAAATTCAACACCTTCCATTGGCACCTGACGGACGACCAGGGCTGGCGGATCGAGTTAAAGAAATATCCAAAGCTGACGACCATCGGGCAGTATCGGAGCGAATCGCACGAGGGCCGGTACTCGACAACGTTCAAAGGCGACGGTCGGCCGGTCGAAGGGTTCTACACGCAGGAACAGATCAGGGATGTCGTCGCTTACGCCAAGGAGCGGTACATCACCGTGATCCCCGAGATCGAGTTGCCAGGCCATGCATCGGCGGCACTGGCGGCTTATCCGGAGCTTGGAAAGGGCTGTGCCGCGCCCGACTACAAATTCGAAGTGAAAAAGACCTGGGGCATCTTCAAAGAGGTGTTCTGCCCGACCGAGGAAACGTTCAAATTCCTCGAAGATGTGCTCGATGAGACGATAAAGCTTTTCCCGGATTCGCCTTACATCCACATCGGCGGCGATGAGGTGCTGAAAGACTTTTGGAGAGAATCGGCGTTCGTGCAGGAACTGAAAAAACGCGAGAACCTGAAGGACGAGCACGAGGTGCAAAGCTATTTCGTCCGCCGGATGGAGCGGTTCGTCAATTCGAAGGGCAAGAAGATCATCGGCTGGGACGAAATTCTCGAAGGCGGCATCGCCCCGAACGCGACCATTATGAGCTGGCGCGGGATGAAAGGCGGCATCGAGGCGGCCAAGGCGAAGCACGACGTCATAATGACGCCGACCGATTTCGTTTATTTTGATTACGGCCAGGGCGACCCCGCCTACGAGCCGCTGAACATCGGCAGCTTCGTGCCGCTCGAAAAGGTCTATTCGTTCGAACCGGTTCCGCCCGAACTCACGCCCGACGAGGCAAAATACATTCTCGGCGGCCAGGCGAACATCTGGACCGAATACCTTGAAACGCCGGCGGCGGTGGAATACATGGCTTTTCCGAGAATGCTCGCGCTCAGCGAAGTTCTCTGGTCGCGCAAGGAGGACCGTAATTTCGCAGATTTCAAACGCCGCCTGAACGCCGTCCTGCCGCGGCTCGATAAACAAGGTGTAAACTACCGCATTCCCGAGCCTGAAGGACTGCGAAACATCGTCACCGCCGACGAAAAGGTATCGGTCCGCCTTGAGCCGGCCCCGGGCACCACCGTGGTCTACACCACCGACGGCTCGACGCCGGACGCAAAGACCTCCGATCGATATAGGGACCCGATCGAGATCACGTTAAATAAGGGAGAGGTAAAAACACTTAAGACGATCGTCATCAACAACGCCGGACGCCAGAGCGTCGTTTACGCGGCAACGATCATTCGCGGGCAAATGCGTGAACCTGATCCCGTTGGCGAGACCGTTCCGGGCCTGGTATACGACTTCCTTATCCCGGACGAAGGAACCGGCAGATCGGAAAAGGGTGAGACGCGGTCGATCATGCTCACGCAATTTGAGAGAACGAAAGAACTAAAACAGCCTTTCAGCGTTCAGTTCGACGGCTATTTCAGGGCACCGGCTGACGGCGTTTACGAATTTCAAGCGGATTCGACCTGGGACACGACGATCGTCCTTGGCGGCGAAATGATCATCAACGACACAGGCACAAAAGACCGAAAGATCCGCTCGGCGATCGTTCCGCTAAAGGCCGGACTCCACAAGATGTCGTTACGGTACGGCCACCGCGGCGGAGACCCTCATTTCCGTTTTCGCTGGGGGATAAAAGGGCAAGGATTAAGCCAGGCATATGGAGGCGAATTCGTCCGCCCTAAAAATTGAGGAATGATATTTAGATTCTGCTGCCAACGTATGTCCGATGAAATATGAGGCTTCGAAGATCAACCCGGCGAAAACTTAGAGAGAAAAGTTAAAGCTGACAAAACCGGTGGCTCGAACGGGTTGGCCGTCGCGGACGAACGGCTTGAAACGCCATTTCATCACCGCGTCCTTCGCAGCATCTTGTAACAATGTGGGCCCGCTTGTTCTTTGGACTTCTGTCACTTCGCCAAGTTCGTTTACCATTACGTCAACCCTTACGATCCCTGTCGTTCGCATCGAACGGGCAACGGCCGGATAGACAGGTGTTGACTGCTTTGTTGCGAAAGAGACCAACGAACCCACCTGCATAGGCCCTGCTTCTTTTTTCGGAGCAGGTTCGGTCGCTTGGGGCTGTTTGGCCGCCGCGTTATCCTCGCGAGGTGCGCTCGGAACAATTATCGGCTTGTTGGGCTCAGGTCTGCGCTCTAATTGGTCTACCGCCGCAGTACTCTGGGACGGAAGTTTCGATGTTGTGCCCTTCGTCTCCGCCGGCGGCTTCGGATCGGTTCGAACAGGCTCGGCCAAAATAGGGTTGGGCGATTCGGCTCCCGCGGGAGGTACGGAAGAACTATTAGTAGTTGGAGCTGAGTTCTGAGCCGTCGGAGCAAGGGGCGTTGTCGTCCCATCAACGGCATTCGTGATCACGCTTCTCGAAACAGCGATCTGTTCACGCGAATCGGCTGCCTCATCCGTCCAGCGGCGGGCGTCATAATCATCGCGGGCCAGCGCACTTCTGACCGTGGTACCCTCCTCCAACAAAGCCAAAGCCGCATCGGACTTCATCTTCTCAGCGCCATTCTCTTTTGCCTGGACGATGACCGTTTCGATCGTCTCACGCATCTTTTCAAGGTCATTTAGAACCTCGAGCGGCAATGTGCGGTCCGTGACGTTCAGGCCAAATGCCCGATACCGTTCTGCCTTGGACCGGGCACTTTTCACCACCTGAGCCGCGACGGCATGGTAGGTCTCGATCGCTCCGGGCGTTCCGCGTTTCTGTGCATCGAAGTTCTCCGTAAGAAGACCGTTGGCCCGTTTGTAATCTCCCTGTTCTAAATACGAATTCATCAGCAGGACGTTCGTGACAGACTTTACCGAAGGATCACTTGTCTCACGGCGTATGTTCTCAAGTTCGTATATCGCCGCGTTAAAATTTCGAACGGCGATAAAGGCCTTCGCCTTGGTAATGCGCTCCCGCATTATTTCGGCCGAAGTCGGCGACTTGACCGGTGTCAATATCGGATTAGTTTCAGGAGACTTGGCAGCGACAGGTTCTGTCGGGGTTTGTGAGTATGTAAGCGAGATCGAAATGAAAAGGATCCAAAGAATTGAAGTGGAATACCTTCTGACATTTAGCGGCATCTTCTACCCCTCCTGCGAGTTGAATTTTCCGTAAAGGCCAAGCGAACTACTCAGGAAGAAGGCTCACTTTTAACGACCTGATCAATTAATAGAAACGCACAATCGCAACAAAAATCTCGGTTCAGAGCCCTGGGTCGGAACTTCACGTCAATTAGACAGACTTTGGACGATTTTCGTTCGGTATGCGTTTGCGTCTTTTTTTATAGCATTTTCATCAAGGGTGAGCAAACGACGGTCAAGCATGACAACGCGGCCGTTAATGATGACGGTACGGACATCTTTCGATTTCGTAGCGTAAACGAGGTGCGAATAGATATTGTAAATTGGTGTCTGATTCAGGCTGTCAATGTCGACGATCACAAGGTCCGCCCGCTTGCCGGTCTCGATCGTGCCGATCTTGTCTTCCATGTGCAATACCCTGGCACCGCCTACGGTGGCCATGGTAAATGCCTCGAACGCCGAAAGCGTCTTAGGGTCCCCGGACGCTACCTTATGCAGCTTCGCGGCGGTGTCCATTTCTTCCCAAAGGTCGAGGTCGTTGTTCGAAGCCGCCCCGTCGGTCCCGAGACCGACGCGTAGCCCCTTAGTTAGCATCGATGGAACAGGTGCAATACCCGCAGCCAGTTTCATGTTCGACTCGGGGCAATGGGCAATGCCGACGTCGTTCCGCTTCAGTATGTCGAGTTCGGCATCGTTCACCTGGATCACGTGGCCGGCAATGGTCCGATCATTAAAGAAACCGATCTTCTCCATAAATCCAACGGGTCTTTGGCCGTTGTATTTCTGTTTAATGTAGTCGGTTTCGCTCTTAGCTTCCGCTAAATGGATAATTAAGGGGGCTTTAGTCTTATTGGACAGATCCCGTGCCTCTAGCAAATGGTCCTGCGAGACCGTGTAAGCCGCATGAGGGGCGACCGCGGGGACGATCAACGGATCGTTCTGCCACTTATTGATGAATCGTTCGGTGTAGGCAAGGCCGGCATCCCATGTCTTGTTGTCGGGCGCCGGAAAATCAATGACCGTTTCGCCCAAGACCGCTCTGACGCCTGCCTTTTTTGTCTCGTCCGCCACTGCATCCTCAAAGTAATACATGTCGCAGTAGGTCGTCGTCCCGCCTCGGATCATCTCAGCCAGCCCTAGGCGGGTGCCCGCCCTTACGAATTGTTCATCTACATTTTTGGCCTCGGCCGGAAAAATATATTTTGTAAGCCAATCATTAAGGTCCAGGTCGTCGGAGATCCCGCGAAAAAGAACCATCGGAATGTGCGTATGTGCATTCACGAGGCCTGGAATGATGATCCTGTCATTCGCGTTGATGGTCTGCTTCGCCCGGCGGCCCTTCATGCCGGACGTCTTTCCCAAACTGAGGATTTTCCCGTCCTTGATTGCGATCGCACCATCCTCGATAACCGTCCGCTCACTGTCCATTGTTACGATCGTTCCGCCAAGGATAACGAGGTCAACTATCGAGGAAACAGGGGCGGACCGGCGGGGTTGTGCGAATGTCGTGGCGCTTGAAGCTGCGGAAACGACAAAGCAAAGCACCCACGAGATCGTTCGTGAAAAACGTGTCATATAACCAGATCATCCGGTTCGATCTATGAAAACACGAACCGAAACCCTATAATCAATTCTATCAAATTTACTTCAGGAATTTTGAATCGAAGGCCCGGGGAAGGAGTTCGCTCATTTGAACGGTCTCTGTTCGGCCATGTAAATTTGCCAGGATAACTGGTACATCTCCGCAGAATTCCCAGATTATTTGACGGCAAACGCCGCATGGCGGCGTCAATTCATCCGTGTCCACGACGACCGCGATCCGGCAGAACTTGGTCTCGCCGCGCGAGATCCCCTTCCAAATGGCGACCCGCTCCGCGCAAACCGTAAGGCCGTAGCTAGCCGATTCGACATTGCACCCGGTGTAAATGTCGCCGGCTTCAGTCTCGACCGCCGCGCCGACCTTGAAGTTCGAATACGGTGCGTAGGCACGTTCACGCACATCGGCCGCCGCCTGTATCAGCTCGTCTTCACTGTGTTTCATTCGCTAAACAACCGCCTCAGCCTGTTCGGCCAATTTTTCCCGGACCATGCTGCACAGAAAGTCGACCGTCACACCGGTATTTGAACCTTCGGGGATGATGATGTCGGCATGCCGCTTTGAGGGCTCGACGAACTCAAAGTGCATCGGCCGGATAGTACGTTCGTATTGATCGAGAGTCCGTTCAAAAGTACGGCCCCGTTCACTTATGTCGCGGCGTAAACGACGCATCAGCCGAATATCGTCCGGGGTGTCAACATAGATCCTTAGATCTAGCAGGTCGAGCACCCTCGGCTCCGCAAAGATCAAGATGCCCTCCACGATAACGACCGGTTTTGGTTCGATGAACGCGATCTGTTCGCTTCGTGTGTGAGTAACAAAATCGTAAAGCGGCATCTCCACTTGCAGGCCCTGTTTCAACCTCATCAGATGGTTGACCAGCATGTCGCTGTCGATCGAATCAGGGTGGTCAAAGTTCGCCTGATGCCTCTCGTCCAGAGGCATATCGGACAGGTTCCGGTAATACGAATCCTGTTCGATGAGGACGACGTTCTTTGCCCCGACCGAATCTACTATCGCGCGTGCGATCGTTGTTTTCCCGGAGCCTGTGCCTCCGCAGATTCCGATTATCATGTTTATCCCTAACCGCTGATCCTATTCACGACGCGTCGAAGCAGCTGCCTGAACAACTCCGAAACGCGGGCTCCAGTTTCCATCACTTCGGCATGATCGATCGCCTCACTCGTCATCCCGGCCCCGAAATTCGAAATGCAGGAAATACCGATGACTTTCATACCTTGATGGCGGGCAACGATAGCTTCCGGCACCGTTGACATACCCACTGCGTCGGCCCCCAGCAGCCGATAGAAATGGATCTCAGCCGGCGTTTCATAGGTAGGGCCTGAAAGTGCACAATAAACGCCGCGATGAAGAAAATCTACCGGTTCCTTTTCCAGTCCGCTTTCGAACCGTTCTTTGGCGATCTGATTGGCCGCTGAAACCACGACCTCTTGAAATCGCTTATCATAAACCGACGTCATGTCCGGAAACCGGGGCCCAAATCGATCATCGTTTTGACCACGCAGCGGGTTGACGCCCATGCAGTTGAGGTGATCGGTTATTAGCATCAGGCTGCCCGGTGTCATGTCTGTGTTGAGACTCCCTGCAGCATTTGTAAGGATCACGTTCTTGATACCGAGCCGGCCGAAAGTCCGCATCGGGAAAGTGACCTTTTCCATTTCATATCCTTCGTAATAATGGAACCGCCCTTGCTGCACCGCAACGTGAATACCATCGATCTGGCCAAGTACGAGCTGCCCGGCGTGCCCTGCGACCGTTGACGCTGCGAAATGGGGGATCGTTTCGTACGGAATTCGGACCGATTTCTCCAGATCATCCGCAAATGAGCCAAGGCCACTCCCCAGGACGACCACAGTTTCTAAACTGTGAGTGTACTGTGCCCTTATGAATTCAGCTGCCTCACCTGCCTTCGCGTATAGATCCGTCAACAAAAACCTCTTTCTTTTCCGATCTCTATAGAATTATTTTGGTTCCGCCGGTCCAGAATGCGCAAGTTCATCCTTCGATCAAGAGCATGCCGCGAAAAGACCCACTTTCTTGCAATAACGACAACTCGGACGCGAGGAGAACCCGCTTCCAATCACGCCGCACGGACGCCTAGTTTTCCTTCCTATATGGCAAACCCAACGCCTTTGGGGCCCGCGAAGTGCCGATGAAACCTGCAAGCACGATTATCGTAAGCACATACGGTATCATCTGAATGAACTGAACGGGAATGTCTTCACCCGACGGTAATTTGATGACACCCTGTATCTGGATCGTCAAGGCTTCAGTAAACCCAAAAAACAAACAGGCGAGCAGGACCGGTAACGGCCGCCATTTAGCAAGGATCAAGGCGGCGAGGGCGATAAACCCTCTGCCAGCCGTCATCGAAATGGTGAAGAGCGAAGACTGTCCGATGGAAAGGTAGGCACCACCTGCGGCCGCCAACAGACCCGAAATTACTACAGCTACATAGCGCATACCGAGGACCTTGACACCCGCTGCGTCGGCGGCGCCGGGATTCTCACCCGCCGCCCTCAGCCTTAAGCCGAATGGTGTCTTATAGATCACATACCATGTAAGAGGAACCAGGCAGAACGCCCCGATCGAAGCGATCGAAATGCTATTTAAGAGATTCGGCAGCAGATCCGCCTTATCGATCTGCGGAGTCGAGCCGGCCGAATCGTAGATCGCGCCGCTAACAAGGCTCGGCAGCCCTATCATCAGGAAATTGATCGCCATACCGGCCACCACCTGATCCGCCTCAAACCTGATGCAGGCGATCGCGTAGAGAAATGCGAGAACACCTCCGCTCAGCATCCCGGCAAGGAGTCCTACATACGGGTTCCCGGTCTCGAAGGTGACAACCGCTCCGGTGAAAGCACCGGCGAGCATCATCCCCTCAAGCGCTATGTTTATAACGCCGGAACGCTCCGAAAAAAGCCCGCCGAGCCCCGCAAAAATAAGCGGCGTGGCCGACCTGATGGCCGCGAACAGGAGCGCAAAAGTGAAGATCTCGCTCATACGGCGGTGCTCCTCCCCTTGTCCCTTGTATAGATCTGGAAGCACGCAACGAATAGAATGATGATCGCCTGGAGCACCCAACCGAGATCCTTCGAAACCCGCGGAGTAAACGCATCGACGAAGATCTGTCCGCGAAGCAAGACGCCAAAGAACAATGCAGCGATCAAAACACCGAGCGGGTGATTCCGGCCAAGCAATGCGACTGCGATGCCGAGGAAACCCCATTCAGCCGAGAAGCCGGACTCGAATTCGTGTTCCTTTCCCAATACCTCGCCGATACCTACCATTCCTGCGAGGCCGCCCGAGATCGTCATTGCAATAATGATCTGCTTTCTGGTTGAGATGCCGCCATATTCGGCAGCGCTCGGGTTCTCGCCGACGGCTCTCAACTCGTATCCCCACTTCGTCTTCCATAGGAATGAATAAACAAGAACACACATTAGGAGTGCGAGTAGGAACGAAACGTTCAGGGGGACGTCGTAAGGAAGGAAACCGAGAAATTCGTTCAGTTTGGGGATCTGCGCGGCTTCACCTATAGGTGCGGTCTGTTGGATGGGATCGCCTGGGACCTTGTAATGATACTGAGTTAGGTAGCCAACAAGAGCTATGCCGATAAAGTTAAGCATGATCGTATTGATCACTTCATGCGAGCCGAATTTCGCTTTGAGGACCCCTGGAATGGCCCCCCAGATCGCACCGGCCGCTATGGCCGCGAACATACAGAGCGGCACGAGCAGGAATCCTGGAAGGCTCGCCAATGACCAGTCTTCCTTGGTTCCGAAAACATCGACGATCCTGCCGCCGAAAGTGATCCCGACCCATGCTGCTGCGAAAGCCGCGACATAGAGCTGGCCTTCGGCACCAATGTTTAAGAGCCCGCAGCGAAATGCAACCGCCACGGCCAAGCCTGTAAATATAAGGGGGGTGGCATAGTGCAGCGTCCAGCCAATATCCCGAAACGACCCGAAGGAATTTGAAAGAAGCAGCGAGTAGGCTGCCAACGGGTTGTCGCCAAGAATAAGGATGACGACGCCGCCAACGACAAAAGCCGCAATCACGGCTATGATCGGCCAAATGATCTCACGGGCTATGTTCATCGAACCAAAACCGAAAGCTACTCAAATGACATGTTAAACGGATGTAACTATAAACGAGATTGGCCGTTACTGTCACGGATGCAGTCAAATTATTCTCTCGCCCAGACGACACAATTTACGATTTTTTATATTGACATTATGACACTCATATTTTATTATTCATGTAGACTAATTATTTAGTCGTTGACCCCAATCATATTTCAGTCATTTGGAGGATATGATGATGAACATGATCAAATTTGACCCGTTCCGTGAGCTTCGCACACTGAACGATGAGATGAACAAACTTTTCAACATAGTACCGGCAGCCGATCGCGGTGAATTTGCCCGCGGTTCATGGAGTCCGAATGTCGATATTTTCGAGGACCAGGATCGCCTGATCGTCGAAGCTGAGCTTCCCGGAATGAAACGCGAGGACTTTGAGATCTCCGTCGAGAATAACGTGCTCACCCTCAAGGGCGAACGGAGATTCGAGAAGAAGACCGAAGGCGATAACTACCATCGCGTCGAGCGTTCTTACGGCTCATTCACTCGTCAATTCACGCTGCCCCAAACGGTCACAGCCGAAGGTGCAACCGCCGAATTCGAGAATGGTGTGCTTCGCGTTGCATTGCCGAAGCGCGAAGAGACCAAGGCTCGCAAGATCGAGATCACGGCGACGGAAACGTCAACTCCGAAGACGATCGAGGCCGAGAGTAAGAGTGCAAACGCATAGGGCTGCGAATTGAAAATTCGACTCTGGACGCAGAGGGGGCGTATCGCGAAAGAGTTCTCTCTGCGTCTTCGCGTTTATGGAGTAAAATGAGTGTATGAGATTCGACAGGTTCACAATCAGAGGACAGGAAGCGATCCAGGCCGCGATCGGGGTTGCAGAGAAGAATCAAAACCAGCAGGTTGAGCCGGAGCACATCCTGGCGGCGATGTTCGAACAGAAGGAAGGAGTCGTGCGGCCGATCATTGGAAAGGTCGGGGCCAACACCTCTGCGATCGAAGCCGAGATCGAGCAGGCGATCGAAAAATTCCCGAAGGTCTCCGGCGGACAGCAGTACTTCAGCTCGCGCACCAACACCCTATTCCAGGACGTCCAGAAAGAGGCGGAAAAATTGCAGGACGAGTATATATCGACCGAGCACCTCCTGCTTTCGATCGCTTCCGAGAAGGCCGGAGATGCCGGCCGGATCCTGCGCTCAAATGGGATCAGCCGTGACGACCTCGAGAAAGTGATCACCGAAATGAGGGGCGGTTCGAGAATAACCGACCAGAACGCGGAGGAAAATTTTCAGGCGCTTGAGAAATATGCCCAGGATCTGACCGAGCGGGCCCGTAAAGGCAAGCTGGACCCTGTGATCGGCCGAGATGATGAGATCCGCCGCACGATCCAGATCCTTTCCAGGCGAACAAAGAATAACCCGGTCCTGATCGGCGAGCCCGGCGTTGGTAAGACGGCGATCGTTGAGGGACTTGCGCAGCGGATCGTATCGGGCGACGTTCCGGAAACCTTGAAAAACAAGAGATTGGTCTCTCTCGACCTCGGCGCGATGTTGGCTGGTGCGAAATATCGTGGTGAATTCGAAGACAGGCTAAAGGCTGTGTTGAAAGAGATCGAGAAAGCCGAAGGCCAGATCGTTCTTTTTATCGACGAGTTGCACACCTTGGTCGGTGCTGGTGCAAGCGAGGGAGCGATCGACGCATCGAACATGCTGAAGCCGGCATTGGCCCGGGGCACCTTGAGAGCGGTCGGTGCGACCACTCTGAATGAGTACCAAAAGTATATTGAAAAGGACAAGGCACTTGAGCGACGCTTCCAACAGGTTTACATCGGCGAACCTTCGGTCGAGGACACGATCGCGATCCTCCGCGGATTAAAAGAACGGTACGAGGTCCATCACGGCGTCCGCATCAAGGACGCCGCCATTGTTGCGGCCGCAACCCTTTCACATCGTTACATAACCGACCGCTTCTTGCCGGATAAGGCGATCGACCTGATCGACGAGGCCGCTTCGCGGATCCGCATCGAGATCGACTCCTTGCCTCAGGATATTGATGAACTGGAGCGTGAGATCCTTCAACTCGAGATCGAAAAACAAGCACTGTCGCGTGAAACTGACGAGAAGTCAAAGGAACGATTGTCGGATATAGAGAAGAGGATCGCGGACCTTCAGGAAAAATCTTCCGCAATGAAGGCGCAGTGGAAATCTGAAAAGGAAGAGATCGAGAAGATGCGTGCCTTTAAGGAACAACTCGAGCAAGCCAAACTCGAACTCGACCAGGCCCGGCAGGCCGGGAATCTAAACAAGGCGGCCGAGTTGCAATATGGCCGCATACCGGAGCTTGAGAAGCAGATCGCCGCCGAACAGGAGCGACTAGCTGAACTTCAGAAAGACGGTGTCTTCCTAAAGGAAGAAGTAGACGAGGAAGATGTTGCCGAGGTTGTCGCAAAATGGACGGGCGTCCCGGTATCGAAAATGCTCGAAGGCGAGATGCAGAAGCTCGTGAAGATGGAAGAGAACCTTGGAAATCGAGTCATTGGACAGGACGAGGCTCTTGAGGCCGTGGCAAATGCGGTTCGTCGTGCCCGTGCCGGCCTCCAGGATCCGAATCGGCCGATCGGTTCGTTCATCTTTCTCGGGCCGACCGGTGTCGGAAAGACGGAAACTGCCCGAGCTTTGGCAGAATTTCTATTCGACGATGAGCGGGCCATGATCCGGCTTGATATGTCTGAATACATGGAGAAACATGCCGTCGCGCGGATGATCGGAGCCCCTCCCGGGTACATTGGCTACGAAGAAGGAGGTCAGTTGACCGAAGCCGTTCGCCGCAGACCCTACTCGGTGGTGCTTTTTGATGAAATAGAGAAGGCTCACCCTGACGTCTTCAACGTGCTTCTCCAGATACTCGATGATGGTCGCCTGACTGACAGTAAAGGGCGGGTAGTTGATTTCAAGAACACGGTGCTGATCATGACATCGAACCTGGGCTCGCGGGAGATACAGGCCGCGGTCGAAAATCCACTGGCTGATCGGGACATTCGTGCAAATGTTCTGCAGGTGCTAAGGGATCATTTCAAACCGGAGTTTCTAAACCGAATCGACGATATTGTCGTATTCAAGCAGCTTTCACGTGAAAACATTTCGCAGATCATTGACATCCAGCTGGCCAAGCTGAAGTCGATGTTGGCAGAACGAGAGATCGCTCTGGAGCTAAACGAATCCGCGCGGGAGTTGATCGTCAAAGAAGGTTACGATCCGGTTTATGGTGCAAGACCTCTGAAACGTGCGATCCAGTCCAGTCTTCAGAATCCGCTCGCCGTAAAGTTGCTGAATGGTGAGATCGGGCCCGGCCAGACGATCCGCGTAACCGCCGAGAACGGTGAGATGATATTTACACCCGTTGGCAATGAGCAGTCGGCAGCCATGAAATAGCCGAGATCGTGATCATGAATAGCTGTGGGCCGTTGGGGTACTTCCCTTACACCGGCCCTCGGCTTACTATCAATAGAGGATGTTTAAGAAAAAGCCGATGACCCAGAATGAGCCGACCATTGACGAAGCCCTGAAAGACGAACCGGGGATCGAAACAAATGATAAACGCCGCTTTAACCAACAGGGCGAACGTATCCGTGACGACGGACCAGTGAAGGTTCCGGTTAAGTCACCTCGTGAACTCGAGCTGGAGAAAAAACTCGCCGCCGAGACGGAGCGCCGGGAGGCAGCCGAAGCCAAGCTTGTGGGTGTACAGGCTAAGTTCGATGAAGCGCGCCGCGATCTTGAAAAAGAAACTTCGGAAATGCGGGCGAGGTTGATGAAGACTCTAGAGGATCGCGCGAAACAAGCTCAGTTTGAATTCCTGACACGCCTGCTTCCCGTTTTGGACAACTTGAACCTTGCGGTCGAGGCAAGCGAGAAGGATCCCTCGATAGAAAATCTGCGTGACGGTGTCAAAGGCGTGCTCCGATCTTTTGAACTGGCCCTTGGCAGCGTTGGCGTCGAACCCGTTCCTGCTACCGGCTCTCGCTTTGATCCGGAACTTCACGAGGCGATCGACATGGCAGAGGTCGACGCCGAGGCAGACGGAACGATAACCGCCGAATACTCACGCGGCTACCGGCATGGCGACAAGCTCTTGCGCCCCGCTCGCGTCCAGGTTGGGAAGGGAAAGGCTCAATCTGCGGTAGAGTGAACAAAAATGTGGTTCAGAAAATCCTTTTTTCCGTTCCGCTCGAAGTGATATCATGGGGCTTGGGTAACCACCCTGTTCAAAGCCGCATCAAATGATCGGTAGCAAGGCAAATTTATGGCCGATATTGACGCATACAAGGACAAATTTAGCGAAAGCGGGCGTAGGGTGCTGGAGACGGCGCTGGACGAGTCACGCCGCCGCGATCAGAATTACGTCGCGATAGAGCATATCCTTCATGCCGTCGCCAACGAGGAAGACGATCTGTTTTCCTCCACAATGCGGGATCTAGCTGTCGATCCGCGTTCGGTCAAGCTGCTGATCGAGAAGCGCATGGCCAGTGGCCGCCAGCATACAGGAAAAGGCTATCGAATTGCCCCGGAAACAACCGAATTATTCAAGCGTGCAATGGATCGGGCGCGTTCTCAGGGACGTCGAGTGATCGACGGCAGCGATATCTTTTACGTTCTTTCCAACGATGAGCGAAGCGTCCTCAACGATGTGCTTCAAAATCTAGGTGTGCCCTCGGACGAAGTGGCTCAGACGGCCCGTACTCGCATACGCAAACGCGAAAAAGAGGAAGAGAGGACGCGGCAGAAGTACGAACTTCCCTCTTTTCTCCGTCATTTTGGCGTCTCGATGAATAAGCTTGCCCGCGAGGACAAGATCCCGCCGACCATCGGGCGAGAGAGCGAGATCCGTCAAATGATCGAGATACTTTCGCACCGTGAAAGGTCAAATTCGCCGATGCTCGTGGGTGAACCCGGCGTCGGTAAGACCGCGGTCGTTGAAGGGCTCGCTCGATTGATCGAGCTCGAACCCGAAAAGGTACCGGCACGGCTTAGGGACGCTCATATTGTCCAACTTCAGATGGGGGGTCTCGTTGCAGGAACGATGCTTAGGGGCATGTTCGAGGAGCGGATCAAAGGTATAATCGACGAGGTTAAAGAAAAGGACAACATTATCCTTTTCATCGACGAGGCCCATTCGATCATCGGTGCTGGAGCCGCGATGGGAACATCGAGTGATGCTGCGAACATGTTCAAATCGAGCCTCGCGCGTGGCGAGCTCCGCATAATCGGCGCTACAACACTTTCCGAATACAAGGAATATATCGCCGAGGACGAAGCGTTGTCACGGCGTTTCCGACTGGTCAAGGTCGAAGAGCCTACGATCGACCAGACCAAGGAAATTCTGGTCGGCCTCCGTCCCCGCCTTGAAAAGAACTATTCCGTCACCATTTCGGATGAGGCAATAGACACGGCCCTCGAGATGTCGCCCAAGTACATTCGCAATCTTCATCTTCCGGACAAGGCGATCGGCTGGCTGGATACGGCTTCCGTGAAGGTCGAGATCAATGATCCTGACGGCCAAACCGTTCTCCCTGAGCACATCATCGATGTCATTTCGCAGGAATCTCGTATCCCGAAGGATATGATCTACCGCGAAACCTCTGACCGGTTCGCGATGATGGAAGAGGACCTAGCTAAACGCGTTATCGGCCAGAAGGATGCTGTTAAGGCAGTTGCAGAGCGGTTACGATTAAACAAAGGCCCGTTGAAAGAGAACCATTATGCCCCGGACGGTGTGCTGCTTTTCCTCGGTCCCACTGGTGTCGGCAAGACCGAGCTCGCCAAGGCAGTGGCCGAATTTATGTTTGCCGACGAGCATAAAATGATCCGGATCGACATGTCCGAATATGGCGACGGGACGGTGGGAGTCGAGAAGTTAATAGGCATGCCGCGAGGCATCGTGGGGTCCGAACGTGGCGGCATCCTGACCGAACAGCTTCGTGATAACCCCTATACTGTCTTGCTTTTAGACGAGGTTGAGAAAGCATCGCCTTACCTGATGAACCTGTTCCTGCAGGCATTTGACGAGGGCTGGATGACGGATGGCCGTGGAAAGAAGGTCTATCTTTCGGACGCGATCGTCATCATGACCTCGAACCTCGGGTCCGAGAGTTTCAAGCGATATGAAAAGCCGCTGGGCTTTGGGCAAAAGACGCTCGGCGAGGTGAAGCAGATCAAGGGCGAGGTGATGAAGGCTGCGGAAACGCGGTTTACGCCGGAGTTCCGCAACCGTATCGACGAGATCATCGTCTTCTCGCCGCTGACGATGGACGAGGTCCGCGACATCGCGAGGATCTACCTCAATAAGCTTCGGCGGAAGATGGAATCGCAAGGCAAGGTGGTCGAGATCACCGACGCCGCGCTCGACCTGCTTACCGAAAAAGGCTTTTCGCCGGCGTACGGGGCGCGATTCCTCAAACGCCATATCGACCAAAAGGTGAAGCTTCCGATCACCAATGAATGGAAGCTCAGCCGTCGATTCGTAGTCGATGTCGAGGACGATGAGATCGTGGTACGAGCGATGGACCAATTTAACCTGAACTAAACCAAACCGGCATTTTCGGCATCCTAAAGGCTTGGATGATAGAATTCATCCGGGCCTTTTTTCTATGAAGAATGCATCGACAAGGATCCTGGCGGCCCTTATTTTGACCGCCGCAGCGTTGATCAACGTGTCGGCTCAGGACCCGGCACGAGACGACGAAGCCGAGAAGATCGTTAGCCGCGCGGTCGAATTCCTGGGCGGCGAGAGGTATCTGAACGTTACTTCGCAATTTAGCCGCGGTCGGTTCAGCATCTTCAAAGAGGGCGCTGTCGTTTCGTTTCAATCGTTTGTGGACGTCATCGTTTTTCCCGACAAGGAGCGGACCGAATTCAAATCCAGCGGGGTGAAGATCGTCCAAACGAACGTCGGCGATTCAGGCTGGCTCTTTGACGGCAACGTCGAGCGGATAAAGGACCAGGACGAAAAGCAGATCGAAAATTTCAAACGCGGGATACGGACGAGCCTGGATAATCTTCTTCGCGGCAAATGGCGGGGCTCCGCGACATTGAGCTATGTCGGCAAACGGCAGGCGACGCTGGGCAAGCGGAACGATGTTGTAAAGCTGGTTTATGAGGACAGACTGACCGTCGAATTCGAGTTCGCGGCCGAGAACGCCCAGCCGGCAAAGGCTATCTACACCCGCTCGGGGCCGGACGGCGAGGAAGTTAAAGAAGAGGATCGCTACGCCCAATTTGTGGATGTCGGTGGCATCCGCTCTCCGTTCATAATCGACCGTTTCACCGACGGAGCTCACTCGTCGCGGATCAATTACGAGTCGGTCGAATACAACCGCTCGATCCCCGATTCCATCTTCGCCAAACCCTCAAACCCGAAAGACCTGAAAAAAGACCTAAAAATGTAGCCGGCTCATCCGCCTCGAGTATTAGCACCACTATTGGCGCCAGATTCGCCCCAAACGACGAAAATCGCCCTCTGGCGCGAAAAAACGCCGAGAACTTTTTTAAGATCGACGGAACGCAAAACACCGGCGGCACGACGTCGGCATCGCCGGGATCCCTCCGAGAAAACCTGCCCACCTTGACTCAGAAAGGGCAGCACGCGTTTTTGTCGCCAAGGGCGACGAATATTAAAGCCCAGGGTTGAGGCGGGTTCGACGAAACCCTGGGTAAACGGGAAAGTCCCACGCGTTCGCTGTAGGCGAGCAATAGGTATTCGTCGCCTTTAGCGACGGTCGGATCGGTGGGCGGCGGGTGAACCGTGAACAGTGAAGAGTGAAGAGTCAATGGTGAATAGGGAACCGCCCTAGGGCTCTAAGTTCCAAGTTCAAAGTTCCAAGTTCCAAATTCCAGATTCCAAAAGTCTAAAACCCAAAACCGAAATCGGAAGAACCACTCCATCTGCATGCGAGATCACACGCATCCACCGCTCCTTCGTAATGAGGGGAGTAAAAAAGTTCTTGCCATCACCGCAATTTTGTGCTATCTATGCTACACGCGTTTTACAACGCAATACGATCGTTATGGAAAGAGACTTTGAAAAATTTCGCGGCGGGCCGAACAAACCGGCCCAGTTCCGGATGCGGGTGACCCTTAGCAAAACGAACGTGCTGTCGTTCAACCGGAACGCCTGGCAGAAGCTAGGCGAGCCGCCGGCCGTTTACCTTTACTTCAGCCGCACCCGCGACCTGATCGCGATCGAGCCGGTCCCGAGCCACCGCCTGCCCGAGTCGTTCCCCGTGCTCACGAAAAGCGCCGGCTACCGGGTCAACGCCGCCCCGTTCTGCCGCCACTTCGGCATCCGCCTCAACACCACCCTCCGCTTCATCAACCCCGAGATGCGCGACGGCAAACTCCAACTAAAACTAGCCGAGACCGTCTCGGTCGCCCAGGTCCGCAAAAGACGGAAAGGCGGCCGGTGACGAGGGGCCCTTGACTGCGGACTGCGGAATGCGGACTGCGGAATGTGGGATTCGGAATTTGGAATCTGGAACTTGGAACTCGGTTCCCTGTCAGAACCGGGAGCGGTAGCGACCGGGGCGTTCGAATGATGAATGATGAATGATGAATTCTGAATGCGGAATTCGAAGCGTCGCTTCGGCTGACCTCGGTGGTGACCCCGATCTTGGTTTTGGGTTTTTGGAATTTGGAATCTCGAACTTGAAATCTGGAGTCTTGTCAGTGCCGTCTGCATAAGCGGACGGGTCTTTTGATCGCGGAATGCGGAATGCGGGAATGCAGGATCGTTTCGTGTTATTTCTTGTTTTGTGGACAAAGCTTTCCTCCCGAAAGAAAGGGATCATCCACAAAAGAAGAAAAACAAGAAAAACCGGATCATTCATCCGCTGCCGGAAGCTCAAGTCGGCCATCTACGACGCCGGAGGAGCCGGCGTTGCAGGCGAGGGCGCCTGCGTTCCCGGGATTCTCAACGTTGAATATACCGCCCTTACTCCGTGCGGGCTTTCGCAGCTCACACGTTACTTGCGTTAGATTCCCTAGTTGATAACGCATGTTTCACATGCTCCATCCCGGTATGCTGGCCCTGGCTACACGTTTCGCATCGCTCCACGTGTAGCTAATGCGATCACCGCGTGCTCCGCACGCCCGACTTCGAGGGCGGCGAGTTTGTAGGCGCGGATTCTGCCCATGGGGCCGCTCACGCCTGGTTCGCTGCTCCTCTGCTTTAGTATTTGCCGCATTCAGTGACAAGGCGAATTGCTGAAGCAAGAGGATGGAGAACCGCCCTCGGATTCCAAATTCCAAGGTTAGAAGAACCCCGTCTGCCCGCGGAAAACGCGGGCATCCACCCCTCCTTTGTAAGGAAGGGAGAATGAGTTAAGGCCGCCCTTTTGTGGGGCGGCCTTGGTGTTTAGTGGCTGCTTACCGCTGTCGCGGTTGGCAAGCAGGGATGCTTGCCCTCCAGTCGGGCCTTCAGTCAGACAAACGCGAAGTCGGACTGCGACTGCGGTTTCGGTATGTGTCTGGCCCGGCGGGCGTTTCCACGACTTACTTCCACTGGCGTCCCCGCTGTTTGTACTGGGAAAGTTCATTCGCTGTCTTATTTGTAATGAACGGCACCTTGATCCGTTGACCTACTTTGATCTTGTTCGGGTCGGTGAAACTGGCGCTTTTGTTGTAGTCCCAAAGGATCGGCCACAACAGAAAATCCCCGTACCATTTGTAGGCAATGCTCGAGAGCCAATCCTCTTTCTTGACCGCCGGGCCCGATACCTCATGCGTGAACATTACGGACTCCATCTCGGGCGGTCGGGTAGGCGGCGGGTAGAGCGACTCTGGCGGCAGACCCGCCAAATGCGCTCGGAATTTTCTCTTTATCTCCTCGACATCCACCTCGGGGTTGAACCCGAAGGCTATTCCGACCTTGACCATCACAGCACCGAGTGGGCCCATCGCGTTGAGGCGCGATGCCAGGGCCGGATCGATCACCCAATTCTTTACGAGTATCAAGGCATGTGACTGCGAAACCTTATAGAACTCGGCCGGAGTGATCGAACCATAGTGTCGCGAAAGGTCCTCGAGAGAATTGAAAATGCCTTTGCGGTCAATTATCCTGACCCCGTCCTTTGTCTTTGAAGCGAGTATCATATGGGCCTTATGCACGTCCCCAGTCGGTCGCTTCAGAACTCGTTTTAGCGTCACCATTATTACGCCCTCGGTACCTTGGGCGAACATTCTGATATCGTCCCAGCTCTGAGCCACACGTGCCGGGAGTTCCTCAAATACCGCGTTCGCTTCGTTGAGGGCCCTCTTGATCTCGACGATCTTGCCTCCCTGTGCCATGGCTCCGTCGAAACTCTCTTTAGTTCGGCCCATGCCGGCCAGTGCGTCGTCAAGGTTGACTAACACTTTCTGGCCGGTTTCTTGAAGTGCCTGTCCGATCGAGATCGGGACACATAGTCCGCCCTCGATCTTTCGCCAACGAAACACGTTGGCAATGGCCCGCACGATCCGTCCAATGATCGGCTTGCTGACCTTGGCAAGCTTCCCGACAGGCGTAACACTCAATACGCGAAGCACGTCCTGAAAAACGCCCTTGGCACCTCCTTCACCTACCCCGGCACCAAGCCGGGCAAGGTCCACAAAAAATACGCCGGCCGCATCAAAGCCGCTCATCGCTGTTCCGGCCACAAAGACGCCGAAAAAGCCCGGATTGTTATGAACGAAATCTGTCAATGCCTTGTCGGCGTATTGTCTCAGTTCCCCGTCGTACCAGTCCGCAAAGTCTGCTGCACATGTTATCGACATATCAAAACTCCTTTCTCGTGTATTATTTTCTGCCCTTCAATGACCACCCGCATATCTGCAAGTGCCCCGAATCCCTTTCGACCGAATGGATCTCCCCGGTTTCCAGCCGCATCATCAATTCTCGGCCGCCGATGCCCGAAAAACTGATCGCCGCGTCGAAGTTGAGCATCTCGACGTATTCGCAACACTTGGGACAGAAGCTTTCGGCACATCGCCCCGGCTCCCTGCGGATAACCGTGAGCTCGCGGGTTTCGGTGGTGATCAGAATTTTCTTTCCATTCAACTGCATATGCTCTAGAATCGACGTTAGCCCGAAACAGATCGTTCTTCCTTTCCGCTGCCTACCCCCGGCTGTGGGAGTCTCAAGCGACGGCCCTTGTTCGGGTTGACGCTTCATATTTATGAGGATTTGCGGAAAAAGGTCTTGAACTTTTTCTCCAATTTTTCTCCAATCTGTCTCCGAAGCTCTATGGTCAATGGCGACAGTCAGTTACGGGAATTCGGCAGGTTTCGTCTCGACACGAAAAAGCGTGTATTGTGGTTCGATGACCAGCCCGTTAGCCTTCCTTTGAAAGAGATCGAGCTGCTTTGCGTCCTCACCGATCACTCCGGACAGGTAGTTACAAAAGACGAATTACTTGAAAAGGTCTGGGCCGATTCCTTTGTAGAGGACAGCAACCTCACCCGGCACATTTATTTACTTCGAAAGACATTTAAGGAATATGGAGAAGACGAAGGCCTGATCCAGACCGTGCCTCGGCGCGGTTACCGTTTCACGGGAAAGGTGCGCGAAAGGGGAAACGGCGACATTGTGATCGAACGTCACACCGTCTCGCGGACGATGATCGAATTGGCCGACCAGTCTCAACTGCCGACGGCAAAACAGGCGTTGCCGGGCAGGGCGGGGCTTAAGCGATACATTCCACTGGGGGTTCTTGGAATAGGTGCATTTTTGCTTCTCGGTTACTTCGGAATGACCTACCTTTCAGGCCCGACCGTGCCGGCCGCTCTCGAGGTCCGTTCCATTGCAGTTCTGCCGGTAAAGTCATTTTCAGGCACGGCCAATGATGAAGAACTGCGTATGCGGATCACCGATGCGCTGATCACAAGACTAGGGAATCTCACCGACATTACTGTACGGCCGACCAGCGCCGTAATGCCATTTGCCGGATCGGACGAGGACAGCATTGCGATCGGAAGAAAGCTCAGGGTCGATGCGATCGTGGATTCGCGGATCCAGCAGGAGGGCGAAAGGCTTAGGGTAACGCTTCAGCTCGTCCGTGTTGCCGACGGTGAGCATATGTGGTCAGGGCAGATAGACGGAATGGTGGGCCGCATTCTCGAACTGCAGGATGTGATAGCAGCCCAGGTTTCGAGCACTTTTGATTCGACGGCCGGGAATAATGAACCTCCGGCCCAACGACTAACGGAAAATGCCGACGCCTATGAGGCCTATCTCAAGGGACGATATTTTTGGACAAAGCGCGACGAAGGATCACTTCGCAAAGCGATCGAATATTTCAAGCAGGCAACGACATTTGACCCTCGGTTTTCTGAGGCCTTCACCGGGCTTGCCGACACACAGCACCTTATTTTCAATTACAACATCGATGTACGACCGGAAGTAGTCTCCGAAGCGAAAGATAACCTAAGGAAGGCGCTTGAATTGAAGCCCGATTCGCCGGATGCCCTGATCACGCTTGGAACGATCGAAATGGGCTATGACTGGAAGTGGGCCGACGCCGAACGAACGCTGCAACATGCGGTTTCGGTTGCCCCGAACTCGGCGACGGCGCGTATCCGCCACGGTGCCTTGCTGTTAAGACTGCGTCGGTTTGATGATGCTATCAACGAATTCGAACGCCACATCCAGCTTGACCCGCTTTCGATAAACGGAAACAGCAACCTTGGAATGGCATTGTTTTGTAAAAAGGATTTCGCGGCGGCTGAACGTCAATTTCTGAAAGTCCTCGAGCTTGATGACAAGAACAGCGCACCATATTGGTTCCTGTCCCGCAGTTATTGGCTGCAGGGACAAAAGGGTCAAGCGATCGAGAAGATCGTGCAGGCTCTCGAACTGGACCAGAACGAGGCCCTGTCGGCAAAAATTCGTGACGGAGCAGCCGCGTCAGGGCCCGAAGCCGCTATCGAATTGCTGCTTCACGAATGGCGTGAAAACCCATCGCGTACAAATCCTCACAACCTTGCATATCTTTCAACTTACCTAAACGATACCGACAAGGCCGTCTATTGGCTGCAAAGGTCGATCGACGAACGTCACCCCTGGACATCGTGGATCGCCGCAGCCCCCGAGTTCGACGATCTCAGAAACGATGCTCGTTATCTGCGAATGCTGCGCGATCTGCAATTGCCGTGAAAGGTAATAAGAAAGGCCGCCCGGAGAATGGGGCGGCCTTGGTCGTGTTGACTGGAGCGACGGCATCCCTGCCGTCGGGCGCCGTTTGCGGCGTGGATGTTCGTGCTTCGCACTCATGGCAAGCAGGGATGCTTGCCCTCCAGTCACTTGCCCTCCAGTCGAGCGTCCGGTCAAACGAACGCGAAGTCGAATTGAGACTGGTGGATGTGGGGGTCGGCGGTGATGTCGACGGGCCCGAGGTGTGCCTCGATCTCGTCGAGGACCTCGCGTTCGGTCGAGCGGAGCGCATTTGCCACATCGGGGTGGACGCGGAGCGTTGACTGCTTCACGTCGTCGAGCTGTTTTGAGATGCGTGCCGATTCGGCCAGTATCTCGAAGCAGACGGTCTGGGGCGATTTGACCCAGCCGGAGCCCTCGCAGTATTCGCAAACGGTGCAGAGCGTGCGTTCGAGCGACTGTTTGACGCGTTTGCGGGTCATTATGATGAGCCCGAAATCGTTGAACGAGAGCACCTTTGTCGGCGATTTATCGGTCGAGAGCGCCTCTTGCAGGGCCTGTGAGACCTTGTGCCGGTTGCGGCGGTCCTCCATGTCGATCAGGTCGAGCACGATGATGCCGCCGAGGTCGCGAAGCCGGATCTGCCGGGCGATCTCGTCGACGGCCTCGAGGTTCGTCTTGGTGATCGTGTCCTCGAGCCGGGCGTTGCCCTTGCCGACGAACTTGCCGGTGTTGACGTCGATGGCGACGAGCGCTTCGGTCTGGTTGATGACGAGGTAGCCGCCGGAACGCAGCCATACACGCGGTTTGAGCGCCTTCTCGATCTCTTCCTGAACGCCGTAATGGTCAAGGATCGGCTCGTCGCGTGTGTAGAGCTTTACGCGGTTGACAAGACGCGGCTGGATGCGGTTGACGAACTCGACGGTGCGGAGATACTCGGCCTCGCTGTCGACGCGGATGGCAGTGAAATCGTCCGACATCTGGTCGCGGAGAAGACGCTGGACGATGTCCAGGTCCTGATGGACCAGCGCCGGGGATTTCGCCTTTTCGGACGTCTTCTTTATATCCTGCCAGGTGCGGACGAGGTAGCGGGCGTCCTGCCGCAGGTCTTCTTCGGAAATGCCGATGCCGGCCGTGCGGACGATAAAGCCGCCGGAGGGGATGGTCTCGTCCTGACGGATGCGTTGGATAAGCGTGCGGAGGCGGCCGCGTTCGCTGGAGGATTCGATCTTTCGCGAAACGCCGAGGTGCTCGATGGTCGGCATGTAGACCAGGAACCGGCCCGGCAGGGCGATGTGCGACGTGATGCGGGCACCCTTTTTGGCGATGGGTTCTTTGGCGATCTGGACCAGGATCTCCTGCCCCTCGCGAAGGAGGTCGGAGATGGTCGGCTGCGACGGGCGGTCCTTGCGGTCGCCGCGGTCGGACCTGCTCCGGCCGTCGGACTGGCTGCGGCCACGCTGCTGGTCGCGGCCCCCTCGGCGGTCGCGGCCTTCCCAATTGTCACGGCGTTCATTTTCGCCTTTCCTGCCGCCACTCTTGCGGGGAGCAGCTTCAGCTTCAGGCTCCGGTGCGGCTTCTTCGCCGCCCGACGATTCGGGCTCTTCGGCGGCCGCCGCTCCACGGCCATTTGAAGACGGGTCGGCCGCACGTGCCTTTTCGCCACCGTCGTTATCGTCGCCTTCTGGCTCTTCGACGCCGCCCTCATCGGCCACATCGATCGCATCGTCCGGGTGCCGGCGGTTTCGGCCGCCCCGGCGGCGCCCTCGGCCGCCGCGACGCACGGACATCTCGGCAACGTCGGAAGACTCTTTCACGCTCGCCTCGGCGTCTTCGATGGGCGCATCTTCGGCAGCCTTCTTCTTAGAACGCGACGTCTTAGCTTTTTCGGACTTTGGCTTGGCAGCCTTCTTCGGCTTCGCCGGTGCAGAGCTTTCGGCTTCGTCCGCGGCCGGATCGTCATCTTTCGTTTTCTTAGAGCGGCCCCTGGCGGGCTTTTTCGAAGCGGCTTCTTTCTTAGCCGCCCGGGCCCTTCCCTTTTTGGCCGGAGCCGGGTCTTCGTCTTCGTCCGCGATGCGTTCGAAATCGCCCGTCGCTTCGAATTCCGATCCAAGGAGCGAACCTACCTCGGCCGCGGCGGTCGATTCCATGTCGAATTCGACGGCGCGGACCCGATCGACGATCGCCTCCTGGCGATAAGCGTCCTTAAACAATTCGCCAGTATCGGTATCGTCCACAATGCGTTCGAAGCCGGAGTCCTCGATCTCGATCTTGAAATCGCTGACCACGGCATCGGTGTCAACCGGCTCAGGTGAGGGCGCAGCGGCCTTTTGGCCGCGGCCTCGGCCGCGAGGCCTTTTCGCCGGGGCCTCTTCGGCGGGTTCGGCTTCGACGGCGAGCGGCTCAGCGATCTCCTGGGCCGATTCCATCTGCTTTTCGCGAGTGACGCGGGAGCGTTCGATCTGCTCATTGGCCTCGCGTTTTGCCTCTTCGGCCGAGCCTTTCTTGGATTTCTCCATCACGATCCGCTCGATCTCTTCTTCTTCGTCGAAGAAATCGGAGACGTAGAGGAAGGCGTCGCGTTCAAGGCCGATGGCGACGAAGGCCGACTGCATCCCGGGCAGGACGCGCTGGACCTTTCCTTTATAGATATTGCCGGCGATGCCCGAGTTCTCTTCGCCGCGTTCGATGTAAAATTCTGTGACTTTGCCGTTGTCGAGGATCGCGATCTTCTTTTCTCGTCCGTTGACGCTCACGATCATTTCTTTTGACATATTTGGTTTTCCTTACAAATAGACTTTGTGCGTTCGCTCAAGGAACTGAACTTGATAATGGGTGCAACTATGCGGATGTGCGCGGATCTTTACCGTCCTGAACGGGCGGCCAATTCGAAGCGTGGCTGAATTTTAGGTGTTGATCGGGAAACGAGTTTCCCGGAACAAGGAACTTTTAATGCTTTCACGCAGGAATTAGTTCAAATTGAAAGGCTCGGTGCCTTTTTCAATTTCGGGGAGCTACAATCAACCGATCGTGCTCGACCCTTCAAAATCTTTTTCCCGGCCGGAGCCGGTCATCGCAAATCCTGGATAGTTTGCGGCACACTGATCAATACCAGCGGACCTTCAGCAAACCGAAATCAGTATAAACAAAAACTTTTAAAGTGCGAAACGCAATTTCTAAGTTTCGAGTTCCGCGTTCAAAGTTTCAAGTTTCAAATTCCAAGCCTGCGGAATTCACGATCTGGAATCTGGAATTTGAAATTTGAAATTTGGAATTTGAAATTTGAAATTTGGAATCTGGAATAGTGCTGCGGGGCCGCACCCGCCCACCGTTCCCGGTTCTGAGGCGAACGGGATACAATAACCCAATCTATTTACGGAAAAGGGAGCTGAACAGCACAAATGGAAGTATTTTTTCAGCTGATCGAGGACGCCGATGCACTGAAAGCGGCGGTTGGCGAGCTTCGCCGGTCGAACCGGATCGGTTTCGATACCGAGACGACCGAGCTTGACCCGCACAAGGGCGAATTGCGGCTGGTGCAGTTCAGCGACGCCCGGAACAATTACCTGATCGACCTCCGCAAATTCGCCGCGGGAGGCGAGACGGCGACGGCCGAGTCGCTGGCGCCGCTTCGCGAACTGCTGTCGGACGCGAGCGTGATGAAGATCGCGCACAATGCGAAGTTTGATGCGAAGTGGGTCCGCCATCACCTGGGGTGCGAGCTGAACGGCATTTTCGACACCTATTTGGCGAGCCTGATCATCGCGGCGGGCGACACTGACCGGCGGCATTCGCTGGCGGATGCGGCCCAGTATTTTTGCGGCATCGAGCTGGACAAGTCGATGCAGGTGAGCGACTGGTCGGCGGCCGAGCTTTCGCGTTCGCAGCTTGAATATGCGGCCCGCGACGCGGCGATCATGCGGCAGCTTTGCGAACAGATGACGGAGCGGCTGGCGAACGACGCCCTGGAGCGGACGGCGGCGCTCGAATTCGAATGCCTGATGCCGATCACCCAGATGGAGCTGAACGGTTTTCATCTGGACACGGGCCGTTGGCGTGAGAAGCTGGAGCGGGTCCGTGCGGCCCAGGAAAAGGCGGCCGACGAGCTTCAGAACATGCTCTCGTCGGGCGTGGCCCAGGCGTCGCTGTTCGGGCGGTCCGAGATCAACCTGGACTCGAACCAGCAGGTGACCGACGCATTGCTCGGGCTTGGAATTCCGGTGCCCGCGTCGATGCAGGCGTGGCAGCTTCAGCCGCTGGCCGAGCAGTATCCGGTTATCGGCAAGCTGCTCGAATATCGTGCGGCGGCCAAATCGATGACCAGCTTCGGCGAGAACATCCTGGAGTTCATCGAGCCCTCGACCGGCCGCATCCACGCCGATTTTCGTCAGATCGGGGCGCCGACGGGGCGATTCTCGTGCTCGAACCCGAACCTTCAGCAGATCCCGCACGAACGTGATTACCGCCGGTGCTTTACGGCCGAGCCGGGAAACAAGCTGGTGATCGCGGATTATTCGCAGATCGAGCTGCGGATCCTGGCCGAATTTTCGGGCGACGAGCGGTTCATCGACGCGTTCGTTTCCGGGCAGGATTTTCACGCGGCGACCGCCTCGCAGGTATTCGGCGTGAGGCCCGAGGACGTGACCGACGACCAGCGGACATTCGCGAAACGGCTGAATTTCGGGATCGTTTACGGCATCGGGGCGTCGCGGTTCGGGCTGATGACGGGCCTGTCGCAGTCCGACGCCGAGAACACGATGCGGCGGTATTTCGGCACCTTCAGGCGGCTGGACGAGTACCTTCGCAGCGAGGGCAAACGGCTGATCGAGGAGCGGACCGCCCGGACCGCGTCGGGGCGGCTGCTCCGGCTTCGGTTTGACGAAAACCTGCGCGAAGCGGTCTCGTCGGCCAAACGGTACGGCCTGAATATGCAGATCCAGGGCACCTCCGCCGACATCCTCAAAAGGGCGCTCAGGCTGCTCCACGATTCGATCGCCAGGACCTCCGCCCGGCTGGTGAACATCGTGCACGACGAGGTCATCCTGGAATGTGCCGCGGGCGATGCCGATCAGGCCGCGAAAACGCTTGAAGAAGCGATGACCGCCGCCGCCCTCGAATACCTCGCCCGCGTTCCGGTAAAGGTCGATAGCCATATCGCCGACGATTGGACCAAAGAACCCGTCCGGACACAGGCGCAATCCGGCTTGGGTGGCTGAGGGGCCCGCCCGGTTTTGGGTTTTTGGTCTTGGGTCTTCGGTCTTTGGTTTTTGGTCTTGGGGGTTGGTCCTGAATTGCGGAATGGAGCCGAATGTCGTCAAAAGCGTGCATCGTGGCTAGACGAGAATTTTTACACTCGATAACCATTCCAATTGTTCGTATTATCAATGACGTTGGTGTTAATCAATAGTTATACCGACGTGGAATGAACCGTGTGCCTGACCATTTCGATTGAAGTCGACCAGGATGACCGCGAGCGCTTGATCACCGCCGGGCAATCGGCAGCCCAGTTTGGGCTGCGAGTCGAGGTACGACATTCTCCGCGTTGGCCTTGGGCCAAAACGAAGCCGGTTCGAGCGACAATCTCAGAAGAGGGTGGCTGTGCGTGTGGGATGCTGAGCGACGATGCGGACTGGGACGCGGACACATGGGCCATGAGGCCCGAGGTCATCGAGCCATTGGCGCACACACTTGAGTGGTTAGTTGAACGGGGTCCAGATCACCTGGTCGTCGAAGCTCTTTGGGCCGGCGAGCGCGCGGTCGATGAACGTCATGTCGACCACCGAGAGTTGGGACAGATCGTGCGAACTGCTGGCCTGGGAACGAAGACGAAGTACATGGTCAGCCGAAAGGCGATATAACAACGCCTTGAACCTGACGGTCACGTCCCTTGCGCAAGGGCCGCGCCCGCAGGTTAAGGCAACGTTAGACCACTATGCACCGTGACTTCGAGATTATGCACGGGATTTACCTTGTGCAGACACCGCACGAGCTAGACCTCCACAACAATTTCGACTTTCTCGGAATTGAATACTCAGTTGAGCATCGGACGCTTCTCTTGCATTGGCGGCGTTCGCCGGGTGAGTGGGTTGCTTCTGGCACACCTGCGGCAATGACTATCGAGTTTCGAGAGGTCAGCGAGTTCCGGTTTCAGCCACGCGATTCCGCGATGCCATTCACCGAAGACGATTGCGTGAGTTCATTCGGCTACTGGACGGACGAGGATTGGGCGGACGGCGTCATTGTCGTCGAGGCGAGTCAACAGCCAGACCCGAAGTGGCTCACCGCAGTTGGTTTCATGTCTGGCGCGTTTATCGCAGTTCAGGCAGCATCCGCTCATGCACGAATCGTGGCCTAACCTGGCGCCGCAGCGAACCCGTCCGGACACATGCACAGTCGGCGCTGGCGGCGTGAAGGATCGCCCGGTTTTGCGTTTTTGGTCTTGGGTCTTCGGTCTTTGGCTTTTGGTGTTGGGTGTTGGCCCTGATTTCGCGGAATGGAGACGGATGTCGCCCGAAGCGGACGTAGACCTAGATTTTTCCCTCGATAACTATTCCAAATGTTCGTATTATCAATGACGTTGGTGTTAATCAATAGTTAGGCAATCAAGAACACAGAGGAGATTGCTACTAATGAAGATGCGATGGCACAAGAGAGTCGGGCGCATGCTCCGGCAAAGACTACGAAACTCCATTCTATCCAAGCACGGTGTTAGTGTTCTGGCCGATACATGGAACGGATTACTATTAGTTGAGGCAGGGGATTTTTCGGTCGGAAGACAATTGCTCAAACATGGGTCTTATGATAAATCCCAGGTTGAGTGGCTGTTGGAATGCATCGGCCATCAAGCAGACACCATTGTTATTGTTGGTGCGCATATAGGCTCGTTACTTGTGCCGCTGTCTCGAGCGTCTGAGAAAATAATTGGATTTGAGCCGGATACGATGAATTTTAGGCTTTTGTCGCGAAATTTACTATTAAATGAAGTTCACAATGCAGAGGTGATTAATGCCGCAGTGGGAAAGAACCAGGGCATGGTCGCAATTATTAGAAATAACCTGAATACGGGAAACACCTCGGTTAGTATGGATTGCGACAATGCTTGCGATCAGGTAGAAATGGTCACTTTAGATAATTTACTCTCTAGCACATCTATAGACTTGATGGTTATGGACATTGAGGGGCACGAGAAACATGCGCTTGAAGGTGGGCCCAAGACCATTGAATTGACAGATAGACTTTATGTGGAATTTGCACCAGAACAGCTCGCAGAACATGGCACGAACCCCGTGAGTTTACTTCAGTTATTGAGCAGATCGTTTCCTTTACTTTATTCGCTTGAGGATCGTGTGGTATGCAAAAGGTCCGACGTAGGCTGTCGTGAAATTGAGCAGAACATGGGTTCTCGTGGATTCTTAAAGAACCTGCTGTTTACTAAATCAGAATTGCCTAACAAGGCGGTGAACTGGACGCCCTGACGGGCGCCAGTTACCCTTGACGGTTAGCGGCGGTCAGGAGGCCGTGGCTTCGTTGGTTTCGGGTTTGGCCGGGACGAATAGTATCCGGGTGCAGGATTCGCAGGTGATGATGGCGTCGCCTTTTTTGACCTCGACCTGCATTTGGGGCCGTAGGGACATAAAGCATGCGCTGCACGAACCGTTGACGACCTCGGCGACGGCGATCCCGTCGCGGCTGCGTTGGGCCAGGCGGTCGTAAACGGAGGCGAGCTGCGGCGGCAGCGTCACAAAGACGTCGTTGCGGCCGCCGGAGTAGCGTTCGAGCTCGGCCCGGTCCGCAGCCAGCTCTTTATCGAAGGCGCCGAGCGCCTCATCGCGTTTCGCGTCGATCGAATTGATCTCTTCGGCCCGCTCTTCAAGCTCTTTTTCGACCGATTCGAGCGCCTCCATCTTTTCGACGATCTGCGTCTCGAAAGCGGCGATCTGCTTTTGGATCGCGTCGATCTCGCGCATCGCTGTCTCGTATTCCCGCTGGTTCTGCGAGTGTTTCAGGTTGCGTTCGGCCCGTTCAAGGTGGGTCCTGTTATCGGCGATCTGCCGTTCGAGGTCGGCCCGCTCGGCGTGAAGCGCGTCGCGCCGGCCCTGTACCTCCCTAATTGAAGAAGCGTGCCTCTCGAATTCCATTTCGAGTTCGGCACGCCTTGCTTCTGCGGTCTCTAATTTTTGCTTCAGACGGCGTATGTTCGAATCCGTCTGCTGTAACTCTATCAACTTTTCAAGCTCTGCTTTCACCCTGATCAACTCTCCTGCCGTTGTGTACGATCTTTAATTTTACCGCAGCGGACGGCAAATAAAAAGCCGGGGGTGCCCTCGGCGGCGGTTGGGCGACGATCTTTGGCCGACAGATCGTCCCGGCTGCGTGTGTCTTTGCGAAGTTCTTTAACGCGGAGGACACGTACGGAAGACGTGGAGTTCAACAGTTTCGGAAGCTTCGACCAACTAAGGTTGGACATCGGTCAGCAGGTCGATATGGCGGCCGAGGTGGTGCATTTCGACGATGCCGCCGACGCGATCGCCGTCGATGGGCCGCCATTCGGCAACTTCGCCGCCCTTGATCAGCGAAAGCGTCGCACCGGCCCCGGGGATCCCGAAATGCCGCAGCCGGGCGATGGCAAGCCCGCCCCCGCGGATAAATCCGTCGGTCGGCGTCCGTGTCCAACCCGCTTCTACCGTCAGGCATCGTACCCCGTGGCGAAATTCAAGACGAGAGCCGACGATATTGGCCCCGGCGTGCTCGAATGAGTGCGGGTCGATGCGGTCGATGGTCACAGAGAGGCGGCGGCGATTGGCTTCGGCGGCGAGTTCGAGCATGGTGTCGAATATCCACTTAACGCCCGCACGCCGGATCAGATCGTTCGAAGAGCGAAGGTCGAGATAGTCCGCAACCTCGCCGCGGCCCGATTCGCGGGCGCGGGCCGAGGCGGATGAAAGCATGTCTGACCAGACCTCGTCGAGTTCCCCCACGGCTTGAGGATAGAGCGGCCCCCGTGGAAAATCAATTCGTGATAAGATTTGGTCTTTCGGAGGGCGACAGCCAAAAGGCCGCGAAAGCAAATGCTGCAATTTATGAAGTTTAAGCTGCTGATATCGGCTCTTTTTTTGCTGGCCGTCCCGGCCATTGTACTCGGGAGCCAATCCAAGCCGCCCGAAGATAAACCGGAACCCGCCGCCACGCCGACGCCGACGCCTTCGAAGACGGAGAAACGCCCGGCGGCGGTAGCGAAAACTACCGAGAAAAAAGAGGATCCGCCGCCGACCGACCCGGCTGAAGCGAAACCGGAAATCGATCCAAGCACCGACAAAGACCGCTTCGATTCGGCCGTTGCCGCTCCCACCCATGCTGAAAAGGCCGTCCTGCTGAAGAAATTTCTCGAGGATTTTCCAGACTCGGAGCTTCGTGAAGAGGCCTTTATGTATCTGGTGACGGCCCGGTCGGTGGTGGGCGGCGAAAAGCTGCAGTCGGGTGCGGCGGCTGAGGCGGCCGAAAGCTACCGGCTGGCCATATCGGAAGCCCCCAGGCCGATCCCGGACAGGCTTTTTACCGACGTCATCGCACGTATACCCGGCACGCTTTTCAGCTCCGGACGCCGGGCAGAGGCGGCCGAATTGGCACGCCTAGTCGAGGCCGCGGCGGGCGACAACGTCCGGCAGCTGCTTGCCGTGGCGTCCTTTTATCTGAGCATCGAGAACAGCGCCGATGCGATCCGCGTCGCCGAACGTGCGGTCGAACTCGAGCCGGGATCGGCGGCCGGTTATCAGGCACTCGGGTTCGCCCATCGTCTGAATTTCGACCTGGAAGCGGCGGCACGTTCGTTCGCACGGGCGGTCGAGATCGATCCGAAATTCGCGGCCGCCCAGCGGAGTCTGGCCGAGATGAAGCGTGCCCTCGGCGTGCATGATGAAGCCATCGCCTATTACCGCACGGCTGTCGCGGCTGATGAAAAGGACATCGCGGCCCGGAGCGGGCTGGCCCTCGCCCTTTTCGATAAAGGGAAGAAAACCGAGGCCGAGGCGGAACTCGCGAAGGTCCTCGAGGCCGACGCCCGAAACTTCAGCCTGAGGGCGGCCGCTGCTTATTGGTACGCGTCGAACGGTGACGGGAAAAAGGCCGTCGAACTGGCGCAGAGGGCGATCGAGATCGAACCGCGGTACGTTTGGAGCCACATCGCATTGGCCCGCGGACTGACGGCCCAGGGGCGGCCCGCCGAAGCCGAGCGTGCCCTGATCCGCGCACGGCAATACGGCAATTTCCCGACACTCGATTATGAGATCGCCTACGCCCGCATGTCGGCCGGCCTGTTCCGGGAAGCGGCCGAAGAACTTTCAAAGAGCTTCGCGATCGCGGACGGCTCGATCCAGACGAAACTCGGCGGCCGCATTTTGCGCGAGGATAAGAATTTCATCGACCTGCTCGCGAACGAGCGGCGGGCCAGCATCCTTTTGCCCAAAGCGGCCGATGATCCGGCGACCGCGTCGCGGCTTCGGACCCTCTTTGAATTGGCCGGTGCCATCGAGGCAAAGGCGGATGTGACCGTGATCGCGAAGCTTGCGGAGGAATTCGCCGCCGGCGATGACAACATGGCCGTTCACCGAAGGCTTCATGCGGCGAGCCTGCTGCTGCAAAAGAACATCCTCGTGCCGAAGGCCTCCGAGATCGTCAGATCCGTGGTCGGGTCCGCCGAGAAAGGTCTCGACGTCCCATCGCCGGCCGCGGCCGTGATGGCGAGCGAACTTTATGAAAGCCGTGCCCTTGCGGCCGCGAGGAACGAGGTCCTGCTGATCCCGGACGTGCCTAAACAGACCCTTTCGGCGATCCTTAGGGGCCGGATAGAGGAACTTGCGGGCTGGGCGCTTTATCTTGAGGGCGATCTTTCAGGTTCGGCGGTGAGGTTGAAGCGTTCGATCAGCGTTCTGCCTGAAAAGAGTGCCTGGTGGCGGTCGAGCATGTGGCGGCTAGGGGCGACGCTCGAAGCCGAGGGAAAGATGGAAGAAGCCCTCGAAACCTACCTGAAGGCGTATCAGCGGGAGCAGCCGAACGCCGTCCGCCACAGCATCATTTCGGCCCTTTACCAGCGGGTCAACGGAAGCACCGAGGGCCTGGAAGAAAAGATCGGGCCGAGCCCGTTGGTCGCGATGTCCGGGCCGACGGCCCCGGGAACCGAGGAACCGAAGGCCGCCGCGAAAGAAGTTGCCGCGGAGCAGAAAGAGCCTCCGGCCGACCCCGGGAAGATATCCTCCAAGGATCAAACAACTAAAACCGAAAAGCCCGTCGACCTTCCTGAGAAGGCAAAGGACCAGCCGAAGACCGGCGAACCGCCGACCGAAAAACCCGAGAAGACCGATGAAAAGCCGGTTGAAAACGAGGCGGCGAAAGAGACCGAGACCAACGACGTGAAGCCGGCCGAGGTCAAACCAAAGACCGACGAAAAACCGACCGAGGGCGGCCCGCCAAAGACGGAGGCCGAGCTGAAGAAGGAACCGGTGCAAACCGAGGAGAAGGCGGGTGAGGTAAAGGCAAAGGTTGACGAGAAGTCGAGCGCTGACGCTGAAAAGACCGAAACGGAGGTTAAGAAAGATCCAGATCCCGCGGGCGAAAAGGCCTTGGAGGGCAAACAGAAACTCGACGAGAAACCGGCCGAGGACGGCCCACAAAAGACTGAGACCGAGGTGAAGAAGGAGGCCGAGACCCCGGGCGAGAAGGCTGGCGAGAAAATGCCGAAGGTTGACGAAAAGACGGCCGTCGAGACCGGAAAGTCTGATCCTGAAACTAAAAAAGAACCCGAACCGACGGTCACGACAACCGCCGAACCGCTCCCCGAGAAGCCGAAAGAGGAAAAAAAACCGGGAACGGAAACCGAAACCGCCGGCCCGCCTGTTGATTCAAAGGCCGAAACCGAAAAACGCGGTGATGAAAAACCGACGGAACCCGTGAACCTGCTTCGCGACCCGTTCCAGAGCGGCCCGCCGGTCAACAAAGAAGCGGAGAAAAAGGATGATGCGAGCAGTGGAGAAAAGACGGACACGCCGCTGACGGAGAAAGGCATCCCGGGCGCCGCCGAGTCCGCCGAGAAACGTAGGCCGGTGGTCGTCATAACCGATGAACTCGCCGGTAAAGAGACTAAGACCCTTCCGGCGGCCGATAAGTCCGGATCAACGGCCCCAAAGAAAACCGAATCCGCCATCGCACGCGAGAAAGCGGCGGACCCGACCGGGGCGACGCGAAGCCGCGTGGTCGAGGGACGCGACATCCTGTCCGACCAGAAATGCACGGTCGAGGTCTCGCAGTCGATGATCTCGCTGGCGAATAGCGGCGGGAGCCTCGGTGTTCTTGTGAGCGTATCGGACGAGGCGGCCGCCCGCGAAATCAAAGCGACCTCAAGCAGCACCCGCGATATCGAGATAACGCAGGAACCCGCGATCGCCGGCGTTCCCGGCCGAAGGTTCTTTGTGATCAGATCGATCAGCGAGAAAACCGGGCTGTATCAGGTGAATTTTGAATCGCCGTGCGGGAAGAGCGAGATCTCGGTCCGGGTCCGCTGATCGAGGGTGCCCTCGGACGGCCGCGATCAACTGTCCTCGCCTCTCGCCCCGACCGCAAGGATAGCGGCGAGGAGAAGCACGAAATAGGCGTTTGAGGGGGTCCGCAGCGGGAAATCGAAAAGGCTGTGGACTATGATGCCGAAGGAGCCGGCAAGGGCACCGACGGCGATGCTCCGCATCAAAGGGTTGCTTGCCGAGGTGCGGGCGGCCATTCCATTTTTTATCACCAGATAGACGAATACGATGACGCACGCGAATGCGAGGACGCCGCCGTCCGCAAGCATCTGCAGGTAATCATTGTGCGCCTGTTCGACGCGGAAGATGCCGTTCCAGGTGTCGTATCGCGTGAAGGCAACGGCGAATGCCTCGTAGCCCGCGCCGATGACCGGATTGTCGGCAAAGATCTTCCAGGCGACGGACCAGAAGTGCAGGCGGCCGCTGGTCGGGTCGGTCTGGTTTGCCTGGAGGCCGAATGCCCTGATCAACGGATCGGCCCCCTGCAGGAAAACTACCGCGGCGCTCACAAGGGCGAGGACGCCGGCAGCGGCCGCAATTCCGGGCCAGATCCGCCTGGGTGCCGCCGGCGACCCTTCCCGGCGGCTTAGGATCACCGCCGCCGCGGCCACCGCAAGCGAAGACAGAAGCCCGCCGCGAGAACCGGTCATTACGACCGCGATCGCCATTAACACGGCGGCAATTATGAATAGGCCCTTGTGTTCACGCTTAAGCGTGCCGCCAAAGAGAAAGCCGAACGTCAGACCCAGCGTCATCTCCATCATCGCGGCAAAGTGGTGCTGGTTAACGAAAGGGCCGAAGGGGATCGCCTGGGGCGTCGGGCGCATCCCGTAGATGGCGTCCGGGCTGGCCAGCCGCTGCAGAATGCCGACAAAAGCGATGACCGCCCCGAAAACGACAACGCCTAAACCGACAAACCGCCGGGCACGCGCATCCCGAAGAAAATGGACCGCTGCCGAAAGAAATACGAAAAGCAGAACGAGCCGGATGAGGAAAAGACGCGTTGCGTAAGGGTCAAGCGAAAGAGATGCGGCCGTTCCGCCCGTCAAGCCGCCGAGCGGGAGAAGCTGAACGAGGCCGATCAGGATCAGGCCGAGAAACGGGATCTGCAGCCAGACGGCGGGGACCCGCAACTCGCGACGGCGGTAACCGTCGATCACCCAGACCGCAACGACGGCGGCCGACAGGACCGAAAGCGGGATGAAAGCCCAGACGTCGACCGCCCCGTAACCGACCGCCGCCAGCACGGGAATGGCCAGTATCAGAATGGCTCCGGCCCACTTCAGCCGGTCGCCGTGCCGGTGGGCCGAATGGCCGGCCTGGGCCTTATGGATACTCTTTTTTGTCCGGTCTCGCATCGATCGGTGGTCACTGCTCGAACGTCATAGAAAAATCGTCAAACCAAATGTTGCCGGTGAACGAGCAATCCTGCGGCTGGCATCCTTCAACGCTCAAGCGAAGCTCGACGCCTTCGGCCCCCGGCGGAACCGTGAAAGGCAGCCGAACGCCGGCCCATCCTTCGTTCGGCTGAAGCTTGGCCCTGGCCGCCGGCACGGTGTCGCCGGGAATCAGGATCTCGAAAACGGGCGTTGAATTTCCCTTAAGCTCAGAACGGTAATAAAACTCGAGCACGTAGATACCCGTCCTGTCGAGCCCTACCCGCTGGACAACAGGCCGGAACCCGCGGCCGCCCGGCGAGAAACTCATCAGCAGGCTGTATTTGCCGCTGTGTTTCTGGCCCTCATTGAGCCCGACCCGTGGGTCGTCGCCGTCGGCAATGGCCCAGGTGAAGCCCCTTCCGTCAGCCGCCGAAAGGGCCGATTCGAAGCCGCCGTTCGTCACGGCACCCGGCCGGACATCGTCCTCGACGGCACCCACACTCTTGCCCACCTCGATCGCCGCCGTGAACCTGCCTGCATCGAACAACCTGGCGAAGATCGCACGGCCCTTTTCATGGAACGGCGAGTTATCACCCTGGATAGGCAAACGGCGCCATGCGGCGACCGCGTCGTCGAAACGGCCTTCGGAGGCCAGGATCGCCGCCAGCGATGCGTGGACAGCCGGCGAATCGCCGAGGATCTCGTTCACCCGAACGATGTCCTTGTCGAAGAGCTGCCAGGCGAGAACCGAGGCCGGATCGGCATACTTTCCGTCCTGCGAAACGGCACGCCGCACGAGCTCGAATGCCTCGTCGACACGGCCCTGCCGGAGCAGCAGATTGCCGAGGGCCCATTGGACGCGTGCGTAATTCGGCGCGAGTTCAAGCGCCCGGCGAAGGCACGGCTCCGCCCGTGCGGGATCGCCGGCCCGCTCAAGTGCGTTCCCGAGATAGAGCCAATAGACGTAGTTATTTGGTGAAAGGCGGACCGCCGCCTCAAATTCCTGAATTGCCAGCTCCTGATCGCCCGGAAGAAGCGTTTGCTCGAGCAAAAGTGCGTGGTCAAACCGGGCCCGTGCATCGTCAGGAGCGAATCCGATGCCGAACGCGGCGACCTCAGCCGACTCCGCATTGACCGCGACGGCGTGGCCGAATGCCCATTTGACCGGAAAATAGAGGAGGGCGATCAACGCACCTGCGATGAGAATTACCGCGGCGCGCCTCGATCCGCTCTTTAATGAGATCAGGGGGTCTTGCACTGTTCAGGGACCTATTCGAAGTCGACCGGCTCGATCCTCAGCTCGGCCCGCCGTAATTCGATGTTCGATTCGCGGCAGATCTGCCGTAGGTCATGGATCGTCTCGGCCGTGATCTTCCGGGATGAGATCAGTATCTCTTGAATATCCAGCTCTTTGCAAAGCGACGGCAGCGTGCCGTTCCCGTCGAAAACCTTTAATCCGTTGATCAGCTTGTCCTTCTTGAGCGGGTCGTCGTCGATGAAGCCGACGGGCCGATAATTCCAGTTCGGATTATTGCGAAGTTCTCGCAGGACCATCTCGCCGCCGTCGCCGGCCCCGTATATCAGGACGCGTCTGCCGTCACCGGAATGACTGATCGGCAGGATCTCGCGGAAGAGGCGGAACGCGAGCCGGCTTCCGACCACCGCCATCAGCAGGATCAGCCCGTCAACGATAAAAACCGCACGCGAGAAACTCTCAAAACGGTAGAGAAGCAGGATCGTGAGAACTATCACGACAGAACCCGCGACGACGCCTTTGGTAAAAGTGATGAAATCGCTGATGCTCGTATATCGCCAAAGCCCGCGGTAGACCCCGGCGGCCAGGAATGTAAACAGCTTAAGGACCACGACCAGCGGGAGCGTATTGATGAACAGTTCCCATGTGTTCGTCGATTCGAAGGGCCCAAGAACGAGCAGGTAAGCGGCGTAATAAGAAAGCGTGATCAGGAACGCGTCCAGGAAGACCTCGAAGATCCGACGTTTGTACGAAACGTTGATAAGGAATGCAAAGACCGCGTTATTCGCGACAGCCAGCTCTTCGTCGGTTTCTTCATAGACCTTAACCTTTGAAAGGTAAACGCCGACGATGGTCAGGACGATCGTAAACAGGCCGATAAGGGCAAGGCTCTGGGTGGCGGGCAGCGTCGCGACGACCAGTGAAAGTGCACCGGCGACGGCCGCAAAGCCGTAGATCATCAGGACCGCCGATCGTTCGGACAGACCAAGCGCGACAAGGCGATGGGACGTGTGGTCGCGGCCGCCCTGCGACGCCTTTCGGCCCCACATTTTTCGGATAACCGTTACAAGCGTCGTGTCGAAGATCGGCACGAAGAGGATCATCACCGGGACCGCAAGTATGCTGAAAACTCCCCGCGACCGGCCGCCAGTCTGCGCCAGAAGGACCGATCCGGCAAGCAGGAAGCCGACGAACATCGACCCGCAGTCGCCCATGAAGATCGACGCGGGATTGAAATTAAAGAAAAGGAAACCGACGAGGGCCCCGATAAAAATGGCTGCGAGCACGGCCTCGGGATAGTGGCCGTTGGAGTAGAACCCGATCGCAAGCGATAGGGCGGCGATGCCGGCGATCCCGGCGGCAAGGCCGTCCATATTGTCGAGAAGATTGACCGCGTTGGTGATGCCGACGAGCCAGAAGACGGTGATCCAGATATTGAGCAGTTCGTTGCCCGTCAGCGGAAGGACCAGGGCGTAGCCGACGACAATGGATGCACCGATCAACTGGCCGACGAGCTTCTGGTAAGGTTTGATGTTGATCAGGTCGTCCAGCAGCCCGACGATAAAGAGGAACGAGGCGGCACCGATCAGGACCAGCGATTCGGTGCCCGGTTCGCCGATGATGAAGAAAAGCGTGACCGTAGCGAAGTAGATCGCCACGCCGCCGAGCATCGCCGTGGGGCGTTTGTGCCAGCGGTCGCTCTTTGGCCGGGCGACAAAACCGTTGCGGTTGGCCCACCAGCGCACGCCGAGCGTGAGACAGCCAGACACTATCGCTGCCGCAATACCGGCCAGAATTGGACCTTGCACCAGGTAAGGCATAACCGCACTTATTAAGGTTTATGGGATATTACAAGCCAGATCGGCCCGAAAAGCAACCTTTTTTATTCCGCGCCGACCTCCTTTGGGGCCGGCGAACGGTCGAACCGCTCGAGCCGCTCACTATGGCGGGCGATCAGCATCCGGTAAACCTCGGAAATATCGGCGACCATTTTTTCAGCGCGGAAATTGGGATCGACGTGCCGGCGGCCGTTTTGGCCGAAGCTCTGCCTGAGACCTTCATCTTTGAGAAGCTTTACGACGCCTTCCGCCAGTCCCGCTGAATCGAACGCATCAACAAGATAGCCCGTTTTTTCGCTAATGACCACTTCGCGGGCCCCGTCGATGTCGAAGGCGACGCACGGCTTGCCCATCGCGAGCGCCTGCGGCAGAACCCGTGCGAGCCCCTCTCGGAGCGATGTATGTACGACGACGTCCATCGCAGAGATCATTTCCGGGATGCGCTCGCGGGGCCACCAGGCCGGCGAATACGAAATTCTCAAGGATGCCGTAGCCGACGGCGCGTTCCTGGAGGTGCTCGAGCAGGATACCGTCGCCGATCAGGAAAAACCGGACGTTCGGCACCTGTTTGACGATCTCGGGGGCCGCATCCATTAATTGGTCGTGGCCTTTCAGGGGAAAAAGCCGCGCGATCTTGCCGACGACCGGTGCTTCCGGAGGTAAGCCGAACTCCTCGCGGACCTTGCTCGGGTCGAACTGTGCGTTGAGGAACCAGTCGAGCTCCATCCCACTGTAAACGGTGCGAAACTTCTCAGGCCGGTCCACACCGGCGGCGATCGCCTTTTCCGAGATCACGTCGGAAACGCTGATGAAAAAATCCGTGACCTTTGCAAAAACTTTCTTGATGACCCACCACGAGCGATTCACGATCCATGGCTGATAATCGTGAAACACCAGGCTGTGAAGCGTGTGGACGATGATCGGCGTCCGGGCCAGCCAGGCGGCCGCACGGCCCAGCACTCCGGCCTTGGACGAATGGGTGTGGACGATGTGGTAGCGGCCCTTGCGGATGATCCGATAGAGCTTTACGAGCGCGATCAGGTCCGAGAATGGGTTGATGGAGCGTCCCATCTCCGGCACGACGATCAGGTTGGTCGTCTCACGCGCCTGCGAGAGAAGTTCGCCCTCGCGGCCGCGGTCTATGCCGCTCGCCAAAGTGACCTCGTATTCGGGCATCGCGTCGAGGCCCACGACCGAAAGGAGCGTGTTCTCCTGCGCGCCGCCGACGATCATCCGTGTGATGATGTGAAGGACGCGGATCGGCCGCTCTTTGTTCCCGGCACTTTCGGAGGACGTTTCAAGCATTGATCTCGGATCGGGCCGGGCGAGAATCAGACGTTAGCCACGACCAAATAATCGCGATCGAGGTGGATGAATTCGAAATCGGTAACACCGGCCTGGGCGAGGATGTCGCGGACCTGGGCTTCGCGGTAAAGAAACAGCGGTGTGCCCTTTAGCCAAAAGCGGAACCTGCGCAGCGGGACCCGCCATTCGACGGCTTTTGGGAAACTCATGATCAGCCGGCCGCTTGTCAGCTCGCGCATCTTGGCAATTATGGGTACCGGGTCCTCGACGTAATCGAAGAAGCCGTTTCCGGTGGCGGCGTCGAACGGAACATCCACCGGACCGAGGTCTTCAGGGAACGCCCCGCAGACGTATTCGATCGTGTCGGCGTGCCCGGCCGCGGCCGCGAGCTTTCGCGCGATGTCGATCATTCCTTCGGCAAAGTCGATCCCGACGACCTTTACGGCACCGCGGTCGGCGAACGCCAGGCAGAAGCGTCCCGATCCGCAGCCGACGTCGAGGATGCGTTTGCCCGCGAGCGGTTCGAGGTGCCTTACATTCTCTTCGAGGCGCTTCTGGACCACGCCTCGCCAGTAATTATCGACGAACGCCGCGAACGGCCCCTTTTTCTTTTCGTAGATCGCATCGAAGCGTTCCGCGTCATCGTGAAAATGATCGCGGACCTCTTCGACCTCATTCAACCAGGTCAGAACGGTTCCTTTTCCAATAAATGAAACGTGAAACTTAAAAAGTTTTTTTTTTTTTCCTAACCCTGAATTCCCAGCACCTCGCCCATCGGCGCCAGGTCAAAATCGCGAAGCAGCTTCTTCAGTTTCGGTTCGGTGGACCGCAGGTTGAAATAATGCGTCGCGGCGATCCGCCGCGGAAGGTCGATGCGCGGATGGTCCGGATCGAGCTCCCAGGGATGCAGGTAAAAGGTCACGGGATTGCCCGAACGGTTTACCGCCTTTATCGCCTGTTTTGTCACCTGGTACGGGTAGATCCTGAAGTAGGCACCGCCGGAGATCGGCATCGTAAAACCCGGCAATTTTAACGTCGAGATCGGGAATTCGATGAACTCATGTTTCTCGCCCTTTATCGTGTAGGGAAACCGCGGTGCGTCCGCGATGCCGTAACGGTAATTGAGCACCGGAAAAATGCTGGAATCGTATTCGATGCCAAGTTCGCCGAGGATGTCGAGTGCCCAAAGCGAGTCTTTAGTGATCGAAAAATAAGGTGCCCTATGGCCGCGAACCTTTTCGCCGGTCAGGTCCTCGAGGTGGCGGACGGCTCGGGTAATTTCCTCCTTGAACACTTCGGGTGCCTGCTTGTAGATCAGCGTGTGGGAATGGCCGTGAGTGCCGATCTCGTGGCCGGCATCCCGGATCTTTCTGACAAGATGCGGGTGCTTTTCGGCAACGTAGCCGAGTACGAAGAACGTCGCCTTGACGCCAGCATCGTCAAGCATAGCGAGAAGACGCTCGCCGACCGCCTCGATGCGGTCTTCGAACTTTTCCCACTCCGACATCGGGATCTCGATCCCCTGATACCAATCTTCGAAATCGATGGTCAGTGCATTTTTGATCTTTGCTTTTGCCATTTACGCTGATCTTGTGGCCGGACTTATTCCATTCTGAACACCGTGCCGGGATCATCCTCGTGGCGGATCTCATCGACCGCCTCCCGCCTGCCCGCGCCCATGTAGAGGCGGTTGGGGCAGTTGATGACCATCCCGTCGGTACCGCCAATGTTCCTGTACGCGTGTACGACTCCGGCGGGAATGATGATCACCATCGGATCGTCCTGGCCGGCAACTATTGTCATCAGATGGTTTTGCGACTCCGAACCTTGTCGATTATCCCACATTCGAAGCTCGAAGGTCGAAGGCCCAAAAAAGCAGAACAGGTCCGCCTGTTCGCGATGTTCGTGCGGCCCGCGGGTGACGCCCGGTTTTGTGAAAGACACATAGGCCATCGCGGGGTGGAATTCGCGGTCAAGCTCATCATTCCGAAACAACTCCGCCAGCCAACCGCGATCGTCCGCAAACTTTTCAATGCGGTAGGCCTGAACGCCTTTGATCTGTCCCTCTTCGAACATTGCGCTTTTCAAACGTTATTGGCCCCCGTTTCGGCGACGAGGTTCGATGCGCGGAGCAGCGAAGCGAACGTTCCCGCATCGGTCCACCAGCCATCCAGTTCGCTCCAAGTCAGTGTACCCTGCTCAATGAAGTGATTGTTTACGTCGGTTATTTCCAGCTCGCCGCGGGCCGACGGGACCAGCGTCCGGATCACCCCAAAGACCGACGGGTCATAGAAGTAGATGCCGGTCACCGCATATTCCGAAGCAGCCACATCGGGCTTTTCTTCGATACGAAGTATAGAACCACCCTCGAATACCGGCACGCCGAACCTTTGCGGATCATCGACCTTCTTGAGTATGATCTTCGCTCCTTCACCCTGACGGCGATAGTCGTCCGCGGCGGCGCGGATGTTCTTTTCAATAATGTTATCGCCGAGCACCACGCAGACCGGCCCGTCATCGGCAAAATGTTCGGCCAAGGAAAGCGCCTCGGCGATGCCGCCCTCGCCCTCCTGATAGCTGTAATTCAAATGTTTCAGGCCAAATTCTCTACCATTGCCGAGCAATCGAAGGAAGTCGCCGGCCGAGTTTCCGCCCGTGACGATCATAATATCGTCGATCCCCGCATTGATCAGCGTCATAAGCGGGTAATGGATCATCGGCCGGTCGTAGACCGGCAGGAGGTGCTTGTTGGTAACTTTTGTCAGCGGGTGGAGCCGGGAACCGGAACCGCCCGCAAGGATAACGCCTTTCATTTTGTGCGGATGGCCCTAGCTGCGGTCGATGAACCGTTGGAACCAAAGTTCGAGCATCAGGAGCGTCCAGAGCCTGAACGAGTGGTCGTACCGCCCTTCAACGTGCTCTTCGACATAGCCTCTGATCCTCTCGGGGCGGATGATCCCGCGGCCCAATGCCCTCTCGGATAGAAGCGTGCCTTTTAGGAAATCGCTCATCTCACCGCGAAACCAGTGCCCGACGGGGACTCCAAAACCCATTTTACGCCGGTAGATCACCTCGGGCGGGACAAGCCGGGCCGCGACCTTTTTTAGAAGCGTTTTCGTTTGAAAGCGCCGAACCTTGAGACTCGACGGCAAGCTTGCAGCAAACTCGATCAGCTTGTGGTCAAGAAACGGCGAGCGGGCCTCAAGCGAGTTCGCCATCGTGGCGATATCGACCTTAACCAAAAGATCGTTCGGCAGATAGCTCATCTGGTCGGCGAGCATCGTCGAATCAAGGACGCTCGACCCGTTCGCCGCAGCGAACCATCTTCCGACTTCGTCGCCCGCATCCTGTTCGGCGACCGCGGCGCTGAATTCAGGCGCATAGACCTCCTGCTTCTCCTTTCGATGAAACGTGGACATCCAGCGAAAATACCGTTCGGTACGGCCAAGTTCCGCGGCCTTGATGAACCGCTTTGCATCGCGGATGCGGCTCCGTTTCAGCTCGGACGACGGCAGCAGGCCGATCGGAAATTCGACCAGGGCTTTGCGAAGGATCCACGGAACGCGGCGGTAATTCTCAGCCAACTCCATCGCGACGTAACGTTCGTAACCGGCAAAACTCTCGTCGCCGCCGTCGCCGTTCAGGGCGACGGTCACGTGCTTGCGGGTCTCCTTTGCAACGTAATAGGTCGGAATGGCCGACGAATCGGCATAAGGTTCGCCGTAATGCTCGACCAGTGTCGGCAGCACCTCAAGAGCGTTCGGCCTGACAACGAACTCGTTATATTCGGCCCCGACGTGCCGGGCCACGCGTTTGGCATACTCAAGCTCGGAAAAATCCTGTTCCTCGAAACCGATCGAGAACGTCTTGACCGGCTTTTCGCTCTCTTCGGCCATCAAAGCGACGACGGTCGACGAATCGACCCCGCCGGAGAGAAACGCCCCGAGCGGCACTTCGGAGATCATCCTTAATTTGGTAGATTCGCGAAGCAGCCGGATGGTCTCATCTATCGCATCCTCTTCGGAGATCTTGATCTTTTTTGAGAAATCCGGACGCCAGTAGCGGCCCGTCTCGATCTTCCCGTCTTTCCAAAACAGCCAGTGGCCCGGCTCGAGCTTTCGTATCTGCCGGTACGCCGTCATCGGGGCGGGCACGCAAAGGTATGAAATATAAGCGTCGATCGCGGCATGGTCAACGTCGCGGGAAACGCCCGGATGCTCGAGTACTGCCGTGAACTCAGAAGCGAAAACGATGTCGCCATTAGCGAGGTGCGAATAGAGCAGCGGCTTTTTGCCGACGCGGTCGCGGGCAAGGAAGAGAGACTTTTCCGTGGTGTCCCAGATGGCGAAAGCGAACATCCCGCGAAGATGATCGACGCAGTCGCGGCCATAACGGTCGTAAAGGTGAACGACCGCTTCTGTGTCAGACTTTGTGTAGAATCGGTGGCCGCGTTCGTCGAGATCGCGGCGCAGGTCCTGGAAGTTATAGACCTCGCCGTTAAAGACGATCCACTTTGTCTTGTCGGAATTGTGGATCGGCTGGTGCCCGCCGGCGACATCGATGATCGAGAGCCGGCGCATTCCGAGTGCTATGCCGTCCGCAACGAAGGTACCTTCGTCGTCGGGGCCGCGGTGAACGATCGCCGCGTTCATCCTCGACAGGACCTCGCCTGCTTCAAAATTGCCGGGACGGCCCGTAAATCCTACGATCCCACACATCCTGACTAAACCATCCGACGCTGTTTTAAGGCCCTTTCGATCCTCTGTTCCGTCGCCGCTCTTTCCAATCTCCTGTTCTCGCGATTCTCCTGGAAGAGCACCCACCCGACCGAAACGAAAATGAACAGAAAGACCTGTATCTGGGTCCGCTGCCGGTATGCGGTGCCGACGTTGCCCTGAAACAGCGAATAGGCGATCGTCAGCATGAGCGTGAACAGGAGGACCGGCATCGCGGCCCTCAATCGATGCCGCAGCGCAAACCATAGACCCGAGACGAGCAGAGGCATCAGCGCCCACCAAACGAACACTTCGGGCAAGGTGATCGCCTGCCTGAAATTGCTCATTTCCCACGGGAACGGCGCGAACATCAAGTAGAGAAACCCGATCGGCAGTACCGTAACTGCCCCTTCGGTCGTGGAAATATCAACGTCCTCGAAAAATCCGGATTCGGCCGACTGTGCAAGGTCGGAGCGGCTGGCCTGGAGCTGCTCGATCGTTCCGAACCGTTCCAGATCTACGGTCGCATTTCTGATCACCCCAAGGTATGTCAGACCGATCCCCACGAGGATCAGCACGGCGGTGCGGCGGGCCATTGCCGGGACCGAACCGCTCAGGCCCACGACGAAGCTGCCGACCACCGCTGCGGTGACCATATAAAAAATGTAGAACCTTAGCGAGAAGATCCCAAAAAGGGCAAAGACAAGGGTGAGAAGAGCCGGCAAATTGAACTTCGCGTGGAGCCGCAGCACCATGGTCATCGCCAGGACGAGCAGGAAGATCACGAGGCCGTCCTTCATCAGCTGCGAGGACCAAAGCACCATTGCGGGGAAAAAGGTCACGAAGAGGGCGGCGATCTTTGCCACTTTTTTGTTGGCGACAACGGTCACCGCGCAAAAATAGACCATCGGGGCCGTTGCGGCGCCGAATACGGCACAGAATGACTGCGCCGCAAAGATATTCTTACCGAATACGTAGTAGATCGCGGCGGTGATGTAGTACATCCCCCATCCGGGGCCCTCGGTCGCGAGAGCACGGCGAACCATGGGGTCCTCGAGCCCGGCATTCCCGTTCCAATATTCCGCGAGCCGCCAGCCCAGGAAATCGTACGTGGTCGCATCGGGGCCGAAGAACTCCCGGGCATCAAGAACATGGATAAAGGCCCCGAGAAGCAGCCTGGCGACGAGTGCCGCAAGGAAGATCGTCGTTACGAAATCCTTTTCGGAAGTGAAACGGCGAAAGGTGAAGATCGCGGCGGGTGAAAGAGCAAGTACGATCAGGATCGCGGAGGCCCCTTCCGGGAACGCCACCGTGAGCATTCCAATGCCGATGAGGGCAAGGCAAACCGCAATGATGAACTTGTCTCTCATTCGTTGCCGGACCTTACGATCAGGTGGTCCTCCAGCACAAGGGCGTCAAAATTCGCGTTGCGGAACGTCCGGAGTGCGTCCTGCGGCGTGCACACGATCGGCTCCTGGACATTGAACGACGTATTCAACAGCATCGGTATGCCGGTGATCTTCTTGAATTCGTCGATAAGCTCCCAATATCGCGGATTCGTCTTCCGGCTGACCATCTGCGGACGAGCGGTCCCGTCAACGTGGACAACCGCCGGGATGCGGCCGCGATAATCCTCAGCCACCGCAATGACCGTGATCATGAACGGGTCATGATGGGGGACGCCGAAAACCTCTTCGGCACTTTCCGCATGCATCGAAGGGGCAAGGGGCCTAAACCATTCGCGGAGCTTGACCTTATGGTTCAGTATCTCGCGCATGTCACTCCTTCGCGGGTCCGCCAGGAAGCTCCGGGCCCCGAGTGCCCTCGGGCCAAACTCCATGCGCCCGTTGAACCAGCCTATGATCGCTCCCTCGCTTATCATTTTCGCCAAGCGGGGAAGCAGAACGCCGTCGGGAAGTGTCTCATATGCGAGTCCCTCGTCCTCGATAGCAGCACGGCACTCATCGCTGGTGAAACCGGGGCCCCAATAGGCGTGTTCCATCACGAAGCTGCGCGGCATCCCCAACTTACGATGCCAGACGTGGTACGCGGCCCCGATGCTGCATCCGGCATCGCCCGCCGCCGGCTGGACGAAGAAACGCTTGAACGGCGTCTCATGAAAGATGCGGCCGTTCATCACGGAATTGAAAGCGACACCGCCGGCCATGCAGAGATCTTCCTCGCCGGTCATTTCCTTGAGTTGGTGTACAAGGTGGATCGCGGTGTCTTCGAGCACCTTTTGGGCCGAGGAGGCGACATCCCAGTGCACCTCGGTCAATTCCTCGCCGGGGAGCCGCGGCGGCCCGACCTCCCTGATAATGGTCTCCGGGAACTCGTAATGCTTCGCCAGGTGATGGTCGAGGGCCTTGATGTTGAACCGAAAACCTCCGTTTCCGTTTGTGGTGAGTACCTTTTCGCGAAAGAAATCGTAGAACCGCGGTTTTCCGTAAGCGGCAAGGCCCATGACCTTCCATTCGTCACCGGCGAACATATCAAAACCGATATAGTTCGTCACCGCCGAATAAAATTGCCCGAGGCTGTGAGGGAGTTTGATCCGCTTTAGGACCTCGATCCTGTTTCCCTTTCCCCTGCAAAAGAGTGTGGTGGTGTCTTCTCCCGTGCCGTCCCAGGTGAGGATCGCCGCCGATTCGAATGGCGATACGAAAAATGCCGATGCCGCGTGGCTCTGGTGGTGCTCGATGAAGTGAAACTTGAAGCTGCTGTCGCCAAAATGTTCGCGAAGCCTTTTCGGGTGTTTGAACATCCCCAGATAACTGTCGCTTACCTGTGCGATCCCCCGGTCAGCCCTCGCCTTGAACATCGCCGGCGAAATAAAGGCGGCCTTTGCCGCCTGGACCGCTTTGTGGCGAAGTATCCACGGCTTCCAGTAATGCCCGACATGCTCGACATCCTTTAACGTGATGCCCGCATGATCGAGACAAAACTTGATCGACCGGTAAGGAAAACCCGCGTGATGTTTTTTTCGCGAAAAACGCTCTTCCTCCACCGCAGCGACCAATTGACCATCCTTGACCAATGCCGCCGCCGAATCACCCAATGTCGTGAGTCCCAAAAGATACATAATTGAGAACTGCTATTTTACCAGACTGTGAGCGGCAAGTTCGTCGGTCGCGGCCTGCACCTTGTCATCGGCCTCTTGTTCGGAGACCCAGGCAAGCAGTTCTTCCAATCCGGCTTCAAGCGTGACCTGCGGCTCGAATCCGAGCAGTTTCCGAGCTTTCGAGATGTCGGCCACGCAGTGCCGGATGTCGCCTTCGCGGTATTTGCCGACGATCTCGGGCTCGATCTCTTTACCCAGCCCTTTTGCCAGCAATTTTGCTATCTCCTTTACGGAAGTAGCGCGTCCCGTTCCGATGTTCACTGCCTGATAATCCGCCCCATCGCTTTCCAACGCCAGGAGGTTTGCCTGAACGATATCCGAGACATGGACAAAGTCACGCGACTGCTCGCCGTCCTCGAATATCATCGGGGCCTGATCGTTCATCAGCCGCGATGAAAAGATGGCGCAGACACCAGTGTAGGGATTGGAAAGGGCTTGCCGCGTGCCGTAAACGTTGAAGTAACGGAACGCCACGGTCGGGATCTTATAAGCACGTCCGACCGCAAGGCAGTATTGTTCCTGGTCCTGCTTTGAAACGGCGTAGACCGATGTTGGAAAGAGCGGCTTCTCCTCCGGCGTTCCGATCGGCTCAAGCACGCTCCCGCCCTCAACAAGCTCCCATTCGTGGGCAGCAAGCTGAGCGTCCGATCGAAGCTGCGGGTAAACGGCGGCGCCCGTCGCCGGATCGCGGTAGGCCCCTTCGCCGTAGATCGACATCGATGAAGCAACGATCAGCTTGGAAAATTGGCCGCGGCGTTTGAGCATTTCCTCAAGCAGCACGGCCGTACCGAGATCGTTAGCCCTGACATAACGGACGATCTCGTACATCGACTGGCCGACGCCGACCTCGGCCGCCTGATGATAAACGACCTCGATCCCCTCAAGGGCACGGCCGACGGCTTCGGCGTCGCAAACATCGGCGCGGACAAATTCGGCGCCTGTATTCAAGTGAGCTGGGGGCTCGCCGTTATGGACCTGGTCCACTAACGAATCGAGTATTCTGACGCGATGGCCGGAGTCGACCAATTTATCGACGAGATGTGAGCCGATGAAGCCGGCTCCGCCGGTGACAAGGATGTTTCTGCTGTCCATGATCGAAAATGAAGATGATAAACCTATTTGACGGCTCTTGTCTTGGCCGCCCGCTGAAAAATTTCGAGGACCCTGGGTGCCTGTGACCGTGCCGAATAGCCCTCTTCGACGGTCTTTCGGCCTTCAAGGCCGACCCTTCGCCGAAGATCGGGCGAATGGAGCAGGGTTCTCAATTTGTTGACCCACTCGTCCCTAGAGCCGGCAAGAAAACCGTTGACGCCGTCGTCGATGATCGCGGTGTTAACGCCGACAGGCGAGCAGACCGTCGGGATGCCAAGTGCCATATACTGAAGGGCCTTAAGGGCACATTTGCCGCGTGTCCAGTTTTCGTCCGGCAGAGGCATTAGGCCGATATCGATCGCGGAAAGGTCTGCGATCTCGGTCTCAGACCGCCAGGGCATCGCTTCGGTCTCGACACCCGAAAGCGAATATTCGGGCGTGCCGATCACACGAAGGCGGAAGCTTTCCGTCTTCGCAAGCTCCTGCAAGGCGTCGCGGATCGTGTCCAGATGCTGGACGGTGCTGAAGCTTCCGCTCCAGCCGATCGTGACGGGCCGGTCGTTCGCGGCCGGTTTCTCTTTCGCCTCGTATTTGTCGGTGTCGATCGTGGTCGGCACGATGGTCACGTTAGGGTTGTGTTCGCGGGCGAAATCGGCCAAATAAGGGTTGCCGGCAATGACGTGCGTCGCGATTCGGCAGATCGTCGCGGTCTTGCCGGGAAATTTAAGGTAGCTCAAGTATCCGTTCGAGGGGCTTCTGTATGCCACGAAGACCGCATCGTCGAAATCAAAGACGACCGGGACGCCCGTCCGCCCAAACCTCCTCTCGTACCAGGCCGGCCCAAGCAGGGCGGCCTCGCGGAACAAATAGATCAGATCGTAGCCGCCCGCGGCGGAAACGACCGAACCCCGCCGACGAAAGCTCCTGGCCACCTCCTTAACTTTCGTCAGGCTGTTCCCGGGCCCGTAAAGGACCCTCCGCAGCTCAGGCGATTCGAACGGCTCATAGGCGATCTCGACGCCGCCGGCCTTCAGGATCGGCTCCCATTGCTCGATCCGAAATCTCTGGCCCGGCGATGTGTCGTAGATCGAAGGCACGATCGCGAGTACTTTCATAAACGATCCGTCTGTAGGGACGCGGAACTTGACTCCGGTCCCGCGGCCGAAGGGAAATTGTCTCTTTTGTCGCGGATCTTCGCAATCACGGATCCCCGCTCGGATCTGCGGAACGGCCGCCACGTTCGAGCAGCCGCCGGTAAAGCCGCCGATAGCGTTCGCCGCCGATACGGCCGAGATCGAAGCGTCGATCGGCGATCTGCCGACAGCGGGCCCGCACGTCTCCGGCTGCCCGGACGGTATCGAGGGCGTGTCGATACTCGTCGTCGGAGAAGCTGCGGATCAGACAGCCGGCCCCATCACCGGTGATCAACTCGTCCAGGTCTCCGATGCCCGAGTTCGAGATCACGGGCAGTCCCGCGGCGAGATACTCGGCGATCTTTGTCGGCGACGACGCCTGCTTTGAATAGCAATTCTTGATGAACGAAACGGCCGCGTCGCCGGCGGAAAGGTATTCCGGCACCTCGGCCGGGACGACGCTCCCGACGTACATATCCGCATCGCTAAAGCCCCGTGCCGCAAGCCTTTGCCGGACAGCGTCGGCCCCTCTCTGCGTCAGCACCAGGGCAAACGTGTCCGGATAGGTCTTCTTTGCGAGTTCGAACAGATTCAAAAGCTCCTCCGAAAGGTACCAACCGTCGAAGGACCCGATATAAACAAGCGTGAACCGGCCGCCGATGCCGAGCCGTTCGCGGACCGCGCTACGCCGCGCGCCGCCGTCGAAACGGGCCGGGTCGATGCAGCAGGGAATGACCTCGACCGGGCGGCCGATTTTGTCCAAGCCGGTTTCTTCTGATCCCGGGAACAAGATCTCGCGTGCTTTTTCCGTCAGTACAACGAAGCCGTCGGCCTCTTTGAGCAGCCATCGCTCGACCCATTTTGCCGAACGGTAAAGCCAGCCACCATCAGGCCACACCCCCGCGTCGGTGTACTCCTCGGGAAAGAAACCGCGGATATCGAACAGAAGTTTCGGTTTATGCCGCGAAAACTTCCGAGCCAGGGCCGCCATCAACGTCGGCAGATGGATCCGGCCGTGCAATATTTCGGGCCGCTCCCGACGTATGAATCTCCATACAAACAAGGTGCCCATCAGAGTGTCCCACGCGGTTGCCGGAGCACTCGGCCGCTTGTGATAACGGAGCCAACTCCACGATACCCCTGCTTCCTTCAACTTTGCCCTTATCGCCGCCTCCTCATCCTTGCCAAGCTCGGTGGGCTCAAATGTAAGGAGCGAGATCGCGATCTTCGCATCGCCGCCGTCATCGGTTGCCGTTCCCCGTGCGTGCATTATCTCCCGCAAATACGGGATCACCTGCGTTTGTACGAGGGGTTCACGGACGCTGAAGTAGCAGATGTAGAGCGACTTTGGCATTCGAACCGGTTATTTCGCGTTCAGATCGTTTGTTATCGCCAGGAGATCCGATCCTAGCCCGCGGGAGGCCCTGACGGCGTCACGGACGGAGTTTGCGTCCGCGCCTGGTGAGCGGAATGTAAATTCTACCGTGTTCACCCTGGCACCGCCCGCCCCGTTTACACGCAATGGAAATCCGCTGGATGCGACATTCTGGCCATTTTGGAGTTGTGCGGACATAGCCGACCCGGACGCATTTGGGGCAGGTTGGATCATCTGGATCCTGTCAGTTGAGAAGCTTTGAGTAGATCTGCCGGTATCTTATTCCCCCAATATTTTGAAGACCGAATTCGCTCAAGGCAACCGCGCGAACACGCTTGCGATCTTCCGTAAATGCTTCGATCTCAGCCAACGCCCGATCGTATTCCACTTCATCAAAGTGTCGGATCAGCGCCCCGATCCGGTATGCTTCGATCAATTCATTCAGATCCCCAACGCCTGCATTGGCGATTATCGGGAGCCCACAAGCAAGATATTCCGCTATCTTCGTTGGCGATCGCGAAAGCGTTGCGAACGATGCCTTTACGATCGACAACCCTACGTCCGAGGCGTGCAAATATCCCTCAATGTCGGCCGGATCAGCCCGTCCGATAAAAAGATCTCCATCCAAAAATCCCCGCTCAGAAAGCAGCGGCCGGATCAACATTGGATCGCTTTGCGTCAGGAATAGTGCAAATGTCGCGGGATTGCGTTCGCGAGCCGCAGCCAGCAGATCGGCGATCTCATTGACCAGATAAAGCCCGCCAAGGGCTCCGAGGTGAATCATCACCCAGCGGTTTTCGATCCCGAGACGCTCTCTGAACTCAACCCGCAACGCATCGTGGTCGCCCGAGAATCGACGCAGAAGATCCACACAGCATGGAATAACTTCCACCGGACGCCCCTGTTTGTCGAAACCGGTCTCCTTTGATTCCGGAAATAGAGTCTCACGTGCCTTTTCGGTGAGGACGACGAAACCGTCCGCCTCCCGCATCAGCCACCGCTCGAATCGTTTTGCCGTTCGAAACAGCCAGCCGCCCTCGGACCAGACACCCGCATCGGCGTACTCCTCCGGCAAAAAGCCGCGGATATCAAAAAGCAGTTTGGGCCGGCGGCGCATTCCGATCCGCGAGAGGGCCGCCATAACGGCCGGGACGTGGCCCCGGGCATGCAGGACCTCGAACCTCTTTCGCTTCGACAGCCGGCGAACTTCCCTTACGGTATTGAGCACGTCAAACAAAGTTGCGGGAACCGAGGGCCTTTTATGATATCGAAGCCAGCGCCATTCGATCGAGGCCTCAGCCAATTCCTTTCTGATCGCTTCACTTTCCCCAGCATCCCGCCGGCGAAGTTGCTCGGCCGGTTCAAAAGTCAACAGTGTTATCTTGTGTCCGCCCTCTACAAGCTCCTTGAGATAAGGGATCACCTGCGTCTGCACCAGCGGCTCCCGCACGCCAAAATAACAAATGTAGATCGATTCGGCCATAACGAACGTTCAATTGGCACGCACGGGCAGGATCTGCCGCCTTTCGAGTTTCGGCCGAGCCGCCGATAAATGATCTGAGGCCGTTTTTAGCGCGGTGTACCTATCAACCGCCATCGGCATACCTTCCCGTTGAACTGAATGGAATATATTCTCTTCCACGGTCTTCTGAGTGCTATCACCGGCTTAAAGATCTCGCCATTGAGCTTGCAGGCGATGGCGGATGCTTCGCACTTTATTGTACGGAACGTCGCAAACGAACGGAATGCGGACAGACCTGACAGGTCAAATGACTCTGCAGCTTCAACGTCAACCTCTTCCAGATCGGCGCTCAACTTTCTATACTCACTGAGCTTGTTGAGTGATCGTTTCCCCTTTGTTCTCCTTGCTAACTCGGAAGGGCTACAGGATCCGCCGGAGCCGATCCTTTGAGGGTTTGACGAGATCCGTTGATCTTCGAATCCAGCTCGAATGCGTTGACGTTGCTGGGGGCCTTGATCCTTCAGGTCCCGGCGCAAACGGATGTCTGAAAACGATTGGCGGGAACTCTTCGGACTCCAAACGCCGCGAGCTGAATCAATATGCACCGGATCCAACCGATCTCTTGATCGGCCTCGAAATGCTGAGTATCAGATCCCGCACCGACCGGGGATCGGCTATCAGATCATCGGAATCGAGATCTGCTGTCTTCTTATTTCCCCGGCGTTCTGAAAAGAGGAATCTATGATCTACATCGATAAGTTGACAGAGCCGAGAAAAACAGCGACTTACATCCCGCACCGGATCACTGACCGAAGGGTAGATCTCGACAAGGCTTGAACCGGCCGGCATGAAGATGGCATTAGTTAATGCGGCTCCGTGGATCGATATAAGGATCTCGCAGTTGCTAAACATGTTTACCTGGTCCTGAAGCGTCGCATCGTCAAGGTGAACGCATTCGAATCCCAGGTCCGCGATGACCTCCAAGAGTTCTTCTTCGTTTGGGACCCGCCTTCCGCGGGCATGCTTCCTGCTAACGTAGATCCTTCGACGCTGACGTGCCGGCTCGGGCTTTATTTTTTGGATCAGGCTTTCGCGCACCAAGCGAATGTGTTCGGGAAGATAGTGGTTTGTGTTTGGGTTTGAAACGACCTTCAGTTGCCCGAAAGCGATATTCTCTTCGACGGTGAGCAAGTTATTAAAACCGAAAAGCTCGAGAAACTCATGTGCAGATCGCAGTAGCCCTTTAGGAACGATGATCGTTCCCTTGCCTAGCTCTTCCGAAAAAAGCAGAAATTTCGGCGCGGCTTCGGTCATCCAGTGAAAATAATTGTTCGACCATGGTGTCAGCGTCGAAAAATAGGTCTTCGGATCCGAGATCCGCCGGAATCGACCTCTTAAGAGCGAACCGAGTCCCGCAGCGTTCCACCGCATACGCTTCGATAATGACAAATTTGGGTACGCCGCTGCACGGCTCAGTCCGAAAGGCGTCATTACAAGCATTGATGGGGTAACAACACAATTCCTGACCGTTTCGATCGAGAGTTCGCCTATCGGGTGGTTTTCCTGCGTGTGAAAATTGGCCTTTTGCATAAAGCCGGCACCGGCACTATTTTTCAATAATAAAACTACCTATTGAAAGGACATCAAGACCGGAGCTATAGAAGGTCCTTACAGCGTCACGCGGTGAGTTCACGACCGGCTCGCCCTTCAGGTTAAATGAGGTGTTCATCACGATGGGAACGCCCGTCTTCTCGCCGAAGCGCTTGATCATATCGTAGTAGAGGGGGTTGACGGTACGGCGGACCATTTGCGGCCTGGTCGTGCCATCGACGTGCACGACAGCCGGTATCAGATGCTGCTTTTCCTTGCGAACGGGGAAAGTCATGATCATGAACGGTGAATACGCCGATCCTTCGAGGAACTCGTCTGCAGCCTCTTCAAGCATCGACGGGGCGAAAGGCCGCCAACCGTCGCGGTACTTTACGGCGGCGTTGACCTTGTAAAGCATTTCCCGGTCTCGCGGATCGCCCAGTATCGAGCGAGCTCCGAGTGCACGCGGCCCCCATTCGCCGCGGCCGTGGAACCAGCCGACGATCTTCCCGTCTGCCAAAAGGCCGGCCACTCGTTCGACGATGTCATCAAAGGCAAGTTTCGTGTATTTGACCTTGACGATATCCAGGGCTTTTTGAATTTCATCATCGGAAAAACCGATACCCCAGTAAGTATGCGGCATCTCCCGGGGCTGCAGTTCGTGCCCCAGCCGGGTATGGCCGATGTACGCCGCCCCGAGTGCCCCGCCGGCGTCGCCCGCCTCAGGCTGGATGAAGATCCTGTCCATCAGGCCGGACCGGGCGAATTTGCCGTTCATTGTCGCATTCAGCGCCACCCCGCCCGCGAAAACGACATTCCGGCAATTCGTCATCTTCAACGCTCGCTTCAAATAGGAAAACCCGAAGTCTTCGACAAGTTTCTGCAGGTCGGCGGCGATCGTTTTGTGACGTTCCTCGATCTCGTCATTCTCCTGCCGGGGTTTTCCGAGCCAATCGATCAATGACTGACAATACGACGCCCCATGGCCGATGTTGGGCCGGCTGATCTTGGAAAAGTCCATTTTCAGAGATCCCGGATCGACATATTTATCAAATGTCCCTGCCGGGGTGCCGTAACCCGCCAGCCCCATCAGTGAACCCTCGTCACTGAGTTGCAGGTACTTGTGTATGGCCCAATACACCTCGCCGATCGAGAAATCGTTCCGCTGTTCGAGTACGGTCAGCTTCCCGTCTTTCCCGTGAGCGATCGTCGCGCTCAAACCGTCGCCGCTCCCATCCCAGGTGACTACGGTCGCTTCGTTGAATCCGCTTGCATAGTAGGCCGACGCCGCGTGCGATAAATGATGGTCGACGCAGAAGAACGGGATCTTGTCGATATCGGCCTGAAATTTTACGCGAAACCCCGATCTTTCATTCTCCTCTTCCTGCCACGGCTTGAGCGAAAGATCAAAAAGGTTCAGCCCCTTGCCGATCCCGTTCCTTGATCGGTGGAGCGTTTTGGTAACACTGTAAGCGAGTTTCTTAACGGTCGAATTGTTGGCCTCGATCCACCGTTCGATCGCGAGGTACGGATCGTTCGACCATGCGATCGCGTCCACCTGGTCCAGGGTGATCCCCGCGGTGTCGAGACAGAATTTTGCCGAATGATATGGGAAGAACCCGATCGCATACTTAACGCGGACAAATCGTTCTTCACTCGCCAAAGCAACGATCTCGCCGTCTTTCAGCAGAGCCGCGGCCGGGTGGTGCGCGTCGCCGGCGGATCCGGCTCCGTTGAACTTCCCGCTCACCCCGATCACATAAACCGGCTTTTTCGTACCGTCGGCTAAACTCATCAATTCTCCGTCAACCTTTCCGATAATGCAGTTTCTCCAGAACCGATCCGAACGTCGGGACCGAAGGGTCAATGTACTAAACCGACGCTAAATTGGCACCTACCCGGTGCACGATAGTCGTTCGTTTCGCGGCCATGGAGGGCCCGAAGGATCCGAGAACCATAGCCGGGATACTCGCCCGGTGATCTGCGAAAAGGGCCCGCAGACAGCCGAACTTGCCCCGATATTAAAATATTAACGCGGATTTTCCTGGGCTTTCAAATGAAGGCAGGACTGATGGGCTCGAAGTGATCGGCTTGGGTGTTCGCCAACCCCGAGCATTCGCGGTCGTTGTCAAATGTCTCCGGCAGAGATCCTGGAATACAACGCCTCCCATTGCGGTATCAGGACATTACTGTAAAATTTGCTCCTGACCCTTGCTCCTGCCGCCGCTCCGAGCCGTGCGCGAAGAATCTCGTCAGAATACATCTCCGTCAATGACCTGACCCAATCTTCAACAGAACCGGCCCTGACGAGCTGGCCGGAAACGCCGTCGTCGATGATCTCTCGCAGAACGGGCAGGTCGGTCGCGATGCATGGCAACTCCATCGCCATAGCTTCGATCAGGGCTATGCCTAAGCCTTCGAAAAGCGTCGGGAAAACGAAAACATCCGCAATTCTAAGACAATCGCCGATATCGCTCCGACGTCCCGCGAAGACCACCCTTTCATCGATCATTAGAGCCGCGGCATGCGTTCGCAACTCAGCCTCATCGGGGCCAGTACCGACAAGTACAAGTTTTGCACTCGGAACATTTTGAAGAACTTTCGAAAAAGCATCTATCAGAAATCGGTATCCTTTCCCTTTGTCGAGCCGGCCAACGCTCATGAAAATGAAGTCGCCGGGAACGAAGCCCAGATCGGCCCTTGTCCGCTCCGGGTGGGTGGTGGTCAGAGTGTTAGGATCTACCGAATTAAAGATCACCGAGATCCGAGCCGGATCAATCCCCAACCATCTCCGGGAGGACCCCGCGACAAATTCGGAACACGCAACGAAATACGGGGCCGCGAACTTAATTGAGATCCTGTCGATCCAACGCAGGATCCCTACCTTCGTGCTTGACCAGCCGCCGGCCCGTATCGTCTCCGGCTCATAGTTTGGTGATTGAAGCGATGTGATCAGACGCAGGCCGCGGTTCCGCAGTTTCACGATCCGGGAGACAATGTCGGCGTCGTAAAGCCAGGAATGCATGATGTCCGGTCTTATTTCATCGACGACCGAGTTCACCCTCCGTGCCGCGGCAACCCATGGGTGCTTTCCATCGATGCCAAGATCGATGACCTTGACCCCGGCAGATCGAAGTTGCCGCCCGAAGAAATCCGAGGCACCCCAACAGCAAACGACATGGCTGAAGTCCTCATTTGAAGTGTTCCGGACAACATCCACCAACTGGCGTTCCGCCCCGCCGCCGGATAGCGAAGGTATCAAATGTAGTATGACTATTGCCATGTCGGACAAACTGTTTACCGATCAGATATGATCGATCTGCCTGCGTAGCTTATCGAAAGCATTCGCACGGATACAAAATAAGGCCTCCCGAGAAACATCGTGAATGGCGGGCAGGAGATACGGCCGATCAGCCGTTCCGGCTTCGAATAGCCGCCAGGAGGCTGATCCCCCGCCCGACGGAACTTCGATTAATAAGCGTGATGACGACGGCAAGCGCTCCCGCGAACAGGATCCCGGCGAAAAAACTTTCCGTCAGCCAGAAAACGACCAGGCCCATAATGCCCGGGATGGTCGATTCTATCGCCCAGTCCCGCTTTATGTTAAAACGATAGCTAATGACCATAGCTGTCACCAGCACGCTTGCAAAATAAGCAACAATGCTGGCAAATGCCGCACCGGTCAATCCGTATTTCGGTATCAGCACGATATTAAACACGAGATTCGTCAGGCCCAGGACCGTCGTTAGTATCGTCGAAATATATGTCGCCGAGTAGGCATTGATAAATGCGCCGTACCCGAAAAGCACCGGCCCGTTGATCGCGGTACACGCCGTAAGCAAAAGGACGAGCCGGCCGGCGGCAGACATCTCGACACCAAAAGCCAGAGGGATCAACAATGACAGGACCAGCGCCGCGAATACGCAGCCGACCGCCCAAAGGAGACAAAGTACCGGCATTACATCCTGCATGTAGCCGGATATCTGCGTCTCCTTGTTACTGGTCCGCAAGGTGACAAAGAACGGGAGCAGCAGCGAACCCGCGAGCAACGGCAGCTGCATCAATATACCCGCGGTCTGATAGGCCAGCGAGTAGACCCCCAATTCGGCCTTGCCGAGGTATCCCACGATGAAGATCGAATCGAGATACATGGAAGAAAAATACCCAATAAACGAATAAGGGATCAGGGGTATCGAGAACTTAATGATTCGCCACAACCAGTCGCGGCCGATCTCGAAACGCCAGGACACGAGTCCCCGAAGGCTGATCGATCCAATGACCGTCATCAGCAATGGCGAACCGATATATGCGATGAGGGCGGTGTAGAAACCCAGGAGATCCGCCCAGACGAGGATGACAAGTATCAGAAATATCACCCCTCGTTCCGCCGCGATGAGCAGGCCGTGCAAACGCGGGAGCTTGGCACCCTGGATCGCGTACTGAACATGGAGCCACATCGCCGAAACGACAAAGTGAAGCCCGACATAGAAGCCGGCCTCCGGCGGAAGGGTTAACCACTCGGACAATAGCGGGAGCCAAAGGAACGAGAAAAGCAGGAAGACGATGGTGTTCGGCAATAGAATGATCGTCCGTGTCCAGAACGAATTGCTGATCCGGCCCGTGTTAACGAACTCCTCGACACCGAAGCGGGCAACCGAGAGAGCGGTCCAGTTTACGAAGATCTGAGCCACCTGCGACGCGGCAATTGTTGCAACAACGCCGCCATAGCCCGCCGAGCCGAGATATTTCGTTATGATCCAAACCGCGGCGAAGGAAAAGAATGCACTGCCCGCCTGAAAGACAACCAGCGAGATGTAATTCCGGGGAGCGTTGCGGATGTCCCATCCCGAAGATCGGCGTTCCGCCGGGTCCATCGTGTCAACTTGGGCCGCGGGCAATGTGTCTGGATCGGGCGTCACGTGTTACTTATCTGTCCTTGCTGAAGACGGTCTCGCGGACCGCAGCTCGCCGGCGGATAGATGATCCCTGCAAATTGCATCACTAAGCGCCTACCACCGCGAACCAACACCGGAAAATTCCCTTGCCGGGAATTATTTGGTGGGTGAAGGGTCAATTCCCGCATTAAGCCGTCGCAAACTCCGCCCGTCAAGCCGTTTCTTGACCGTGTGATACGTGGCCTTCGATGAAAAGCCGCATCTCCTCCGGATCGACGATCGAGGTGCCCACCTTTTCCACCGAGATGCCGGCGCCGATGTTCGCAAGCCTAATTCCCTCATGAAGCGAAGCACCGGCGGCGATCGATGCCGAGAGGATCGCCATCACGGTGTCCCCGGCCCCGGTAACGTCGAAGACCTGGCGTGCCATCGACGGGAAATAGGCCGGTTCGTTAGGCGGTTCGAACAACATCATTCCGTGTTCGCCCAGGGTGATCAGCAAGGCCCCGAGATCGACATCGGCCAGGATCCGCTCTGCCGCCTGCGGCGCCATCGCTTCGTCATTTCCGTCGATCCCGGCGGCGTTAAGGGCTTCAACGAGGTTTGGCGTCAGGATCGTCGCCCCTGCGTACTTTGTCATATCGCGGCCCTTCGGGTCGACCAGAACGGGCTTGCCGAGCGACCGGGCATTTTCGATGACCGACTGAACTAGCGACCCGGTCAGGCAGCCTTTTGCGTAATCCGAAAGCACGACCGCGCCTACGTTCGGCATGGCGGTGCCGATCTTCTTCAGAAGCTCATCCTCGATATCGCCCGGCAGCGGGGCGGCGTTTTCGTCGTCGATGCGTGCGATCTGCTGGTTCTTAACCAAAACCCGGGTCTTGGTTATCGTCTGCCGGTCGTCCGCAGTCACAACGCACTCCGCCGAGATGCTTCGGGCCTTTAGTTCGGAGCGTAAGTCGCGGCCCGGATCGTCGTCGCCGACCACACCAGCGATATAGACGCCGGACCCAAGCCCTGCAAGATTGGCGGCGACGTTTCCCGCCCCGCCCGGAACAAACGATTCGGAACCGAGAAGTACGACGGGAACCGGTGCCTCCGGCGAGATACGTGTGGCCCGGCCGAACCAGTAGCGGTCGAGCATAAGGTCGCCGACGACGAGGACCGAAACGCCGCGAAATCTTTCGATCACGTGCAGCAGGCCGCCATTTTCGTTAGTTTCCTTCATCCTTCTTTCACCGGCTCCTCGCGATGGGCCGTCCATTGACCGCGATACCGGTTAACCGTCGCCTTCAGCCAGACGATCTCTTCTTCTTTGAGAACCGTTCGCCAAACCGCGAAGACATAGATCACGGCGGCCAAGACGGCCGAAGCAATGACCAACGGGTGATGGCCCCAGACTGCAAGGGCGACGACCGGCGATGCCATGAACAAAGCGGCGGCCGCGAATGCCAAGATCCGTCCTCGATCGAACCGCACGCCGAACCGGTGAGCAAGCCAGAAAAGTATCGCGGCATCCAGAGTGACGCGGATGCTCCATGCGGCCGCGGCCCCCGCAGCCCCGTACCAGTGTGCAAGGACCCACACGAGAGCGATGTGCGGGACAAGCTCGATCCAGTAGATCTTCGCAAAAATATCCGAGCGCCCGGAGGCCATTATCGCGGAATAAGGAAAATAGGCAAGCACGTTGAAAAAAAGTCCTGCGACCGTTATGTAAAAAGGGAATGTGCTTTCACGCCCGAAATCCGCGCTGAACCAGTAAGTAAAGAACGGCCTTCCGACAAATATCATAAAGACCACCGCCGGAACCAGCCAGATCAGCGTAGACCGGATCCCGCGTGAATACAACGCGTTGAGCGCGGGCCGGTTGCTCTCGCCCTGGAGCTGCGAGAATGCGGGCATGAGCGACTGGACGATCGAAGCCGAAAAGAGCGTCAGCATCGCCGCAAATGTCGCAGCGACCGAGTAATAGGCGAGGGTCTCGACCGAGGTCGCCCTTGTTAGAACCACCTTTTCCAACTGAGCGAGCAGCACGCCCGCGATTCCGGCGATAACAAGCGAACTGCCGAACCTGAGCATCGGCCGGACCGAATCCCGGTCGATGGTCGTCCCGATAAGCTGCGGGAGAAGGCGTGCGGAGACGATGATGTGGCCGGCCAGCGTAATGATCGAAACGGAAAGGGCAACCGCAACGGCACCGGTGACTCCGCCGCCGAGATAAATCACGATGGGCGTCGCGATGACGCCGAGAAGACGGACGCCCGAAGTGACCATGATGTTGAGGTCCATCCTCAAACGCGACAGTTCGGGCGTATTGAACACCGTCGCCAGGCAATTGATGACGAATCCGACGGCCGCCAGCTTTAGTGCGAAGGCTGCCTCGGCGAAAAGATGGTCCGGGACATTGAAGATGCGGACGATCGGTGCCGAAAAAGCGATGATGCCGATCGCGAAGGGCAGGCTCGCAATTAACGCGATCAGGGCGGCCGTTCGCACGACCCGAGCTTCCTTTTCGGGCGAACCCTCACCATAGGCCCCGGCGCCGAACTTGGTTGACGCGATGTTCATCCCGAAGTCCGCGAAATTGAAATATGTCGGGATCAGCAGGACGAGAATGAAAAGGCCGTAGCTTTCGGCGCCTAGAAGCCGGGTGACGATCGGCGTGGCGAAGAGCGAGAAAAAGATCGGGACGGAGAGCCCTGCCAGCGTCCACAACGTTCCCTTGACGACCTTGGTCGTCATCCCGGCGGTAGAAGGCCTTTCCGGCGAGGGTTCGTTTTCGGGAGCGTTCGGTTCGGAACTCACGTGCAAAGTTTATTTAGCGTGAGTCGCGGGTGTCAACCGGGTCAGCTCGCCGCCAGTGTGAGGGAGGACGGGGCCTTGGGTCATTTCCCCAAGGGCTGGGTGACCGACCCCGGGATGAAGGCGTTGAAGGAGTCTGAAACGGTCCTGAACTGCGACACGTTTGCCGGATTCGCCCTCGAAGCAAAGCACGGCGATATGCAGCGTCCGCCGTTGCATTCGGCGTTCGGCATTCCGTCTTTTTCGTCATAAGAAATGCTGTTGAGTTTGGGAATTTTCCGAGCGGCGAGAGAGTACCTTTGCCCTCGGTCGCAAATCGCAGAATACACGCCGTCATGATCGAAAAACCGATCAGGAAAACCGTCGCCGCAACGTAATGGCTCGTGGTCAAACTCTGCGGAATGATCTCATACCCAAAGTACCGCAGCAGCAAATACGGAACCAGCCCGGCGACCACGCCGGGCTGGACTATCGTGAAGAACAGGTTTCGAAGCAGAAGAGAAAGCATAAATGGTTCGTATTCTGCGGCGACAATTTCGTTGGGCCTTTCTCGAACTGTCTGCGTCTTAATATAGTAATAACCTAGAAACTCAGATCATGAGAGCCGAGGTTCCTATTTTGATCTCAGCCTTTCGCGAGATCTGCCGGCGACAGGGCGATATCGGGCGTCTTTCCGTCCATCAGAGGGGCACTGCCGACGCGAAAATCCGGACAAAAAAGAGGCCCTTATTTCCATAAGAGCCTCTCTGAGCCGCTTTACAATTCTAGATCCAAGTATTCTCTATCTACCTGAACCTAAAACTCGCAGTATGGGATGAGCCATCATTAAGTCGAACTAACAATACTCGACAGGTTCCCTGCCAACTTTTGTTTGTTTTCCAGACATAGTTATATTGGTCTACTGCCGCATCGTAACTGAGGCTGCTGTTACCGGCTGTCACCGTTGGTATTTCTTCTCCATTATCTCCCGTTCCCGCACACGGTACCTGATATGAAACCGGGTACCCTGCTGCAAGAATGTTTAATCCGAAATTACCGTTGAGACTAAATTTCACCGGTATTCCCTGGCCCGCTTTGACATTATTTTGATTCACGTTGTCGATCGGGTTGAAGAATCCATTGAAGTTATAGACCACCTTCAAAGTTGCCGTTCCGTAAGTGAAGCTGTAATTATTATCAACACCCCCGGAACAGGTAATTGTGTAACTGCCAACACCTGTGTGAACTCCTGTAACTCCACAGGTCGGAGCAGTATCGACGACCCTGGCCTTCACTGTTTACAAACCCCGAATATGAGAATGTAAAGGTCGGATCCGGACTGCCGATAAGTATCTGTTGGGCATCAGGCGTGACATTCAACCCGGCTTTGTCGATCGTAAAGTTCTCCGAGTCGTTACTGCCAAGGTGATTCGCACTTTCAGCATAGGTGTAGCTCGCATTGGCCGTTCCAGCGTTTGTGTTGTTTGCATAGTCCGGTGTCGGCGTCAGGTTGAGGCCGCCCGGACCGGTTACCGATGCCGAACACGGAGTCTGCGCCGCGCCTGTATAGGTATAAGGTCCCGCCGCACAAGTAACCGTCGTGGTCGTCGCCGACTTGTTGATCATGACAGCCGCATCGCTGCTAACTGGCGGGTTGACGCCGTCGCTAACCTCAAGCGTGGCGGTGAAATTGCCGGTGCCGGTGCAGGTCAGATTCGGATTGAGCACGCTCGCATCGTCGAAACTGCAAGACGCCGAGTTGACGGTCCACTCGTAGGTCAGTGTGTCACCCGTGTCCGGGTCTGAGGCGCTGGCGCCGCTCATGCCGATGGCTGAACCAAAATCGCCGCTGTACGGGCCGCCGGCGCTGGCGGTGGGCGGGGAGTTGCTCGGGCAGTCCGTGGTGTCAATGACCACGAACCTGGTTGCGTCAACCGCGTAGGCTTTAGTTCCCGTAGCGGGAGCCGCGATGCGCTCGAAAAACACCCCAGGCAAGGCGCCTCGATACGGCCAGGGTGAATTCGGGCTTGAGATGTCCACGACCCTGAAAGCATATGGAGAAGGAGTCGACTGGTAGAGGACATTGCCCTGTCCGACCGCAAGGCTCGGGCCTGTGCCAAAGCCGGTGATTTGTCCTATGTTCACCGGTGCTTCCGGGTTAGAGGTATCCCAAACGGTGATACCATACTGGTGGGTTTCATACAATGTCGTGCCTGAGATAGTACCGTCTCCCCAAGAATTGTAGCTTCCAATAACGCCGCGCAACAATGGGCTCGACGGGTCCGAGACATCGACCATGCGGAACCCGACGTCAAGTCCTATGTAGGCCACACCGTTCGACACAAACGAGGTCCAAGTTTGCCGCGCAGATTGAAGATTAATGGTGCTCATAAAAACTGGGGCTGGGTTCGAGACGTTTACCACGCTCATCCAAGTTTGGAAACTTCCGCGCACATACCCCAAATAGACTTTACCGTTATCGTAGGCGACGCTGTTAATCTCCCAATCCTCGGCATAAAGCTCACCAACAAGCACAGGCGAATAAGGGTTGGAGATATCGAGAACGTAGAAACTCCTTTGTCCTCCGATGTAGACGTAGTTCCCCGAGACGGCCAGGCCGCGTAAGGTCGAGATCGCGGGAAAGATCGAGATCCCGGCCGGGGTCCATGTGCTCAATAACTGCGGGTTATTTGGATTGGCCACGTTGATGATATGGAGGGAGCCGGGATTGCCGTTAACCGCAACGAAGGCCAGATCGCCTGAGGTCTTGATGTTAGTCTTGGTTCCGGCGAGTGCCAGTTGACCCTGAATCGCCGGAGCACAGACCGCCGACACCGTTACGGCAGTGACCGCTAGCAAGAGCAGCCCCATAATAAGCCCGAAAAGGGCGTTTCTAATATTCATTTTCACTTTTTCCTTCCTGTTTGTTGGTGTTCGCAAGGCGCTCCTCGCTCAACCGGTAAATGTTATTCAACAGACGCTGCACATTTAGGTAATGCGGTCCTCGTTGACGAACGAGAGCGCAAACGCCACAACGGAGGGACGGTTTGGTCCCTTATTCACAGCGGTTGACACCAGGGGTAGGAAGATGAAAAAGGCTTGAATGCAAATACTATACAACTAATAACATTCGATTTCCTAATTAGACCGATCAGCTTTTCTAATCGCGAATGAACACCAATTGGCACTGTCTCTGGGAGCATCAGAGCTGAAGCGGATGCGGGAGCTTGAGGACGGGATCAACCGGTTGAAGAAGATGGGTATCGAGGCGATCCCGTCGAGAGGGCAGATAAGAAGGATGCTCCGGTGATATCGTTAATGATGCTCCTTCGCCCCATCAGGCAGATTCCCGTGATAGATCTCGCCGCCGGTTTCAACAAACTCTTTTGCCTTTTCGCTCATACCAACGGGTTTTGCGAAGCAATTTTCAGAAGTTATCTTTTCCTGGATCTAATATACAAATCCTTATCTTTTTTTGCTTCTTTAATTGTTGCTTCAAACTCCGCGGGAAGGGGGAAATATTTTTCTGCCCACAGATGAATTTCGACAAAGATCGGCAATAGGTCGATCCCTTTTTTTGTCAGACGGTATAAGACCTTTGCCTTACTGTCCGGATGCTCCGATCGTTCAATAATTCCGTTGTCTTCGAGGCTCTGGAGTCTTGAGGCCAGGATATTGGTCGCTATCTTTTCGCTCGATCTCAAGAAATCGCCATATGTTGATTTTTGAAAGAACATCAGATCTCTAACGATCAGCAGTGACCACTTGTCGCCCCAGATATCAAGCGAACAGCTGATCGGACAATCCGACCTTTTTTTAGACTTTTTCATAAAAACATTTGACAGTACTTGCAATATGCAAGCTATCTATCATATCATCCATGTGCACTTGCAAAATGCAAGTAAATAAAGCTTATCAGAGTTACTGTTATGACACAAACAATATTGATCACCGGGGCATCATCAGGCTTTGGACTTCTGATCGCAAACAAATTACACCAAAGCGGCTACAACGTCATCGGCACCAGCCGGAACCCCGAAAAGATAAAGCCGTCGTTGCCATTTAAGGTAATAGCTTTGGATATTGCCGACGATGATTCCATCCGATCCTTTGAGAAGGAGCTGTTCAAACATACCGGCCGTGTGGATGTGCTGATCAATAACGCCGGCTTTTATTTGTCCGGTCTTGCCGAAGAAACCTCTATCGAATTAGGAAGACAGCAATTTGAAACCAACTTTTGGGGAACGATCAAGGTTACAAACTCATTGCTGCCGCATTTCAGAAAGCAACGCTCCGGCAAAATAATCACGGTCGGTTCGATCGCCGGGTTACTCAATTTCCCAAGTTCTGCCTACTATGGCGCTTCCAAACACGCTCTCGAAGGGTATTTCAAATCCCTCAGGTTTGAGCTAAATGAGTTCAACGTCAAAGTCGCGATGATCGAGCCGATGGGTTTCAAGACAAATATTATTGGCAGCTCGATAGCTGCTGACGGCAAGATCGAGGATTATTCCGCCTATCGCAAGAAGATCGCGGCCTTTGCAAATGATCTGTTTGATAATGCACCCGAACCTACACCTGTGATTAACACGGTATTAAAACTCGTCGAGACTAAAGAGCCGAAATTCAATCATCCTGTCGGCAAAGGAGCAAACGTAGTGCTTGGGCTCCAGCATTTTGCCTACAAGACGTTTGAAAAAGCGATGATCAAAAACATCAATAAGTTTCAGAGTTAAAAATATGCGCATTCACAGTAAACCGCTACGGCAAGAAAGAGACGTTACACCTTAACGAAGTATCGGAACCGGTTGTAACTGAGAACGATGTATTGGTCCATGTGCATTCGGCAGGCGTCAATTTGTTAGATTCGTTGATCAGAAATGGTGAATTCAAGATCTTTCTGCCCTACAAGCCTCCGTTTCCTCTCGGCCACGATCTGGCGGGTGTTGTCACGAAAGTAGGCTCCAAGGTAAGCAAATTCAAGGTCGGTGATGAGGTGTATTCCCGGCCGGCAGACCATAGAATAGGAACCTTTGCTGAGTTCATTTCGGTCAAGGAAGCCGATCTCGCACTCAAACCCAAGAATCTGACAATGGAAGAAGCGGCCTCGATCCCATTGGTGGGCTTAACTGCCTGGCAAGCTCTGGTTGAAATAGCGGATCTAAAGAAAGGGCAGAATGTCTTTATCCAGGCAGGTTCGGGTGGTGTCGGTACATTTGCGATCCAACTGGCTAAGCATCTGGGCGCCTATGTAGCGACCACAACAAGCTCCGCCAATGCCGATCTGGTAAAAAGTCTCGGAGCTGACCTTGTGATCGATTACAAAACTGAGGACTTTGAAATCAAACTCAAAGATTACGATCTGGTGCTGCATAGCAATCGAGATCCAAACATACTCGACAAGTCTTTCCGAATTCTAAGATCCGGCGGAAAACTGATCTCATTGGTCGGCCCGCCGACACCCGAATTTGCAGCGGAACTTGGCTTGCCGTGGTATTTAAGATCCGCTACGAAACTCCTTAGTCTCGGAGCTAAGCGAAAAGCAACGCGATCAAATACCGATTTTTCGTTCCTATTTATGCGTGCAGAAGGCGGTCAGCTCGGTGAGATCACGAAACTTATCGAGGCCGGGGCCATAAAACCCGTGATCGATAAGGTGTTTCCATTTGAACAAACGAATGACGCGCTCGCGTACGTAGAAACCGGCCGGGCAAAGGGAAAGGTTGTGGTCAAGATGGTCTAAATGAATTGCCGTCACCCTAAGCTGACGGCAATTCACATGGTTCAATGATGTTCGCCGCCGGCCGCTCCGTCCGGGCCGTGATAAATCTCGCTGCCGGACGCGACAAACTCTTTTGCCTTTTCGCTCATTCCAACGGCGAGGGCTTTTTCTTCCGCGACGCCGTGTTTTTCGGCATATTCGCGGACGTCCTGCGTGATCTTCATCGAGCAGAAGTGCGGGCCGCACATTGAGCAGAAGTGGGCGAGTTTGGCGCCTTCAGCCGGCAGCGTCTCGTCGTGAAACTCCTTCGCTTTTTCGGGGTCGAGGCCGAGGTTGAATTGGTCTTCCCAGCGGAACTCGAATCGGGCCTTTGAGAGGGCGTTGTCGCGGTACTGTGCACCGGGGTGCCCTTTCGCGAGGTCGGCGGCGTGGGCGGCTAGCTTGTAGGTGATAACGCCTTCCTTTACGTCCTGTTTGTTGGGCAGGCCGAGGTGTTCTTTCGGCGTGACGTAGCACAGCATCGCGGTACCGAACCAGCCGATCATCGCGGCACCAATGCCCGAAGTGATGTGATCGTACCCAGGAGCAATGTCGGTCGTCAGCGGCCCGAGCGTGTAGAACGGTGCCTCGCCGCAAACCTCGAGCTGCTTGTCCATGTTCTCTTTGATCAGGTGCATCGGCACATGGCCGGGGCCTTCGATCATGGTCTGGCAATCCATCTCCCACGCGATCTTGGTGAGCTCGCCGAGCGTTTCGAGTTCGGCAAACTGTGCTTCGTCATTCGCGTCGGCGATGGAGCCGGGCCGTAATCCGTCTCCAAGACTGAAGCTGACGTCGTAGGTGCGCATGATCTCGCAGATCTCGCGAAAGCGTGTGTAGAGGAAGCTCTCTTCGTGATGAGCGAGGCACCATTTGGCCATGATCGAACCGCCGCGGCTGACGATGCCGGTCGTGCGTTTCGCGGTGAGCGGAATGTATGGCAGCCGAACGCCTGCGTGGATCGTAAAGTAATCGACTCCCTGCTCGGCCTGTTCGATCAGCGTGTCGCGATAGATCTCCCAGGTAAGGTCTTCGGCCTTACCGTTTACCTTCTCAAGCGCTTGGTAGATGGGCACGGTACCGATCGGAACCGGCGAATTTCTGAGGATCCATTCGCGCGTGGCGTGGATGTTCTTGCCTGTCGAGAGGTCCATCACCGTGTCGGCACCCCACAGCGTTGACCAGCGCATCTTCTCGACCTCTTCCTCGATCGACGAAGCTATCGCGCTATTGCCGATGTTGGCGTTGATCTTTACGAGGAAGTTGCGGCCGATGATCATCGGCTCGCTTTCCGGGTGGTTGATGTTCGCGGGGATGATCGCGCGGCCGCGGGCGACTTCGTCGCGGACGAATTCGGGCGTTACATATTCGGGGATGGCGGCACCGAAGGATTGGCCCGGATGTTGGTGATAGAGCGAGGATCGGTCGTTCTGAGTCCGGCCTTCAGGCGACCCGCTCTCGCCGAGGAGGCCGGCTAAAGCCGGGACTCCGAACTGGCGGCCGAGGTTTTCGCGGATCGCGATGAACTCCATTTCGGGCGTGATGATGCCGCGGCGGGCGTAGTGCATCTGGGTGACGCAATGGCCGGGTTTGGCTCTGAGCGTAGCACGCTTGAGGCCGGGAAATTCTTCGAGCCGGCCGTGGCCGTTACGCCCTTGCTCACGCTCGAGTTTCCGCATTGCAAGCTCTTCGGCACCTTTTGTCAGGTAGCCGTTGTCCTGCGGCAGAACCTCGCGGCCTTCGTATTCTTCCACGTCGCCGCGGGCGATTATCCAGTCACGCCTATGCGCGGGCAGGCCGTCGCGGACGTTATGTTTCTGATCGGGATCGGTCCACGGGCCGCTCGTGTCGTAAACGCGGACGGGCGGATTTTCTTCGATAGTGCCGTCCATGGCTTTCGACGGCGTGAGCGCGATCTCACGGAAAGGGACTCGAAGAGTGTGATCGTTCGGGTTGACGGAATTGCCGTTCGTTTCGACGTAGATCTTTCGCGAGGCGGGCAGGTGCACCTGATCGCTGGCCTGCTCGGCCGCGGAAGGTATTTTCGCAGCAGAGTTCGTATTACGCCCTTGCTCACGCGCGGGCTTCTGCATTTCGGGCTGCTGTTCCTCTGACAACTGGCCGCTGACAACTGACAACTGTTCTTTCATCGTTTTTCTCCCTTCGTCGGTATTATCCGCATCAGGTTTTTAGGGTAATGGGCCCGGAACGGACACAACTCTCAGCCGCGATTGGCTCCCCTGAAAACTCTTGCTTGAAGTATATTCTACTGTTAAGGGCAAAGTATGACCATTTGAGAACGGTGCCAACCGGAAAGGTGCCTCGACCGTCTGACAAAAATGGTAATGGAAAATAAAGGAGTAGATCATGGCTAAATTCGCGTTGATGGTGTTTACGGGATTTGCCGTCGCGTTCGGGTGCTCGAATGCGGCTCCGACCGGAAATGTTAACGGGACCGTCTTCGAGGTCTCCGACGGACAGAGCTCCGATTTCCGTGTTGAGACGGTGGCAACGGGCCTCGAAGTGCCGTGGGGTTTCGCGTGGCTGCCGAACGGGGACATGCTGTTTACGGAAAGGCCCGGCCGCGTAAGGATCCTTAAGGACGGCAAGCTCGTGCCGGAACCGGTCTACGTCGTTCCGGACGTCGAACCGTCCAGCGAGAGCGGGCTGATGGACATTTCGGCACATCCGAATTTCGCGTCGAACAACTTCGTATATATCGCCTACGCGTACCGCGGCGACGGAAAACAGGTCAAGGTCGTCCGCTTCAAATTCGCAGGCGGCAAATTCACCGAACCGAAGGTGATAATCGAGAACATTCCCGCGGCACCGAACCACGCGGGGACGCGGGCTCGCTTCGGACCGGACGGCAAGCTTTACGTCACGACCGGCGACGCGACGAAATGGGACCTGGCCCAGCAGATGAATTCGCTCGCCGGCAAAACGCTGCGGCTGAACGACGACGGAACCGTGCCGCAGGACAATCCGTTCGTAAAGCAGGCGGGGGCGCGGCCCGAGATCTGGTCGTTCGGCCATCGAAACGCTCAGGGCCTGGCGTGGCAGCCCGGCACCGGCCTGATGTTCCAAACGGAACACGGCCCGAGCGGCTTTGAGGGACGCGGCGGCGGAGCCGATGAGGTGAACATCGTGGAAGCGGGGAAAGATTATGGCTGGCCGGCGATCTGGGGAGCAAAGACACAGGCCGGAATGATCGCACCGCTGATCGAATTCTCGCCGGCGTGTGCCCCGGCCAGCGGGGCATTCTACAACGGCGACAAACTGCCGGCCTTCAAGGGCAATTTCTTTTTGGGGTGCCTGCGTGGCGCGCGGATCGTCCGGGTGGTGCTGGACGGGCGAAAAGTTGTCCGGCAGGAAGACCTGCTGAAAGGAAACATGGGCCGTATCCGCGAGATCGGCGAGGGGCCGGACGGCTTACTTTACTTCTCAACCTCAAACCGCGACGGACGCGGCCGGCCAGCCGACACGGACGACCGAATTATGCGGATCGTACCGGCAAAATAAGGCCGCCGGTCGAATGGACGGCTATCGCACATCCTTCAGATTCCGGGTAGTTTGTTCGACGACGCTGGTAAACTCGTCTCTTGCCGCGGCGGGCTGAAGCGCCGGGGACCGCCCAAGTTCAGTATCAAGCTCCCGCTGACCGGCCGCTGCAGACGAACCCGCCGGCAGGGACCTTCGCGGGACGGTCAGGAGGAACCCGTTCAGGATAAAACCGAGACCGAGGAAAAAGCAGACCACACCGAGCGCGGCCAGGAAAATGACATCCCGGTCGTTCATGAACCGGCTGACGATCGAGATCCCGACCGCGGCTCCAAGGCCTATCGAGGAAAGCAACATCCCGACCCGCATTCGGCGGAGGCGTTTTTCTTCCGGGGATTCGAGGAATTTCTCGAGCTCCGGGAGCACCTCTTCGGCAACGGTTGAAAGCTCGGCAGCGGTCCGTGTTTCGCGGATCTTTGCCGCCACGGCACGCCCGATCTCGTCGCGGGCCACAGCAGCCGATTCCGTGATCTGGTCCGGCCGTGCAAGCGCGTTCCTCACCGGCCGAAGGTCCGAGCCGCAGGAGCGGCAGAACTGGTTGGCCTGAAGATCTTCAAGGCCGCAATTTGCGCAAAACATTCTTCTCCTTCTTTTTAACTGAACGAACCGGATTCCGGAAAAGTTCTATGGTCATTGGCCATCATCGGGCATCAAGATCTCCTTATCTCACTCGCCTTCAAGCACCGTCTTCGCCTGGGCCAGTTCTGCCTTATGTTTATCCGATACTACCGGATAATGCAGGTCAAGCGACCCAAGTTTGTTTACGATAACTTCAGAAACCGCCAGCCGCGTGAACCATTTTTTGTCCGCAGGGATAACGTACCACGGGGCATATTCGGTCGATGTGGCACTTATCGCTTCCTCATAGGCCTTCATATAATCGTCCCAGTGGCCGCGTTCCTTTACGTCGCCCATCGAGAATTTCCAGTTTTTGTCCGGTTCATCGATGCGATCGAGAAACCGCCTTTTCTGCTCCTTCTTTGATACATTCAGGAAGAATTTCAGGATGTGGGTGCCGTTCTCGGCCAGGTGCTGTTCCCAATCGCGGATATGCTCGAATCGCTTCTTCCAGATGCCGGGGTCGTTCTTTATCTCCGGAGGAAGGTGCTGCGCCTGAAGGATCGCCGGATGGACGCGCACGACGAGCACCTCTTCGTAATGAGAACGGTTGAAGATGCCGATCCGGCCGCGTTCGGGCAAATTCTTTTGGCACCGCCAAAGATAGTCATGAGAAAGCTCCTCATCAGACGGCTGTTTGAAGGAAACGACCGAGACCCCTTGAGGATTGACGCCGCTCATTACGTGCTCGATCGCGCCGTCCTTGCCGGCGGCGTCCATCGCCTGAAAGATGATGAGCAGCGAATAGATGTCCTGGGCATAGAGAACATCCTGTAATTCCCGCAGACGCTGGATGTTCTCCTGCAGGTCTTTTACCGCCTCGTCTTTGTCCGTATAATCGCCGGTGAAGTCGGTCTCGTGTTTCGTTGAGTTCGACCGTCGAGTCTTTTTTGATCAGGAACTTGTCGATATCATAGATTCCAAGTGCTTTTGGCATAAAAAAATGTGATAGGTGAAAGATAATGACCAGTCTCGCGGGTCTTCAGTTATCAGCCGATCGGACCATTTCTTTTGCTCTGTGTGATCTATGAACAAATACCACGAACCGATATGAAAACGCTATTGTTAGTTCTTGCCATCTGCATTACGGCCGCCGGCCAAACACAGCCGAAGCTTGTCCCGCAAAAGATCACATTGAAGACCGGAAAGGCGTTCAGCCTGAATGTGGCCGAGGGCTTCGAGATGATCCCGGCCGCCGAGGGCCTTAAACGAGTTCGCTTTTTCGCAAAGGCTCCGGACGGGCGGATCTTCGTCACTGATATGTACAACCTTGCCGACAATAAGCGGGGCACGATCTACATTCTCGACGGGTTCGATCCGGAGTCGGGAAAGTTCGCCGCCGTGAAGACGTATCTCAACGGATTGCACAACCCTAACAGTGTCCAATTCTATCGCGACGGCGAAGGGCAGGATTGGATCTATATCGCCGAGACCGGCAAGCTGACGCGGAGAAAATTCAAGAGCGGCGAGGAAAAGCCGACGGACACGGCTCCGCAAACTCTCGCAACGTTTCCCAATTACGGCCTTTCCTACAAGTACGGCGGCTGGCACCTAACGCGGACGATCGCGTTCGGAGAGAACGGGAAGATGTATGTCTCGGTGGGCTCGAGCTGCAATTCGTGCGTCGAGAAGGAAGAGGTTCGGGCGACGATCCTGGAAATGAACCCGGACGGTTCGGACCAGCGGGTCTATGCAAAAGGCTTGCGAAACGCCGTCGGGCTGCGTTGGTACGGCAATTATCTGTTTGCGACCAATCAGGGCTCGGACCATCTGGGGCTGCAGCGGCCGGACGAGACCTTTTACGCGGTGAAGGACGGAGCCGATTACGGTTGGCCCTATTGCCATTCGGCGAACGGAAAGATCATCGCCGACCCAAAATTGAAACGACCGGGCGGCTGTGCGAATGTCACCGCACCCTATGCTCATTTTCCCGCCCGAAGCTCGGCACTTGGATTCGATTATTTCGACGATGCGGACGCGCCCGAAGCGTTACGGGGAGCGTTCCTCGTCGCCCTTCACGGCTCGACCAACAAATCGATCGACCACGGATACAAGATCGCCATAATGCGAAAGGATGAACCGCTCGGCGACTTTATCACCGGGTTCCTGCAGAACGGAAGGGTAATGGGCCGGCCCTGCGATATTTTCAAGCTGGATGAAAGCTCATTTCTTTTCACGGACGATTTTTCCGGGATCGTTTATCTGGTCCGGAAAAAGGGCACCGCGACCACTATCGCTGAACCAACGCCGTCCGTACCGCCTCCGGCTTTAGAGCCTGCTGCCGACGCCAATCAGACACGATCGCAGGGGCCTGGCACCTGCCTTTCGGTAGTATTGATCTTCGCTGCCTTTTTCCGGGTCCTCATTTGACTCGTTGACGCTTTCGATCGCGTGGTACGATAAAGACGTAGCTGCGGGCAGAAACGCGACAGTAAGGGAGCGTGCATGCGGGCGTTTGGTCGGGGTGTATGCACGCTTGTTGACACTCGCGTCTCTGCCCGTGACGAAACTTTAGTATGAACATCGGCATTACAGTTTATCCGACCTATGGCGGCAGCGGGATCGTGGGTTCAGAGCTGGGCCGCGACCTGGCGGAACGCGGCCATAACGTCCATTTTATCTCGTCGGTCCTTCCGACGCGCGTAACCGAGCTTGGCGAGCGGGTCCATTTTCACGAGGTCGAGATGATGTCGTACCCGCTGTTTGAGCATCAGCCGTACGACCTCGCACTGGCAACAAAGATGGCGACCGTCGCCCGCAGCGAAAAGCTCGACCTTCTGCACGTGCATTACGCGATACCGCACTCGATCAGCGCGATCCTGGCACGGGAGTCGATCAAACAAAAAAGATACGTCCCGGTGATAACCACGCTGCACGGAACGGATATCACGCTGGTCGGGGCTGACAGAAGTTACCTGCCTATTACCCGATACGCGCTTCAGCAGTCGGACGGCGTGACGGCAGTCTCGAAATTCCTGAAACGAGCGACGATCGAAACGTTCGACTTTGACGAGATCGAGGTAATCCCGAACTTCATCTGCGCAGTTCATTACAAGCGGATCGAAGGATCGCCGCTTCGCAATGAGCTTGCCCCGAACGGTGAAAAGCTGCTCGTTCATGTATCGAATTTCAGGGCCGTAAAGCGGGCGGTCGATTGTGTCGAGATCTTTGCCAAGGTAAAGGACCAGGGCCACAAAGTGCGGCTTGTGATGGTGGGCGACGGGCCGGAGCGTTCGGCGACCTATTACAGGGCGGAACAACTGAATGTCCAGGACGATGTAATCTTCGTCGGGAAACAAGCGAACATTTCGGATTACCTGGGCGTGTCGGACATATTTCTTCTGCCGTCGGAGCTCGAGTCTTTCGGCCTTGCCGCATTGGAGGCGCAGGCCTGTGAGCTGCCCGTGATCGCGACGCGCATCGGCGGCATCCCGGAGGTCGTGAACGACGGCGAGACCGGTTACCTGAGCGATGTGGGCGATATCGTGAAGATGACCCACGACACGGTCGAACTCCTTCACGATGAAGAAAAACGTAGGGCATTCGGCCTTCGCGGCCGCGAACTGGCCATCGAACGTTACAGCACCGAAAAGATCATTCCGCAGTACATCGCCTTTTACGAAAAGATAGTCAACAAGGCTCAGTCGGCGGCTGCATGAGAATTTTTTTTCCCCCCCCCCCACCCCGGGGGGGCCGGCCGGGGGGGGGGGGGGCCCCCCCCCCCCCCTTTTTTTTTTTTTTTTTTCCTCCGGGGGGTTCCCCTCTCTTCCCGCCCCCCCCCCCCCCCCGGGGTAAATAATTCTATCCATGCTCAAACGCTACATGCACAAACGCGAGCGGTACTTTGCGATGTTGAACGACAATCGCACGGTGCAGGAGTTCGAGTGGGGAGCGGAGTTTGTCGGAACGCGGGCGCACTCGTCCGAAGCGATCGATAACAAAAACGGCAAGGACCCGCGAACCGTCCTTGCGGAATTTTCGCGGAAAGCGGTCGAGAACAGCGATGAATTCTTCGCGTTGTCAGCGGTTCCGGAGTTTCGGCTTGAGACACGCCTATATCCGTCGGCGGCCTCCCTCAGTGCAGAGGAGTTGAAAGACCAGCCGGAGCAGGTCGAGATACCGGTACTGACGTGGAAAAGCGCGATCGAGACGATCTCCGCCGAAAACAACACCGCCGTCGCGACCTACTTCCCGCATCCGGACAAACGTGCGGCCGTCATCCTCCTGCCGCATTGGAACGCAAAGGCAGGAACCTATTTCGACCTTGCCAAGTTCTTAAATAAGGTCGGGTTGTCAGCATTAAGGCTGACGCTTCCTTATCACGAGGAGCGAATGCCGCCGGAGCTTGAGCGGGCCGATCATCTCGTCTCGCCGAACATCGGCCGCTCGCTGCAGTCGGTCAGGCAAGCCGTTTTGGACACACGAGCGGCTGTTGCATGGCTTAAAGAACAGGGGTACGAAAAGGTCGGCATTGTCGGCACAAGCATCGGATCGTGCGTGGCCTTTATGGCGTGGGTGCACGAGCCGGATCTCGATGCGGCCGTCTTTAACCACGTTTCCGGATACATGGCCGACGTGGTCTGGCACGGCCTGTCGACCTATCACGTCCGCGAGGGCTTCGGCGAGAACCTGCATCTGGACGAACTCCGCGAATACTGGATGCCCGTCTCGCCCATGGCCTTTATGGACCGTCTTGCCGCACTTCCGCCGCGGCCGCAGCGGTATATTTACACGCTTTACGACCTGAGCTTCCCCGTCGAACTTTCCCGCGACGTGATGCGCGAACTCCGCCGCCGCAAGATCCCGCACTCGAAAGCCGCCATTCCCTGCGGCCACTACACGCTGGGCGAAAAACCGTGGGTATATCTGGATGGGTATAAGATCATCCGGTATTTGCATAAGCACCTGAAATAGGTTCTGCGAACCCGAATGTTCCGTCTCACATCGAATAAGTGCTAAACTTCCCAATGATCTAAGGCGTGGAACCGATCGCAGACAATTTTAAGAATATCGTCGAGGAGTCGATCGACCGGCTGCTTGGGCGGGCTTCGGACAGCCGCGGTCTGACGGCCTCGGACCTTGGCGTCAGGGTTCAATTGACGCTGGGAAAGTATCTTTTTCGTGACAATGCTCGACCCCAACATGCTGAGATCAAACAGTTTATCGACGAGATCCGGGCGGACGATCTTTGCCTGGTGATAGCCTGCGAACGAGGCGACGAGAAGGCCTGGGAAGAGCTGGTCGCGAATTTTGATTTCACGGTCAAGTCGGCGGCGAGGAAGATGTCGGCGAATAATGAAGATGCCGAAGACCTGGCAAGTTCTATTTGGGCAGAGCTTTACGGGTTGCGGCAGGACGCCGAGGGAAATAAGAAAAGCAAGCTGGCGTATTATTCGGGCCGCGGGAGCCTGGCCGGGTGGCTGCGGGCGGTCGTCTCGCAGCTTGCCGTTGACCAGTTCAGAAAGCAGTCTCGGCTTGTTCAGGTCGAAGAGGCCCGGGAGTTCGAGAACCTTGCGAACGAAGCGGCCGAGAGCACTAACCACGATCACAATCACCTTGTTTCCCACGCGGACAACCCCGAGGAACTGCTGACCGAAAAACAGACCGCTTCGGATGTATCAAAGGCACTGAAGGCCGCGATCGATGCTCTCGAGGCCGAAGACAAGCTGATCCTGAAGCTTTACTATTTCGACGACCTTAAATTGAAAGACATCGCCGCGGCCTTTGGCTATCACGAGGCCACCGCCAGCCGAAAGCTGGTCCGTGTTCAAGCTGAAATAAGGAAACTGGTCGAAAAGAGCCTCAGGGACCATCACGGCTGGACCGCAGCCGAAGTGAAGAGGCATCTTTCGGAAACCGCGTCGAAATTGGGGTTAAGCGTCGAGAAGCTGGTTGCGGGCGTGGTGCTGTTGGCGATGGTGCAAGAAACCCTTTTTTGAGGCGTTCTGTAAATGGCTGGATAGATCGATGGAAGTTGAGTTCGACAAAGAAATAGATGCACTGCTGAAGCGGGGATCCGGCGGCAGGACCATCACGATCGGCGAATTCGCGGGCGGTCACCCCGACGCGGACGAGATCGCCGCGTTTGTCGAAAGGGCGATGCCCGAGAATACCAGGGCCGTTTTGACGAATCACTTTGCTGAATGCGATCCGTGCCGGAAGGTATTATCGAGCGCAATATTGATAGGTTTTGACGACATAGCTGCGCCTGAGCGAGTTAATGCCGCGGCACCAATAGCGGCGGCGTTGCCGTGGTATCGCCGCCTGTTCCGGTTCCCGCAGCTTGCATACACGCTCGGCGGGCTGGTGGTCTTGTTCGCCGGATTTATAGGTGTGTCGGTCGTTTTGAACACCCTTCCGATGGGCGCCTATGAAATGTCGCGATCCGAGCCGACGGCACAGAACGCACCGGTCGAACAGCAGACGTTTTCGAACACAAACGCGGCAAGCGCCGCCCCGACAGACGCCGCGAATGCCACGGCAAATTCGCCGGGGCTGTTGACCGAATCGGCCCCGGAAGTGAGAAGCTCGGAGCCGGCGGCCAACACAGCCGCATCCGATCATTCAATACAACAACCGGCCGGGCAGGCGGAAGATGATAGAGCGTTGCAGCGTCCGATACCGCGAGCGACCGTCCTTCCGGATATCGCGGAAAAGAAGGACAAGGCCGAAGAGCAGACGGCTGACGTGATCGCGCAGCAGGACCGGAGTGCGATGCCCGCACGCGAAAACGAGGTACGAAAAGAAACGCTTCGCGCAGTTCCCTCGGGAACTCCGCCGCCACCGCCGCCGAAGGCCGTAACAATGGCGCCGGGCGCACCGCGTGACAAGCAAGCCGCCGATGCCAGTCCTGAAGCGAAAAAATCGGTCGGAGCGAATCGAATGGCATCGAACCGCAGGCAGGTGAAGGGCAAGACCTTTGAATTCCGTCAGGGTGCCTGGTACGACACCACCTACCGCGGCCAGGGGACCATAAACGTTCGCCGAAACACGGAAGACTACCGAAGGTTGGACGGGGGCCTGAGAAGCCTTGCAGAGAGCTTCATCGGTACCGTCGTGACCATCTGGAACGGAAAAGCCTATAAGATCGATTGAGATCCCTTGATCGTGAAACCGTCAGTTCCTTTCTCGAAGACCCGCTCGATTTACATTTTGCTGACTCCTGCGGCCTCTCGTCGACGCCCGGACGACCGAGCGTGAACCGCTTGAACTCAAAATAAAAAGGCCGAGGCTGTCTTGATCTGGACAGCTTCGGCCATTTTGTTCTATGCCGACCGTCGGACCGCCCCACGGCGAAGCGGTCCGGCAGCCGGGCGATCGCTACTCTTCGGTTGCCGGCTCAGGCGGCCGGACGGCGTATCGGAAAACGCTCACCAGGCCGTCAAGCCCCGCCGCCGTCTGGTTTGGCAGCCAGATGCTCACGTCCGGAAGGCTCCGGCTCACCGCTCCTTCAGGCCCAACCGGAGCAGTGCACTGGGCACGGATCAGGACCGTGTTCAGCCGGGCCGATGCCCTCAGCGTGAAGTCGACCGGCTGTGACGGGTTTGGCCGTGTGAACGTTGCCGTCACCGGGTTGTATGTCCCGAACGGGAACGACGGTATCGAAACCACCGCATTCGTCGCACTCACGAGCGTCAAGCCCTGGAGCCCCGCTCCAAAGTTTACGTGATTGACCGTCACCGAACCCGGCCCCGGCGAGATCGCCTCATACGCCCCTGAACTGCCCGGGAACACGTCCGTCACCGTCAGTGTCGGCGTGCAGATTCCCGGCGGGGGAGGCGTAGGCGTCGGTGTCGGCGTCGGCGTTGGCGTCGGCGTCGGTGTAGGCGTCGGCGTCGGTGTAGGCGTAGGTGTCGGCGTCGGTGTCGGCGTCGGTGTCGGTGTCGGCGTCGGCGTAGGTGTCGGCGTCGGTGGAGGAGGTCCGCCCGAGCACTGTGCCCTGATCAGGATGGCGAAGAACCTCGACGAGGCCCGCAGAGTGAAGTCAACGGGCTGTGCCGGGTTCGGCACCGTGAACGCTGCCGTCACCGGGTTGAACGTCCCTATCGGGAACGACGGTATCGACACGTTCGCATTGGTCGCACTCACAAGCGTCAAGCCCTGCAAGCCCGCACCAAAGTTTACCGTATCCACCGTGACCGTGCCCGATCCTGCCGTGATCGCCTGAAAGCCCGAAAGGCTTCCCGGGTTGACCTCGGTCACCGTCAGCGTCGGCGTGCAGACTCCCGGCGGAGGAGGTGTCGGCGTCGGTGTCGGCGTCGGTGTCGGCGTCGGCGTCGGTGTCGGTGTCGGCGTCGGCGTCGGTGTCGGTGTCGGTGTCGGCGTTGGTGTAGGCGTCGGTGTCGGTGTCGGCGTCGGTGTCGGCGTCGGTGTCGGAGTCGGCGTCGGTGTCGGCGTTGGGCCTCCGCCGCAATCCGAACAGATACGCGGCGTGATGATCAGCGAGAATCGACGCACCGATCCGGTATCGACTCCCGCGACGTCGGCAACATTAAGGGTCCAATTACCGTTGGGATTCTCACCGTCGAAAGCGGACAGGGGGCCTTCCGGCGAGAAGTTGCCTGTTATGGCTCCACCCGTCGACATGGTCGAAGGCGCCGGGAAGCCGCCGTCGTCATCGAGAGTGACGGTACAGAAATTATTTCCGCCGCCGCCGCGGTTAGTGATCAAATTCACGGTCGTACCCTGCGGCGACGTCAATTTGAACGCCAGATCAGCGTTGTAAGTATGATCGACCGACGAATTAGTGTTTCCGATGGTGGCATCGCAGCCGGCAAGGCCATCAAGCCGGAAGTTCAGGTCTGATATATTTCCTGTGATCCCGCTGACCGGTAGAACGACATTCACACCGCCGGCGTTATTGTCCGGGATCGCGACGGCCGGTCCTGTGTAACTGGTCGTTGTCGCGGTTGTTCCGACTGCTCCGGTCGGGAGCGTGTATTCGAGATTCCCAAGGTTAGTCGCGCCATCCTGATGTTGAATGGTCGCGGTTATGTTCTCGCCGCAGTCAAGGTTGGGATCTGCGGTGAACGAGTAGGTACGAACAATGGTCGGGCCGCCCGCAAGTATGGAGCCATAGTTTTGAGGCCCGCTCGGGCTGAGGACCCCGCCGGTCGCCTGAAGCGTACCGACATCGTTTGTCGTATCGGCAGCACCGATGTTCTGGACGCCAAAGGCGACAGTCACGGTCTCGCCCGGATCGATCACGCCGTTCGCGGGGAGGCAGCTTTCGGACATCAGGGTCGCCGTTCCCGGTGCCAGCAGTGGAATGCCGACCATGCAGAAATCAACCGTCAGTGTCTGTCCGTCGATCACATTGACTGTGCCGCCGGAGCCGACCGTTGTCCCCTGATCGCGGGTACCGTTGATGGTGTACGACCCGGGTGCAACCGTCATCGAATAGGTCCCCGGAGGTCCGGTGATCCGGCTGTAGCCGCCGGTGGCCGTGACGAACGCACCGTCAACCGGAAGCCCGCTCGAGCAAAATGTGACCGTGCCCTGGATGGTCGCTTTTTCGGCCGGCGTACAGCTTGGGTATTTGAAGTTGCCGACGCGCGTCGACCACGGCGCGCCGCCTGTTGATGCGTAATATTCCTGTGTGTACCAGAAGGTGCAATCGTCGACCGGGTCAACGCTCATTTGGCTGTAGTCGCCCCAGCGGTTGCTGGTACTCGTCTGCGATCCGCCGGAGGCGAAGAAAAGAGCCTCTCCCTCATTTAATGTGCCTGCAGCAGTCTGGCCCCCGGTGCGGCCGGCTATCTTGATGTCGGCGCGCTGGGCGGGCCCCGACTGGCTAAAACCTAGGGCAAGGTTGCCGTCATTGTCCTGGGCGATGCTGCTCATCCAGTTATTGAGGCCGGTTCCACTGCCGGGCGTCAAATTGTGCGTGCCCTGGTCGAACACGCTGAAAGTGTCATTCGTTCGGCGGAGCTCGAACCACCGCACACCCGCCTGATAAAGTCCCGCGTTGGTCGGAGCGACACCGCTAACATTGACCGTGAAGCTGCCCGAATAGGAACTGACGGGTGCAGATGGGGAGCCCATGTTCCGGTAAGTGAACCGGTGCATCAGACGGTCGGCGATCGAATCAAGGTTCGCGCCCCCAGACTGTTCGATATCCCCTCGGCCGCTCGGGTTCCTTGCGTCAAATGCAGCAAGTGCAACGTCGGGCAGGACCGTGATCGATGAATTGGCCGGATTCAAGAAATCGGGTACCCACCGGTAGAAACGGATACCATCGACCGGATCTCCGAATTCATCGGCCCGGTACTCTGCGATCACCTGCGCCATTCCCGGCGGTGGCGGAATAAATCCTTCCAGGTCGGCAGGCAGGCCGCCGCCGGCCCCGGGATCGATGTTTGCAATATTCGTGTAAACGACACTAGTGGCCGGGTCACCCATGAGGGCCTTGTTGCGGTCCTGGCTGAGAAATCCCATGCCGACAAAAGCTGTTCCCGACGGATTGAACTGATTGAAGGTGAAGTGATAAGCGTCGGTCCACATACCGACCTTCGGGTAGTCGTTAAACAGACCGCCCGGGTAAACATAGCTCCAAACGTAATAAGCGCCCGTCGGGTCGTTTGTGACCGACAGGGCTACGCACTGACGGTTGCTTCCACTCGCGGGGAGTGAAAACTGGCTTATCTGCCAGCGGTCGGCAAGTTGGTCGTAAAGCACGTGCGGGTCACCATCGTTCTCCGTCCGGCAGGGGTCGCCGGCGGGGAGCGACGCAAAAAGCGTGTTGGTCCGAAATGGACCGGCGGCAACGGTACCGTTCTTATTGAAGATCTTAAAGACAAGGTTCGTCGAACTTACATAGTGGTTTGGCCCGACGTCGCCGTTCGTATCCGGAGGCAGAACGGCTCCGATCCCCTGACTCGCATTATCGGCCTGCGTCGCTCCGTCAAAAGTAAGGGTCGGCCCCGGCATCGCCGCCGGAGCATCGGGACCCTTGTTCGCCGAAAGAAGCGGATCCACGAACGGGCGGTCGGCAAGGCCTGCGCCCGGCTTCACATGCTTCAACCTTTTGGCGTTATCACGGTTGATCTCATCCTCGTCGATCTGCCGCTGCGTCCAGCCTTTTTCGCGGAGCATCTGCCGCCGCATTTCGGCCTTCATCTGTTTGGTGACGTATGCCTTGCTTTTAGCAGCGGCATCCGGCACCGACGTGGGCATCTCCCGCAGATTGCCGGAAACGGCGAACCCGCTTGGTTCAACCTTTACCACCCCGTTGGGGTAGTGGGTCATCTTTCCCAATTTCTTAGGGCTTGCGACCGCCTGAGCATCCGCTTTCTGCATCAATCTCGGGGCAATTACTATCCCTAGAACGATCACCAAAGCGATCGCCATGCTATATTTCCACGACATTTACGTGTTCCTCCGGTTTAGGCCTCTCCCTCCCCCAAGTCGTGCTCATGGGAAGTAAGCAATAGTGTCAGCGGTGTAAAAGGCTAATGAATCGAGCTAGTCTAATGGATGGCTGGTTGTATTTCCGTATTATAGGTTACAGTTCATCAACGTAGCCGCGCATACTTTATGCCATAACTGATTTCCATAAGCAATGTTTGATCCAAGAAAATGGATATTTTTCATTCTTTTGACCGCGGCCCTCGGTCCTCCGGGGTCGGCACGTATTTCTGACCAGGCGGTCATGGCAGTGGGCGATCGGGCCGGTCTTCGAGGAGAATTCCGGTTGTTCCGGGATGGCGGAGCCCACTGGGATAATTTCACTTTTATGAATGCAGATGTCGGTGGAGAGGGCGGACAGACGCGGTATGCCGCGGACGGCCCGTGGGGCGGCGACGGGATCCAGCTAACCGTCGGAAAAGAGCATAGTACGATCGAATACCCGTGTGCGGACGGCGAAATACCAGGCCGCTTCCGACTGGCCAGAAACGGCACTTTCAAGCTAAGCGGCAGCCATGTCCGGCTACGCCCGGGCCCGGTCCGGCCCGACCGGAAAGAACTCCGCGAGCCTGCTTTGTTTGAAGGGAAGGTAACAGGCGAACGAATGACGCTGAAAGTGACTCTCTTGAATTCAAGCGAGGAAGTTGGCGAGTTTCGGCTTCGAAAGGGTGTACTCGAACGGATCCGAAGATGTCTGTAGCCGCGTTTCGTGGTTACGCTCGATCGCAGGTTCGTAGGGTCTTTCGGTAAAGAATCTGGCCCAGAAAGAAGTTCGAAAATAAAGAGGCCGAGGCTGTCCACGCGGGACAGCTTCGGCCGTCTTGTCTTAATGCCGGCGGTCGGGCCTGCCCGTCAAGGGTCATCCGCCGCCGGGCTGTTCCTATTCGTCCGCCCCTGCTTCGGCAGGCTTCAGTGCGTACCTCACCACGCTCAAGAGCCCGTCAAGCTCCGCCGACCGCGTCGGCAGCCACAGGCTTACCTCGGGCGTCATCTTCCCGCCCGGCCCTGCAGGACGTGCCGGTGCACCGCACTGAGCACGGATCAGGACCGTGTTCAGCCGGGCCGATGCCCTCAGCGTGAAGTCGACCGGCTGTGACGGATTCGGCCTCGTGAACGTCGCCGTCACCGGATTGTACGTCCCGAACGGGAACGACGGTATCGAAACCACGGCGTTCGTCGCACTCACCAGCGTAAAGCCCTGGAGCCCCGCTCCGAAGTTGACGTGATCCACCGTCACAGAACCCGGCCCCGGCGAGATCGACTCATACGCCGCTGAACTGCCCGGGAACACATCCGTCACGGTCAGTGTCGGCGTGCAGATTCCCGGCGGGGGAGGCGTCGGCGTCGGTGTAGGCGTCGGCGTCGGTGTCGGCGTCGGCGTAGGCGTTGGCGTCGGTGTCGGCGTCGGCGTCGGCGTCGGCGTCGGTGTCGGCGTCGGCGTCGGCGTCGGCGTAGGCGTAGGCGTCGGTGTCGGCGTCGGCGTTGGAGGAGGAGGTCCGCCCGAGCACTGTGCCCTGATCAGGATGGCGAAGAACCTCGACGAGGCCCGCAGAGTGAAGTCAACGGGCTGTGCCGGGTTCGGCACCGTAAACGTCGCCGTGACCGGATTGAACGTCCCTATGGGGAACGACGGTATCGACACGTTCGCATTGGTCGCACTCACAAGCGTCAAGCCCTGGAGGCCCGCACCGAAGTTGACCGTATCCACCGAGACCATGCCCGATCCTGCCGTGATCGACTCAAAGCCCGAAAGGCTTCCCGGGTTGACCTCGGTCACCGTCAGCGTCGGCGTGCAGACTCCCGGCGGAGGAGGTGTCGGCGTCGGCGTCGGCGGCGTCGGCGTCGGTGTCGGCGTCGGCGTCGGAGTTGGCGTCGGCGTCGGAGTTGGCGTCGGCGTCGGCGTTGGCGTCGGCGTCGGAGTCGGCGTCGGCGTCGGTGTCGGCGTCGGCGTAGGTGTCGGCGTCGGTGTAGGCGTCGGCGTCGGTGTCGGCGGAGGTCCTCCGCCGCAGTTATAGCTATTCACGACCTCGACGTTGTCGATTCGGGCACCCGCACCGCCGACGGACGTATCGGAACCCATGATCCAACGGAACTGGACCGATTGCCCGTTGGCTAAAACGGGTAAGGTACCTTCAACATTGAAGTACCCGTTCGAATTGCCCGACCAGCCCTGGCGGCCGGCCACGGGCCCGGTCCCGCCAAGATTCCCGGTGTATCCACCCGTAACAAATGTACCGCCGCCGACCAGGAAATCCTGCCAGGCTCCGGCACCGATCTTCATATCAAGCACGACCCCGTCGAAGTTAGCTTCCGTATTCGTATTCAAACGGAATTTGATCTTCGCGGCCGTTGACGAGATCGCCGTCGCAGGCATCGTGAGCGCAGCGGCGCTGGTCGATGTCGGATCGTTCGCGAACGCGGCGTTCGGCGGTGAATCAGGCGATGTCGCAACCGTAGTCCAGTTGATCAGCGTTCCGTTGGTCTGCGTGTTGGTCCAGCCGGCCGGAAGCGCCGGGGCGGTCACGCCGTCGAAATTCTCGACGGTCCCGACCGGGCTACCGAGTGCGAACGAATGGTTCGCGGGAGCCTGGTTGCCGGCATCGCTTGTAAGATCGAGCTGAACGTTTACCGTGCTGCCGCACGGGGCTCCGCCGGAGATAGTGAAGGGAATGTTCCTCGTCACCACCTCTCCATGGTTGACCGTCCCGTAATTCGCACTGCCGCCGCCTGTCGCATTAACGACCACGTTGGTGACAGGCGCTCCGGTATTGTTGGTGACCGGCACGTTCAAAAGGACCGTCTCGCCGGGTTCGGGGATCCCGTCGCCGTCACCGCCCGGGCCCGGATCCGAGATCGTAATGGGCGAGGTAATGATCGCATTCGGCAAGTCGAATGCCTCGACGACTGTCGTTCCGTCGTCGCTGGCGCTGAATCCCATGCCGCGGATCCGGAAGCCTTCTCTGACGTCGACGACGTCTGCGGCGGCATTTGGTGCGACATTCGGATCGTCGGCGACCGCTGCCGCTGCGGCGGCATCAATGATGGCGTCGCGGGCCGTCTGGAAAGTCGGGCTGTTCGGCGTCAGCTTAAGGCCGTCGGTAACGAGCTGGAGGGCCCGCATGTTTCCGGCGGCCGGACCGAGCCGGCCGATAAGCTGAGCACGTACCTCCCAAAGCATCGACGACCAGACCTCACCCGTGTTGTGCACCTGGTTACATGCACCGCCGCCGGACGGAGGAAATGCACCGTCAGTAAGAACGCAGCCGGCGTTGACGTCGGCCGCTGTCAGCGGATTGTGCGGGCGATTATTAGGACCGCCGGTGAACGAACGGACCGCATAAGGAAAACGGCGAATGCCGTAATAGGAGTTTGTCGACCCAAGTCCGAACACCTGAAATGTCGCGTAGGCCCCGGTCGTATAGATGCCCTGGATCGGATCAGTCGGTTCGGACAACAGCGAAAGTCCGTACCAATCTGACCAGCCTTCGCCCATGCCGCCGCCGCGGTTGTTGTTCAATCCGAAAGCGTTGCCGACCAGCCGGTTTGACAAGCCGTGCGTAAATTCGTGGACCACGATATCGGCATCAAGGTCTCCGTCGCGGCTGGGAACCTGGGTAAAACGGTACATCTGCATGCGGCCGCGGCCGCCGTCAGCCGGTGTAGAAAAATTCGCGTTGTTTGTTCCCGATGAATCCTGAGCCTCGGCCGAGACCCTATCCAGTTCAGCACCGCCTCGGCCAAAGTTACTGTTTTGGAAGTTCCTGGCCTGCTCGTTGAAACCGAGCTGGTAAAGAACATCGTGATACCGGTTATTGATGTAAAATAACTGGGTGACGGCACCGTTCCGGGAATTGGATGTCGTGTTGTCGTCCGGCGGCCCGCCGAGTCCTGGCGGTGGATTATAAGCGTAGTTGAAAACGCGGGCGACCCCGTTTGTCGGTGCGTCGACCCCGTTCGCTCCGCCCAGATCGACTCCGGCTTCGACGCTATTGCCGTCGGTGAAACCGTTCCCGCCGTTGGCTCCGTCGTTTATCCATCCGAGGTTGTTGAACGAAAGCGGACCTTCGTTTCCGATCAGCGTCCGGTCGACACGAGCGATCTGAGTTCCCTGTGTGCCAAGACCCGGGTCGATCGGTCCCGGCGTTATCGGTGCCGGGCTCTCGTGAACATCAAGAACCGAATTAGAGTTTGCGTAAACGTTGTACGTGGCAGTCTGGGTCTGGTCGTTAGTAATGTTCTTGCGCCAGAGCATTTCGCCGGTCCGTGCATCGACAACGACGTAATACGCATTGACTTCCTGCCAGATCAGGACGCGCCAAGCCGGTACGGCCACCCCGGGTTCAAGCGGGAAGTACATTTTCTCGGCGGTCGTCGCCCAGTCACCCTCGCCGAAAACGACTTTGTTCTCGGTGGACGCCTTGGCGTTACTGACCGAATCCTGCGCCCGCAATTCCAAGTTGATGTGGCCTGAGGCGGCCCTGACGGCAGCGGCCGGATCGCCAAAGTTACGGGAGAGGGCTTCGTAGGTCAGGCCCGGCGCAAGATTATTTATTATCCTGAAAAGGCGGCCGTCCCGGGTAAATCCGGCCTTGACCTCACCTTGGAAGACCGGGATCCCGAAAGCCTCCTGGCCAAGATGAACGTAAGACAGGTTGCCGTTCGGATTCGTATAGTCAGACTCGGTCTTTAGCTCCCGGACCTGCTCGCCTGAAAATCCGATCAGGCGATTGTGCTCTTCGAGGAAGCTGCGTAGGACCTGGGACCTTTTCGCGCCCGTCGGGCGGGTGAGAAATTCTGCATCGGAGCGATAAAAGTCCGGCGAGATCACCTCGGGTATTTTCAGGCTTTCGTTATAGTCAAGCTTGATGCCGGGATACGCCGACTTTAGGTCTTGCTCGGCCCGGGCGATACCTTCACGGATCGCCGAAACATCTGCCTTCGCCTTGCTTACTTCGCTTCGCGATGCTTCGAAAAATGATTCCTTGTCCGCCCTCTTGGCGGTCCGAATATCGTAATTCGGGATCTCAGGATCGTAGCTCTTGGTACGGACTATCAGGCCCTCACCCGTCGGGGCGGAAGCCTGAGTCGCTAAATAGTAGGGTGCGACGGCCACGGATGTGACCAACAGCAATGAAAGAAAACAGAAGATCAGACTGCGAGACGCCCGAATTCGTGAGCGAAGATCGCCCACCGGCCGTTGACGGTTCTTTGATGACATTTACGCTCCTTTGGCCCGAAGCATAAACGCACGATGCACGCCTACGGCCCCAAACCACGCTTGTTTATTAACCAAATGTAAGGGTCGAAATTTCGACTTTACCACGAATTATCTTTCGTGTTTGTATTGCGGATTACAGTACCTGAAAGTGCTCCCTCTTTATGCCACAACTTCGTCGGGAAAACAAATGTCGGCCTTGGAAGAAATGACCTGACTTGCCCGAGTCAATCGTAACTGATGGAGCATGAAATGGCCGAGGCTGTCCACGCGGGACAGCTTCGGCCGTCTTGTCTTAGTGCCGGCGGTCGGGCCTGCCCGTCAAGGGTCATCCGCCGCCGGGCTGTTCCTATTCGTCCGCCCCTGCTCCGGCAGGCTTCAGTGCGTACCTCACCACGCTCAAGAGCCCGTCAAGCTCCGCCGACCGCGTCGGCAGCCACAGGCTTACCTCGGGCGTCATCTTCCCGCCCGGCCCTGCAGGACGTGCCGGTGCGCCGCACTGGGCACGGATCAGGACCGTGTTCAGCCGGGCCGATGCCCTCAGCGTGAAGTCGACAGGCTGTGACGGATTCGGCCGTGTGAACGTTGCCGTCACCGGGTTGTACGTCCCGAACGGGAACGACGGTATCGAAACCACGGCGTTCGTCGCACTCACAAGCGTCAAGCCCTGAAGGCCCGCACCGAAGTTGACGTGATTGACCGTCACCGAACCCGGCCCAGGCGAGATCGCCTCATACGCCGCTGAACTGCCCGGGAACACATCCGTCACGGTCAGTGTCGGCGTGCAGATTCCCGGCGGGGGAGGCGTCGGCGTCGGCGTTGGCGTCGGCGTCGGTGTCGGTGTAGGCGTTGGCGTCGGCGTCGGCGTTGGCGTCGGAGTCGGCGTCGGTGTCGGCGTCGGCGTCGGTGTCGGTGTCGGCGTCGGCGTCGGTGTCGGCGTCGGTGTCGGCGTTGGAGGAGGAGGTCCGCCCGAGCACTGTGCCCTGATCAGGATGGCGAAGAACCTCGACGAGGCCCGCAGAGTGAAGTCAACGGGCTGTGCCGGGTTCGGCACCGTAAACGTCGCCGTGACCGGATTGAACGTCCCTATGGGGAACGACGGTATCGACACGTTCGCATTGGTCGCACTCACGAGAGTAAGGCCCTGGAGTCCCGCACCAAAGTTTACCGTATCCACCGTGACCGTGCCCGATCCTGCCGTGATCGCCTGAAAGCCCGAAAGGCTTCCCGGGTTGACCTCGGTCACCGTCAGCGTCGGCGTGCAGACTCCCGGCGGAGGAGGCGTCGGTGTAGGCGTTGGTGTCGGCGTCGGCGTCGGTGTCGGCGTCGGTGTCGGCGTCGGTGTCGGCGTCGGTGTCGGCGTCGGTGTAGGCGTCGGTGTCGGCGTCGGTGTCGGCGTTGGTGTAGGCGTCGGTGTAGGCGTCGGTGTCGGCGTCGGAGTTGGTGTCGGAGTCGGTGTCGGCGTCGGTGTCGGCCCGCCTCCCGTGATCGTGAAGTTCACGTTAGAGACGTCGAAGAAGCAGCTTGTCGAACATTGGACCTTGATCCTGGCGTTCGCCGAACTTACCGATGGGATCGTGACAACTTCCGTTCCATCATTCGCCGTATTCGAAACGATCGTCGTTGGAAACGTCTGACCACCGTCCGTGGACAGAAGAATATCCACGTTCGAGCAACTGACCGGAGCAATGTTGCTGCTCGCCACATTCCAGCCGATGGTCTGGTTGGTACCGCCGCCCCAACTTACGTTGGTGTTTGGCTGAGTAACGGCAAATGGCCCGGCCGTGCCGACCACCGATACCGCGGTCTGGACGGACTGGACCGCTCCGCCGCCGACGCGATTGTCGCGGACGGTCATTTGGAACTGCATCGTTCGAGTTATCGTCGGAAGCAGCTCACCGGTCATACAGTTGCCAGAAGAGCATACCGTTCCAACAGGGTTTGTGCCCGCAAACGTGGACGGCGGAACGTTCGCATTGTTCAGGATGAACGGCAACGACGGGAAGAAGCGCGTCGGACTTGTTCCCGGCAAATAAGACCGGAAAATCGGCCGAACGCCAGTCGAATCGCTGTTTGGAACAGTGCTGGCCACGCCGCCCAGGTCGTACTCTTCCCATGTATAAGTTAGACCGTCGCCGTTCGCGTCGGATGCACTGCCGGTCAGGCTGAACGGCGTGTTCGCGGGAACGGTGCAGGCCGGGGCCGCGACCACATTCGGCGTCGCGTTGCCGTTGGCCGTTGCCACCGGACAGCTTCCGCCGGTTGCAGGATTATTCGTGAATGCGATCATTTCCTCAAGGCTGCGAACGTGGAAATAATCGTCGCTGTTCCTTTGAAGGTCCTGGCTTCCACAGATGCCGGCGTATCCCTGGATGGTCGATGCGCTGCCCGGTTCAAAAGCATTAGAGGATGAACGGTTACCTCCGCATGAGGCGTTGAAAGTATGGTTACCTCCGAACTGGTGGCCCATTTCGTGAGCGACATAGTCGATGTCGAATGGATCGCCGACGGGCTGCGAAGATCCGGTCAGGCCGCGGCCTTTGCTTGCGCCGCACGGAACGTTCAAACCGGCAACGCCGCCGCCGCCAGTTCCCACAAGGTGGCCAACGTCGTAGGCAGCCGAACCGATGACCCCGTTGATGATCCCGGTAATGCTGTTCAGGTCGCCGGACGTGTTCGACCAGGGATCGCCGGCAGGATTTGTCGAAATAAGAAGGTTGTTATTCGCTACCAAGACCAGGCGGACGGATAGGTCGCGTTCGTAAACCGAGTTGACACGGTTGACGGTCGTAACGATCGCCGCAAGAGCTCCGGCGACGGTCCCTCCGTGGAACTGCGTGTATTCACCGGTGGCCGCAACCGCAAGGCGATAAGTCCGAAGCGTGCCGCCGTTGGTGACCACGTTCGGGCTGTCCGGAAGGCTGCTCAGCTTGTCGGCGAATCCGGCCGCGTCGGCGACATCGCTGTCGACGAGACACTGGAACTTCTTATCAGGATTATCAAAGTCGCGTTTGTTATAAGAGATATAATCTTGTGTGTTGCCTTTCGAGAACGGGTCGATGAAAACGCTTCCCTGCGGCCGCAGGACCAGCGCCCGGAAGCCGACCGGCGTTACGTCAAAACGCACGATGGCAGCGGGATCGTCTATCCCCTGGCCCGCGTAAGTTTTGATCTCAGGAAAGCGTGCCGCAAGTTCAGGTTCCATGATCGACGATTCAAAGACGCGGAATCGCGAGAAGGTGCCGTCCGGCATCGGAAGCGTGATCACAAGATCGCCGAACCTGTCTTTTTCGGCTTCAGTCGGAGCGGTTCGCAGAAGGTCCTGCATGAGCGATTCATTGAGCTTGAAAACGCGGTACTGCATCGGAACGATATCGCGTTTTCCTTTGACGGCGGCGTCCCGCTCGGCGATCTCCTGCCACAGATCGTCGCCGCTCGAGGCGAGTACGGTCTTTCCGGTCGTGATCTGGTCAAGGGACGCTAAGACAATTACCGCAGCGATCGCAAGACCAAACAATGCAAAGACGTATTTGAGCGAGGACCGCGACGGCCTCGGATGACGAGTGTTCATAGATTTTCTTTTTGCCTGCCTTGTCTGATGAACTGCAACTATCGGGGACCTACTTTCTCAATACAACTTGGCGGTATTCTGGTGGCACCCTTAACTACAGCGTGGCAGTAAAAATTCTATATTGTTTCAAAGACACTAGCAAGAAAATTCCGGGGCTGATCCTCCAATGTCCCGCGAAAGTCAAACGCCTGGAACGGACCCATTTAAGGTCATTCGGGTATCGAGCCCCCGAAATATCAGCGGATTTGCTTCATTTACTGGTTGGAACTACATTCTAAGCAAACGTCAATCAAACGAGGAGTCGACTATGAGCCGTAAATTGATCGCAGTTTTTGGAGTCCTGATCGCTTTGTCCGCGATTCACATTGCACAAGTGAAGGTTGATCCGGAGGTCGAAAAAATGATCCGGGCGGTCTCGGCCAGGCGGATCGAGGCCGACATACGGAAACTTGTTTCTTTCGGCACGCGAAATACGCTGTCAGTGCAGGACGATCCGGCCCGGGGTATCGGTGCGGCCCGCGACTGGATCTTTGCCGAGTTCCAGAAGATCAGCGCCGATTGCGGCAATTGCCTGACTGTCGAAAAGCAAAGTTTCGTTCAGCCGAAAGCCGCCCGTATTCCGGAGCCGACGACGCTGACGAATGTGATCGCAACTCTGAAAGGCGCGACCGATCCAGCCCGGACATACGTCGTTTCAGGGCACTACGACTCGATGTGCTCGAGCCCGACTAACGCCACCTGCGATGCGCCCGGAGCCAATGACGACGCTTCCGGTACCGCGGCCGTGATCGAACTTGCAAGGGTGATGTCCAAGTACAAATTCGACGCGACGATCGTTTTTATGGCGGTCCCGGGCGAAGAGCAGGGCCTTCTGGGTGCGGCCCATTACGCCGAACAGGCCAAACAGGCGAACACGGATATCGAAGCAATGTTCACGAACGACATTGTCGGCGGTGTGACAACGATGAAAAATTCGCCGAACCGCAACCGTGTCCGCGTTTTCAGCGAGGGTGTTCCGTCGAACGAGACCGAACAGCAGGCGAACACCCGGCGAAGCGTCGGCGGCGAGAACGATTCGGCTTCGCGGCAGCTTGCGAGGTACATAAAGGAACAGGCCGACCGGTACCTGAAGAATTTCTCGGTATGGATGATCTATCGCCGTGATCGATTTGGCCGCGGCGGCGACCATATCCCGTTCCTCGAACGAGGCTTCCCCGCGGTCCGCATCACCGAGGTGGACGAGGACTACACCCATCAGCACCAGAATGTAAGAACCGAGAACGGCGTGTTTTACGGCGACACGCCGGAGTTCGTCGATTTTGAGTACACGGCAAATGTGACCCGCGTCAACCTTATCAGCCTGGCGAGCATGGCACGCGCCCCCGCCAAACCGAAAAATGTCGGCATCGTAACCGGCCGCCTGACCAACGACACCGACCTGAAGTGGGACGCGAACACTGAAAGCGACATTGCCGGTTATGAGGTTGTTTGGCGCGAGACCTCGTCGGCCGAATGGACGAATTCTCAGGCAGTCGGGAACGTAACGTCTTTCACAGCAAAGAACCGCTCAAAGGACAATTACTTTTTCGGCGTTCGGGCTGTCGACAAGGCGGGCAATAAAAGCCCTGTCACGTATCCGAGGCCGGTGCGATAAAAAATTTCGTAAGGCGTGTCCCTTTTCGCCGGGCCCGTTCGTTTAAGTGTTGAAAGCCGACAACGGCTGAGATCGAACGAATCAGGAGACAGAATATGCCAAATTACCTAATGTTACTGCACGAAGCACCGGCCGATTTTTCACAATTTTCGGCGGAACAGATCCAGGGCGTGATCCAGGAATACATCGACTGGAGGCACCGCATCGAAGCCGAGGGCAAATTCGTCGGCGGTGAGAAACTCAAGGACGAGGGCGGCAAGCACCTGGCCGGAGCAAATGGCTCGATGCGTGTCACCGACGGGCCGTACACCGAGGCGAAAGAGGTCATCGGAGGCTTTTTCATGATATCCGCCGCAAACTATGACGAGGCCGTGAACACCGCTAGCGGATGCCCGCACTTAAGATACGGCGGCCGCATCGAGCTTCGCGAGATCGAACCGACCGGATGAGCCGGCCAGCCGTCGAAGAAAATAGGGTTACTGAACTGGTTGACCATCTGTTCCGACACCAGTCGGGGCGGATGGTCTCCGTGCTTGTACGCCTGATCGGTTTCGACCGGATCGACGCGATCGAAGAAGCGGCGCAGGATTCAATGGTCGCGGCCCTTCGCAAATGGCCGTTCACGGGCGTCCCGGAAAACCCGACGGCCTGGCTGATCCAAACGGCGCGCAACCGGATGATCGACCAGATCCGTCGGGAGCGCTTCGAGCCGCTGCCGGATGACGAGAGCACTGTGCTTTCGGCCCTGCCGCCGGCCGAAACGCTGCTGGCATCGGAGTTGGCCGAAGACGAGCTGCGGATGATCTTTGCCTGCTGCCATCCGATGCTGTCGCCCGACAGCCAGGTCGCGCTCACGCTCAAGATCGTCTCCGGCTTCAGCGTTGCCGAGATAGCAAGTGCATTCCTCACTTCCAACGAGGCCGTCGCGAAGATGCTGACGCGTGCCAAGGCCCGCCTTCGCCAGGACCCGGGCGGATTTCGGATACCTGCGGGGAGCGAGCTGACGGACCGACTCGAGACAGTTCTGAAAAGCCTTTACCTGATATTCAACGAAGGATACGGGGCGTCGGAGGGCGATGAGCTTGTCCGACGCGACCTTTGTGCCGAAGCGATCCGGCTGACAAAGCTTGTCGCCGCACATCCGGTCACGGCTTGCCCCAAAGCCCACGCCGCGGCCGCTCTTTTTCTTTTTCAGGCAGCACGGATCCCCGCACGGACGGATCCCGTCGGCGAGCTTGTACTTTTTGCCGATCAGGACCGTGGCCTTTGGGACCGGCAGATGATCGCGGACGGGTTGGCGCACTTCCGGCTCTCAGCCGGCGGCAACGAGATCTCGAGCTATCATCTCGAAGCCGAGATCGCGGCGGCGTATTCGCTTTCGCCATCGGCAGACTCGATCGATCGGGCCCGGATACTGGAGTGCTACGACTCGTTGAGGAAGATCTCATTCTCGCGGGTCGCGGAACTGAACCGGATCGTGGTGGTCAGCATGATACATGGGCCGGACGCGGCATTAACGGAATTGAACGCTCTGGACGGCCTCGACGGATACAATCTTTTCCACTTGACCAGGGCCTATCTGCTCTCAACGGCGGGCCGCAAGGCCGAGGCCGTCACGTCGTACTCCGAAGCGCGGTTGTTAACCCGTAACGAAGCGGTCCGTAAGTTTATCGCGATGAAGATCGACGAAATTCGGAATTCGGGCCAGGCTGTGTAAACTGATGCTGTTAACCGGCCGCTATTTTTGACCCGCTGGAAGGGTATTGGCTGAGGAAACGGCATCTAAGTGCAGTATATGAGAATTGCGAGATCATTATTTTTGGTACTGATCGCGTCAATCGCGGTCCAGGGCCAGTCGGCCCGGCCGATCGCCGAGATCCAGGGCGACGGCAATACTTCGCCCTTTGCGGGCAAAAGCGTCCGGGCAGAGGGCGTGGTGACCGCCCGGATACGAACGGGCTTTTTCATCCAAACGCCTGACGAGAAGGCGGACAAGGACCCGAAGACCTCCGAAGGGATCTTCGTTTTTACGCGAACGGCCCCGCCGGCCGAGGCAGTTGTAGGCAACCTTGTCGAGGTTTCGGGTACGTTGCAGGAGTTTCGCCGGGACAACGAGCCTTTCGCCCTGACGATCACCGAGATCGTGATGCAAGGCGGCAGCGATCGCGTGCGAGTCATTTCCGAACGGAACGCGCTGCCAAAACCGATCGTCCTGACCGGTACCGACCTGATGTCTAACGCCGTGGACAGCCTGGAGCGGTACGAGGGGATGCGGTTCCAGATCGACGAACTCGTCGTGTGCTCGCCTACCAAAGGCCGCTTCGACCTGAAGACGTTCACGGCCGACTCGGACGGTGCGTTTTACGGTGTGATAAAACCGCTGCCGAGGCCGTTTCGCGAACCGGGCCGCGACGCCCGCGAATTCGCGACGGCGGCCGATAAGGACAAATATCTCAAGGAATTCCCGAAAGCGAAGATCTTCGACTCGAATCCGGAGGTACTTCGGATAGACACCGATGAGCAGAACGTCGCCCCCGCGCAGGCCGGCGGACCGGCGTCAAATGCCGCCCCACGCCCGTCGGGAATGATCGTTGCGGCGACGACAGAAGTAAAGGGCCTTGTGGGCGTTCTTCATTATTCCTTCGGAAAATACACGCTTCTCACCGACCCGGACCTCAAGATCTCGATCACGTCGGTCGGACGGCCGACGCCTCTGCCCGCACCGGACGCACGCCAGATAGTCGTGGCGGCGATGAATCTGGAAAACTTTTTTGACGACGTTGACGACCCCGGCATCAACGAGGATGTGATGACGCCCGAAGCGTTCGCCCGGCGGCTTCAGAAAATGTCGAAGGCGATCGTCGAATTCATGCGGGCCCCGGACGTGATCGGCGTTAGCGAGGCCGAGAACCTGAACGCACTCAAGCGGCTGGCCGCAAAGCTGAATGCCGATTCCACTGCCGCCGGTCGTCCCGATCCGAAGTACGAGGCATTCCTGATCGAAGGCAACGACGGCCGCGGGATCGACAACGGGTTTCTCGTAAAGACGTCGCGGGTGAAGGTGATAGAGACGCGGCAGTTTGGCAAGGCCGACAAGTTCCGCAACGCGAATACGCGCGAAGAGAATTTTCTGAACGACCGGCCTCCGCTGATGCTCCGGGCTTCCGTCCCCGATGATAAGGCGGGAGTGCCTTTTGAGTTCACGGTTATCGCAAACCACCTGAAATCCTTTTCGGGCTACAACGACCCGCGGCAGCAGGACAACGTTCGGCTAAAGAAAAAGCTGCAGGCGGAGTTCCTTGCAAGGCTGCTGGATGAGAGGCAAAAGAAGGATCCGAACGAACGGATCATCTTGTTGGGCGACCTTAACTTCTTTCAGTTCAACGACGGCATCGCCGATATCCTGGGTACGATCACTGGAAAACCGTCTACCGCCGCCGAGGTGATGATGGCCTCGCCCGATCTTGTGGAACGCGACCTGATCAACCTGGTCGATGTGATCGCGGCCCCGCAGCGGTACTCGTATATCTTCGACGGGAACGCGCAGGTGCTTGACCACATCCTTATCAGCGAAACGCTTCGCCGCCATACGACAGGCTTCGGCTACGCCCGCATCAACGCCGACTATCCCGAGATACTGCGAAACGATGCGTCGCGGATGGAGCGTTTCTCAGACCACGATCCGGCCATCGCGTATTTCACGATGAACGACCTGTTAGCACAACCACGACAGTAACGCCGTTTCGGTCATTTTTCGAGGATCACCTGTGCGACGGCATGCTCGCGGGTGTGCGAAATCGACAGGTGCGCCCGTTCGGCCCCGAGGTTTTTCATCAGGCGGGCGGCTTCGTTTGTGATGTTCAGCAACGGCTCGCCGTCGGGGCCCGCAACGACCTCAACGTCGGCCCAGCCGAGCTTTCCCTTCCATCCGGTCTTCAGTGCCTTGAAGAACGCTTCCTTTGCGGCAAAACGTGCCGCGTACGACTGATATGCCGCGGCCCCTTTCGCCTCGCAGTAGCTCCGCTCGGCCGGTGTGAAGACCCGTTGGGCGAAACTCGGCGTTCTGTTCATCGTTTCTTCGATACGATAAACTTCAACAATGTCGATGCCGATGGACAAGATCATTTCGGATGAGCAGATTCTAACCGATGCGGGCTTTTATTGGCGAGAAAGGGGCGGCGTTAAGGCATTGATCTGCAGGCCGCTTGAAGAGGCCGGGTTCGTCAATGCGTTCTCGACCCGGGGCGGCGGCGTCTCGGATTTCCCCGAAAATTCGCTGAATCTTGCCGGCTTCGATGAAGACACGGCCACGAACATTGAGGAAAACCGTCGCCGTTTTCTTAAGGTTCTTGGCGGCGAATACGCGCTGATGACCGCCTGGCAGATCCACAGCGATCGCGTGAAATTGGTCGAAACGTTCGAAGAAGGGACGGGTTCCGTCGAAAAGTCCGATGCCCTCGTCTCGAAAATGGCCGGAGGCGTCGTCGGCGTTAAGACGGCCGATTGCGTGCCGGTCCTGATCGGCGATCCGGGCTCGGGAGCGTTCGCGGCCGTTCACGCCGGATGGCGCGGCACCGCGCTTTCGATCGTTTCCAAGGCCATCGACATGATGCGCGACAGTGTGGGTGCCGACCCGGAACAGATGGTCGCCGCTATCGGGCCGGCCGCGGGCCGGCGCAGTTACGAGATCGGCCCCGAGGTGATCGAGGCTTTCGAGACCGAATTTGCCGATGCCGCAAAATATTTCGAAATGACGCGTCCGGGCCACGCCCTGATCGACCTTCACCAGGCGAATGCGGACCAGTTGACCGCGGCCGGCGTCAGCCCATCCAGAATATTCAGGGCACCGCTGTGCACAATGGAACGCACGGACCTATTCTTTTCTTATCGGGTGGAGAAGTCTAGTTTCGGAAAGGTCGGCCGGCTGCTCTCGGTAATCGGCCAAAAGAACGTGGAATAACGGTCATTTGACCGAGGCGGTCATCACCAGCTCTTTATCGCGGGGCGGATAGCAGACCTCATCGGTACAGGCCTGATAGGTAACCACGGCGCGCAGAGTGAATGTCTTTCCGCGAAAATCCTTCGCTAGCTTGACGGTGAACGGTATAACCACTTCACCTTCGTAAACACTCAGCTCTTCGGACGAGAACTGGAATTTCTTGATCGTTCCTTTGGGGTATTCGATACGTCCGATCTTCAAACCTTCGCCGCTTAAGGTCACCTTTGTCGGTATCGCGTATTCGCTTATCGGCGTGTTCGAGTTGACATGAAGGCCCTCAGGAAGCGAGATCAGAACGGAGCCTTTCACGCTCGAACCTTTTGACGCCGATCCGGTCGCGAGGCTTGCGGTGACCGTTTGAGCCGCGGCCGAACCCGCACCCAAATAAAGCACGCCAAAAGCGGCGGCAATGAAAAGCATGACCCGATGGAACATAATTAAAACCGATCCGGAAAAAATACAGGAGAGTATCGCTACTTCAGGGCAAAGCTGTCAATAAAACGATCGACCTTGGCGGAGAGATCGTCCCTGTGGTCCGAAAGCACCGAAACCGAAAGCTGATAAACGGCCCGTTCGCCGGCAATGATCTTATGAGAGGTTTCGATCGCGACGCCTTTGGCCCGGCCCTCGACAACTATATTAGCGCACCTTCGCTCGGCGATGACACCTGTTTGTTCCGAAACGAGACCGGCACCATCCTGTTTAGCCGCTTCGCGGATATCGTCGAAGGCGGCACCGTCGAACCGTCTGACCTCGGCCACGGCCTTACGGAGGCTTTCGGCATCGTCCCGCCCATATTCCTTTGAATAAGCTGAAAAAAGGAGTTCGCCCGGCGGCTCGGCATGCGAAAGAAAGCCTTCGGGCTTAACAAGCGAGAACTCCTGGGTTTCGACGTTTTCCTCTTCAAAAGCCCGGGCCGCATTGCGTTTGATCCTCGTCGAGGCCCAAACCATAAAACCGACCAGGATCAGCCCTGGGATAAGGATCTCCATAAAAATTCGTCAAATGCCCGCCGGTTCCGCGACGATGCCCGCGGCGATGGACGCAACCGCTACCGACTTTGCCGCCAATTGGCCGCAAGCGGCATAAATGTCGCGGCCTCGCGGCGTCCGGACGTAGGCGGAAATGCCCTCGGCTTCAAGAGCGGCCTTGAACCGTTTGACCTGTTCCGGCTCCGAAGGGAAATAATCGAGCTGTTCAGCAGGGTTGTGCGGGATCAGGTTGACCTTCACCTTGTTCAGCCGGTGTTCGCGGATCATTGCCGCAAGCTCGGCCGCATCGCGGTCCGAATCATTCACCCCACCAAGCAGGACGTATTCGAACGTGAACCGCTCGCCGCGTTTGAGCGTCCGTTCGAAAGCCTTTGCCGCCTTCATCAGGTCCGAGATCGGCCAACGCCGGTTTATCGGCATCAGCTTGTCGCGGAGTTTGTCGTTCGCGGCGGACAACGATATCGCAAGGTTCGGCCGGCGCTCGAGCTTTGCAAATTCGTATATCTTCGGCACGATGCCGGCGGTTGAGACGGTCACCCTCCCCGGAACGATATGCAGCCCCTCCTCGTCCGACATTATCTGGAGGGATTTGATCAAATTTTCGAAATTCAGAAACGGCTCGCCCTCACCCATCGCCACGAGATTCGTGCCGTGGGGCGTTTCGCCGCCGACGCCGTAAACATCATTAAGGACGACGACGATCTGTTCGATGATCTCGCCGGGCGTCAAGTTCCGCAGGAGGCCGAGTTTGGCCGTAAGGCAGAAATCGCACTTGAGCGGACAGCCCGACTGAGACGAAAAGCAGATCGTGTCGCGGCCTTCCGACGGAATAAAGACCGTCTCGACAGGATGGCCGTCGCCCGTCCGCATCAGGACCCGCCGCGTGCCGTCAACTGACGTGAAACTCGATTCGACAGTGAGCTTCGACGCCGAGGCCGCTTGCGAAAGCCTCTCTCGCAGTGCCTTCGGAAGGTCGGTCATCTCCTCGAAAGAACGGAGCCGCCGCTGGTAAAGCCCGCGAAAGACCTGGTCGGCGCGATAACGCGGCTCGCCCATTTGGGCGAAATACTCGACGAGTTCTTCACGGGTCAGACCCATTAAATGCGTTCGTTCGGTCACAAGCTAATTTTAGCCTATTTCCCCACTCGATGGCATTTTGACGGGCTCTTGCGACGGAAACGACCGATATCAAAACGATTCTGGTAGTATTCTTCTCGATGCGTTTTGGAAAGTTCGGATCATTCAGAACGAAAGCCCCGGCGGTGTTTCTATTCGTCGTTCTCGGCATTGGCTGCGGCCGACCGGCGGTGCCAGTGCCGAATGCCGCCGCGCCGGCCAAGGAATCTCCCTCAGCCGACATCAGCCTATCGAATAGTGTCCACGCGGCCTTCGGCAATCCTTCGAACGCGACCGCTGATCCGGCCAACGCTGACAATTTCCTCATTGTTGGCGATGGATCGGTCATCTCGTACAACTCGTCGCGGGGGACGGCCAACTGGATCTCTTGGCGGACCGTCCGCACGGACCTGAGCACAAAGATCATCCGGCCCGAATTCACGAATGATCCGCGTTTGCCGGCCGGATCTCGGAAGATCGGGTACTACGACTATTCGGGAAGCGGTTACGACCGCGGCCATCTTGTCCCGAGCGCCGACCGGTTTGCGGATCCCAGGTTGAATGAAGAGACTTTCAGGATGACCAACATCGTTCCTCAAAAGTCCGCATTGAACCAATACCCGTGGCAGCAGCTTGAATCGCACGCAAGGGCTCTTGCCCGACGCGGGAATGACGTTTACCAGATCGCCGGCTGCTACGGCGAGCGCGAGCGGCTAAAAGGGAAGGTCACCGTTCCGACGAACTGCTGGAAGGTCGTTGTGGCCGTCCCGCGGAACAAGAAGATCGCGGACCTTGACCCGCGGATGAACGTGATCGCGGTCGATATGCCGAACATCGACGGCATTGAGGACGAACGGTGGGAGCGGTTCCGCGTAACGCCGCGAGAGATCGAGCAAAGGACAGGCTTCGATCTGTTCGGTCAATTGCCGGAGCCGACTCAGGACCGGCTTGAAACGAGCATTCTGATGAAAAGTCCCTGAAGTATGAAACATTCGAAATTGAGCAACGTAGAAAGCGAAATGAAAAACTTTATCTTCGCCGCATTCCTGTTCATTGGTGCCTGCATTCCAGCTATGGCCCAAACCAAAGATGCAAATCCCGCCGACGTCGGCTCGATCGACGCGATAATGAAGGCGGTTTACGACGTGATCTCCGGTGACGCCGGCCAGAAACGTGATTGGGGGCGCTTCCGGTCGCTGTTCCACAAGGATGCCAAGTTGATACCTTCGGGTAAAAACCGCGAGACCGGCGTGGTCGGCGCCAGGTTCATGACGGCTGACGAGTACGCCACCAACAGCGGCCCGTTTCTTGAAAGGGACGGCTTTCACGAAAGAGAGATCTCGCGGCATACGGACCAATACGGAAATATTGCCCAGGTCTTTTCGACCTATGCCGCTTTCCGGAAAAAGGATGACAAGGAACCTTTTATGCGGGGGATCAACAGCTTTCAACTGATGAACGACGGTAAGCGCTGGTGGGTCATCAACATCTACTGGCAGGCCGAAACGCCCGACAACCCGATCCCGAAGACCTTTCTAAGTAATAAATAGTTCGCGGAGTTCGGCCGTAAATCTGAATTGCTCTTTCGCTCGAATACAGTGTTGGAGCAAACAGATCTATGGCCGAACATATTTTAAAGCGAGAACTGACACTAGACCTGTCCCTGGACGAGGTTTTTGAATTTTTCGCCGATGCTGGAAATCTCGAACTGATCACGCCGCCCGAACTCAATTTCAAGGTCGTCACACCGATGCCGATCGAGATCCGCAAGGGAACTCTGATCGACTACAAGCTGGGGCTTTACGGCATCCCGATGGGGTGGCAGACCGAGATCACAGCGTGGGAACCGCCGTTCCGGTTCGTCGATACGCAGCTTAAGGGCCCTTACAAGCAGTGGATCCACACTCACACATTTACCGAACTCGGACCTTCAAAGACGCTGATCGCGGACGAGGTCCGATACCGGCTTCCGTTCGAGCCGCTCGGCGACCTGGGCCACTTCATTATTCGGATGCAATTGGACAGGATCTTCGACTACCGGCAGCGAAAGGTTGCGGAAATGCTCATGCCGGGTTCGGGCAGAAAGGTAGGCGATATTCTTGCCGCTTCGGAAGGCTAGACCGGCCATTCACCGCAATAAGCAAGGTCGGCACGGCCGGTGATGAGCATTTCATCGTCGTCGCGCCAATTTACCGCGGTCGTGCCGCCGACGGCGTGGACCGAGACCCGGCGATCGGTCCTGCCTGTGAATGCGGCCAGGACTGCCGCTCCGCTCGAACACGTTCCCGAGGATGATGTCTCACCAGCGGCCCGCTCCCAGATGCGGATCTCGATATTTTCGCGATCAACGATCTTCACAAAAACGATATTCGCCTTCTCGGGAAACACCTCGTGCGTTTCGAGCACGCGGCCGAATCTCCGCCAATCGAAGTCGAAGGCGTCCACAAAGGTTATCGCGACCGGATTCCCCACGTCTACGCAGGATATCTTGAATAGGCGGCCGTCGGCCTCGACCGGAAGATCGATGACCGATTCGCTTGGCTCAGCCGTTCGCACGGGCACCTCCGTGCTCGAAAACCGCGGCCGGCCGATCTCCGCCTCGAACAAATAATGGCCGGCCGGGTCGGCATCGATCAGCCGAAAGGTCTTGATGCCGCTTCGCACCTGCATGCGGAGGATCGGCTCGCTCCACAGTTTTTTGTAATAAATGTAGGAGACGGCGCACCGTGTTCCGTTGCCGGAGAATCCGGCGATGCTGCCATCGGGGTTGACGATCTCACATAGAAAATCAGCATTGTTTTCTGTCGCCGGATATTCGGCGGAGAAAATACCACGGTGGCCACCGCTCCCGGTCCTGACGATGACGGCGATGCCGTCGGCCCCGGCGCCCGTGTGTCGATTGCAGATCGACCTTGCGAGTCCGGGAAGATCGGTATCGGGCGGTAGATCGGCATTGTCGATCACTATGTAATCGTTACCGAAGCCGTGAAATTTGCAGAAAGGGATCATCTTGTCAGGACCGGAAGCGGTAGCGACCGGGGTTCTTCTGTTTTCTTACTGCGATATTCGCCCTTTGAATCATAATTCCGGCAGGAGTATTTTCAAATCATGGCGCCGCTGTTATTTCTGCTCGTTTCCTTTGCGATCCTGTATCTTCTCGATCGTTTCGCTTTGTCCGGCCGTCTGGGAATATCATTCATCGGACGAGCCGCAATGGCGGTGATGCTGCTGGTCACGGGCATTTCTCACTTCACGAATACAGAAGAGATGGTCGCGATGATTCCCGACATCCTGCCGGCAAAACGCGAGTTGATCTGGTTCACGGGCGTGTGCGAACTGGCCGCGGTGGTCGGTTTGCTGTGGGACAGGACGGCCCGGCCTGCGGCGATCCTGCTGATCGTTTTCTTCGTGCTTGTGCTCCCGGCGAACATTGCCGAGAGCCTTAGGTCGGTGGAGTTCGGCGGGATGGAATACGGTCCTATTTACCTGCTTTTCCGCGTCCCGCTTCAGATATTCTTTATCTGGTGGGTTTGGTACTTTGGCCTAAGTCAAAACCGGAAGTCTTAGCGTTCGGGCTGCCGATCAATTCACCCAGTCAGCAATGAAAACATTCGTGTCGCCCGGGTTAGCCGAATTGCGGTTCGACGCGAAGACAAGTTTCTTGCCGTCAGGCGAGAACATCGGGAAACCGTCGAACGTTTCGTTAAACGTGACGCGTTCGATACCGGTGCCGTCGAGATTGATCAACGCAAGGTCGAAGTTCGGCTGGCGTCGGCGGTCTGCTTTATTAGGGTCGAAGTAGTTTGTACAGAAGATGATACGCTTTCCGTCGGGCGTGAAAAACGGCGCGAAAGAGGCTGCACCTAGATTCGTCACCTGACGTTTATTGGTGCCATCGGCATTCATCACCCAGATCTCGAAAACCGTCGGGACCACCAGTTTCAATGCGAGCAGCTCTTTATAACGCGCGATCTCGGCCTCGGTCTTCGGACTCGAGCGACGCCAGACGATCATCTTTGAGTCCGGCGAGAAGAACGCGCCGCCATCGTAGCCGATCTCATTCGTCAATCTTTTGATGTTCTTGCCGTTGATGTCCATCGAGTAGAGTTCGAGGTCGCCGTCGCGCTCCGATGTGAAGACGATCTTTTTCCCGTCGGGCGAAACGGTCGCTTCCGCATCGTAGCCGGGAACGTTCGTCAGACGCTTGATGTCAGTGCCGTCGGCCTTGGCGGTGTAGAGCTCGTAGTCTCCGTAAACCGGCCAGACGTAGCCTTTGGAGCGGTCGGGCTCCGGCGGGCAGTCCTTGCCGCCGCTGTGGGTCGAGGCATAAACGACCCGCTTCCCGCCCTTGAAAAAGTATGCACAGGTCGTGCGGCCTTCGCCGTTCGAAACCTGCTTCGTCGCCGACCCGTCGATATTCATCGAATAGATCCGGTCGCATTTATGCCCGTCGCGTTTTGATTGATAGATGAGCTGTTTACCGCTGGACGAGAAATAAGCCTCGGCGTTCTCGCCGCCGAAGGTGAGCTGTTTTATATTGGCGATCCGCTTCTCGCCGGGCGACGACAAATTGGCGGGCTGGGCTGCCGAAAGTACCGCCGCTGCAAGTATAAGTACAGAAACCAATGCAAATCTCATAGTTCTAATGATAATATCCTGTTGAAAAATAAATCGGACGCGTAAGAAACAGTTTAGCGAATTTAAGCTATAAATGAAAATGGTTTTCAATAACGTTGCCGGCAACCGACGGGAGCTCAGGTCGGGTAAGTGAAGAGAGCTATGTCATTTGAAACAAGTCAGGACGTTTTGAATTGGTATGAACGGCAGGAACGAACGCTAACCGATGACTTCATAGAGAACCTGCCGTGGAACACGGTTGAGGATACCCCGCTCGACAAAAGATTTATTCCCGTGCTGCTGTACATGCGCGATGTCGAAGTGCTCACCGACATGTATCATCGAGAGCTCCGCCGGACGCCGACGGGACGCGATCCGGTGATCGCAAAATTTATGGAACGCTGGGGCGTCGAGGAGGTCACGCACGGCCAGGTGATCAATCGCTTTCTCAATGAGGCCGGCTACGACACCCCGTCCGATTGGCAGGACCGGACGATGAAGAACGTTCCCGGCAACTACCACTTGAGCACGTATTTCCTCACCTCTTTGACAAATCTGCTGGGCAGCCGTTTCACGGCGACACATATGGCTTTTGGTGCGATCCACGAAATGTCAACGGCGCAGGCATATCGCCGGATGAAGCTGCTGGCCCGCCACCCTGTTCTCTCGCAGATCCTTGACGGGATCATCCGCGAAGAGGCGGCGCACACGAATTTTTACCGCAGCGTTGCCCGGATCGAGCTTGCAAAAAGCGAGACGGCGCAAAAGATCGCCCGAAAGGTCGTCGAAACCTTTTGGCGGCCCGTCGGCCAAGGCTCGCTGGCAAAGAAGCGTACGGAATATTCGATAGCGACTCTATTTTCAGATGAGGGCGGTGTCGATCAGCTTGATCGGACGGTTACTCAGCGGGCCCGGCAGCTGCCCGGATTCGCCGATCTAACGAAGGTGACCCAGAGGATCTCGGACATTTGCGATAAATTGCGGCCCAAACGGGTCGCCGCATCTTTAATGATGCTGATCACGATAAATCTCGACGCCATTATCTAGCTCGACCGCGAGTTTGCCCTCGCGGGCAGCATGATCGAGGTGGGCCGCGGCCTCGGAAACGGCGAGAAACCGCTGGACCCTGTTCTCGGAGGCATTTCGGAAGAGGAGCCGCGACATTTCAAAGGCGGTGATCCCGCCCGGCGGCACAAGCCCGATCACCTTCCTCTGGCGCTCGTCTATCGCTTTCACATAACGGTTGAAGATCTCTTCGAAATCCGCGATCGCCTCTCCGTGGCCTCCGTAAGCAAGGGTCGGCCGAAGCTCACGAAGCCGTGCGAGGCTGACAAGGTATTCCGAAAGCGATGGGAACCGCCGCGACGAATCGAGCGGATCGGGGGAGAGAACCGGATTCGGCGTGATACGCTTCAGGACGCAGTCGCCGCAGATCAGCGTCCGGTCGGCCTCGCGAAAGAATGAACACGAGCCCGGCGTGTGGCCTGGCGTGTGAACAACGCGAAGAACGGCGGAATCGAAGGCCAGCTCGTCGCCGTCATTCATGGTCCCGATGCCCTCGCCGCTCAGCGGGTCGCTCAAAAGGCTGACCTCCTTGTAAAGCTCGCGCATCTCGATGAAGACATCCTCGGGCACGCCGGCACGAACCAGCAACCCCCGGGTAGAATCGGGAGCGAGACGGCCAGTCAGCTGCGAATTCTCCCATGCGTGCATCAGGATCTCAGTATTGCCGGAGTGTTCGCGCACACGGATCGCGAGGCCGCAATGGTCTTCGTGTGCATGGGTGATCACGATGCGGCGGATGTCGCCGAACCCGAGACCGTTCTCGGCCAGGCCCCGGCGAAGGGCTTCCTCCGCCTCGGGTGTTTTGGGACCGACGTCGATCAGTGTCACCGGATCTTCGCGGATCAGGTAGACGTTTACATCGCCGACATAGAACGGTGTCGGGATGGACAAGCGGATCAACTTCATCACCTGCGATTTTCGGGTTGTGCCGGTGTAAAGTCAAAATCGAGTCAGGGCGTGAAATTCAGGTGAGCTATAATTCTCGAACTATATGGAGCAATCGGCGAGACGATACAAGGCTGACATCGTGATCGTGGGCGGCGGGCCGGCCGGTGCCAGCCTGGCCGTTCGAACGGCAGCGGCAGGACACTCAACCGTGCTGATCGAACGAGCCTGCTTCCCGCGTCACAAACTTTGCGGCGAGTTCATTTCGCCCGAATGCCTGGAACATTTTCGCAAGCTCGAAGTTCTCGACGAGATGCTTGAGGCGGGCGGGGAGCGGATACTGGAAACGCGGTTCTTTGACGCAAAGGGGCGGCATTTTACCGTCCCGAGTAGCGTTCTGGGCGGCGGACTGCATGCTCTGAGCCTAAGCCGGAGCACAATGGACCGGATCCTGCTTGATCGTGCCCGTGAGGCCGGTGTCCGGGTGATCGAAGGCGAGCGGGCGGGCGGCCTGACGGTCGAGGAAGGTCGGATCACCGCGGTGGCAGCGGTCGACGAGAAAGGCAGCCGATCAACCGTTGAGGGCCGCATCTTCGTCGATGCGACGGGACGAAGGCGTTCTCTCCAAAGGCTGGCTGAAAAGTCGGTCGGCAACGGAATTTGGAAGGCGAGCGCACGGCCGGCCGCGGTCGCTTTCAAGAATCATTTCAGCGGATCGGGCCTGCCGCCAAACGTCTGTGAGATATACGCATTTCCGGGCGGATACGGCGGGCTGACGACGGTCGAGAACGGTAGAGCGAATCTCTGTTTTCTGATCGACCCGCGTGCTGCAAAGGCTTTTGGACCGCAACCCGAAAAATTGGCCAATTCGCTGCTGCCCATGAATGCGAGGCTCGCGCAGACGCTCGCGGCCGCGCGGCCCGTGATGGAATGGCACGCAGTCTCGATCGATTCATTCGGGCAGGCACCGGCGCCGTCCCTAGAGAACCTGTTCGCGACCGGCGACTCAGCCGCGTTCATCGACCCGTTCACGGGCAGCGGGATGCTGATGGCTCTTGAAAGTTCGGCATTGCTGGCCTCGGCGATAACAGTGTCGGATGGAGTAACAGGGGCGATCGGTGCCATTTATAACCGACAGTATCAACGAGACTTTTCGCGGCGACTAAGGGTATGTTCATTACTGAGGCGTGCGGCCTCTCTCCGCCACTTTCCAACGGCCGCTGTCGCTCTGCTTCGGTCAAGCCGGCAAGCCCGTTTCCTTCTGGCCGCCTCAACCCGCGGAGGCCGGAGTCCGGCGCGTACCCTATGAGCGTGCCGAAACGGGCGGGATTGCTTGCCTAATGGCGATATTTACGATAAAACCTTCAAAGCACTTCGATATAGAGCGATTGTCTGCATCATAATAAGATCAACTCATCGAACGGTCCGGTGCCTTGCCGGACGGAGAATTCCGCAGCGTGAACGGCGGATATGATGCGCCGGCAACGCTCGGCAGATATTGGGGATCACAAGGAGAAAGACAGATGAGAGTTATTACCTCGAAATTGGCCGGGACCGCCCTCAGGTCCGCCTTCATCGCGCTGGCACTGCTGGCGGGTGTCACCAGCAGTTTCGGACAGGCGCAGGCAACGGCCGCGGATCTTTCCGGGACCGTCACCGACCCGAACGGGGCGGTCGTCGCCGGAGCAACGATCACCGTTCGCAACCTGGCAACCGGGATCGCACGTACGGTGACTTCGGGTTCGCAGGGCAATTACCAGTTGATCGGCCTTCCGCCGGGAGAATATGAGGTGAGCGCCGAGGCTTCGACATTCAAGAAGGTCGTCATCTCGGGCGTCCGCCTGACGGTCGGCCAGAGTGCGGACCTCACGATCAAGCTCGAATTGGGCGAGGCGACCGCGGTTGTTAATGTTTCGGGGGAAGAGGTACTGCTTGTCGAAACAACGCGGACCTCGGTCGCGAATACGATCGGCCAGGAACGCATCGAGAATCTGCCGATCAACGAACGGAGCGCGACCGGGTTTGCCCTTACGCTCTCGACAGTCGGGCGCGACAACGGCCGGCCGATCGGACCTGCTCCGACCTCAGGGCTGAACATCGGAGGACAACGGGGCCGCTCGACCCAGGTCAACGTGGACGGCGCCGACTTTACGGATAACTCCATCAATGCGGCCCGCTCGACCGTTTCGCAAGAGGCGGTCCAGGAATATCAGGTCTCGACCAACTCTTACACCGCCGAATTCGGCCGGGCCACCGGCGGCGTTGTCAACGTCGTGACCAAGCGGGGAACGAACGAATTCACCGGAAACGTTTTCGGTTTTATCCGCGACAAATCGATCCAGGCGAGGAACCCCTTCGCACCCTTCAAATCCGCGTATACGAGGACCCAATACGGGGCCACCTTAGGCGGCCCGATCGTGAAGGACCGCACCTTCTTCTTCGCGGCGTTCGAGCGGAGGCAGAGGAATGAGTCCGGATTCTTCACCAGCGATGTAGCGGCCGGCCTTACGGCATCGGCCTCGATCCCGGTGATCCCGGGCCTGAACCCGATCGCGAGGACGTTCGATAACCTGACGCCCCAACAGGCAGGTTTCATCAACACCCTGCTTGCGAGCGGCGTGCCCGCTAACATCTGCGCTGCCCGTGCATATGCATTCTTTGCGGCCAGCGGAAGCGCGACCGCATTGACCGGTGCGAATCCGCTGATCAGCCCAAACGACGGAAGCGCCTGTCCGGCGATCAGCCCGATCCTTCCCGGCGTGATCGGCTCGCGGTTCCTTCTGACCGGAGCCCCGGTCCCGACCGGCACGACCAATTCGGAAGGCCAGTTCATCGCGTTCCGCCCCTTGAACGACCTTCAACAGGTATTCCCGGTCACCGATCGAAGCAACTATTTCTCGATCCGCGGCGACCACAACTTCAACCAGGACCATCAGCTCACGATGAGGTTCGGCTACAATCCGGGCACGCTGACCGGCATCCAGGTCGAATCGCAGAACCAATCGCTGGGGCAGAACGATTTTTCGAGGACTGGTATCACGGAAGTTTCGGATTACTCGATCTCGGCCGCCCTCAACTCGGTGTTGAGCGGGTTGACGGCGAACGAACTGCGTTTCAGCTACGGCCGGCGCGACACGACGTTCAAATCGCAGAACGGGGATGCCGTCGCCTACAATATTTCCGGCACGGCCTTCATCGGGCGCGAGCTTTTCTCGCCGGTTGACCGGACCGAGACCCGCTACCAGTTCGCGGACAATTTCAACTGGATCGCCGGGAGCCACACGCTAAAATTCGGCGGCGATGTGAATTTCGTTAACATTCCCGACGCTCTTTTCGAGCTGAATTTTGCGGGCCTTTTCAATTTCGGCGATTTCTCCGCGGCAAACCTCGGCTTCCCGGCGTCGGCTCCGGCATTCACGCCTGTCCAATCATACGGTCTAGGATTGCCTTCGATCTACGTCCAGGGTTTCGGAAACCCCATCAGCCGGATCAAGAACACCCCGATCGCTTTCTTTGCCCAGGATTCATGGCGGGCAGCCCGGAGGCTGACCATTAACTACGGCGTCCGGTATGACGTCGAACTGACTGAGACGATCGCTCCGGTCGCGTTTCGCGATCCGCTTTCGGGCATCAACCTTTCCGAAGCCGACATTCTCGCGGCGCAGGATGCGGTCGGGGTCCAGCAGGGCATCCCGCGCGACACGAACAACTGGGCGCCTCGATTCGGGTTTGCCTACGATGTCACCGGCAACGGCAGGACGGTGATTCGCGGTGCCCTGGGTATTTTCTATGACCATCCGCTGCTTGCGGTCGCTTTCAACTCGGACATTGCAGATGCTGCCCAGCAGCAGCAGGCTGTGCTTACGGCGGGAACTCCAGTCCCGATCAACACATCGACGGGAGCTCCGACCCTGCTGAATGCAGCCCTCGTATTTCATGGGACGGTCTGCGGGGCCCAAGGTTCGAATGCGGCCCTCTGCGGAGCCTTCGGAAATCCAGTCACACCGGGCGTGGCCTCTTCGGCCCAGTATCAGTTCGGGCGGCAGCGGTTCGACGACCAGACGTTCTCGGGTTTCGGCCCCGTATTACCGTTTACCCTCCCGATCGCCAAGGACTTCCAGTATGCGTCGGCGACTCAGGGCAACCTTACGGTCGAGACCCGGCTTACGGACGACGTGGCATTTTCGGCGTCTTACATCTACGTAAGTGCTCACCATCTGCCGCATCCGACCGACCTGAACACGCCGAACACCGCACTGCAGATCCAGAATTTCCAACGCTTCTTTGGCGGAGCTCTGCCGACAAGCACGCAGGCAGCCATTGCTTTTTCAATCCCGACAACGGCTCCCGGCAGCCCTGCCGGTGTCGGCTGTGCGGTCGTGATCCCGGGAATGGTCGCCCAATGCCCGACGGGCCGCGTCGTCGCGCCGGCGATCGCGAATTTCTTCCGCCCGAACGCACCGAACTACTTCCTCGCAAGCGCACTTTCCGGCGGGGCGGTCTCAAAGGCGGTCCTTGATTCCCAATTGGCGGGAAGTTTGAGGACGCCGGGCGTGATCTCGCCGTTCGGGTCGGTGAACGCTCAGATCTCGGACGGTAATTCGAAGTACAACGCTCTTAATTTTGAGCTGAAACGAAGGTTCGCCAACAACTTCCAGTTCCTAGCTTCGTACACTCTTTCGCAGTCGCAGGACGATTCTTCAGATCTGCAGACCCTTCTGATCGCTCAAGATGTGAACGATTTCCGGGCGGAATGGGCCGACTCGCTCTTTGACCAGCGGCACCGCTTCGTCCTCAGCGGCGTGATCGCCTCACCGGCCTCGTGGAGAAGTGCCGATTCGGGCTGGAAGCGGTTCATGGCCGATTTTTCGTTAGCGCCGATCATCGAGTTCTCGTCGGGCCGGCCGTTTAACATCATCACTAACGTGGACGCAAATAACGACCAATCGACCCAAACCGACCGTCCGAGTGTGAACCCTGACGGTTCGCTCTGCGTACCCGGCGAGTCCGGCTGCGTAACGCCGCTTATCACGGACGGGGAGTTCTCGGTCGGCAACCTCAGCCGAAACCGGGGCCTCACGCGGGGCTATGCTTCGGTCGACCTTCGCCTAACGCGTGCTTTCCGTTTTGGCGAGCGTTTCCGTCTCGACCTGATCGCCGAAGGATTCAACCTACTGAACCGGTTCAACGAGGCCTCGGCATCGCCGAATTACCGCGACGTGAACGCCCTTGGCCAAAGGACGGAAAGTTTCAGGTATTTCAGTAAGTCGACCGCGGCCTATGATCCGCGTCAGTTCCAATTCGGCTTCAAGCTGAACTTCTAGTTTGAAACCGAGTTCATTTGTAAGGCCGGCGGTTCGTTCCGACCGGCCTTTTTCTTTTGCGATCGACTGGACAATAATCTTCAAGTGCATTCGTTTGAGCAGGCGATCAGACAAAAGGCCGGAGAACTGGGCATCCAAAAGGTCGGGTTCGCGCCGGCTGAGGCTCTCGCCGATGAGGGCTCCCGGCTCAGGAATTGGCTCGGCCGCGGCTTTCACGGAGAGATGCTTTGGATGGCCCGCGATCCCGAGAAACGTGCCGACCCCCGCATCCTTTTTCCTGCCGCAAAGACCGTGATCTCCGCCGCGGTCAATTATTTTACCCCGCACGAACACGCTGAAACCGACGGCCGCGGCAAGATCTCTCGCTATGCATGGGGCGACGATTACCACGACGTGGTCAAGGGAAAACTCGCCGCATTGCTCGACTGGATAAAGAACGAAAGGCCGAACGCCGAGGGAAAGATCTGCGTGGACACGTCCCCGGTCATGGAGAAAGCGTGGGCCGTCCGCGCAGGTCTCGGTTGGATCGGGAAACATTCGAACCTGATCACGCAGGACCTCGGTTCATGGGTCTTCCTCGGCGAAATACTGCTTGACCTGGAATTGGAATGCGACACGGAACCGGTCGGCGACCATTGCGGAACCTGCACAATGTGCATCCAGGCCTGTCCGACCGATGCGATCGTCGAGCCTTATGTCGTGGATTCGAACAAATGTATTTCGTATGTGACCATCGAACTGCGGGGCGATGAACTCCCGGCCGGCGCAGCCAGTGGTCTCGACGGCTGGATCTATGGCTGCGACGTTTGCCAGGATGTTTGCCCGTGGAACCGATTTGAAAAACCGACTTCGGAACCAGCCTTCGAACCGCGTGCCGGCGAGACTTCCCTCGACCTCGATGTAGTCGCTGCGTTGACGCACGAGCAATACGCTGAGCGGTTTCGCCGCAGCCCAATGAAAAGAACCAAACTTGTGGGGTTAAAGAGAAATGCTCGATATTTAAGAAAGGATGACGGTAGAAAGTGATAGTATCGGAGCAATTTATGATTCATCGATCTTGCGGGTGGTTTCTGGTCCTTTGCGTGCTGTTTACCGCGGCCCTTTCCGGCCCTTTCCTGTATCATTGAATAAATGCTCGTCGATGCACACAACCGGACGATCCGCGATCTTCGAATCTCGCTGACGGACCGCTGTAATTTCCGGTGTTTCTACTGTCTTCCGCACGGCGAGCCGTCGTGGGCCAAGAAAGAAAAACTGCTCACCTTCGAGGAACTCGAATATATCGCCGCGATATTTGTCTCGCTTGGGATCGAAAAGATCCGATTGACGGGCGGAGAGCCGCTGATCCGTCGGGACGTTCCCGTGCTGGTCGAGAAACTATCGCGATTGAAGCCAAGCCTGACGGACATCGCCCTGACCACCAATGGCTATGATTTCGCGCGGCACGCAGAGGCATTGAAGAATGCCGGATTGGACCGCGTTACGTTCAGCCTGGACAGCCTTAGGCCGGAGCGGTTTCGGGAGATAACCGGCGTCGACGGCCTCGACAGGGTGCTTGACTCGATCGGGATCGCCCACCGGCTAGGATTTCGGCCGATCAAGGTCAATGCGGTGATCGTCCGCGGAAGGAACGATGATGAGGTCGTCGATTTTGCGAGATTCGCCATCGATCACGACCTGAGTTTTCGATTCATCGAGTACATGCCGCTCGACAGCGGTCACGATTGGTCACGCGACATGGTCGTTTCGGGACGGGAGATACGCGATGCTATTGACAAAGAGATCCCACTCACGCTTAAGAACACCTCTCGCGGCAGTTCGACCTCGTGGAAATACAGGTTCGCCGACGGTTTGCCCGGCGAGATAGGCATTATCGCTCCGGTTACGGAGATGTTTTGCGGTGCTTGTTCGCGGATCCGGCTGACCGCGGACGGACAGATACGTACCTGCCTGTTCTCAACCGAAGAACATGACCTTCGCGGAGTCCTTCGCAGCGGGGCCTCGACCGCCAAGATCGTTGAATTTATTAAAGCAGCCGTGCTGAAAAAAGAACCAAGTCATCGCATCAATGACCCGGATTTTGTTCAGCCTGAAAGAACGATGAGTTTTATCGGGGGATGATCTTCGCTTCCCACACGCGCGGTAAAGATGAGCGAGGCGATGCCGGTCAGGGCACCGAGCAGTGCATAGACCTTGAGAATATTGCGTTTATTATTTATCCCCGAAAGCCTGGCCGCCTCGGCGTTGCCGCCGATCGCATACAAATATCGGCCGAAAGTTGTCGAGTTTGTTAAAAATGCACCCGTCAACGCGACGGCGAGAAGGATGAGAACCGGGATCGGCACGCCCAGATACGAGTTCATCACCCAAATGAACGCGACAATGCCGCCGATCGGGAGCAGAGCTTTCAACACTTCCCGGCCGTATGCGGCCTCGCCCAAGCCGTAGGTTTTTACCGATGCCGCTTTACGAAAAGTCATGAAGATGACGAAGAGGATGGCCACACCGGCCAGCACCCAACCTATCGTCTGCGGAACGTTGCCCTGCCCGATGAACTTGAACTCATCACTTGAGATAGGGATCGTGTTCCCCTGGAGCAGCCATTTTGTTGCTCCACGCCATGCCAACAATCCCCCGAGCGTGACGATGAAGGCAGGGATGTTCAGATATGCGGTCAAGGCACCGTGAAACAGGCCGATCGCGATGCCCACAAGGACCGCGAAAAGTATCGAGACCGGCAGGCTATATTCCAGGGTCGTGAGCGAATAGGCCGCGATCCCGCCTGCAAACCCGATCACCGAGCCAACCGAAAGGTCGATGTTCGCCGAAACGATCACCATCAGCATCCCGACCGCGAGGATCGCCGTGACCGTCATTTGCGTCATCAGGTTCGAGAGGTTTCGCGACGTCAGGAATATGGAATCCGTGGCCCAGTGGAAGAAAAGCCAGATCAGGCCCAGCACGAAGATCATGATGTAGGCCCGCAATGATGACCGTGAAAATAGTTGTTCTTTCGTGGCGTTCATCTTCTTCTAATTAACTGACGATTGGTCACTGAGAACGGACAAGTCTCAATGTCCGGTCGCAGCCGTCATGACCTTTTCGGGAGTTGCATCCTGCCGGGTGAATTCGCCGGTCACGCGGCCTTCGTGGAGCACGATGATCCTGTCGGAGAGGCCCAGTATCTCCGGAAGTTCCGAAGACACCAGGACGATGGCGAGGCCCTCCTTCGCAAGCTCATTTATCTCGGAGTAGATCTCCTGTTTGGCGCCGACATCGATGCCGCGGGTGGGCTCATCCAGAAGGAGGACCTTCGGGTCCGTTAAAAGCCATTTTCCCAGTACGACCTTTTGCTGGTTCCCGCCCGAAAGTGTTCCGGCCGGCGTAAGCGGAGACGAGGCCTTGATCTTCAAAGCCTCCATAGGCTTGCGGGCAGCGATCAGTTCACGCGTGCGATCGCGCAGGAAAGCCCCGGAGATCTCCCTGAGGCCCGCGAGCGTCAGGTTGTCCATTATTGTCTGGTCGATTATGAGTCCGAATCGCTTGCGGTCCTCGGTCACAAAGCCGATACCGGCCGCGATCGCGTCGCTCGGCTTCCGGATATTCACCGGTCGCCCGCCAACGCGCACCTCTCGATCGAGTCGGCCGGGCCAGGCACCGAAAATTGACTGGAGAAGTTCGGTTCGCCCGGCGCCCATCAGGCCGGCGATCCCTAGAACTTCTCCCCTGCGAACGGAGAAAGAGATATCGTCCAGTCGTTTTTTTGACGCGTCTTCAGCAGCGTAAGCGGTCAGCCCCTTCACCTCCAATGCCGTCTCGCCAAGTTCGTGATCGACCTTCGGAAAAATGTCGCCGACCTCACGGCCGACCATCAGCCGGATCACCTTTTCCTTGTCAAGATCTTCGGCCGAATGGGTCGCAACGGTTCGTCCGTCACGCAGAACCGTGATCCGGTCGCTCATTCTAAAGACCTCATCGAGTTTATGCGAGATGTAGATCAGCCCGACGCCGCTTTCTTTCAATTTCGAAAGGATCGAAAAGAGCGTTTCGACCTCTGCTTCAGTCAACGCGGCTGTCGGCTCGTCGAGCACCAGAATACGGGCGTTCTTTGACAGCGCCTTCGCGATCTCGACCAACTGCTGCTGGCCGATGCCGAGAGAACCGGCTTTGATACGAGGGTCGATGGGTAGGTGGAGTTCGTTCAGGAGTTTCGATGCCCGGTGGTAGAGTTCGGACCAATCGATGATCCCCATCCGCGAAGGTTCCTGTCCGAGAAAGATGTTCTCGCCGACGGTGAGTTCCTTGACCAGCGAGAGTTCCTGAAAAATGATCGCGACACCGGCTTCTTCGGAATCGCGGACGCCGCGAAAACGCTGCGGCACGTTCTCGATTAGGATCTCGCCTTCGTATTGCCCCTCCGGGTAAACACCGGAAAGCACCTTCATCAGGGTCGATTTTCCGGCACCGTTCTCGCCGACAAGGGCGTGGAACTCACCCGCTTCAAGCGTAAAGCTCACGCCATCCAGGGCCCTGACCCCGGGAAATTCCTTCACGATCTCCTTCATTTCGAGCAATGGCATTGAAATGGTGCCGGGCGTGCTGTCCGCGGCGGCGTGCTGATTCGGCTTCCCGGATTTTACACGCCCATGCGGTCATTCCCAAATGAATTGCCGGTTGAGAGAATGGAAGGTTTTCGCCTCGCGTTGCGCATAAATTATACTTGCGTTTATGAGCGAACGGACCCCGATCGAATCGATCCTGAACGAAAGCCGCGTATTCGAACCGCCCGCCGACTTTGCGGCGAACGCGCACTTGAAGAGCTTTGAAGAGTATGAGGGCCTTTACGCTGAGGCTGCCGCCGATCCCGCGGCGTTTTGGGCAAAGCAGGCCGAAAACCTCGATTGGTTTCGTAAATGGGATTCCGTGCTCGAGTGGAACGAACCCTTTGCCAAATGGTTCGCCGGCGGGAAGATAAACGTTTCGTATAATTGCCTTGACCGCCATTTAACGACGTGGAGGAAGAACAAGGCAGCCTTCATCTGGGAGGGCGAGCCGGGCGATCAGAGGACGCTGACATATCTTCAACTCCATCGCGAGGTCTGCCGCTTCGCGAACGTGATGAAGAAATTGGGCATTAAGACCGGCGACCGCGTTGCGCTCTATATGCCGCTCGTCCCGGAGCTAGCGATCGCGATGCTCGCGTGCTCGCGGATCGGCGCGACGCATACCGTCATTTTCGGCGGCTTTTCGGCGGATGCGATACGCGACCGCGTTATCGACGGCGGGTGTAAGGTGATCGTTACAGCCGACGGGGGCTTCAGGCGGGGAAGCGAGATCATGTTGAAGAAGATCGTCGATGAAGCCGCGGCGCAAACGCCGACCGTCGAAAATATCGTCGTTCTGAAGCGGACGGGCAGCGAGGTCAAGATGAGGCCCGGGCGCGACCACTGGTGGCACCAACTTGTCGAGACCGTCGATGCAGACTGCCCCGCGGTCGAGCTTGATTCCGAGCATCCGCTCTACATCCTCTATACGTCTGGGACTACGGGTAAGCCCAAAGGCATTCTTCACACGACCGGAGGCTACCTGACACAGGCGGCGTACACGACAAGGATGGTCTTTGATATGAAGGATGAGGATGTCTATTGGTGCACGGCCGATATCGGCTGGGTGACCGGCCACAGCTATGTGGTTTACGGCCCGCTCGCCAATGGTGCGACCGTTTTTATGTACGAGGGTGCGCCGAATTTCCCTGACTTCGACCGGTTTTGGGACATGATCGAACGGCATTGCATCACGATCTTTTACACAGCACCCACGGCGATACGGGCGTTTATCAAGTGGGGCGAGCAGTATCCGCTAAAGCATGACCTTTCGAGCCTAAGGCTGCTCGGGACAGTAGGCGAACCGATCAATCCCGAGGCGTGGATGTGGTACCACGAGGTCATCGGAAAGGAAAAGTGCCCGATCGTCGACACCTGGTGGCAGACCGAGACGGGCTCGATAATGATCTCGCCGTTGCCCGGGGCTACGCCGACGGTGCCGGGGACAGCGACGCGACCAATTCCCGGGATCATTCTCGACGTGGTGACGAAGAAAGGTAAGCCTGTCGGTGTGAATGAGGGCGGCTATTTGGTGGCAAAGCATCCGTGGCCGTCAATGCTGCGGACGCTTTGGGGCGACGACGAGCGGTATAAACAAGCTTATTGGTCCGAGATCCCCGGGTTCTATTTTGCAGGTGACGGAGCCCGACGGGACGAACGAGGATATTTCTGGATAATGGGCCGGGTCGATGACGTGATCAACGTGAGCGGCCATCGGCTTGGGACGTCCGAGATCGAATCGGCCCTGGTTTCGCATGAGGCGGTTGCCGAAGCGGCGGTCGTCGGGCGGCCCGACGAGCTGAAAGGACAGGCCATCGCGGCGTTCGTGACGCTTGAAGGAGGCCGCGGCGGCGACGGCGATCTGAAGGAGGAACTCCGGGCCCACGTCGCTAAAGAGATCGGAGCCCTGGCAAAACCGGACGACATTCGATTTACCGATGCGCTGCCAAAGACCCGTTCGGGCAAGATAATGCGTCGGCTTCTGCGCGAGATCGCCTCGGGCGGGGCGGTCGCCGGTGACGTGACCACGCTTGAGGACCTTTCGGTGCTTGAAAAACTCCGTGAGGATGAGGAATAAGCTTAATGGCTGATGAAAGCAGGCCGTCGCGGCCAGAAGAAGAGCTGGCCGAGGCCGGACGAGAATATTTTCGCCGCGGCTGGCTCGCCGGGTCAGGGGCGAACTTCAGCGTGCTTTTGGCTCGAAAGCCCGCCCGGCTTTGGATCACGTCGCCGGGCCGCGGTGTGAATCCGACCGATGATGCGAACTTTTTCGAGATCGACGACGATGCCGAGATACTTCAGGGTTTCGGACGGCCATCCGACGAAACCCTGCTCCATCTGGCGATCTATCGCCACCGCCCGCGGGCCCGGTGTGTGCTCTACTCGCGTTCGGTCGCTGGGACAATCGTGGCCGATGCCGCGTTCGTTGACGGTTCCGTCTCGTTCAAAGGCTATGAAGTATTAAAAGGGCTTTCCGGAGTGACCAGCCACGAGCACACCGAAATGATCCCGATCGTTGAAAACTCGGGCGACCTGATAGCACTTGCACACGTTATCGAGAACGTCCTTATGGAGAATACATCGATCCACGCTGTCTTTCTTCGCCGGCACGGGCTTTATACATGGGGCGAGACCGTCGCTGATGCGATGCGCAACACCGAGATATTCGAGTTTCTTTTCGACGTTACTGAGCGGTCAGGATCGAGGAGATAGAAATTTATGACACAGAATGAGTTGGAAACTGCAACGCTTGCCGCCGGTTGTTTTTGGTGCGTAGAGGCCGTATTTGATGACCTGGAGGGGGTCGACGATGTGGTCTCGGGCTATTCGGGCGGGCACAAAGAGAACCCGACCTATCAGGAGGTCTGCTCCGAAACTACGGGCCACGCGGAGGTGGTCCAGGTCCGTTTCGACCCGGCGGTGCTCTCTTATGCCGACCTCCTGCGGGTCTTTTTCACGGTCCACGACCCGACGCAGCTAAACCGGCAGGGAAACGACATCGGGACTTCCTATCGTTCCGCGATCTTCTATCATTCGGATGAGCAGGAGCGAACGGCGCGTGAGGTGATCAACGAGATCGCCGGTCAAGGCATTTACGACAAACCGATCGTGACCGAGGTGACGAAATTCGACAAGTTCTGGCCGGCCGAGAATTACCACCAGGAATATTTCGCGAACAATCCGAACCAGCCCTATTGTGCCGCCGTTGTAGCGCCGAAAGTGGCAAAGTTCCGCAAACAATTCGTCGACCAGCTGAAGAAAGGCACGGCCAGCGCCGCCTAAAGCTTTCCTGCAAGCATCAGGACGCCGATCGCGATAAACGCGACCGCAACTATGCGCTGAAGCCATTCGGCCGGAACGAATTGTGTAACGAGGCTCCCAAAGAGCACCCCGATCCCGGTTACCAGCAGGAGCGCGATGCTTGCCCCGGCAAATACCGCCAGCTTCGATTCCGCCTTTGACGACATAGTTATCACCGCGAGCTGCGTCTTGTCGCCGAGTTCGGCAAGGAAGAGCGCTAAAAAGGCCGTCCCGAACATTTTCCAATCCATAGGATCGATTTTAATCGGGACGGCCGCCGTTACAAATTGGTTAGATCCGACTAGATCGCGATCATCTTTTTCAACTCCCGGCTGAGGCCGTGTCTGTCGAACTGGAGCCGGTGGCGGTTCACCAGCACGCGGACCCGATGAGTCGTCAAATGATACGTGCTCCCGAAGTACGGGTCCTCGCGCAGCCGCTCCATCATTCTGGCCAGTGCCGCGGTGACACCGGCAATAAGTTCGGGGGCGGGGATCCGTCGCCGCAGTTTCAGGAAACCATCCTCGTAGCTGAATACGTCGGTGTCCGGATCCAGGAACGGATGGTCAAAGCTTGCAAACCCGCACGCGTTCCCGAACGCGTCGGCAAAGTCGATGTTCCCCTTGGCCAATGCTCCTTCGATCGTCTTCATCAGCTCAGTGACAAGAGAAAGCAGTTCGGTCCAGCTCTCAAGATCGTCGTTCCGAAGCGCATGGTCCGGTTTCGGGATCGGGGCATCGCCTGAGGCGCGATCGCGAGCGGCGGTTTCGAGGATTCCTTTGCGCCTCGCTGTTAGCTTTGCAATGTGCGGGGCCGCGGTTCGGCGAGCATGGGCCGCGATCACTTCGTCAATAAACACCTCGGGACCGCCCTTGTTGTTATCGGAACGGTATACGTTGATCACGCCGCCCGGCTCCCGGGAACGGATCATTATCCGACCCAACGCGTCTTCGCCGAACGATATCCGGCCGGCAATGTGGTCCTGTTCGCGGGCGGTGATGCTGCCGTCAGAGCTAAGTTCTATCTCGGCTTCATAGTTGCCGAGCTCAATATCTATCGAACCGGCGAATTGCAGCCCGCGAAGGTGACGGACGAGCGCAGACAGGTCTACGAAAGTCGTGTTCAAGTTCCTGTGGATCGGGTAAGTGCTCATTATGGCAAGGCTTTGGATCATATTGTATTCCACTATACAAACCGCGCTTGGGTGGCGTTTCGGGATACAAAGGCCGAATTTGGACCTGATTCCATTGCATCTTTGAAGTTTTTCGTTCAAAATTCGCTAGTCCCGCATTAAAAGCAGTCCCGCAGGGCAAGGCGACCCGGACCAACGGCAGACCCTTGCAAAAAAACTATGACCAGGAACCTTTTTAGAAAGAAATCTATCGCGCAGATACAGGCAGACGCGGCCGCGGGGATCCACGACCACGACCCCCAGCAGACCGATCCCGAGCACGGACATAGCCTGAGAAGGACGTTGGGCGCCTTCGACCTGACCCTGATGGGCATCGCCGCCATAATCGGGGCCGGCATTTTCGCGATGGTCGGAAAAGCTTCCTACAACGGCGGCCCGGCGGTCGCCCTGCTCTTTGTATTTACGGCCTTTGCTTGTGGGTTTTCAGCCCTTTGCTATGCCGAGTTCGCTTCGCGGATTCCGGTAGCAGGCTCGGCCTACACGTACGCCTATGCCTCGATGGGCGAGTTCATCGCATGGATCATCGGGTGGGACCTGATAGTCGAATATGCCATCGGCAACATCGCCGTCGCCATCTCATGGAGCGATTATTTCACGGGCCTGTTGAAAGGCTACGGGATCGATATTCCGCTTCACTTCACGATGGATTTCCTGACCGCGAGCCGCGGATACGATGCGGTAACGACCGCTCTCGGTCCGGTAGCAACCAGTGAGAACCTCGCTACATTGACCGCTGCCTGCTCGAACGCTGACGCCGCCGTTTCATGCGCCCAGATCGATGGCTACCTTGCCTGGCTCAACGCACCAATGCTCGGCTCACTTCCCATCGTAGCCGATCTTCCGGCGCTTCTTATCGTCGTTGTCATAACTACACTGGTATTCATCGGTATTCGCGAATCTAAGTTCGCTTCGACCACGCTGACGATCCTAAAGGTCGGGATCATCCTGCTGGTGATCTTCCTTGGTCTTAACTACGTAAATCCGGAAAATTGGTCGCCGTTTGCTCCGAATGGGGTCGAAGGCGTGCTCAAGGGCGTTTCTGCCGTTTTCTTTGCTTACATTGGTTTCGACGCCCTCTCTACCACGGCTGAGGAATGCAAGAACCCCAGACGCGATCTGCCCATCGCCATCATTCTTTCTCTTGTGATCTGCACCGTTCTCTATATTGCGATAGCACTGGTCCTGACCGGTATGGTGAGTTATCGCCTTCTCGACGTTGGCGACCCGCTGGCGTTCGTATTCGGCCCTGAAGGCGCGAACCTGCCATGGGTGGCCGGGATCATCGCCGTTAGTGCGGTCATCGCCCTGGCAACGGTCTTCCTGGTCTTCCAGATCGGCCAACCGCGCATCTGGATGGCGATGAGCCGCGACGGCCTTTTGCCGAAGATCTTCTCGTCGATCCATCCAAAGTTTAAGACGCCGTGGTTCGCGACGATCATCACGGGGCTGGTCGTGGCCATTCCCGCCCTGTTCATGAATCTCACCGAGGTGACCGACCTGGCCAGCATCGGCACTTTGTTCGCGTTTGTTGTGGTTTGTGCGGGCGTCCTGTTCAAGGACAAGGAGTTTAAGGAGGCCGGAACGCGCTTTGTTCCCTACATTAATTCCCGCTACTTCCTTCTTCCGGTATTCATCGCCGTCGGGATCGCTGTCAACTACATGAACCCGGGCTTTGCAAAAGATATATTTACCATCGTCCCCGCCGAAGGCGAATCGATGCTCGCTGCATTCTCGCACAAGATACCGATGTTTTTCTTTTTGATAGTTGCAGCTGTTTTGCTTGTGCTGAGTTTGGTCAAAAAGCTTTCGCTCATACCTATCCTAGGCCTGCTTTCTTGTCTGTATCTGATGACCGAGCTGGGGATAACGAACTGGATGAGGTTCGGCCTTTGGCTGATCGCGGGTTTGATCATTTACGCCCTATACGGGTTCAGGAACAGCAAGTTGAACTCGGGCCCGGGCGGCTCTGCCGAAGCGGCGTAAACTTTACATAACTTTACACTTGCGCCTGAACCAAGCGCCGTTGGCCCGCGTCTAATGTCCGGACCTATTCATATTTTTGTTTCAAGGAGATCTCTATGAGAAAAGTGCTGTTTCTATTGACGGTGCTGTGCCTTTCTTCGGTGGCCGCATTCGCCCAAAAAGGCGGCTATGCCGGCACCTGGACGCTGGACGCCAGCAAATCGAAATTGGATGAACGGATGCGGATCGAATCGATGACCTTAACGGTCGCCCAGACCGAGACCGAGCTTAAAGTAACGACCGCGACCAAGCGTGCCGCCCCACCGGCAGACGCGCAACGCCCGCCCGGAGGCGGCGGAGGCGGCCGCGGCGGCTTCGGAGGCGGGGACGGGACGACCGTTTACGATCTGACCGGAAAAGAGACAAAGTCCGAGATCGAGACGCAAATGGGCAAGATACCTCAGACCTTCAAAGCCAAGTCTGAAGGCGGCAAGCTGCACCTTTCCCGGACCCTGACGACCCAAATGGGTGATATGACCACGAAGGAAACCTGGTCGCTGAGCGAAGACGGTAAGACACTCACGATCGAACGTGAGCAGGCTACGCCTCGCGGTACCAACACGTCAACCATGGTCTTCGTGAAGGGCTGAGTTTTCTTGTAAAGACTGCAAAAGGCGGCCTCGGTGCCGCCTTTTTTTGTCGTTTGGGACTCAAGAGCCGATGTGGTTCGATCTGATCCATTTAATCAGCGAACCGGAGTTCGTCGATGATCTCACCCATATATTGACGGCCCAGGTCGAGAGCATTTGGCGGCAGCGACACGGCCCCGACAACCGCGTGCCCGCCGCCGCCGTAACGCTCGCACAATTCGGCAATATTGTGTTCACGCGGCCGAGGGGCCCAGGGGTTCGATCCGACCGAGATCTTGGTCCGGAAATCGCTCTGGCTGAGGCTGACGACATATGTCGCTTCCGGGTGGTAGTAGTATGGAATGAACTTATTATAGCCCTCAATGCCCGTCCCCGCCAGGTCAAAGCTCACAACACCGCGTTCAGATACGGCACGCTTCCTTATTACCTCGGCAGTCGCCCAATGCTGTTCGAGGATCGGTTCGATCTTAGCCTGGATCTGGCCGCTCTCGACGATCTCGTCGAGGCTCTTCTCGGTCAGCATTCGTATGATCTTCTCCACAAACCCCGGGTCCTTCTCGCCTTCGATGACCTGCATCAGCTTCAAGGCTGCCGAACGTAGCTCGACACACTGTGCCGGCGATTCATAAAGAGCCCCGTCGATGATATGAGCCCATTCGATCAGCTCGGCGAGCGAGTCGTCCTCAAAATCGAACCGCTCTTTCGTGATCCGTGCGATGAATTCAGCGCAGGATTTACTATGAGTGTCAAGGAACTTCTTTCCAGATGTGTCGGCAAGAAAATGCCGCTCGTCGTCGTCGGACAAAAAGGCCGATTGGTGATGATCGAACCACCAAGTAAGCCTTTCGTCCGGGCAATATTTGAAATCGACGATCGCATTCTCGTCACCGTCGAGTTGATCGCGGTCAAATGCGTTACCGGCACGATGCATCGTCGGCGTATAGGAAATCTCAGCGTCGGAAGCGACCTTAGCCCGATAGAATTTGGTGAATATGGCTGCCGACGAGACGCCGTCGAAGCAATTGCCGTGATAGAGTATCCTTAGTTTCATAGATGCTCGAACGATCTCAACGCAAATGCATCCACACGGCCGGGTTGCGGCCGGGAGGCAAAACATTCTAGGTTAGTGGGCGGTTCAGCTTACGTCAAGCAGCGATACAAAATGAACATCCGCGCGGCCGTAAAGGGCGATATCGATGCCCTCGTCGATTTCAATCAGAAAATGGCCCTCGAGACCGAGGGCAAACGTCTTGAACCGGAGGTGCTCCGCCCCGGCGTTGCGGCCGTCTTCGAAGACCCGAACAAAGGGTTCTATATCGTTGCGGAAGACGCCGGTAACATCGTCGGCGGCCTGATGGTCACATTCGAGTGGAGCGATTGGAGAAACAAATGGTTTTGGTGGATCCAGAGCGTTTATATCGTTCCGGAGGCACGCGGCCGCGGCGTTTACCGGCGGCTTTATGAAAAGGTCAAAGAGCTTGCGGCCGGCAAGGGGAACGTATGCGGCTACCGGCTGTATGTCGAACACGATAACGTCAATGCTCAGAAAGTTTACGAAAAGGTTGGAATGGAACGGTCGATCTATTACATGTACGAAGAAAATGAATAAGGCCGCTCCCCTGGGAAGGGCGGCGGCCTTGTTTGAGACTGTATCCGAAAACTCTGAGTTAGCGAGATAATTGAAGAAAGATGTTCACCCTAGAAGAAAAGGATCGAGAGCTTTCGGTTCGCAGTTCTCAAATATCAAATTCTGGAGGCTCCGTGGATAATTTGAGAAAAAGGCCGGTTCATTCTTCGTGCCCACACGCGAAGATTACCCCCAAGCGAGCCGGCCTTTTTCTCAAAGCTTCAGAAGATCGTTCCTCCGGGTTTTTGTATGGGGAGCCGGGCTCTGCAACCCGGCTCCCAACCTTCCCTGCGTTCGCTGTTACCCTGGAGCTTATGAAGATCTTCTTCAGTGACGAAGATGTCGTGTCAATCCCTTCGAAGCAAGTGCAACGCGTGTGCCAAAGCCGGCGAAGTTTGAGACGACCATGAATTCGGTGCGCGTCGAACATTTCAACCGAAGTGCGTGTTCCGAAACAGTACAGACTCTGTGCAGATGCATACATTCTGTTCGCTTTTCATTCAGTCATTTTGACCGAACTGCTGCCTGATCACGACCGAAGGAATGGGGAAGATCTCTGAATCAGAATTCAAGAGGATCTGCGACGGGATCGCGGAGGACCGTGCGTCGATAATCCGCCACAATCCGATCGGTTCGGATGCCGAGGTCCTTCTGTGGATGCTGCTGAACTGCCTGAACAGTTACCTGAGCCTGGAAGAGAATGAGGCGCCCTGTTTCACCGGAAAGCCCGACGAACTGACCTATCGCAAAGCTATCGTCTTCATTCTTAGGGGCCGAACCGCCGACGATTTCGATCCCGAACATTACCTTGATAGACTTATCTCCGAATGAAGATCGCGGAATTCGTCCAGACCCCGTTCCAACAAAACACCCGAGTTGTTTCGTGCGAGCAAACCGGCAAGGCGATCTGTATCGATCCCGGTGAAGAATCGCCGGAGGTTGTTGAATATATCGAACAGAACGGCCTTGACCTGGCCGCGATCTGCCTGACCCACGGGCATTTGGACCACGTCGGCGGGGCCGCCTATCTGCACGACCGCTTTCCGGAGGCCGACGTCATCGCACACCGGGAAGAGGCGGAACTATATTATTCCCTTCCAAAGCAGCCCATGCTGATGGGTATCCAGCCGCACCAGCTTGCTGCCCTCGGAATGGACTACGCGGAACCGCCAAAGATCACGCGGTTTGCCGAACACGAGGACGTGCTTGAGGTGGGTGAACTTCGCTTCGAGATCAGGCATTGTCCGGGTCATACGCTTGGCCATATCGTTCTGGTTGAGGAGAACGAGAGGACCGTCTTCAGCGGTGACTGCCTATTCAGCGGGACGATCGGCCGGACAGACCTCCCCGGTGGGAATTTTCAAAGGCTGATCGGGTCTATCCGTTCCGAAATACTTTCGCTGCCGGATGATTTCACCGTTTGCTGCGGGCATGGGCCGGATACCACCGTCGGACGGGAACGTGCGTCGAACCCATTCCTGTCGATGTGAAGCGCCCCTCGGGTTAATGTCCCTTCGTGCCGGTTCTGCTATAATTCCCGAAACCGCTCACTATCTGAACCAGGAGGCATCAAATGCGAAGAACATTGAGCATTCTTCTGATCTCGACCATTGCCGCTCCGGCACTCTTCGGGCATGGCAACGACAGTCATTTCCCGAGGGCACAGGACGTCACGGTCCGGACGACCAAGGTAAACGGTAACGTCTATATGCTTCAAGGCCGCGGCGGCAACATCGGAGCCGTCGTCGGGCCGGAGGGCATTCTGATCGTTGACGATGATTACAGGGACGTCGCGCCAAAGCTCGCGGCGGCGCTCAAAGGATTGGGAAGCGATAAGCCGCGATTCGTCCTTAACACTCACTGGCACGGCGATCATACTCAGGGTAACGAAACCTTCGGCAAGGACTCGACCATCGTGGCTCACGTAAACGTTCGGAAACGCCTGCTCGATCCGCCGGTGGTCTTCGGCCGGTCAACCCCGCCATACCCGTCGTTTGCCCTGCCGATCGTGACCTATTCCGAGAGCATGTCGATCCATTTGAACGGCGAAGAGATCCGTCTTGTTCATTATCCGAACGGGCACACCGACGGCGACAGTATCGTTTATTTTACAAAGGCGAACGTGGTTCATTTCGGCGATACTTTCTTCGTGGACCGGTTTCCATTTGTCGATATAGACAGCGGAGGGAGCGTCCAGGGTTTGATCAATAACATCGGGGCGCTCATTCCCAAGGTGGCTCCCGACGCGAAGATAATCCCCGGCCACGGCCCGGTCTCGACCCATGCCGACCTGAAAAATTATCACGCATTGCTGGTCGAATCCGTAAAGATCGTTACGGACGCTATGAAAGCGAGAAAGTCGCTTGAGGACATTCAAAAGGCCGGCCTGCCTGAAAAATTCAAGGAAGCCGGCTCGGGATTCATCAAGACCGATCAATGGATCGCAACTATCCATCGAAGCTATTCGATTAAATAGGGATAGAAGAAAACCGGCAGGCAAAGAAGTGCGCCCTGACGAAACCGTCCGGGCGCTTTTTTTGTCGTTTTTTGATCGCCGGTCTCCTACTTGCCGGAATCTTGCAGATCTATTTCTTTTCCAACTCCTTTAAAGCCGCCGCGGCCGGCCCGATCTTAGGATCGATCGTCAATGCCTTTTTGTAATTGGCGATAGCGGCCGTTTTGTCGCCGATGATCGCGTAGACATCGCCGAGACTTTGGTGAACTATTGCCGAATTGGGGTTTTCGGCCGCATTGATCTTGAAGATCGACAATGCTTCGTTGTTCATTTTCTGTCCGAGCAGGAAATGTCCGACCTGGTTCAGAACGGTCAGCGTGTCCTCGTACTTGTGTTCCGGGTCGGCCTTGAATTCTTTATACTTTGAGATAAAACCGGCTACATCCCCCTTAGCCCGTGCCTCGTTGACGATGTCGCGGAGGGTCGGCTTCGGTTTGTATCTGAGGATCGCTTCCATAGCCGGATCGCGTCCTTTCTTGTAATCCTCGAACGTCAGGTCGGCCGCAATGTGGGGCGCTTTCCAGACCCGGACATCGCGAGGGTCCTTGTCCTGCCACCAGAGCGTAGAAGCCTGGAGGCGGACCTGGCTGTTCGGTAGGATGATGGGACGGGCGTCGCCGAAATGGTTCGGCGAGGCCCCGGTCGGTTCGCCGACAAAGATCGCGTTCGTATATTTTTCCAGGTCGTTTACTGCATTTTGGGCGGCCGAAAACGTCTCGCGGCCGGTAATGACGAATAACTTCCCGCGAACGTTGAACTTCGATCTTATCACCGCGATGGTGATGGGTAGGTTCAGGTAGTTGTTGCCGCCGCCGTTTCGCCTCAGGTCAATAACAAGCCTCTCAACGGGCTGATTTTCAGCCGACTCGATCACTCTATTGAAGAACGCCTCGATCGATTCTTCCGGCTTGTTCTGGACCTCATTATATTGAATATAAAGGGTCCTCGATTCGGGCAATATTTCGGACCAATATTTGTTTTCCGGCTGTTTTTGCCAATGCGGCACCGGCGCATCGCCGGCTCGGGCGGACAGCCAGGATGCGGGCGGGTCCCACAACTCATTGAGCTTCGCGGTCGGTTTGAGGTCGACGGTCCGCTCGGTTCCCTCCTTCAAAAGGGTGAACCTCGCTGAATTCTTCGAATTCGAAAGTCCGACGGTATGAAGAATCGGCGGCACGGACAAATAGATCGGGGCATTGCTTCTGACCCCCATTTCATTATCCCGCCAAATGTAGGGCCTTAGTTTATCGACGGCCTTGTCCACCGCGACGCCATTAACGGCGACGACCTTTGCACCGAGAAGATCCTTGTGTTCGGGAAGCGCGTTTTGAATGAATATCCCGTCCTCAAAATAATAGAAACGCACGGGCAATACACCCGCAGCCGCAAGAGGAGCCCCCCATCGAAGCCCTGTGTGGCCATCGCCCACCAGTGCGACGATACGCATCAATTCGACAACGACCTGATGGTCTTCGAGCGATCCGATCTTTTGCTCAAGTGCGTTCACTTCCCGGTAAAACTCTTCGCGCGATACCGAGTGAAACGCATTCTGATGCAGCTTTTCGATCCCGGCGGCCATGAACCGCAGGTCTTCGCGCCATTTTTCCGCGGTCATTTGAGGCGCGGCACCCGTCGGCGGGTGGGTCTGGGCAAAAGCGGGAACGCCGAAAGCGGTCGCGGCGACGATGACGAAAACAAACCAATATTTATTCATATTTACCCCGGCGGAAATTAAGGGAATTGTCCGAAGAGAAAACACCACCGCTGCGGATCTTGTGACTGAATTACCGATACGGTCATCGGATCGGTAATGTTCAAACAAAAAAGCGGCCATTTCCGGGCCGCTCTCTTGAGACAAATTCAATCCGAGTGGTCAGGCCACTGTCACTTCGCTGCAGAGATAGACATCCTGGATCGCATTGAGAAGTTCGACGCCTTCGGACATCGGCCGCTGGAACGCCTTTCGGCCGGAGATGAGGCCCGTTCCGCCGCCGCGTTTGTTGACCACAGCCGTGCGGACCGCATCGGCCAGGTCGCCCGAGCCCTTTGATTCACCGCCCGAGTTGATCAGGCCGCAGCGTCCCATATAACAGTTCGCCACCTGATAACGCACGAGGTCGATCGGGTTGTCGCTGGTCAGGTCGGAATAGACCTTCGGATTCGTCTTTCCGTAACTGCTCTCGGTATTGAGGATGTTGTAACCGCCGTTCCGCTCGGGCAGCTTTTGCTTAATGATGTCGGCTTGAATTGTTACCCCGAGGTGGTTCGCCTGTCCTGTAAGGTCGGCGGCGGTGTGCATGTCGCCTTCGGCCGTTTTGAACTTCGAATTGCGTAAATAACACCAAAGGATCGTCGCCATCCCGAGTTCGTGAGCATATGCAAACGCTTCGGAGACCTCCGTTATCTGCCGGGTCGCGTTGTCCGATCCGAAGTAGATCGTCGCTCCGACCGCGATCGCGCCCATGTTACGGGCCTGTTCGATGGTGCCGAACATGACCTGATCGAACGCATTCGGGTAGGTCAAGAGCTCGTTATGATTGATCTTCACGATGAAAGGGATCTTATGAGCGTACTTACGGGCGACCGACCCGAGGACGCCAAAGGTCGATGCGACGGCATTGCAGCCGCCCTCCATCGCGAGTTTGACGATGTTTTCCGGATCAAAATACTCCGGGTTGGGTGCGAAACTGGCCCCCGCCGAATGTTCGATGCCCTGATCGACGGGCAGGATCGAAAGATAACCGGTGCCGGCGAGCCGCCCGTTGCCGTAAAGGGTTTGGAGGCTTCTGAGCACCGCAGGGGTCCGGTCCGACGCCATCCAGACGCGGTCGACAAAGTCGCTCCCCGGCAGGTGAAGCGATCCTTTCGGGATCGTATTTGAAACGTGGTCAAGTAAATTCTCTGCTTCGGAACCCAGAAGTTCCTTTATCTTGCTATAACCAGCGGACATAATCCTCTCCAGTAAGTAGTTTATTAAGGCAAGTTAGTTCAAATCCGTGATTATAACATATCGAGGCGCGAAAAAAGGTCTTGGATTTCCTCAAAGTTTTCAGTAATCTAGTGAAAATGGGCGGGCCGGTAACGGCCGCGAACGCCCATACTAGAAGTCATTGTCGCGGCCTCCCTTGGGTTGCACCTCAAAGTTCCCGAAACCACACTTGGAGTCAATTATGAGATCTCTCCTGACGGGCCCGTCCTGTATTTTGTCGACGGCCCTGATCGTCCTTCTGCTATTCGTTCCGCTGCCGGCCCAGGACAAGAACTGGCGGGCAGTGCCGCCCGAAGACATCGCCGCCGGGGCACCTGTGGTCGAACAAGACGCCGACGCCGAAGCCCTTCTTTGGGAGATGCGGATCGACGATTCTTCCAGGGATGATCTCGACATGTGGCACTACGTTCGAGTGAAGATCTTCACCGAACGCGGGCGCGAAAAATTCAGCAAATTCGACATCCCGTTCACGAAAGGCACAAAGATAAGGAATCTATCGGCGCGCGTGATCAAAGCGGACGGTACGATCGTCGAAGTTGCCGAGAAGGACATTTTCGAGCGCGAGATCATTCGGGCGAGCGGGGTCAAGGTCAAGGCGAAGTCATTTGCGGTGCCGAATATCGAACCGGGCGTGATCGTCGAATACCGTTACAAGGAAGCGATCGACGATGCGGGAGCTTCGGGGATGCGATTGCCGCTTCAGCGCGATATCCCGGTGCGTCACATGGCCTATTACTACAAGCCGAACTCGAAGGAGCCCGAGTACCAGGCCTATAACACCAAGGATTTTACGTTCGTTAAAGACGAGAAAGGCTTCTTCCTGGGCGAGCGTCGCAACGTTCCGGCTTTCAAGGAAGAACCGCGGATGCCGCCCGAAGACCAGGTTCGGCCATGGCTCTTTCTCACCTCTACAAGGGTCCAGCTGACCGCGGCCAGCATGTCCGGATTGACGTTCGTCATTAAAGACCCGGGCGATGTACGCGGTTACTGGGGTGCCGTCGCGAGCGAACGCGGCCGCATACTGGATTTCATTCTAAAACCGGATAAAAAGGTCAAGGCGGCCGCCGAAGAGATCGTCGCCGGGGCGACGACGAACGAAGAGAAGCTTCGGCGCCTTTACGAATACAGCCAGAAGCAGATCCATAACGTCTATTACGACCCCAAGGTCACGGATGAACAACGAGAGAAGATGCCCGGCCCAAAGTCGATCGGCGATATTCTTCAGCGGAAGATGGCTCCGGCACCTGCCTATGTTGATTACCTTTTCGGCGCATTCGCCGGAGCCCTCGGTTTCGACGTCAGGCTCGCATACACCGGGAACCGAAGCCAAATGTTCTTCAACCCGAACATGACCAACGAAAGACTGATCCATTTTGCGGGTATCGCGATCGGAGACAACAACAACTTTAAGTATTTCAATCCGTGCGACCCGTTCATGCCGTTCGGTTCGCTGTCGTGGTTCGAGGAGGATTCGTATGTCTTAATGGTAGGGAAAAACAATTATCTCTGGGCCGAGACACCCGCGCTTACGCACGATGAGAACAATTACAAGCGGACGGCGAACTTTGCGCTGGCGGCCGACGGCACACTGGAAGGCGACGTGACGGTCGAACTCGGCGGCCAGCCTGCGATCGTCTTCCGCCAGTCAAATTACGATGAGACCCCGGACAAACAGACGGAATTCATTAGTAACGGACTGAAAGCGAGGATCAGCTCGGCCGAGGTTTCGGCGATCACCGTTGAGAACATTCACGACACGTCGAAACCCGTCGTCCATCGCTACAAGGTAAAAGTGCCGGGCTACGCACAGAAGACGGGGCGGCGGCTGTTCCTGCAGCCGAGTTTCTTCGAATACGGCCCGTCCGCGCTCTTTTCGAGCTCGACCCGAAAGTACGACATCTTTTTCAACTATGCGTGGTCTGAAACGGACACGATCAACATCACGCTGCCCGAGGGGTTCAAGCTCGACAATGCCGAGAACCCGCTGCCGTTCAGCGACACTAACAGGATCGGCTCGATCGTTTTCGATATCAAGTACGACACGGAGAAGCACATGTTGATAGTGAAGCGGAAGTTCCATTTCGGTGCGAGGAAGAACATCCTGTTCGCCGCGAGTTCATATCCGGCGCTGAAGAACGTCTTCGACATGTTTCATAAGACCGACTCTCACACCATCACGCTTCGCCAGGATTAGGTCCGAAAGACTCGTTTCAAAGGTGCCGGCTTGCACCCCCCGGAGGTGGACAATGTTAGTTCGTGTAAGGTTTGCAATCTCGATGGTCCTCGCCGCGGCGGCCCTCTGCGTTTCAACTGCGGCCGCGGACGCTCCGGAATGGCTGAAACAGGCCTCGCGGACGGCGGTCGGGGGCTATGAAAAAGAAGTTGACGCGGTGGTTCTCTTTCACGAAGAAGCCGTTACCCTCGATTCGGGCGGCCGAATCGTAACGGTCGAGCGAAAAGCGATCAAGATCCTTCAGAAGGAAGGGATCCGCGATGCCATCGCACGGGCATTTTATTTGTCCAAGTTCAGCGAGGTCAAGAATTTGCAGGCGTGGCTGATCGCGCCTGGCGGGGCCGTCACCGATTTCGGCAAAAAGGAAACGGCCGATATCATCTCCGACCCGGACGATATATATGACGAAGGCCGTGTGAAGATCATCAATGCCTCGGGTGCGGCGGACATCGGCTATGTGTTCGGGTTCACGTCGACGACCGAAGACCGGCCGCTTTTCTATCAGCACCAATGGCTTTTCCAGGACAGCCACCCGACGATCGTGTCGCAGTTGGTACTGACGCTTCCATCGGGCTGGAACGCCTCGAGCTTAACGTTCAATCATGCAGCGGTGACGCCGCGGGTCGATGGATCGACCTATACGTGGGAGCTTCGGGACCTTCCGCCGATCTCGTTCGAACCGATGAGCCCGACCTTCACGAACCTGGTTCCGCGGATCGCCATTAACTACAATCCGCCGACGGACAACCAGGCCGCCGTCCGGACCTTTGCAAACTGGGGCGAGGTCTCACGCTGGGCGACACCGATGTACGATGCAGCCGTGATCGTAAACGAACAGGTCGCAGCAAAGGCCCGCGAATTGACCGCCGGAGCGAAAACCGAGCTTGAAAAGATACAGGCGATCGGAAAGTTCGTGCAGAACCTGCAGTATATTTCGATCGATATCGGTGTCGGCTACGGGAACGGGATGAAGCCCCGCTCTTCGGATCTTGTTCTGGGCCGGGGATATGGTGACTGTAAGGACAAGGCGAACCTGATGCGGGCAATGCTCCGATCGCTCAAGATCGAAGCGTATCCGGTTATCATCTACTCCGGTGATCCCGGTTTCGTCAGGGCGGAATGGTCATCGCCTCGCCAATTCAATCACTGCATTATCGCGGTCAAGGTATCTGATAGCGTGGAGGGCCCGACGGTGACCGTGCACAAAGAGCTTGGCCGGCTGCTGATATTCGATGCGACGGACCAGTTCACGCCGGTCGGCGATCTGCCGGACTACCTTCAGGGCAGCAACGGCCTGATCATCGCCGGTGAAAAAGGCGGGCTGTTCGAGATGCCCGTGACACCTGCTGATTTCAATGCATGGAACCGCGAGACGCGGTTCGCCATCACCGAAACGGGCGACATCAAGGGAACGATCCGTGAAAGAGTTTCGGGCCAGGAATCGCGGCAGCCGCGGACGCTCCTGCGTTCGGTGTCGGCGGACGACTTTCGCAGATCGATCGAGCGATGGCTGACGCGGGGGGCGACGGCCGCAAAGCTTATAAGCTTTTCACCCAGCGACGGCGCCGATAAGGCCACCTTTGACATGGATATCGAGTTTTCGGCTCCTTCATATGGCCAGCTGATGCAGAACCGCCTTTTGGTGTTCAAACCGGCCGTTGCGAGCAGGACGAACTCACTGACGCTTACCGAAAAATCCCGCAAGCATCCGATCACCTTTGAGTCGAATTCGTTTACCGAGGAAGTGCACGTCGAACTGCCTAATGGCTTCGAGGTTGACGAGATGCCCGAACCTGTCAATATGAACATGTCCTTCGGAACCTACGAAACCAAGTACGAATTAAAGGACGGCAAGCTGCTCTTCACGCGATCGTTGATCACAAAGCGGGCATCGGTGCCGTCGAACAAATATTCCGAAGTCCTGAACTTCTTTTCGAAGATAAGGGAAGCCGAGCAGAGCCCGGTAGTGCTGATCAGGAAGTAAGCGGGGCTGATCTTCGCAACAGGACCACCCGCTGTAACATCGTTCAGGGACGCAGGGAAAATGAAAAGGCAGGCTTTTGACGGCCCGCCTTTTCGCGTTTCCGGCTTTGACAATGATCAGCCGGCGATCGGGTTGCCCTCGGCGTCGAGAAGGATTATCGAGTAGCCGAGCTCTTTTAAGCCTGGTTCGATCACCCTGCGGTCACCGACGATAACGATAGCCATCTTGGACGGGTCGAGATAGGTCTTTGCGACCCGATTGACATCCGCGAGCGATACCGCGTTCACCTTCGCGATGTATTCATTGAAATACGTATCGGGAAGGCCGTAAGTCACCAGCGTGGCAAGCTGATTCGACATCCCGCCGATCGTCTCGAAGGCGGCAGGATAACGCCGGATCAGGCTTTGCTTATTGTAATTAAGCTCTCTGGCGGTGACCGGCCGCGTGCCCCTGATCGCGTTTAGCTCGTTCATGAACTCCTGGATCGACTCTTTCGTGACCGCGGTCTGCACATCGCCGCCGGCAGTGAAAGGCCCGGCACCTCGCCGGAAGCTGAATCCGCTGCGGGCTCCGTAGGTGTAGCCCTTGTCCTCACGAAGGTTCATGTTGATCCGCGAGGTGAATCCTCCGCCGAGGATGGTGTTCATCACAAGGACGGGGAAATAGTCGCGGTGCATCCTGTCGATGCCGACGTGTCCGATCGAGACGACCGATTGCGCGGAATTCGGCCGGTCCACAAGATAGATCTGGGTCTTTTCGAGCGGTTCGACTTTTGGCAGGGACTTTGCCGGTACCGATGCCGGCTTCCAGCCGGCAAAGGCCTTTTCAAGCTTTGCCTTCAGCTCGCTCTTGCTGTAATCGCCGACCACGATCAGCGTGGCGTTGTTGGGCCGATAATTAGCCTCGTAGAACTTGATCAGGTCGTCGCGGGTGATCGCTTTGATCGACTCTTCGTTATTGTCGCGGCCATAGGGATGGTCGCCGTAGAGTACCTTGTTGTACGCGACGTTGCTGATCGCGTTCGGGTTCGACCGCTGCTGACGGAGCCCAACGAGGGCCCGGGCGCGGACACTTTCTAGCTCCTTGGCCGGGAACGCCGGATTCTGCACGACATCAGCGTAGATCTCGAGCGCCTTGTCCAGATTCTTGGTAAGTGTCTGGATCGAAACGTTCGACGAATCCCAATTCGAACCGGCATTGATCCCGCTCACGCCGATCTGGCGAAGCTGGTTGGCGAGGTCTTCGGCAGACCGCGTCTTGGTACCGTCATCAAGGAGCGATGCCGCCATGTCGGCAACACCGAAACGGTCATCGGGTTCGTTGACGGTACCCGTCTTGAAGACCATATTCATAGAAACGATCGGCAGTTCGCGGTGTTCGACCATCCAAACCTCAAGGCCGTTTGAAAGCTTTGTCTTTTCAATCGGAGGGGTCGAGAATTTCGGATCAGGCCCGGGCTTTGGAAGCGCAGCGGCCTGGGCCGCGATCTTCGCCTCATCCGGTTTTTCGGTCTTTCCGGTCGTGGTCTGATCGGCCTCCCGTCGGCTGCGCGGCGTCTCACGCGTACCGGGAACGTACGTCATAACCAGCCGGTTGGCTGTGAGGTACTGATTTGCGACCCGCGAAACGTCCGCGGGCGTCACCTTTCGGTACCGGTCAAGGTCGTCCTGGAACCAATTTGCCTTGCCCAGATAGCCTGAGAATGCGGCGAGTTGGCTTGCCTTTCCGAGCACCGTTTGAAGCCCGAAGATCGTCTGCGATTCGATCGTGTTCAAGGCCCTTGCCATTTCTTCTTCTGATGGCGGTGCCTTCTTTATCCGATCGATCTCGGCATCGATCTCCTTCTCGATATCGTCAAGGTTCTTGCCGGGCCGTGCTGTCGCCAGTATTTGGAAAAGTCCCGCGATCTCGTTGGTCCCGTTGTTGGCGCCAACCTGTTGGACCAGTTCCTTTCCGTAGAGGAGGTTGCTCTGCAGCCGCGAGGTCCGGCCGTTCGAGAGAATCGAGCTCAGGAAATCGAGGGCCGGCTCATCCGGCGCGTAGGCCCGGACCCCGTGCCAGATCATATAGCGGCGCGGCAGCGGCACGCTGTCCTCGACGGTCATTCGAATTTCCTTGTCGAGTTTGGGCTGATCCGGATTCGGACGCTTGATATCAGACCCTTTCGGCATCCAGCCGAAGTATTTCTCGATCCAGCCCCGCGCCTGTTTTTCATCAAAATCGCCCGAAAGGACAAGCACCGTGTTGTTCGGCGTGTAGTACTGGCGGAAAAACGATTGGACGTCATCCATAGACGCAGCCTGCAGGTCCTCAAGCGAGCCGATCGTGGTCCAATTGTATGGATGCGGCTTGGGGAACATGATCGCGCCGATCTTCTCGAACGCGGTCCCGTAAGGCTGATTGTCGACCCGCTGACGGCGTTCGTTCTTTACCACATCCCTTTGATTGTCCAGCTTCTGCTGCGTCATCGCGGGGAGGAGGTTGCCCATGCGGTCCGACTCCATGAATAATGCGAGTTCGAGGAAATTCGACGGTACCGTTTCGAAATACCAGGTCCGGTCCTGATTCGTCGTCCCGTTTATCGAGGCCCCGGCCTCCTGAAGCGGGGTGAAATAGTCGGCATCGTAGTTCTTTGAACCCTGGAACATCATATGTTCGAACAGGTGAGCAAAGCCCGTACGTCCCTCGACCTCGTTCTTAGCCCCGACGTGATACCAAACGCCGACCGACACGACCGGCGTCGACTTGTCCTCGTGCAAAAGCACTTTGAGCCCGTTCTTCAGGGAATATTCCTTGACGTTTATCGGGGGAAGTTTATCCGATCTTTGGGCAAGCACACCGTAATTGGCCGTCAGCAGCATGATAGCGGCCCCGGCGAAGATCTTCTTGATTCGCATGGCAAACTCCTACTAATTATTGAGAATTAACGACGATACTTCCGTCCGGGATCCTCCAAGGTCCCCGGCCGGAAGCGGCATTTCTTTCGATTCAAATCTCTGGTACGGGCTCAGGCCTCTTTTGGTTTCACGGCGGCCAGCGAAGCGATCTTTTCACGCTTCGATACGACCACGCCGCCGGGCTTCTCGATCGTGATGGCGAATGCGGACGGATTCTTCGCCTTGAGCTTAGCGTCGATCGGGACAATGACTTCTCCATCGCTTGTTATGTCGAATGTCCCGCCGTCGATCGGTGTTTTCGGGTCCTGGGTCTCGTCAAAGATCCAGAGCTGATATGTTTCCTTGCTTGTATCGTTCTTCGGAAGGCCGCGGAAACGCATGTAACCGGCTTGCTTCGCGTCGCTCCAGACGACATCACCCGAAACCGAGGCCAGCTCGTCAACGTTGCCTTTGCCCCATTCGGCAACAACGATCTCGCCGCTCCGCATCATTTCCTGCCTTTCCCTTGCGGGGTCCGGCCGAACTTCGGGGGTCGGTGTCGGTACGGCGGGTCCGGCAACTAGCGGCCCCCCACGCGGTACGAAGAGGCTGACCACCAGCGCGATCGATGCGGCGGCGGCGGCGGCCCAACCAAGCCAGCCGAACCACGAGCCGGAAGGCTGTCCGGAAAGCACGATCTCGCGGGGTGCCGGTTCTTCGGCCCCGGCATTCGGCGCATCGGCCACGTCGATAACTTCGCCGGCGGCCTCTTTCAATCTCGCGTAGAGGTGGGAAGGCATCTGATCTTCTGCCGGCAGATCGACCATTCCCAACGTGGCTATCGTAAGCTCGATCGACTCCGCCTCAGCCGGCTCATGACCAAGGCCCTCAAGCTTCTTCGAATCTTCGTCCGAAAGCCCGTAAACGAACTTTTCGACAAGAAGGTCGAGCATCAATTCTTTTTCATGATCTGTCATGCCCGCACCTCCTTGATAGTATTCACCCCGGCCAATCCCAGAAATTCTCTTGCTTGAAGGATCCCCCGTCTTGCATGGGTCTTAACGGTCCCGAGCGGCATGCCCGTGCGGTCGGCGATCTCCTGGTGCGAGAGGCCCTGCACGATGGACAGCTGAAGAACCTCACGCTGTTCCGGACGAAGGGAATTCAATGCCCTAACCGCGTCATTAGCTTCAAGAGAGATCTGCATCTTCTTATCCGCGCGGTCCACAGGTTCCGTCATAACCTCGTCTAAAGCATCAGCCGATATCCGGCGTGACGTGAACCGGATACGGTCTATCAGACGCCGTCTGGCGATCATCGCGATGAAAGTCGTCTCGGAAGCCTGGCTCGCATCGAATTTTGCCGCATTCTTCCAAACATCCAGAAATATCTCCTGAACGGCGTCCTCGGCATCGTCCGAGTTCCGAAGCATGCGGCGAGAAAGCGACCAAACCAAGCCGCCGTACTTTTTCAAGCACTCGTCGACGGCGGTCTTATCTCCGGCAGCAATTCTGTTAAGGATACCTTCTACCACTGCAACTAATTTTGAATGGCCTGTATATCGTAAAGCTACCGTATTCTCACAAATTCATCAAATATCGCGGGGCCGATTCGGTCCAAGAACTGTAAGACCGGGACCCGCCTCGGGCCTTCCGCCCGGGACACTGTTGATTTCGTAGAAAATGGAATAATGGTTTCACCCCGTTCCCTTCCGGACACGGAGCGGTTAGATGAACAAGGTCAAATGGGTAACGGAGCGGGCCCAGCCGGGGTTCAGCCATTCCTGTTCCAGAATCGGCCAAGCAGCGAAGCAATAAAAAGGATAATCGAAGTGGCCGCCGAAAGCAGGCAAAACTGGCAAAATGCCCCGATCACAAAGGCCTGAAGGTAAAGAAGCCAGGCCGTTACAGCCGCCATTACGCAGGCCAGGACTCCAAACAGGAACCACATCAGGCGATTCCCGTAAAAGGCCAGAACGGCGAGCGAAAACGCAGCGAAATAGGCGGCCGCCCCGAAAGCCGCGATGGGGATGCCGCCGATCTCGGCAAACGAGCTGGTCAAAACCGTCTCGCAGCCTGTAATAACGCTGCAGGGGACCGGTTCGGCGGTCAAGTGATGGATGGTCAGGTAAATAGAATCGCCGAAGCCGACCAAGGCGGTCACCGCCGCGGCGATCGAGAGGTATTTCGGGGGCCCGGTAACCTCACTGGCCCCTGCTTCGTCGATCACTGGGCGTTCGCGGGTGCGGCCGCATTTCGAGAGGTATTCGCCTCGTTCGAGCTGTTTGCGGCCGGCGCTTTGAGCGAATTCTGGATCTCGGAATCGATGACCTGCCGGAGATTCGCCGCCGTCATCGCCTGGAACGGGATGTTCTTTCCGTTCACCAAAACGGTGGGCGTCGAATCCAGGCCCAGACCGCGGCCCCTTGCCAGGTCAGCATCAACCCTTTCTTTGGTTGCCCTGCCGGCCATATCATTTCGGAAACGCTCGACGTCCAGTCCGATCTGCTGGGCATAGCCCTCCCAGAGGTTCCGGTAATTGGGGCTGTTCGTCCACGCTTGCTGGTTCACGAAGAGTTGGTTTTGCATATCCCAGAACTTGTTCCGGTCCTGCAACCCTGCTGCCTCCACCGCGACGGCTGCCTCGTACGCCTTGTCGTGCTGGGGAATTCCGAGCGGAAAATTCCGGAATATGAATCGGATCCGGCTTCCATAGATCGACTGGATCTCTTTCAGGATCGGATGGACCGAGGCACATGCGGCACACTGGAAATCGGCAAATTCCTCGATAGTGACAGCCGCCGTCGGAGAACCGATCATATTCGGCGGATTGGCACCGAGCGGGGCCGTCGCGGAAGGCGATCGATTCGAGTTGACGTTTGAGGCATTCGCGGCCCGATTTGCGTTTCCGCCGGGCGTCCGAGACGAATTGTAATACAAGTAGCCGATTATCGCGGCCGCGACCAGCACGCCGCCGATGATCAGCAGCGGCATCTTATTGTTTTCCTGAGGCTTTGCTTCTTTCTTCATCAATTATTCACTGTTTCTCTACTCTTGAGCTTTGGAGGTCGTGGCCGCCATCGTGCCGTCACCCCACTATCCTTAAACGCTTGGTACCCTTGATCTTCCGCTGAACTTCCGATAGTCCGTCGGCAACCTCGCGGGCGATGCCGTCGGCATCCAGCCCGTAACCGGCAAGAAGCGCCTTCGGGTCACCGTGTGAAACGATCTCATCTGGCACGCCCATCCTGATCACCGAAACTTCTTCAAGCAGGCCGGCTTCCTCAAGATGTTCGATTACCGCCGAGCCGAATCCGCCGGCCAGATATGCTTCTTCGACCGTAACGATCAGATCATGTTCTTCGGCCAGCCGCTCCAAAAGCTTATTGTCGAGCGGTTTAGCGAACCGGGCGTTGACGACGGTGGCCTGGATCCCCCTCGATGCAAGCCTTTCCGCGGCTCCGAGGGCGGGCATCACCATCGAACCGTACGCGACGATCGCGGCATTCTTGCCTTCGCGAAGAACTTCTCCCTTTCCGACCTCAAGCTTTTTCGGTTTGGCGCTGATATCGACGCCGACTCCGTTGCCACGCGGATATCTTAAGGCCGCAGGGCCGGGATGCTCGATCGCCGTGAGGATCATGTCCCGCATCTCGGCTTCATCTTTTGGGGCCATCAGAACGATGTTCGGGTAGCCGCGAAGATATGCGATGTCGAGCAGGCCATGGTGGGTTGGCCCGTCGGCCCCGACGATGCCGGCACGGTCCATCGCTATCGTGACGTCAAGATCCTGCAGACAGATGTCGTGAATGACTTGGTCAAAAGCACGCTGAAGGAACGTCGAATAGATCGCGGCGACCGGTTTAACGCCCTCACAAGCCATTCCCGCACAAAACGTTACTGCATGCTGTTCGGCGATGCCGACATCAAAGGAGCGTTCAGGGAATTTCTCAAGCACTTTGTCGACGCCGGTCCCGTCGGGCATCGCCGCTGTCAAAGCAACGATGCGGCCGTCTGTCTCCATCAACTCGCACATCGTGTCCCCGAAGACCGAAGTGTAGGTCGGGGCCGAGGCCTTGCCCGATTTATAGGGGAGTCCGGTTTCCGGATCGAATGGCCCTGTCGCGTGATAGGCGTAGTAATTTTTTTCGGGATTCGGAAAACCTTTGCCTTTCGTTGTTAAAGCGTGCACGATCACCGGGCCGTCCTCGACCTTTTTCGCTTCCTCGAGGGCCCGGACAAGCTGCGGTACGTTGTGCCCGTCGACGTATCCGATGTACTTGAACCCAAGCTCGTTGACCAAAGCTCCCGGCAGGACTGCCGCGGCGATCGCATCTTTGAACGATTTCGCCGCCCGCCGGAGCGAACCGCCGATGCCCGGCACGCTCTCGAGCGCGTCGCCGATCTCTTCCTTGAGGTGCTGGTAGCTTTGGGCCTCTTTTATACGGCCCAAATAGCCGCTCAGGCTGCCAACCGCAGGGAGCGATCGACATACCGTTGTCGTTAAGGATCACGACGAGGCGGGATTTCAGGTGTCCTGCCTGATTGATCGCCTCCATCGCCATTCCGCCTGCGAGAGATGAATCACCGATCAAGGCACAAACCTGGAAGTCCTCTTGTTTAAGGTCGCGGGCGACCGCCATCCCGAGTGCCGCAGAGAGCGACGTTGACGCGTGGCCCGCGCCGAATGTGTCGTACTCCGATTCGTCGCGGCGGAGGAAGCCGCTCAAGCCCCCAGGCTGCTTTATCGTGTGAAGCTGGTCCCGCCGCCCGGTGAGGATCTTGTGTGCATAGGCCTGGTGGCCCACGTCCCAGACAAGCCTGTCGCGGGGCGTATCAAAGACGTAATGCATCGCGACCGCAAGTTCGACGGCACCCAGGCTTGCGCCCGTGTGGCCGCCGATGCGCGAGCAGGTTTCGATGATAAACGCCCTGATCTCGTCAGCGACCTCCTGAAGATCGTCGATCTTAAGCTGGCGAAGGTCGGCAGGTGAGTTTATTTCTGAAAGGAATCTCATCAATTGATCTCGGGCCGAAATACGGCCAAAGCGCGTATTTTAGCGGTTTGACCGATAAATGTTAAGTCCCGGACACTTTAAGAATTCTAACCCAGATAGGGCCAGTTTACATTTCTTTACCCACAAGGCGGCCAAAACTTTAGACCAAAGGCGAACCGGCTGCGTCAAAGTAAACGTAAGCATTTGCTTGAAAATATCAATAAAAGAGGTATGACGATGTCATTAAAGTTTAAGTTCATGTCGATATTCGCTTCGCTGGTGGTTTTGGGTTCAGCCGCAGTCGTGGCTACGGCCCAGGATCCGGTCGAACCGAAAAAGGATAAAGCGGTCAAGGCCGAGAAGATGGCCGGTAAGGAATTCGGCAAGATGCGCGGTTTCGGAAGGCGAGGGCACGGGAAGTTCGGCAGGGCCGGGATGTTCCCGGGCATTGAGCTCACCGAGACGCAGAAGGAGCAGATCCGGCAGATCCGCGAAGCAAATCGGCCCGATCCTTCGGTGATGGAAGAGATGAAGTCGTTCCGTGAAGCCCGCCGTGCCGGAACCCTCACCGAAGACCAGAAGACCCGTATCAAAGCCATTCACGATCAGATGAGGGCAAAGAGTGAGTCGGTCCGCCAGCAGGTCCTGAATGTGCTCACTCCGGAACAGAAGCAGCAGATCGAGACTCGGCGTGAAGAAATGCGCAAGAGAATGGAACAGTTCCGCGAAATGCGAAAGCAGCGAAAGACCGCTCCTGATACGAACGACAACAACTGAAGATTGATCTTCTCCAAGGATCTTGGGTTTGGGCATTTTCCCAAACCCTTTTTTGCGCCTTTACGGATCGTTTGCGCCGGGATGAATGCGAATGACCGGTCCTTCGGAGTGAATCAGTTTTAGGAGCCGCTCCCAATGACGAAAAGCCGATAGCAAACGAAAAATGCCGCGGATCGATCCGCGGCATTCTCGACATTATCAGTCGATCTCACCGGTTGCTCAGCCGATAAACATTTCCTCTTCGACGTAAACCCGGTCGATCTGTTTCGGCGACGGAGCGAACAGCACTTCAAGGCCCTTCTTAACGCCGGCCATGATCGCCGCGATCTCGCGGGCCGGTTCGACGATCTTTGCCTGCACAAAATCGGTAGTGTCCACCACCTGCATCTGCGTCCGGTCGATGGTCTTGCTGACAAGTTCGACCTTGTCGCGGGCGGTAATGGCGGTCGAACTCACGATCTGCCGAAGTTCGTGGACCTCTTCCTTGATCAGTTCGGTCGATTCGGCAAGATGCTTCGTCGCAATGGATAGGTTCGAAGAAACTTCCGTAAAATGAACGGACATCTCCTTGCCCTGCAGACTGATGGCGTCGACCTTTGAAATAAGCGGTTCGACGCGCTCCTCCAACCGTCTAACGGTCCCCACGACCTTTCGGACTATCACGGCGATCGCGATCAGTGATATCGCCATCACGATGAAGCAAACCGCGATCACGATCGACGCGATCATCATCCAAAACTGAGGTTCAGAAGCGTTCATCTGCTAATTCTTGGATTCATCGTCCTTGACCGGATAGCTCGGACGTCCTTCGGTTATCGATTTCGCTTCGGTCTTTCGCTTCTCGGCCACGTAAGCCTCTTTGCCGGCCTCGACCGCCGCGGTGAATGGATTTACCGACTGTGCAGCGGCGCTCCGGGCCTTTTCGCTGATCTCACCGGCTTTTTCCTGGGCTGTTTGGTAAAGCTCGCTCGCCTTTTCACGAGAGACTTCATAGTATTCTCCGGCTTTTTCCTGAAGGTGCGCCGCCGTCTCTTTGCCCTTCTCAAGGCCCTTTCTAGTTGCGTCGGCTATATCGCCACGCAATTCCACTCCCGATTTCGGTGCAAAAAGCAAAGCGATGACCGCCCCAATGCCGCCTCCGATCAATAAATAGGTCAATTTTGTCGCCGCGTTTGTTTCATCCCTGTCATATTCGTTTCTCATAATAGTTTCCTCCCCGCAATAAATGCGAAAGATCAAGACATAAATTAGCTGAAGCTCAATTATAACAGAAGCTTGCGAGGCATCCAAGGTATTTTGTCCCAAGCCCGTGCCGATTGTTTGCGCGCATGGAGCATTGCCCCCGCCTCGCCGACCGCCGACATTCGACAAATGCTCCAACTCGGTTTTATCGGTCCGCGACGGCGTTTGGACTGCCATCGGGGCCAAGCACGATCACCTCGCCGTAACCCAATTCGCGGACACCCGATTCGATCTTTCTCAGGTCACCGATTAAAAGCCAGACCAGTTCGTCAGGGCGGACGAATTTCTTACCTGCCGCGGCAAGGTCGGTTTCCGAGAGCTTTCGGATCTTTGCGGGATAGGTTGACCAATAGTCGTCCGCCAACCCGAAATTGACCAGGTTCACAGCAGCATTTTCCAGCGATGAAAGTGTTTCAAATCTTCCCGGCAGGCGCATTGTCATATTGCGCATAATGCTTTCGAATTCTTCGCCGGTCACCGGACGGTCGCCCGCGACTCCGCGGATCTCTTTCAACACCTCTGCCATCGATTCCTTCGTCTTGTCGGTTTGGACCGGTGCCAGTACGAAAAAGGGCCGCTCCCCTCGATAATTCTGCATCCCTCCGGACGTGCCGTAGCTCCAATGCTTTTCGAGCCTCAGGTTGCGGTTCAACCGGGACGTTGACATGCCGCCAAAGTTTCGGAACAGCGGCTCACCGGCAAGATCCTCCGGCTGTCCGCTCGGAAGAGATAGATGGGCAGCCATTATCGTTGACTGAGGCGCGTTCGGCTTATCGATCAAATAGACCCGGCCTGCCGGTGACGACTTTGCCGCCCCGATCTTCTTCTCTGGAGCTGTGCCTGACGGCCAACCGCCAAAGGCCTCCTCCAACATGGGAATCAGCGCCGCCAGCGTCGTGTCGCCAGTAACGATGATCGTTGAGCTTGCGGGCCGGAACCACGCCGAATGCCACTTGATCAGGTCGTCGCGCGTGAGACTCCCGATCGAACGAGGCGTTCCGCTGGACGGCTTGCCGTACGCGTGTTCGGACCCATACAGGATCTGCGGCATCACACGAAAGGCAAGAGCGTTAGGCGTCGCCAATTCCTGTCCTATCTGGGCAAGGCGAAGCTGTTTTTCCAGTTCGAATTTATCAGCCGGAAATGCCGGGTTCAGGACCACGTCGGCCATGATCGGAAGTGCGGCACCTAACTTCGCCGACGTTGATTCAAGCCTGACGAATGAAAGGTCCTGTCCGTTGCCGGTGCTGAGGTTTGCGCCGAGGGAATCAAGTTCGTCTGATATTTGGAAGGCGTTGCGGGTCTTTGTACCTTCGTCCATCAGGCTCAGCGCCATCGACGCAGAGCCGGCTTTCTCGGCCGGTTCCGAGGCCGAACCCGCATCGACCGCAAGCGCAACGTTAACGATCGGGGTCGAGCGGCGTTCGAGCAGGATCACATTCAACCCGTTCTTCAGCTTTGCCCTCTGGACCGCCGGGAAGGTTACTTCGGGGGCCCCGCCGATCGCGGGCACGTTCTTTCGGTCGATCGCTCTTCGTTCCGCCGCAAGCTGCGGGGCCGGATTGACGACCATCGTATAGTGACGGTTCTTGAGCCATTTGTTCGCGGTAGTCTTGATCTGTTCCGGCGTCGAGCGAGCGAATATCTCAAGCCGGTCTAGATAGGCCTCTGGGCTGCCGCCATAGGTTTCGCTGCCGGCAAGAATGTCGGAACGGCCGCCAAAACCGCCAAGCGATTCGCTTCCGCGGAGAAATCCGGCCAGTATGCGGTTCTGTGTGCGTTGAACTTCTTCGGACGTCAGTCCGTTTTGAAGGGCTTCGCTGATCACGGCATCAATCTCACGTTCGACGACCGAAGGATCTATTCCACGCTTTACCGTGGCCACAACGGTGAACATGCCTCCCAGCTCTCGTTCGACTACCCCGGCGGAGATGTTCGTCACCAACTCCTTCTCGTACACGAGCTTGCGATCCAGCCGGGAACTCTTCGAACCCGATAGTGCATCGGCGAACACCCTTAAATGCTGCAGTTCAGGATCGGACCAGCCGGGCGCATGCCATGCGCGGTAGATCCGGTGCTGAGGAACGCGGTCTTCCATCGAATCCCGCAGATCTCGCTCGAGCACGGGGATCCAGGTCTTTGCCCGAGGCAGCGGCGGGCCGGGCTTTATGTCGCCAAAATATTTCGTCACCAGTTCCAGGGCCTTTTCGGCAGAAATGTCGCCCGCAAGCGAAATAACGGCATTATTCGGCCCGTAATACATTTCATACCATTCCTTGATGTCGGCGAGGGTCGCGTTGCTCAGATCTTCCATTGAACCTATCGTCGACCACGAATAGGGATGAGAATATGGATACATCTTCTCCGATATCTCGCCGAATACACCGCCGTACGGATTGTTCTCGCCCTGGCGCTTCTCGTTTTGGACCACGCCCTTTTCGCGCGTCAGCATCTCCTGCGAGATATAGCCTCCGAGAAAGCCCATTCGGTCGGCCTCCAGAAAAAGGGTTTTTTCCAGTGCCGAAACCGGCACGTCCTCGAAGAAATTTGTCCGGTCCGTATTCGTCGTACCGTTCCGGTTGTTCGCACCCAGGTCGTCCATCGCTTCCCGAAACCCGTATGGATGATTCTCGGATCCGTTGAAGAAAAAGTGCTCGAATAAATGGGCGAAACCCGTCCGGCCGCGTTTCTCGTTTCGCGAACCGACGTGATACCACATGTTCACCGCAACAATTGGTACGTTCTTGTCCTCGTGAACGATAAGCGTGAGGCCGTTCTTTAGCACGAATTTCTTGTGCGGAATCGAGTATTGCGAACGGTCGAACCGGACCTGGGCAGTGACGGCGGTAGGCCCGATCAGAAGGGCAAACAGGAGCGCGACGATCTGTCTTTTCATAATTTGTGACCTCGATCAAGAAAAATTGGGGTTGTGAGCTTGTTATGCGTTCTTACGGCCTTTGGACGGGTTTTGTTCTAAAAACCTTTTCCTTGCACCGCAAGCTCGATTCGCAAATGCAGTGTGTGCTCTGTTTTGATATTCTATTTGTTTATCTTTTGCGGATTTTTGCATTGTAAATGGACCTCGGAAACATCAGGAATTTCTCGATCATTGCCCATATCGACCACGGCAAATCAACGCTGGCCGACCGGATACTGCAATTGACTGGTGCGGTAACCGAACGTGAGATGGAAGACCAGCTTCTGGACGACATGGACCTCGAACGCGAGCGCGGCATCACGATCAAGGCACACGCCGTGCGGCTGGATTACAAGGCCCGCGACGGAAAGCAGTACGTACTAAACCTGATCGACACTCCGGGGCACGTCGATTTTAGCTACGAAGTATCGCGTTCGCTATCGGCGTGCGAAGGTGCCCTGCTGGTGGTCGACGCATCGCAGGGTGTTGAGGCCCAGACGCTGGCTAATACCTACCTCGCGATCGAGAACGACCTTGAACTTGTTCCCGTCCTCAATAAGATCGATCTTCCGTCGGCGGAACCCGATAGGATCAAGGAACAGATCGAGACGATAATAGGACTCGACACCACACATACTGTGCTGGCCTCGGCGAAGACGGGTGCCGGTGTCGAGGACATCCTAGAAGAGATCATCAAGGACATTCCGCCCCCGAAAGGCGATGCAAAAGCGCCGCTAAAAGCGTTGATCTTTGACAGTTGGTATGACAGCTACCGCGGGGTTATCGTGCTTTTCCGGGTGATCGACGGCACGATCAAGAAGGGCACAAAGATCAAGTTCTTCAATACCGGCCGAGAATATTTGGTCGAGACCATCGGCGTCAACCGACCTAAGGCAACACCGATCGCCGAACTCGGCCCGGGCGAGGTGGGGTTCCTGACCGCCTCGATCAAGACGGTGGCCGATGTCCAGATCGGTGACACGATAACCGATGCCGCCCGGCCCGTAACAGAACCGCTGCCCGGATTCCAGGAAGTGAAACCGATGGTCTTCGCGGGGCTTTATCCGACCGATTCGGCCCAGTACGAGGATCTTCGCGATGCGATGGACAAGCTGCGGCTGAACGACGCTTCGTTCTTTTACGAGCCCGAATCGTCCACCGCCCTCGGGTTCGGCTTCCGATGTGGATTTCTAGGCCTGCTGCACATGGAGATCATTCAGGAACGGCTCGAACGCGAGTTCAACCTGGACCTGATCACAACCGCTCCAGGGGTGCGATACCGCGTCACGACCACGGACGCCACGGTACACGAGATCGATTCACCTTCGCAGATGCCGGATCCGGCCCGCATTCAGAAGATCGAGGAACCTTACATCGAGGCGACCATCCTGACCAACGACGCCTTCCTCGGCGGGATCCTGCCGCTTTTGGATGAAAAACGCGGCGTTCAGAGAAAGTTCGAGTATGTGACCAAGGACCGAGTGATGCTCGTTTATGAACTGCCGCTAAACGAGATCGTGCTGGATTTTTACGACCGCCTCAAGAGCGTCTCACGCGGATATGCTTCGCTCGATTACCACCTTTCGGATTACAAGGAATCGAAGCTGGTCAAGCTGGACATCCTCGTCTCCGGCGAGCCAGTCGATGCGCTTTCCCTGATCCTGCATAGCGATACCGCAACCGCAAAGGGCCGCCTTCTCACCGCCAAAATGAAGGAGCTGATCCCTCGCCAGCTTTTTGAAGTGCCCATCCAGGCCGCCATCGGCAACAAGGTCATCGCCCGTGAAACTGTCAAAGCGATGGGCAAAAACGTTATCGCAAAGTGCTACGGAGGCGACATCTCGCGAAAGCGGAAGCTCCTTGAAAAGCAAAAAGAAGGCAAAAAGCGTATGAAAAAGGTGGGCCGGGTCGAGATCCCGCAGGAAGCGTTCCTTGCCGTCCTGAAGGTCAATGAATCGTAATGGGATCTTGCGGATGCCTGCCATTTAGATCGAGGTCGCGTGCTTGAGAGAATTTGGCGAAAACTAAGAGGATTCAGCCGTTTGCAGTGGCTCATCATTGGGGCATTCCTATTGGCACTTGCCCTCACTTCGGTTTATTCCTATCGGACATACCAACGGGCCGTCTTTTGGCGTGAACATCGCGACGAACCGATAAGCGGCTGGATGCGCGTCGGTTTCGTTGCAAATTCATATAAAGTTCCCCTTCCCGTTCTTAACAATGCGATCGGCCTGCCGCCGGACGCTCGTGACCAACGCCCACTCAGTAAGATCGCGAGCGACAGCGGCCGAACATTCGACGAACTCAGAACCGAACTTGAGAAAACGATCGAAGATTTTCGCTCGAATCGTCCGAGGCCCGCGGGGGATCGTCCGTGACCGACCAGATCCTAGCGTGGTTCGTGCTGTATGGCCTTCCGGCCGGATTCCTGATCCTCGGGGCGTCCTCTTTCGGCATACCCATGCCCGTTAAGCTGCTCATGCTCGCTATCGGCGCACTTGTTCAGCAAGGTGAGATCGACTTTTGGCACGCACTGATCGCCGGCAGCTCGGGCGCGATCCTGGGTGATCAGATCGGCTATTTCGTTGGATACTTCGGCGGGCGATCCGTGATCGAGAAGGTCACATCGCGGTTTGGCGGAGTGGAGTTGTTGGCGAAAGCTGAACGGTTTCAGGACCGCTGGGGAATTAGCGCGATATTCTTCAGTCGATGGCTGATAACTCCGATCGGCCCCTGGCTCAACCTGATAAGCGGGTCGACGCGCTACTCGTGGGTTTGGTTCACGATTGTTGGAGCCCTTGGTGAAACACTTTGGGTCTTGTTGCACATTCTCTTGGGTATCTTTTTCGCTGACCGTATTCAAGCGACCGCTGAGCTTCTCTCGAGCTTGAGTTGGGTCATATTCGGCTTGTTCGCAGCATCGATATTAGGATGGAAGATATTTCAATTCTTCCGCAACGAAAAAGATCGGGCCCCCGAGACAGCCGGATGACCGTTCGACAGCGAGGACTGTTTTGGTGCTCCAAATCCTATCTATAGAAATGACTCCGGGTCCCATTCGCTGCCGGGAACGCGGCCAAGCAGTTGGAGCGAGCCGCCCTTTTCACCATAGAACGCCCGGATCAGCCATCCCAGACCGTCACCCGATCGCTTGACCCATTGTTGATCGTAGATATGATACGGGTCGTCCTTTGCACGGAGTTCGCCCTTGCCGTAAGCCTTTTCCGCCCAGGTCTGCAGATCGTATCCCGGCTTGAATGCGATGTAGATTGAATAGACCACGCCGCCTTTTATCGACGATACCCGGGGCCGCTTTACCTCGACCTGATATTCGGTGCCGTCGCTGTATTTCCTTGTTTCCCTCTCAGTGGCCAGTATCGCGTCCACATGCTCACGTTCGAGGCCATGAACGCGGATCGTAAGCCCGTGAATGTTACCTTTTTCAAACGGGATCTCGAGCTGGAGGAAATCGAAACGGTCGTCTGCTTCTGCTTTTGAGATGTCTATCTTTGAGGCGAACGCGCTCAGCGGCATGCCCAAATAGACCTGGCCAAGATCGGGCGGCAGAAAGGACTTTTGAGCGGCATGATTGTACGAGGGTTGCTTTCCCGTCTTCGACCCGGTTTGGGCAAGTGCGGAAACCGAAAAAACCAGGGCCAGCATCGCGGTAGTAGTCGTGAAACGCAAATTCGTCATCTGTATCGGAGCGGGAGAATCGACTCTACAACAATATCATAGCCCAATGGACCGCCTTGTTTAAGTAGTCTGGCTTTGTTGCAGACGGCCCTTTCTAAGAAGATGCGTTTCGGGCCCCACTCACTCAAACCTGGATCAATTGGAGCCGCCGAGCGCCGAATAGGCCTCGGCCGCGACCAAAGAAAGAAATACCAAAAGCCAAATTGCCGTAGAAGATATCGTCTTCATTTCCTGAAGCATCATTGTAGGGGAACCCGCCGGTCGATGCCCTCCGAAAACTAAACGCGAACTTTCCGGTATGAAAGTGTCGAACGCCGTTCGGCTGGCACATACTGTGCATTAGGTTTATTCTTGTCGAACCGACCGTATTCAAGTCCAACGAGGAGGATCGCCGTGAACCACAACGACCAGGGCAAGAGTTTTCTTGCAAGCGTGGACCACTACTTCAACAAGGCTGCCGCACTAACCGGACACCCGCCCGGGCTGCTGGAACAGATCAGGACCTGCAACAGCCTTTATTCGTTTAAGTTCCCGATCCGGACCGAAACGGGATATGAAGTGATCCAGGCCTGGCGGGCCCAACACAGCCACCATAAGCTGCCGGTCAAGGGCGGCATCAGATATTCGGCCGACGCCAACGAGGAAGAGGTGATAGCTCTCGCCACGCTGATGACCTATAAATGCGCGATCGTGGACGTGCCTTTTGGGGGCGCAAAGGGAGCGGTCAAGGTCAACTCAAAAGACTATGACGTCGAACAGCTCCAGCGGATCACCCGGCGATATACCGCCGAGTTGATCAAAAAGAATTTCATCGGCCCGGCGCTTGACGTGCCCGCTCCGGATTACGGCACGGGATCTCGCGAGATGGCCTGGATCGCGGACACCTACCAGGCGTTCCATCCTGAACAGATCGACGCGCTCGGCTGTGTGACCGGCAAATCGGTGGGCCAGGGCGGCATCCGCGGCCGAACCGAAGCGACCGGACTCGGGGTCTTTTACGGGACGCGAGAGGTCTGTGACAGTGCCGAGACGATGCTTTCGCTCGGGATGGACCGTGGGATCGACGGCAAGACGTTCGTCGTTCAGGGCCTCGGGAACGTCGGCTTTCATGCCGCAAAGTTCTTTACCGAAGGCGGTGCCAAGCTCATCGGCGTTTCGGAATACGAGGGGGCGATCCACAAACAGGACGGGATCGACCTGCCCGCGTTGATGGCGCACCGAAAAGAAACCGGTTCGATCCTCAATTTTCCGGGTGCGGCCAACCTCCCGAGACGGGAGGACGGGCTCGAACTCGAATGCGACATCCTGATCCCCGCCGCCTTGGAAAACCAGATCACCGATGAGAATGCGCCGCGGATCAGGACTAAGATCATCGCCGAAGCCGCGAACGGCCCCGTGACTGCCGCGGCCGAGGCCATCCTGCAGCAGAAGAACATCCTTATCATCCCGGATGTTTATATAAACGCCGGCGGCGTCACCGTTTCTTATTTCGAATGGCTCAAGAATCTCTCGCGGGTCAGGTTTGGACGGATAGAAAAGCGGTTCGAGCAAGCCGCTTACGACCGCATCCTCTCGCTCGTCGAGAAAGAGATCGGCCGGGCCCTGAGCGCCGACGAACGCAGCTTGGCCGCACGAGGAGCCGATGAAGCCGACCTGGTCTACTCGGGGCTTGAGGAGACGATGATCACGGCATTTCACCAGATCAACGAGATCTCGAAGCGTTCCGGCGTCGAGAATCTCAGGACCGCATCCTTCATCAATGCGATAAACAAGGTCGCGGTAAGCTACATGGAGTTGGGCATTTTCCCCTGATCAGGATCGCTGGCCCTAAACGCGGAGATGGTCTCGGCAACGCTGGCTTCGACTCGTTTGCGGATCGCTGCAAGATCGTCTTCACTTTCGGCCTCGAATCTCAGCACAAGTATCGCCTGGGTATTCGACGCGCGAACAAGGCCCCATCCATGCTCAAAGCCGATCCGGGCGCCGTCGATGGTGATCACATCGTTGGTTTGTGAGTAACGCTCGGCGATGCGTTTAACAACGTCGAACTTGATCCCGTCGGGACAGTCGACGCGAAGCTCCGGCGTAGAGAAAATTTTTGGGATGTCGGTAAAGAGTTCGGAGAATCTCTTTTCGGTCTTCGATAGGATCTCGAGGACGCGGGCGGCCACGTAGGCCGCGTCATCAAATCCGTAAAAGCGGTCGGCAAAGAAGATATGGCCGCTCATCTCACCCGCCAGAACCGCACCGGTTTCCTTCATCTTGGCCTTGATCAATGAATGGCCCGCCTTCCACATAATACCGGTGCCGCCGTGTGCCGCGATGTCATCGTAGAGCGTTTGCGAGCACTTCACTTCAGCTATTATCGTCGCTCCGGGACGTTCGGCCAGCACGGAACGCGAAAGCAATATCATCAATTCGTCGCCCCAAATAATGCGGCCGTTTTCGTCGACAACGCCGATCCGGTCGCCATCGCCGTCGAACGCGATGCCGATATCAGCGTTGCTGGTCTTCACAGCCTCGATCAGATCTTCAAGATTTTCCTCGACAGTAGGATCGGGATGATGATTCGGAAAATCGGGATCCGGCTCGATGAAGAGCTTCACCATCTCGACGCCGAGCTTCTCAAATATAGGCACGGCCGTAACGCCGCCCATTCCGTTGCCGGCATCGATCACGGCTTTGATCCGGCGAGGGCCGAATGAGATCCGTGAGAAAATGTCGGAACAGTAATCATCGAGAACATCAAGCTCGGAAGTTGCTCCTTTGCCATTGCTAAGCCCGGTTGCGTCCGCTCGATCTTCGGAAAAGGCGATCTCTCTTATTTCTTGTATTTGCGAACCGAAAAGGGCGTCTTTGCCGAGGAGGATCTTGAAACCGTTGTGGTCGGGCGGGTTATGCGATCCGGTTATCATCACGCCGCCGTCGAGGCCTTTGGTGAAAACAGTGTGGTAAAGGACCGGCGTCGGCACCCGTCCGATCAGAACGACATCCAGTCCGCATCGGTTGAACGCTTCGGTAAGCAGCCGGCAAAACCGGGGCGAGCTCTCGCGCGCGTCGTAGCCGACCGAGACACGGCGGGCGCCGTTTCGGCGAAAGAATTCGCCGATCGCAAAGCCGAGTACCGCTACCGTCTCGTCATTGAGCTGCGGGCCGACCACGCCGCGAATATCGTACTCCCTGAAAATGTTCTTATTCATCGATCGATCGGCCGGTCAACTTGATCCCTACGCCGTGAAGTCGCATGCTTATCCCCTCAAGCGGCCAAACCAAGCAAGGATCTGCAAGATCTAGGCGATCCACTCCCCGATTGCTATACTAATTCAGCACCGTTTGGGGCAACATCACCGCCATCGCAAGCATCGAAAAACTTGCCTTTTCCTTGCTAAAATTCGTTACGACTTTATGAAAAGTACCATACGAACAGCGATTTTCTTATTTGCCGCTGCGATCATTCTCGGTTCGACGGAAGCTAGCGGCCAGAATCCTGTTCCGACTCCGCCGGAAACCGACAATCAGGGCCAGGTAAAGACGTTCGAGGTCCGGCTGCCGGTAACGGTGCTGGAAAAGAAAGACCTTGTGAACGGCCTGAAGCAAGGCGATTTTCAGGTCTTTGAAGACGGGGTCCTGCAGGAGATCACATCATTTACCGACGAATCGACGAATCCACCGGTGTTTGTGGGCGTTCTAATGGACACTTCGCCGTCAACGGCGGGCAAGCTCGGTTTCTCCAAAGAGGCGGCCATCAATTTTATCCATTCGGTAACCCGGCTCAGAAAGGACAAGGCCGCTTTCATGACATTCGACCACGAGGTCGCCCTTCGCCAGGACTTTACAGACAAGCTCGACCTTCTCCAAACGGCGGTTGATAAGGTTAAGAAGCCCGGTTCGCAAACGTCTCTCTACGACGCGATATGGCAGTTCGCCGATGAAAAGCTGAGAAACGTCCCTGGAAGACGGGTCATCGTTCTGATCACCGATGGTGATGACACGTTCAGCCGGGCGGACCTGAACGATGCGATCGATATCGCGCAAAGGACCGAAACGACGATCTTCGGCATTTCGACAAAGGCCGGATTTCTCGGCAGTGTTCCGGGCGTCGAGGCCGGAACTGTCAAGGACCGCGGCGATAAATATCTGACCCAGTTGTGCGAGCGGACCGGCGGCGAGGCCTTCTTTACCGGCGACATGCTCGCTCTTGAGCGTGCCTTCCGCAGGATCTCCGAGGAGTTACGCTCTCAATACATAATCACTTACCGGCCCGCAAATCAGAATTATGACGGCCGGGAACGCAAGATCGAGGTTCGATTCACAGACCGGGAAAAGACCTCGAAATACAGGATTCGCACGAAGGACAGCTATCGTGCGATCCGCGACACCTTGCGATGAACGCTCGGCCAAAAGGGCCGACGAGGAACTAGATGTTTTTGCTAAGAAGTTTGTTCGTATCCGCTTTTGTGATGGCTTCGGCCGTCCTGAGCCTCTTTGTTGCCGGCAGCTCGGAGGCACGGCCCGGCATCGATGCTCGCGGCTCCACCGGCGTCGTTGCGACACCTACGCCGCCGATCGAGGAGGAAGAGGGCGTCATAAAGGTCGATACCGAGGCCGTGAATGTACTTTTTACGGCCCAGGACAGGGAACGCAGGCTGCTGCTTACCCTGAAACCTGAAGACATTCGCGTCCTTGAGAACGGCCAGGCACAAGAGATCACCGCCTTTTCAAAGCAAGTCGACCTTCCGCTCAGCCTCTCGATCCTGATCGATACAAGTGTCTCCCAGCAGCGGACGCTTCCGGAAGAAAAGTCGGCGGCGATCGCCTTCCTCGAATCCGTTGTGCGGCCCGCAAAAGACGAGGTCGCGGTCATTTCATTCACCGGAGAATCGACGCTTGAACAGGGAATGACGAACAACCTGACGCGTCTTCGCCGTGCGATCGATCGTGTAAAATTCACCGCTCCGTCCGGCTACATCGGCGGAGGTGTTGTCGCCCCCGGCACTCCGCCGATCTCGGGCCGGAACCAGGCACTTACCGGATCGACCGCGATATGGGATGCCGTTTGGGTCACGTCGGTCGAGGTGCTCGGCCCTGCACCGGAAAGCACCAGGCGGGCCATCATCCTGCTTACGGACGGCGTCAATACATCCGGGAGCAAGAAGCTGGAAGAGGCGGTCGATGCGGCCCTGAGGTCCGAGGCCGTGATCTACGCAATAGGGATCGGCGACGATTATTACGGCGGTGTTAACAAGGGCAGCTTGAACAAGATCTCCGAACAGACGGGCGGCAGGGCGTTTTTCCCTCGCGATGAACGGCAGCTCCGCGAAGCTTTTAAGCAGATCCAGGAAGAGATGCGATCGCAATACCTGCTCGCTTACGAACCGACGAACACATCCAAGGACGGAACCTACCGCAGGATCGAGATCGAACTCGTAAATCAGGATCTTCAAAAACAGAAGATAAAACTGACCCATCGGCAGGGCTACTTCGCTAAGTCCGGAAAGTAAGCCCTATTGGGAACCTTAAATGTGCGGAACGGCCGATGCCGTTCCGCATTTTTCGTTTTCAACTTTTGAGCTTGTCTTCGCCGTCCGGTTCGATTAGATTGTTGTCGATCCCAACAAAATCAGCAGTCTAGTTCAGGATTAATTATGTCACTTGCGATCAGTGTCTATCGTCGAGCGTTGATCACCCTCACGTTCCTCATTCTCATTCTTCAGCCAGTCTACGGGCAGACGCCTGCGTCCACCCCGGCCGAAGACCCGCTTCGGCTTTTGCAATATCGGCTGATCGGCCCATTTCGCGGGGGACGCGTTGCGGCGGTGGCGGGCGTGCGTTCCCAGCCGAAGGTCTATTATTTCGGAGCGACGGGCGGCGGCGTTTGGAAGACCACGGATAGCGGCGTGAATTGGCAGCCCGTCTCGGACGGTTACTTTCAAACCGGTTCGGTCGGGGCGATCGACGTCTCGCTGTCGGACCCAAACATAATCTATGTCGGGATGGGTGAATCGCCCGTACGCGGCAACGTGTCGCACGGCGACGGCGTTTACAAGTCCACCGATGCCGGCAAGACCTGGAAACACGTCGGCCTCGCCGATTCGCGGCAGATCGGGCGCGTCCGCATTCACCCGAAGAACCCCGACGTCGTTTATGTGGCCGCGATGGGACATCTATGGGGGCCAAATAGGGAAAGAGGCGTTTTTCGCACCACCGATGGAGGCAAGACCTGGAAAAATATCCTGTTCAGGAGCGAAAAAGCGGGTGCGTTCGATCTTTCGTTCGACCCTGCGAACCCGAATGTGATGTATGCGGCTTTCTGGCAAGTGCAGCGGACACCATACAGCCTTATCTCGGGCGGCGAGGGCTCGAGCCTATACAAGACGACGGATGGCGGCGAGACCTGGACGGACATCTCGAAGAACCGCGGATTGCCGGCGGGCGTGCTCGGGAAGATCGGCGTCAGCGTTTCGCCTGTGAATCCGAACCGCGTCTGGGCGATGGTCGAAGCGAAAGAGGGCGGTCTTTACCGCTCGGATGACGGCGGCGATACCTGGCAGCGGACCTCGGATAACGCGAGCATCCGGCAGCGTCCCTGGTACTACACCCGCGTTTACGCCGATACGCAGAACGTCGATATTGTCTATATCACCAACGTCGCATTCCACAAGTCGATCGATGGCGGCCGGACGTTCACGAATATCTCGGTCCCACATGGCGACAATCACGACCTCTGGATCGCTCCCGATGATAATCAGCGGATGATCAATTCCAACGACGGCGGGGCAAATGTCAGCAATGACGGCGGGCGAACATGGACGGAGCAGGACCAGGCCACCGCCCAGTTCTACCGTGTGGCCGTGGATAACGATTTCCCTTACAACATCTACGGCGCCCAGCAGGACAACTCGACGGTCAAGATACCTTCGAGGACCAATGAGGCGACGATCACCGAGCGGGACTGGTATGACGTCGGCGGGGGCGAATCCGGTTGGATAGCCCCGCATCCCGAGAATTCCGACATAGTTTTCGCAGGCAGCTACGGCGGGCTGCTGACACGTTACGACCATAAGACGAGGCAGCTCCGCAACGTCAACGTATACCCGGACAACCCTATGGGTGCCGGGGCCGAGGCGATGAAGTACCGCTTCCAATGGAATTTTCCGATCCTCTTCTCACCGCACCGGACCGAAGGCAAATATGCCCTTTATGCCGCCGGGAATCTGCTTTTCAGGTCGCTCGACGAGGGACAGAGCTGGCAGGCGATCTCGCCCGACCTGACCCGCAATGACAAGTCGAAGCAAGGCACCTCGGGCGGGCCGATCACCCAGGACAACACGAGCGTCGAGTACTACTCGACGATCTTCGCGTTGGCGGAATCACCGTTGAGGCAGGGCGTGATCTGGGCCGGATCGGACGACGGGCTCGTTCACGTCACACAGGACGGCGGCCGCAGCTGGGCGAACGTAACGCCTAAGGACATGCCCGAATGGATCCAGATCAATTCGATCGAAGCTTCTCCCCACGACCCGGCGACCGCCTACTTTGCCGGGACCGCGTACAAATCCGACGACTACAAACCCTACATTTTCAAGACCAATGATTACGGTAAAACGTGGAGAAAAGTGGTTTCGGGTATCGCCGACGACGCTTTTACCCGAGTAGTCCGCGAGGACCCGAACCGGAAGGGCTTTCTTTATGCCGGGACGGAAACCGGGATGTATTATTCGTCGAACGACGGCACTTCATGGGAATCGCTGCAGCTGGATCTGCCGGTCGTCCCGATCACCGACCTCGCCGTTCACAAGCGGGATATGGACCTTGTCGTCGCCACCCAGGGACGTTCGTTCTATGCACTGGATAACCTGACGCTGCTTTACCAGCTTGCCGATGCGAAACGCGCCGAAGCGTTCCTTTTCAAACCCGAAGACGGATACCGCCAGGCGGGCGGCGGCGGTTTTAATGCACCGGCGAACGCGACCGTCGGCGTCAACCCTCCGAATGGGGCCGTCGTTCACTATTGGCTGAAATCGAAGCCCAAGGAAGTAAGCCTCGAGTTTCTCGATCCGGCCGGTAAGGTCGTCCGCAAGTTCACTGGCCGGGCGCCGGTGGAAGGGCGATCGGCACCGCAGGGAGGCGGCCAGGGTGAACCGCAATTGCCCATCGAAATTGGCTTGAATCGGTTCGTGTGGAATTACCGCCTGCCGAACGCGACGACGCTGCCCGGCCTGATAATGTGGGCGGGCAACCTGAATGGCCCGCGCGTCCCTCCGGGAAACTATCAGGTGCGGCTTTCGGTCGACGGTAAGCCGGTGGGCACCGAGGCCTTCGCTATAAAGGCGGATCCGCGCCTCGCATCATCGCAAGAAGATCTTCAAAAGCAGTTCGAATTCCTGGTAAAGGCGACTGACAAACTTAGCGCGACCCACTCGGCGATCAGCGAGATCAGGGACCTGAAGCGCCAGTTAGACGAGGTTGGCGCACGCATGACTGCTGAGAACAAGGATCTGAAGGATGGAGCGGCTGAGATAGTGAAGAAACTCACGGCCGTCGAGGAAGAGCTGATCCAGACGCGGATCCGATCGTCACAGGACGCCCTGAATTACCCGATCAAGCTGAACAACAAACTGGCCGCGTTAAAGTCCAGCGTTGACCTTGGCGACTTCGCCCCGACATCGCAAAGCTACGACGTCTACAACGACCTGACCTCAAAGATCGATGCTCAGCTGGCTGCTTTCGCCCGGATCAAGTCGGTGGACATCGCCGCGTTCAACCGGTCTTTTACCGCGAAGGGCTTGCCGGTGATCGTCCCGAGAAGCAGGTGAATATTGTGCAGAGTTGAAAGACGGAATGGGAAGGAGCTAAGTTCCTTCCCCTTTTCCATTTGAACCGGGAATCGCTGCCGCAGATGTGATCTGGCTAAGCACGCACAGCCATTTCCCGTCGTGCTTTACAAAAACATCGGTCGTCCATTCGTCGGCATTGAAAGTTTCGCCGCCGAAGTGGGCCGTGTTGACTACGCGTGCGGAGAGCAGCGCCGTATCGCCGTAACACTTGATCCGGGCTTCACCGACCATTTCAAACGAGCTGTGCGTCAATTCACCCGACCGAACGAAGCCAAGAAAGTGCTTTTTGTCCGAAATCCCGCGTTCCGACACCATCACCCACTCGTCGGCCATAAAGCTGCCGATGCGGCCGGCATCGTTCGAGACCATTGCATCGGCCCACGCAGCCCCTAACTCAAGTAATTCAGCTTCGACAGTGGCGTCATTCATCTTCAGAATAACCGTAGGGGCGGGTGATCAGTTCCAGTAAATGGCCGTCGGGGTCCTTGAAATACACGCCGCGGCCTCCGTCGTGTCGATTGATCTCGCACGGCTTGGTGCGTGCCGGATCGGCCCAAAAATCAAGCCCGAGGTCTTTTATCCGGCCGAACGCCGAATCGAATTTGTCTTCATCGACGAGGAAGGCGAAGTGCTGGATCGCGATCGGCTCATTCGTCTCGAAGTAATCGATGGAAACGTGGTTCTCGAGGTCCACGACCAGAAAATGCATGAAGGGCCGCGGGCCGGCGATCCCAAGCACATCGGCCAAAAAATTCGCCGACCGGGCCTTGTCACTGCACCACGCGATCGTGTGATTCAGCTGAACGCTCATACTAGCAAAACGCCGGGATCTAGTCCTTCCATCCCCAGGGGGCCGGCGGGGCCGCAACTTCCTTCTTAAGGTCGAACTTCACCGTGAACAACCGTCCGCGTCCCAGGCGTCTAAGGTTGTAGGAATAATGGCTCCCGCCAACCAATTCGATCCACCAGATATTGGCCGCTGCGGTCGGGGCGTCGCCGGTGGGCGGATCGACCACGAAAACCGTTTCCTGATCGGCAGGAAAGAACTGCCTGATCGCCTCGCCGGAATTGTTCGACCAGCCTCCGTACATCGTCACCCGGTCCGGAGTGCCGTCCTTGTGGCGGTGGTCGTGCTTGAGCTGAAGCCGGTCGCCCTTCCGTGTCAAGACCCACGTACGCGAGCGGTCATCGCCCACAAAAAACGGGATGCGGATACGGTTTTCTTCGCACGAGCGGACATGCATTACGAGGGGCTTACCCGCAAAATCGGGGCTGTTTGACGTGTCCGCCTCGACCACGCCGGCGAACGCTTTCCCGCACAACTTGCTAAGCTCCTTCCAGAAAGTTTCGATGCCCGAATCGACCCAGCCCCACGGCGGCGGCGGGGCTTCCATCTCTTTTGTAAGATCGAATCTTACGCTGATCTGCTGGTCGGACTCGACCCGGCGGACGCTGTATGTGTAATGCTCGCCCGGGACAAGATCCACCCACCAAACATTGGTACCCGCTCGCGGTATCCTTTCGACGGTTTCCTGGTCGGCGGGAAACATCTGCCGGGTCGGCGACCCGATGCTGGTCGTCGATCCGCCGTACATCGTAACCGTATCCGGCCTTCCGTCTTCGTGACGATGGTCGTGACGCAGCTCGATGCGGCCGTTCTTTCGTGTAAATATCCAGGTCCTGGAGCGGTTGTCGCCGACCATGAACGGGATCCTGATGCGGTCCGTCTCGCACGATCGAACGTGCATAACAAGGGCCTTGCCCCTGAACGTCGTGTCATTTGCCGGCGCGGCCGTGACCGTTCCGCCGAACGATCTGCCGCACAATTTCTCCAGCTCAGACCAGAAAACGCCCGGCGCCGCTGCTTGCGGTGCCGCGGGAGCCGCAGTCTGGCCCCATGCGTCACTGCACAGGACAAGGGTGACGCATCCGGCGATCAACGCCAATGTTCCGGCAAGGCTTTTTCTCATCGCACCTCCTAAACTGGCTAGTACTTAAGGATCAAAACCGAAAACATCATATCAAAACGAGTTTAGGTCCGGAATGAAAGGCCGAGTTGTGGATCAATACTCAAGTATCTCGAATTTCACCACCTTGCCGCGTTTCATCTTGATCACCCAGATCACCGAATATTCCGTGTCTAAAAGGTTCTTAAACAGCTCTTTTTTCGTGATCAAATTGGCAAGTGCGGGCACGGTGTTTGAGTGGCCCGCGATCAGGAACCTCTTCGTTCTGCTGTTCATTATATTGTCGATCAATTCCTGCGGTTTGCGGGGATCATACGTTTGCACTTCCTTTTTCCGCTTTTGGGCGAGCGGGGCGATCGTGTCGCGGGTACGCTTGAAGTTTGTCGAGTAGAATGCGCCGGGCTTATACTTGCCGGCCGTTTTTACCAGACGCGCGGCGCGTTCGCGTCCGGCAGCGGACAATTCGGGATCCGCACTGTCGTCTACCTTTTCCGCATGCCGGACCAGGATCAGGGTCTTCTCGCGGTCCTGGGCGGCCAAATTGACGGAGGCAGCGGCAATTATTGATAATCCGATTAGAAAGGAGGCTAGAGTCTTCATAAGGACAATTTAACGCAGGCCGGCTATTTGGGGTTTCATCGTTCGATACCGGCCAAAACTCGCATGGCAATTGATGATAGCAAACTCCGGCCCGAGGAGGACCCTCCGGTCAACGCGGTCCTGGCAAAGCTGACCGGTCTTCTTTCGGAAAACCGCGACGAGATCCAGGCAGCGAATCGCATCGACCTCGACGCCTGTCCGGCGGACGACGTGATCTTCGACCGGCTAAAGGTCGACGGATCAAAGGTGGACAAAATGATCGCCGCCCTTGACGCCGTGATCGCCCAGGAAAGCCGCGAGGGCGAGGTCATCTACGGATATGCGCGTCCCGACGGGCTGCGGATCGAGAACCGGCGGGTCCCGTTCGGCAGCATCCTGATCATTTTCGAGGCCCGGCCGGACGTCTGCATTGAGGCGGCGAGCATCGCACTGAAGGCGGGGAATCGAATACTCCTGAAGGGCGGCAAAGAGGCCCGCAATACGAACCTGCTGCTCACAGAACTGTGGCACAAGGCGCTTGTCGAAAGCGGATGGGAAGCCGATCGCGTAAGATACCTGGACATCTCTAGGGAAGAGACCCGACAGCTGATCGAAGGGAAAAGAGAGAAATTCGATCTTGTAATTCCACGCGGCGGCGAGGCTTTGATCGAATTTGCGGTTAAGAATTCGACGGCCCCGGTCCTTGTCAGCGGCCGCGGAAACAATTTTCTTTTCGTCGATGCTGAGGCCGACACTGAAATGGCGATGAAGATCGCCCTCGACGGCAAGTCGAGATTAAGCGTGTGCAACGCTCTCGACAAGGTCCTCCTGCATCACGGTCTTCAGGATCTCCCGTCGGAGATCCAAAAGCTCGCACGCTGTTTTCAAGAGATGGGGATCGAGGTCTTTGGCGACGAGACAGCGTGTGCGGCCGACCCGTCGATCAAGGCTATCGTGGACGAATCGGTCTGGTACGAAGAATTTCTATCAGCGAAGATCGTGCTCGGCGTTGTCGAGGATCTGTCCGATGCCATCGCGACGATCAATAAATATTCCGGGGGCCATTCAGCCGCGATCGTGACCGCCAACGACGCTGCGGCCGAAAAGTTTATGCGAGAGGTGGACTCTGCAGCCGTTTACCATAACGCTTCGACGCGATTCACCGACGGCGGCGAGTTCGGCCTCGGGGCCGAGATCGCGATCTCGACGCAGAAGCTCCATTTTCGCGGGCCGCTCGGCGTTGAACACCTGCTTACAAATAAGTGGTTCGTGTACGGCAACGGCCAGACTAGAAGTTAAAAGCAAAGACGCCGAGTTTGCTGGATTAATGCTGTAAACAACCAAGGTTAAGACTTTCTTTGCGTCTTTTCGGCTTTGCGACTTTGCGTTTGAAACCCTGTAATGAAAAAGAAGCTCGTATTAAAGATCGGCACCTCGACGCTGACCAACGCCACGCGGCTGATATCTCGCGGGAAGATCGAGGACATCGGCCGGCAGATCCTCGAGCTGAGGGATGACTACGATATCGTGCTCGTCTCGTCCGGCGCCATAGCCGCCGCAAAGCAGTACATAAATATTAAGGATGCCGGTAAGCCGATCGCGTCGAAGCAGGCGATGGCCGCCATCGGGCAGCCGCTCCTGATGCGGACGTACAACGAAGTGTTCGGCGATCTCGGCATTCAAACGGCCCAATGCCTGATGACCTATCGAGATTTTGAGAACGAATCTTCGTGCCGGAACACGCTGAACACCATCAGCGAGTTGCTTAAATTCTCTTACCTCCCGATCGTGAACGAGAACGACACAACCGCCGTCGAAGAGATCGTGCTCGGCGACAACGACCGGCTCTCGGCTCTGGTCGCCGTGCTCGTTCGGGCGGACCTTCTGGTTCTGGTCAGCGACATCGACGGACTTTACGATAAGAATCCGCATCTGCACACGGACGCCAACCTGATCCCAGAGGTGCGGAACATCGAAGAGGCCCGCCGCCTGGTCGAGGATCGCGATTCGGAACTCGGCACCGGCGGGATGAATTCAAAACTGGAAGCCGCAATGCTCTGTCAAAAAGAAGGGATCGAAACGTGGATCGTCGGCGGAGGGCGGAATGATTTTTTAACTGCCGCTTTTGAAACCGGCGGCGGATTTACAAGGATCTTGCCCGCCTAGTTCTGCATAGTCTGAGCCGTCATCGGCTTACTCCAATTTCCGGTACAAAGTTTTCCTACCGATGCTCAGCAAACGTGCGGCCCGCGATTTGTCGCCTTCGGTGTAATCGAGCGTAGCGTCGATGACGAGGCGTTCGACCTCTTCCATCGTCGCGGGAAGTTCGATCTCGAGGCCGATGGAGCGGCCCTCGCCGGCGGCACGGGCCCTCTCCTGGCGAACGTGCGAGGCGGCCTCGGCGGCCGCGTTGCTGATGGATTCGGGCAGGTCGTCCAATTCGATCTGGCGGCCCGACGCGATGATAACAGCCCTTTCGATCGCGTTCTCCAACTCCCGCACGTTGCCCGGCCATTCGTAGCTTATTAGGGCCCTAAGCGCCTCTTTTGAAATACCGGTCACATTGCGGCCGGTCTTTTCCTTGAATCTCTCGAGGAAGTGGAAAACGAGCGGATGAATATCCTCGGCCCGTTCGCGCAGCGGCGGAAGGGTGACCGGGAAGACCGACAGGCGATAGTAGAGGTCTTTTCGGAACGTGCCGGCCTCGATCGCCTGTTCGAGATCCACGTTCGTTGCCGCGATCACACGAACATCCGACTTGACCACCTCGCTGCCCCCGATGCGGGTGAACTCGCCGTCCTGCAGCACGCGAAGCAAGCGGATCTGTGCCTGCGGCGACATCTCGCCGATCTCGTCCAAAAAAAGCGTGCCGCCGTCGGCTTCTTCAAACCGGCCTCGCCGCTGATTTCGAGCATCTGTAAAGGCCCCTTTTTCGTGCCCGAAAAGCTCGGATTCAAGCAGCGTTTCGGGGATCGCCCCGCAATTGATCTTGATATAAGCCTTGTCTTCGCGGCCTGAGTTAAAGTGGATGAGGTTAGCCAGCAGCTCCTTGCCGGTGCCCGATTCGCCCTGGACGAGAACGGTCGTGTTCGTGTCAGCCACGTTCAGCGCAAGTTCGATCGCACGGTGAATCGATTGGGCCTGGCCGATGATCTCGCTGCTTCGCTGGTGAAGCTCGCTTTTGAGCCGCATCACCTCGGCCGAGAGTTGGTCACGCTCGAGCGCCGTTCCGATCTGGTCGGCGATCCCCTCGACAAGCGCGATGTCGTGGTCTTCAAAGACGCTTTCCTTGCCCCAGACAAACCCAAGCAGCCCGAAGACCTGGCCGCCGACACGTACCGGTGCGACCAGGGCCGCCTTGCCGCCGAGCGTCGAGTTAAAAACGAGCCTCAGTGCAAAAGGAAGCTGCGAATCGTTCAGGTGGATCGTCCGCCCTTCGCGCAGCAGGTCGTTTATCGCTGGAAACGTGTCCGTCTTCAGCGAGCGGCCGTGTTTTTCGACGAGCTTCAACACGCGGCCCGGCGTGATTCCCTCGGCCGATTTGAACGATGCTAGCGAGATGCGTTTTGCATTCTGGTCAAGTACGCCGAGGGCACTGTAGTCGGCCCCGACAAGCGTTATCGCCCGTTCAAGCACTCCCTCGGACGCCTCGCTGAAGTTCGAATGTGAGTTCAGCCGGTTGGCGATCTCAAGCAGGGCATTAGTCCGCTTCGCCTCTTTCTCCTGGGCGACGAAGATGCTCGTGTACTGGTACCCGATCGCCAGCTGACGGGCCGTGGCCTGCAGGAACGAGACCTCCTCGTCCTCCCATTCGCGGGGTTTCTTGGTGTCGTGAAGCCCGAGCAGGCCTATCACGTTCCCGCTGAGCATTATCGGAATGATCAGCAGCGAACGCGTCTCAAGGGCTTTTGCAAAGAATTTGAGCGTCGGGTCCTTGTGCTTCGCGATGTCGTTTATCCTGATCGGCTCGGTGACATCAAAGCGTTCGAGAAGCTTGTCCGCATCGAACGGTATCACCGTCCCCTTGCTTTCGGGCACGGCCTCGTTCGCACGCCATTCGTGGCTGATCTTTAGCTCGGAACGGCCGTTCAGCTGAAGCAGGTCGCACCGGTCGGCGCCGATCATCCGGCCGATCTCCGAGACGACTACGTTCAGAAATCGTTCCAGCTCGATCTTTGTCGGAAGATCGCGTGCAAGACGGTCAATGATCGCCTCGCGGACCTCGTGCATACGTATTTTTCGTTCAAGTGCGAGGGCGGGCGATGGGTCAAGTTCGTACTTCATGGATCGGACCTTTGGTTTACTTTGCGCCACTTTGCCGATCTATGTCAAGTTGATACACCCATATCCTTAGGTGTGTTATAAAGAAGCACTGATCGACTAATTAATTTGGCGAGCGGGCGGGCCTTGGCGTGCTTCGCGGTTGCGAATTGGACGGCCTGGCGGTACGATTGGCAGACGGGGTCGGCTGCTTCTCAGGAGGGGCGGCCGTATTCGTGTTTGCGTTCGAGTTTGATGAGTTCGACGAACCCGACTTGTCGTCTTTAGGCGGCGGATTGAATTCGACTCGTTTACGCCCGGCTTCGGCCCGTTCAAGGAGCTCTTCGGCCTCAATGTTGCCGGGCTCAAGCTCGATAGCCTTCTTGAACGCACGTTCGGCCTCGGCAAACTTGGCGAGCTTCATAAGGACATTACCGAGGCTGACTTGATATTCGACATTGTCAGGCTTCAGCCTTATCGCCTCGCGGATCGACCTTGCCGCGTCGTCGTCCTCGTTCAGCTTGTTATACGTCAGCCCGAGATAATAATGCGCATTGTCATCCTCGGCGTTGGCCGCGATCAGTTTCTTATAGGCGTCAACGGCGCTTTCAAAGGCTTTTTCCGAATTCTTTTTCTTTTCGGCAGGCTTTTTCGTTCCCGTTTCGGGTGTCGGAGACTCTTCGGCCCCTTGCGCGGAATCGACATCTGCTTCGACTAGTGAATAAGCTATGCCGAGCTTGAACCATGCTTCGGCAAGGTTTGGATCGAGTTTCACGGCTTGAAGAAGAACATCGATCGCATGCTCGGTTTCACCGGTATCCAAAAGGCGCGTGCCGTCGTCAAGGGCGGCAGCGGCGTTAGTATATTCGGAGCCGATCGGAAGCGGGCCTCCCTCGCCCAGGTTGGCGGCATTAGCGTCGGCCGATCTAAACCCCGAACAACTCGCCGAGACGAACACGGCGAGGATCAATAGAAAGATCAAGCTGGCTGGCCGGATCGGCCGAGTTGAAACGAAACTCATCCCGGTGGAAAAACAAACTGGCGACCGCCCATCAAGTGAACATGCAGGTGGAAGACCGTCTGGCCGCCATCCGAATTCGTGTTTATTACGACGCGGTAGCCGCCCTGAGCAAATCCTTTTTGCCGTGCGATCTCGCCGGCCGTGAGCAACAGATGCCCGATCAGTTCTTTTTGGACGCCCTCGGCAGCGTCAAGCGAGGCAATGTGCTCCCGCGGGACAACAAGAATATGAAACGGAGCCTGAGGAGAAATGTCATTAAAGGCAATGCACATTTCGTCTTCGAACACCTTGTCGGAAGGTATCGTACCTGAAGCTATCTTGCAGAAGAGGCAGTCCATTTCTTTCTCTTAAGACACTCCTTACGCTGCTCCGCGGCCGTTGGTTCCCGATGGGCCGCTTCGATCACGCCGCCGACGCGAGGTCCTCGGAAACCCTTTCGATGTCCGCACCCAAGCCTCGCAATTTCTTAACAATGGTCTCATAACCCCGATCTATATGGTAAACGCGGTCGATCCAGGTCTCTCCCTCGGCACAAAGTGCCGCAAGTACGAGAGATGCAGAAGCCCGGAGGTCTGATGCCTGCAGCCGGGCCCCGGTCAGAGGGGTCTTGCCGTGCACTGTCGCCTGATTACCTGAAATGGTGATATTCGCCCCCATCCTGATCAGTTCGGCAGCGTGCATAAAGCGATTTTCGAAGATCGTCTCGGTTATTACAGAATCGCCTTTGGCCTGCGTCATCAGGGCCATATACTGGGCCTGCATGTCGGTCGGGAACAGAGGGTGGGGCTCGGTCGTCACATCGGCGGCCTGAAGCCCATCCTTTGAAGGCCGTACGGACAATGTGCTCTGGTTCAGTTCTTCGATCTCGACCCCCGCCTCGCCAAGTTTCTCGATCACGGCCCGAAGATCATCGGGCCGGCAACGCTTGATCTCGACTTCCCCGCCGGTGATGGCCGCGGCAACAACGAAGGTGCCGGTCTCGATCCGGTCGGGAATGATCGTGTGTTCCGCACCGCCGAGGCCCTCGACGCCGTCGATCTCGATCTGCAGCGTACCGGCTCCCTTGATCCGAGCCCCCATCCTGTTCAAAAGCTCGGCCAGGTCTTCGATCTCGGGCTCCTGTGCCGCATTCAGGATGGTCGTACGTCCCTCGGCCAACGCTGCCGCCATCATCACATTCTCGGTCCCTGTCACAGTCGTCTTGTCGAACTCGATCGGCGCGCCGACAAGGCGGCCTTTAGGAGCCCGGGCAACGACGTCGCCGGATTCAAGATCTACCACGGCGCCCAGTTTCTCGAAGGCCCGTAGATGCAGATCGATCGGCCTGGTCCCGATCGCGCAGCCGCCCGGGAGGCTGACCCTCGCATTCCCGAATCTGGACAGCAGTGGGCCAAGCGCAAGAACACTGGCCCTCATCGTCTTGACAAGCTCGTAGGGAGCCTCGAATGTTTCGATATTCCGCGCCGTGACCTTATGGGTCCCCAGTTCCGGCGTCAGAACGGTCGCACCTAGATCCTCCAGGAGCCGCCGTTGAGTGATGAGGTCTTTTACGTACGGGACGTTGTGAAGCGTAACCGTCTCCGGCGTTAGAAGTGTGGCCGCAAGGCAGGGAAGTGCGGAATTCTTTGCCCCGCTGATCTCGACCTTTCCCGAAAGGGCACGGCCGCCTCTGATGATGAACTTATCCATAACCCAATCTTTGCGGTTCCTTCAATATTTCTTATAGCTCTGAAGCGAACAGCTTAGCACAATTCGGTCAAGGATTCGATGCGGAAGCCCCAGTGGCAGGGGTCCGCGAAAGTTGGTGTTTCTCGATAAAATTCCTGATCTGGCGCAGATGCCGGGCTTCATGCGCTCCGGCAAGTGCAAGCCATTCGAGCGCGGTCAGCGGGCCGAAAAACGGGTGCGGAAACTTGTGCCTGTTCGGGTCGAATTTTTCGAACATCGGCCTTAAGCCATGAAAGTCGCCGCGGTTTTGTTCAAGGGCCGCACGCGACTCCGAGAGGCTGAGGCCCTGTTTCGGCTGAACTATATCCGGCGCCACTAGTTTTACGTCGGCGATAGCGGCGGCCCTTCCGGCAAACTCAGCCAGGTCCAGGCTGCCGTCCCAGACCGCATCTTCCGCCTTCGACCCTTCGAGAAGTTTCGTGCAGATGCGAACCATGCTGCCGGCGACCAGGCTCACATGCTCGACGATCATCGCGGCCGACCAGTTCTCGCCGTCCGGGACCACCGCCGCCTCTTCCTCGTCCAGCGAATCGATCAACGCGAGAAGACGGTCCCTGATCTTGTCATTCGCCGTGTAGATATCGGCGATCGTTTCGTAATTCATAGCTTCACCTGGTAAACAGCGATGCCTGCGGCGTCAAGATCAGCCGGTGCCATCGCGGAAAGCTCATCACGCTATCGGCCTCATTCTTCATTCGCTTCAGGTAGGCCGTCTGGAAATAAAGGAGGTCATCCGAAGGCCAGTTCAGAAGGATGATCGGGTTAAAGGACACGAGACTGGCCTCGTCCGGAAGTGTCAGCGCGGCCGGATTCGTGTTCGCATTCGCTGAATTAGTCTGATCGGCGGCGGGAGTCGCTTCGTTTGCGGCATTCAGCTCGGCCTGTTGGGCGCGGTCGTAAGCCTGCGATGAAAGAAGAAGGTAGTTGCGAAGCGGGATCGCCGCCTGGGTCGGACTGTCCCCGGCTGCATCGTAAATGCGGACCTGTTTGTCGAAAGCGCATGCGACCTTGGCCGAATCAGGCGACCAAACCGGATGGACCGCCGTCAGCCCATCGTCCAACCTGCGTTCGCGGCCGTTCTTCTCGATCACCCTCGGGCGGCCGATCGGAACGAATTGTTCGCTGTTCTCGTTGGCCTTGAATTCAAGGAACTGCCATTCCCGGCTGGTGGCGGCCAATGCGGCCAGCATCGAGCTGTCAGGCGCCCAAACATAGTAAAAGTAGATGAGCCCCTCGTTCTGTGTCACCGGCCTCAATCCGCCGCCGTCGGAATTACAGATATAGATCTGTTCGGTCCGAAAGGTCAGTACATTTGCCGCCGGGGCCGGCGTCGGGGCCGTCGGCAGCCCGCTATCGGCATTCGCCTCGGGATCGGGTGTTTCGGCATTGGCATTCGCCGGTTCCGTTTCAGACGGAGTTGTTGCCGGCGGAGCTTCGGCGGGTGTCTGCATGGCCTGTGGTTGTGCCGCTGCGCGTGTCATCGCCACAAAAGCCAGATTGGCCGAATCGGGCGACCACCGGATGGTGTCGGGAAAATGTACCGCCATCGAGTCGCCGGTCACGATCGTAAGCAGTTGGCCTTCGGCGGAGTACATATCCAGCCGGAACTCGGCCGGCTGATCGCCCAACCGGGAATACACCGCAAGGACACGTTTGCCGTCCGGAGATAAGAGGGTCCGTTCAAGCTGCTCATGCGGGCGGTTGCGGTCGAAATCGTCCTGGACGGCCGCGTTTCGTTCGGTGTTCTTCTCAGCCTGCGTGTCCGAAGGTGGCGGAACGTCCCCCTCGTAGCGAAAGTTGAGCCGGACGGACGGCACCTCGGCCAAACGGGTGATCACAGGGGCCGAGGGCACCTCGGGCTCGGGCGCGCAACCTGCAAAAATCGCCACAATGACCGCAAACGCGGCCGGCCGGATCCCTTTGTTTCGATAGCGGAAGCCGAATCGCTTCTTAAGGTCAAAGGTCAGCATTCAAGTAGTCCTTGTACAGGCGGGACTGCGTTTCCGACGGTTTTTCGACCGGAACGATCCGGTAACTTTTGCGCAGATTACTGCCGAGTAGAAAATCGACCTCGCGAAGCCGGTCGAACCTGAAGATCGTCAACTTAACGCGTTCGTTCGGTTTCTTTTCGCCGATATAGGATTGGAGGAAGACCTGGCTCGCCCGATAACCGTCCACCGCAACGATCTGGTCGCCGACGTTCAGGCCCTGCTCGTAGGCGGGCGTATCCGAAGGTACGGCTCGTATGGTCAACCGGCCGCCGTCTTCCGTCATGTCCGCCCCGATATATGCCCGGTTTCGATTCGGCTCGGTCGCGTTCAATTTCAAACCTATCCCGTTGAGGATCGCGTCATAGTCAAGCTCGGCAACGCCCCGAACATACTTCTCGAAAAAGTCATCGAGTTGACGGCCTGCGACCTGTTCCGCCGCCGCCTCAAAGTCGGCGGGAGAAAAATTCCGGCCCTTCATCCCGTATTCGCGGTAAAGGAGCCGCAGGACATCATCCAATGAACGCTGTCCGCTGGAGGCGGTCCGGATCGTTATGTCGAGCAGCATGCTGACAAGATCGCCCTTATCGTAATAAGAGATCTGGTTATTGACGGAGTTTGCGTCCTGCCGGTAATACTTGATCCAGGCGTCAAGACTCGCGTCTTCGAGGCTTGTTTCGAACCGCCCCGGCCTCGCCTGCAGTTGACCGATCATCGACGCTTTGCCGTCAAGGAAAGCCCTATCGGTGATAAGGCCGGCACGCCGCAGAAGGATGCCCTCGTAATAGGAGGTCATGCCCTCAGCCACCCAAAGCAGCTTTGTATAGTTCTCGTTCTCGTAATCGAACGGGCCGAGTGCATCGGGCCTGATCCTCTTCACATTCCATAAATGGAAGTATTCGTGCGCAACGAGATTCAGAAAATCGACGTAACGCGAGTGCGGTTTGAATCCGAACCGGTTCCACTGAAGCGCGGTAGAGTTCAGGTGCTCGAGGCCGCCTCCGCCGCGGAGGTTGACTATGATCGTATAGTCGTCGAAAGGCATGTCGCCAAAGATCTTGCGGCACTCTTCGGCGATCTTCGTGATGTCCCTTGCCAACAGCTTGAGGTCGTAATTCCCCTCGCCTGTGATCACGATCCGATGCGGGCGGCCGGCAACGTCAAAGGTCGTTTCGTTAAAGTCGCTTACCTCAAAGGGTGAATCGTAGAGAATATCGAAATTGGGCGCTCGAAATACATTTTCCGCTCCGGCGACCTTCGGCAACCCGGTCGCCACCTTCCAGTTTTGATAGGGGCGAACGGTAACTGTCGACGGCAGGCCGAGCCCACCTTTTGGGAAAAGCAGGAGCGCGGCATTGTTCCAGAACGCGTGTTCGTCGTTCAGCTCGTTCGTGCGAACGGTTAGTTCGTTGGAATAGACGCTGTAGGTGACCGTAACCTCGCGGGCACCTTTGGTGTCGATCTCCCAGGTGTTCTTGTTCAGCTTCCGCCAGGCGAGCGAGTTCGCTCCCGCCTTTGCGCCGAAACCCTGGACGTGGCGCGCGTATTCGCGGATCAAATAGCTGCCCGGCGTCCACACCGGCATCTTTAGCTCGACCCGCTGGGGGGCTGCGGTCCATTTCAGCTTCATTTCGACCGCGAGCAGATGCGTCCACGGCCGCTCCATTGAGACCGTATAAGCGATCTCGGGTTGGGCCGCCTGCTTCTGCGCGGCCCTGGCCGACTTTCTCTCCGAAGGCAGCGGCCGACCGTGAGCTTCTCGTGGCATAGGCAGAAACGATAATAAGAAAAGGAAGATAGCCAGTTTACCGACAGGAATATACTTCATTTATAGTGCAAACTCCGCTCTACGAATAAGGATTGAACTTCGAATATCTTACTATAGATGGAGCGTTTGCCGTGATAAGGCCCTCCGCATGACCCTTGAAACAGAAAAACCCGACAGCGAAGGCGTACCCGGAAAGGAAAAGTTCTTCACGGCGCCTCTTGCGGTGATCTTCCTGGTCGTCTTCATCGACTTGGTCGGCTTTGGGATGATCATCCCGATCCTTCCGCTTTATGCCGAGTACTCACCGTTCCTCGCCACGCCGTTCGAGATAGGGCTTCTGCTTTCGGTCTATTCCTGGATGCAGTTCTTCTTTTCGCCCTTGCTCGGCCGGCTTTCAGACCGGCATGGACGACGGCCAATTCTGTTCCTGAGTCTGATCGGGAGCGCGGCCGGCTATATGATAATCGGACTCGCGGGTTCGCTGGCGATGGTCTTCATCGGCCGGATCGTAAGCGGCATCACCGGGGCCAACATTTCGGCCGCGCAGGCCTACGTCGCAGACGTTACGACCAGGGAGAACCGGGCAAAGGGGATGGGCCTCTTCGGGGCGGCATTCGGCCTCGGGTTCGTTATGGGCCCGGCGATCGCCGGTGTCCTTAGCAAATTCAGCATCCAGCTCCCTTTCTTTTTCGCGGCCGGCTTTTCGCTGACGAGCGCAGGTGCGGTTTACTTCTTTCTCCCGGAATCGCTTGTTCGTAAGACGGGGAACGGAGAGCCCGGCGCCACGGACAACGCGAGATCATTCCTCGACCGTTTCGCGGACCGCACGTTCGCACTGATCAACGTGAGTTACTTTTTCCTGGTAACGGCTTTCTCGATAATGACCTATGCTTTCGTGCTGTTTACAAGCTTCAGGTATGGATACACCGCCGAGCAGAACGGCTATTTGTTTGCCTTTGTGGGGATCGTCGCGATCATCGGGCAGGGTTTCCTCTTCGCTCGGCTTGCGCGTCGATTTGGCGAGACGCGGTTGACGCCGATCGGATGCCTCGCAATGGCCATCAGCCTGTACGTATTACCGATGATCGGCCCGGATTCGGGCGGGCTCTTGGCCCTTTTGGGCGTTTGCATTCTGCTTTCGCTCGGAAACGCCCTCGCTTCACCGTCGCTTACGAGCCTTGTTTCAAAGGTCTCAAGCGACGAAGACCAGGGAACGTCGCTGGGGATCGTCCAGTCAGGCGCAAGCCTTGCGCGTGCCGTCGGGCCGATGATCGGCGGTGTTCTTCTAAACAATGCTTTCGACCGGGTGGATGAAATGACGATCTATCGGACCTTTTGGACCGCATCGGGGATCATGATGATCGCACTTGGAGCTTCGTTATTTCTCAGGAGACGAGCTGAGCGGGATGCGTGAGGTCAGCTGACGGCGCGCCTCCGGATCTTGGCAGGGGCCGGAAACACGAGACTGAAGTTCGTACCCTGGCCGGCTTCGCTTTGCACCTCGATCGTGCCTCCGTGTTCCTGAACAATGCCGTAAGTGACCGCGAGGCCCAGTCCTGTGCCGTTGCCGACGCCCTTCGTCGTAAAGAACGGATCGAAGATCTTCTTCAGGTTCGCCGAGGGGATGCCTTCCCCATTGTCCTGAACCTCAACGTTCACCTCATCGGAAACGCCGACCGAAGTTCTCAGGGTTATCACGCCGCCTTCGAACATCGCGTCGCGGGCGTTCAGGATCAGGTTCGTAAATACTTGCTGAAGCTTCCCGCCGTTTCCGAGTACAAGCGGCGGCGGCGCCGCGTATTCCTTAACGATCTGGATGTTCGATCTTCGAAGTTGGGGTTCAAGCAGCTGAAGGGTGTCGTCGAGCAACTTGTTGATGTCGATCTCGGCAGTCTCAAACGCGTTCCCTGTGCGTGAAAAATTCAGCAGGTTTCCCACGATGTTCGACGCGCGATCGGTCTGACGCTGCATTTTCTTTAGCAATTCATGCTTCGGATCGGTGTCCGGGATCATCCCGAGAAGCATCTGCGTATAGCTGGACACACCGGTCAGCGGCGTATTCACCTCGTGAGCGACACCCGCCGCGAGAAGGCCGATGCTGGAAAGTTTTTCGCTCTGCTGGAGCGTCTCTTCAAGTTTGACGCGAGACGAGACATTCTCGAGTACGACGATCGCACCGGTTTGCGAGTTCGAGACCGACCTTAGCGGGGCAACGGCCACGTTGAGGATCAGAGAACGGCCCTTCCGGTCGGTGGTGTGCAGCTTGTAAGCATTCCGGATCTCGGTCAGATGCCATTTCGACTTGCCGAGAATGTTGCCGAGGTTCGCGGCGAACGCAGGTTCAAAGACGTCATCGACCGCTTTGCCGATCGCCTCTTCCCGGCTGAAGCCCATCATTTCCTCAAACGTCGAATTGCATCGTTTGATCCGGCCGTCCTCATCGACCGCCAGCAAGCCGACGTTTACAGATTCGACTATGGACTCGTTGAATTCCTTGAGCAGGGCAAGTTCTTCGGTGTGTGCCCGCTGTTCCTGGTAAAGCCGGCTGTTCTCGATCGCCACGGCAATGTAGCCGGAGACGGTCTTCAGGATGTCCAGGTCCTCGGACGACAGAAGCGAACCGTCACGTCCGCGGCCGAGGCCGATCACGGCAACCATTTTGGAACGCACCACGCAGGGGACGAAATAGTGCAATTCCTGCCGGACTGGATGTTTGCCGTTGCCGTTCACCTCGGAAGTGTCCGCCTCCAGCGGTTCAAATTCATCCGCCCGGACCACTCCCCGTTCGGCCGACTTCTCACGGATCATCTGCTTGAAGTCCAAAGGCATCTTGAATGCATCGTCAAGGCCGGAAGACCTGGCGATACGGTAACCGCCCTCTGCAGAATCGTCCTCGACGAATATAGCGACCTTCTCGACGTCCAGTACCTCTTTCAACCGAGCAGACAAGGATTCGAGCAGCGGTTCCATCGCCGTGGTGGCCGAAAGCGTTCGGCCAAAATCCAGAAGTCCCTGCCGCAGGTCATACCTGGTGCCGTAAAAGAACCGGTCCGCCCTCTCCTGCAGGAAATTCTTCAACGGCTCGCTGAGCATGATGATGGCCGCCATCGCAATGATCGCGATCAGGGCACGCAGCGTGATCTCGGTCCGCGACAGGTCCTGGCCGACGGCAAAAAATACGAGACCTAGTGCAACGGCACCGATCATCATCGCGATCGCGACGGTCGTCATCGCATAGACCAATGCACGGCGAACGACGACGTCGACGTCCATCAGCCGGTAACGGACGACCGAGTGGCCGAAACTTAAGGGGATAAGCGCAAGAGGCAGCGTTGTGATGGCGGTCGACAGCGTGTCCTCGGGCAAATAAAGGAAACGCCGGGCGATCTGAAACACAAGTATCGGGAACACCGAAGCGAGCGTTCCCCACATGGCCCACTTCAGGCGCTGTCTGACGATGGTCTGGCGGCTGGTAAGGAACCTCCAGATCAGGATGACCGCCCCGCCCGTCACTCCCGAAACGAAGTGGATCAACAGCGAAAGGTTAAGGTTCGGAAATAGGTTCCAGGCGGAATTGAATTCGCGAATGCCGGTCGCAGCCGATCGTATCGGCAGCAGCTGGCCAAGCGAAAAGAACAGCAGGGCGGCCGTCAAAAGGATCGCGGGGACATAGAGCACGTAGGTCTTCCACGGGGCTGCGTCAAGCACCTCGCTCCGCACCGGATAGCGAAAACAAAAATGAAGGAACAAAGGCGCAAAAAACGCAAAAGCTATGTCATCGACCAGACTCACGGCCAGGTCGAAATCCTGTCCCGAATTCAGCGAACGATAAACATGAAAAACGAAGGCCGCCAGACAGATGGTCGCGAAATGCAGAACAAACGGCGACCGGCTACCCTGTTTGAACAGCACAAAACCGCCGACGCCGAGCCAAATTATCCCGACGATGGTCAACAGGATTATCGAGGCCGACCACCGTGGAAGCGTGTCGATATTCTTCAGGTCGGCGTAGTAGAAATTATTTGAGAATGAATACGCCGGCTTCTGGTAGAAGTAGGTAAGGTTGCCGCCGACACCTGCGGCATCAAGGTACATCGGGATGTCTGAGACCGAAGTAACCTCTTCAAAGTTCTCGCCATCGAGGCTGATGTTGATGAGCTTGTCGCCGACAGAGATACCCTGACGGGCCGCGGCCATGCCGCTAGCAACCTTGGCCGCATAAATCCCGTCCGGCCGCTGGACCCACAATACTCCGTCGGTCGGGACCAGCTCGCCGGTCGCCCTCTGGAGCAGATTCAGAGTGCCGCCGGCGACCAGCAAAACGGTCAAGACCAGCCAGATCAAGCTCCAACTTGTGAGGACTTTAGCTTTCATGGAAGCCGGGCAAACCTCTCCGCCTTAATTTTAGGCAATACTTGTTCCATTAAGAACAGAGTTCGCCCCGGTCGAATAACGTTGGAATAATCGTGTCCAAACCGGGGTTTTCATAAGTAGAAATACCCCGAAGAAGCCCGAAAATTCAGAATTTTGCTTGAGTATCCGAGAATTTGGAGAAGGTTTGAAAACAAAAGGCGGCATCGAATTGCCGGCTGCACCTGACGGGGCGACCAGGGTCTAAAGTTAAAAGTTCAAAACCGGACCAAAATACCGCCACGCAAAGTGCGGCCGTGAGAATTCAAACGGACCGTTCCTTCCTCACCGGAGGCCGTGGTTGAAAAGCCGAAAAGGTTACGGGCGTCTACCACCGCTTCGGCATGGAACGGGAGCCCAAGCGTCGGCAGATTCTGTGTGACAAGAACGCTAAGGCTCGGGTCATAGATCGCCAATCTCCCCTGGAACGGATCGATCGCGAAAACGGTCGCCTGGGGCGACAGCTTGAAGACCGTCTTGACGCTGGTACCGCTCCTCAGCACCGCGTCGAACTGGCCGAAGAACGATTGGAATGCATCGTCCTGAAAGAGCTCGGATGGACTTGAAATGCCGTCTGCGGACAACTTCTGGCCGACACCGAAACTGTAGCCGGCAGCCGCTGAAAACAAACCGTTCAACCGCCTTGAATAGACCAGCCGCAGGCCGCGGGCATTTCCCTGCTGATGACCGACCACCTCCTGAAAAGCAGACTGGTCGATGGCGTCGAAGGGCTTCCCGGCGATCCCGACGCCGCGTCCGAAGACCGAATCAAAGAACACGTTGGCCTCAACGCTCGATCTGTTATCCAGGATCCTCTCTACGCCGAATTCGAGACGGCGGCTGCGGTTCATCACAGGCTTGCCCGAATCGATGACGATATCCTCGACGGAGGCGGGTTCGCGGAAGAGGACCTGGGCATTCTCAAATTCGATCGCTTTGCTCCAAGTGCGGTCCTCGGTCATCGAGGTAAACGCGGTCCGGAAGCGCGTCTTCGAGTCGATGTCGTATTGCAGCCCGAGCCGCGGGCTGAGGACGTCGTCGCTTCCCGCACCTATGAAACGCGAGTAATCGACGCCGAAAACCACGATCAATCCTTCGCGCACGTTCCATTCATCGGTCGCCTGAAGCGAGACCTGAGACAACCCCCTTTCTCCCGAGGGAAGTTCCAGACCGCCAAAGTTTGCGAATGATGTGTTGATCCGAAGCTGATGGAGCTCAGAAGGACGGATCTTAAGCTGGGTGTCGAAACGCTGCGGCGCCTGGCCAAGGCCTGTTTGCCCTGCAAGTACGACCTCGATATTCTCCGCCAGCGGGATCACCGTCGCGGCATTGATGCCGGTATACGGGCCTCGCTCTGAAGATGCAAAATAGGTTTCGACAACGGTCTGGGCCGGCCGGCCAAAGCGTTCTTCCTCTAGAGCCGGGGCGTCGACACTGATCTCGACATGCTTATCCGCATCAGGCGGAAGTTTGCCCTCGGAATTCTGATAAATGCTTCGGCTAGTCTGGGCCGAGCGGATGATCCATTTAGGATTGTTCCTGTCGAGCTTCTTTTCGGGGAGTGTGTTGCCCGAACCCGCACGCTCGAGTTTGAAACCGTAGTTAAGCTGACTTGCACGGCCGACATCGATCGCCGCGAGTGTGACCGGGTTAAATCCTTCAGCGACCGCCAGGACCGTGTATTTTCCGGGAAGTATCCGGGCCAGGAACGCTCCGTCCGACGAGGAACGCACCTGCTTAAGGAGCTTGGTCGTTCCGACGCGAAAGATCGCGACGGTGGCATCCGCGATCGGGCTGCCCGTTTGGTCCTTTACAAAGCCCTTGATGATCGCCAGATTGGAGGCAGCCGGGGCCGGTACTGCTTCGCGCTTCGCGGGTGACGGCTCGATCGCTGAAACCGAGGAGACCGAAACGGCCAGCAAAAGTGTCGAGGCGGTCAGAGTTTTGCGGATCTTTAATTCGAACATTGCCTGCTGCGGATCACGCTGAGCGAATTGTTTCAATAAAGGCCCTTAAACGTGGGGACTTTTCGAACAACTCACCTATTTTCCAGATATTATGCAACACTGTCAAGCGTTTCGAGGACGCCTGTGCTTAGCCGTTTCGATGCGTTGAACTTGACAAAGTTTGCCCTTGGGCTAGAATAAAAGGTCTTCGCCGACAGGCATACAGCCCGCGGCGAAAAGATGCGTGAGGAGACGTGGCTGAGCGGCTGAAAGCGGCGGTTTGCTAAATCGTTAAGGGTCAAAAGCCCTTCACAGGTTCGAATCCTGTCGTCTCCGCCATAATTATTGAAGCTGTCAAATCTTGAGTTTGATGGCTTTTCGTGTTTATAAGGCGTTCCTCGCCGGCACCCCGGTCAAATGCGGCTTCGAACAAGCATTATTCTTTACGGCGTCGCGATGGCGGGCCTGATCGCGCTCTTAAAGTTCGTCGAATACAGCTATTTTGTACGCGATCTCTCGCTGGAAATTTACATTGGGGTCGTCGCTCTTGTTTTTGTCGGACTCGGCATCTGGGTGGGTCGTCGTTTGACCTCTCGTCCGGCGTTGCCCGATCCGCCGCCGGCCGCACCCGTTTTTCCACCCGACGAGGCTACCCTAAAAAAGAGCGGGGTCACCAAAAGAGAGTTTGAGGTATTGGGATTGATAGCCGAAGGACTTTCCAATCAGGAGATAGCCGACCGCCTTTTCGTTTCCACCAGCACCGTCAAGACACATACATCGAATCTTTTTCTAAAATTGGACGCCAGCCGCCGTACTCAGGCGATACAGAAAGCCAAAGAATTGGGCCTCCTTCCCTAGCACTTTGGTACGATTTTGGCCGATATCGGCGAAAATCATACTTTTGCCCGATGTTCATCCTCGATCCGATTCGCGTAGAATTTCCGTCGAATTCAAAATTCAGACCGAATCAAGGAGAACAAATGAATCCAATTTTGCGGAACATTCTTGCTGTTATCGCCGGGTGGATCGCCGGCGGTATCGCTAATATGGCCCTGGTCGTCGCGGGTGGCATGCTGGTACCTGCGCCGGCGGGCGTTAACCCAATGGACCCGGAGAGCATCAAGGCCTCAGCTCACTTGTTTGAGGCGAAACATTTCATCTTTCCGTTTATTGCACATGCTGCCGGGACTTTGGTCGGGGCGTTGATCGCCTCGCTTTTAGGCGTCAGCCGAAGGATGGTGCTGGCGTTGATCATAGGTGTGCTATTTCTTTCTGGCGGTGTCGCCGCCGCGTTAATGATACCCGCGCCGGCGTGGTTCGTTGCGGTCGATCTTCTGATCGCCTATATTCCGATGGCCTTGCTCGGGTGGAAACTGAGCGGCCGATCCTAGAAAAGCGGAGGTAACTATGCGAAGAGTAGTGATCGTTTACGGGCTGATCTCAGGTGTGATCGCCGGAGCCCTGATGTGGATCCTGGTCACGTTCGTGAAGAATGGATCGATCAGCTTCGACAGCGGGGTAACATGGGGCTATGCGACGATGATCGTCGCCCTGTCGCTCGTCTTTTTCGGCGTCAAATCCTATCGCGATACGTACGGAGGCCAGATCACTTTCCTGAAAGGCGTCCAGGTCGGCATCCTGATCAGCCTGATCTCCGCCGTCTGTTACGCCGCCACCTGGGAGGTGTATCACCGGACCGGGCTCGGCCAGGAATTCATCCAAAAATATACGGTCTATTATCTCGATAAGATGAAGCAGGACGGCGCGTCCGAAACGGACATTGATAAGGCCCGTGCCGAGGGCGAGCAGTTCATGGCACTTTACAATAACTTCTTCGTCCGCTTCGGAATGACGCTGATGGAGATACTGCCGGTGGGCGTGATCGTAACGCTGGTTAGTGCGGCTCTCCTGCGAAAGCGAGAGGTTCTGCCCGCCGAGCCGGCGTGAGCCTGATCCCCGTGGTTGACCGTTGTCTTAACCCAAAGCTAATAGTTGTACGTACGCAGCTATTAGCTATTTTTCCTGACCGCATTTAAAATCTCCCTTTATGTCCGTAAGAGTCAGATTTGCGCCCTCGCCGACGGGTTACCTTCATATCGGATCGGCCCGGACCGCGCTGTTTAACTATCTTTTCGCCCGAAATACTGGCGGCAAGTTCCTTCTTCGCATAGAGGACACCGACCTCGCTCGTTCGACCGACGAATCGACCCGCTCGATCATCGACGGCCTCGCGTGGCTGGGCTTTGCACCGGATGAGGAGATCGTCTTCCAGTCGGCCAACGCCGACAAGCATCGCGAAGCTGCAAACCGGCTGCTGGCCGAGGGGAAGGCTTATCGTGATTTTACGCCGAAAGAGGCTGCGGGCGACGGCAGCGTGAAGGAGGCGATTAAGCAGCGTGCACGCGAGCAGGGGGCCGATAAGAACATGCGGGACAATCCGTACCGCGAACTTTCGGTCGTCGAAAGCGACACACGCGCCGCCAACGGTGAGCCCTTCGCGATACGGCTGAAGGTGCCCGAAAGCGGGCGAACTGCATTCGACGACCAGGTCTACGGGATTCAGGAGCGCGATTACGCCGATACCGAAGACCTTGTCTTGCTGCGGTCGGACGGGCATCCGCTCTACAATCTGGCGGTCGTTTGCGACGACATCGAGATGGGGATAACGCACGTTATCCGCGGGCAGGACCACCTGACGAATACCCACAAGCAAATACTCATCTATGAAGCGCTTGGCGTGGCGCCGCCGACATTCGCCCATCTGCCGCTCATCATGGCCCCAAACAAGGGCAAGCTCTCGAAACGAAAGCATGGCGAGGTCGTTTCGATGACGACATACCGCGACGCGGGTTTTCTGGCGGAGGCGTTCAGGAATTTTCTTGCTCTATTGGGCTGGTCCGCCGGTGAGGAAAAAGAGATCTATTCGATGCAGGAGCTGATCGAGAAATTCTCGCTCGACGGCATTCACCGGTCGAATGCGATCTTCAATTTTCACCCAGACGACCCGCGAAAGTGGACCGACGACAAGGCGATCTGGATGAACGCCGAGTACATCCGCACGATGCCGCTCGCACAACTTCTTCCTCACGTTCGGACCGAACTCAAGGCAAACAAGTTATGGCGTGAAGAATACGACGAGGCAGGCACCTCTCCTTACGATGGAGGGGTGGACGCCGCCTCGGCGGACGGGGTGGTTCTCCCTCGAGAGATCGGTTCGTACGAATGGTACCTGCACACTGTCGATCTGATCCGGCAGCGGTTCTTCACGCTGAATGATTTCTCTTCGCAGGGCCGGGCTTACTTCAGCGAAGATTTCGACTTCGACCCCGCAGCCGTCGCCAAGAACCTGACGAAGTTCCCCGAGCTCCGCGAATGGCTGCCCGAGCTGGCCGATCGATTCGAGGCGGAATTCCAAGCGGAAACACGACCGGTAGGGAGTGTGCCTCTTGGCGGATCGAGATCGCTTGCCTACACCGAAGAAAACATCGAGACCGTCGTCAAAGCCTTCACCGAAGAAAAAGGCACCAAGCTCGGCGTAATAATGAACGGCGCCCGGACGCTGTTGACCGGCACCGCCGTCGGCCCTTCGATGCTGTCGGTGTTTGAGGTCATCGGGCATGACCGTGCCGTGATGCGCCTCCGAAGCCAGGTCGCATGGAACTAAGTAACGACACCAAGGGAGACAATCATGAAAGGATTCAAATCGAATATCGAAAAGGACACGCTTAAGAACAAGAATTTCCGCAAGGTGCTTTATACGGGCAAGAACAGCCAGCTAGTCGTGATGAGCCTTAAGCCGAAGGAAGAGATCGGGGCGGAGACGCATCCTGAGAACGATCAGTTCCTGAGGTTCGAGGGCGGCACGGGCCGCGTCACCATCGACGGGAATAAGTACCTGGTAAAAGACGGCGACGCGGTGGTGATCCCGGCCGGAGCGAAGCACAATGTTGTCAATACCTCTGAAGATACGGAGCTGAAACTTTACACTATCTACTCGCCGCCCCATCACAAGGACGGGATCATCCACAAGACCAAAGAGCAGGCGGAAAAGGATGACGAAGACTTCGATGGCAAGACGACGGAGAAGCAGGCGGCGACGAAAGGAAAAAAGAGATCCTCGAAATGAGCGGAAAATACCATCCGGATATCAAGGCCTATAACGAAGGCCTGACCCCAGAGGATACGGCGATCTGCGACCGGCTTGCCGCCGAGATCAGCCGCGGCCTGCCCGAGGCCGAGAGCAAGATCTGGCACCGGCACCCGGTCTGGTTTCTGGACGGCAATCCGATCGTCGGCTACAGCAAGCTGAAGGCAGGCATCCGGCTGATGTTCTGGAGCGGTGCGAGTTTTGATGAGGAGATGCTGATACCGGGCACCGGCAAGTTCAAGGACGCATCCGCCACCTACACCGCGGCCGAAAAGATCAAAAAGAAAGACCTCGCCCGCTGGCTCGAAAAGGCCCGCGATATCCAGTGGGACTACAAAAACATTATGAAGCGGAAGGGCGTTCTCGAACGGCTGAAATAGACCTCCTATCGCCCAAACGCCATTCGTATCCTTTCTCAGGCGGCAAATGAACGGATCCCAACTGATGATGAGGAACGCCGATCGCGTCACCACCGCCGTCGCTTTCAGAAACCAATTCTCCTAAACCCGCGTACCTAGCAGCGTGCACTGGAGGATCAGGTCATGAAGCTAAAGAACATCACCCTCTTTGCGGTGTTTCTGTTTTCGATGGGTACCCTTGCCTCCGCACAGAACGGGCCGAGCGCAAACGATTACCTGAAGGCGGCAGACGACCTCTACAAGAAAGCGAAACAGGACGATGCGATCGCTAATTACGAAAAGGCGGCCCAGGGCTTTGAGAACTCCGGCAATATTGAGCGGTTTGTATACTCTTACAACCAGATCGGCGTCATCCTGACAAGGCAGGATAAGTACGAAAAAGCTCGAACCTATCTCGACAAAGCCCTGAAGGCAGGGCTTGATTCGCTCGGGCCCAATGACCTGACCGTTGCCTCGACCTTTCTCGCGCTTGGCGTTGTGTACTCGGCGGAAGGCGAGTATGAAAGATCGCTGGCCTCTCATAAGAAGGCTCTCGAAATTCGGCTCGCCAAGCTGGGCAAGTTCGACTCTAATGTCGCCACAAGCTACGGCAATATCGGTAACGTTCACCTGCGAAACAAGGACTACGACACAGCCATTGAGGCCCACAAATTGGCGATGGAGATCAGGGCGAAGGTGTTCGGTGAAAAAGGGCCCGAGATAGTTGAATCGTATCGAGGCCTCGGTAATGCCTATCGCGACAAAAAGGAATACAAACTGTCGCTTGAGTATTTCGAAAAGGCCCTTGTCAATAAGGTCGCCCAGCTCGGTCCCGGGCACAAGGACCTCGCCCGATTTTACCGGTACATTAGCGAGGTGCATTCGCTTGCCGGCAACAGATCAAAAGCTGACGAGTACCGACTAAAGGCCGAACAGGTCGAAAAATAGCCCCTGGTCCGGTCTACAATGCGAACGTAACCCCGCGGGTTTCGCGGAACATTCGGCATTCGGCAGGCGTATCCGATTCGCAAAAGAAAATCCAACATTCGGAGTGTGATATGAGAAAGGTCTATACGCTTGCGCTCATTGCCTTCCTTCTGAATTCGGCCGTTGCGTTCGGGCAGACAACGGGCGGACGATCGGAGCCGCAGTTCACAACGGACCTCGACGCGTTCGTCCGCGACATTTTGACCAAACTGCCGGACATCCCCGGCGTCGGGGTCGTCGTTGTTCAGGGCGATCGGGTCCTGCTAGCCCGCGGTTATGGCATGGCCGACCGCGAGGCGGGCACAAAAGCCGATGCCGATACGATGTTTTACATTGCGTCTTCGACCAAATCCTTCACAGGGCTAGCGGCGGCACTTTTGGATCGCGAAGGTAAGATCAAGCTCGAAGATCCGGTATCGAAATACACTTCGGGTTTTAGCATGAAGCAGTCCGTCCCGGACCAGGTCACGATCCGCGACCTGCTTATTCACACCAGCGGCCTGAGGAACAGCGCGCTGGGCTTTCGGATGGCATATTCAGGGCAGAGTGACCCCAAGGACATGGCAAAGGTGTTTGCCGATGGGACATCGTTCAACGACGGCGCGTATGGTAAGTACTCTTATACGAACCTTGGCTATAACATCTATGCAGTGCTCCTTCAGGACCACCTCAATAAACGCTGGCAGGACCTTTTGCAGGAACGGATCTTCGACCCGCTAAAAATGAAGCATACGACCGCTTATATCTCGCGGGCGAAGTCGAAGAAATGGAGCGTCGCGGCCCCGTATATAATCGACCCGATCACCGGCCGCAGCACGCGTTCTCCTCTACCAAAGACCGACAGCAATATGCAGTCAGCCGGCGGGATGTTCACGAGCGCGTCCGACATCGGGCGCTGGCTGTTGATGAACATGAACGACGGCAGGCTCGACGGCAAGCAGGTAATTCCGGCCGAGATCATCCGGGCTGTTCACAAGGGTTACACGACGACCACTCGCGATGCTCCGCCTTTCTCGGGCAATGGCGAATACGGCCTGGGTTGGCAGATCGGCAAGTACAAAGACGAAAAGGTCATCTATCATCACGGCGGCTTCCCGGGCTATCGTGCTCACGTGTCGTTTTTGCCCGATCGAAAGGTCGGCGTCGCGGTCCTGGTCAACGACGGAGCGGCCGGCGGGATGGCGGCCGACCTGATCGCCACCTACGCTTACGATAGTTTATTGACCGGTGCCAATGTCGACGGCGAGTACGCTAAGCGGCTGGAGGACCTTTCCACGTCATTCGAAAATGGCAAGAAGCGTTTCATGGACGGATTTGCCGAAAGGGCCAAGCGGCCGTGGCAGTTGACCAAACCGTCAGCGGAATACGCAGGCATCTTTGAGAATGACCTGTTCGGAACAATGAAGGTCGCCAGCGACGGAAAGGACCTGATCGTCAGCCTTGGCAATATGAAATGCACGGCGACCGCGTTTACAGATAAAGAAACGATCCGTGTGGAGCTGATCCCCGGCACGGGCGAGGTCATAAAGTTCGCGCTCGGTGCCGATGAAAAGGTCGAATCCCTGACTTACCTGGGCGCCGTGTTCAAAAGAAAGAGCTGAAGGTTCAGACCTCGATCAGACAGCGTTTGACCGGCGACGATGGCGAAGCTGCCGGACATCCCCGGCGTCGGGGTCGTCGTGGTCCAGGGCGATCGGGTCCTGCTTGCCGCCGAGATCAGCCGCGGATTGTCCGAGGCCGAAAGCAAGATCTGGCACCGGCATCCGGTCTTTTTTTACGGCAATCCGATCGTCGGTTATAGCAAGCTAAAGGCGGGTATCCGGCTTATGTTCTGGAGCGGTGCGAGTTTTAACGAAGATCTATCGAACTCAGGAACCGGCAAATTCAAAGACGCCTCGATAACTTACACTGCCGTGGACCAGATAAGCGCAAAAGACCTCAAACGCTGGGTAAAGAAGTCAAAAATGATCAAATGGGATCATAAGAACATCGTAAAGCGAAAAGGTGTTTTGGAGAGGCTTAAATAAGACCTGTGTGCGTTGATCTGTTTCCGGCCTAGGCCGGGGATTTGGTGCCAGTGATCCAAAGGCCCCAGCCGTAACGCCTGCCCCACGATTTATAGACCGACAACGGCAGGTATTTGGCGACAAAAGGCAGCATGAAACGAAGATTCCCGTCGAGATCGTTTCCGAACCGCCTGACCTCGGTGTCTTTGCTGTGCCGGTCGAGCATTTCGTGGGCCTCCGTGCTGGTGATCGGCCAGGTGTGCGGATTGCCCTCATCGCGATCGCCGTCACCATACCGGCTCGCTAGTTCCAGGGGCCAAGGAAACGGTTTTCGTAATGCAAAAAGCCCTCAATATACTGGATAATGTATCGGTATAATATCGAGTTCCGGTTGTACAGCATGATCCCGAATCCGCCCCCCGGTTTTACTACTCGAATTAGTTCATCGATCGATCCACGCAGGTCCGGTGAATGGTGCAAGACACCCCACGAGTAGCCGTAATCAAAAGTCCCGTCTTCGAAAGGAAGGTTTCGCGCGTCGGCTATCCGAACTTCGCCGTTCAGTTTGTGAAGCTCAAATCGTCTGGTTGTCTGTTCAACGGAGGTGTTATTCAGGTCGACCGCAGTTACATTCGCTCCATTCTTGGCCCAATTCATCGCCATCGTTCCCAAGCCGCAGCCGACCTCGAGAACACGGCCTTGGTTCGCATACTTTTTATAGGGGAACAACCGGTCAAAGGGCCGTTCGGAGTGCATCTGTTTGGTCCAGCTATAAAATTCACGGTCAACGCGGTCAAAAAATTCAAGGCTCCCAAGTTGGTACTCACCGTCAGCATAATCGAGCCGTCCGTGAACGCTTCCATAGGTCATCGGGTTCGACGCCCACCACTCCTGAACTTGGTCGACTCTCTCGTGTTCGCTCATTTCTTACCTCGCAGCAGATCGGAGATCACGAAAAAAGGCGTTACTGCGAGGAACCCGATTGAAAAAAGTGCCTCACCCAGCATCGTTTGCTCGATCACACGTCGTAATCGAAGCTGTCGCCGAGTTTTTCCGTTCAATACGAATGTGCGGCGCCGCCCGTTGAGGACACGCACGGTCGCCCACTTTTGTTTGCTGCCGGCAACTTTTGATTCGATCTCTTCGAAGCCGATACCGATCGAATCGGGATAAAGCAAAACGACCGAATCGGACGACGCCAGGTGCGCGTCCCATTTTTCGTCCTTTTGGGCGTCAAGGAAAATGCCGTCGGGCGAACGTTCGCGAAACAATGTCCGCATATATTCCTCGGAACGAGGATTCGCCTTGTACCACACAGCCCGGCGATAAAGATCCATTACAGATCTCTGCGGGTCGGCCTCAGGTTTCCACGGATTGAAAAAGATCCCTATCTCTTTCTCTCCGTAGGAACTTAGTTTGGTTTCGTCCGTCATAAATTGATCCTTGGAAACGCAAATAGAACAGGGATCCGGACGGCCGTCATTGCCCGCAGATCGGTCGATCGCAAGATTCTAGTCCGATACTATATATTGTGGAAAACCCGCCAATTCCACCAATTTTGCCTTCGGTACCGTTCAAAAATTGAGGATCCTTCGCTTCACCGGCGATGATAGGACTATCGTCGTCGTCGTGATGCCGTAGGGAGTGAGCCGGTCGATCACCTCCTGAAGATGCTCGACCGAAGCGACGGCGACCTTCATTATGAATGAATCCCCGCCGGTACCTCGGTGGCATTCGAGCACCTCGTTCGACTGCTGAGCCACTTCGATAATGTGGCTGTAATCGACTCCAGTGATACTCATCCGGACGAACGCCGTGATCGGCAGGCCAACCTTCGAAGTATCGATCTCCGCTCGATAGCCCGTGATGATGCCGGCGTCCTCAAGCTTTCGCACCCGCTCGATCACCGCCGGTGTCGTCAACCCGACCCGGCGGCCGAGTTCGGCATAACTTATCCGTGCGTCTACCTGCACTTCCCTTAAGATATTCCTGTCTATCTCGTCGATCATTCTTCGATAATTTGCCGCGTCGGAAACCCGTCGCGGCAGGTCAATCCGACCCGGCTGCAAGGAATGCCATCCAATGCTATTAAGCAATTGAATCAAAGAAACTTAAATTGTAAAGCAGAACCGCGTCAATAACTAACGATTCCCATTCAGAAAATCGTTTGCATCCATTACAATTGTTTATTCCCGGATAACCAGCTATCTGCCTTGCGCATCGGATATATGAAAGGAGCCGCCATAATGCACACCGAAACTGCCGGATCGAATGTCGCCGAGATCGAATTTGCGATCGAGAATTTCCAGGTTGAGGACGCCGACCTGCCCGAATTCAAGGATATGCAGTTCGAGAATATCAACGAACTGAAACTTGATCACCCCGGGGCAAACGACGAGGAATACCGCGAACGCCGCGACCACATTGCGGGACTGGCGAGAAAATTCCGGGAGACCGGTGTGATCACGGACGTTGATTATTCGCCGCGGGAACAGCGAGTTTGGCGCTATGTCGCGGAAGAGCTGGAGGAGCTTCATCAACGCTACGCTTCGCCATTCTACCTACGGGCGAAAAAGGAACTCGGCATTCGAACGGACACGATCCCGCAGCTTTCCGAAATGAACCGGAGGCTGAGGGAATTGACCGGCTTCCGCCTCGCCCCGATCGAAGGCCTGGTTGAGACTCGCGGTTTCCTCTCGTGGCTTTCCTACCGCGTAATGCTCTGCACGCAATACATACGCCATCATTCGCAGCCGGCTTACACGCCGGAGCCCGACATTGTTCACGAGTCGATCGGGCATATCCCGATGTTCACGAATCCGGCTTTCGCCGACTATTCGCAATTTGTCGGCCTCGGTGCGCGGATCGCGAACGATAAGCAATTGGAAGAGCTTGGGCGGCTCTACTGGTTCACGGTCGAATTCGGCCTGGTCGAGCACGAGGGCGATATCAAGGCCTACGGCGCCGGGCTGCTGTCCAGCTTCGGCGAGCTCGAGCACGCCTTTTCTGATAGGGTCGAACGCCGGCCGTTCGATCTGGAACAGGTCATCAATCACGAATACACCTACAGCGACATGCAGCCGGTGCTGTACGTCATTCCGTCCTACGCGGAACTGAAAGAGGTGACAAGGAAATATATCGAATCGTTTTAGCGGATGAGGTATCCTGAGGCTATGGAAGAACTCATTGAAATCAACCCGAAAATAATGGTCGGGAAACCAGTGATTAAGGGGACCCGAATCAAAGTTGAGATGATTCTCGAAAAACTTGCGGCGGGCGAGTCGGTCGAAGAAATTCTCGCGCAGCATCCTCGACTTCATCGTGAGCAGATACTTGCTTGTATCGCATATGCGGCTAGATCGCTGGACGCGAGTTTTGTATTTCCGATCGCTAGGGAAGCGGCGTGAAGTTGCTCGCGGATGAAAATTTCGAGCCGGAGTTTGTCGAGAAGCTTCGTGCGGCTGGACATGAGGTCATATTCCTTGATGAGTATGACGCCGGCATCTCCGACCACGAGGTTCTGCGTCGCGCAGTTCGGGAAAACGCTGTCGTAATAACGAATGACAAAGACTTCGGCGAAATGGTAGTTCGGCACGGCTTTGAATCACGAGGAGTCATCTTTTTGAGACTCTACGAATTGCCGTTGAGTGAGCGGATCGAGATCGTTCTGAACGTGATCTCGTCGCGGGGCGAGGAACTTGAATCAGCGTTTACGACGATTTCTAGGGAAGCCGTCCGAGTACGAAAGAGTTTCTGAAATGTTTGAGAAGTTCGAATTAGTGAGATTCCGAAACGGACTGTTTTTGATTGCGTTCAGCACGATATTTCTCCTTGGGCTTATACCCGCATTTGCGCAGGCAGTCGATGGCGACGACTTGTTTGTGGTGATCGTCGATAACAAGCGAGGGTATATAGATCGAACCGGCAAGATCGTAATTCAACCGAAATGGGCTCGAGCGAACAATTTTTCAGAAGGCCTTGCAGTGGTTGCCTCAGACGAAGACGGCTATAAAGAAGGATACATTGATACTTCGGGCAAAGTTGTTGTAGAGCCGCAGTATCCGATGGCCAGAGATTTTTCTGAAGGCTTGGCCGCAGTAGGATTCGGTGAGTTCGGAATGCACAACAGTGGTAGCCACAAGACCGGCTTCATCGATAAGTCCGGGAAATTGGTTATTGAAGCAAAGTATAGGGATGCAGGTGACTTTTCCGAGGGCTTGGCAACCGTTCACGAAAATGGGAAATACGGGTATATCGATAGAACGGGGAAACTCATAGTCCCGATCACGTTCGACAGCGCAATGCCATTCTCAGAGGGCCTCGCGAATGTCCGAGTGAAAAACAAATGGGGCTACATCGACCGAACCGGCACTTTTGTGATCGCACCCGCTTTTACTTGGGCTGGCGGATTCAGCGAAGGCCTTGCGGCGGTAAAGAAGGGTGGGAATGTGATCACCATGGATGATTCTGGCGAGTCGAAGAACAATGATACGCCAGAACGGTGGAGTTACATCGATAGAACCGGCAAGATCAAGATAAAACTTTCCAAAAAAACTGAGAATGCGGCTGCCTTCTCGGAAGGCTTGGCCGCTGTTGGAGTCAAGGGTGAGAAAGACTACACCTATAACGGTTATATCGATCGTCTGGGCAATTTCGTGATCGAACCGCAATTCAGTACCGCAGAGAATTTTTCGGCCGGTCTCGCTTTAGTGATCACCAACACAAACTTCGGCTTTCAAAAGAATGGATTCGGCTTCATTGATACGTCAGGAAGAATTCTTCTCTCTTTTTCGTATCCGTCAGAGTACGCAATGGTAAATGGCTTCAAAAACGGATTGGCCTGGGTACAAAAAGGCGGTGAGGATGTTTTCAAAAATTTCCGAGAAGCTGAATATGGCTACATCGACAAAACCGGCAAGGTCATCTGGAAACCGACCAAATAGGATTGAAGAAAATCATGATCACAGAAACAAGGACCGAAACGAAAACGGCCATACAGAATCCGCTTGGATTGAAGAAAATTCACCACGTGGAATTTTACGTCGGCAATGCAAAGCAGGCGGAGTTTTATTATCGGAAGGCGTTCGGGTTTTCGCGGGCGGCTTATATGGGGCTGGAGACGGGCAATCGCGAGACGACGAGTTATGTGATGCGGCAGAATCGTGTCAATTTCATCCTGACCACACCTCTATCGCCTGAGCATCCGGGTTCCGAACACATAAAGCAGCACGGCGACGGCGTGCACGACATCGCGTTCCAGGTTGAGGATGCGGACCACGCATTCCACGAAGCTGTGAAGCGTGGAGCACGGCCCGTCGAGGAGCCGCACGATCACGGCGACGACAACGGTATGGTCCGGCACGCGTCGATCGCGACGTACGGCGACACGATCCACTCGTTCCTTTCCTATGCAAAGGTCGGCAGTCCGAGCAAGAGCTCGTCGGGCGGTGCCGGCACGGCTCCGCAAACGGAAGAGAAGTATGCGTATTGGGGCCCGTTTCTGCCCGGTTTCACGGCCCAGGAGGTCGCTGGCGAGGAGGTCGGCATACAGCTGGTCGATCACATCGTGGGCAATGTCGAACTCGGCAAGATGAATTACTGGTGCGATTTCTATCGGGATGTGATGGGTTTTGAGCGCTACATCACGTTCGACGATAAGGACATCTCCACCGAGTACTCTGCCCTTATGTCCATAGTGATGAGCGACGGCGGGCACAACATCAAATTTCCGATCAACGAACCCGCCGAAGGCAAGGGCGGAAAATCACAGATCCAGGAATACATCGATTTCTACCGCTCCGCAGGCGCACAACACGTCGCCCTGCTCTGCAAGGACATCCGCCACACGGTCGCGAAGCTTCAGGAGAACGGCGTCGAGTTCCTGCGCGTGCCCGATACTTACTACGAAGAAGTGATCGACCGCGTCGGCGCGATAGATGAAAGCATCGAAGACCTCAAACGCCTGGGCATCCTGGTAGACCGCGACGACGAAGGCTACCTGCTGCAGATCTTCACAAAGCCGGTCGAAGACCGCCCAACCGTCTTTTACGAGATCCTGCAGCGCAAAGGCTGCAAGGGATTCGGCAAGGGCAACTTCAAGGCTCTGTTCGTCTCGATCGAAGAAGAGCAGCGGCGGCGGGGGAATTTGTAAGAATTGATGGCCGCGAATTGCACGAATGTCACGAATTCGACCCTTTGCCGACGCTGACCTGGACGCGGTGATCGCCGTGTTTCGCTCGAATATTCCAAAGTATTTTGGGCCCGAAGAGGAACAGGGCCTGTACGACTTTTTGCGCGATACCCGGGCCGAAGATTATTACGTTGTCGAAGTCGACGGCGAGGTTGTCGGTGCAGGCGGGATCGCCTTGAACGAAGACAACACTGTCTCGCTTTGCTGGGGAATGGTCCGCAATGATCTGATCGGAACGGGTCTTGGGAAAGAAATGACGCTTTTCCGGATGGATCGAAGCCGCGAAAAATGGCCGGGCGTCCCGATCGTTCTGAACACCTCGCAGCATACCGAGGGATTCTATTTGAAACGAGGCTTCCGAACGGTCGAACACACGCCCGATGGACACGGCCCGGGCATCGACAGTTGTAAAATGCGTTTAGATACTTAGCCACGAATTTTATTCGGCCTCTTATCGTGTAATTCGTCCGATTCGTGGCAAACTTCTTCGAAATGGATCTGAAATATAACACTGGCTTCGGCAATGAGTTCGCAACTGAAGTGGTCGCCGGGGCGTTGCCGGTCGGGCGAAATTCGCCGCAGAAGGCCCCGCTTGGGCTTTATGCCGAGCAGTTTTCGGGCACGGCGTTTACGGTTCCGCGCGTTCATAACAAACGTACGTGGACATACCGCATTCGCCCGAGCGTGATGCACAAGCCGTTCGATCGGATCGACAATGGCCGCTGGCTGAGCAAACCTGATCTCGAAGACGTTACGCCAAATCAGCTTCGCTGGGATCCGCTGCCGCTGCCCTCGGAGCCAACGGATTTCATCGACGGTATCACGACGATCGCCGGAAACGGCGACGTGTTCTCGCAAGCGGGCATCGGCATCCATATCTACGCGTGCAACGCCGATAGGGAGGGCCGATATTTCTACAACGCCGACGGCGAGATGCTGATCGTGCCAGAGATGGGGTCGCTCACCATCTACACAGAGCTTGGCGTGATCGAGGTCTCACCCGGTGAGGTGTGCTGTATTCCGAGGGGGTTGAAGTTTCGCGTGTCGCTTGGCGAGAAATCGCCACCCGCTACGGCAGGTGGTACTGACAGAGCGGCTCGGGGATACATCTGCGAGAACTACGGGGCGCAGTTCAGGCTTCCGGACCTGGGACCGATCGGGGCGAATGGATTGGCAAATCCTCGGGACTTCGAGACGCCGGTTGCATGGTACGAGGACCTCGACGGTAAATTCGAGCAGGTGGCGAAGTTCGGTGGAAATCTTTGGTCCTGCGAGATCGATCATTCGCCGCTCGATGTCGTCGCCTGGCACGGCAACTACGCTCCGTACAAGTACGATCTGCGGAGGTTCAACACGATCGGCTCTATCTCGTTCGATCATCCGGATCCGTCGATCTTCACGGTGTTGACATCCCCATCGGGCGAAGCGGGCGTGGCGAATTGCGATTTCGTGATCTTCCCGGACCGCTGGCTCGTCGGCGAAGACACCTTCCGCCCGCCGTGGTACCACCGCAATACAATGAGCGAGTACATGGGGCTGATCTACGGCCAGTACGACGCCAAGGAGGAAGGATTTGTTCCCGGCGGCGGTTCGCTCCACAATCAGATGTCCGCTCACGGCCCGGACCTCGACGCATTCGAGAAGGCATCGAACGCCGATCTGAAACCGCAAAAGCTTGAAGGCACGCTCGCGTTCATGTTCGAGTCGCGTTACATCATCCGCCCGACGAAGTTCGCCATGGACTGCGCCGAACTGCAGCATGAATATTCCGATGTTTGGCAGGGGTTAAGAAAGAACTTTCCGCCTAAGCCCTAGTGGATGGCTTGTGAAACCAAGTTCACCGGTCTTTTGTAGGGACCTAAAACAGATCATGAAAAACAAATTGTTGGTATTAGTCTGTCTTCTCTGCCTGGCGTTTCAGATCGTCGGCCAAGCGGAAGTGAAAGGGCCGGAAGGTAAATGGAACGGTGTGCTCGACGCGGGTGCGGCGAAGCTGCGGATCGTTGTGACCGTAACAAAGTCGGACATAGGGGCGTATGCAGGGAAATTTGAGAGCGTCGACCAGGGTGCGACCATCCCGATCGACACGTTCACGGTCACGGGCGACGACGTTCGGTTTGAGATAAAGAGCGCAGGGATAGTTTACGAAGGAAGCCTGAACAAGGATCGCACGGAGATAGCCGGAAAATTCAATCAGGGCGGTCAGGTTATACCGCTGGTCTTCACACGGAGCGAGAAAACTGATGAGCCGAAACCGAAGCCGACACCTTCCCCGACCCCAAAACCCGACTATTCAGCCCCGGCGGACGCCCCGTATACGGCGGAAGATGTATCCGTAACGACGCCGATGGGACACACGCTCGCAGGGACTCTGACGCTGCCCAAAGCCGTCAGCAAGTCAAAGCGTGTCGCTGCCATAGTGACGGTGACGGGTTCGGGAAGGCAAAATCGTGACGGCGAATTGGGGCTAAAAGGATACAAGCCGTTTCGGCAGATCGCAGATGCTCTCTCGCGTCGCGGCATCGCCGTGCTGCGAATGGATGACCGCGGCACCGGCGAGTCTGGCGGAACGTTCAAGGGTTCGACCAGCGCCGACTTCGCCGAAGATATCCGCGCAGGGCTGGCCTATTTGCGCACGCGGACTGAGATCGACGCTAAAAGGCTTGGCGTGCTCGGCCACAGCGAAGGAGCCTTGATAACGCCGATGGTCGCCGTCAAGGAACCTGACCTGAAAGCCATCGTGCTGCTTGCCGGTGTTGCCGATCCGGCCCGAAGCGCGCTGGCATTTCAGATCAAGAACCTTTACGATCACGACACCTCTCTTACGCCCGAGAAGCGTGCAGAGCTGACCGCCAAGATACCGGAACGTATCCAAGGCATGATGGACGCTGATCCGTGGATGAAATATTTCATCGAATACGATCCGGCAGCAACCATGCGTAAGGTCAAAACGCCTGTTCTGATCCTTACCGGCGAGAATGACAAGCAAGCCGTGGCTGAACAGGTCCCTCTGCAGGAAAAGGCATTTAAGGAAGGCGGAAACAAGGACGTGACGGCGAAAATACTTCCCGGCCTGAACCATCTTTTTGTCGAGGATGCGGATGGTTTTGCGGGCAATTATTCGAAACTTCCTCCGCCGGTGATGATCCGTGAGGATGTGCTAAAGATCGTTGCCGACTGGCTCGTAAAACGACTCCGATGATCCGATACAGGTTTTAGGTTTTTCGGCTGCCGCAGGATCGATGCTCGGTGGCCGAATTCGACGCGGGACAGCCGGTGAGAACTTGCTGCGTGAGAATTCGGCGGCGTGGCAATGACCGGGGATCGGAATTTCGAAACGGTCCTGCCTAATTCGAGGAAACCATTTCAAGTTTCGTCTTGCCGATATCCACAAGCGGCCCGAGTTCGTAAACGTTTCGGTAGCCGTAGGTGTAAAGCGAGATATAGGTCGAGATATTCAAAGATGCCGGTGCCATCTTCTTCGGGAAGGGATCCTCGGCATTCTCGAAATTATTGTTGCAGTAGATAAGGATCCGCGTGTTCTTGTCAGGGAACAGGCGGCCAAGGCTCTCGATGGTGATATCGGGAAAGCTCAGATTCACAGCTCCCTTGATATGCAATTCATTGAATTTTTCAGTACTGCGCGCGTCGAGGATAACGGTCCGGGAATCGCGGCTCATCCGGATAAACTCATCCTCGGTAACACGTCGCGTTTCACGGTGTTTCGCGGCTTCGCCGGCTAGCTTGAGATAACCGGGCATATCTATCGCGGGATTCGGGATTTCCGAAAACCCTTGGGCAAACGCCGCCGTCGACAAGACGAGTATCACGGAGCAAGTATTCACGATCGCCAAATTTTTCATTTCAGATTTACCTCTCACCGGAAATAGAACGACTATGTGATGTCGATTTTGCATGGATGGGTGGCTCGGATACGCTTGTGGAAGATGCAGCGATCGGCCGATGCTCTTTGCGGATCGGCGATAACCCCGGTCAAAGTTATGAGAACGGTCGAGCTCAAATTCGAGGCATCGAAGGAAAAGGGCAAAGTGTCGGCATTGCTGATGCGGCCGGAAGCGGCAACGCATTTGTTGGTGCTCGGGCACGGGGCGAGCACGAACATGCGGCACCCGACGATCGCAGCGATCGCGGAAGCCTTGGCAAAGAGCGGGATCGCGACCTTTCGCTATAACTTTCCGTATTCAGAGCACGGCACGGCGAGAAATTCGGCGGCGATCTGCATCGAGACGATCCGAAATGCCGTCAGGGCCGCATCGAAGGCCGTACCCGATCTTCCGCTTCTTGCCGGCGGGCACTCGTTCGGCGGACGGATGACGACCACCGCCCAGAGCGAGGAGTCGCTCGAGAACGTTAAGGGGCTGGTGCTTTTCTCGTTCCCTCTGCATCTTCCCGGCCGGCCGGACACGAAACGCGCCGAGCATCTCTCAAAGATAAAGGTACCGATGCTGTTCCTTTCGGGAACACGCGACGAACTTGCGACGCTCGACCTTCTCAAACCGGCGATCAAACAACTCGGACGACGGGCGAAACTTCACACGATCGACACTGCGAACCACAGCTACAAGATCCTCAAGCGAACAAGGACGTCGACCGAGGACGTATTCGATGAAATGGCCCGCGTAGCCGCCGACTGGGCCGCGAAGATCATCTGACCGGAGATCGGAAAAAGCCGACGCTCGACCTGCCGCCGCAAAACTGCGCTACAATCTTGGACACTCGACATATCCTGTTCGGCCAGCCGGCGTTTAGGGAGAAAGCTATGACTAAACTGATATCGGTGTTTGCGATTGTCCTTGCCGCGGCCGTTAGTTTGTCGGCCCAGGGCCATGCCTCTCACGGAAGCGAATCGGCTTCGGGGAAGATCGACCTTGGCGAGGGAAATTTCCCAACGTCGGGTCCCGCGGAGGCGCAGAAGCATTTTATCGAGGGCGTTTTGCTGCTGCACAGTTTCGAATACGGGCGTGCACGGCGATCGTTTCAAGAGGCATCAAGGCTCGCACCGGATTTCGCGATGGCATACTGGGGCGAGGCGATGACGCATGACCACCGTATCTGGGGCGAGCAGAACCGGCAGGCGGGCCTTGAAGCCCTTGCACGGTTGGCCCCGACGCCGGCTGAAAGGCGGTCCAAGGCGCCGACCGAACGAGAAAAGCTTTACTTCGACGCGGTCGAACAGCTTTTTGTCGAAGGTACGCAGCAAGAGGTGGCGCGGAAATATTCGGACGCGTTGGCCGTGCTGACAAAGCGTTTTCCGGACGATGTAGAAGCTCGTGCATTCTACTCGTTATCGATACTCGGACTGACCGGAACGGTCCGCAATACCGAAAATTATATGCGTGCGGCAGCGATCGCCGAGACGATCTACGAAAAGAACCCGAGACACCCCGGCGCGCTTCATTATCTGATCCACGCCTACGACGATCCGACTCACGCACCTTTGGGGCTGCGTGCTGCGCGCATCTACGGTACGGTCGCGCGAAGTGCGTCTCACGCCCAGCACATGCCGTCGCATATCTTTTTTGCCCTGGGCATGTGGGAGGATTCGATCAAAGCGAACATCGATTCGATGAAAACGGCACGGGATGCGGGCTCTGGTGGCTACCACCCGCTCCACTGGCTGGTGCACGCCTTTCCGCAGTTGGGCCGCGACGACGAGGCCTATAAGCTGCTTGCGATCCTGGAAGAAGACATGAAAAAGAACCCGTCGCCCAACGCCCGGACGCATCTCGCGATGTGCCGTGCGACGTTGCTTGTCGAGACTCGCGGCAAGGGCCCGGCTTCGCTGGTCGAACCGGTGGATGGGACCGGGATCACTATGCTCGGCGTCTATGCCGGGCACGACCTGGCGATAGGGCTGGAGTACGTGCGCCGAAAGGACCTCGCTTCCGCCCGCAAAAGCCTCGCCGCCCTTCGGGAACGCAGTGCCGGTAAAACCGCACGGACGGACAGCTCAGGCGTGGTTTCGAGATACTCAACGGTCTCGCAGACCGAGCTTAACGCGATGGGCGTGATGGAACAGATCCTGAACGCCGCGATCCTTTTCGCTGAAGGTGACCGCGAGGGCGGCATAAAGAAGGCGATCGAGGCAGCCGAGGCCGAAGACAAGCTGGTTTTCGAATACGGCCCGCCCGCGGTGCCGAAGCCCGCATGGGAACTCGCCGGCGAACTGCTTCTTGAAGCGGGACGCAAAGATGAGGCGGCCTGGGCCTTCCGCAACGCGCTGAAACGTTATCCTAATCGCCGCATTTCAAATGAAGGCCTTCGCGCGGCGGGAGGTAATTTAACGGCAACCAAGTAACGTACGCAACTATGTGCAGAAACATAAAAACGCTCTTCAATTTCGACCCGCCCGCAACGACAGACGAGGTCGAAGCATCATCGCTTCAGTTTGTCCGCAAGCTTTCGGGAATGAACAAGCCTTCCAAGGCGAACGAAGAGGCTTTCTATCTCGCGGTCGAGCGAGTCGCTGCCGCGGCCCAGGAAATGCTCAACACCCTCGTAACAGCCGCACCGGTCCGCGACCGCGGCGTCGAAGCGGCACGGGCAAAACAGCGTGCGGCACTACGTTTCGGGGTTAAATAAACAAAGCTCTTGTATGCATCTAACGATGGTTCCGCGTTGGGCTCCTATATCTATTTTGCTTATATTGGCCACCGGCGTGGGCGGACAGGCAAAGCCTTCCAATAACATGTTCCCTCAGTGGTCGCATGACGGGAAGCAGATCGCATTCACCTCGGACCGTGATGGCGATCCGGAAATATATGTAATGAATGCCGACGGTTCCGATCAGCGACGTTTGACGAATTCAAAAGGCCGCGACGCACATCCTTATTTTTCGCGGGACGGAAAGAGGATCCTCTTTCAATCCCCGCGGGCGAACGGCGAAGATACCAACATCTACGTGATGGATTCGGACGGGTCGGACGTGACCCAACTTACGACGCTCAAGGGGTTTGCGGGTGTGCCGGGCTATTCGCCTGACGAGAAGAAGATCGCCTTTATGTGGCGAAAGAGCAACGATTTTGACGATGGCACAAAGTGGCTGATCGCGGTGATGGACTCCAATGGCGGCAATATCCGCGTTATCACGGACGGCAAGTCTGAAGACCAGGTGCCGAACTGGTCGCGTGACGGGAAACGGCTACTTTTCTACTCGGACCGCTCAGGGAAGAACCAGCTTTATACGATGAAAACTGACGGCACTGACGCGAAACATCTTCATGCCAGTGATGCGAATGACAACGCAGCGTTCTGGTCCCCTGACAACAAGCGGGTCTCTTTCGTTTCCGACCGAAACGGCAATTCCGATCTTTATGTGATGGACGCGGACGGCCGAAATGTCCGGCGGCTCACGAACACCAAAACAATCGAGCGCGGAGGCGTATGGTCACCGGACGGCCGCCGGATCGTTTTTGCAGCCGACGGTGAAGGGCCGAGCACTATCTTCGTTATTTCAGCCGATGGTTCGGGCCTGGGCCGATTGACCAATTAAAGCGTCCGTGCTCCCATAAATTGGACGGCGCCGACTTGGCACTTCTGGCGAAATCATTCGCGTTCTGACAGAATACCGTCATGGCCTCAATGATCGGAAAGCGTCTCGCCGCGGCGTTCGCGGTCGCGATAATCTTGCTGATCGTCAATGCGGCGGTCTCCTTTCAGGCGACCGAAAAACTCGTCGAGAACAACTCTAAAGTTGTTCACACGATGCAGGTGATCGAAACAATCGGCTCCGCCATTTATCACCTGACCGAGGCTGAATCGGCCCAGCGCGGTTACATTGTTTCGGGTGAGCAAAGATTCATAGAATCCTTCGATTCGGCTCGCAAACAACGGAGCGAGCAGAATGCCCGCTTGGTAGAACTCACTTCCGACAATCCCACCCAGGCGCAACGGGCCGCTGCTCTTGAACAGGTAAGCCTTCAACGATTGGATACATTGTCTCGCGTCATAGAGATACGAAGTGTTGGCGACGTCGAAACCGTGATGCGCTCGGGTTTGTTCGGCCGCGGCCAGCTGCAGATGGCCGAGGTGCGGCGGCTCGCCGCTGAGATCAACTCCGAAGAAGAACGCCTGCTTTCGATCCGAACGGAAGAGTCGCGGCAAAGCGCCCAAAACGCCGTTCTTACTTTTGTTGCCGCGAATGCCCTCGTTCTCGGCCTTCTTGGATTGGTCTATTACCTTTTCATTCGCGATCTCGCCGAGCGCAAACGAGCGGCCGAACTCCTCCAGCAGGCCCACGACAAGCTCGAGGAACGGGTAAAGGAACGTACGCTCGAGCTCGCGGATCTGAATACCGAACTCGAACGGAGCAATCGGGAGCTTCAGGATTTCGCCTACGTCGCTTCTCATGACCTGCAGGAGCCGCTTCGGAAGATCCAGGCATTCAGCGACCGCCTCAAGACCAAGCACGCGGCAAGCCTCCCGGAAGAGGCCGGCGACTATATCGAAAGGATGAAGCAAGCGGCCGCCCGCATGCACACCCTGATCAATGACCTGCTCACGTTCTCTCGCGTGACCACGAAAGCGCAGCCCTTCGAGCCGACCGACCTCAACGAGATCGTCAACGATGTCGTCGGAGACCTCGAGATCTCTCTTCAGGAAAGCGGGGGCCGGGTCGAGTTCGGCGAACTTCCTACCCTTGATGCCGACCCGGTCCAGATGCGACAATTGTTTCAGAACCTGATCGGCAACGCTCTCAAGTTTCACAAGCCCGGCCAAGCCCCGGCGGTGGAAATTTCCTTCAGCCGAAGTTCACAAGGCAAGAATGTCCGCGAACTGGGTATCGTAAGGGTAAAAGATAACGGTATCGGATTCGATGAGAAGTATCTGGACCGTATCTTCACCCCGTTCCAAAGACTGCATGGGCGAAATTCGTATGCCGGCACCGGCATCGGACTGGCTGTTTGCCGCAAGATAGTCGAACGTCATGGTGGGTCGATCACCGCAGAAAGCCGCCCGGAGGCGGGCGCCACGTTTATTGTAACTCTGCCGTTAAAGCAGGGTCCGGACACGAACGGAGATGTCGAATGACTAATAAGAAACCAGTCGTTATCCTGATGGCGGACGACGATGCCGACGACAGGATGATGACAAAAGAGGCCCTCGAGGAAAGCCGGGTGGTGAATGACCTGCGATTCGTCGAGGACGGTGAGGAATTGCTGGATTATCTTCTGCATCGCGGCCGCTTCGCTGCCGAAGGCGCATCGCCAAAACCGGGACTGATCCTCCTCGATCTGAACATGCCGAAGAAGGACGGTCGGGAAGCCCTTAAGGAGATAAAGGCCTATCCGGAGCTGCGCCGGATCCCGATAGTCGTGATGACCACTTCAAAGGCCGAAGAGGACATATACAGAAGCTACGAGCTGGGTGCCAATTCCTTTATAACGAAGCCGGTGACCTTTGACCGACTTGTTGAGCTGATGAAGACGATAGGCGACTATTGGGTCGAGTTTGTCGAACTGCCGGACTAGGGCCTTGCGATCAATGAATGAAATAGGGACCAATGGCAAAACCCGCGTCCTGATGGTCGAGGATGACGAGGACGATTATGTCCTCGCCCGCGGTTTGTTTGATGAGATATCTCGGGGGCGCTATGAGATCACGTGGGTGCGGACCTTCGACGAGGCCGTCGATCGGGCCGGTTGCGGAGAGTTCGATGTCTGCCTGATCGACTATCGGCTCGGTGAGAAGAACGGCCTGGACTTGATCGGCGAACTGCGTTCGGCCGGTTATTCGTGCCCGATGATAATCCTCACGGGGCAGGGCGACCGCGAGATCGACGAGATGGCCCTGAGGGCCGGAGCGGCCGACTATCTCGTCAAAGGGCGGCTCCAGGCCCCCGATCTTGAGAGGTCGATCCGATACGCTATCCAGCATCGACGGGCCGAAGAAGAGCGTCTTCAGTATTCCCGTGAACTGGAGGCGCGACGGATCGCCGAAGAAGCCAACCGGGCAAAGGATGAGTTTCTCGCCGTTCTTTCGCACGAACTCAGAACACCGCTGAATGTGATGCTTGGCTGGGCCCGGCTCCTGCGAAGCATCAGGAACAATGATGAGGTCTTTGAGAAAGCAGTCGATGCCATCGAACGGAGCGCCGTGATGCAGACCAAATTCGTCGAGGACCTCCTGGATGTCACCCGCATCGTTAATGGCACGCTGCGGCTCTCAAAGGTCCCGGTTGGATTTGCTGAAGTGGTAAAACCGCCGATCGACGCAATCAGGCCCACTGCGGACGAGAGGTCGATCACCATCGATTCGCGGATATCTCAGGAACCTGCAAAGGTCTTTGTCGATCCAATTCGGATCCAGCAGGTCCTCAACAATTTGCTGGCAAATGCCTTGAAGTTCACGCCTGACGGGGGTTCGATCACCGTCGAATTGGCCGTCGATAACGGTTTTGGACACGTAACCGTCAGGGATTCGGGCGAAGGCATCGGCCCTGATTTCTTGCCCCATGTCTTTGACCGTTATAAACAGGCCCACACCGATACGACAAACCGAAAAGGGGGGCTTGGCCTCGGATTGGCTATCGTACAGAGTATTGTCGAAATGCACGGCGGCTCCGTGCGTGCCGAAAGCGAAGGCATAGGGAAAGGTGCCGCCTTCACCTTTTCGATCCCGCTTTATACAAGCTGACCTTTTCCGCCCGTTAACCTCGATCCGGCCAGGTGTCCACGCGACATTCTTCGCGATAGGTAGTAAGATTACCGGCAAATTCTTTTTCTGTCGCCGCCCGAGCCGCTATGAAACGGTGCCCGCAATGCAGTCACGTCTATACGGACGACCTGAGCTTTTGCTTGTCGGACGGGACGCCCTTGATCGGGCTTCTTGAGGATCAGGACCGGCCCACAGTAGTTAGATCGGGGGACCGCTCCGCAACCGCCTCACAGACAGGCAGCGGTCTATGGTTGAAAGTGCTTGCGGTGTTGGCCGTATTGTTCTTCGGCTTTCTCGTGCTTGCCGGAATTGCGGCCTGGGTATTTTGGCCAGTGCCGACCGCTTCGAACACGAACAATAACAACGGTTCGAATCTGGCGAGCGTTACGCCTACGCCCGTCTCGACGGCAACCCCGTTGCCGAGCCCGTCCCCGACCATCGCGTCGAATACGGATATTAATGCAGATGATCTGAAGCGCCAGCAGGACGAGCTTGATCGCGAGCGAAAACGGCTTGAGGAAGAACGCCGACGCCTGGAAGAAGAAAAGCAGAGGCCGCCGGCGACACCCCGGCCGCCACCCCGCTTCAACGATCCCGGCACGACACGCATTACATTCCGGCGCGGAAGCGTCGGCCACACCGTTTCGAGCACTGTCGCCAGGCAGCGGAGTTTTGTCCTTCGCACGCTGAACGGGCAGTATCTCTCGGCAAGCGTTAGTTCGCCCGGCGGGTGCGTCACGTTCCGCGGAGGCGGATCGAGCACCGGCTTTGCGACGCGTCAGGGCGACAGCTTTCTTTACGTAACGAACAACTGCAGCGATCCGTCTCGCTTCACGTTGTCCGTGACCGTCCGATGAATGCGCCGCCGGACGCGGAAGCTGTGGCGTTGGTTGCAGCAAGAGACGATAAAATATCCGACAAACCTTTTTTGACCGGGAGAACCTGAAATGACTCTTTGCACCCGTAAGAACCGTAAAGGATTTGCTGTTTTCATCGCGGCAAGCGTCCTTGTATTCGCCTCACTGAATTCGACACTGACCGCCCAGAACGCCGGGCGGCGGCCCAGCTTTCCGCAGACCACTTCGGAAAGTTTCGACGCGGCCGCGGTTCCTGCATATAGCGGAAGTCATTCAAAAGCCTACGCATACATCGACGCAAACCTTGCGGCGCACACGGCGAATCTTCAGAGGTGGGTCCGCCAGCGGTCGATCAGCGCTCAGAACGACGGCGTGCAGCAAATGGCCGCGATGCTGCGCGACGACCTGAAGGCTCTCGGGTTTAAGGAGGCCGAAGTTGTCCCGACGACCGGACATCCGGGAGTTTGGGGATACTACGATGCGGGTGCCGCTAAAACGCTCGCCGTTTATATGATGTACGACGTGCAGCCCGTCGAGCCGACCGGCTGGAATGTGTCGGCTTTCGACGGCGCCATCGTCGATCATCCCCTTGGCAAGGTGTTGATGGCCCGCGGGGCCACAAATCAAAAGGGCCCCGAGCGGGCGTTCCTTAACGCCGTCGAGGCGATCATCAAGAGCGGCGAGGGGATGCCGGTTAACCTGATGGTGTTGGCGGAAGGCGAAGAGGAACTCGGTTCGCCGCATTACCCCGAACTGATCGAAAAATTCAAAGACCGTCTGAAGACGGCAAGCGGCGTACTTTTCCCGATGAACGGCCAGGGAGGCGATGGCTCCGTTGGGATGACGCTGGGCGTAAAAGGCATCGTCTATTTTGAGCTCGAGGCCCGGGGAAACGAACGCGGCGGCCCTAAGACCGCTGAGGTTCACGGCTCGCTCAAGGCGATCACGGACTCGCCCGCCTGGCGGTTGACACAGGCACTCGCTTCGCTGACCTCGCCCGACGGAAACACGATCATGGTGGACGGCTACTATTCCCCGATCCGCAAACCGTCACAGGAAGAGGAGCGGCTTGTTAACGGAATGATGTCGTCGTGGGCGACCCGCGAGGCAATGATGCGGCAGGGGCTGGGCGTCGACCGCTGGGTGGACGGCCTGACCGGACGCGACACGATAATGCGGTATCTTTTCGACACGACGCTGAACATAAACGGGATGTGGAGCGGATATACCGGCCCGGGCGTCAAGACGATCCTTCCGCATATCGCGACGGCAAAGATCGATTCCCGGCTGGTCCCAAACCAGACACCTGACGAGGCCCTCCGGCTCATCCGCGCACATCTGGACAAGCATGGATTCTCGGACATCATAATTCGAAAGATCAGCGGGTATCCGCCGGCCCAAACGTCGGTCGAGGCTCCGCTTGTTCGTTCGATGATCGGAACGTACCGCAAGTACGGATTCACGCCGAGTGTGGCACCGCGGCTTGCCGGTAGCGCGCCATACTACGTTTTTACCGACACGCTCAAACTGCCGCTCGTCGCCGGCGGGTTGGGCCACGGTTCCGGTGCCCACGCGCCCAACGAATACATGGTCATCGAGCCAAAGTCCGGTTCAAAGGTCGCGGGCCTGGCCGACACCGAGAAGTTCTACGTCGATATGCTCTTTTCGCTGGCGGCAGCTCGATGATCTGGAACCTTACATACAGGTCCGGCGTATTCGACCAAAAGGGAGGACCGGCCTATGACGATAAGCATCGACGGCATGACGCCGCTGATCCAGGTTTTCAGTATGCGGCGATCGCTTGCATTCTATCGCGACCTGCTTGGTTTTGAGGTTCAAATGGATTCGGGTGGTGGCGATGACGCTAGCTGGGTCTGGATCGGTCGCGACGGCATCAACCTGATGCTCAACGACCAGTACGAGCCCGGGCACGTGCCGCCCGAATGCCCGCCCGAGCGCGTCCGATGGCATAGCGATACCTCGTTGTTTTTCGGCGGCGACCCGGATGCCGTATACAACTACCTGACCTCGAAAGGTTTGACTCCAAAGGCGCCGTTCAATACGTCCTATGGAATGCGGCAGCTTTCCGTGACCGACCCGGACGGCTACAACCTTTGTTTTCAACGGAGTATCGATGACGAGTGACGCTTGGACCGAAACACTCCGGGATCTGGACGAGGGCAATTTTACCTCGCTTCAGGAACTTCTTGGCGGCCCTGACGGTTTCGATCGTCAGATTGTCGACTGGCATGACGAAGGCAGATTCGAGCAGGTGCCCGACCTGCTTGCGGAAGCGTTGTCCTGTGCCTGCATGCTCGGCCGGACGGAGACCGCCGAATACCTGCTCGACAACGGGGTCGATCCGTACGCCGGGATGAAGACCGGGCTCTCCGGCCCGCACTACTCCGTCAGCGGCGGCCATTTCGAGACCGTCAGGATGCTCCTGGACCGGAATATACCGCTAGAGGTCGAGAATATGTACGGCGGCACGCTATTCGGGCAGGCGATGTGGTCGGCGTTACACGAACATTCGCCCGGACACCCTGCAATAGTAAAGGCTCTGATAGAGGCCGGGGCCGTGGTCGATCCCGGCTATAACAAATGGTGGAAAGAACAGAATGTTCCTGATCCCGATACGAAGCGGAAGATCGGTGACATGCTCCAACATCTTGCTGGTCTGGAGGAGAAGATCGAAGCGGCCCGGACCGAAGTCGCCAATGCCGAGGCGTCGGACAGCAAAGCGGCTTTGGCCGCATCGTTGAAGGCACTTGGCGGCTTGCTGAGAAGACTGCCATTTATGAGGACCGGCTCGAACGACGCTTACGAGCGTGCGGCCTCACTTTATTGTGAACTCGGACTTCCGTTAGACGAGGCCTGGGTAAAGCGGCACATCGGGATCAACCATGAGTATGCCGGGCGGCTTGAGGATGCAGAGCGAATGTACGACGAAGCGCTCGCGTTATATCGTCAGCATGCGACCGACGAGACCCTTGATTATGCGAACGCGGTCCGTTATCCGGCAGTCGTAAAGAATAGGTTGGGAAAGCGCGATGAATCGGCGAAGCTCTGGGAAGAAGCGCACGATAGGTATGTAAAGATTGGTCCCGGCGGTTTGGGTGAGGGTGTCGCCGAGGCCGCTGCGTGGCTAACAATATTCGCACTCGACAAAAACGACCTGGAGCTCGCCCGTAAGTGGTTCGAACAGGCACGCAAAGCGTCATCCGCCTCGGACGATCCCGAGACCCACAAATTCATTGCGGAGGTCGAGGCGAGGTTCCGGCAGGCCACGGGCGATTGAGCGGTCTAAGTCCGCGGTGGAAAGAAAATTAAGGGCCGTGAATATTTATGACAGTTCGACACGTTGTCCATACACGCCACGTACTTGCCGTTAAGGACCTTGCGGTAAGTGCAGCCTATTTTAAAGAAAAATTGGGGTTCGATCTCGATTTTACCGCCCCCGGATGGGAATTGCTTTCGTTCGGCGAATTCAAGGTGATGCTGGGCGAGTGCAGCGATGCCCTTTGGGCTCGCGAGACCGGCGACCATTCGTACTTTGCCCACGTACTGGTCGAAAATGTCGATGAGGTATATGCCGAATTCACCGAACGCGGCGCCAAAGTGATCTCATCGATCGAGGACAAGCCCTGGGACATCCGCGAATTCTGCGTCGTCACGCCGGACGGGCATCGGATCGTTTACGGGCAATTGATCGGGGACTAATCATCATAAACTGGTATCATCTATTACGAATTTCGGATGGGCCGTCTGAATCTCGATGAATAGACGAGTGATCCGCAGTCTTGCCGGCCTGCTGTTTGCAACGTTGGTGTGGGTCGGTTCATCAAACAAGGCCGAATCAAATGAATAAGTGGGATTCTATATCGTCCGGCACACAATTAGCCCGGATGGAAACGGGAGGGTTCATAGTCACCGAAACGCGTCATCGCCCTTCGCTTGTGCTGGGTCGACATGAACACAAGCACGCTAACATAAACGTTACTTTTGCTGGTTCTTTCAGGGAAACGATCGGCAAACGGCCTCAGGAGAGCGGCCCTGGGAGCCTGCTTATAAAGCCGCCCGGCGAACACCACGCAGATGTATACGGCCCGGGTGGCGCCCATTCTCTGATCATCGAGTTTCCTCCGTGTAGAATTGACACTTTTCGGCCGGTCTCGGGCCTTTTAGAGAAGCCCGAACACATTAGGAATCCGAGACTTACCGGAATCGCCATAAGGATCCGTGACGAGCTCCACTTGTCCGACCCGTTCTCATCACTGGTCGTCGAGGGCCTGATAATGGAACTGGTATCGACGACCGCGCGTGTTTCATCGAGAGAATCGCGGGTCCCTCCGCGATGGCTAACGACGGCCCGCGATCTTATACATGACCGATTCTCGAGTCCATTTGGGCTCTCGGCTCTTGCAGAAGCTGTTGGGGTCCACTCAGCGCACTTAGCTCGCGAATTTCGCCGTCATTATGGTTGCCCTGTCGGAACGTATATTCGGCAGCTTCGATTGGAGTTTGCAAGGCAGGAATTGCTCCACTCCGACAAGCCTTTGTCTGTGATCTCAGCTTCTTCTGGATTCTACGATCAGAGCCAGTTTACAAATATTTTCAAACGTCACGTCGGGATGACTCCTTCCGAATACCGGTTTGCAGGAGTTTCACGCAACTTCTGCACAAAAAAGCATTGATCATCCAAGACCGCCCGACAATTGACCCGTATCCTGTATTCTGCAAATTACCGGCGATCGATGATATCGCCGGCCACGGGCGTGAAGTTGCCGGGCTTCGAGCCACGCTTTTATACCGCTTTGCAGCCAGGAGAAATGAATATGAAAGTGCAAATACCCTTGGTGACTCTTGCGGTCCTGATCTGTGTAGCCGGAACGATCGGCCAACAAAAGGTCGACGTTCTGGTGAAGGACATAAGCGTTTTTGACGCCGCGAGCGGGACCTTCGCGCCGCATCGTGACATTGTCGTTTCGGGAACGAAGATCACTCAAATTCTTCCTGCCGGAAGCTACCGCGGGGGTGCAAAGACGGTCATCAATGGGACCGGCAAATTCGCGATACCCGGCCTGTTCGATAATCATGTCCACGCGGCAAGGCTAACTGAGGCCAGTGCGGGGATCTTCCTTGCTTACGGAATAACGTCCGTCCGCGACATGGGCACTGAACCAGCCAAGATCGTCGACTGGCGTAAACGCATTGCCTACGGCAAGTTCTACGGGCCGCGCATAGTACAGGCCTGTGGACCTATGTTTGAATCGAGTGGGGAAGAGCGCAAGGACCACTGGGTGGTCGCAGGTCCGGAGGACGCGGACAAGACTGTCGCCCGTGTTGCGGCCGCGGGAATGGACTGTATTAAGTTGAGGACGCACAAAGATGAAGAAACCTATCTTGCCATAGCCGCCGCAGCGAAAAAATACAAACTTGTGCTGGTCGGGCATGCGCCCGAGCCGTTGACCCCTGCTACAGCGTTGCGGGCCGGCCAACTCACCTTCGAGCATGCATTCTATCCTTACCCCCTTTCTAAGTTAACAGCCGAACAGAAACAATCGCTTTTCGACGAATTCAAAAAGGCAAAGGCCGCGGTCGTTCCGACATTCGTCGCATGGGAGCCCTTCACCCGATCTGCCGCGGATATCGAACAGAAACTTGCAAAGTACAAAGAGGGGATCCAATTCAATCTTCCTCAGGAATTGCTCGATCATTGGGAAAAGACTATAGAAACCCACAAAAAACAGAATCGCGGTTCGCAAGGCTGGCGGGATGCCATCGCGACCGCGCACAAAGAGATAGGTGAATTCCACCAGGCCGGAATAACCGTTCTTCCGGGGAGCGACACCGGGGCCCCCTTTGTAGTCCCTGGTCTGGCACTGCACGATGAGTTGGGTTTGCTTGTTAGCGAGGTTGGGCTGACACCGGCGGAGGCTCTTAGATCGGCAACGCTTGCATCCGCGACGTTCTACGGCCGTGAGAATGAACTGGGTTCGATCGAAACGGGTAAGATCGCCGATTTCATCATCCTGACAAAAGATCCGCTCGACAACATTGCGAACACCCGGGAGATAGATGCCGTCGTATTCCGCGGTGAGGCGCTCACAAGAGCCCATTTGAACTTGTTCCTGAGCAACACGAAAGCGAAATGACCGATAACTGAGTAGATCGGGGAGAACCGTCACGGGTCCTTACTCCATCTCGCTCTCGTCTATATCAAAATTCGCATAGACCTTTTGGACGTCGTCGTTGTCGTCGAGAGCGTCGTAAAGTTTCATCATGGTCCTTGCGTCACTGCCTTCGAGCTTAATGTAGTTTTGCGGGACCATCGATACTTCCGCGGCCTGAGGTTCGATCCCTGCAGATCTGACGGCTTCGTTGACTGCTTCGAAGTTCTCCGGCGCCGTAAATATCTCAAAAACCTCGCCCTCATCCTGCATATCTTCGGCACCGGAACCAACGGCGATCTCGAAAAGCTCGTCTTCGCTTTTGGCGGCTTTATCCACGACGATATAGCCCTTTTTGTCGAACATCCAGGCTACGGAACCGGCCTCACCCAGATTTCCGCCGTTTTTTGAAAAGATGTGTCGAAGTTCGGCGACGGTACGGTTTCGGTTATCGGTCATCGTTTCGATCAGGACCGCGACGCCATTTGGGCCGTAGCCTTCGTAGGTTATCTCATCATAGTTGACGCCCTCGAGTTCGCCGGTACCGCGTTTTATCGCGCGGTCAATGGTGTCGTTAGGCATGTTCTGCGCCTTGGCGTCGGTAACAGCTTTTCGAAGCCGTGCGTTTGAATCGACATCACCGCTGCCGCCCGTACGGGCCGCAACCGTGATCTCCTTGATAAGCTTCGTAAAGATCTTGCCGCGCTTTGCGTCGAGAGCGCCTTTTTTATGTTTAATTGTGTGCCACTTGGAGTGTCCTGACATCGATTAATCGTCCTTGAGCTGTTCGAGATTTTGACGCGTTAGGGGCACACTACCTGATGGTTGTGTTTCCGCCTGTTCGGTCGAAACTGCAAATATATCACGCCGTTTTTCCCGCGGACAAATTCGAGAAATTTATACGCAGTTAACATCCCGGACAAGCAAAGTTCACGGCAATGAGGCCAAATGTTAGGTGTATGAAAAGGGATAAGAGTGTTCTTTGTCTCGCCGCGCTTGCGTTCACGGCAGATATGATCTTGCTGAAAAGGACGATCGAGGTACGCCCGGTGCCGTTCGTATTGCTTATCATCCTTGAATTCTCGATCGCCGCTGCACTTACCGGTCTTGCGGCGGTAGTGGTCGGGCGACAGGCCGGCGGTGACGGCCCTAAAGGCCGATCTCGTTTCGAAATCGTTCAGCCGTTACGCCGGCTATTCGTATCCGTTTGGCCTTAGAAGCCTGACCCGAAAGGATCTCAACATCGCTTTTCGCCACGCCGAAGGTCTTGGCGAAAAGCCTTACCAGCTCCGCATTTGCAGCCCCTTCGACCGGCGGTGAAGCGATCCTCACCTTCACCGCCCCTTCCGCCTGCTCGCCGACGATCTCCGACCTCGATGCTCGCGGCACGACCCTTACGCTGAAAACGATCCCTTCTTCGGTCTCAGTGATCCGGACCATTTTGAACCCCCTCGCGGCCGCATCAACGCCCGACGAAAACATTAAGCACGATCGACTGAAGGAACATGATAACCAACAGAACGATCATCGCAGAGATATCGAACATCCCTATCGGCGGGATAAGTCGCTGTACGGGCAGCATGATCGGATCAGTGACTCGTTTGACGAAGGCAAGAAAAGTATTTCGAGCGAACACGAACCAGGACGAGATAAATCGAATAAAAATGAATAGGACCAGGACGCTGAGCAGGCCGTACAGCACGAACCCTATAAACATCTTAGGATTTCCCGTCGCCACCCCGGCCGTCAGGCCGTCGATGACGAAAAACGTATTTCCGATTATCTGGCTTAGGAAATATGTCAGGACGAGGGCGACGAACATCGACACCAGTGGTGCCAGCCGGACATCGACCCCAAAATTCGCGAGCAGCCGGGCGGACGGATACACGAATCGCTCGGACGCACGGCGTATTCGAAACCCGAAACGCCCGACGGTGCCGAACGGATTAGGGTCTGAGTAATTGAATATGAGGCGAAGGATGAAAAGGGCCAGCAGGACCAGGAACGCCGACCAAAGAATTATCCAAACGATCGGATATACCGTAACAGTTAGCATACTTAAGAGCCGAGACCGAGGCAGCCGGCCACAAAGGGCCGGTCAGCTACGACCGCCGAATATTGCTGTGCCGACACGGACAATGGTCGAACCTTCTTCGACCGCGACCTCCAGATCGTGGCTCATCCCCATTGAAAGGTGGCCGGCCCCGCCGGAAAAAGCGCCTTCGTCGCGAAGCCGGTCGCGGATGTTTCTTAACCGCACAAAATACGGTCGAGTTTCTTCCGGATCTTCAAACAACGGCGGCATGACCATCAGGCCGTCAAATCGAAGTCGGCTGCATCGTTTCAAAACCTCGACGAGCAACGGAAGCTGCGTCTCAACGATCCCCGATTTTGTTTTCTCGCCGGCCAGGTCGACTTGCACGAGCACCGACAGCGTTTCGCGGCCCTCCTCCTCGCACATTCGTTCCAGCCGGTGGGCAAGCTCAGGTGAATCGAGCGAGTGGATCACGTCAAAGAGCACGGCAGCCTTGCGTGCCTTGTTCTTTTGCAGGTGGCCGATCAGGTGCCATTCGGCCTTGTCCCGCCCAACCTCGCTGATCTTAGCCTCTGCCTCCTGTACCTTGTTCTCCCCAAAAGTGGTGATCCCGGCCTTGATCGCAGCCTTGATGACTGAAGCCGGGTGAGTTTTGGTCACGGCGACCAGCGTGATCCCGCCCGGATCGCGTTCGGCACGCTCTGCCGCGGCGGCGATCCTCTTTTGGATCTTTGTTAAATTTGCTCGAAGCGATCGCACCGTCTTAAATATAGCAGAACGAATGGTGTGGACCACATTCAAGCTGTCGGAACCATGGAAGCCGGAGTTCTTGAATTTCCCAGGTTGAATTAGTATCCTCTAGGTTCGCCTTACGATGCGGACGTGGCGGAACTGGTAGACGCGCAGGTCTCAGAAGCCTGTTGCCGCAAGGCAGTGGAAGTTCGATTCTTCTCGTCCGCACCAACTTTTCAACCCCTTTTGTTACAACAACTTGCCGCCGTTATTCGGCATCATTTTACGGGCTAAATTTAGCCCGTTTTTGTTGCCGTTTTGCTGTTTTGGGTAGATTTTCGGGTAGATTGCCATGGGTCTACCCAACCTACGAGCATCGGCATCGATGCAAGTACTGCTTTGGAGGTCGCTGGGATACGGACGGAGAGGTTGAACGGAACAACGGATGACTTGGCCATGATCGCCAGGTCTCACGAGGCACGGCTCTTGCGAAGGGGAACTTGGAGAGTGAGTGGAAGAAATTATGAACCAAGAAGTCCTCGACAATCTTCAACTGGCCGAGCGCTGGAAACTCATCGGAACGCAAACCGCGATCGCCAAGAGGTTCCAGCGTCTTCGGGCCCTACCCAAATCCAACCCCCGGCACTTGAAGGCGTTCAAGATCGGCAATCAGGCTCGTTATCGGCTCCTGGACATCATGGAGTACGAGGATCGCAACGCCCAGAGATCTCGAAGAACAATCGGTAGCAATCAGGCGAGTAGATAATCGACCGTGGTGTAGGTCGGAATCTTGGGGGGTTGATTGAGCGTTTTTGCACCACCGGAACGTATTCGCGCCGATCAATCACCTGCTCAACGGTATTATTGATTGGTCAGCCCAACGATTCGCTGATTCCGCGACCCTCGATACTCGCCCGCTCCATCACGCATGCTGCCGATGAACGGACCATCGATGAGCAGGTCGATATGGGTGAGGATGTAGTCGACACTCGAAGCCCGTCGCTCGATTAGTTGCTCGATGGTGTATCCGGAGTAAACCGTTATATGGATCCCTCGGTCCTTCAACCTCGACACGAGTTCGGCGACGGGTTCCGGTTGGTCGAACGGCTCGCCGCCGAGGATGGTTACACCGTCGTGGTCTGCGCCATAGGAGATGATCTCCTTCAATATTGACGAGAGCGGGACTAACGCACCGTTTTTCCGGTCATGGGTCTGAGGCACGAAGCATTGCCTGCAGCGGATCGAGCATCCCGCGGTCTGTATGACGCTGCGGCGGCCGGGACCGTCGACGACCGAGTTATGGTAAAGCCGGTACAGCCAGATCGAGAAAGGGTCCGTTTTCGATTCGTCTTCGGTCGCGGGGTGAGGCTGTAGAACGGGCAAGTATCTCGTGTCACTGGCCGGCTTCGCGCAGTTCAGGTCTACGCGTCTACCCAGATCTTGTGCGAGATCGTTCGCCGCCTGCCCGGAAGCCTGCGAGATCTCGACGGTGACGCGTCCCGCGTCCGGCTCCAGCACGAACACCACTTCGTTATTCACGGGGGCCCACTCGCCTCCGCACCGCAGGTGTGACGTGATACTCCGCCGTCTTCCGATCCGTCGTCGGGGTCCCGAGAACCTCCCTTAATTGGCGGGCAGTCTTCTCGCAGGATGACCCTTGGATGCCGTTGATCTTCGTTTCGCAACTCCCCGTCTCGGTGTCGATGGTGAATTCGATTTCAGCCATAGGTAGCGCTCCTTCAAAATCTGACCCGGATCTTCACGGTTTTCCCGATCCGCTCCTTGACCAAGGTTCCGCCGAGCTTTTTCGCCATCTTCCGGGCCGCGGCTTCGTGATATTGATTCTGCAAACGCACGACGAAGTCGCGGCCCAGGCGATGATCGAGATCCATGTCGTCGATCACGGCGATGTAGCCCGACGACGTTCTCTGAAAGCCGACGTCCGCGAGAAGGTTGTGAGCCTTGACGTCCCGCCGGCGAATGATGATGTCGGCGGTCCGCCCCGCTCGCTTGTCCCAACCGTCCAAGGGCAGGTCCTTACCCTGCACGACGGTCGCGAATCCTAATTCCGACAGGGCTTCGAGCAGCAGCTCGCCGTTCGCAAACGACTGCGATTCGAATGACATGTACTTGCTCATAACCTCTTGAACACCGTCCTCAAAATTCGTAGACCCGGTCGCCGCGATTGCCGCCAATTGCTTGACTGCCGGTCCTGCCCGCCGCTCCTTTGATATTGTTGCGAGCCCATTTGCGGATCTCCTCGATCTTCTCGCTCATCATCTGGGCGGTCGGCGTTATGCCCTCGACCGCCTTGAGGATGTCCCGCGTTTCCGCCGGGCGGTCGCCGTCGATAAAAGCTTCCAGCACGCCGTCCTTCACCGCCGCTTCGATCTCCGCTCCGGAGAAGTCCTTGCTCTTATCGACGAGCTTTTCGAGGTCGAACTGTTCGGGAACCAGTTCGCGTTTCTTCAAATGAACCTTGAAGATCTCGGACCGATCCTCCATGTCAGGGAGATCGACGAAGTGGATGTAAGAGAACCGGCCGATGCGGAACTGCTCCGATTCGAGTTCGCGAACGTCGTTTGCGGTCGCGAACACGAGCACGTCCTTGTTGTCCTGCATCCAGTTGAGCAGGTAGGAGATCGTCCGGGCCGTTTCACCACCGTCGGTCTTGTTCGACGACTTCATCCCGGAGACCGCTTTCTCGAATTCACTGATTCCGAGGATCCCCTTGATCGTCCCCGCGATCGACAGGGCCCGCTTGATAGACATCGCCGACGAGCCGATGACGCCGCCCCCCTCGCCCATGATCGACCCGAAATCGAGATCTAGCAGGGCGCGGTTGGTGATCGACGATGCGACCCGCTTGCAAAGATCTTTTCCGCATCCGGGCAATCCGACAAGCAGTATTCCCTTGCACGGTTCGACGTGCCGGGCCTTCGCTCGCGGGCTGAAGGTGTACGCGGCACGCTCAAGAATCGATCGCAAAGCTCGATAACCGCCGAGATTGCTCGCGGGCTCTGGATGGACATAGGTCAGCGAGCCGCTGCCGCGGATCACGTTCTTCTTCTCTTCGAGGATGACGTTGATCGATTCCCGATTGAGGCCGTTGCAGCTGATCACGGCCTTCGCGATCACGTTGCTGATCTCCCCGGCGGTAAGCCCGAGGAGAGACTGAAGCAAAGCGCCCTGCGTCTCTTTCTCGAGATCGATGGCCAGCCCGCTCGATCGAAGATTCTCAAGCTGCAGCTCGATCGACTCCTCGATCTCGCCCTCCTTCGGTAGTTCGAGGTCGATCTGCGTTATTTCCTTTTCCAGCGTCTTCAGGTCGGGAAAGTTCGGGGCGACGAACAGTACCGTCGCTTTGGTGGATTTCAGCTTCCAGGCGATCTCTCGAAGTCGGCGAACCAGTAACGGATCTTCCTGACCGTACGGGGAGATGTAGGGGGCATAGTCGCACAGCAAGAAGAGCCCCGTCTTCTGTTCCGAGATGAAACCCAGAACGCCCTCCGGGTCCTCCGTGTCGCCGACCGATACTGGGTTCTGAAGGATGCCCTCCTTCGGATCGAACACTTTCTGCAGGCCCGCGGGCCGGCTCCAGATGTACAGCGGTTTCTCCTTATGCCGCTCCTGAAATACGAGATCGATCAGAGCTTCGCGAACCCGATCCTCCTCGTATGTGTTGATGGCTATCAAGGGGTAGCGGGCTCTTATCCGCACGTCGAGTTCGCGCAGGAATCTATCGACGCTCCTGGCGTCCGGTTCGGTAGTCGTCATGTTCGTTTGGTTTGTCGATTTTTTCGATCGTGGGTCGCACGCTCGACGGCCGAAATCAGAGTTCGAGGGCTGATAGTCGGTCTTCGTCGAGGAGTTTTCTGGACTGAACGGTGGTCGCACGCAGGACATCGTTGAGGGCGTCCCGCATCTCTTCCGGGGAGCGCTGCTTGGCTTCGCGGCCGGCGGCGTCCTGCAATTTGGCGAGCACGTCTTCGAGAGAGTCATCACCCGTGAAGTTCATGAGGCTGTACCATTCGCACATCTGGCGGGCCCGTTTCGCGAGGCTGCCCGGTACGAAGTTCGCATCTTTCAGCCGCACGGACATCTCCTGCGCCGCTTCGCATATCCTCGCGGCGATCTGGGCCAGACCTTCCTTGATCGGCGAGACCGCCTCCTCCGCCTCGCGGCGGGCCGCCTCGATCTTCATATCGCGTATTCGTTCCTTGACCTCTCGCTCGCGGCGCTGGTCTTCCTCAAAGCCGGCCACTTTCAGCCGCTCGATGTTGTTCCTGGTCTTCGCTTCGATCTCGACGGCACGGGTCTCCGTTTCCGCCCGCGTTGCCTCGAGTCTTAATTCGCGCGTCAATTTCTGTTCGGCGGCCACCTCCGAACCCAGGATTACCACCTTGGGCCTCATCTCAATCGTCAGACCGTCTCTGATCATCGCCGGAGTCGGCACCATCCCGATCGCCTGGGCCGCGACCGCATTGATGAACTCGGCCCGGTCGAAAGGCTCGCTCGTGGTCGCCTGGAACCGGTCCGCCGAGTCTTCCGCGAGTTTGTAGAAACTATCTTGCAGGACGGTTAGGATGTCGTCGTAATTCCCAAGCGTCTCCGCCTTCGCCGCCGCAAGCGTTTCGTTCGCTTTCAGATATTCCGTCTCGAACTGCTCGAACGCACCCCAAGGGATCCACTTGTACTCGCTTGTCCCCCAGACCGTTTCGCAGAGCGTAAACCGGAAACTATATCGGTTCAGCGCGTGGTGTGCCTGAGCCGCGCCGCGCATCAGCTTGTTTCGATAGACATCAGGGAGCAACCCGGCGCGTGGTGGGCTGACCCGCACGGCCGCATCTTCCGGCAGCTTTACGCCAAGCGCCTTCCACTCCAACTGCCTGACGAGACAGCCGAATCCGCGGCAGTCGATGTTCATGAAGATCCCTTCGCTCTCAAGTCTCGAAAGATCGAACGGCAGCGATTCAACCTCGTCGATGCCGATCCCAAGCCGGACGGCTGCTCTCTCTTTCGTGCGGAAAGGCGGTCAATAGCATTCCTCGCCATTGCTGAAGCTGGTGAATCAGACATTGCGGCGCCGGTTTGTTTCCCCCGCCCGCAGTCCTCCGGGGCGCGTTGGTGATCGGATCGCTCTTCCGATATTTCTTGTGAGCCACGTCCGAATATGTTCCGCAGAACCGACGACGCGAGCGAGTTTGTCGGCGGAATGGACGGATGCCCATTCGCCTGAATTGTTGATTGCTGACGTTCCATGTGCCTCTTCCGTCAACCGCTTGTTCTCGATCTGCCAGAGTGGAGTTCGAGGCAGTGTTGCAACGGTGCTGGCTCGAAATCCTCAACGCGTTCGATCTTGAACCCGTCGATATCCACGCCTCCGAGTTCGCTTAAAGTAAAATGGCCCAGTTCGGCCTCAAAGCCTTCCACATAGCCGAAAAAAGTCACATCGTTCCCGTTCCGTTCCCCTTCCGTCACGAACCATTTCCAATCGCTCAATGGAAAGAAGAAGATCGCGTGAACGATTGGGTCCTCCGACCTCTCCTGAGCACGCAGTTTTGGTAGAGATCTACTAAGCTCTTCGGTGAGAAGCCTCGACATAACTTATCGCTTCCTTCAGGTCGCTGATTCGATCTGATCCGGAGTGCAGTAGAGTGAACGGCTCGTCCCCGTCTCGAGATCGAAGTAGGTCGCGAAGCGTCGGAGATTTCGTGTAAGGAACATTGCCGAGAGCATCTCGCCGATCTCGACCGCGACCCGCTGATTCACATTCAGGCTCTGCTCTCCGAGTCGAACGCGGTCCGGGCACGAGACTTGGGTGATCGGCCTAGTCGCTTTTTCCAAGTCCGTCAGCAGCTCCGGATGAACTAATGACGGAGCGGGCAGGGATCGGCAGATGCTGGAACCAACGAAGAGCTTCACGGCTTTCATCGGCTTCGCGTTCGAGCCGATAAGTACCTGCCCGGAGAATCTCCCGTTACCGCCGTCGATCCACCAGATGTTCGGCGCGTCGTCCGATCTATAGCCCTGATGCTTTTCGACGGCCAGGTGCATCTCGCGCCTCGCGAGGTGGTTGTCCACGCAACCGACGATCACAGTGAGGTTGCGGTAGTCGCCCGACGATTGCTTCAGATGCGCCTCGGCGTCGAATCTCTCGTTCGCGTAGCCGCATTCCAGCCCCCACGCGAGCGCGATGCGAGTCGCTAGAGTCTGGGCCTTGAAACTCCCTATCTCCGCAGCGCAGAAATTGCTTCGGGGTATATTTCCGGCCTCGACCACATCCGGATCGATGATGAGCATTTCGGCTGCCTTTCCCGACTCTTTCAGCTCGTACAGGAACCGGGCGATGGCGAGTGCCGCGAACGATCCCGTTCCGCCCGCACCGACCTGTATGATCCGGAGTTTGTTATGTTCTTTGGGCATCACGACGCCCGCGTTCGCGAAGCTGAGATCTATCCGGTTCACGACAACATCTCCACAAGCGCCTCGATCTCGTTGAGGTCGACGATGCCGTCCGGCATCTCGCTGACCCATGCGGCGGGGATCGGGACAAGATGTTCGTAGACGCCGCAGCGGAACCGTATCTTTGGCTTATCGTGGACATCGATGAGGATCGCGAAGATGCGGAACTTTCCGAGTTCGTCGCGGTCGTCTGCCGCGCTGAAGCTCAAAGCCCCGGGCGGGTGGGTGTGCAGTTCGATGCAGCACTCCACGTACTCGGGCAAGCTGTCGTCCGCGATCGTCGATGCCCAATTGCTGTCGCGGCCCGAAGCCCGCCACCGCCAAGCGCCGAGAAGTCTATCCCAATAGATCAGGTAGACTTCTTCCTTGAAACAAGACGAAGTATGCGTTTTCTGACTGTGCTGCAAGATCTCGCTCCACAACGACGCGCGTATCTTCGTCCTTGTTGTCCACCAGATTCCCACTGTTTGGTTCGTGAGTCCGACGATCTTCCGGGTGCAGACCGGTAACGACACGGCGAACTCCCGGCGTCTAGCCCGAACGAACAACCCGTTTCCGGCCAGAAGGTATTCGTACAACGCGGCTTCGATCGGGTCATTTTCAGACGCAGCGATGCGATGCCCCACAAGTTTTGGTGGAACGAAGAGGTTCGATGACATAAGAAAATCGGTGCTAAAACCGACTGTCGTATCGGGTACGTTCGACTATGCTTTCCCACGCGTCCTCGACGGTGCTCGACGACATGATTAATTGCGGCGTTGGAAACTTCTTCACTTTGTCAGCGGCCAACTTCGCGAGCAGGTCGCGAACGTCGTCCTCCGTTTGGCACCGCCCCGCCGAATGGTCGCCGTTGAACGGCGCGTCGAAAATGAGCTTCCAGATGGTGGTAAGCGCGGACGGATGTGTCTCCGGCACCTCGTTTTTCCCGAAGCAGATCTTCCCTGAGCCGATGTTCGGCAACGGAGCGACGGCGAGTCGTGTGCTCCGGGTCACCTTCGAAGTTCCGGCCGCCCAAAGATAGTAGTCTTTCCCCTTCCCGAGGAGGATCAAGGTCGGGAGCGGCAGGGTCAGCGCCTCGACACGGTCGTTCGGAAACGCCACCGTGATCGTTCGCGAGCCTGCTGGAAGAAACGAGAGAATCGCGATTCCGTCCGTCGCTTCGCGATACCTTAATATTCTCCGATCTATCCACCCGGTATCGGTCTGAAGATCGCGAAACGCCCTCGTCACCTGCACGCTGGACAACGCCTTCAGCCCGTGTCCGTTCTCACGGAACGCTTCGAATAAGTACTGGCCGGGGAGGAAGTAGAGGGCGGCTTCCGCATCCGGCGGGACTTTGTGATTTCGCATGACGGATTTCGGTCAACTGACCTGGACGGACCCGTTCGCGGGCTGGCCGACGGGACGGCGGCGGTACGACGGTTGCTGGTTCTTCGTCGGGGGCTGGACATGGCCGTTGCCGCTCTTGAGCGATGCCGCGTTCCCGTCGTCATCGTCGTCGGCGACTATCCCGACAATCGCCGCCAAGCCGTAACGCCTGCCGTACGTGATCGCCGAACCGACCCCCTGCGGATCGTTCTTCGCGAGCGGCATGCACAGCTCGCTTTGGATCCACTGGCCCGACTCATGAGCGAGGATCGTCTCGACGATGACCGTGTTGTTCGCCCCGATGCTGTTACCCTGGATCACGCTGAGCCCGTGTTTAGCCAGGAGTTCGCGACAGCTCCCCCACACCGAGGTGAGATCGGCGTACGTCGAGTTGAAGAACGGGTTGGTGGAGTCGCGCTTCGCCGGTGCCAGATTCGCCTGCACCAGGGCGAGGGATTTCGCGAGATTGGCGATGCTTTCGCTCTTGTTCATAGATGGTTCTCCGATGCGGGCGGCGATGGCAACACCAATCCCGGATGCTTGCCCGTGTTCCAGAAGTCGATCAGTGCCCGCAGCATCTTTCCCGGATCGACCTCGATCATCTCGTCGAGCACGTTAAGCTTTTCGAAGACCTCGTTGGCGGCTTCATACTCGGCGGTGAGCCCCGCGATCGTTTCCCGGTCCCAGTCGTACCAATCGGCCGTTTGGCAGTAGTTGCTGTCGAGCCACGGATTGCCCGTGGAGTGATCGACCAATCGCAAGAGTTCCCCGAGCAGCCAGCCGTTCTTTCCGTCCCATACGTTCGGGTGGGGATCGGCAACTATTTCCGGAAAATCGCTTCTCGACAAGTTGAATCGATGGTTCAGGAAGTCCCACGCCTCGTCGGGGACGCAAAAGATCAACGCGGCGGCGTAACTGACCTTCAGATTCTCGAAGTAGATTTCCTCGCAGCACAGATCGACGTTCATCGGCGGGATCGCGAACTTCTCGAACTCGTTCTCCGGATCGTCGTAGGCGAACTCCAGCAACGGAAAACAATTTTCATTGACCAGATTGAACAGTTCGTTCACACGCTCGCTGTACCTCGTGTAATACCCGCGCCGGTACAGACTTGCCCTTGATCGCTTCCACTCCGCCGGGAACATCTCTCGATACATCACGTACTTTCGCTGCTCGGAGAGAACTCGTTCGACAAGTTCGTAAGACGCGATAGCGTTGTGACTTCGGGCTTTGAAGCTTAGGTACTCGAGCGATCTCGAAAGCCGCTCGCCGAACCCACGTTCGCTCGAACTTGGTGACTTGAACTGTACACTCACTGGCTAGAATCCTATCGGGGTCCGGCTCGACGCACTCGGGGATGATCTCGCGAAGGCCGCGATCTGACGCCTGATCGTCTCGATCTCCGCCCGGCCGTCGTTCAGGACCTCCGCCGCCCGATCTATCTCATCCGCGCTGAGAAGGTCGGCGGCGTCTCTTCGCATGAACTCCTCGGCCAGGAGGATCGCCGGGTTCACTCGTTCCGTCTCGCCGATCAATAGATCGAGCGGGGTTTCGAGGTTCACCGAGCCCCCTTATGCTGGGCACGCTTGACGATCGTGACCGTAAGTTTCCCCTCCTTCACCTCGCGCGTGATGTTCGCGTTCTCGACCGAGGCGAAGTGCGGCTGGAGGACGACCTTCAAGGTCTTGTCCTCCTGTGCCAACGCGGCGTCCAGCTCGAACTCCTGCCCTTCGATCTTGATCGTCGCCTTCGGCTCCGTGACGCGCTCCACGCTGGCGGCCGCTTCAGAAGCCGGTGTTCCTTTCTTCTGTTCCATATTCGATTCTCCTGGGACTCTTGCGTAGGTTCAGGACGCGAACAGCCCCCGCTGGCCTTGATCCGTTTCGGGATTCGGGGCGGGAGAGGCGGCGACCGTGGTTGGCGCATTGGACGGAACCGTTGCTGCGTTCGCCGGCTTCGCGCCTGACTTAGTTTGTTTCTTGGCGGCGGGCTTTTGCTTCTTCAGTTTGTCGGCCGCTTTCGCGGGCAGATCGATCCGGTATCTTGCCAAGGCGTCGTTCAACGCGGCGGATACGTGCGGGAGGATCGCCCCGGCGTCGCCCTCGCTGACCGTGACCACCGGCGCGAAATCGTGGGTTCGCAGGCTGACAACACATTTGCGTATCCCGGACTCTTCCGGAAGCACTTGGATGACGGCAGTGATGGTGCACGCGTCGAGGTTGTACGGCTCTTTTTCGGCCAGAACGATCGACGGGATCGACTCCGGCTCAACGGGTTCTGTCAGGTCGGGACGGGCTTCTTCGTCAGGGACATCGTTTGAGCCGCCTCGTTCGACGGATTCGGAACGGTCCGCCGCCGTTTCGATGGCACCAACTTCGGAGACTGCCCCTGTCTCCGGTTGCACTGCGAGGGTGCCGATCTCTCCGGATCGGTGATTGTCATCCGGGGCGGCACTTTCATTATCGAGCCTGTCCACGATCGCCTCGATATCCGCTTCGCATTCCGGCACGCACTCGTCGGCGTAGGATGGTCGCTTGTTCTCGGCATCCTCACCGGAAAGCACTCCCAGGTACTCATCCCTGGCCTCGTTAGGTGGCGACTGCTCCGGCCTCGCCTGCGTTATCGCAGGCGTTTGTGTTGAAACGGGCTCGGTCTTCGGAACCGGAATAAATGCACTACTATCCGGCGTAGCGACGACCGACTTGGTCTGGGCACCTCTTTCCTTTTCGATCTCGCGAAGTCGTTCGAGGAATTTGCTAAGAAATAGGTTCCGGATGTTTGCTTCCTCGTGGGACCTGCACATGTACTCAGCCCCCTTCCACATCTCGAGTCCTAATTGATGATTGGTCTGCCCGCCGTTCTGGAAGCCTTCCGCGCGACTCACCTCGGTCGCGAGTTCCCGGGCGGTGTAGATGAGCTGATCGATCTTTTCGCGATTGTCGAGCGTGACGAACGAGCCGCTGTTCAGAATGTCCATGCTTTCCTCTCCTTCCACACCGCTGTCTTCCGCTCATTTCGTCCGCTATCTCCGCACGGAAGGCGAGGGAAAACGGGTGTCTGCTGAGGGTGGAAGCCCGGATCGGGCAGATTGCTCAAATGGGAGTTGAAAGGAGGGAACTACGACTCGCGGTTTCGAGCGACACTTCTTCGAGTTCGAATCCGATCGAGGAACGGCTTAGTGTTGGATCGCCAGGGATGAAACTGAGCTGAGAGCTTAGCGACGGATTCCAGAAGAATATCCAGCAGCTCACGCCGCCGCCGAAAGAGTAAGGCCGTTTGAGCTCACGTCGATGCGAGCCTTCCTTTCGTTGTTCTTTTTGAGGATCCGTGAAAGCGTCGAATGCGTGGTGTTCATGGAACGAGCGGCACGACGAAGATTACCGTTGCTTTGTTTCAACGCATGCTCGATGAATGTCGCCGCGGCCTTCACGTACACGGTATCGAGGTCATCGGTTTCGGCATCAAAGGTGACCATCACGAGGCTTTGCTTCGTGTGCCGAGGCTCGTGCCAAATGTCGGAGGAGCGAGCTTCGCTGGCAGAGCAAATTGTCGTCTCGCCTGCCCAACCGTCTCGAGCCATTTGAATGACGAGTTCGGCCGTGATCGCGGTTTCGTCCATCGCTTCGACGGCGAGCCGCACGGCAAAGTTCTTTAGTTCACGGTAATTGCCTCTCCATTCGAGTGATTGCACAGCTTCCACCGCCGCATCATCGATCTCAAACGGCAAGGTTCGGCCAACCGTCTCGGACTGCCTTTCCATCTCCTTGACGAAAAGCTCGCGAATCCGTTCCCTCTGGAACCGAAGCGGGATCGTCTCGAGTTGCAGTATGTTGAGGCGGTCGAAAAGATCGGGACGAAACGCCCCATGTCTCACCATCTCCTTCAGATTTCGGGATGTGGCGGCCACGATGCGGACGTCGATCTCCCGTTCGAACGTGCCGCCGACCCGGCGGATGCGTTTTTCTTCAACCGCCTTAAGGAGTTTCGCTTGGAGGCCCAGCGTGAGATCGCCGATCTCGTCAAGGAACAGGGTCCCACCCGCGGACGTCTCGAACAGGCCGGCCTTCGCCGATGCTGCTCCTGTGAAGGCTCCTTTCTCATAACCGAACAGCTCCGATTCCAGCAGCTCGGATGTGAAGCTTGCACAATTGACGCTCACGAACTCCCGCTTCGATCTGGGGCTTTGCTCGTGCAGCTGCCGGGCGATCGTCGTCTTGCCGGTCCCCCGCTCGCCGGTTATAAGCACGTAATGAGGCACCCGGGCGTATAACGCTATCTTCTCCTCTAGAATCAACGATACTGTGTCGACGGTCGTGACATTAATTTGGTTGTTCATAAGGCGGATTTTCTGATGGAGTCGACGAGAGGTTCATTCGAGCAAACCGTTCTGATCCCCGCGGACCTTCCGTGCCGGATGCGTCTGAATCACCTGTCGCTATTCAACCTACATAACTAAAAACCCGCATAAGACCCGGAAGTTACTTTTTTAAGACCAATTTTTTAAGAATACGGTGTTTGACCACTTTCAATTGTTAACTCGCGAACAGCGTATCCTCTGATATTTTGAGACTCATCATCTCCGTTTGAACAGGCTCGACCAACCATCCGGGGAGTTCTATCGGCTCGGACGCTTCAACAGGTCGAAACTCGGTTGCCAACTCCGGCAGAAAATCGATGTCGGTGGATTTGGGTGAGTAGAGTGCCAGGATCGGCTCGAGGTAAGCATCCGGGGATCGTTCAGGAAGGAAAAACCGCTGTTTTCCACTTTGTACGATATTGACCAGACCCATTCCTCGAAGTTCGCGGATCTGTTCAAAGGTCGAAGGGCAGATCTCGGTAAGCAGACGCCCCTGGAATCGGGACGTTTTGATTCGGATATCGCCGTCGAGCTGTACGGTGTTGTTTTCAAAGTCGACCAGCCTGAGCACTTCGGGGGCCGTGGACGGAATGTCGGACCGCAACCCGAAATGACGAAACAGATCGCGCAAACGGTCTTCGGAAATCTTAACGCCGACGAGTCTGGTGCCGTCATCCGTTGTCGTCCGAACGATATCGAGAGCATCCTTGCTTAGAGTTTTCAGGTATTTCCATATCGGGAGAAGTGCCCCGCTGAGAAGGTGAACCGCTTTGTGTTCATACGGAGGGATCTTTGCTTCCTCTTGTAGCCACCATTTCTCCGCCTTCGCTTTTGGGACGATGCGGTATTTCTGATTCAATTCGCTCTCGCGGACGTACGAGAGATTCCGGCCTATCGGCTTCGAGATAGAGAACATCTGATATCTTTCCCCGGTCTCCGGATCGGTGTGCGATAGTGTTCGACGGACCGCAACGAACGAGCCGTCACGCCGATCCTGAAAGAACTGATGAACCCCGCTTTCGGATAATTCCAAATATCTTGCAGGTTTCGTTGCCACTTTCAGGTTGAGCTTATAGTAGACCGTCTTCGCGGAAGTGAGCACATCGGAGTGAAGCACTTGTGGAGGTTCGGCGATCTCGACGGACGCGGCCTTCAGGTCTTCCATCCCGTCGTCCAGTTTTCCCTTCTGTTTCAGATATTCGAGCGTTTCGAGAAATGTCTCGTAGAAGTGATCGAACAGCGCATTCTGCCGGTCAACTTCGAGCGAAAGTAGACGGTTTAGAAATCGCGGGATGTTCGTCCTTTCGCCTTCGGGAACCTGCTCCACACCATCCACCACCTTTACAAGTCCCATATCGCGCAGCGCCTGCTTAGGATCTTCGATGCCGCCGATCTCGCTCCCCCGCATGATGCTCGAAAGGACGACATTCAGAGCGGAACGGCCCTCCTTCGATTCGAGGTTGTACTTATCGAGATTGCCCGCCTTCTCCGCACGCCGGTCCCCTTTGGTGAGGGCCCCCATATTGCCGAGCCTGCGGGCGATGGTCGCGGAGAATCGTTTCTCGCCGCCGAGTTCCGTGAACACCAGCAGATATACCGGCGGCGCGACCTGCCCGGTGCGATGGGTGCGCCCGAAGTCCTGGATCTGCTTGTCGGCGGACCATTTCAGCTCCGCGGCGATGTGGAGACGCCTTTGCTTGTTGCCAACATGATGCCCGGCGTGGAGGCTATCGCCCGTCGAGGCGACCTCCGACATGATCGCGATGCGCTTGTCGCCGTTCTGGAACGCGTTCTTCTCGTGCAGGTTGACAAGCTTCGACGGAACGCCTGCAAGTTGGCGGGGCCGATATTCAAGCGTGCCCGAAGCTGTGCGGATCAGACGTTTCTTTCGCCCCGTCATCTCCGCCACATTCTCGACCCCGAAGTAATTGACCAGCTGATCGAGCGGGTGCTCCGGAACTTCGAGAACGGAGAGTTTGTCTAGTAGCTCGGCCCTCATCTGCAAGGCTGCTCGGCTCTCGACCTGGTTGCCATCCGGATCGAGAACGGGAATGAATTCGATGGTTCCGCTGTACGGGTTCGTGCGCTCCTGAAAGCATGCGGTCGGGAAGCAGTTCGCGACGAGCCGGGTCAGCGTCTCGCGCGGGCTGAAGTCGAGGCCGTCGATCGCCTCTTCCTGGTCGGCCGCCCGCTCGATCTGTTTTTTCGTCTGACTCTCGCCGGTTCCGGTGATGGAGACGACCACGGACTCCTTTCGGCCCAAGGCGTCCTCGATCTCGCGGATCAGGATTGGCACCTTGAACGCGGTGATTAGATTCCTGAAGCACCTTTGATGTTCCGCCCAGAATTGGTTGACGGCCTGGCTGCGTGTTGCCTTGCCGGAATTCGTAAGATCGAGAGCCCGGTGGATGTTCCGAAAGACTTCTTGCCACCCCTGCGCCATGTTGTCGTACATCCGCCGCTGCGCTGGGGTGAGCCAGTGGGTCACCTCGCGGAACTCGACGGCGAGACCGGATTCCGGATCGGTTCCCATGCTCAGGTTCCCGCAAAGGTACCGGCCCATCGCTTTCAGATCGCGGCAGACCATCTCCAAAGCGCCCACGCCGCCCGATTCGATCTCCTCGGCGAATTGCTCGAACCCTAGCGGGAAATTGGTCCCCTCGCCCCAGAGGCCCAGCCTCGACATGTATGCGAGGTGGCGGACCTCGCCGGCGGAGGTGGCGGAGGAATAAACGACTCTTACATCGGGGAAGCGCGTCGGCTCCTGAACCTCCAGCACGGCCGCTCCCGTTTGGGTCGATTTGCCGCGATCGTCCGCGAATGCGTACTTCGCTTTGTGCCCCTCGTCGAAGATCACGACCCCGTCGCTCCCGAGCCAGCGTGTGATCTGGTCGATCCGGCGACCGCCCGATTTCGAACGCGCGATCAAAGAACGGTAGGTGCAGAAGACGATCCCGTCGCCGAAGGAGATCTCGTCGTCGGTCGGGAAATCGTTTATCGACCTTATCGGCGGCACGAGCCCGAGTCTCGCGAACTCGGCCGACACAGCTTCGATTAGGTCCGCCTTCACCGAGAACCAGACAGCTCTGCGTCTCCACTGGAACCAGTTATCCAGGATCACACCGGCCAATGTCGCCGTTTTCCCCGTCCCGGTTCCGTCGCCGATGCTGATGCCTGCTCGGGAGCCGTCGGCGAGTCGTTGCTCGTGCGCCTGGCCCGCGTAGATGATCCTTTCGAGCTGCATCGCGGAGAGCCGTCCGCTATCGGACAATTCCTTCGGCAGATGCGGGCGGTAGCGAATCGGCGGGGGCTCGACATTCGCGAGGCCGGGCGTCTCCACGATGACTCCCGGGTGCGGAGAGCCGCCAACGATGTGATGCGGGGAATATGCGAGCGTCTGAGCCGTCGCGTCCGGCGCGTCCTCATCGGTGGAGGTCACCGCGGCCGGCGAGGCAAAAATAGGCGCATCTGTGCCCACCGTCATTTCGTCGTGAGTGGATAACATCTATTTGTTTATGGATTTGGGTAGAGGGCTGAAACGCAACCCCGCCGCGAGTCCCCGATCGAAAGCGTCCTCGACGGATGAAGCAGTAATATTGGCAATATCGCCCACCACCGCCTCGGACTCTCGCTCATCGGGCGTCAGCTTGCGGCCGAGGATCAAAGTCACGCCGACCGTGGTGCCGTTGCGGTAGTATTCCCGGCCGGGCAAACCAATCGCTCCGGTCACCCGAACATCGGGGAGGAGCGAGTCCCAGAAGACCCGTCCCGCTTGGGTTCGGGGTGCTCCGCTTTCGCCCAGAATGACCGCGAATCTGCCGCCGTGCGCGAGTCGCCGAAGTGCAGATTCGACGTGGCGGAATCCGAATCTGCTCCAGTTCTCCTTCACCCGCCCGCCGCTCGACGAAAACGGCGGGTTCGCCATCACCACGTTCGGCGCAGCGCTCTCGGGCAGGAGGTCGTCTATGAACTCCGCGTCGTGCCCGGTCGGATCGAAGTCGAGAAGTCTCCCAAGCGCTCGGCGCCGCGCGTCCATCTCGTTCGTCAACACGGTCGCATCGGCCGCCCGTGCCCAGACCGCAAGACTGCCCGTGCCGCATGATGGTTCGAGCACGACGTCGTCCGCGTGCAGATTCAGCAGGTACGAAGCCAGATATGCGATCGGGGCGGGCGTCGAAAATTGCTGGTATGTGACCTGTGCGGCACTCCGCCAAGACTGCGTCGGCAGTCTCTTGTACAGAGGTTTGAGGATGCCGGAGCAGGCGGTGGACGGGTCGGTCGCGCGAAGTAGTTCTTTGCCGTACTTCGCCTGAATGAGAAAGTTCAGTGCGGTCTCCGCAACTTCGTGGCACAGATGTGGATCGATCGCGAATCCGTCAATCCCGCTCCCAATGCATAGGGCGAGCAATTCGCGGTTGTTGATCGGCGTCCCCATTTCGATAATCGTTGCGACCTGTTCGACCAGGGAGAAAGGGATGTGTGCTAGTTCGATCAATGGCCTCATCACCCCGACTGCCAGCCGCTAATTTTATTGCGTGAGCGGTGCCAGTTGCCGCGTCGCTTCGCCGAGGCATTTCGGGCTGAGGCGTTTAAGCCACTCGGGCACGCTGAGGTGTAACAGAGGGACTTGCGCCAACAGTGCTTCGTCGATACCCTTCATGGAACCATCCCACACGACGATCCGGACGCCATCGCCGTATCCAAAGGACGCTTGATCCGAATAGCGGAGTCGCACCAAAGCGGCTAACGCTCTTGCGACGTGCGGGTTGGTAAAGCTGTCGAGATCGAACGCGATCTCGAGCGGTCGCCCGCGCGCGGTCCCAATGATCTCGCGGTGGGAGGTGGCCACGCCGCTGTTGCCGACGACGTATCTATCGATGAGGAACCTCTGTGCGGTTGCCGCCTTTAGCGCTCCTTCGGTGACCAGTACCGGTTCGTTCGACGCCGAATGCGGGCAGGCGTGATGCAGTGGCGCCCCGGAACCGCACCCGGTCTGCTCGTTGGAGGATGAGAGCCAGATGTACCGCCCCGACCTGTTGCTAACGAACTTCATGAATCGGATCTGGCACGCTCGGATGCGACCGTCGAACCCAATGAATGGGATCAGCATAAGATCTTCAACCGAATCCTTCCTGCTCCCAAGACGTGTCTCACCATCTTCATCCCTCCAGAACCCCGGCACTCCGGAAAACGAGAGAGGAAACAGCGCTCGATCCCCCGCGAACGCTTGGACCAGCTTCCCGACCAAAGCGTCCCGACCTCGGACCGTCTTTGGAAAACTTCCGTAATTCGCATGATCGAGAACGCCCCTGTCGCGTAGCCCACCGCGTCCGCACACTATCTTGTCACTCGACGACGCGGGGGAGAGTTCGATCAGCTTGCGGTAGACCCGATCCCTTATCTCGGGCGGAGCCAAAGCGGGTGAATGAGCGAACTTTTTTCGGGCAGGGATGGGGCGGAACGGGCGCGCGAACTGCAAACCGGGATCGTGATCGTAGAAAACTCCCCATCCGTGAGGGCTGATCCGGTCCGCGTTCGTGGTGGACCGGGCGCAGAACGAGATCGTTTCCGTCGCCGTGGTGCTGCACCAATCCGGTTTTCCGCAGATCGAGCACGGGCGGTTCTTCGAAACCCTTCTGTACCCGACGCTATTGATCATCCGGACGTTCTCCCTCAGCGAGTCAACAGACTGCCAACAGCTTATTTGCTTGCGGGATTGTGGGGCGGTGAAACATGACTTTTTTGTTGACAAATGTCAGGTTCCACCACTTCTGACTGGTAGAAAGTCGGTAGGAAGCAGGACAAAAACTCGGCATTCATTCTGCCGAAAGCCAACGAAATCGGGGTGAGGCAACAGAGCGTTCGAGCCGAGTGACGGCCGACCGGATTCGGCGCGTGTAACGCGGAACGTCCCCGGGTGGCCGTCTTAGAAATTCACTTTCACGCCAGCGTGGATGAGCCGGGGCTGGGAAGGGAGGACGCCTCTCGAACGGTCGACGATTAACGTCCGGTCGAAGATGTTCTTCGCGGTAACGAAAAACGTCGAATGCCATTTTTCAATCTTGTAGTTGGCCGTTGCGTTCCAGTAGGTCTGCGACGGGATGACTCCGATTTGCCCGTTCGGCGTGGGGTTGACGGCGTTCAGATCATCGCCGAACTGCCTTCCGACGAACACATTTTCGATAAATGCGTCGATCCCGCGCTGGTGGGAATAGCCGAAGCTTGTCGTGACCAGTGTCTCCGGAGCGTACGGGAGTCGGTTCCCGGTGATGATGCAGCCCGTCGGGGAGAAACGCCGCTCGGCCGGGCAGTACTGGTTGAGGACGCTCGCCGAAGTAACGGTGCTCAGCCTGTCGCCCCTGAATTCCGCGAGCGGAAGATAGGAATAGGCGGTGCGAACGTAAAAGTTGTGCGATGACGTGAAAACGGTTCCGCTGTCGATCGAGCCGGTCAGCTCGATCCCCTGCTGCAGCGTTTGCCCGCCGTTGGTGAACTGGGTGCCGCTCGCGATCGACGCCGCGACGATCTGGTTTTCGTAATCGTTCCGGAAAAACGTGGCCGTCAGATCGACGCCGCGGAAAGGCCGTGAGCGTGCCCCAAACTCGTAGTTCCAGCTCAATTCGGAATCGAGATCCCGCACGCCCCCCGCGTCCGTCACGACATCCTCGACCCGCGGCGGGGCGAAACCGCGGTGGACGCCCGCGAATATAGTGGTGTTCTTCAGACCCGAATAGGCCACGCCGAAACCCGGGATAACCTCGGTCAAAGAAGTTTCGCCGGTAACGCCGGCGCCGCCGTTGAAAAGCAAATTTGACCGCTCATAATTGATGTTTTCGATCCTGATCCCGGGCGTGAACGCGAAATCTTTCCAAATGAACCGGTGCTGGAAGAAACCGGAGTAGACTAGAGCCTTTCTCTCGTTCTGCTCGATCAGCCGCCCGTCCCGCGAGGTCGGCAGGTCCCCATATTTCCCAAGCCGATCCTGATCCTCCCGATGGATCCGGAAGCCGATGTTCGTTTCGTTACGGACGGCCCCGAGGTTGAAGTTGAAGTTCAGCCGCGGCTCCACTCCGATGGTCAGGTAGTCCCGCAAGTTGCCCCTGTTCCCGCAGGTCGTATTGAGGTCCGCAAGGCTCAAACAATCGACGTCGCTGATTGGGTTGGTCGGGTCCGATGGGCGGAAGAGCCTGAAAGGGCGCTCGCCGGAATTCGACGTCTGCCGCCACCAATCGCGCGAGAAGTAATTGGAGTAGAAATTCGTCGTGAGGCTGATCCGAGACGAGAGCACGGCCGCGTGCTGGAGAGAGAACCCATATCGCCGCCCGTAAAAGAAATCGTTCTTGAATATATTGCCCCTCGGATCCGCGGCGAACTCCGCCTCGGTCGCTCCCGTGTAAGTGAGGTTGGAATCCTCGCGGAAGAACGTGAACTTCGCGGTGAGCGAGTTGCGGGCGTTGAAATCAAACGTCGCCTTCGAGGCAAGATCGAACAGCTTGAAGTTCGTGTTCTCGCGCGATCCGTCACCGCGTTTGTGATTGAAATTCAGAAGAGTCCCCAACCTCCCGAATGTGCCGCCGAAACCCGCCCCGCCGTTGAAGAACGAGCGGCTTCCGCCCTCCAGCAAAATATCAACGCTCGGCTTTTGCGGCGGGTTCGGGGTGATGTAATTGACCACCCCCGCGATCGTCTGGGGGCCGTACGCGATCTGCCCGGAGCCTTTGAGCACCTCGATCGATTTGTAACGCTCGACCGGCGGGTGGTAATACGACGAATTGTCGCCGTACGGGGCGTACGAGAGCGGAAGGCCATCTTCGAGCAACAGCACCTTTGTCGAGCGGGTCGGGTTGGCCCCGCGGATCCCGATATTCGGCCTCAATCCGAAACCTTCCTCATCGCGCACGTTGACGCCCGCTATCTTGCGTAGGGCTTCGGAGAAATTGAACACGCGCGCGTTTTCTAGCTCACGCCCGCCGATCCTCTCGATCGAACCCGGGATCTCGCCCAGGCTTTCCGTCGTACCGGCGAGGTACCCGGAGGCTACGGAGACCTCGGCCGCGATGGGGACGGCAGACAGCTCGATTTCTATATTATTCTCGGCGCCTGAACCGAGCCGCACCTCCCGGATCCTCGTGCCGAATGTGTCCGCGAACACCTCTATCCGATACGTTCCCGCCGCCAGATCGGAAAACCGAAATTTTCCCGACGCGTCGGTTAGCGTTTCGCGATCGAAGCGGACACCGACGCTCGAGACCTTAACGCGCGCGCCGGCGACCGCAGAGCCGTGTTCATCCCTGACGCTTCCTCCGACGCTTGCGAGTGACTGAGCGACCGCGGGCAGACCGATCACCAACAACAGAAAAACCGAACATGCGGTACGACACAAAGACATTACGATATAGGTCCCTTCATGAGATTATCTTCATAACTGCAAATGAAATTCATTTTCAATAATGGAGAATACTATTCGTCTGGGCCACGTTTGTCAAAGATTCTTTGCGAGAATCTTTCGCCTGGGCGGCGGTGTGCTAGGTCGCGCGATTAGCTGTTTTGGGTGGGGGGCAGACTATTGCCCCGTCCGGGTAAGCGTTACTTTAAAACGAGCCCCTCGCTCGGTGTTCTCCGCGGTCAGGTTTCCGTCGTGTTGGGTGACGATCCTGTGCGCGACCGAGAGGCCGAGCCCGGTGCCTTTGTCTTTGGTAGTGAAGAATGGATCGAAAATGCGTTCCTTATCGTCGGCGGCAATCCCAACGCCCGTGTCTTCGATTTCGACCGTCACGGTGTCTCCCGACTCATACGTCCGAAAGACGATTGTGCCCCCGTTTGGCGTTGCATCGAGGGCGTTGATCGCGAGGTTCAACAGCACCTGCACTATTTGCTCGGGGTCGATTTCGATCGGCGACAGTCCCGAGGCCAATTCCTTTTCTATTGAAACGCTGCCCTCCGCGGCCCGCGGGTCTAAAAGCGATATGACCGACTCCACAAGTTCGTTGACGCTCGACGGTACTTTGGAGAGTTTCGGCGGTCGGGCGAACCTGAGGAACTCGCTTACAAGCTTATCGATCCGCTCGACCTCGACCTTCGCGATACGCGCAAATTCACGTCGCGGGCTGTCCTCGGGGATTTCGTCCTCGAGAATCTCGACGGCGCCCTTGATGGCTCCCAACGGATTTCGCACTTCGTGAACTACCCCGGAGGCGATCTCCGCAAGCGAGGAAAGCCGTTCCGCCTGCAAGAGCTGCCCGACGGTCTGCCGGAGATCGGCGTACGCGGTCTGAAGCTCGGTGTTAATCCGCTCGGCACGTTCGTGTTCCCTACGTTTCTGATCCCCCAGCCATCCCGTCACCGCCCCGATCACGAAGAACAATCCGATTTCCGCGTACTGATTCAGGGCGTATTCGTAGTTTTGGTGTTGCCAGTGGAGCAGAATATGCGGCAGATACGAGACTGCGGCCAATGCGGCCGCACCGATCCCGCCACCGAGCCCGTACCAAAACGCGGCCAGGATGATCGGGATGTAAAAGATGCGCTGGTAGATTTGATGGAGGACGATGCTGTCCACCGGCGTGACATAATGAAGCACCGCGACGAACATGATCGTCACGACGAGCGCTATCACGGCGGTCGGCGAACTCTTCTTATTCATCAAGGCCGAACTTCTGCATTCGGTAGATCAACGCACTTCTCGTGATGTTCAGATAGCGAGCCGCCTGCGATTGATTTCCGTTGTGGAGATCCAGGGCGTGCGCGATGATCTCGCGCTCCAATTCTTCGAAAGAGATTCCGTCGGGCGGCAGTTCCATCTTCACTCCGCCGAAACTCGTCGCCGGCTCCCGGATGTATTCGGGAATGTCGTCTACCGTTAGACTGTTTTCATCCGAAAGAACCACCATCCGCTCGATCACGTTTTCGAGCTCGCGGACGTTGCCCGGAAATGAATATTCGGAGAGCGATTTGATCACCTCCGGTTTCATTCTCAAGCTCTCGAAACCGTGCTTCCGTTTCGCCCGGCGGAGAAAGTGATTGGCGAGCAGCGAAATGTCGTCCCGCCGCGCCCGCAATGGCGGCAGTTTTATCGGGACGACCGCAAGGCGGAAATACAAATCCTCGCGGAAGTTTCCCGCCGCGACCATTTCGTGAAGATCTTGATTGGTCGCGGCGATCACCCGCACGTCGAACTTTCGGGGATCGTTTTCACCCAGCCGGACAACTTCGCGCTCTTGTAGGACGCGAAGCAATTTCGGCTGTAGGGGAAGCGGCATCTGGCCGATCTCATCCAGGAAAAGCGTGCCGCCGTTCGCCGCCTCGAATTTGCCTTTCGTATCGGCGGTCGCGCCGGTGAAACTGCCGCGCTTGTAGCCGAACAGTTCCGCCTCGATCAGCGTTTCGGGGATCGAACCGCAGTTGACCGGGATGAATGGCCCTCGCTTCCGGCGCCCTGAAAAGTGAATGCCTTTGGCGACGAGCTCCTTGCCGGTGCCGGATTCGCCCGAGATCAGCACCGTAACGTCCGATCGCGAGACCCGCTCTACTGTCTTCATCACGCTCGTCATCGCGGCAGACTCGCCGATGACGCTGTCGAGCCGGAACTCGCGTTCGACCAGTTCCCGAAGCTGCAGGTTCTCGTTCCTTGTTTCGCTAAAGCTCAGGGCTCGCTCGATGGTCAAAAGTATCTCGTCCCGATTGAATGGCTTGTTGACGTAATCGAATGCCCCTAACTTCATCGCGCTGACGGCGGTCTCCACCTCGCCGAACGCGGTCGTGACGACCACTGGGACATCACCGTTCGTAGCTTTAATTTTTTCCAAAAGCTCGAGTCCGGACAGTCTCGGCATTCGAAGATCCGTGATAACGCAATCTACCTCGTTATGTTCGAAGATCGTTAACGCTTCTTGACCGTCAGCCGCTGAGATAACTTTGTAACCCGCTTCGCCTAGTTGAAATTCCATAACCCGACGGAGGTTTTCGTCGTCATCGGCGAGAAGAACTGTATGGCTGTCATTTTTTTTCACTATTTGGTGTCGGTTTTCCTTTCAACAAGCCAAACCTCGATGTTCCGCAGCGTCTCTATCGCGCGGGCCGTTTCACCTTCCTGCACCAGCCTCCCGAATTCGAGATATTTTTTCGCGAGTTCGTCGAGCAGCGCGGCGTCGGCCCCGATCTCGGCCGCGAGACGGTTGGCCGTTTCATCCAGCCGAACCGAGTTGCGGTTTTGGAGTGTGCGCGCTGTCGCCACTATCCGGAGCGCCGGGGCGTCGAGTTGACGCTGGAAAGCAACGACGGCTTCCTCAAGGGCCCTTAGCTGCCGTTCCCGCCAGTTCGCCCGCCAGAGGAATACGCCGAACGCGACGGCTACGACAAAATAGAAAACACGAAAAATGAATGCCGTGGGGTGAGGCGCAAAGATCTCGGACCATAATCCGCCTGCGTGTACATCCGCACCGAGTTCGACGTGCATGACCGCATCGACCACCCAGGCGAAAGCCCCCAAGCCGATCCCGAACCAGATTTCTTTGTAGCACTTAAGAAACTTCATGTTCCACGCATCAACCGCATTACCTGATCTCAAACGTCAGCGTCGCCCACTTGGATTCGTAGTTGAGCTTCGGGTCGTCCAACCGCGTCATGTTGATGAACCGCACGTACCACTTGCCAGCGCCGTCAAGCTTGAATCTCGCGATGCCCTTCTTATCGGTTCGAACATCCCGACCGGTCACAACTTTTCCATCCGTCTCGCGTCCGGACTGAACGAACTGATTCACCAGCGGCTTTCCGTCTTTCAGGCAAAGTATCTCGATGGTATCGCCGGGCTTCAACTTGTACGGGTTCTCCTGTGGGACGAGCTCGACCGGATACCCGAGAACCGCTTTGAAGCTATCGGTTCGCACATCGCCGGCCTGAAAGATCGCCTTTACGTGCTTGGAATATCTTTCGCGCACTTTTTTGTCGAGTTCCTTTTTCTCCTTTCTCTCGGCGAGAGTGTCCGGGATACCGTCATGCGACAGGTAATCGTTGAAGTCTTTGCCCTCCAGATCAATCTCGCGTTCCATTGTGGACAGACCGGCTACGTATGTGCCCGCGTCTTTGATGTCTAAGTTGAGAAAAGAGGTCGTCTCGTTCTTGGTGAAATTCGCCTCTACCGGTTTCATCCGAACGCCGTCCGGCGCGACAAGGCTCACGTCCCGCAACCGGGCGAAACTCACCGCCCCCTCGCTCGCCATGAATGTCCCGTTCAGGATGTTTATCGTCACCTTCGAATTCGCCGCGACGAAAAAGCTGTCGAGCTTGAGAAAAAGATCATGACCGAAAACCTGCGCGGTCAAAAGAACCAACGCAAGTACCGCAGTGAATAAGGCTTTTCTCTTCATAATCGCTCCTTCTATTTTATCTCGAACGTCAACGTGGCCCATTTCGATTCGTAATTCACTTTGGGGTCGTCTACCTTGACCATATTGATGAACTTCGCGTACCACTTGCCGACGCCTTCAAGTTTAATCTTGATCATCCCCTTCGCGTCGCTCCGGAGGGATTTTTCAGTAGCGAGTTTTCCGCTCGATTCGTACCCGACCAGGACGGTTTGACCGACAAGAGGCTTGCCGTCTTTCAAGCATAGTACATCGATGCTCTCGCCCCGCTTCGATCGATACGGGTTTTGCTGCGGGATCATCTCGACCGCGTAGCCCAGAACGGCCTTGTAATCGTCCGTCTGCGTTTCGCCGGCCTGCAGGATAGTTTTGACGAATTTCGAGTAGCGGTACCGCGCGTCCTTATCAAGTTCTTTGTCCCGCGTGCGGTTGTCCAGGACGTCCGGGATGCCTTCGAGTGTAAGGTATTCGTTGAACTCCTTCGCGGCGAGCGCGTTCTCACGCCAATTGGTCGAAAGCCCGACGACGTAGTTTCCTGCCTCCGGCGTCGCTACGGTCAGGAACGCGGTCGTCTCGTTCTTGGTGAAGTCGGCCTCTTTCGGGCTCAAACGCTTGCCGCCCGGAGACACAACGCTAACGTCCGTCAGCCTAGCGAACGCGACTGCGGCTTCGCTACTCATAAACGTGCCGTTCATCACGCTCAACCGCACCGTCCCGCCCGGTTTGGTAAAAAAGTTCTCCGGCTTCAAGAACAGATCGTGCCCGAACGCCGGCAAAGCAAGCAAAACCGCGATCAGCATAAAGCTAACGATTTTTCGTTTCATTTATCCTCCGTCGAATCATGTTTCTTTGACCGCTTTTAAGAGCCGGATCGTGCCGAACAAGCTGTTGAAGAAATCAGTCTCCTCGACCTCGACGAAGCCTTCCTGCACGACCATATCCGGCAGCCGCCCCTCGAAATTGTCTTTGGTCGTCTCCGAACCATCGAGCACCTGGATGAACCGCGAACCCAGCTTCATTAGCAGATTCGCCGGCTTCCCCCAATCCGCAATATGCAGTTCGCCATCCGATTTCAAAACCCGTCTTGCTTCAGCCAGGGAGCGTGCCTTGCTCTTCTCGGACAAGTGATGAAAGAAAAGGCTGGAGACGACGCGATCGAACGACTCGTCCTCATACGGCAGATCGAAGGACATCGCCTGAACGTACCGAACCGCAACGTTCCGATGGCGGGCTTTCTTCTTCGCTATGCCGAGAATCTTCGAATCGCCGTCGATACCGACAACCCCCGCTTGCGGCTCCTGCTCATGGATGAGTAGCGCAAGCGTGCCGGTACCGCATCCTAAGTCCAAAACGCTATGACCCGCCGTTATCCTCGCATGCTCGACGAGCGCGTCCTTGAATAACCGCTCCCGGGTCGTCCAGCCCACAACCGTATCGTAGAGAGGCGTCAACGCGTGATAAGACAGAGCAGGAATATACCGGTCATCATTCATCGGGGCGCTGGATCAGAGATCGTTAATGGGACTAGTAAGGTAGACCGCTGACACTTAGTCGTGCAAATTACGTTCCCCGGCATTCTCAAGGAAACGATGCGATTATTCGGGCACGCAGTGCGCAGATGTGCGTTAGCAGACATGAGTGTCTGCTAACGCACATCTATTAACAGATATTTCCCTGCACGCTAACGCTTTGCCCGGGGTGCCTTCACGCCTGCGATTTGTTCTCCCTGAACTTCGACATCTTCACGGCGCCGTCAGCGTAGTGCATCTCTATCATGTACAGGAACTCAAGATCGGTTTGATCGCTTACGATCTCGGCTTTACGCTTTGCCTACCCGGATCAAGAGCCGTGCTGCTGGTGATCGCCACTGCCGAGTTTTGTCTTGAGCCACTCGGCGCGGAGCATGAAGCTTCCATTCGTTACAACACGATCACCGACATTCACGCCTTCGAGAACGGGGAACCGCCCGTCCACCTCGCTCCCCAATCGGACCGGCCTTAATTCGAACACGTTCGGGTCCGATGTGGCGATAAAGACGACCTGGCGGTTCTCGATATTCTGTACAGCGGCCGACGGCACAACAGGCACCGTCCGCTCGCTCTGGCCAAGTGAGCCGAAAGCGACGTTCACGTATGTCCCGAGTTTCAGCGCCCGGTCGGCGTTCGCCAATTCTACGCGCACTTTCGCAGTGCGAGTCGCCTGATCTATTGAAGGATCGATGTACGTCACATGCCCGCGAAAGAGCCGATCAGGGAAGGCTCCGGCCGTGACGCTTGCTCCGCTTCCGACGCGCAGGCGGGGAAGGTCCTGTTCGAAAACTTGGGCGATCACCCACACGTTCGACAGGTCGGTTACGCGCAAGAGCTCCTTGTTCGCTTCCACGACTTCACCGGCGTTCACCGTACGGCTTGTTACCGTACCACCGATCGGGGCCAGGACCGCGAGCTCGGAGGTGACCTGTGACGCGTTTCGGAGCGAACTCACCCGGTCCGGCGACATCCCGTAAAGGATCAACCTCTGCCGCGAGGTCGCCAATTCGCTTTCGGAGGAGCGGAGTTTGTTCAGGGCCTCTTCGTTCTGCGTTCGCGTTTCGGGATTGATTTCCACAAGCCGCCCCGCCCTTTCATGGCGGCGCCGCGCCTCGGTCACTTCAGCCTCGGCGGTCCGCAACTTGGTGTTGTCCTGTTCGAGTTCCTCTCGGCTCGCCGCGCCTATTTTTATAAGGCGCGTGGTTCGCTGGTATCGGTTTTGCATCTCGGCAAGCGCGGCTTCCGCGGCTTTTAATTGCTTTGCTGCCTGGTCGAGTTCGGTTCGCCCGGGCTGATTTATTCCGACCAAACGTTGCGTGCGTTCGTAGTTCTGCCGGGCGTTTTCCGTTTCAGTCTGAAGAGCGATGTAACGCGACTGTGCTTCCGCGAATTCGTTACTGAAGACAACGGCGACGGTCTGTCCCCTGTTCACGTTTTCACCGAGTTCCGGCGGTACTGCGCGAACAACGCCGCCCACGAGTGCCAGGGCCGGCGTGTTGCGGTAAGCGTTGGCTTCGATCACGCCCGTCGACGCGGTAAGGCCGACCTCAGCGGCGAGCTGTTCGCCGACGGTTTCGATGGAGATGCCGGAGGTGGCAAGCTGTTCAGGCGTGATCGTCAGAGTTTGCCTCGTCATGGGCTCGCCCGCCGGGAGATCGTCCATAGCGGTGGAACGCGGGGCCGGTACCGGCCGCCCGGCACTGCTGTCGCGCAGGGCGAAATACCAAACGAGCAGGAGGATCAGCCCCGCCGCAGATATGGTGGCAGCGATCACGCCGGGGTGAACTCGCCTTGACCGGGGCGGGTCGGTGATCGTTTGCTCCGTGTGCGAAATGACAGTTCCGTCATCGTCGAACACTGTGTTCTCCGTCTCCAATAAGGGGCGATCCGGCTCAGGGATGTTGTTTTCGTCTTTCTCGTTCATTTGCTTATCAGTTCCGATGCGTTCACGACGCGGAGGATCTCCACGCGAGACAGATAAGATTCAAGCTGGGAATCGATAAATCCGCTTTCGGTCTCGATAAAGCGGTGATGCTCCGCAATGAAGTCCAGAAGCGTTTTGGACCCTAACTCGTAAGTTTGCCGCACTACCGCAAGGTTCTGTGCCGCCTGATCACGCACACCCACGCGGTATATCTCCATCGAACGGGTCGAACGGTTGTACCGGACGTAGGCGGCTGCGACTTCCCTTCGGATCGTGAGTTCGCCGAATTCTCGACGCTTCCTGGCAGCTTCTTCCTCAAGGATCGCGGCCTCGATCATGCCCTGATTGCGGTTCCTGACGGGGAGGTTCAGCCGCACACCGAACGTGAAGAAGTTCGATCGCATTTCGATCGGCTGCAGCGCGCCGGCCTCGTCGATCCCCGAGAGCGGGAACCCCGACCTCATCCGTTGATAGCCGACCATAACATCCGCATCAATGCGTCCTTCGGTCCGTGCTTGCGCGGTCCTTGCCGCGGCGAGTTGCTCGACCGCCCGTGCACCCGCGAGGTCTGTCCGGCGTTCCAGAGCCTGCCTCGTCGCCTCGTCCGCCGGGGGAAGCTGGTCGATCAGATCACCGAAATCGCCGCGTATCCGGAGCGGTTCCTCCGGCGGCATACCGGTCAGATTCCTCAGCTCCAGAAGGCGAATCTCGACGGCTCCTTCGCTGGTCTCACGGGTCGCACGGATGCGATTGAGCTCGACCGTTTCCATGCTCCGCTCGAGCGGCGGCGTCCGGCCTTCTTCCACCCTCGCGGCGACCAAGCTGAAATTCTCCAGCGCCCTTGCGAGCATCTCTTCCGTGAACCTCAGCTTAAGTGCCGCGGCCAATGTTTCACCAAACTTCGCTCGCACCTCGGCGGCAACTTGCCGCTCCCGTTCGGCGACCGCAAGCTTTCTTATCTCGGACTCGCGCTCGGCGACCCGGATGCGAGAACCGCGCCTGCCGCCCAGTTCGAGCGGCAACCCGCCCTCGACCATCAGGCTATTGTCGGGCCCACCGATCATGCGTGTGCCGCTGACCTCGACGCTGGGGTTCGGCCGCAGCCGGGCCTGTCGGATCAGGGCTTCGCCGGCCTCCGCTTCATTGCGCATCGCCGCGATCTCGGCATTGTTGGCGATCGCGAATTTCACAAGATCGTCCGCCGTCCGGCCGCCGGTTTGATCCAAATATTTCAGGTGAGAAAGCGGTTGGGCGTCGGGCGTACTCACTTGCGGACGGGTGGGCACTTGCGGGCGGACTGTGAGGCAACCGGGTATCACCAAAAGGACGGTGATCACCGCTAACAGCGCACGCTTCGACAAACCTATCGAGAAATGTTCCATCACTTTATGCTAGGTCCAGTCGCCTTTAGAGTTATCATCCCGCATCACACCTGCCGCTTCGCGCTTCAGTTCCCATAGCCGCATCCAGTAAAAGATCACTGGCGTCACGATCAGGACGTGCACGAGGCTCGACACCATACCGCCGAAAACCGGGGTCGCAAGCGGTTTCATCAGTTCCGACCCGGCGCCCGTGCTCAGCATGATCGGGAGCAATCCGGCGACGATCGTCGTCACGGTCATCACCTTCGGGCGGAGACGTAGAAGCGCTCCCTCGGTAACGGCGTCAAGCAGGCTTTCCCGGTCGAGTTGGCCAAGCTCTTCCTTCTTCCTCTTAACAGCTTCCTCCAGATAAACGACCATGACGATACCCGTTTGCACCGCGGCTCCGAACAGTGCTATGAACCCGACCCACACCGCTACGGAGAAGTTGTACTGAAGCAGCCACAACAAATAAAAACCGCCGGTCAACGCGAACGGGACGGCAAGCAAAACGTGAGCGGCTTCGAGGAACGAATGGTAGGTCATGTACAGCGTCCCGAAAATGATCAGGATCACGATCGGGACCACGATCGTCAATCGTTTCCGTGCACGCTCCTGGTTCTCGTACTGCCCGCTCCAGGCAACGTAGTAACCTTCCGGGAGCTGTATCTTCTGGGCGATCGCCTGTTTGGCCTCGTCGACGAAACTTCCGATGTCGCGGCCGCGCACATTAAGAAGCACCGTGCCGCGCAGGAGTCCGTTCTCGCTTTGAATCATGGACGGTCCTTCGACTGAGCGAATCTCGGCGAGTTGCGAAAGTGGAATGGATTCCCCCGCCGGCGACGTCACCGGGATGCGCCCGATCGCCTCGGCTGATGACCGGAACTCTTCCCCGTAGCGCACCCGGATCGGGAAACGCCTTCGCCCTTCGATCGTCACCGTCAAGTTCGTTTCGCCGATACCCTTTTCGATGACGTCCTGTATCATCGAGACCTCGATGCCGTAACGTGCGGCAGCCGTGCGATTGATGACAATATCGATGTACGGGGCCCCGCCGATCTGCTCGGGGTAGACGTCCGCGGCACCGGGAACGTCCTTCACGACCGCCGCGATGTGCTGGGCAGTTTCCTCAAGGGTGTCGAGGTCATTCCCGAATATCTTGATCCCCACCTGCGAACGTATCCCGGTCGCGAGCATCTCGATGCGGTTGATGATCGGCTGCGTCCAGATATTGGTCACGCCTGGCATCCTCAACGCGGCGTCCATCTCGGCGACGAGTTTCTCCCGCGTCATCCCATCGCGCCACTGATCCTCCGGCTTCAGGTGGATGATGGTCTCGTTCATGTTTATCGGCGACGGATCAGTTGACGTTTCCGCCCGCCCCGCCTTCCCGACTGCCCACTCGACCTCCGGGAAGCTCTTCAGTATCTCGTCCTGCCTGCTCATGATCCGCAAAGCTTCGTCGATCGAGATGGCCGGATCTGTTACCGGCATGTACAACAGGTCGCCCTCGTTCAATGGCGGCATGAACTCGCTCCCGATCTTGGTGGCGACGAACATCGCACCTGCGAAGAACGTCAGAGCGATGAGAACCGTGGCGGGGCGGTTCCTTAGGGCGGTAACAAGAACGGGCTTGTAAACCCCCCGCAGAAATCGCATTATCGGGTTCCATTCCTCCGGCCGCAGCTTTCCGCCGAGCAGATAACCGCAAAGTACCGGCACCAGCGTTACCGCCATGAACGCCGCGGCGATCATTGCGAAGGTCTTCGTATAAGCAAGCGGGTGGAAGAGTTTTCCTTCCTGGCCGGTCAATGCGAAAACCGGGATGAACGCAATGACAATTATCGCCATCGACGAGAAGATCGGGCGGCCGACCATTTTAGTCGCCTCCAGGACGATCTCCCAGACGCGCTTCTTGTCGGTCATGTTGACCCCTTCCTTTTCGATCGCCCGGTACGCGTTCTCCGTCACGACGATCCCGGCGTCGACGAGGTCGGACACCGCGATCGCGATGCCCGCCAGCGACATGATGTTCGAAGTGATCCCGAAGAAATACATGAACAGGAACGACGCAAGAGCCGCAAGCGGGAGTGGGACCGTCACGATCAGAATTGATCGGAAATGCGCAAGGAAAATCAGGTTAACTAGAGTAACGAGGATCAACTCTTCGATCAGAGCTTCCTTAAGCGTGTCCGCTGTGCGGTTGATGAGGTCGGTGCGGTCGTAGAAGGGTACGAGTTCGACGCCGGGAGGGAGGCCGGGCTTGATCTCTTCGATCTTTTGCTTGATGTTCTCGATGGCCTCGAGAGCGCTGACGCCGTAGCGCATTATTACGACGCCGCCGACAGTTTCCTTGCCGTTTTTATCGAGTGCTCCGGTCCTGAACGCGTTGCCGAGCTCCACCTCGCCGAGACTCCGGACGTAGATCGGTGTGCCGTTTTGCGAGCCGACTACGATGTTTTCGACGTCAGCGACCGATTCAACAAGGCCGATACCTCGAACGACCGCCCACTCACCGGCCTGCTCGACGACGTTCCCGCCGACGTTGTTGTTTGACCGTGAGACGGCTTCAACAACTGTTGATAAAGGAAGGTTGTAAGCGCGGAGCTTGTTCGGATCAACATTGACCTGATACTGCTGAATGTAACCGCCGACGCTGGCAACCTCAGCAATTCCCGGCGTCGAATTCAACTGATACCGCACGAACCAATCCTGGAGCGTCCGCAGGTCACGAAGGTTCATCGTTTCCGATTCGAGCGTGTACCAGTAGACCTGACCGAGACCCGTCGCATCCGGCCCCAACGTCGGCGTGACGCCCTCCGGAAGTTGTTTCGATACCAGATTGAGCCGTTCGAGAACCCGCGTTCGCGCCCAGTAAAGATCAACGTTGTCCTCAAAAATAACGTTGACCATCGAAAAACTGAAGGCGGAACTCGCCCGCACCGTGCGGACGCCGGGCAACCCCTGAAGGTTGGTGACGAGCGGGTAGGTGACCTGGTCCTCGACCTCCTTCGGCGAGCGGCCCGCCCAATCCGTAAAGACGATCACCTGGTTATCGGAAAGATCGGGAATCGCGTCGATCGGTGTGTTCACCAATGCGTAGTACCCAGCGATCGCCAACCCGATATAAATAGCGATCACGATAACGCGATTCTTAAGCGACCATTCGATTAGCCAGTTGATCATGACATTGGATTTGCCTAGCTGTTCTAGAGCTTGCGCGAAACTATTGTGCCGTTACCGCGAGGTTGGCTTTCCCCTTTCCGACAGGGCCTTCATACGAGACCTGCGCTTGCCACTCACCCGCCATTTCAAGATCTACAGACGCTTTGTACACACCTGGCGTCCCGGTCGTGGTCAGCACTGCGGCATTGTTCATCGCGGCCATTGTTCCCATCGCCGGCATGAAGAAATTCAGCGACGCAGCCCCGGCATCGACGGGCTTCCCTGAGGCGTCCGCAAACGTCAAAATAAGGTCTTGCTTCCCATCGCGCAGCACGCCGTCCGTGTTCGCCAGCGAGACCGTGAGGTTGTTGCCCGCCGGGCCGTTCTTGATGACCTTCCCGCTGACAGCCGAGCTGTCCGTGCTGGACCCGCATGCGGCCAAAACGACTGCGGCAGCCAAAAACACTAAAACGATAGCTATTCTTTTCATTAAACTTTCCTCTCTTAAAATTGATGGACTTCTACCGAGTCCGTCAGCCGGATCGGCGAAAGAGCGTATTTTTACTCGATCGCGGAAGCCTTTTGATACGGAATTGTGAAATTCAGGCGCTCTGCGCCCCTGAAGCTAAATCAGGAATGAGTGGTGACGTAGAAATAGGGGCAGGTGTTCCTTGGCACGAATCCTATTCTCGGACTGATAGTGGAAGGTGTGAGAAACCGGCTTAGCAGGTGGCAGCGCCCTGTTTCGTTCGATGGCAGACTGGGCCGCCTTGAGCACAACCGGTAACGGCACGCTCGGTCCCGACGTCGTTTCTGCGGGTTCCGTGCAGTTCGCCGCACAGCATAAACGAGCGGCCGTCGCGGCAGCAGATTGCTCCCCGCTCTTCGCCTTTTTGCAGCAGCTCGCCATCTTGCCGTTGCCTCCCGAATGGAGCGGCATCCCCGCCGCGACGCCTCCGGCGATCGCGAGAAGCAAGAGAATGGAAGTGAGCCGTTTTTTCACGTTAAACTTTCTGAGCGGTTTACCAATTCCTCTGTCGGCCTTGGCGGTGAATATTCACTAATTTGAGTCACTAGCAATCTACATACCAAGCAAAACGGTTCGGTAATGAATCCTTATCCATTGCGGACGTGGATCCTGTACATCCCCCACCCGTGAACGGCAAATCCGGCGAGTATCAGGAGCACAGCTAAAGGCTGGAAATATTCCGCAAACATTACACCGAGTCCGAATCCCGCGATCCCAGCGCCGAAAGCGGAAGCCCGGAATTCAGAAGCCTTCGCCGTCTGGAGGTCCACCTCGCTCACACCACCCCCGTGACCCGGAGGGCCAAATAGGTAATCACGCCCGCGATGACGGCCCAGCAGAGCCAGTAAAGCCAGACACTCATCTGATTCCCGCTTCGCCGTGCTTTCCCTTTCATCTAATTGCGCCCGCCCCATGGCACGAGATTTTCCTTAATGTAAACCGCAAGTAATGTGCCAATTTCGATATGAATCAAGAAACCGAGAGATATAGGGCGTCTCAGCCGCGTTCAACGGAAATGTCTTAGGTTCTGGCGCCGGGTGAATTGTTCACTTTCAAGCAGTTCAGTCTGTTCTCAGACATCTGGGGTCTTTGAGTGATATGTTCCGCCGGCCCACTTGATCGGCGGATTCATTAATTTTTCGGGAGTTCCGGCCTCGCCGTTGTGTTGTTCGGCTGGTCCATTTGCAGATGCAATCCACGGTCGGATGAAGAAAGTCTGGAGCGGAGGGCTTCGCGCATGAAGCGGACCCGAGGGCCATGCAGGCCGCTAGGCAAAAGCTTAGAAGGCGTGAAAATTTCCGCAGTGAGCGCGAACCTATCCCGAATATGAGGTGTCGAGCAGCCAGGCCGGAAAGAAATGCCGCACCGGAAGCGACGCTATTTCGTCATATTGAGCCTGTACAGTCTCTTGATGCGCGAATAACAATGTCGCGGCCGGCAATTATCGAAAGGAGGATGTTTTATGAACAAGCATATGGTCCTGATGGTGATCGGGTGTGTCCTGCCGCTGCTTCTGATCTTTCTCGCACCACTGATCGGTTTGGACGGGAAGATCTCGCTTCTTATATTCGTGATCGCGATGTTCCTTTGTCATCTGCTGATGCCGATGCATTTCGGCGTGAGCGGCGGCCACAGCGACAAGCACTTCGGCGAGGGCGGGGAGGCTGAGAGATGAACAAAATTGATGTCAAGATATTCGGTTTCGCGGTCGGGAGCACGGTTGCGCTGCTTTACCTCGGGTGCGTGGTCGTGCTGATGGTGGCGGGACACGAAACCGCGGTGAGGTTCGGGAACAGTCTGCTACACGGGCTGGATATCTCCGGGATCATCCGGACGGACATTCCATTGTTGGAGGCACTGTTCGGGCTGATCGAGACGTTCGTTATCGCCTGGCTTTCCGGCGCGTCGATCGCCGCGATCTACAACGCCGCGACGGGGGGGCGAGCATGAGGTCGTGGTCGTTGCGGCTGGGCAGGTTCTTCGGGATCGATGTGTTTGTCCATTGGACTTTCTCGATACTTCTCGTCTGGATATTTCTGATGCACATCTCGGGCGGCCACGGGGCGGCCGGGGGCATTGCAGGCGTATTTTTCGTTTTGGCGCTCTTCGCTTGCGTCGTCCTTCACGAATTCGGTCACGCCTTGACGGCCGCCCGCTTCGGCATCAAGACAAAGGACATTACCCTTTATCCGATCGGCGGGATAGCTAGCCTCGAAGGTATGCCGGAAAAGCCCAGCGAAGAATTGCTCGTCGGACTTGCCGGCCCGTTGGTCAATCTGGGTATTGCCCTCGTCATCTGGGTTTACCTTAGTGCCACCGGTCAACTGCCGGGTCTTGCGGCGGTGGCGGGCTCGGACGATATGGCGAGCGTGCCCTTCCTGTGGAACCTGCTTTTCGCGAACGTGGTGCTAGCCGTTTTCAATCTAATTCCAGCCTTCCCGATGGACGGCGGGCGGGTGCTTCGGAGCTTGCTGTCGTTCATGATGGACAAGTCGAACGCAACGCGGGCTGCCGCGGCCCTGGGACAGTTCCTTGCGATCATGTTCGTGTTTTTCGGTTTCTTTTATAACTTCTGGCTCGTGTTCATTGGCCTTTTCGTTTTCCTCGGCGCCGGAGGCGAGGCTGCTGCGGAAACCATGCGTGCTGCCCTCTCCGGCCTTAAGGTTAGGGATGCAGTCATGCGGCGTTTCACCCTTCTCCGGCCGGACGACACTCTAGGACGAGCAGCGGATGTGCTCCTCAACAGCCAAGAGACTGTTTTCCTGGTCGCGGACGCTGACAGACCTGTCGGGACGCTGAGCCGGACGGAGCTCATTAGAGGATTATCTGAACAGGGTAAGGACGCCCTGATTTCCGGTTTCATGAATACGGATTTCGTAGTCGCCGGTCCGGAGATGAAACTCCAGGACCTCATGGAGCAGCTTTCCGCCAAGGGCGGCGCGGCGGCCGTGATGGAAGGCGGTTCCATTCTCGGCTTGATCGACCGGGAGAACATTGAAGAGAAGTTGCTGGTGCAACGGACGCTTAAGGAACGCAACAAGATATGAATGTAATAAAAGCCAACGGTGACGAAGTCACTTTCGATGAAGAGAAAATACGGCGATCGCTCCGCCGCGTAAAGGCGGACCCGGACGTGGTCGACATCGTTATCGAGCGGGTCACCGAGAAGATGTACGACCGGATCACCACATCGGATCTGTATTCCATCGTTTTCGCGGAGCTGAAAGGTCTGCAAAGGCGTTCGGCTGGAAAATACAACCTGAAGAGGGCGATCATGCAGTTGGGTCCGACCGGCTACCCCTTCGAAAAGTTGATCGCCGCGCTTTTCGGGGCGGACGGGTACACCGCGTCGACCGGCCAGATCGTCAAGGGCCGCTGCGTCGGCCACGAGGTCGACGTCGTCGCGGCGAAAGGCGATCTTCTCTACCATGCCGAATGCAAATTCCACAGTTTCCTCGGAAGAGTCTGTGACATAAAGCACGCACTCTACGCGCACGCCCGTTTCGTCGACATCGAAAAGGGGTTCGCATCGGAGGCTCCCCACAAAGGCCGGATCTACAAGGGAATGCTTGCGACCAACACGCGCATGACCAGCGATGCGATCACGTACGGGACATGTGCCGGTCTCGGGCTGCTGAGCTGGGACTATCCGCAAGAGAAAAGTCTACGGGGGTGGATCGATTCCGCCGGGCTGCACCCCGTCACCAGCCTCACAACTCTTTCGGTGAAGTTGAAACGGCAGTTGCTCGAAAGGGGGATCGTGCTGTGCCGAGAGCTGAAGGGTTCGCCCGGGATCCTGGCCGAAATCGGCCTTTCGAAGCAAAACATCGACGATGTCATCGATGAGGCGTACGCGATCTGCGAAACGGTCACGGCTGAGGATTGAACGACAATGGAGCATCACGAACCGAACATCACCAACGCGTTGCGGTTGAGAGACCTCGGCATCGACTCGCGGAACGAGCATCTCGTCTTCATGCGTCGGGATTGCCCCGTGTGCGTGGCCGAGGGCTTCAACGCGCTGAGCCGCGTGCGGGTCGCATCGCCGAACAAGCGCCTGGCCGCCTCGCTGATCGTTGTCGACGATCCGGGCCGCCTTCGGGCGGACGAACTTGGACTGTCGACCGGGGCGATCCGGTTTCTCAACGCTGCCGAAGGCGACCTGCTGACGCTTTCCCATCTGGGCGATCTCGCCTCGATGAGCGATATCAGGCGGAAGATCTTCGGCGGAACTCTCGACGAGGATTCGTTCCGGCGTATCGTCGCGGACGTGACGAACCTGAGCCTTTCGAACGTCCAGCTCTCCGCCTTCATCACGGCGTGTGCGGCGGACCGCATGAGCGCGGACGAGGTCGTTTTTCTGACCCGCTCGATGATCGGGGTTGGGGACCGCCTGTACTGGGACAAACCCGCCGTCTTCGACAAGCACAGCGTGGGCGGGCTGCCGGGGAACCGCACGACACCGATCGTCGTCGCGATCGCCGCCGCGGCGGGCCTGACGATCCCGAAAACTTCTTCGCGTGCGATCACATCTCCCGCGGGAACGGCGGACACGATGGAGACGCTCACCAATGTTGATCTCGGCATCGACGAGATCAGGAAGGTTGTGGAACTTGAGGGAGGCTGCCTGGCCTGGGGCGGCGCCGTGAAACTTAGTCCGGCGGACGACATCCTGGTGCGCGTGCAGCGGGCTCTCGACATCGACAGCGAGGGGCAGATGATCGCCTCGGTGCTCTCGAAGAAAGCGGCGGCCGGGTCGACCTCCGTCGTGATCGACATCCCGGTCGGGCCCACCGCGAAGGTGAGAAGCCGGGAAGCCGGGGAAAGCCTGGCGGAAGTCATGGGTGCAGTGGGACGAGAGGTCGGCCTGCAAATTGACGCGGTCATAACGGACGGCTCGCAACCGGTCGGACGCGGGATCGGGCCGGCACTCGAAGCACGCGAAGTGCTCGCCGTGCTAAGGAACGAAACAGATGCTCCGCTAGACCTGGCCGAGAAGTCGTTCATGCTTGCGGGCAGGCTGATCGGAATGTCACGGGAGGGCAACGCCGGATCCGGCTACGCGATCGCCCGCGGGATACTCGAGTCGGGCGAGGCGTGGGAGAAGTTCGTGAGGATCTGCGAGGCGCAGGGCGGACTCAAACAGCCGCCGACGGCCCGCCACCGTTTCGAGGTGAAGGCGGACCGGAGCGGCACCGTCGTGTCCATAAACAACCGGAAACTCTCGAGAACCGCAAAGCTTTCCGGGGCGCCGGGATCTCCAGCGGCTGGGATACTGCTGAATATCAAGCTGGACGATCCGGTCCGGGCCGGGGACACACTGTTCGAGGTCCACGCGGAAGCTGAAGGCGAACTTGCCTATTCGCTGGAATACCTGAAGGAAAACACTGACGTGTTGGAGATAAAGTGATGACAATATCCGACAAGCCGGTATTCTTCGCAATGCCCGGTAATGATGAGTTCGCTGCGCTCCTCGCCGGCCGCCTTGGTGCGGAAATCGGCGAGATGGACATTCGCCGCTTCCCCGACGGGGAGACGTACCTGCGGATCCGCTCGGACGTCGAGGGTAGATTGACAGTGGTCGTCAGCACCCTGGTCCAGCCGGACGAAAAGTTGGCGCCCTTGTATTTCCTGGGGAAGAGCCTCAAATCGTTGGGGGCCGCTCACGTTTGCCTCGCCGCGCCCTATCTGGCGTACATGAGGCAGGATAAGGCGTTCCGGCCCGGAGAGGCGGTCACGTCAGAGTACTTCGCCGGACTGATCTGCTCGTTCGCGGACAGTATCGCGACGGTCGACACGCATCTCCATCGCCGTGAATCACTTTCGGAGATCTACTCGATACCTAACCTCAACGCGGCAGCCGCGGGCGAAATCTCCGAGTGGGTGAGAAACAACGTCCGCGACCCCGTAATCGTCGGGCCGGACTCGGAAAGCGAGCAATGGGTGTCGGAGGTCGCACAAATGGCGGGGGCCCCATTTGTGGTTCTCGAAAAAACCCGCCGCGGCGATCGCGACGTGAGCGTCTCCCCGATAGAGCTTGACGGGCCGCACCGCGACCGCACGCCCGTGCTGGTGGACGATATAATCTCCACCGCCCGGACGATGATCGAAACCGTCCACCGCCTGCGGGAGCTCGATATCGCCGCGCCTGTTTGCATCGGCGTTCACGCCATCTTCGCCGGTGACGCTTACGATGAGTTGATGGGAGCGGGGGCTGCCCGCGTCGTGACATGCAACACGATCCCCCACCCGACGAACGGGATCGACGTTTCCGGGTTGTTCGTGGATTTTATTACCGGACATATTTGACCTCGTTGAAGAAACGTAACCGAGATTTCAGCACAAGAGAGAAAGGGAGAACAAAACTATGGACCATCAACACGCGCACCACACTGCGAAGGAGCCGCAGAACGGAGCGGGGCGATCGCGGCACGATGCCGGCCACGGCGCGAACCCGCCGATGGGGCACGCCGAGCACGACCACCACAGGATGATGATCGAGGATTTCAAGCGCCGTTTCTGGGTGTCGCTCCTTTTGACCGCACCGATCCTCCTCCTGTCCCCGATGATTCAGATGTGGCTGGGTTTCGAACTCCGTTTCCCCGGGGACAGCCTGCTGCTCTTCGCGATCTCGTCCGTGGTGTTCTTTTACGGCGGCTGGCCGTTCCTGAAAGGAGCTGTCGGCGAATTCAAGACCCTCTCGTTCGGGATGATGACGCTGATCGCCCTCGCGATCACGGTGGCGTACGTTTTCAGCAGCGCGGTCGTGTTCGGGTTCCCCGGCGAAGATTTTTTCTGGGAGCTGGCGACACTGATCGACATCATGCTCCTCGGGCACTGGATGGAGATGAAATCGGTGCTCGGTGCATCGAAGGCACTCCAGCTTCTCGTCAGCATGATGCCCGCCGAGGCCCACCGGGTCGTCGATGGGAAAGTTGAAGACATCAGTCTGGAAGATCTCCAGAAAGGGGACATAATCCTCGTCCGGCCGGGAGAGAAAGTCCCCGCCGACGGCGTAGTAACGGACGGGGAGAGCTACCTGAATGAGAGCATGCTTACCGGGGAGAGCAAACCGGTGAAGAAGGAAAAGTTCTCCGAGGTGATCGGCGGATCGGTGAATGGGAACGGTTCGATCCACGTGAGGGTAGAGCACACCGGGAAGGACAGCTACCTGAGCAAGGTGATCAAGCTCGTCGAGGAGGCCCAGAAGACAAAGTCGAAAACGCAGCATCTTGCGGATCGCGCCGCAAAGATTTTGACCGTCGTCGCGGTGGTCGTCGGCGTCGGCACTTTGGTTGTGTGGCTGCTGCTCGGCGAGAGCTTCAACTTCGCAGTCGAACGGATGGTCACGGTGATGGTGATCTCCTGCCCCCACGCTCTCGGCCTCGCCGTGCCGCTGGTGGTGGCGATCTCCACCGCCATCTCCGCCCAGCACGGTCTTTTGATACGGAACCGGACCGCCTTCGAGAACGCAAGACTGATAACCGCGATGATATTCGACAAGACGGGCACGCTGACGAAGGGAGAGTTCGGCGTAACGCGTATCGAAACGATCGATCCGGCGATCGATAAGGAAACACTCCTCAGAACGGCAGCCGCTCTCGAACAGAACTCAGAGCACCCCATCGCGGTCGGAATAATCCGAAAGGCGAAAGAGCAGAAGCTCGATATACCCAGCGCGGAAAGTTTTCAGGCGCTCACGGGCAAGGGCATTGAAGCGACCGTCGACGGCCGCGACGTGAAGGTGGTGAGCCCGGGGTTCCTGCGCGACGCCTCGATCGAGATACCGGAGAATGCTTATTCCGACGCTGCGGAGACGGTCGTCTTCGTCCTTTTGGACGACCGCCTCGCGGGATTTATAGCTCTCGCCGACGAGGTGCGCGAGGAATCCGCCGGCGCGATCAGGGCATTTAAGAACCTCGGCGTAAAGGTGTTGATGGCGACCGGCGACAACGAGAAGGTCGCGAAGGCAGTTTCCAACAATATGGGGCTCGACGGCTACTACGCCGAGGTGCTGCCGCACCAGAAGGTCGACCTCGTCAAGGAACTCCAGGGGAAAGGCGAGTTCGTTTCGATGACCGGCGACGGCGTCAATGACGCACCGGCTCTCGCGCAGGCGGACATCGGCATCGCGGTCGGCTCGGGTACCGACATCGCGGCGGAGACAGCGGATATCATCCTGGTCAACTCGAACCCTAAGGATATCCTGAACCTTATCAATTTCGGGCGGGCGACCTACAAGAAGATGATCCAGAACCTCCTGTGGGCGACGGGCTATAACGTCGTAGCGATACCGCTCGCTGCCGGGGTTCTTTACCAGTGGGGGTTCGTGCTGAACCCCGCGATCGGGGCAGTGTTCATGAGCCTCAGCACGATAATCGTGGCGCTCAACGCGCAGCTTCTTAAAAGGCAGATTTGATATCAGCCCATAAATGACGAAGCGAAGAGTTTAGCGAAATGAATAAACGATTGTTCGTCTTGCTGTTTTGTCTGTTCGTCGTAAATATCGGCTTCGGGATCACATTGCCGGTGCTGCCGTTTTATGCGGAAAGATTAGCTTTGTCAGAGGGAGCTTCGCAGAATTCCGTTGGGTTGCACGTCGGTCTTCTGACCGGGATCTATTCGTTAATGCAGCTGCTTTTCGCCCCGGTCTGGGGAAGATGGTCAGACAACATAGGACGCAAACCGCTTCTGTTGCTTGGGATCGCCGGGTATGCGGTCGCTAATTTATTGTTCGGTGCCGCGTCCGATCTTTGGTTGCTCTATGCCGCGCGGATCGTTGGTGGCGCGCTTTCTTCGGCGGCCCTTCCGGCTGCGGCGGCTTACGTTTCTGACGAAACGACTGCAGAGAACCGCAATCGGGGTATGGCATGGCTTGGGACAGCCGCAAGCCTTGGGGTCGTCGTGGGTCCTGCTCTTGGCGGCACACTAGCCCGCCGCGAGTGGCACTTTTCGGCAAGCTGGGGGCATTTTGTTGTTGACAGCTTCTCCGTTCCATTTTTTGCGGCCGCTGTTTTGGCTTTCCTCGTATTGTTTGTAGCAGCAAAGTGGCTTCCCGAATCGCTCGGCATAAAGGTGATTTCGATCGTTGAGCCGGAGAGACCTGGCTGGAGAGAACTTGCGAACAGGTTGCGCCCGCTGCTCATTCTAGCGTTCATCGGCCAGTTCGGTTTAGCACTTTTCGAGGCGATCATCGCGCTCTTTGCAGGTGCGAGATTCGATTACGGACCGGCCGAAGTCGGAGCGGTCTTCATCGTGTGCGGGCTGGTTATGGCGATTTTCCAATCGCTTCTGATCATCGGTTATTTTACCGAGCGTATTTCTGAAATTTTCCGAATCGCGATCGGCTTCGTTTTGATGGGGATAAGCTTAGCGTCCTTAGGTATGACCAAGAATTTCTCGACCGTCATCGGTCTGGTTGGCGCGCTAGCCTTGGGCATGGCCATGATCGCGCCGAATCTTTCTGCCCTGATATCCAAACGTGCCGGTTCGGCGAACACGGGCGCGGCACTGGGTGTGCAAAGCGTAGCGAACAGTTTGGGGCAGTTCGTTGGTCCCGTGCTTGGCGGCGTGCTATTCGGCTGGAACGCAGGCATGCCTTTCTTACTTACAGGCGCGCTGCTCGTTCTGGCCGGCATGGTGGTATGGACTAGCGGGTCGGCACCATTTTCAGCTGCTCTCGAGCGGCCCATAAGGAAACAAGACGCGGGATGATCGATGAATATCGTATCGATAGGGAGAAAAGAAATGAGCAAACTTAAGGTTGGCGTAAATGGCTACGGAGTGATCGGAAAGCGGGTGACGGACGCGGTTGAGTTGCAGGACGATATGGAACTGGCCGGGGTGTGCGATGTGTCCGCGGACTGGCGGATAAGGGTCGCGGTTGAGAAGGGCTACCCGGTTTTCGCGTTCGATGACGGCTCAAATCAACGGATGGCTGACGCCGGTATCGGGACCTCCGGCACGCTCTCGGCTATGCTCGACGGGAGCGATATCGTGGTCGACTGCACCCCGAAAAAGATCGCGGCGCAGAACATCGATCTGTACCGTTCCCGGAAGCTGAAATTCGTCGTTCAGGGGGGCGAAAAGCACGAGACGACCGGGCACTCGTTCAGTGCGGAAAACAATTACGGGACGGCTCTGGGGCGCGACAGCACACGCGTCGTCTCCTGCAACACCACGTCGATCGTGAGGACGCTCACCGCACTGAAATCGGCAGGGCTGCTTGCGAAGGCCCGCGGCACGCTGCTGCGGCGCGCGACCGACCCGTGGGAGAGTCATCTCGGCGGCATCATGAACACGCTTGTCCCTGAGAAGGAGATCCCGAGCCACCAAGGCCCCGACGCCCAGACCGTCGATCCGGAACTCGATGTAATCACGGCGGCGGTGAAGGTCCCCGAAACGCTCAGTCACCTTCATTACTGGAACGTGCAACTGACAAGAACGTCCACCTCTGAAGAAGTGCTCGAAGCGTTCGCTTCCTCGACACGCACAGCATTCATAAAGTACTCCGATGGCTTGCCGGCGAACAACACGGTGAAAGAGCTCATGCTGAGCCTCGGGCGTCCGTACGGGGATATGTACGAGGTCGCGATTTGGGAGGACATGGTCAAAGTGATCGGTGACGAGCTGTTTTACGCGTACCTTGTAGACAACCAGGCGATCGTGATCCCGGAAACGATCGATGCCATCCGGGCGTTGACGGGGATCGAGGAGTCCGCCGAGAGGTCGATCGAAAAGACCAACACGAGCCTCGGGATCAAGAGTCGCTTCCTATGAGGGCGGGTTCGACCGGGTTCTAAGGCGTACATTGCCGATCGGCGCTCCTGAACAAGATGCAACCCGAACCTTTCCCGACCTTTATGTTGCGCGTCACCGTCTGAGTCGCGGTGTCTATCACCGAAACGGTGCCGTCGACCGTGTTCTCTATAAAAGCGCGGCTCCCATCGTCGCTTACGACCACGCCGTGCGCTCCCCTCCCCGTCTCGGCGGTCGTCACGACCTGATCGGCCCCGTATCTATCACCGACACGGTGTTGTCGGGATTCTCCCGGTGCCTTCGTGGGCGACGCAACCTTAGCGGCCGCCGGGCGTGAACTCGACCTGCTCCGGAGCTTCGCCGACCGGGATCCGGCTTCCTCTTTCGCTTTCCGACACGTCGATCACGGACACGCTGATGTCGCCGTGTGTGCGATGACGACCGGCGGAACGGTCGGAACGTCACAATATCCGCTGCCGTGGAGGATCACGTATCGGTTGCGGAGAAGTCCGCAGTCCCGCGCAGTTTCATCGCGGGCGATGGAGCCGCAGAGCCGCCCACCAACTACCATGCTCCCTTTGACGCCTCAGGCTCCCGCCAATGCGCTGGACCGACTTCTGCGAGCCTTGGAGAGGGCACGGATCTTGCATATGCGCACGTGGGAGCGGATTCAACCCTGCCGCCTGACGAAAAAGGCCACGAACGGGACGGTCCGCTACTCCCCTAAAAAGATATGAAAAAGAAAGGGATTTTGATTGTCTTAGGAATCGTAATGTTACTCGCAGCCGCCGTTGCGGCCATGTGGAAACTGAATCAACAGGAACAGGTCACACGTGCCGGTCGACCCGCGTGGACGTCGGCGCCGATGGAAAAGCGCACCCCAACGGAAGCACCGGAATCGAAGAAACCCGTCCCTGCGTTCCAGATCGCACCGACGGCCGCGAGCCTCGGGCCGACCCTCGATCCGGCAATGTTCACCGGCTCGGCACAGACCGCCTACAAAATCGCCAAGGAGATCCCTGAAACCCTCGCGGAGGTCCCGTGCTATTGCCACTGCGATCGCGGGTTCGGGCACAAGAGCTTGCATAGCTGCTTCAAGGACGACCACGGTGCCAACTGCAGCATATGCATCAACGAAGCGATTGCCGCATACAAGATGAAAAAGGAAACCAAAATGAGCGGGAGGGAGATCCGGGACGCGATCATCAAGCAGTACGGCCGGTAATCCAGGAACCATGACGCGAGTCGCGCCCGTTCCAAAGCGAATCGGCGATCTCGAAACGGCAGTTTTGCGCTCCGCACTCCGCAGGGCTCCGGCGGGTCCGCGTTTTCTGTGTGTGCCCGGCGATTCTCGATCGTAGAGATTCCACTAAATGCACGGCCCTACGCGCGCTCCCGCCCGGGTTCTGAATTACCTATCTGCGAGACGTCCGCGGCGTGTGCTTCGCGATTCTCTCCCGCGCCGTATCATTCGCTCATCCGATGATGGTTGATGAACGTGTCGAGGAACATCCCGTAGTACTCGGCACCTGAAATCGCTCCTAGTTTCTTCATAGCGTTCCGAGACAAATTTTTTAACATCTACGGTGCCCATTTACCGCTTTCTCGTCAACAACACTTTCAAACCGCCGGCCTGTCCTTGCAGATGCCGTACCAATCGCACAGCCACGTCCGCATTTGCTCTATTTCAGCGGCTTGCGTGACGATTATGTTTTCGCACATCTCGCGCAGTTGGTCATGGAAAACACGGTCGACACATTTGGAGGCTTTCCGGATCGCTTTCAAATGGTGCTTGATCATCATCTCCATGAATTCGATCTCAAACTCGGCGCCTGAAAGCTCCGCCATTTTTTCCATCATCCGCATGTCGCCCGGTTTCATCTCCGGCGAATAGGAGATGCCGTACCATTCCATCAACCACGTCTGCATCTGCTGAATCTCCGCCGACTGGGCGGCGATGATTTCCTGACAAAGCGTCCGCAGTTCCACATGGATCGCTTTTTCGACGCACATGTTCGCCATCTGCACCGCCATCGCGTGGTGGTCGATCATGTCCTGCATGAAATCGATTTCGTACTTCGCCGTCGCTTTATCCGGCGCCGGTCCACTTTCCTGCGACTGGGCGTTCACTGAAGTGACGCACAATCCAAGAAATAGCACGAAAGAAAGCACTATCAATGATATGGTCGGCTTTCCATTTCCAAAGTTCATAGCTCCCCCATTAATTCGATAAATAATAGTGATGGCGGCCGTGCGGGAAACAATCCCGCGATCCGGCCGCCAACTGACCATTACATTGAAGCCGTCGATGACGCCCCCGAGGACATCCTGCGGCAGCTTTCCGCGCAGCGCCGGCAGGCGTCGGCGCAGCGCCGCATGAATTCGGCCCCGTCCGCCATACTTTCGCACTCGCGGGCACACGCGTCGCAAATGTCGGCGCAAACGCCGCAAACCTGCGGGTGGTGATCGCTCATCCTGAGCATGAAGTCCGCGCTGGTCACGCAGATCTGCGCACAGTCCTGCAAAAGTCTAATGTGCTGGGGCGAGGCGTGTTCCCCGCCCATCTCCAAGCAGTGGCTGATGGTTTCCAGGCAAACCGCGTGGCAGGTCATGCAATTGCTGATGCAGTCCCGCATCTCCTGACTCATTTCTTGATGTGGCATTATTTTCCTCCTTGAATTCTCTAAAAAACAGTTAACCGGCTATTGATCAAAGCCGTTATCGGACGGCCACGATGCGTCCCCTGCAGCTACTCTGCGTAATCCTCCGGGCTTTCTTCGAACTTCTGCTTGCACGAGGGCGAGCAGAAGTAATAGGTCGTTCCGTGATACTCCGTCGTCCCAACTGCGTCGGATTCGTCGATCTGCATCCCGCAAATGGGGTCTGTGCGTTTTTCCATTCGGGCAACCTCCCTGGGATACCGCTTCGGGCATATTGGGCAAACTTTCGTCCTCCGCGGATGAAACTCAATTAACCAAGATTAGCGAAAAGGGATGGCTAGAAATGTATACTCGCGGACATACCCCCAGGGAGTATGCGAAAAGCAAGTATAGGCTCCGGCGTGACGGTGGCGGTTCGAGCTCGAGGGTATTTTTGGGGGTACGAAATGTGCTATTGTGCAAGTAGCGGAAGCGTTGGCGACGCCTCCGCTACTCTTTTGTCGGAGTGTGTCAGCCGGTAACTGAAAACACTCCTCATCATCGCCGCGTCCCTTTAATGGTCAAAGGAGGCTGCGAAGCTTGACTCGAAAAACAGCGAACCCGGCAAGCGGGGCATCCCACCGCGAGCAGTTGCCCCGACTCCGCCGCATCGAAGGCCAGATACGCGGCCTGCAGCAGATGATCCAAAACGAGCGTGACTGCCTCGATGTCACCCACCAAATATCGGCGTCCATCAACGCCCTGCGCCGCGTGCAGGTGGACATGCTGCAGAAGCACTTGGCCGCCCTGGGCGAAAAGTCAGTGGCCGGAGATCTATCAGAGAGCGAACGTCGGTCGCTCGCCGACGAGATATCCGCCCATCTGCGGAAGCTGACGTAGCAGCGACCGGAAACCTTAATCCCTCCGGATGCTCCCGGGGCCGCTATCCACCGAAACGACGACGCTACTTGCCCTCCAATATCCGGTTCATCTGGTCGATCTCCCGCCGCTGACTCTCCGTGATCTCGCCACAGAGCTTTACGAGTTCCGGATCCGTAATCGCGGCCTCCCGGCACATCAGAATCGCCCCCGAATGGTGCGGGATCATCGATCGGAGGAACCCGACGTCGCCGATCCCCGTCTGGTAGCGCGTGCACAAAACCGTCACAACCAGCAACACGGCGCTGACTCCGATCAGGAGGTTCCGTAACTTCGCGTTCTTGTACATCACGCTCATCACGATCAGCTCGATCACCACCATCGCAGCCGTCATGCTCCCCGCCATGTACGCCATGTTCAGGTTCTGGTAGAAATCGGCCCCCGTGTCGATCATCGTGAACATCAGCAAATACATTGCCACGAACCCGACGACCGTCATTACGGCTAGCCGCAGCCACATTGAATGTTGCATACAACCCTCCTTGCGAAATTCCAAAGCCGAGCCGGAAAAATTCAAGTTCTTATTCTTCCTTCCACTGCGGCATACGTGCGCCGAACGGTGGGACGTCGGCGTCGCCGAGCGCACTCTCAGCGCGGCCCTCGCGTTCGGCGATGACGCGGTCCGCGGTGGGCTTCCCAAACTTATAAAACACCGCCGGCGTGACGAGCTGATCGAGCAGCGTCGATGTCAGGATGCCTCCGAGCACGACGACCGCGAGCGGGTGAAGGATCTCCTTACCCGGTGCGTCCGCTGCCAAAATGAAAGGGACGAGCGAGAGGCCCGCGGTTAGGGCGGTCATCATCACGGGAACGAGCCTTTCCAACGAGCCGCGGATGATCATCTCCTCGGTGAAGTTCTCGCCCTCCTCGCGCATCAGGTGCAGGTAGTGCGAGATCATCATGATCCCGTTGCGCGACGTTATGCCGACGAGCGATATGAACCCAACGAGCGTGGCGACTGAGAAGACGCCACCGCTCAGAAGAAGCGCGATGACCGCCCCGATCAGGGCGAGCGGGATGTTGATCATCACCTGCAATGCGGAACGCCAGTCGCCGAGCGCCTTTATCAAAAGAAAGAAGATCGCGATGAGGGAAAAGATGGTGAGAAGCGATAGCGTTCGGGTCGCTTCCTGCGATGCCTGGAACTGCCCGCCGAACTCGAGAAAGTACCCTTGCGGAAGATCGACCTGCGCCGCGATGCGGTTCTCCATGTCGCGGACGACGGAGCCGAGGTCGCGGTCAGCCGTGTTGGACGAGATCACGATTCGCCGCTGCGTGTTCTCTCGCAAAATTTGATTCGGGCCCGGCAGATTTTCGATGGTGGCAACCGCGGACACCGGAATCTGCACTCCTTGCGGCGTATCGACGGTCGCGCTGCGCAGGGCCTCAAGACTGTTGCGCGACGCGTCATCGAACCGGACTACGACGTCGTACCGTCGAGCCCCCTCGATCGCCTGCGAGACGGTTCGTCCGTTTAGCGCCGTTTCGAGCGTGTCGGTGACCTCGCCCGGCTGCAGACCGTATTGGGCGGCGCGGGCGCGGTCGATGTTGAACCTAATCTGCGGGATCAGCACTTGCCTTTCGATCTGGACGTCCGCCGCGCCCTCGACCGTCGCCATCACGTTGCGGATCTCTTCCGCTTTCGAACGCAGAACGGACAAGTCGTCGCCGAAAAGCTTAACGGCGATCTGCGCCCGCACGCCCGACTGCAAATGGTCGAGACGGTGCGAGATCGGCTGCCCGACGCTCACGGAAACCCCCGGGACGACCGCGAGCCGTTCGCGGATGTGCGCCAAGATCTCATCGCGCGATCGGTCGGACTCTCTAAGGTCCACATCGATCTCGGAGTAATGCACGCCTTCGGCGTGCTCATCGAGCTCCGCGCGTCCCGTACGTCGCCCGGTCGAGATGACCTCAGGAACCTCCAAAACGAGTTTTTCCGATATTGCGCCGATTCGGTTCGATTCGGCGAGCGAAGTGCCCGGCTGCGCGAGCACGTTGATCGTTAACGTGCCTTCGTTGAACTCGGGCAGAAAGGAAGTGCCCACGAACGGCAACGTCCCCATCGTCGCGAGGAACAGCATAGCCGCCCCGATCATCACCTTGTACGGGTGGCGCAGCGTCCAGTGAAGGAGCCGCTCGTCCCACTTTTTCAACCTGCGAACGACGAAGCTGTCCTCCTCGGAATGGCCGCCGTCTTTTGCATCTTCGCCGTCCTCAAATGCCTGGGGTTCATCCGTGGTCCCGGCTCCGTAGAATCTCGCCTTCAATGCTCCGAACCAGCTGGCCAAAACTCCACGCCCCCTCTTCACTTTGAAAAGCTGTGGGAGCAGGTACGACGCCAGAACCGGGGTGATCGTCAGGCTGACGAAAAGCGATGCGACCAAGGACGTGATGTACGCGAGACCCAGCGGGGCAAGCAGCCTTCCCTCGACCCCGGTGAGCATGAAGAGCGGGAGAAAGACCAGCGCGACGATGATGGTCGCGAACACGATCGAAGAACGGATCTCCAGCGATGCGTGATAGATTACCTCGAGCGAAGGACGGGGATCAGGCAACGCGTAGTTCTCACGAAGCCGGCGATAGATGTTCTCGATATCGACGATCGCGTCGTCCACGAGTTCGCCGATAGCGACGGCTAAACCGCCAAGAGTCATCGTGTTGATCGAGATCCCGAACGCCCAGAGAACCAGGAAGGTTACCACAAACGAAAGCGGGATCGCGGTTAGCGTTATCGCGGTCGTCCGGAAGTTGAGCAGGAACAGGAAGAGGACGATCGCCACAAGGATAGCCCCGTCGCGGAGGGCTTCGACGACGTTCCCGATGGACGCCTCGATGAAATTCGACTGGCGGAAAAGATTTGTGTTGATGACGATATCGGGTGGCAGGGTCGTTTGCAGATCCTTTATCGCGGTCTCGACCTTTTCGGTCAGCTCGATCGTCGATGCGCCGGGCTGCTTTTGTACCGACATGATCACAGCCGGCTGCCCGTTCGAGCCGGCGTCGCCGCGTTTGATGCGCGGGCCGAACTCCACCGTCGCGACATCGCCGAGCCGGATCGGGGTATTATTTCGGTAAGCGACTACGGTGTTCTTGAGCTCGTCGATGGAATAGAACCGACCGAGGTTCCGGACCAGATACTCCTGCGACTGCGCATCGACGAACCCGCCGGTCGAGTTCGAGTTCGATTTTTCGAGGGCCGTCGAGACGTCCTCGATCGTGACGCCGAACTGCTTGAGCTTTTCCGGGGAGACGAGTGCCTGGTACTGCTTGACCCCGCCGCCGATGGGGATCACCTGAGAGACGCCGGTGATAGTAAGCAGCCGCGGGCGCACCGTCCAGTCGGCCAAAGTGCGCACGTCGAGCGGGCTAGTTTTCCCGCCTTCCGAGGTGATCGAGATCAGCATGATCTCGCCCATGATCGACGAGATCGGGGCGAGGAACGGCGATACGCCCACGGGAAGCTGCTCGCGCGCCTCCGTGATCTTTTCGGCGACGAGCTGGCGGTTGCGGTAGATGTCGGTGCCCCAATCGAACTCGACGTACACGATCGAAAGACCGATGCCGCTCTGCGAGCGCACGCGCGTAACGCCCGGAACGCCGTTCATCACCGTCTCGATCGGGTACGAAACCTGCGTCTCGACCTCCTCGGGAGCGAGGCCCTCGGCCTCGGTCAGGATCGTGATCGTCGGTTTGTTGAGGTCAGGGAAAACATCCACAGGCAGGTTGAACGCGACGTAGCCGCCCCACACGAGCAACAACGCGGCGATCGCGACGACGATCAACCGGTTCTGCAGTGCCCATTTAATAATTGCGTTCATAGGTCAGTGAGGATGAGGCGTAACCAGTGGATCCTTCCCTTATTTTTCACCTTTCACATTAGCTCCCAACTATTTCGACCACTTCGATTTCCAGTCAGCCATCTCTTTGATTTCTGCTTCCTGCTCCTTGATGACTTGATTGGCCAGCGTCTTGATTTCCGGGTGCTCAGCGCGTGCCAAGGCCTCTTTCGCCATTGTTACGGCGCCCGCGTGGTGCGGGGTCATCATATCGAGAAAATGAACGTCGAAATCCTTGCCGCTTGCGGTTTCCATTTTCTTCATCTCGTCACCCGCCATCATCTTCATCGAGTCCATCATCCCGGGCATTTGCATATTCACCGCCTCAGGTTTCCCCGCGTACCATTTTTCGCGCCAGTCCTTCATCTGCGCGATTTCCTTTTTCTGGTCGTCGATGATCTTTTGGGCGAAGGCTCTGAGCTCGGCGTTGTTCGATTTCTTGAGTGCCATCTCCGCCATCTCGATCGCACCCTGATGGTGATTCGTCATCGTGTCGATGAACTGCAGATCGTACGGCTGGCTCGCGGCGTTCGGCGAGGATTGCATCGATCCGTGATCCATCCCCGACATGTTGGAATTCATCGGCATCGAGTTGTGATTCATCGAATTCGATGAGCCGTTATGCATTCCACCGTGATTTGCCGCTGAGTTGCCGTTGGAAGTGGTTTGGTTACAAGCCGCGAAAGCGATCGCAGCGATAGTTAAAACGACCACTAACAATGTATTTTTCATTTCTGCCCCCCTTCCTCTGTTTTTAATGCTCGGCCGCAACGATGCTGCCCTTATACATACCCATTCCGCAGGTGAAGCTGATAGTTCCTTCCTGTCGGGGCGTGAACTTGACGGTGACGGCCTTGCCGACCGGCAAGTTTTTCGTTATCCCGAGCGACGGGAATACCACCTTGTTGCCGCAGCCCTCCTTCGAGCGCCGGGTGAAGATCAGCGTCAACGGCGACCCGACCTCGGCACTTATCGAACTGCTGCTGAAGCCCTTCTTTGTCACGCTGATGCGAACCGTTTTCGGGTGAGCCTCTATGCTTGATACGGTGAACGCGAAGACGAGCAGGCAGGCGGCCGCAGATTTAGCGATTCTCATTTTGTTGTGTGTCTCCTGTTTGATTTCTTACTGCACGATCAGTTTCCCCTTGTACATCCCCATCCCGCATGCGAACGCGATCTCGCCGGCCGTTTCGGGTGTAAACTCAACCACGACGGGCTTGCCGACCGGCAGCTTCTTCGTGATCCTTCGGGACGCGAACACAACCTCGCCGCCGCAGTTGTCCGCGTCCGTCCGGTAGAATGCGAGTTTGACAAGCTGCCCCTTATTCACCGTGACCGAAGCTGGCTCGTAACCGTTCGCGGAAAGCGTGATCAATGTCGCGCCGGCCGGAACGTCCGCGGGGTTCAGTTCGGCTCGCCGCTCACCGGGGGCGATATCTACCACGAACGGCACCGTTATTACCTGCCCGCCGCGTTGGAATTGCGCCCAGATCTTGTATAGACCGGAGCGTGGAAAGGAAGTGTGGGCGGCGACTTCCGACGCGCTCGGCTTTACGGTCGTGCCCTCCATCGTAGAATGCTGGTGCCCGTCAGCGTTGTGCTCGCCGCCCGGTTCCGTTTTACCCCCCTTGTCGTGCTCCCCCTTCGACATCGGGTGCGCGTGAACGAAATCTTTCATGTCCTCGCTGATGATGACGAAGTGGGCTAGCTCGCCTAGGTAGTTCTGCAGATCGGTCGCGGGTTTCCCGCTGGCCGCGTCGAACGTTTGGAAATTGAGCATCACTTCGGCCCCGCCTTTCAGTTCACCGTCCGGTTTCATCACGACCTTCAAACCGTTCTCGGTTTTCATGAGACTCGTATCGGCTAAGAGCGGAACTTTCGCCCGTTCGGTTCCCGCAACTTTGACGTCAACTTGCTCGACCACCTGCACGGAATCTTTCGGAGTGAAATCGGCGTACAGTTTGTAGTCTCCGCCGTTCGGGAACGTGTGCTGCACGCGGTATGAGCCATCCGCCGATTGCTCCGGATGGACATGGTAGAACTCGGCCAAGTCCTTGGAAACGATCAAAAGGTGCATCGGCTTCTCGTGGACGATCTGCAAGTCCTTCACGGTCGTACCTTGCTTGTCCTTCACTGTGAATGTCAGCGTCGCCGGTGCGCCAGCCTGGATCGTTCCGGGCTCGCTAGTGAAATCGGCTTTGAAAGCTCGACCGAGTTCGGTCGTGGTACCGTTATGCGTAGACATGTCGTGCCCACTCGCGGTGTTTTGGCTTTCCGCAGTCGAGGTGGCGGCCGTGCCGCCGCACGCTGCGAGCAAAAAGGCAAAGACCGAGAAGCAAAGTACAGTTAGAAGAATTCTCGTAAACATAATTTCATTAACGATCACAACTAAAGTTACGCCGAAGGCTGCGTCGAGCGGAGCTGGTATATCCCCTCCGTGACGACCCGCTCGCCCTCCTCCAAACCGGAGTTCACCTCGAAATAGTCGGCCCCCTCGGAACCGAGCGCGACGGCACGTTTTCTAAAAGTCTCTCCGCCGTCGAAGACGAACACGAACGTTTGGCCCTGCTCGTTCACCACGGCGGATTTTGGAACCGCGAGCACCTGCCGCTCGCCACTCGTATCGATCGTGATCTCGACGAACATCCCGTCCTTCAGTCGGTTCAGCGGATTCTTCACCTCATAGATGACCGGCACCGTGCGAGTCTGCTCGTTCACCGCTTGGCCGATTGAAACCAGCCGCCCGTCCCCGTCCGGCGTGCCGACCGTGTAAACCTCGTCCCCCAGGGCCGCGCTGGTGAAACTCGCCCGCGTGGACTCGCGAACCGCGGGAAGATCGCGCTCGAAAACCTGAGCCTCGATCAGAACGGTCGAGAGATTGACCACCGACATCAGTTCCGCGCCGGTCTCCACCACCTGCCCGCTCGTCGCCTTGATGTCGTTGACGATGCCGGTCACGGGGGAAGTGAGGGGGAAACTCCTCGACGGCGCGTTCACCCGCGGCGATTGAAAGATCGTCTCGCCTGCGCGGGTCTGCCTGATCTGCGATTCGAGCGAGCGGACCTGCTGGTCGGCCGCCGAAACATCCTGCTCGGCGACGCTGACGGCGGTTCGGGCCTCTTCGAGACGCTTGACCGGGACGGCTCCAACCTCCACCAAATTCGCCGCCCTTCGAAGCTCACGCTGGGCCTGAGCGAGTTGCGTGCGGGACTGCTGTGCTTTCGCCCGCTGCTCGGCCTGTTGCCCTTGAAGTTGCAAAACCGAATTACGGATCTCGAGTCTGCGGGCCTCCACCTCGCGCTGCTGCGCGGCGACCTCCAACCGTTGCGATTCGAGTTCGGTCTGACCGGAAACGTCCAGCACCTGCTCTACGTAACCGATCTGCTCCCCGCGTCCGACCGCCGCTCCGAGCGACAACCCCTCGCGAAGGACGACACGCCCAGCTACCGGAGGCACGATAACGGCACGGGCATCGGGGCGCGATCGCACCGTTCCGGTGACGTTCATGCCGCTCGTGATCCGTCGCGTGGAGACGGGTTCGGTCTTTATGCCGAAAAGAAGCTGGGACTCTTTCGGGATGGTCAAAACTGACAACGTTCCGGTGTCGGCCGCGTTAGTCGCGGCCTCGCCGCTCGGGACGAAATTCCCCATCGCCCGCGTTTCGCGGGGCGGGGAAAGATAGGCCAACGCGACGACCCCGAACGCGAAAAAAAGAAGTGCAAGCGCCGTGACCGGGGCAAGCCGTCTCATTTTCGCTCCCCGATCCTCCACGTTGCGCATCGAGTAATAAACGGCCCCGACCGTTCCGAAACTGACGAGACTTAGGATCAACAGCCCCAACCAGAAACTCCAACGGATTGGGGCGTTCGCGACGCTGACCGGAAAGTCGGCCGAAAATGTCCGATTGTCTTTGGTGGCGACGTTGGCTACGATCTTGAAATCCCCGTCGCCCGCGAAGGAATGATCGGCGCGGTAAAAGCCTTTTTCGAAGATCGCGGGGACGTTCGCGGCGACGCTTCCGCCGTCCGCGGTCGTCACGGTGATGGAAACAACGGCGTCTTCGATCGCGATCGGCTCGTTCGCGCCGAAGCCGCCCTCCACTTTCTCCAGCACCCTCACGGCGATCTGAACGAGCTCGCCTTCCCTCGGATCGGCCGGGTACCGCTCGATGCGCACGAGAAACTTCCCTGAGTCGGTGTCGATGTTCCGCTCGGCACGCGCGACCGCGATCGTTCCAGTCGCGGCGGCCGACGAAGCGGACGCGGGCGGGCCGTGATCGTCTTCACCATTCGCGAGCACGACACCCAAAAGCGACGCCACGATGACCACCACGGTCGCCGGCAGTCGGAATAATTTAGATCGGTACAGCGCGAGTTTCATTGTTTCGTAGGACTTTCGAGCGGGTGCAAAAGGCACACACCCTACGCTCCGCCTTCATCTCCGTTTAGTGGGTATGTGCCTTGCCGTAAAGCGCCTGCATCGTCAACACATCGACCTTAACGGCCGTCGTGATCGCCTTCGCCGCGGCCTCGTCCACGCCGTTGGCTTTTATCTCGGTGCCGAAGGCGAACTTGTCGTCGTGGCCCTTTCCGGCGAACTGTGCGAGAAAAGGTGCAGGAACCCCATCTGCCTTCACTTCCTTGATGTAGGGCGATCCGTCCTTGTTCTCGTACACGATCACGAGATCTTTTCCATCCGCTTTCACGACGGTCGCCGCTCCGATCTGCTTGCGCGTTCCGCCCCCAGTCGAAAACGCGAGATACGAATGGTGGTCCGTCCCGGGCACCTTGCCGCCGGTATCCTTCTCGATGTCCGCGATGGCATTTTGCGGAACGTCCTTGTGCTGCGTAGTAAAGCTCTGAGCGTCCGGCAATGCGCTTTTCACCTGGGCCGGGGTTTCGTCGCCTGTCTGAGCGTGGGCCGAGTTCGCCGCGGCGGTATTCGCAATGGCCGCATTCGTGTTGGCAGCAGGCCGCGTTCCTTGTGTAGCGTTATTTGCCACCGAATCGGTCGAGCATCCGGCCGCGAGGGCCGACAGCACGGCGACCCCCGTAATCGTCATTAACGTCATCCTAGTCATTCTCTTTCTCCTGTTTCGTAGATAGGGTTTGCTGACCCTTCAGCACATCAAAATCGTTTTTCGGCGCTACATCCCGGATCGATTTGAGAAACTTCGCCCGATCTTCCGGCGACAGTTTCAACCGTTCATCCGGCAGAACGGAACTGCTCGGTGCAAACCCCGTCGCGGGCAGCTCGCGGCCGATTGCAGTTTCCAGTTCCGTCAGGGCGTTGTAATAATCCCGCGTCACCTGGTTCAGCGTGGTCACGCTCTCCGTCAACCGCCGCTGTTCGTTGACCACCTCGAAGATCGAGAACTCACCGGCCCCGTACGCCGCGCGGACCGTTTGCAGGTTCGCCTCCGACCTCGGGATTATCTGCGTAGTGCTGAGCACCAGAGCCTCGGCGGCGGCGCGGTATTTGCGAAACGCGACGGCGACGTCGCGTTTGATCGTGGTTTCGAGAAACTCGCGCTGGCGCGTGGCTTGAAGCCGTTCGCCGGTCGCGGAGGCAATCTCGCCCTGATTGCGATTGAAGACGGGGATGTCGATCGACACCCCGAAAGTAAGCTCGTTGTCTAGATCGGTCGCGAAATCGCGGCCGTTGACCGGCCCGGGCAGATCGACGATCCCCTTCGTGCGTGAGTATCTGATTCCCGCCGAAACGTTCGGGACTGCGTTCGCGCGCGCCAGATTTATACGTGCCGAGCCAAGCTCCTCGCCGATCCGAGCAGCCCGGAGATCCGATCGTTCCCGAAGGGCGATCTCGGTCAGTTCGTTCAATCCCGTGTCGAAGCGCGGCGGACGGTCAGGCTGCGGCGCGATCCGCAGAGGCTCCGCTATGTCCGCCCCAATGAGCGTTCGCAGCTGTAAAAGCTGCGTATCGAGTTCCCCGCGCGCCTGGATCGCCTGCACCTTGAGCCTGTCGTTCTCGACCCTTACCAAGTTAAGATCCAGCGGTGCAACGTCGCCTTCTTTCAACCTCGCGTCGGTCGCCCGAACCAATTCCTCATTCCCGGCGATCAATCTCTCAAGCACGTCTAGCTGCCGGGCGGACGCGATCGCGGCGATGTACGCCGAGCGGATGCCGATTGCCAACTCCCGCTCCAGCGCGGCGACCTCTGCGCGTATCTGATTCAGCTCGAGCTCCGCGACCGCCGCGCGGCGGCTGCGTTTCCTGCCGAGTTCGAAAACCTGCGTGACGCCGACCGAGAAATCGCTTTCCGCCTCACCGCCCAAAAATCGAGGTGATCCGTATTCTGCGTCCAAGGTCGGATTGGGGCGAAGCCGCGCCTGCTGCAGCCGCCCCTCCGCGACGGCCAGCCTTTGTCGAGCCGCCAAGAGATCCGCACGACGGCTCGCACCGAGCGAGATCAATCGTTCGACGGGCAGGCCATCCTGAGCGACCGACTCCACGGAGCTGAGCTTAACGGCCGGCTGAGTCGGCACAAGAATGGGTTGCTGCTGTGCAAGGACCGGAACGGTCAGAAAAAAGAGGGGCGCCCCCCACGTCCAAACGCGTCTTGATGCCTTCACCTTGAAACTTCCCCGGTTCGAAAAAAAATCTAAGAATTGTGGAACGAGAAATGTTCTCACGCGGAAACGGTCTCCTCCCTGAGCGTCCGGCGCCCCGCGACCCGCACCGACAGGTAAACGAGGGCCGCAAAAAGGCCGATTCCCACGATCAGGAAAATCGAGGTCAACAAAAAGCCTGACCAGGACGCAGCGGCACCGGCCGCGGGCGCTCCGTTGAGCACCTCGACGCCAGAGAAAGTAGCGGTGCTCGCTTTACCGCCGACCGTTAACGTTACGCGGAGCGTGTATCCCCCATCGGTGAGGGCAGGGATGTCGAGAGCGTAGCTTCCGGCCGTAGCGGATTTCGCGACGGCGACTTCGGAGATCGAACCGCCCGGCGCCTCGAGGGCCACCTGAACGTTACCCGCGTCGACGGGTTCATTAGTGGCATACCTGGTCACGAACAAACTTCCATGGGCGATCGTGCCCGGCTCCAGAGGCGGGTGCTTCACCGTGACCTCGAAATCGCTGAGGCGGGTCGTTCTGAGGACCGCGCCTTTGGCGGTCGTCTCGGTTTTCGGCTTCTGATCGCCATGATCCTCTCCACCGTGAGCCGAGACCCGCACCACTCCGGCCGGCGAGCCGATCGCCAGAACGCAAAGTAACGCCGCCAGCCGGGCCTTCAACCTTTTTCCAAATTTCTCCTTCACGCAATCCTCCTAAACGACCAGGTTGGTAATCCCACGATTAGTGCAATGAGTGTGCCTCGGCAGAAGGCCGTTGCTATCCAGCCCCAAGCGCAGGTAAACCTAGTAGAAACACCGTTTTAAAGAACCCGGCGATCGCACAATCGAACCTGGAAAAGCGCCCGCTATCGAACACACCTGTCTGTTATCAAGCAGGCGCAACTTCATCTGAGATTCTTCGAACTACTGCACGATCAGCTTCCCCCGGAGCATGTTCATCCCGCACGCGAACGTGAACTCGCCCGTTTCCGCCGGGGTGAACTCGATCGGGGTGGTCTTGAAAGCCGGGAGGTCGCGGGCGATCCCGAAGTCGCCGAAAACCACCTGCTCGCTGCACGACGACGTTTCGTCGCGGTAAAAATTCAGACGCACGGGCACATCTTTCTTGACCACGATCACGTCAGGGGCGTATCCGCCCTTCACCGTCACCTTGATCTCCTGCACGCCCGTTTCGTTGGTTTCGGCGGCGACCTTTTCGCGCTCGCCGAAGAAGTACCACAGCGTCAAACCGATCAGAGCGACGCCGCCCACAATCACGACAATCTCCATTGTGTCCATATAAGTCCTCCTCGTGGTTAGCTAACCACCGGCGCGCCGAATTTGCGCAGGCGCAAGCTGTTCGCCACCACCGACACCGACGAAAGCGACATCGCCGCCGAAGCAATGATCGGGGAGAGAAGCCAGCCCGTGAGCGGGTAAAGCAACCCCGCCGCGATAGGGATCCCGATCACGTTGTAAATGAAAGCCCAGAACAGATTCTGCTTCACCGAACGGATCGTCGCCTTCGACAACCCGATCGCGGTCACCACCCCGCGCAGATCTCCCTTGATCAGGGTTATGTCGCTCGCCTCGATCGCGACATCCGTTCCGGTGCCTATGGCGATCCCAACGTCCGCCTGCGCGAGAGCGGGGGCGTCGTTGATGCCGTCCCCGACCATCCCTACCAGTTTCTTTTCACTCTGCAGGCGTTTGATCTCGCCCGATTTGCCTTCCGGCAGCACCTCAGCGAGCACGCGTTTGATCCCGACCTGCCCCGCGACCGCTTCCGCCGTTCTGCGGTTATCGCCGGTGATCATCACGACTTCGAGTCCCAACTTTTGCAGCGATGCGATCGCATCCGCGGACTCCGGTTTGATCGTGTCGGCGACCGCGACCACGCCGGCGAACTTGCCGTCGATCGCCGCGAACATCGGCGTTTTGCCCTCCGTTGCAAGCCTCTCCGCCGTCGTTTCCGCGCCTCCCAGTTCGATTTTCCGCTCGTTCATCAGGCGCACGTTCCCGAGAAGAAGATCCTTACCCGCGACGCGCGATTCGATTCCGCGCCCTTCGAGGGCGTTGAAGCTTTCCGGTTTGGCAAAATTCAACCCGCGTTCCTCTGCGCCGCGCACGATTGCGGCGGCCAGGGGATGTTCGCTTTGCCTTTCGGCCGACGCAACGATCTTCAGGAAATCGTTCTCCGCGAAACCGTCCGCCGCGACGACATCAGTGAGAGCCGGTTCGCCCTTGGTGATGGTGCCGGTCTTGTCGAGGACGATTGTGTCGAGCTTGTGGGCCGTCTCCAGGCTGTCGCCGCCCTTGATCAATATGCCGTTCTCCGCGCCGCGACCCGTCCCGACCATGATCGCCGTCGGGGTAGCGAGCCCGAGCGCGCACGGGCAGGCGATGATCAGCACCGAGACGAAGTTCACCAGCGCCATAGTGAACCGCACTTCCGGTGAGGCGGCGACGAACCACACCACGAACGTCGCGATCGCTATGGAGATCACGATCGGGGTGAATATCCCGCTGATCGTATCGGCGAGTTTCGCGATCGGCGGCTTGGACCCTTGCGCGTCCTGCACCAGCCGGACGATCTGCTGCAGGGCGGTGTCCTTGCCGACCTTCGTCGCCCGGAACGAGAAGGCTCCGGTTTTGTTGATCGTGGCGCCGAAGATCTCGTCCCCGACTTTCTTCTCGACCGGGATCGACTCGCCCGTGAGCATCGACTCGTCAACCGCCGACGAACCTTCCGTCACCACGCCGTCGACGGGTATCTTGTCTCCCGGGCGCACCAGGACGATGTCGTCCGGGACGACCTCCTCGGTCTCGATCTCGATCTCGCGCCCGTCGCGGATCACGCGGGCCGTTTTCGCCTGCAGGCCGACAAGTTTCTTTATCGCCGCGCCCGTTTGCCCCTTCGCCCTCGCCTCCAGCAGTCTCCCCAATACGATAAGGGCAATGATGACGCTGGCCGCTTCAAAATAGACCGGCACGGTTGGCGTACCTTCCATCCCCGGCATGTTCATAGTCTGCCCGACGGCGTTGGCGAAAAACGAAGGAAACAGCGTCGCGAGTACCGAGTAAATATATGCGGTGCCGGTGCCGACGGCGATGAGCGTGTTCATGTCCGCGGCACGGTGCCGAAACGCCGCCCATGCTCCGCGGTAGAACTGCCAGCCAGAATAAAAAACGACCGGCGTCGCAAGAACGAGCTGAAGCCAGTTCACGCCGCGGAAATTGAACAACTCGATACGCCCGTGGGACATGACGATCACCAGTATCGGCAGTGACAAAACGGCGGCGACCAGAAACTTTCGCTTTAAGTCGGAATACTCGGCGGCGTGAGCGTGTTCGAGCGAATCCTCGGCCGAATCGGAAATTCCGGAGACTTCGCGAACGTTGTAACCGAAATCTTCAATGGCCGCACGAATCTGTTTCACATCAACTGAATTCGGAAGATACTCAACCGCGACGGTTTGGTCCGCGAGATTGAAGGCGGCCTTCACGACACCGTTCCGTTTCATCAAATGACCCTCGAGCGGGGTGCCCGAGCCGGACGGTCTCGCCGAATCGTCCACTACGAATTCGGCCCGCGCCGTTCCCGCCGTGTCGTAGCCGGTGTCCTTGACGGTCTGCACCAGGGCCGCGACGTTGGTTTTGCCGGGGTCGTACTTGACGGTCGCTTTCGCGGTGGCGAAATTGACCGAGCACGCGTCCACTCCCGGCTGTTTTTTCAGCTGTTTTTCGATCCGGTTGGCACACGCGGCGCAGGTCATCCCCGTGATCGGCAGGTCGACCCGTTCGCCCGTACCATCCGGAAGCGAATGGTCGTTGTGCGTTCCGTCCGTGGCTTGTTTGGTGGTCAACCCATTGCTAACTTCCTTGTTACCGCTTGCGCTCTCGACCGCCTTCGCACCCGCGAATTCTTCCGGGGTCGCGTCGAATTTCTCCTTGCAGGAGGGGGAGCAGAAGTTGAACGTTTCGCCCCCGTACTCGCTCCGTCCTGCCGCGGTCGAAGGATCGATCTCCATCCCGCACACCGGATCGACCGTTTTCGTCGTAATCATTTATCCCTCCCGTTCACCCGCGGATCCACCAGCACCGCGATCAAGTACGCTCACTCCGCCGAATAACCGGCGCGGTCGAGCACCTGGACGATTTTTTCACGGGAGGTCTCCTCGTCGTGATGCACCGTCACCCTTTTCGTCGGCACGTCCACCTCGACCGCGGACACGCCCTCGACGTCCGCGAACGCTTTCGTGATCGAACTCGCACACCCGCCGCAGACGATTTCCGGGGCCGTCACCGTCGTGAAACTATTGTCATTCTTTTGGGGATCGCTCATTGTTTCGTTAACTGCATTCATTTTTGATACCTCGCTGATCTCAGTAATAATTTCGGGGAAAATCGCCCGATAGATAAAGTCTATTCTCTGTAGTCGAATACAGTGTCAAGTGTTTTCTTTCGAAAATCGGAAAAATATTTACAGCCCATTTTTTCTCAGCTTTTTCTGCACCACGCGCCCAGCGGCCGGGGAGGGATTTTGCATCTCCGTCGTCTCGATCAAGCCGCAGATATTGCCCGGCGCGCGCCCGACCTCGTCCCACTCCTCCAAGGTGCGAGTGAGCTCGCGGTGGTGCCGCTGCAACTCCTTGATCCGTTCGGATACCTCCGCGAGGCGCCGACGCACGATCCCCCGGACGTTGTCGCACGGGCTCGCGCCCTTCTCGGCGTCGCTGATGATGTGCCGGATCTCGTCGAGCGAGAAACCGAGGAATTGCGCCTTCCTGATGAACGCGAGGCGCTCCAGCACCGCTTCGTCGTAGAGCCGGTAACCGCTCTGCGAACGTGCGGGCCTCCCCAGAAGCCCGCTGCGCTCGTAGAATCTCAAGGCCTCGACGCCTACCCCCGATTCCTGTGAAACCTCGCCGATCTTCATCGAAGTCCGGGGCGAAAGCCGATTAGTGCGACCAACGATCGTTGTCGCCGTGTTATTCCTTATCGCCATTGTTTTTTGTCCCCCTGTTACACAAATTCCCAGCGCAATTCTGGTTACCATTCAATGATAAACCCTGAAGTCGCGTATAGAGTCAAGCCCATTTATGGTTCTCCAGCGAAGCCTCTAGTCGGACACGCTTTAGTATCCCGATTTACGTGGGCTTTCGCGCGGAGTGCGATGGCGGCCTTGGTATCAGTGAGACCGAAAAGGTGAAGCGCCCTTTCTTCAGCCGGGAGGCGCTCCAAAAGATTAGGGGCGAACAAAGTCGCCCCTACTTCAATGGGATAAGAGTGATCCCGATCACTTCATACGGAGTTACCATCCTTGCATTTCGTGTCACAAGGACAGCAGCAACCATTCCTGATCGGGGCCGAGTTCTCGCTCGTCGAGGTGGCTCGCTGTTTCATCGGGCAGGAACAGCAGCGTTACCAATTCCTAGATTCAGCCGGTTTGACCACGAAGCAGTAGGTCGTTGCGGTGAGGAACAGTGCGGCCCCCACGAACACCTGCGGCTGCCGCATCATGTACGACGAGGCGGCGAACCCGAACAGAAAAAACACGTTCGCGATGAGGGCCATCGTCCAGATAACCACGTCCCGCGCTCCGGTGCGGAGGAGAGCAATATTCAAGAACCCCGCCAGCACGATCGCGACGCCGGTCCCCAGGAACCACGCCGCCTCATACGAAATACCGTAGTAGTTTCGGAACGTGAAGGAGCAATGAAGGAGACCGAGGGCGATGATGAGTATGCTTGCGATCTTTTGGGCTGTTCTCATTCGTCCCCACAAACCTATTTCAGCAGTTTATTGATCTCGGCTGTAAGTCTCGCACCGTCCAACTTCGTTTCTTCCGATATGCCTAATTGTTCCTGCCAGTAGATAGGCTTCGGCGGTGCATCTATCCACTCCGCGTTCTTATCGTAAAGCAGATATACGTCCCAAGCCTGATCGTCGATCCCTAAGACGGGAGCATATCCTCTGACCAGTTCGCCGCCGCCGTCCCAGTAGTGATGAACGCGCGGGTCGGGGAGCGATTTGGTGGCCCGCCCGACGGTCAGTTCAAAATCCGACGGGAGGATCGGCACCCAAACCGAATAAACCTCGATGTTTTGATCTTTCAAATCCATCAGGACCTGATGAATTTCGGAAGCCCCCCGAAGGCAGTGCCCTCAGGTCGGGGCCAGCAGAACCACCAGCCTCACCTTGCCCTTGTCCTTGTTGAATTGGGATTTGAGGTCGCCGATGTTCGAAGAAAACTCGCTCCCGCCGCTGAATTGATAAACGGCCAAGGCCGCGAACCCGAGCAGCACCGCCGCCACGACGCCTATCTTGATATAAATGCGTTTCATATTTACACCTCTAACAACAGCCGTTTCCCGCCCCTTTCGGCGGGCACTGCACCGAACCGTACGAACAGAAAACGCAACAATCACCGGGGAGCGGCTTAAGGAGGTCCAGGCAGTTCGTGCATTCGTAAAAAAAGACGCAAGCGTTCGTTGGCATCTGTTCGGCCTTCACGAATCCGCACTTCGGGCAAGTTATGGTCGCGCTCAGGCTAATCGTTGTCGGTGCCGTCCCGACCGTGTTTTCACCTAGCTCGAACGAAACGCAGCTTTCCGGGTAAACGGGTCGCCCGTTCACCATTACAAGGTTGTGGTCCTTCGTAAGCAAAAGCGAACTATCGAGATTTGCAAGTGATGACTTCCGCAGCAAGGTGTACAAAAGCAAGGCCTTTTCCGCCTCGTGACCGGTATCAAAGTAAACGACCTCATCCGGCATCGCGATCCGGTCGCGGCTCCCGAATATCGATGAATTTCCCTCGATGCCGCGAACGATCGACAACGCATCGTCGAGCGTCGCCACCTCGGCGGCAAGCACAGTCGTGTTGGGCTCGCGGAGTGCGGCGCGAATGTACACTTCCGGGTTGCGAACGCGCAAACTTCTGAACGCGTAAAGTGCGTACTCGAAGATTGAACCCGGATATTCGCGAGACAATTGGTGGATCGCGGACTGGTAACTCTCCGCGGAATCGTGGTCTAAGGGATCTGGGACAGCGTGCGACGGCTCGATGTATCGAATCTGTTCCGGGTCGGGGTGCTTAAGGGGATTAGAGACAAACTCGCCTATTCGCCGATAGATGTCTTTCACCTGATGGTGCGGTATCTGCGAAGTGCGCGATATGCAATGGCACATCCCAACCGACGGACTATAGAAGAAGGTCGTCTCCGGACCGGAAGCAACTACCCGAACAAAATCTGATAATTCCGACCGGTTGTTGATCCTTGTGGTGCTGAACCATTTTGTATTGTTCAGCAGATGCCCGTCCTCCACGTCGAGGTAAACGAACACATGCGCTCGATTCCCGGTGATAACCACCTGGTCCAAGGGAAAGCGGCCCCAAACGACCAGCGCCGCGGCCCAGAGCGCTGCGAGCCCCCAACATTTCCCGGAAGCCTTACCTTCTTCGTTGGTCGTGGCGAACGCATTCATCACCTCTAATGTTTCGTTCTTGAGCCTCGGGAAAAGGCCCCGGGCGTAGTAAGGCTCATTCACGATCTGGCCGAATTGCGATTCCGGATTCTCGACATGCAGTTGTCGAAGTGTTGTGTCGTATTCCGACCGGATCCTGCGAACGAACTCCGCGCCGAACCTTCGTTCTTCCTCGTCGAAGGAGATCAGCCCCCATGGATCGCCGCCGGGTCGATCGGGCAGGTTCGTGAAGGTGTACCGGTGGAAGAATCGCTGGATCTGATTCAACCGGTTGCGGGGGCTGTATACGACCCCGTGCTCATTTACCGCCCGTTTCTCATTCCGCCAATCCCATAGCGCCGGGGACATGAGATTCGCAAGGAAAAAAGCGGGCACCAACTTCTGAGGGTTGGCGTCGAGTTCAAGAACGGTAAGACTCACCGCATGCGAAAGACTCTCAAGCAGACGGTCGGAATTGGTTTCTTGCGTGTGGTCCGGACCCGTCATTACTTCTTGCATATTTCGGCACAACGCCTCGCTTCGATTGAATTCCAAATCGCAACGATCACGAGGCCGGCGAGGCCCGGGTACAGGATCTTGACATTCATATCCGCGTTGAGCGAATAAAGCACCGCGAGCACGGACAGCCCACCGAGGATCAGCGGAAGAAGCTTTCGATGGCCCCGGTACGCGACGACCGCGCCGATCAAAGCGGCGACGACGAACACCTGCATCGCGTAAAGAACGTAGCTCCCGTATGGTGCGAGAAAACTCAACCCCAGGATCGACCCCACGAGGCTGAGGAACGGAAAACAACAAGGCACCGCCGCGCCCGCCACGAGAGCTCCGATCGATCCGACCTTATCGAGAATGTTCGTGGCCATCGTTAATAAGTTAACAACGTCGGTAAATGTGCGGAACAAACCGCGCCCGTCGTTTTCGGCGGACACGGAACCGATCCGTAGGAACAAAATACACAACAATCGCCGGGAAGAGGTTTGAAAATGGCTTGGCAGCCTTCGCACTCATAGAAGAAGACGCACGAGTCTGCGGGCATGATCTCAGTCTTTTTGTGACCACATCGCGGACAAGTTATTTCGGATTCGAATTCGGCGTTGTTGGCAACATTTATCATAAATTCACTAAACCATATAACTGATGTCGGAGGCACTTGTCGGATATGCGAAGACCATCGTTTTCAAATCCTTGGCGTTTAGCCCGTTACGGATCGCAAGGGCGAAGATGCTAATGACCTCATCAGCGTGAGCACCTAAAAGATGTGCCCCTAAGATTAGACCAGTGTCCTTTTCGACCAGAGTCTTATAAGCCGAGTATTTTAATCCGATACGTTTAGACGAATACCAGCCCGAAGTGTCCTCATAATTGACGTCGAAGTAAAGGCCTTGCTTTGCCGCATCATCTTCCTTTAATCCAACGGAAGCCATCGGCGGGATCGTAAAAACGGCGGTGCCGATTCCACGATAATCAGGCCGGCGATGATTACCTTTTAGCAGGTTGCTCGCTACCACGTGTCCCTGCATTGTCGCGACAGGCGTAAGCGGCAATCCTCCGCTATCCGCAGCGTCACCCGCCGCAAACACGAGCGGGTTCGAGACGCTCTGTAAAAATTCATTCACCTGTATTCCTTTTTTTCCTCTCTCGACGTTCGCGGTTTCAAGGGTCATATCATCTATGTCTGGAACACGTCCCGCTCCGTGAACGACCATATCCGCCTCAAAAGTTTCGCTTGAATTGGAAGTGGACGCGGTTACGATAAAGTGCTCGCCTTCCTTTCGGACAGATTCCACTGTCGCGCCTAAATCGACTTCGACGCCCAAGTTCCGTGTCGCCCGCACCAACGTGTCTACAAGGTCAGGATCGAAGCCTTCGAGGGGACGAATTCCACGATGAATGATCCGAACCTTGGCATTGGCCCGCGCAGCGACGTGTGCGAACTCGAAGGCGATATAACCGCCACCGACGAAGATGATCCGCTTCGGCAGTTGTTCGGTCTCGAGAAACTCAGTGCTCGTGGTGAGATATTCTTCGCCCGCGATGCCCAAGACAGCCGGTTTAGCTCCAGCAGCAATATGGACATATCGACCGTTCAGCGTGTCCGCACCGATCTCAAGGGTCGTCTTATCGAGAAAGCGCGCGCGGCCGTGAAACGTTGCGATACCCGCTTTTGTAAATGCCTTTTCTCTGCTGGCGGGAACCGGTTCGGTGAAAGTCCTCTTGAACGCCATAAGCTGCTGCCAGTCGATCTTATCATTACCGGAAAAGCCATTTCCTTTCATGCGCGTATTCCAATCGATCAACTCAGCGGCGCCCACAAGCACTTTCTTTGGATCGCAACCACGCAACGCGCACGTGCCGCCGAACGGATTGGAATCGATTATGGCGACCTTCCAGCCGGCTTTCCGACATTTATGCGCCACGGTTGACCCGCCCGCTCCGGTTCCGATCACTACGAGATCAAAATTATGGTTGACCACGTGTATTCAGATTAGTTCGTAGCCAGTAGCAATTATCGCTTCTTTGATTTTTTCGACCGTCACCTGTGCGGGATCGTATACGACTGTCACGTTGTGTTCTTTATAATCTGCGTCGGCGGAGATAACGCCCTGCAACTTTCTCAGCGGGATCTCAATGTGCGTTTCGCAGCCTTCGCAAGTCATACCGCGTACCTTAAGCACAATAGTTTTCTTAGCAATAGACTCATCCGGCGGCGCGGGCGCGACGACAGGTGCAGATTCGGTCGTCGAAAGGCGAGGCGCGGTGATCGCCGCTGCGATGTAGCCGGTATAATACGGAGCTAGTGCGAACGCGACTATCACTACGGTCGCAATCCAAAGGGAGATCTGGTTGATCTTACTCACCTGCTTAGTGCCACAACTCTCATCCGGAGCACATTCCTCTCGATGAAAATAGACGCGGTAAAATCCATATCCGATGGCCGCAAACGCTAACACCAACAAGTATGGCCTCAACGTTTCAGAAGCCGACGCGATGCCGAAACTTCCGAGGCCGAAGATAACTGCGATCAAGGGCAAAATGCAGCATAGACTAGAGACGATTGCCGCTGCGACTCCGCCTCCCATTAGGACGTTTTCTTTTCTCATAACTGATAATTCATTCATTATTGCGTCATTTAGTACTTCAATTGTGGTCAGCTCGGGACGAGTGTGCTATTTCATCAATGACAGGACATTCCTCCGAGTTAGGATGCGCCTTTAATTCCACTTCGCACTCGTCGAGGTAATGCTTGAGTTTCCGGCGGAACGTTTGCATCGCTTTTAACCTCGCGTCCAGGTCGGCCAGCTTAGCGTCGAGCAGGTCGTGGACGTGCCGGCAATCGCTCGTCCCGTCGGCGGAAAGAAGCGTCGAGACCTCCTCCAGCGTGAAGCCGAGATCTTGCGCCTGCTTGATGAAGGTGATGCGCTCGATGGCCTCCGGGCCGAACAGGCGATATCCGCCCGCGGTCCTCGGTGCTTCCGGTAGCAGCTTGCGGCGTTCGTAATACCGGACCGTGTCGACGCTGACGTCGGAGCGCTCCGCAACTTCACCGATGCGAAAGGAATCATCCATCAGGCAACATTGTACACCCTTGAGTTAGGTCCAGGGTCAAGTGGACTGAGACGCATACGCTAACCGATGAAGATCAGCAAAATCCCGCACGGGTCCCAAACGTGAAAGATCTTCGTGTCGCCACCGACCAGCTCGATCGCCTTATCGTATCTGGCGTGGCCGAATGCGCCCGTGTCGATGACCTCTTTCGCATGTGCGTGCCACGCTTCGATGTCATCGACATCGAACTTCATCATGAAATTCTCCGCCCAGTCCTTGTTGTAGTAGTTCTGCAGTCGGAAGATAGCGTTTCCGAGTCTGCAATCCATAGTCCCGCCCCAGCCCTCCGTCAATTCGAAACCGAGGCCCCGGTAAAAGCGCTGCGAAACACCGAAATCCTCGGACGGGACGTACGTGACAAGTTCCTTTATGGTCAAAGACATTAAATTCCTCCAGCGATCGTGCGAGCCTCAAATGTATCCGATGGCTGACCTCACAACCAACGCCGCACTCGATTCGCGTATTCCTCGTATTCGCCCTCTTGCGACCGTCGTAAGAATTCTTCTTCCAGACGCACCTGAATCTGCATCAGTGCAAAATCTAGAGCGAAAATCGTAAGCGTCAATGCGTTCGGCAGCACGAGCAAGAGGCCCAGCAAGGTGCCCACCATCCCGAGGAAGATCGGGTTCCGCGAGACACCGAAAAGGCCCGTACTCGCGAGTTGCGTCTTCGAGGAGTCGATCCCGATCCGCCACGAGTCGGCCATTTGGACCTGGGCCGTCACGACCCATACGAGCGAGGCGAGGAGCAGGGCGTAGCCGACGTACCGAAAGAGATCGATTTCAAGCCAGGATATCGGTATCAGGTACTCATCGACCGCGGGGAGCAACGCCCTCGCGCCGGTCGCGAGCAATAGGATCAGCATCACCATCTTGAACAGCATCCCCACATAATCGTGGGCGCTATCGGTTCCGCCGAACGTGACGGGGTTGAGCCCTGTGCGTTTCCAGACCCGGTACGTCGGCAGAACGAACGCGACGGTAAGGTAAACGATGAGGTAGGTAAGTAGCGTGTAACGATCCATGTTTTTTTTAGAAACGCTTATTGCCGCTCCGCCGTGCCCCCTTCCGCCGCGCCGTGAATTGCCGTCGCTCCTTGCGGTTCAACCCGGCCGCCTTCATGTCCCGCTTCGAAAACTTGAACCGGCGCAATGCGTGCCTCGCGAGTGCGTAAAGAACCGCCGCAAGGATGACAGCCACGACAACGGTGACCCAAAATGTAGCGGATCTATCCATCGGCGGGTTTCCCCAATCTCAGGATCCGCAATGCCCCGCGCAGGACCACCATGAACACGATGGTCCCGACGATCAGATCCGGCTTGTTCGATCCGAACAAGTAGACCAGCACTCCGGCCGCGATCACGCCCAGGTTGATGATCACGTCGTTGGACGTGAAGATGGCACTCGCCTGCATGTGCGCCTCGTTGCTCTTGGATTTTTGCAGCAGATAAAGACAGAGCCCGTTCGCGACCAGAGCGAGGATCGAAATGACGATCATCGTGGCGAAGTCCGGCATCTCCTCAACGCCTAAGAATCTGCGGATAACCTCGACGAAGCCGATGGTGGCGAGCGCGATCTGAAGATAGCCCGCAAGCGTAGCGATGCGCTGTTTTCGCGCCAGGGTGGCTCCGACCGCAAACAAGCTAATTCCGTAAACGAACGAGTCGGCGAGCATGTCGAGGCTGTCGGCGACCAGGCCCATCGAGCCTGAGATCAAACCCGTCGCCATCTCGATCGCGAAAAATCCGAAGTTGATCGCGAGAACCGTCCACAATAGTTTCCGCTGTTTCGCGGGTTCTTCGAATTGGACCTCTTCCGATTGCTCCGTGCTGACGCGGGTGCCGCCCAAATTTAGATCCGCTATCGAACTTTCGATTTCGCTTAGCCGCCCTTCGTGATGAACGGTCAGTCGTCGCTGCGGAATGTCAAACGCGAGGTGCTTTATCTCGGCGATCCCGTCGAGCCTAAGCCTGATCAGATTCTCTTCGGACGGGCAATCCATCTGCGGTATGTGAAAAACTGTCTTCTCCATTCCTTAAATCAACCTTCGGGCTTTCGCTTTTACCAACAGACGAAATGATCGTCGGGTCAACTTCCCACCTCGTGAATGCTACGGTGCGGGAGTCCGTAGACTAATCAGGTCCGCTTACGGTTCGTGCATAACACCTTTTGAACATTCGCGAATACAAAATTCTCTTTCTCTTCCGCCGAAAGTTCCGCTTCGACCAAGTAGTGCTGCAGGCCGGCTTTTAGAAAATGGTCGTAATATACGGTCTCCCAAGTTTTTGCGACGGCGTGGCCCAGAAAAGCCGAAAGTGCATTTCGCGGCACGTCGTAGTCCACGATCACGATCTTGCCGTCCGGTTTCGTCACCCGCCGCATTTCTCGCAAAACCGCCAGACCGATTTGCTCCGGCATGTCGTGAAGTCCGAAGGAAACGGTCGAAAGGTCGAAATGCGAATCGGCGTAAGGGACGCTCGACGCGTCCCGACAAATAAATGTTACGTCGTAACCATTTCTGACTTTCATTTTTGCGCGTGCGAGCATGTCCGGTGATAAGTCAACCCCGACGACGGAAAATCCATATTTCGCGAACGCGACACTCTGCGCCCCGGTTCCGCAAGCCATATCCAACACCCTTGCGCCATGAGATAACCCCGAATCGATCACAACCTTTTCTCGTATGTGACGCGCGAAAATCTCAACGATGTCATAAACCGGCGCCATCCTGCGGAACCATCGGACGTTATGCCATTCGTGCTTATTTGCGATATCGCGCAGGTGCAGATTCATTTCCGTCTCCAGCCATCTGAATGTGTACGGCCCGCCCCGAGCGTTTTCGATTGCATATCCTAAAGTGGTTTTCGTGCTTTGTGAATGCGAATCGTGCCGAAAAATGTTCCGAAATTTGCCGTCTCGCGGATTTCAGTAAAACCCGCGCCCGCCGCAAGTTCCGGCAACCTTCCCTGCAGGCTGTCCGCCGTCGTCGCGCCGTCGAGCCAGACGATCGGCTGCGAGGCTGCCTTCATCAGAATATTTGCGGCCTTACCCCAATCGGCAAGGTGCAAGGTGCCTCCGGTCTTTAAAACCCTGAACACTTCCCCAAGAGTCTTTCGCTTGTTTGCGGGCGTCAAATGATGAAAGAACAAGCTCGTCACGATCGCGTCGAAATGCTCGTCCGGGTACGGCAGTGCGGTTGATAAGGCTTCGCTGAAATTTATTTCAGCACCGTTGGCGGCAGCTTTGCGGCGGGCAATGCGAAGAATTTTCGCGTCACCGTCTAGTCCATGAATTTCCGCCTGAGGAAATCTACGTTTCAACGCGACGGTCAAGGTCGCCGTCCCGCAAGCCAAATCCAACAGCCGCCCGTTCGAAGCGATTTCGACTTGCTCGACCAACTTTCCTTTGAAAACTTTTTCCCGAGTAGTCCACTTCACCACCAAGTCGTAAAAAGGCGTGAGAAAATCCAGACCTAACGCTGGAATGTAATTTTCTTTACTCTCTGTTTTCATAGCTGCCCGCGACCAAGTGTTTTCCCCTTCACTCGTGGTCAAAAATATGTATCCGGCGCCTTACAACAATTCTTCGACGTGCCGGAAGCCTTCGTCGAAAAGATTGGCGATGTGCTCGTCGTCGAGAGTGTAGTAGGCGATTTTACCTTCCTTGCGGAAACGGACGAGTTTCATCTGCCGCAGCGTCCGCAAGGAATGCGAAACCGCCGACTGCGAGACGCCCAAAAGATTGGCGATGTCGCAGACGCACAATTCTTCTTTTGATAAAGCGAATGCGATTTTGATTCGCGTCGGGTCGCCCAATATTCTGAAAGTCTCGGCGAGCAAACCAATTGCTTCGGCCGACTTCATCGCGCGGCGGACGTTTTCCACTTTGCCTTCGTCAACGAATTGAATCTCGCACGCATCGCCCACCGGTTGTGCCGCTTTTTCGCTCATAGCTTTACTCGTTCGAATCACTTTTCTTAGAATCCCAAAAGCTTGCCGCCCTGATAAACAAGGAAGGTGACGACATAAGCCAGGGCGGTCATATAGCCGACCATAAAAAACGTCCAGCCCCACGAGTTGGTTTCGCGCCTGACGGTCGCGAACGTGGACATACACTGAAACGCCAGCAAGTAAAACATCATCGTCGTCAGCGCGAGCAGAGGAGTCCACACGGGCGAGCCATCGTCCCGTTTCGCATCGCGCATCGCTTGGAGTAATGACTGCGAGGTCGCTTCCTCGTCCTTGCCGACGTTGTACAGGATGCTCATCGTCGAAACGAACGTCTCACGGGCTGCGAAACTGGAAATAAGCCCGATACCGATTTTCCAGTCGTACCCGAGCGGGGCGATCACCGGCTCGATCGTTTTGCCCATCCGCCCGGCGATGCTGTACCGAAGTTGCTCGGCGGCGGCCTCGGTTTCTACTTGCTTCTGTTTCTCCTCGTCCAACTGGTTAGTTTTTTCGATATGCGTCTCGGCGACTGCCGCGTCGGACCCGACTTTCGGCGGGCGCGGGAAGTTCGCCAACGCCCAGAGGATTATCGAGATCGCCAGAATCACGGTCCCGGCTCGTTTAACGAACATCCCTGCGCGTTGGTATACGTTCAGAAAAACGACCTTGAAATTCGGTATCCGATAGGGCGGCAGTTCCATCAAGAGCGGCGGCGTGGGGCCTTTAAGGATCGTCCGTTTCAGAACGAACGCGACGACGATCGCCGTCACCACGCCCAGGACATACATCGACAGGATCAGCACCGCGCCGACTGAGATGAAGCCGAGCACGTATTGCCCGGTGAAAAACGCCCCGACCATCATGGTGTAAACGGGGAGTCGGGCCGAGCAGCTCATGAACGGCGCGATCATGATCGTCGCCAGACGGTCTCTCGGGTTCTCGATCGTTCTGGTCGCCATCACGCCTGGGATAGCGCACGCGAAGCTGCTCATCAAAGGCACAAATGCTTTGCCGTGCAACCCGGCTTTGCTCATCAATTTATCGAGCAGAAAAGCCGCCCGCGCCATGTAACCGGTGTCTTCGAGAATCGAGATGAAGAGGAACAGCAAAACGATCTGCGGCAGAAAGATCATCACGCCGCCGACCCCAGCGATGATGCCGTTGGCGATCAGGTCGTTTAGGAGCCCGGGCGGAAGTGCGTCTCTCGCGGCATTCTGCAGCGCCCCGAACACTGAATCGAGCAGATCCATCGGCAACTGCGCCCACGAGAAAATCGTCTGGAAGACGAACAACAAGATTCCGACGAGGATCAACAACCCGAAAACTTTATGTGTCAGAACGCCATCGAGTTTCTCGCTGAAGGAACGCTCGCCGGATTCTTCGCGCTCATTGACGGACTCCTGCACCGCATTAGCGATCCAACTGTAGCGCGCCAGAATCGAGGCGTTGCCGTTTTGCGCTTCCGTACCATCGCGATCCAAGAACGGAAATTCCACCTGTGCGGGGGGGCCGCTTTTGACGGCCTTCTCGACCGCTTCCGTTAAATCTTCGAGCCCGCGCCGCTTCCCCGCGACGACGGGGACGACCGGCACCTTCAGATGTGAAGAGAGCTTGGTGGCGTCGATTTTTGTTTCACGCGCTTCGGCTTCGTCGATCATGGTGAGCGCAACGACTATCGGGATCCGGTACTCAAGAAGCTGCGTGAAGAGATACAGATTTCTGTCCAGATTCGTCGCGTCGACGACGGCGATGATGCAGTGGGGCGCGTTCAAGCCGGATATCTTACCGGTCAACGCGTCACGGGCGATTTCCTCGTCGATCGAATTCGCGTTGAGACTGTAAAGCCCGGGCAAATCGATCAACCGCACCGACTCTTCGCCGAGGCGCCACATGCCCTCCTTGCGCTCCACCGTCACACCCGGGTAGTTTGCAACCTTCTGCCGCATACCCGTCAGGGCGTTGAAGAGCGTCGTTTTCCCGGCGTTCGGATTTCCGGCGAGCGTGATGGTGAGCTTGCCACCGACCGCGGAAGTTTGTGCGGGTGAAATTGTTGCCATGGGTGATACTGGTTTCGGCATAGCCTAGCATTTGCATATATGAACAGACGTTCATACGATATTTCAAAATAACGCAGAAATTTCCTGCCGTCAACGGCGCGGTTCTGATCCAAACTTTTGACTATTTGTAGCTGAGCAGCCGTAGGCTGTTCAAAATCACGAGCACGGTGACTCCGACGTCCGCGAAGATCGCGAGGGCGAGGCTGCTTAATCCGAGGATCGCGAGGACGACGAACACGAGCTTCGTGGCGATGGCGGCGACCGTGTTGATTCGGATCGTCGAGACCGCCCGCCTGCCAAGCCTTACGAGGTAAGGGATCAGCTCGAGGCGGTCGTTCAGGATCGCGATCGAGGCCGCTTCGATAGCGGTGTCGGAGCCGGCTGCGCCCATCGCCACACCGACGCTGGAGAGGGCGAGGGCCGGGGCGTCGTTGACGCCGTCGCCGACCATCGCGGTGGGGCCATATTTGGCGAGCAGTTCCTTGATGCCCTCTGCTTTGTCCTCGGGAAGCATTTCCGCCTTCACCTCGCGGATGCCGACCTCTTTGGCGACCGCTTCGGCGGGAGCGCGGTTGTCCCCGGTCATCATCACGACCTCGATGCCCAGTTCCTGCAATTCGGCGACGGATGCGCGGCTTTCCGTTTTGATCTCGTCGGTCAGTGCGATCACACCCTCCACTCCGTACTGACTGCTCACCACGATCGAGGTTTTGCCCTCCTTCTGCAACGCCTCGACGCGGCGGACGACCTCCTCCTGAACCTCGTGTTCTTCCGTTATGAAAGGCAGTTTCCCGATGCAGTGGTGCTTGTCGTAGCAGACGATGCAATCCGCCTTCGCCCCCTTGCCCATCACGGCCTGGAAATTCTCGACGGTGTGGATGTTGATCTTCTCCTCGTTCGCTGCCGCGACGACGGCGGCCGCCAGCGGATGTTCCGAATAACTCTCGATCCCGGCCGCACGCGAGTAAGTGCTGGCGCGTCGACTCGCCGAACGGCAACACATCCGTGACCTTCGGCTTCCCATAAGTGAGCGTGCGAGTCTTGTCCATCGCGACCGCCTTGATTCGCCCGATCGCCTCAATGTACTTGCCGCCTTTGACTAGGGCTCCCTTCGCTGAGGCGTTGCCGATCGCGGCGTAAATGGAGATCGGCGTCGAGATCACGAGCGAGCACGGGCAAGCGATGACGAGGATCGTGATCGCCTGCTCGAACCAGGGGTCTAACGGCTGGCCCAGAAAAACCGTCGGTATGATGACGAGCAGCGTCGCGATGGCGATGATCGACGGCGTGTAGTACCCGGCGAAGGTCTCGATGAACTTCTGCGTATCCGCCTTCGTTTTCGTCGCGGCGAAGGTCGTTTCGATGATCTTGGCGAGCGTCGTGTCCTTCGCGGTTTTCAACACTTTCGCTTCGAGGTACCCCTGCATGTTCAGCGTCCCCGCGAAAACGCGGTCGCCGGTGTGCTTGTCCTTCGGCAGCGGCTCGCCGGTAATGGCCGACTCGTCGACGCTCGATGCGCCGGATATCACTTCCGCGTCGAGCGCGATCATGTCGGAGGGCTTCAGGATCAACGTGTCGCCGACGCTAATCTCCTCGATCGGCATCTCCGATTCACCGCCCTCCCGCCGCACGCGGGCGGTTTTCGGCGTGCGGTCGACCAGTGCCTGCAATGCCGATTTGCTCGACTGGATGCCGAAACTTTCCAGCCTTTCGCCCAGAGCGAACAGCACCACCACCACCGCGGCTTCCTCGTATTCGCCCAGGTAGAACGCGCCGACTACGGCGATCGTCATCAGGAGATTGATGCTGCGAAAATTCAGCTTCGAGAGGGCCTTGAGCCCGCTCCACAGCGTCCGCCAACCGACCGCCAGGATCAGCGCCGCGAAAAACGGGAAGGCGATATCGCGCCGCAGCTTGTAGTCATCCCCCATCAACGACAAAAACTCGAAGACGGCGACGAGGGCCACGCTCGCTATGAGCCACTGAAACTTTCGGTCCTGCCAGAGACCGGACTTCGCTACGTCGGTGGTTGTTGTCGATTCGCTCATATTCGACGATTCTTCCTCCTTATGCCTGCTGCCGCGATCCAGCCACATGGCGAATAATGAGAGGAGCACCATCACGAGTACAGATCCCACCAGTAACACAAGGATCGGATGCTCTACGAGTTGATGGTACAGACTGACCTCTTTCTCCACAGCGTGCCCTCAAGGATCAGAAACCTATCTCAAATGATGAAACCGCTTTCGACCGGCACAACAACAATGATCCCGTCACCCTTTTTGCCGGTGTGAGCAGTTTGTCGGATTGTCGCTACTATAGCTTCGGCCATCTCGTCGTTTGCTGCGATTTCGATCCGCTTGTTCGGTTTGAAGGGGTCGACGGCGTCGGTTGCAGTGTTGCGAAGCCGCTGACCGAATCCTTCACTATCAACGACGGTCAAGCCCGGGAAGCCTTCTATCTCTTCGAACGCGGTCACGAGCTCGTCCAGTTTGAATGGCCGCACGATCGCTACGATCAGTTTCATACTTTAATCCTCCGTAAATTCGCCTTCCGCATCCTTCTCGAACCAGGCGTAAAGCGTTGGCAAGATCAGCAGGGTCAGCAACGTGGACGTGATTAAACCGCCAATCACTACCGTCGCCAGAGGCCGCTGCACCTCTGCCCCGGCACTCGTCGCGATCGCCATCGGGACGAAGCCTAGGCTCGCCACAAGCGCGGTCATCAGGACCGGGCGAAGGCGCGTCATTGCTCCTTCCCTGACGGCGTCTAGGACCGATTTGCCCTCTTCGCGCAGATGGTTGATGAAACTGACCATCACGACGCCGTTGAGAACCGCGACGCCGAACAGTGCGATGAACCCGACCCCCGCAGAGATCGAAAACGGCATCCCCCGCAGCGCTAAGGCCACGATCCCGCCCACGATCGCGAACGGGATCCCCGTGTAGATCAGCAGCGCCTGCTTGATCGAGTTGAATGTCGTGTACAAGAGTACGAAGATCAGGAACAACGCTATCGGCACGACTATCAGGAGTCTTTGTGAGGCCCGCTGCAGGTTCTCGAACGTGCCTCCCCATTTCAGGTAATAGCCCGGCGGTAGCTGCACCTCGTTTTCGATCTTCGCCTGAGCCTCCTCGACGAAGGACCCGATATCGCGGCCTCGAACGTTCAGTTCGACGCCGATGCGCCGGCGCGTGTCCTCGCGCGAGATCTGAGCCGGCCCTTCGATGAGCTTCACCTCGGCTACCTGCGACAGCGGTACCCGTGCGCCGTTCGTGGACGAGAGCAAAAGATTCTTGATCGTATCGATGTCCCGGCCGGACTCTTCGTTCAAACGAACCACGAGATCGAACCGCTGTTCGCCCTCGAACACCTGCCCTGCCTCCTTGCCCGCGACGACGGATTCCACCAGGTCGTTCACGTCCTCAACGTTCAACCCGTATCGAGCGATCGCTGCACGGTCGGGCTTGATTTGAAGTTGCGGCAGCCCGCTGGTGGCTTCGAGTTTCACGTCCTCGGCCCCGTTCACGCCGCCCACGGATTTGGCGATCTTTTCGCCGGTTTCGCGCAGTACGTCGAGGTCGTCTCCGTACAGCTTGATCGCGACGTCCGACCGCACCCCGGAGATCAGTTCCGCGACGCGCAACTCGATCGGCTGGGAAAAGCTGAATACGCCGCCGGGAACCTCGTGTTCGAGCTTCTCCGACATCTTCTCGATCAACTCCTCGCGGCTGTGCGTCGTGGTCCATTCGTCCCGGGGCTTGAGGGCGACGAACACGTCGCTGATTTCGACCCCCATCGGGTCCGTGGCGACCTCCGCGCGGCCCGTCTTGGAGATGACGGTTCGGACCTCAGGGAACGATTTCAAAACTACTTCTGCTTTGGTCGCGATCGCTACAGATTCCCGCAGCGAGACGCTCGGCAGCCGCCCGATCTGGACGGCCAGGTCCCCTTCGTCTAGACGGGGGATGAATTCGGAGCCCAGGAACGGAAATGATGCAGCGCTTATAAGAACGAGCGCGGCGGCGATCGCCAGAGCCTGGGAACGGTAAGTCATAACGAAAGCGAGAGCGGGGTGATAAACGCTCTTCGCCCATCGGATTATGAAGCTCTCTTTTTCCGACACCTTCCCTTTCAGAATGAACGTGAGCATCGCTGGCACGTAGGTCAGGGACAGCAGGAGCGATCCGGCGAGAGCGAAGACGACTGTTAAGGCCATCGGAACGAACATCTTGCCCTCGATCCCGCGAAGGCTAAGAATCGGAAGGTAGACGATCGCGATGATCGCCACGGCGAACACGACCGGTCGTGCCACCTCGAGGCATGATTCCAGAATCGTTCGTTCCGGGGGCTCCCGTAAGTTTTTGTGTTGGGCCTCGGCGCGGCGGCGGACCGCATTCTCCACCATAACCACGGCCCCGTCCACGATGAGCCCAAAATCCAACGCCCCGAGACTCATCAGATTCCCCGAAACGTTGAAGACTCTCATCAGGATCGCCGCGAAGAGCATTGACAGCGGGATGATGGTCGCGACGAGAAGAGCCCCCCGCCAGTTTCCGAGGAGCAAAAGCAGCACGACGATAACAAGAATCGCCCCCTCTATCAGATTTTTCTCGACCGTGTAAATTGCGCGGTCGATCAGCTCCGTCCGATCGTAAAAAGGTATAAGTTCTACCCCTTCCGGAAGCGATTTTCTGACCACTTCAACGCGCTCTTTGACCGCCTGCACGACCGTGCGGGAGTTCTCGCCCTTGAGCATCATGACTATCCCAGCGACTATCTCTCCCTCACCATCCGCGGTGACGGCACCTTGCCGGACCGTAGCTCCCTCCACTACTTCGGCTATATCACGGATATAGACCGGCACGCCTTCGGCGGCGGTTTTCACCACTATATTCGCCACGTCCTCTGGATTCTCGATCAACCCCAGACCGCGAAGTAGGTATTGTTCCGAACCCTTCTCGATATACGCCCCGCCGACATTGGCGTTGTTAGCCGCAACGGCTTCGTACACGTCCCGGAGACTTAGGTTGTAAGACTGCAGCTTGTCGGGATCGATCCGCACCTGGTACTGCTTTTCATAACCGCCGAAACTGTTGATCTCGGTAGCGCCGGGAACGCCCAAGAGCTGCCGCCGAACGTTCCAGTCCTGGATCGTCCGCAGTGCTGTCGCGTCGTAGTTGCTGCCGTCTTTGGCACGCAGCTCGTACTGATAGATCTCGCCGAGACCGGTGGAAATCGGCCCCATCTCCGGCGAACCGATGTTTTCGGGGATCTGCTCGCGCGCTTGAGCGAGTCGCTCCAGCACCAACTGCCGAGCGAAATACGTGTCGGTGTCTTCGGTGAAGACTACAGTAACCGCGGACAGCCCGAACTTCGACACCGAGCGGATCTCTTCGATGTTCGGCAGGCCCGACATCGCGACCTCCACTGGGAATGTGATCTGCCTCTCGATTTCCAACGGTGCGAGCGACGGCGCGGAGGTTAACACCTGCACCTGAACGTTGGTTACGTCGGGGACCGCGTCGATTGGCAGGTTGATCAGACTGTAAACACCGGCCGCCCCCATTACCGCGACGAGAAGGAGAACGATCAATCTGTTAGAAACGGAGAATCTGATTATTGCGTTGATCATATTGCTTTGCTACCCGGCTGCCGGTTTTCCGCGGGGCGGAACTAAGATCGACTCGTTTCGCGTTAATGGTCGTCGTCCCCCAGCTCACCCTTTTGCATTTGGGTCTTGAGCACGAAGCTCCCTTTAGTGACCACTTTTTCACCGAGTTTGAGGCCGCTCTTTATCGCGGTGTACCCGTCGATCTCACCACCGATCTCAACCTCGCGTATTTCGAAGGCGCCTTGTTCACCCTCGCGGGGCACAAACACGAGCGTCTTGTCGCCGTCGCGTTGGATCGCCGCCGAAGGCACAAAGAGTTCTTCGCCCGCGCCCTCGGAGGTGCCGGTGTAGAAGCCGACCTGGGTGAACATTCCCGCCTTCAGCATACCGCCATCATTAGGCACCTCGATGCGGACTCTGGCCGTGCGGGACGTTTCGTCAAGGCGTGGGTCGATGTACCCGATACGCCCGTTGATAGAACCGGCCGCTTCCGACCGGATCTCGGCGACCGAGCCGACACGCAGGCGACCGACGTTCGCTTCCGGAACATTGGCGATAACGTAGACAGTGGAAAGGTTGGATATCGAGAAGATGGGCACGGCGGCTTCCACTCCGGCGCCGGCGTTGAACTTGCGCTCGGTAATCACACCCGACAATGGTGCCCGCACCGAAACCAAAGAGGTATCTTCGCGGTGGTCGTCCGGCGCCCCACTAACCACTGGAACGCCAAGTGAGCGCATCTCGTCCTCAATGTGCCGCACATCGACCCGCGATGTTTCCACTTCGGCCCGTGCTTCCTGAATCTCCTTGTTGAGCGAGATGTTGGACTGGAAATCGTAATCCGCCTTCGCGGTTCGGTAACTCGATTCCGCGGCAACCAAGTCCTTGCCCGCACCGGCGCCGAGATCGATCAGCTTTTTGGTTCTCCTTAGTGTCGCTTCCGCCTCATCAAGCCTCGCTTTCGACTGCAGAACGGCCACGCGGTTTTCGGAACGTTGGACACGGCTGAAATTTCGCTCGGCCAATTCAAGTCGCGTACGGGCCTCGTGCATTTTGCCGTGCAGCTGCGCGAGTTGTGGGCTTGAGATCACCGCCAGCACCGCACCCCGCTGGACGAAGTCACCGACGGCCGCATAAACGCGCTCGATCCGTCCGCCGACGAGCGGCGTCGCCATCTCAGTCCTCTCCGGATTCAGTTCAACCGCCCCGGTCACGTAAAGCTTCGCGATGGCGGGGCGTTGCGTGACCCCCTCGATTTCGATCCCCGCGGACTCCATCGATTCGGGATCGAGCTTCACCTCTTTACCCTCCTCGTCTTCCGAATGCCCCTCTTCCTTTTTTTCTTCGCCCGATTCAACCTTCACCGAAGTTGAAGAGGCGCGCGTCGCGATCCAGGCCAGGCCAACGATCACGACGACCGCAACGATCACGGCGGTCAGGATCCAGGCGAACATGCTTTTCGGTTTCGCGTTCTCGTCGGCGGGAAGCTCGGACGCGTCGCGGCCGCGATCGAAGTCGTCTTCCAACTGTGCAAGCTCCGCCTCATCCAGCTCGTGGTGGCCAGTTCGTTCGCTCATATTTTCCTTTGTCGTATCCGACTCTCTCTTTTCGTTCATCTCTTTTCTCGTCTCGTCATTCATGTTCCGGCTCACCTCATTTAGGTTCGGGGAGGAACGCCCCGGCCCCGAGCGCGATGCTCAAATCCGCCTGCGAGCGGTAACGCTGCGTCAGCGCCTCGGTCAAATCTCGCGTCGCGTCGAGCAACCGCCGCTGCTCCGCGATCAATTCCGTTATCTTGATCTCGCCGATCTCGTAGACCCTGCGGAACGTCTCGACGTTCTGGGTCGATCGCGGGATCGCGCTTGTCTGCAGTGTTGACACCGCACGACTCGCCGCCTCGAATCGCTGGTAAGCGGCGAGGATTTCACCACGCACCGCCCGCTCAGCGAACTCGCGTCGCGCTTGAGCCTGCCGGATCGAGATCTCCGCTTCCGCTTTCGCTCCCTGATTTTTGTTGAATAGCGGCAGACCGATCGCGACGCCGAAGGTCAGGTTCCGGTCGCGCTGGGAGAAGGGCGCGATCGGGGCGTCGTACGTCGAGCGCCCCTGCGAGTAGCGCGTGTACGCGGTCAAGTCCGGTCGGCTTTGGGCTCGGACAAGACGAAGCCCAGCGGTCGCGACCTGCTCCTCCAGCTGCGCGAGCGCGACGTCCGGCCGCGTTCGCAAACCGATGTCCACGGCCGCCTCCTTCGTCGCCGGGAGGGTCGGTAGCACGGCGTCGTCGATTTGCTCCCGCAGACGAAGCGTGTCTTCGAACGGCACATCGGTCAGCAGCTTCAATTGGGTGAGGGCGGATTGCAGCCGCCCCTCGGCCAACTGGCGACGGGACCGGAGGCGTTCCACCTCTGCCTGCAAGAGATTCAGCTCCAATGGGGCGATCTCGCCTTCGTTCACTCTGATCTGGACAACGAGGGTTGTCTGTAGGTCGAGATCGAGAAGCTTCTCAGTCACGTCAAGTTCACGCAGCGCCGCCAGGGCTTCCGCGTAGTGGATAAGCACATTGGCGACCAGAACCCGTTCGCGGTTGCGTACCTCCGCCTCGCTCGCCTCGATGGCGATCTGGGCGGCGCTCACGCGGGCTGAGCGCCGGCCGTAGATCTCGATCGGCAGCGAGAACCCGACGGTGAATTGCCCGTCCCCTCCGTTACCCACGAGGCGACCCGATTCCTGCTCGAACTCGAGTGTCGGGTTGGGTCGGAGTCTCGCCTGCTGAAGCCGTGCTCGCGCCTTATCGATCTCGAGCCGCGATGCGATGATCTCCTGATTGGAGGCCAACGCCCGTTTGATCAGTTCGTACACGGACGTTCCGTCCTGCGGGTGGTAGTAGTTCGGGAGCACCGATTCGACGAGCGGTTTCGCCGACGCGACCGAAGCTCTCGCGTCCGTCGTCGATAAATCGTTTCTGGCCAGCAGCGCCGGCTCCTGCCCGATCGCGGCCGTAAGACTAAAGACCGTCAAGCAAAGGCCGGCCCAAACGACGGGGGCCTTTATGTGTAAATTCATTGGTAATCTTCCTGATCGAAAGCTGATGCTTGCTCCCTCAGCGGGCGCACGTGCGGCCGGAGGTGAGCGTGATCGAAGGATCGAAGACGCAAAGGCGCGATTAATCGTCGCCGGAGCGCGGGATCAACCCCTTATCGTTCGATTAGGAAAATTTAGGAGGCAGGTATGGAGGGGGAAGTGAGTTGAAAATCGAGAAACCGTTCTTCAACGGAATGGTGGTTCTTTCGATCGAGGACGATGTGACGTCGCTGGCGACGCTGGGGATTGCCACGGCATGGCAGAGGCACTCGTCGTTGCACGTGCCCGGAGCTTCGTGGTCGCTCTCGTTCTCGCAATTCGAAATGGACGTTCTCGATTCGTCGCGCTCGTCAACAGTAATCGTGACGGAAGCAGTCGACTGGTTCGCAGGCGGTGCGGCGTTCGTGCCGACCTCGCACAATGCCGGGCAGAAAAGCTCGATCGCGACGAGACCGAGCCAGAGAACGGCGACGCGTTTCCTGACGATCTTCCTGCGAATCAGTTTCAGTATGCCCTGCATCAATTCGGCTGGAACCATTCTAGGTTCCAACCTTTAAACGTAGTCTTTGCTTGGCTCTACTGTCAAGTTTTTGCCCACCGATCTAGTCTCTCGTCGTGTTAATCGCGTACATCTTACAACAGGCGGACACAAGCCGTATTTGACGGTAGTTGAATCCGCTTTCGGTTCGGAGATCCGCTACGTGATGTTGGTTAGGGTCTATGGCAAGACGAGCAAGAAAGAAGAGACGCGTTAAATTCCGGCTGAGCGCATCGGTTGTGAGACGCATTTGATAGCTGACAACCCGAAACCGAAGCAATCTCACTAGCTACATCGAAAGGCAAAATCCGACTATGCGTATGAGCATGCGTCGATCCACTCGTTTGACGATAGGCTTCTCAAATAAGCTTGAAAGCCACGCTCACGCGATTGCTTTGCACTACATGTATTACAATTCCTGTCGGATTCATAAGAACCTACGATGTATTCGGGCAAGGGCGGCGGCGGGCATCATCGAAGCTGTGGGAGATGGTGGATATAGTTGCTTAGCTATAGAAAGCGGCGGCGAAGGAAAAAGGCCCTTACAAGTAGGGAATATGAAACGAGAAACCGGTCACTCTTCGGTCCGATTTCCTGTCTTCGAAATGTGTTCCGCGATACGTTGAGAGGACGGAACTCCGCCCGGATAGAGCCGTCAGGACGGTTCCGGGAAAGGCGGTTTAGGTACGGCCAAACCGAATATGTCTTTCCCATTCAGCAGAATTGTCGGAGTTGGATAGCCTGTTCGCGGATCGTCTGGCGGAAGCGCGGCTTGCTGAATAACAGTGTAGTCGGCGGAAACCTGACCTTCCGCGATCGCGGCCTTCAAGTTCTCCAGCATCACGGGAGTATTCTTACACCCTTCGCGAGTTAGAAACTCAAAATGCAGATGGTCACGAGTCGGATTCATTTCTATTTGCTTCCGCGAACACGCAGAGAAAAGAAGCGCAACAAGTAATACGAAAATTGTATGTTTCATGCGGCCACTGCTAGGTTAACATTTCGGACGGGAGCAATTTCAAACTGACCCACTATGCCTGTATTGTCGAACCGCAATATTCTGCGTCATGCATACGACCTCCCTCGATCCGCAGGTTCGAAAGAAAGACGATGATCAGTTAGTACTTTGGTTTCATCTCCTCTAACCTGCGATCCATATCTCTGAAGAATCCCGTCAGGACCGTCGAGACCATCCTCAAGCGAGCGGCTTCGGTCGCGGCGGTTTGGTTGATCGAGGCGGCTTCCGTGCGTCCCTCGAAGTTGAGCAGGTTGGCCCCCCGCTCCATCTCCGCTGACCGTCTGATCCCGGAAAGCTGTATTCCGGCCCCTTGCCTGCTGCTTTGCTCGGCGATGCCGCTCCCCCGGCTGATGGCGCCGATGCTTTCGGACGCCTGCGCTTCGTAGGCTTTATTGATGTCGCCCTGGTACGTGTTCGAAGCCTCGACCTTCTTGTCGGTCACGATGTCCGTGTTGTTGTTCTGCAGCGCGACGGTACTGCTCGTAGTCGAATCCATCCGCTTGTTAAACTCCTGGATCGGATGCTTGTCGCGCGCCCAATCGAAAAGTTCCTGCCCGGTACGGATCGGGACGGAAGTGCCGGCGATCGACGAACCGCCCGGCGTGAACTCGTAGGTCTTCATCCCGAAACGTTCAAGGTTGGCTTGCCCGCGCAGCTCGATCTCTTTTTTGCCGTCGAACGTCCGGGCCTCCCGGTTGCCTTCCGCCTCAGCCCTCATCCCCGTGATCTCGCGTTGCGTCGCCGCGGAACTGCTGGCGATGCCGAACGTTTTGTTCGCCTCCGCTAGAAGGGTCTGCGTCACCTGATTCGCGCGGATCTGCCCGAGGCTCGTGACGAGACCGCCTTCAACGCCCGCGACGGAGGACACCAATCTCGCATCGGTCGATTGGTTCGCGGCCTCAAGAGCTTTCTTGGCGGCGACCTGCTCGGCACTGTAGATCCCCTGAATCTGCGTATTCTCCGCCTGGCGGTGCAGGGCGGCCCCCGCGACGAGCCCGTACGTTTCGAGTGCCGTGCCGATGGAGGATAGCATCCACCCCATCGAGACCTGCGACACCCCCTCGTACACCTGCCCGCGCAGGACGCGATAGCTCAGCCACGGGACGAGGATGAAGCACAGGCTCGAAACGAAGAACAAAATCGTGACGATCAGGGCACTCGACGCCGGGTCGTAGTTGCCGTTGGTGATTATCGTCGCGGTCGCGGGGTCGAGAGAAAATAACGCTTCGCCGTTGTAGATGGAGAGCGCGAGTAGACCGATGCTGTAGCAAACGTAAAGCGTCACCGCTTTGACGATCGGGAACGCGAGCGCGAACGTCGCCACGCCCCAGCAGAACGGGTAGAAGATCTGGTTCGCGAACTTCTCGTCGAACCCGAATGCGGAAAGCACGGGAGCGGCAAGTTTAAGTCCAATGAGGATGAACAAGCCGGCGACGGCCAGAAAAACGGAGCCGAACTTTATGATGTTCTGCCCGATCACCATGAGCGTGAACATTCGGGGCATGTCCCAGCCCAGGATGTTCATCTCGCTCGTGACGTCTTTTACGGATGAGCTTTTATCCGTGATGATCCCGACGAGTCCGGGTTGGCCGTTCGGAAGCCGTTCGGCGAGGAGTTCGTTCGGGTCCTCGACGGCGAAGTTGTTCTTCACATACTGTTTCATCTTCACGTCGAACTCGGCGATGAGCGAACTGTTGTAACCACGTATTGGGCGGGCGAAGAACTTCCCCGTAACCGTTAACGCGTCGATGATGAACGGGCTCGCCCCGATCACCACCATGAATATGATCGTCCTCACGCCCCACGCGACCAACTGCTCCGGGCCGAGGCCCCGGTTGTCGTGGAAGCGGCGGATGAACGCGACGATCAGCACGAAGCTCGCGATGATCCATGCTAAGAACGTCAGGATCGGCATCAGCGGCCGGATGATCGTGTCGAGCACCGACCGGAACAGCCATTCCTGCCCCGTCCGCATGAGATTCGTGATCTGCTCGCCGAAACTCGGTGCGGCGGGCTTCGGGGGAATTACCGGAACCGGCTGCGGAGTTGCCGTCGGGTTCGCCGGGTACTGGTTTTCGAACTGCTGCAGGATGGGCGCCGGGCTTCCGTCGAGGGGTGGCATGAAAGGCGAGTCCGGATTGATCCCCATGATCAGATCGTTCGCGGTCACGGGCTGCCCGTTCATCGTCCCGATCGGCGTTTGCCCTTCGACCCGGGGCGGGCGGGGACGAGGCGGCCCTTGACCGGCCGCCGTCGTCGTGAAAAGGCAGGCAAGGAGGCAGGACGCGAGCAGGGCGGTGAGTGCGGCAGTTTTGCCGCTCAATCTGTTTTTAACTTTCATTGCTTTGCAGTTCGACTTCCGGGGGAAGTTGGCATTAAGGAAGCGGGCTTTGATAGACGTCGTCGTTCCAGATCTCGTGTCGCTCCAGTTCGCGCAAGAAGTCGTCGGAGGCACGCGTGATGCCCGTCATCATCTCCGTCGTGCGCCGGATCTCCTTGCCGAACTCCGTCATCTGTTCGATCTTGAGTCCGTAGACGATGAACTTCGCCTGGATCTTCGCTTCGAGCTCGCGGAGCTGCCCCTCGACGGTCGTGATGCGGAGGTTCACGGCAAGCATCTGGTCGATAAGGGACTGCACGCCGTCCTGGTTCGCGTCGGGGTTCGCGGAGATCGCCCGGGTCGCCTCCGCGATCCGCTCGCGCTCCTCGTAAAGCTTGGCGAGATCGAGGAGCATGTTTTCGCGGTCGAATAGCATCCGCTCCAGTTCGGAGTCGAGTTTCGCGAGGCGTTCGAGGTTCGCCAGGTGTGCGTCCGCACTGCGCCCTATCGAATGGCGCAGGAAGTCGTCCAGGTCCCGCTTGTTCGCCTCCATGTCGAAGATGCCGTTCTTGAGCCTCCGGGCGATGCTCACCACGGACTGTATCTGGCTCGTTATGGCGGCTTCGATCCGTTTCTTCAGTTCGAACGTGCCGCGGATCAGCCGCCCCAATGTCGCATAGGTCGTGATCAGCTGCTTGTGCCGCATGATCTGCTCGTCCACCTTGTCGAGGATGCCGCGAAGGTTCGTCACGCTCTCCACCATCTTCTGGTATTGCTTCACGGCGTTCTCGTACATCGAGATGTAGTGGTTGATCGTCTCAACCCAGCGGGCGGCTTCCTCGATCTTCTTCTCGATCTGCAGCGCGTATTGGGATGGGTCGAACACGGTCCACTGCGCTTGAGCTGGCCTTGCGTCAAGGCCGATGAATATCGACGAGAGAACAGCGCCGAGAAGGATTTGTCTAACCGTTTCGTTGATTCTCATCATGCCACCACCTCCAGTCCGCCAAGCTCGTTTAGGTCCCGCTGCGAAATGCTGGTCAGCCCGACCGCCGTCAGGCCGCTCGGATATTTCGACGCGAGCCATGAGACGACAATTTCGGGCGGAAGGTCAGGTCGGACGTTCTCGACCAGTCGGCGGGCGTTCGCCTCGTTCGTGTCGTTCGTGTTCGCCCAGAGCATCGCGGGGGACAGGTGGATCTCCGCCATCTGGACGATCTTGTCGGTGCCGCTCCCGATCACGAACACCCACTGGGTGTAGCGGCCGTACTGGTTTCTGACCCCCCGAATCGCCGCGATGGTCTCGGGCGCGAGTTCGCAATCGTCGGCGAGGCGCTCGAACCCGCCGATCTGCTTCCCGATCATCTTCACGCCGGAGTTTTTCACGAGATCGATCCCGGTGACGTTCGGCTGCTCGGGTGTCCCGGTGAAATGCTCGTACGCTTGCGAGAAAAGGACCGTGACGAGTCCTTCCTTTCGCCCCGTCACGGTCGCCTCCGCGATGAGCTCCTGGATCGCAGGGAAATGCCGGTTGATCTCGCGCATCTCGTCGCACAGGAAAAGGATCGGGATCTTCTGGTTGTGAGTGTTCTCTTCCCCGATCTCCTGCATGATCTGGGCGCTGATGCGGAACCCAACGCTCTCGCGAATCTTCTCGTCGAGGCTGCTGATGCCGGACAACTCGAAAACGTCGAACATCGAAGGCTCGTCGAATTCGGGGTGCGTCGGAGAATTGAGCCACGGGTCTTTCCGATGAACGTTTAGCTTTAGGTATAGCTCGTTGGCCTGCCTCGCTTCGCCCGCGTTCCAGTGGTAGCTTTTCAGAATGTCGAGGAAGTGCCCGAGCACGGGCTGGAACTTCGGGCGGCCGTGACCGTTCCTGGCTAAAGCCATTTTGTAGACCTCGTCGATGACGGTGGATGCGATTGCGCTCGTGATCGCGTCGGTTTTCGGCGTCTTGCTAAGGATCAGGATGTCGGTCAGCATCATCGCGAGCTGTCTTTTGGTCGGTGGCACGCCGTTCTCGATCCCGGGGTAGTTCCAGATGTTGATGGGCTTTGGATTTTCTTCCGTGAACTCGATATGCCGGCCGCCGAACAAACGGCAAATAGGTTTGAACGAATGCCGGTAGTCCATCACCCGCACCTTCACGTTCCCGCGGTGCGCGCGAATGTCGGTTATCAGCATCGACGCGAGGAAGGATTTTCCTTCCCCCGATGCTGCGGTGACGATGACCGTCGGGGACTTGATCAATGCCCGGTCGTACAGGTCGAGCCCGAACATCTGACCATTGGGAGTGGTGAAGATGCTATGCGGTCGCGCGCTCCCGCGCCAACTCGTTTCGGTCGGGACGAACGCGATTACGGAATCCGCAGTTTCGGTAAGCTCCTGACCGGTTCGCTTGGCCGACACTTCCCCGGCGAGCATTCGCGGATAGATGGCACGCTGGCGAACGGCATCCTCTCTGACGGCATCAGCTCCGATCTTCTTCCGGATCGCAGAGATAACCGCATCGCACCGTTCGTCGAGGATTTCCAGTTGAATGCGGGCTTCCTTTGGCCCCTTAGATCGGTCGGCGAAGACGATGACGTTCATCCGCAGGCGGCAGATTTCTTCGTTGTCGGCTTCTACCTGTTCGAGCAGGTCTTCAAGGTCGCTCTTTATCACCACGGCGTCCTTCTTCAGGTTCCGGAAGCCAAGCCAGGTGTTCCGGCTGCCTTCGATTCGGTCGATTCGCTTTTGAAGATCCTTCTTTGCCGCTTGCTTCTCAGTCGTCATCAGATCGACGACAATCTCATGCGGGAAGCACAAGTTGCGTGTCGCCGTTAGGTAACGCATCACGTCGGCCGTGACGAACCCGTTCGGCAGACTCTTGAGGCTGACGAGGCTTGCGGGGGTGCCGTTGTGGCGGACGAACTGGTCGCCACCGGCAGTGATCGGAGCGCTGGCGAGATATCTCCTGACATCGACGCGCGCGTCCTCGGGAAGGATCGGAACGTGTGCGTGATCGCGTCGGTGGCTCGTGAAAACAGACGCGAACAAATCTTCCGGGTCCATCTCACGAAGGTTCAGCGATTTCGGGAAGTTCGCCTCGAACCCCTGAAAAACGCGGGCCGCTTTGGAACGGCATTCCGATTCGACCCTGAGTTCCCGCGTGAGCATGTTTTCGCCAACCGCGTTCCTTGCCTTTAGGATCGGCTGCCGCAGGAAGCGGAGAAAACCGTTCGCGCGCACGGTGCGAATGACTGACGGGAATGCGGAGCCGAAGAGACTGTTGTCCGCCTTGTCCCTCACCGGAACGCGTACCCAAACGGTCGCCGACTGACGCATCACCTGCCCCGAACGGATAGCTTCTTCGAGAAGCGAAAGATTCGTAGCTTGGAGGACGGATGCGATCGGATCGCTTTTCTGCTCGTCGCGGGAGCGAAGATGATCCTTGAGCACTCGGCCGTCGTCCATCGCACTCGCGAAACGGAACTGGATGACCGTGCCCGGCGGCTTATCGAACTTCAGGATCGTCTTGAGATCGTCGATCCGCTGTTCGGTCAGGCGGCCGTCATCGTACAAGGTGTTCGCCGGCTCGAAGCTGTACGCCTTGCCGAAGCTCCCATCGCGGTAGCGGAGTATGTTTCCCTCCAGACCAAGGATCTCCGTCGGCAGCAGCCGTCCCTTTTCGCCGGGAATTTCAGTCGAAGAAGAATTCCGTGTTGTCGGTGCGATCCCTGTCACCCGCTCGCGATGCATTCGGAATTGGGGGAGCAGCCGCCGACCGATAGCGAACCCGATGCCGGCGAAAGAAAAACTGCCGAACAGCGCGACCGCGATATGTGCGAAAGAAAGATTTGCTGTATCCATTTTGATTTAATTTCTGATCCAATCCGCTTTATCTAGTTCGGAATTGAGGGGAGGCCGAAACGGTGCCCATCGGTCCGCAATGGCATCGAATCTTTGGGAGAGCCAGCATTCCGGTTTGCTCAGGCGGAGGTAATTGAAAGTTCCGAGCAGTACAAGGAACGTAAATAAGCCAAGGGGGAAACCAAGCGGCACGTAGCCGAACCAAAGGCCGAACAGAAATGGGGTCAGGTACGCTGCCGCGGTCGGCACGAGTATGTACTTCCAGTCGGTCGAGTAAACCCCGAATCTTTTCAATCCGCGGAACACGTTCGGCCGCGTAGCTCGTCGTCTCATTTGCCCCCTCCTAAAAGTTCGTATCGACGCCGACCGCACGCCCCTGTGCGAGCTGCCAAAACACCGCCACGATGGTCCCGAACGCGAACGACAGGATCGAGCCGAAAGCCTGGTTGCCCCATTCCTTGCCGGTGAGCTTGTTGTAGATCGCCCACGCGATCCCCACCGCCCCGAGACAGAACAGGATGATCGCCATGAGCTTCAGGGACTCGCGGATGATGTTGGAAAGATTGCTCGCGTCGCCGGTGAAGATCGGACCTTGGGCGAGCAGGATGTTCGTGAAAATCAGAACCGCCATGATCGGAGCTAACGATCTGGTGGCGTGCCGTATTGTTTCGCGCAGTTTTTTCATTCTTGTCCTCGCTGGGTAAGTTTTTCGTGACGCCTCGCGAGCAGCGGAAAAGCGTCGACGATTTTGCACGCTGTGCAACGCTCGTGCCGCTCGCGTGCGGGGTGGTTGGCACGTCGGTTGCGAAGCGGCCCGGTCATGCGAAAACGAACTTTGATCGTCGCTGCATTTTTCCTTGCGGTTATCTTTGCTTTCCCGGCACCGGTTCCATCACAGACGAGGCGGATGATCACGCGGACCGCCCTTTCCCGAATGGACGTGCTTTCGCGGTCGCGGCTTTTCGAGCGGACGATCGCGGACGCGGCGCGCGAGCACGGCGTTGACCCGCGCATCCTCTGGGTAATTGGATACAACGAGACCCGTTTCCGCCCTTGGCTGACGAGCCCGAAAGACGCACGGGGGCTGATGCAGTTCATACCCGCGACCGCCGCAAGGTTCGGCCTCGCCGATCCGTACGAGCCCACGTCGTCGATCCACGCGGCTGCCCGGTACGTGAAGTACTTAGGCAAACTTTTCGCCGGCCGGGTCGAGTCCATCCTAGCCGCGTACAACGCCGGCGAGGGAACGGTGCTCGCTTATCTTCGCGGGAGGACACTATCCACCGGGGGAAGGCGGATCAACCCGGCCGGGCGCCGCACGGCGAACGGAATACCCCCTTACCGGGAGACGATCGGCTATGTAGCGAACGGGAAGAGGATCTACCGCTGGCTTGAGGCCAACGGCAAGTTTCCGAAAGTTAGGAAAGGCCCATCGCCCGATTTAGAGTCGCCGATCGCTATCTCAGAATCGGAATCTACTGAGAAGAAAAGCCTGCCGAAGAATTTCACGATGGTCGTGCTCTACGATCCGCGCACCGGAAGCCGTTACGAGGTTAACGAGAATCGCGGTGCATCGCGCTTGGAGCGTGAGGGGCCGGTCATCATCTCCCCCGACGTTCTCGGATTGCCGGCTCGGAGCGCCCGCACGACGTTCGCGGGCATTCCGCGGGCGAAGCGCTAGATCGGTTCATTTCTGCAGCCCCGAGCCGCACCACCCGGTTCGGGATCGCTCCAAAATCCGCCCGACACAGGGCTTGGGAAAGAACAACCGGCCAATTCCGCTCTGGCACCCATTTTGCGAACTGGCTCGCATCCGGCGGGAAAGACCGCCATCGAAAACGATGAAAGAAACAACTTCAAAATCAGGAACATCCGAGTGTGCAGAAGAACCAATATCACCTGCGGATGCACCGCTCTATCTGACCCGCGACCCAGAGGACATCGTCACGATCTCCTCGCTGTTCAAGGCGGTCTGGGTGCTTCTCATCGTTCTCGCCCTCAGCGTCGGGATCAATTTGTACCTCTCGCTGAGAAAAGCCGACAGAATCGTCGTCGATCGATCGTTGGGCCGGGTCGTGGAACTGAACAACCGCGACTACGGCTCTACGGAGACGGTCGCTATCTCGCCGGATACCCCCACCGCCACGGATAAGAAATACCTGGTCAAGGAATTTCTCACCGCCCTTTATCAGGTCGAGCAATCGACGCGGGAAAGCCAGGTGAACAAGCTGCTGCGGATGCTGGACCCAGATCTGTCGATCGCGATGGCGACGCGCCTGAAGCAGAACGGCGTCTTGGCGGCGGAGAAAGCTGAGAGCGTCAACTCTTCGTGGGAGCTTCAGGACCTGACCGTCGACGAGAACGACCCATACGTTCTCCGTGCGATCGGGGTCCGGAAGATCCGCCGCAAAGCCGCCGGGCAGGACGTCGAGGAATCCGTCCAGCTCAAGGCCAAGCTGCTCCTCAAGGACAGCCCCTTCTCCCCGGTGAGAAACGATAACAACCTGCGCACGGGGTTCACGATCCTGCGGTTCAGGGTCGAGCCCGTGAACGGCAAATCCGTCTCTCCCGTGACCCTTATCGCCGATGCTGCCGAGCAGGGTACGGTGGCCGATCCACAAACGAACCCGGTTCGCGAACAGTGAACCTATCCGAAGAAACAATGCCTATCAATCTTATGAACGTTCAAGTATCGAAGCTCGCTCTTGCCGTCTTCCTGGCGGCAGCGATCCTACTCGGATCTTCCGAAATGGAAGCACAGGCACAGTTGCGACCTATCGGGTCGAAGCTGGTCAAGAAACGGGGTCAAAAGGTGATCCCCGCGGCGGCTGCGGGGGCCGCATCGCCCGCAAGGTCACCAGCACCAACGCAGGCGCCACCGGTCTCGGTCGTCAATCTGGCGGAACCGGATTACCTTTCCGGCGAGGCCAGGGTGACGGTCAACCCCAAGCAACCGACCGTGATACGGCTCGGTCTCGCACAGAACGCGGTCTCGATCGTGGAGTTTCCGGCCTCGGACGGCATCTACTACATCCACGAAGGGAACCCGAAGCTCGCTTCCGTTTTTCATTCGCCGACGAAGGAGACGGACCGGTCGATCACGATCTACCCGGGCGAATCGTTCCTGCCGTCGCGTGATGGCGGGGCCGCGAGCGCGATCAGCCTCCAGATGCGGTCGGGGCTGGTTCTGATTCTTGAGTTGATCCCCGTCGCGGAACTCAGGAAGAACGCGCACCGCTGCGTCGTCACATACGACCGCGATGCGGTGATTTCGGCCCGGCGCACAGCGGGCCTGGCTTATGATCTCGGGGGCGAGGGAGGTTCGCCGGTTCCGATGAACTCGCGGGCGGTCTCGAAGCTCGTCTCCGGCGTTCCTCAATTGGAGCCGTCCCCGGTCGGAACGCAACCTGAAAACGGCCCTTCGATTAGTTCCGTGTACGCGGATGTCCCGGGTTCGAAACCGGTTCGCGTCAAGGGGGCGGACAAGAGAAGGACGGAAGTGGAGATCTCGGCCCTTGCGAACAAGAGACTCGCGGAAAGTATCAAAGAGCCCCTCAAACATCTCGCGCCGTGGTCCAAACCCGACCACGGTCTTGAGCTCGCCGTATCGCGCGTCACGGAACTCGATCCGGAAACGCGACTCGTGGTGGTCGGCGTGCGGAACGTCACCACGGCCAATCTGCGACTCGTGCCCGGTTCGCCCGAGCTTCAGGTGCAGACGAGCGACAGCGGCGGGAACGGCATTCAGACCACCCGGATCGATCCTCAATACGTGGAGTCGACCACGCTTGAAGGGCTCGTGCAGGCCGGTTCGATCGCTTACTACGCACTCGTCTACAAAGCCCCCATCCTCGGGATCAATCAAAACATCCGCGTCCTCGTCGCGCATCGCGAAGCCGCCGACGCACCGATTACCTGGAACATCGGGGATCGAAAGAACTAAGGAGCGAAGAGATGGATAAAGCAACACCCGATCCGGTTGAGATACCCTCGGCGCTTCCCGGTTTCGAGGACGATGACGCGAGGGAGAAACTATTGCACAAAGCATCCGACGAAATCGAAACTGCGGAGGAGGACGAGACCGCCCAGATTGATGAACCTGCGGCCCCACAAACGAAGCGCCGGTGGAAAGTTCTCAAGACGGTCGCGGGTTTCGGGGGTTTTCTCTGCCTCCTCGTCGTCGGCGTAGCTTGGTTCTTCGGCATGGGATGGTTCTCCTCACCCAAGCCGGAAGCGGTGAACCGAAGCGGGCAAAAGAATGCTCAAGCCGCTCCGCCTGCGACCGAGGACGAAAAGCTAAAGATGGCGCTCAGCATGATCGCACCGGCTTCATCGACCTCCGCGGCCCGTACGCAGCTGGATACCCCGATCGTTCTGGATGAAAACGCACAGACTGGGCCGTTGGATCCGAAGGCGGATGCCGGCGATGTTTTGCCTGGGTTGAGAGCGGGCAGTCAAGACAGCGGGGTGCGCCCCGCCGAAGTAGCCTCATACCCGGTGACAACGCCGCCGCAAAGCTCGACTGATAAGCCTGGTTTATCCCATCTTCAACAAACGAGTGCTGCGGACAGTCGGACGCCTGACAATGTGTCGAATGAATCCGACCCGGATGGCGCTCGTGGCCGATCCCTCTTCTTCGGTGTATTTAGAAAGACCGATCCCCAAGCGGAGATCCGCAAACCCATCGAAGGCGCCGCGGCCACCGATACGGTGTCACCAAAAGCCGTACTGCAAAACCACATACCGTTCGGAACATTGCTGCCCGTCCGCCTCGTCGGCTCCCTCTACACGCTGCGCAACTCGGGCGGCTTCGTGCGGATGGAGCTGACCCGCGCCGTCGAAGGGAAGGGGTACGCCTATCCGGCCGGGACGATGATCGTGGGAAATGTTCGTGCGGGCGAGTCCGTTCGGGCCTTCGTGGATATCGTCGGATTCATCGACCCCGTATCCGGCGAGCTTGTCAGATTCAACGGGGAGCTTCTCGGTCGCGACGGCGCGTCCGGCATCGAGGGAAAGCGACGAAATCTCACATCGCAGTGGGCAAGCTTCTTCCGAGGGATGAAGGAGACGGCGGGGTCCGTTCTCGGCTCGATCGGCGCGATCAGGGCCGGCGGCACCGTTATCCTTTCCGAACCGCTGCGACGGGGAACGGAGTCGATGACCGAGGACCTGTCGGGGGCGATCCTGAAGAACAAACGCGAAGACACCTTCCTGGAGGTCGCCGCCGGGTCAAACGGCTACGTTCTGGTCACCGGCCTGCCGGAGAGTTCCACATTAGCCGGCCGCAAACCGATTCAGGAGGCGACAAAGGAATGATCCCGCACGATCCGGACCGCCCGCAGATCGACCCGCGCGTTCTTTTGAAGGAGGGGGGTGAGGGCGACCTGTACAGTCTCCTCTGCGACACCGGTTATGTTCCGGCGGAGGAAGTGTTCGGGGATTTTTGCGAGAGCCTGAAGTCGGGCCGTGCATGGCTGATATCCGGGACGCGCGGGAGCGGCAAGACGGCGTTCCCGGAGGCTCTCGCCGCGGCGTGCAACCTCACGATCTGCGTGGTCGCGGGGCGCGACGGGCTCCGGCAGGAGGAGATCCTTTACGACTGGGACCGCGAAGAGCAGGAGGCATGGATGCGTGAGGTTGTACTGCTTGCCAAGGGGCTTCCGGCAAGCGAGAAAACGAACGCGATGGAAAACGCGCGCCGGATGAAATGGCAGAGGCAGTTCCTCATCCTCGGCGAGGTCGGTCTGGCGTACGATCTGGCCGCGAAAGCGGCCGATGCGAAACCGCGGACGGCTCCGCCCGTGCTCCTGCTCGATGAGAGCGACAAGTTCGGTGCGAGCATCGAGGATTCGCTTTTGATGCCGCTCGAACGCGGACTCATATACGTCCCTCGATATGAGGGTGGCTGCATCGGGGTTAGCGACTGGGCATCCCGGCCGATCGTGATTACGACCTCGAACGATCTGCGCCACAAACTGAGCGGCCCTTTCATATCGCGGCACATTTACAGCCGGTTCGCGAACCCGACCGTCGAAAAGGAGCTCGAGATCCTTCGGGCGCGGACCCCAACGGCCACGTCCGCTCAGCTCGCTTTGTCGGTGAAGCTGCTCGACGCGGTGCGGGGGATCGCGGGGATGGAGGATCACCCGAGCATCCGGGAATCGATAGATGTCGCCGGTGCGTTTGTGAGGAATTCCGTCGAGAGCCTCGACGAGCGGTCGCTCAGCCGATTTTTCTGCTACTTCGTGAAAACCGGCGAGGCGCGCGAGCTGCTCGGTTTGCAGCTGGACTATTTGCTGGCGATGACGAACGCGTTCGATCCGGTGGTGGATGCCTGGCTTGCGGAATGGGATGAGTCGTGGGCGCGGCGATGGCCGCAGTTGGTTGGGGCGGGTTGCCGATGATGAAAGAGAAGAATGGACAGGCAAATTCCCGATCCGAATCGGTGAAGAGCGAGAAGCCTACTCCGAGCAGATTTGCGCGATTGCGCTCGCTCATCGACCCGTCGCGGTCCGGCGCGTTTGTTTTTATCCTACTCACGGCGGGTATCACCGTCGCGGTGAGGCTGACCGCTCCGTCCAGACTGGAGCACGCTCAGCTCCGCTTCGTTGAAAACGGTGGATCGGAAAATCCGGATGCGGACACCGGAAGCCCGATCTCCCACCGGGAACCGCTTTCCGGTACCGCCTACGAGACGGCTCTCAGGCTCAGAGAGGCTGGGGCGGTAGGGATGGCTGTCTCCCTGGCGGTGTTTGCGAGGCACGGGGCCACTGGAAAAGCCAACGTCTCCTACGTCGAACTGATTAGCGAGATGATGGCAAGGAAACTTTTTCCGCCCGGAATCGAAATCGAGGATGGTTCGTTTCGTTCAAGCCTGAGTGAACTGCGATTCAGTTACCGCGCTGCTCCACTTTCGTTCGAGATTCTGACACTGCCAAAAGCGCCGAGCGTCGGTCCCGCAATACTGCTTAAATTTCCCCTTCCCGTCAGCGAGGCGAACTCCGTGATTTATTTCGAGGCATCCAGCACCGCGCAAACACCGGTTCCGTTCAGCAGCAATGAACAGTTGAGCTCCGCGGGCTGGAAGATCAGGCGGTGGCGAGGGGACGCGTTGCCGCTGAACGAAACCGCGATGCGCGAACTTCGCGAGCAAAGTGACGTGCTCAGAGCGACAGGGCAACGCCCGTAGAATGATTATGTTTTCCCGCGAGCGGATAGAAAGGTTGGATGCGGCATACGGGATCCCACGCAAGGCGAACGAGCAGTACCTGCCTTCGTACAATGCGTTCTGGCACTGGGCGGGCGACATCGGCAAGGGAGCCTTCTTCATCATGCTTGGGGTGATCGGTGCGGTCCTAAGCCTCTTCGCCGGATGGCTTTTCTCGGAACCGGGTCTGGTCAACCTCGTTTTCTGGGCGATGGCACTTTGCTGCGTCGGCGGCGGGTGCGTTGACGCCTATTCGCTTCTGTCGAATTACCGCATCAGGCGGATGAGCACGGCTCACGGATCGGCTCGGTGGGCTAAGGCTGCCGACCTCATCCGTTGCGGTTTAATGAACCGGATCCGAGGGTTGCCGACCCCCGCGAACGCCTTGCCGGTCGCGAAAGCGTTCGGCGGCCGCGATGTGTTTCTGCCCCCGGCACAGTGGCTCCGGCATTTCGTGATGTTCGGGCCGACCGGCTCCGGAAAATCGAAAACGTTCTTCATCGCGATGATCCGGGCGATCCTCGGCCGGTCTTCGTGCCTCGTTTACGACCCGAAAGGCGAACTTTTCGCACAAACGGCGGGCGCCGCGAATACGGTTTTCCGCCTCGACCTAAACGACCCGTCGAAGAGCGATCGGTGGAACTTCATCCCGAAGTGCCGGAACGATCCCGCCTTCGCTTGCCAGGTCGCCGGGATGATGATCGGGATCGAAAGCCGCCGCAAGACAAACGCGGATCCGTTCTGGGGCGATGCGGAACAGATCGCACTCACTGCGATTCTCCTACACATCTCCGAAGTGTACCGGGAGAAGGCGATCCCCGCCTTCGCGGCCGATTTTCTGTTGTCGCTCGGGGAGCAGGAGAAGGACTCGTTCGCGGAGGCGATGGAGAACTCACCGAGCATATATGCGAAGCAGGCGTACCTCGCTTTCCGGCAAGCACCGATCCAAACACGCGGGTCAATCCTCATCGGCCTGTACAACAAGCTCCGGCCGTTCACTCTTGCGCCCGCGCGAAAGGTGACAATGCCGCGAACCGCGGAGGAAAAAAATGCGGGCTGCAGAGAAGTGGATTTTTCCGATCTTCGTAGCCCCGGGACAGCCGTTTACCTGGTCGTCTCCGAGGGGGCGGCGGATATATATAAGGAGTTCATCGCGACGTTCCTCGGGCAGGCGGTGATGGAGATGCGACTCGACGGTCTCAACGAGCCCGAGTTCCCGTGTTTCGTCCTCATAGACGAGGCGTATCAGCTCAACGTAGCGGAGGTGAAACGCATCTCCGGTATCGGGCGCGGGCGCGGAGTCGGCCTCGGCCTCGGATATCAGGACTTGCCGCAGATGTACGACCAGTACGGACGGGAGCGAGCGAACGCGATCCTGGGTACCGTGATGACCAAGATATTTCTGCCCGGCCTCGACGACGTGACGGCGGAGTACGCCTCGAAGCAGCTTGGTGAGACGACGATCTTCTCGAAGACCTTTCAGGATTTCCCGGGCAAAAGATCGGACAACACGAGATACGCCGAGCAGAAGCGTTCTCTCATGCTGCCGTCGGAGATCCGGCAGATAGCAGCCCATTCGGAAGTGCTTATCATCAGCGACACCGCGCCGCCGATCAGGGCCGCGTATCCACCGCTGGCCGTGCTGCCGGAATCCTTCGCCGCGAGGCAAAAAGGATCGCCGCGTGAACTGCATTTGGGAGATATCGACCCCACCTTCTCCCTTTCCCCGCCTTCGCCGGCAAGTGCCGGGATCAAGTCCGTACGGGAGGACGTTTCCGAACTCATTTCGAGGGAGGTAGATCGGGTCTACACCGACGAAAGGTTGATGGGGCTGCTCAAACCGTTAACAGTAGGCGCCGTCAGATCAGAAAGCCCGCCTGAAGTGGAAGGCTCTTTCGATCACCCATACGCCGACGCCCTCGACGACCTGACCGGCGATCTGCGCCTTCGGCTGTCGAGCAGGTACGAACAACGCTATCACACGCTCTAGAGAAGGTACGGAGATATATGCTGAACAGCTTGAAGATATCGCTCGTCCTCCTTCCGCTGGCTCTGCTGCTCGTCGTCGGGGTGTACGTCTACAGCTTGTGGGTGGCCGAGCGGCAGCGTGCCGCTGACCTGCCCGTGGACGCGGCCGAGGTCATCATGCGTGACCTCCTCTCGTTCAACAAGAAGCGCGGCGGATTCCCCAAAGACCTGAGAGAAATGGAGGGTGTGGTGTGGAACCCGAAAGAGGGTCGCAGTTATTCGAACGCCAATCGCGCTATCGCTCACCGCAATTACTTTTACCTTTATTCGCGGCAGAGCCACCACCGCTCCACCCTTTGGGCGATGCCACTAGGTCCTAGGCGCGACGAGGCCTCGGCGTGGTTTCTGGTCGTGACGCCGGGCTCACAGCGGCGATGGAAGGGAGGGGCTCTCCGGCTGGAGGATGTTAGAGAGATTACCTCCGATCCGACATCCAACCAATTGGCTGCTGTGGGGCTGATCGAACAGCCGGACTCTCCAAACAAGAAGGTAAGGAATTGACCGCCTCGAAGCAACGAGATCCCTGAATGAGTCCGGGGTTATTTACGGGGCATCCAAGGGAGTTACACCCGTATCAGTTAGGCGCCGCATAGGGCGAACCCGTCCGCCGCTCACTGGCCCACCTGTTTAAGCGTTCTCGCCGTGCAGGTATCTTTCAACGGGTCAAGAGCCGGTCTGAAAACCTCTCCTGCGTCGCACCCACGCGCGAGCCAGTGTCTCCCGAAGAGTTTCTGGAGTTCATGTGCTGGTTAACATCCCTGCGGTGCTGATTTACGTTAATCGATTTCAAACCGTTCACCACGCCCTCGCCCATTTCCCTGTTGATCGCGTCGATCTCACACTTAACGTCAACATCGGAGAAGCCGATCTTCGCCAAAGCCGCACCGAATACAAGGCTCGTCCTCTCCGCGAGTTGAACCGAGGTCACTTCGGGATTATGCCCGACTAACTCGACGACGTTGTCCTTAACGGCGCGCCGCAAGGCCGCTAGATCATCGTGCTTCAGCGAAGTGTTTATCTCTCCTGTTGCGTGGGTCGAGTCACTGACCCTTACTTCATCACCTTTCTCGCGGGGAGCGAGCTTCGACTCTAGCGACTGTTTTTGCTGGACGGCTCTTTGATATACAAAGTCCCTCTCTGCCGCGGGCAGCCTCTGGTACAGCTCTCTGTGATCGAAAACATTCTTGTAACGCAGCTCGTCGTTCGAGGTATTCAAACTTGCTAGAAAATGCCTCGTGGCGGCCAGTGAATTTTTGAGATCTCGCCTTCTAACTCTTGATTCGAGACTGCCGATCAGTTGCACGGCTTCCGGGCTCGGCGCGATTTCCGCGCGCATCAAAGCCTCGGTTTTCGCTCTGGCCTCGTGCCCGACGGCCAGGTAGGAGAGTTTCGTCGCGGTCATCTCCGATGTGTAGTGGCGCGGGGATGCTTCGGTTAACAGGAACTGCATTTCCTTCGCGGTCAGCGGTCGGTCGGTCTTGGCCTTTTCCGCTACCGGAAGCTTTTCCCACTGGAATCCGGTCCGGGCGTTCTCCAAACGAATCGTCGAGGCCGCGTCGATCACCTCCGCCCGCGACGTCGCGCTCTCGAGCATCGCCGCGTAGTCGCGATAGCGCGGATTGTAGTGCCGCAGCCTGGACTCCGGTTGTTTCAGTTGGTGGCGGATGTACGCGGACGCGAACTTCAGATTGTCGATCGCCGATTGTTTCTCCGCCGGCCCCTCTTTCGCGGCGTGATAGACGCCGTTCTGGTAGATCTTCAGGATCGATCCCACCGACGTACCGCTTTCGAGCTCTTCGTCGATCACCGGCAAGCGAATCTCGGTCCATCGGTTGAGTTCTTCAGCGGACATCGCGGATGACAAGCGGGAAAGAGTCGGATCCGCCAATTCAAAACGATCGAACTCCTGCAGAGCGACGACAGATTCCGTCGCTTCCAGGGAGTCGTGCTCGATATCGCTATCGTTGGATTCACCTGGGGCGAACTGATCGTGATGAACGGTCGCATGCTGGTTCTGGTGGTCCATCGGGAGCAGCTTATCGGACGGTTCGAGCCGGGACATTTCCACTGCGGCCCTTGATATCTCCGTCAAGGTCCTTTCGAATTTTTCCTCTTTCGACTCATGTTCGGGCATTCCTTCACCGGAGGGTAGGAATCCATTTCTGCCTTCCAGGGCCTCGTACATCCAGTTGAAGACCTTGATCGTCGTATCGCGGTCGGCGGACCTACCGGCGATCGCGTTCCCATGTTCGACGATCCGCGGCGCGAGTTTCTTGGCTCGTTCCTCCCCCACGATCGTCGAGAGCCTTTTGACGGCGTACTCGCTGGTCGCCACGGTGAGCGGCGGCGCAACAGATGCGACATCCTTCGGCGATATCAAGGCGCCATTGCGAACCACGCAGCCGCGCTCGTAGGCGTCCCTGACGAACTGCGAATGTCCGTTGAGATACGAGGCGTGCTCGCTTCTGTTGCGGCCCTCGGTGTCCTCCAACGTCGCGAGCAACATCTCCGATCGGCTGAAGGAGAGGATCTCGTTTATCGCTCGCTGGGTCCTGGGGTTCGCGTATATCGAGGGCGTACGTTCGTCGACCGCGCGGGCCGGCTTCTCCGCAGCGACTTCGCGGGCGTTCATCGTTCGCCCGACCTTCTCGATCGCCATCTTCACGACATCGGCGTGACATGCGTCACCGGCACGACAGAAGCACGAGACCGCGACCGTCTGGCCGTTGTTGTAGGCGTCGGCGAGTTTCACCATACCTTCCCTGATCCCGCCTTCGTTCGTCTTGTAGCTGTGCCGGAGACGCTCGGAGTAGGCGATCAGTGCGGCATCGCGGCCGGCGCCTTTTGGTGCGATCTCGCTCCGTCGGGGCGAAAGCAAACCGAGTTCCGGCGTGAGAATGTTCCCGAGGTCGAGCGACCGCCGGGGGAGAGATCGATCGTCCGCGTCGACGAGCTGGGCTATGACCTGATTGCTTAAATCCGAATTCATCACACCGTTGTTAAGGGACGATCTCCCACTTCGCTGCGATGAGGCACCTGAGCAAGTCGCGTGCCCACTTCTTGTGAGAAGCCAAGATGATTCAGCGACCGTGCTCGGGGAAAGTCCGTGGAGTTGGGTCGTGAGCGCTCCTCGTTTCGGGAACTCGCTCGCGTCCCCGTAAACCAGCGTCGTCGTGCACCTTTGGCTCCGTCTTCTTATCTTCCGCTACGACCGGCCTGCTGCCCTCGAAATCTCGAAGTAGATCGGTGAGTGACCGGAGCGGTGTCTCGCTCGCGGATTCGACAACCGCTTGCAGGTGACTCGCCTCGCTCGCGTTGCGGGTGTTCGCGATCCGCAGTTCCAGCATCGCGATCTCGCCGGAAGTGAAGATCGGGCGGTGAGACGGTTCGGCGAACAAACCCAGGATCGAATAGCTTTTGAATTCGGAGGCGTCCCGCGTCGCCGACTTCGCGATCTCCGTCGCCCGGGCGAGATCGTCCTTCAACGTTTTCTCCCGTTCCTTGGCCTGGGATTCGACCGCTCGGCGGAGCGTTCGGCGTTCGCGGTCTTCGAACAACTCGTGCATCGTGCGATCGAGCAGGGAGGCGCTCTGGGGCAAGTCCACATCGTGGAGACACATATACGTGATCGCTCCGGACTCGGGATCGGAAACCGGATGTCTCAGGAACCGGTACGAATCGCGAAAAACCTTCAGATCCTCCGTGGCCTTACCGACTTCGACATCCGCCACGATCTCTCTTGCAAGGGCCCGCCCCGCAATCATTTGGAGCTTATGCGCGGCGAAGTCCGCGGTCGGGCCCGACTTGGCCAGCCTGCGGTACGCTGAGCAGTCCGTGTCTGCGGCTTCGACCAGGAGCCGTTGACTCTGCCAGCTACTCTCGTACTCGGCTCTCTGTCCGAGTGGAAGCGAAAGCACTTCCACCTCCGCGAGTTGGAGCGGGGAATAGTGCCCTTCCGTCGGGCGATCTTCCGAGCTTCCTGTGAGAATCTTCTCGAGCGTTTTCGCCTTGCTGAGCTCCAGTTTTCTCCCCCTCTGAATGTTGGCGAGTTCCTCGCCCAGCTTGGAGATGATGAGGCGTCGAGGATCCACGGAGTCGCGTTCTCCCGCTCGGATCCTCGTTTCGTTCGACCGACGCACGAACTTGTCTTTAAGCTTCGCAAAGAATGATCCGCCCGAGGCGTCGCGTTCCTTTTCGTCGCGATCGAGTTCCGCCATCGACACGGCGCGATCACCTCCGACATCGGTGCGTCGATAGTAGCCCTTCGCTCTCAACTCCGCGTGCTCCTTTTCGTGAGCGTGAGCCCTAAGTTCGGCGATAGTTTTTTCGGCGATAATCGACCTCAGATCGTACTTGCTTCTCGGAGCGATCTCGCCCCCCCTTTCGAGCTCGTTCCTGACCCTTTCGAGGTATGAGAACCTCCGCATCTCGACGCCTTCAAGGCATCGTTCCTGGAGCAAATCGAGCTGCTCTTTCGTGAGTGACGGCGGGGGAAGTTTGCGGCCCGTCTTACGGTACTCGGAGCGGATTCGATCAGCTTGCTCGAGAACACCAGCGGAGTCGGTCTGGATCTGGATTCTCGAGGCGTCCTCCCTCGCCAGCATCTTGCGCAGGATCGTCTTTATCTGGACCGAAGGAGCAGCGTGCTGGTCGGATTCCGTGTCGGAGCTTTTTGCTTCTAGTTCCCGAAGCGAAACCCTCATCTTTCCGCCCCTCACCGGATCGCTGACGGTGAACCGCATCCGGTCGCCATGTTCGAGCAGACGGTCGATGCGGGAGTCGATCCGGCGGATCTCGTACTCGGCGAGGATCGCGTCGCGCAAAACATTTCGTTCGGATGCGAAACGACCGCCGATTTCCTCCTTCGTTTTCATACTCTCTCCGGGCCTTGAACGATCTTCGGCAGCATCACTCCGAGCGATCATCTTTTCGGCGCGACGTCGAGAACTTTCGCGCAAGATGATCGTGTCCATCTTCTCGCCCGCGGCTTCGATCAGGTAGCCGAGGACAAGAGATTTTCCGGCATCGCGGCGTACGTAGTGCGGGAGCGCTTCGCGCGGGACCCGGCTCAAAGCCTGTCTCTCGCATTCGTTCGCGAAATATTGCTTTTGTAAGGCGATGTGCACGTGTGGATTGGCGGTGTTCCGGTGCATGGCGGCCGTCCACAGCAATCGATCCGCATTTGCGTGCCCTTCGAGGCTTTTCATGGCTGCGCGGACGATCTGTTTTACCGCTTTTCGGCGCCGTGCTTCGTTCGCCCCTAACCGTCGGTAATCGTCGTCGCGAAACGACAGGACGAGATGGTGAAGCTCGTCGTTGGTGGGTCGGTCCTTCGCGACACCGATCTTGAGGGAATTGTTGGCGCTTTTGACGGAGAGTTGATCGGCGAATGCGTTGAAAAGCTCACGCGAATTAGGCGGTTCGCGTTCCGGGTCCAGTTTGCTGTGCGCTATGTAATGCACCAGCCCGCGCGAGCTTCCCCTCTTCGACTGCACGCTCGCGACGATCCTCATTTCGAATTGGTGCCGGGTTTAGGTTTTGCGGAACGGTCCGAGCCGAGCCCTTTTATCCTGGTCGCGAGATACAAACCGTCCGAATCCTCCCACTCTGCTTCGATACCGTGGTGGGCCAGGCATTTCTCGAAATCGGCGATGGATTTGGCGATAAGGTTCGCCATCGTCCCGTCGGCGACAAGGATAATCTTTTCGTGGCTCGTCCCCTGCGGGGCCGTCATCTCCACGAGCTTGGTGAGAAGGATGTTCATCACCATCACCGACAGGCTCGATAAAGAGTAGAGTTCGCTCAAGAATATCGACGTTTCGCGCGAGATGGCCTCGTGCCGATCCTCAAGCCGGGCGACCCGTTCGACGATCTCGTCGAGACGCTCGGAATCCGCGACGCGTCGGCGACCCTGGTCGATCAGCAGATCTAACCTGTCCCGGCACCGGTTCGCACCGAAACGCTCGTGCCGGTCGGACAAAGCGAAACGGATCATCCGCCTGACGAGAGCGGACCGACTCTCACCCGTTTCCTTGGTGATCTCGTCGAGCATTTTCTCGTCCGACCGGTAGGGCCGTACGCACAAGGGTCGCCCGTGCTCACCGTCGGGCGGGCCTTCAAGTTTGCCGATCACCTTTTCGCGTTCACGTTTTCTCATGCGATCCGAATCGAAATGCACAGCTCACAACCCGATGCTAAACAACGGTCGTAAACCGGCCTCGCGAAGCGAACATTCGCAAAACACGTGCCGCTGTCGGGGGATACGATCCGCGGTCCGGTTCGTAATCTTGATTACAACTTGTAATTCGCACACGCACACGGAGTTGCAGGGATTACGCGGCCCCGATCGCGGTCTATCCTGTCGTACGTTTACGAGCAGCTTGTTTGTTGTTTCCGACACACCGGCTTCCGCGGCTCATTTATTCACCGAAAGGGACGCGTTGACTACACCTCGGTGCTTAGATCCGCAGAGCTGGCACGGTACTTGAAAGGCCACTCTCCGGAGATACGAAAACCCGATAAGGAGCCGATCAATTTCTATGACAGCGATGCCCGATAACAACCGCCCGGCAAGATCCAACCCGGAGCGCCCAATCCTGCAGATCAACCGCCTCGATTACATTAAGATGCACGCGAAGATCCTTAGCGCAACCGACAAGAGGCTGAAGAAGTATCTTCAATTCGCGAGCGAACAAATGGGCACGAAGATCACCAACGACGACGTGGTCGAGTACGCGCTCAATCTGCTGTTCGACCGTGACGGGTCGTTCAAAAACTGGAGCAAATCGAAAGCGTGAGCGCCCGGGTTCGATCAATACGAGAATGCGGAGGGCGGTTCCGCTTTCACACCGAACTTCGGGTTGTCGACGCTCGTGCTCGAAAACGCTCTATGCCGATCAACTATCTTCTCGATCTCGATCTCGAACGGCCTGATACTTAGCTGATCCCCATCGAACGCAAGACGCTCGGTCAGGAATTCGAGATCTTCTGGCAGCAAATCTTTTCCGGTCGCTGAAGCAGCACGTGCTAGACGGTCGGCGGCCTCCTGAAGGTAGAATCCGTCATGCCCTTTCACCCACCGCCAGGTTACATGGTGACCGTAGCTTTGCTGCACCAGCTGCATCCAAAAAGACCTGTTACTCTTCATCCGATTCTTGCCGTTCATCGTGTCGACGACGTATCGGGAATCGGAGAACATCTCGACGCGGCACGGCCGACGAAGTTCCTCAAGGGCGGTCGTGCACGCGAGTATCTCGGCCTGCTGATTGGTCACCGGCCCCAGGTAAGTCGATAACAGTTTCAACTCGGCCCGGTTGCGATCCACGATCACCGCCCCGCCGCCCGCAGATCGATCCGACGAGCCGTTCCGAAGGCACGAAGCGTCCGCGTAGATCGACACGATCGGCGTGTACGTACCGATCGCGTGGGAGGGGCCGCTGTCGTTTACGATCTTCGAGTTGGTCATAACCCGCTCCTCACAGAAAGAGGGCACCGAAAATTTCCGATGCCCCATTCACTATTCGATCGTCACGAAGGTGAGTCCTCCCGAGACACTCGTCTTTTAGAACTGATCGACGAAAGGCTCCGCGACGTGCGATTGTTCGTCAATCTCACCCGTGTAGGCCGGTGTGGCGAGCTCCGGATTATCGGGTACGGCGGCACCGCTTTCCGGCACGTCGGTTCGGTTTCCACCGACGAATTCGAATGAGAAGAGAGCCACCTCCGCGCCCGATCGTGGGTCGCCGCCTTCGGTCAGCCACGGGCTGAACGACAGCCGCCCATGGACCAAGAGGTAGGTCCCTTTCTTCACGTGCGCGGCGAGCGTTTCCGCCGTCTTCCCGAACGCGGTGACGTTGAACCAATGCGTGGCCTGGACGCGGCCTTCCGGGCCGCTCTTGAACGAGTTGGAGGCGATCGGGAAACTCGCGACCGGCGTGCCTTTTTCCGAGTATCGCAGGCTGGCATCGCGTCCCGCGTTTCCTAGTATCGAGATATTCGCTGACATGGATGATTCTTGCTCCTTTTTGGTTAGTTTTCTTTCCACGCTCGAAAGCGACGGCCGGTCAACGTCGAGGTTCGAACCCTGTTCGCTAGCCGCCTGGCCGCCGCTCCTTTCGGGCGTGTTTTGCCATTCAACTTTCAGGCCGCGTGGACGACTTGAACGTAGCGTCTCTGGGTCGCGGGCTGCGGGAAAAGGTTCGGCTGATGATGAGAGGTGCTGGCGCTGCTCTGTACATTGATCTCCGCCTCGCGGGTGCGCACCGCGTCCCAAAGTCGCTGCTTCTCCTGACGGGTCAGAGCTTTAGCCTCAGCGTCGTTGTAGAGCGCGAACTTGAGAAACCGAACGCCGCCGGCCGTCGCCTTCTCGATCTTTCGAAGCCATTGCTTCGCCGCTGGCGTGATGCGGTCGCGCAGCCGGGCCTCCTGCGATTTCGCGACGGTGTTGAGCGCCGTGAACTCCTTTAGGGAGAGCTTGTTACGCTCCTTGAAATCCGAGTATGCCCGCTTCTTGATCGCCGCCACGTCCGCCGTGTCGGAGGTTTCGCGGAGGGCGAGGTACGCGTCCTGATAGGTTTCGCGACGGAGGCTGCGCAGGTGGAAGTCCGCGTACTGACGTCGCCACAGTAGCCTCAGCACAGCGGCGGCGTATTGCATCTCCTCGTATTCGGGGTTGACCTCCTGTTCGACCGCTAATTCAACGACCGAACCCTTCCCGAGGGTGAACAATCGACGTCCCGAACGCACAACCCTGCGATCGTAGATCCGGTCGAGCGACAGCGACATCCACTCCTCGAACTCCTGATCGGTGAACGGGTGATTCGACGGCATCGGCGATCCGGCGCAACCGATCATCCTGCGTCCGTTCTGGACCGACTTCGAGCCCATCGCGTGGCCGACGAACAGCCTTCCCACCTCGGACGCTAGGTGCCCGGTCTCGGGCGGAAGGCACGACGCGTCCACCTCGCAATCGAGATCGAATACCACCACGGAGCGTTGACCGCTGTTCATCGTGAGGCCGATGATCCCGTTTTCGTCGTATTGGTCCAGGTTCTCGAATGTGAGGAAGTCGCGATCGAGTTCCTCGACGGATTTGTCACCGTCTTCGAGGTAGAAGGCGGCTAGTTCGTCGTGGATCATGCGGCTCGCCTTTTGGCATCCGACACGCGCGAGGACCGCCTTCATCTCATCGTCGAAGATCGACGCGCGTGGAGGCAGCGGCTTCTGAAGTTTTGCCGCTTCCTTCACCCGCCGCTGGTCGGCGACCGTCAGCTTCTGATCAGGGCGGTCGAACTCCTCGAAGGAGATCTCGCGGTCCGGGATGGTCGCGGCGACGGCTTCGAGCTGCATCCCGAGAATTCCCATTTCCTTGAGCACATCGCTCACATTCCGCCTGCGGATCTCGCCGTAGTAATACGCCGCGATCTGCTCGTACTCGAACTGACCCGCGTCGGGGCTCGCGATCGCTTTCACGCAGCGAACGAACTCGCGTCCGTTTTCCTCATCGCCGAGCACCCGCACGGCATATTCGAGCGACATTATCCGGACGCGATCGACCGGCTCCGGTTCGAGTTCGTCGGCGATCCGTACAACGACGTCGCCGAGGATCGCGAACTCCTCGAGTTCCATGCGGCGCATCGGGTAGTTCCCGAGATGGGCGCACCAGTCCTGCATCGGCGACCCGGTGTTGACCGGCGAGAAAGCGAGAATCGCGTTCTGCGGGGTGAATTTTCTAAGCTGTTCGATGTTCAATTGTTCGGCCATAACTTCCTCATCTGCCCCGGATTGCACCGGGTGAAAACGCTCGTTGTTTGGGGGCCAGCGCTTTCCACGCCCCGAATGAAAATCACTTTCATTCAGGCTCGAAAATCCCTTTCAAGTTGGAGTCGCGACACTTTGAGGAACACGTGCGGGCGTCAGGCAGCTACAGTCTTTCGAGCAACTTCAACCGAGCCTCCAAGTGAGCGAAGGTGCGCGGCGCTCGTTTGGCGAGTTCGGCGCGTCCGGTGCCAAGGCCGGCTTCGGGCATGACGATCGCACGGGTCGTTTCCGTCAGGGCCGACGTTACCTCGGCGAACGCTTCATCGATCGCCACCGCGTTCAGCTCGAATTCTTCATCGGAAAAGAAGGCGTCACCTGCGTAGCTCGGCTTCTTCTTGGTCGGGATGCCGACCGCGTTGGGCTCCCCGCGCATCGCGGCGGCCTGCCCGCCAAAGCCGCGGCGTTCCAGGTTGTCGCCGAAGAGGAACAGTTTGTCGCGGTTCGCCCGCACGTACGCGCGCGAGATATGCCGCATCCGCTCGATCCGATGGTTCATGGTCCCTCGCACCTATGGGTAGCTCGTGAAGGGGCGGACCGCCGCCCTCGTTGCCTGGGTGCAGGCGGAGGGACGGCGGTCCGTGGTCGACGGGTGGTAGGGCAGGTTGAGATCGGGGGAATCAGTACGCCGCGGCTTGCTGGACTTCCGTCGGCATATCCGCCTGCGGAACGACGACGTCTGCTCCGCCGTCACCGTCCTGTTTGCCGGTCAGGAACTGGAATTCCTGCAGGACGATCTCGGCGCCGGACTGCGGCGAAGAGTTCTTGTCCAGCCACGGGTTGAACGTGAGCCGGCCCTGTATGTAAAGCCGGTGGCCTTTGCGGACGTAGCGGGCGATCGTTTCCGCCTGCTTCCCGAACGCGGTCACGCGGAACCAGTCGGTCTTCTCGACGCGTCCCTCCGCGGTATTCCGGAATGTGTTCGACGCGATCGAGAAGTTCGCGATGAACGTCCCGTTGTCGGTGATCTTTGTTTCGGGTTCCTTGCCGAGGTTGCCGATAAGCGAAATGTTTGCTGACATGATGCAATTCTCCTGATCGTTGTTAGTCTTCGATATGCCCGACGGGCACCTGCTTCTGGTCGTCACCGCTTTCGGAGAGTTCCCGACGGCCGCCCGAGCCATGACCTGTCCGCCGCTTGTACTTTTGTTTCGCGGGTGGACGACGTCCAGGACTAGTCGATTGGTCCATTGAGCTGTTTCTTTCAAATCCCGCCTTCCGGGCGCGGTCCGGCGTGTTCGAATCGAATGCCATAGACAAGAACTCGTAGGCGTTATCTGGGTTGCCGACAGCTTTTTGTTTCAATTTGGCGCGGACGATCCGGTAACGGTGATCGAACTGCGGTGGCGGTCTATGGTCCTTTTTTGGAACACGCGACTGCGGGGCCGCTCGGCGCGCGGGAGTTACCCAGGGTTAGGGTCTTCACTGGATCGGAGGGTCGATCTCGATACTAGAAAATATCGACGGAATCAAGTTTTTGCTGGGACATTAATTGTCCCGGCTATGTCCCATTAGGTTTATAATGGGACAGATTCTGTCCCTACAGGCATCTACTGGGACAGTTTCTGTCCCAGTAATGATTGTTTTCAGCTTGGATCCTGTGCATAATCACCAAGGTAAATAGAAATTCTATTTACTAAAAGGAGAGCAGTGCCGACCAAGAAAGTTGAGATCGAAGATTTTATTTTGAGATTGCTGAGCCTAGAGCCGCAGGTCAGCGTCCGCTCGATCGCGCGTGCGAGAGGCATATCTCAACTTGACGAAACCCGACGTAGAGCGATCCGGCGAGCGTTGAGTTCATTGGAAAACCGCAACCTGATAATTTCGAAAGGCAGCGGCCCCGCTCGTGCGTACGTCCTCGCCGATCAGGGCAGTGCCCCAGGAAAATCAGTCGAAAGCCCAGACCTTGAGCGAACTCAGCCGGACGAGAACGGTTCCTTTAAAGGTATAGATCTCTCACCGGAGTCCAAGGCCCTCCTCCGCTATGTTTCACAAGACACGGCACAACGCGTGCCGGTCGGATACGATCAGGAATTCCTGCGCTCTTACGAACCGAACCGAACTTTCTACCTTTCCGCCGATCAGCGCGATCGGTTACAGACGGCCGGGCGCGTGGAATCGGTGGAGCGGCTCGCGGGCACTTACGCCAGGGACATATTGGACCGGCTGCTGATCGATTTGTCTTGGAACTCGAGCCGTCTTGAAGGGAACACGTATTCCCTGCTCGAGACCAAGCGGTTGATCGAGCTGGGCGAAACGGCGACCGGGAAGGACGCATCGGAAGCCCAGATGATCCTGAACCACAAAGCGGCCATCGAATACATCGTGGATTCGGTTCAGGATCACCGCATAAGCTCCCACGAGATATGCAGCGTCCACGCACTCTTGTCCCAAAACCTCTTGGGGGACCCGAGGGCTTCGGGTCGCGTGCGCACGATCCGCGTAGGGATCAGCGGAACGACATACCTTCCCCTCGAGAACCCTCAAGTGCTTCAGGAGTGCTTCGACCTGTTCGTGGAGAAGGTGAACGGCATCGCGGACCCGTTCGAGCAGTCGTTGTTCTCGATCGTGCAGTTGTCCTACCTGCAGGCGTTCGAGGACGTGAACAAGCGGACGGCAAGACTTGTAGCGAATATCCCCCTGATTCGCGAAAACCTCAAGCCGCTCTCATTCACGGAAGTCGACAACGGGGCCTACGTGAGCGCCCTGCTCGCCGTGTACGAGAAAAACGATATCAGCCTGATCCGGGACCTTTACCTATGGGCTTACGATCGTTCCTCGCGTGCGTACACCGCGATCCAGCAGTCGATGGGCGAGCCGAATCTTCTGAAACTTAGGTACCGGGAACCGATTCACGAAATTGTCAGATCGATCATCGTCGATAGGGTGCCGGGCAAGGACGTTGTGAGTAAGATCCGTGAGCTTATCGAAGCGCACGACATCCCGGAGAGCGACCGCGAGGACCTTTTCCGCGCGATCGAAACGGAGATGGTCAGCCTGCACGACGGAAACGTCGCGAGATACAAAGTTCGACCGAGCGAATTTGCGGCATGGAAAGAACTGGAATGACCTCACATTCATGAGGTAGAGAAGCTGGGCAGATCTTGGATCGCCGATATGCCGCTTGGTGCAAAAATGAACCGGCCTCAGTGCGTTTCTGCACCAACGGGTCAAAAAACTTACCAAGACCAGTGACGTCAATCAGCTAGGTTCGGTCGGGAGTTCGGCGCGCTTGACCGAGGATAAGACGATCAGCGATAGTCGCACGGCACAAATAAGCCGTACGGTACGAGTTTTGCTCCCGTTTTACCAAGAAGATATGTGTCGACAGGGTCGTGACGCGCTAAAGGGCCTAGGCCGGCGTTTTCGGTTGAAGCTCGAAACATTTGACTAGCTTTCTCGGGCTAATGCAAAATTTTATGCTAAGCGAACAGGTGGCGGTCGAAGGTTTTGGCGATTCGGAATCACCGGGCCGGAGCCGCGAAGCTCACTAATCCAGTTGTAACAAACCAACACAAGACCCGAGGTAACTTTCAGCGCAATGTTCTCGACGACAGTAATACGCAGCCGTCTTTGTAGGAAAGGACCAACTCAGGGAACTCACTCCCTGAACCGATCTGAAATCCTGCTTCGACAAGAGAGTCCGCATGATCGAATCTCTTCTAGAAGAACTCCCGCAGCATGGCGGGTATGATGGACAGGATCCGAAGCGCGATCCAAAAGCAGATGCGGCGGCGGAAAATTCTTTTCTGGCGTCCCTGCGAATCGTCAAGCGAATAGTGACCCGCCGCCAAGCGGCGAGAGATCCCGCCCAAGCCGCCGATCTTGTTCAGGAGATCGCCTGCAGGATCTGGCGCTGGCGACTGAATCATCAACAAAAGAGCGAGAAGATGTCCGAGGGCGAGTGGAATTCCTTTGCCGCTCGGACCGCCTACAACGAGGTGAAGCGGCACTTTTCTCGCGCGACAAGATCAGAAAGCTTACCCCTGGAATCCGTCAACGAAGCCGCTCAGACCTCGATCGAGAAACAAACAGAAATCGAAGTTGCTTTACTGATCAAGCAAGTGTGGCAAGCAATTTGCCAGCTCACTCTGCGGCAGCGTCAGTCGTTGCTGCTTCATTCGCAAGACTTGATTATATATTTTCTGCAAATCGGGATCTCCGATGAGCAGTTCGCGGACCTGCTCGATGTTACCTCCGCTGAATGGATTAGCATCCTTGGCCGGCTGCCCATGACGGACGCGGAGATCGCTGCACAAACCGCGAGCACCGCGGCGGCGATCAAGAAAGCCCGGCACGACGCCCGAGTGAGGCTCGGAGGATCGATACGAAAATGAACGCGTCAGACTATTTAACAACCAGTCAGATTTCGCGTTTCGCCGTTAAGGAGCTTTCGGTCGCTGAGTCGCATGCAGTTGGGGGGCATCTGCTCAGGTGTACCGACTGATATGGAAATCGCGGAGATGGCGAGTTTGAATGAAGGGCGGCGAACGCCACTTGTGCTCAGCCCGGGAGTGGTGAAGAAGCTCGTGCGACTCTCACAAACGACTGAAGGAGTTGATGAACAAATGAGTCAGAATCACCTATCAACTTCTGATATCGCGATTTACCGGGCGAACGCGTCTCGCTCGATGGAGATCGGCAGACACCTACTCATTTGTAAAGAATGTCGGGCAAAACTGCCGGTGGCGACACCGCACGATTTTTTGAACTGCGTCCTGGAAGACTCGCTGCAGGTCGAATCCCAACGTCCACGGAGCGCCTTTGCTGTCCCCCGCTTTTCGACGTTTCCGATCGCAAGAGCATCCGCCTTTGCGGGGTTAATCTTCGTGCTCATCATTGGGCTCTACCTGGTTGCCGGGGATCGACTTGCTCCGTCTGAGACGACCGTGGCGAGAGGCGGCCATAGTGACGTAGGCATGAATGTGGATTCGGTTCCTCCGCTGGGGACCGAAACGTTGCCGTCGCCGGTGGATCATCCTCCGGCTCCAGAAGATCCGGATCGTCGTAGCGGGCCCGTAAACACAAAGAAGAACGAGAAATCGGGTCAGGGACGAACACAAAAAGCCTTATCTCCGGCGCCCACCGTTCGAAATGTCGAAACGCGTGGTAATGAGAATCCGTGCTCGAACAGGACGACGGTCAACCTTGAATCTGTCTCAGACGGAAAGGAGGTCGTCCTTAAATGGAATGCCGTTAGGGGTGCTGCTTCGTATGAAATTTACATCGCCGATCTTGATGAAAATCTGATCGATCATTTCGAATCGAAATCTCAGACTTCCTATCGTTCGAGCGTCGTTCTCGAACCTGCGAAAACATACCGATGGAAACTGGTTATCACGTTGACGAACGGCAATCGTATCGTTGGCCCGCCGCAAGGGCTCAAGAAGCCCGGGACAAGCACAACTGATCCTATTAGGTCCGAAGCCATAGAAAAACAGCGGACATCATTTGAAATGCGATGTGTTGGAACGAGATGAAGAGTGGAATCAACAAGTTTGGGCAGACTGCGTTTCTAGCTTTGACGCTTATCGGGGTGTTTGCAGGTTTGACGCCAGCCCAGCCTTCTGGCGACTTTCCCGTCCCGGCATCGTTCCAGGTCGAAGGTGTGCCGCGCATCAAGAACGATGACGTGAAGCATTTGTTCTATGAGCCCTCTGCGATAAAGAGCAATCTCATATGGGACGTGGACCGCAAGGCTCGCAAATTGCTTGTAACCGATGAGAAGACTGCCGTTTATTCTGTTGAAGCTCCGTTGAAGAAGCCGAGCCTACTCGTCGAAGGTCGCTCCCCTAATACCTTAAGAGTCAGCCCCACCTCGTCTCTGATCGCATTCAATAACGACAAAGACGATGCGGATAATTACGCGCTGTTTCTGTGGGACGGGAAAGACCTTCGGAAGCTTTCGAATTTCACGGGCAAGGATGACTCGGTCGACTCATTCATCTGGGCTCGAGACGGCAAGTCGATCTATTACACCCATAACGATTACGAAGCGAAGGTGACCAAACTTTGCCAACATGATCTGAATAGAAGCACCTGCTTCCAGGTCGATCTCAAAGGTTTATGGAATGTAATAGACGTAGACCGCGGGAACATTTTGCTCAAGTACTGGAAGTCCGCAAGCAATCAGAACATCTTCAATTACTCGATCAAGTCCGGAGCGCTTTCGCCGCTGTCGGAGTCGGGAAACTCGACGAAAGCGTTCTTCGCTTCGGGGAAGGCGTTGATACTTAATGAAGATTCTCCCGAGTGTGGCGGCAAGAGCTGCCTCCTTTCGTTCGACCTTCGAAACAACCGAAAGAAAATCGTGAGCCTGCAGAATGTTCGGGGGCACTTGGGCGATATTAAACCGTCACCGGATGGGAAGCGGATCCTCGTACAGGAGGCATTCGATGGCATCGACACTCTCTGGGTAGGCAAGATCAAGAACGAACGGATCAAACCGGAAACGACCAATTTCTTGGATGGTTCATACGTGGTCTGGAATACGCGCTGGCTTTCGGACAGCGAGGTGGTCTTCACCATCGAGAACATCGCTCGGCCGGCACTGATCAGATCATTTGATATACGGTCGAAGAAAACGACCAATTGGACCGAGTCCAGTATGCCGGGAGTACTCGCCGGGAAAGTAAGGTCGCCTGAGACCATTCGCTGGAAATCATTCGACGGTAAAGAGATCTCCGGATACATCGTTAAGCCCTCGAAGGTGGAGCGCAAGACTCCGGTCTTGATCTTCATTCACGGGGGTCCGCAAGTTCTTGATCGCCCCACATTCAATTCACTTGACGTCCGGTTCGCAGCTTTTCTCGGACTCTCGATCATTCATACCAACATTCGCGGCTCCCGAGGGTTCGGCAGCGAATTCATGGATGCCGATAACGGGCCCAAGAGAGAAGATGCCGTCCGGGATATAAGCTCACTCTTAGATTGGATTGCGAAGCAGCCTGATCTCGATCCAGACAATGTGATCGTTCGGGGCGAGAGCTACGGGGGGTTCGTAGCATTGGCGACGGGACTGAAAGAGTCTTCCCGCATCCGCGCGGTGATAGCGGAATATCCGCTTGTATCAATCCGAAATTATCTGAAACAAAGCTGGATCGACGAATTCGCTAGAAATGAATACGGAGATCCCAACGATGAAGCATTAATGAAAAAGCTTGACGAGCTTTCCCCGCTTAACAGCGCGTCGCGATGGAAAGGCACACCGTTGTTCCTGACCAGGGGGAAGCTGGACTCAAGGGTCCCCGAAGGGGACGTTCTCGGCCTCAAATCTCAATTGCGAGAGGCGGGTACCGATGTTTGGTTCATATATGCGACACAGGCGGGGCACGGTGTATCCGGTCGTTTCGTCACGGGTGCGATGTATGAATTTCTAAAGACCCATATTGGGAGGAAACAAAAATGAAACGACTCAAAACCCTATTTGTGGCTGCGGCCTTGATTGTAACGCTCGCGGGAAACATTTTCGCTGCAAGCAGCATTGTTTCGGTCGCGGTCCTGCCCGTGAGCTTCGCCTCGTATGCGGTGGGACAACTACTCTCGTTTTTCGGTGCGGATGATCACTGCCCCGTACGTCAGTGTTCCGACTGTCGTCCGAACAATGGAGCCGACGGCGGCGATGATGACGGCGGTGGCAATTGCCGACCACCTGCAAGTTAGGAGCGATCAATGGATAATAACCCGAATTTGAGGACTAGATTGAAGCGAACCGTAACGTTCGCGCTCATTCTGGTCCTCATCTCGGTTACGGCGGACGCGCAGCGCAACCCGGAGAGTATTGCGAGACTCTACGCGCAGGGTCTATTCGACCAGATAGCTGCTCGCGGTCCTTCGGAAGTAGAACGCCTGATGAAAGCGAGGCGTATCGTCGAAGCTGCTCAGGCTTCTTCGTATCTATGCCGGACATACATCCAATTGGGAAGATTCGATGCCGCCATTGAATCGGTCGATCGAATCGCACCCGATCGGACCCTGAGGGAAAACTCTCCTAGAGACGCAGCCAACCTCTATTTCTGCAAGGCCTCGGTTTATCGAAGGAAACAAGAATTCCCTCCAACCTTAGACAACATTAAATTTGCTCTATCACTTGCTCCGAACGATTCTGCGACGCTCGCGAGCTACTACCTTGAGGTCGGACGAACATTGTTTTCAGCCGGGCACGATTTCTCGGCGATCCTCTGGTTCGAAAAGGCGGAATCTCTGGCCTTAGCCGGCGGGCATACTACCACTTACCAGGAGTCACTGCGCTTCTTAAGTCTTGCCTGGAGCGCAAAGCACTATCAAGCGAAGGCCATCGCTTACTCCGAGAAGTTGATCGAGGCTTCATCAGGGGTCGGATATGAGCACAGGAACCGCGTGGCGCATCTGGAACTCGCGAATATGCTCGATGCCACGGGCCAACCGCGTAAGGCAACCGACCACTATTTGAAGGGCCTGAGCCTTTCGTTTCGAGCAGGTGTCGACGAGCACTCCGGACAATTTCTAACAAGCCTATTGCTCCGATCACTATACGAGAATGACATTCCGGCGGCTCAAAAGTATCTTCAGCAACTCGAACTGATTGACAAGCGGAATGCATTTGGCTTTGGGCGTTTTCTCGGACGCGCTTTGGTCGAGAACTATAAGGGTAACCGGTTGCTCTCGGAGGAGTATTTCTCGAAGCTCGCGAAAGAGCAGGCGAGTTCCGACTTCCTCATTCCGTACTGGAAAAGCACGATCGCGGAGCGGGATAAGAATTGGAAAGAGCTTATCAACCATTCCGAAACCCTACGCCGATTGACCGAGGAGGCAAACTACCGTGACGATCTGCCGGGCATCTATTACAAACTCGCATTGGGCTCTTGGCGATCGGGCGATGAGCGATCGGCGAGAGAATTCGCGAGCAAGGCACTCGGGGCATTCGAGCCGTTCCGCAACAGCGATGCGCCGTCCCTCTCGATCGGGATGATGGAGGTCAATCATTCGATTTATCGGTTGCTGTCCGAGATCGAGTCCGAGCAAGCCCCTATTAAAGCTTTTGAGTATTCCGAGCAATTGAAAGCGAATATTCTAAGGGATCGGATCGAAGAATCGGGGCTCAAGCCCCGTGCCGACCTGTCGAAGTCTCGTCGAACGAAGCTCTTCTCGACCTCAAAGGAATTTGTTGATGGAAAGATTAGCGAGGAGTCTCTCATCAAACTAGAAAAGCAGATCGTCAGCGAACGACGAACTGAGAGCCAGTTGGATCAGGATTTCTCGGCCGTCGGATTAAAGTTGCCGCCTGGCACGTCCGTGATCTCATACGAGTTCACCCCGTCCGGTAGCCTCCTGGCCTTCGTCATCGAACCCGGTGAGGCCCTTCGGGTCGTGAAACTGGGGCTCGGGGAAGAACAAATTTCTCAACTCGCTGAAGAAACCCGATCAAAGATCAATGACCGGATATTCTTCAAAAGCAACGGCAAGCGACTTTTCGATCTGTTACTCAAGCCTTTGAAGCTCAAATCGAGTCACTTAGTGTTCGTGCCCGATAAGCTTCTGTGGCGTATCCCGTTTCAAGCCCTAAGCCCGGACGGGAGCAAATACCTTATAGAAACCAATACCATCTCGTACTCGCCCTCGGTCTATTTGCTAAAGCAAAGCCTCTCGTCGGAGCCACCTCGCAGAAAGACAATTGCGATCTTTGCAAATGACACCTTCAACAATCAGCGACTCGCCCATGTAAACGACGAAGCGAAAAGCATCGGGGGATTATTCGGAACCGCTCCTGTAATTCGCTCCACGAGGAAGACCTTCATGAGGTCCGCAGCCGGCGCAGATATACTCCATTTTTCGATGCACGCCCAACTCGACAGCGAAGATCCACTTTCCTCCTTTCTCGCCTTCGCTCCGGGACCTGGCGATTCAGGGAAAGTCACGGTCAACGATCTACTCGCGCTCCGCCTGAAACCCGGCAGCCTGGCGTTCCTCGCCTCGTGCGACACCAGCAAAGTCCACAACGGCGAAGGCCTCATCAGCGTCCCTTGGGCGATGCTCGGTTCGGGTAGCACGACGATCATCGCATCGCAGTGGGAGGCAACTGACAAATCGACCAACTTTTTCGCCGTCGCGTTCTACGCTGAGTACCTTAAAACACAATCTACATCAAAGGCCATGCAAAAAGCAGCACTGTCTTTGATTCAAAATAAGCAGCAAGGTTTTCATGAGCCATACTTCTGGTCCTCCTTCACGGCGTTGGGCGATTTTAGATGAACCGTAGGTGCCAAATTCGGGCTCCTATCTGCCGACCCTCGAGATTCCTATCCTCGTAACTTTTGCCTGTTTGTGCTATTGTTTTTGGATATATTCAGCGGTTCAGTCGCCGATTTTACCACGCTAAACCCCTGTTCCGCGGCACCCGCGTCCGACACTGACGATTCGCAATAACTCCTATGGGCGGAGTGCATCGTTTGATCGGAATACATTATTCCTGACTAGCAGGTTGGAGCAATGTCATTGACGGGGCGCGATGCCGATAACTTTTACTGGCCAATTGGGCCACATTACATCGCTCAAGAATTCTGCAACAATTGACCGGCGATTTAGCCCCTCTACGCCGAAGATGATTCTCATCGTGGAGGACTCCGCGGACATCAGCGGTGCACTGAATTTGCTCTTCGAAAACGCGATCCTTCCCTGTTACCCGTAGAGCTTCGCGGCCGGCTCGCTCCCACGCCCGGTCTATTCCGCCGGTCCGTTGGCATCGAGGACGACGTGTGGACGACCTTGTCAAAGACCTCGAACGCGCGATCACGATCGGCTGCTAAACAAATGACCCGCCTTCGATCCGCAAAACCGTTTCGCCGATCCACGCAAGCATTTCACGGTTCCGTGAGTGGTTGAACCGGACCGCGAAACCGTTTCACTTTGCGGTGAACCGTTCCCTCGTGCGGAGAACCCGTTTCTCGGCGTACCCAAGGGTGCCGATCAATCATCAGTCAAGTCCCCGACCCGAACGATCCTGCCGCGTAGTATCCAGAAATGGCTCTGGCAGCCGATGGTCCGCCAGACGGAGGGGTGCAGGGAGGCGGTGCCGTCTTTATGCACCGCGGCCCGCCAGCTCGGGTTCCCCTCCGGCAGCAGGTTCAGTTCGATAAGCTCGCGGCACCCACATGGGCACGCGAAGGCGGCGGCCCATGGCCGGCCGGTGGTGCCGAGCAGATAGATCGATCCCGGATCGATGTCGTCAGGGATCTTGTCAGCGAGCACGGTCCGCAGAGGGTAGGGCTTGCGGGTCCACAACCTGCCAAATAATCGCCGGATCAAATTCAGCAGCATCACGGCTCCACCTCCCGCATGCTCAGCGACGACCATCCGAGCAATGGCTCAACGTCGCCGCGCCCCACGTGGGGCGCCAGCAGCGGACACTCCTCCGGTGCACTCTCCTTCGTTGTCAACGTCTCCATGAAGTTGAACCGGACGACGTCGCAATCCCGCGGGTCGCACGACCGGAATGGGTGCAGGCGGGAGAGGAACTCGTTCACCGCGATCCCGGCGATCGTGCAGTTCAGGCTCGCCACCGGCGGCGATTTCTCGTCCGCCCCCTCGATGTAGCCGGCCTTCCGCTCCGCCTGGAATGCTTCCGGGTCCGTGCGTCGGAGCCCCTCCGCCCGAACCTCCTCCAGCGTGTAGGCACGGCGCCCAAACAGGCTCGAGCCGCCCGGCTGAAGGTAGTGCACCACCCCGCTCGCCTCGTCGATCCCGCCCTCGCCGTCCGCCAACAGGTGCACGCCGAGGTCGAAATACGGCTGAACGTAAAACGCCGCGATTCGGTTCAACAGGTGTCGGCCCTCGGCGGTGTCCATGCAGCCGAACACGACATCGCAGTGAGCTATCTTTTTCACGCAGACCGGATCGTATAGATTGCGAGGAATCGCGTCCACTTTAGTTCCGAGCCCCATCGCCTCGACGGCCCGCTTGAGCACGTCCACTTTGTATTCGCCAACGTGCCTTTCGCCCGCGTTGACGATGCGGTTTAGGTTGCGGTCCTCGACGCGATCGTCGTCGATCAGCACCAGCTCGCCGACCGCCAGCCGACCGAGCAGCTCCACCACGAAGCTGCCCGTGCCGGAGCACCCGACCACGCCGATCCGAAGCCGCCGCAACCGGGCCGTCGTGCCGGATCCGAAGAGCTGCAGCTGTGCGGCCAGCTTTCCATCGAAATCTGGATCGCAGTCACCCGGCTGATACCAAAACGATAGCTTGTCTCCCGCTACCGTCACGCTCGAGAAAGCCTGTTCGCCTCCCTCCGTCATTGCCCGCCCGAAGACCCGGCCGTCCGGCAGCATGACCGCACTTCCGTGTGGTTCACCGTCATCCAGCCAGGCGGACACCGACGCGAACGTTTCCGCGTCGGACTCGTCGTCGAGCTTGGAGAACCGCTCGAAGAACTCGGGGTGAGAGTGGAACTTCATCACCGCGAGGCCTTGTCGGCGGGCGTCGTCGAGGATGGCGGCGAGGGCCTCGGTCGGCCACGTTACGGAGATCGGTGTGCGATCGCAATCCGCATACGCCACGGGGACGACCTTGTGAACGGTGAAGATGTGTTCTTCATCCGTGCGGTTCCGACCGCACAGAGCGAACGCGACCGCCTCCAGCCCGTCGCCGGGGAACAGATGCCGCCGGAGCTGATCGTGATGGCGGCCGGAGATCCTGAGAGAGTACTTGTTCATTTTTTCAGTTCCCCCTCGAGGAATGCGGTCACGTAAAGCAGGTGGGTCTCGATGTTGTCGACATCCGGGCGCCAGTCGCCGGCCGCCCTGTGCCGAGACCACTGCTGCCACTCTTTCCCGTCGATCTTCAATTGCGTGAGATTGTTCATCGGCCGCCCGTCCGCCCGGGTAAGGGCCGGTGAAAAGTACGCCATGTCGATCTGCACGTCCGGGTAGGTCGGGGCGATCCGCAACGCGATGCTCGCCTCCGCCACGTTGTACCCGGCCGGCAATTTGAACCCTTCAGCGATCACCCACTGCTTCTTTCCATCTACGACCGCTTCCCACAACCGGAACGTGCGGTCGAGGAACTCAACGTCAGCGGGCTGAAGCGCGAAGGAGCGCCGTGCGGCGCGCTCCTCCCCTTCCTGGTTCGCGATCTTCATCGTCGTGAACCGCTCCACGCCGGGTTCCGTGAAATCCACCGACTCCCCCGCCCCGATCAGTTTCGTCTGCCCGCCGTGCACGTGCTGGTACAGGTTGTGCGTCGCGGGGGTCTTTTTGACGAGCCCGAGTATCTCCGCCCCGGTCATCGTCGACCGGTCCACCGTGAAATTGTCCTTGTCGACGCGGATGCGATATTTGCTCCCCGGCGGGACCGGTTTCCCCGCCTTCGCCGAGGCCTCCACGTCGATCACTTCTTCGGAATTGAGTTCCCCATTTTCGTCTTTATGCATAAAGGTTTTCCTTACTCCTTGTTCAAATATTTGTCGCCGACGGCCGGTTTGAAGGAACTTCGTCCCGACTGTCAACATTAGTTAGTGCGAGGGACGTGCCAAAGGACGTTTGTTAGGTTAACTACTGTATTTGCGGGATTTATTGGGATCGTCCATCGAATGGCGAAGGTTTGGTTTCTATTTAATGCTATAACAATTATATTTCTCGATAGTCACACAATGGAAAAAGAGATCGTAGTGCTGGGGTGCCTGGGGCCGGATAAGGATGCGGCAGAGGTTGAAGCGGATCGTTGGGAGGAGTGGCGGCCGACGGTGGGGTTGTGCATGCATGAGGGTTTCCCGGTCGCGCGGTATGAGCTTATCTATCAGAAGACTCACAAGGCGCTAGCCGTGCAGGTGGCGGAGGACATAGAGGCCCGATCGGAGACGAAGGTGCGGCTGCATGAGATCGATCTGCAGAAGAAGCCCTGGGATTTCGAAACGGTCTATGCGGCTTTCTTCGACCTCATGACGTCTTACGAATTCGATCCGGAACGGGAGTCGTACTTCCTGAACATCAGTACGGGTACGCACGTTATGCAGATCTGTCTGTTCATGCTGGCGGAGGCCCGTTATGCGCCGGCGAAGCTGATCCAGTCGTCCTTCGTGAACGGCAAGGGGAGCTATTTCGTGATCGATCTCGAGCTAGAACGCTATAACCGACTGGCGCAGCGATTCCGTAAAGAAAAGGACGATGACATCGCCCTGCTGAAAGGTCACATTTCGACGGCTAATTCAAAAGTGGAAAAGATGGTCGACGATATCCTGCACGTCTCGTCAAACTTCAATTATCCGATCCTGCTAACCGGCAGCACGGGTGTCGGTAAGACGAGTTTAGCGAAGCGCATACATGAACTTCGGGTGCAAAAGAACCGGGCGAAGGGACGATTCATACACGTAAACTGTGCGACATTGCGTGGCGACATCGTTAAGTCCGAGTTGTTCGGGCACGCGAAAGGATCGTTCACGGATGCTAAGGTCGATCGCATTGGGTTAATTGAATCGGCCGACGGCGGGACGCTTTTCCTTGACGAGATCGGAGAACTGGACCCGGAGGTGCAGAAGATGCTGCTTACGGTTCTGGAAGACAAGGAGGTTAGAAAGCTCGGTGACACAAAATCGCAGAAGGTGGATTTCTACTTGATCGCGGGGACCAATTCGGACCTGAGGGGGAAGGTGGCGGCGGGGGAGTTTCGTGAGGATCTGCTGGCGAGGATCGATTCCTTTCCCTTTCATCTTTTGGACCTGAAGGATCGCCCGGAGGACATCGAACCGAATCTTGATCGCGAGCTTGAAGATTTCCAGGGTGTAAACAATATCAACGTGACGATGAGCAAGGAGGCCCGAAGGAAGTACCTCGAGTTCGCGACCTCGCCCGCGGCGACGTGGAACAACAACTTTCGCGACCTGAAGGCCTCGGTCGTGCGGATGGCCGCTTACGCGGACGGAGGGAGGATAACGATCGCGTGTGTGGACAGGGAGATCGAACACCTTAGGAAAAAGTGGAGCGATTCCGCCGCGGAACGCGAACGGTTCCCGCTGACGCGAAAGGTGCTCGGAGCGGAAAGAATGGCGGAGCTGGACCGGATCGCGTTGGTGCAGATTGAGACGGTGATCGAGACATGTTTGAATTCGCGCACTAGGGCGGAGGCGGGGCGGACGCTTTACGGGGCCTCACGGTCGAACAATTCGGCGACGAACTACAATTCACTGTTGAACCTTTTCCTCAAACGCTACGGACTTGATTGGGACACGATCCGCGCCAACGGTTGAGATGCTCGCACGTTTCTACATCCAGTAATTGCGATCGAAGGAGCGGTAGTTGATCGCTTTGATGATGAGGGAAAGAAGTCGATGTGCTGTCGGATCTGGAGAGACCCGTGATGATGTCCACCGCACGCCCTTCACCCTTCCCCCGGCGATTCTATCGCGCGATCCGCTGAGCGCCGTCCTGGGGAGACCGCTAAGGCCCACGCACAATGTGTCGTCCCGTCGCGCAGCAGGTTGAAGTTGAATTGGCGATCGACGGCCACGGCGTCTATTTCATAACTAGTAGCTGATCATTCCAACGAAAACTAGAACCAAAAAGACGCCAACGCCGAGCTAGTCCCTCGTTCCCCGGCTGAAGAAGTCCACTGCAAACGTATACCCACAGTCGCCGGTTCGTGTATAATACGTGTGCCCGAATCACCAGTCCTCAATCCCGGTCTCCCCCCCGCGGACGGCTTGTCATCACCCCCGACCATTGAATGTGGGTTTCGCAGGTGACAGGTGTTGCACCGGCACACGGTGCGTTTGCAATTGGGTCGCGAGTCGAAATATGTCCAACCAGAAACTGAAAAATCAGATCATCGAATGGTTGCAAGCCCAGCCGTATTGGCTTCAGTATCTTGGGGACGGCATTCTTGAAGGTGCCGCGGTGGACGACGCCCTGGTCGTCCAAGCGTACGAGTACTTCAAACAAGACGAGGGGCTCGCCCCCGTCGCCGACCGCCCCGCCATCGCGTTCAACGGCGCGGCCGCGGCCGAAGAGGACCCCGACGTTACTCTGAAGCTTGTAGCGATCAAGAACATCGCGAACGTCAACGCCCTCGCCCTCGAACAGACCATAAAGGTCGGCCCGAACCTGACCGTCGTTTACGGCAAAAACGGTTCGGGCAAGTCGGGATACGTGCGGCTGCTCAACAATGCGTTTCCTTCGCGAGGCGACAAAGTGATCTTGCCTGACGTATTCGGCTCCAACGGAAACGGCGGCCCGCCCGAGTGCCATATCACTTACCAGCGGACCGAAGATCCGTACGACCTCGTCTTCCCGACGGATAAGGACCGGTCGGAGTTTTCGCAGTACTGCGTCTTCGATACGAAAAGCGTTTCGGCACACCTCGAGAAGGAGAACAGCCTTTCGTTCACGCCTAGCGGGTTCGATTTTTTCGAAAAGCTGATGGCCGCGCACGGCGCGGTCAAAGCCCGGCTCGAAGCCGAGATTCACAATAAGTCGGCCCCGCACGGTTTTCTCGACCTGTTTCAGAATGATAATCCTGTCCGCTCCCTTATCGAGACTCTCGGCGCCGAGACCGACTTAAAAGAGGTCGAAAAGCTCGCGACGATGACCGAAAAGGACGAGGCGGAACTGCTTGAAAAGACCACGCGACTTGCGGAACTTAGAACCAAAGACAGGGCCGAGCAGGTGAGAGCGATCATTGCGGCTCGCAACCAACTAGACAAATTCTGCGATGCGGTGACGGCAGCCTTTGAACCACTGCGGGCGGAAAAGCTTGAAGAGGCGCGAGCGGCGATCGAGGCCGTGAGTACGTTCGAGGAGATCGCGAAAGCGGAAGGGGTCGAGAGCCTTGATCGGTACCAGATCGCCGAGGTCGGTTCCGATTCGTGGCGGGCATTCATCAAGGCGGGCCGGGTATATGCCAAGACGATCGCTGCGGGCCGCCGCGGTGAAACATACCCGATCGATCAGGACAATTGCCTTTTCTGTCTGCAGCCGCTCGGCGACAAAGAGACCATACTGATCGATGCTTACTGGAATCTGCTGAAGAGCACAGCCGAAACTGAGCTGGCCAAAGCGAAGGATGCACTCGCGAAGATTCGCAAGAAGATCGATGAATTGCCCCCGCTAACGTTTGACATTGAATACGACGTATTCAAAACGGTCAACAAATTCGATCCGGAACTGACGGAACGTTGGATGGGTCTTGTAAAGACGTACGCCGAAACACGCGCCGTGGCCCTCGCGGCGATCGACGGGATCGCTGCGGCGAAGCTTCCCGCATCGCTCGATGCCGAGGTCGCGGAATTCGACGATTGCGGTAAGAACCTCGACGATGAAAAAGCGGCCCTGATCGTCTCGAACCCATCGGAAGAGACCGCAAGGCTCGAAGCGGAGATCGATCTCCATAACGATCGCAGGATCCTGGCCAACATACGCGACAAAGTGGAAGCCTTCGTCGAGACTGCGAAATGGACGGCCAGGGCTCGGGGTTTGCATGGCAAGCTGAGCACTGCCAAGATCACCACGATCCAGGGGCAGCTTTACGACGAACACATCACGCAGGAATACGTCGACATGTTCGCCTCGGAGTGCAAGCGGTTGGACGCCCCGCATTTCATCAAACTGGCGCAGCGCAACCAGCGCGGTGCCACCCTTCGCAAACTGAAGATCGCCAACGAGACCGCCGGCAAGGTTCTCAGCGAGGGCGAACAGCGGGCCATCTCCATCGCCGACTTCATCACCGAGGCCCAACTCAACCCCCAATGCCGCGGCCTCATCTTCGACGACCCGTGCTCGTCTCAGGACCACGAACGACGCGAGCTTATAGCCGAGCGACTTGCAGAGCTTGCCAAGTCGAAGCAGGTGATCGTCTTCACACACGACATCGCGATGCTGGTGCATTTGCTGCACATCACCAAGCGTGAATCGGTTCAGGTTTCTGAGAATTACATCTGGCGAACGAGTTCGGCGACCGGAAAGGTAATGCCCGATCTTCCCTGGACGGCGAAGTCGGTAAACGCCCGCGTCGGTGTACTCAAGGATCAACTGGTCCGATTGCGGAAGATCGAAAAAGAGGGGGACCCCAACGAATATCAATACGCCGTCGAACGATGGTTCATGAAGCTTCGACAGACTTGGGAACGCGCAGTGGAAGAACGCCTGCTCAAGGGCGTGATCGAACGTTATTCGCCGGAGATCCAGACCAAGAAACTTAAATACCTCGAGATCACCGACGAACTGATCGCCGAGATCGATGCCGGAATGACGGAAGCCTCAAACTGGGTCCACGACGGCGTGCCCGCCGAAAACCGCGTCCCGCCCGACACCGACAAGGCCCAGAAAGCCCTCGACAACATCGTAGCCTTCATCGCAAAATGCAAGGCACCTTGATCCATCGCGATAGAGGCACGACGCGTCCGCCGCCCGCGCAAAAAGGGACCGACCTCTTCGCTCAATTGATCTATGTGTCAATCCGTATCCGGTGATGGTGGCGGAGAAGGTTTTGCGGAACTCTTGCGAATTCGCCCGCTTTTGGGTTCGCACAGCTGTCAAGTTGAGCAGAATCCGTTTTTTAGCCCGTTCGACCCCAATAACCCGTAATCATTCTGGGGTTCTTTCGGAGTGATGTTGCCTTAACCTCTGCAGCCTTTCATTGTAGGGGGAACCCTTCTCGATAACATGGTGGTCCTGATGCCGCAGGTAGTGCTTCTCGGGCACGTTGCTGTCCTTCGCCCAGCCCAGCCCCGCGTGGATCGATTCGCGATCCTGGCCCGCCGTATCGCGTTCCGTCGCGTTCGCCGCACGTAACGTGTGGAACGTAACGTCGTCGCTCACCCCCGCTCGCCGGAACAGATCTTTGACCAGGTTGTAATAGTTCGTCGTGTCGAACACTTTTTCGTCGTCCGCGCGTTCGAAAACGCCGGCCGCTTCCATTTCGTCGTAGAGCCAGGTTGAAACGTCTACCGTCTTGGTGTGGATCTTGTTCCGGGAATCCTTCATCACCAACTTGATCACGCCGATCCGCCTCGAATGGTCGGTTTTCACCATCCCGCGTACGACGTGCCGCAGCTCATCGATCCGCAATCCTGTCGTGTAGCCGCCGATGAGCGTCAGGCGCAGGTGCGAACGATCCCGCTTCCATCGGTTACACTTCGGGACCTCGTAGCAAGCGTCCAGCACTCGCATGAATTCATCGAATGAGATGTAAGACTGTTTCGGATCCTCTTTGGCGATGATGTTCTTGAACGAGATGTGGCTCCTCCGTTTGCCGACCTCTTCGGCGAAATTCAGCAAGCCGCGCAGACGTGACAGGTAGCGATTCGCGGACGCGTCGGACCGCTTCTTCTCCCCTTTGCCGCGCTTGTAGGGCCTTTTCAGAACCCAGGTCTTGAACGCCAACACGTCCAGCTTCGTCACCTCGTCGATGAGCTTGTCCTCGAAAAATTCGCAGATCACATCCAGCTTCTGGAATTCCTGCTCGTACTGGATCTTCTTGTGGTCCCTCAGAAAAGGTTTGTAATGGGCTTCGGTGAACCCCTTCACCGTCTCGGGGTTGAGCATTATGTCCTTCCCCTTCTCGGTCAACTCCTTCACCTTCGCTTCTAGCCACTCGTCGGCGAGGTCCTTCGTCGTCAGGCCTTTGGTGTTCGATTGGGTATTCCACTTCTGACCGTCCCAGATGGAAAAGATCGCCCTGTATTGGTATTCTTTGTTCTTGCGGATCGTTCGCTCTTTGGTGACGCGGGAGAAGTAGCCCTGAGATTTGTACTTGTCGGGAATTATCATGACCCAATTCCTTTTCGGGTAGATTTTCGGGTAGAAAGCCACCCGAAAAGCCGTCCGCCGGTGTCGTGAAGAGGGCCTTAAGTGTCCAGAAGTGTCCAGCTAACCCTCTTGTTATCAGTAGTTTACAGCCGTAACCTGTTGATAGTCAAGAGGCAAAATATCGGACTCAGAAGCCTGTTCCCGCAAGGGAGTGGAAGTTCGATTCTTCTCGTCCGCACCAACCTTTCTTGATCCGACGATCAGATCAGGCCGACCGCTGACAGTCGGCACTCACGGAGGCCGCCGACATCCCTCCTCAACTACCTCAATTTCGTTTCGATCGAGGCAAAAAATCTGCCATTGACGGCCATATTGTGCTATCTTGACCGAAAACACTAAATGTGTCGCCGGGGTGATCCTGCGTTTCGCACGAGGCGATCGATCGAATGGAGGGAAACACAATGTCATTTTTTTCCGCTAAGAGATCATACTTTTTAGTATTGGTGTTGGGCGTGCTGGTCTCATTTTCGGCTTCGGCCGAAGCTCAAACGATCCCATCGCTGCTCGAGTCCAGAGACGAAAGGCTCGGCGGCCGTGCTGTGATCACCGGAACGGTCTTCGGACCTGATGGACACCGCCTCAGAAAACGAATGCGTCAAACTGGTCACCGATACAAAAGGTGACCGCATCATGTCGACGAATGACGAAGGCATCTTTGTCATAAGGGGACTTGCAAACGGAGAATACACGGTCCTGATCGACAAAGAAGATCTTTTCGAACCGTTCTCTCAATCGATCCGGGTCATCAACGGCCAGGATGTTTACTTGAACATCCGGCTGGAAGGAAAACGTTCGGAGGAGGCTAAACCCGGCGTCGTGAACGTCGCGTTGGCGGCCGCGCCGAAAGAAGCCGTCGAAGCCTTCGAGAAAGCAGCCGAATTCGCAAAAAAGAACGACCTGAACTCGGCGATCGAGCAGCTTAGGATCGCGACGACAACGCACCCTGAATTTGCTCTGGCGCACGGCGAACTCGGCAGTTTGCTGATCCGATTGGGCCGGCTGGAAGAGGCCGAAAGATCCCTGCGCACTGCCCTGGCAATAACCCCTGATGCGCGTGTACCGCAGATCAATCTTGGCATCGCGCTTTATCACATGCGACGTTTCAGCGAAGCCGAACCGCTTTGGCGAAAGATCGTCGAAGGCGGACAGAATCCGGCCGTTGCCCACTATTTTCTCGGCCAAACGCTTGTATATCTTGCTAAATACGACGAGGCGATCCCCGAGTTGGAGGCCGCGATCAAATTGGGCGGAAAGAAGATGAAGGATGCTCACAAGTCATTGGCCTTCGTCTATGGCGAAAAAGGCGACGACAAGCGTGCCGCCGAGCATCTGGAGACATATCTGAAGCTTGAGCCTGACGCCCCTGATGCCAGCCAGCTTCGCGATGCCCTCGCACGTCTCAAGACCAGGGGATCGTCAAATTGAATGCCGTATCCTCAACTTCATGATCGGCCGTACGTTTCGCCCGATCGTGCCCTATACGCAATAATCTGAGACTTTACTTGAATGCGGAACGCCTTCATCACGTCCCTTCGCGCACATGAAGACCTTTTCGGCATTAGCTTGACAGAACAACAGGCCGAAAAGCTTGCTCAATATTTCGACTTGGTGCGGAAGCACAATCCGATCCTGCACCTCGTTGCCTCTCTCGATGCTGAGGAGTTTGCCGTCCGACATGTCCTTGAATCCCTGACACTTGCCGGCCGGCTCCCTTTGGATGCGCGTTTTGCCGACGTCGGCCCCGGTGCCGGGCTTCCTTCGATCCCGTGCCTGATCTTTCGGAGCGACCTCTCCGCCGTTCTCATCGAAGCAAGCGCAAAAAAATCACGCTTCCTTTCGGAAGCGATTGAGGAATTGGGTTTGTCGGATCGAGCATCCGTTGAGAGCAAACAGTTTCAGGAAACGATCCCTTCGGGATTTGATGCGGTCGCTTGCCGGGCGCTGGACAAGTTCACGCAGAAACTTCCTCGCCTGCTCAAGTGGGCGAAAGGCAAGGACCTATATTTCTTCGGCGGCGATAATTTGGAAGAGGCGCTCACCCGGAACAGAGTAGCGGCGGAGCGTCAATTGATGCCGCTGTCCGAAAAGCGATTCTTGTTCGTTTCAAGAGCTGTTCAGGACGAAGGCAATTTCAGCAGCTCCCGCACGGCGGCCTTGAAAGAAGAGCCGGCGTCGCCGGTGTAATTGCCTAGTTTTATCGATACCTTCTTTGCCTGCAAGAGCCTGCTCAGGTCGATCCGGCCGACCTTATACTGCAGCAACTCCTGAACGTTATCCCTGCTTTCGCGCCAGAACCTCTGGCCGGGCCCGAGTTCGACCGTTAAGCCGTCCGCGACGATCGTAAGGTCGTTCATAGCGGCAAATCGGTGTCCCGGCGAAGATGCCAGGATGCCGATGACAAAAACAGAGCTTGCACTCCGCGGTGTGATGGTTCCTTGAAAATGGAACATACGCACCTCGGCCTCGAGAATGTCACGTTCGCTCTTCAAAAACTGGGCAAAGCTCTGTGTCGACGTGTTTCGGATCTCTCGTGCCGGGTCGTAGCCTCGGAAAACGGGGCCTGTCTGACCATCGCGGGCGAGGGCTTCGCCGCCGACCTCGACCCACATATCCTCGCTCTTATTCGAATAGTCGTAGTTTTTTCGTTCGCCTGCGTCATTGAAGTTAGAAGCCTTTAAGAAAAAAGGTTCAGGCATCGACCTGTCCTTTCGGCTTCTGAACTCCCACGGAGGGGTTAATCCCTCGATCGACCAGATCCCTCTCTTCTCCGAACGGGCAAGGTCTTCAAGAAGCAGATAGATCGCAGCGTCCTGCCCCGTTTGTCCAGACCGCTCGGGCGGTAATTGCCAGGTGGCTCCGTCGCGGATGAGTTGCTGTCCGACGTCGCGGCCGTCCAAAAGGACGCTGCCGACAACGGCCCGCTGCGAGAATCCGTTGGGAAAGAAAGTGACCTCTTTGTTAAGGATCATCCTTTCCAAATGTTCTCTGATCAGCCGGCTAAGCGGTTGTTCCGGTTCCGGAACATCGATGTACTGCACCGACCCGTGCAGCCGTCCGCCGGCCGTCTCAAAGACAAACGTCTTGCCGTCCAGCACGCCGACCACGCGTCCTGTCATCGACCTTTGTGCCAAAAGGGGATTTGCGAGCAGGAACATGCCCAATGCAATGGCCCATATTTTCAGCATCCTGGTCATAGCTGGTTCTAAAATGCGTTCACGTTGCAGGGTCGGTCTGCGATCGAATCCTCTATTCCGCAACCTGGAGCATGTTGAAAAGGATCAGCTGGATGCCGGCCGTTGGGTAGAAGGCATAGTCGCCGATCTTTATATAGACCTCCCCTCCGAAAACGACCTTTTCGATCGTTGACCGGTCAACCTCGTAAGTCAGGCGTTCGACCAGTTTGCCATTCTCGCGAGCGGTTTCCCGACCGGGCTTGCCGACAACGTATTTCTTATCGTCGACGTGAACGACCAAGGTGTTCTGTTTAAGGAATCGCCATTCATCCGAGTGGGATATCACACTCACGGTAAAACGTCCCGTTCGCCGGCCTTGTTCTTCCTGCGTATAAAGGTAAGTGATATCAACGGCCGTCTTGTGATCGGCAGCCTGACCCTCTTTTTCCTTAACGCCGATCAGCGTCGTGCCGACAAAGCCGGTCCTCGACGCAGCGTTGTAGCCGTGGACCAAAGCTCCAGGGTCTTTTAAGTGTGGATTCGTGTCCGACCATGGCCCGTTCCGGCGGAGTGTCTCTTTCTCTACCGCCGGCATCGGCTTTTCGAACGCCGCCGGCTTAACGGCGAGCTGGTTTTCGGCGGACTTGAGTTCCTTCGATCTTTCTGTCTGAAGCTCCGACGGCGATCTCAATCCCGCAACGCCCCAGACGCCACGGCCTTCAAGCCGTGCCTGGTTCTGATGATATGCGCAGGCACCGGCGTCGGCGGCATCCTGTCCCGTTTTCTCGGGATCGAGATGCCATGCGGCCCCATCCCTAAGCATCTGGATCGCGATGTCTTTCCCATCAACCGAGACCCGGCCGATCGACCTGCCGTTCGAAAATCCGCGGAGGACCATTTCCACCGTCCGGCCGACGGCAAGTTTGGCAAGGTGTTCGCGGACGGTTTGATGGAGGGCCTGTTCGGAGCCGGGGACCTCGATGAACTGTATCTCGACAGTCACCGTTCGCCCGCCGCTTTCGACGGCCAGCGTTCGCCCGTCCAGGGCCCTGACGGCCGTTCCGCTCATCCTCGTCTGTGCCGAAAACGGTATGGTCACCAATAGGACGATCGCGATCAGAAATGAAGATCTTAAGACTGACATTGACGCTCCTTGGTCATCGGACCTCGAGGTTGTAATCGCGCAGGCGGCGATAGAGTGTTGACGGCGAAATGCCGAGAAGTTCCGCGGTCTTCCCACGATGCCATCCCGTCTTCTCAAGGGCACTCAGGATCTGCTGGCGTTCGGACTCGCGGAGCTTTGTCGGCGAAACGTTCGAGAAGGCGCTTACACCGTTTTGGCCTGATGCGGAATAGCTTACTGAGACGTTCGATTTCTCAAGCTTGTAAACGACCTCGGGCGGCAGTTCCTTGACCGTTATCCGCTTGTCGTCGGCAAGCAGCACCGCACGTTCTAGACAGTTGCGAAGCTGACGGACGTTGCCTGACCAGGCAAATGAACGTAGGCCTCGGCGGCCGGTTCGGTGATCGATGCCGCATCGGGCCCTGCGATCTTTTCAAGCAAATGCCGGGCGAGCGGCTCGATATCCTCTGCCCGTTCACGAAGTGGTGGAATGTTTATTTCGAAGCTGTTAACGCGATAAAGCAGATCGGACCTGAACTGGCCTTCGGCCACCGCCCGATCGGGGTCGCGATTGGTGGCAGCGATAAGCCGTACATCGACCTCCACCTTTTTGACGCCGCCGACCCGAAAGAAGGTCCGCGTCTCCAAGGCCCTGAGCAGCTTTGATTGAAGCTGGGCCGGCATCTCCATGATCTCGTCCAAGAAAAGCGTGCCCCCGTCTGCAAGTTCAAAAAGCCCCAGCTTCCGTGCCCGGGCTCCGGAGAAAGCGCCGGCCTCATGGCCGAACAATTCCGATTCAAGCAGGCTGTCCTGGAGCGCGGCACAGTTCAGATCGATGAATGCCTTTTCAGCTCGTGGGCTGATCCGGTGGATCGCCTGAGCGATAAGCTCTTTCCCGGTTCCGGATTCGCCGGTGATCAGCACGGACGTGTCGGACGGGGCTACACGTCGGACCAGCCTTAGTACCTCTTTCATTTGGGGCGATTCGGCGACGATATCTGGAATGTGCTTACTGGTTCTTTCTATCTGGGCACGAAGCCTCTGGTTGTCGATCTTCAGTTTCTGTTTTTCGTCGGCCTGATTGACCAGGGCGGCCAGTTCGTTCAGCCGATAGGGTTTCGTAAGGTAGTCATAGGCGCCGAGCTTCATCGCTTCGATGGCCGACTCGACGGTCGCCTGGCCCGTCAGCATGATCACCTCCGGCGGGGTTTGGCACTTCTCGCGGACCCGCCGAAGCAGCCCGATCCCGTCCAGCCGCGGCATGTTTATATCACAAAGGAGGACGTCGAAATCGGATGCCTCAAGCGCCTCCCAGGCCGCCTCGCCGTCGGGCGCGGTCTCAACTTCGTGCCCTTGTCGGCTCAGCTCTTTCTGCACGACAAGCCGAAGGTTCTTTTCATCGTCGACTACAAGTAGTTTGGCCATATTCGCGGTTGGATCGTTCGGGCGGGAGAGGTGAGTCCTTATTTGACCGGGAGAAGGATGGTAAAGGTTGTGCCGCGGTCCACGTTCGATCGAACGCTGACGCGGCCGCCGTGGTCGGTGATGATGCCGTAGCAGACCGCAAGGCCGAGCCCGGTGCCGTCCCCGACCTCCTTGGTCGTAAAGAACGGTTCGAAGATCTTCGGCAGGTCTTCCGGCCGGATCCCGATACCTGTGTCTGCGACCTCGATCGCGATCCGGTTCTTTTGGGCCAGGGCCCGAAACGTCAGGATGCCACCTTTCGGCATCGCATCGATCGCGTTGGTCGCAAGGGCAATGATCGCCTGCTGAAGCTGTCCGGAGTCGGCATTGACAAGCGGAAGGTCTGGATCTATCTCGATCTTTATCTCGATGCCGTCGCCGCGCTTCTGATGCGAGATCAAGTTTGCCGATGAACGCAGGATCTCGGTCACATCGATCAGGTGACGGTCACCCGTCCGCAAACGGCTGAAATCCAGGAGTCCGGTGGTGATCGATTTACACCGGAACGCTTCGCTCTTTATCAAACCCAGGTATTCTGCAAGGTCGGCGGCCGCGGATGAATCTGAGAATTCGCCGTCGGCTACCCGTTCCTCAAGTGCTTCGGCACAGGCAGAGATGGTCGCCAGCGGGTTATTTATCTCGTGCACGACGCCCGCGGCCAATCGCCCGACGGCCGCAAGCTTCTCGGCACGGCCGACCGCGTGCATTGCCTCGACCCGCGCAGTCACATCTTCACCTACCGTGATCACGTGAGTCACGCTTCCCGTATCGTCGTCAACCATCGGGACCTTGCTGACGAGCCAATGTTTCGTGCTGCCGTCCTCGGCAACGGTCTGCTGCTCGATCCGCTCGATCTTTCCCGTAGCAAAGGCCCTTTCAAACTCTTCGCGGACACGGCCTTCGGGATAACGGGACAGTACGCTGAACACGTTTCGGCCGATCGCCGCGTCGCGTGGGATGCCCTGAGCCCCAATCTCACGATGCCGATTCCAGGTAACGATGCGGAAATCGCGGTCCACCACATAGAGTGAAACCGGAAGAGAATCGAGGATCGCCTCGGTGAACCGCCAATTCTCGTCCTTCGCCTGATTGATCGAATCGTTGATCGCGGCCTCGTAATGGGCGGAAAGATTTACGCTCATCGCCGCCATCTGGGTCGCGGCGTCGATCAACGGCCCCTTCGTCTCGTTGAGATCACCGGCGGAAACGAAACCGGCGACGATCGCACCTTTTATCTCGCCGTTGATGTGCAGCGGCGACACATACTCGATCTCGTGCTCGAGTCCCGTTAGGAGGAACTCTTCCGGATTCTCTTCGCTGTACCCGATCTGCGGCGGCAACAGCGCTAGCCAGTGTTCGAATGCCGTTTTCGGGAATAAACGCGGATCGATCTCGCCCTTTCGATCGAAAGCACAGCTTACAATGCCGATATTCTCCAACTCAGCCACGAAAGCGCATATGTCCGCGTCGACCGAGCGCTGGATAGCGCTCGCAACCCGGCTAGCCACCTTTTTGGGGTGAACTGTAAAAAGCAGGCTTCTGCCAAGCTCAGAAATGAATCTCAGTTCTTTGGCCTGAAGGCTTTTTGATCTGGGCGGCGAATGCGGTCGATGTGCTTTTTCCGCAGCCGAATGAACTGTCATGGCGGTGATGAGAGAAGCGGTAGGCCTTTAAGATCAATGAATTAGCGGGAGCTATCTCTCTCGGGGCCGGTCTTAGGCGGCATTTCGCCTTACCGTTAATTAAAAATCTTTTTGTGTTTTTTGTCAACGGTTTTAACACGCGGCGGTGTTTGACTCGTCCGGCCCGGGAAAGCAAAATCGAACTGAATATGTCACGAGTCCTCAAGTTCCAGCCTGTGCATCCAGCCGCTCTATCGCTTCTTGCTGTTGCTGCACTGTTCTTGTTGGTTCAGGACCTTTCGGGACAGACCGTTGTGGACAAGACGGTCGCTACGGTAAGTGACGGTATCCGGACCGAATTGATCACGTATTCAGACCTGAAGTGGCAGCTCGCGATGCAGCCGGGTATCCCGCTGAACCCGCCGAGGTCGGAAGACCTGAACATCGCGCTTAACCTGTTGATAAACCAGCGGATCTTCGCGTTGGAAGCAGAACGCATTCCCCGCGATCCGCCCGGCGAGAAGGAGGTCGCCGACGAGATTAGCCGGATCCTCGCGCAGTTCCCTTCGGCTGCCGAATTTGAGCGTCGATTGAGAGCGGTGGGCTTCGAATCGGTTCGCGACGACAACTTCGAGCGGTTGATCGCAAAGCGGGTCGCGATCGAGAAATACCTCGATTTCAGGTTCCGCTCCTTTATCGTGAACACTCCGGAAGAGGTGGTTCGTTATTACAACAATGTGTTCGTACCGGACTTCCGGCGGCGGTTCCCGGGCCTGTTGATGCCGACACTCAATGAAAGACGCGACGAGATCGGAAGACAGTTGACCGAGGCAAAGCTGCTCGAAAATATCGAGGCCTACCTGGACGACACCAAACGGCGTGTGGAGATCGTCGTCCTGAAACCGGTTTGAGGCAGTCGCGATGTTCCGTTACCGCGGGAAGGTCTTGACCAAACCAGGCGGGCATCGTACCATCTAAATTTCGTCGCCGGAGTGGCGAAATTGGTATACGCACCAGACTCAAAATCTGGCGGGATTCACTTCCCATGTCGGTTCGAGTCCGACCTCCGGCACCATCGGTTTCGATTCCCTTTAAGGCATTTCAGGTAAGGAGGCTGTCGGCGGTCCTTCGTCGATGCTCCTCGCGGCTGATCTCATGGACCAGCCCATCCTCGATAAGAAGGATACGATCAGCGGCCCGGGCAAGCCGGTCGTCGTGGGTGATCATCACAAAAGCGACCCCGCTCTCGCGGTTCATTTCTCGCATTAGATTGAAGACCTCTTCGCCCGAGCGGCTATCGAGATTGCCCGTCGGTTCATCTGCCAGAATGATCCTGGGCGAGTTTGCCAGCGCGCGTACGACCGCGCAGCGTTGGTTCTGGCCGCCGCTCATCTCGTCGGGCGTTTTGTTGATCTGGTCGCCAAGGCCAACCCGCTCAAGCAGGCGAGTCATCCGACTGCGGTCCTCGTCGGTCACGTCTCCGTGCCTGATCGTGATAGGCATTAAAACATTTTCTAGGCAGGTAAATTCGTCGAGAAGATAATGCTGCTGAAAGATAAAGCCGACCTCAGCGCTCCTGAGCCGGGCAAGTCCGTCGCTGTCCAGCTCGGAAATGTCAACGCCATTGATCAGTACGGTCCCTGCCGTAGGACTGTCGAGGGCACCGAGAATGTTGAGCAGCGTCGACTTGCCGCTGCCCGACTGCCCGACGACCGCAACGAACTCCTCGGCGCGGATCTGCAGATCGATACCAAACAACACGGGAACGTCGATCTTCCCGAAATAGGTTTTCCTTAACCCGCGCGTTTCGACAACGACCGGCGGGAGTCTCGCGGCCCTGGCATTGTTGGAGGTCGTTATAGATCTGTCCTTAATGTTCACCGTTTCGTCTTAGCGCATCACGTCGACGGGATTCATGTTCGCGGCCCTTCGCGCCGGGAGTACTGAAGCAATGACGGTCGAAAGTATCGCGGCCATCATCGACAAGCCGATGTAAAGCGGAAGGAATCTCACCGGAAAAAGCCTCTCCGGGTCTTGCCCGGCCGTGGTCGCCGGACGTTCGATGAGGCCTATGAGATAAACGATCAGCGAGCCGAGTATCGCGCCGAGCGTGCTGCCAACGATCGCAACCCCGAAACCTTCGAGTAGAAAGATGATCATCACCTGACGGCCCCGCGCACCCATGCTCTTCAGTATCCCGATCTGTTTCGATTTCTGCAGCACCGAAACGATAAGCACGGCCGCGATCGCGAAACCGGAAGCCACGAGACTGAAAACTGCGATCAGGTAGGCCGATGCGGACTGGGCCTGAAGTGACGTAAGAAACTCTGGAAACTCGCGGGTCCATGATTTCGCTTCATACGGTAAAAGCGCCATGATCGAGTCCGCAACGGTGTCAGCGTTGTAGATATCTATAAGCTTAACATTGACAACATTTACCGAGGTCCCGTATCCCAGCAGGCTCTGGCCGGTCCTGAGGGTCACGTAGGCCGCACCGCCCGGGCCCTGGCCCCGGCTGTAAATGCCGGCGATCGTAAATGAATCGGACGCGCCCGTTCCTGAGGAAATACGGACACGTTCACCGGTCGAAACATTCATGTCCTGGGCCAGTTGCGCGTCGATGACTATCTCGTCGCTCGCGAGGCCCAGATATCTTCCGCCGAGAAGGTTGGGCGTGACGGGCGAGATCACATCCTGCTTATCCGGGTCAGCACCTATCAGGGAAACGCCTATCGTATTCGCTCCCTTTGAGGCAAACACCTGTCCGCTGACGGCCGCAGATACTGCCCGAACGTTCGGCAGGGACCTGACGGTCTCGACAACCTGCGGCCAATTGTCGATAAACTTGAGCTTTGGCGCCTGCTGTTCGATGCGGCTGGAGGCCGGCCCCTCGATGCCGCCCGAAACCTGCTGCAGCGTTCTGGGCTCGGGCTCTTCAACGGTGATCGTTAAATGCGGGATAGCGTCCGTGAGTATTTCGGTCAGCATGTCCTGAAGCCCGAAGATGAGTGAGGTGATGAAAACCACGATGATCACCCCCGTTGCAACAGCGCTGACGGTGAGTATCGTTTGTCCGCCGCCCGTAGAAAGGTGCCGAAGCGCCACCAGTGCCTCAAAGCGAAAATGCCGCGGCACGAAGTATTTCACGAACGCATTGCTGATCGCGGCCATTTCGTATCACTGCTCCCCTTCTCGCCTCACACGTACGCTTGCACCCGCCGTCACGTCCCCCGCGTTCACGATAACGGCGTCTTTCTCCTCAAGCCCGGCGAGTACCGGCACGCCGTCGGCGGTCGGCGGCCTCGTGGCGACGACCTTTTCCTTTGCGGCACCGTCCTCGACCACGTAAACGACCGTACGGTCGGACACCCGCGCCACCGCGGTTTGGGGAATAAGGAGCCGCCGGACGTCCTTTGCCGTTACAATATTTACATTGACGGTCTGGCCCGGCCTGAGCCAGTCAGGAGGATCCCGCGGAACGACCGTGACCTCGATGGTTCCCCGCGATACATCGACGGCGGCGCCGAGTTCGGTCACGGTGCCTTCAAAACTTCTTTCTGCAAACGTTGGCGACGAAATAACAGCTGTCTGCCCGATCTGAAGTTCCGCAAGATTGTTCTCGTCGACGTCAAGTCTGATCTCGGCGTCGCTGCTTACGAGCTGCAGGACGCCCTGCGACCCGACTGTCTGGCCCACTTCTGCATTGATCTTCGTGACGACCCCGTCAAACGGCGCGGTCACCACCGCGTTTCCGGCCTGCCTTCGCGCCACCTCAAGAGCCCGTTCCGACTCGTTTAGACGCTGGCGGGCTACCTGAATATCCTCGCTTCGAGCGCCGCTTTTCACCGTCGCCAGGCTCGCCCTGCGCGACCGCACATTGGCTTCCGCGGCCTTTAGCCCCGCCTGGGCCTGACGGACATTCGCCTCGCCAAGTTCGATCGATTCGCGCTGAGCCTCAACTCGTTGCTCCGCGACACGGAGTGCGGTCTGCAGTTTGTCGTCTTCGGCTCTGGGGATAATGCCGTCCTTGGCAAGGGCGGCGCTTCGCCTTGCTTCCGAAGCGGCGAGGTCACGCTCGGCGATCAACTGGGCCAACTGGGCCCACGCTTGATCCACGGACCGTTCGGCTTGCGTGACGGCGGCACGCTGCTGGGCCACCTGTGCTTCGGCCTGTCGGACCTGTTCCTGCGCGGCCTCGACATCAGAACCGAGCGGGCCCCGGGAGGTCTGGTCCAGCTGCGCCCGAGCGGTGCGAACAGCCTGTTCAGCCTGCGCCACTTGTGCTTCGGCAACGTCATTTTTCAGAACGGCAAGGCTCTGTCCCGATGTCACACGGTCGCCTTCTTTAACGGCCAGCGACTGGACCACGCCCTGGACCTGAGACCCGACCGCGGTTTCGGTCGCGCCGCCCACCCTTCCGCTGCTTGCAATGGTTTCAGTTATCGCCGCGGACTGCGGATTCACCACGGAAACCGCGATCGGCCGTCGTGTGTACCAAAGCATGAACGCGGCGATAAGGCCGGCAAGCAGAAGTAGTAAGAGGCCGACAAGCCATTTACGCCGGGATCGTCGTACGTTTGCCCTCGCCAGCATGATCGGCTCGGGTTCGCGTTCGGCCAACGCCGCGTCCACGCCGCCGGCGGGGTCTATTTCCCTTGAGCTTATCTTCTCGAGGCTATTGCCAGTGTTGCTCACTTTCTCCTGTCCGTCTTATCCAGCCAACATCCTCGCCCTCACTCAAAGCAGCGGAAAGATCATGGTCCGCACCCTTCTGCGTTCGCCCATGTCCAAAGGCTTGGAGATGTCGAAGTACCTATATCTATTAGTTTACAAACGACCATAATGGACTTCAACATGTTCGCCTCATTTGCATCGACGGGGAAGCCGACGGTGGCATGAGTATCAGCCGCGGCACGATCAGGGGGGGTCCCGCTCGATGTCCCTGCACGAAAATGTACGTTGACATTCGAGCGGGTGAACCGCTAACCTCTTTGTTACTGGAGGTGATAGCTATGATAAATGATCACAATTCGGGGGCCGGTTCATAGCCGGCCTCATAATTCAAAAAAAGCATCCTTTGCAAAAAGGATGCTTTTTCTATTTAATCGGCCTGTTACGATCAGATCAGTTCATTGACGACGATAATTGATCGTCTCGCCGTTATCGGTCCTGACCGTCCGGATGCCTCTGGATATCGAAGTTACCCGAGCGTACGCTCCACCCATATAAAGCATATTCCCCGCCGTAAACGAACCGTAATTATACTGTCCGTTAATATTAGCGGTAACCGCACCGGTCGCAGCTATCGTCAGGGTGATCCGAGCTCCGTTTGGCGCAATGCCGAAGAAGGTGCCGCGTGCCCAACTAGGAGGCGCAACCTGATTACCGGGATTCCAGCCGCCGCCTGCACCGCCTTCGCCGATCCTGGCATAATCGATTCGCTCGCGATTGTCATTGCGTACCGTACGAATGCCGTTGCCCTGTCGGGTGACCCGCGATGTCGCACCATTGATATACAGGTTATTTCCGCGGGTGAACGTGCCGTATGACATTTGGCCGTTAACGATCGCCGTGACGCTCCCGTTCCCGGAGATCGTCAGTGTCACCTGCATACCGTTCGGTGCCGTTCCGTAAAACCTTCCGACAGCCCAATTTGGCGGATTGATCGCCGGGCCGCCCCAGCCGCCGCCAGGGTAACCGCCGCCGCTCACGCGACGCATCGACGAAATGCGGTTGTCCCAATCATTTCGGCGCAAATCACTTTCTTCGCCCGAAACGTTTACACATTGGCCACGATAGTTAGATTGATCGCAGATCTGCCATTGCTCGCCGGGGCTTACGCGAAGGCTCGATATTCTGTTGTTGAACCTTGAAGGCAGGTTCGAGATACTATTCTGATAAGTCGCGGTATCTCCGCGAAAATTGCGATCCTCAAAAACCGTGATTCCCGCTCCGCCCCCGCCGCCGGGCCAATTACCACCCCCGGTCCAACCGCCGCCGGCTATACCCGGAAGGTCGTAGGTGTCCGCAAGCCTATTAACGTCGTCCCGAAGCCGGTTCCACTGGCGTTCGAGGTTTCTGCGAAAGTTCACCGCATTCATTGTGACGTTCAGCGGCGCCGCGTTTGCGATAACTCTCTGGACCTCCGAACGGCTTTCCCACCACGAATCGTTGCGGTCGAAATTGCTGCGAAGCCTGTCGGTCTGGTTCTCGAAATCGTTGACCTGGTCACGATATCGCGACTTCTGACTGCCGCTAAGGTTACTTTGGTTAACCGCCTCGATAAAGTCACGGCGGAATTCATCCCCGCTATCCTCAAGCCGGCGAATAATACCGTCTACATCGTTACGTGAATATTGTCCAACATATCGGCCCTGGGCGTCCGTGCTCTCGGCTAACAAAAGTACTGTGAACGAGAACGCGACGGCGGCCGAGGCAGTTTTGATCAGTTTGTTTATCTTCATATCTCCTCCTTGCAAAATGCCTAACCCATTATCTAAGTTGCAAATTTGATGCCACAGGAAGTCATAATTCGACGGAGCGAACGACCGATTTTCGGCTCAACGCGGGCTACCAATTTTTACCGGTCTTCAGAATCGCAATTATTGTAGTTCAAACTCTACGGCGGTACAAACAACTGACGTTTTGGACTAGGATATTGAGATGGCGGCTCTTGCGAGTGCGAAAATTCCGGGCGCATCGTGGAAAAACATGGATCCCAGATCAAATGCAGCTTAGTGAGTTTAACTTTAATCTTCCGCCGGAACTTATCGCGAATGAGCCGCTCGCGGTCCGATCGGCATCTCGGATGCTCGTTGTCGAACGCGGCTTGGACCTTATCCAGGATCGGACTTTCTCAGAGTTTCCGAACCTTTTAAGGCGCGATGACCTATTGGTGATCAATAACACGCGTGTTTTCCCGGCACGAGTATTTGGGCGGACCCAGACCGGGGCGAAAGCAGAAGTCTTTCTTGTCAGCGAGATCGACTGCCATACCTGGCGTGTCCTCGCTCGTCCCGGCAGGCGTTTGCGTCCTGGAAAACTGGTCGAATTCGACGGCGAGCTTTCCGCCGAGGTGCTCGAAAGGTCTGAAGACGGAAGCTTCGTGATCCGTTTCTCGGAAACCGCGGATCTCGAGGCGAAGATCGACACCCTCGGCCGGACCCCTCTGCCGCCTTACATCAAACGCGGCCCCGATTCGCTCGATTCGGACCGTGAACGCTATCAGACCGTGTACGCGAAGAATCGCGGAGCCATAGCCGCACCGACGGCGGGCCTTCATTTCACCCCTGAACTTCTCGCCGAGGTTCGCGACCGGGGAATTGAGACGGCCGAGATCACGCTTCATGTCGGATACGGCACTTTCGAGCCGGTGAGGTCGCCCGACCTTGACCGTCATCGCGTGGCGGCCGAACGGTTCGAGATCGGCGCGGAAGCGTCGGAACTGCTGGAGTCGGCCCGAACCGACGGAAGGCGGATCATTGCTGTCGGTACCACTACGACACGAACACTTGAATTTGTGGCCGGGAAATATGGAGCATTCCCTCCGTCAAAGGGCCTTGCGGACCTGACCATCCTGCCCGGCTACCGATTTCGTGCAGTCAATGCGCTGCTGACGAATTTTCATCTGCCTGAAAGTTCGCTGCTGATCCTCGTTGCAACATTTGGCGGGCATCAACTTATAATGAGGGCGTACGAGCATGCCGTCGAAGCAAGGTACCGGTTTTACAGTTACGGCGACTGTATGTTCATAGCGTAAGTCCAGAACCAATGGCATTTCTGCAGACTATTCGAAACCTGCTTCTCCCCTTCGCCAGCCGCGAAGATGTCCCGGTCGTGCCCGCGCCGATGACCGCCTATTCGGTACGGCCGCTGACCGAAACTGACCTGGATGAAGTTCTCCGACTGAATCTTCGCTGTTTTGTGAACGGCGAAAACTATACAAAGCACACTTTCAATTACCTTCTGACGCAGCCGAACGCCCTCTGCTACCAGATCGCAACCGCCGAACGTGCGATGGCGGGCTTCATTTGCGTGCTTGTCGCCGAGAATGGGGCGGCTCATGTAACGACTATAGGCGTCGCCCCCGAACACCGCCGCCGCGGCCTGGCCGAAAAGCTTTTGACTCATGTTGACACGGCGCTTTTTGAGAAAGGCGTCGGCTCGATCATGCTCGAAGTTCGCGTAAGCAACAGGGCCGCCCAGCAACTTTACCTAAGCTGCGGATTTTCGATCGTTCAACGGCTTTCCAGCTACTACAATAACGGCGAGGACGGATTTCTGATGGTCAAAGCCGTCGACGGCGGCGGTGAGGCTCGCACCCGAAATGACAGACCGGAACGGGGATGAAACTCCGATTGCCGAAGGTCTATCCGATCACAACCGCCGGGCGGGCGGGGATCTCGATACTTGAACAGGTCCGCATTCTGACCGAGGCCGGGGCGAGGCTGATCCAACTCCGCGCCAAGGACCTTGATGACCGTCGACTTCTTGAAGCGGCGGCCGCGGCGGCGGAATTGACCCGCACGGCCGGATGCCGGCTAATTGTCAACGATCGTGCCGATATCGCCCGGCTAGCGGGTGCCGACGGGGTTCATCTCGGTCAAGGCGATCTTTCGCCGGCGGCGGCGCGCGATCTGCTCGGCCCGGACGCGATGATAGGATTCTCTACCCATTCCCTCGAGCAGGTCCATAAAGCGAGTGTTTTGCCGGTGGACTATATCGCCTTCGGCCCGATCTTCGAGACAACGACAAAGTCCGACACCGACCCGGTCGTTGGGCTCAGTCTGCTCGCTGAAGCAAAGCGGCTGGTCGGAGAACGGCCGTTGGTGGCGATCGGCGGAATAGCTCCGGCCTCGGTTGACGCGGTCCTCAGCGCAGGTGCCGATTCTGCGGCGATGATCTCCGGCATTTGGACCGAAACAGGGGAGATCGAGCCGAAGATCCGACAGTATTTCTTCTGAACATCATTCCCAAATTCGTACGTTGTGCCTTGTTAAAAATTACTTGCAATCGTACAACAAACTGAGTGATAATATCGCTGACGGGCCTGAGCCGATCCGGCCTCGATCCGCAGCCCGACCCCTTACCCACCAGTCTTGAAACCCCACAGGAGCTTTCCAATCTAATGAGTTTGCTTGACGTAGCGCCGATTATCGAGCAGATGCTGCTCACGTCCGACAACGTGAGCGATCTGAATTTCTCATGCGGGCAAAAACCGCAGGTCGAGATCAACGGCACGCTTTATGCGACGTCGCCGCTCGGGCTCGGCCGGTTGAGCGCCTACCAGACCGAAATGATCGCGATGGCGATACTGCGCGACAACGCCGATGCTGCCAGCCAGCTGGCCAAGTTCAGGACGGCGGACCTCAGCTACGCTCTGCCGGGGAAATGCCGGTTTCGCGTGAACATCTTTCAGCAGCGAAATTCCTATTCGATCGTCATGCGCGTGATCCCGCACGAAGTGCCGAGCTTCGAGTCGCTTGGAGTACCGCCCCAGCTTAAAGAAATATGCGAGATCCGGAACGGCGTCGTCCTTCTTACGGGCCCGACCGGTTCCGGGAAAAGCTCGACACTCGCGGCCATCATCGACCGGATCAACGAAACGAAGTGCTACCACATCGTGACCATCGAGGACCCGATCGAGTTTCTCCACAATCATAAGAAGAGCACCATCAATCAGAGAGAGGTCGGTGCAGACACGAAAGATTTCGCCTCGGCCCTGCGAGCGGCCCTTCGACAGGCCCCGAAAGTGATACTCGTCGGCGAGATGCGGGACCTCGAAACAGCTGAGATCGCTCTGGAAGCCGCCGAGACGGGCCACCTTGTCCTTTCGACGCTTCACACGATCGACGCTTCAAAGACGATCGACCGCATCATCGGGCTTTACCCGAAGAACGAAGAGCGGATCATCAGAACACGCCTCGCCCAGACGTTCCGCTACATCGTCTCGCAGCGGCTAATCCCGAAGGCCGACGGGTCGGGACGCGTGGCGGCGGTCGAGATCCTGCGATCCAACCCGAGAACGCGCGAATATATCGAGAAGGGCGAGAGCGAAGGCAAGACACTGCTTGACGCGATCCGCGACGGCGAGATCGACGGAATGCAGGATTTTGATACCGTCATTCGCAGGATGATCGAGGCAAAGGCCATCACGCTCGAAGACGGCCTCTCGTACGCGACGAACCAGAACAATCTGCTGCTCCAGCTAAAGGGCCTTTCGTCGACCGAAGACTATAACAATCCGGGCCGCCCCGCAATGAAGATCCCGACGCCGCTGTCCCCGCCGCCGGCAGCACCCGCAAACTCATCCTCGGTCCTGGACATGATGGAATAAGAGTGGATCAACTCCCGGCCTGCCGATCGACAGATCGATCCCCGAACCGAGGTCATTTATGATAATACGCTGCGATAACTGCTCTGTCTCTTTACAGTTAGACGAATCGAAGATCCCCAGCGGAAACTTTACGGTCCGCTGTCCGCGTTGTCAGAACATGCTTCGGGCGACCAAGGACGGCAAAGGACGGATCTCGTCGCCCGTCGAACAGCTTGCCGAGAACAAGGCGGCACCGGCCGCCGAGGGCAATTCCGGCAACTTCCGAGAAAAGGAAAGCGAATTCCAGATCAATAGCGCCCTTAAATCACTCCTCACGGCCCTGCAGGCGGGAAATGTTGCTCTCGATGCAAACGATGAAAAGGGTGAGAAGCCCCGACGCGTCCTCTTATGCCTGGGCAGCCGGAAGGACGAGGTAGCACAGGTTTTGACCGGCAGCGGTTATCGTGTCTATCTGGCCCAGACTCCGGCACAGGCGAACGAGCGGCTTAGGGAAGGTAAGACCGAGATCGTTATTTTTTCGCCGGATTTTGCGGCGGAATTCGGTGGGGCGGCGATCCTGCAGCAAAAGGCGAATGCGATGTACACGGCCGAGCGGAGGCGTCTGTTTCTGGTTTCGCTGGAGGACGGCGGTGCCACGATGAATGCTCATGAGGCATTCCTCCGAAACTTGAATCTGATCGTGAACACCAATGACATTGCCCAGCTGCCGCTGATCCTGAATCGAGCCATCCTCGATTTCAACGATCTGTATCATTACCTAAACAAGGGCCTTGGCCTTGAACCGGTATGAGATACCGCCAGGCCGCCGGGCCTGCGCGACGGCCCGCTGAACGCGGGGCCGTAAATATTGTAGGGGCAGGGCTTGTCCCCGCCAGTCTGCCTTTCCCAGGCGAAACAGATGCGGGCAGCCAGTATGCTGCCCCTACAATCCAACTTCCGCGATCACTCGCTCTTCGGCGTAACGATAAGCGGCTCGCCTGTTTCGAGATAGGTCTTCAGGCCGGACAATATCGATGACCATCCGCCGAAGAACTCGTCGTTCATAGGATCGCCGAGCGGCAATTCATCGTGCACGAGTCTTAGCTTGCATGCCTCGCCCATCTGCTCGATCAGATACGTAACACGCGAGGTATGTCCCGGATCGTCGTCGCTCGCGCACCAGACCGGATGAAAGGTAGTAACAAGCTTTCTGGGAGGATCGGCTTCGATAACCTGACCGTCGATCAGGTCGTTGCCTTCCATTCCGATATATCGGTAAGGCGAACCTGAACGCCAGTCCGACTCGACCTTCGAGCCATAGTAATAGTTAGGGGTCACCTCACCATCCGTCAGCGCGTTCCAGATCTGTTCGGGCGTGCTTCGAATATAGACCTCGAGAACTAATTTTGTCGTTTCAACCGCTTTTGCTTCTGCCATTGTTTTTGTCTCCAATTCGTATTTGAGTTCGGTCAGGGAACGTGCCCAGCCTTTTGAGTATTTGCTCACCCAACGGTCGTAAACCATCTGGATTGGCACGGCGTTGAGATAATGGAGCTTTTCGCGTCCTCTTTTCACGGTCGTGACGAGGCCGGCCTCCTCTAAAACTCTGAGGTGCTTCATTACGCCAAAACGCGTCATTGGAAGATGTTCCTCCAGTTCCGAAAGTGACCGACCTTCCTTTAAGAAAAGAAGATCGAGGAGTTTTCGTCGGCTTTCGTCGGCCAACGCCTTGAAAACAAGCTCCGGCTCCATGTGAGAAATTATATGTGACCATTTAGTCACATGTCAAGATCTTTATTTCCTGTTACTGATTCGTCCGTTAACTTAGATCAGGGAGAGTTCGCAGACAAGCATTTCGAGTTGGAGACGAGCCCCGGCCGGGCCGCTGCCGCCGGCCGAAGTTTTTATCGCGATGTCGGCCCTGGCGATTTTATCGATCGCACCGGCAAGGGTACCCGTTCCGGCCCGGCCCGCAAATGCCAGTGCAGAGCCGCGCACCCTCGTCAACTGTTCGACGCGGTGTCGCGGTTCACCCTGAGCCAGCATCCCGTGGGCGATCAGCAGCCGGCGGTAATTCCAGGCCAGCATGCCGAGCATCGCAAGCGGATCGGCGCCGTCGTCGAGCATTTTCTTGAGCATTCGCAGAGCGTTCAGCTTTCGACCGGCGACAAGTTCGTCGGCTAATAAGAAATTCGAAAACTCTCTTGTGTAAGGCACCAGCGAGGTCACAAGATCGGCCGTGATCCGGCCTTCGGGAAGGGATGCGGCCGAAAGCTTTTCGATCTCATTCGCCAATCGATGGAGGTCGTTTCCGGCAAGTTCGATGACCTGATCGACGACCTCAGGCTCGATGATGGCATGGCGCTCCTTAAACCTATCGGCCGCCCATTTTCTAAGGTCGTCTTCGTCAAGCCTTGAAAAATCAACGCACGTTGTCTTTTCCTTCAGCAACTTCCCGAGCTTTCTGTTGCCGTTCAGTTCGTCGGCAACAAAGATAAGAACGCTTGTTTCGGCCGGCCTTTCAAGGTAAGCGGTGATCGCCTCCAAGAAGTCCTCCTTGAGGGTGTCACGATTTGCCGTGACGGCGACGCGAACATCCGTTATCCGGATCACGCGTCTTGAGGCCATCATCGGAAGCTGCTCAGCGGCCGCAAGTGCCGCCTTCAGGTTCTCGGGATTGTCCAGGCTGAATTCTGTCTCATTAAAGTCACGGAAGTCACCGTCACCAAAGCTAAGGTCGGTGATGTAGCGGACCGCCGCATCTCGGAGGTAGCTCTCGTCTCCAAAAAACGTGTAGGCGGGGGCGATCTCCCGAATTCGAAGTCGATCCTTAAGCTGATCTTTGGTCAGCAGCATATATATCTAGATCCGGGCTGTTATGGTCTGGAGGAACGACGACGGCCGAAACGTCTCTAAGGCCGAAAACACCTCGCCGTTTTGCGATTAGGGTATCCCGGACCTAGTTCTTTTCTTTCCTAACGCCCATGCCGTTCACGATCGTCGAAACGACTGATTCGGCAAAGGCTCGCGCCATTCGGTCGACCGCCGGGTCCTCTTCATTAAAAAAGGTTCTGGGATCGGACGAAAACTCGAACGAATCGCGGAAGACCAGGTTTTGGTTATCGTAGAGGACCTTGTTTTCCTTTAGGTCTTTGATCGTGACGGCGGCAACGATCGTGATCTCGTAAACGCGCGCCCGGCCGTCGCGGTCCAGCAGGACGCCCGTAAAACTGAAATCGCGGATCGTGCCTTCAATGACCGCGTCTGCCCCGGTTGTCGTTCCCTGCACCTTAAGCCCGCTGCCGCGCTTAATAACCTCTTTCCCGACGGCCTCTGCAAAGCGGGTGGCGACGCGATAACGAAGCGCCCTGGCCTCGAACTGGAACGCCGGGACCGCGATGTTCTTGATGTGTTTGGGCAGTCCCGAATTCGTCACCGGCTTGTAACAATCAGTAAAGCCAATCACGAAAACGAGGAGAAATAGTAGTACTGATACTCTGACGATTATCATTTGGCCGCTCGCTTTATGTCGGTGATGAGAAAGTAAACCCAACCGTCCGGGATCTTACCTCGATACGCGCCCCTGGCATTAAGGACCTCCCCTGCGGCTTTAGTCAGGGTCCAGGCATACGCCTCATCGCAAGCGAATTTCGGCTCGAACAGTTCGGAAAATTTATTCTTGCTGCCAAACTCGCGAACTTTACCGATATCTTTCTTGACCTTCTGATCGACCGAGTTATTGGCCCATGACCACATCCACGTACCTGAATAAGTCGAATAAGAACCCACAATTTGGGCCGTCGCTAACACTACGTCAACGCCGCCGGTTGAAAAACGGAGCTTTCCGTCTTCTTGCAGGTAATCCCAACGCCCGAAACCGCCCAACAGGAACTCCTTGTTCAATTTCTCTGCGCGCGCGCCGAATCCTTCGCTTGCCTTTATTAGAAACTTCTCGTACTCACGATCGTCCTGCGATCTCACGGATACAACCGCGATCAGGATGATCAAGATTGCCAATTTAGCGCGTATGGTCATGATCAGATCTGTTGTCGAATATTGATGACTAGCCGAATAGTCTCGACAGTCTCCTCGATATCGTGGGCCCTAATTATGCGTGCCCCGTTCCAAACCGCGATCGCCGCGGCGGCTAGCGAGCCGAAGAGGCGTTTGTCGGTCGGAGCGTCATCCAGCAGCTTGCCGATGAACGATTTTCGGGAAGCGCCGACAAGCATCGGAAATTGGGGAAAGTCAGCTATGAGTCTATCAAGTTTCGCCAGAAGCTCTAAGTTTTGATCGAGCGTCTTCCCGAACCCGATGCCGATGTCGAGGACGATCTGCGCTCCTGCAACACCCGAGGCTCCAGCCAAAGCGGTCGACCGGCGAAAGTCGGCCGCGACCTCTGCGATTATGTCGTCGATCGGGGGCTGCGAGTGCATCGTTTCGAACTCCCCGCGAGAGTGCATCAGGACCAGCCCGGCACCCGTTTCGGCCGCGACATCTGCGATCTTTGGATCGAATCGCAATCCTGAAATGTCGTTGATGATCTCGGCACCGGCGTCGATCGCCGCGAGCGCCACTTCAGATTTCGATGTATCGACCGAAATTGGCACGTCAAAGCGGGCCGCGATCACCCGGACCACCGGGATAACGCGCTCGATCTCATCTGCCAAGCTCACCCGGGCGCTTCCTGGCCGCGTTGATTCGCCGCCAACATCAATGATGTCCGCGCCTTCGGAAATCATCTCCTCAGCTCGCTTCAACGCCGCATCAATTGACGAATACCTGCCGCCATCGGAAAAGCTGTCCGGCGTGACGTTTAAGATCGCGATGACAAGAGGGTGCGTAAGAGGGATCTCGCGGCGGGATGTTTTCCACATAAGGCAAAAGTAAAAAGTAAAAAGGCAAAAGTAAAGGTCGCCCTACTTTTGCCTTTCTACTTTTACCTTTCTACTTGCTCTTACGCCGTTGCCGGATTATTCGGCGTGATCGGCGGAAGGATCGGCTTCTTGAAGCGGCTCTTCGCCTCCTCGGCCTGCGGCGTTCCGCCCTCATCCGTTGTCGAGGGTGCCTGGTCGTCGCCGTCGAGCGGAAGGCCAGCTATCACGCGCCGCATCTGGGCGTTGTCAAGAGACTCATGCTCGAGCAATGCCTCGGTCAACCGCTCCATCGCCTCGCTGTTGTCCTCGAGGATCTTCTTTGCTCGAGCGTACTGCTCCGACACGATCCTGTTAACTTCCTGGTCGATCTTGATCGCGGTGCTTTCCGAAAAGTCCCGATGCTGTGCGATCTCGCGGCCGAGGAATATCTGCTCTTCCTTCTTGCCGTAGGCGAGCGGCCCAAGGTCCGACATGCCGTACTGGCAGACCATCGCCCGGGCGATCTCGGTCGCTTTCTCGATGTCGTTCGAGGCCCCGGTCGTGATCTGGCCGATGAACAATTCCTCGGCGATCCGGCCGCCCATCGAGTTGGCGATCATCGCCAGAAGTTCTTCTTTCGTCCGGCCGAGGATGTCCTGTTCCGGAAGGAAAAACGTGACACCGAGGGCTCGTCCCCGCGGAACGATCGTCACCTTGTGCACCGGGTCGCTCTCCGGAATATTCATACCGACCAGAGCGTGTCCCGCTTCGTGTATCGCGGTCAGGCGGCGTTCCTTGTCGGACATCACCATCGAGCGGCGTTCCGGGCCCATCATCACCTTGTCCTTGGCATATTCAAGGTCCTTAAGCGTGACGACCTTATTATCGCTTCTTGCGGCGATCAGGGCGGCCTCGTTCACGAGGTTCGCAAGGTCGGCTCCCGTAAATCCGGGCGTGCCGCGGGCGATTATGTTCACGTCGACATTTTCGTCGAGCGGGATCTTTCGTGTATGGACCTTCAGGATACCTTCGCGTCCGCGAACATCGGGATAGCTGACCACCACCTGCCGGTCAAAGCGTCCCGGCCGCAGAAGTGCGGGGTCGAGAACGTCAGGCCGGTTTGTGGATGCCATCAGAATGACGCCGTCGTTGGACTCAAACCCGTCCATTTCCACAAGAAGCTGGTTCAGGGTTTGCTCCCTTTCATCATGGCCGCCGCCAAGGCCGGCACCGCGATGCCGCCCGACCGCGTCGATCTCATCGATAAAGATGATGCACGGGGCGTTCTTCTTGCCCTGTTCGAACAGATCGCGGACACGCGAGGCGCCTACGCCGACGAACATCTCCACGAAATCCGAACCGGAGATCGAAAAGAAAGGCACGTTTGCCTCGCCGGCGACCGCTTTTGCAAGCAGGGTCTTTCCCGTTCCCGGAGGGCCCATCATCAGGACGCCCTTGGGGATCTTGCCGCCAAGTTTTTGAAATTTCTGCGGATCTTTCAGGAACTCGATAATTTCCTGAAGCTCTTCCTTCGGTTCTTCTACGCCCGCGACATCCTTGAAAGTAATGCGTTTCTGCTGGTTGCTCAACAGCTTCGCCTTCGACTTTCCAAAGCTCAGAGCCTTGTTCCCGCCGGCCTGCATTTGCCTTAGCGTGAACGCCAGGAAGCCGATCAGCAGAATGAATGGCAGGGCGTTTATTAGCACCAGCCAGCCAAGGCCGCTGGACGCAGGTTCTTCGTTTATCTTGATCGCATTCGCCGGATTGGCCCGGTTAAACTCGTCGATCCTTTTCAGAAGAAGCTCACGGGTCGCATCGCTTCCGATCGTCGTAACAAACTTGTTTCCCGCCTGGTCAGTAAATTCGATCGCCGAAGCCTTAAAGGCAGCTTCCTTAAATTCCTTATTCTCGATACGCGTTCCCGCCATATCGATGGCCAGTTCCTGGGGGGCCTTCGTCTGCTTATTGTTGAGAAACCAGACGAAGGTCAGCGCACCAGAGATGATCACCAACCACAAAAGGATCTGTTTTACCTTAGAACTCAATTTATAGCCTCCACTCGACTCCCGAAAAATACGGAAGTTTTACCATTGCCGTTTGATGAGATATAAACACATCTCGTTGCTGTCAAACCGGCACGCTCCGCCGCGCGCAGCGTCAACCTTCGATTGTAGTTGTCCGGCCTTTATTTATCAACCTTTATGTTCTCGAAGAAAAGCTTCCCGGCCCGCTTCCGGACCCGCCCCGAACCGGGCAACTCGACCGAATTGCCGCTCTTCTTACTTTGAACTAGTCGGGCCATCGAATCGATATGCCGCGCAGAGATCGAACGCAGGCTCCCGCGGCGTTCCCTCAGCCAGGAACGGAGCAACTCCGGCAGTTTTGCCGGATCCAGGGCTCGAAGATCCCTGACCGGAAGTGCGCCAAGCGACGGCGAAGGTCCGGCCCGGGCCTTTTCTGCCTGAAGTGCTTCGGCCTCGTCCGTGTGCTGCTGCATGATCTCGGCTGTTCGCGTCAGCGTCTCGACTATCTTCGGATTAAACTCCTTCATCAATGGAAGGAGCATTTTTCGGACCCTGACCCGTTTGAACGACATATCGTCGTTCATCGTGTCGTAACGGTATTCAAGGCCGAAGGAGCGTACAAAGTTCTCGGTATCGGCCCGCCTGGCCCAACGCAGCAGCGGCCGCGCCAGCAATATCGGGGTAAAAGGAAGGCTTGGGGCGTCCGTTGGCCCACCGGCTTGATCGGGGCGATCGGACCCTGCAGTCGCGGACCCTTCGCCGATCGGATCAAGTTCCCGTACCGGCCTCATCCCTGAGAGGCCTGAGATCCCGGACCCGCGCAATAGATTCATCAGGAATGTCTCGGCCTGATCGTTCATCGTGTGAGCGGTCAGGACCCACCCTGCCTTGGTGTTCTCGGCAGTATTCTTAAGGAACCGATAGCGAGCCTTGCGGGCGTTCTGTTCGACATTGCCGGCACTTTCATGGACCTGGCGGCCGATCGCCAGTTCCAATCGGCGCTCCTCCGCTATCGAACGGACAAATTCTTCATCGGCATCGGAACTTCCACCGCGAAGCCGGTGATTGAAGTGGGCCGCAACGATCCTGATCCCCAGTTTCCCCCTTTTCCGAAGATCGTCGAGACCGATCAGCAGGCTCAGTGAATCGGCCCCGCCCGAAACGCCTACGACCACAGTATCGTGCTCGAACGGAAGGCCCAGCTTGCGCCATTCTGTGATCAGGCTGAGCAGAAATTTGTCCATTCGGATGATCTTGGGTCGAAGGACCGGCCGCGTGAAAGCGTAGGCCTACGCCGCGGCTGAGTTTGGGGTTTTGGGAACCGGTCCCCGTGCCGGCCTGTTCTGGAGCGAAAAGGTACAGCGTGAGACACAAATAAGCCGGTCCTTTTCGTTACGAATCTCGATCTGCCAGACCGCCATGGTTCGCCCAGTGAAGACCGGCGTCGCCGTCACGGTCAATGTTCCCTTGTTGACTGCCCGAAGATGATTCCCGTTTATTTCGACCCCGACCGGAGTGACCTTTGAAAGGTCCGCAGCGGCGACCGCGCCGATCGACGCCGCCGTCTCGGCCAGATACATCGACACGCCGCCGTGCATGATCCCGACGTACTGGTGGACCTTCGGTGTGACGTCCATCGTTAATACGACCTGCTCGCCGCTCGCCTCGACGATCTTGACGCCCAGGAACTCCATCAGCGGATTCCGGCCTGCATCGGCAATTATATGTCCTTTATCCATCGACCAGGGCTCGTGCCTCCCGAAGCGCCTCGGCAACGCGGGCCGGTGCGGTCCCCCCAATGGCGGCTTTGCTCGCAAGCGTCTGTTCGAGCCCGAGTGCGGTAAAGACATCCGCCTCGATGCGGTCGGAGTGCCGCCGGAGGTCCTCAAGCGGCATTTCGTGAAGCTCGCGGTTATGTTCGATCGCCGACAGCACAATACGGCCGACGGTGTCGTGGGCCGTTCGGAACGGAACCCCTTTTCGGACTAGATAATCGGCCAACTCGGTCGCGTTCAGGAATCCGTGCATTGCAGCGGCACGTGCCCGTTCCTCCTTCACCGAAACATGCTTGAGGACGATCCCCGCAACCTCGAGACAGGTCCGCGTGGTATCAAGAGCATCGAAGACCGCCTCTTTGTCCTCCTGCATATCTTTGTTGTAGGCCAGGGGAAGGCCCTTCATCACGGCGAGAAGTCCGGCATGGTGTCCGAAGACGCGGCCGGCCTTTCCCCGGATCAGTTCCAGCGCATCCGGGTTCTTCTTTTGCGGCATCAGGCTCGACCCGGTCGAGACCGCGTCGCCCATGGCGACGAAACCAAACTCGGTGCTTGCGTAGATGATCAGATCCTCAGCAAGTCGAGAAAGATGAAGCATAATGAGCGCGCATCCCCCGACGAACTCGATAGTGAAATCCCTGTCAGAAACAGCATCGAGGCTGTTCTTTGCGACTCTTTCGAAGCCGAGCTCACGGGCCACCGCTTCCCTATCCACTGCGAAGCTGGTCCCGGCGATCGCCGCGGCACCGAGCGGGAGCGTGTTAACCCGTTTTCGCACGTCCGCGAGCCTCGAAATATCCCGTTCGAACATCTCGAAATAAGCCAGGCACCAATGTGCCCAAAGTACCGGTTGGGCCCGCTGAAGATGCGTGTATCCGGGCAGAACGACAGTCCGATGTCGCTCGGCGGCGGCGATCAGTTCACGCTGCGTATCGCGAAGGTCCTTCGTCAATTGATCTATCTCGCCCCGGAGCCACAAACGAAAAGCGGTCGCGACCTGATCGTTCCGGCTTCGGCCGCTGTGAATTCTTCGCCCTAGATCGCCCGCAAGTTCTACAAGACGGGTCTCGATGAACGAATGAACGTCCTCAGACTCTAACTTCAAGTAGTCCGGGTCGTCCTTCGCCAGCATCAGGATGGTCCGAAGCGATCCGGTGACTAATGCCGCTTCCTTCTCGCTGAACAAGCCGGCACCGTGCAGGCCGTTCGCATGGGCGATGCTCGATTGCACATCGGCCTCAAAAAGCCGAATATCGAAACCGAACGAGCGATTGAACCGCGCAAATATCTCGTTGGGCTTGCCCGTGAACCTTCCTCCCCAGAGTTTTTCGGAGTTCGCCATAGTTTGCCCGTTTTGCGTAATCTGCGCCTTTGCGTGAGAATTGATTTTCACGCAATCTCACCGGGTTCGCAAAGCACTGGAAGAAGTTGGTGATGCCTTAGTATATTCGCAATGGGAATGGACAGGAAAATCAATAAGGTCGTGCTCGCTTATTCCGGCGGGCTTGACACTTCGGCGATGCTCCTTTGGATCAAGGAGACTTACGGCTGTGAAGTGGTGTGCTACTGTGCCGACGTCGGACAGGGCGAGGAACTGAGCGGACTTGAAGAAAAGGCTCTTGCGACCGGCGCTTCAAAACTTTACGTCGAGGACCTTCGTGAAGAATTTGTCCGCGATTTCGTTTGGACCGCCGTCAAGGCAAATGCCTTGTATGAAGGTGTTTATTTGCTCGGGACATCGCTTGCCCGCCCGGTGATCGCAAAAAAACAGATCGAGATCGCCCAAAAGGAAGGCGCCGATGCCGTGGCCCACGGCGCCACGGGCAAGGGCAACGACCAGGTCAGGTTCGAGCTGACCTACTATGCGCTCCAACCTGATATTAAGGTGATCGCCCCATGGCGGCACTGGGATTTCAAGGGGCGAGCCGACCTGATGGCCTACTGCGAAAAGCACGGTATTCCGATCACCGCATCCGCCGAAAAGCCCTATTCGACGGACCGCAACTTAATGCACATCTCGTATGAGGGCGGCATCCTGGAAGACCCTTGGACTGCCCCGCCCGAAGACATCTTTCTCCTCACAAAAGCGCCCGAAAAGGCCGCGGACAATGCAGAAGAGATCACGCTGACTTTCGAAAAGGGCGAACCAGTGGCGATCAACGGGATCGCGCATGGGGCTGTAGATCTGCTTGGCCAACTCAATTTTCTTGGCGGTGAGCACGGCATCGGCCGCGTTGACCTAGTCGAGAATCGCTTCGTCGGGATGAAGTCCCGAGGGGTTTATGAAACACCCGGCGTCACGATCCTGATGGCGGCCCACCGTGCGCTGGAATCAATAACGATGGACCGCGAGGTAATGCGTTTAAGAGATTCCCTTGGGACAAAGTTCGCCGAATCGGTATATTACGGATTCTGGTTCGCCCCGGAATTCGAGATTCTCCGTTCGATGATCGACCAAACGCAGGAGACGGTCAGCGGCGAAGTGCGCCTCAAACTCTACAAGGGCAACGTCATCGTTACCGGCCGCCGCTCGCCTAACTCGCTCTATCGCGAACGCATCGCCACATTCGAAGACGACGCCGGAGCCTATGACCAGCATGATGCCGAAGGCTTCATCAAACTTCAGGCATTGCGCCTGCGCTTGAGGAATATGGAATAGCCGCGTGTTGCATGTTGTGCAACACGCTCCATAACTATGATAAAATCTTTTCGGCACAAAGGACTCGAAAAGTTCTTTGAAACCGGTAACCGTGCGGGCATTCAACCTTCGCATGCAAAACGTCTCCGCATGCAGCTGGCAGCCTTGGATACGGCGAATGTACTGGACGATATGGATATTCCGGGGTTTCGGCTCCATCCGCCGAAAGGAGCCGACCATGGCCGTTGGTCGATCTGGGTGAACGGAAACTGGCGACTGACGTTCGAATTTGCTAACGGCGATGTTTACATTTTGGATTACGAGGATTATCACTCATGACCATGCACGATCCACCTCATCCCGGTCAATTTATCATCGAGGTTTATCTTGAGCCGAATGCTCTTTCGGGTCGCGAACTTGCCCTATCTTTGGGAGTCTCGGCTTCGACGTTGAATCGCGTGCTTAACGGATCGACCGGCATAAGTCCCGCAATGGCTTTGCGTCTTTCGAAGGTTTTGGGCCGTTCAGCCGAAAGCTGGCTTGCCATGCAGACGAACTATGACCTTTGGCAAGCAAGGAAGACGGTCAAGTTAGGACGCATCAAGAAGCTCGAGTTGTCGGCAACCTAAAGTAGAGGAAGTAGCATTGCAATGAATTGTCTAGCATGCGGAAGTGAATCGCTTGTCGGCGGAACCATCTTCGATTCGAACGGCTCGAAGGTCTCCTTCAAGCTGGACGATGCACCGATCTGGAAAAGCCTTTTCGGCGTCGGCACCCGCAATGTGCGAGGTTACGGCTGCGTCCATTGCGGGCACCTTCAACTCGCGGTCGATTTCAGCCAAAAGGACCTGATGAAATATCAGCAGTTCGAGGGCGAGCAGCCGGGTGTGCTGGAACGATTGAATTCCGAAGTCGAACCGCCGCAAAAATGAAACTACAACGAACCAGGGAGAATGTATGAGTACAGGAACAGTCAAACTTTACAGGGTTTTGAAGACAACGCCGGAAAAGGTCTATAAGGCATTTCTGGATCCGGCGGCGATGTGCAAATGGCTGCCGCCGCACGGTTTTACGGGAAATGTGGACCACGTCGACGCGTGGGTTGGCGGCACGTATAAGATGTCGTTCACCAATTTCGGGACCGGCAGCAGCCATTCGTTCGGCGGCGAGTATCTCGAGCTTGTTCCGAACGAAAAGATCGTTAACACCGACCGATTCGACGATCCGAATATGCCCGGCGAAATGAAAACGACCGTAATGCTGAAGGCGGTTTCGGTGGGTACTGAGCTGAATATTGTACAGGAAGGCATTCCCGAAATGATCCCGATCGAGGCCTGCTACCTTGGCTGGCAGGAATCGTTGGCGCTGCTCGCCCAGCTTGTTGAAGCCGACATTCCGGACCAGCCGGCATGATCATGGCCGCGGCCTTCCTGATCTCAAAAGGTCAATAAATATGCAGAAAGGTCCGCTTAGATCTTGGCACGACATCGTCCGCACTCGCGATGCGGGCGGGCTCGATGAGTTGTTGGCTGATGACGTCGTCTTCTACTCGCCGGTCGTTCACACTCCGCAGGTTGGCAAGGTGATCTCGACGATGTACCTGTCCGCGGCGGTTCACGTCTTTGGGAATGAGTCGTTCCGCTACGTCCGCGAGATCGTCGGCGAGAGCGACGCGGTGCTTGAGTTCGAGACCGAGATCGACGGCATCCTCGTCAACGGCGTCGATCTGATCAAGTGGAACTCGGACGGCAAGATCACCGAATTCAAGGTGATGGTCCGGCCGCTGAAAGCCATCAATCTGATCCATCAGAAAATGGCTGAAGTTCTCGTGAAGAGGTAAGTTGCATTCCCTCGTTTGATCAAAGAAGAATTCGCAGATCTCCCCCTTTTTAAGTTTTCGTTGCCGTGATTGGCAAATCTTGACAATATTTGCCAATCGGAGTTAATCTTCATGTCATGGCAACTACGACGATGAACATTTCGCTTCCCGAATCGCTCAAGTCCTTTATTGACGAGCGGCTCGACGGCTATGGTTCTGCCAGCGAATATGTTCGCGAGCTGATCCGGGCCGATCAGAAGCGTGTAGAACAGGAAAAATTGGAGCGTCTGCTTTTGGAGCGGCTAAAGAGTGACAGTGAGATGGAATTCGATATCGAAGATGTTCGGTCTGAACTTTCCCGCCGGCTCCGGAAAACGCAATGAGGGTCGCGTATGATGAATGCGTACTTGAGGAACTTATCGAACTGGCGGCATATTTGGCAAACGACAATGAAGATGTTGCTCAAAGATTTTTAAATGCCTGCGACGATTCCTTCCAACTCCTAGCGAAGAACCCACTGATCGGATCGGTTCGCGAATTCAATAACCCGGAGCTATCTAGGGTTCGGATGTGGAGGGTTAAGGGCTTTGAAAAATATTTGATCTTCTACGTTCCGATAGACGACGGCATAAAGATACTGCATTTGTTTCACAGCGCTAGAGATTATGAGAGTGTCTTCGAGGATGACGCCTGATCTCGGCTAGAAAGATCTAAGAACGAGCCTGAAAGGCGCGACCTTCATCACCTTCAATTCTTGCGATCTGATAGATCGTGCATTTTCACGTAGTTCCTGATCCGTAAACCCCTTTCTGATCGACAGCAACCCGTCCTGCCTGACAAGCGGGCTTATCCCGAACGCGAAGCAGAATATTTGATAAAGGACCCAGGCTGTAGAACTTCTTTTAAGGTCGATCACGAATATCCCGCGGCGGGCAACCCGCGACATTTCGACCAGGACAAGAGGGATCTGTTCGTCCGAAAGATGGTGTGTGAACAACGAGCACATCGAATAGTCGAACGCGTTGTCGGCAAAAGGCAGCATGAACGCGTCGCCGCGAACGGCCGCGATCTCCGGACAATCGCGCGACGCCGCTGCGATCTCGCACGCGGAACGTTCGTTCAGGTCGAGGCCGACCAAATGCGCCGTCTTCTTATTCGCACGGGCCAGGTCAGCCACCTCGCTAAGGAGTTCGCCGGTGCCCGCCCCGACATCGAGCAGGCTGAATTCCGCCGCCCGCAGCTTTTTGATCTCCGGCAAGAATACCTTTCGCAGTGCCCGGCGGTCCCCGAGGTGCCGATTAATGAAGCGGATCTCACGCAGGAACGCGGTATATTCCTCCGGCGTGTAGTCGCCGGTGTCTATTCTTTCGGGCCGTGTTTCGCGATGGCTGAACACCTGTCGAGGATACCCTTTCAGAACCGCGAGCGGTAGCGGCCCGGGCCCGTGGTTCGATATCGGCGTCAAAAAAACCGCCACCCAAAAATTCCGGACGGCGGTGTATTTCATGAGCTTACTTTGGAGGGCGTCATGAAAGAAAACCGCGAAATTTGTTCTTGTCGATCTGATATTTCGGGAACAGCTCGTTGAGCTGTTTAACGCTCAGGTGTTTAGCGGCCGCTTCACCGAAAACGGCACGGAAATCAGTGGTCACGGGCAGATCGCGGCCTTCGTTCAGCCGGTCGTTCTTCAGGCCTTTCCAATCACCGAAAACCTTCCCGCCCTTGACGGAGTTGCCGAGGACGAGCATCGCGTTGCCGTGCCCGTGGTCGGTACCACGCGACCCGTTCTCACGCGCCGTGCGGCCGAACTCCGACATCGTCAGCACCAGCACGTCGTCCATCCGCTTACCAAGGTCGGTTGCGAACGCGGCGATCGAATTTGAGAAGTCGCGGAGAAGATTCGCGAGCTGGCCGCGGGACCCGCCCTGATTGACGTGCGTGTCCCAGCCCCCCGATTCCGCGAAAGCGACCTCGAGGCCGACGCCCGCTTTTATTAATTGTGCGATCTGCATTAGCGACCGGCCCAGCTGGGACGGCGGGTACACCGCCCCGTTCTCCGGCCTGTGTTTCGCCGGATTTGCCGTCTCGAGAAAATTCACCGCCTCGAACGTATCCTTACCCGCTTCGCCGAGCGAATCCTTGGCGTTCTGTTGATAAAGACCCTCGAAACCGCCTTTCATTTCGACCGAAAACACTCCCGCCTTTACTGAAAAATCGCTGAGGTCCGTCATCGCCACCGAAGGTGCCCTTCCATACAGCGAGCGCGGAAGCTGCTGGGACATCGCCACCGCTCGGAACGGCGAATCGCTTTTTCCGGCAGTGGCCTGCATCGCCCGGTTCAGCCATCCGTCGCGCGTGGATTTGATCCCCGGCGTACCCGACTCCATGTAATCCTGGGCATCAAAATGTGACCGGCTATTATCGGGCGACCCCGACGCATTGATAATGCCGAGCTGCTTGGCCTTCCAAAACGGAGCAAGTGCGGCCATCGACGGGTGAAGCCCAAAATGGCCGTCGAGGTCGAGGGCACCGTCCTGCTTGCCCGGCTGCGGGACGGCGGTCGCTCGTCGAAGGTTGTAGTAATCGGCCTCCCCGTGCGGCACGATCATATTCAGGCCGTCCACCGCGCCTCGTTGAAAGATCGTCACCAGGACTTTTTTGTTTTGGCCGCCCGAACCTACGCCTTTGGCGGCCGCGAACTGGTGCAGAAACTCCGGGGCCGCACCCATCAAGCCGAAGCTGGCAAGGCCGATGCCGCCGGTCTTTAAGAAAAATCGTCTATCCATAAAACTTTTCCGCCGCCTTCGAAGCGGCCTCCCCGACAATTACTTAGACGCATGCGGTTTCCGATTGGTCAGAATTTTATCTTTTGCTTTTGCCGATCGTTCGTACTAGATTTGATTTGGATGAGCGAAATGCGGGAAAAATTGGTTGAATTGATACTTGAACGCTTGGACCGCGATGCCGAGAAGATCCGCTCTGAATTCGGCGCGGACGACTCGATCAAGACCCACTATTGTGCGATCGATGCCCTTTTGCCGGACGATCTCGCACAGCAGATCAGCGACGCCTTTCCGGCGAACGAAAAGATGCGCCTGCTCGACAGTTTCCGGGAGAAAAAGTACACCTCGAAATCGCTCGATCAGTTCGACCCGTTGATCGCCGATATAACCTTTGCCTTTCAGGACGAACGCGTGATCGAAAAGGTCGCGGAACTGACCGGCATTAAGGACGCGGTGGGCGACCCGCACCTCTACGCGGGCGGGATCAGCGCAATGGCCCCGGGCCACTTCCTGAATCCGCATCTCGACAACTCGCACGACGGCGAGCAAAAGAACTACCGTGTCCTTAACCTTCTCTACTACATTACGCCGGATTGGAAGCCCGAGAACGGCGGAAATCTTGAACTGTGGGATGAGGACGTGACCCATTCGGTCGAGATACCGAGCCTCTTTAATCGCCTCGTCCTGATGGCGACGAACGACAAGTCATGGCATTCGGTTAACGAGGTCAAGGCCGACGGCACCCGTCGATGTATCTCGAATTATTATTTCTCGCCGCATTCTCCCAACGGCTACGAAACGACCCACGTCACCTATTTCATGGCCCGCCCCGAACAGAAGGTCCGCCGCATCTTCACCAGGATCGACAGCGATCTGCGGACCGCACTCCGAAAAGTGAAGCGTTCGGGCTTTGCGAAAAAGGACGTCTACGAAGGTGCCGAGAACCGAAAACCCTAGCGCGACGGCTCCCGTCTAAGGTGACGCACGGCCGGCAAACACACCGTAGCGGGCCGCGGGCTCACGAAGTGCCACCTGCCCCAGCCTTGAAAAGTTTATCGATTCGCCCAGGATCCTCACCGCCTCTGCCGGTGCGTGAAAACCCATCGAATTCTCCGCCTCGACAAAATCCAGGTAGAACTGCGCTTTTCGCTGGTTGTCCCTTGCGGCGGCAAGTTCCGCATCGGTTGCCCCGGCCTTCTTGACCGCCGTAATGTCGTTGATCAACTGGACGAGGGCGTCCATCGCGATGCTGCGCAGGTTGAATGTCCTTTCCTGGATCGTTTCTGCTCTGAACCTCAGCTCATCCTCGGTCCCTTTGTGGCACGTCTGGCAGGAAACATTAATACTTAGCAACGGCGATCGGACATGGTGGCTGCTGATCTTCATCGCTCCCTGGCGTTCGTACGGCATATGGCAATCGGCACAGGATACGCCCGCACGGGCGTGGATCCCCTGATTGAACATCTCGAACTCCGGATGCTGCGCCTTCAGCGCTTCGGCCCCGGTCTGGGCGTGGGTCCAGTCCTTGTGCTTGACCTCTTCGTAATATGCAAGGATGTTGTCGACCTTCATCCCCTTGTGCCAGGGATAGGTCAGCGTCTTTTCGGGGCCCTTGAAGTAGTATTCGACGTGACATTGGCCGCAGACGTATGACCGCATCTCCTGCCGCGTCGCGTCGCGGTTGACGTCGAAATTCTCGACACCCTGCGATGCCTTTACCAGTCTGATTCCCTCCATAAATGCGGGCCGCGTGACCCTCAACGCCATCGTCTGCGAGTCGTGGCAATCGATGCACGCCACGGGGTGCGTGACCTCTTTGCGGGCCTCAGAATAAGGCATCTTGTTCAACGCAGCGAATCCGGCCTGGATGTCGCCGTTCCCTAATCGCTTATAGGCGCCGTAGGCCGACGCGTGGCAATTGACGCAGGTGCCGGGCTGCTGGGCGACCATCTGCCGTTCTGTAAAGGTCTGATCGTCCAGCATATAGGCGTGGCCGCGTTCTTCGCGGAAGTCTACCGCAAAGGCATAACCGTCCCACATCGTCTTCAGCCGCGGGTCCTCTTCGAGCCTGGATTGGGCTACGATCGAACGCGGATCGGCATTGGAGGGCGTTTTGTGGATCGCCTCGCTTCCGCCGAATCGCGTGCGGACCTGATCGACGGTCCGAAGATAGCTGTCGTATTGGAGCGGAAAATTCTTTCCCCAGACCGCCGGGTCGTAGGTCTCATCGGTCAGTTCGACCACGCGGAAGAACGGGCTCCTGGCCTCCTGTTTGCGTTCGAAGATGTTCGTCAGAAGCGCCAGGCCGAGCAGTGCGGCCGCAAACGAGGCGAATGCCACCAGCACGACCACCTTAAGGCCGAACATCCGCGAACGCTTTTCCGGCCCGGCCTTTTCTGAGATTTGGTTTTCGTCTTTTTCTGTTCGCTCTTGTTCTTCGCTCATTAATTCTTCTCCGGCAAGTTCAGTGCATATGCCCAACGCTTCGGTGGCACATTATGCACGAAACCTGCTCTGAATCCTTGATCGTTTCCGACACGGTGATCGAATGGACCATCTGCTGATGACACGTCCTGCAGGACGCTTCGGTGATCTGCCGGTTCCGTTCGGTTATCCGGATCGGTTCATGGAAGCCTCCGGCGGTGAAAAAGTATGAATGCCAAAATCCGTTCCAGGCCTTGGTCGAATATTTGCCTATCGTGTCGTTCGGCGTGTGGCAGTCGTTGCAGGTCGCGACCGTCTTGTGGCTCGACTTCAGCCAGCCGTCATACTGCTCGTTCATTATGTGGCAGTTGGCGCACGCCCCAGGGTCATTGCTCATATACGAATAGCCCTTGCCGTACCAGAATGTATAGAGACCGACCCCGGCGGCTAGGCCGAGGCCGATCCCCATGATCATTAGCTTCGCGAGATGGAAATTCATCGGAAGGCGTTGCCGAATACTAGCCGAGAACCGGCGGCCGGGTCAAGGTTTGCGGCCCGGGACCCTCCGAATTTGGCCGATATCGAGTCACACGTCGGGGAGATATCCGCCTGCGGCGGACAACGCTGATCCGGCACCGGGTTGAATGCTAACTGCTGAACGGCTTTCAGCGGCCAAGGGTACTTCCGGTTTCAGTAGATCTCCACTTCGTCCAAATGGAACCAGGTGACTTCCGCCAGCTGCAGCCTTACGTATCGGGCCGAGTTTCCCCTGACGCTAACGATGAGCGGCCTTCCGTCGGCACCGCCAAAAACGCTTCCGTTGTGAGCGTAGACCCGCCTCCAGCGAATCCCGTCGTTCGACAACAAGACCCGGATCGTCCGTGCCCTTTCCCCGCAGCAATCCAGGCGATTGAAGATGCGGATCTCAGTGAGGCGTTTCACCGCGCCAAGGTCGACCTGCCACCACGGATTGCTTTCCCGGTTGGTGTGGAAACCGAAAGAGCGGTTCTTCACGCCATTGACCGCGCCCTGCGCATCGTTCGGTTTCGACCATTGCGAATTGCTGCTTTGTTTCGTCGGCCGTTTGAGGGCCAGATTCGCTACTGAAGGCTCAACACGCGGCGGGGTACCAACCGCGCGGGGCGGTGCACCCTCGACCCAGACATAGATCATCCGCAAATTAGCGCTTAAAGCACCAAGCTGGCCAAGGTAACTGCCAACATTAATGAACATGTTCGCCCCCGGGCCGCCTCCCGGAATGGTCGCGGTACCCCTTCCGGATCCTCCCTGGTCTGGTTTCGCGACAACCTCTACAAAATACTCGCCGCTATCTATCGCGATCGTTCCCCGCCCCGTCGTTCCGATCGCCCGGGCTTTTTCATTTGCACCGACCGAGACGCTCATGTCGAATACGACCTTCTGAAGCGGGACCAGCGATGCCAGGCTCGCATTGGCCGAGAAAGAAGCGGACATCGTCGCAAGATGTACCTCTCGATCCGGGTTGTCCGTCTTGAAATAAAGATCTAATGCGCCTTTGCCGCTGCCTGGGCCCGCTTGGACAGCGCCGCTCGCCCGCTGTTCGAACGCCCGACCCGGCAACGCTTTGATCGCCCTAAGCTGCTCGGCACTCGGCGTGATCTCGTACCTGTCGTATTTCCAATAACCCGTTTGTGAAAAGCCCGTCGCGACAAGCGATCCCAATATCACGCCCGCCCCTAAAATTTTTGTGATGATGTTCTTCATTTACCCACCTTCTCTGATGCCGGCCCTTCTATGACCGACCTCACCTTGAAGGCGTTACCGGTCAACTCTCAGATCCTTGCGGGATCAACGGGACGCATCAGGTCCCAAAAAGCAAATTTCTCAAGACTTGATAGACCGCAACACTCGTGCCCGATATACGCTTGAGAAGAACGGCGTAAATACTGCCGTAATTGGTGATAAAGCTATTATTGACGGGAGCTATTGGGGACTATTTCGCGGTCGGCGCTTAATACTGCGCCGCTGACGGAAGTATCGGGGAATCGTCGGATCGAAGCCCTGAGGATCATCGGATGAAGATCTCATCGATAAAGATCCACGGGTCGCCGCCTGCGCCGAGGTGCCATGACGGGATCTTGCCGATGTTGAATGCACGGATGCGGACGTAGCGGGCCTTGACCGGCGTGATCTTCTGGGTGAATTCTTTGATCGTCGGCTTCATCTCGGTCAGAGGAATGTCGGTCTTTACATCCGCGGCCACTTTCCAGTCCGTGCCGTTATCTGAGATCTCAAATTTGAAATTTGCAGGCATCCAGATCCACGGACCCGCAACCTGCAGAAAGCTTGCACCGAGCTCCCGGATCTCGGTCTCGCGTTTCAGATCGATCACCGCCTCGTACGGCTTGCCCTGAATGCCCTGCCACTCGCCGCTGGCGAAATTCGTTGTCCCGCGGATGCCGTCAACGATCGCGTTCTCGCCGCCGCCGGTGTATTGGGTGCTGTAGCCCGAGAGGACGCGGACGGTCCAATCGTTCGGCCGTTTCGTAAATATCGCTTCCGCCACCAGGCTCATCCGACCGAGGAAATCCTCGGTGATCGCTTTGATGGTGGTTTGATTGTCGATCGTTATCGGTCCAACGTAGAGTTGGGATTTCAGTGTCGGATCCGAACCGTCTTTGGTAAATCGAATCTTGGAGTCCGATTTAGTCGTTGACAACGAGACTGTCGTATTCCCGCTAAACGTTCGCGGCCCCGTTATCAACGGTACCGCGACCGCATTCCCGGGCAATGTTGTGATCGGTCCGCTTTTGCTCGGAAAGGCAGTCGTTTGCGGCTTATCCGTCATTACGAATTCCAGCGATCCGCCTTTCATTACTTCGTCGTGCGACAATATAGGAGCATCGAGTTGTCTCCCCTTGAGTGTGGCGGACTGTATGTAGAAGTTCTCGGAGGAAACATTGGATGCCTTGATCGTAAATACCTTGCCGTTCTCAAGTTTATATTTAACTTCCGGAAAGAGGGGCGTTCCCAGAACGTATATGGCATCGCCGGGCGCTACGGGATAAAACCCGCTTGCGCTCAGAATGTACCAGGCGGACATTTGGCCGCAGTCTTCATTTCCGATCAGGCCATCCGGCGCGTTCTTATAAAACTCATCCATGATTTGCCGCACATACTTCTGCGTTTTCCACGCCTGCCCGACGTAGTTGTAGAGATAAGCGATATGGTGCGAAGGCTCGTTGCCGTGGGCGTATTGGCCGATCAGTCCCGTAAGGTCGGCCTGTTCGCGGCCAGAGAGTTTTTGATCGGTCGTGAACATTTCATCAAGCTTCGCCGCAGACTTCTCGCGACCGCCGTGCAGTTCGATAAGCCGCCGTAAATCGTGCGGTACGAAGAAGGAGTATTGCCACGAATTTCCTTCCGTGAAGCCAAAGTTTACTTCGGTCGGCGAAAATGGCTCGACGAAACCGCCGTTCTTTTTTGCGCGGAAAAAGCCAGTCTTTGTGTCGAAGAGGTTTTCATAGTAACCGGCCCTTAACGCATATTTATCATGCTCGTCGGAGAGCTTCTTCAAGATCGAATCGGTAATCACGCCGTCCGAGCGGTACGTGTAGTTGATACTCTCCGCGCGACGGGTGTACAAGGTGCTTGCCATCTGCGATATGCACCAATCGTTATAGGCGTATTCCAGCGTTCGCGAGACCGATTCGTTCTCGTCCTCCATCGAGATGTATCCGCGTTTCTTGTAGCCGGCGAGGCCGAAGTGGTCGAGTTCGGCGGAGTGCTTGGCGGCGGCGTAGGCTTTTTCGTAATCGAAGCCTTTGATGCCCTTTGCCATCGCGTCGGCGATGACCGAAACCGCGTGATAGCCGATCATCGTGTCGGTCTCTTCGCCCCACAATTCCCAAACCGGCAGCCGCCCCCCTTGTTCGTAGATCCGTATGAACGAGTTGATGTAATCCACCGTGCGTTTCTGGTCGATAATGGTGTATAGCGGATGCGCCGCCCGGAACGTATCCCACAAGCTGAACACGGTGTAGTGATCGCCGGAACGCGGACGCCCTCGTCCGCCATCGCCGGTTCCTCCGGCGGACGTCGTTGTTCGGGCTACGCCCTCATTGCGGACGATGGCGTCCGCGTTCCGTCCAAGCTGATGGATCTTTCCGTCGTGCCCTCTGTAGCGCCCGTCGACGTCGTTAAAGACGTTCGGGTGGATCATCGTGTGGTAGAGGGCGGTGTAGAAATTGGTCGTCTGCTCAGGCGTGCCGCCGGAAACTTCTATCTTCGAAAGCTCCTTGTTCCACGCAACCTTCGCCTCGGCACGGACCTTGTCGAAATCCCAGTGCGGCAGCTCGGCTTCGAGATTCTTCCGCGCGCCTTCGATCGAGACGTAGGAGATCGCGACTCTTAACAAGATCTTCTCTCCCTCGCCGACCTTAAACTTAATAATTCGTTGGTAATTTTCGGTGTGCCACCTCGGTCTCTCGGTCGAACCTGGAGGCGGATCAAAATGGCCCCCCTGGGCATATGCTGATTCGAATGCCTTGGAAAATTCCACGACAAAATAGACAGTGTGATTCTTGGCCCAGGAACTAGATCGACGAAACCCTTCGATACGGTTCTTGCTCATTGATGTTATTGATGAATCAAGCCTCTTGTCGCGCCATTTGAGATCCAGCACAACATTTCCTGGCCCCGCTTTCGGATAAGTATATCTGTGAAATCCGACACGGGGGGTACTGGTCAATTCTGCGGTGATTCCATTATCGAGTTTGACTGAATAATATCCCGGCTCTGCGCTTTCATTCTGATGGGAGAACTTGGACACGTACCATTCCTGAACGGAAAGTAGCGGGAAAAACAGGCCCTCTTTTACCGTCGGCATGAACAAAATATCGCAGCCGTCCGGAATCCCCGTTCCGCTCAGGTGGGTGTGCGAGAAGCCGTAGATGATGTCATCGGAGTAGTGATAGCCGCTCGAGCCGTCCCAGTTGTCGATGCGCGTGTCGGGCGAGAGTTGGACCATGCCGAAGGGCATCGTCGCCCCGGGAAACGTATGCCCGTGCCCGCCCGTCCCGATGAACGGATTGACGTGGCGTGTGTAGTCGCGCGTCTGGGCGATTGCAGGCGAAAGGGCCCCGAATATGAGAGCTATCCCGAGGGCAAACTTGATGATCATGCCGAACATTATAGTCGGAGCCTGCACGTGATCGCCAGAATCGTATTTTGGTGTAAATAACGCTTGACATACTGTAAAGTATGCTTTACAGTACTACCTGTAAAGCATACTTTACACGGAGGCATCAGAATGCAGACAGGTTTATTAGAGAAAGGCTGGTTTAATCGCCGCGGGCCTGGGGGGCCTATTTCATCGCGAGCCGGCTTGGCCTCAGCACCGGGAAAGGTCCTGGCGCCTGGCACCCTCTTCGGGTTTTTTTGGCTTGCGAAACATAGCCCGCCGGACGAGGCCAAAGTCGCGTCGATACTTCTGCTCTGGCCTGTCTGCTTCAGTTGGCGATCGTACTGCCTGAGGATGATCTGAGCTACAGGCACGTTTGGCCGTTTCTGCCGCTGCTCTATTTCGCGGGACTCGCGCTCGCATGGAGGCGATACAAATGAAGACCAAACCAGGTGAATGGTCCAGGGCCGCTCGCGGCAGACAATCAACGCCATCGAGACCGAGAAGTACGAGCCGAGCCTTTCGCTCGCCTTCAAGACGGCCAGGCTGTTCGGCCAACGCATCGAGGACATCTTTGAACCGAACCCCGAGTCCGATTGAAACCCGCCGGTCAGCCCTGAATTGTAGATCGCCAAGGCAGCCAAAGCGGCGGGGTAACTTATGCTAACCTGAAACGCATCAAAGGGTGGGATGCGTTTTCTCGACGACATTCGGCGGCCGATCCAGTTGGCACGCGTGACCGGAATACCGGTCAGGGCGGACCAGCGTTGGTTTGCCGTCCTGATAATGATGACCGCGATCACGGCGGCCAGCATTAACGGCCCGGTCGGCAATTGGACCGCGAGCATCATCCTCGGAGCGGCCGCCACGCTCATCTTTTTCGCCTCTATTTTTCTTCACGAGTACGCGCACGCCGTCGTCGCCCGGATCGAGAAACTCGACGTTGTCGAGATCGTGCTTCACCCGTTCGGCGGTTTGACTCGGTTCATCCATGAGCCGCAGACGCCGCGTGCCGAGTTCACCATCGCGATCGCGGGCCCTTCGGCAAGCTTTGTCCTTTCGATCGTTTTTGTCCTTTTGATGACGGCGGCAAATTCGGCCGACCTCGACATCCTTCGCGATCTGTTCTTCCTGCTCGCTCTGGCGAATTTCCTTCTTGCCGTGTTCAACCTCTTCCCCGGCTATCCGCTTGACGGCGGCCGCGTCCTCCGCGCCTATCTTTGGCGGAGCGGCAAAGACCTGAATGAGGCCACGATCTTGACCGGCCGCTGTGGGCAAGTGATCGCGGTCGGCCTGATCGCGCTTGGGCTTTTCTTCGCAGTAGCCCGCGGACAGTTTTTCACCGGTTCTTGGGCGATGCTCACCGGCCTCTTCCTTTTCGATTCAGCGAGAGGGATCATCCGCGAGGTCAACGCTGCCGGGCACCGGCTTGTGGACGACGTTATGAAACTGCCCGTGCCGGTCGGCCAGGAAATGACCCTGCAGCATGTGATCGACCAGCTTCTCCCGATGAGCCCCCGCTCGGCCTTCCCCGTCGTCAACTCAAGACGACTTGCCGGCATCCTCTTACTTGAGGACATGAAACGTTTGGTCGGCGAAGATTACCGTAAGCTGACCGTCGGCGAAGCGATGCGGCCGGTCGAGGCAGATATGTTCGTCGAGGTCGGGACCATGCTCATCGAGGCTCGTGAAATGATGAATAACAACGGCCTTGGGGCCCTGGGAGTGATCGACCGGGAAGGGCTTCTGGTCGGATTTTTGGGCGGCGGCTCCCGCTGAGCGCGGGCCGCAGAACCGGGCATCCGGCCTTTTTATACTTGTGTTATGCTAACGATGGTGAAGTGTATTCGCCGGGCGGATAACGCCCTCCGGACCGAACGATGCAGATAAGCGACTACATTCCGGCGATAAACAGTGTGCGAAACGTCCTTGATATGGCGTTCGTATTCATCATCGTCTATGTCGTCCTCAGGCTGCTGAGGGGCACGCGGGCGGTGCCCACGGTCGTCGGGCTGGTGCTGCTCTTTCTGCTCTATTGGCTGGCGGTCGCACAGGAACTTTCGACCCTGGAATTCGTCCTCCGGTACGCGGTCGTTTACGTCGGATTCGCGATCATCGTACTTTTTCAATCGGAGATCCGTCAGGCGCTCATCTATTTCGCAAACCGCCTCCGCTTCCCGCTTCTGCGGAAGCAGCGGGGCCAATTCGGCGGCAGCATCTTCGACGAGATAGTGCTAGCGGTGACGACGCTCGCATCCGAAAAAACGGGGGCGTTGATCGTCATCGAGCGAAACGTCGGGCTGCGGAATTTTGTCGACGCTGGCGTCCAGCTCGACGCGCGGGTCAGCTACGACCTTCTGGTCACGATCTTTAACCCGTCGACGCCGCTCCACGACGGGGCGGTGATCGTGCAGAACGAACGGGTGGCCGCTGCGTCGGTCTTTCTGCCGCTGACAAAGAACCCCGAGATATCGCGTGAGCTCGGGACGCGCCACCGTGCGGCGATCGGCATCACCGAGGGCTCGGATGCGATCTCGATCGTCGTGTCCGAAGAGACCGGAGCGATCACGTTTGTCGAGGGCGGCTCCGTCCGGCGAAGCGTCGACCCGACTCAGCTCAGAAAATTGGTCCTTGAGGCGATGGGAATGCCGGCCGCGCACGAGAAACGCGAACAGACAAAGACCATGAAAGAGGCCGAGACCGAACTGACAGCCGGCTAATAGACGCGGGGACGCGAGTTAACCGCATTCGGCTCCGCGAATAGCATCAATTAAGAAGATCTGATGGCATCTGAAACGGCCAAAATGCAGGACCGGGAATTAGGGCCCTTGGTCCGGAATATTCTTCGAAAGGTCTTTCTTGAAGACTGGCTGATGAAGCTTTTCGCGCTCGCCATCACGTTCGCTCTTTGGGTGGGCGTCACGGGCTTGAGCCAGCCGACCGTCCAGCGGATGAGCGGCATCCCGCTCTCGCTTCGATTGTCCAGCAACGTCGAGGTGACGAATTCGCCCATCCAGGAAGTCGATATCGTCATCAGCGGCGACAAACGGAAGGTCGACCAGATCGTGAAGAACGACCTGATCATTTCGGTCGACCTGACCGACATTCTTCCGGGCGACCGCGTGGTCCAGCTTTCGCCGGATAACGTTTCGATCTCTCTGCCGAACGGGATCAAGCTGGACGAGATCCAGCCGAGGCGGATCGCCGTCAAGCTGGAGCCGGTCGAGGAGAAGGAAGTCGCGGTCAACGCCGTGACCGAAGGCGCGGTTCCCGAAGGCTTCGAAGTTTACGGTTCCCCGACGATCACGCCGGCAAAGGTGCGCGTCCGCGGGCCCGCCAATTTAGTCCGCTCGCTCGCCTCTGTCACGACCGACAAGATCGACCTCTCTAACAAGACGGCCGATTTCACTGCCCGGCAAGTGTCGGTGAACGTCTCAAACCCGAAGGCGACGCTGCTTGAAACGCTGGTCGACGTTTCGTTCCGCATCGGCGAACGCCGCATCGAAAAGGCGTTCAGCGTTCCCGTGGCCGGCGAACCGCGGCGCCGCGTGAACGTCGTCCTTTACGGCGGTAGATCGCTGTTCGAAGGCATAACCCCCGAGGACCTCTCCGTCGAGATCACGAAAGATGCATCCGGCGCCGAAACCAGCCGGGTGATCCTGCCTTCCTCGCTCGCCGACCGCGTCGAGGTACGCAGACCGAGGCCCCAGTAGCACTCATCCGCAAGAAATAAAATTCCTGCAAGTTCCGTCCCGCTCCTCCGTTCAGGGCATATCAGAACCGAGTGCGGGCATCCCCCGCACGACAAAAAATCGAATGGGACGGAGCGTGAGTAATGAAAAGAACTATGTCGATCTCGGCCGCGTTAGTGATGATCGCGGCCTCGTTTTTTGTCTATGTGTACACAGCGTCGAACGGTACGATCAGTGCCGCGAACCCTGACGTCGAACCGCCGGCGAGTCCGCCGCGGAAGACGATGCGTGCCTTTCGGTCGGAGCAGGAGTTGAAGGACTACGTCCGACGATGGCAGGAAGAACGCCGCCGCGACTATGAACGCCGGGCTGAAGAACAGAAGGCAATGTCGTCTTCTAATGCCACCGGCCTGGCCGCTTCGCCTGCCCCGGCGGCCAAGAGCGCGAACGAGGCCGACGATTCCGTCACCAACAACCAGCACGCGGGCGTCGATGAAGGCGGTATCGTTAAGCTTCACGGCGACCATCTTGTGATCCTCCGCCGCGGCCGCCTGTTCACGGTAAAGGTGGGCGACAATTCGCTCCGGCCCGTGGATTCGGCGGATGCGTTCGCCCCGGGCGTCGATCCGCGGAGCGACTGGTACGACGAGATGCTGGTCGCGGGCGACACGGTCGTCGTGATCGGCTACAGCTACGGCCGCGGCGGGACCGAGATCAACCTTTTCGACATCGACCGCCAGGGCGGGCTCGATTACCGCTCGACCTATCATCTTCGTTCCAACGACTACTATTCATCCCGAAACTACGCGAGCCGTCTCATCGGCAGCAAGCTCGTTTTCTACACGCCGATGTATCTCGGCTATGGCGGCGACCCGCTTGAGCGGCTCCCGGCCGTCCGCAAATGGCACAAGGGCGTGACCGACAAGGAATTCGAGCGGATCGTTCCGGCGACCAGCATTTACCGGGCCGAGCGGCCGCTCGAGGCAAGCTACGGCCTCGCTCTCCACACCGTGACCACCTGTGACCTTGCCAGCCGCGAATTCAAATGCACGGCGACGGGCACGATCGGATCGCCGGGCCGCGTGTTCTATGTCTCGCCGAGTTCGGTCTATGTCTGGACCTCCGACTGGAACTACCGCAGCGAAAAGGCAGCGTCGAGTTCGATGCTCTACAAAATGCCGCTCGACGGCTCGGCCCCGAGCGCGGTCGGCACCGTCGGCTCGCCGGTCGATCAGTTCTCGTTCCTCGAAAGCGACGACCAGCACCTTAACGTGCTCATCCGGTCTGATGGCCGCGGCGAGCAGATGTGGGGTTCGGAGTTCGCCGCGGGCGACGTGGCCTTGTTCCGGATGCCGATCGACGGCTTTTCCGACGGCAGCCTGGATGCACCGCGTTACCGCTACCGCGAAATGCCTAAACCGGAAGGCTACACGTTCCAGAACCGCTTTGTCGGCGACTATCTTCTTTACGGCACCGGCAGCGGCTGGGGACGCGCGAGGAACATCGATTCGGCCGACCTGTTCGCGGTCAGGTGGACCACGGGCGATGTCAGCGAGCTTCGTCTGAAGCACGGCGTCGACCGGATCGAACAGTTGGGCAATGATGCCGTCATCGTCGGGACGAACGGCAACGACCTCTATTTTTCGCCCGTCCGGCTCGGCGGCAAGCCCGAGGTGAAAGAGAGCTATTCCCGCCGCAACGCGTCGCAGGGCGAACTTCGCAGCCACGGCTTTTTCTATAAACCGGACGGCCGCGATTCCGGCCTGCTCGGACTGCCGATCGCCCGCGAAGGCCGCCCCGGTTACCGCCGCCTTGTCGAAGGCTCGGCCGCGATACTTTTCCTGCGGAACGACGGCCTCTCGTTTAACGAGCTCGGCGAGATGGAGTCCCGCAATTCGTCGAACAACGACGGCTGCCGCGCGTCCTGCGTCGATTGGTACGGGAACGCCCGGCCGCTGTTCATCCGAGACCGCGTCTTCGCACTGCTCGGCTACGAGATCGTCGAAGGCAATGTCAACGACGGCCGCATCCGCGAAACCCGCCGGATCAACTACTCGCCTCGAGTCGGGTTCGCAACGCGGTCCTATGAAAAAGATGAATAAACGCTGCGACGGCACCGAGGTCACCCGATACCGCCTTCGGCGTTTCGTTTCAGGGTGCGACTGCTGTGTTTCTGAAACGTTTCATGAAACAACGTGAAACGCGGCTCGACTCCCGTTTGGGACGCCGGTGTGACGAGTAAATTCTCAAACAACAGTCGCCGAAAACCGGGCCGCGCCCGTTTCGTGCAGGATGATGACACGTTCGACGCGCCGCCCGGAACCGCGATCTTGAAGTTATAGAAGATATGCACGATCCGATTGATGGGAATGAAATGCACGATCCGCTCGCAAAACGCCGAACCCGCCGACTGCCGTTTGTCGGGCGGTTACCTGATCCGTTTCGTTATGGCAAGATCGAGGATGCCTTAAAGCCAGCCGGTAAGAGAGGCGTCGAAACGCAAACCATTGAGCCCAATCTGCGGCGTATTTTGCAGTCCCCGTCCCGCAAAACGGCAAACCCTACCGCGTGGGAATCGATTTCCGCGTGGACACAAGAGGAGGCTGGAAAACGGTCTGGGTTGAGAGCCGCAAGCTAGTGCTTTGATATGGGCGAAATCCGAGTTCTTCGAGGTAAGTGGGTTCGGTGCGGCTGTCCCTGAAAGGGACTAAGTCAATAGCAGCGGGTGCAGCGAGTAAACGAGCGAAACCCGCTGATCGCAATCTGATCCGGATCGCTCCCTGAAAGGGAGCAATTTCATTCGTTAGGTACTTCCCCTTCAGGGACGGAAAATTCAATTGATCCAATTCGTCGGGTTCCACCCGACGCTATTGAATGCGTCCCTTTCAGGGACACGACCGCCCGGTTTCTATCCCGCGGAACTGCGAGTCGGAGCCCTCTTGTGGAACGATCATTGACTTCTGCCTTTTTTCGACGTCGAAGTTCGTTTGAACGCTAAATAGCTCTGATAGTAACGAAGAGGCTCTTTCACAACCGACCCTTGAGTGTGCTTGAACGCTGACGTCTTGGTTCGCTTTATGTCAGCCAATTCTGTTTCACTCCACGACGGATAATCGGGCGCGGTCTTTATCAGGTACTCCACGAATTTCAACAACTCACTCTCCGACATGTTTATTCGGTAGGTCAACCAAAGGGCGTCCGCAATTGCCTGGTCTTTGAAATTAGTGCCCGCTACCCGCCTGAGATCGAGTTCGACGCCGGCAGCACCGGATCCCTGATCTGCCTTTATGCGGGCATCGAGCCGCTTCATCGCTTCAATAACTTGCCGGCCTTCTGCAGACGAGCGAAGTCGAACAACGTTTTCGTCGATCCCGAGAGCGATCTGTGTCGCAACGAACGAACTCGAATCCCGATGGCGCCTCGGGTTATGCGCGTCCATCAATTTGATAAGAAATGGAAATGTCTTCGGTCCGTCCTGTCGCAGATACTTATCGATCAAGTCATCCTGCCTGTCGTCATGATCCAAGAAATGCGCGTGCTCCCTTATTTTTTCCTTAACTCGTTCCTCGACGCTCATGTTTGCAATCTCGACTTCCGGCCTGTGCTTATAGTTCTTAACCTCCTCGGAGATCAGGATCGGTTCGAGGGCGGCCATTATACGGCCGACCTTCAACTTACCCGGTTCGCAATTCTTTCTGTCAGGACAAATGAAAAAATCATCCAGCGTCAAGAGCATCTGGCCCGAGCCTTTTGGATCGAAATAACTAAGAAAACCCATGTATCCCGGAATCGCCCGATCCGGAAGCTCTTCTGCGGCTTTTGGCGGAAGCTGCTTCCAGGTCGAGACTTCATCGACGATCGCTTTGAAATGCTGCAGCTTTATCGGTTCTTCGGTTCGTCCCGATCTTCCGCCTTCGACAAATTCCCAATAGAATGCCTCGGTCTCTGTTCGAAAAAGAAGGATCGTTGTCCGCTCGGCTGCGTGGAACGCAGGATGCTCGATCAATATCGCAGAAACTGCCGGTTTTGCCCTTAGTTCACTCATCCACATTTCTGACGGGGATTTGGTTTTCTCTAGCCAAATCCTGATCCACTCATTAGCGGCGACGTTGTTCTTAGTCAGAAGAGATTCATAGGTCAGGTCCCAACCAAAAGACGAACCTCGCCCCTGGCCGTATATCGACACGCTAAGCACTGCAACAATGAACAAGGCTAATAATTTGACCACGGAAGTCTGATTCGAAATAAATTTCGACTATTCGTTATCAATACTTAGAGCATACCAGACAAAAACCCGCGAATATCCGCGCGCATTTCTTCGGTGATCTCGTGTTTGGCGACGTATTGTTTCGAGCGGTAATCGGGCAGGCGGGTTCGGAGTTTTTCGTCGAATTCGGCGAAGCGTTCCTGGGTGTAGAATTCGTCGTCGTTGCCGTACAGATAAAAAACGAGAGCGTTGAAGGGTTTATATAACTCGCTGGTTTCGAGGTCGCCGGGGATGCCGCCGCAGACGCCGATGATCCCCGCCGGCACATCCGGATAGGTAAAGGCGAAGCGAAAATTGAGCGCACACGCCTGAGAGAATCCGTAGAGAAAAACCCGCGAAGTATCGATCGTGCCTTCGTCATCCAGCTTGCCGATCACGTCCAGCAGGAATTTGTGATGCAGGGCGACGGATTCGGCCGAATAAAGGTCGGTCAACCAGCCAAACCCGACGCGATAGCCGTCGTTGGTCGGGCGAAAATGCTGGTGCGGGCCCTGGACCGAAGCGATCACCCAGCCTTCGGGGGCCACTCGGCGCGCCTCTCGCATCATGTAGCGTTTGTGGGCGCCATAGCCGTGAACGGCGATCAGCAACGGCGCCTTGGGTTGAGCCTCTTTCGGGACAAAAAGGTCGTAATAGAGCTTGATCTCGGCGGTTACCGACAGGTCGGTTTGCAGGGTCTCATCCATAGAACGCGAAAGGCCGCGAGCGGCGATAATTGTTACAATGTTCGCATTTATGGCGAAGATTTTCGAGCGGCTCGACCGGCTTGCGACGATCGGCGATAACGGTCGGGCCGCGGTGTTCGCGGAGCGAACGGCCTTTGTTTTTCTCGTTCTGGCCTTTGCAGCGGCCCCCCATTCGATATCGGCGACCCAGATCGCCGGCGGCATCGCTCTCGGGGCTTCGATCCTCCGTTTGGCCATCGGCCCGCGAACCCTCCCGGCGTTCGGCCCTCTGGACGCGGCTTTATGGGGCCTTTTTGCCTGGACGTTCCTAAGTTCGCTCTTCTCGTACGAACCGCTTATCTCGCTGAAACAGACCCTGGGAACCGCCGTGTTCCTCTGCTTCTATCTGGTCCGGTTAAATGTCAGGTCGCGGTCGGCCGCATCGTTTCTTGTGCTGATCCTGATCTCATCCTGCATGGTCGCCGTCGTCTGGACGCCGATCGAAAGATCGATCGGCCGGGGCGTGGCGGTTCAGGGTCTGGCGGCCGACGGCCCGCTTGCCAAAGCCCTTTTGTGGGACGGCGATACGCTGCTGGCGGTTGACGGACGCAAGGTGGGCACGCCGGAAGAGGTGGTCGCGGCGATCGAGGCCGTCGAGTCGGCCAGCGTTAAATTCTATCGGCCGGATTTTGAACTCTCGGTCGATGTAAAACGGGCCAACCTCCTGCCCGGCGAAACGGCCATGAAGCGGTTGGGGGCGGCAGGCTGGAAGAAAGGCCGCAATTGGCGTTCGATGGGATTCCTTGGCCATTACACGACATTCGCTGAAGTCCTTCAGCTGATCGGCTCCCTGGCGTTCGGACTCCTCGTTGCGGTTTTCGCTGTACCCGCCGCGAGGAGCGAAACTGCCGGGCAGGCCCGGAAAGACGCGGCCCCCGGACGGGTGCGAAGTGAGACGTCCGCTCTCAGAAATAGGCATCTGATCCTTCTACTTGCCGTTGCGGTGGCGGGCATTTCGGCCGTTCTGCTGCTGACCTGGACGCGTGCTCCGCAGGTTGGATTTGTGATTTCGGCCGCGACCATTCTGTTCTTGGGACTGAGACGAAAATGGCTGCTGTTTGCCGGTATAGCCCTGATCGCGGCGGCTCTCGCCGGCATGTTCCTTCTCAAGCAGGCCCGCGGTGTCGATTTCCTGGACCGAACGGACGAATCGACACGCTATCGTCAGGTGATGCTGAACGACGGGCTTCGGCTCTGGGCCGACGGCCCGAAGCATATGATGTTCGGCGTTGGAATGGATTCGATCATCGTCAGATGGAGGGAATGGGGCATGTTTGAAGGCGGCAAGCTTCCCGTCAGCCATTTTCATTCGACTCCGCTCCAGCTCCTTGTCGAGCGGGGCCTTCCGGCGCTTCTGCTTTGGCTTGCGATAGCGGGCTTCTATTTGCGGAGTCTTCTAAGAGGGCTAAAGGAGGCGGCCGATCCTTTTGATAAGGGCATCCTGCTCGGCTGCCTCGGCGGGGCCCTCGGGTTTCTTTTCAGCGGGATCGTCCATTACAACCTCGGCGATCAGGAGGTCGCAATGCTGTTCTTTATGCTGATGGGCCTTGCGATCGCGATCATCGAACGGCCTGCGGCAGCCGGGCCCTCTGAACTGCCCGGGTCTGCCGCGGTCCGATTGGCGGCCTGATCAGCTATTTCACCTTGTAATTTAGATAGACGCAGCCGTTTTTGAATTGACGGCATTCGACCAACTCGAGGTCGATCTGTTTTTTCATTTTGTGAAACAGCGGCACGCCGCCGCCGAGCAGCAGCGGATGAATGTTGAACCCGATCTCGTCGACGACGCCGGCCTCGAGCAGCACGGCACCGATCTCGCCGCCGCCCATCACACAGATGTCCTTACCCTTTTGCTTTTTTAGTTTTTTGACGAAGGCCCCCGGATCGGACGATACGAACGCAACACCGTCTCGCTCGCCCGGCTCAAGCGTCCGCGAAAAAACGTAGGTCTCGATGCCTCCGTACGGGTTCTTTTTCGGCTTTTTGCTTTTCTTCTTCGCTGTCCCGCCCGTCGCAACGTCAAAGGTCTTTCGCCCCATCACCATGCAGTCGAACCGCGACCACATATCCTTCATCAGCTCGGCCACTTCCTCGCCGAACAAGATCCAATCGTACGATCCGTCCTCGCGTGCGATGAAATTATCCAGGCTGTTCGCCCCGCCGAATATCACTTTTCGCATGGCTGCCCTCCATTCAGGTGGATGATATACGAATCCCAGCGGGGAAGTCTTGGCGTTTTTTGATGCGGGTTCTATCGATCGAGCATCTCGCGGCAAACGGCGGGCGAGGTGTTCGTATTCTTGCGAAACTGTTTGTAAAAACGGCTGAGGTCGTTGTAGCCCACCTCGTGTGATATGTCGATGATCGGCTGGCCGGTCGAAAGCCGGAAGGTCGCATCCGCGACGCGAAGGTGGTGGAGATACTCGCTCGGGGTCATTTCAAAGTCGCGTTTGAACTGCCGCGAAAGATGCGAGTGGGAGACTTTTAACCGGTCGGCCACCCGCCCGATGGACGGGAACGCGAGGTAGTTCTCGTCGATCAGCCGTTTCGCGCGTTTCGAGAGGAGGGACGGGTTCGAACAGGCCTCGATCGAGCGGACATCCTTGGCCGAAGCCAGCACCGAGACGGCATCGCGGGCGTGCCTGAATTTCTCGCGAAAGCTGGTCTCAAAGATCACCGGCCCGGACGGCAGGTCCGGCAGCGGATCAAGCGAGCCGACCCCGCAAACCCGGCCCTTGAATTCTTTGACGTACGTTCGTACAAAAGTGAAGGCCGGATAATATGCCCCGAAACGCCGGCCGGCCGGCTCGATCCTTTGGCCGTCTCGAATAAACGCATATTCGCCCGACTCGATCTCCACGACCTCAAGCAGCCACCCCGTGCAGAATACGAACGGCGTATCACCCTCGCCCGGTATCTCAACCGCGTCGTCGATAGCGTAGGAGCCGTCGCCAAGCATGCGCATGACAACGATTGTAATGCCGACTTAACTACGAAACGAATGCTGCTACGGTTTCTGTTGTTCCGGGATCGGCACGAACTTCAGCGGCGGCTGGGCAAATTTGGCGGTGCTAACGTCTTTGCCGTTGAGGAAGTCGACCATTATCTGCTGCATCGGGGCTTCGGTCAGCATGCTTTCGTGGCCGGCGTTGGGCACGATGATATGCGTGCTCGTTTTGAACGTCTTTCGCACTTCTTCTGCCTGGAAAGGCTGGGTGTTGTTGTCGAGTTCGCCGCTGACGAACAGCGTCGGGACCGAAGTGACCACAGGGCCGCGATATTGATCGCCCAGGTCCGTGCCTTCTGAGAACCCCGGAACGAAGAACGACGGGAAATTGACCATATCGCCGAGGATCGACGTCCTCGCCTCCCGTTCGATCTGCTTTCGCCGTCCGGCGGTGGACCCCGAGGCGTTGTCCATCATCACCGTCATGATGTTCACGCCTGAGCCGAACTGGTTATACCGGCGCTCGGCAAAGCGGGCGAGGATGGAATAGTCGCCGCGGTCCATTGTGACGAACCAGGCGGGAAAGATGGGCAGGTCGTTCGAGTCGCCCAAATCGCGCATTATCAGGAACCGCAACCCATCGTCGTTGATCGTCAGTTCGACCTGCTTCTGCAGACGGCGATCCAGTACCGTGACCTTGGCGGGCTCCTTTGCCAGCCTATCCAACACGCGTTTCAGCGTCGCGTAGAGGTCCGGGGCCTGCTTGCCGATCACAGGGTCGGCCGCGGCAATCTTTGCCAGGCGGCGGACGGCGTTGTCCGAAGTGCTCGGAAGCTTCTCGGTATGGTCCGGGCCCTCGGTCCCAAACAGCACGACCCGGTTAATGTTCTTGTCGTGATAACGAAGGCACGCGAGACTGAGGTGCGTCCCGGAGCTGAAGCCCACAATATTGATCTTTTCGACGCCCAAGGCTTTGCGAATGTCGTCGACGTCGTGTGCGCTCTCGCGAGAGTTATAGGCCGAAAGGTCGATGCCCTGCGACTTGAAATATTCGGCTTCGGCCTTGAACCGCCGCGTAAATTCCGCTTGCGCCGCCGCTTTGTCGGAGAAAATGTTCAGCGGCAGCGATTCCGTCGAGGACCGCGCAAGGTTCGGCCGCGACCGACCCACGCCGCGTTGATCGAGAAGGATCACGTCCCCGACCTCACGGAGTTTCTTGAAGGCATTAAAGTAGGTCGGGATCTGTGCGAGGTTCGACGGCGACGATCCGGGCCCGCCGTCCAGAAAAACGACCGGATAGCCGGGCTTTTCGGCCGTGCTTTTCCAATGGAAAAACACTAGCTCAACGGTCCCCGAGCTTTCTTTCGTCCGGTTTTCCTTTACGATCAGGTGGCCGCGTTGGCCGACCACTTCCTCACCGTGAAGCGTCATCTTGATCGGCTCGTACCAAAGATCGCCGAGTTTTCGCTTCGGCTCGGCATCCTGAGCTAACGAAAGGTGAGCTAAACCCAACAGGACCGCGATAGCCGCGGCGGCGCTTCTCCGTACAAGATCCATAATCACTTTTCGTCGGTTTGCGATTCCGACCCTCGGGCTAAAATAGGTATTATTTATCGTTATAAAGACACCGTCGCGGCTCGATTTGTAACAGAATTGATATCTGAAGGCCGAATAATATCGTGAACCTTCCTTTTTCGCGATGCGTATAGGAAACTTGACCCGCTTTGTTCAACAACCTCGTGAGACACCTATGAAAACCGATAAATTCTTTCGCGCTCTTCTCTCGTTCGCAATTTTGGTCTCGCTCGTTTCGGGCGCGCTGCCCATCGTGGGCCTTGCACAGACCGGCTCCGCGGCGACCGCCGCTGCCGAGAGCAAATACTCCACAGCCCTCGCTACTATCGAGGAAAAGACCGAGGCACGCCGCAAGGAGCATGGGATTCCCGGTATGTCGCTCGCCATCGTAAAGGACGGCGAGGTCATTTATTCGAAGGGCCTTGGGTATAAAGACTTCGAGAATAAGGTACCGGTTACACCCGAAACCCAGTTCGCGATCGGCTCATCGTCGAAAGCGTTCACCGCGCTTACCGTTCTGATGACCGCGGACGAAGGAAAGATCTCGTTGGATGCCTCGCCGAAAACGGTGCTTCCGTACTTTAAGATGTACGATCCCGAGACGGACAAAAACATGACGATCCGGGACCTGCTCACACATTCGTCGGGCCTCAACCGCACCGACATCGCGATGATCACCGGAAAGCTGACCCGCCAGGAGCTGATCCGCGTCGCCGGCGAGGCCAAACCGATCGGCAAGCTGCGTGAAAAATTCGGTTACCAGAACCTGATGTACGCAACGGCCGGCGAGGTGGTCGCGGTCGCGCAAAAACAGCCGTGGGAAAAATTTGTTCTCGAACGCATTTTCAAGCCGCTGGGGATGACGAACAGCAATATGTCGATCGCCCAGATGGAGAAGGCGAGAGACCGGTCGTTCGGCTACACCTACAACTTCGACACCAAAGAAACGCGAAAGCTGCCGTACAGGCCGATAGATCAGGTCGCTCCGGCCGGGTCGATCAACTCATCTGCGAACGACATGGCAAAGTGGCTCCAGTTCATCCTGAGCGGCGGAGTTACGCCGGACGGAAAGCGGCTCGTATCGGAAAAGAGTTTTGAAGAGTGGCTCAAACCCCAGATGAAGATGAACGCCGCCGGAACGGCACATTATGCCCTCGGCTGGATGGTCATGAAGTGGAACGGTAAGACGGTGGTCCAGCACGGCGGGAACATCGATGGTTTTAATGCTCTGGTCGCGATGATCCCCGAGGAGAAGCTCGGTTTTGTGATGTTGACGAATGTTTCGGGGTCCCCGCTGGGTAACGAACTGATGCCGATCGTTTGGCAGAACATCCTCGGCAAGCCCGACGCGCCGACGACCGGCGAAGCCGCGGTTTCGCCCGAGAAGGAGGCAGGCAAGTATCGCTTTGCCGACGCCGGATTCGATATCGATGTCCAATGGAAGGACGGAAAACTACTCGCCGTGGTCCCGAACCAGCCGGTTTACACGCTCGAAAATGTCGGCGGCCGCAAGTACAAACTCGGCGGTGCCCCGGATGGATTTTTCATCACCTTCAAAGGAAAAGAGCTCTATCTTGAACAGCCCCACGGCAATTACACCCTGCCGCGCATCGAGGCCGAGAAGCCGGCCGATACAGGTGCGGCCAAAGAATTGATCGGGAAATACCGGCCCGCGTCCGGCCCGCTCGAAATGGAGATCAAGGAAAACGACGGCAAGGTCCAGCTGGTTGTGCCCGGCCAGCAGCCCTACACGTTGGTCCCAAACGGCAAGGACGTGTTCAAGCCGGAGCCGCTGCCGGAAGGGTTCCTGCTCAAAGTTAAGCGCGATTCGGCCGGCAAGGTCGCCTCGGTCGTAATGGCGCAGCCGCAGGGCGAGCTCGAGTTGATGCCGGTGTCTGCCAACGAGAAGCCGCCGATCTCGGTCGATGAACTTTACGCGAAGGTGCTGGCCGCCAGCGGCGGCGAGGCAAACTGGCGAAAGCTCACATCCCGCGTCGTTACATCAAAGCTCGACCTCGAGCAGCAGGGCGTCAAAGCCGAAGTGACGAGCTGGGCCAAAGCCCCGAACTTTTCGGCTTCTGAGACGAAGATGTTCGCCATCGGCAAGCATATCGCGACCGGCTGGGAATTCTTCGACGGGACCAATGGGGAAGAAGCTTACAGCTTCGCTCCGGTCGAAAAGCTAGCAGGCAAACGGCTGGAAGACGCGAAGATCGGTTCCGATTTCTACGGAATGCTCGATTGGAAGTCGAAGTACAAATCCGTTACCGTGAAACGGATCGCGAAGGTCGGCGACGAGGATGCCTATGCGGTCGAATTCGAACCCGAAAAAGGAACGAAATTCACCGAATACTACTCGACCAAAACGTTCCTTCAGATCAAACGCGAAGGCGTCGTCCCGTCGAGTACAAGCTCGCAGACGCTGCCATATTCCATCCTCTTCAGCGATTACCGCGAAGTGGACGGCGTAATGATGCCCTTCAAACAGGTCAACAACACACCGTCGAACGGCGACACCGTCGTGATCGTTACCTCGGTCAAACACAACGTCCCCGTCGACGACAAACTCTTCGCGCCGAAGAAAGTCAATTGACCCGAACATCGATGACCCCGGTCCTGATCGCTCCGCTCCTGCCAGTACCGGGAGCGTCAGCGACCGGGTGCTCCCTCCTCTGGCTCCCCTCCTTGTCTAAGGAGGGGTGGCCGTCGCTCTGGATGGACGGGGTGGTTATCGCTTCCTGTCAGGGCCGGGAGCCGTAGCGACCGGGTTCCTCATTCCCCCGCCACATAGCAGCCCGTGAAGCCTTCCGTGGGTTTCAACCTACGGTCACGGTTCTTTTCGTACGGCAGACTTTCCAGTCTGCCGACCACGACGGGCGACCCCCCCCCCCCCCCCCCCCCCCCCCCCCCCCCCCCCCCCCCCCCCCCCCCCCCCCCCCCCCCCCCCCCCCCCCCCCCCCCCCCCCCCCCCCCCCCCCCCCCCCCCCCCCCCCCCCCCCCCCCCCCCCCCCCCCCCCCCCCCCCCCCCCCCCCCCCCCCCCCCCCCCCCCCCCCCCCCCCCCCCCCCCGGCCGACGCCAGTTGTTAATCCCTGGAACAGGCCACCCTGCTTCGACGTTGATCTGTTTCGAGCATGCGTTATTCACGCCTCGGGCCGGCCGCCCGATTCCTCGGATGATTCGCTGCCCGGGGCGAGACCATTGCGGTGCGGAGGTCAAGGACCAGGATGCCGTGGGTGTCGATGTCGGCGTCTGGGAACTGGAGGGTCTGGGGGACCACGATGCCGGCTTCCTGAAGCAGGCGGTAGGCACGGACCATTTTTCCGCCGCGGCTGCCGCTCGGGCTGGCCGGGTATGCGTTCCTAAGGCCGAGCGCGGTCGGCTTCAGCCCGATCCGGTTGTTGGCGGCATCGAACAGCAGATGGAACGCCTTCGGCTTGCCGAGCCGTTCATAGGTCACCCGGCTCATCACGATATTGCCCTTCCGGTTCAGCGTTACATAGATCGCCGAACACTGCCCTTTAATGTCATCGCGAGGGATCTCGCGCCAGTTTGCTTTCATGACAAAACCTCCCAGGAAAAATGTATCATATACAGGTGTGATTTGCATAGATGCAACACAGAGAAAAAGGGAACTGTCGTGAGGGATGTTCAGCGGCCGTTATAGGTGGCGATCATAGGTGCGATAATGCCCTCCACCGCCCGCCGACGCGTCCTATGTTGATCGGCGATATCACGCCTTTTGTGACATGGCCGAGGATCGGTCTCAAAAGCACCGAATTCGGGGGTTTTTGTGACGGATCTAGGCGTCTTCGTGACGCGCTTGGGCCTGATCGTGACGCGTTTTTCAGGATATGTGACGGCGAGGCTAATTCACCGATTCAAGCCCGGCGGCCTGCATCAGGTTCGGGGCAAAGGCAGGTTCCGAATGGTCGAAGACGGCGTCGAGCTCCTTTTCGATCGAGCCGTGGCCGGGCGGGATGCGTTTGACCAGGGGCTCGAAATTGCGGAAATCGTAAAGCTCGGGGTCGAGCAGGTGCGAGCCGGTGACGTTCGTAAGTGCTGTAAGAATTGAGCTTCGCAGTGAAGGTATCTCGTCCGCAAGCTGGGAAACAAGTTGTTTCACACGGGCACGCTTCAGGTTCGGCTGCGAGCCGCACAAGTTGCAGGGAATGATCGGGAATTTCATTTCCTCGGCGTACGCCGCGATCTCGCTCTCCTGCACGTAGGCCAGCGGCCGGATCAGCGTATTACGGCCGTCATCCGAACGTAGGATCGGCGGCATCGCCTTTAACTGCCCAACGTAGAACAGGTTAAGCAGGAAAGTGTTGATGATGTCGTCGCCGTGATGGCCCAGAGCGACCTTTGTGCAGCCTTCCTCGACCGCCACGTTGTAAAGGATCCCGCGGCGAAGCCGGCTGCAGAGCGAGCAAAAAGTCTTGCCCTCAGGAACGTGCTTTTTAACGATCGAATACGTGTCTTCCTCGACGATCCGAAACGGAACACCGACAGATTCGAGGTAATTCGGCAGCACTTCCTCGGGAAAACCGGGCTGTTTCTGGTCGAGGTTCACGGCCAGGATGTCGAAATTCACAGGAGCGCGCTTTTGAACGTCGAGCAGCAGGTCGAGCAGCGTGTAGCTGTCCTTGCCGCCGGAAAGGCACACCATCACCCGGTCGCCGTCGGCGATCATGCCGAAATCGGCGATGGCGCGGCCCATTTTCTTGAGCAATTTGGCCTTTGTTTTCGTTTCTGCGTACACTCGCTTTCGTTCCCCTTCGGGAACCCTAGATTCTGCCACGTTGAACCCAATTTAACAACCGGGAAAGAAAATGCTAGACACTTCGGTTAGAACTCATTTATGATTGTCGGGTTGTTTGCGTTCAGCGACAGTTCCAGAAGGCGAGAGTATTCACGATCAGACTTCAGGCCCCCACCTGTTTAGACTGCCGCCTAAACCTGAGTAAATAAAGGAGTTTTCAAGATGATTAGAATGGGAAGAGGTTCCAGATCGGAACAAACCAACGATTCGGGTTACCAGGAACAGACGTCCGAGTCGAGCCTTGCATACCAATACACGGGCGAGGCCCCGGGCACCACAAAACCGGTGACCGACAGCGAATCGATGGCCCGCGACATCAAGGAAGGGCGGCTGAGCGGATTTGTCGGGCACGGCACGACATTGACCGGCGAAACCAGTTTCCAGGCAATGCTTAGGGTTGACGGTCATTTGATCGGCTCGATCACATCGGAAGCCGGAACCTTGATCGTCGGGGCCAACGGACAAGTTGACGCGAACGTGAATGTTTCGACGGCAACGATCAACGGTGTAGTGAACGGCGATGTGGTCGCAAGCGAGAGGATCCAGTTGGGCCGTACCGCAAAGGTCGTAGGCAATATCCAGACGCCAAGATTGACGATCGAGGACGGTGCTGTGCTCGAAGGCGGCTGCACGATGCTCAAGGCCCGTGAGCTTGCCGAGAAACAGACCTCATCCGCACAGACCGAATATCAGCCCGCCGAAACCTCTTCTTACAGCTCTTCGAGCTATTCGACGTCGACAGACGATGATGATGAGGACGAAGATGTTCTTTCAAGCTCGATCACGGAGGAAGACGAGGACGAAGACAAATCGGACGCTGCGACTGTCTAGGCCGAGCCGAATCAGATCTTAGAAAAGGGACGCCCGACGGCGTCCTTTTTGTTTTTGCGTCCGGAAGGACCGAGTTCCGTTTTGAACGGTCGCGTAGTTTGAACTAGTATCAAAGCTGACCTAACAGACAAGTAAATGAACTGAACAGGAGGCTTAGATAGTTAATGTTCAAGGAATTCAAAGCGTTCTTGGGCCGCGGGAATGTGCTCGACCTGGCGATCGCCGTGATCATGGGGGCGGCGTTCGGAAAGATAGTTTCGACATTTACGGAAGGGATAGTGATGCCGTTCGTCGGCCTGATGACGGGCGGAATGGATTTTAAGGCGAAGTACTGGGACATTGGCGGCAACATCCCGCCCGGCCTGCAGGGCGAGGAACTTCAAAAGGCGATCGACGCTGCTGTGAAGGCAGGTAAACCGCTCGTGCTTTACGGCCAACTTATCAGCGACATTTTTAATTTCGTACTCGTGGCGTTCGTTATGTTCCTGCTTGCGAAATGGGCGATGGGATACTTTGCGAAGCTGGCCGCCGAGACACCGCCGCCGCCGCAGGAGCAACTGCTTACGGAGATAAGAGACCTTTTGAAGGCAAAACAGTAGAACGGGGATCAGCCTAATTTAGTTTCTCTGAGTGCATACCGAACCGATAGATACGCTCGGGAGTAATGCAAATATCGAGAGGAACGTCGTTTTCGTTTATGCCGTCGATGAGCGCCACGGGCGGGAAGAGGTTAAGTCCGACCTTCAGGCAATCGGGGCGGCACCGTGCAAGAAACCGGTCGTAATAACCTTTTCCGTATCCGACGCGATCGCCAAAGTCGTCAAAACAAAGAAGCGGCACCAGCACAAGGTCGATCACCGAAGGATCGGAGATATTTTCTCCGGCCGGTTCAGAGATTCCCCAATCGTTCGCTTTCATCTGTGTTGAATCGTCGAACTCTACACTTTCGAGCTCGCCGGTGCCGGCGGCCATTCTGGGAGCCAGAGTGACGATCGACGGATGGTCGCGCCAGAGGCGGAAATAAATGGCCGAGCTATCGATCTCGTTCAATTTCGCAATGCGTACGAAAGTATGAACGGACCTGACGCCCGATAAGTCGATCTCTGAGAAGAAGCGCGCTGCGATCGCGGAACTCATCGCGGCAACTTGCGTTGGGTTCAACAGGCGGCGCTTTTCAAGGTAAAGTTTTCGAAGTTCTGGTTTGGTAATATTTGCACCTCGACCGACTTTTCGACACAGCAGTCAGCGACGGCGATCTTAATCGAGCAGCCACGCTTTTGCGAATTCGCCGCCGTCGCCATCTCGGTAGGTCTCGATCCGTACACGCCGGCCGTCGAGGCGGTCGAAATAGACATCGGGATCGAACTCCATTGACCACGAGAGCGGATAAGCATAGCGCTGCGCCCATATCCCGAAAGTAGAGATCTTTAGGGAATTGCTATCGCCCTCGCTTCCGCCCGGTATGCCGGTCACTTTGCCTTTGAGGATCGTACCGTCATTGATCGCAAATTCGAACATTGCGGACTGATCTTCGTCAGCTTCGGAACTGAGCGAAAAGCCCTTGATCGTGCCGAACTTAATTCCCGTTGGCTTGTTTCGATCTTCGGGTTCCCGACGGAGCTTGTGAGCCCGCGGATCGCTTAGCCAACGCAGCGGTCTTCGGTTCTCGAACCACCCGTTGTCGCGTTCGGCCGCAAAGCTATTCAAAAAACGGCGAGCGAGCGTCGGCTTTTCGAGAATAGAGCTGAGTTTGCCGCCGCGATATCTGAACCATTTTCCGATCAGGTAAACTCCAGGTATACGGTTTGGCTCGATCGACGAGTATTCGGCCCAATATGACAAGAGAATGTTCGTCCTTCCGGCGACAGGATCGAAAACGAAATTTTCGCCGGCACCGAATTCCTGGATGGTAAAAGAAAGCGGAGTTCGGTTTCCGCCGAGGGTTCGTCCGTCGAGGATATAAGCTTTAGAGTAAGTAACGCCCATTCCCTGGCTGACGCTTTCAAGCGAAACCACGACGATCTCCGCGGACCCGTCAGCATCGAGATCGCCTCGGTATGCGAAAAATCCGTCGGGGGTGATCGCGATCGAAGCCCAGGCGGAGGCTGCAAATCGATCGGCCACTTGGCCGGACTTCAACACCACGAAATCCGCGTCGCCTTCATCCGAGGCCAGAGCTTTACAAACGCTGAACCCGCCGTCGAGTTGCGAACAAAAGGCCTCCTGGTAACCGGCCACCGCCGTCTTGACCGGCCGCTTACCCGGCACAAGCTTCTGAGCATTTGCCTCATCGCTAAAGAATAGGAACAAGGCCGCCACGGCCGCAAAGACAAATTTGGATATGGGGCTGATCATTACCATACGTTCGCAAATAACCTGCAAAAAGGAACAGACGATGTTCGAGGGGGGTTTTTGCGTTCCATGGTTGCTATCCGCGAAGGATCCAGCCCCCGCCGAGAACCTCTTCGCCCGAGACAGGGTCGTAGAAAATAGTGGCCTGGCCGGGCGTGATCGCACGCTGCGGTTCGTCGAAGACGATGCGTGCTTTGTTGCCCAGTAGCGGTTCGATCGAAGCTAGCGCGGGCTCATGTCGATAACGGACTTTTACCCGCGCCAGAACAGCATCTGAAGGCTCATCGAACGCGACCCAATTCACACCTGACGCAATGAACTCGGTCGACTCCAGTTCGTTCGCTTCGCCGACGATGATCTGATTCCGCGCTCGCTCGATCTGTACGACATAGAGGGGTTTTTCGTGGGCGATCCCCAGGCCCCGGCGCTGGCCGATAGTGTAACGATGAATGCCCGCGTGATCTCCCAAACGCTCGCCCGCGGTGTTCACGATCTCTCCGGCCTGCGGGATCTCTTCATCGCGGCCCTCATGCTCGAGAAAACGGTCGATAAACTCAGAGTATTTGCCATCCGGGACGAAACAGATCTCCTGTGATTCCTGTTTATCGGCGGTATAAAGATTTGCCTCCCGGGCAAGGTCGCGGACCTCGCTTTTCTCCATCTCGCCCAATGGAAAATAGGCCCGCGAAAGCTGGTCCTGGGTCAATTCCCAGAGAAAATAGCTCTGGTCCTTCCAGTGGTTGCGGCCTCGGAAAAGGCGGTACCGGTCACCTTTTTCGTCATATTCGACACGGGCATAATGCCCCGTGGCAACCTTGTCGCAGCCGAGGCCGCGGGCCATCCGGTCGAGGGACGCAAATTTCAAACGTGAGTTGCAAGCAACGCATGGGATCGGTGTCTCGCCGCTCAGATAGCTCTGTACGAACGGCTCGACAACGTCGCGGTCAAAATCCTTTTCAAGATTCAAGACATAAAAGGGAAATCCCAATGATCCTGCCACCCGCCGAGCGTCGTAGACGTCGTCGAGAGAGCAGCACCGGCTTGGAAGCGGGTCGCCGTTCTCGTCAACATTCACGTGCCGCCGCTGGTTCCAGAGCTGCATCGTGAAGCCGATAAGTTCGTGCCCCTGCTCCTTTAACAGGGCGGCCGCCGCACTGCTGTCCACGCCGCCACTCATCGCAACCGCTATCTTCATCGCAAGTATTAGAGTATATCGGGCGTGTCAGCGGTTGGAAACTCTTTGTGTGAGCAGAGGCCTAAGCGAATTGCGGATAGCTGTCGCGATCGCCGCCGCACCCGCAGGATTGGGATGGCCGACGCTAGCCAGCTCGCAGAATCTTGTCCGGTATCGGAGTTTCGTTTCTTCGCGAAGCTGGGATAAGGCCGGGCGGCATTCACGCAGCCGCGTGTCGCCCTTTGGGTCTGCGGGCCTTCCGCGGCGCGCGACGGTGAAAAGCCTGGAATCCGGCGTCCCGAACGACTGACGTTCGGTGATCGGCGAAGGAACGAAAACGGCCCTCTCGCGTCCGGCCGCTTGATTGAGCGCCCGGGCCACGTCCCTGAAAGCCGCGGTCGAATCTTCAAGCCAGATCCTCGAGCGCTCGATCATTTTACCTTTCCATAAACGGAAAATGCTCCGATTCAGAGCGTTATTCACCAACGGCTTTGACCATCGCGGCCAGTGGTAGAGTTCAAGGATGTCATTGACGATCCGCTTCATCGGAGTGTAACGCGTGATAATTGGGTAATAGCCGATAAGGGCGAACTTTGCATTCGGAAATCTCTCGGCAGCGTCCGCGAGAACGTCTCCCAAGTGTTTTCGGCAGTAGGTGTCGATCCTTTCTCGAAGCCGCTTGTTGCTTTCGAACGGGTCGATGATCTTCGCAACGCCTACATCCGGGATGCCGCCGGACAACATGATCAGGTCCACACTTTTTGGGTCCGAATATATCGATACGGCCGCAGCAAGCTGCCTCTCGATCGTTGGAAAGGAAATGTTGATCTCGGGATGGAGAGCCTCGCTTCCGGTTCGGTTGGCACGATCCAGGGCGGCTCGCTCGCGCGGATCCAGCTTCACTCTCGAACCCGAATGGGCGAGCACCTTGAGTTCCACGGGTACGGAACCGGCCAGTACCTCTTTCTCGATCCAGTCTTTAGTAAGAGTGTAGAATTTCTGCTCCTCGTGAAGGCCCTGTCCCCAGATCAGCGAATCGCCGACAACCAGCATGTCGAACGCGGTCCTCGAGCGTCCGAAACCGAATGAGGGTATCGTAGCAAAGGCGGCCGCTCCCGCAAGCAGGCGGATAAACTGTCGTCGGTTGGTCTTAAGATCCATTCGGGTCAATCTTGTGCATCGGCCCGGAAAAGCAGGTAGTGAACGGTCCGGCCGGAGCCGAACCGCAATTTCTGAGCCCAGGTTGTCCTGATGGCCGCCCATTCTTCGCGGCGGAGCTGCCTTGCCTCAAGCAGTTCAAAACCCGCCGCCAGATACTTCGGCACGACGAATGTGTGAATGATCACGGGTGTCAGGACCGGGACCTCGAGCCGTTCAAGTTCGGCCCGGTCGCGATCAGGGTCCATCCCGATGATGATCTCCAGCAGGCAGCCGTCCCCTGCGATACGCCGAAGCGACGAAAGAAGCTCGGCATCGCCGCCGGCGGCCGCTCTCAGCAAACTCCCCCACGGAAAGTGAATATGTATCTCGTCCGCGATGCCGTCAAATTCGATGGGCAGGTCCTCAACGGCAGCCTGAACGAACATCGCGTTCGGAAGTCCGCCTTTCGTCGGCTTCCTCGTCGCCCTTATCGAAGGCTTTTCGAGGGCTTTGACGTTTGCATCTACGCCGATGAAGAACTTGTTGGGGTTCTCTTTCGCCGCAGCCGACACAAAGCGACCATCGCCGGTCCCGATGTCGATCACGATCCCTTCGCCGGTATGGGGCAATGATTCGGTTAAACTCTTCACGGTCGAGTTATCAGATGGTGCTGCCGCGGATCTGTTTGATCATATATTAAATCCTCGCGACTTTATGGTAATACAGTGCGGCTGGAAAAGACAGAAGTTCTTCAGCCTTCGGGGCGGTGTCCGGATTCGGCGCCCGGCTGCGTCTTTGCCTACGGAAACGACGGTTGGTCGAAAAAATATTCGGCCCGATTTCACTTAACAGAAAGTTTTATGGTAAGGTCTCAAAATCATGCGTAAAGAACTTGTCTAGTTTGCCCCCCTTCGTGTTAGCTGAACGCCGTACTTGGCGAACGGCAAACGTCTGTGGCGTGTTATCAGCGCCGTCATTTAACGTTTTAATTGAGGGTTAATCATATGTCTTTCGATGGGCAAAATACGCCTGTTGGGGCGGCGAACAATTCATTCAAGTCGGTCATGCGGGAAGCATTTGTGGGCACCTCGCGAGACTTCACGCAAGGATCGATCCTTGTCGGACTGATCATTCTGGCCATCCCGATGATACTCGAGATGTCGATGGAGGCTCTTTTTGCGATCGTCGATACCTTCTTTGTCGCAAAGCTCGGGCCCGAACCGGTGGCGGTCGTCGGTCTGACGGAATCCGTGCTGGCGCTCGTGTATGCCGTCGGTGTCGGCCTAAGCATCGGCGCAACCGCGATGGTGGCTCGACGAGTCGGCGAAAAGGACATGGACGGTGCCGCCAGGACCGCAACGCACGCAGTCTATCTTGGACTTATCGTTGCAGTCATTATGGCCATTCCCGGCGTCTTTTTTCCGAGAGAGATATTCGGTCTGCTCGGAGCCGAGGCCAGTGTAATGCAGATCGGGCTGCCGTTCATGCAGATCATGTTCGGCACGAATGCCGTGATCGTTTTCCTGTTCCTGCTCAACGGTATATTCCGCGGGGCGGGCGACGCGGCGATCGCTTTGAGGGTGCTCATTATTGCGAATGGCTTGAACATCATACTCGACCCGATGTTCATTTTCGGCATCGGATTTTTTCCGGAATGGGGTGTGACGGGTGCCGCGGTAGCAACGGTGATCGGGCGTACAAGCGGTGTTGCTTTGCTTCGTGGGCCTTGTTCATGCGCAAGAACGGGCGTCTTGACGTCAGGGCCGAGCACTGGAGATTCGATCCGAAGATCCTTTGGGGCCTGATCTCAGTCTCGGGTACGGCGATCATTCAGTTCCTTGTCGCGACACTCAGTTGGAGCGGCCTGATCCGAATCCTTGCAGCATTTGGTACGGTCGCCCTTGCGGGCTATCAGATCGGACTACGTGTGATCATCTTTGTGATTCTGCCCGCAGTCGGCCTGGCAAATGCGGCGGCAACTCTGGTCGGGCAGAATCTCGGAGCCGGCAAACCGGACCGTGCCGAACGGTCGGTATGGACCGCCGGCTTTTTGAACGCAGCCTTGCTGGGTTTGGCGGGATTATTCTTCGTAGTCTTTCCGGACATAGTCGTCGCAGCCTTTACGGCCGATCCGCAGGTTTCCGGGTATGCGCGCGATTGCCTGCGGATCGTCGGCTATGGATATGCGTTTTACGGCCTCGGGATGGTGATGGAGAGCTCATTCAACGGCGCCGGCGACACCTGGACGCCAACATACCTGAACTTTCTGATATTTTGGGTGTTCGAGATCCCTCTGGCATATGTGCTGGCAAACTACTACGGATTCGGCCCGCAAGGAGTTTTCTGGGCGATCACCCTGGCATTCTCTATGCTCGCAGTCGTCGCAGCACTTGTTTTCAAGAGGGGCAAGTGGAAGCTGAAGGCCGTTTAGACGGCCTTTGGCTTCAGGAAGCAAGCGATCGACTTGGCAAGAGCGCCGATAAAGATCCATTGAAGGTAAACGAGCGGCGGAACGAAATAGAACATATCGGAGGGCCTGGAAACGAGGATCCGCGTCGAAACGAGTGCTGGAAGGTTGAGCGAGATCGCTAGTTTACTGAAAGGTGTAAGTGCGATCTCAGTCGGTAATATCGATACCGAGAAGGCGATCAGAATGAGATTTGCGATCGCGAGAAGGTTAAATAGCGGACTCTTAAAGCTTTCGACGAGTATTTCTTTTATTTTCATCTTCCGACTCCTCTGCTATGTTGGTTACACATCATGAGCCGAACTTTGTTCCCGCAGATCAGCCCTTCATACTTTCCGGACCCTGGAACATACGATTTTCCCGAGTGGGTCCTGTTCGGCGAATACTTCTATCATGCCGTTGATGTCGTGGCATTCGGCACGCCTTTGAATGTAGAAACGGTCAAGGAGGCCTATTCAAAGGGTATCTTCCCGTGGTTTATGCGCGGCGTGCCGCTTCCGTGGTACTGCCCGCGCCGAAGGGCCATACTGGAATTTGATGACCTTCACGTATCGAAAAGCCTCGCGAAAACGCGGCGGCAGGAAAAGTTTGCGTTTACGATCGACCGGGATTTCGAAGGCGTCATGCGAGGATGCGCGACTGTCGAGCGCCCCGACCAGGGTGGAACCTGGATAACGGAGGATTTCCTGCGGGTTTATACTCGGCTCCACCACGAGGGCATTGCCCACAGTGTTGAAGCATGGGATAAGGAGGGCAACCTGGTCGGCGGATTATACGGCGTCGACGCCGGCGGAGTTTTTTGCGGCGAATCGATGTTCCACCGCGAATCGAACGCTTCAAAGCTTGCTCTTTTGTTTCTAATAGAACATCTTCGAAAACGCGGATCAACCTGGCTCGATTGCCAGGTGATGACACCACACATGAAGGCCCTCGGGGCAAAAGAGATCTCGCGGAGCGATTTTTTGAAAAAGCTCAACGCCACGCGGGATCGCGGGCTGGTTTTATTTGAGTAGGGTGCCGATGAACGAGACGAACGCACTTCGGGAACACCTGGTCGAACTGCTGGACGGCGGTTCGGCTCACATTAGAATGGAGGATGTTCTTTCGGGCTTCCCGACGATGCGGATGAACGAGCGGGCGGGTAACTCGCCTCATTCCGCATGGGAGCTCCTGGAACACATCCGCATCGCCCAATGGGACATTCTGGAATTCAGCCGGAACGCGGGCCATGTCTCTCCGGATTTTCCCGACGGCTATTGGCCGGTAAGTGAGGGAACCGACGACGATTGGTCGAGGTCGGCCAAACAGGCTTTGAGCGACCTAAGTTCGATGGCCGCTCTTGTCGCGAACCCGGCTACAGACCTCTTTGCGGTGATCCCGCATGGCTCGGGGCAGACCGTCCTCCGGGAAGCTATGCTCGTCGCCGACCATAACGCCTATCACCTCGGGCAGTTGATGCTGCTCAAGAAGATGCTGTCGAACGAATCGTCATGAACAAGAATTTTCTGATCTATGGGGCAAACGGCTATACGGGTGAGTTGATCACCCGGTATGCCGTTGAGCGAGGGCTGAGGCCGGTCCTGGCCGGCCGCAACGAGGTAGCAATAAAGGATCTGGCTGGAAAACACGGCCTCGAACATCGGGTGTTCTCGCTCGATGACGCTGCGAAAGTCGACGGGGCTTTGCAGGAAGTTGACCTGGTACTGCACTGCGCCGGGCCTTTCTCGATCACTTCGCGGCCGATGGTCGAGGCCTGTCTGCGCAACAAAAAGCATTACACCGATATCACCGGCGAGATCGGGGTATTTGAGGCGTGTGCGGCGATGGATGCCAGAGCAAGGGACGCAGAGATCATGGTCATGCCAGGCGTTGGATTCGACGTGGTCCCAAGCGATTGCCTGGCTAGGCACCTGAAGGACAAATTCCCTTCGGCAACCCATCTTTCGCTGGCATTTTACGGTATGGGCCGCATCTCGCACGGCACGCAGGCGACAATGACAATGAACGTCGGCCGAGGCGGAGCCATCCGCAAGGACGGAATTGTCACTTCGGTTCCGGCCGCGTGGAAAACGCGCGAGATCGATTTTGGCGGCGGTGTGGTGAAGACAGGAGTGACGATACCTTGGGGCGACGTCTCGACGGCTTACCATTCGACCGGCATTCCAAATATTGAGGTCTTCACCGTCGCTCCGCCAAGCGCGCTGAAAGCGATGAAAATGAGCCGGTACCTCGGCTGGCTGCTAGCAACGGGCCCCTTTCAGAAATATCTCCAGTCAAAGATCCCACCCGGCGGGCCTTCGGATGAAGAGCGTGCAAAGGGCAAGACCCTTTTATGGGGCGAGGCACGCGATGCCGAAGGCAATAGTGTGGAGGCACGCCAGCAGGGGCCCGAAGGCTATACAACGACCGCTCTTGCCGCCCTTAACATCGTACAGAAGATCTTGGAAGGAAATTTCAAGACCGGTTTCCAAACACCCGCAAAGGCTTACGGGGCCGACCTTATTCTTGAGTTGGACGGCGTGACTCGGCAGTAAACGGCCTGAGGCCCGCCAGTGCATACTCCTGCCTGGGCCCGCGAATCCGGGGGCTTTCGCGACAACTCAGGTTAACGCTAAGGTTCGCTCCTTATTACCGAGCCTGAACCAACAAAAGGCGAACAGCACTCCAAGTACGCAATCGATCGCCGCTCCGATCAATATCGGCCCGCTTGCCCGCCCGGCCAACAAAAGCGCGAGGATCGCGATCACGAAACTGAACTTTTCGACGATCGACGGAATAATCATCGCGCGATATTTCACCGGATCGGTGCCGATCAAGATGAAAACCAGTTGGAACGCTACGGCGACTCCGATAAAGCCGTAAAAGAATTCGGGGTGCGTGATCGCGGGCGGGTTATCGGCTCCGATCTGTGATTCGAGAAAATATTGCGGTACGAGTACGAGCAGGCCGTAAACGCCGGCGATAAGAAATGTGTATCTGGTGAATTTCATAACCTCTTCCTATCGCTTTAACGCGAAATTGATCAAAAGAAAATGCAGGGAAGTTCGGATCTTCCCTGCACTTCTTTGACTGCTCCGATGGAAACGGGTCAAACGTCGAGGTTCTTAACGTCGAGAGCATTGTCCTCGATGAACTTTCGACGGGGCTCGACAGAGTCACCCATGAGCACGGTGAACAGGCCGTCGGTCTCGATGGCGTCCTCGACGCGGACTTGCAACATAGTCCGTTTTTCGGGGTCCATCGTCGTTTCCCAAAGCTGTTCAGGGTTCATTTCACCTAGTCCCTTGTATCGCTGGATCGACAGGTCCTTCTTTGCAAGACCCATCACCTTTTCCAGAAGGTCCTCCCTCGACGAAAGCGATTGGCTTGTGCCGTTCTCACCGAGGATAAAAGGCCCCGGAAAGTCCTGCTCAAGCACTTTTTTCAATTCAACGGCCTTCTGAAATTCAACATAGCTTGCCAGGTTCCAATCGATCTTGAGTTGAAAACCGTTCGGGTAGGAGATATCTATCTCCCACAGGCCGTGTTCTACATCGTTCGTCAATTCCGTGTTAAAGCCTGCATCAGCAAGCTTGCCTTCAACGGCCGCCATCAGATCTTGCTCGGCGAACACCTTCCGGAGCTTCATGCTGGTATTTGCCAGAATGCCGTCTCGGCCGGCAAATGCATCAAGGAGCACCTCGACAAGCTTAACGTCATTGCCGACACGGCGAGCGAGCTTGTCGGCGTATCGGCCGAATTCGGTCGTCTGTTCGAGTGCCTTCGAGAGTTCGCGGCCTTCGATCGTGCGGCCGTCGGAACTGACCTGAACGTCGCTGGTCGCCTGCCGCATCAGGTAGCGGAACATTCCCTTCTCGTCCTTGATGTATTCTTCTTTCCTGCCTTTCTTGACCTTATAAAGAGGCGGCTGGGCGATGTAAACATAGCCATTTTCAAGCAGTTCCGGCATTTGCCGGTAAAAGAAGGTGAGAAGCAATGTTCGGATGTGGCTTCCGTCGACGTCGGCGTCGGTCATTAAACAGATCTTGTGATAACGGAGCTTGCTGACATCGAAATCTTCTTTGCCGATGCCGGTGCCGAGCGCCGTGATCAGCGCCTTTATCTCGCCGTGACCGAGCATTTTGTCGAAGCGGGCCTTTTCGACGTTGAGGATCTTACCTTTTAACGGGAGTACCGCCTGATTCTTACGGTCGCGGCCCTGTTTTGCCGAGCCGCCGGCCGAATCTCCCTCGACGATGTAGATCTCGCTCAGTGTCGGGTCCTTTTCCTGGCAATCGGCCAGTTTTCCGGGCAGTCCCGAACCGCTCATCGCGCTCTTCCGCACGATCTCGCGTGCCTTGCGGGCGGCCTCGCGCGCCCGGGCCGCGTCAACCGCCTTGCCGACGATCTTCTTGGCCACCGCCGGATGCTGTTCAAAAAACTCGCCGAGCTTTTCGTTGAGAAATGACTCGACCGGGCCCTTGACAGGAGAATTGAGCTTGCCCTTGGTCTGGCCTTCGAACTGGGGCTGGGGGATCTTGACCGAAATGACCGCGACCAAGCCCTCACGGACGTCGTCACCGGTGAGGGCGACCTTTGCGTTCTTCATCATCCCGCTTGATTCCGCGTAGTTGTTGATCGTGCGGGTCAGTGCGCCGCGGAAACCCGAAAGATGGGTGCCGCCATCGACGGTATTGATGTTGTTGGCAAAGGAGAATATCTTTTCGTCGTAGCTGTCGTTGTACTGCATCGACACCTCGATCGAAAGTTCGTCGCCGGCCTGCTCAAAATAGAGAGGCTCCTCGTGCAGCGGCGACTTGTTGCGGTTGAGATGCTTTACGAATTCGGCGATCCCGCCCTTGTAATAGAACTCGTGCGACTTCTCAGGTTCCTCACGTTCGTCCTTGATTATGATCCGGATCCCCTTGTTCAGGAACGCCTTTTCGCGAAGCCGTTCTGAAAGCTTCTCGAAGCTGTAAACGGTTGTTTCGAAGATCTCGGTATCGGGCTTAAAGATAACTTTGGTGCCGCGCCGACTGGTCGTCCCGGTCTGCTTGAGCGGTGCGACCGGGATCCCGCGTTCATACTCCTGTTCGTGCGTTTTTCCGTCACGCCAGATCTCAAGCTTCAGCCATTCGCTCAAAAAGTTGACGCATGAGACGCCCACGCCATGCAGGCCGCCTGAAACCTTATATGAATTCGAGTCGAACTTGCCGCCCGCGTGAAGGACCGTCATCACGACCTCGGCCGCAGACCGTCCCTCCTGCTTGTGCATGTCCGTCGGAATTCCACGGCCGTTATCGACGACGGTGATCGAGTTGTCCATGTGGATCGAAACCTCGATCGTGTCGCAGTATCCGGCGAGAGCCTCGTCCACCGAGTTATCGACAACCTCGTAAACAAGGTGATGCAGGCCGATGTCGCCCGTTGAACCGATGTACATAGCGGGACGCTTGCGAACAGCGTCGCGCCCTTCGAGTACCGTTATCGAATCTGCCCCGTATTCTGTCTTTGCTTTAGCCAATTTCTGAATAACCTCTTAACTCTTAAACAATTATCTTATTTGCCGTTCAGGCTTTCGACCCTCGATTTGAGCTGCGCGTTCCAATCCTTTGCAAAATTCTCCATGTCGAAGAACGCGTAGATCAACACCTTCGTGAGGGATCCTTCAGCCTTATAACTATCGGTCGTCGTTAGCCGAGTGCCGGGACCTTCAGCGACCGTCTCGCCCCGCCAATGGCCGCTGAACGAATCACCCATCGTGTAGTGAAATTCCATTCGCCGGGGCCGTTCGTCGACCGCGACCGCGAACCGCAGCGGATCCGCAGAACCCTCGATATGTTCGAGCCACGTTTTCGCATCGACCGTATCGACGCTCTTGACCTTCGCCTGCCACTCCGGGAATCGTTCCCGGTCGTTGATGACGGCCCAAACCTTTTCGGGCGGGGCATCGATCACGACTTCATTTACGAAACTCCGCTCGGCAGGAATGATCAAAACAGCAACGAGAATTGCAACCGCCGCTGCCGCAAGAACACACCCGGTTACGATGGCTAACAGTTTGGGAACGCTCATTCCCTTTTCAACCTCTCAAACCGCCCAACTCGCCTCGGGCCTTTGCCTTCTAAACCTAACTAAACAGAGTAAAATAGGGCAAAGGACTTAATACTAAATTATACCATTTCCAGGGTGATTCAGACAGCCGGGACAGCCGTTTCGCGAGAGCCTTCGCGGGGCCTGGCGCATCCTGCGACGACGTCGAATATCGCCGCATTTTGGCCGAATTCTGCGACGAAGCTCTCCTTTGAGGTTGTGACGACGGTCTGCGTTCGGCCGGCGAGGTGTTCCAACAGGCTTTTGATGCGTTCGTGATCAAGCTCCGCGTCGATATCGTCGATCAGAAAGAGCGGATATTCGCCGTTTTGTGAGAAATAAACTTCGAGGTTGGCAAGTTGAATGAGGAGCAGAATGCTGCGCTGCTGGCCGGCCGAACCGTACTTTCGGACATCGCGATCTTCCAGAAGTAGTTCGAGATCGTCGCGGTGCGGGCCGATCAACGAATAACCGGCGGCAACTTCGGCCTGAAAGCGAACTTTGAGGCGTTCGTCCAGCAGAGCATCATATTCGGAAAGATCCCCGTGCGGCTCGAGCGACGACTCGTATCTTATCGACACCGATTCGGGCCCGAACAACTGGCGCGCAAGGACGTCGTTCAAACGCTCGACATACCGCAGACGCGAGCGATGGATCCGCGAGGCAAGCCCTACTAGCTGAGCGTTCCATGTTTCGATCTGGGCCGCGGAGCTCTCGCCGCTCGTTCCCCGATCTTGGATCGATTGAAGCAGGGCGTTCTTTTGTTTGATGACGCGAGCGTAATCGTTTACGGTCTGAACGTAAGGCGGATGGATCGAAATGATGCTCTCGTCGAGAAATCGCCGTCGGGCCTCGGGTTGGCCGCGAACCACCTCAAGTTCATCGGAATTGAATACGACCGAGTGCAGTTGGTTCAGATAGCCGCGGGCCGTCTCCTGCTTTCCGTTGACGAACAACGACTTGGCCCTGCCGCCGATCGCTACGCGGAGGTCTCGGCTGACCTGCTCCGAGCGAAGGACGCGGCCAGCAACGGCGGCGGAATCCTCGCCGAACCGGACCGCCTCCTGAAGACGCGCAGTCCGGAATGACCGGGCCGTCGCCAAAACATTTATCGCTTCGAGCCAATTTGTCTTGCCTTGACCGTTAAGTCCGATTAGAATGTTCAGACCGTGCCCACAATGCACGCTACCAGACAAATTTCGGAAATTTTCAGCCGTAACTGATTCGAGGATCATTCCGGCAAGTTTAGCATTTGACCCGGCAATGAAACGAAGTTCGCCTCCTCGTCTAGCGATCTTCCGTCCGCCTGTTAAGGTCTGGTCTTCGGCAATATTTTTCTGGATTCGGCTTTGATTGGCAGTATATAATTTATAGATGTTCAACGTCATTGAACATCGCACAACACCCATGATCTTCTAGTAGTACGATGCTAAAGACCGTTCTTTCATCATTCGTTATTTTGCTGGCCGTGATCTCCGCCGCCGCTCAACAGAGCCTGAAGCCGGGAAACTCGGCGCCCGACTTTCAAGCCGAAACGCTCGACGGCAAGCACTACAACCTTAGCGGCCTTCAAGGCAAGGTCGTTGTTCTTACTTTTTGGTCGACCCGCTGCGATATCTGCCATTCCGAGATACCCAAACTGAACGAGGTTGCAAAGCGGTATCAGGACAAAGATGTGGTCTTCCTTGCACTTACGATGGAGAATCAGGTGAAGATAGAGCCCTACCTTCGCAAGAATCCGTTTGTCTTCAACATTGTACCGAATAGCTTCGGCGTCGTTTTGAAATACGCCGATATGGACAAGAACGGAGCCATCAATATGGGATTCCCGTCTTATTTCCTGATCAACAAGAACGGTACGATCGCACTCAAGAGCTACGGCTGGGACAAGACGGCCAATCTTGAGTCCCAAATTTCACAGCTTCTTTCTACCGAATGAGCAGGGCCGAAGGTCCTGGCTCCTCTCTTCTTGTGTTTCCCGGCTGCTTAATTGCCAGCCGGGATTTTTTCGCTTCGGACCCCACATCCTCGGAGCAGGACGCATGACCCTAGATCTGAAGGCTGACGGGCGATTGAGGCTTCGATCTGCACAAAAACGTTTGTCCGCACCCGATTATTGCGATATATTCATTTTTCCGGCCCTGCCGGCTCGGAGGGGTAGCCTAATTGGTAAGGCAGTAGTCTTGAAAACTACCGCGCGAAAGCGCTTGCAGGTTCGAGTCCTGTCCCCTCCGCCACGATCAAACAGCTTTTCCGCCTATTCCCACAACGGTGAATACCATCCCGCATTCCCGGTCCCGATGACCCGATTTCCTTGAAGTGCAGCGCTCATCTGGTGTAAAGTTCCTTTACTGAATGAATCGTCATTCAGTAAAGGAAGATATGTCCAGACCACGTGGTTCGGCCGGCCAGGGAACGCGGGCGGCGGTAGGTGATAAACGCGAAGCGATCCTGCGCTCTGCCATAAAGGTCTTTGCGGGAAAGGGCTATTTCAATTCGAAAGTCGCCGACATCGCGGGCGAAGCCGGGATCGCCGACGGGACCGTTTATCTTTACTTCAAGAGTAAAGAGGAGATCCTTCACTCGATCTTTGACCGCGCGATGGGCGAGTTCATTGGCGAAGGCCGACGGGAGATCGAAGCATTAGCGTCGCCGACTGAAAAATTGAGACGGATCGCTGAATTGCATCTCCAGCGGTTAGGCGCTGACCGGGATCTCGCCATAGTTTTTCAGATCGAACTTCGCGGTTCGACCAAGTTCATGCAGGAATTCTCGGCGGCCGGATTCGCGGAATACCTTGAGCTGATCCGCAAGACGATCGAGGACGGCCAGGAAGTAGGGCTTTTCCGGCAGGACGTCAAGGCGATCGTTGCGGCAAAGATACTCTACGGTGCGCTGGACGAGATGGTCACAAACTGGATCCTTTCAAAGAAGGACTATCCGCTGCCGCCGATGGCGGACGAAGTACTGAAGGTCTTTTTCGGAGGGGTCTCCTCCAAATGAACGAAGACGGGCACAACGAACCGACCGAAGGTCGATTTCAGGGAAGGGGAACGCCGCTTTTCGAGGGCGAACCGCGGACCATTTCTGAGATCTTCCTCTTCGCGGCAAAGAAATTCAAGAAAACCGACGCGTTGAACTACAAGCGCGGCGGGATCTGGCGCCGGATCTCGTCTGAGGAGGTCGTCGACCGGGCGAGCGCGATCGCCGCCGGTCTCGATCAGTTGGGAGTAAAAAAGGGCGATCGAGCCGCCATCCTTGCCGAGAACTCTCCGGAATGGACGCTTGCCGACGCCGCCTGCCAATTTGCCGGCGTCGTTGACGTGCCGATCTACACGACGCTCGCGCCAGATTCGGTCAGTTACATCCTGAACGACTCTGAATCCAAGTTGCTATTTATTGACAATAGGAAAGCTTTCGACCGCATCGCATCTGTTCTTCCTCAATGTACCTCGCTTCAGCACATCGTCTTTTTCGGCGATGAGCCGGCCCCCGAGGGGTCGATCTCGTTCGTGGAGCTAGAACGGATCGGCCGCGAATCGGGTTCCGCCGGGCCACCGCGAACCGGTGGAATTCCTGAGATCGCCCCGGACGAGGTTGCGACCCTGATCTACACGAGCGGCACGACCGGCGAGCCGAAAGGTGTGATGCTGACGCACGACAACATCATCTCGAACGTGATCGACGCCGGCGAGAAGTATTCATTCGTCCCGGAGGATAGGCCCCTTTCGGTCCTTCCACTTTCGCACATATTCGAACGGTCCGCGATGTATTTGTACATCCTGAACGGCATGTCGGTGCACTACGCCGAGTCGATAGAAAAGGTCCCAGACAATCTTGCGGAGGTAAGGCCGACTATCTTCGTCGGCGTGCCGCGTATCTTCGAGAAGGTCTATGCAAAAGCAAAATTGAAGGCGGCACAGGGCGGCGGCGTGAAAGAGCGGCTTTTTGACTGGGCGATCGAAGTGGCGAAGGCCTATGCGTTCAGTTTGGAAAACGATGAGGCCCTGTCCGCCGGGATCAGGATCAAACACGCAGTTGCCGACCGGCTGGTGTTTAGCAAGTTTCGGAAGTTCTTCGGCGGGCAGCTCCGCGCCTGCATCACAGGCGGTGCCGCGTTGCCCGATGAGATCTATCTGATATTTACGGGTGCGGGTGTGCCCATCATGCAGGGTTACGGCCTGACGGAAACCTCACCGGTGATCACGTCGAACAATCCTGAAGCGTCACGGCTCGGGACGGTCGGCAAGCCGATCCGGAACATGCAGGTACGTATCGCCGAGGACGGCGAGATCGAGGCCCGCGGGCCCGGTGTCATGCTCGGTTATTACAACAAGCCTGAAGCCACCGCCGAGGTTTTCACCGAAGACGGCTGGTTCAGGACGGGCGATATCGGCGAGGTGGACGGTGACGGATTTCTCCGGATAACGGACAGGAAGAAAGAGCTTTTCAAGACCTCCGGCGGGAAATACATAGCCCCGTCCCCGATCGAGCAAATGATCCGATCGTCGAGGTTCGTGAATCAAGCTGTCCTGATCGGAAATGAACGGAAATTTGCGGCCGCACTGATCGTCCCTGATTTCGAGATGCTCGATTCGTATGCGCGGCACAAGGGCTTTGAACCGATGAGCCCGAGCGAATATTGCTCCGACCCGAAGATAATTGATCTTTTTGAAAGACAGGTAGCCGCTGCCACGGAGGGCCTGGCGAGATTTGAAACGGTCAAGAAGATCGCCCTCCTCGAAAATGAACTAACCGTAGATAGCGGCGAGTTGACGCCAACCATGAAACTGAAGCGGCGGGTGATCGAGGAGAAATTCAGAGTAGTCATCGACCGGTTCTACGAATCGGAATGATCGTGTTTCGCACCCCGGTGAAGAAGTCGCACCTGAATTAACCTAGTATGCGCGGATCGGGATCGGTACGCGATTCGGAATACCCGTGACCGCTTCGAGGAGTATGTCACCGATCGACTTCTTGGACTTGTCCACTTCGACGATGTCGAACGGTTTAAGCATTACGTCCCCCTGCTCACCCTTACGGATAAGGTCATAATTGACGGCAAGGACCTCGGGCTTAGACGCGTCACCGTTCTTTCTGTAAATGCGAACGTTTTTGGTCTTTGCTTCGCGCGTGATGCCGCTCGCCATTGCGATCGCCTGGGTCAGCGGCAGGCCGGCTTCAGGGATGTTGAATTCGCCGGGTTTTACCACCTCGCCCGTCACATAGACCGGCGAGGCCTTCTGAACAAGGACGATATCACCCGGAAAGATCTCTGGGTTGGAGCCTTCCGTCCCGCTGTTGATCGCAGCGAGGCTGAACATCTTCGAAGGAACATTAAAGCCTCCGCTGTCGGCAACGGCCCAGTCGCTGGTCTGCGACTGCTCGCCGCACATCGGTGGGCGGGTACGAAAGACCTGGACCTTGCCGCCGCTCTTTTCGGCATCGACGCCTGCAAACGCGATCAACTCGAGGAGGAACGCACGTCGGGTCAGTTCGACCTTCTGCTGAGTGACAACGGCCCCGTAAATATGTACCGGCGGGCGGCTATTCCGGTTAGCGACGCGAAGGTAAACCTGTGGTTTCTTCAGATATTTCGACCAAGCCCGGACAACCTCGCCCTGAAGATCCCTTTCGGTCTTGCACTTGGCAATGAGCGGCGTATCGTAATATGGGATAAGGATCTTGCCGTCCTCATCAACCGTCAATGCTTCGACGTCGAACGACGGTTCCCCGAGCGCTTTGATGCTGATAACGTCGCCGGGACCGATCAGGTAACCCTGCGCCCCGCCTCCGTCCTGAGCGTTGGCGTTATATGCGGCGAAGCCGAGGAATAGAATGACCGAAATGACTAAATATCCAGATCGCATAGCGGCTCCATGGGGCCTCGAGGCCAACAAATAGGATAGTTCACAAAGTTCTTTGATTCAAATTAATTATGATCGGGTTGGTCGGGGCCGAAGGGACAAAGATAGCCTTTACCGCATTTTTTGGTGATTGACAGTATATTCAACAGAGTTGTACCTTCGAGGTGATGGGGGACCGCGTCCATTAATGCCAAATCGCACCAATGACCGAAGGTCGCTATCCGACAGGATCTGGTTTCTGCGGCGTCCGGTCCAGTTTCTGCTGGATATTGCTGTCCTTTCCGCAGCATTCTTTGTGGCATACCTGCCGGCGATCAATATTCAGGTTACTGATTTTTACGTGGATATCGCCGTTCGGCAGCTGCCGCTCGTTATCCTGATCCAATTTTCTTCGCTTTTCCTCGTCGGCGCTTATTCAATACTTTGGCGTTACGTAAGCATCAGCGACATTCGCGCTTTTCTGCGGGCGGCGCTATTTTCCGGTGCCATCCTGCTTGCGCTTCGATTCCTATTGAACCTGTCCGATTTCACTCTTTGGAAGGTTCCAGTATCCGTGATCATGATCGACACGGTTCTGGGATTCGGCGGCCTGCTCGGGCTGCGGGTTCTGCGGCGGCTTTTTTACGAGTTTGGCGACAAAGGGCCTTCGCTGCGCGGATCGCGTCGGGTGAACCGCAAGGCCGCGCTCCTAGCCGGGGCCGGCCGAATGGGAGCGACCCTGGTCAAGGAGCTGAGCGGAAGGGCGGATGCGGAATTGGACATTCGAGGTTTTGTTGACGACGACCCGCGGAAAAAGGGAGGCAGCGTCAGCGGCATCAAGGTTTTGGGAACCACGCACGACCTGCCCAGGCTGGTTGACGAGATCGGGATCGAACAGGTGGTCATTACCATCGACCATGCACAGGGCAAGGAGATCCGCCGGATCATCGATATCTGCAGTGCCATCCCGGTTAAAGCCCAGATCGTTCCGAGCCTGAATGAGATAGCTCACGGCCGCGTTTCCGTCAGCCGGGTCCGCGACGTTCAGATCGAGGACCTTCTCGGCCGCGAACCCGTCGAACTCGACGATGAGAATCTGCATGAGTTCCTGACAGGCAAGACCGTGCTGGTCACCGGCGCCGGCGGATCGATCGGTTCTGAGCTTGCCCGCCAGATCATTGACTATAAGCCGAAGGTTTTATTGCTGGCCGAACGGGCCGAGTTTTTGCTTTTCAATATTTCACGGGAACTCGAACAGTTTGCACGCGAACTCGACATCGTTCCGTTGATAGCGGATGTCGGCGACGAACGGCGGATGCGTGAGATCTTCGACGAATTTCATCCGGAGGTCATTTTTCACGCCGCCGCCCACAAACACGTCCCCCTGATGGAAACGAACCCGGGCGAGGCGGTTAAGAATAATATCTTTGCAACACGCACGCTGGCTCAGTTGGCGGGAGAATACGGAACCGACGATTTCGTGCTGATCTCGACGGACAAGGCTGTAAATCCGACGTCGATCATGGGTGCTTCGAAACGGCTCGCCGAGATCGTGACCCAGGAAATGAATCACGCGTACAGCACCAACTATATGGCTGTACGGTTCGGCAATGTGCTCGGATCGGCAGGGTCCGTCGTCCCGATCTTCCGGGAGCAGATCGAAAAAGGCGAAGCTCTCACGGTCACCGACCGCGAAATGACGCGATACTTCATGACCATTCCCGAAGCCGCCCAACTCGTCCTTCAGGCCGGGGCACTCGGCGAAGGCGGCGAGATCTTCATTCTCGATATGGGCAAACCTGTCAGGATACTCGATCTTGCCGAGGACATGATCCGGCTGTCGGGCCTGACGCCCTATGAGGATATCGACATTAACTTTACGGGCGTTCGAAAGGGCGAGAAACTGTTCGAGGAATTGGAGATCACCGGCGAAAACCTATTGAAGACCCACCACCCGAAGATCTTTATCGGAAAGATCGCGACTTATACTAAGGACGAGGTTGCGAGCATCCTCACGCGCTTCCGGGCCGCGGTTGAGAACAGCGACGAATCTGAGATCCGGACACTGTTCAACGAATTCCTGCCCGAGGCACGTGTCGAGCTTGAGAACCGCATGCCGGACAGCGACTCGATGCCTCAAAAGGATATCGCCTATCCGCCGGGCGCCAAGCTCGGACTCGTTGAAAAATGAACTCCGCCGCCCCGCCATTGAGCCATTCTCTTATCGATCACAATTCAAGCCCGATTTGAGTTTTTCGCACGGTCGTTTAAACTCTGTGATTTGGTTTTGCGCGAGTTTCCATCCCTGTGGATACGGTTCTGCATTAAGGAATTATGAACATAGGAATTGTTGGTTTAGGTATCGTCGGTTCGGCCGTACGATACGGTTTCGAAAAGCTGGGACACAAGGTCGTCGGCCACGACACCAAGGATGGTACACGGCTGGACGACGTCTTTGGCTGCGACATCGTCTATCTTTGCCTTCCTACGCCGCAAGCCCAAGACGGGCATTGCGATGTTTCGATCATAGAGTCGGTCGCCGAGGAGCTCATCACGAGCCAAGGCTACAACGGCATCGTCGCCATTAAATCAACGGTGACACCGGGCACCACCGCTAAACTTCAGGAAAGATTTGGTACCGACCGAATATGTCATGTGCCGGAATTTCTTCGAGAGCGGGCGGCGATCATCGATTTTACCGATAATCACGACGTCTGCATCATCGGTACCGAATCCGACGAAGTTTTCGAAACCGTAAAAGATTCGCACGGGTATTACCCGAAGAAGTTCATTCGGCTGTCGCCGACCGAGGCCGAGATCTCGAAATATTTCAACAACATTTACAACGCGATGCTCATCACATTCGCGAATGGGTTCTATGAGCTTTGCCAGCAAAGCGGCGCCGACTATTCGCGGATCAAGAACGCGATGGTTCAGAGAGACCATATTTACAACAAATATTTGGATTGCAACGACAACCTTCGGGGTTTCGGCGGGATGTGCCTGCCAAAGGACACGGCGGCGATCGCGGCGTTCGCCGAAGACCTCGGCCTCTCGGTCGACCTTTTCCGGGCGATCGTTGACGACAACAAGAAATATAAGACGACAGTATTCGAGGGGATGAGGAAGTGAAAATTTTAGTTACAGGCTCGGAAGGCTCGCTGATGCAGGAGGTGATCCCCCTCTTGCTTGAGAAGGGTCACGTGGTGATCGGGATCGATAATTTTGCCAGGTACGGCGAGATCGAACGCGAGCGTTCTTACGAATTTGTCCGCGGCGACCTGACCGATCCGGAATTTGTGGACAAGGTCGTTCGCGATGTGGATGCGGTGATCCAGGCGGCGGCACTCATCTACGGCGTCGGCGGTTTTAACAAATATCCGGCCGACATCTTGTCCAAAGACACCAACCTGCACCAGAACATCATGCACGCGATGCTGCGTAACGGCATCAAAAAGATGGTGTACATCAGCTCGTCGATGGTGTACGAGCGGTGCATGAAGCACCCAAGTGCTGAAGAGGACGTGGACGAGTCGCTGATCCCTTCGACCGATTATGGGCTGAGCAAACTAGTCGGCGAACGCATTACGCGTGCGTTCCACCGGCAATATGGCATCGAATACACGATCTGGCGGCCGTTCAATATCATTACCCCGCACGAGGTCGGCGAGAACGATCTGGGGCTGAGCCATGTCTTCGCCGATTACATAAAAAACATCGTAAAAGAGCAGCGAAACGAGATCCCGATCATCGGCGATGGAGAACAGATCCGCTGTTTCACATGGATCGGCGATGTGGCACGCGGCATCGCCGACTTCTCATTCGATGAGAGGGCTGCAAACCAAACGTTTAACCTGGGAAACCCGGAACCAATAACGATGAAGCAGCTTGCTTCGATCATTTATGACGGTGCACGGCAAAAGGAGTTGATCGCCGGAAATGGGAACGGGCTGACCTTCAAAACCGAAAAATCCTTTCCCGACGATGTGCGTATCCGTATCCCGGACGTCAGCAAGGCAAAAGAAATTCTAGGCTGGGAACCGACCCTGAAAGTTGCGGAATCGGTTGAAAGATGTCTGGAACTGATGAAGTAAAAAAGATCCGGCTAGCCATCGTCGCGCCCGTTCACAACCGCCGCGAGTTGACGCTTCAATGCCTGCGAAGCCTTTCAAAGATCGACCGAACCGGCCTGGAAGTCGGCATCTACATTGTTGACGACGGCTGTACCGACGGCACCCGCGATGCCATCGAGGCCGATTTTCCTGAGGTAAAGGTCGTCAAGGGAACCGGTGACCTTTGGTACACGGCCGGCACCAACCTCGGCGTCGTCGCCGCTCTCAAACATAAGCCCGATTACGTTCTCTGCATCAACGACGATTCGATCTTTGATGAAAAATGCATTCGGCGGATGGTCGAATGCGCTGAAAGACATCCGCGTTCGGTCGTGGGCGCGCTGCTTTTGCTGTGGGACGCTCCTCACCGGGTCTTTCAGGTCGCCCCGGTCTGGGACACCTGGAAGGGCGGTTGGCAACATTGGTATCAGCAGACCGTCTGGACGGTACCCGAACTCCCCTGGCAGGTGGATGTCATCGTCGGGAACTGCGTGCTTTACCCGGCAGCCGTTTTCGAAGAATGCGGGTTCCTTGATCCAAGAGTTTCGGCCCAGTATGGCGATTGCGAATTCACCACCCGTATTCGACGAAAAGGCTGGCAGCTACTGATCGAACCGCGTGCCCGGGTCTTTTGCCAGCCGAATTACGAACACGTCAGCCTGACCTCGCGGTCGCTCCGCCAACAGATCGATCTGCTTTTCAGGAAACGTGCATCGGCAATGAACGTGATGCACCAGTTACGCCAGTCTATTCACACCGCTCCGTCCAGGCTTTCGGGCCTGGTCGCTTTCGCCGCCTTCTATGCACAGATCGTCCGCCGAAAAGTCGTCGGCTCGAACGGCCAAACTGCGAATGAGGCTAAACTCTCTGACCATTTTGCCGCGAATGTGATAAAAGAATGATTGAACCCGTTGACAGGTAAGATCATGAATCAGACACGACCATCAAAAACCCGCATCTCCCAAAAAGCAGCTTCCTTCACTGAATCGGTCATCCGCGAGATGAGCCGCGAAGCGGTCAAGTACGGCGCGGTCAACCTCGGCCAGGGATTCCCCGATTGGCCCGCACCTGAAGAGATCAAACGAAAGGCCCAGGAGGCGATCGCTGCCGACCACAACCAATACGCGGTGACATGGGGTGTTAAGGAATTTCGTGAGGGCATCGCGAAGAAAACGATGTGGTTCCTGGGGCTCGATGTCGATCCGGAGACCGAGATCACGGTCACGTGCGGTTCGACCGAGGGAATGATCGCGGGAATGCTGGCGACCGTCGATCCGGGTGAGGAGGTTGTCGTTTTCGAACCGTTCTACGAGAATTACGCGCCCGACGCCATCCTTTCAGATGCGACCCCGAGACACGTGCCGCTCTATCGAACCGACAACGGCTTCGTATTCGACCGCGAAGAACTGAAGGCGGCCTTCAACGACCGGACGAAAGCGATCATCATCTGCAATCCCAACAATCCCACGGGAAAGGTCTTTACCCGTGAAGAGCTGGAATTCATCGCGGATCTCTGCAAACAGTACGATGCTCTTTGCTTTACCGACGAGATCTACGAGCACATAACTTTTAATATTACCGAGGACGGCGATCCGCTTGACCATGTATGCATGGCGAATATCGAAGGAATGCGGGAGCGGACCGTGGTTGTAAACTCACTCTCGAAGACGTATTCCGTGACCGGGTGGCGGGTCGGTTGGTGCATCGCACCGCCGGACATTTCGGGTGCGATCCGAAAGGTCCACGACTTTCTGACCGTTGGGGCGGCCAACCCCCTGCAGCACGCGGGTGCTTATGCCATGGGCCTGCCGCCGGGCTATTACGAGGACCTGCAAATGGAATACCAGCGGAAACGCGACTTCATCGTGCCCGTGCTGCGTGAGGCCGGTTTCAAGTGCGACATGCCTGAAGGGGCATACTATGTGATGACCGACATCTCAGATTTTGGCTTCCCGAATGATATCGAATTTACTAAACACCTGATCCGCGAGATCGGCGTCGCGGTCGTCCCCGGCTCCTCTTTCTATCACGACCCGGCAATGGGCTCACTGATGGTAAGGTTCTGCTTCTGCAAATTGGACGAAACGCTCGAAGCCGCCGCCGAACGGCTCGCTCGGCTCAGCCGGGGCTGAGTTAGTTCAAAGACCTTTCCTCGACCACCGTTAACTCAGCCGGTAAATGTCCGCTATTTAGCGCCATCGCGATCGCCGCCGCTTCTCCCCTCGTAAAATTCCCGTTTATTTGACCTTGATCGGAGATCACACTCGAAATAAGCACGACACTTTCGACCTGATCGTTGAGCACGATCGCAAGATAGTTCTTGATGTTTGCGCGTGTCCATCCCGCAAATCTCGACGCCCCTTCAGGACTCAGAGTAAACAAGATCCGGTTGTCAGCATCAGAATCCGAGGTTGAGCTCGTCCAAGCCGTCTTAATGTCCTCGCCGGTGATTATTGGCTCTTGTTCGACGATCAGATATTTCATCGTGGTGCCGGCGTCTTCAGACGAATACGGAATCACCTGTTGTCCCGGTGAGGCTGCGCTCCCGGCCTCTTCTCGTTCTTCGTATGTCTTTACGGGAATGGGGTCCGGCGGGGACACGGCCTTCTTAAACTCAAGCCTGTAGGTCTTAAAAAACGCCCGAACATACTCGCGATCGTAGCCTCCGTAAATCTTTACTTCCAAACGGTTTTCGCCCGTCCGAGCGATCTCTGCGTCGATATTGGCACCTGAAAAACGATTTTTCAATACGCCTTCGGCACGCTCGGTCATCGACGCCGCATCAGGCTCTTTGCTTTCCACGGCGACAATGTAAAGGGTTGCTTCACCCTTGAGGATCCTCGATATTTTGCTGCACCCGGACGAGAAAACCGAAAGGCCTAGCGCCAGCAGGAGCCCAAAGATCAGAGTTGTTTTCATAAATTCCCCTCCTGAAACAAGCGGGAAACTGCCGCAATTGACAGGATATCCGAGCACAGACTGAGACGGCAAAGTCGGACGAAATTGTGGGGACAAGACTTTTTTTCGCAGTCCTGTAACCGTAAGCCCTCATCGGACGTACTTTAAATGAGCTTTCCTGGCCCGACGTGCGCGTAAGCAACCATTTCCGGGCCCGCGAGCAACAAAATTCATTCAGGCATTATTTGAAAAACCTGGTTAATTCAACAAAGCATAAAAACTTGGAGGTTGATATGTTTCAAAAGTCATTTGCATTCATTCTTTTCGTTCTGATCGGTGTCGGGGCCGTATATTCGCAAACCCCCGAGCCGAAGAACGAGAAACAAGAGGCCGTCCGCGCAATGACATGGTCGTTCGACAGTGACGGCGGATATCTCGGCATACAGACCGAAGAGGTTAATAGGGAAAATTTCACCAAGTACGGCCTTCGCGAGGTCCGGGGCGTTGGGATCGAGAACGTTATCGATGGCTCGCCGGCACAGGCCGCGGGGCTGCAGAAAGGCGACGTGATCGTCCGCGTGAACGGCGACGAGATCACGAGCGGGATGAAGCTGTCGCGGCTGATCAACGAGATCTCGCCGGACCACCAGGCACGGCTAACTGTGGTGAGAAGCGGAGCCGAGCGAGAGATCACGGTCACCATTGGAAAACGACCCGGTTTTAAGTTTGATAACGGTGCTTTTGAACTTCTTGGGCCGACCGGCCGGATAGATATCCCTAGAATCGATATGCCTTCGCTGGAAAATCTTCCGCGTATAGCCATGCCGCCGATGCCGCCTATGTCGGGAGAGCCCGGTGAGCCGTTGATGCAGTTCTTCGGCAGCCGCCGGCAGATCGGTGTCAGCCTGACGCCGCTCACCAAGCAGTTGGCCGATCATTTCGGCGTCGAGAGCGGAGCCCTGGTAAATAATGTCCGCGACAACTCAGCCGCCGCGAAAGCCGGGATCAAAGCCGGCGATGTGATCATCGAGGTCGACGGCAAACCGGTAAAGGGCGAGTTCGACCTCATACGGGCGATCTCGGAAAAACGAGACGGCAGCCTGACCCTGACGATCGTCCGCGACCGGAACCGGCAAACGATCTCGGTGACCCCCGAAGAGGTGAAGGGCGTGTTTGATAACCACTTCGAGTTCACGACCCCGGCCGCGCCGGGTGCGCCGCAGGCCCCGGGCGTTCTCAGGATGACGCGGCCTGTCGTCCCTGGCCCGCCGCCGGTACCGCTACCCCTCGATCAGTACTTGAAACGAGGGCGTGTGATCTAAGCGGTAACTCAGTGTCGGCTTTCACAAAATGATGATGCGGGCCCCTTCGCGGCCCGCATTTTTCTTTCCATACGCCGGAGCCCGCGATCACTGCGGCCGCCGTGAAACTTCTTTTGCGAGTTCATTCGCCTGAATGCTGTATTCGCGGGCTTTCTCCATCTGCTTCTGAAACTCTTCACTTCGCCGCTCAAAATCCGCCTTCACTTCGGCGTGGGCCTGTTTGTCCTTCGGATTGTAATTATCACGAAGCTTTCGAGCTGCCTGCCGGTATTCTTCAAAGGCGTTCAGCTGATTCGTAAGTGCCTCCCGCTTTAGCCGAAGATAATCTGCATAATCTTCGTTGATCTTCAATCCTCGGGCTTCCTCGATCTTATCAAGGGCGCTCTTCCCGAATTTGGCCCCATCGTTTATCAGATAGACAAGTTCGTCGGCGATCTTCCTTACTTCCGCCGCATCGTCGGCCGCCATTGCGGATTTCAGCGCCTCGCGTTTATAAGCGTTGGCATCATAGAGCTTACGTATCTCCTTGAGGTCCGCATTTGCATCCATGATCATTTGTGCGGCGTCGGCAGTCTCATCCACCGGCCCAAGCAGCCCGGTAGAACTGCGGCAAGCGGCTCCCCAACCTATCATTGAAGCGGCAGCTATCAGAAGAATGTATCGTCTCGTTCCTTGTCTCATCCGTTATGGACCATTAAACCATAGAAAGGCCCCCGATCGGGTAAATATCGGTGAATCCGCTTGAACTCAGCCGGCGGTTACTCGATGACTGTCCTGCCCGTGTTGCCTCGGCGACGCCAGATGAAACCGTCAAGAATGTAGTGTGTAAGCTGTGGGACCGCAAGAAGAGGCACAAGCCACATCTTCCACCCGGTCCAATCCCAATTCGTCCCGAACAGCCAGGTCCGTTCGTGCCATACACCGCGGCTCCAAAACAGCTCTTCAACGTAGGCGAGGGCCCAGAGAGTTGCGAGAAAGATGATCCAATGATTAGAAAGCGTGCGGTAAAAACGGCCGGTCGATTCCCGCCTCTTTCTTGCGTAGAACCATATAAGAGCGAAATAAGGAACGCCATGGATGATCACGTTAGTGACGGTAAAAGCGTAATCGGAATTAAACGCGACGATCCCGACGTACCAGCAAATTGCGGTGGTCGCGACGACGATGTCCTTTCCGGGGTTGAGGAAGCCCTTGGTCTTGTAGAAATAGACCAATTTCGCCGCGTAAGCAGCCAGAGCCAGGACGTAGATCGGAAACATCACCGTTCCGACGAACTCGGGCAGGGCAAAGAAGTCGTTAGCGATGAACCAGTTGAAATTTCGCGGCAGGCTGGTCATCCAAAATGCCAGCGGGTATACAGTCGCAAGATAGACTGCCGCCGCGTCAATCCACCAAGACCAGGTTTCGGTCTCGCCCAGCTTCCGCCGGTATAAGGCCACCCAGCCGTATTGCTGCCGCACAAAATGAAATACGGCTACGATCGCCAGCACCCGCCAGAATGTCAGCTCGCCCTCGCTGTACAAAGCCACCCCGACAGCGTAGCCCGCAACCGGAACGAACAGATAAAGCCAGAACCGACGCTTGAACTCCTCGGCGTCGAAATAAACCCGGAATGAGGTGGACCACACATGCGCGACATCGATCAGCAGCACCGCTGAGATCCACGTCCAGTCGGGCGAATCGTCATTGAGGATCCCGAGTTGATACCCAACCGCGAGCAGGAGAAGCGCAACAACCGCACTCCCTAGAAACACCGAGAGATCGGTATTTCGGGAGAAGAGCCAGAGATTTTTCTCACCTTCGGCTTCCATTAGACATCGAACCTACTTGCGACAAGATCTCCAGAATTGCAGGAGACTTTCGTTCTGAGAAGCTAGACCTGAAGCTGTCTTCGAATTTTCGATCGACTATAATTCCCGACAACCAGGAAATGAATCCGGGCTTCTCCGCGGGTGCCATTCCGTCCACGATCATTTCGAAATCGCTCTGATTATCCAACCCCCACGAAAGAAAAGCGACCCCGACTTCCTGACCCGGCGCTCCATCCTGATGATAAAGCCACGATCGTAGCTCTTCCGGTCTGCCGACGATCTCATACTTTCTAAGCTTCAGCCGGGTCACCTGCTTGCTCCATTCGATGTCTCCAGTCAGTTCAGGCACCAGGTATTCAACCGGTCCAAGGATGCCGAGTAGAATCAGGAGAGCGCCAACCAAAAGCAGAACTATGGTAAACGCGGCAAGTATCTTGGCTTTCATTTCACGACCGCCTCCGCCGTCCGCAATCCGTGATAGAAGGCTTCTTCAAGCAACGCTATCCCGCTCAGATCAAAAGGTGGAAACACGACCGGAGGGAGTGTGCCCTGCGGCCAGCCGAGAGCATAAGAGGCTATCGGGCAAGATCTCCTTCAGGCACACTCGCTACTGCTCGTATTACTGCCTAACCGCACTCGCCGCCCGCAGCCCGTGATGAAAGGCCTCCTCGAACAACGCGATGCCGCTCATGTCGGTATGGGCGAAGTGGATGTTCCGATACGGTTCCAGAGCTTTCCGCCGGTGTTCACCCCAAATGAAACCGGGCAGGGGGCTTATCATTGCGTGTCCCCAGCGCATTATATCTATTCGCTCGGTGAGTTCGTAAATCTCCGGATGGGCACGCGACATGTCGGTCAGGCAGACGTCCGCAAGTTCTCGCCAGTTGTAATTGAACAGTTTGGTGCGGCCGTTTTCCTCGTGGCACATCGGGTAATAGTAGGTCCAGACCGCCGGGCCGTAATCGATGCCTTTCTGGTGCGTGGCGTTCACATACCCGAGGCTCGGGCTTTCGTACAGCACGTTGTCCCACGCCAGCGGGAAGTCGCGTGCGAACCGAGGTTTTGGCCGGTCTTTAAGGAACAGGTTCGCGACAAACCATGAGTTGTGAAGGAACTCGCCGGCCGGAAACGGGGCGTCATCCGCGAACCCGCGGATCACATATGGAGCCGTAAATATCGGCGACGCATAGATGACTTTGTCGCAATGGAAACCCCTAACCTGCCCGTGGGCCAGACAAATTACATCGACACCTTTATCGTTCGGCACGATCGAAACCGCCATGTGCGACCGCAGTACTTTATCTTTCACGGCCTCCGCGAAGTGATTCACGAACCGCCCGTTGCCTTCGGGAAAAGTGATGAACGGCTGCGACTCATCGCCGCTTTTCCGCACCCGCGAGCAGAAATAGAATAGCCCCGCCCACGCCGACGTCTGATCGAGCTTAAGACCGTAATCGTCGCGGCATGCGTAATCGCAATACCAGATCAGCCGTTCGGAAGTAAATCCTTTTTGCCGCAGCCAGTCCGCGAACGAGATCTTATCGGGCGCCGTCGCCTCCGGATCCTCGGAGCAATTCGCCGACGGTACGACAAAAGCCCTTCGCCCACTGGCGTCACGCCAGTTGACCCACTGGTCGATCTGTTTCTGGAATTCGGCTAACTGCCGCTTGTCTTCTTCGCTTTCGCCAACGTGCAGGTAGAGCCCGTCGTACCACCGGCCTTTGTAGAAAACACGCTCTTCGGGTTCGCGGCAAAGGAATTGTTCCTTGACGACCACGTCGCCGTCAACCGTCCGACCTTCGGTCAGCGACATTTCATCGAGCAGTTCGATCAGCTCCGTATTCTCGCGAAACGGAACCGGCAGGTAGTGGGCTCCCCACGGGTAGCCGACCGGCTGCCCTGAACCGCTTGCAGAAGTGCCGCCGGTGTCCTTCTCTAATTCGAGTACGATGAACTCATCTATCCCGAGCCTTTTCAGTTTCCAGGCCGCCGACAATCCCGCGATCCCGCCGCCAACAATGGCGATCTTCACGGTCTTCCAGTTTTCCGCGGGGACCTCGAAATTTCGCCCATCGCGGATCACATGGCCAAGAGCGTCGCTTTGGCCGACGATCTCGCCTTCAGGAAATCGAACCGGCGCACCTTCGCGGCAAGCGGCCAACGCGAGCGGTGCCCCAAGGAAGGTCGTCAAAAGCTCTCTGCGTGTGAGTTTCAATTCGTGTTATTCGCCGTCGATTCATTCAAACCGCCGCCATTCTGACTCGTAATAACGCACCAGCGCCTGATTATCGAGCCGATTGATCTCGACCTCGTCCGACGGCGGCATCATGTCCGCCGGGAATTCGAACAGCGACGCCAAATAATCTTCGTTGAGGAACTTAAGTTCGATCCCTGCTGGAAGCTTCGTGGGAGTTTCGAACGGTTGCTGCTTCGCGAGGGCATAACCCCATACGCCGAAGCTGGGCACGGTCGTCTGAAAAGGCTTTACGGTAAAGCCGGCGGCCTCCAGTGTTCGGATGATGGACCAATAGGAATTGCGAGCGTAGAGCGGCGACGTGCATTGGATCACCACCGAGGCATCGGGTGCGAGTCTTTCCTTGAGCAGGCCGTAAAAACGCGTGGTATAGAGCTTCCCAAGTGCGAAGTTATTCGGATCGGGAAAATCGACGATCGCGATGTCGAACTGCTCATCGCGTTTATTATCAAGCCAGACGAACGCGTCTGCGTTCACAACGGTCACCCGCGGGTCGGCGAAAGCATTCCGGTTCAACTCGGACAGTGCGGGAAAGGCTTCCGAAAGCCCGGTCATCAGCGGATCGAGATCGACAAGCGTCACCCGTTCGACCGCCGGATACTTAAGGATCTCGCGGAGCGCGAGGCCGTCGCCCCCGCCGAGTACAAGGACGTTTCGCGGCTCGCCCGCAAATGAAGCAAAGGCTGGGTGAACGAGGGCCTCGTGGTAACGGTATTCGTCGAACGAATTGAATTGAAGATTACCGTTGAGGAAAAGCGAATGGCCCAGTTTTCCGCGGGTCACCACGATCCGCTGGTACGGAGAACTCTTCGCATAAACGATCTGGTCGGAAAACAGGCCGTCCTCGGCGAGCGTCGTCAAGCTGTCCGCCTTTATCATACCGATCCCGAGTATCACCAACACCACGAATCCTTTGACCCGCAGAAATAGCAGCTTGCGGTCGGTGATCAAGGGTTCGAGCAGCCAAGTCGCCCAGATCGCAACCGCTGCATTCAGCATCCCGAAGAGCAGCGAGGTCCGGTTCAGGCCAAGCCTCGGGACCAAAAAGATTGGGAACATCAGTGCGGCCAGCAGGGCTCCAACATAATCGAGGGCAAGAACACGCGAGACCAGCTCTTTGAAATCGAGATGGTCTTTCAATATCCGCATCAGAAGTGGTATTTCCAGCCCGACAAGGGTCCCGATCAGAAATACCAGCGAATAAAGGACCAACCCGAAATAGGTAACATAGGCGAACGTAAGAAAAAGGACCGGAGCCGAGGCCCCGCCGAGGATCGCCACGGCAAGCTCGATATCGACGAACTTTTCAGCGATATTCTTCTCGATGTAGCGTGACAGCCAGGAGCCGACACCCATCGCGAAAAGATAGACGCCGATGATCGTAGAGAATTGGGTGACGGAATCGCCGAGAACGTAGGATGAGACCGTGGCCGCGAGCAGCTCGTAGATCAGGCCGCAGGTGGCGATGATCACGACATTGATGAAAAGAAGGGGAACGTGCTTCATCGTAAGGACAAAGGATAAGGGATGAAGGATAAAACAAAGGCCGGGCCGCGGCCTTTATCCTTTACGCTTGATCCTTTATCCTCTCGTTCTCAGCCGTGGATCGCCGCTGCGATAATGATGGAGATGCCGATCATGATCGCACCGATAATGATGCCGAGCGCAGTGTTATGGTCTTCTTCGATCTCGCGGTGGATATCGAAAATGCGGCTCAAAATAAAATAAGCGATGGTGAAGAACACCAGCCCCAAGATCACGAAGATCAGCGTTGTTATCAGGATCTCGGCAAGCTGGTCCAATCTGACGACAAAGCCGAGCAACCCAGTTAAGATCATACTCAAAGTCATCTATTTTCCTCCGCGAAATCCCGAATAAATAAAAGGTACGCCCAAACGCGACTTGCCGCCGGCGTTCGCCATCTCCCAACCGAACCATGCGGCCATCGAATAAAGCCCGAGGACACCCATGGCGAATATCAAATAAATCTTCTTCAGCATAATTGCAAATCGTTAGTTGCTTGTTCGTTAACCGTTCACGCCGGTTCACTCATCATCGTCGGTTCCACTAACAAAATTCGTCGCGGCAAACTCGCTGTCCTTCCAGCGTGCGCTTTCAAAGATCAGCTTTCTGAAAAGTCCAATGATCGGCACTATCGCGAGCACGATCAAAGCGCAAATGAAATTTACTCCGCGTACGACATTCTGTTCAACCTTAACGTTGACCGGCATCGGCTGCGTCGAATTCTGCCACGTTCCCGCAACACGAAGCGTGTATTTGCCTGCGGGAAGTGCCGAGACGGTCGCGTCCTGCGATTGGCTGCCCTCGGTCCAGGCGCCGTCGCTGTCGGTCCCCGTGTAATACTCGATCGGTATCACGATCGACTCGACCTCCTGGCTCTGCTCGTTGATCAGGTCAACGTCCAGTTCGACGAAGGAATTGTTCACCGGGGCCGAAGCCGAGATCTTTACATTACGATTCCCTTTTATCTGAAACGCGTCGCTGAACTGGATCTGTGGTGTTGTCGGGTTCGCCATCGGCGGCAACGTGATCTGCTGGGAATGGACCGTGCTGCTCAACCCGCTGAGCGGGATCATAAAGATCGCGACAATGAACAATAGCAAAAGCGGGATCAGGCCCCAGGTGTAATAAAAACGGCCGGTAAACGGCTGGTTGGGTCCGACGGCCCAGGGTTTGGGCAGTCCGCTGACCCCAAACGCTTTTTCTACCTCTTCACGGGTAAGATATACACCCGCCGACCAATTCACCTCATTGGCGGTCGATTCCTGCGACAGCATTACCGGAGCCGAAACGTAATCGATCGCCCGGACGGTTTCGCCCTGTTCGACCCGCCAGTAAAATTCGCCTTTTACATATTCAACCCGAGCCGGCGCATCTTGAAAGATCTTGAAGGTCCGGCCGTTGTACTTGACCATCGTCGGCACGGATGTGAGCATCGTGCTTCCGAACGTGGCCTCGACCTCTGCCGGATTGACCGGCTCGACAAAATTCCAATGATTGTCCGAATGGACTAGCCAGCGGAAGCCAACGCGAGGGTTATAAAGGAGATACTCGTGCCAGTAATAGGTGATCCCGTCGAAAGTTACGCTACGCACGACGGACCCGATAATGCGGAACTTAACCCCGTCGGCAAACGTTCCCTCAGCGCCGATCGGCAGGACAAAGCCGATGTCGGCCTTTGTCGGGGTCAGGGCCTTCAGATAGGTCAGATTCCCCTGATTCACATCAAGCAGCGAATCGCAATTGGGGCAAGTCACGCGTTCTGCCTTGTCCGGTGCCGTAAGTGAAAGCGGCCCGCCGCAATTCGGGCACCCCATCGCGGCGGCCGAAACAGTGCGTGCCTTTCGCTCCGCGGGCCTGGCGTCGGCCAATCCGATGTCGGCAAGCGTCACCTCGTTGCCGAGGAATACCCAGGGCGGATCGATCCCATAATCGATAGTGCCGAAGGCGTTGTTCTTGCCGACAAGGTCGGCATAACGGCTCTGTTCGTTAGGTACGAGGCGATAAGGTATCTCGCCGTCGGCCGCGACCGCGGTTGCGATGCCCTTTTCAGAAACAATCAACCCAGTTTCCGAGGGGATCTCCTGCACGATCTGACCTACTTGAAGTGCATCGAAGGAGGGAAGTGTACGGCCCTCGGGCAGCGGCTGATAGAAGGTGAGGTAGAATTTTCCCTGTGCTTCGGCCAGCCAGCCAACCCAACCGTTTGAGAACGTTGCGTACCATTCGTCCCAGACCCCGCCCATCTCGTGCCGAAGCTGGGCGCGGCCGGTTAATTCGAATCGGTTGCCGTTGAAGGTTCCTTTCAGGCCGATGCGGAGCGGGGATTCGGATTGAACGACCTCGGCGACCTTGCCCAAGTCTTCCAAACCGCGGTCGGTCCGGGCCACGGCCGAACGGCAATAAGGGCAAACCAGAACGATCGTCGATCCGGCTTTGAATTCGACCGGGCCTGCACATGATGGGCAGCTTGCCTGAAGAACGCTCAGTTAACACCTCCGAATCGGGCCGGGATCGAATCGAGGTCTTCACCGATAGCCGCGGGCAATACATAGGCCCCACGTTCATGCCGAGCGACCCGCACGGTCGCGGCCGAGAGGAATTTTCTAAGATTTTGCTCCCATGGCCATTCAGGGCGTTCGCGGCAGCAGTACAGATTGAAGGTGGCAATGGAAAATTCCGGATAGGTGTGGCAGGCGAGATGCGATTCACTTAACGCGACCAAGCCCGTCAGGCCGCCGTGGCCGGGGAATTTATGCCAGACCGAACCAATTGCATTCAAGCCAAGGTCGCCGATCACATTCTCGAAGATCAGCCGAAATACAGACTCGTCCCGAAGTGCATCGGGGTCACAGCCCTCGGCCTCGATCATCCACTCGGTACCAACGATCATCTATCCTTCCAGTTTCGATACGAAAATTCGACCAGGCTTGTTCAGGGGCCCGCATCAAAGCGGTACAATCTTTACCGGCGAAGAATGCTGAAAAGAACTATAACTAAATTCCTTCCGCTTGTCATTTTCGCGGCCCTTTTCTCGATAGCAGGAGCCTCGTGTTCAGTCATCGAAAGCTGGCACGGACGCCCGCCGAAGATCGATCGTTCGCGGTCGCGTTATTCGGCTCCGGAGGAGGCAGGAAAGCTCGGCTCGGCGGAAATAACCGAAAGCAGCGGCCTGGCCGCCTCGAAATGCCGCGAAGATCTGTTTTGGACCCACAACGACTCCGGCGACGGGCCTTATCTGTTCGCGATCGATCCGGCGGGCCGTCACCTAGGGGTCTGGCGTGTGCCAAATGCCGAGAATGTTGATTGGGAGGACATCGCCGCGTTCAAAGACGCTGACGGACAGTGTTTTGTCTATATCGGCGATATTGGCAACTCTGCGAAAGAAAAACGCGAAAGGCTGTTGATCTACCGCGTTCGCGAACCGGAGGTGCTGCCCGCTTCGGCATCAACGGTCAGACAAAGCGCGCGCGAAACGGCGGCCGCGGATGTGCTCGAGTTTCGATATCCCGATGGCCTTCACGATGCGGAAACCCTTCTCGTTCATCCAAAGACGGCACGGATCTACGTCGTCACCCGTCACCGTACGGAACCCGCGGGCGTTTACACATTTGACGGCGGGTTTGGAAACGGGGTTCTGACAGCAAGACGGATCGGAGAAGTCAAAGTGCCGGCCGTACCCTTTGGTTTTCTGACGGGAGGCGATATTGCGAATGGCGGGACTCGATTGGTCCTTAGCGATTACTTCGCTGCTTACGAGTTGACCCTTCCAAACGATGCCGATAATTTCGACGCGATCTTTCTCTCAGAACCGGTCGCTATCGACATCGGCAAGCGAAAGCAGGGCGAGGGTATCGCTTATTCGGCCGGCGGACGCTCCATCCTTGCAACGAGCGAGGGCGTCCAACAGCCCCTGCAGCGGATCCTGAGGATCGAACAATAACAAAAGGGCCGGGCGAATCGCTCGCCGCGGCCCAAGATGTAAGATACAAGGTCTTTTTTACTGGGAGATCGTGAATTTACTCTTATTCTCTATCACTTGTCCGACGGCGTTTTCGCGGGTTCGATCCTTAACCAGAATCTTGATCTCATAATCACCCACCGCAAGATTTTCGGTCGGCAGAAGCCTGGCAAGCGTGAGCCGCTGGCCTGAATCACTCAGTCCGCTCCAGTCTTCCGGCTGTCGGAACACTTCCTTACCATCCTTTGTCAAAACGTATTCAACATCGACAGCCGGCCGAAGGGTCGTCTGGTCGACACCCGCGTTATAAACCTGAAGGTAAACACCAACCTCCTGGCCTTTTCGATACTGGCCGGCAAGATTCGGGATGACCTTTGCGTTACCGATAACGAACATGCCGCCAATGTCGCGTTCCGTCGTCGTCCTCATCGTTGACGCAAGGATCATTGTTGAGGTAGACAGCTTCTTCTCATCGTACCGCGGGACCGTGAACCCTTGATTGACGATGCCGCGGTTTCCCGTATTTACATCGCGGACCACGACATCGACCTTGTAGGTGCCGGGCGTCAGTGCGACCGCCTTCTGATAGACTGATTTTCGATCCTTCATCTCAGCAATTCGACCTGAGTAGCCGTCGTGGTCACCGAATCTTCGAATATTCCTGAACGCTTTCCGGAAACTGCCGTGATCCGTCCAAAAATATTGATCCGCGCTGTAGGTAGTCCGCCAATGTTCTCAAAAGCGAGCTCTTTATTGTTCGCCTGGACCGTAAACGCTGCGATCACCCGGTCGTCCGATTGGCGGAAAAAGTCGACGCGGAGGTCAAATTGCAGCGGGTCCTTATCAAACAGGATCGCCGAGGCGTCGCTCGCATATGTCTGGAGGTCGCCGAATTTCACTTGCGGCGGACGCTGGAGGTCATTGATGATCTCCATCCGGCGGAAGGGAGAATCCTGCTCACGCCAGTAGCCCCGCTCGCCAGTTCCTGAGATCCGGTCTGCCTTATTCGATAAACCAAGCTGTTCGCTAGTTGTCAGGCCGGCACCCGGAACCATCAGCATTGCATCCTTTTCGTTCGCGTTTCTCGCGATCCGATATTCCCCTGTACCCGTCGGGTCGACGAACTCGATCTCGATGCCGTCGCCAACCCCGTCAAGATGCCGATAGAACCAGATCTCGAACGGGTAGGTCGTTGTCGATCCGCCGCCTTCCCAACTCGGCCGGTCATAGGCTCCGCCCGACGGGTGAGCCTCCACGGAATCCGGCTTGCCCCATGCGATATAGATCCGGCCACGGTCCGTCTTCCAGCCCGGGATCCCGGACGTGAAATGCTCGTTGGCATAAGCGATCCGCTCGTAATACTCTTCGCGGTATTCGTTTTCTTCGGTGTCCGGGTTCGGATCACGGCGACGCCAAAAGTTCTCGATGAAATTCTCCCGCTCTTCATCGGTGGTCAAGGCATTAAAGGCACGCTTTTCATCCTTCGTGATGATATAGGCAACGTCCGTGTTGACCCATTTCTTGTAAACTTCCTTGACCTCGGGTGTGACCTTGCGCGCCTTGTCGGAAATATCCTGACTGGGCTGTTCCTTCGGTTTTCCGCCCTGGGCGGCCGCCGAACCCGCAAATGTCAGTACGAGCAATGACCCAAGGGCAAATCCCCTGGCGGATCTCATTCTGAACATAAAACAAAACTCCTGCTGTATATTTCACCGGCACCGGGCCGGTACACGCAAACTCAAAGGTAAATTCTAGATAGAAATATCCAATTGTTCAAGATGCTTTTGAGGTTGATGGGGGTTGCTTGGAAGCGGATCAAGCGGGTGCCTCGACGGATCTCTTCTTTCCGAAGACCCAGGCTATGAAGATCGAAAAGACGTAAAGGACCATCATTGGCGTTGCGAATAGCAGCAAATTCGGGATATCGCCGGTCGGTGAGACGATCGCAGCCACTATCAGAATGATCACCAGCGAGATCTTCCAGCTCTTGATCAGGAAGCCCGCTGTAACCAGCCCGATACGGGCCAGAACGTACGTAATTGCGGGCATCTGAAAGATGAGGCCCATCGCGAGCATTATCAGCGTGATCAAGTCGAAATAGTCGCTCGCCCGCAATAGTGGCCGAAACTCGTCCGCCAGGCTCAATAGATAGCGGACCGCGGGGGGAAAAAGGATGTAATAGGCGAACGCCGCCCCGCCGATGAATGAGATGCTTGAGAGCAGGATGAACGGCGTCACGTAAGCACGCTCGTGCTTATACAAGGCCGGCGAAATAAAGCCCCACACCTGAAGAAGAAGAAAGGGCACCGCAACCGCGATGGCGGAATAAAGTGAAACGGTAACCAGGAGTGTAAATGACTCTTGCGCCGTCGTCACGATCAGCTTTTCTTCGCCTATCGATTCGTCGGCCTTCGCGCCTATTTCTGCCGGCAGTCGGACGCCCGTTGGAATTACGGCGTTTGGCGTAATGATCGGCTCATCGCTGAAAAGTGAGAGTTTTCCGTCTGCGTCAGTTACAACGACCGCATTCACCGACGCGCCGGGCTGAATAACCCCTGTCCCGAGTTTCGTCGATTCCGCAAAAACAAAACGGCCGCGGTCGCCTTCCTTAAGTGATCCTAACGGCAAGACCCTTTCGTCACCGGTCAGGCCGACGATCGGAACTTCTCTTCGCTGGGCCTCGGATAGGGCCCGTCTTATTGGTACGGAAAGAAAGTCAAAGATGACGTCCGACGCGAACCAGCAGCCGATAAAAGCAATGGCGATCGCGATGACCGACCTCGTGAGCCTGCGCCGAAGTTCGTCCAGATGATCGAGGAACGACATCTGTGACCCGAGCATCTCAGTTCTTGTTGTATCGGTTTCGGTCATCGTCGCAATCGTCTGATCGCCGGAAAATAGGTCTGTCGTGGGCCGGACTCAAAGCCAGTTCTGCTTCGCGAGTTCATCGCCTCCGCTCTCTTCCGTATCCTCGGCCTCGACCGGGCCGTTGTTCGACTGGCCTGCCGTGCTGCCTGAAGCGTTCGGATCGGCAGAGGCCTCGACATTATCAAAACGGGACGCGTCAATGGCCTTCACCTCCGGAACATCTACCGACGGAGTTCCAGTGTCACCGGAGCCGTGTCTTGATGCTTCGGTTTCTTCTTCTAAGTTCTTGAGTTGCAATGATTTAACTTCTTCGTCGAAATTCACCTCACGCTCCCACGTCTCTTTGAATTCGGTGGTAGTGGACCTCAGTTCATTCATTATCTTCCCCAACTTTCTCGCGACTTCCGGAAGCCGACGAGGTCCAAGGAAGATCAGGGCCACGATCCCTATAAGGATAAGCTCCGACGTTCCCAGTGATTCGAAGATGAAAGAAAGCAAACAATTTACCTCACGGCGCGCCGCGGGGGCCGCCAGTTCATTTGATCTCGATAAGATAGCTGCCGCGGTTGCGGACCGTTCCAATGATCGCGGCACCTTCGACAACGTTTACGAATTCCGTCGCCTGGGCTTCCGGAAGGCTGATCAAGAGGCCGCCCGCAGTTTGCGGGTCGAAAAGTGCGCTCTGCAACTCAGGCGAAACGCCCGGGTTGAAAACGTATTCGCCCTCGACATAGTCTCGATTGTTCTTGTCGCCTCGCGTTAGCATTCCCTGCCCTATCAGCTCAAGCACATCCGGCAGCAGCGGCACCAATGCGGAATCGATCTCGAGTGTGACCTCGCTCGCGTTCGCCATTTCGAACGCATGACCGATCAAACCGAACCCGGTCACGTCTGTACAAGCATTTGCGCCGAGCCTGAGCATCTCTTTTGATGCCAGGGCGGCCGAGGTTGTCATTGCCTTGATCGCGGCGGTTTCCGCTTCCTGACTCGCAACACCTTTCTTGACCGCAGTGTTGATCGCACCGGTACCGATGGCCTTGGTCAAGACCAGCAGGTCGCCAGGCACGGCACCCGCGTTCCGGACCACTCGACGTGGATCGATAGTGCCGGTGACCGCGTAACCGAATTTCATCTCGGTATCGTCGATCGAGTGTCCGCCGATGACGGCAACGTTCGCCGAATTCATCTCGGCCTGTCCGCCTTTAAGTATGCTCCCGAGGACGTCCCAATCACCTTTCTGCGGGTAACATACAATGGATAAAGCACTTAGGGGCGTGCCACCCATCGCATAGATATCATTCAGAGCATTGATCGCAGCAACGCGGCCATAGATCTCAGGATCATCGGCCACCGGCGTGAAGAAGTCGACCGTTTGTACCAGGGCTGTCGTGTCGTTGAGGCGAAAAACACCCGCATCGTCGGATTTCTCGAACCCAACGATCACTTCTGGGAAGTCCTGGCGTGGTAATTTGCTCAACACTTGAGCAAGGTCTCTCGGTGCGAGTTTGGCCACTCAACCGGCACAGGAGACCATTTCCGTCAGACGCATCAAAAACCTCCTTTATTATTCACTCTGGTCGATCAACATTTGATAAATGCGGTCCAAGTCACCGTCCGAATAGTATTCGATCTCGATCCGTCCCCCCTTGCCATCATTGGCCGGCAAGATCTTTACGCCGGTCGAGAACCGGCGACGAAGTTTCGATTCAGCCGCGATCAAATTTGCGTCGCGTTTTCCCCTAACCTGTTTGTTTCCAGTCGTTTGCGTCGTCGACTTTCCGGATCTTTTGATGAAACGTTCGGTCTCGCGGACAGAAAATGCCATCTCGACGGCAGTCTTCGCCGCACGTCGCTGGGCCGCCGGATCTTCGACAAGCAGCAGGGCCCGGCCATGGCCGGCAGTGAGTTTGCCTTCCTCAATGATCTCAAGGACCTCGGCAGGAAGCTTCAGCAAACGGAGCGAGGTCGCGATAAGCGACCGTTCCCGGCCCACGGTCGCAGCCAGTGCTTCTTGCGTAAGTCCAATGGTATCAATGAGTTTCCGATAAGCACGAGCCTCTTCGACCGGGTTCAACTCCTCACGCTGGATATTCTCGACAAGGGCCAATTCGAGCAGCTTGTCATCCTCGATCTCTCTTACCGTGACGGGCACACGCCTCAAGCCGGCTCGCTGTGCCGCACGCCACCGCCTTTCGCCGGCTATTATCTGATACCGATCGCCCTTTTTTCGAACAAGTATCGGTTGGACGATCCCGTTTGCAGTGATCGATGCTGCAAGGTCGTCGAGCGCCGTCTCCGAAAAGCGGCTTCGAGGTTGTTGTGGGTTGGGTTCGAGTTGGTCGATCCCAACGTCAAAGTTGGCTTCCGCCGGCTTTTCATCACCCAGAAGGGCGCTAAGACCGCGGCCCAGCGACTGTCTGGCCATGACCGATCATCTCCTTTGCTAGTTGATTATATGCTTCCGCTCCTTTGGATCTGGGATCGTACAAGCAAATAGGCTTTCCGAATGAAGGGGCTTCCGCAAGTCTCACATTCCTCGGTATCACGGTATTAAAGACTTGAGTACCGTAAAAATCTCTAAGGTCTTTCGCAACGGCGGCCGAGAGATTTGTCCGCTCGTCATACATCGTCAGGAGCAAGCCTTCAATAGTAAGTGACGGATTGAGCTCGCGCTTCAGGCGTGTCAGGGTTTCGAAAAGCTCAGTAACGCCCTCAAGTGCAAAATACTCGCACTGGACCGGCACGATCAGCGAATCTGCTGCAACTAAACCATTTACGGTCAGGATTCCCAATGATGGCGGGCAATCGACAATGATGTAGTGGAAATATTCCCTGATCTCCGCGAGCAGTTTTTTTAGAACGAGTGCCCGATCGGTCATTTCGCTGAACTCGATCTCGATGCCGGCGAGATTCTTGTCCGACGGAACGACCCAAAGAGTCTTAATTTCGGTCGGGACTACCACATCGCGGATCGGTACGCCTCCGACAAGGGCGTCATAAAGGTTTTTTTGGTCTTTCGTGCGGATGATGCCGCTGCCGGATGAGGCATTTCCCTGCGGATCGGCGTCGACGAGCAGCACCTTTCGGTTCCCGAGCGCCAATCCGGCCGCCAGATTAATGGCCGTCGTAGTCTTTCCAACGCCTCCTTTTTGATTCGCAACCGCGATAATTCGACCCATACTTGACAGTTCGCGTGAAAAATCAAGGTATCACATGGCGGTTATCGAACGGTAGTTGAGAATCGGGTCATTCGAGGCGAGATTCTTCGAAATCGAAGGGAAACACATTGTGGAACGTTCCACAATTCGATGAGGCCCCCGGAGAAGAGGTAAAAAACATTTACGCAAAAGCGAAGGGTTCAATTCCTGGACGCCGAGTCCGTGTTGGCCGCGGTAAGGTGCACGAGAACCGACGAAACGGCAGCCGGCGTCAACCCCGCGATCTTTCGAACCTGGGCGAAAGTTCGTGGCTGGGCGCGCTCCAATCTTTCGATCATCTCGTTGGAAAGGCCGCCGATGGCTGAAAACGCGAATTCGTCAGGGACGCGGAGCGTATCGTGATGGTTTATCCTTTCGGCTGCAGCTTGGTGCTTATCAATGTAGCTCCTGTACAGCGAATCGGCCAAGGCGGTTTCCAACTCGCTTATATTCAGATTTGTCCGAATCGTGTCCGGGAGCAATCGGTGAACGAGATCCGGTTTGACGCCTTGCCGCAATGCGAGCTGCGACAGTGTGAAAGAATCGCCAAGATCGCAACCCAGTATCTGCGAAACACTTGCGTATTCGGGCGTTGAGCGCTTGAATCTCGTCTCATCCAGCAAGTTCCGTAAGTACGCGATCCTATCCCTTTTTTGTTCGAACCGTACCCAGTCGTTGTCACCGATCAAGCCGAGCTCGCGTCCTTTCGGATACAGACGTTCGTCTGCGGTGTCGTGACGAAGTTTCAAGCGGGCTTCAGCACGGGACGTGAAAAGGCGGTATGGCTCATCTACGCCGTGCTGGATAAGGTCATCTGCTAGGACACCAATATAAGCCTCATCTCTTGCCAGCGTGAATCCCCTTCGTCCCTGCGCGGAAAAGGCGGCGTTAATTCCAGCCAGAAGGCCCTGGCATGCCGCTTCCTCGTATCCCGTGGTTCCGTTTATTTGGCCCGCAAGAAAAAGGCCCTGCATTCTGGACGACGCCATTGTAGGCCGGAGTTCCCGAGGATCAATAAAATCATACTCGATCGCGTATCCAGGCCGGATTATCCGGACGTTGCCGAAACCATCGATCATTCGCAGAAGTTCAAGCTGCAGAGACGAAGGAAGAGAGGTCGAAAATCCGTTCAGGTAAACTTCGTTGGTGTTACGACCTTCAGGTTCAAGAAAAAGCTGGTGCCGGTCCTTGTCGCCAAACTTTACCACCTTATCCTCGATCGACGGGCAATAACGCGGACCGATCCCTTTGATCTTTCCGGAATATAGCGGTGACTGGTGCAGATTATCGCGAATGGTCTGATGAAGCTTGTCGCTCGTAAAGCCTATATAGCACTGGATCTGCGGCTGTTGGATCCGCTCCGTTGCAAAGGAGAATGGCACCGGCTCTTTATCCGGCGGCTGCGGTTCAAATGCGTCCCAGTCGATCGTTCGGCCGTCAAGCCGCGGCGGGGTCCCTGTCTTCAATCGACCAACCGGAAATCCGCGGCGCTTCAGCGAATCAGCCAACTCTATCGATGCGGGCTCCCCCGCACGGCCGGCCGAATACGTCTGTCTGCCGGTGTGGATCATACCATTCAGGAAAGTGCCCGTGGCAACGACTACCGACTTGGCTCCAAAACGTCTCGTGTCGCTAAGTTCAACGCCTGTAACCTTATTGTTTGCAACAATTAGATCGGTCACAACACCTTGGCGAAGATGTAGCTCCGAAGTCGCTTCCAGCACTCGCCGCATTTCTGTCCGATAGAGACCGCGGTCGGCCTGCGCCCGCGGTGACTGAACGGCCGGGCCCCGGGATCGGTTCAAGAGCCGAAATTGGATCCCCGTTCGATCGATCACCCGGCCCATGATCCCCCCAAGAGCGTCGATCTCACGAACGACGTGCCCTTTTGCGATACCGCCCACCGCAGGATTGCAAGACATTTGCCCTATTAGATCCAGATTAATGGTAACAAGCGCGGTGCGCGCACCCAGCCTGGCCGCGGCAGAAGCTGCTTCGCAGCCTGCGTGTCCGGCGCCGATAACCACTACATCGAACGATTCATCAAACATTGTTAAAAAGGGGCCAATCGATCATTGTAAGGCTCGACACACTGGAAATTCAAGCATTTCGTCAGCCCCAACGGGCCGCCAGCCTGCTGACGGGATCTGTGATCGACTGCAGGCGAAGTAAACGGACGCGGTCCGAATCCTTGAATGATACCAATGGCATTACGCCGTATTCCATCAATTTTTCAGCCGAATTCTGGCTTAACTGAACCTCGGCAGAAGGTTGTTGTATCGTCTCGCCCCCGCTTCGAATAACGTACATGGGCAACCCGTCGACGTCTTGAACGTATTGTTCACCGAACTGCCATCCAAATTGACTGTAGCTCGCCCCAAGTAACTGCGCAGCAACAAAACAGCCGTTTGACCATAGCAGATTCGAGGTATCACCGGGATCGACAAATTCCTCGAACGAGAACGCCTCCGTTGGTTCGGTCGCCGATCCGTACGGCAGCCTTGACAGAAACCGGGGCATTGTCATCCCCACGAACTTCGACTCCGGTAATTCACGCACTGCGGACCAAAGTTTCCCGCCGCTACTTTCGCCCGACAGGTCCCATTCATCAGGATCCGGCCGGTCTGAAAGTGAATCGACCCCAAGAATTTCGGGCCGAATGTGAGATATGAAAGGCGTTTTGGCCGAGGCCGCGATCTTTCCGATCCTGATGATCGCAGCGATATCATCAACGTCGGCCGCATATCCATAGTTGCCGAAGAACGCTGCCCACGGATCTCCGTTCGCCCCCTTAAGGAGGGTGCTTTTCACGGACGACCTTTCCGGGTCCTTGACGTCTTCGGCGACCTCTGCTTTCGTCGCATCAAAAATGAAGATCCGCAGGTCCGAGGCCGTTTCGGTCCGTCTGACCAGAAAGTACAATCCTCGCCAAGCGGCCTCAAGGTCCTTGAATTTCCGGTCATGGAGGATCGATCTCATGACCGCAGCAATCCCCATGTCGACGCCTCCAATTAAGGAGGCCTGCTCATCTTCATCGACCCCGATCAAATGAGGCCGGACAACGTGCTCGACCAATCGGGCCAGGTCACCCGAGACCGGCGCTTTTGCGGCCGATTCGCCGCCCTCCGGGTTCGCAAGTATCGAATCCAAAAGGCTGCCGCTTGCTGGAGTTTCAGGCCGGGGGGTTGCGGCCTCTTCTCTTGTTGCTTCGATCGGCACCCCCGATGACGATCTGATCTCACGAGCAGCCGAATTGAAGGTCTGCGGGTCTCGCAGCCGCTTTCGCAGGCCGCGTAGGTCACTAAAGACCGGGAGCGTTTTGAACAGCTCGTCCGGATGGAATGAATCCATCGAATCCAACGCAACATTCACAGCAACGCCGTCGCAATCGATCTCAAGTCTAATATCCAGGCTTCGCATTACGTCGTCGAAGTTGTCGCGGTCGACCTCGATCGGTCTTCGATGTCCCCAATCTCCTCGGGCCTGATCGGAGCTCCAATCGCCCAGCATCAACAGCTGGAAGGCAGGTTCGTCAACGATCCCGGACCTTTCACTCTCAAGCGTAAAATCCATTTCCAGTCCCGGCTCTTTTGGCAGCATTTCAATATCCTCCGTTCAACCATTCTATGTTGAGATCTGCATTTTTCTATAATCGGAGCGGGTGCCGGGCCGTTCCCCTGGCGCTTCCGAGGCCTTGTTGATCATGACTCACAATCTCCTGATCTCAAGTACGAAGACAGAAGTCGTTAGGGCAATTCCGCGACAGCTCAAAGAAGCTTGGCAATGAATCTCTCACTTTGATTCACGCATGTTCGAACCTTTATCACTTTCCGATGCAGAATGTCGAAAAGATGCGTGTGAGCATGTCTTCCGTAGTCGTCTCGCCGGTTATTTGTCCAAGGTAGCGAAGTGCATTATGGAGGCCGACGAGGATAATTTCTTCGCTCGCTTTCTGATCGAGCAGTTCAATAGACGACAGCACTTCGGCTCGCGAGCGGACAAGCAGGTCGTGATGACGGGCATCTGTAACAAGGAAACCGGAATTGCCTTTATTGTCGGCGGCAAAGCGATCGACGATCGCGCGCTTTAGGTCGTCGATGCCCATTCCCAATTTCGCTGATACGGTGGCAAATTCGAATGGTACGCCCGGCGATGACGTTTTGATCTCTTGGATGGACCGTTTGACGTCTTCAGTTTCGACCTTATCGATCTTGTTAATGACCACGATATTGGGAATTTCTCTTACCGATTCAAGGATCTGCAGATCATCTTCTGAAATTTCTTCCGACGAATCGATCATCACCATCACCAAGTCAGCATCGGCGATCACCCTTCTCGAGCGTTCCACGCCAATGCTTTCGACGATGTCATCGGTCTCACGCAGGCCGGCCGTGTCGATAAGCGATACGGGAATGTCGTTTACAACGAACCGTTCGTGGATATGGTCACGGGTCGTGCCCGGGATCTCGGTGACGATAGCTCTGTCCGAACCAAGTAAGGCGTTGAAAAGGCTTGACTTACCAACGTTTGGCCGGCCGACGAGGGTGACACGCAGCCCGTCTCGGATCAACTTTCCGGCCTTAAATGTCGATGAAATCAGGCCGATATCTGCAGCAATGCCCGATAGCTTGTCTCTGAGCCCCGCCGCCTGCATCTCGGGCAAATCGTCCTCTACGAACTCGAGGGCAGACTCAAGCACGACAATTGAATTGAGCAATTCATCTTTGATCGGCTGAAGTTTATGAGAAAACTCGCCGCGCATCTGCCGCACGGCCTGCCGAGCTGCGGCCGTCGTTTGCGCGTCGATCAGGTCACGGATCGCCTCGGCCTCGGCAAGGTCCATTCGACCGTTCGACAATGCACGCAGGGTGAATTCGCCTGGTTCGGCCAGCCTTGCACCAAGCTTCAGACATGAATCGATCACCTGCCGAAGCAGCACAGGCGACCCATGGCAGCTTACCTCGACGACATCCTCACCAGTGAACGAATGAGGTGCTTTGAAATAAGTGACGATGGCTTCATCGATCACGTCACCGCTTTCAATATCGACAAGGCTCTTGAGATGAGAATATCTTGGCTCTGGATCAAGACCCCTCTCGCCGCACAATCGAGCCCAGAACGAAAGGCTCTCCTTCCCGCTCAATCTCACCACGCCTATTCCGCTGCGGCCGGCCGGTGTTGCGAGTGCTACGATTGTGTCCGCCATAGAAAAGCATTACCACAAAGACACAAAGTTACCCAGAGACGAAATTCCTCAAAGATCTTTTTGTCTATTAGGCTATGTGGAGAAGATCTACTTCAACCGGACCTGCAGTCTGCGGTCGCGGCCTTCGCCGACCGATTCGCTGGCCAGGTCCTCTTCGGCTTGAAGCGTTGTGTGGATAATGCGGCGTTCTGTGGAATTCAGGACCCCGAAGGTGAACGGCCGGCCGCTCTTTCGTACCTGGTCGCCGGCAAAGCGTGCCATTGCCTGCAGCTCTTTCTTCCGGGTCTTTCTATACCCGTCGGCATCAACAATGAACCGATGCTGGCGGTCGAGTTGCCGGCCATAGACCTGGAAGAGGATGGTCTCAAATGCATCGAGCAGCTCGCCGTTCTCTGCATGGGCAAAGTGAGAGTCCTCGCCCTGGAGGTCAAGCACGCAGCCTTCTTCGGTCATCTCGGCGGAAACGCTCAGCTCCATGCCGAGTTCATCGATCAGCTCAGCCAGAAATTTTTCGGCGTTTTCGCAGGTTTCGGTCATATTCGTGTGCAGCAGACTTTCCGGTCTGCTGCCGCAACAAGCTGGAAGCCTGTTGAACTTATGAAGTACTCAACTTCGGCTTTACCTTCTTCGCGCTTTTCGGAACCGATTCTACCACTTCTGCCGCCGGCGGCTCGTTCGTTTTATTCAGACGGTTGATCAGCATCTGCTGGCCAAAGCTAACGATGTTTCCGAAGAACCAATAAAGCAGCAAACCGGCCGGTGCGGTCCACATCACCCAAAGCATCATAACCGGCATCAGCCAGGTCATCATTTTCTGCTGCATCTGCTGCTCGGGCGTGACTGCGGCCGTGGTCGGCGTGAATTTCATCGCCAGGACCATTGAGATCGCGAAACCGAATTCAAGCAGGTGCCAAGGATCGGCGCCGGATAGGTCGGGGATCCACATGAACGATGCCTGGCGGGCATCAAGGGCGATCGTGATCGCGGTGTAGAACGCGAACAGAAGCGGGAACTGAAGCAGCATCGGAAGACATCCCCCGATCGGCAAAGCGTCCTTAGTCAGCCTAAGCTGCTGCATCTGCAATTCGCGCATCCGCGGATCGTCTGTCGGGACGCCCTTTGCCTGCATGTCCTTGATCTTCTTCTGCAGCTCCTGCATTTTCGGAGCGTTGGAAGACGCCTTCTTGAACGACTTAGACTGCTTCCACCTCAACGGAAACAGCAGCGAATAGAACAGGAAGGTAAAGATAATGATCGCGACGCCGTAATTTGCCGCGATCGTGTTGAAAAAGTTTAGTGCATGCAGGATAGGGATCGACAGCGGTTTTACAAAAAATCTGATCGGGCGGTAGTTGCTGAAGTTTATCAGATCGACCAGCGAAACGGCGCGCCCGTCGGCACCCTTCAAATTTCCGTTTGGTTCACTAAAAAGGGAATCGCCGCTCAATTCACTGAGCAGAAAATAGTCTTTTGTTCCTGTATATACCTTCGTCGCGGAACCGTCAGTCGTTACCGGAACAAATGCTGTGACGAGGTGCCTGGTTTCTTTCGTTTCAGGGCTCCGTATCGCCCATCGCCAAATACTTGGGAAAAATGGCTGTGTCTCAACATCGTATTTATAGGCCCTGTATTCAATGTTTTGCTGTGGCGATGCGGGGATCGCCGCCATCGCAAAGTAAGCATCGCCGACACCGGCCCAATCCACGGATCCCTGATCCGCAAGCGAGGCCTGATTATTGGCGTCGTAAGTAAACGAATAATAACCTTGATGTCGCTTGATCTCCCCATCAACAATGGCAACCGTCTCGGATTCAATGTGATAGAAACCGTGGTGGTTGATCGCGTGGTCGCCGATGCTAGCACCGAGGGCCAGTTTCGCGTTCGGTAAGGGCTGGCCGTTCTGGATTGCGGTCACTGCCAGATCGGCTACATACGAGTTGCCGCGAAAGACAAATGCCTTCTTGATCTCAACACCGTTCGGATCCGTAAGCGTAAAGACGATCTCTCGCTCGTCGCCTTCACCTAGTTCGATCTCATTCTCGGCAGCAGAGATCTGGTAATTTCGGCCGTTGGCGAGCGTCGTTAAGTTCTGATCGGCAAAGACCAATCGAAACGGGACTTCACGCGGCTCCTGTTCCAATGCCTTCTGCGAGATCAACTGAAGCGGCTTTTGCTCGTTGCCGTTCGAACCATCGGCATAAATGGGTGAATCGCCCTTGGGCGTGCGATTTCGCAACAAGATCCAACTCGTCGCAACGGCACCCTTGGAATCGAGCGTTACGTCATAGAGCGGTGATTTGATCCGAACTGTCCGCGCCGGGATGTTATCCGGAGCAGAAGCGGGCGCTTGCGGAACCGGTGCAGGCTGGGTCGGGGTTTGGGCCGGAAGCGTTTCGGCCGTATTTGCAGCCGTTGCCGCTGTATTGCTGTTCTCGGGTGGTTTGGTCGGCGCGAAGAAGTAAGACCAGGCGAAAAGAACGACCATTGACAGCAGTGCTGCAATTAAGAATCGGCTCTGGCCCTGTTTATCCTGTTGATCCACCATCTAATTTCGGATTGCGGATTGTCGACTGCTGATCTCGTTCAACGCAGTCCATTGCGAAACTCTCTATCTAGCCGGGCGGCCGAGGTCCGCTGGCCTCGAACCCGGATCCTCGATCAATGCACCGGGTCGTGTCCGCCGGCACAAAATGGCTGGCATCGAAGCAATCGCTTTAGCGCCATCCAGGAACCCCGAGCCGCTCCATGTTTTGCAACGGCCTCCATAGCGTATTCGGAACAGGTAGGCTCAAATCGACACGCGGGCGGGATAAAAGGCGAGACTATTGCCTTGTAGAATCCCAGAAGATCGATGACCAAGAACTTCATTATACTTTTGCCTTCTTTGGTCGTTGCGTGTCCGACTTATAAGAATCGGCCGCCTCCGGCTCACTCTTCGTCGATCTCGGCACTCCGAGAACCCCGCTTCCTTGAGACATCCGTCCGTATTCGCGAAACGATCTGGCCCAGGTCGTCGATCACATCCTTTAACTTTCGCGAAAGGATGCTTCGCCTTGCGTTAACGACCCAATCAAAAGATACGCCGACCGAGTCGATTTCGTTCCTGCTCAAGCGAAAGGCTTCCCGAAGAAGGCGTTTTGCGCGGTTTCGGTCGTGCGCCTTCGTGCCGATCGCTTTCTTCGTCGCGGTAACGCCAATGCGGTTCAAAGGCCGTTCGGAAGGCAAAATGAAAACCGTCATCAAACGGCCTTCAAAGCGCTTTCCTTTTTCGTAAACGGCCAGAAACTCGGCTCGTTTGCGGACCCGGGCTTCCTTCGGCAGCGAAAAGCCTAGTAATGCTGAACGGTCAGGCGCTTGCGGCCTTTTGCCCTGCGTCGTTTCAGGACGGCGCGCCCGTTCTTCGTTGCCATCCTCGCCCTGAAACCGTGCTTTTTCGCGCGGCGGCGGTTGTTTGGTTGAAATGTTCTCTGCGGCATAATTGCTCTCCATGGGCTTTCACCCGAAAGTGAAAACTTTAAGTTTACGTAGATTGGCCCTTCGTGTCAAAGGTTTCGCACGGGCAAATTGGCTATTGACAACTCTGCACATGAGGAATAGATTTGGGCGCAAATGTTGAGATATGGAAGTTTCAGAGAGGTGATTCAAATGAATTTGAGTTCGTTAATAAAGACGCTTTTCCTTGTTTTCGCCTTCGGAACTATTGTCGCCCTGGTTCCGGTTGCTGCCGTTGCACAGGATGATAAAGACAGCCCAAAAAAGGTGGAACGCGAGGATGATGATGACGACGAGGATCTTAGTGTCGAGGATAAGCAGCGAGTAAAGCTGAGTATCGAGGAAGCCCGGACCATCGCGATCGGACGCGTAAACGGACGAGTGATCGATGAGGAGCTCGAAAAAGAAAAGGGCAGGCTCCAGTACGCGTTCGATATCCGGGATGCCGACGGAAAGGTCTGGGATGTCGAGATCGACGCAGTAACGGGTGATGTCCTCCAGGCGGAGGAAGATGACGACGACGATGACGCCACGTCGAGCAAAGCCCGAAAAAGATCAAAAAAGAGATCCGCCGAAAAAACCGCGAAAGTGGTAAAGACCAACCCCACCTAATGCCCAGCTAGGCTGTATTGCTTTGGGACGGCTCCGGCATTTTTCACCGACGCGTAAGCCTCGGCGCGCGCCTCGGTCAAATCAGGTGGCTGAGTGCGGAGTCCGGCTCCGAGGAAACTCTTCAAGAAAGAGACTTCATGAGGAACTGTTGGAAGCAGTTGTTTTCTCGGCCAGCGTCTTTATCGCTTCCACGTACAAAGAATGCTCCTGTTCGAGAATGCGGGCGGCTAGCGTTTCTGGCGTATCGCCGGCAAGGACGGGAACTTCACGCTGCAGGATCACCGGCCCGCTGTCCAGGCCTTCGTCAACATAATGCACGGTGCAACCCGATCGCGTTTCACCCGCCGCGAGAACGCGTTCGTGAACGTTGAGGCCCGGATAGGCCGGGAGCAAGCTCGGATGGATGTTCACTATCCGGTTTGGGAATGCGCGTACGAACATTGGCGACAACAGCCGCATATAACCCGCGAGACAGACCAGTTCGACACCGCGATCTTTCAACTCGGCAACGATCTGAGCGTCGTGCTCCTCGCGGGAACGTCCCTTCCTTTCAATCACGAGCGCCCTAACGCCCCGGGTGCGAGCCTTTTCCAAACCCGCCGTATCCTTCTTGTCACTGATCACGACAGCAACCTCGCTGTTTGGAATTTCGCCGCTTTTCACGGCGTCAACCAACGCGACCATGTTCGATCCGCGGCCGGATATCAATATGCCTATCTTCATAGGATGAATCGAAATCGCTTCAGTGCAAGAAACAAGCTAGCATCTTTACTCGACCGGGTCACGGATGATCGTGAAGCGGTAGTGATCAAAACCGGTTTATCGTTGGTAATACGCATCTTCGAGCGTATTATCGTCAACAATCGATATCTAGAAGCCGTCCTGCCGCATTGTCAAAACGCCTTAGCTTGTACGAGGTTTGTGTATGCCGATTGATCCACTCATAGCCAACGGGCGAGTTACTTTTGAGACCGCTGCCCACCACGCCTGTGATCAGGTGCCGATCTTTTTACCCCACCGTAAAGCCGATGAAGTTCGGCAACAGCTCGCGGGCCGGCCGTATGAGAGCGCCAGCCATGTCGTCGTTTGCGAACATCAACGGTTCCTCGGGCTAGTGAGGATCGAGGATCTACTGTCCGCCCCGGCCGACACCACCCTGGGCGAGTTGATGGACCCCAACGCTCCCGTCGTCGCACCTGGAGTCGATCAAGAAGTCGCGGCTTGGCACGCTGTGCGCAACGAGGAGTCCGCATTGACCGTAGTTGACCGGGACGGCCACTTTGTCGGGGTCATTCCGCCCCACCGACTGCTCGCTGTTTTGCTGTCCGAACACGAAGAAGACTTGTCGCGCCTGGGCGGCTTCACAAAAAGCACGGCCGCGGCGCGCGCCACCAGCGAGGAGCGGGTCGAGCGGCGCTTCTGGCATCGCGTTCCCTGGCTGCTCGTTGGACTTGGTGGTGCTCTGTTAGCTGCGGATTTCGTCGGCTGGTTCGAGGGAAAGCTCCTACACCAGGTGATGCTGGCGTTCTTCATCCCGGGCATCGTATACCTGGCCGACGCGGTCGGCACCCAGACCGAAACTGTCGTCGTCCGCGGGCTTTCTGTAGGGGTCGGAATGCGGCGAATGGTTGCGCGCGAGTTGCTGACCGGGCTCGCGATCGGGCTTTCCCTTGCGGTGGTTGCTACGCCGTTGGTATGGCTACGCTGGGGCGAAGCGGACGTCGCTCTTTGCGTGGGGTTGTCCGTGTTCGCCGCTTGTTCCACGGCCACCTCGGCAGCAATGGGGCTTCCGTGGCTGTTGGATGCTTTCGGTCTGGACCCGGCATTCGGCAGCGGACCCTTGGCTACCGTGATCCAGGACCTGTTGTCGATCTTGATCTATTTCGCGATCGCCACCGCCGTGGTGGGATGATCTTCGGCCAACGCCGTTTAGAGTCAGCGGTGACAAAGAGGCACTGACGCGATTCGCCGATCCGTGATCAATTGAGAATCCTCACGGGTTCGTTTCCCGAAATAACATTCCCGATCTCATAGCACTCGGCGAGCCTGTTCTCGACTTGGGCCTTGCTGCTCCGCGGGCAAACGATGATCATCCCGATGCCCATATTGAATGTTCGGTACATCTCCTGATCCGAAACATTTCCAAGACTCTGCATCAGGCCGAAGATCGGCGGTTCGGGCCATGAGCCGTGGTTGATCTCGACTGAAACGCCTGCCGGCAATATGCGTGGGATATTTTCGAGGAAGCCGCCGCCGGTTATGTGGGCGAGGCCTTTGATCAACGGAGCGCGGACACTCTTGTCCGCTCCTGCCTCCAGAAGCGGGCCGATCTTCGGCAGGAAACTTTGGTGTGTGGCAAGGAGAGCTTCGCCGACGGTCGTGCCCAACTCGTCGACAAAAGTATCCACTTTGTAATTACCGATCTCAAAAAATAGTTTTCGTGCGAGTGAATATCCGTTGGTCTGAAGGCCGTTTGATGGCAAACCGAGAACCACATCACCCGGCTCGATCCGTTTTCCGTCGATAACGTTCTTTTTGTCGACCACACCGACGATAAACCCGGCAAGGTCGTACTCACCAGGAGGATAAAAGTCCGGCATTTCGGCCGTTTCACCGCCGAGCAAGACGCAGCCGTTCTCGCGGCATGCCCGGGCCATGCCTTCCACGACCGATGCTGTCACGTCGGGCTCAAGCTTTCCGGTCGCAAAGTAATCCAAAAAGAAAAGCGGCCGGGCTCCCTGGACGAGGATATCGTTGACGCAGTGATTGACCAGGTCCGCGCCGACTGTGTTATGGATGCCGGTTTCGAAAGCAAGCTTCAGCTTGGTCCCGACGCCGTCGGCCGAAGCCACGAGGATCGGCTCGGCCATATCGGGAAATGCGCCCGAGAACATCCCGCCGAAGCTGCCGATCTCGGTCAGCGTACGTTCATTGAACGTCGAACGGGCATATTCGCGTATCTTCGCCACCGCACGGTTGGCGTTATCGATAGAAACGCCGGCGTCGGCGTATGAAATGGATCGGGTCATCGTTTTCGAATGATAAGTCTTCCATAAGCTTATCACTAAGGGACCTCTGCCTCTCTGAGACTCTTGTCGACGAATTTCCGAGCATCTATCCCGAACTCAGTAATCAACAGAAAATCGAACTTTTCATCACCCGCATCTGATTCCTTCTTGTCTCCAACCGCTGTCGAAACGATAAACTTCTTGTCGGTGAGGGTCTTGCGTCCGTTGTCAGTTAGGATCGAGCAGACCTTTCCTTTCTTGAAATGCGAATCGGGTGAATACTGCTGAAAATCACACATTTCGGTGAAATCGACCAATTCGCGGGCTATATCCTTAAAAATGTACTGGCTCTTCCAACTATTGCCGTCGCGTTTCGCAACTTCGAAATATTCATCATCAAATCTTCGCACCACAAAAATGCCGGCCGGGTCGTGCTGCTCGACGCCGAGGCTGAATCGGAGGGGTTCGGCCGTGAAATCGCCGAAACCGACGTCAGTCAGGTACTCGTCATCTCCAATAGTTACGACAATTAATGCGTGATCGAATTCGGGCCCGTATCCGGTGCCGTTGAAGACACGCGCCGAGAGCAATCTGGTTTGATAACCGATCGACCTCAATAGTTCGTTGAACAGCCCGTTTAATTCGTAGCAGAATCCGCCGCGGCGATTCGCGACGATCTTTTCGTAGAACCGGTTAACATTGAGAACGATCGGCCGTTTCCAGTGGATGTCGAGATTCTCGAACGGCACTGAGAGCAGGTGTTTCCGCTGAAGCAACCGCAGCACCTCTTCGTTCGGCTCAAGATGATCGGGCAATAGGCCGATCCTTGCAAGGTAGGCGGTCGTGTTCATTTGGCAACCTTCCACACGAGCCCTTTGACGCTTGCACAAACCGGGCCGCCGTCAGCACCAGTGCCATTCAATACCGTCTCCAATCGAGAACCGGGATTGTCCAGTATTTCCCTGACCATTTCCGCGGTCACCGAACTAAGACCGAGCTTCGCACGTCGTGCCCAAAACGTGTCGAACTTACCGGCATATTTCCCGGAGTTCAGATAAATGAATCGCGAGCCCTTCGGGCCTTGAGCAAAGGGCCCAAGGAAATTGGGAACGCCTGAGCTCAGGTCAGTCCTGAGATGAAGATCAAAGATGATACGGCCCGGCGTCGAAGTCGAAGGTTCGAGCAGGCCATCCTTGCCTTGTTGAACCTTCATTGCGACGCCGGTCATCGGTCCATCGACAATTATCCTGCATGGGACTTCGTCGTTCATTTCGACCTCAGAGTCAACTCAAATCTAACATCAGCCGCAGCGGGCAGTGAAACCTGCCCGCATTTATTGACTTGCCGCATCCTGAGCGTTTAGCATTTTTTTGCGGGGGCAAGCCAGGTCGATCTAATATTTGCAACCAATATGAGCTTCACACTCCATGATCTCGGTTCAGAGAACCACGAATTCAATGCCAACGTCTGGAATTGGAAAACCGCCGTCGAACTGATCCGCGGTTTCGACGTGATCAGCGAAGGCAAGATCAGACAGATGGGATATAACGCAACCGGCGTTAAACTGGAGATGGAAGAAGCCCATCTGATCGGCAGCCGACTGCGGCAGGAGATATTGCCCAGGCTCGAGCCTGACAAGCGGATCTATGCCGACGGCACGATCACCGCAGAGCCAGACGATATGACGCTGTTCAAGGACGAAGACGAGCAATGGAAGAACTATAGCGTGAGTCATGCCTGGCTGAGTGAGTTTTCCGATTTTTGCCTTCGTTCCAAGGGCTTCCAGGTGTTTTGAGCCACTTCGGCTGGGTCCGGCACATGCTTTATCGGCGGCTGCGGACGAGAACTTTAACGCAGAGCCGGCGTTTCTAATGACCGATGGAATTTCTGCAGGAAATTGCCGACTTTTTCACGCCCCTCCTTTCGAACCTTTGGGTCAAGATTGCCCTTCTGATAATTTTTGCTACCGTTCATGGATACGTCGGCGCCTGGCTTGCGGTCCGGATGCTCTTCCGTCCGCGTCGCCCGTTCAAGCTGCTGGGTATCCCGTTATTTCCACAGGGAATGATCCCGCGGCACCGTGAAAGGCTGGCAAATGCCATAGGAAAAGCCGTCGGCGACGAACTTGTCTCACAGGAAACGATCATGGACGAACTGTTGGGCAAGGATTTTCTCCGGAAGAAGATAAGGGCCGTTGTGGATTCGTACGTGGAAGACTTGGTCTCGCGTGAGTGGCCGTCCTTGATCGATACGCTTCCCGCTACGGTTAGAGCCCCGGTATTGGACGCACTTACGGGGCTTCAGCTAAGAGTTGCCGAGCATATCGAGGCCGTCCTCAAGAGCGATGAATCGCTTGAGGCGATCCGCGGTTTTGTCACCCGCCGTGTCGATGAATTCCTTTCTCAGCGGGCGTCAGAACTGATCGACGAGGCCAGTTTTGCGAATATCGTCGATTTTCTGGAGGATCGGATCGGTTCCGCGATCGCGTCGCCGTCGCTTGAGACCAAAGTCCGCGAGTTCGTAAGCCGCCGGGTCGACGAGATCGTGAACACCGAAACGCCCGTCGGCTCTCTGTTTACGGATGATGCGGTGTTGCTGCTGAAAGAAAAGGCGGCCGAACAGATCCAGCCGGTCGTCCACCGCCTGACGGAGTTAGCGGCCGAGGAACGCACTCGAAACCAGATCGGGGCGTTGATAAAGCACGAGGTCCACGAGTATTACGAAGGGCTCCCGTTCTTTAAGAAGATCTTTGTCTCTCGCGAAAACCTCCTCGGGGAAGTTGACGATCTGGTCAACGAGAGCCTGCCGCGGCGGATCGAAGAGACCTTAAAGGGCGACTTTTTCGCCGATGAGGCCCGCAATTTTATCGATCAAAGTATAAATAACGCCATGGAGCGGCCGTTGACCGAGGTCGTCGGCAAGATCGCACCCGATCAGCTTTCACGGCTGAACGACCAGATCGTCCGGTCGGTTCTATCTCTTGTCCGCGGTGAACAGATGAGGGATTCGATCTCAGAGTACATTTCGAGCACGCTGGAAACCCTTCGTCCGCACAGCCTTGACGCCATAATGCAGACGCTGCATCCGGAATCGGAAGAGAAGCTCAAGAACATGCTTTCAAAGGGCCTGATGAGCATACTCGCCAGGGACGAGACGTCGCAGATCATAAATTCGGTGCTTGCCGATCAGATCGACCGGCTCTTGGCGAAACCGATCGGCCGTCTGACCGATATTGTTGCGGAAGAGAAGCTTGTTGCCGCCAGCGACTCTCTGGCCGAGACGATCATGGCCGCGATTCGCGAAAAGCTGCCGGAAGCGATACGCGAGTTCGACGTGGGCGGGGTTGTCCGCGAAAAAATAAACGCCTATCCCGTCGAAAAGCTTGAGGCCCTGGTACTTTCGGTCGCGAAAGAGCACCTGCGAAAGATCGAGCTGTTCGGCGCACTTCTCGGATTCATCCTAGGTCTCGGCCAGGCCGTCTGGGCCTACTTCGCGTTTTCGCGTTGATGCGCAATTTTTCTTCTCCAATTACGTCATTCCCCCTATGAAGACCCTTCTTTTTGTCGCAATTCTGCTGCTTCCCGCATTCTCTTTGACGGCGCAAACCTCACTGAAAGAGGGGCCAACGGTGAACGGTGTGAGGCTCGGGGCAACACAGAACGAGGTCCGGGCCCGGTTTGGTAAGCCATTGTCGCAAGAACGACGGGAAGCCGAGCCCTGTGTCGGCGGAACCGAGTTAACGATGCGGTATCGCGGCGCTGTCATCACCCTTTGGGACGACCCAAATGATGCGTCCAGGTTCACGGTCGGCCGGATCGAGGTCACCTCAGCCGCCTGGCCAGTGTCAGGTGTGCGGGTCGGACAATCGTCCGGGTCGGTGAGGGCAAAATTCGGCAAACCGGACGCCCAGGAACCCGATCAACGGACAAAGCTGTCGGTTTGGTACTACGAAATGACCGACGACAGCCCAGGAAATACCCACTTCACATTTAGAAACGGCAAGTTGATCAAGATCACGGCCATCTATCTAATGTGCTGATCGCAGACCGCGTCAACGCAATAGCGTCTGCTGTTCGGACTTAAGGAGCCAGCGGCCATCAATCTTAGAGAAAGTGTCAGTGACCCTGGCCTTCACGACCTTGTTGTTCGTACCCGTAAGGGTGATCAAGAATGTCATAACCGCGGAATCGTCGGTCAACGAGCGGAGTTCCGCTTCGGTGATCACCCACGATTTGATCGACGTTTCCTTTCTCACCTCGGCGAGTGCCTTCTGTTTGTCCAGCACTCTGCCTTCGACATCGGTCAATTGAAAATCCTCGGTCGTCCGATCGTCCAGCAATGTCCGATCGCCATCGGCAGAAGCGTCCGCGATCTCGTTAATGAGCCGTAGAAGTTCGTTCTTGGCACCCTCGCGGTCTAAGGCGGCCGGCTCGGAGGTATTCGACGGAGGGTTCGGACCATTCGCGTTCGACGTCGAATTTTGCTCGTTCGGCAAATTGCAGAACGCCAGAACAGTGAACAGTATGGTTGGTGCCGCAAGTGTCTTCATACGAATATTCTTCTTGATCGGGGACTCGAAAAGAGCCTCTGACCCCGAATCTTAGCCGCGAAGATTCGCACGCGTCAAACGTAAGGATCGGCCGTCCCGAGGCAACGGCTTCGGTTGCCGAGGAAATATTTCTTATCCTTCGCAGAAATGGTGCAAGAAACTTCGTGTCGAACGTTCATTCGGACGCAGCGTTGTTCGACCGGACTCGGATCTTGAAGGCTTTCAACTTTCCGAGCCCGCAAAGATCCGGGATCCGGACAGAACATTCCGGCTGTGTCTGTTTGGAATGCGGAGGCCGATCGTTGTTGTCGACGGCCGGGAAAGATCCGCGAAACAACAAGAAATAGAGGTAAACAAAATGAGAAGATCAGTTTTAACTTTACTGTTCTCAGTTTCAGCGATCGCTCTAGCGGCTTGTGAACCCACAACGCCCGCTAAACCCAATACAGCCCCGAATTCGCCGGCGGCCTCACCCGCAGCCACGAGTTCTCCGGCAGGATCACCGGCCGCGTCGCCGGCGGCCAACCCGAATGGGCCCGCGGCAAAGGCCGCTTCGTTTGAAGGCGTCTGGCCGGGTCCGGACGGTTCGTCGATGACCATCACCAAGACCGGTGATAAGTTCAAGGTCGAGATCACGGGACGCGACAAGAAGGTCGAATCGTTCGAAGGTACCGCAAAGGGCGATACGATCGAATTCAAGCGCAAGGAAAAGGTCGAGACCGCCAGGCTCACAACGCCCGAAGAAACCGGGTTGAAATGGCCCGGCGGCGAGAAGGACTGCGTGCTGATCACCAAAGGCTCCGAAGGCTACTGCCGGAAATAGCCTGACCTGATCAACGCAGCAATAGAGGGGACGCGTTCGCAAGGGGCGCGTCCCTTTTTTGTTTCGTCAAATATTTTGAACTTTCTGTCGCCGGCGGACGTTTCGCTAAACAGCTATTCTTTCGGAGGCATTTATGAAGAAGTTCGGAATCTTAATTTTTATTGCAGCTATCGTCGTCGGCATTCTGGTTACCGGCTTCTTTTCGGTGGGCGAAGCAGCACGACCGTTTTTCAGTTTCTCTTTTGGTAATAAGGTGAAAGGCTCTGGCCGGATTGCCACCGAGACGCGCGACGTCCGGGATTTCAACGGTATCGACGTGGGCGGGGTCTTTAACGTCGAGATCGTCGCGCAGAAAGATTTTTTTGTTGAGGTCGAAGCCGATGACAATCTCGTTCCGTTGATAAAGACCGAGGTGCGGGACGGGGTGCTTCACATCGAAGCGGAAAAGCGTATCTCAAGCGGAAACGGTTTGAAAATAAGGATCTCCGCACCCGACATCAACCGGATCGATGCTTCGGGGGTTTCGCGGGTCGATCTTAAGGATTCAAAGAACGAAGAAATGCGTGTAGACGTCAGCGGAGCTTCTAAGATCACGATCAACGGCGAGACATCGCGACTTTTCGTCGATGTCAGCGGGGCCAGCAAAGTGTTCGCTGGCGGTCTGAAGACCGAAGATGCAAACGTCGAGGCGAGCGGTGCAAGTGCGGTTGAAACATTTGCTACCGGCAATCTTCAGGCTAAGGCTTCCGGAGCGAGCCGGGTCAAATACACGGGCAACCCGAAGAGCGTCGAGAAGAAGTCACGCGGCGCGAGCTCGATCGAAGGCAACTAGAACGATCCTCGGATCTGGTTTCGAACGGCCGGCCAAGCGCCGGCCGTTGCAGTTTCATCAAAAAAGAAAGTTATCGGGCGAATAAAAAAATCGAAATTTTTTTGCTCGTTTTTTCCCTTACGGGGCCCTGGATCGGAGGTCGCCGGGCGTCAATTTTCGACGCAAATTATTGCAATTCAAGGGCCTTAACATTGCTGTAATGTCGCCTCGATTTATTGTGGATTTCTCCTTGCGCTGGCAGTTTCAGTGTGATAGTCTGAGACCCGTTTCGATAATGCGGGATTCTTCTAAACTGTTGTAAACAAACAACTTGAAGTAAAGCTTTAAGTTTTTCGATGATTTCCACATGGCTGTGGAAAAAACTGTGGAAAACTTTCGGGCGAAGCCTGTCTTCAGGTTCCGGGCGACTGAAACCCATTCACCCGATCAGCCCGAGCCGATCTCAGATCCTAACTGAACTCCTGCGTTATCGAGAACACTGAACGTCGCCTACGAGCGCGTATACTGGAGTTCTTGGTGGAAGCATCCGTTAAAAAGTCTGACATATGGGCCGAGATCATTCTACTGGTCGAGAGGCGCCTCAATAAGCACATTGTCGATTCCTGGTTTCGGCCGGTTCATTTTGATGAATTCCTTGAGGAGAGTCGTACGCTTCGGCTGCGTGCGGGTCAGATCACCAGCGACTGGCTTGAACTTTACTACGCGGACGATCTGCGGGCCGCACTTGCTGAACTTGGCCTTGACGGCGTCAAGATCGAGTGGCTGATCGACGAGAACGAAAACGATGAAGACCGGTTTTCGATGGACGTGGAGGATGAGTTCATTGTCAAAACAAACTCCCCCGCAACGGTTGCGGACCGCAAGCAGTTCGGTTCCCCAGACCGGACGAAAGGGACCGATCCGTTCGAACATTCGCTGAACCCGAAATACACTTTCGATAAATTTGTCGTCGGTACGTCGAATCAGTTTGCCCACGCAGCCGCACTTAGTGTGACTGACACGCCTGGAAAGACATACAACCCGCTGTTCATCTACGGGGGTGTCGGGCTCGGCAAAACTCACCTGATGCACGCGATCGGCCACGAAATAAAAAAACGAGATCGTTATACCCGCGTTTCTTATGTTTCGTCCGAGAAATTCATGAACGAGTTGATCAACGCGATCCGGTACGACTCGACACACAGTTTCCGCGACAAATACAGGTCGATCGACGTGCTGCTAATGGACGACATCCAGTTCCTGGCGGGTAAGGAAAGAACCCAGGAAGAGTTTTTTCACACTTTCAATGCACTCCATAATGACCAGAAGCAGATCGTCATCTCATCGGACTGCCCGCCCCGCGAGATCCCGACCCTGCAAGAGCGGCTGCATTCGCGATTTGAATGGGGCCTGATCGCTGACATCCTGCCTCCCGACCTGGAAACAAAGGTCGCGATCCTCAAACGGAAAGCAGACCTTGACGGCGTCGATCTTCCGGACGACATCGCCATTTATATTGCAAACAAGATACGAAGCAATGTGCGGGAACTTGAAGGCTCACTGGTCAGGTTGGTCGCGATATCGAGCCTCCGCGGGCTGCCCATTTCGAAGATGCTCGCGCAAGACGCGTTAAAGAACGTTATCGACAGCGAGCGTCCCGAAGGCCTTACGATGGAACGGATCGCCCGGACGGTCGCTTCGCATTATAGATTAACTGTCGAGGAACTGAAGTCCAAGAACAATTCGCGAGCTATCGCCGTGCCGCGGCAGGTGGCGATGTATTTATGTAAGAGGCTTACAAAGCACAGCTATCCTGAGATCGGCCGCGAGTTCGGAGGCAAGCATCACACCACCGTTATGCATTCCTTCGAGAAGATCGATGCTCTCGTGAACGAGCATCGCGATTTCCACAAGACCGTCAGCGAGCTAATTGACAATCTTTGCAGTTAGTTAGGAGATTTTCGGCGAATCCTTCAGGTATGACTTTCCACAGCAGTAACATTATTGGTCCGAAACTAAATCCTTTGTTTACAAGATTTAAAGAAAATTTTCCACATTTCCACCATTTCATGGACCGGGCGGCATGTGGATTCTCACGGAATTGGGTACACGAACGATCTTTCCACCGAAGGACCTCGATTTCCACAAACTTTCCACAATCCATGTGGGAATAATTTGCTTGGTTTTATCGACATCCGGGAGGGTTTTTCACTTTCTCACAGGCCCTACTACTTGTACTGGATAGAAATCTAATAGAATTGATCTAATAGAAATAAGAGAACGAGAGGGGCGGCCACAAGGCCGGCAACAATTTCAAGTAAAGGAGCGTTTACGATGGAGTTTCACATCAAGCAAAGCACATTGACCGAGGTGCTAGGTTACGTCCAGGGGGTGGTCGAAAGAAAGAGCACGATCCCGGTACTGTCAAACATCCTGATCGAGAGCATCGGCGAAAACTCGATCAGGATCGTCGGCACCGATCTTGATGTGACGGTCAGGTGCGACGCGGATGCGGAGATCAAGAGCGCCGGTGCAATGTGCGTCCAGGCCAGGAAATTGTTCGATCTCTCGCGGCTCCTTACCGGCGAGGACGTAAAGTTCAAAAAGGATGAGAACGACTGGGTCGTGGTCACGTGCGGAAGGGGCAAGTTCCGGTTGGCCGGCGTGGCCAAAGAACAGTTCCCTGAGATCCCGATCTTCAAGTCGGCTCCGCTCAAACTTCCCGCCGGGGTCTTTAATTACTTCATCCAGCACACGGCGTTCGCTATCACGAACGAACAATCGAGATTCACGCTCTCGGGAGCTAAGTTTATCGTTGCCGACGGGAGAGCGAGGATGGTGACCACGGACGGCCATCGGCTTGCATTTGTGGAATTGCCGCTTGCGAGCGACGCTGGCGGCTCGATCGATACCCTGATCCCCAAGAAGGCCCTGCTTGAATTGGTCAAGATCTCCCGCGACTCCGAGGAAGAGGTCTCGTTCGGTGAGGACGATAACCATATCTACTTCGAACTGGAAGGCCGTCTGCTGATCACCAGAAAACTTTCCGGCAACTTCCCGAATTATGAGATGGTGATGCCAAAGGACGCCGAGAAGAAGGTCGTTTTTGACCTCGATGATATGAAGGGAGCGGTCCGGCGCGTCTCGCTAATGGCCGACGACAGAAACAGGTCGATCCGCCTCACCGTACGCGAAGGCGAGGTAGAGATATCCGCCAGATCAAGCGAGGAAGGCGAAGGCACCGAGATCGTCCCGGCCGAGTACAATGGCGAGGAGACGCCGCTCGGGTTCAATTGGCAGTATTTGCAGGATTTCCTTAACACCGTAGCCGCTGCGGACGGTGCCGCGGCCGACGGCGAAAATGCCGAAGGAGAGAGGGAGACCGACGGCGACAAGGTCCGCGTCAAAGAACCGGCGGCACCTGCCCGTATCTCGTTCGAATTTAAGGATTCGAATTCACAGACCCAGATGCGGATCGCCAGCGAGAACCTCTACGATTACCGCTATATCGTGATGCCGCTACGGATCTGACAGTCCGGCTTGGCTAGCCGTGAGTCGCTTCGATGTCGACCGCGATCGACTTCCACTTCCCCTGCAGGAAACGGGCGCTGCTGAGAACGCAGCGGGTCACATGGCCGGCAAGAATGGCCAGCCAAATATCCAGCGGTTCAAGGTTGCCGAAGTATTTGATCGCCGCACATATACCCAAAGGTACAAGGACCTGCGAGATGATCGAGATGTAAAGGGGGCTCTTGGTATCGCCCGTGCCCTGGAGGCCTCCGGTGTAGGTTAGTGCGACCGAGATGAAGAGGCCGGAGAAGGCGAGCACCCGCAGCAACTGAACGCCGATCCCGACTACTTCCGGGTCACTCATGCCGAAGATCGCAAGCAGTTGGGCCGGAAAGAAAAAGAAGAAGATCCCGAGAAATGCTGATCCAACGAGGCCGAACCTTGCTGCCGTGTTAACCGCGGTCACGGCCCGGTCCGGCCTTCCAGCACCAAGATTTTGTCCCGCAACCGCGGCGGCCGCCCCCATCAGTCCCATCGACGTCCAGGTAACCAGCTGAAAAAGTTGGAAGTAAGAAACAGCGTACGCTGCCTGTGCCGCGGCACTCTGTGCGAGGGAACCGATGAATGAAAGCAAAAGGACGCCTCCGACGTTCATGGCGATGCCCTGAAAACCGGCCGGCAAGCCGAACTTGAACAGTTTTCGGATCACGTTCCAGTCGGGTGCGTAACTGCCGCCACGCGGAAACGATACTACCCAGCCTCCACTCCAGAGTTTCCACAGAGCGTAAGCCGACACAAGGCCAGACGCTATCGCTGTACCCATTGCTGACCCGAGCGTGCCGAAGGCGGGAACCGGGCCGAGGCCCCGGATCAGGACAATACTCAGCACGAGATTAAGCAGCGTCATCACAATGCCGAGAACCATCGGGGTCCTCGCGTCGCCGGCCGACCGAAGGGCACCGCCGAGCATGAAGAAAATTAGCATTCCTCCGCTGGCGACGTACATCAATCGGAGGTAGGGAAGGGCCTCGGCCTTTACTTCCGGGGCAGTGTTTACAAGGTCCAAGAGATACGGGGCCGCGAAATAACCGACCGGTGCAAGAATAGCAAAGGCCATGAATATGGCGGTCAGGAACGCCTGGTAAACTGTCCGGTTGACCTTTTCCGGCTCAGCGGCACCGGCAAAACGCGCGACCAGGACACTCATGCCTATGAAGATCGAGGATATGAAGACGATCACCACGATCCAAAGTTGGACACTTACGCCAATGGCGGCATTGGCCGTGTAGCCGACCAGGTTGCCGACAAGCGCGTGATCGATGATGCCTTGAAAGCCGCCGATCATGTTGGTCAGCATAGTCGGCCAGGCGATCTTCCAGACGGCCGACGACAGATGCCCGTCAACGATCGAACGGTCAAATGTGGCGGTACGCTTTTCCGGGACCGGTTCGACGTCGACTTCTACGCCAAGAACTTCCGGGGCATTAATTGATTCCTCGGCCATTTACTTCAGAGGTCCACGAGTATCTTAAACCCTCCGTATACCATTCGTTTATAATCGAATGGCGGCTTTGCGCCGGAGGGCATCAAGGCTGCGAGTTCCGGGTCGGCAAATATCTTCTTCATGACTTTATTTCGGTGTGCTTCTGACTTGAACTCGACTGCCGCATAGACCAGCGTCTCTCCGGGTTTGAGTTTGACCGCTTTCGTGAAGGGAACTACCTCCTCAACGTTCAGGTCGGAAGCGACATATTCCCTGTACTTCACCGCTCCGTTCTTCATGAAGATCTTTCCGGCAGCGGTCGCGAGTTTCTTGTAAGACGGGAGATTCTCTTCGGGAATGGGACAAAGATAGACATCGGCATACTTCGACATAGATAAATTCCTCCCGACACGAAACGGACGATCGATGAATGAAGACTAGGCCGCACGCAGCACGCCGCTGAAATTTTCCCGATAATAATATGCAAGAAACGCCATCGCGGCGACCAGGAAAATCGCGACCGGCAACCCGGTCCGTTCTACAAATATGTGGACCATCAAGATATTTACGACGATCGGAGCCAGGATCACGAGTGCGAGCGGAACGAATCGTCCTACCAGAAGAGCGATCCCACATACAAGTTCAGTAACCTTGAGCAGGGTAAAGAAATAGGTAGAAGCATTCAGTCCTTCGTTGAATGTCTTCATCGGCCCCGACAATTCGGGCTGCGGCACCAAGTTGAGAAAATAGGTCAATGACGCGAACACGAAGAGCAGGCCTGTCAGTGTTCGAACAATTATCATTGCGATCTTCATTTTGCCTCCTATGTAAGGTCAAAACCATGTGAGGGCATTGCAGCTGTTGTTTGCCGGGAACGACGTTTCCAGGTTCGGCTGATCGATAAGCCTAGAGGTTACAATAAAAGAAGGACAGTTGCTAACCGCATCGCCGAACCGCCCGGTCCGATCACAGAGGCAACTTGTCCTTTTTTGCCCGCCTTTCGGCGGCCCGATCAACGGCCGATCGCGAACGGCGCTCGAATGATGTACGGATCCGGATCCGGCCCCTTGATTCAGCCGGCGGCCGCCTGCAGAAGGTCGTCGATGATTATCTTACGCATCTTCAACATCGACTCGGCAACCCGACCCGCCGCAGCTCGGTCGGCATCGGAAAGGAGTTCCAACAACACAGGCGGCACGACCTGCCAGGAAAGACCGAACTTGTCCTTGACCCAGCCGCACGGCTGCTGCTCTCCGCCATCGGAGAGAAGATCGTAATAATGGTCGATCTCTTCCTGGGTTTCGCAACTGATCAGCTGCGAGACCCCTTCCGAGAATGTGAAATGGGGGCCGCCATTGTAAGCGACGAAAGGTTGGCCTTCGAGTTCGAAGGTGCCCCCCATTGGCTGACCGTTCGGGCCGTTGGTGAGTCCCAGGATCCTCGAGTTTTTGAAGATCGAGACGTAAAATTCCATCGCCTCTACCGCACGATCTGAAAACATTAGGAAAGTGGTGATCTTTTGCATTTTGTCCGTCTCCTGATCGGCATTGTTCAATTTCCGGCCGCATCGGATCTGCTGCCCGCGAGCCACTCGTCCAGCTTTTCATAACCTTCGTTAACGCCGCGTTCCATTCCTGAGGCGATCATCCCGTCTCGGTCGCTGACTGACCGAAATACTGATTGGTGGATAACCCGGCAACGTCCGTCGGGAAGTTCTTCAAACTCGGTAGTTCCGAGGATCACATGTCCGCGTTCGGGCAGGCCGTCGAATTCGAACGTGCCGATAATTCGCTCCGGCGAAAGTACCTCGTGATTTACCCCAAAAAAGGCGTATTTGTGGCCGTCGCGTTCGTGGGTGTAACGGTAAGAACCGCCATCACGGCAATCCCACTGCTCGATCGTCATCGTCATATCCCGAGGTCCGATCCATTGAATGTAGATCTCCGGGTCTGAATGGGCCCGGAAAACGAGCTCACGCGGGGCGTCGAACACACGCTTGATAAACAACTCCTGACGGCCGGGTTCAGCGATTATTTCTGTCTTATTCTTCATTTTTTCTTCTCCTTCGTTGCCGGCCTTTCTTCCCGGCGGCGGACTTCTTTTTCTTCTTTGACTCTTTTCGTGTCCCTTTCGCCTCGGCCTGAACGGCCTTTAGATACTCGTCGAGTCGGTCGTAGCTTTCTTCCCAGAAGCGGCGGTACTTGGCCATCCAGTCCGACGCCTCTTTCAACGGCGCGGTATTCAGATAACAAGGCCGCCACTGAGCGGTTCTAGTACGGCCGATGAGTTTGGCTCGCTCGAGAACCTTTAGGTGTTTGGAAACCGCAGGCAGGGACATCTTGAACGGCTTCGCGAGGTCCTGGACCGATGCTTCACCGCTCGCCAACCGAGCGAGGATGGCCCTTCTTGTCGGGTCGGAAAGGGCGGCGAAGGTTTGGTCAAGTCTGTCGCTATCGATTCTCATTTTACCAATAGGTTAATTAACTAAATGGTAAAATATCTTAAGGAACATGCATTGTCAAGATTTTTTTCTTGCTTCTGAGCGATCGCTTAACGAATCTAGCCGATTCTGCTTTTTGGCAGGTCAAGGTAGAATTAATCACTTGGATATGGAAACAGTGGTTCAGGAAAAAGCCGTCACGCGGTCGCCCGTTAATGACGCAATACCGTTTATCGTTTGGCTTATTGCTTTGGCCTCGGCCGCGGGCAGTCTATTTTTCAGCGAGGTGATGGACCTGGCCCCGTGCGTGCTGTGCTGGTATCAGAGGATCGCGATGTATCCGCTTGTGCTGATCGTTGGGTTAGGGTTCCTGACGGGCGACAAGAGCTGGAAGATGTATTCTCTGGCCCTTGTCCTGGCCGGTTTGGCGATCGCCGCTTACCATAACCTAATCTATTACGGTGTGATTCCGGAGAGTTTGACGCCGTGCACTCAGGGAGTTTCCTGTTCAGAGCGTCAGATCGAATGGTTCGGCTTCGTAACGATCCCGCTGATGGGATTGGCATCGTTTCTGGCATTATCGATCTTACTGCTTGCCTACAGGCCAAATAACGAATAATGAAAACGAAAGTACTATTTTTGATAGTCGGCGCGGCCGTTGTGGCCGGTGCTTTGTATGCGGCATCGACCTATTATCGAAGCTCGGTGCAAAGCGGCCCTGCCCCCGGAAAGAAGATCCCGGAAGAGCTGCTTCGGACGGATGCGCCGACGATCGGCCCGGCAGATGCGAAGGTGACGGTGGTCGAGTTCTACGACCCGGAATGCGAAGCTTGCGCAGCATTCCACCCCGTCGTGAAAGGGCTTCAGAAAGAGTTTGAAGGCAAGGTCCGGTTTGTTTCGAGATACGCGACCTTTCACAGGAACGCCCGTACGGCGGCCCTATATACCGAGGCGGCCGGCGAACAGGGCCGATACTGGGAGATGCAGAGCAAGCTCTTCGAGGAACAGGACGAATGGGGCGAAAAGCACGGCCAGGGGGCGCAGCCGCTCTCGCAAAATGCGGTCTCGACGCTTTTCGACAAATATGCGGCCGAACTAGGGTTGAACGTGGATCAGTTAAAGGCCTCGGTCAACGATCCCAAGAATGCTGCACGGATCGATCGGGATATGCGGGACGTCGAGATCCTGCAGGTCCGGCGAACACCCACTTTTTTTGTCAACGGCCGACAGCTTGCTCGGCTTAACCAGCAGGACCTGCGTGCGCTAATACGCGAGGAGTTGGCGAAATAGAGCGGCCTTTCCCTTCGACGCAAGTTCGGGGCAATTTTCTTCCAAACCTCGGTCAAGGTCATGAAGCAATGTTCGGTCTGCAAGACAACCTATACGGACGACAGCTTAAGCTTCTGCCTCTCGGACGGATCACCGCTCACCGCTGCGGAAGCTGAACAGGAAACCGTCGTTCGAAAGGTCGGGCACGGCGGATTGAAGGTCGACTTGCCGCCGGACCAGGTGACATGGGTCTCACCGGAGAAGAGAGCCCAGCCAGCCAAGGCGTCCAATACATGGGTTAAGGTCTTGGCGATAATTGCGGTAGTGGTAATTCTTGGAGTGGCGGGGATCGGGATCGTTGGAGCATTGATATATTTCCAACCGGGAATGAATGGATCGGGGACCCCAAGCCCATCGCCGATGCAATCACCAACCGGGACTCCGGCAACCGACCCGGAGAAAGACCGCCTTCGCGAGGAGATCGCCAACATCCAGCGTCAATTGGACGAGCAGAAGCGGAATGCCGGCCCCGGTGACGCAGAGCCCGAAGACGACCCGGATATTCCGGACGTGGCGAGGGTAAATTCGCCCAACGACGGTTTTCTTGCTTTGCGGAGCCTGCCCGACAGCGATCGAGGCATACGGCTGGCGAAGATCCCCCACGGAACCGAGTTGGAGATCATCGATTGCGAGCCGTACAGGAAATCGATAGGTGGACGCTCGGGCCGGTGGTGCCTGGTCGAATATGCCGGGATCACGGGTTGGGTGTTCGACGCCTGGCTTGCTAAATGATCCGAAACCTATTCGGTGCATGCGGCCGGCCCGGTCGCGACCGGCGGGAATCCAAAAACTTTCTATGTTCAATCAATTCGTACGCCCGCGAAGGGTGGTAATCACCGGTTTCGGCTGCGTCACTCCGATCGGGATCGGGCGCGAGGCCTTCTGGCAGGGACTGATAACCGGTGTAAGCGGTGTCCGTCGGATCCGGAGCTTTGATCCGAGTGAGTTCGATATTCAGATCGCAGCGGAAATACTCGAATTCGATTGGAAGGAGCAGTTGCAGAGCAAAGACCGGCAGCACGTTCCGAGGACGGTCCCGCTAGCCTTGGCCGCAGCGCGCGAGGCGGCGACGGACGCCGGAATCGAGCCCGCGTCAATGGATCTTGAAACGAGGCGACGGTTCGGCGTGATGCTTGGAACGGGCGGCGGAGGGCTCTCGTTCACCGAAAAGCAATTCGGATACTGGTTCTCCGGAAACGCGGGCAAGGGCAGCATTTACACTATTCCCGCCTCGACGCACGGCGGCCTGTCGTCCGAACTCTCGATGGTCTTCGGTATTCACGGCCTCTCTCACGTGATCTCGACAGGCTGCACCTCATCCACTGACGCGATATTTTACGCGGCCGAGCACATTGCGCTTGGGCGGCAGGACTTTATGTTTGCGGGCGGGGTCGACGCGCCGATCTCGCCCGGGATCCTAAAGGGGTTTGAGGTTATGAAGATCTGTACGAACAAGTGGAACGATGAACCGGATCGGGCTTCCCGGCCTTTCTCGAAGGACCGCTCGGGGATGGTGCTGGGCGAAGGGTCCTGGGTCTACATTCTCGAACCTCTAGAAGACGCGACGGCCCGCGGAGCTCGGATCTATGCCGAGATCGCCGGGTACGGTTCGACATGCGACGCCTATCACCGCGTTCGCCTGGAAGAAGACGGCATCGAACCGGCAAGGGCGATGACGCTGGCGATCGAAGATGCCGGCCTGACGCCGAATGATATCGATCTTGTGTGCCTGCACGGCACGTCGACGGTGCTGAACGACCGGATCGAGACCCAAGCGATAAAGCGAGCATTCGGCGCCGATTCGTTCTCGATCCCAATGTCGGCCGTTAAATCCCAGATCGGCCATCCGCAAGGAGCGACGGGTGCGGCGGGCGTCGGGGCGGCACTCCTGGCGCTGAACGAGGGCATCCTTCCGCCGACGATCAACCTGGATGTACCCGATCCGGATTGCGACCTGGATTACGTTCCGAACCATTCACGTCCCGGGAGTGTGAACGCGGCCTTGTGCAACTGCATCGGTTTCGGTTCAAAGAACTCGGCATTTGTCCTGCGATCGTTATGACGCGCTCAAGAAGGGAAGAAGGCCGCTTTCTTTGCAAAGCGGCCTTCGGTAGGTTTGTCTTGGAAGGTTAGTAAGACAGGACGATTATGAATTCGTTCAGTTACGGTTGAACGGCACCGAAGGAGGGTAGTAAAACGCCCTCGATACTTTAAAATTTTTCGTGTCAACCTTCTTTCTGGCACCGCATTCGACACATGCCATGTAGGTCTTCATGTCGCTGGTGAACGGCCTCGTAAGCCGCTTGTGCCAGCAACCGAAAAGCGAAGCAAATAATCCGATCTTGTTTCCAAAAGGGTCGGCTTCGGGAGCGACCGCATTTTCACCAAGCAGATTCTGTTCTAATATCAACTGCATACCTTTTTCACCTCTTGCTCCGGCAACCGATCCGGTTACACACACTGTATAGAACGAGAAAAGGGGAAAGATTTGCGTAATTTAGGATGTGGCAATTTCGAAAAAGTTTGCCTCATTAAATTAAAGGAATCACCCCGTTTCCTTCTATTACGCGTATTCGATAGAATCTTCCAAAAAGATTCGAGGAAAAAAGTTGGGTTAATGAGGAAAAAATTACTGATAGCCGTAGCCTTTTGTGTCCTTTTGCCCGGACAGATGCTTGGATGGGACGATGTGGGCCACAAGATAACCGGTTACATCGCATGGCAGCGTTTGTCACCCGCGGCCCGTGAAAGGGTGATCAAGATCCTGAGGTCGGCGCCTGAGGATTCACACCTTGCCGTTTATTATCAGTTTTATGGTGTTCGGTCCGATGCGGAAAAACAGCTTGATTATTTCATGCTGGTGCCGACCTGGGCGGATATAATCCGGGAACGCTCTTTCCCGGTCCGATATGAGAAATATCACAAGAGCGATTGGCACTATACCTCGGTTTTCTGGCGGGATGTCAGCGGAAAAGCAGAGCTGATCGCCGACCGAAAACCGGATGGCCAGGCAATAGAAAAATTGGCCGAATTTGAGAAGGTGCTTCGCGATCCGGCCGTGGCCGACAAGGACAAAGCGGTTCCTCTCGCCTGGTTTCTCCATATTGGCGGCGACATTCATCAACCGCTGCATACCTCGAGCAGAGTGACGGACGTTGAACCGAACGGTGACGTCGGCGGAAACACGTTCCTGATCTCGCCCCAGGGTGCGCCGCGGGCCGAACAGCAGAATCTGCACTGGTTCTGGGATTCCATCGTCCCGCGCAACATTCCGTATGACTTCGGCATTTGCGAGGGTTGTTACGTTAAGGTCGTGGCAGAAATGATGATGTCGCGTTACCCGTTTGACGCCGAAAAGGCGGGGCTATCTTTGTCTAACTACGCAGCGTGGAAGGACGAGAGCCTCCGGCTCGCGCAGAACGAGGTTTTTCGCTCAGACCTTAAACGATTCGAAACCCCTAGTGCCGATTACCGCCGAAACGCATTTCGGGTCGCCGAATCGAGATTGACCCGAGCCGGATATCGGATGGGCGAGACGCTGAACGGTATATTTGGGAATTAGCAAAGTGTTGCCTGCCCGCATGGAAATCAAACTGATGGCCGAACATCCCATCTTGGAATACTTCGAAAGCCGGCGAGGCCCGATGGTCGACATGATCACGGAACTTGTGGAGATCGAATCACCGTCGCGTGATATGGGCGGGAGCACCCAGGTTGTTGATAAGATCGCCGAATGGGCGGCGGCGATCTCGCCAGAACTGATCATTGAGCGAACTCCGGCTGAGGGTTACGGCGAACATTTGGCTATAAGGGCGTTTCCGGACACGGCTAAACCGATCATGATCCTGGGCCATACGGACACCGTCCACCCGTTAGGCAGCAAAGTCGAAAACCCAACGCGTATCGACGGTGACCTTTTTTATGGGTGCGGCATCTTCGATATGAAGGCGAATATCGTTGTAATGCTCGAAGCTATCCGTTATATCTCCGACGCGGGGAAAGCCGCCTGCGAGGCCCGTAAACATACTTCTGACGTGTGACGAAGAGGTAGGGAGCTACACCGGTCGCGAGTTGGTCGAACGCGAAGCTTCACTGGCCGATCACTGTTTGATCCTTGAACCCTCGGCCGCTGGCCGCGTCAAGACCGGACGCAAAGGAACGGGAATGTATACGGTCAAGGCACATGGTATTCCGGCCCACGCCGGGCTAGACCCTGAAAAAGGAGCGAGTGCGATCCTCGACCTATCACGGCAGATAGAACGGCTTCATGAGTTGAACGACCCTTCGACGGGAACCACCGTGAACGTTTGTACCATCGTTGGAGGCACGACCACCAACGTGATCCCGGAACATGCGGAGTGCGCCGTCGATGTTCGCTTCGAGAGTGCGGCGGAGGCGGAACGTGTCGATAGTGCGATAAAGGCGCTCAAACCGTTTGACGAACGTGTCTCCCTGACTGTAACGGGCGGGATAAATCGGCCGCCGCTCGAGAGGACCGAAGCCGTCGCTGCCCTTTTCGAAAAAGCACGTTCTGCGGGTGAGACATTCGGATATGAATTGGGTGAGATGCAGGTCGGCGGAGCGTCCGACGGCAATTTCGTTGCGGCGCTCGGCGTACCTGTATTGGACGGCCTGGGTATTACCGGAGACGGTGCCCACACGCTACGCGAACATATCCTGGTGAGCGATATTCCGCCCAGAGCCGCACTGGTCACATCTCTGATCGCCGGCTAGTTCGCCCGGCGCGATCCAAAGGTGGAGGGACTATGATAGGAGTTAAGAAGGCCGCGCTTGCGATCCTTGCCGCGGCCTTGGCTTATTCGGCCGATGCCCAAACCCCGAAAGCCTCTGAATACATAGGTTACCGATACGAGGCCCCAGAGATCCTCGGCAAGCTTCAAAACGGTTTTACGCACCGCGGGGGCGGACTGATCGGCGATATCAATGCAGATCCGGTCCTTGGGGTTTCGACACTCGAGAAAGGGCGGACGATGATGTTCTGGCTCGAGGTTTCTATCGCGCGCGACGAAAAGGGAGGGGTGACCGCCTGGGAGGTCAAGGATGTACTTGAATTTCCAAACGTTGCGGCGGCGGACCGCGTTCTCGAGTTTTCGGACCCCTCGTTCGAGTGCACCCGAGGCCGAAGGGTCGAATCAGAGTTGATCGGGATCGGCCGGTTAGATAGAAGGCGGGGCATCTTTACGCCGCGGAAGCTGTGGAGGCCAAACGCAAGAACGGCAAAGTTCGAGACGGTCTCGGTGCAGAACGTAAGATGCCTCTACTCAGAACCTTGAACACGGAGGCGAATCCTGTCCGGTGACGGGCGCGGTCTTCAAAACCGTCAGCGGGCGTGCGAGAGCGCGCCTGGGTGGGTTCGACTCCCACACGCCTCCGCCAAAAAATCGGGTGATGGATCAAGGGTGACTCTCGATCCATAACCTAAGATCCAAAATATGAAATTGTGGATCGCCCTGAACATGACCCCGGGGATCGGGCCGCGAGCCGCGACGAGGCTACTGGAGCGGTTCGGGTCGGCGGATGCCGTTTTCCAGGCACGACGTTCCGAGCTTGAGCAGCTCCGGCTGCAGCCGGAGACGATCGAGAGCCTCATCAAACGCGAATTCGAGGATGCGGCCGATAAGGAGTTTGAGCGGGTAAAGGCGCTCGGCGGGGATATTTTGATCCTGGACGACGGCAATTATCCTGCTTATCTCCGCGAGATCGCCGATCCGCCGCTAACCTTATATGTGAGGGGTGACTGGCAAGGGTGCTTCAATCAGCCTGGCGTCGCGGTTGTCGGTTCGAGAAAGGCCTCGACCTACGGTGAAAATGCTGCCGAACTATTGAGCGGAGACCTTGCGGCACGCGGAATCTGTATAATCTCAGGCCTGGCACGCGGGATCGATGCGGCGGCGCATAAGGGAGCGATCAAGGGGGGCGGCAAGACGATCGCGGTCCTGGGAACCGGCATCGATTCCGTCTATCCGCGAGAGAATACAAGGCTCGTTCGCGAGATACTTGAAAGTGGCGGCGCCGTAGTGTCGCAATTCCCGCTCGGCACACCGCCGATCGGTGAGAATTTTCCGTATCGTAACCGAATAATCAGCGGACTGAGCCTTGGCGTCCTGATCGTCGAGGCGACCGAGAACAGCGGTTCGCTGATCACTGCCCGGCTCGCCGCGGAACAGGATCGGGAGGTAATGGCGGTGCCCGGCAACATTACTTCGCGGAATTCCTTCGGGACCAATTACCTTATCAAGGCCGGCGCGAAACTCGTGCAGCAGTGGCAGGACATTGTCGCTGAATTCCCGAGCGATGTCGCTGCAGCTATCCTTCCGCCCAGGATCGAAAGCGAAAATGGCGGTGGAGCATCTCAACAGCGGCCGGAGCTTCGCCCGTCCGGGATGAACGATAGCGAGTCGCGAGTGTGGGACCTGCTCTCGCCGGATGAGCCCGTTCATATTGATGTTCTCCTTGATCGTTCCGGCCTTTCTTTCGGCGACCTGAACTCAGCCCTCGTGGGCCTGGACATCCGCGATCTGATCCGGGTTCTTCCGGGAAAGAACTACGCCCGGAGACAGTTCTGAACTTCCCGTTTGTCGATTCGGGGCAAATAGCGTATGTTCTATTCCCGCGTTGACAGAATCGTGCGCCAGGTGTTAGTAGTCAAAATGTCAGCGCGGCTCTTTCGCGGCTGACATATTTTTTTCTTTGGTTTTTCGCGCCCATGACAAAGTGATGGGGGAACGGCTAAAACGAAAGATCGCCGAAACACTGGCCCGGATATCACGGCCCGGATCGGCAGAACGAACAAGGGGATCGCAAAGAAGCGTTCAAGTAGATGTCAAAAAACCTCGTAATCGTCGAATCGCCGGCCAAGGCGAAAACAATAAATAAGTATCTCGGGCAGGATTACACCGTCCTGGCCTCGATCGGACACATCAAGGACCTTCCGATGAAAGACCTCGGCGTCGACGTCGAAAATGACTTTGAGCCGACCTACGAGGTGATCCCAGATACCAAGAAACGCAACAACAAGAAGATCATTTCAGAATTGAAAAAGGCGGCCAAAACGAGCGAGGCGATCTATCTTGCCGCCGACCCGGACCGTGAGGGAGAAGCGATCTGCCAGCACCTTGCAGAAGAGATCGTGCCGAAAAAGCCGGTCCGTCCCGTTCACCGCGTGATGTTTAACGAGATCACGAAGAATGCGATCCAGGACGCCTTCAAGGATCCGAAACCGGTAAACAAGAACCTGGTGGATGCGCAGCAGACCCGGCGCATACTCGACCGGTTGGTCGGCTATAAGGTCTCGCCAATTCTCTGGAAGACGATCGGCGGACGTCTATCCGCGGGCCGCGTGCAAACCGTCGCTGTTCGCCTAGTGGTCGAGCGCGAACGCGAGATCGAGGCGTTCATCAAGACCGAATATTGGTCGATCATCGCGAACCTTTCTGCGGGGCTGCCGCCGAACTTTGATTCGAAGCTTTATAAGGTCGAAGATAAAACCGTCAAAAGCAGCAAATTTGATGAGGACCTGAAGTCAACCGAAGTACATATCAAGACCTCGGACGAGGCCGATGCGATCGTTTCCGAGGCTCGGAAAGAAGATTTCATCGTCGATTCGGTCGCTACGAAAGAGCGTAGGCGAAATCCAACGCCTCCTTTCATCACTTCGAAACTGCAGCAGGACGCGTCGCGGAAATTCGGCTTCCCGGTGAAGAAAACGATGATGGTCGCGCAAAAGCTGTACGAGGGGATCGAGCTGGGGAGCGAGGGTGCGGTCGGCTTGATCACCTACATGCGTACCGATTCTACACGCGTTTCCGATGCGGCATTGAATGAGGTCCGAGGATTCGTTGGGACGGAATACGGCGACCGATATTTGCCCGAGAAGGCCAACAGATATAAAGGAAAGAAGGACGCTCAGGACGCGCACGAAGCTATCCGCCCGACCGACGTGAACCGGACGCCGGAAAGCCTGGCGAACAAACTGGGGCCGGATGAACTGAAGCTTTACCGCTTGATCTGGCAGCGTTTCGTCGCCTCCCAGATGACCGCGGCCGTGTTCGATCAGACGACGATCGACATCCGGGCCCGCCGTTTCTTGTTCCGCGCGACAGGTTCGGTCTTAAAGTTCGACGGCTTCTTAAAGGTCTACGAGGAAGCCGCCGAAACGAAACGAGCCGAAGAAAAGAACGACGAGGAAGAAGAACGAAATCTGCCTGCAGTCAGAGAAGGCGAAAAACTGAAGCTGAACTCGGTCACGCCCGAGCAGCACTTTACCGAACCTCCACCCAGATACTCTGAGGCAACGTTGGTAAAGGCACTTGAAGAGAAGGGCATCGGCCGCCCGTCGACGTACGCAGCCATCATGACCACCATCCAGGAAAGGGAGTATGTCGAGAAGGTAGAAAGCCGTTTTCATCCGACCCCGCTGGGCGTAACCGTGAACGATCTTTTGATCGAGAGCTTCGACGACATATTCAACACTGCCTATACGGCCCGGATGGAGGAGGCCCTCGACGAAATTGAGGACGGAAAACTGGATTGGCGTTCGGCGCTCCATGGCTTTTACAACAAATTCTCAAAAGACCTCGAACACGCGGCCGAATCGATCAAGAACAAGAAAAAGACCTCGATACCAACAGATGAGACGTGTGAGAAATGCGGCTCTGGGATGGTGATAAAGTTCGGACGCTTCGGGCAGTTCCTTGCATGTGCGAACTATCCTGAATGCAAGAATACGCGGGAGGTCGGGACCAAACGAGCCGGATCAGACGGTGATCCCGAGGCCCAGGGCAAGGCAGCCGAAGCCGAAGAGGTGCCGCCCTGCGAGCTTTGCGGAAAGGAGATGGCTCTCAAGAAAGGGCGATTTGGTTCATTTTACGGCTGCACAGGTTATCCCGAATGCAAGAACATCCGAAAGATCGCGAAGGGTGACCAAAAACCGCAGGCACCACCTGTCCCACTGGACGAGATCTGCCCCAAAGATGGGGCGAACCTGGTCCGGAGGCATGGCCGATTCGGCGAATTCATATCTTGTTCGAACTATCCGAAGTGCGATTTCGTAAAGCGAGAGACCCTTGGTGTCGCGTGTGAAAAATGCGGCGGCGAGATAGCGGTAAAAAAATCCCGCCGGGGAAAGGTGTTCTACGGATGCGTCAATTATCCCAAGTGCGACGTGGTCTATTGGGACAAACCGGTGGAAAAGGCGTGCCCGAATTGCTCGGCACCGCGATTGTTCGAGAAGACGACAAAGCGTGACGGCACCGTGCACTATTGCAAAAATGAAGATTGTGATTATAAAATTGCGGTCGTTAACAAGGATTTAAGCTCTGACTCGTCCGCCGAGGCAAACGCTCCGGCCGGATGAGAGTATGCAATGAACGAAAACATCGAGTTCCTGCAGGCTTTCCTGAAGAACCCCGGTAAGGTCGGCGCTATAAAGCCGAGCTCGCCTGAGCTTGCGTTGAAAATGATAGAGGGCGTCAGCCCCGACCGGGACAATACGGTCCTCGAACTTGGTGTCGGCACCGGCGCGATCACGAAATTTCTTCAAACCGTGCTGCCCGATCCGAGATCGTATCTCGGCATCGAGATCGATCGCGACCTGGTCCGGTCGCTGAGGCGGAATTTCCCCGACATGGCGATCGTTCACGGCAATGCGATGAATACCTGGGCAATACACCAGCGGTCGGGTAACGGAAAGGTGGGTTATATCATCTGCTGCCTACCGTTCGTTTCGCTCCCCAAAGACGTCGGCGAGAAGATCCTTCTCGAGATCGAGAAATTCATGGATCAAGGAAACTGTACTTTTCGCACTTTCCAGTATGCTCACGGCTACTATTTCCCGTCCGCGATCAAGCTTCGCGAGTTCATGCGGAAGCGATTCGGAAAGTCGCAAAAAAGCCCCCTGATCGTGAAGAACGTTCCGCCTGCGTACACGCTGACCTGGTCAAGCTAACGGCGGCCGACGGCCTGCCGACAATTTCTTTCCCCGACACATCGTCCGCCCGGCTGTACGATCGGCAGTTTTGTGATATAAGGATATTTCCGTCTAAAAGTTTCTATTTCGTATCCCTAGGAGAAAAGAGCGATGCTTCGACGAAAGTTAATCAGCGCGTGTCTCGCGTACTCAATTTTGTTTACGGGTCTTGCTTTCGGCCAGACCGGCGAGGTCGGGTCGGCGGCCGCCGCACCCGCGAAGGTTTACACTGCCCCAAAGGAGGTCATCGATAAGATCCGCGACGAGGGCTTGAATCGCTCCCAGGTAATGCAGCATTTAAGCTACCTTACGGATGTCATCGGCGGCCGTTTGACCAATTCGCCGAATATGAAGCGGGCGAACGAATGGACGCGCGACACGATGGCAAAATGGGGGATGCAGAACGCGAGGCTCGAGCCTTGGGGTCCGTTCGGACGCGGCTGGTCGCTGAAGAGTTTCCACGCCCAGATAGTCGAACCTCAGGCGATCGCCGTCATCGCTTATCCGAAGGCCTGGTCGACCTCGACCAAGGGAACGGTCGTTTCTGAGGTCGTTCATTTCATGCCGCAGAACGAGGCCGACCTCGAGAAATACCGCGGAAAGTTGAATGGCAAGATCGTGCTCGTATCGGACATTAGGGATGTGAAAGCCGACTTCGGCGGCATGGGAACCCGTCGTTCGGATGAGGACTTGAGAAGGATGGCGGAAGCCAAGCCCGCGGCGGGCGGGCCGGGCGGTGGTGGCGGCCAGGGCGGTAATCGGGCGGCCGCGATCTTTAACGCGAAGCGATGGAACTTCCTGCTTAGCGAAGGCGTCGCCGTGGTGATCGACAGCAGTTCAAAGGGAAGCGGCGGCACGCTCTTTGTGGGCGGTGCGACGGCTGTCCCGAACATCCCTTCGGCTGAGGCCGGTACCCCGAATCCGCCTCCTGTTCGTGTTTACGACAAGGCGAACGAGTCGCGTATCATCCCGCAAATGACCGTGACCATCGAGGACGCAAACCGGATGATCCGAATGATGCGTCAGGGTTCTACACCTAAAATGTCGGTGGAAATCAAGACGCAATACCATGATGAAGACCTTATGGGCTATAACACCGTTGCCGAAATACCGGGTACTGATCCGGTACTGAAGAACGAGGTCGTTATGGTCGGCGCACATCTCGATTCGTGGCATTCGGCCGGAGGGGCGACCGACAACGCATCAGGTTCGGCCGTCGCGATGGAGGCCGCACGCATCCTCATTGCATCGGGGTTAAAACCGCGGCGGACAGTCCGCGTCGCCCTTTGGAGCGGCGAGGAGCAAGGCCTGAACGGCTCCCGCGAGTACGTAAAACAGCAATTCGGAGAGATGCGCGGGGCACCTCAATTTGGACAGCCGCAGCCCGGGGCCGCCAGGCCCGAGCTGGTAAAGATGCCGAATTATGAGAAGTTCTCGGCCTATTACAATCTGGACAACGGGACCGGAAAGATCCGCGGCGTTTACCTTCAGGGTAACGAGGGTGTAAGGCCGATCTTCGAAGCGTGGCTTCAGCCGTTCCATGACCTGGGGGCGCACACGCTGACTATCTCCAACACCGGCGGGACGGATCATCTTTCATTTGACCGCGTCGGACTTCCGGGATTTCAGTTCATCCAGGACGAGATCGAGTACAGTACGCGCACGCACCATTCGAACCAGGACAACTATGATCGGATACAGGCCGACGATATGAAACAGGCCGCGACCATAATTGCCGCATTCGTATATCAAACGGCAATGATGGACGAAAAATTGCCCAGGAAACAGATGAGGTAGGCGCCCAGCAGAAACGTCAAAGAGGCCGCTGCCGGTATATCGTCGGCAACGGCCTCTTTTGTTTTTCGTTGGTTTATGAACCTCCGTTATTCATTACATGATCCGAAAGGTAACGTTTGATCTTGTCGCGGTTCGCGTTGCGGTAGACGGCATAATCCGGCCTCATTCCCTCGCTGGCACGAGTGAGGAGGATCCACGACTCCAGCAACCCCTCCTGCTCCAGACGGCGAAGCGCCGCAAGCGACGGCTGGAGCTTCTTTATCTTCTTATCGTCCTTGAGCAGGCCGATCACCATCCGAAAGGCCACAGCCTCTTCAGCTAGGCTGTGTCGATAGGCCTTTCACCCGGATAGGCCTTGGCGAAGTCCTCGCTGAGTTTTTCGCCTTTTCCGGTCTGCCACGCGGCACGCGAGATCCCATAAGCCATCCACGCAAACGAACCGTCATCATCCTTGCTGTCAAGGATATTTCCAAGTGTGATGTTCGTCTTTCCTTCGCTGGAAGTCACACCGACCGGCACGTCGATCTTTGGATGCTTAGGTTTTGCGTACCATGGGACCTCTCCACGCACGCGCGTATGGTTCGCCGATGATAGCATCAAGGAACTTATCTACAGCCTCGCGGTCTTTTCCGCTCTTCCATAACGCATCGGCCCAGTACCGGTGTGCCGTCTCGCGGTCCTTGTCGATCGCGATCGCCTTTGCGAACCAGGTTCCCGCAATATCGTATTTCTTGAGCGCGTAATAGGTGTTCCCGGTGTAAAGGGCGGCTTCGTAATGCGTCGGATCAAGGTTTGCGGCCCTTTCATAAGCAACGACGGCTTTTTCGTAGTCGCCCGCCGCGAAGAAAGGAAATGCCCGTCCATCGCGGCCTGGGGCCTGCATCGACGCTGCTCTTGTCGCCACCGTTATCGTCGATCAAGGACGATCGTCCACCGGGCAACGAAATGCCGAGGGCCTGGGCCCGCAGAAAAGCCTTCTTGGCACCTAGCCGAAGTTCGCGCCATTTGACCTTGTCATTGGGGTCCTGAAGCTGCCATTTTGCAATGCCAAGGCCGAGGAAAACCTCACCATCAGCTCTGTCGCTGGCCGCCAATTTCTCGAGCAAGGGCATCGCCTCGGCAAACTTCTTCTGATTGACGAGCTGGACGGCCCGGTCCTTTTCCGCCTGAAACTCCGCCGGATCCTGTGCCGAAACCGGCAAGGAAAGTAGCAAAGCGGACAGAAGGAGAACCAGCAGACTCTTTGACGGCAGGAGGTGATCTATTTTCATGTTGTTGAACTTAGATGATTTGAGAGTTCGGAAAGATGCAACCGGGCACGGATGATAGGTGCTTTTTCCACCGGACTTGAATTCAAAGCTCGAGAGCCATGAAAAGCGTTTCTGAGTTCGGATTCTCGTAATAAGGACCAACCTCTTCAAACCCAAACGCACGGTACATTCGAACCGCCTGCTCCATTTTAGGTGGGTAGGTATCCAATAGCAATCTGCGGCAAACTGCCGCCTCCGATGCCGCGTGCGGTGCGATCAGCAATTCTACGAGGCTCGCACCCAGCCGAAGGCCTCGGAAACCTGGGCGCACGTAAAGGCGCTTCATTTCACAAATTCCGTCGCCGAACCTCCTGAGCGCTGCACAGCCCGCGGCCTCGCCTTCGACAAGGGCCAGATAAAGTCGGCCTTCGGGCGAACGATACCGTCCCGGCAGGGTACTAAGCTCTTCCTCAAACCCTGAAAACAGAGATCCAGCCCGGTCATTCCTCATATTCGAGGAAGAGCTGTCGAACGGCAGCAATTTCGCTATCGCTCTCGGCGTGGACGATGTCGATCGCTGGTTCCATATCGCTCACAAAAACCGACCGCAGGCCAGGGTGATTGAATTTGGCCGCAAAGCATTTTAACCTATGAATGGATCCTTACTTAGCTCGGAGGTGGCGGCTGTGGACAGAAGGACATTCTTAGACATTCGGCGTTAAGTTCGGCCGGGATCGCCCTGGCTTCCAGTTCGCTGGCTAACCGGGCGTCGGCACTGGAGTGGACCGGAAACATTGAGAGGGCTCGATCGCATGGTTTCGGGACGCTGCTGCCGACGCCTGCCAAAAACACCGGACATTCTTGCAATGCCGCAGGGGTTTGAATACAACGTGATGAGCAAGACGGGGAGGCCAATGTCGAGCGGGTCGCCGACGCCCGGCGCACCCGACGGGATGTGGACCTTCAAGGTCAGGAACGAGCTCAGGATCGTTCGAAATCACGAGATCGTAAACGGGAGCGTCCCAAAGCCGAATTCGGCTATCAGTCGGGTCAACGCCTACGATCCGATGCCGGCGGCGGTACGACCACGCTGGTGATGACCCCAAGTCGAAAACGATCGTTCGTGACTTTGTGAGCTTGTCGGGCACGCTGATAAATTGTCGGGGCCGACGCCTTGGGGAAGCTGGATCTCGTGTGAAGAAACAACACTAGGGCCTTCGATCCGGACAAATTCCCGCGGCATCAATTCCGGCGGGTTCTCGAAACCGCACGGATACTGTTTTGAAGTACCTGCATCGGCAAACGGGCCGGTGCCTCCTGTGCCGCTGAAGGCGATGGGACGGTTCACTCACGAGGCAATTTCGGTAGACCGAAAAGCGGGATCGTTTATCTGACTGAGGATTATAATCCATGCGGCTTTTACCGGTTCCTTCCGAAGAAGAACAAACGTCTCGTAAATGGCGGCATACTTCAAACGCTAGCCGTCGTAGGTAAGGACGAATTTGACACTCGATCAGGCCAAAAAGCACCGTCAACTTTTGAAACACGGTGGGTGACGATAGATGATCCCGACCCGGCTTCGGCGGATATGGACCCGATGGCTGTTTCCAAACAGGGCCGTGCGAAAGGTGCCGCCCTGTTCAATAGGCTGGAGGGGTGCTGCAATGACGGCGACGGCCGTATCTACTTCACTTCGACCAGCGGCGGCGACGCCAAGGGCGGTCAGATCTGATGTACGAGGCCGCTTCGCGTGACTGGGGCCGATTGACCCTTTGTTCGAATCGCCTGATCGAAACCTGCTCGACATGCCCGACAATATCTGCCTGATGCCTCGCGGTGATCTTGCTTTTCATTTGTGAGGACAGCGATTACGTCGGGGAGGGCGGTACTGCCGATAACTACATTCGAATCTTAACGCCGGACGTAACTGGCGGACTTTGTAAACAACATCATCCCCGGCCCCAGCGTATTGAATTCGCGGGTGCGGAGCATTCTCTCCGGACGGGAAGATCCCTCTTCGTGGAATACTCGGGAGCTGGCTGACGTTCGCCATCTGGAGCGATTGGGGGCGCTTCCGGGCGTAGACGAACGGCCCCTGCCTGCTCCGCGAAATTAACTCGATGCAGCGGCCGAGCCGCAGCCGGATCTCCGGCCCGAGAGACAGGCTGGAACTTGCCGTTGAAAAATATAAGGTCGACAAAGAGCCTTACTATTTGCCGTATAAGAACGAGACGCCTTGTTTGAGGCGGTATATTTCCGGCCCGCCTGCCGGGCAACGTTAAAGGGGCCGACCGATGCGGTAAGATACGGTTCGTCGAGTAAGGCTGGCCCATCGTCTGGGACGGTCTCTGGTAACGGTAGCGGTCATGAAGACCTTTCTTCAACGGACCTTTGTCGGACGATTTCCGCTTGAAGGGAGGAAACGAGTTTGGCACGACGGCCCGCTGGACGGCGGAGGTCTGTGCCGGTGCGTGATCTGTTACCTTGATGAGGTCGTGGAGGCGAGAAAAGAGCACGGTCGTGATAATTCACCCGCTAACGGACGACCGCCGGCGGTTGCCTATCGAGAAGCGAGGAACCGCTATCGAAGTCCCGCCGGAGTTCGCGCTGGTCGTCTCCTACAACCCCCGGTTACCAAGTCCATTCTAAAGGACTTGAAACAATCCACCTGACAACGGTTCGTTGGCTTCGAATTCGGATTATCCTGGCCCGACCCGGGGAGGTGAGATTGTCGGTATGGAAGGCGGCGTCGATGAAAACACGGCAAAGATCTGGTCGGAATCGGTCATAAGGTACGAAACCTTCGTGGACATGTTCTCGGAGAGGTGTTTTGACCAGGCTGCCGACCACGCCGCACAGCCGACCGCGAAAGGAATTCCCGCCGACGGGATGCCAAAGGCCGAGATCGCGATATGCTCGCTGATTACGGACGAGACCGCGAACTCAACCGGAACTTATCCCGCGAGATCATAACCACGATCATTTAGGGAAGTTTTCGACCGAGGTAATGAAAATGGCGAAACTAATACCTCCTGGTTCGGTCGGAGGTACTCAAATGCAACAACAATCCAGCGGACGTGTAGTAAGTGTAAGGGACAGGCTCCTTTGAGCTCGGATATGAGCGGGTCGCCCATCGCAAGACGGCAAGGAGTCGGACACGATCCTGACGATCAAGTTGATCCAGTCGACGCATCGAGGGCAGCGGCAAGATGGCGGGCGACGGCAGAGACCAGCCTGCATGGCGACACTCATCGATGGCTTCCGGCCCAGAATGCCCTGGAATGGGTGCGGATCTGGGGTGGCGGTGGGCCGGCTGGTCCAGCACAAAGGATTGCGTGGAATCCATCGATGGCTGGGCAACCTCTTTGGCTGCTCGATCGACTGGAACACGGCCGTGGAGCGATGAACGTGCGGGCCGCTTTGTTTACGGTAAATGACGCTCCTCCATTGTGGGTCCGGGAATGTTCACCGCAAAGCGGGAAAGAATCCTTCCCGGCACAAGAGCCACGAAACCGGCCCCGATGTCGATATGTCGCTTCTCCCGCCGCATTACGAACGAGTGGTTCCGGCTAAGGGCCCATAACTACACCAAGTTGTTCCATTTGAGGCTGCGAAAGTCCAATGCCAAATTTATCAAGCAGCACGGACACGAAGTACATTTTCTTTAACCATCCACGCTTCATCTGGGACCTGAAAACTGACGACGCACGAAGCGAATCACAGCGAACATTACCACACGTATCCGGCCGCCGGTGGAGGATCGACGGGCGTATATATGTAGGGTTTTGACTTGGGTTGAGCCTGCCCGGCGGTTGGGGTTTAATATTTAGTGACGACCATTACGATCGACGGACTTCCTAAAGCTTCACCGCCGCCGCTGCCGGCCTTTCAGTGGCTTCGACCGCCGCCGTGGCCCAGCGTCGGCCAAAGAGCTGCGTCGTCATTGGCCCGGTCCTCGCCGGGCTTCGGCTGCCTGCAAACTTAAGAACGCCGGTTGGGAGGTCACCATTCTGGAAGGCCGGAGCAGGGCCGGTGGCCGGGTTCTTATCCCATACCTTTCGCGACACTGGACCCCCGGACTGTGAACTCGGAGCCGAGTGGGTGGGCGAAAGCCACGAGCGGATCTGAGCACTTTGTTGAGTTCAAGATACCTCTTCAAAACACCAGTTCGAAGACCGTCGATGCAGAACGGCAAGGCCCCGGCCCCGCGGGAATGGGGCTTTCGAGCCGGCAAAAAGGCTTGGGCCGAAATGATGGGTTCCTGACGAGAAACTGGAAACAGGTTCAGAAGACCGAGCTTCTTGACTGAATCGACTGGCAGTGGACCCACCTTTCAGAACATCGGCTTTTCACGCGACGACCTAATTGTCCGGGACCTGATGGACAGTACTGATTTCGGTGAATCGATCCGGCAACGTTTCGGGCGCGTTCGCGGCCATGGCTGAACACGCCGAGTCGGGCCCGAACAACGAAATGGACTCACAAGATGACCGGAGGCGGGAATTCGCGTCTTGCCGTGCAGGAAATTCCGCATCGCGATCGACTGAGAATATCCGGCTGTAAGAAGGTCACGGACATCGTTCGAAACGAGGATCGTTACAGGAAAGCCGGCGACGAGGAATCCACAGCCGATGCCTGTATTTGAAGTCCCCCGTACCGAGCCTGCGGAAGATAAAGATCGATCCGCCGCTTCCGCCGCTGCAGGCGTCGGCCGCCGAAAGGCTGGGATATTCGCGGGATAATCAAGAATAGCGTTTTGTTCGACGAGGTTCTGGAAGGACGAGAATTTCTCGATGGGTGACAGACACTACCTCTCACTATTATTTCACAGCACGCAGGGTCAAGCCGGAAAACAAGTGGTATCCTGACCGCCTACGCCGTGGGTGACAAAGCTGGACGTCCTGGCGTCTCAGGATCGACGGCAGACGGCAGCCTGATCAGGTTCGCATCTCGATCGATCTTGTTGGGAGGCGCCCAACTGCTCCGCGCGATCGTTTCTTACGCCTGGCAGCGAGACGAGTATATGGGCGAGCCTACGCTATCTACCGTCCCGGCCAATGGTTCG